>NZ_CM166388.1:2407500-4660349 GCF_056839165.1 Aurantibacter sp. UH7 | reverse complement strand
GTGATATTGTTCTCTCTTTTCTCTGGTTAGTGATTAAGTTTTGCTGGTCTTAAATTGGTAAGTTCTAGGCTTATTTAGGGTTGACAAATATGTGAACAAATTATCTAAAAAAAAAATGAAAAGGGGGTTGATTATTCGGTTTTTTTTTCGCAAGTTATAGCACTTCATATCGTTACTTCTTAAATATAAAGTATTTACACCTATAATGACAAATTTTAAAGAAATTTCTTTTCACGTACGATACGCGGAAACGGACCAGATGAAGTATGTTTACTACGGAAATTACGCACAATACCTTGAGATGGGGAGGGTTGCTTGGCTTCGTGATTTAGGCGTGTCGTATAAAACCATGGAGGAAAATGGTGTGATGCTTCCAGTAGTTTCAATGCAAATTGATTTTAAAAAACCTGCCTTATACGACGATCTTTTAACTGTGCAAACTAGCCTTAAAAAAGAGCCGTTTGTAAAGATAGAATTTGACTATAAAATCTTTAATGAAAAACAAGAATTATTGGTTACAGCTAACACAGTACTGGCTTTTATTGACATGAAGACAAATAGGCCTACTGCTTGCCCCGATTATGTGCTTGAAAAAATTAGAAAACTAGTACAGTTTTGAGAACTTTATTTTATGGTGCGGATTAAAGTGGTTCATCACAATATTTTCATTTTGTTTATCAAATGAAATAATTACTTCACATTGTATTTCCATTTTTTGAGAAGTAATATCTAGTTGTAATTTTTTTATTAACCCCATTACCGTATTTATGTCAGAATATTCGAAATCAATTTTATAATTGCATTTTAATTTTTTTTCAATAATTTTTGATTCTTGCAATGCAATTTTGGCAGCCTCTCTATATGCGCTTATTAAACCACCAATCCCAAGTTTGGTTCCTCCGAAAATTCGAGCTACGGCTACAAGCACATTTGTAACTTCAAAAGATTGTATTTGACCATAGATAGGCATACCGGCAGAATTGTTTGGTTCTCCGTCATCATTGGCTCTATATCTTAAGTCGTCAATTCCGAGTTGCCAGGCATAACAAATATGGTTAGCCGATTGGTGCTTTTTTTTTAATATTTCAATTATAGGTTTAACTTCTTCTTCTGAATTAATCGGAAAAGCATAACCGTAAAATTTGCTTTTCTTGTCTTTATATAAAACTTCAATTGAAGGTTTTAAAATGGTCTTGTATGAATATGTTTCGTTCTCCATTTAAAACAATGCTACTAAAAAAATACTAATAACTGCTAAGGCAATACCACCCCAATTTTTTAAACTTATTTTTTCTTTGAATAGTATAATACCTATTAAAGTGCATACCATGACTATAGCCACATTGTTAATTGTGAAAATGGTAGCGCTAGTTAATTCGTCGTTTTGTAACGCGCGCATTAGAAAATATATTGAATAAAAATTAGGAATGCCTAAAATAATACCACCTATCACATTTTTAAAATTTATTCTAATAGGTGTTTTAAATGATTTTATAAGTATGAAAAGTAATCCGGTTAAAGCGGCAAATCCAAAAGCAATGGCCGAGAATAATGAAAATTCAGAAGCTGTTAGATGTACTTCTTGTATGTATTTAATTCCTGTATCTATTATACCAGATCCAATAAATATTAGAAAAGGTAATAATAAAGTAGTCCTTTTAAGTTTTATAGAATGCTCTTTATGTGAGGTAAAGTACACAGAAGCTAAAGCGAGAATTATACCAATAATTTTTATAGGTCCGAGATGTTCATTATAGGTGTAAACACCGAAGATAACCGGAATAACTAATGACATTTTGGTTGCTACTGACGCCACTGAAACCCCAACACGTTGGGCAGTTGCTGCCATTAAATTGAATACTACAATAAATAATATTCCTATAATTATTGTTCCTAGAAACCATTTTTTTTCAGCAACCTCAAGGAGGGTAATTTCACCATTGTAAAAAGAAAATCCATAAATACTAGCAACTACATAGTTGGTGATAATTGCATAAAATGTTTCTACCTTATAGGTGTCATACAACTTGAAAATGACAAAAATTAAACTTGCAAAAAAAACACTTAGTGCTAAATCTAGCATATTATAGTTTCGATTTTAAATCGATAATATCTTCTTGCCCAACTTGTAAATTCCAACAAGAAATCCCTAATTTTTCAGCTGCGTCGGTATTTTCTTTGGTGTCATCTATAAAGAATGTTTCGCTTGCTAAAAGGTTATTCTGCCTTAATACAAATTCAAAAATATCAGCATTGGGTTTTCGCAAACCTATTTCTTGTGAGAGGTAGAATTTTTCGAAACAATTCTTAAACTGATTGAATTTTTCTTCACCCCATCTATCTGCTAGAAAAGGAATGTGCATTGCATTAGTATTGCTTAATAAGAACAAACGGTATGCATTTTCACTTGCTAGTTTGGTAATAAAATCTAAGCGGTAATCAGGAAAGTCTAGAAGCATTCCGTTCCAAATGTTTTCTATTTCATTTTCGTTAGCCTTAGGGTAAACCTCTTGAAGTGCGCTTACAAATTCTTTTGGCGTTAGGGCGCCAATTTCAAATTGATTATTTATTTCATGCAGCTTTGGCATTAAGTCTGCCGTACCACCAAAATTTTCAGCTTCTCGAAAAATTATTTGCTTATCAAGATTTATAAAAATATCGCCGAAGTCAAAAATGATGTTTTTAATCATTATAATAAGTAGTTAAAATGTCTTTTATAATTTTTTGTGCAGTACTATTGTTTTCGGAAATATTAGGAGCTTTTAAGCCATTTTCAAAATTAGTATTTCCTTTAAAAACACGTGCTTCATCCCATAAATTACTTTCAATAAAACGCTGTAATGTAAAAGTGCCACCTTCAACAATTAAACTTAAAATATTTTTGCTGTGCAAAACATTGCAAATTTCTTGAACAAGATTGGCTTTAAAATTAAGTTTTAAATATTCAATAGTTTCGTCACTGCTGTTTCTCTCCGAATTTAAGACTAATGTTTTAATACTTCCATCAAAAACATGAAAGTCTGTTGGTATTTTTAAATTCTTATCTATTATAATTCTAATCGGAGAACTGCCGTTCCAATCTCGTACATTTAATTTTGGGTTATCTTCTAATACAGTTTTGGTACCAACTAAAATTGCATGTTCTTCTGCGCGCCATTGATGTACTAACTGTCTCGATTTTTTGTTTGTAATCCAAAATGGTTCTGGGTTGCTTGCTCGTAAGTTTTTATCTGGAGCAATAAATCCATCCGTTGTTTCGGCCCATTTAAGAATAATATAAGGGCGCTTCTTTTCATGAAATGTTAAAAATCGTTTATGATGTTTTCGACACTCTTTTTCAAGAATACCAACTTCTACATTGCAGCCCGCATCTCGCAATCTTTTAATGCCTCTGCCTGCAACTTTTTCATGAGGGTCTAAACAACCTACAACAACATTTTTAATGCTGTGTTTTATTATTAAATCTGCACACGGGGGTGTTTTACCATAATGAGAGCAGGGCTCAAGGCTAACATATATGGTGGCATCTTTAAGAAGTGATTTGTTTTCGACTGAATTTATCGCATTCACCTCTGCATGATTACCGCCATAAGCACTTGTGTAACCTTCACCAATTATCTTATTCTCATGTACAATTACGCTGCCAACCATAGGATTGGGGTAGGTGCTACCCAAACCATTTTTGCCTAATTCTATGCAGCGCAACATGTATTTTGTATGTATATTCACTTCACAAAAATAGAATATTAAATCTTGTCTATTTCAATTGAAAAGGGTTTGCTTAATAGGAAGCTAAATCAATGTTAATTGTAAAAAGTAAATTATATAAAGTATGCTGCTTAAAGAGATAAAAAATGTTTTCCATTTAGAACTGGATTCAATTTATGGTAGAGAAGAAGTAGCTAGTTTTTTTTATATCTTAATTGAGCATCACCTTAAATTAGAACGTTTTGTTTTGGCGTTCCAGCCCGATATAAATATCAGCAAAGAAGATGAACAACCGCTTTTTGAAGGCTTGGCAAAGTTGAAATTGAATCATCCAATTCAATATATAATTGGTGCTACTAACTTTATGGATATGGATTTTAATGTGGATGAAAATGTGTTAATACCTAGACCTGAAACTGAAGAATTAGTTCGGTGGGTGATAGCTGAAGTGTCAATCAAAAAGGCTAGTGTAAAAAGTGATATAAACAAGCTAAAAATAATCGATATTGGTACCGGAAGTGGCTGTATTGCAGTTGCATTGGCAAAGAATTTACCAGATGCTAGAGTATACGCCTTGGATATTTCTAAGGAAGCCTTGGCGGTTGCAAGAAAGAATGCCTTACGAAATAAAGTTGAAATTGAATTTATAAAAGCAGATATTTTAAAGGAGTTTTGTATCGAAGAAAAGTTCGATGTTATTGTTTCCAATCCGCCTTATGTTAGAGAATTAGAAAAAACTGAAATGACAACCAATGTTTTAGAGTTTGAACCCAGTTTAGCTTTATTTGTTTCTGATGAAAATCCTTTAATCTTTTATGAAAATATTACTGTTTTCGCTACTAAGAATTTGAAAAAGGGAGGTGTTTTGTTTTTTGAAATAAATCAATATTTAGGGAAAGAGACAATACAACTTTTAGAAGCGAATAATTTTATAGATATTGAACTGCGAAAAGATATTTTTGGGAATGACAGAATGGTAAAGGCTGTATTATAAGCACATTTTCAATCTCTTTTAATTGATGAATAATTATAATTTAATTCTAGACTTAATGGTCGAGAATAACTATAGAAATGAATATAAAAAATCAAATAGAATCCCTTCGAAATCAATTAAGAGAGCATAATTACAATTATTATGTGCTTGATAATCCAACGATTTCAGATTATGATTTTGACATGCAATTGAAGGAGTTAAAAGCTCTAGAAGATAAGCACCCAGAATACTATGACGCTTCTTCACCGACTTTACGAGTAGGAGGTGAAGTAACTAAAAATTTTAATACGGTTGCCCATGAACAACGTATGTATTCATTAGATAACTCGTATTCCAAAGAAGATTTGGAAGAGTGGGAAAAACGAGTTCAAAAAATTTTAGGGAACCTTGAAGTTGAATTTACTTGTGAATTAAAGTATGATGGAGCGAGTATTAATTTGACCTATGAAAACGGAAAACTTACACGAGCAGTAACGAGAGGCGATGGTTTTCAGGGTGATGATGTTACGACCAATATAAAAACAATACGTTCCGTACCCTTGCAATTAAAGGGTAATTATCCTCCCAAGTTTGACATTCGCGGTGAGATAGTTTTGCCCTTTGAAGGTTTTGCAAAAATGAACCTTGAGCGAATTGAAAATGGTGAAGACCCTTATATGAATCCCCGTAATACGGCTTCCGGTAGTTTAAAATTACAAGATAGTGCTCAGGTAGCACAACGACCTTTAGACTGTTTGCTTTACGGAATTGTTGGTGAGAATACTGGAATTGAATCGCAATGGCAAATGCTCGAGAAAGCTCGGGAATGGGGATTTAAAGTACCCTCTATCGCAAAATTGTGTAAATCTACAGATGAAGTATTGGCTTTTATTGAACATTGGGATGTAGCACGTCACAACTTACCTTATGAAACAGATGGCGTTGTTATTAAAGTTAATAGCATACAACAACAAGAAGAATTGGGTTATACTGCCAAAGCTCCTAGATGGGCGATGGCGTATAAGTTTAAAGCAGAACAAGTTTCAACAGTTCTTAATGAAATCACGTATCAAGTTGGGCGTACAGGGGCGATTACTCCAGTTGCAAATCTAAAACCGGTTTTATTAGCGGGTACAACGGTAAAACGTGCTTCATTACATAATGCGGACCAGATAGCTAAATTAGACATTAGAGAAGGTGATACTGTTTTTGTAGAAAAGGGTGGTGAGATAATCCCAAAAATTGTTGGAGTGGATTTAACCCAGCGAAATACAAATTCAAATCCCACCAAATATATTTCAGAGTGTCCTGAATGCGGAACCGAATTGGTCCGGCAAGATGGTGATGCCAAGCATTATTGTCCTAATGAATATGGATGTCCAACCCAGATTACAGGTAGGATTCAACATTTTATTTCTAGAAAAGCTATGGACATAGATGGCTTAGGAAGTGAAACGGTAGAATTGCTTTTTAAAGGCGGACTACTAACAAATTGCGCAGATTTGTACACTCTAACAAAGGAACAAATATTGCCTTTGGAACGTATGGCAGAGAAATCTGCAGAGAATTTAATCGCTGGTGTAGCTGCTTCAAAAAAAATTCCCTTTGAACGCGTGTTATTTGGACTGGGGATTCGATATGTCGGAGAGACTGTGGCCAAAAAACTAGCAAAAGCATATAAAAATATTGATGCTTTAATGCTGGCTAATATTCTGGATTTAACTGCGGTTGATGAAATAGGGGAACGTATTGCACAAAGCGTAGTTGCCTTTTTTAGCAACCCGGAAAATGTAGAAATCGTAAATCGATTAAAATCATACGGACTACAATTTTCGCTTTCTGAAGAGCAGTTACAAAATCAGACTGATACATTAAAAGGTAAGTCCTTTGTGGTTTCTGGAGTTTTTGAAAAAGTAAGTCGAAACGAATTAAAAAAATTAATTGAGGACAATGGAGGCAAGGTTTCTTCTTCAATTTCTTCGAAAACTTCATATGTTGTTGCCGGGGATAAAATGGGACCAAGTAAAAGAACTAAAGCTGAAGATTTAGGCATAGCAATTATTACAGAAGATGATTTTTTAGCGATGGTTTAGTAATGAATAAAATTGTTTTTAAACATAAGCATACCTATTTGAATTCAGTTTTTAAGAACGCATGATAACCAACACTACTAATAGATTCTGGTTTGCAATGCTAACGGTTTTTGCTTTTATTTTTCGAAATAAAGGAATGCGAAAATGGTTTTGGGTTCCATTGGTATTTTTACTGATTGGATTTTTATTACCTCAAAATATGATTATTCCAGTTGAAGATGCGACCACGAAAAGTTGGGATAAAGAATCATTTTGGGCATACCCATGGGGTTCTTCAATTACCCATAAAGGCATCGATATTTTTGCAGAAAAAGGCTCGGCTGTAGTAGCCTCAACAAATGGAATTGTAATTTATACCCATGAAGGTGGTAAAGGAGGGAAGTCGGTAATGATATTAGGGCCGAAGTGGCGATTTCATTATTATGCTCATTTAAATGAAATACAAACATTCTCATTAAAACCTATAAAGAGAGGGACCACATTGGGTACTGTTGGCGATACTGGCAATGCGGCAGGGAAACCTCCACATCTGCATTATGCAATTACTACACCTTTTCCATATCCTAAATTATATGATTCTGTTGCCGTACAAGGTTGGAAGAAAATGTTTTATTTGAATCCAGATATTTGGCTGCGATTTGAAAGTGATTATTAATAAAATCTAAAGATTATTTGCTGCGGATAATGGTTTAAGTTAAACCATAATTCTTATATTTGGTAAACCAATCTGGTAAACCAATTAATTTTATATGAAAAATCACAATTACGTTGTTGTTCTAGTAGGAGTGTGTGGAACAGGGAAAAGTGCTATAGGTCAGAAAATTGCTAAGGTTTTAGATACTCCTTTTTTTGATGCAGATAAACTCTTTGCAAGTAAATTGCAAGAAGGTAAAAGCGGACAGGATGTAAATATCGAAAATTGGTTGAATTCAATTAAAGAACTAATAAGCAAGGAATCAAAATTAAAAGGTTGTGTTGTTTCTTGTTCGGTATTAAAAAAGGAAGATCGTTTAATGTTAGATGAAAATATTAATCATCAATTGGATTGGATTTTTATGAAGGGTTCTTACGAATTTGTCGCAGAACGAATTGAAAATACCCCAAATCACGACCGTCCAGCTTCTTTACTTAAAGCCGATTTTGAGACATTAGAAATGCCTAAACGCGCTTTAACTGTTGATATGACAACTTCGGAGGAGGACATTCTAAATACTATTTTAAAATATATGGTTCGTAAATATGAATAGTGCGATATCGTTCATTTAAATTCCCCCTATAGTTTACTTTGTAACAGCTTGGCAAAATTATAACTTGCTTTAACCAGATTGCCATAACTAGAGTCCATTGCCTCCTGCAAATTGGAGATTCCTTGAACAATTGAGGTAACATAGGTTAAATTTAATTTTTGTTGTTCTGCTATAGTAAGATTAACAGAACCACATAAAGCAGCTACTGGAATGTTCTTTTTAGCAGCAGAAGAAATTACACCGGCTATCGTTTTTCCAGCTAGTGTCTGAATGTCTATCATACCTTCGCCAGTAATAATCCAATCAGCAACTGAAATTTTAGAGTCAAAATTTGCAAGTTCTTTAATAAGTTCAATTCCAGAAGTTAGTTGTCCACCAAGAAATACTACAGCTCCACCGCCAATTCCACCAGCTGCTCCGGACCCAGAAATGTTCTGAAGATCAACCTCATATTTATTTGATACTACATTAGCAAAGTTCTGAAGACCGCCATCTAGTTGGGTTATTTCTTTTTCACTTGCTCCTTTTTGCTTTGCATACACATGTGCCGCTCCATTCTCACCATAAAAGGGATTAGAAACATCACAGGCTACTTTAAATTCTACGCCTTTAAGCTTGGAATTTTTTTCTGTGTCATCTATACTGGTAACTAAATTCAGATTGCTTCCTATTGGTTGTAATTCTTTGCCATTATTATCCATAAAACGGAAACCTAATGCATTAGCCATGCCCATTCCGCCATCGTTTGTTGCGCTTCCACCAATACCTATAATTATCTCTTTTGCACCACGTTCTAAAGCATCAACAATTAATTCACCAGTGCCATAGGATGTTGCATTTATACAATCGAATTCTGAAGGTTTTAATAACTTTAAACCCGAAGCTTCAGCCATTTCTATAAATGCAATTTTACTAGTATTTGAATAGAGGTACGTGGCTTGTATAGGCTTAAAAAAAGGATCGTTTACTGTAACTATAATTTTGTTGCCATTTAAATAATAATCGACAACATCAATGGTGCCATCGCCACCATCTGCTAATGGCATTTTTGAGAATTTTGCCTCGGGAAATACTTTGACGATACCTTCTTGAACGGCGTCGCAAAAATCGAATCCACTTAATGATCCTTTATATTTATCGGGTGCTAGTATGAATTTCATTTAACTAAATAAAGTTGGAAGGAAGATACTGAAAACGACTTTGAACCCAAAGAAAGAACCCAAAGAAGTTCTTTCCATCAAGCATTCTAACAAAAAAGGTGATATAAAATAATTTACACTAATTAGCCAAAAAGTTGAAAACTTCTGATGTGGATATATTCCCGGCTTCATCTTGTGTTTTAATCTTCCAAAAATATTCAATACCAGCTATCACATTAACCTCAAATGTATTTTCGTTTACGATTCCCAGACTTTCGGTTAATGTACTTTCAGTTCCAAAAAAAACTTCATATTCCTTTATATCATTATCGAGATCGGTAGCAGTCCATTCTAAAATAATTTTGCCATCTATTGGAGAAATCTCTTGATTATTTTCGGGCGAGATAATATCGGCCGGAAAAGGCGCATAATTAGTTGTTCCTTTACCAGCATTGTAAAATTGCCATGAATCACTCTCAGCTGTTTTGTCGCTATTTTCTGATTTTGATATTACGTACCATCTGTATGACGTACTTCTTTCAATAATTATTTCGGCTGAATTTGATGCACTTTCTGTTTCAAAAATTGTATCTATATCTAAATTTTTGAGGACAACCGTATAGGTGTCAGTGAATTCAGAATCGTTCCATTGAAAGTTTACACGACTTTCATTTTCGTTAATAATTACCCCTTCATTACATTCGGTATTGTCATCAGGAAAAGTTAAAATTGCAGCGATTGGATTGTTTACTAATTCTTTTGGTATGGTATCATTTGATTTATTACAAGACCAAATAATTAGTAATAGTATTATACTTAAATCATATTTTATAAAGGTTTTCATCCCCATTACTTTTTAATAATTTTAGCTATATCGTTCGATGATGCTGTAGTCATGATAATGGTATAAATTCCAGAAGGTATTTCGTCCATATTCAATTTGATAATGCCATTTTCGGTTTTTTCAATTTTTTCCAATATCCGTTTTCCGTTAATAGAAAATAGGGTTAGAAGTACTTCATTTTGGCTACTATTAGGCAAATGAATGCTTACTTCACCTTTTTCAACAGGATTCGGATATACTGTAACTTTGTCAAAAGTTGAAAGAATTGTTTCGGTATGTTGCCCTTGACAATCAATGTCAGTTGTAACGGAAATTGAATTATTTTCTGATGAAAGAGGGATTGTTATACTATTATCCGTAGTTGAATACTCCTTGCCGTTTATCTCAATATCGTATTTGTTAGCACCTTGCATTTTTAATGTTACCAATTTACCGGAAGGGTCTATATCAGATTGTACTATGAGCTTTTCAGGTTCGGTAACTTGTACCGTAAAACATTTTTCATATTCAGCTTCGTCTATAACTGTAATGCATATTTCGTAGTTGTCTGCCTCTAAATTTTGAAAACTTGTAAATGTGCTAAATGCTTTATCAATTGTACTGTTCTCAGTTTTTAGTGTGACTGAATAATTGTGATTTTCTACAGCCGTTATTAGTATTAAACCGTTGTTGCTTGAAGCACAGGTTTCACTAGTTACTTGTATTTTAAAATTATCTGAAGGCAAAGAAAAAGCGCTACAGTTATTTTTTTCTAATCCTTGACTTATTTCAAAAATTAAATCAGCTTGGCAGCCATTAGCGTCCCGCACAATTCCAGAATAAGATCCTGTATCTAAGTTCTCAAAACTAGCGCTTGTTTGAAAAGTGTTTCCTGAGTCTATAGAAAACTCGTATGGAGCAGTGCCGCCAGTAGCCATTAAAGTTGCTTGGCCATCATTGCTATTAGAACAAGTCAACCCATTTACTGAGAAAGATGCAGTTAAGAATTCGGGTTCTGAAATATCGATTAAAGCACTTTGTTCTTGACTTAAATTAGCGTCAGTAACCAATACGGAATATTGACCTGGTGGAAGGTCCGTAAAAATGTTACTTGTACCACTACTAATGGTAGTATTGTTCCCATCTAACAATTCATAACTATAGGGTTGTATGCCCCCAGTGGTATTTAATTCGAGCATTCCGTTGTTCTCACCATTACATTTGACGTTAGTATAGCTTGACAGTAGCACTTGCACTGGTAAGTCTGAATCTTGAACTATTTCTGTAGTAACTGTATTTGTTATTATTGCTGGATTAAAATCAAAATAGATTTCGGCATTTCCAGAAATAATGTCTCCAATTTGAATAGCTGATTTTGGTTTTATTTTAAAGGCTACATAACCATGACTTTCGACCTCGTTAGAATTGCTATCCGGTAAATTAATATCTTCAAACAAGAAGGTTACTTCATTACCATTCGCAACAGATGTTGTATTGGTATGGCTTGAGGATAAAAAAGTAAAGGAAGACCAATCTAATTTGGAATCTAACTCATGTGCTACGCTCACATTAATTGCTGATGCCGTACCAGTATTTTGAAACCTGATAATATAATTTAGATACTTGTCTTTATCCTCAACAGAAATTGAGTCTCCTTCAACAACTAAAATGTCATTTGGATCATAAGAACCAATTAATGTCTGCTCTAAATGAAAAATATTATCCTCGGGCAAGTAATCATTATCTACAGGATTAATGGTGCCAGTAAATTCAATAATATCATCAATATTAGCGGTTGGTGGAGCTAGAATAGTAAAGGTTGCATTTATTGATCTAGCCTCAAACGGTTTTAAATTAGTATAATTAAAGGATATAGCGCTTGGTGATTCTGACGATGTGGTTTTACTAGCTTCTAGAAAAGTTAGTTTGTCACTATCGAATTGTATAGTAATATCTCCTGAAATTGTTTTAGTGCCTTTATTATTAATATTTATACTGTAACTAGTTTCAAAGCCTGGTCTTGCTTCGGTAAGTGGCAGTATGGTAATTTGAACATCCTTGGCTTCAATTAATTTTGTTACGCAAAAGTCAATTGTGTCCTTTGCTTTTAAATTTTCAAAGGTGGAATACTGGTTCTGAGGCGAAATTGTAAAAACATCTTCGTTTAAAAAACTAGTAGTGGTGTAACTACCTTCCGAAACATAAATATTGAATATACCATTGCTGTCAGTTACATTGGAAAACACTTTAGTTCCGTTAGTAGCTTTTATGAGCTGGTTTTGAACAGGGTAATCAGTTAGGTCGCAACCATCTCCAATTTCGTCATATAAAATTTGTCCGGTAATTAGGTTTAAAGCACTACCACATCGGTTTAGAATTTCTACTTCCGTATCGCAACCCACTTGATTGTTAGTAATACTTCGCGGACCAGAATTACTTAAATAGTTACAAATACTTAAAGCTTCACAAACAGCTAAAGCCGGATTATCTTCGATAACCAGATTAGAAATAGATTCGTTATCAATATTTTGTATGCCAGATAAACTCTCTAATTTTTCATTATCATTTATTGAAAGAGTTCCTTCGATATAATTTAAAGATTCTAAACCTGAAAAATCAACTAAAGAATCATTATTCTGTAAAATTAAATCTCCTTTTATTTGAGATAGATTTTCTAATCCATTGATATTAGTAAGTTCCGTGTTGTTCGATAATTCAAATTCAAAAGCGTTTACACTTTTTAGCGAAGAAAGACCGTCTAATGATTTTAAGGTTATATTATTATTAATGTTCGAACTCGAAAGAATAGACTCTAAGTTGTTCAATCCATTAAGATTTAATAATGAAGCATTATAACCGATATATAAGTTTCTACCGACTTCAGTAATTTTTTCTAAACCTACTAGATTTAATAATAATGGATTTTGGCTAACACTTAAGTCACCACTTATTGTTTCTAAATTTTTTAATGCTTTTATTTCTTCTAAACTAGCATTTTGTGAAATTTCTAGATGACGTGTTACTGTTTTAAGATTATCAAGCCCGTTTATGTTTTGAAGGTTTGGATTGATGTTTATTTGAAGGTCGAGTCCTATGAATTCTAAAGACTCTAAACCAACTAAAGTTTCTAATGATGGGTTGTCACGAATCTGTAATTCTTGATTAATTGTAGCTAGAGAAGAAAGGCCTGTTAAATTTTGAAGTAATTCATTTGATCTAATTTCAACATTACCATTAATTGTAGATAAACCCGTTAAACCAGTAAAATCATCTAGTTTTTCATTATTAAATATTGTAAAATCTCCATCAATTAAAACTAAATTTTGACAACCATTAAAATTTTGCATTTCACTATTATGTGCGATTCTAACATTTCCTGAAATATTATTTAACGCATTGAAACCTTGTAAATTAAGAAGCGAAGAATTTGTTTCTATTTGTAAATCACTACCTATACTTTGTAACGAATTTAAACCTTCAAAATTTATTAATGATGAGCAATTAGTTATTGCTAATCGCGTAGTTATTGCAACTAAATTATTTAACCCATTAAGATTAGTCAATCCAGCACCGCTAATCACTAAACCTCCACTAATCATACTTATACCTTCTAGACCCGTTAAGCTGGTTAACGAATTATTGCCTTGTATGGTTAAGGTTAGAAAATTACCAAGAATTAAGGTCTGAAGATTTGCTAACGCATCAATCGAAGTTAATGAAGCATTATTCTGTATATTAAAACTATTGTTGACCCTGTTTAAGCCATTTAAACCATTTAAATTTAATAAAGATGGATTTAAACTTATTGAAATACCACTTCCGACTTGCGTACTGCCGACTTCTGTTAATTTAGATAGACCAGTTAATGTCTCTAAACTTGCATTTCGATTTATATCGAGCTTGCCTGTTATGGTTTCAAGGTTCTCAAGCCCAGATAAATTAGTAATCGATGTGCCTAAATTAAAGCCTCCTATTACAAGATTACCTGTAATTGAGGTAATTTGCGATAAGCCATTCAAATTTGTTATTCCTGATCCTTGAATTAAAAGGTTGTTTGTTAAATCGGTACAATTAGGGTAGTTAATTACAAAAGAATCAATGTCTTGTTGGCTGTTTATTACAATCTCTGAAGTAGGGCATTGTCCAAAAAAATAGGTGCTTGAAAAAATGAATAAAAGTGAGATTATATAATTCTTCATTCTTTGGTTGGTAGTTGTATAAAACTGAAAATATTGTTGTTTTGGTTTTTTTTTAACGCCAAATTCTATAATATATTTTTAACTAGACTCTCTATCTTTGTAATCATCAATGGTAAAATTCTTTAATAATGAGCATACCCAAAGAATATTCTGAGTTCCAACTGTCTTTAAATAGCGAAACTCCTCTAATAGATTGGCCAGAAGGATTAAAAGCATTATGGTTTGATGCAAAGGATGATTGGGAGTCTTCACATAACATTGCCCAAGACATGCATAATAGTTTGGGTAGTTGGATACATGCGTATCTCCATCGCAAGGAAGGTGATGAATTTAATGCAGGTTATTGGTACCGTAAAGCAGGAAGACCTTTTTCCAAACTAAGTTTAGATGAAGAATTACAAGAAATAGTAGAGTTTGTTTTAAAAAGCTAAACCGCAATACTAACGCCGTCGGTAGCTATATTTTTGGCATCATCAAAGTAGAAATCTATTCTCCCAAGATTAATACCATAACAACCAGCTTGGTTCACTAATATATCGTTACCTTTTCTGTTTTTCACAACTGTTGGTTTATCTAAAAAGGTATGCGTATGTCCACCGATAATTAAATCGGTATGTTCAGTTTTTGAAGCTAAACCTAAGTCAGAAGGTCTGTTTTCATTTTTATATGCATAACCGATATGCGAAAGACAAATAACTAAATCACAATTATCCTCAACTTTTAATTTATACTCCATATCCTGAGCTATTTCGTAGGGATCTAAATATTTAGTTTCTTGATAGAGCTTTTTAGTTACTAATCCATCTAAATGAACACCTAGGCCATACACACCAATTTTTAATCCATCAATATCATAAATGTGATATGGTTTGGTATGGCCATCCATAATGGTATTTGAAAAATCATAATTTGCCGACAACATCTTAAACGTTGCATGTGGCATTTGAGCCAACAGTCCTTCTAAACCATTGTCAAAATCATGATTTCCAATTGTGGCAGCATCATATTTTAATTTGCTCATTAATTTGAACTCAAGTTCGCCGCCATAGAAGTTGAAGTAGGGGGTACCCTGAAAAATATCACCAGCATCAAAAAGTAAAGTATTCGAGTTTTCTTGTCGTATTTGTTCAACCAAAGTTGCTCTACGTGCTAAGCCACCAAGATTTGGATAGCGGCTATGATTTTTTGGAAAAACATCAATATGACTATGAACATCATTGGTGTGTAATATGGTTATGTGCTTTTTTAAATTGGCATTACATGCATTTAAAGAAAGTCCGCCTATGCCAATTAAAGTACTAGCCGCTGTGGTATTTTTTATAAATTTTCTTCTTTCCATATAACTCATAACTTAATGACCCTATTATCTACTGTTGATTTGATGGTGTCTTTCTTCTTGAAATAATCAATCATAGCATTCCGAATGGAATAATCAATATCGGTGAAAGACAATCCATCTTTAAAAAATATCATATTATCGCCGCCGGTTACTAAATAACTACTTGTTGCAACAAAATAGTTTTTGTTTGGATTTAATGGTTTTCCATTTATTTTTATATCCTTTGTGCTGCCATCTTTGCCAATAGTTATTTGTATTCCGGCAACAGGATGCGGACGATCATAATCTTTAACATAGTTCACCAGTTCAGCGACCGACTTGCCACTTAACTCAACAATAATTATTGCATTTTCAAAAGGCATAACTTCATATGCTGTTCTTGCCGATATATTACCTTGAGAAATTATGGAGCGCATGCCACCATGGTTAAACAATACAAAATCTACAGTCTTGCCAGTGCGTGAATTAAAAGTTGGATTTGATTGTTCTAATAAAATGTCAGCCATTAAATTACCTAAAGAACTATTGTACTTTCCATCGTCTTTAGTAAGTGTTTTAGGAGTGAATGATAAAGTGCTATCTAAAACAACATTAATTCTATTATAATACGGTTGTATAAAACTATCTATTGCTGCATTTTTAAGCAAGCTGCTATCGATGGTTATTTCTTTGCCTGTAACAGAATTCAGTGATGTTTTCTTGGGCGTACACGATGTCAATAAACAAATTGTTATAAATACAACAATTTGTTTTATTTTAAAAAAAGAGGACTGTTTATCTTCGTATGAGAAATGCATGTAGAATTCTTTACATTTGTGTGATTGTTGAAAATGTAAAAATACATGTTTAAGGGAATAAAAGATAAATTTAAGCATAGATCGGCAGAAAAATTTCTGAAAGAGGAATTGAAAAAACCGATGCCGACTGTGCAACGTACACAGGGGATAACCTCTTTGGCATGTATAGTTGATTTGGATAATTTTGATGATGCTAACTTATTTTATGAGTTTGTAGAAGATTACAAATTGAGACCAAATGCTGTAAAAATAATAGGATACAAGAGTTTTTATGATAAGAATTCTCCGTATTCAACACCAGTGTTTTCTGATAAAGATTTAGGCTGGAATGGTGAAATAGAGAATAGTTATGTGCATGAATTTTTGAGTAGGGAGTATGATTTATTGGTAAATTATTACAATAGAGAAAGCCTTATGATTCAATTAATGAGCGTAAAAACAAAAGCAAGAGTACGTGTTGGTTTTAAAGAAGTAGATCAAATTTATAACGATATTATTCTAGATTCCCCCATAAAGGAATTTAAAGTATTTAAGTCAGAACTAAAAAAGTACCTCGGTGTACTAAACGAAATATAATGAAAGAATTAGTAGGAACAGGTGTAGCTTTGGTTACCCCTTTTAATGAAGATTTGTCAATTGACACGCTTGCGTTAACACGTATTGTAAATTTCTGTATTGATGGTGGTGTAGATTATCTTGTTGTTCTAGGAACAACTGGTGAATCCGTTACTTTAAATAAGGCAGAAAAGATGCAAGTGATGGATGTTGTTGTTGAAGCAAATGCAGGTCGCTTACCACTAGTTTTAGGTATTGGAGGAAATAGTACCTATAGAATAGTAGATGAAATTAAATCTTTTGAATCGGAAGATTTTGCTGCAATTCTATCTGTTTCTCCATATTACAATAAACCAACGCAAGAAGGAATTTATCAGCATTTTAAAGCAATTTCTGAGGTTACTAATAAGCCAATTATTTTATATAATGTACCAGGTAGAACAGGTAGTAATATGTTGCCTGAAACTAGTTTAAGATTGGCACATGATTTTGATAACATCATAGGTATTAAAGAGGCTTGTGGCGATATGGTGCAAGTGCAAGAAATAATCAAAAATAAACCAGATGACTTTATGGTGATATCTGGAGATGATATTACTGCGTTGCCTACTGTTTTAGCAGGTGGTTCTGGAGTGATTTCAGTATTAGGGCAAGGAGTTCCTGTAGCATTTTCAAGAATGATAAATTTTGCATTGGAAGGAAATGTTACAAAAGCATATGAATTGCACTACGAACTACAAGATGGAATGAGTTTAATTTTTAATGAAGGCAACCCAGCTGGTATCAAAGGAATATTTGAACAATTAGGACTTTCAAATGCTGTAGTTAGACTACCATTAATCGAAGCTACACCAGGCTTAAAAGCTAAACTTTCTACCTTTATTAAACCTTTTGCAAAGATTACGGCATAACAACTCATTTCTTTATCTAAAGTTAAAGTTTATTAAAATACCTATTTCATTGCTGAAATGGGCCTAAATTCGGATCTCGAAAATGTTTTTTAAACCCAACTATAATTCCTAATTTTGCAAAATGTTTTTAAAAATGAGGCAGTTACTTCTTTTTCTATTTGCTTTGGTCACCTTAGCTTCTTGTAGTGAATACCAAAAGGTACTCAAAAATGAAGACGTTAAGCCTAAATACGACTTGGCGCAGAAATTTTATGAAGCAAAAGATTTTAAACGAGCAAATCGTTTATTTGAACAAATTGCTCCAAAATATGCTGGTAAACCACAAGGTGAGCGCGTTATGTTCTTTTTAGCGGATACGTATTTCCAAAGAAAAGATTACAACATGGCTGGGTATCAATTTGAGCGTTTTTTAAAACAGTATCCTAAAAGTGATAAAGTACCGGAAGCTGCCTATATGGGCGCGAAAAGCTACTACGAACTTTCGCCTAATTATTCGCTAGATCAAGCAGATACCGATAAAGCATTAGCAAAGCTCCAAAACTTTATTAATACTTTTGGTGAATCTGAATATTTTGAGGAAGCCAATAATATGGCTATGGAATTGACGCAAAAAAAAGAGCGTAAAGCTTTTGAAATAGCAAAGCAATATAATAAACTAGGAAAGTTTCAATACGATTTGTTAAAAACAGCCGTTGCTGCTTTTGATAACTTTATATCTGATAACCCTGGTTCAATTTATAGAGAAGAAGCACTTTACTACAGAGTTGAGGCTAATGCTAATTTAGCATTTAATAGTTACGACTTTTTGAAAAAGGAAAGAATAGAAACAGCAAAAGCGGCATATGCCACTTTGTTTAAGAATTTTCCAGAAACTCAATTTGCTGAAAAAGCAAATACTTTAAATGAAAAACTAGATAAGGAATTAGCTAGTATTGAGAAACCCGCAGATACAAGTGCGAAATAAATTTATTTAATCATGAATATGAACGATTTAAAGAATTCGAATGCGGCGGTTAGCACAACCACCATCAACAAAAATGAGTTTGATGCAAAAACCGATAACATATACGAAGCTATTTCTATAACTGCAAAAAGAGCAATTCAGATTAATTCTGAAATAAAAAAGGAGTTGTTAGAAAAACTTGAAGAATTTGCTACTTATAGCGATAGTCTAGAAGAAGTTTTTGAAAACAAAGAACAAATCGAAGTTTCAAAATTCTACGAAAAATTACCAAAACCACATGCTCTTGCAGTTGAAGAGTGGTTGATGGATAGAATTTATTATAGAAATACTGAGAAAGATAATTAATCGAGTTCTAAAATAAGGCTCATGTTAAGCGGAAAAAATATCCTTTTAGGTATTACTGGAGGTATTGCCGCTTACAAAACTACCTTTCTTGTACGTTTACTTATTAAAGCTGGTGCTCAGGTTAAAATTATTTTAACAGAGAGTGCCAGCTCTTTTGTTTCTCCACTAACATTGGCAACGCTTTCTAAAAATGCGGTGTTAATTGATTTTGCCAAAGAGGATGAGCATAGTGTTGATTGGAATAATCATGTGGAATTAGGTCTTTGGGCTGATTTAATGATTATTGCCCCAGCTACTGCAAATACAATGTCGAAAATGGCAAATGGTAATTGCGATAACTTATTGCTTGCCACCTATCTTTCTGCGAAATGTCTTGTTTATTATGCGCCAGCGATGGATTTGGACATGTATAAACATCCATCCACTAAACATTCATTTGAAAGATTAGATTCCTTTGGAAATATCATGATTCCTGCTACTTCTGGTGAATTAGCAAGCGGATTACATGGCGAGGGGAGAATGGCCGAACCTGAGGATATAGTAGCGTTTATTGAAAACGATCTCGCCAATGGCTTGCCGCTCAGTGGCCAAAAAGTTTTAATTACCGCAGGCCCAACGTATGAGGCTATTGATCCTGTTAGGTTTGTAGGGAATCATTCTTCAGGTAAAATGGGATATGAACTAGCCATGGCAGCCGCCGAATTGGGGGCTGAAGTTATTTTAATTTCTGGTCCTTCTCATTTGCAAATTAATAATAGTCGTATAGAATTGATAAAAGTGGTGTCTGCTGATGAAATGTATGATGCTGCTCACGAATATTTTGATGAGGTTAGTGTCGCAATTGCAGCAGCTGCAGTAGCCGACTACCGACCGAAAACAGTTGCAGATCAGAAAATCAAAAAGTCTGATAATGATTTAAGTGTCGAATTTGTTAAGAATAAGGATATCCTTTTTTCTCTTGGTGAAATTAAGAAAAAACAGTTTTTAGTTGGCTTTGCACTGGAAACAGAAAACGAAGTAGAAAATGCCAAAAAGAAACTAAAAAAGAAGAATTTGGATGCTATTGTGCTCAATTCTTTAAACGATGCCGGAGCTGGCTTTGGCAAACCAACGAACAAAATTACCTTTATAGATAAGAATTTGACTATAAAAGCGTTTGAACTTAAGACGAAGGCCGAAGTAGCGGCCGATATTTGGGGCGAAATCGTAAATCGAATTCATGCGTAAATTAATTTTCACTTTTCTTTTTATGTGCTTAGCGTTTGTAGCTAAGGCACAAGAGCTTAATTGTACGGTTACCATCAATTCTGATCAGGTATCGCAAACCAATCAGCAAATTTTTAAAACCTTAGAGCGTGCTTTAAACGATTTTGTTAATAAGACGAAATGGACAAATAGAGTTTATAAAGAAAACGAACGGGTTAATGCTAATATGTTTATTACCATAACCGATTACGATTCGAATCAGTTTAAAGGTAATATTCAAATTCAATCATCTCGGCCTGTATATAACACTTCGTATGAGAGCCCGGTTTTTAATTATAAAGACAATCAATTAAATTTTGAGTATATAGAGTTTCAGCCTTTAATTTTCAATGAAAACTCTTTTGAAGGAAATCTTACGAGTGTAATAGCGTATTACGCTTATATTATTTTGGGCTTAGATGCCGATACTTTCTCATTAGAAGGCGGTAATGACGATTTTAGAATAGCTCAAAAAATAGTAACTCAGGCACAAGGAAATAACTCTGCGGGTTGGAGTCAGTCTAGTAATCGTGGTCGTTTTGAATTGATTGATAATTTATTGTCAAATACGTATCGTGAATACCGCATTGCTATGTATCAGTATCACAGAAAAGGATTAGATGTATTTGGTGATAATAATTCGACAGGAAAAGAACAGATAGCAGGCGTTATGCGCTTGTTTGAGACGATAACAAAGAGAAGACCTAATGCCTTTTTAATCACTACTTTTTTTGATGCAAAATCTGAAGAGATTCAGAATATATTTTCTGATGGTCCTAAATATGACATTGTTAGTTTAAAAAAGACACTTAATAGTATTGCACCGCTTTATTCTAGTACTTGGAATGATATTAAATACTGATACTTTTAGATCTCAGTAATTCTTATTGCTTTGCATATCTTTGTTCGTATTAAATAGAACAAGTGTTAAGCAACCTTTCCATAAAAAATTACGCATTAATAGATAAGTTAAACGTTTCGTTTGACTCAGGTTTTACTTGTATTACTGGTGAAACTGGTGCTGGTAAATCTATATTATTGGGTGGACTTTCATTAGTCTTAGGTAAAAGAGCAGACCTTTCTACTTTACGAGATAAAGATCAAAAATGTGTTATCGAAGCTGAATTCAAAATTGATAAATACAGCTTAAAGCCATTTTTTAAAACTCATGATCTCGATTTTGAGAAACTAACAATAATAAGAAGAGAAATTCATCCGAGTGGTAAATCACGCGCTTTTATTAATGATACCCCAGTAACTTTAGATGTGCTATCTAAATTGGGTAATAGGCTTATTGATGTGCATTCACAACATCAAACATTGCAATTAGCTGATAACAATTTTCAGTTAAAAATGTTAGATGCCTTAGCTGAAAATCACAAATTCCTAATATCTTATTCTGAGGCGTTACAGCGTTATAATAAAACTTCAGTAGATCTTGTTGAACTTGTTGATATTCAGAACAATGCAAACAAGGAATTAGATTATAATAGTTTCTTGTTAACTGAACTACAGGCAGTTACATTAAAAGCGGGAATTCAAGAAGAACTTGAAACGCAATACGAGCAGCTAAATAATGTTGAAACCATAACGGAGGAGCTTTCTAAAAGCCATCAAATTTTAAATGATGAGCAAATTGGGGTAGTTACGATGCTAAGTCAATTAAAGCAAGTTGCAAGTAAGTTAACCGAGTTTGGTAGCGGATATTCTGAATTGTACGAGCGAATTAATTCTGCTTTTATTGAATTGGACGATATTTCTTCTGAACTAGAAAGCTTACAAGATACTATTGAAGCCAACCCACAATTACTTGAAGAGGTAAATGAAAAGTTACAGCGACTTTACGATCTACAAAAGAAACATAGTGTACTTGATATTTCTGAATTGATTAACATCCGTGAGGAGTTGGCTGAGAAAGTGGGTATTACCGAAAACATAGAAAAGCAAATACGAGAAAAGGAAAACCTACTTAAGATTCAAGAAAACGAATTAGACGTTATTGCTACTAAGATTAGCGATAGACGAAGAAAGGTAATTCCAAACCTAAAGAAACAGCTGGAAGAAAAGTTAGCCATTTTAGGTATGCCTAGCGTTTCTTTTAAAATTGAAGTAAACCCTGCAGAAACATTTAAGGCGAGTGGAAAAGATGATTTAATATTTCTCTTCGCTGCAAATAAAGGAAGTAACTATGGTGAACTTAAAAAAGTTGCTTCTGGCGGTGAGCTTTCAAGAATAATGTTGACGATTAAGTCAATTCTGGCAAAATATGAGCAATTACCCACTATGATGTTTGATGAAATTGATAGTGGTGTTTCCGGTGAGATTTCGAATAAAATGGGTGATATTATGTTGGAAATGAGTAAAACAATGCAGGTTTTTTCCATAACGCATTTGCCACAAGTGGCATCTAAGGGGCATCAACATTTTAAAGTATTTAAGCAAGAGGAAGGGGAGACCACAAGAACCCAAATGCGTAAATTAACTAATGATGAGCGTGTAGTAGAACTTGCCGAAATGTTAGGAGGAAAGGACCTTTCAGATTCAGCCTTAGCTCATGCGAGACAATTACTCAACTAAATTTAAAATCAAAATTGTCAAGAGTAGGTTGGAAACTAGGATGCCAACTTTTTTAAATATCTTTGGCAAACTAAATACTACAAAATAAAGTGTATGTCTTACAATCTTCTTAAAGGAAAAAAGGGAATTATTTTTGGAGCCTTGGATGAAAATTCAATTGCTTGGAAAACTGCAGTGCGTGTGCATGAAGAAGGAGGAACTTTTGTATTAACAAATGCCCCAATAGCAATGCGTATGGGGCAAATTAATAAACTGGCAGAGGAAACAGGTTCTCAAATAATACCTGCTGACGCTACATTAGAAGAAGATTTAGATAATCTGGTTGAAAAATCATTGGAAATTTTAGGCGGAAAAATTGACTTCGTTTTGCATGCTATTGGCATGTCGGTTAATGTTCGTAAAGGACGGGCTTACACCGATGAAAAATATGATTTTACGCAAAAAGGGTGGGATATTTCTGCATTGTCTTTTCATAAAATGATGCAAAGTCTTTACAAAGCTGATGCCATGAGTGAATGGGGTAGTATTGTTGGATTAACATATATGGCAGCTCAAAGAACGTTCCCAGATTATAATGATATGGCTGATAATAAAGCTTACTTAGAATCTGTAGCGCGTAGTTTTGGATATTTCTTTGGGAAAGAAAAGAAAGTTCGGGTAAATACTATTTCGCAGTCACCAACTGCTACAACGGCTGGGCAAGGAATTAAGGGCTTTGATGGTTTTATTAGCTACGCTGAAAAGATGTCGCCTTTAGGTAACGCATCTGCTTTAGATTGTGCAGATTATACAATTACCTTGTTCTCAGATTTGACAAGAAAAGTTACCATGCAAAATTTATTTCATGATGGTGGTTTTTCTAACACTGGGGTAAGCCAAGAAGTAATAGATAAGTTTTCTTAACGTACAAAACCATATTTTCACAAGTAAGAGGAATCTTTTACATCTTTCGAATATTTAATAAGGGCGATTAGAATATGAACCTCTCTTTTTCATTTGTAATTCCTGTTTACAATAGGCCCGAAGAAATTCGTGAGCTACTTGAAAGCATGGCTGCGCAAACATACCATAGGCCTTTTGAGGTGGTAATTGTTGAAGACGGGTCTTCGTTGAGTTCCAATCATGTGATTGAAGAATTTTCAGAGAAATTGAATATTTCCTATTTCGAGAAAGAAAATTCGGGTCCTGGACCTTCCAGAAATTATGGAATGGAACGAGCAAAAGGGAATTATTTTATAATATTAGATTCAGATTGTATTCTTCCTACACAGTATTTGGCTGAAGTAGATAAGGCACTAGAGTTGTCTTTTGTACCATGTTTTGGTGGTCCAGACGCAGCACATGACTCTTTTAGTGTAGTTCAGAAAGCTATAAATTTTTCTATGACTTCTGTGCTAACAACAGGAGGTATTCGTGGTAATAAGGCTGCTGTAGGTAAATTTCAACCGAGGAGTTTCAATATGGGAATTTCAAAAGAAGTGTTTGAAAGGGTAGGCGGTTATGGAAAAATTCATCCAGGCGAAGATCCAGATTTAACTTTCAGAATCTGGAAGGCAGGATATAAAACTAAGCTTATACCTAAAGCATTTGTTTACCATAAACGTAGAATTGATTGGAGTAAGTTCTATGCACAGGTAAATAAATTTGGTATGGTTAGACCAATTTTAAATCAATGGCATCCAAAAACCGCTAAAATGACCTATTGGTTTCCAACAGTATTCTGTTTGGCTTTCATTGCTGCTACGCTACTATTTTTTTTAGGTATTCAAATGCCTATGTGGCTTTTTGGATTCTATTTTGCGCTAATATTTATTGACTCTTTAATTAAGAATAAAAATCTTGTTATTGCTATATTATCAATATTTGCGGTATTAGTGCAGTTTGTGGGTTATGGTTATGGTTTTTTAAAATCGACCATCTTGATTAACTTTAGCAAACGAAAACCACAAGAAATATTTCCGAATTTATTTTTTAAATAGAAACAATTGTCAAATTTTCTCAAAAATCGAATCAATAAACGAAAAGCTAAAGTATTTGTACTTTTTCTATTGGCTTCAGGTTTAATATGGTTTTTAAGTACTTTGTCTCATACGTATTCGGCCAAAGCTACTTTTAAAATAAACTATATAAATTCTAATAAAAGTTTAAAACTTAAGAAAGCGTATACAGATAGAGTGGAAGTTAAATTAAAAACCGGAGGCTTTAAATTTTTAGGTTTTAATCTTCAAAAAAAAGCGATAGCACTAGATTTGGCAGGAGTTCAGAAAAGTAATGATACTTATTACTTAGCTCCTAATGATTATAAAAGTCAGATTGAAAAACAGCTTCCTAAGTCAATGGTTTTGGTAGAAATGGCAACAGACACCTTGTTTTTTGATTTCTTGGAGATGACATCAAAAGAAGTATCAATTGTGTCTAATATAAAATTAGGTCTTGCACATAACCATATGTTAGAAGGTGAATTGAAAATTGAACCATCGAGTATTAAAATATTTGGACCTAAAAATGAAATTGATAGTATTAATGAGGTGCACCTTGTTAATGCTGATTTAACGGAAATAACTTCTAGCTTTAATAGGAAGGTGCCCATATATAAAGCCCCAGATTTAGTAAATACGAGCTATTCGGTAAATTACGTTCAGGTGAATGGTAAAGTTTCTAAATTTTCAGAGAAACTTGTAGATGTCCCTATTGAAGTTATCAATTTGCCTGCAGGCAAACAAATTATAACTTTTCCGGATGTGGTATCTGTTTTATGTAAAGCAAAAATTCTAGAATTAAAAATAATTAAAGCTTCCGATTTTAAGGTAGTTGCAGATTACGCTAAGTTAAGTAGCAATCGCTCTAACGAAATGGCACTAAAATTGGTTAAAAAGCCTAAAGATATCTTCAGTGCTACTTTAATGGAGACGAAAGTTGAATATATTTTGAATAAAGAATAATGATTATTATTGGATTAACAGGAGGTATTGGAAGTGGGAAAACTACTGTTGCAAAATTATTTAAAAACTTAGGTGTTCCTGTTTATAATTCAGATAAGGAGGCGAAAAAACTAATGAATTCTTCTAAAGAACTTAGAAAATCTATAACGAAACTTTTTGGAAAAGAGGCCTACAAGAAAAAAAAACTAAATCGTTCATTTATTGCTGAAAAGGTTTTCGCTAATAAAGAATTATTGGAAAATTTGAATGATATAGTCCATCCAGCAGTACGTCAGCATTTCAAAGATTGGGCGGTTGCTCAAAATACGCCCTATGTAATTCAAGAATCTGCTATCATTTTCGAGCAAAATAATCAGGATTTTTATGATAAAGTTGTGCTCGTAACGGCTCCAAAATCAATTCGGATTGAACGAGTACTTCAAAGAGAGAATACACAAGACAAAACTCAGATTGAGGCGCGCATGGCAAATCAATTGCCTGACAGTGAAAAGATTAGGCTTTCAGATTATGTAATAGAAAACCTCGAACTTGAGGCTACAGAAAAAAGGGTTTTAGCATTACATAATGTTTTTAGTTCCTTTAATCAAAATATTGCGGATTAAGCTTTATTGTTAAGTTTAGGTTAAACCAAAGAAGTGCTATTTGTTAAATTTCTAAATTTACACTCAGATGAATAAGAGGTTGTTTGTGCTTTTGGTGATTTTGATGAGCCTCTCGTTAATTGGAATCATCTTCGTTCAGGTTTTTTGGATTAAGAAATCGATTGAAGATAAAGAAGATCAGTTTTCAAATACGGTGTCGGAGGTAATCAATCGAGTTACTGATAAGATTGAAAAGAGAGAACAGAAAAATTATTCTGACCGCTATTTTAATTTAAAAGATAGCGTTGGTGAGTTAAAAAGTTCTCAATTAAATAATATTTTATTTATTGACCGCGATGAAAATTCGAATGAAATACGCTTGTATCAACATGGTATTTTAGAAGAAGATTATAACATCGCATCTACGTTCTTTGATTTTGGTAATGGTAGTGATAGCAGTACTATTAGGAATTTTACTAGTAAACGAACAACTACAATTTTAAGAGAAGATTTTGATTTGGATGGAAATCGAATGCGATTGAGTCCTGTTCAAACTTTACAAAAAATTGGAGGGTTATCTTCTATAGAGAAGGCACAGTGGGAAGATATGTTTAGTGAGATTGCTAAGAAAGTTCCGGTACACAAGCGGGTTTCAACTCAAGAAATTGAGTTGTTATTAGAACGTGAACTGGAGAATCGCAATTTAGATGTTGCTTTTGAGTATGGTATCTATAGTAAAGGTTTACCGACAAAAATAAAATCGCGAAAGTTTAAACCGACTGAGTCAACGTCGTACGAAGCTCCTATTTTTAGAGATGGTGAGGGGAATACAGATTTTTCATTGTTGATTAATTTTCCTAAAAAGGAAGGGTTTTTATTCAGTGAAATACTCGGTATGGCATTTTTGTCGTTCTTATTTACTTTAGTAATTCTCGTGGCTTATGCAGGTGCTATTTATCAACTTATTCGACAGAAGCAGATTTCTGAAATAAAATCGGATTTCATAAATAATATGACGCATGAGTTTAAAACACCTATTGCGACTATTAATTTGGCCGTTGAAGCAATAAGAAACCCAAAAATAATGGGTGATAAAGAAAAAACCTTACGCTATTTAGAAATGATTAAGGATGAGAATAAACGAATGCATGCTCAAGTTGAAAATGTATTGCGAATCTCTAGATTGGAAAAAAATCAACTAGATATTAGTAAGGATAGGGTAGATGTACACGACATAATAACAGATGCAATTGCACATGTAGAATTAATAGTTGAGGATAGAGGCGGTTATATAAAAACGCATTTAAATGCTACTAGATCAGAAGTTTTAGCGAACGAAATGCATTTTACCAATGTAATTGTAAATGTGTTGGATAATGCAGTAAAATATTCTCCTAAAGCGCCTAAAATAGATGTTTATACGGAGGTTGCCAATACTAGTATTATAATAAAAATTAGAGATCAAGGAGCCGGAATGAGTAAGGCTGTATTGAAAAAAGTATTTGAGAAATTTTATCGGGAACATACCGGTAATATACATAACGTAAAAGGCCATGGTTTAGGTCTGTCGTACGTAAAACGAATTATAGATGATCACCAAGGTGAGGTGTATGCAGAAAGTGAAAAGGATAAAGGAAGCACATTCTTCATAAAATTACCGTTAATTTAGAAAATTATGGAAACAGTAAACAAAAAGATTTTATTAGTTGAAGATGATCCAAACTTTGGCATTGTACTAAAAGATTATCTATCGATGAATGATTTTGACGTCACATTGGCGAAAAATGGAATGGAAGGGTTTGAGAAATTCAAGAAGGACAACTACGATGTATGTATTCTTGATGTTATGATGCCTTACAAAGATGGATTTACTTTAGCGAAGGAAATTCGCGAGAAGAATGAAGAGGTGCCAATTGTTTTCTTGACGGCTAAAACCATGAAAGAAGATGTATTAAAAGGTTATAAAGCAGGTGCAGACGACTACCTTAACAAACCTTTTGATTCTGAGGTATTGTTAGTGAAGCTTAGGGCTATCATACAACGTAAATCATCTAACACACTAGCGGATAGTAAGAAGTTTGAATTTGAAGTGGGTAACTTCCATTTAAACTCTAAACTAAGATTCCTAAAGTATAAAGACGAAGAAACTATTAAACTATCTCCAAAAGAGAATGATTTATTACGTTTACTCGCTTTACATGAGAATGATTTAATGCCTAGAGAATTAGCTTTAACAAAAATCTGGCGCGATGATAACTACTTTACTTCAAGAAGTATGGATGTATACATTGCAAAGCTTAGAAAGTATTTAAAGCGTGATGATACAGTAGAAATATTGAATATTCATGGTGAAGGTTTCCGTTTAGTTGTGAAAACTGAAAGTGAATAGAAAATATTGGAATTATATGGAGAGGCATTTCACTTGTGGAATGCCTTTTTTTATTTTACTTGTTTTAAAACATTCGCAACAATTTCTTCAGGTGTTCCAATAATAGAAACCACAATTGCATTCTTTGGCGGTTCAAGGGTCTCAAATTGAGACTTTAATAGTCCTGCTGGCATAAAATGACCTTTACGTGCCTGCATTCTTTCGTTTATTTCATCAAAAGTTCCTTCCAAATAAACGAATTCTACAGTGTCTTTAATTGATTCGCATAACGTAACTCTATATTTTTCTTTAAGAGCAGAACAAGCAATAACTGCACCTTTAGGGCTATGTTCAATTGCTAATTTATTTAAAGCTAGCAACCAAGCTTGTCTATCCTCATCATTTAATGGATGACCTTTCGACATTTTTAGTACGTTTGATTCTGGGTGAAAATCATCTCCATCAAAATAAGGTAAGTTTAATTTGTTTGCCAAAAGTTGACTTATAGTAGACTTGCCACAACCCGAAACACCCATAACTATGTAAACATTGTGATTACTCATTTATTTTGTTTTTAACCTTTAAAACAATTTCGTTAATATCATATTCAAAATCAACCCAAACCGTGTCTTCATTTTTCTTAAACCAGGTCATTTGCCTTTTAGCAAATCTACGCGTGTTCTTTTTAATCTCTGAAATAGCAAAATCAAGCTCCCAAGTCTTATCAAAATAATTAAATAACTCTTTGTAACCTACTGTCTTTAAGGCATTTAAATCTTTGTGTTTTAATAGTGATTCGGCTTCGTTTAATAAGCCAGCTTCCATCATTAAATCAACCCGATGGTTTATTCTGTCATATACTATTTCTCGTTCCGCTTTTATGCCAACTGTTATTATATTAAAAGGTCTTTTTTTCTTTTTCTTGTTTAAAAAAGAAGAATATGGTTTACCGGTACTAATACATATTTCTAATGCGCGAACTAAGCGATGCGGATTGTTTAAATCAATTCTATTGGCATGCTTTGGGTCTCTCTCCTTTAATTCTTCCTGTAGTATTGTTATGCCTTCTTTTTTTAATCTGCTATTTAATTCGTTGCGAATCTCTGGTGGTACTTCCGGGAATTCGTCTAAGCCTTTAGTAATGGCGTCAACATAAAGTCCACTGCCTCCAACAAGAATTAATATATTGGTTTTCTTAAATAAATTACTTATCAAGGCTAAACCTTCTTTTTCAAAATCGCCAACCGAATAATTCTCAAAGATACTTTTGTGTTGAATAAAATGGTGCGGTGCTGCTGCTAATTCTTTAATTGACGGAACGGCAGTACCTATCGACATTTCTTTATAAAACTGCCTAGAATCGGCAGAAATAATAGCTGTATTAAATTCTTTTGCAAGAGAAATGGCTAATTTGGTTTTACCAATAGCAGTTTGCCCAACAACAGAAATAAGCGTTTTATTGCTCATTAATCTTCTTCTAATTTACAACCACATTTTCTGCAATATTCAGCATCCATTCCCATTATATGTGTGCCACAGTCGCGACAAGAACTACCTTTTATCTCTTTGTCTTTGTCGTCTTTAGAAGCATATTCTGCTGAAACAATGCCAGTTGGTACGGCAATTATCCCATAACCTATAATCATAATAAAGGTTGCGATAAACTGACCTAAAGCTGTTTCTGGTGAAATATCACCATAGCCGACGGTTGTAAGTGTAACAATGGTCCAATAAATACTATGCGGAATACTCTCGAAACCATGTTCTGGGCCTTCTACTAAGTACATTATCGTACCTAATAAAACAGCGACAATGAGAACAAAAAATACGAATACGAATATTTTGGTACGACTTGCTTTTAGGGCGCGGACCAGGTTATTAGATTCCCCTACAAAACGCACAAGTTTTAAAATTCTAAATACTCGTAGTAAACGCAATGCTCTAAAAGCTGTAATGTATTGAGATCCGATAACGAAATACGATAGATACTTTGGTATTGTTGAAAGCAAATCTATGATGCCAAAAAAACTAAAAACGTACTTTTTTGGCTTGTTGATACAGATTATCCGCAATATGTATTCTATGGTAAAAAGAATGGTTACTACCCATTCCGATATATCTAAAAATCGATGGTATTTTACATCAAACCTCGGTAAACTTTCAAGCATTACAATGATTACACTGTAAAGAATTAAAACCAATAATAGGATATCAAAAAGCTTACCAGCCGGGGTATGCGTGCCATAGATTATCTCATGTATCTTAGCTCTCCAACCATGTTTTTTAGCGCTTGTTTCCATTATTATGGATTTAATTCAACAATCTTGTGGCTGCCTTTTTTTCGTAGGTGCGACATAATAAAATGATTGGTGTTTGCATCACCTTTTGCAGGTGTAATAATTGATTCTAAGATATGAATATTATTTATTTGATGGTTTAATTCGCAATAACCATATCCCTTATAAACTCCGTCTTTAATATATACAACACTTTGTTCCCCTATTTCGCGACCTTTATCAATAAGTAATATGGAGCGATTTCCAATACTATATCTTAAAAGTATAGCCTCAATCTCAGCATTATATGCCGTAATATTTTCTTTGCTAGTAGTAATTTCATTACTTACTTTTTGCAAGAAACTTGCGCCAGACTCAGTACCATTAAAAGTAATAATAGGTTTAGAGTTCTTATAAAGCACATTCATTTTTATTTGTAATACACCATTATCATCTTTCTCTTTATAGATGCCGTGTGTAAATAGCTTTCCTTTTGGCTGGTTATATCTTGGACGAATTCTCTTTAATTCTTCATATTCTTTTAGTTGTGCAATAAGATCGCTGCCAGTTTTTTCAAATGTTACTTTGCGCGTTTCTTTTTGGAGTTTCCTAGCTCTTGCTCCTGGTTTTATAAACTGCTGATTTACTCTTTTTTTAATATTACTTGACTTTGACAGATAAATGATTTCACCATCTTTATTGTGCATATAAAATACACCAGTAGCACTAGGTAATCTTTCAACTATATCTAACAAACGATCTGAAAGTTCACCCGTACTTGCTTCTCTTAAAACCGTTTTTATGATTACTTTTTCAGAATCTTTTGCTAATAAAAGTTTAAACAATTTTAAGGTTGCTAGAGCATCACCATTTGCACGATGTCTATCACTTACGGCTATACCTAATGAACGAACTAGCTTTCCTAAACTATGTGATTCAGCCTCTGGTAGTAATTTTTTTGATAAATCAACGGTGCAAATTGTTTTTCTTTCGTAGTCATAACCAAGGCGTCGAAATTCTGTTCTTAATATTCTATAATCGAACTGGGCATTATGTGCTACGAGTACGGTGTCTTCTGTAATTTCAACAATACGTTTGGCAACTTCATGAAATTTGGGTGCAGAATGCAACATCTTATTATTGATGCCAGTTAATTTAACAACAAACGGTTGTATGTCTTTTTCTGGGTTAACAAGACTTATGAATTTATCTACTACTTCATGGCCGTCGAATTTATGAATGGCAATTTCAGTGATGCCTTCTTCATTATATTTTCCTCCGGTTGTCTCTATATCAAGAACTGTGTACATATATTTTTTATCAGACAGCAAGCTTCTTTTGCCGCTTAAGTCTAGTGGTAATTTCTCGAACCAAAGATACTACTTCCCACGCGGATCATTGTACTGCCTTCTTCAATAGCTATTTGATAATCGCCACTCATACCCATTGAGAGTACAGAAATACTTGGTATTGTGTTTTTTAGAGCGTCAAATATAACTTTCAATCCTCCGAATTCTTTTCGCACTTGCGATTTATTATCGGTAAAAGTAGCCATACCCATTAGCCCAACTATTCGAACATTTTCTAAATTATTAAGCTCTCCTGAAGTAATAATTTCCTCAATTTCTTTTTTATCCAATCCAAATTTGGTGTCTTCTTCCGCAATGTGAATTTGAAAAAGGCAGTCGATTACTCGATTATGTTTTTTTGCCTGTTTGTTTATTTCTTGCAACAAACGTAAGCTATCTACTCCATGAATTAACGAAACAAATTCGGCCATGTATTTTACTTTGTTACGTTGTAAATGACCAATCATATGCCACTCAATATCTTTAGGTAACGTTTCCCATTTTTGAACCATTTCTTGAACCTTATTTTCACCAAATACTCTTTGGTCAGACGCATAAGCTTCTTCGATAGCTGAGTTGGGCTTTGTTTTAGATACGGCAACCAACATTACATTTTCAGGTATATTTTTACGAATTTGAGCTAGATTATTTTTTATGGACATTTTTAAATTTTAATAATAAATTAATCAATAAAAGATGCAAGTTACAATTCATAAATGGCGATGCCACTACGCAGCTTAGGTTCTATATAAGTACTTTTTGGAGGCATTACTTGTCCAGCATCAGCAATAGCTTTAATTTCAGAAATGGTTAATGGCATCATGCTAAAACCAATTGCGAATTTACCTTTATCAATTTCATCTTTCATTATAGCAATATTGTTTTTACCATAACCATAAGCAATGCGCTTATCCTTTCTTAAATCTTTTAAATTTAGAATAGGTTCTAGAATTGTTTTGTAAAGAATTTGTGTGTCTAAAGTACGTAACGAATTGGTTAAAGAATAATTTTTTTCTAGCAGGGTAAGTGAATAAAAATCACCAGCTAAATACATGCTAAATTGATGTTTTTTATTTGGCTTAAATATATTACTTCCTTTGTTTTCTATAATAAATACTTTGGCTAGCTTAGCAAGGAACTCTACTTTACTTAAACCATTTAAGTCCTTAATTTTACGATTGAATTCATAAATTTTAATTTCTGATTCGGGAATTAAAAAACTCATGAAATAATTATATGGTTCTTTTCCCGTATGGTTTGGATTGGCAGCCTTCGACATTTGTGCAAATAAATTCGATGATGCACTTCTATGATGACCATCTGCTATATATAGCGCATCGATTTTCTTGAATTCGGCTTCCATTTGAATTTTGACTTCCGTATTGGAAACAACCCAAAGTTTATGACTAACATTATCTCTAGTTGTAAAATCATATTCAGGTGACTTTGTTTTTTCCTTTTCAATTATATTGGCAATAGCATCATTATCTTCATATGTCACTAATACTGGCTCCGCATTAAATTCGACCGTTTTTAAATATTTCGCGAACAGTTCTTCACGACGCTGCAATGTAGCTTCATGTTTCTTAATAATGTCGTTTTGGTATTCAGCTATACTTGCACCACAAAGAAGTCCGCAACAAACAAAGTCATCTTTTTGAATTTGATACAGATAAAAACAATCTTGCGCATCCTTTAGTAAAACATTATTGGCTAAATATTCTAAATAAATTTGATGTACTAGTTTATAACGTTCTTGACCTTTAAAAATTCGAGAATGACGATACCCAGGATTTATGATATGTAAAAACGAAAACGGATTGAAGGCTAGTACAGCATTTAATTCTTTTCGTGAATATTCTTGATATGATCTTGAAGCAACGAATGCTACTTTATCCTTAGCAGGTCGTATTGCTTTAAAAGGTTTTATTATAGCCATTAAGGAGCTAGTTGAATTGTGAAGAAACTATTTCTGCTTTTTTTGAACTGGAATAATCATAAAAACCTTCACCAGATTTAACGCCTAATTTGTTCGCCATTACCATATTAACAAGTAGGGGACAAGGGGCGTATTTCGGATTTTTAAAGCCGTCATACATTACATTTAATATTGATAAACAAACATCAAGACCAATAAAGTCAGCTAATTGTAAAGGACCCATAGGGTGTGCCATTCCCAATTTCATTACTGTATCAATTTCTGAAACTCCAGCTACCCCGTTGTATAAGGTTTCAATAGCTTCATTAATCATCGGCATTAAAATGCGATTGGCAACAAAACCCGGATAATCATTAACTTCTGTTGGCGTCTTTCCTAATTTTTCGGAAAGTTGCATTATTGTTTTTGTAGTATTATCCGAAGTGCTATAACCTCTAATAATTTCTACTAACTGCATTATAGGTACCGGATTCATAAAATGCATGCCTATTATCTTATCTGCTCTTTTAGTTACCGCTGCTATTTGTGTAATAGATATAGACGAAGTATTCGAAGCAAGAATAGTTTGCGTATCACAAAGCGAGTCTAACTCCTTAAAAATTTTCAATTTCAAATCTAGGTTTTCAGTAGCAGCCTCAACAACTAGATCAACACCTTTTACGCCATTCGCTATGGACGTATGTTTTGTAATTTTATCTAGCGTGGCAAGCTTATCTGCTTCCGAAATTTTGTCTTTTGCAATCATTCGGTCTAAGTTTTTGTTAATTATAACCAAACCCATATTTAATGCTTCTTCAGAGATGTCTATTAAGTTTACCTCAAATGCATTTTGTGCAAATACATGGGCTATTCCGTTGCCCATTGTGCCTGCTCCTATGACCGCTATTTTCATAATTATTTTTTAAAAGAATCTATAATTCTTAGTGCAACTTCTAATGCTTTTGCACCCTGCTTTAGAGATACTACTGGTGTGGTATTATTTTCAATTGCATCTGCAAAAGCTTCTAATTCGTCTTTAATAGCGTTGTTCGTTTCAATCTCAGGATTCTCAAAGTATATCTGTTTTTTCTCCCCTTCGGCATTTTGTAAAACCATATCAAAATCACCAACTTCATCGGGCGCATCTTTCATTTTCACAACCTCTACTTTCTTCTCTAAGAAATCGACGGCTATGTACGCATCTTTTTGAAAGAAACGAGATTTACGCATGTTCTTCAAAGAAATTCTACTGGCCGTTAAATTTGCTACACAACCATTTTCGAACTCGATTCTTGCATTGGCTATATCTGGCGAATGGCTAATAACTGAAACACCACTAGCATTAATTTGAGCTACTTCTGAATCTACAACACTTAGGATAGCGTCTATATCATGTATCATTAAATCTAAAACAACAGGAACATCTGTTCCTCGTGGATTAAACTCAGCAAGCCGATGCGATTCAATAAACATTGGGTTGTTTATCTTTCCTTTTACTGCACTAAAGGCAGGATTAAAACGCTCAACATGGCCCACTTGCCCTTTTACATTATACTCTTTTTCTAATTTTAAAAGTTCTTTTGCTTCTTTGGCAGTATTGGTTATAGGTTTTTCAATAAAAATATGTTTGCCTTTTTTTATTGCTTTTTCTGCACACTCAAAATGAGAAAGAGTAGGGGTTACAATGTCCACAACATCGACTGCATCAATTAGGTTATTGATGTTGTCAAAATAAGTATAGCCAAATTCATCGGCAACTTTTTTCCCATTTATTGCATCAGCATCATAAAATCCAACAAGATTATATTTGTCCGATTCGTTAAGTAAACGCAAATGAATTTTACCTAAATGACCGGCTCCTAAAACACCAACTTTCAGCATAAGTATATTTTTATTCAAAAATAGGGAATAGTTGGTGGATTAGAAATATGACTAAATAGCTAATGCTTAGTGAATAAGAATTATTTGACTCTAATTAAGTACTAGTAATGGATAATAAAAGGAAAATTAACTTGTCTTTTACCGTTTTCTGTTTGTAAAAATTTAATTTTCTTCGCTAACTTTACAATCCAAAACCAAACCTTTGAAGGATACTTTAAAACACAGTGGCATGCGTAATAAATTAGCAGAAGTGCTAATTGAAAAAGGCATAGTCGACAAGAAAGTTCTTGATGCCATTCGTAAAATTCCACGGCATTTTTTTATGGATAGCAGTTTTGAAGGCCATGCCTACCAAGATAAAGCTTTTCCTATCTCAGCAGGACAAACCATCTCACAACCTTATACAGTTGCATTTCAATCGGAACTATTAGAAGTAAAACCAGGTCAGAAAATTTTAGAAATTGGTACAGGCAGTGGTTACCAAACAGCTGTACTTTTATTATTGCGAGCGCAAGTATATTCTATAGAACGTCAATTGGAACTTTTTAAAAAAACAAAACTCTTTTTTAAGAAGATGGGGTATCGTCCTAAACAATTAATTTTTGGTGATGGCTATAAAGGTTTGCCGAAAGAGGCTCCTTTTGATAGTATAATAGTTACAGCCGGAGCTCCTGAGACCCCGAAAGCATTATTAGGACAGTTAAAAGTTGGCGGACGTTTGGTTATTCCTGTAGGAATAGAAGACCAAATTATGACACTTTATGTGCGTACATCTGCAACAGAATTTGAGAAAAAAGAATTCGGTAATTTTAGATTTGTTCCACTTTTAGAAGATAAAAACTAGGTTTCGATTTTTTATTAGCTTTTTAGCCTTCGGTTAGAAGTTGTTTCATAATTACTTTGATGTTTTTAGTTTCATAAACCTCTTTAACCAATTTGGAATAAGTACTGGTGAAACGTGTATCATGTGCAAGATTTCCAAAAAGCGACTCTTGTTTTATAAATGCTAAGGAGTCTTGATTGGTAAGTTTTGCGGCTTCATGCAATTCGTTAGATTTTGCATCTATTATTTCAATTGGATTTCCGTTTTCATCTACAGTTTTATCATGATAATAACACCATGCAACTATTACTAAGGTTGCTAAAGTAATATTACCACCGGCTGCTAAATTCTCGTGGATTGTTGCAATCAAAAACTTTGGCAATTTTGCAGAACTCTCAGAGCAAATTCTTGCGACGCTATCTTTTATATTCGTATTAGCAAAACGTTCTTCTAAACTGTCTTTATAATCCTTTAAATTAATTCCTTTTACTTCATCAAGTACAGGACTTGCTTCGGTGTCCATGAACGTTCTTAAGTAAGACACAAACAACGGATCTTCCATACAGGCATTTATTGTTTGATGCCCATGGATGGAACCCAAAATTCCGAGTACTGAGTGCCCTGCGTTTAGCAATCGAAGTTTCATTTTTTCGTAAGGTTTTACATCAGGCACAAATTGCACGCCAACTTTCTCTAATTCTGGTCGCCCATTAGAAAAATTGTCTTCAATAACCCATTGTATAAAAGGCTCACAGGTTACCGGCCATTCGTCTTGTAATGAAAATGTATCACTTAAATATTGAATATCTGAAGGTGTGGTTACTGGTGTGATTCTATCCACCATACTATTCGGAAAGCATACCTGCGTAGCAATCCATTTGGCTAACTCCGGATCTTGTTGTTCTGCAAAAGCTAAAACCATTTTACGCGCTACATCGCCATTGTGTTCAATATTATCGCAAGACATAATTGTAAATGCCGGTAGGTTTTCATCACGTCGCTTCCTTAAAGCTGCCGTTAAAAAACCATATACCGTTTTCGGTTCTTGCGGATAATTTAATTCGTGTTGAATGTCTTTATTCTCAAAATTAAATTCTCCTGTAACTGCATTAAAATTATATCCACCTTCGGTAATAGTTAGTGATACAATTTTAGTATCTGTATTTGCCATCTTTTCTATTACACCATTAGGATTATCAACTCCCAATTCAAAATCAATTATAGCACCTAAAACTTCAGAATCGACATCACCGTTGGGGTGTTTTATAATTAAGGTATATAGACTGTCTTGCTTTTTAAAAATATCATATATTTTTCTATCACCTTCTCGTAAACCAACACCGCAAATTCCCCAATCGACAGCACCAAATAGTTCTTGTAATTGATTCATGTAGTATGCCTGATGTGCTCTATGGAAACCGCCAACCCCAATATGCACAATCCCAACTTTAATAGCTTCTCTATCGTATGGCGGAACTTTTATTTTTTCTTTAAGTTTCCCTAAATTGTTTTGTCTTAACTGTATAAGATTCTTCATTATAATGTAGGTTTTTTTGGTTTGCCTCGTTGTAAAGCCCAATATGCTGTAACAAAATATATAAGAGTGCAAATAAATGCATAGGTGTAAAAGGTATCTCTGTTGGCGATATACTCACTTTCATCTGCCGACCCAAACATAACTTTTATAGCTAAAATTAATGTAATTACTAAAACAGAAATTGATACAACTTTAAGTAGTTTCGAGAAGTTACTTTTATCTTTTATATGTACTATTTCTTCTTTAGCTTTTTGTTCTTGAAACTTTACAATATTTTCATTACGAACTTTTTCATTTTCTACTTCTTTGGGGTATTTTTCTTTTGCCCCGTATTGCCCCGCTAGTAATGTGTAAATTATAATAGTGAATACCCAAGTCGGTAAGAATAGATAAAAGAACGACATCACATTTAAGGCGTTAAGACCAAATCCGAATATTAAACCTAAGGTCCATGACGCAACGGCCGGCGTACTAAAAGTTAGTTTTTTATAGGAAGACCAATAACGTGTGTATCCAATTCTAGGAAATATTTGATGCTCTGCAAATACAATAGCTCCGACAGGAACAACTAATAAACCTGCATAAGTTAACAATGGTAATATTTGTGAGAATACAAATGGGAAACAAGCAATTACAATTGTTACTAGCCCTACAACTATAGTGGTTTGTTTTCTTGAATGGTTATAGAAAACTGCTTGGGCGGCCAAACCTGCTCTGTAAAGATTAGTTATAGCGGTGGTCCATCCTGCCACAATAACTATTACAAAACCAGACCAACCTAAAGCATAATAGGCAACATCACCTGGATCTAATTCTACAATAGTTTTTCCAATAATTACAGCAGCACCTGCTCCCATAATACCTGCAGCAATCCAAGCTACATAATGGCCAAACATCATCCCTGTACTAGTTGCCAAGCCGTATGATTTCTTTTTAGCAAATCGTAATAGGGCCATATCAATGAGTCCAAAATGGGTAATGGTATTTGCAGCCCAGGCAAAACCAATTACTTCAATTAAACCGATTCCAGGTTCTCCATTACTGTCAATACCTGTCCATATAGATTGATTACCTAATGCGATAAAATCACTCATACCACTGGGTAATGTTTTATTAAGAACATCTAAAGATAATGCAGGCATAAGTACCATTGCACCACTGGTAAACATTACAAAAAGCCAAGGGGCACAAATACCCGAAAATTCTGAAACAGCCTTAAAACCATACAAAGCAATCGATACTACGACAATACCTACAACAAAAACAATAACAATAAACCATAGGTTTGTTGGGTACCAATTTAGTTGCGCTGGTATGTCGAAGGCAAAACGAACAGCAGTTGAAGAAACAGTAATCATGGCTGCTGAAATCACCGAGAAAATTATAATATTAGCCCAATTGTAAAGTTTGGTCATAGAATCACCAGCAATCTTATTAAGGTAAGTGTATAGACTTAGTCGAGTGTCTACAGCTATAGGTGAAGTAATAAACGTCCAACTGAGAACTGCTAAAATGTTACCAATTAATAAGCCTAGTAGAATATCTTTTGTTTGGGCGCCTAATGCTACAAAAGTAGCTCCAATCACAAATTCAGTAGCTGCAACATGCTCAGCAGCATAGAGACCTGCAAAATGAGTCCAATCATGTAATTTGTGTTTTGCAACGGGTAGTTGCTCTTCTTCTAAGTTCTCGAACTGCTCATTTGAATTGTTATAATCCATTTATTTAAGTTAGTTGGTTAAAATGTATTTGATGTAATGAGCACATCAAAACTGTGAAAATAGTTGATTTTTCAATTTAACTAATTCTATTTTATTTCAGGGTGTTTCTAAAATTTATTTAGATTTAAAGGAGCTAGCATTAAAGATTTTTAACCATCCAAATGTTACAGGAGGTATGCCCGGAGTCACCCAAAGGTTTATCAAGATGAACAAACCCTGAATTTTCATACATCTTTATTGCGCTCGAAAAGTGAGGTAGGCATTCAAGATACATTTGGGTGTATCCAAAATCTTTTGCCGATTTTATATTATATTCTAAAATCTGAAGTCCCCATCCATTATTTCTTGCTTTAGGAGAAAAATAAAACTTGACTAGCTCCACACAATTCTCTGGCAAGCCTTTGGTTGGATAAATTCCACAGCAACCCAATACTTGGTTATCTTGTTCAATTACCCAAAGTATTGATTTTTCTTGTTCAAATAATTTATACAAGCTATCGGTCGTGGGATCCGAATATACAGTGCCTACTTTTGGAGCATTATATTCAACGAATATTGCCTTAATAATCTTCGCAAGTGATTTATTATCAGCCGCTAAAATTTCTCTTATTATCATATTTTATTCCTTCTCAATTCAGATGGTGCTCATTTTCGTTTAAAGAAACGCATTTTCGGATTCTTTCAAATCTAATAAATGAGATTTTAACTTAATAGTATAGCTGATTTCAATTGAAACTCCTTAAATCAATTTGATATAGCATATCAAAAATGCAGTATATATTGCTTTTTTGTCTGTTTTTGTGAATCCTTAACCGTCCGAAATAAACCATTGGTCGACAGTAAATCTCCATTCGTCTACACTTCTAAATCTAATTCTTCGTTATTGTAGAATATTGCACCACAACAAAACCTAAGTGCTATGAATATATTATTTATTGAAGATGATGCTATTGAAACAATGAAATTACTACGAACTGTTTCAAAATTAGAATGTAAGCATAATATAACTGAAGCTAAAAATGGCGAGGAAGCTTTAAATATCTTAAAATCGGATGCCGATTTACCAGATATTATCCTTTTAGACCTAAATATGCCTAAGATGAGTGGAATAGAATTTTTACAGATTCTTAAGAATGATGATGTATTAAAATATCTACCTACAATTATATTGACAACATCTGAAAATAGAGCAGATCTTTTAGAATGTTATAAAATAGGTATTGCTGGATACGTTCTAAAGCCCTTAAAATATGAGGATTACGAAACTAAAATTAGAAAAGTTCTTGAGTATTGGGAAACTAATGAAGTGGTAAAGGCATAAGAAAATAGCCATTTCACAACAAAAATTACTTTGAAAGTAATACATTTCCTACTTTTATTTTAAATTTAACTAGATAATGAAAGGAATTGTTTTTACTGAGTTTTTAGAAATGGTCGAATCTTCTTTCGGACTTGAAATTACCGATAATATTATTGAAAATTCTGATTTAGCTTCAGAAGGTATTTATACTTCAGTAGGTACTTACGATTTTAATGAAATGGTTAGTCTAATTACAAGTTTAAGTAATGAGGTTAATATACCCGTAAGTGATTTGATATATACTTTTGGTCTGTATTTGTTTAATAGCCTTGCTAGTGCACACCCAGAGGTAATAAATAGTTATAAATCTCCATTGTCTTTGTTATATTCTATTGAAGACCACATACATGTTCATGTTAAAAAGTTATATCCCGAAGCTGAACTTCCAACATTTAAAATTTTAGAGAAAACGGATAACTCTATTTCAATGATATATTCATCTTCCAGAGGTTTATATCGTTTGGCAGAAGGTTTAATGCAAAAATGTTTCGAACATTTTAATGGTAATGCTACTATAGTTTACGAATTATTAAAGGAGGATGGTACTGAAGTAAAATTTGATGTTACTCAAAATGGATAGCAAAGAAGTACTCTTACTTAAAAAAGCATTAGAGCGTCAGAAAAAAGCACGCGTTCAAGCTGAACAAATCTTAGAAGCTAAATCTAAAGAATTGTATGATGTTGCACATCATTTAAAAGAAACCAACGCGCGATTAGAGAGTTTAATTTGTACAAAAACAACGGATATTGATGGTGCATTTGTAAATATTATTGATCCTTATGTGGTTATGGATTTACAATTTAATGTTATATCTATGAATTCTTCGGCGAAAGAATTTTTTGGATACAAGTCTGGTGAAGAATATGTAAACTTATCGCAATTAGTTCATCCCGATTATTTAGAGTACAATATAAATTACATGCAGAATTTACTTCAGTATGGTACTTTTAATAAATATGAGTCTAAATTAATACTTAAAGATAAATCCGTTAAACTCGTTCAAATAAATGGGAGTTTAATTTACGATAAAGATAAAAATCCAATTGCAGCCCAAGGAATTGTTAGAGATATTACAAGAGAAACAGAAATTAAGCATTTGTTATCTGCTCAAAAGAAACAACTTGATATTATAGTAGAAAATTCACCATTAGGTATTGTACTTACAAATGCTGGTAGAATAATACGGTCTAATAAAACTTTCGAAAAATTAATAGGTTATACCGAACTAGAGTTAAAAAACTTATATGTAAGTGATATTTCTGTGCCAGAAGATATTGAACAATCTAAGGAACTAATTAATAAAATGCAATTGGGCGAGATTGATAATTTTACTTTATCAAAAAAATATACCTGTAAAAATGGTTCGTATTTATGGGCTAAAACTTCTGTTAATGTTTATAAAAATGATGATGATATAGATTACCAAGTTGCAATGATTGAAGATATTAGTGCACAACATGATCTTGAAATAGAAAGAAAGCAACTACTAGAAGATTTAGAAAAAAGTAATAAAGGATTACAAGAATATGCTCATATAGTTTCGCATGATTTAAAATCACCATTGCGCAGTATTAGTGCGCTGGCAACATGGCTTTATGAAGATTATAAAGATGTTTTAGACGAAAACGGAGTAAGCCAATTGCGCATGATGCAGGAGAAAGTTGAATCCATGGATAAACTTATTGTTGGTATCTTAAAATATTCTACTGTTAATAGTGATACAGTAAATAACACCAATGTAGATGTAAATGAAGTTATTAAAGAAATAACAGATATTATTTACATTCCGGAGCATGTACAGGTGAAAATCGTTAAAAAATTACCTACACTTTTTGCAGATAAAACTATGATTCATCAATTGTTTCAAAACTTTTTAAGTAATGCTGTTGTGCATATTGAAAAGGAAGTAGGCTTGGTAAATATAGATTATACAGAAACTTCAACACATTGGCAATTTAGTATCGAAGATAATGGAGTAGGAATACCTAAGGAGTATCACGAAAAAATATTTAAGATTTTTCAATCGGTAGGTGATAATGAACGCTCAACTGGTATTGGTTTGTCAATAGTAAAAAAAGTTATCGACTTATATGAAGGAGAAGTGTGGTTAGATAGTGCACCAGGTGAGGGTACAACTTTTTATTTTACCTTAAAAAAACAATCATGAAAATAGATCAGGGGGTTAAGGAGAAGAACAAACAATGGAAATTTGTAGATTCTCGTAAAGAATTAAAAGAACCTTTGGTTTTAGTTTTCGGTAATAGATATGCGCTAGAATCTGAAAGTATTTATCAAGAAATAAAATCATTGTATCCGGAAGGACATATTGTTTTTGGTACTACCTCTGGTGAGATTTTGGAAAGTCGGGTTTATGACGACAGCGTAGTTCTTACGGCCATCGAATTCGAAAAAAACAGCTTTAAAGTGGTACGAGAAAATATGACTACTTTCGATATGGATGTTGAGGCTTTAGGAAGAAGTTTAGTAAGTAAACTTCCGAAAGAAAATTTAAAACATGTTTTTATAATTTCAGAAGGAACTAACGTAAATGGTAGCGGATTAATTAAAGGCATTGAAGAGAGCCTAGACGCTCAGGTTTCTATATCAGGAGGACTTTGTGGTGATGATGCGCGCTTTGAGCGCACTATGGCATCTTACAACCAAAACCCAAAAGAAGGAGAAGTGGTTGGGATTGGATTTTATGGTGATACCTTAGAAATTACCAGTGCCAATTTTGGAGGGTGGACAGGTTTTGGTCCTGAACGCACTATCACCAAATCTAAGAATAATATTTTGTATGAATTAGACGGAAAACCTGCTCTTGATTTATATAAACTCTATTTAGGCGATAAAGCAAACGACTTGCCAGAAGCAGCACTTTTGTTCCCATTAAGTGTACAAAAACCAAATAGTAAAGAAGTAATTGTTCGAACAATTTTAAATATTGACGAAGCTAATAATGCCATGATTTTGGCAGGTGATGTTCCTGAAGGTTCTAAAGTACAATTAATGATGTCAACCGTTGATGATATTGCAGAAGGTGCTTCAGTAGCTGGTGATTATGCTATGAGAGATAGAAAAAATGAACCTGAACTAGCCTTATTAGTTAGTTGTGTAGGTAGAAAATTAGTTTTAGACCAGCGTACCGAAGAAGAAGTTGAAGAAGTAATTGGTAGTATAGGATCTAATGCAAAAATTGTAGGGTTTTATTCTTATGGAGAATTGGCACCTTTTGCCGGGCAGAAAGAGTGTAAATTACACAACCAAACAATGACTTTATCTCTATTTAGTGAATAATGCATAAATTATTAGCCAGACAAATTCGGAAATTCTTGCCTACGCAGTGGGCTGAGCAGGAATCTATAGCCAATTTTTTAGAGGCTATTAGTAAGTCTTATGCTGATAATGATTCTAAACTTGAAATAGTACAACGCTCCACTGTAATAAGTTCGCAAGAACTTTCTGAAGCTAATGAGGTCTTGAGAGAGCGAGCAGCATCACAAAAGAAAGTAATAGAATCATTAGAGCGTTCGATAGCTTCATTAAACCCAAATCCTAATAAGGCTTCTCATGGTGAAACTGAAGAGCATTTGTCGTACGAGCCTCTTGTATTAGCAAAAAAACTTGAAGAACAAGCATCGGAAATAAATAGAATATCTGAAGAGAAAGATTTGCTGCTAAAGAATTTGGAAGAACGTAATGAGGCATTAAATAATTATGCTCATATGGTTTCTCACGATTTAAAATCTCCAATGCGTAATATTAATTTTCTTATTGGATGTATTAAGGAAGATGATTTCGAAAATTTCTCTGAGCAAACAAAAGGTAATTGTCAGATTATTAGTGAGAATTTAGAAAAGATGGATGCCTTAGTAGATGGTATCTTAAAACATGCTACAATTACCAACCTTGAGGAAAAGGAAGTTTTAGTTGACGTTAAGGAATTACTAGATGAGTTGATAAAAACAATTTATGTTCCGGAAAATATTAAAATTGAATATTCAGAATCTTTACCAACTATTTTAATCGGTAAATATAAATTAGAACAGTTGTTTAAAAATCTTCTGCTAAATTCTATAAGTGCCACCGAAAGTAATCCGAACGGACTTATTAGAATAGATGCAAATGAACTAAAAGAGGCTTGGAAGTTTGCTGTCTCTGATAACGGAAAAGGAATTGCTAAAAAATATCAAGAAGATATATTTAAAATGTTTAAGAAACTTGAAGATGATTTTAAAGCTACAGGAATAGGATTGGCATTGGTAAAGAAAATTGTCAATTCATATAGCGGCGAAGTATGGTTGAATTCAGAAGAAGGGCAGGGGGCAACGTTCTTTTTTACAATTAAAAAATAAATTATGGAAACTCCGAATATAAAATACATAAATGAACTTGCAGGTAATGATGAACCCTTTAAAATTAAGTTCATTGAGATACTGAAAATGGAATTTCCTGTTGAAAAACTGGAGTACCTTGAAAATATAAAAAACAAAAGAACTGAAGAAGGTTCACAGAACGTTCATAAATTAAAACATAAGTTTAATATTCTTGGACTTGAAGAAAGTTATCGCTTGGCTGTAATTTTTGAAGAGGAATTACGTTTAGGAAATGACAGATTGAAAAGTGAGTTTGTTAAAATTCTAGATAAAATAGAAGAATATCTAAAAACTATTTAATTATGAATTGTATTATCATTGATGATGAGGCTACAGCGAGAGCCGTAGTTAGTCAGCTTTGTTCAAAAGTACCTGAATTAGATGTAATTCAGGAATTTGATAATGCAATAGAGGCTATTAAGTTTTTAAACCAACAAAATATAGATATCATCTTTTTAGATATTCACATGCCTGGTTTTAGTGGTATAGATTTAGTACAGACCATAAAAAATCCACCCAAAATTGTTTTGACTACTTCAGATACAAATTTTGCCATAGCATCATATGAATATGAGGCTATTGTTGATTACTTATTAAAACCAATAACCTTTGATCGTTTTGAAAAATGTATAGAAAAGGTAAAAAAAGAACTCTCTAAAAAATCGAATACGCCACAATCGACCGATAAGAACATTGATGTTAATGAAGATTTATACATAAATATTGATCGTCGGTTAATTAAGCTTAAGTATAATGATATTTTAGTAGTTGAAGCTCAAGGTGATTATATTGAGGTTAAGACTATAAATAAAAATTTTCGCGTACATACTACCTTGAAAAATATTAAAGACAAATTACCCGATAACATCTTTTTACATATTCATAGGTCTTACATTATTAATTTTACTAAAATTATTGATATTGAAGATAACAGCGTGTTAATTGAAAAGAATGTTGTTCCAATTAGCCGCTCTAATCGACCTGAACTTATGCGTCGATTAAACTTGTTATAAATCATTCTTCCTTAGTCATTTACCATTCATCTATAGTAATTGTTTGCTGGTCTATAGCACTCGATTTAGGATGTTATTCTATTATATATTTGAAGTATACTAAAGAAAAATATAACCTTAAATCTATACATTATGAAAACTTTCCTACTTGTTCTTATTTTGAAAGCTATGGTAACCGGACTTAAAACAGTTATTAGTACAGTAGTTGTTGGTACGGCATTAGCAATGGCAGGGATGCTTTAAATCTAATGACATAAATAAATGGGCTCAAACCCCATTGTTTCCCTTTTATTTTTTTTGGGTTCGGGGGAAACATTGTCAAACTAAAAAAAACAACCATATGTAATATATGGTTGTTTTTTTATGCTCTTTTTTTGATGATGGATAAACTAGGAAAGCATTTTCTTATAGCCTTTTAAACAAGTAAATCTGATTTTGTTAATTCTGAATTTTATTGAAGAACAATGGTTTTTTAAGAAATAACCATTTTACTTTAAGTCCTATTTCAGTAAATTCAAACCCAGCAGCAGTCGCTGAAGCGATGTTACTATACTTACCATAAATGCTACCACTTAACCGTTTAGAAAATTGATGTTTTAATGCAATTTCTGCCCTAAAAATAGCAGTATAAGGGTCTTCTTCAACTTTTTGAAAACCTGTAGCGGCACTAGCCATATATGTTGTTTTTTCTGTTATTTCACCGCGTATATCAGCAAATAATTCAAAGGCTTGATATTTTTCGGGACTAAAATAAATGGTAGGGACTTGATTTTTAAATGTAATATATTGATAATTTAATCCCATCTTTAAAGCTGGTTTTTGTGAAAGGGTATAGTACAGTGATGTAAATAATAGGTTTCGAACATTATCATCACTTTGTTGGGTGTGCATTAATTGTGTATACCAACCAAAATTTACATTAGTTCCTAAATTATAATTCAATCCATAGTGGTGTTGCACAATTTCACGCTCTATTAAATCTGCATTAAAATTTTGTACTTCTCTTTGATACCCAAGAGTTAGATTTTGCAATTTAAAAGGTTGCATCATTAATTTTACATCTAATACGGGTTGCGTATAGGAATCTGTAGTAAAGCTGGAATTGTTTAGCCCCACCACTGCTTTTAAAATTGTTTTAGGTAATAACTTATATTGTAGTCCACCTAAAAGTACGTGCGACTGTGCTTTGTTACCAGAAATACTGTTTTCAGTGGTACGATAAAAGTAAGAGACTGTAGTTCTAAATTTAGTGGTGAATGGAACGTCAACGGTTGTATTGGTGAAAAATGCAGCATTTTTACCATTGTCAAAGGTATAAGCTACATGTTCTTCTATTGTTGGAGTATGCATTAAATTGAGTTTCTCAATAAATCCTAATGCATCTTTTTGGTTGTCGTAATAATTAAGTGTGTTGTAAGCAGATTTATATGCTGGTATAATTAAGTCTGCAGCAAATAACGCATTAGCCTTACCTAGATTTCCGTCAAACGAAGTACTGTCATTTACCAGTATTCGATTGTAACTTTTCACACTTGTTTTTGAATCACCAGTATACAGGCCTAATGTTGCCCTTAATGCATGAATCCAATTCTTATTAGAGTTTTCTTGTTCTAAACTATCAATTTGTTTTTTAGCTGAAATAAATTTTCGATTCCATATTAACGCTTGAACATATCTATCATAAGTACGTTCAGTGAGCTCAGTATCTTCAATATTACATACCTTAGACTTTGATAATTCAGCTACTTCTAAAGCTTTTTTATCTGCCTCACCAATATGCTCTGCCAGTGCTATACCGTTTAATGCTGTTATAGAGTCTTTCGGTGAAGTAGCAAAACGTACATAGGTTTTTTTAGCACTTTTTACATTCTTAGTAATAAGATATAAATTAGCTAGATTTAAAAGAACATCTTTATCTTCAGGAAAATCTATAAAGATTTCTTTTAAGGTAGTTTCGGCTTTCGAATAATCTTGTTTATTTACAAATTCATTGGCATAGCCTAAGCGCATATATTTTCGTGATATTTTAGCATTATCGTTCTCAGGATCAAGTTTTAATGCATCTTCAACTATTTTTAAGGCCTCTTTATACTCTTTTAAATTGCTTAGCGTATTGGCATATCCTAAAACTGCTGCAAATTTATCGGGATTTTCTTTTACCATTTGTGCATACAGAGGTTTGGCTTCCGCATATTTCTTGGCCCATAAAAAAGACTCATTATAGTTAATAGCTACTTCAAAATCACCTGGGTACGATTCCAATAACTCTGCGAATAGTTTAGTTGCTTTAGTAGGCTCACCACTTAAACCCACAGCACGACCATAACAAAGCTTGGCAGTTTTGTTTTCAGGTTCAATTTTAAGGTAGTCATTAAAAAAAGACTCAGCCTGCTCAAAATCTCCTTTTTCTAGGAGTGAAAATCCTTCTTGCATGTCATTCTGAGAACTAACTTCTATAAATGAAAGCATAGCAAAAAGAAATAGATAAAAACGAATCATAAATTAGTGAGATTTTTACTACAAATACATAACGCTAATTGTTTGTATTTATTAGTGTTTAATTCATGTCGTAAAGGTAAAAGGGAAGAATCTGCTTTGGAAGTAGCCAATTTACCAACCATCTATAGATAATTGCAATCGAACGACTTCAATCAAATTTCTCATGTAATGTTAATGATATTTGCCTAACGAAAATATAATTTAAGTCTTGTAAATAGAATTTTAAGTTCCCCCGAGTGGTTGTTTAAGGGTAATTATTTCCTTAAAAAGATTTGATTACCCAAACAACTTTTAATATGTAAAAATAACTGTGTATTTCATCGAAAATACAGGTGTTTCAGCAATAATTAAGCTCAGTTGCGTTATTAGTAAGAATATACCTACATTATTTCAGGTTTATACAATTGCGCCAAATATCGCTTTTATATTAATTCATAAAAAATAAAGATTACACAAATCAATTTCTATATAAAACCTCAACTATGAAGATTTTAACTATTGACGACCAAGAATTAATTCTACTTTCAGTAGATAAGCGACTTAAAGAATTAGGCTATACTGTTGAGACGGCTAATTCTGGTGAAATAGGAATTGAACTTTTTAATTCATTTAAACCCGATTTAGTATTAGTGGATATAAATATGGGTGATATGTCCGGACTTGATGTTGTAAAGCATATTCGTGCTCATGAAACTGAAAAGACTCCGATTCTTATAATGTCTGGTAATACTGAAGAAAAAATCATCATGGATGGTTTTGACCTTGGCATCGATGATTATATGAAAAAACCTGTCAGTCTTGACGAAATGGCAGCAAGGATAAAAAGACTAATAGGAGTTCCTGAGACCGAAACTAACGTTGAAAGCTCTAACGATACTCAAATGCTGCAAAAAAATGTGGTTGGTGTTGTAATCCCTTGTTATAACGAAGAAGAGCGTTTATCCAGTGATGATTTTAAGGATTTTGCAAACAGAAACTTGGGATATCACTTGTGCTTTGTTAATGATGGATCTACAGATAATACTTTAAAAGTACTTGAGGAACTTAGAAAAGGAAATGAAAACAATATTAGTGTCTACGATTGTAAAAAGAATGGTGGAAAAGCTGAAGCTGTAAGACAAGGGATGCTTCATTTATATAAAGACGAACAATTTGATTGTCTAGGTTTCTTAGATGCAGATTTGTCTACAGATTTTAGAGATTTTGATGATTTGGTAAAAACCTTAGATGAATCTAATTATAAAATTGTTAGCGGTTCTAGAATGAGTAGAATGGGCGCCGATATTACTAAAGAGTCCGCACGTAAAATTATAAGTATGACTATAAATTTAATCATACGCTCAATATTAAAAATGCCTTTTAATGATACGCAATGTGGAGCAAAAATAATGGAGCGCGATATAATCCCAATGCTTTTCACAAAACCTTTTATTACCAAATGGATATTTGATGTAGAGATATTTATGAGAATGCGTAAACATTATGGCAAAGCAAAAGTACAACAGTTAATTTGTGAGCAACCTTTAAAACGTTGGATACATGCTGATGGGTCTAAGCTTTCGATGAAAGATTCTGTAAAAATTGTCGGTCAGTTAGCTAAAATAGCTATCTCTTACAGGTAATAATTAAATAACAATTCTTTTGAATTCACAGTCTATTTGGATTTAAAAATGACCGGTAAAATTGTAGTTTATTTTGACTCCATTTATTGCGAAAAATTAACGAATTAAACTCTTAATCTTAATTATATTATTATGGCATTACAAGTAAAAAAGAAAAATCAAATGTTGGAAGTTTTGGGAGAACTTACTTCTGAAAATACGCTAATCTTAAAGCAACATCTTGATAATTTCTTAAATGAATTTGATAATGTTATACTCAATTTAGAAAATGTTACAGTATTAGAAGAGAGTAGTGCAATAACAATGGAACAATTGTATCTAGATTATATCCAAAAAAGTAAAGGAATTCTGATAATCGGGAAGCAAAACAAGAATATTACCGAAATTATGAAGCAAACGAAAACCTCATATATTTTGTGTAATGACCGCGCTTAAACTGGTATTAAAAAAAGTTTCTCCCCAACAATTATTTATGGGTAGTGCTCTCATTGTTAATGGGGGTAACTATTTATATAATTTATTATTAGGTCGTTTGTTAGGTCCTGAAGCTTTTGCCGATGCGGCTTTACTTGTAACGCTATTATTAGTGTTGTCATTTGTAGGGATGACTTTTCAACTTGCAACTACAAAATTTGCTGTTCTTTTTTCTGGTGATAGTTGGTCCGCCTTTAAAAATACAATTTATAAGTATGCTTTAATATTTGGTCTTTTTACAGGTATAGTTATTCTCCTTTTTTCAAAATCACTTCAAGAGCTTTTCCACACGCAAAATCATTGGATGTTCGTAATATTTGCGATTGGAATACCACTTTACTTTGTAATGAGTGTGAACAGAGGAAGATTTCAAGGAAAACAAGAATTCACCAAATTAGCTGGTACCTACCAAACAGAAATGTGGAGTCGTTTAATTTTGACTTTTGTATTCCTATGGTTTATTCCATTACAACCTGGAATTTTAATAGCGCTCGGTATCGGAATATCTTTTGTATTTGGTTTGATACCCTCAGACTTAAAATCGATAAATCTTTTTTCAAAAAATCAATTAGTTGGAGACGATCTTAAACAAGTCTGGATTTTTATAGGATTAACTGTTGGTTATGAACTAACACAGATTATTATTAATAATAGTGATGTGCTTTTGGTAAAACATTTTTTTAATGCTGTAGATGCAGGACTTTATTCATCATTAGCATTAATAGGTCGTGTAGTATATTTTGTAGCATGGATGTTTGTTATGCTTTTAATGCCAACGGTAATGCAAAAGCAAAAAGATGGTGAACCAACAGCTCCAGTACTTTTTAAATATGTTTTCTTTATTGGAGGTTTGTCTGCACTTATTGTGGTTGTATGTTATTTAATGCCTGAGACTATCATAACATTAATGTTTGGCGATGCTTATATTTCTGTAGCTCATTTATTATGGCAATATGCCTTAGCCACTTCATTATTTGCAATCTCTAATATTTTTGCATACTATTTTCTTTCATTAAACCAATATGCACCGGTAGTTTTATCTGGTGTATTAGGATTATCTCAAGTCTTCCTAATTATAATTTTTCACAGTAGTCTAGCTATAGTTGTTCAAGTACAAATTCTTGCAATGGTATTACTATTGGTAGCTCAATTATTATTCTTTGTTTTTAAGAATTTCAATATTCAAAAAAAATCTATATAACCATATAAAATTACCAAGATGAAATTAGCAATAGTTACAGCATACCCTCCAAGTAAAGTTACGCTAACCGAGTATGCTTATTATTTGGTTAAACATTTTAGATTACAAGAAGATGTAACAGAATTAGTACTAATCACTGACTATACAGACGAGCCTAAAGATTTAGATTTTGAAGAGGAAGGATGTAAGATTACCGTAGAACAAAGTTGGAAATTTAATGGTTACGCGAATCTTTTAAATGTTAGTAAAACTATTTCTAGAACCAAGCCAGATGCTGTATTATTTAATTTACAGTTTTTAAAGTTTGGGGATAAAAAGGTGCCTGCAGCATTAGGTTTAATGTTACCTATGTTTTGCAAATTTAAAGGTATACCAACCATATCATTGCTTCATAATATTCTTGAACAAGTAGATTTAGAGAATGCTGGTTTTACCAAAAATCGATTGTTACAGAAAGCCTATAATTTTATTGGTACAACATTAACTCGATTTGTTTTAGCCTCAGATATCTTAGCAGTAACAATTAGTAAATATGTTACTATTTTAGAAGCGAAATATAAAGCTAGAAATATTGCATTAATTCCTCACGGTTCTTTTGAAACACCACCAGAGCCGAATTATCAATTACCAACAGGGCCAAAACAAGTAATGGCTTTTGGTAAGTTTGGCACCTATAAAAAAGTGGAAATATTAATAGAAGCTGTTGAAGTAATAAGAGCAAGAACGTCTGAAGATATTGAAATAGTTATTGCTGGTACTGATAGTCCTAATACACCTGGTTATTTAGATGCTATGAAGACTAAATATAGTCACGTTCCGCAAATAAGGTTTACCGGCTATGTAGCCGAAGAAGATGTTCCTGGTTTGTTTGGTGAAAGTGCAGTTACTGTATTCCCATATACATCAACAACTGGTAGTTCTGGTGTTTTACACCAAGCCGGTAGTTATGGTAATGCTGTTGTATTACCAGATTTAGGCGATTTAGGTGTATTAGTAAGAGAAGAAGGGTATACAGGTGAGTTTTTTGATCCAGCAAGTACAGAATCTCTAGCAGATGCTATCGAGAAAATAATAGTTAATGAAGACTATAGAATAGAATTAGGTAAAACTAATTATAAAGCGGCTTGTTCGTTACCTATGTCTGAAATTACAAGAATGTATGTTGAGTATTTTAAAGCAATAAAACTTTCTAAAAGTGAAGGTTTTGAGCTTGATTTGCCTAAGAAAATTAGTGAGCTGGAAGATCAGCACGCTTAAAAAAAAGGTTAGTGTTAATGTAAGGGGGATAGCAATTAATGTTATTCCCCTTTTTTATTTTTGTATTAGAATATTGAATATTTCCTTTCTGTTCCCTTCATGGTCAATAAGTCCAAAATAACCTTGTTTTTTTGTCTTCCAAGGTAAACTACCCGCTACAGCAGTAGGTACTTTTTCAAAATCATGAAGTGTCCAAAATATGAATGGTATTCCCGCATCTTTTAATTGATTCTGCATGGTAGTATAATATGCTATATGTTCTTTTTCACTGCTTTGATATAAATTCCATAGGCCATCATAAGATGAGTAACCATATTCTTGCAGGACAATAGGTTTCTCGTTCACAGCTTTTTTTAAATGGTTGTGAGCAGTTAAAAAATCTTTTGGCTTTCTATAATAATGATACGATACAAAATCGACTTCATCAACCAGTTCAGCTGCGGCTTCTGGACTAGACCACCCAATAGTGGTAGGATGATTGGGATCCCAAAGTTTTATTTTGGTATTCATTTCCTTAAGCCATGAAAGTACCATACGGCGACCTCTAGAATCGAAATCTAAGTCTGGCTCATTTTTAATATCCCATGCCAATAATGCTGGATGCTCTTTAACCGCATGCACGATACTCTCCGCATGTCTTTGGGTTAAGGTCCAATTTGGAATGTCATAGTCCCCATAGAAATCGAAAAGTGTTATAATAACTTTTAAATTATTTGTTTCAGCCAAGTCCAATACCCTTTTTAATTTATTTAGTTTTTTGAATTTTACATCAGCTTTTCCGAAATCTTCATACTGTGCAAAAATGCGGATTGTATTTAACCCCATTTCTGTTATTATCTTGAAATCGCAATCGATTATTGTATCGTTAAAATTCTTTCCGAAAGTTTCCCAAGGTGTTTTTCGTGGATAATAATTCAATCCCTTTACATTAGGAATATCAGCTACTATTGCATTAATATTTCGTTTTATTTTAGTTTCTTTAATTTTCTGTTGCTGTATTTCGTTAAAGTGTCTTATTCTCCAAAAACCATCTTCTAACAACATCATTACTTGATAATTGGTAGTGTCTTTCTGTTGGAATAAAAGTGAATCGCCTATATAAGTTTCTTGATAACGTTCTACATTAGTATCAGTAAAAACTACTAAGGTTCCATCTTCACTATAGAAATCTAATTCCGGAAAATGTTCTAACGTTGTTGCTTTATATGAATTCTCGTTTTTAATATTAAAATCGATATGTTCAAAAATACGAGCCCGGGCACTATCTGTATAAAAATCAGCAACACCATAGCGGTCATTTTTCTTATATGCTATATTACGCACGTGCCAGGCATTTAAGTAATCTCGTTCTATTTCTTGTAATGTTTGTTTCTCCATTGGCCGCCCAGGATTATCAGTATTTCCCCAAGTTACCTTAGGTGCATATACTTTATCCATTGGCACTTCTAAATGAAGCATCGAAGATTTATCTGCACCCGTATTTAAATAAGACAGAACGGCTCCAATACCTGATAAAATAAGACCGTTGATGGCTATAAAAGAAGCAATCAATAGAACTCTATAGATATTTTTTGTTAGCTTATTCTTCATCTAGTTTTACATCGAATTTCTTAGTTATTCCGGCTGCTTTAATTATAAGCTTATAATCTCCATTAGGATGATATTCTTTGGGGATTTCAATTTTGCCTAATCCATTTACTGAACTCACCTTTTTACTTTCAAGAAAATCGCCAGTGTCGTCATAAATATCGAGCTGAATCGATATTCCATCGGGTATCAATTGCTTCATAAAACTCTTCAATGGGCCCACTACTACAGAACGATTAAAGTTTGAAAACGAAACTGGATAATCGACTATTGCTGTTTCAAATTTTGTAGTAAGACTATTGCTTTTGGCTGCTCCAGTAACATAAGCCGTAATATTCCAAGTGTCTTTTTCTGATGGATGAAGTATAGAAGCTTTAGCAATACCATTAATAGTTGGGGCGGCGGTTTTTAAGTATGCTCCAGCTAAATTTTCTATAATAAAATTTACCATGGTGCCATCACTTATTATATTTTTGTATTCATCTTTTATGACATCTGTACGTAATTTTAAAATTTGATTACCATCTGCATAAATGTGATTGCGGTCGGCCTCAATTGTGAATGATTCGGCATTTGTAGGAAACACAATTGTGGTTAATTCTTTAGAAGTAACGCTTTCAAAAGATGTATGTACTAATATTCTTCCCGACTTGTGGGTAGCCTTTATATTTCTCCACGATATATAATCTTTAGAAGGAATGGTAAATTCTGAGATATCCTCTAAAAATTGTGATTGAAATGAAAGTTCAGTTCCTTCAGGGTATATATTATCATAAGGATCAGTGGTCACAGAAATTAGCATTGAATAATCAGTATTACCTGCTGTTATACTTCTTGGCCCAAAATAGGTTTCTAATGTTGCTTTCGATTCAGTTTCAGGCAGGATTTTTAAGCTCCCTTTTTTTGTTTCATTTCCATCCAATATTAATGCCCAGTTACACGGACCTGCTTTCCTACTATACGATTTAGGGAAGGCAAATATTAGCTTATCATCTTTTTTCTCGGGTGATATTATAGAGCTGCCAAAAGCATTCGTAAGCATAAGCTTACTATCGGCACCGCTATTAGTTTTAAAAGTTAGGCTGATGCTATCATTAGCAATATAAGCTGTTTTTTGGCTTAGTAAAATGACACTAATTGTTTCTACTTCAATAGCATTATTCACCGCCTTGTCGGAACAAGATAGTTGGCAGAGAATTATGATGAAGTAGCATAACTTTTTCATTTTACTTAGGATTTCCGACGTAATTATTAACATCAAATTTTATAAATGAAAACCCTTCTCCTTTATATGGTTGGTCTTGTGCATGATTATGGCTATGATCTCGATTTGGAAAAACCTTTTTTGAAATTGATGCATTAGGTAAACCGTTTACAAAACAATTCTCTAGACTACTCTCTATTACCTTAAGGTCATCTATGTTTAGAGGCTTATAATTGAAAAACTGTTTTCTTTGAACCCGAACACCTTCTGGCATAAATTGATGGTCTACCCAAAGCAATTCATGATTCTCGTCATAGTACGAAATTAGTAGCTGAGGTATTGTTACTTCTTGTATGCCACCATTATATAGTTCCCCATTAATTCCATGGTTTGTTATTTCTAAATTTTGGAGTGCAACACTTTTATATAAATCTGTATTGGCGACATTACCTGCCGATTGCAGATTGAATTTTACTGGTTGTTCTTCCAGTGCTATTGGAGTAAAATAATCTGGATCGAAAGTTGGTGGCATAGTGTCTTTGGTAGAAGCCCATGCAATACCCTCAAAGTTTACTTTATAGGGTGTCGTTTCTTTAGGCATTAATTTATGTTTCATATGAAACTTTGCATTATACACTGCCAATTCCTTATCTAAATCGTTATATAATGTAGCTTTTACCACAACGTCTGCAGGTACATCGTCAACGTTTTGTAATTCTCCAATAATACTATATTGCCCATTATAACTAACTACTTTAGCACTTAAAATCTCAAGTACAGGTTGTTTTAATACATCTTCATGGTGTGTTTGTTGGGTGGTTATTTTACGTCTACCATGATTATAGAACGTTGTTGTATTTTCTGTAAAAAGTTGATCTGGTGGAATGTCACTATCTTTTTTCTTAGTTTTTACATACCACTTACCATCGTTTTTTATAAGTTCATGGTAGAAATTTTTATGAACCCGTTCTAAAGGAGTTATCCATCTTGTTCCAACCTTGGCTTTTGCACTAATATCGGTTTCGTCAATAATTTCAATGCCTATAGAATCTAATTTGGCATAGGAACTTAGTATACCATCTGTTACAGAAACCTCTAACATATATTGGTCTATGGTAACATTTGCATTGGGGTCAAGGTATGAGTATGCTCTTTCAAATTCTTTAAAATCTATGGCATCATAATACGATTGAACTGTATTTTTTGGGGATAATTGTGCTGTATTTTTAATATAAAATATATAGAGACCGTAACCCAAACAAAGCAACACAATAACTGCCCATATGTGGTTTATTAAAACAAGTTTCTTTGGAAACTTGTCATATGCTACAGATAATTGCATAAAATTTGGAAGTTCACCTTTGCGCGCTTTAAGTTTTCTCAGCCAAAGCATCATAATATTCACTATAAAAGCAAATATTACTGTTAGCATTGGTATAAAGCCCCACATTATATTTAAAAACAAAGGTGTATGTTCTTTTGGTAATATTTCGGGAAGTGGAGGTACATTTAATTTTTCCCAAACCATTATTCCATTTTCTAATTGCTGTAAACGTTGCCATCCGCAGAAATAGAGTATAGGGTCGTAGAACTTATCATTAGAGAAAATATACTTTAAATTGTATTTCTCTGGCACCGTTAAAAACTGTTGCAAAGAGCCAATACCCTCTACACCGCGAAATTTTGAATTCTCAATACGTTCTATTGCTCTTGTAGTCAATTCTGGTAATCTTCTCGCCGAATGATAATTTCCGTCGACAGTCATAGCCATTGTCTGAGCTGATAACCATGCCATTTGATCACCAAATCCTAGAGGTAAATAACGCCATGCATCATGCGAATCTTGACTTAGAAAATTTACAATGGGTAGCATCTTAATTTGTGATGGCTGCGAAGGTCTAAAGTATCCTAGAGTCATTGTAAAACCAACCATAAGTAAAAGTCCGCCAGCTAAAGCACCACCTAATATTCTATGATAAACACGACCATACATTGCTTGTATTCGCTCTTTTAAATCTCCTTCTACAAATCGATAAGCAAATTCTCCAAAAATTGGGAGCGCCATAATTGTCGCCCATAAAGTAAACCGGTCTAAGGTTAAAATATTAAATGCAGTTTCACCTAGTAACTTTAGTGGAATGGGTGTTGTTCCTCCAGTACCTAAAATTGTAAGCATGGTAAAGGACATTCCGAAAAACATGTATCGTTTACTGTAAAATCGATAAAAGAGATACGGCATAATAAAAAGCAATATTCCCCATGGAATAACAAAGAAAACTAAGCCCGACGAGGTTACTTCTAAAAAGTTATCTCTCGAACCATGTGGTATTGGGACTTGTGTTATCGGATTCCTTTTTGAATTATACCAATAGGGGAGAATACACGTAATTATTAACACTAATGATGCACCTCCAAAAATAACAATTCGCCAAAAACTCTTTTTAAATGCTTTGTAGAATACTTTAAAGGATACGTCTTTAATGGTTGGTACTTCTTCTCGAGCAGCATCCATTACAGCCATTCCTAATAATGGGAATATAAAAAAGACCATACCAAAAATTGGAGTAACATGATGCGAGGTAACAGTAACAGCTATTAAGGTTAATGATGATAATAAGTATCTGTACTTCCCTGTTTTTGTCCAGAGATAAATCTCAGACATTACATGTAAAAGTATTGATAGTGCACAAATACTCGGTAATTGGCCGAAAATGTGCAAAGTTTCTATAAAGGTGGATGAAAAAACAGCAATAAGCGCTGTATAACCGGCAACCCTTTTATTGCCTGTCATTAATGCAGCAAACCTATAAACACCTGTAATAAATAATACAATACCTATAATACCTACGGTGAACATACCGAATTTAAGTCCACCAATATGTGATAGCAATCCAATCGTTTGATGAATTAAAGGAGGGTACGATTGTACTGTAAAGCCAGTATACCAGTGATAATCCCAAGGCTCGAACCAATCTGCAGCGTAGTGACTAGCAAAGAATAAATGAATTAAAGCATCATAAGTATATTCTAGTGTGAAGAAAATACTTGAACCATGAAATGCTAGCCCAATAATCAAGGCTAGTATTAATAAAGTATTTGTTCTTTGAATGACTTTCATTGTAAGAAAATATAACAAAATAAAGCTGTTATTATTGTATATATTTCCCTTAATTATGGGTGTGTAGTATATCGATGAGGTTAATGATAGTAGACAGAATCCGAATTCGTCTTTTTGGTTTCTAGTATTCTATAAAAAGATATTTCCAAATAGAATTAGAATCTATCTGTTATTCTTTCTGGGTACATTTGATTTTCTAGAAAAATTAAGTTTAAAATAGGCGAGTGATAATTAGCGAATTATTGCCTGCTTAACAGCTATACGGTTTAGATTATCTAAATTGGGATATAGTGTTCTTACTATTTATTTACCTTCTGTAATGGGCCAATTCCAATTAATTAAATCATCGCTCCAAGCAATTCCTAATGAAGCATTTTTATCAAAATCACCTTCTTCTTCAGTTTTTGGTCCAGAACCATGATAAAACATAAGGTACTTTCCAAACTTATAATCTAATCTAAGATCAATTACTGTTCCAGCAGAAATTCGACCTTTAGCCCAACGCCATTTATCTTGTCCTAAAACAATTAAATTACCCCAGTCTTTCCAGTTTTTAAGATTTTTGGAACGCTTAATTGCAATACCATTTTGAGGTGAATGGAACAAAATGTATTCATCATTTTCAGTTAATACGGAAACATTCTCTCCGGACTCTGTATTACAACAATACATCCAATTCTTAAAGTCGTAACTATAAGACATACTTACACCATTTTGTTTGTAAAAGCACCACCATTTGCCTTTTTCATTTTTATCTTCTATTAAATATGGATCAATCATTCTCCCCATTTCAGACTCTTTTACATCTAAGCCTTTTACCTTTAAAAGCTCAGGCTCGCTCCAATTTTCTAAATCTTTACTTCGCATTATAAAAACCCTAGCATCAGCAGTTCCATAACTTGTCTCATCTATTGCTCGCAAACTAGGTCTTGGATAAGTTTGTAAGCTTAATATCCATTCATTTTCAAATCGAATAACATTCCCTGGACTGCAGAAATTTAAATTCTGATTTTTTGGTGTAATTATTTTTTGGGGGCTCCAATGTTGTAAATTGGTTGAAGTACTTAAAGCTGTATACGAATAGATTAATCCGTTTTCAGATTTAACTAGCGTATAAAATAGGTGAAAGATATTTTTGTGATACAGAATTGCGGGGTCTCGATATGCAACAGAATCATTTCCTTCAAAAAGTATGGGAGATTTTAAATTATTTAAAATTGAGCTTTGTGAATTAGTTTTATTAATAATGAAAAGTGTAAAAACTAATAGAGCAATACGAAGTTGTTTGTTTGAAATCATATTTTAAATTGATACTTATTTCTATTTTAAATTTATACCGGGCTTCAGCGCTGCAAATATTACTTCTGCATGTTGAAAAATCACTAAATGTCCTTCATCTGGAAACAAATTCAAAGTTGAATTTTTAATTTTATTTTTCATTAATTCTGCCCATTGATACGGAACGTTGTTATCATTTTTCCCTTGCCAGAATGTAATAGGAACTTGAATTTTGTTTAATTCAAACATCCAGTCTTTTACTAGTATTTTAGATATTTCATAAGCTACACCGGCACTTCCTTGTCGAAAAGCTTCAACGAACATTCTTTCAATAATATTCTTTACGGCTTCGTTTTCAAGAATCTTTTGATCAGGTACACTCATTATTTTTAAAAAATTTTGGAGTACTTTTTTTGGGTTTTTATTTAATTGTTTAGTTTGAATTTTAAGTAATATTTTTAATAGAAATGGAGTTGACTTTGCTAGATTCAGCATTAACTTCACCTTTTTTGATAGTAATTTTTTGCTTTCAGAATTCAAAGGTGCAAAGCCACTAATAATTGCGGCCTTTTTAACTTTTTTAGGCATTTGATGTGCTATTCCAAGAGCAAATGGTGAACCTGCTGACATACCAGCTACAGAAAACATATCAATTTTTAATTTTTCAATTAATTGCTTAACATCATTGACAAAAGTGAGAATTGTACCGCAAGGGTTAAAATCTGAAATACCATGCCCAGGGCGATCTATGGTTATTATTTTCAATTTATTTTCGACAGCAAAAGACATGTCATAATGCATTTCGATACGAGAACTTTGTGAACCATGACAATAAATAATAGGATAACCATCTGAACTACCATGGATTTCAAACCCCAGTTTTCTTCCATCGTTTAGGATGATATGTTGGTCAACTTTATTCAATATACAAGTGCTTTTAATTGTTTAAAAATAGAGAATTACTATCGTATAAAATTTTCCTTCAATTTATTTCTTAGGATATTAGTTGTGGTGATTTGCAATTAATTATTCTCTTGATTCTCAATTTGTGGGAAATCTATAAGAAATTGATTAGCTAATCTTTTGGCGCCGATAGCTGTTGGGTGAACTTCGTCTTTAGCTAGTAAATCATGTGACCAATTACCATCACCATCAGATACCGCCTTATCAAAGTCAATAAATCGATATCCCGATTCTCTTATAAATTTATTTTTCTCTTTATGGTTTCTGGAAGGCACGGAAGGAATGGTAGAAAGGATTAATTTAATATTATTTTGTTTACATAAATCTATTACTTTTTCGGTATAAACTTTCCATTCTGCATCTGCGATTAATGCATCACTTTTATCATTCATACCCAAACACCATATGATATATTTTGGTTTATGAATTGAAAGAGCTGAAGTTAAAAAGCCATAGGAATCAATAGACCTTCCACCTGGTAGTCCATCACATAAAAATTTATAATCTTTATTATAAATGTAATAGGGCCATCTTTTAGGACTAGCACAATTCACATAGCTGTCGCCGAAAATAAAGACATTTGCTTTATACTCGTCACTATTAAAACTAAACCTGTCAATATTAATAATACTGCCCATTGAACGTACAAAAGGACTGTTCATACCCACGAAATCAGAATTGATTTGCAAGGTGTCTTTCTCATTTATTATAGTAACAAAACTTGAATCTAGTTTCCTCTTGATATTGATAGTTAAACCTTTTTGCATTTTTAAGTTATGCTTGTACGCTTTTCTTGTTTCAATGTTGGTAACCTTCTTGCATATAAGACTGTCTTTGGTTAACAGTATATTACTTGATAGATATCTACCAGAACCTTTACCGATTATTAAACTATCGAACTGCTCAATGAAACCGCTAAAAGAAATTTTGAAATTTTGTTTTAAGGCTGAGTTTATAAGTTTGTATTCCTCGCCATCTTTAAGTGTCAAATTTGTAAGTTCTTTTTTTAAGACTTGGAATTCTTCTTTAGTAGTAACATTGGTTTTTACAGGAGTCTCTTCTTTATTTTTAGTAATGAAGCAATAAAGTAGAACTGTGCCCATTAAAATCACTAAGCCAAGAAGCAGTTTGTTGAGGGTAGAATTTTTCATCAATAAGAAGTAATTAAATTTAGGTTGGTTACTACATTCTTTATAAATCTGGAATACAGTATTAAGTAAGCTAAATTTAATTATTTCTAATGGATTTATATATTACCGTTTCTTTGCTAAGTTATGTTTTCAGTACTTTATTTACTTCCTCGAAAACTTGTGGTCTATCGGCAAGCACAATTAGTGTGTCTTGAGCTTCTATTACAGTTGAGCCATTCGGAATTATATAACTATCCTCTCTTTTAATCATAGCTATGATAGCATTTCTTGGAAAGCCTAACTGCACTAACTTTTTATCTACAGCAATACAGTTAGATGTAATTAGTATTTCTTTCATTTCAGCCTTCGGGTTTTCCGCTAACAACAAATCGGTTGCATTCAATTTCTTTGCTTTTTCTGGCATACCTACATTAAACCATTTCGCAACAACAGAAAGCGTAGTGCCTTGAATTAAAATAGAAGTAACTGAAATAAAGAATACGATGTTGAAAATCATGTTTGCCTTATCGATACCTGCTAAAAGTGGATAGGTTGAAAATACAATTGGTACAGCACCGCGTAAGCCGACCCAGGAAATATAAAATCTTCTTCTCAATTTCATTTTAAAAAAGATGAGACTGAGAAATACACCAATAGGTCTCGCAATAACTATTAAGAATAAAGAAATAAGCAAACCAACACCCATGTACGGAATTATCTGCGAAGGAAAAACTAATAAGCCCAATGTTAAGAATAGTACAATTTGCATTAACCAAGCTAAACCATCGAACATTTTTAAAATAGTTCTCTTATGTATAAGGTCTTGATTACCTAAATAAACGGCACAAATATATATGGCAAGAAAGCCATTACCTCCAACAAAATCCGTTGCAGAGAAGGTAATAAACATTAAAGTGATTACTAGAACAGGATATAGTCCTTCGAAGTCAAGTTTAATTTTGTTTATGATATACTTACTAAGCATACCAAATGCAAACCCTGCTAATCCACCTAAAATCATTTGTTGTAAAAACATAGGAATTATCGATAGAAAACTTTGATCTTGATTAATTACTAATGTTAAAAATGCAATGGTCAGGACATAAGCCATCGGGTCGTTACTACCACTTTCTAGTTCTAAAGTGGGTCGTAGATTTGTTTTTAATGCGAGGCTTTTAGAACGTAAAATTGAGAATACAGCGGCAGCATCTGTAGATGAAACAATTGATCCTAATAGTAAGCTTTCGTAAATTGTGAAGTCCGTTATATACCATACAAAAGTGCCTAAAGAAACTGCGGTGAATAAAACACCTAATGTAGATAAGGCAATTCCTTCCCACAGAATTGGCTTAACGGCCTTCCAACTAGTATCGAGTCCACCAGAAAATAAAATAAAGTTTAAGGAAACAATGCCAATGAATTGTGCAAGTTTAGGATCGTCAAAATGAATTCCTCCAATACCATCGGAACCCGCCAACATTCCAATTGCCAAAAAGAGGAGTAATGTAGGAACGCCAAATTTGTAAGATGTTTTACCTGCAAAAATACTTATTAGTAGGAGCAAAGAACCTACTAATAGTATGTTTTCAATTGTTAAATTCATTAATTCTTTTTCACAAGATTCGCTATACAAAGTTAGCGCTTCTCTTTAAGTAAGAGGACATTAAATTGCTGATGTTTTTTAATAGTATATAGATTAGGCAAAAGAAAATATGTCATAAACTGAAAATAAAATATGACATTTATTCAGAATTCTGACAAGATTTCAGCTTATGAATTATAGTTGAAAAGAAGGAAAGAGAAAATTTTGTTTTGGCATTTTTTTTGTATAAAAATTTCTGAAATCGCAGTTGATTTCAAATTTGAAATATTGTTTAATTAAAATTTTGTTATTATGAGCAATTTAGTAAATGTTCCTAAAAATGGAGGTTTGGCAAACACTAATTCAAATACAAGCTTCCCAACTTTGTCTAACTGGATAGAGGATATCTTTAATAGAGATTTACCATCTGTGTTTACTTCAAATTTTAATACAGGTATTACTTTACCAAAAGTAAACATAAAGGAAACTGCCGATGATTTTAGGGTAGAAATGGCCGTTCCTGGTTTAAAAAAATCCGATTTTCATATAGATCTCGATAATCAATTGTTATCGATTTCTACTGAAACGAAGGATGAAAATGAACAGAAAGGAGAAAACTTTACGCGACGAGAATTTGGCTATTCTTCTTTCAAAAGAACTTTTAATTTGCCAGAAAGCGTTGATGAAGTAAAAATTAAGGCAAACTACCAAGATGGTATCCTGAGCATTCTTTTACCGAAAAAAGAAGAGGCAAAACAAAAGCCAGCAAGAACTATTAAAATTTCGTAGTTATATCATTAGGCTTTAGATTATGTTGTTAAGATGGGGCCGAATTTTTCAGCCTCATCTTAACAATACTATTTTAATCTTTATACGATATTGTTATGCCGAGAAAATTTAAACCTGGAGAATGGGTAAAACTAAAAGGGAAAATTGGCGCTCCCAAAATGGTAGTACTTAAATATGTTCCAAAAAAGGATTCTTTTATAGGTTCGGAAAGCAACGATAGGTATTTAGAATGTGTATGGTATAAAAATGGTGAGCGACAGTCTGATGTGTTCCACCAAAACAATCTAATAAAAATGATTGAAACTGGTGGTTTGTTTAAAATATAAAATATGAAAAGTATAAGAAAATTGAAGCTTAATATTTTAAAAGATGAAAAAGTATATTTTGTTTTTAATAATTGCTTCTTTAAGTATTAGCTGTAACGGACAAACACACGATACGGGTAAGGAAGCATTAAATGACGTTGAAAAAAATGGTGACAAAGAACCTAAAGGAGCTTGGAAAGTTGATAAAGAATTTGATGAGCTTGGGAATTTAATACGCTATGATAGTATTTACTCATGGTCTTCTAATGAAGACTATAATGGCTTGTCTTCTGTAGCTAAAGATAGTTTGATGAAATCTTTTAAGTCTAGATTTTATTCTAGTTTTTCAAAATTTCAAGATGAAGGTTTTGAAGATATTTTTTCTCAAGATTCACTTTTTAGTAAACGTTTTTTTAATGAAGATTTTTTTGGAAGTAGCTTTGGTAAAGATTTCATGAATGTTGATAAAATAAGAGAACAAATGATAGCAAAACAGAAAAAATTTCTAGAAAAATATCATTCAGAATTTATAGGTCCAGAAGAGATAAATTAATTCTAAAAAGTGGTTGTTAATCTTTGTGCGTAAATTTTGATTTTGTTCAGTTGTAGAAAAGTCCGTAAGGACTTTTCTACTTTTAAATATTAGGGAATTTTAGATAAAAAGTTGCAATGACGCCCAATTTCTACCTTAATCATTCTTAGCAAAGTAGCCATCGTTAGATACTGAAGCATCGCTAATTTGTATGCTCGCTGTTTTAAACCAAACCTCCGCATAATTTCCATCTGCATATTGTTTTTGAATATCACCACCATGTGTTTCTGCACCAGAGCACCAGTTCATATTTACATCTGGAGATTTACCATTTGTTTGATTGTAACAACCTAGCTTAAAAAAACAACCTTCACCGGTATATGCGCTTTCACGTTCTACACCATCTTGGCCTATGGGAACAAATAATTTTTTCGTTTGCTCTGGTATATCGGCTTTTGTAGCGAACTCCGATTCGATTAAGTTTTTTGTAAATGTTTTAGTTTCGTGTCCTTCACTTGAGAATTTTAAGTTCATTATACCATCTTTTACTTCAATTTCATAACTAAACTCTTCTCCCAATTCAATACCATCTTTTGGTTCTTCTGGGTAGGTGTTTGGAGCTGTACCAACAACAGAAAAGTCATTGCCCCAAACAGCTGTTGAATAATCCCATCTTTTAGAATTATCATCACCGGCAGTATTTATTTCGTAATGCCAAAAAACAGAACCTTTTGTATGCCCAGGAAATTTCTTGTAGAAAATTTTTAACGGTTCATTTTCATGAGCATCAGCACTATGAATTTGGCCTACAACAACAGCGTGTGAAGCCGCAACACGAGCATCACCAGTAGCAGAAACATTCATAACTTTTAATGTAGCTGTCAATTTATCATCTGCAGTTTTAGGATACCATTTTTTAGCCTGGGCTAGTTCTGTTCTTGTATTGTTAGAGGTGCCGTGAGTATCGCCAGCATTGGGTGCTTTGTAAACTACCCAATCTGTTTTACCATCATTTTTGGTATAGAAAAAATCTTTATTTTCAAATTTGTTAGCAATACCAACATTTGAACCATCGCCTAAAATTAATTTCCAATCATCGAAAAAAGGAATGACATCACTCGCATAAACAGTTTTGACTACTTCTTTTGCTTCTTGTGTTTCTGTGGTTTTTTCAGCTTTATTTTTACAACTAACGAGTACGAGGAAAATACCAAGAATAAAAATTGTTGCTACTGACAGGTTATTTTTTTTAATCATCTTCTTAGTATTAGAGTTAAAATTGTTGAACATTTAAGTTTATAGAATCCTAAACTTTAATTACAAGAATTGGAGTCATTAATCTTAAAGATAGCTTTTTAAATATGAATGAGTGTTTAAACAATTAGTTGGAAATAATAACTAGTCCCGGATTCTTATCGTTGTTCTAATTTTAAAAGCACAAATAAGTATCCATATTAAAATCAACGATTCTATAATACGTTGATAAATGCCTTTGAATACTGAATCGGGGTCGGTTATCAATAAGTTTACAAATACAACACTTAAAATTCCTAAGACAATCGCAATACTTGAAAGGCGCTTGTAGTTCTCGAATTTTCTTAATCCGATACCTGTCAGAATGATACTTATAGGAACAAAAACATACACTAATAACGCCATTAAATTATGAATGATTTGCGAAAAACTAGGATTTATAAAATCGCTATTGCAACCACTATCACAAGGAAATATGGCAACTACAATGGTGCCAATACCATAAAATAAACCAAGTCCGAAAAATCCAATTTTAACTAAATTAGAAGGCGGAAAATATTTGTACCCTAAAAATCCAAAAATTGCAAATAAGATGCCACTCGGAATGTGGCCAAAGATTCTTAATTGCATTCCATATACAGTATCTATTGCAAATGTTTCACTTATATACTGACTCGTAACACTATAGTTGTCGATTAATAGTCCACCAATAATACAGGTGCTGGTAAATAAAATAACACCAATAAATCCAACTAAAAATATTATTTTATTATTCATTATTTACTTTCTAATTCCAGATAAAATGGTGTTAATTAAAACTCCTATATAGTGTTTAAATTCTGTTACTGTTGTTTAATTCGTTCATTTATAATGTTCGACATTAAAAGCTGACCTTCTTTCTCTGGGTGAATACCATCTTTCGCTAATGTTGCCCAATCAGGAGCTAGTGTTGAGTGAATGTCAATATAGTTACAGTTATTTTTTTTCGCTACTTTCTCAAACTTTTTTAGTAACCATTTTACCTTTTGGGAGGCACCACGATATTTCTCTTTCATTATATAATCTTCACCACAGGGTGGGGGTGAAACTACGAAAATTTGTGGTTGGTATTCTATATATACCGGATGCGCTTTAATCAGCTGTAACAACTTGTTCATATTATCCGGAATTTCTTTTTTCCGATTATCAAAAACAGCTTTGCAATCATTAGTGCCAAGCATTATTACAATTTTATTTAAACCTCCTAGATTTTTATTTGCGGCATCCATATAAGCGTCAATATTTTTTAAAGTATTGAGCTTGGATTGTTCAAGATTATCAAACCCAATAGTATTGCCAGAAATACTTGTGTTATAAATAAAATCTTTAAAATTTGATTTCTTTAGCTGATTTACCCAACCATTTTCATGGGCGCCATTAGAGTCGCCAATAGTCAAAATTTTATTCCCAGTTATCTGATTAAGTGCAACACTTGTGAGGCATTCATGTGTACCTTCAAAAATTGTGATTTTAAGTAAATCGCGATATGTTTTTTCATAATGAACTAATCTGCCAGCTAGTGAGTCTTTCGTCACGCTAATAAAATTTCTAGCGGTAACCATTTCCAAAATATCTTTTTCAGGAACTAAGGCCGTAGTGTCTATACTGTCAAAAGCGGAAACAGTTTTATTATAAAAGTCTAAAGATTGCGTTATGGGTACTGATCCAGTATAACCATCATGAATGCCTGCATAGAGATACAGTTTACTTTTTCTTCTCTTTTCAACAGGGGTGTGCATATAAAACGGAGAACGTTTTATAGCTTCTTCTTCACCTAAATAATAATTATTCGAATCAAAATTTGAATTTTTTACTGTTGATGAAGCAATGTCTAAGGCATATTTATTACTTCTACCTTCAGATTCGTAATACCATTTTTTTAAATCTGAAATTGGCACCCATGCCGAGAAGGTTTTTACAGGATATTTTGTATTCATGTATGCAAGTAAGGTAGCATGGCCACCTCCACTAGTGCCAACTACATGAATATTGTTAATATCCACTTTACCATGTTTAATGGCGTAGGCAATGGCATCTTCAAGATCTTGAATTACATAGTTGCTGCCCGTGGCTTTAAATGTTTTATTGGCTCCTCTAAAGTCGGGATGTATGTAATTGTAATTTCTTTTTATACAATCGACTACCAATGTATCTTTTTGTGTATAATCTCCACTCCAGGTATGTAGGCTTATAACTAATGGACTATTTTCTTTTGTTGATGGATGGAAGATTGCGGACTGATTCTCATTATCTAATGTAGAAGGAATACTTACTTTTTGACACTCTTCTGGCCATTGGTCTTTCTTGCTACTGTCCCATTGCGGATCTTGTTGCGCTAAGGAATTTGTTAGAATTAAAAAGATAATTAATGTAACTCCAAATTTCATTGATTTCGATTTTATATTTTCATTGAGTTGATTTTTATAGTAGCCAGAAATACTTTTCGTATAACAGATGTTTTTTTAAACAAAATACATCGTTTTACACCTTCATAAAGTGTTCAACGATGTATTTTAATGCTGCTAAATTTCTAAGGAATTAACTATACCTCAAAACCTTTGCGATAGGTTCTGCCAACAAATTGGTTTGCTTCTTCAAAATTAGTAATGCGCATGTTTTCACCATCCCAAAGTAATTTTTTACGCCCAAAGAATTCCATTTTCTTTTCTTCGTTTTCACGACGTAATAAATATGAACGAATAGCCAAATTACCCATAAGTACTGTTTCAGTCATTGGGCCGGCATAATCGAAAGAGGAGGTAAGTCCTAAATGTTCTGCACTTCCAAATCCTGCTTTACAAGCATCAACCCATAAACGTTGGTGACCATATTCTGGTTCATCAAAATTTTCTTCTTCAGGTCCGAAATCTGTTGTGCCATCATTCAAATATAATTTTGGCATTAATGGCGAACTATCATTAATATTGGTTGAAATAATTCCTTTTTCACCAATAATTAAAACACCATTTGCGCTATCTTTTCCACCTATATCATGATCAGCAGGAATAATATCTGGGTGCGACGGACGAATACCTCCATCGCTCCATGTTAATTCAATTTTAGATTTGCTTTTTTCCGTAGCGTCAAAATGCAAGGTGATAAAAGACGATGCTGGGCATCCATCTGGGTTGTAATCAGCCGTCCACATATCAGAATAAACAGCACCTACACTACATTCTGCATCTGTTGGGTATTTAAGCCCCAAGGTTCTAAAAGGAATATCAATTAAATGGCAACCTACATCGCCAAGGGCACCTGTGCCGTAGTCCCACCAACCACGCCAGCTAAATGGGTGTAAGTTTGGCGTGTATGGAATAGTAGGTGAAGGACCTAGCCATAGATCCCAATTCAATGCACTTGGTTTTTTACTTACATCTGGTGTTGGAAAAGGCCCGCCTTGTGGCCAAACTGGTCTATTGGTCCAAACTTGAACTTTAGAAACCGCTCCGATTTTATCATCGTCTATCCATTTTTGAACAATATCTAAATAAGGATTAGAACCGCCTTGGTTACCCATTTGAGTAACGATCTTTTTTTCGCGAGCCATTTCGGTAAGGATACGTGCTTCACGAATATTATGTGTCATTGGTTTTTGAACGTAAACATCTATTCCGCGTTCCATTGCATATTTAGCTGCCGGACCGTGAACATGATCGGGAGTAGAAATTGTTACCGCATCAATATTCTTTTTCTTATCGAGCATTTCTCTAAAATCAGCAAATAATTTTGCCTTCGGAAAACGTTCTACAGATGATTTAGCTGATCCAGAAAAATCTACATCGCACAAAGCGACTACTTTTTCGCGGCCATTTACAGATGCATTTCTAATGTCACTAGCTCCTTTTCCACCTGCGCCAATGGCAGCAAGTGCTAATCGGTCGCTTGGTGAAATAAATCCTGGTCCGCCTAAAACATGTCGTGGTACAATAAAAATAGAGGAGGCAAGTGCCCCTTGTTTAATAAAATTTCTACGAGAATTTTTGTTGTTATTCTTGTCTTTTTTACTCATTAGTGGTCTGGTTTTTAATTGTATTCCAAATTAAAGAAGTTTGACCAAATAAAAAAGTGCAGAAATTTTAATTTTGTTAATAAATGGAGGGTGCTAAATTTTCACTTGTTTTTTGATAAAGAAACGTGAGTGAAGCATTTTATATAGTACTATGCAATTAACGCTGCTTAATTATTAAAACTCTTTTTAATACGGGCCAAATCTCTTTTATTATCGCGATCCTTCATCGTTTCGCGTTTATCGTAAAGCTTCTTACCTTTTGCTAAGGCAATGTTCATTTTAGCCAGCCCACGATCGTTTAGGAAGAGATTTAAGGGGACTATAGTATTACCCGATGAGTTTACTTCTTTTAAAAGCTTTTTAAGCTCTTGTTTATTCAATAATAACTTTCGGGCTGCTTTTGGTCTGTGGTTAAAATGTGAGGCATGAGAATACTCATCTACTTGCATATTAATAATAAAGAGCTCGCCCTTTTCATTAAACTCGCAAAAGCTTTCGGTAATAGATGCTTTACCCAACCGAATCGATTTTATCTCTGTACCCGATAAAACAATTCCTGCTGTATATTTGTCTAGCAGTTCATACTCAAAACGAGCTTTCTTATTTTTTATATTGATGTTTTTCTGTACCACGATGTAAAAATAGTAACAATTATAATAAGCTTCCTAGTATTCTTGTGTAATGAATGTATGCTTTTTACGATTAATAGTGCTATTAGTCTAAAATAGCCGTGAAAAATAAGATAAAAGTATGAATAGAATTGTTGTTTTTATTAGTATTCTAAGTTTAGCTGCTTGTAAATCAAATACAAAAGAACAGTTAACCGCACAACAAATAGTAGATAAAAGTATTGAAGTGAGTGGGGGAGCGTTATATCAAAATTCTACGCGCAGTTTCACTTTTAGAGATTTAAAATATATTTCTGAAAATGCTACGGATGAACAAGTTTTAAAACGAATTAGTATTAATGATGTCGATACTATTTTAGATGTGTATTCCAATCAAAAATTTGAGCGATTTGTAAATGACAATCTAATTGAGGTGGAAGATTCCATGGCAATTAAGTATGCAAATTCTATAAATTCTGTACATTATTTTGCGAACTTACCCTACGGATTAAATGATCCTGCGGTTAAAAAAGAACTGCTTGGTCAAGTAGATTTAAATGATAAAAATTATTATAAAGTAAAAGTTACATTTGAACAAGAAAATGGAGGTGACGATTTTGATGACACCTATATTTATTGGTTTAATACCAACAGTTTTACACCAGATTATTTAGCATATGAATTTCATACTGATGGAGGAGGCATGCGCTTTAGAGAAGCTTTCAACGAAAGATATATAAACGGAATTCGTTTTGTAGATTACAAGAATTTTAAAACCAAAGATCTAAATACATCGATCTTTAAAATAGACAGTTTGTATAATGGCGGTAGTTTAGAATTTCTCTCTAAAATTGAATTAAAGAATATTCAAGTTAATCCGGGCAATTACAATTAAAGTTTAGTTTTTGAGCGGTGGCAATTCCATTTGTGATTTGTACAATAAAAAGGCTTCCATTATCACTATCATCTAACTCGTAATATTTATCAACACCCAATAACTGATTTGCAAATTCTGGCGTGGTATTGCTGTGACCTACAACCAAAACATTCTTGTTTAAATTGTCTGTTTTAAATTGAGCAAGATCCATACTGCTAGGGTCGTAATAAATTACATCAACATCTTTTTTTACAGAAGTAGGTGCAGCAGTCATAGCTGTACGTTGGTAATCTGTTGAATATATCGCATCGATTGGAACTTCAGAAAGAATTTCTGCCCAGTGCATTGCACGACCTAGTCCTTTTTGTGATAATTCTGGATCAGTATTGTCTAGGTCTGAACGGTCTTTTTCTGCATGGCGAATTAAGTAAAATGTAGTGGTACCTTCATCAATAATTTGTTCAACAGCAGCATTATTAGGCTCATCTTTACAACCTAAAAAACCGATAGTTAACGACAACAGTAATAAAAGTCGAAATGTTTTCATTGATAAGTAATTTATTTCTCGATTAAATCGAGGACGTTATGCTAGTATTTTTTAAATAATTCTAATAGCTTAACGACGTATTTTGTTTGGTATTATTGAGGCCAACATCAATTGTTGACAACTTTTCACATATTCAAACTAAAATAATCGAAAAATAGTATGCAAAACTCGTTGTTTTTTGTTTTTTTGCATATGCTCAGAATCACACTACCTATTTTAATTTTCTTATCTGTTTTTAAGATTTCAGCTCAGGACGAAGTACGTCTTCCCGCTGACCTCAGACAGCATAATCTTACAAGCTATAATTCAAGTCTTTTTAACCCCGTTTTTGCATTAGATAGAAATGATCCTGAATCTGTAGCTGTATGGACCCGTTGGCAGTGGCAAGATATTGATGCTGACCCCACCACATTGTATGTAAATTATACAAGAAGACTAAATGAAAAGTCTGCCGTTGGTGCTGCTTTTTTTCAACATAATACTGGTATATTTTTTAATACGGGAGGGGTTGTAAATTACTCCAGACAAATTCAGTTTAGCAAAAGTGTTCGTTTAGCTTATGGTTTTAACCTTTTCGGTTTTGTACAAGAATTAGCCGACACGCGTTTTCAAGAAGATTCACAATTGCCTTTACCGGTTTCTGGAACGACTAGTGATTTTATTTTGCAATGGGCTCCAGGTGCTTCTTTAAGTGTTGAACGTCTTACATTAAGTCTGGCATCTGAGAATTTATTTGATTATAACTTTAGAGCAAAAGAATCGAATACACCTGCGGCGGATAAGATTTTTATGGGGATGATGTCTTATGATTTTCCTTTGAATCTTGGGAAACAAAAAGCATTAATTAGACCTTCGTTGTATTTACGTACAATACCACAACAACAAAATCAGATTGGAGTACTTTCTTTATTACGTACTGCAAAATATTGGGCACAAGTTGGATATAATAATTTTTATGGTGTAGGTATTGGTGCTGGTGGTACATTTCTAAAAAAGTTTAATCTTGGTGCTGTATTTGAGTTTGGTACAAGTGCTTCTATTAATTCTAAAGATCCTTCGTTTGAACTTGTAGCTTCTTATTTCTTAGGGAAAGCTGAAGAACGAGATGTAACTGAAGTTTATGGAGAAGATATTGAAGAAGAAGTTGTTCTGGGTGATGAAGAAGACATAAAAGAAGAACTTAAGAAAGCTGAAGAACTTGCTAATGAAACTGAGGAATCTAAAGATGAAGAAACGGAAGATTCTAAAACGGAAAGTGTAGTGAGTGAGGTTACAGAAGAAATAGCTGAAGTTGCGGAAGTAACAAATACCAAAGAACAACGTAAAGCGGAAAAGGAGGCTGAAAAAGTAGCTGCGGCGGAAGCGAAGCGTTTGAAGAAAGAACAAGAAAGTTTGGCTAAAGCTGAAAAAGATAAGTTAGCAGAAGAAGCAAAAGAGAATGCTCGCATTGCAAAAGCTGAACAAGAACAAATAGAGAAAGATTTAAAAGAAGCGAAAGAAAAAGAATTAGCAGATGCAAAAGCTGCTACGTTAGAAGAAAAGCAAAGGGAAGAGTTACGCAAAGCCGAGGCGAAAGCAAATGAAATGAAAGCTGCTAACGCAAAAGAGGTGGACGAAAAGAAAGCTGAACTTGAACGCTTGGCAAATGAAAAGGCCATTGCAGAAAAAGCTATAGCTCAAAAACGAATAGACTCTATAGCAGCTGTTAAAAAAGCGCAAGACCTATTACAAGCAAAAGAATTGGAACGGGTACAAGATTCAATTGCACAAGCTAAGGCTGCAATTACTGAAGTTGAACCTGAAACAGTGCAACCTAAAGCCGGTGAGAAATACGAAGAAGTTCAAACCGAAGATGGACTGGAACCTGGATTTTATTTAATTGCTAATGTATTTGGCACGAAGAAATATCATGATGCATTCTTAGCAGATTTAAAAAGAAAAGGTGTCAACGCTCAGACTTTCTTAAGAAGTAAAAATAATTATAACTATGTATATCTAGAGCGTTACAATACGATGACTGAAGCGCGTAAAGCAAGAGATAGTAATTTTAATGGTCGCTACGCAGAAAAGACTTGGGTCTTTAGAGTGGTGGGTAAATAATAAATTAAATTATGAAATCTCAGTACTTTCTAAAAGCAAAATTTCAGTGTGCCAAAAAATATAGCTCACTAGGTTTTTTAAATATTAAAACTTGTAGTTTTAATTAGTGCTTATTGCTTTAAATAGGGGAGGATAAGAAGCTTATTTTGCAAGCTCATTCTTAATTAATAAATCGAGATATGCAACCGTGTTAATAAGGTACTTACGATCTTGAGTAATTGTAAACATTGATGTTGCACCCATTAGCATTGTAAATAATTGCTTGGCAAACTGCAACGGTGTTACTGGTAAATTGATTTCTTTTCTTTGAACACCATTTTCTAAAACTAAAGCAATTTTTCCTTCAATATCTCGGAGAATTTCACGGTTAGCAGCAGTCAACAAACGATTGTTATTAAATGCATCAACTCCAGTATTTAAAACAGGACATCCGCCCATTTCAATAGTGAAAACATCGTACTGTTTGTAAAACTTAGTTAAATTAAAAATTTTGTCTAAAGCTGTGCCAGAAACTACTAGAAGCTCGTCAATCTTAGCAAGTAACAGCTTACTATTATATTCGTATGAAGCTAGTGCTAAAGCCTCTTTGTTTTCAAAATTGCCATAAATAGCACCTTTCGTTAAACCAGTTGCTTCTGTTAAGTCGCTCATACTGGTTCCAATATAACCGTGTTTATTGAAAACAGGGGCGACGGTCTCTATTATGTATTGTGAAGTTCTTTCCGCCTTGCTTGACATGTGCCTTATTTTTATACGAATATAAAAAAACTATATACTGCATGGTATTTATATTCCATAAAAAAACACCTTTCATAAAAAAATATGAAAGGTGCTCTCTTGCAATTGTATTTTATTACTCTACTAATTGATCTTGATTTCTAAAAACTAATTCATCATTAAAACTGTCAATTAAAACAATGCTCTCTGGTTTTATCGTACCTTTTAAAAGCTCTTTAGAAAGATTATTTAAGACATCTTTTTGTATAACTCGTTTAATTGGCCTTGCACCATACTGAGGGTCATAACCTTTTTCTGCTAAATACAGAATTGCATCTTCAGTAGCATCAATAGTAATGTGCTGTTTGCTTAACATCTTTTTCAATTGATCTATTTGTAAGCGTACAATTTCAGCTATGTTCTCCTTATTTAACGGAGTAAACATTATGATATCGTCAATTCTATTTAAAAATTCTGGTCGTACACTTTGTTTTAACAACCCGAGAACTTCAACTCGTGCTGCTTCAGTGGCACTGTGAATGTCTTTAGAATTTTCAAATTTCTCTTGAATAATATGACTTCCCATATTACTTGTCATAATAATAATGGTGTTCTTAAAATCTGCAACTCTACCCTTATTATCAGTTAATCTTCCTTCGTCCAAAACTTGTAACAATACATTAAAAGTATCTGGATGCGCTTTCTCAATTTCATCCAACAGCACAACAGAGTATGGGCGACGTCGAACAGCTTCTGTTAATTGTCCGCCTTCATCGTATCCAACATATCCTGGAGGTGCACCAACTAATCTACTTACCGAATGGCGTTCTTGATATTCACTCATATCAATACGTGTCATTGCATTTTCATCATCAAATAAATACGCTGCTAATGTTTTTGCAAGTTCTGTTTTACCAACACCGGTTGTACCTAAAAATAAGAAGGATCCAATTGGTTTTTTAGAATCTTGTAAACCAGCTCTGCTTCTTCTTATTGCATCAGAAACGGCTTCTATAGCTTCTTCTTGTCCTACAACACGCTTGTGTAAAACATCTTCTAATAACAATAATTTTTCACGTTCACTTTGTAACATTTTTGTTACCGGAATACCTGTCCATTTTGCAACAACTTCGGCAATATCTTCATTGGTAACTTCTTCTTTAATAAGTGTGTTTCCATTTTGCTGTTCTTGCATTTCAAGGTTAAGTTGATCTAACTTTTCTTGGGCATCTTTTATTTTGCCATAACGCAACTCAGCAACTTTACCATAATCACCATTACGCTCTGCACGGTCTGCTTCAATTTTATAGTTTTCAATATTTTCTTTCGTTTTTTGAATATTGTCTACTACAGTTTTTTCACTTTCCCATTTTGCGAAAATCTCATTTCGATCCTCTTTTATATTGGCTAAATCTGCATTTAAAGATTTTAATTTTGCTTTATCGTTTTCACGTTTTATAGCTTCAATCTCAATTTCTAATTGCATTATTTTACGATCTAGCACATCGAGCTCCTCCGGTTTTGAATTGATTTCCATTCGCAGTTTTGATGCTGCTTCGTCCATCAAATCAATTGCCTTATCTGGTAAAAATCGGTTTGTAATATATCGCTGCGATAATTCAACGGCGGCAATTACGGCCTCATCTTTAATTCTTACTTTATGGTGTGCTTCGTATTTCTCCTTTATACCTCTGAGAATTGAAATTGCACTTTCCGTGTCTGGTTCGTTTACGATAACTTTTTGAAAACGACGTTCTAGTGCTTTATCTTTCTCAAAGTACTTTTGGTATTCATCTAATGTGGTTGCACCAATCGCTCGGAGTTCTCCTCGCGCTAATGCAGGTTTTAAAATGTTTGCAGCATCCATAGCGCCTTGTCCACCACCTGCGCCTACTAAAGTGTGAATCTCATCAATAAATAAAACGATGTTGCCATCTGAGCTCGTTACCTCCTTAATTACTGATTTTAAACGTTCTTCAAATTCACCTTTATATTTTGCACCAGCAATTAAAGCCCCCATATCTAAAGAGTAAATTACTTTATCCTTTAAATTTTCGGGAATATCACCTTGTACAATTCTATGCGCTAACCCTTCTGCAATAGCAGTTTTACCAGTACCTGGTTCACCTACTAACATTGGATTGTTCTTAGTTCTTCTCGAAAGGATTTGAAGGATTCTACGAATTTCCTCATCACGGCCGATAACAGGGTCTAACTTTCCACTATCTGCCATTTGATTTAAATTCCGTGCATATTTATCCAGAGCATTATACGTTTCTTCTGCACTTTGCGAAGTAACCTTTCCGCCTTTTCTTAATTCCTCAATAGCTGCTTTTAAGTGTTTTTCATTAACACCTTGGTCTTTTAGAATTTGCGAAATCTTACTTTTAGATTTAAAAATGGCAAGTAAAACATGCTCTATTGAAACATATTCATCGTCCATTTTTTTTGCAATTATACTTGCTTCGTTTACAGTTTTACCTGCCTCTCTAGAAAGCATAATTTCGCCACCCGAAACCTTCGGATAGCTTTCTAATTCTTTATCTAATATCTGATTGAGCAAAGAAACATTTACACTTAGTTTCTTTAATAAAAAAGGTAGTACGTTTTCATCAACCTGCATTATGGCTTTGAAAATGTGTTCGTTTTCTATTTGTTGATGCCCAAATTCTTGTGCAAGCTGTTGCGCTAACTGCAACGCTTCTTGCGATTTTGTTGTAAAATTGTTTGGGTTCATAATTATATATTTTGTTGTTTTACCTTTGTTTTAAATGGTAAGGGCAACAACCCTACCAACACGTATAAGCAGACAAGATGTCTTGAATAATCAATAATAGCAAGACAATTAGGCAGTTTGTAAGTTAATAACCAAGTTACGACTCATTCTTTAAAATTATTATATGGGATTATTCTCAACATTGTTCGGAAATTCATCAAATGAAAAAAAGGAAGGCCCTGTTTTTCCATGGATAGAATTAACATCACTCCATCAGCTAGATGAAATTAAGGAAAAATCAAAAGCTAAAACACAATTAATATTTAAACATTCTACAACATGTGGTATTAGTAGAATGGTGATACGAACGTTTACTGATACCTTTGGTTTAACACCTGAACAAGCAGATGTGTATTATTTGGATTTACATAAGTATCGCGAGATTTCTAATGAAGTAGGGTATACGTTTCAAGTGATACATCAGTCGCCGCAATTATTAGTTATTAAGAATGGAAATGCGGTAGTTAATGCATCGCACGGTAGTATTAATGATATTAACTTGGTTGACTTCGCTTAATAGCCAAATTATAAAAGGAAAGGGTCTTCCTGTTTTGTAGGAAGACCCTTTTTAATTTATGTACTTTTAATTTATCGTGCTGACAAATTTCTATTAGGATCAAATTTATGTCTGGTAATAATAGTCTTAATTCTCGCTTTTAAATCTTCACCAGCATCATAAATCATCTCGGCATTATTCGGAAAAGGAACAGCGGCTAAATCTAGTTGGGCAACCAAATCATTTTCTAAGGCACGTTTGTCACCGTTATAATTAGCGTATGCATGTTCAAAAATAAAGGTGCTAGCCAAAGGATATGTGTTTAATTGCTGCTTAGATTTTAAATCTATATAACTTACATTACCCGTTACCTGTGCCGATTTGCTTTGTGTGAATTGATAAAAATCGCAGCGAACAGTTCTAAACTTATCTACCTTAATTTTTTTGCCTAAGCTATCTTTTACAATTGCTCCATCTTTGTCATACAGGTATTTAAAACCATCTTTTATTTGCTTTTCTTTAATTATCTGCTTTTCGTTAACGCGTTCCGGAGATATTGATATAGCTCTAAAAGCAACTTGCATTTCATAATCATAATCAATATTGTTCATGGCATTGGTATGATAACTTGTCCATAAATCATTTAGACCAAACGTATTGAAATTTAAAAGTTCTTCCTCTAATTTTGATGGAATTATTTGATCGGTATCATTAATCATATTTACCATTACAAAATCGAGTCCTTTTTGATGTGCTTCTTCAATTTTAGTTTTTACATCGTCGTAACCGGGATATATTTCTTCTAAATATGAAAAATCATCATATGCTTTTCTATAATCATATTTACTCGTGGCATTAGCCATTAAATCAGATGCATTGTCATACAGGTATTCAGATAAATCATCTTTCGAATCTAGAATGTTGTCTTGGTAATCTTTAAAAGAAAACTTTGCATCTCTATCTTCATCATAGATACGTAGCGGAAGTAAAGGCTTTATACTTTCTTGTATTGAACGTAAATTTGCATAACTGTTATATATGGTCTCATAATTTGCCGGATTCTCGTCATTTTCTAGAAATCTTATTTGATCTAGCTCTCGCTTTGTATTCTTTTTGAAAGCTTCTTCTAAGAGAATAATGTATGGCTGATTGCTTTTCTTACTTTTATTATTGGCTAAATTGGTGATTGCCTGATTTATAGCAATATTATAATCGCCAGTATTTATAGCCTTTTGTGTCTTTTTAACTCCTCCACAGGCTAGCATAACAAATGTTGTTGCTAAAAATAGTATTGCTTTTTTCATGATATTAGACTTTAATATTTGGCATGTATTTTCAATAGCTGTGCCAAAACAGGTCTAAACCATAACGAAAAACGATGAATGTTAGTACAAATCAGGTGTGCGACGTTATATGTAGTCTAGAAGAGCTATTTCAGAAGCTTTTAAATTTCAATTTTAACTAGTTCTTGCTTGTATTGAATTAAACTATGGAGTAATGTATATTAGTTGTTAACTGATGTTTAATAAAAATATCATCATAATTGGCTTTTTCTTGTTTATAAACACTTGCAATTTGTATTTTTGCCGCTTAATTAAATGACAAAAGTTATGCAACGCGATAGCCAAATTTTCGATTTGATAAAAGAGGAAGAACAACGCCAGATTAATGGTATTGAATTAATTGCTTCTGAGAATTTTACAAGTCCGGCAGTAATGGAAGCAGCAGGGTCTGTATTGACCAATAAATATGCTGAGGGGTACCCCGGAAAGCGCTATTATGGAGGTTGTGAAGTTGTTGATGTTGTTGAGCAAATTGCTATAGATCGTGCTAAAGAACTTTTTGGTGCTGCATATGCTAATGTACAACCACACTCTGGATCACAAGCTAATGCTTCTGTTTATCATGCTTGTTTAAAACCTGGCGATACTATTCTTGGTTTCGACCTTTCGCATGGTGGTCATTTAACACACGGTTCTCCTGTAAATTTCTCTGGTCGTTTGTATAACCCTGTATTTTACGGTGTTGATAAAGAAACTGGAGTATTAGATTACGATAAAATTCAAGAAATAGCGGAACGTGAAAAGCCGAAAATGATAATTGCTGGTGCTTCTGCATATTCAAGAGATATGGATTTTAAACGTTTCCGTGAAATTGCTGATAGCGTAAATGCTTTATTATTAGCAGATATATCGCATCCGGCTGGCTTAATAGCTAAAGGAATATTATCAGACCCAATTCCACATTGTCATATAGTTACCACCACCACACACAAAACATTACGTGGCCCTAGAGGTGGATTAATATTAATGGGTGAAGATTTTGATAACCCTTTCGGAATTACTTTGAAAAATGGAAAGCTTAGAAAAATGTCTGCTTTATTGAATTTAGCAGTATTTCCGGGTAATCAAGGTGGACCATTAGAACATATTATTGCAGCTAAGGCAATTGCTTTTGGAGAAGCACTTTCAGACGAATTCTTGCATTATATGATCAATGTAAAGAAAAATGCTGCAGCGATGGCTGCTGCTTTTGTTGCTAAAGGATACAACTTAATTTCTGGAGGCACGGACAATCATATGATGTTGATTGATTTGCGAAACAAAGATATTACTGGTAAAGATGCTGAAGCTGTTTTGGTTAAAGCAGATATTACTGCGAATAAGAATATGGTGCCTTTTGATACGCAATCACCCTTTATAACTTCGGGTATTCGATTTGGTTCTGCTGCTATTACTACTCGTGGTTTAAATGAGGAAGATATGATTACTGTTGTAGAATTAGTTGATGAAGTGTTAACTAACGCTGAAGACGAGGCTAAGATAGCAAGCGTAAAAGCACGTGTAAATGCTTTAATGGCTGGTAAGCAATTATTTAATTACTAAAAAGTATTATTGATTATTGCGGAAAAATTGTAACATCTTCAAAGATGAAGTCTGCGCTTTTTACGTCGTAAATTATAGTATCGAAATTGGACGCATAACACAAGCCCCAATAAGAAAAATACTCTGCATCGGAAGCTTTAGTAGTTAAATCTGAAAGTATCGAACAATTTTCTTTTCTATTGTTTGCATCAGTTAGTACCGGAATGTGTATTTCCTCAGGAATTTCGCGTATCTGTGAAACAATATAATTGTATGAATTTAAGACCACTCTAAGAATGTTATCGTATTGTCTAGCGATACTTAAACTGCCAATTCTTTGAATAACTATTGTAGTGTCTTCTGTAGTAAGTGAAAGTTCTTCAATATCTATTAATACATCATTCTCTTCTTGTAAGTCGGCAAGAATATTTAATAAGGCTTTTGAATTATAACCAGTATCGCTTAATGTTGTATTCCTAAAATATTCAACGTTCTGAGAAAATTTCCAAGGACTCTCAACTTCTATTACTAGTTTAACTTCTGAAGCATTGCTGGTGATGCATTCACGTAAGGATATCTGCGATATAAAGAATCGTTCTAGGTTTTTTATGAACCTATCTAATCCATTTAAATTTAGGTCGTTTGAAAACGTGCCTAAATCACTTGAATCAAAATTTACTCTGTTTGCTGCCATTAAAAATATACTACTTACCACTAAAAAAGTAAATGTATATTTTAAATGACTGGGATCATTACGTGAAAACCTTAAAAAAACTAGGGTTTTCACCCTATTTTAATCAAATGTAAGTGCTGTCTTACAAAAAGCCCTTTTTTCTTGCCTCATTAATTAGCGCAAGGTCATTTTCGTCCTTAATTCCGAAGTTTAATTTTAATTGTCTTTTGCGGTTTTCAACGGAAGCCTGTGAAAGTGGAACTTGGTCGCTAATATCTTTGGTACGCACGCCTTCTGCTATAGCTTGGAGTATCATAATATCATAATCATCAATTTCAAATTGGCGAGACATCGTTTTACGCATCGCAGTAAGTGCACTTGGAGAATAATATAAAATTCCAGTTTTAACGGTATTTACCATTTCGACTAAGGTATTTTCATCAATTTCAGATTTTACCATATAGCCATCTGGTGTTACAGATTTAAATAGACTTTGAATTCGCAGACTGTCACTATAAGATGACATGAAAACAATACGTGATTCTTTAGTGACTTCACGGGCATAAATGCCTACATCTTCTCCGGTTCTTTTATCATCAGAATCTAGTGATACCAATTGAATGTCTAATAGAATTATGTCGTACTTTCTATTGCTTACAGATTGTTTAATTTTTTGTTTTGCCATATCAAAAGTTGTAGCGATATCCACTTCAACTTCGAAATTATCAAAATTGGCATCTTCTAATATAAACTTATAGCCCATAACCGTCATCTTATGGTCATCTAATGCAAGAATTTTTAAAGTTTCCATTGAATTTCTGAGGTCTTAATTATTTGATATTTGGCTAGTAGTATCAAAATTATGGTTTTCTTTTGTAAAGAAGGTAATCGGAACCAATAATCTAACAGAAGTTCCTTCACCAATTTTACTATCAATAGTCCATTCCCCGTTCAATCTATTAACTCTAGATTTTAAGTTCAACATTCCTATTCCATTTTTCTTGGTTTTGGTTAAATCGAAACCAACGCCATTATCTGAAATTATTACTTGTATGTTTTCATTTTCAATAGAGAAATCTAAAGTAATTGTTTTGCACTGCGAATGTTTAATTGCATTTTGTATGCTTTCCTGTATAATACGATATAAGTTTATTTTAATATCACCAGTTAAATTGTCCCATGTAAATTCATTATCATAAGTAAACTTGTGCGTAATGTTGGCCGATGTAACATTGTTTTCCAATAATTCAGATATCGAACGAATAAAATTATGCATGTCTTTATATGCAGCATGACTAAGTTCATGCGAAATTAATCGCACTTCACTTTCAACATCTTTTAAAGCTGAAATAGCTTCTGCTCTAACAGTAATTGCGTCTGTATCAACTTTTTTATTTAGTCCTGTAAGTACCATTCTAGCTCCTAACATCTTACCCAAAATGCCATCATGCAATTCTTCCGAAATTCTTTTTTGTTCTATTTTTTTACCTTCTTCAAGTTTTTGCTTTTCGGAAAGCATTAAGCTAAATATTTTTTCATCGCTGGTTTGCTGTGCTTGTATAAACTTTAGTTTCTGGTTTTTTATGCGTTGGCTAATGATAACATAGGCTGCGGTAAATAATAATATAATAGATACTGTTATACCCGCCCATAATTGTTTTTCGCGTGCAAGCAGTTTATTTTCGGCTACAACTTCGTCGGTCTCAAAACGAATGCGTGCAAATTTGTTCCGTAAGATTCTCTCCGCATGTGCAAGACTGTCATTCAATTGTATAAAGCGCTCGCTATAGTTAGCAGCATTCTTTTTATCTATTTGTGCTAAAAGGGCTAAAGATTCTAAAAGTCGTTCGTTATTGCTGCTTTCTTCTGCATTTTGCTTAGAATTCAAAAGTGATTCTAATGCCTTTATAGAATCTTTTTTTAACAAGTAATATTCTGCCAAATTAATATAGCTCCCCGCCAAAGCCGATTTATCACTAATACTATCTCTTATTGTAATAGCTCTAATTAATGAGCTTAACACATCACTATCTTCATTGTTTTTATATTTAGCACTGGCATAATTATTTAGAGCTCTGGCAAATATTTCTGGTCTCTTGTAGAAAAGACTATCGATTCCGATTGTTTTTTCAAATTGAAGCAGTGCTTTCTTATAATCACCACTTTCTAAATAGGTAACACCAATGTTATTACCTAATTCACTTTCGAAATAGTCTTTTGAATTTGTTTTATTTAAAAACGCTGCAGCTAACTCGTAATAATAAAATGATTGTTCGTAGTCCTCTAAATCTTTAGATAATATACCTAATAAATTATAGCAGCGGTATAACATTAAATTCTCATTTAAAGGTTTTAATAACTCAATTGCTTTTATAGTATTAATTTCACTACCAGAATAATCTTTTACGTTTGATTGAATTCTTGCCATGTCATAGGTTATGAACCCTGCGCGTTTGGTCTCATTCAATAGAATTAAATTCTTTTGCGCTTTTGACAAATAGAAAAAAGCACTGTCTTGAACATCTAATCCTTCTAAATAAACACCAAGATCCCAGTAATTAAAACTAAGCCGAAGGGAGTCTTTTAATTTTAAAGCTAAAACTTGCGCTTGTTTATTTGTTTTTCTAAAATGTGTAGAATCTTGAAGTTGCGAAAATAACCATTGAAGTTTTGTAAGGTGTCTTATGCGTATTGTGTCGTTTTCATTACGTTGTTGAGCTAAATCAAATGCTTTGTTTAAAGCTCCTAATCTTTCCGCTTTGGACAATGCGTTATTTGACCCAATATTTATATAGAAGAGAACACTGTCTTGTTTATTTTCTGTTACTAGAGCACTTTTTTTTTCTATAGCATTATCACAAGAAGCGAGGCTTGTAATTGCAAGAAAAGCTGCGATAAATATTCGCAATGGATTAATATTTGATGAGATAAATTTGTACATTAATTACAAGATATAAAAAAAGCCTTAAATGTAATATTTAAGGCTTATACATATATTTATTTATATTCTAAAAGACTAGTCACCACCACCGCTGCCACCAGAATTACCATGACTATTGTCATCATTAGCTGAAACATTTATTGTATCATATACATCATTTTCTGCGCTGTCGTTATCGCATGAGAACATGCCCATTGTCATTACTACTACAGCTACAATACTTGCTACTTTTTTCATGGTCTTTATTATTTAATTGTTATTAGTTCTTTAATACACGACTAAACTACCATGAATGAGAGTTTATTAATTGTGCTGTAAAATTCTAATAGTGAAAAGCGTAGTTTTACGAGTAAGTGGATGTAGTTTGAGAGTATTCGATTAATTAACCGAATGAATGGTACTTTTTGAGAGAATATTTTTTAAATGGTCTACGTTTTCTCTGTACGATTTTGAAAACGGTAACTGTACTTTACTTAGTTTTAAAGCACAAATAGATTTACCATAATTAATACGAGATACATAGTTGGTATTTAAAATGTAACTCTGATGTATACGAACGAAGTTTTTTGGTAATTGTTGTTGATAGGTCTTTAAAGTTTTATAAGCACTAATAACCGAGCCGTCTTTCATTATAAAGTCGGTGGCATTATTATCTGCCTGTAGATAAAGAATGTCATTAGTTGATACGTAATGATAATCGCGATATGACTTTAAACATAAGGTCTCCAATTCTTTTTCCTTAGGCATCAATTTTTTAAGTTTTAAAATTGATTTGCGAATATTGAATTCACTATAGGGTAATAGCCAATAATCGAAAAAGTTATTCTTAATTGCGTCGTAGGCATGTTCTTTAGATTTTGAAATGCCTATAAAAACTGGAAGTTCTTTTATATATTGATAAAGCTCAGTTACCATTTGAAAATGTTCTTGTGCTTTATCATTCAAATTAATAAAAACAACATCGGGCGAAAACTTTAGAATGTTATCTATGCCTTCATTAGAATTTTTAGAATGCGATACAAGGCAGAAGTCACCATACTCTTCTAAATAATGCTGCAATTGCAGATTAGAAGTAGCGTCGGAATCTATAATAGCATATGAATATTCCATTGACTTTTTATCTACATGCAAATTAGTAATAGAACTAATATGTTGATTGTAGATTTCCCGTATAAATTTTAGGGTTTACGAACGCAATTTACTGAAAATGAACAGATTTGAAAGAAAATTCTTTCAAAAAATTAATATTTTAAATTATTCTTGTAGGGTAGATTCGAAAGCACCAATATCGGGGTTGATATTTCTCTTTGCACCTAAAATATCAAATGGTATTTGTTGAGCTGTTTCTAAATTGGCATTTCCGTTTGCTGAAGATAATTCGTTTATACGATAATCGCCACCAAAAGAATCAAAAAATTCGGGTGATTGATTAAAAGTATTATCTATAAAATTATTCTCATTATTAAAATTGTATAAAGAATTGTCACCAGTATTTACACCTTCACTAAACCGAATGAGACAATTTTTAAATGAGAAATTGAAGACACTAACTTCATTGTTTTCTAAAGTTAACTCCTTGGATTGTGAACCGTAAATAATACAATTTGTAAAGTTTGCATTTACCAAATCGAAGACTTTTGTTTCAGAAAAATTATCAATCTGTAACGCAGCATTCAATCTAAAATCTTTAAACCAATAGTTCGCAATTGTACAATGTGAGAAACTATAATTACCTCCAATATTACAATATAGTGATTGACTTCCCGCAGCACCTAACACTAAATTTTCACCTAAGATACTCGCAGATAATCCCCAGAGATTTACATTTGCACTGTTGTAAATTTGTGTGTTTTTAATCACTAAATTTTGCGTGCCACTTTGTGGTGGGCTGTTGTTTTCTTTTCCTTCAATTTTAATACCAACTGTGGCGTTTTTAATCGTTAAATATGTTATTGTATTACCGATACTTCCATCACCAATTAAAACAGTTCCCCATTGGCCAGGTATTGTTTGAAATTGTGGTTCTAAACGATCGCCTTCAAATATGACTTCGTTTTCTAATGCTTTTTTATCGGTGCTTAGGCTTCCGTTTATTTCTAGTTTTCCTCCACCATTTATATAAATTCCAGAGTCTTTATGAAAATGAACACGGGCACCGGCATCTACAATTAGAGTTTTTTCATCAGGCACTGCAGCATATCCATAAATTACATATGGCTTTTCATTTGTAAAATGCAATTGATTATTTGCTAATGAAAAACCATTAACTATTATGTTATTTCCTTCAGAATCGTTTCCAATTGAAATAGTCTCTTTTAAACCTTCAGAATCTTTATCAGGAAATAAGAAAACAGCATCCTTTACTAAAGTGACAAGCTCAACGGATTGCTCGTCTAAATCGACATCAAAAAGTAATTTGTCGGTATATAAAAGTTCGTTTATTGCATGAGGCGAAATATCGAAAGTAGTTTCGATAAAAATAAACATACTGTCTTGTGCTAATATGGGAATGTTTTTAAAATCTTTGCCAGCAACTCCATCTACATTTAATCGATAACCACTTTGCTCTCCTTTTTGTAACCGAATAGACGGAATTTCAATATCATCTCGGGTAGGGTTATACACTTTTAAACTATACGTACTACTGCCTATAGAACTAAAAATGGTATCTAAAAAAACGGTATCTTTTGAGAATTCTAAATTTCCAGCACTCGGTGCATATTCAAAATTTTTACGACAAGAGCTGCCTGAAACAAGCAAGATAATAACCAGAATGGAGTAGAGGTAAGGTCGCATTTTTTAGTACATAATCAGCGAAACGTTTATCGTGTTTCATTGGAAAAAATCGCTTTAATTTCATCCGAAATTCTCGTGGGCCTAAATGATTTTGCATTTAACAGACACCACTTAGTACTTGAACGTACTAAAAGTGAATTTGTTTTAGCATCGAACATCTCTACAACACGAATAGATATGGCACCACCACTTTTTTCGATATGAGTTCTTACTAAAATAGTGTCGTGTAATTTGGCTGCACTTTTATAGGTAATATTGTGGTTCATAACTACCCAAACCACGGTGTCTAAAATTTCTTTAGTTGCTTTCGCTTGCCAATGTTCTTTAGAAATATCTTGTATCCATTGCACATAACGTACATTGTTTACATGCTCCAGGTCGTCTAAATCATCTGCCCCGACAACTATGGTCTTTTCGTAGAATTGCATTTTTATTTCTTTGAGATAGTTACCTCAAAAAGCTTGTCCCAATCTTTACCAGTGACAAAGAATGTTTTTCTGGTTGGGTGATATGCAATTCCGTTTAATACATTATCTGTGGGATTCCAATTATCGCCTTTGGTCACTTTTTTATCTAAACCACCAAAATTGATTACACCTTCGATAGCTCCACTTTCAGCATCTATTATCATCACACTTGGGCGCTGATATACATTAGCATAAATTTTACCATCAACATATTCAAGTTCATTGGCTTTATTGAATATAGATTTGTTGGTTACAATTTCTATATGACCTTCTTCAACTAAAGTATTTGGATTTAAAAACCAAATCTTTTCGGTGCCATCACTCTTATATATTTTTTCACCATCGTTACAAAGTCCCCAACCTTGAGTGCTTTCACCATATTGAAAACTGTCTATTCTTTCAAATTTATTGAGGTCATAAACAAAACCAGTTTTTGCTTGCCATGTTAATTGGTATATCTTGTCGTTCATTATAGTAATGCCTTCACCAAAAAAAGATTTATCAAGATCTATTCTTGCAAAATCTTTCCCTGTTTTGTAATCAAATTTCCGTAAAAAAGAACGACCTTTTTTTCCAGTACCTTCATAAAGGGTATCGTTATGAAATTCTAAGCCTTGCGTATACGCACCCGTATCATGAGGATAGGTGTTTATTATTTCGTAGCTATAAACTTCGGGTGCCTTTTCGGCTAACAGCTTAATACCTTGCGAGATATCAATAGTACCGTCTTCATAAGTAACAGCAGCTTTTAGTATTCTATTTCCTAATAAATTGGTGCTTAAAGTAATTTTGTTATTGGTTACCGGTATCTCCTTACCGTCAATAGAATATATTACATTACTAATCTCCTTTTCTTGTTTATTATTTATAGTTATACCTACCGTCTGATTTTTTTGAAAAATGTTTTTGCCGCCTTCTAAATCAATTTTAAATAAATCGGCTTTTGATCCACCATCGCCACAGGCCATAAAAATTATAGAAACAAATAAAGAAACGAACAATTTAGGCATAATGTGATTTAATTTAATTAAGAATGTAAAGTTAAACGATTCTATGTAAAGGTTCAATAGGGTCGCTTTATTAATAGGAGGCCAGGAGTTAGGGTGGGTAATTTATAAAAAGAAATAACATTTAAAATAGTATCAGTTTTATATTACCTGACAATGATTTTTTTAAATATCTTTTATTAGACAATTGTGTTTGAATAAGTTACGCAGTGTTCTACATGCTGTGTAATTAAAGTTAAACTTTAGAATTTCATTATTCAAAATACTTAGGTATGAATTAAAACATTTCTCTTTTGGATATTGCCTTTTGTTCGTCGTATATTTGCAGTTCGGCAAGTCCTACACGACCAGCTCCTGTAGAATCCCCCAGGGTGGGAACGCAGCAAGGGTATATGGTTGTAGCGGTGCGATGTAGGTAGCTTGCCGTTTTTTTATGCGCTAATTTTAAATTAGCACTTCTTTTAGAATTAAATTCCAAAATCATTAATTTGCAAGCCTTATGTCACAGAAAGTAGTTCTTGTTACGGGCGGTTCTTCAGGTATTGGTAAATCTATTGGGACTGTATTGGTGTCAAAAGGATACATAGTTTATGGAACCACAAGAAATCTCGCAAAATACCCCGATTTTAAAACATTTCAACTTTTAGAGATGGATGTTAGAAATGTAGCAAGTATTAAACAAGCGGTTGAAACTGTAATCACCAAAGAAGGTCGATTAGATGTTTTAATTAATAATGCGGGCGTAGGCATTACCGGACCTATTGAAGAAACTCCGCATGCAGAGATATTAGGAGCTTTTGATACTAATTTTAATGGACCTATACATACAGCTAAAGAAGTAATGCCTTATATGCGAAAGCAAGGTGGTGGATATATTATTAATATTACCTCTATTGCTGGGTATATGGGATTGCCTTTTCGTGGGATATATTCTGCTTCTAAAGGAGCCTTGGTAGTAGTTACAGAGGCTATTCGTATGGAGGCTAAGGAATTTGGCATTAAAGTATGTAGTTTGGCTCCTGGTGATTTTGCTACGAATATTGCTAGTGGACGTTACCATGCGCCAGTGGTTGCGAATTCACCTTATAAAAAGTATGCCGAGAGTCTTGAAACGATGAATGAGCATGTAGCTGATGGCCAAGATCCTATTTTGGTTGCAGAAACTGTTGTGAAGATTTTAAATACAAAGAACCCTAAGGTGCATTATAGAGTAGGAGCCTTTATGCAAAAGTTTTCGCTATTTTTAAAAAAGATTCTGTCAGACAAACTCTATGAGAAATTATTGATGAACCATTATAAATTGTAGCTTTGTTAATTCCAACTTCCTTTGTGTTAAAGGGGTAACTTAAAACTTAAAAACTAAAGAAATGAAATTTTTTATTGATACTGCCAATTTAGATCAGATTCGTGAAGCGCAGGAATTGGGCGTTCTTGATGGAGTTACAACTAACCCATCTTTAATGGCAAAAGAAGGCATTACTGGAAAAAATAATATTTTAAAGCATTATGTAGATATATGTAATATTGTTGAAGGTGACGTTTCTGCTGAAGTTATTTCTACTGAGTTTAGTGAAATGGTGAAAGAAGGCGAAGCTTTAGCTGAATTGCACGATCAGATAGTAGTTAAAATACCGATGATTAAAGATGGCGTAAAAGCATTAAAGTATTTTTCTGATAAAGGTATTAGTACCAATTGTACTTTGGTTTTTTCACCAGGACAGGCACTTTTAGCAGCAAAAGCAGGAGCTACTTATGTTTCTCCTTTTATTGGTCGTTTAGATGATATTTCTACAGATGGCTTAAATCTTATTGCTGAGATTCGCCATATCTATGATAACTATGGTTTTCAAACGCAAATTTTAGCTGCATCTGTAAGACATACAATGCATGTTATTGATTGTGCAAAATTAGGAGCAGATGTTATGACGGGACCTTTATCGTCTATAGAAGGATTATTAAGACATCCACTTACAGATAGTGGTCTTGCTAAGTTCTTGGCAGATTATCAGAAAGGAAACTAAATACTAGTAGTTTTAAAACGTATTATAAAAGCAGCATAATTATTTATGCTGCTTTTTAGTTTTTAGCGAGCTGTGTATAACCGCTCATTTGTTGCTCTATAGTACTAGAGAATATGTTACTAAAGGCATTAACTATTTTACCGTTTTCAGCAATAATGCATTTATTAATTGGGAATATGATTAGTGCTTTTGTTAATTCATCAAAGTTATCGGAACGATATTGTTTCAAAGGATCAAGATTTGTTGTTTGTACAAGCCCTTTCCAATTAGCCTCTTCTGTTTTAACATTTATTCCTATCAATTGATAGTCCGGTTTTCTTTTCTGCAACCATGCAACTCGTTTGTTCACTTCATTTAAGTGACGCTTGTCTTCGCCCGTCCAAAAATAGAAAAGTGTCTTTTTATTCTTTGATATACTTAGTAGTGATACTTTTTCACCTAGAGAATTATATACTAAAACTTCAGGAACAGATTTAGTTGGCTGTATGTTTTTTATGCCTTCATATAACTCATCAATCTCTTTATTGTGTCTGTTATTACTAGATAACTTATGAAACTTCTCAATAAATGCCTCATTGTTCTTTTCAGAATCGTGTGATTTTAATAAGTAATCAAAAGCAACTTTTCTCAACAAGTTGTCTTTTAGTTCTTTATCTACAACTATGCTATCAATTAAATAAAGCTTATGGCTATTAAAATGCATTCGATTTTTAACTACATTTTCTTTTAATTCACAATTAGACTTGCAGCTCATGTACGTTACATTGCCAAAATGATTGTTCATAAAATTGTAATACGGACGTAAATAGGTTAAATCGCTATCGCCAAAATCTAAATTTTTACGGTAGTCGTAAAAATTAGCAGGTACTTTTTGAATTTTTTTGTCTTCGGTATATTTTCGATGTACAAAAGGGTATTTCTCTTTATAGGAATCATATCCATAAACAATGCTAACTTTAGCAATTTTAATCTCCCGCTCAGTTAAATTATCTTCTTCTATCAGGGTATTAAGAATTTCTAGTTTCTGGTTTGCAAGGGAATCTAATTTTTTGGTAAAAGCATCAGGCTCTAAGCGAAACGTAGCATTTATTCCTGGTCTTTCTTCTTCATTTGCTAAAAAGAGCTCCAATAAAAAGTTATTTATTTCTTCACCATCACCTGAAAAAACTAAAGATTCATCGAAGGCAACCGTATTTAATCGAATAACGAGACTATCGCCTTTTTTTAAATATACGTATTGTAATTCTGGAGCATGATTAAAATGGTATAAACCATCTGCAATAGAATCAAAACGAAATACGAATCTATTATGTTCATCTAATTTAGCAGAATCGATTACGTTGTCACCCTTAAAGAGCACAACATGACTGGAAGTAGGGTTTACAATTTCACCTGTAAAGTGAACATCAGGGGAACTGTTTTTGCCTTTTCCACAACTGGCTAAAACTATAACTAAGAGATAAAGTAATTTTCTATTCATATAAAAATTGCTACACCTATAACACTCAAAAATAGTAAACCGGTATAGGCAAGCCTGTTAAATGGTAGTTAAAAATGATGGCATTTAGTTAATATATTGATGTAAGACACATTTTTTTTAACGCATTTTTGCTGTATAAATGGGCGCTTAAGCGATAATATTGTGTATTTTTGCGCCAATTTTTAAAATAGAAAACTATGTTGACTGTATCAAATTTATCGGTGCAATTTGGAAAAAGAGTGCTTTTCGATGAGGTAAATGTGTCTTTTACACAAGGAAATTGTTATGGTATTATTGGCGCAAATGGTGCTGGTAAATCAACGTTTTTAAAAATTCTTTCAGGAGCTATTGATCCTACCTCCGGAAATGTTTCTTTAGAGCCTGGTAAGCGTATGTCAATCTTGGAACAAGATCATAACGCGTATGATGAAACTGGAGCCCTAGATGCGGTGGTAATGGGGAATAAGCCATTATTTGCTATAAAGACTGAAATTGATGCGTTATATGCCGATTACACGGATGAAAATGCAGATAAGATTGGAGAACTTCAAGTGCGATTCGAAGAAATGAATGGTTGGAATGCAGAGAGTGCTGCTGCTGCATTATTATCTAACTTAGGAATATCTGAAGATTTGCATCATACAGCAATGGCAGATATAGATCCAAAATTAAAAGTACGTGTTCTTTTAGCTCAAGCATTATTTGGAAGTCCAGATGTTTTAATAATGGATGAGCCAACGAACGACCTTGATTATGAAACGATACATTGGTTAGAAAACTTTTTAGCTGATTATGAAAATACTGTAATTGTAGTATCGCACGATAGACACTTTTTAGATACAGTTTGTACACATATTGCTGATATAGATTATAGTAAAATGAACCTGTATTCGGGTAATTACACTTTTTGGTACGAAAGTAGCCAATTAGCCTCAAGACAAAGGGCGCAACAAAATAAAAAGGCGGAAGAAAAAGCAAAAGAATTACAAGAATTTATTTCGCGTTTTAGTGCGAACGTCGCTAAAAGTAAACAAGCAACTTCGCGTAAGAAAATGTTAGATAAGTTAAATGTGGAAGATATTAAGCCGTCTAGTAGAAGGTATCCTGCGCTAATATTTGAACGTGAAAGGGAAGCGGGCGATCAAATTTTAAATATAGAAGGATTATCTGCTACCTCTGATGATGGCGATTTGTTGTTTGATAAAGTAAATATTAACCTCTCTAAAGGTGATAAAGTTGCAATTATTTCGAGGGATGCGCGAGCTACAACTGCATTTTATGAAATAATAAATGGTAAGCGTAAAGCTAATAAAGGAAGCTATAATTGGGGAATAACTACTAATCAATCGTATTTGCCTGCTGATAATTCTAGTTATTTTAAATCGGACGATAGTTTGGTAGACTGGTTACGTGAGTGGGCCAAAACTGAAGAAGAAAGAGAAGAAGTTTTTATTCGTGGTTTTTTAGGTAAAATGCTTTTCAGTGGGGAAGAGGCTCTAAAAAAGTGCTCGGTCTTATCAGGGGGCGAAAAAGTTCGTTGTATGTTAAGCCGTATGATGATGCTTAGAGCTAACGTATTAATGTTGGATGAACCGACCAATCACTTAGACCTTGAAAGTATTACAGCTTTTAATAATTCACTAAAGAATTTTAAAGGTACTGTGTTATTTACTACTCATGATCATGAATTCGCTCAAACTGTGGCTGATAGAATAATAGAATTGACACCTAAAGGCAACATTGACAGATATTTAACGTTTGATTCATATATGTCTGACAAGACAATAAAAGAACAGCGTGATAAGATGTACGCTGTTTCTGTATGATATTGTAAAACCCAAATTTTACAACTTATGAAAACCTACAACATACTCTATGCATTTTTGGCATGCGCTATTCTGGGCTGCAGTAAATCTGATACTGGTAACGAAGACAATGGCGGTGGCGGTGAAACACCCGGTGCAGATGCTAGCTACAATTTATTGGTAACAGACGAAGGAATTTTATCAAGTACTTTGATAAATGCGACTGCAGAAGTCATTACTAAGAATCCGGCCAAAAGCGAGTTCGAAAATATGCTTATTCCCGATTTAATTTATAATGACGGTACAGTGTTAACATCATACCACAAAGACACTAATTGTAGTGGTACTATTTTTCAATTCGATTTTGCAGATAATACAAGTACATCGCTAGATTTATTTACAGACTTATCTGATTGTAATTTAAAGGTTACCGGTATAGCACACTCAGATGCTAACCTTTATGTTTCATATCATCTAAACGATAGTAACGACTATTTCGTTCGTGTAATTGACCCAAGTAAGACAGATTCAAATTTTATAGATGTACCCTTAAAAAACGAATCTTTCGACCCAACATATATTCCTAAGGAATTAGTCTTTGCTAATGGTAAACTTTTTATACTAGGGCATGATGAAGCGGCTACAGATGAATATCACTTACTAATAATGAATAGCAGTGATAATACTTTGATGACTGATATGAATTTAGGTTTTGATGTAAAGCAAATATTTAAAAATCCAAAGGAAAATATAATTGTTAGTTATAGTACGCTTCACTCAGAGGTGAATAGCGGTACATTAAAAATTAAATACACAAATTACAACGAGACTACTGCACCAAACTTTATTAATTCTAAATTTAATTATTTCGATAAAGAAGGAAGAATGTATTACGAAATGCCCCCTGGTGCCTATAGTTCATATGCTATTATTCCAGCGGTTTACGATTTTGAAAATCAATTGGCTATTCTATATGCATATGAAAATTTCTTAACTGAAGCGCAAAGCATATTCGAATTTAAGATTGAAAATACCACAATGGTTTCCTATGATGATAAAAATAATTTTATCATAATAGGCTATAAGAAAATGGAGAGTTCGAATAAAGGTGGAATCTTACGAATTAAACCAGCTCCAGAACCAGCTTTGATTGACAACTTAGATGTTGACGGAATTCCGTATAAACTATATGTAAAGTAAAACAAGACTACATCAAATTCAAAAAAGGCTGTTTAATTAAACAGCCTTTTTTTATGTATTTATATATCTACTATTCCAAATAGCATTACTAAAATTCTTTCCTTGAGCAAATGCATAAAATACTACAACAGCGGCTATAGATTTAAAGCTGAAGAAAAATAGCAATCCGAATTGAGCGGCAGAAGTAGATTTTGAAAATAAACCAGAGGGAATCATTGTTGCAATAATAAAACTAATCAAAACGGTAAACCACACTAAATTTACCATATCCTTAAAAGGCCACATTAATAATTTTCTTAGTGGATGCAAATCATTTCCCCACTTGTGTATTAAGTAGTAATAACCGTTACCTAAGGGTGCAAATAATATAGGGTCGTCCTTATCCTTCAATTTAAATAGTTTTGAAGGAGCTAAAATTTTATAGCCTGCAAGCTCTGTTTTATGATCTTTTTCAATTTGTCTAATCTTAGAAACTGCTTCTTCTGGAATTGTGCCTTTAAATAGTTTTGAATCTAAAAACCGTAAGCGATAAGCAACACAAATATTTTTTATTTGATCAATATGAAAAATATTCTCTGTTATCAAAAAATCTATATCAAAATTATTCTTTGGAACTTCTGATCCGTTCGAAATATTATTTTTAATAGTATTTCGTTCAACTTGGTTTTCCTTTAAAATAGCATAAATAGATGCTAAATTTTCTTCAGTATTGGGAGATTTTTTTCTCGCTAGAATTAACTTTTCTTGTATGTTTGTTCTCTTCATATTCTAAAATTTGAACATAACTATTACCTCAAATATAAAATATTATGAAACGAGATGCGTTTTATGTAGTGTATACCATGTTAATATTTTGTTAATTTAGTTGTAACGTGTTATTGACTATTGTTTTGAAAAGCATTTTCATTGTAACTTAGGCGGATATAACTAACAGTTCGTCGAGAATAGCCCCTTTTAAGAACGCAGACTACTTACAACCTATGAAATTTTTAACCTCCGGATTCCCCTTGTTTTTTCTAATGTTTTCCTTTCTCGCATCTGCACAAAACCATAGTTATGAACTGTTGTCTGAGATGGATCCTGAAAAATCTATTTCAACGAATACTGCAGATTCGGAAAATTATAAGACGCTTTTAGAGGTAATGCGAGCATCTGAGCTAGAAGAACTTTTAGCTGATGATGGTCCGTTTACAGTTTTTGCACCTACAGATAGTGCCTTCGAAAAATTACCAAGAAATACGGTGGCCGAACTTTTAAAGCCGGAAAATAGAAAAGAATTAAAAGATTTAATGGCGTATCATATTGTAGCGGGGAATTTTTCAGCTTCTAAAATATTGAAAGCGATGTGTCGCGGAAATGGGACCGCCACTTTTACTACAGTGCAAGGCGATGAACTTACGGCGACCATGCAAGGCATCGATATTATTTTAAGTGACAGCATTGGTAATTCTGCAAAAATCACTACTGCCGATGCAAATCAATGTAATGGCGTAATGCACGAAATAGATGGTGTAATTGCTCCAGGAAACTTATAAAATAGAATAATTTGCTTTTTATCTAAGTTCAGCACTCAATTCCTTTTCATAGCGGGACTGTAACTTTGACATTATTTTATCTATTTGTTTATCAGTTAATGTGCTTTTCTCATCTTGTAATGTAAAACTTACTGCATAAGACTTTTTGCCCTTTGGCAATTTAGAGCCTGTATATACATCAAAAAGATTAATATTTTTAATTAGCTTTTTCTCTGTTTGAAAGCCTAATTCATAAATCTTTTTAAAAGGTATAGCTTCATCTAACAATAATGCGAAATCTCGTTTAACCTCAGGATACTTTGGAATTGGTTGATAAACAATTTTATTCTTCGTTACTAATTGTAATAAATTATCCCAGTTAAAATCTGCATAAAGAACTTCTTGCTTAACATCAAATTTCTTCAAAACCTTAGGAGTAATAATACCAAAAGAGACAATGTCTTTTTTCTTTTCCGTAATGGTCAATCCTTCAGAAAACAAATCATTTTCAATTGGTGTAGAAGAATTTGGACTAATACCCAGTCTAATTAAGGTGTTCTCAATTACGGTTTTAAGATAAAAGAAGTCATTTTTCTTATTAGGTGTGACCCAACCGTCTTCTGATCTATTGCCCGTTAGAAATAATGCTAAATGCATTTTTTCTAAAGTATCTTTTTCACCTTTATTATAAGTTTTGCCAAACTCGAAAAGTTTAAGATTTGGTTTCTTTCTATTTATATTATATGCTATAGTTTCTAGGCCGTTAAATAACATGGAACTGCGCATTACTGAAAGGTCACCACTTAAAGGATTCATAATTTCAACAGAGACTTCTGATGATAGTTGGTCTGAAAGCTTCTTAAAATCTGGCGAAGTAAGACTATTGGTCATTATTTCAAAAAAACCTTGAGATGCTAACTGATCACCAATTTTTTGTTCTAGTTTGTGTGTGTCGAATTTAGAACTTTTAGCTACCGAGGCATTTAATTTCTCGCCAAACTTTATGTTGTTATAACCGTAAACTCTAAGAATTTCTTCAATGACATCTACTTCTCTTTGTACATCTACTCGATAAGTAGGAATTGCTAGTCCTAATCCACTTTCAGTAACACTTTTAACTTTAATTTGTAGTGATGCTAAAATAGATTTAATGGTGTCTTTTGGTATCTCTTCACCAATAAGTTTATTTATTTTTTCAAAAGAAAGAAATACTTGATGGTCTTCAAATTGTTTCGGATAGAAATCAACAATGTCCGAAGTAATATCACCACCAGTAACTTCTTTAATTAGTAGCGCTGCGTGTTTTAGCGCGTATTCTACATTTTCTATGTCAATACCTCGCTCAAACCTGAAAGAGGCATCTGTATTAAGACCATGTCTTTTGGCTGTTTTGCGAATGGTTACTGGATCGAAATATGCGCTTTCAAGAAATATAGATGTTGTTTTCTCTGTAACACCCGTATTGATTCCTCCAAAAACTCCAGCTATACACATTGGTTTTTCAGCATCACAAATCATTAAATCGTCTTCATGCAGAATATGTTCTACACCATCTAAGGTCATGAATTTAGTACCTTTTTCAGCAGTTTTAACAACAATGTTTTTATCATATACACGATCTGCATCAAATGCATGTAAGGGTTGACCGAGCTCATGTAATACGTAATTAGTAATGTCTACTACATTATTTATTGGCGAAACACCAATTGCATTCAATCTATTCTTTAACCAATCTGGTGATTGTTGAACATTTAAATTACTTAAGGTAATGCCACAATATCTCGGTGCAAGTTTACTATTCTCTACAGTTACCTGTAATTTTCTGGAACGTACATCTACATGAAATTTACCAACAGAAGGTGTAATAAGTTTTTTGCTGATTTTTCTTCGTTCAAGACCGGCTTGTAAATCTCGAGCAACACCAAGATGACTCATAGCGTCCGCTCTATTAGGAGTAAGGTCTATTTCAAAGACTTCGTCATTTTCTATTTCAAAAATATCAGCACAGGGTGTGCCAGGTTTCAGTTTTGAATCGAGTACTATTATACCATCATGATCGGTGCCCAAACCTAATTCATCTGCAGCACATATCATTCCTTCACTAACTTCACCTCTTATTTTTCCTTTTTTTATTTTCCAAGCTTCACCTTTGTCATCATATAGGGTAGTGCCAATTGTGGCAACAGGTACTTTTTGTCCTTTTGCTACATTAGGTGCTCCGCAGACTATTTGAATGGGATTTTCTTGTCCGATATCAACAGAAGTTACTTTTAGTCTATCAGCATTAGAATGTTGTTCGCAGCTAAGTACATGACCAACTACAACTCCATTTAATCCCCCTTTAACAGATTCGTATTTTTCTATTCCACCTACTTCAAGACCTAAATCGGTCAACATATCAGCAGTTTTACTTGCTTCAAATTCAATAGGAATAAACTGTTTTAGCCAGTTGTATGAAATCTTCATTGGTTAGGTTTGTAGAGGGTAAAGATAATTCAATATATCAGAAATTAAAACGCCTATCATTTAATTGTTAATGATAGTTTGGTTTTTCATTCAATCGTAAGGTAATTTAATCTGTAATGTAGTTATGGTTATATGATTGTAGATTTGCCTAAGCCGATATTTTCATCATTAATATTTCCAAAATTATCAGCATCGACAATATTATCAGCAATAAAATTCCCAACATAATCGGTGCCGTATTTACTGCTGCCCATGATGTCTGTAGTAACTACCTTTTTCATAAAAGACTTTCTAACAGCTATTACAACAGCATTAGACTCTTCTTTTAAGCCGAAATGACTCAGTAGCATTGCGGCGCTAAGAATTGAGGCCACTGGGTTCGCTATATTTTTCCCTTTAGCTTGCGGGTATGAACCATGTATTGGTTCAAACATGGCATTATCTTTTCCTACTGAAGCGGAAGGCAATAAACCTACGGAACCGATAATTACACTTCCCTGATCAGATAATATGTCGCCAAAAAGATTATCAGTAAGAATAATGTCAAATTGTGCAGGGTTCTGAATCATTTGTACCGTTGCATTATCAATATACATGCATTCCAGTTTTACCTGAGGATAACTTTTTGCAATTTCTGTAACTATCTTACGCCACAATCTAGAGGTGGCTAATACATTTGCTTTGTCAACTAAAGTAACTTTTCTTTTTCTGATTTTTGCAGCCTTAAAGGCTAAATGAGCTACTCGGCTAATTTCTTTTTCCGTGTAAGTGTAAAGATCAGATGCGGTTGATTCATCTTTAGATAACTGCTTATTGTCAAAGTCTATACCTCCTGATAATTCTCGATAAATCACTAAATCTGTCCCAATAATTGTCTTATTATTTAAGATGGCATTTCTAGTAATGGAAGGGAATACTTTAACCGGACGAATACATGCGAAAAGTTCAAGTTCTTTTCGTAGCTGAAATAAGCCTTGTTCTGGTCTTATTTCTGCAGTAGGATCATTGTCATATTCAATTGCACCAATTGCTCCACATAATATAGCGTCAGCTTTTCTGCATATATCCAAAGTAATTTCTGGTAATGGTTTCCCCGTGTTAGAGATAGCGACCGCTCCAAAACTTGCTTCTTTGTAGGTGAAATTATGATTAAACGTTTCTTCAACAGCTTTTAAACACTTTACTGCTTGACTTAGAACTTCTGGTCCAATGCCGTCTCCTCCTAATAGGGCTATTTCTAATTGCATTAGGCAATACTTTCAATATTCACCTTAGAAGAGGCAATTATTTCATGAATATCATTATCTACAACTTCTTTTTTCTGATCAGCATATTTCAAGAATTCTTGATATACATCGTCTAATTGAAGTTTAGTTAATTCATAACCTACTTTTTTAGCTCTATAAGCTAAGGCAGCTCTACCACTTCTGGCAGTAAGCACTATTGATGATTCGTTTACACCTACATCTTCAGGATTAATAATCTCATATGTTTCACGATTCTTAATAACACCATCTTGGTGAATTCCAGAACTATGAGCAAAAGCATTTGAGCCTACGATTGCTTTATTTGGCTGTACAAGCATTCCCATTTTTTGAGAAACCATTTGGCTTGTACTATAAAGTAATTTGCTATTTATGTTTGTATCTATATTTAAAGAAGGATGCTGACGCATCACCATTACAACCTCTTCCAATGATGTATTACCAGCGCGTTCGCCAATACCATTTATAGTGCATTCTATTTGTCTTGCACCGTTTATAGCTCCTGCAATTGAATTTGCAGTAGCCAAACCTAAATCGTTATGGCAATGGCAAGAAAGTATTGCTTTCTCTATACCTTTAACATTTTCCTTTAAGTATTTTATCTTTTCACCGTATTCAGAAGGTAAACAATACCCTGTGGTATCAGGTATGTTTAATACTGTTGCACCTGCTTTAATTACGGCTTCACAAACTTGAGCTAAAAATTCATTGTCTGTTCTACCGGCATCCTCAGCATAAAATTCAACGTCATCAACAAAGTTTTTTGCATGACTTACAGCAGCTACGGCACGTTCTATTATAGCATCTTTGTTGGAATTAAACTTGTGCTTTATGTGTGATTCAGAAGTGCCAATACCAGTATGTATTCTAGGTCTTACCGCCGGTTTTAACGCTTCGGCTGCTACTTCAATATCTTTCTTAACAGCTCTTGTTAAACCACAAACAGTTGCATTCTTAACCAATTTGGCTATTTCATTTACTGATGTAAAATCACCAGGGCTAGAAATTGGGAAACCAGCTTCAATAATATCGACGCCCATTGTCTCTAACCTTTCGGCAATAACCAACTTCTGCGTAGTGTCAAGTTTACATCCTGGTACTTGCTCTCCGTCGCGTAATGTGGTGTCAAAAATTTGTACTATATCTTTGCTCATTATATTTGTGTAGTTTAGCTGTACTATACGAATATATGGCCCTTAGGCGAAAAGATTACTATTTTAGTCTCACTTTTACAATGCCGATGTACTTTTGGTATTGTTTAAAATACTGTAAAACAATTGTTTAACCCTTATTTTTTACGATGACAAATACGCACAAAGATGCATTATTTGTTCTGGTGAAATCGCTTTCTAAATCAGAAAAGCGACAGTTCAAGCTATATGTTGGTCGATTAGGCGTTAATACGGACGCCAAATTTTTGTCTCTTTTTATTCTTTTAGATAAACTAAGAAATTATAATGAAGCTACAATTTTGGAAAGTGGCATAGTAAAAAAAGCACAACTTTCTAATCTTAAAGCTCACTTATATAAACAAATTCTTGTTAGTCTTCGCTTAAATCCGGTGAATCAAAATATTCGGGTTCAAATTCGAGAACAATTAGATTTTGCTACTATTCTGTATCAAAAAGGATTATATAAACAAAGCTTAAAAATTCTTGATAAAGCAAAAAATATTGCGATTGAGAATGAGGAAAAGAATATTGCTTATGAAATTGTTGAACTTGAGAAAATAATTGAAACTCAGTTTATAACCAGAAGTATTCCTGATCGTGCTGATGAGTTAGCTGTTCAGGCAAAAGAATTATCTGCCCAAAACGTAATGACCAGTAAATTATCTAATCTTTCGCTACAACTATATGGTTGGATGCTGAAAGTTGGATATGTTCGTGGTGATGACGATTACCAAAGAGTTAAGAAATATTTTGAAAAGCAGCTGCCGGCGTATAATATTGATAGATTAGGCTTCCGAGAAAAATTATGGCTGTATAAGTCGTATTTGTGGTATAGTTTCTTAACACAAGATTTTCTTTCTTGCTATAAATATTCTAGAAAATGGGTAGAACTTTTTGATGAACGACCAGACATGATTGAAATGCATCCTGTCTTTTTTCTAAAAGGAAATAACTATTTACTTGAATCTTTGTTTAACGTAAAATATAGTTCTCAATTTAAGCAAACCCTCGAAGATTTAGAAAAAAGGGTATCTGAAAAAAGTTTTCCAAAAAATGACAATATATCGTCTTTAGTTTTTCTGTATGTCAATTCACATAAATTGAATTTGCATTTTATGAAAGGTACTTTTAAAAAAGGACTGTATTTAGTACGTATTATTGAATATGGAATTAATAAGCATAAAGATCGAATAGATGCGCATCATATTATGGTGTTGTATTATAAAGTAGCCTCGCTTTATTTTGGAAATGCAGATAACAAAAACTGTATTTTATACTTAAATAAAATTATAAAAAACAAGAATCTTAAAATGCGAGAAGATTTAATGTGCTTCGCAAGGGTTTTAAGTTTAGTGGCTCATTATGAGGCGGGTATGGATTATCATTTAGAAGTTCAATTAAAAAGCACCTACAAGTTTTTATTGAAAATGAATGATATGCATGCGGTGCAAAAAGAGATGTTGAATTTTCTAAGAAACCTTAGAAATATATATCCACATGAATTGCGTAGTGAATTTGAAAAACTTCATAAAAAGTTGAAAAAGTATGAAGATCATCCATATGAGAAAAGACCCTTTTTGTATCTTGATATTATTTCGTGGTTAGAGAGTCATTTACAAAATAAACCAGTTGCACAAATTATTCAGCAAAAGGCGAAACTACTTACACGATAAACATTTTTGAATAGTACAAAATTACATACAAGGCATTTACTAGAATTAAACGTAGCAATGTTATTTGGTAGTACCTCTGGTGTCTTGGGGCGCTATATACAATTACCAGTAACAGTTACTATTTGTATTCGTACTTTATTGGCGTTTATATTGCTGTATGTTTATTGTAAATGGAGGAAAATTTCTTTAAAAGTTCATAAAGAAGATCGATTACAGCTTTTTGTTAGTGCTGTTTTAATGGGAGCTCATTTTGTTACGTATTTTTATGCATTGCAATATTCTAATGTTGCTATCGCAATGCTTTCTTTATTTACTTATCCGGTGATAACATCTTTTTTAGAACCTATTTTATTAAAGACAAAATTTCAGAAAATACATTTGCTTTTAGCCGCATTATTACTCTGCGGAATTTACTTTTTAGTCCCTAATTTTAATTTAGATAATTCATATTCAATTGCCGTTATTTTTGGAATTGTAGCAGCTGTTTGTTATGCATTAAGAAATATCTTAATGAAGTCTAAGGTGCAGAAATATAATGGCTCTTTTTTAATGTGTTATCAAATGGGTGTTAGTGGCTTTTTACTAATTCCTGCCTTGTTTTTTATAGATTTTGAGATTGTTGTAACCCAATGGAAAGGCTTATTGGCTTTGGCATTTTTAACAACAGCAATTGGCCATACTATGTTCTTAAATAGTTTCAAACATTTTTCAATTACTACTGCGAGCATTTTAAGTAGTATTCAACCTGTTTATGGAATAATTTTAGGAGCCCTATTTCTTGCTGAAATACCAACGCTAACTACAGTTTTTGGAGGAGCGCTAATATTAGCTTCTGTCATAATCGAAAGTTTGCGAACTAGGAAAAAAGCATTGATTTGATTGTAGATGCTAATTTAGCAATGAGGTTCATAAAAAATTCTATATTCTAGTTATTTTAGTAGTTTTTCTATATTTAACTTTTGAATATATTTCCATAATTTTTCTCCATTTAGATTTGAGCTAGAAGCATTTACGATTATTCTATCATCAAATTTATAGAATAATTGTGTCATTTTTTCACGCTCACTGTATTGTGAGATATAAGGCTTTAAATCTTTTTCATCTTTACCATTGTTTTCCATTGCATAGGCAAAATTTACCATTTCCATATCATCAGGACTTTTAGCTGCATCTATAACATATAACATTATTTCTTTCTTTTGACTTTTATCTGTATATACTAAATGAATATTGTTTTTGTTTTTTTGTCGAGCAGGTAGATTTCCATATTCTTTTTTGGTTAACGCTAAATCACTAAGTTTTTTCGGGGCCCATTTTTCGAATTGTATTTCGGTTAATGGAGTTAGAGCATCTAAACTTTTAGCAATTTCTATTTTTTCATCTTCCTGTATTTGCCTTAAAGTCCATTGCACCTTTTTATTGGAAGGTAAAAGTTTAGAATAATTTGTATGAATTGGTTTAGGATTGTTTGTATCATTATTACTATTCGACACCGTGTTTTCTTCAATAAAATTCCAACCTTTTTCAAATTTGATGTCCGTATTAATATATTCATAAACGTTACCCGTGCTAGAATTTACGCTACTACATTTTTCTTTATATGGAATAGTTCTGTCAATATAAAACCAAAAATATTTGCTGCTTGTAATAAGTCCTTCACTATCCGCAGTATTAGTTCCCAAGGTTCTTTCTTCGCTCTTTGGTTCTAATATTGCTACATTAATACCATATTTTCTTACCAAAAGTTTATATTTCTGCGAGTAGACATCATCAAAAGGCGTTTTAGCAAAAAGATCTCTGTCTTTACATTTACTATCAATATTAAATAATTGATGAAGATTATAATTTTGTAATGGAATACTATCGTACATAGCTTTAATATCGAATATTGGTAAATTAAAATGAATCGTACCATCAGTATTAATTTTTCCAAGTACTATTTCTTTGCCATTTTGTTGTGTTTGAACTAAATCTAACGACTCATGAACATAGTCTATATCACCTTTTAAATGGTTTTCAACCTTGGGTAAATCAGTTTGTGCTTGACACCAGAAAAAATTAAGTGTCATCATTAAAATAAGTTGAATTGTATTTTTTTTCATAATAGGATGGCTTTTTTAAATACTTCGGCTGAATTTATATTCGTTTAATCAAAGCATTATATTCTTGTAGTTAATACAAATACTTTCAAGAAGTAAACATTAAATCTATTTTAAATAAAATGTAATTACATTAATTCTTTAAGAATTATACACTAATTTTCTAAATGAATTTTGTGTATAAATTGTAATAGTACGGTAAAAAGTAAATTGTTATTTTATAGTAGTAACTTCTATGGAGTTTTCATTTTAGTACAAAATCAAGGGGACTCCAAAATATTTTTTGAAGTTTTATTTCAGATATAATTATTAGTAATAAAGTATTAGAAAATGTTATATTAATTTTCTGGATTTACAGTAGGAGTGCCCATGCCAAACTGACTTATTAGACCATCGCCAAGTTTCTGAAACTCTTCATTTTTTGCCATTTCTCTAACCTTTACGGGATCAAAATTCCCATTAAAATATAGAAAGGAACCTGTTGCTGTATTGTTATTATAAATAAGAATTTCTTTAACCGCATCTCGCTTTTCTCGTATAGAAACCACGTTGCGTTTTAACTCATTATTTTTTCGATAAACTTCAATAAATGAACTTCCAGTAATACCACTCATTTGCTTGTTTAGAAATTCGGTGCGCTCTGCTGTAGCACTTGGAAATTGCATGTAACGTAAATCTTTTGTACTCCCAATTAAAGAATTCATTTCTGGTGAAATATTACTTAGCATAGACAACATAAAATGTGGAACACGAACTGCAGTTACGTGATTATCATTCTTATGTGCTTCGTAAAAGGTGTCAATAGAATTGTAAGTTCCGCAAGAAGAAATTACAATGAGACTCAAAATTAAAAGTGCTCGCTTAATCATGGTTTAGTGTTTTAAGTTTGTTAAATATATGAAAACGTGTCTAATAGATACTTAACAACAAGCGTTCCAAACTGAATCTTCGGGTGGAGGAGCTAAAATATGTAGTGGTTCTTTTTTTACCGGATGTATAAAAGAGAGCCCTCGTGCATGTAGATGGATACTTCCGTTTTTGTTACTCCGGTCTGCGCCATATTTTAAATCGCCTTTAATAGTACAGCCAATTGCAGCTAATTGTGCACGAATTTGATGATGTCTACCGGTATGTAAATCAATTTCTAAAAGATAAAAATTGTCCAGTTTTTTTACTACTAAATAGTCTAAAATAGCCTTTTTGCTGTCGTCTACTTCTTTATTATGTGCGTATGATTTATTTTGTTTTGGATTTCTTTTAAGCCAATGAACAAGCGTGTTTTTTTGTTTTGGAGGATTATTTTTTACAATCGCCCAATACGTTTTTTTTGCAGTTTTTTCTGCAAAAAGTTTATTCATTCTGGTTAAGGCTTTCGAAGTTCTTGCAAAAACTACAATGCCCGATGTAGGTCGGTCTAATCGATGTACAACGCCTAAATACACTGCACCAGGCTTATTATACTTTATCTTGATATATTCTTTTACTACATCACTTAATGGTGTGTCTCCTGTTTTATCTCCTTGTACAATATCACCTGGTCTTTTATTTACGACAATTAAATGATTGTCTTCATAAATAACCAGCAAATTAGAGGCTATGGAAATAATTTTTTGCATCGCTAAATAATTTCTTTTTTAGTAATGATTGACAAAAATAAAATCAATAATACTCCAAAGGTTACAGAAACATCGGCCATATTAAATATGCCAGTTTTAAGTATTCCTATTTCGACAAAAAAGAAATCGGTAACCGAACCATGTGCAATTCTATCTATAAGATTGCCAATACCACCACCAATAACGCATGCAAATGCTAACGCCATAAAATTGTTTAAGTCTTTTTTTCTCAAAATTCTAAAAAGAAGTATTAATAAAACTAGAACTGGAATAGCTTGCAGAAATATTATTTTTAAAATAGGAGAGAGGTTACTTCCAAAACCTAGCATTGCTCCAGTGTTTTCAACATTTGTTAAAATGAAATTATCACCAATAAGTTGAATATATTCACTGGTCTCAACATTTTTTCTAACTGCCTCTTTTGAGATTTGGTCACAACCAATATTAAGCAATACCATAATAATTATTAGTACATTTCGTAAAACGGAATTTGAAGGCATGCTGAAAATTTTATGAGTAAGGTAATAAATTGATTATCCATAAGTATAATGGATAATTAATGCCATAATTCAATAAATTTGACGACTAATATTGTTCTTCGTCGTTAGGGAAATCTTTACTTTTTACATCGCCAACATATTGCGCAATGGCATTTCCCATATCTTCATATAGATTCATATATCGTCTCAAAAAGCGAGGATTAAATTCATGTGTCATTCCTAATAAATCGTGAATTACAAGTACTTGACCATCGGCGTGTTTACCGCCACCAATGCCTATAGTTGGAATTGAAATACTTTCGGAAACTTTTTTGGTTAAATCAGCTGGAATTTTTTCAACAACGATACTAAAGCATCCTAATCTCTCAAGTAATTTAGCATCTTCTATTAATTTTTCAGCTTCATCTTTTTCCTTAGCACGAACAGCGTAAGTACCAAATTTATAAATGGCTTGTGGTGTTAAACCCAAATGTCCCATTACTGGTATTCCTGCATTTAAAATCCTTTTAACCGATTCTTTAATTTCAATACCGCCTTCTAGTTTTACGGCATGGGCTCCACTCTCTTTCATTATTCGAATCGCAGAACGTAATGCTTCTTTAGGGTCGCTTTGGTAACTGCCAAAAGGAATATCTACTACTACCAAAGCTCTTTTTACAGCTCTTATTACCGATGAGGCATGGTAAATCATTTGGTCCAAGGTAATTGGTAAAGTAGTTTCATGGCCGGCCATTACATTACTGGCAGAATCACCAACTAAGATTACATCTACTCCCGCAGAATCAACAATTTTGGCCATGGAATAATCGTAGGACGTAAGCATGGAGATTTTCTCACCTTGCTGTTTCATTTCAACCAAAGATTTTACGGTTACTCTTTTGTACTCTTTTTTTGCAGTTGACATTAAGTTATATTTAGAAGGATAAAAATAAGTAAAAAGTTAAAGAATAATGAGGAAGTATTATTCTGTTATTTTTGAACGTCATTTATTTCAATTAAAATGAAAAACTATTTTACCATTATAGTAATATTCTTATGTTTTCAAGTTTTTGGTCAATCTGATGAAAAATTAGAAGTACAAGAATCGATTGAGAATTTTTTTATAGGTTTTCATGCCCAAGATTCTATTAAAATGAAAAGTATAGCAGCAGATGATCTAATATTACAAACAGTTGTTAAAGCTGTCAACGGAGAATACAAGGTGAAGACAGAAGAATTCAATAGTTTTCTTTTGAGTATTTCTAAAATACCAGAAAGCGTGAACTTTGAAGAAAAAATTTTAGATTATAATATTCAAATAGATGGTGGTATGGCTAATGCATGGACCAAGTATGAATTTTGGATTAATGATGAAATTAAGCATTGTGGTGTTAATTCCTTTCAACTACTGAAAGAAGGGGGGCGTTGGAAAATTATTTACTTAATTGATACTAGACGTAAGGAAGATTGTCAATGATTTTTCTATAGTAATTATAGGTTTTATTTAAAAGCTACTTTTACTTTTCTAGCGTAAAGGTGAATTTAGCTCCACTGCCTTTTTCTGAATTTACATTTATTTCGCCCCCACTTTTTTCTACTATTTTCTTTACAGTAGCGAGTCCAATACCATTACCGGAAACACCAAATTTATCTTTATGAGATAGCACATTAAATATTTCAAATATTTTTTCTTGGTTTTCAATAGCTATTCCCGGACCGTTATCTTCTACATAAAATTTGTAGTGTGTATCTGCATCTGTTAAACCTATTTCGATGTCAATTCTTTCCTTATCACTATACTTTATAGCGTTTGTAACAAGATTTATTAATACCTGTTCTAGTGCAGCTCTATTGGTACTTATTTCACTCATTGAACTTCTTATATTTAAATTCATTTCATTCTCAAAAGCGAAAAGCCCATTTATATCTTTCACTAAATCTTCAAGGTTAATCAGGGACTTTTTCTCAGATAAGACACTTTCACTTCTGCTATAATCTAATAATCCAGTTATTAATGTTCTAAGTTTTTCCGAAGACTTTGCCATTAAGTCGAGCATTTTATTTCCATCTTCATCTAACTTATCACCGTATTCTTTAATTAGTAACTGCGAAAATCCGTTTATATGGGTTAGTGGAGATTTTAAATCATGTGCTGCCAGAAAAGCAAAACGTTCTAATTCTTGATTTTTCTCTTCTAGATTCTCCTTAGTTTTTTCTAACGTAATCTTGGTCTTTCTAAGATTTAGAATATTCATTACCTGATTACCCAGAGCGGTTAATGAATAAATTTGACTCTGGCTTAGTAATTTCGGTTTATCATCAATTACGCATAATGTACCAATAGGTAGTCCATTATCACTTACTAATGGAACACCTGCATAGAATATTACCTTTGGACCACCGACTACCAATGGATTGTCATGAAAACGCTCATCTTGTCTAGCATCTTGCACTACAAGTACTTTGTCTTGGTCGTTTATAGCATGTGCACAAAAGGCTAAATCTCTTGGTGTTTCGGTAGCATCGAGGTTATGTTTAGACTTAAACCACTGACGGTCACTATCAATTAAACTAATTAAAGAGATTTTAGTTCCACATATTTCAGAAGCTATAGCAGTAATATTGTCATAGTCAGCTTCTGATATAGTATCCAGAATTGAGTAAGATTCAAGAGCCTCTATACGTTCTTTTTCCTGCTTATGCTCCTTTGGTTTTATCATTTTAGAATAACCCTTTTAATTAAAATATTTATAACGTACTATATTCCTATTTTTAAATATTCCATGATTGCTTGTGCTCCCATTAAAGCATTTTTTGGTCTTTCATGTTTTGCATCAAAAACCTTTAAATCATCGCTAGAAAGAATCGTTACATAGCTTTCATCAAAACCATCATCATACGGCGTATTATAAGGTAATTTTAAATGATGCTTAAAAAAATTATACGCTGCGGCCCTTTTAGAATACGCATAATCATGACGCTCAAGAGGCAGGTGTACATTCTCAACTCTATTTTCGGCATTATATTGTGCATATACCCTTTGAACATACGGGTATTCTATACGAGGCGTGTTGCTCGTCCAATCTCCGCCGTCTGAAATAAGTAGTAGTGGACGTGGTGCACACAAAGCAGCGATTTCGACATTATTAGTTTGATGGTTGGCACTCTGATGAACTGGCATTCCACTCTCACAAACACAACCTCCAAAAAAGTGAGCCGAAACTTGTACGGCTGGTATGGATACGCTTATTCTATCATCAATAGCAGTTAGCATAAATGTTTGGGTTCCTCCTCCAGAGCCACCAGTCATTCCAATTCTAGTGGCATCAACATCGGGTCTTGAGATTAAGTAATCTAATATTCGTTGACTATTATAGGTTTGAAGTAATAGTGCTATTGGCATTTTATGAATAGTTTGGTCGTTTTCACCATAACCTATCATATCATAAGCAAATACAATGGCACCCATTCGAGCTAAAACAGCCGCTCGTTTTTGAACGTAATGTGTAAAACGTTTATCGGCTAAATGACCATGTGGACTTAAAACTGCAGCATATTTCTCTTTATCACCAATTGGTCTGTACAAATTGCCAGAAATATAAAAACCCGGGAAGCTTTCAATGGCAATATTCTCTACAATATAACCATCCATTTCTCTAGTGTTGTGAATAATCGGATTAAAATTGCCAGTGATTTTTGGCATTTTTTCTAGTTGCATACCTTCAATAATACCCTGTTTTATTCGGTCTGCACGTTTTTCCCAAGATTCTAAATCATCCCATTCCGATGCAAATTTTTTCATCCCTACGTTTGCCTCATCTTCTGTCCAAAAATGACCTTGACAAAGCCTATTCTCTTGCGCAACTGATGTTACACTTATTAAAAAAAGTAATATGAAATTTAAATAATTTTTCATTTTGATAAGGGTGTAAAATTGAATGAATGAATTTAAGTTCTTTCTTTTATGATTACAAAAACTGTTGCATTAATCTTTTTAGCCTTGTTTATGTTAGCCAAGAAACCCCTATTCAAAAATTTTCAACTGTCAATGTCTGATATGGCACTAATTTAAACCGACATTTATTGATGAATGCGGTATATAAATCCAATGTTGCCATAAGAATTGAATTAATAATGACATCCTGTCAGTATTTTTGTCTTGGCATATTGTTTGACAATAGTGTTATGATTATAAAATAAACGCTAATTAAATACATATATAAATGAGCAAGATTATTGGAATAGATTTAGGTACAACCAACTCTTGTGTCTCCGTTATGGAAGGTAACGAGCCAGTGGTTATTCCTAATGCAGAAGGTAAAAGAACTACTCCGTCTGTAATCGCATTCGTTGAAGGAGGCGAGATAAAAGTTGGAGATCCTGCCAAAAGACAGGCAGTAACAAACCCAGAAAAAACAGTTTATTCAATTAAACGTTTTATGGGGAATAAATACTCGGAGTCTAGTAAAGAAGCTAAACGAGTACCTTATAAAGTAGTGAAAGGTGATAACGATACGCCTCGTGTTGATATCGACGGTAGATTATATACTCCGCAAGAATTATCAGCTATGATTCTTCAGAAAATGAAGAAAACTGCTGAGGATTATTTAGGGCAAGACGTGACAAGAGCTGTAATTACAGTACCAGCATATTTTAATGATGCACAACGTCAGGCAACTAAAGAAGCAGGTGAGATTGCAGGTTTAACTGTTGAGAGAATTATCAACGAACCTACAGCAGCATCTCTTGCTTACGGTATGGATAAAAAAGATACTGATCAGAAAATTGTTGTTTTTGATTTTGGTGGTGGTACGCATGATGTATCTATCCTTGAATTAGGAGATGGTGTATTTGAAGTATTGTCAACTGATGGCGATACACACTTGGGTGGTGATGATGTTGACCAAAAGATAATTGACTGGTTAGCTGAAGAGTTTAAAAAAGATGAAAGCATTGATCTTCGTGATGATGCTATGGCTTTACAACGTTTACGTGAAGCGGCAGAAAAAGCGAAGATTGAATTATCTTCTTCTGCACAAACCGAAATTAATTTACCATACGTTACAGCAACGGCAACAGGACCTAAACACTTGGTTCGTACATTGTCTCGTGCTAAGTTTGAACAATTGATTTCTGATTTAGTTGCACGTACTATTGAGCCATGCCAAACTGCTTTAAAAGCAGCTGGACTTTCAAAAAGTGATATTGATGAGATTATCTTGGTTGGTGGATCTACTCGTATTCCTGCTGTGCAAGAAGCTGTTGAGAAATTCTTCGGAAAAGCTCCTTCTAAAGGTGTAAACCCTGATGAAGTTGTTGCCGTAGGTGCCGCTATACAAGGTGGTGTTTTAACAGGAGATGTTAAAGACGTATTGTTATTAGATGTTACTCCTCTTTCATTAGGTATTGAAACTATGGGGAATGTTTTTACTAAATTAATTGAAGCCAATACAACGATTCCTACTAAGAAATCGCAAGTGTTTTCTACAGCTGCTGATAACCAGCCTTCTGTTGAAATTCATGTGTTGCAAGGTGAACGTGCAATGGCTGCTGATAACAAAACAATTGGACGTTTCCATTTAGATGGAATTCCACCATCACAAAGAGGTACGCCGCAAATTGAAGTAACTTTTGATATTGATGCAAACGGAATCATTAAAGTTTCTGCAACTGATAAGGCAACTAATAAAACACAAGATATTAGAATTGAAGCCTCTTCAGGTCTTACAGACGAAGAAATTAAAAAGATGAAGGCTGAAGCTGAAGCTAATGCGGAGTCTGACAAAGCTGCAATGGAAAAAGCAGGAAAGTTGAACGAAGCCGATAGCATGATTTTTCAAACTGAAAAGCAGTTGAAAGAATTTGGAGATAAATTATCTGACGATAAGAAAAAGCCAGTTGAAGAAGCTTTAGAAGAATTGAAAACAGCATTTGATACTAAAGATATAGCTGTTATTGAGCCTGCTTTAGAAAAAATCAATGAAGCTTGGAAAGTGGCATCTGAAGAAATGTACAAAGCGCAAGCTGAAGCAGAACAAGGTGGTGCAGCTCCTGAAGGAGAAGCTACTGCTGATGCTGCTGAAGGTGATAACGTTGAGGACGTTGACTTCGAAGAAGTAAAATAGAAATTAATTTCTATTTTAAATAAAAACCCGCAAGATTTGAATCTTGCGGGTTTTATAATTTTATAAAGTTTTGAGAATTACTTTAGTTTTAATTTTCTTGAAGGTTCTCTTCCATAGCCATTAACAATAATAGAATCTTTTGTGAAGTTCACGGTAGCAAAAGAAGTTGAATCATTTGTATCAACCATTCCTTTAAAATTTAAATAGTGAACACCATTTCTTTTTACATAGTCGCCCCTATGGTGATGCCCATTAAAATAAAATTTTACGTTTTCATATTTATCAATAAGCGATAAAAGCTGTTTGTAATTCCATAAATAAAGAGATTGTTCTTCACCAATTACAGGAAAATGACAATAGAATCCTACTAGTTCATTGTTTTGTTGGGCTAATTGTAATTCGTTCTCTACCCAAGATAATTGCTCGTTGCTAATACCACCATTCCATTCAACTAAATTGGGCATATCTTCCTTAGATAAAAGCTTAAAAATAGAATCGGTCTGTAGCTTCTTTTCTTCAGTTAAAGCACCATGCTTGCTTAGGTCGTTTCCATCTAAAATAATAAATCGCCAATTCTTTTTTACAACACTATAATAGCGGTTTGTAAGATTCATTTTTTCAAAAACAAATGGTTTTAATGAATCTGCTACACTAAAATCATGATTGCCTAATACATGGTATTTATCAGCTTTAAGACTATTCCAAATTGGAGCAACGGTATCGAAGCTTGTGAAATTTTTATCAATAAAATCACCTAAATGAATTGAATAATTTAAATCCTGACTATTAAAGATGTCTACAGCGTGTTGTAATCGCTCCGGAGATTTTTTATAAAAACGTACGCCAGCAGGTTCACAGTAACAGTATTGGCAGTCTGCAACTACACCAATAGTAAACGACTCAGGTTTCGGCTCTACTTCTTTTTTAGTTTTACAAGAACTAAGTATAAGTAGTAACAGCACTAAAAGATTCTGTTTTAACATGTTTTTTAAGTTTTATCAGGTATATATTTGTTGCTAAAGATACAAGTCAATATTTATTCAATAAAATTGAATACACTGCGTTCTATTTACTTAAATACAGTTTTAGCACGGTAATTGTTTCCATTTGAAGGAATAACAAATAATTTTACCATATGTATAATAGTCTTAAAATAATATTTATCTTTTTTGTTTTCAGCTTATTTAAGCTGTCTGCACAAGAAGCTCAGATTTTCAAAGTCGCAGATTTTGATTTGAAAGGGAATGTGAAGTCATGTCTAGTGGTTACTAAATATGGTAAAGAGGAGTATGAGTTTGATAAAAAAGGAAGATTAATTAAATCAGTAACGCGCTATAGTGATACGGATTATGATATTACCAGATATAAGTTTCAACAGAATCAACTAATAGAAAAGCGTACGGAAAACTATAGAGAAGGAAAATTTGACCCGGCTATTTCTTTTGGCAATTTTTATACTGTTGAACAATCGGAACCACGAATAGTGATTGAAAAAGTATTCTCATATGAAAAGGAATTCTTAGATAGCTACCAATATACTTATGATAACGAAGGTAAATTGATTGCAATTTTACATTCCGGAACAGATGGTGAAAATGAAACGGTCATTAAACATACACAGAAAGAAAATATCTCAGAAGAAGTTCATAGTCTAAATGGAGTAATTAAGAAAACTATAAAAGTTACTTCTAATGAAAATGAAAACACTAAAACAGAACGCACTACCGAGTATATGGATGGTGTTTCAACAGCAGCGCTTGAAAAGGTTTTTAAAAATGAGCAACTAATTTCTGAAACACAATTCATTTTTGATGCTAAAACAAAGAAACTAAAGCCTCAGGAAACAAAGAAAATTAGTTATGTGCAAAGTGGGGTTAAGAATAAAGTTATAACTATTGTTGGTAACTCAGAGACTTTACATCAATATATTTATCAGTTTGATAATGGAGATTCTGGAAACTGGGTAAAGGAAATTATTGCACCAGATAATTTATATACCACACGCAAAATCGAGTATTTTCCTGAAGAAAAAGTCACAAAGCCTGAGTAGTAGAATTTAAATTAATTCTGTAATCAGTTCCTTTTTAACTTCATGGCCACCATCAAAACGAATATATTTCGCTTTTTTATTAAATAGAATGTCTATTCTACTATACTCAGATTTCATTCGTTCAGCTGTTAAATATTCATCTTTATCACCTGTAATTATGCAAACCGCTGTTTTATTTTTTTCTAAGAATTCAAAATCATTAGCTTTTAATTCATTAGGTAAACCACCAGCATAACATACTAATTGCGCACATTTTATTTTTCTTTTAGCTACCCATCGTGTGGCTACTGAAACACCTTGCGAAAATCCGAAGACAATTAAATTAATATGAGGTGGTAAATTTTCATTTTGAATAACGGAATCAATCGAATTTAAAACATTTTCAATTTCTAGTTCAGTACTTTCTTTAGTTAACCAACTGGCACCTACATGCCTGTATTGGTTTTTTAAGTAATATTTAGAGGGTGCTTGTGGTGCTATGATATAATTTTCATCAGCTGAAAGTAAATCGAAAAAGTTGATAAAATATCGGCTTAAATAACCAATGCCATGAAAAACAACCCAAACATTTTTAGTTCTCGGTCCGAGTGTATTTAGGGTGCTATAAGTATTAGTGGTAGTGTAGGTATTCTGCTTTTCAATGCTACTCATATTTTAATTTCAAATTGCCTGGTCGGACTTCAATATATTTCGAATGGTAATAGTATTTTTACAAAAATTCAATTTTATGAATGAATTTCAAGAAAAGATACTCAAAATCTGTAACGAAACAACAAAAAATACTTTAATGGAAACTTTGGGTATTGAGTATGTGGATGTAGGTGCAGATTATTTAACAGCAAAGATGCCGGTTACACCAGCCGTACATCAACCAGATGGTGTCTTGCATGGTGGTGCTACGGCTGCTTTAGCAGAAAGTGTTGGAAGTGTTGCAGCTCATATTTTTTTAAACGCGCAAGATACGATGATACGTGGTACAGAAATTACAGCTAATCATGTTGGTGGTATTAGAGATGGGGTAGTGTATGCTACTGCAATTGCTATTCATAAAGGGCGTACTACACAACTGTGGGATGTAAAAGTTACTGATGGAGATGGAAAATTAATTTCATCTTGTAGACTATCAACGATAGCATTACCGAAAAAATAATATGTGGCAACGTATTGAAAAACAGTTGAGTGCTGAGCTTCCTTTAGTGGTTTATAGGAATCCAAGAGAATACGAAATTCATACAATTTTTCAGAAAGATGATGCGCTAAACTACGTCTCTGATTTTAGTGAATCAGGATTTGTATTTGCTCCGTTTGTATCAGAAAATGATACTGTACTGATTAATGTCGATGAATTGTTTAGTGAAGAATTCTCGCATACAAATGTGGAATCAAACATTACGGATATTCCAATCGATGCTAATACCGCACATGACTCATACATCACATTACTTAAAAAGACAATTCAGAAAATTGAATCGGGACTATTTAGTAAGGCAGTGCTTTCTCGTAATTTAATAGTTGAAAATACTACTTCACCGATAGCTCTTTTTAAAAGAATAGTTTCTTTGTATACTAATGCATTTTGCTATTTATGGTATCATCCCAAAGTGGGATTATGGTTAGGAGCCACACCTGAGATTTTACTGCAAACTAATAAAGATAAATTAACGACAATGTCTTTAGCAGGTACAAAAGCATATCAGGGTGAGAGTCAGCCCAATTGGGGCTCAAAAGAAATTGATGAGCAAGCTTTGGTTACAGAATTTATAATGAATGCATTAAAAGGTGAGGTTGACAATCTTAATAAATCTCAATTAGAGACTATAAAAGCAGGTGAATTACTTCACCTACGCACAAAAATTACAGGTACATTAAAATCAAATAAGTTGAATAATATTATTAATGCATTGCATCCTACGCCTGCTGTTTGTGGATTTCCAAAAAAAGACACAATGGAATACATATTAGAAAATGAATCGTATAATCGGGAATTTTATGCTGGTTTTTTAGGAGAATTAAATTTTGGGGATAATAAATCGACCACACTGTATGTGAATCTTAGATGTATGCAAAAAATTGATAGCATTATTAAAATTTATGTTGGGGGAGGAGTTACCAAAGATTCTAACCCAGAAAAAGAATGGCGAGAAACTGTAAATAAAAGTAGAACAATGTTGCGCGTGCTTTCTAATTAATAATTTTGGGTAGCATTATCGTGGGTCGTATTTTTGTATAGTACTCGTTCAAAACTTATGGATCAATCAAGTATACCCTCAGCTCAACTATTAGTTCAGCAATGCAAAGTTTACGGCATTAAAAATATTGTAATATCACCAGGTTCAAGAAATGCGCCACTTACTTTAAGTTTTACTGAAGATTCTTTTTTTAAGTGTTTTAGTATTGTTGATGAGCGAAGCGCAGCATTCTTTGCGTTGGGTATGGCACAACAACTAAAAGTGCCTGTAGCTACAATATGTACATCTGGTAGTGCTTTATTAAATTATTACCCAGCAGTAGCTGAAGCATTCTACAGTGATATTCCTCTTGTTTTGATTTCAGCTGACCGTCCTAGTTATAAAATTGATATTGGCGATGGTCAAACTATTCGACAAGACAATGTTTTTGATAGGCATATTGGTTATTCTGCTAATCTAAAATTAGATGTTTCACATGCTACTGATGAGATACAAAAGTACGCTCCTGAACTCTTAAATGAAGATTCTATCGTGGTTTCTCAGAATAAAGTAATCGATTTTAATAGTTGTGAGATTAGGAAGGCATTAACGATGGTAAGCTTAAAGACGATTCCCGTTCATATCAATATTCCTTTTGAAGAACCATTGTATGAAATGGTATTAAAAAATGATAATTCGTCAAAAATATCATTGCCAAAGGAAAGTGTAATCTTTGATTCTGATTTTGAAAAATATATTTCGATATGGAATAGTACCAACCGTAAATTGGTACTGGTAGGAACTAATCCTCCAAATGATATTGAACAAAAATATCTTGATGTCTTAGCGGCAGATAAATCGGTTATATTCCTAACTGAAACAACATCAAATCTACATCACCCTAGTTTTTTTACAAGTATAGATAGTATAATTGCGCCTATTGAAAAAGCAGAGAATAATGAGGAATTATTCAATTCTTTGCAACCCACAGTACTTTTGACATTTGGAGGGCTTATTGTCTCAAAAAAAATCAAAGCTTTTCTAAGAAAGCATAAACCGGATCATCATTGGCATATAAATTCTAAAAAAGCCAATGATACTTTTTTTAGTTTATCGCATCATTTTAAGATGCATCCGAATATTTTTTTCAGCAAATTTATTAAGCATGTACAACCAGTTCAGAGCGATTATTTTGAATTTTGGAAAGAAAGAAAGAACTATTACGAATTTAAGCGTGAAGAATATTTGTCATCAATTCCGTTTTCAGATATGTTAGCTTTTAAACATATTTTACAGTGTATTCCGAATGCTTATCAATTGCAATTATCAAATAGTTCTACAGTTCGTTATGCACAACTTTTTGATTTAAACTCATCGTTGAAAGTATTTTGTAATCGCGGTACTAGTGGTATTGATGGAAGTGTGTCTACTGCAGTAGGAGCTTCTATTTACAGTGAATCTCCAACATTATTGGTTTCAGGAGATTTAAGTTTTTTATATGATAGTAACGGTTTGTGGAACAACTATTTAAGGAAAGATTTACGTATTATAGTAATTAACAATGAAGGTGGAGGGATTTTTAGAATACTTCCTGGTCATCGTGAAACAGAAAATTTTCAGACCTATTTTGAAACACCACAAAAACTTCAAATTTCTCATTTGTGTAGCCTTTACAATTTGGAATTTATTACCGCAAATAATTTGGATAATCTTAAAAATGCATTGCCCGAATTCTTCTCACCAGCAGAAAAACCCAAGCTTTTAGAAATAAAAACACCGAAATCTATCAACAATCAAATTTTGCTCGATTATTTCGATTTCATATCTTAGCAATACATAACTATTAACATATTACTATAAACATTTATTAAACACTTAAATTATGAGTTCAAAAAGAGACGATTTAATCGTAAAGTATGTTGCAGATATCAAAGATAAATTTGGTGAAACACCAGATATGGATCTTTTAACAAAAGTAACAATTGGCTTAGGGCCAGCTATTTATAATCTTGATGCTTCTAAAGTTTCTGGAGGTGATCCAAAAGAATTGGAAACAGTTAAGAAAAACTATTTGATGAAAAAATTAGGTCTAGATGATAGCCCTAAATTAATGGAAGCCGTAAAAAGTGTTATGGATACTTATGGTTCTTCAAATAGAAATAAGCATCGTGCTGTTATCTATTATATGCTTTGCAAGCACTTTAAGAAAGCTGCAGTTTATAATAAATAGACTTTTATAAGTTAATAAGACCGTCAAGCATTTGTTTGACGGTTTTTTTTTGCGTAGAAATTAAAATATACCTTTGCAGCATGATTGAATTGGGTAATTACAATGAACTGGAAATCTTAAGAGATACCAGTGTCGGACTTTTTTTAGGAAGTGAGGGTGGAACAGAAATTTTACTACCAAACAAATATGTGCCAGAAACTTACGAGATTGGAGATATGCTTCGGGTATTTTGTTATCTGGATTATGAGGAAAGACCGATATCTACCAATATAGATCCATTCATAAAAAGAAATTCTTTTAGTTTATTGCGAGTCGCTGAAGTCAATCAATTTGGTGCCTTTTTAGACTGGGGCCTAGAAAAACATTTACTCGTTCCGTTTAGTGAACAACGAGATAAAATGAAAGAAGACCAATGGTATGTTGTTTTTTGTTATCTAGATGAGAAAACTTTTCGTCTTGTAGCTTCTAATAAGTTGGAAAGATTTTTAGACAATGAAAACTTGACCATTAAAGATGGTGATAAAGTAGACTTAATAGTTACTCGCTTAACCGATTTAGGGTGGGAGGTAATAATTAACGACGCTCATAAGGGACTTGTTTATGACAATGAGGTTTTTCAGAAAATTGCTATTGGAGATAAAATTAAAGGCTACATAAAAAATATAAGACCCGACAATAAAATTGATGTGTCATTACAGCCAATGGGCCTAGAAAGTTTGGAGCCAACTGCAGAAAAAATCCTTAATAAAATAGTTGAACGAAATGGTTTCTTACCACTGCATGATAAATCTAATCCTCAAGATATTTCAAAAGTACTTCAAATGAGTAAAAAATCTTTTAAAAAAGGAATAGGTGTTTTATATAAAGCTCGAAAAATTGAAATAAAAGAAGACGGTGTATATTTAATTTAAACACGTAATTGTTTTATTATCAGGCTTTACAAGGATATCTGTTTTTCAAATAATATTGACCACGAATTTATTAGGTTTTACCACTAAAATTTTTACTTTTACAACATTCTGTTATCTAGATTCAAAAACATTGATGTTATTTGGTTAACTTTATATGAAACCCTGTAAAACCTTGTAAACATGCCTTTTATAGAAGAAAGCGATTTATTAGAATTGCATAAGGATATTGATAAAGCTCAAATTATTAATGAGCGTTTATTAGATCAAATAAAAATTAAGAACAAAGAGTTGAAAACAAGTAAAATTCAACGAAATGTTCTTGGTGGTATTACGGCATTGTTTTTAGCAGGTACTTTAGCTGTTACGGGTTTAACAGCTGGCTTAAGTATGAACAAAAATTCATTTGAACAACAAAATAATCTTCTTGTTTCAATCGATAGTTTAGATGCTATTAAATCTAGAATTGATAACTTGAAACAGCAGAATGAAGAATTAAGCTTGGTTAATGATTTTTACTTGGCTAAAAAATTCTTAGAAAAAGAAACTATTTATTCGGTACAAGTAAAATCTTTTGTGGATAATAATGTTGCTCTCGCTTCTGAAGCATTAACCAATACGTTGTTTGTAAAAACAAATCCTTTTTACTCTTATTCTCTTGGTAATTTTGGCACCTTAGAAGAGGCACAAAAATTTAGAGCGGAATTAGTTGATATAGGTTTTCAAGACGCATTTGTTGCATCTTATAAAGAAGGCAAACGAATTCAAATAGAAGATCCTTATTAGTTTTGACGAAAATTAAGGCATGGTTAAATGCCGCTAGGTTACGTACATTACCACTATCTGTTTCAGGAATTATTGTGGGGACTGCTGTTGCAAAATATCATGGAAAAAGTGATTTAATAATTTTCATTCTAGCGCTATTGACTACAATCGGATTTCAAATTACTTCGAACTTCGCCAATGATTATGGCGATGGTGTAAAGGGTACAGATAATAATAATCGAATTGGCCCTAAAAGAGCTTTACAAGCTGGTCTACTTACCCGCAAAGAATTAAAGAGAGGTATTATTATTTCAATAATAGTTAGTTTGATATTTGTAGGTTGTTTAGTGTACGCGGCTTTTGGAAATCAGAAATTAGAATATATATTATTATTCTCTGTTTTTGGAATTTTAAGTGTTTGGGCTGCCATAAAATATACGGTTGGAGATACTGCATATGGATACAAAGGACTTGGAGATTTGTTTGTCTTTTTATTCTTCGGAATACTCGCAGTATTAGGCTCAATGTTTCTTTATACAAAATTTATAACCCTAATATCAGTATTGCCAGCAATAGCAATAGGACTACTTTGTACTGCAGTTTTAAATTTAAATAACCTTAGAGATTATGAAACTGATAAGAAATCTCAAAAGAATACGTTAGTAGTAATGATGGGGTTTGAAAATGGAAAGAAATACCATTATTTATTATTGATTATTTCTTTTCTCTGTACGGTTGTTTTTATGGCCATGAGCTTTAGTAATTGGCTTCTATATCTACCTTTAATAGCATTTGTGTTCATTTTCGTACATTTGTTTAAGGTGTATAATATCAAAGAACCAGTATTGTTAGACCCTGAGCTAAAGAAATTAGCCTTAAGTACTTTTTTCTTAGCTGTACTGATTTTTATCAGCTGTTATTATAAAATCTAAATTGAAATGCTAACTAACCACCTAAACGCCCTACATCTTGGAACAACCAATTAGAATTCTTATCGTTGAAGACAACGTTATTATAGCTGATGATATGCAATCTATGCTTGAAGAGATTGGCTATGAAATCGTTGATAATGTAATAGTGTACGAACAGGCAGAAGAAGTGTTAAAAACAAAAGAAGTTGACCTTGTGTTAATTGACATAATTCTTGCTTCTGATAAAACCGGAATTGACCTAGGTAAACATATTCGAGAGAATTACGACATCCCTTTTATTTTCGTAACATCTAACTCGGACCGTGCAACAGTAGAAAACGCCAAAACTGTTAAACCTAATGGATATCTGGTAAAACCATTTGAGCAACAAGATTTATATACTTCTATTGAAATTGCACTTTCAAATTTTATTCATTCGCCAAAAGGGGAGAATGGTGAAAGTACTCCAGCTCCTGTTGCAGACGGACCAATGTCTAATGCTGTATTAAAAGATTCCATTTTTGTAAAAAAACAACATTTATATTATAGAATACAATTTGGAGACATACAGTTTATTAAAGCAGACAATGTTTATTTGGAAGTAAATACAGTTGATAAAAAATTCTTAGTCCGATCTCCATTAAAAGACTATTTGGAAAAATTGCCTAAGAATAAATTTTATAGAGCGCATAAATCTTATATTGTTAATGTGGATCATATTGATGCTATTAACTCTAAGGATATCATGATAAATGAAACGCTAATTCCTATTTCAAAAGATTTTAAAGAATTTATTATTTCTGCAATGAATTCTTAGTTTTAATAATTAGGAGATACAAAAAAGGTGCTTATAAAGCACCTTTTTTGTGTTTTAGATATTTGATCTTCGATGATGTAAATTGTATTCAGAAATATATTTCGTAAGTAAATACTTATTTTATAAGTAGGAATAGTAAATGTTTAAAATTTATTCAATTCGATTAAATGCTTAATTAATCGATGAAATACTGCTTTTTACCCATTAAGTATTCTTAACCACAAAAAAGGGCACTTACGCAACAAATAAAAAATGAAATTTTGTTGAAACAGTAATTTTGTCATAATAGAAAGGGTACAAATACTTTTTTCAAAGTATTTAAAAGCACTTTTATATATCGAGAATTCAATTAAACCTGCTATGAAAATGATGGAAAAACGAATATCATGGTAAAACAACGTTTTTAATTGAAAATTATATGTCAAAAACGTTATTTGGCGACAACAAATATTAAGACAAAGCGTTGAATTATATAATGTTTTGCATTGTTCCGTTCACTAAACCATGAAGAAATTACTTTTCAAAATTCTTTGCTCTGCCATACTATGCAGTCTTTCTGTTTCGACACTGCGTGGTCAGGAAATAGAGGTGCCCGAAGTTAATTCGTATAATAGCTTTATAAAACTTAAGGGTGCTACAGAACGATTCACTTTTTTCTTCAATACTTCAAATAGATATCATGCCTATTCTGCATATGATTGGATAGATAGAGTAAATGAGTATGCTCACAATGCAGAAAAGGATAGAGATTCAACTGCAATACGAAATTACAAGCTAATACAGGCTCAGATTTACCATGATTTAGGTGATTTTGATAGAGGCTTAGCAATTGCTAAAGAAGTATATAAAAATATAGATGGTTTAGATATAAGCCAAAAAACTATATTGCTAGATATTATGGATCAAACATATGGTCAGTTAGAACTATATGATGATCAAATGAATGTTCGTGAGAAAAAGAAGGAATCTGGTATTATTGAAAATGTATATTTCTATGACATCTATGCTAATTTGGGAATGTTTAAAGCAGCATTAGATGATTATTATGATAAGATAAAACCAAACTTAGATGATACAAATTCTTATGAACAGGCTTATTTTTATAATAACGTAGGCAACTTTTTAAGATTAGATAACTCCACTCCAACTGCTTTGAGCAATTATAAAAAGGCCTTCGGTTATATAGAGGTTTATATCAATGATTTTATGTTGGATAAAACCGAAAAAAGTGAAACTCAAGGGCTTTTATTAAAAGGAATTATTGAGGGAAATATTGGTAAATGTCATGCTCAAATGAAAAATTATGAGTTAGCCATACCGAAACTTGAAAACAGCTTAGAATTTATAAAAAAGCATAGCGCTGGTAAATATTCGAAAGATTATATCGAAAATACGCTGGCTATTGCAGATTGTTATATACAATTAAAAAACTTCGAGAAAGCAACGGATTATTTAAGCGATAATTTAGATATTAAAAGAACAAAAGATGTTTTAAAAAAGAATGTTCTTTTTGCTGCTTATTATGAAAAAACAGGTGACTATAGAAATTCTACGCAGTACTTAAAAAGAAATCTTCGGATTCACGATTCTATTGCCGTAAATAAATCTGAAGTTCAAAAACAGATGTTAGCGTCTGTTATGGGACGAGATTTTAAGAATAACCAAACGATGATATCTAATCAGCGTGCATTATTAGAACAAAGTAGAAATGAACTGGATGCTAAAGAAAAACGTAATGAATATGTAATTATATTTTTAGTATTTACATTACTTTTCTTGGCAGGTCTTGTATATGCTTACATGAGAAGTATTAAAAACCAGCGTCTAATTGCAAAACAAAAAGGTATTATAGAAAATGCGCTTGTTGAAAAAGATTCATTGCTAAAAGAGATTCACCACAGGGTTAAAAACAACCTGCAAATGGTTTCTAGTTTATTAAGCTTGCAAACTAAGAATACAAGAAGTAAAGCTGCAATAGAGGCACTTGAAGAGGGTAAGAGTAGGGTAAAGGCAATGGCACTAATTCATCAGAAGTTATACCAACATGATGACCTTTCTGTAATTGAAATGCAAGGTTATATAGAGAGTTTAATTAATAGTGTGCAATCGGTTTATAAAAAAGGTGGCCACAATATTAATATTACAATTGATGCAGAAGGAGTAGAATTGGATATTGATAGAGCTATTCCGTTTGGTTTAATGCTTAACGAATTGGTATCTAACTCTTTTAAGTATGCGTTTCCAAATGACGAAGAAAACGGTAAAATTTATATTCATTTAAGACGGACAAAAGGTGAAGAAGGTTTCTTTGAATATACTGATAATGGAATCGGTCTTCCTGAAGATACAGACGAACGTGCCAATAGTTCAATGGGCTTGCGTTTAATGAATCGTTTGGCAAATCAATTGCAAACTGTTCTAAATGTTGACAAAGGGGTTGAAGGCGTTCGCTTTTGGTTCAACTTTAAATAGTTTATTTAACAGTGCTTCTTAAAACTACACGGTGCAAAAGCTTTGGAAAAAATCGTTTCAAATAGATTCCCATTCTTTCTTTTCTAGCTATATAGGCTTCAAACTTTTTATTTTCTATCGCCTTAATCATAGCTATTGAAAATTTTTCAGCAGAAATACCATTCGCAGTAGCAGTATCATTTTTCTCTTGTAAGTTACCATCTCCTGTTAATGCATTTTTGGCAACATTAGTGTTTACGAATCCCGGGCAAATTAAAGTTACAGCAACTCCGTCCTTTTCATGTTCCATTCGAAGTACATCAAAAAAGCCATGAAGCGCATGCTTAGCACCGCAGTATCCTGAACGGTAAGGGGATCCAAATTTCCCCATTAAGCTAGTCACCGTTACAAAATGACCCGTTCTATTTTCAATAAAATATGGTAAAATGGCCTTTGTTAACGCTACGGTGCCTAGGTAATTTACATCTATCAATTTCTTGTAAACACCAATATCGGTATCAACAATTAAAGAGCGCTGGCTAATTCCAGCATTATTAATTAGAATATCAATTTTTCCAAATATTTTTAAAGCTTCAATTGTCTTGTCTTTTGCCTCATTAATTTCCGCTATATCCATTGCTAGTTCTGCAATATTATCTTTATGAACGCAATTATTTTTTACGCGATTCAGTTCACTTAATCGTCTTGCGGAGATTATTATTTTGCAGTCTTTTTTGTCCAAAGCGTAAGTTAATGCTTCGCCGATACCCGAAGAAGCACCGGTTATCCAAATTGTCTTTTTGTCAATCCTTGTCATTTGTAACGTTTAGTACCGTAAAATATAATTAAATTTGTTGTCTTCGAATGAAAGCAACATATAAAAAACACATACTCGATTTTAAAAGACCTAGTGGTACATCGAGAGGTGTATTAAAGCAAAAGGAAACTTGGTTTATTACTTTGCAAGAAGACGAGCGAATTGGAATAGGAGAGTGCGGGCTCTTAAAAGGATTAAGTATTGATGATGTCGCTAATTATGAACAAAAATTAGAATGGACCTGTAACAACATTTACTTAGGAAAGGAAGTTCTTTGGCAAGAATTAAAAGACTTTCCAAGTATTCAATTTGGTGTTGAACAAGCATTTTTATCTTTTTTAGCTGAAGGGAGCTTTAAATTATTTCCATCCGATTTTACAGAAGAAGAAAATCAAATTCCCATTAACGGTTTAGTATGGATGGGTGATTTTGAGTTTATGCATAGTCAAATTCAGCAAAAACTATCTGAAGGTTTTAAATGTATAAAGTTGAAGATTGGCGCTATCGATTTTAATCAAGAAATATCTTTATTAGAATCATTGCGAAAACATTACGCTTCAGATGTTTTGGAAATTAGAGTCGATGCAAATGGTGCGTTTTCTACTAATGAGGCATTGGAAAAATTAAATACGTTAGCTGAATTTGATTTGCATTCAATAGAACAACCAATTAAACAAGGGCAGTTTTCTGCTATGCAACAACTCTGTAGCGATACCCCTTTGCCAATTGCTTTAGATGAAGAGCTAATTGGAATTTCCGAAATATTAGAAAAAGAAGAATTATTACAGACAATTCGCCCGCAGTATATTATCTTAAAACCAAGTTTAATAGGTGGATTTAAAGGAAGTCAAGAATGGATAAATCTTGCAAATAAATATAATATTGGTTGGTGGGTTACGAGTGCTTTAGAAAGTAATATTGGACTTAATGCTATTGCGCAATGGACATACACTCTAAAAAATAAAATGCCACAAGGTTTAGGTACTGGTAGCCTGTATACCAATAATATTGAAAGTCCGTTAACTGTTGAAAATGGACATATCTTTTATAGTCAAACAAAAAAATGGAACATGAATCAAATTAATAATATATGTATATAGAGCAGGCGTATAAAGGTGTGCCAGAAAGTTGGCGTTATATTGTGGGCCTAGTTACTGTTTTTGCAATGTGGCAAGTAATAGGTGGGTTTCCGCTTTTAATTGCTGTATTGCTTAAATCAGATTCGATGAACGTATTGGCTGGGGGCGACATTACTGCTATTGCTAATATTCTAGGTTCCAATTCTTTCTTATTTTATATGCTTCTTTCCTTTGTAATAGGCCTTGTTAGTCTTTTTTTATACGTGAAATTTGTACATAAACAATCTATTACTAGCTTAACTACTTCTCGTAAAAAGATTGATTGGAGTAGAATATTCTTTGCATTTACCGTTTGGGGAATTGTTTCAGGGGGCTTTGTATTAATTGATGTTTATTTGGCTCCTGATGATTATATATGGAATTTTGATGCTGATAAATTTATTTTTTTAGCAGTAATTGCAATACTTATGATACCTATACAAACCAGTATGGAAGAATATTTTTTACGTGGGTATTTAATGCAAAGTTTAGGAATATTGGCGAAAAATAGATGGGTACCTTTAGTAGTAACTTCTGTTCTGTTTGGAGTAATGCACTTATTTAATCCAGAGGTTGAGAAGTTGGGATACGGTATAATGGTCTATTATATTGGTACCGGTTTTTTTCTAGGACTTTTAGTTTTAATGGATGAAGGACTTGAATTGGCATTAGGTTTTCATGCAGCGAATAATTTAATTACAGCATTATTAGTTACAGCAGACTGGACAGCCTTTCAGACGAATTCAATATATCGAGATGTTTCTGAACCTGCTTTAAGTTGGGACGTATTTGTTCCTGTACTAGTTATTTATCCGATTTTAATCTTTGTTTTTTCAAAGAAGTACGGTTGGTCTAATTGGAAAGAACGCCTTACCGGTAAAGTGTATTCTCAAGAAGAATTTTTAGCATTAGAACAAAACGATGCAGCAGTACAAAACCCTACATAAAGATTTTAGATTTAATGGATCTTCTTATTCAGTAGCGGAACTATTAGCGCTATCTGATAAGTATATTTCCGAAGGTAAAGAGTACCAGCAGGCTATAGGTACGTTTCTTAAAAATTGGCTTAATGACGATTCTTCTGTAAAAGTGAATACTTCCGGTTCAACTGGAAAGCCGAAACAGATTGTACTGCAGAAATCTAAAATGGTTAACTCTGCTTTTGCTACTGGTGTTTTTTTTCAATTGAAACCAAAGAATAAAGCTTTGATGTGTTTGTCTGCGGACTACATAGCTGGTAAAATGATGTTGGTTCGAGCAATGGTTTTAGGTTTGGAAATAGACTGTATTGAACCTAGTTCTAGTCCTTTAAGCGTGAATGAGAAACAATACGATTTTTGTGCAATGGTGCCATTACAAGTAGATAATTCTATATTAGGATTATCACATGTTAAAACTTTAATTATCGGCGGTGCTGCCATTTCAAATGCTATAAGAGATAAACTACAGCATACGGATTGTATTATTTATGCGACCTATGGTATGACGGAAACTATTACTCATGTGGCCGTGAAACAGCTAAATAATTTTGGTTTAAGTAAAAATAGCTCTAATTACCAGGCAATATCAAATGTAACTTTTACTATAGATGAGCGAAATTGTATTGTCATACATGCTCCTAAAATAACAGACGAGATAATTATTACAAACGATGTGGTAAATCTAATTTCGAAAACCGAGTTTATTTGGCTCGGCCGTTTTGATAACGTAATTAATTCGGGTGGTATAAAATTATTCCCTGAACAAATTGAAGCCAAATTGGAGAAATTAATATCAAATCGATTTTTTGTATCAGGATTATTGGATGATCAATTAGGTCAGAAATTAATTGTAGTAATTGAAGGGAACGCTGATTTAGAAAAACTTCGTGAAACTATAGAAATTTCTAGTTTGGACCTTTACATGAGACCAAAAGAAATCTTCTTACTTCCTAAATTTATAGAAACCAAAACTGGCAAAATTCAAAGAACGAATACTTTAGGTTTGATTTAAAGTAGTCTTTTTCTTATTTTAGACTAAACAGAATAAATAATAATGAAAAATATATTATTTACATTTTTAGTTGGTGTTTTAGTTTCAATGCCAATTTTTTCACAAGAAGTCGAAAATAGGATTACTGGAATTGTTACAGATTATGGCGAACCTTTGTCTAATGTTAACGTTGCGGTAAAAGGAAGCATCAATATCACGAAAACAAATGCTGATGGAAAATATGTTATAAATGCAAAACCTTTAGATGTTTTAATTTATACACATACGGGCATGCGTCCTGTAGAAATAATAGTTGAAGATATTACTAGTGTATTAAATATTCAGATGTCTCCTAAAGTAGAAAAGCTTAATGAGGTAGTGGTGAAAAGTATTAAAAAAACGCAAATTGATTTGAAGGGCGAATATGCATCCAATAAAAATATTATTAAAACTTCTCGTGGATTTGTAGATAAAAATAGAGCATCGTATTCTATGCGTGTAGTTGATGGTGCTGATTTAAATCCTGGGGCATCAGATTTACTTGCGGCTCTTAAAGGTAAATTTCCCGAAATCATTGTAAAAACTATAATTAATCCAATCTCTGGTATTCCAGAACAGGGAGTATTTTTACGTGGAAGTAATTTTTCAGTTGGTGATGCAAGGTCAGCAGCTTTTGAAGTAGATGGAAGCATTACCAATTCATCTCCGTTATTTTTACCCATTAGTTCTATTGATCGCGTTGCAATTGTAAAAGGTCGCTCTTTATTGGTTCAATATGGTCCTAAGGCCTTTGGAGGCTTAATAATAATAAATACTAAAGAGCGAAGTAATAGTTATGCAATAAAGAAAGATGCTAAACAGAAAGTTACTTCTAATGATGCTTTTGTTTCCAAATCAAATTTGGTTCAAGAAGCACCAAAATATCTTTTAAATATTAAAAATAGCAGTTCTCTGGAAGATGCCATACAGCGTTACCGCGAACAGAAAAAAGTTTATGGCTCAAATCCCTATTATTTTTTAGATGTTTATGAATACTTGACTACAAATGGAAAAGATAACACGTTAACGACTGAAGTATATAATGACTTAAAATTAATATCAGTGCAGAATGTTAATGTACTCAAAGCCTTAGCTTATTTTCAAGAGGAAAACGGCAAAATTACCGAGGCTTTAGAATCTTATAAGCAAATATTACGCTTACGTCCTAGATACGCTCAGTCTTATAGAGATTTGGCTAACGCTTATGGAAGATTAGGTGACAATAAAAAAGCCTTAAATATGTATCGTCGTTATGAAACGTTTCGGCAAATTGATACAATTACATCAACATTAAACCCTATAAATTCTATAATTAGAACAGAATCTAATCGGGTAGCAGTCGCACTCGGTGAAGAATTAAACCTTACGGAAAACATAAAATCAGATATTGAATTGGGGCAGACGAGATTGCTTTTTGAATGGAATAATAGCGAAGCTGAATTTGAAATTCAGTTTGTAAAACCAGATTTCGATTTCTTAACATGGACTCATAGTATTGAGGAGAATGCAGAAAGAATAAGAGAAGAAAAATTGGTTGGTTATTCTTCCGAACAGTTTTTAGTTGACAATAATGTGATAGGTAAATGGTATGTAAACCTTAAATATTTAGGAAATAAAGGCTACAATCCTACGTATTTAAAAACAACAGTTTCCAACAATTATGGTCTTCCAACACAACGTAATAATGTTGTTGTGTTAAAACTAATTGAAAAAAATATCAACCGAGAGATTTTCTCGTTTGTCAATCAACCTTCAAATAGCAATTAAACTTGTAATATTCCCATATTAAAAGGTTTTTCAATAGGAGCATGGTTTGCTGCTTCTATACCCATTGAAATCCATATTCGCGTGTCTAAGGGATCAATAACTCCATCTGTCCAGATTCTTGCAGCGGCATAATAAGGTGAAATTTGATTATCATATCGCGACTTTATTTTATCAAAAAGCTCCTTTTCTTTTTCAGGTGTAATTTCTTCACCTTTCTTTTTTAAGGATGCTGTCTCTATTTGTAGTAATACTTTTGCTGCGGAATTTCCACTCATAACTGCAAGCTCGGCACTTGGCCATGCTGCAATTAATCGCGGGTCGTAGGCTTTGCCACACATGGCATAATTACCTGCACCATAGCTATTGCCAATTACAATAGTAAATTTTGGAACAACAGAATTACTAACTGCATTCACCATTTTTGCACCATCTTTTATTATGCCACCATGTTCACTTTTACTACCAACCATAAAACCAGTAACATCTTGTAGAAATACAAGTGGAATTTTTTTCTGATTGCAGTTTGCTATAAAACGAGTTGCTTTATCAGCAGAGTCGGAATATATAACTCCTCCGAATTGCATTTCACCATTTTTGTTTTTTACTACCTTTCGTTGATTCGCAACTATACCTACTGCCCAACCTTCAATTCGAGCATAACCAGTAAGTATCGTTTTTCCATAACCTTCTTTATATTGTTCAAATTCGGAATCATCAACCAATCGTTTAATAATCTCAACCATATCATATTGCGCAGATCTAGATGCTGGCAATATTCCATAAATGTCTTCTGGATTCTCTTTCGGTTTTTTAGCTTTTGTCTTGCTATATCCGGCTTTGTCAAAATCACCAATTTTATCTACAATATTTTTTATGGTATCTAAAGCTGCTTTATCATCCTTAGCTTTATAATCAGTAACACCACTAATTTCACAATGGGTTGTAGCACCTCCAAGGGTTTCGTTATCAATATTTTCGCCAATAGCAGCCTTTACTAAATAACTACCTGCTAAGAAAATACTGCCCGTTTTATCTACAATTAAGGCCTCGTCACTCATAATAGGTAAGTACGCCCCACCTGCAACACAACTGCCCATTACAGCAGCGATTTGGGTTATACCCATGCTACTCATTACCGCGTTATTTCGGAAAATACGTCCAAAATGTTCCTTGTCTGGAAAAATTTCATCTTGTAATGGAAGGTAAACTCCTGCGCTATCCACTAAATAAATTATAGGTATGCGATTTTCTATAGCTATTTCTTGAGCACGAAGATTCTTTTTACCAGTAATTGGAAACCAAGCACCCGCTTTAACTGTGGCATCATTTGCAACAACTAAGCATTGTTTTCCGCTAATGTATCCCATTTTTATAACGGTACCGCCAGATGGGCACCCACCATGCTCTGCATACATTTCATCTCCGGCAAAAGCAGCAATTTCAATGCTACTTTTATTTGTATCTAAAAGATAATCAATACGTTCACGAGCTGTCATTTTACCTTTGGCACGTTGCTTTTCTAAACGGGCTTTACCACCCCCGAGTTTTACCTGTGCCAACCGTTTTTTAAGATCGGAAAGTAAAAGTTTATTATGATCTTCGTTTTTGTTGAAGTCGATATCCATGAACAATACTTTAAATATATTAGTAAAGATAAGGAGTTAAAATGATTACTTTTAAACCTAAAATTTTCAAAATGGGGAATAGTATTAGATGGGGAATTGCAGGCCCAGGGAAGATAGCTCATAAGTTTGCGCAAGATTTGCAATTGGTTGATGGGGGTAAATTAACTGCCGTGGGCTCTCGTAGCATTGAAAGAGCGAAATCTTTTGCAGCAGAATATGGAGCAGAACATACTTATGATAGTTATGAGGCTTTATTTAAAAGTGATGAAATTGATGTGGTTTATATTGCCACGTTGCATATTTCGCATGTCGAACTTTCGTTATTAGCGATTAAGAATGGTAAACATGTGCTTTGCGAAAAGCCAGCTAGTATTAATAAAAATGAATTAGTAGCAGTGGTGAATGCAGCCAAAGAAAAAGGTGTTTTTTATATGGAAGCGCTATGGAGTAGATTTAATCCTGCAATTAAAAAAGTTAAGGAACTCGTTGATTCAAATAAGATTGGTGAAGTAAATTACCTGAAGGCCGATTTTGCTTTTTACGGATTAGATAGGGCAGAGGAAGGCAGGATGTTAAATGCTAATTTGGCCGGTGGCTCTTTATTAGATATTGGTATCTATCCGATTTTTTTATCTTATTTAATTCTTGGTAAACCTCAGGAAGTTATAGCTAAGTCTAAATTTCATACTACAGGAGTAGAAATTCAAACTGCCATGATTTTTGACTATAAGAATGCACATGCTATTTTATATAGTGGTAATTCAACAAACTCAGAATGTAAAGCTGAAATTGCAGGGAGTAAAGGATCATTATTTTTACCCGGTAGGTGGCATGAGGCCCAGGGATACCAATTGGAGCAAGATGATAATTTAGTTACTACAAATTTACCAACTATTGGTAATGGATATACCTACGAAATAGACGAAGTACATAAATGTCTAAATAACGGAAAAATAGAAAGTGAGCTTTGGTCGCATCAAAATAGTTTGGATTTAATTGAAATATTAGACGACGTTCGAACGAAAGCGGGAATCACATTTCCTTTTGAACAATAATATTTCGCTTTTTGCACTAAAAAGTCTTTCTATTTTTGCGATATTTGATGTTCAACCAAAACGAAACAAATACTCAAGAATGAATAAGAATACAGTATTGGCCTGGGCCACATGGATAATGATTTTTGTCGGATTAGGTTTAATTGCGATGGGGGCTTTTCGCTATGCGGAGGTTTCTGGTTGGGGTTTTGCTGCTGTTGGTGTTGGTTTCTTTGCTATTGCATGGGTTTTCAATGCTTTAAAAGGAAGAGTTTAATATACCTATCCGGTAAATTATAAAACTAATTTTGCTGAATTAATTCTTATTTTTTTACTACTCTCTTTATAAAATATTGCTATGAGCGACGATAAAAAGGTTATTTTTTCAATGTCTGGGGTTACTAAAACCTTTAAAAGTGCAAATACACCTGTTCTTAAGAATATTTATCTCAGTTTTTTCTATGGTGCCAAAATTGGTATTCTTGGTTTAAATGGTTCTGGTAAATCGACCTTATTAAAGATAATTGCAGGCGTTGATAAAAATTTTCAAGGCGATGTTGTTTTTTCTCCAGGCTATAAAGTTGGTTATTTAGAGCAGGAACCAGACTTAGATGAAGAAAAGACAGTTTTAGAAATCGTAAAAGAAGGGGTTGCCGAAACAGTTGCTGTTTTGGATGAATACAATAAGATAAACGACATGTTTGGTTTACCTGAGGTCTATGAAGATGCAGATAAAATGCAAAAACTCATGGATAAGCAAGCGATACTTCAAGATAAGATAGATGCTTCAAATGCATGGGAATTAGATACGAAGCTTGAGATTGCTATGGATGCACTGCGTACGCCAGAAGCAGATAAGAAGATTGGTGTGTTATCTGGTGGTGAACGAAGAAGGGTCGCCTTATGCCGTTTGCTACTGCAAGAACCTGAAATTCTACTACTTGATGAACCTACAAACCACTTAGATGCTGAGTCTGTACACTGGTTAGAGCATCATTTAGCGAGTTATAAAGGAACTGTAATTGCAGTTACGCACGATAGATATTTCTTAGATAATGTTGCTGGTTGGATTCTAGAATTGGATAGAGGTGAAGGCATACCTTGGGAAGGTAATTACTCGAGTTGGTTGGATCAAAAATCGAAACGTTTGGCGCAAGAAAGCAAAACTGCATCCAAAAGGCAGAAAACACTTGAGCGAGAGCTTGACTGGGTGCGCCAGGGAGCAAAGGGGAGACAGACGAAACAAAAGGCTCGTTTGAAGAACTATGATAAACTGATGAGTCAAGATCAAAAACAACTCGATGAAAAGCTAGAAATATATATTCCTAATGGCCCTAGATTGGGGACTAATGTAATTGAAGCCAAAGGCGTTAGTAAGGCTTATGGTGATAAATTATTATATGAAAATCTTAATTTTAATTTACCACAAGCGGGTATTGTTGGAATAATAGGCCCAAATGGCGCAGGTAAAACAACGATTTTTAGAATGATTATGGGGGAGGAAACCCCAGATGCTGGTAGCTTTGAAGTAGGAGAAACGGCGAAAATCGCATATGTAGATCAGAGTCATTCTAATATTGATACCGATAAAACCATTTGGCAGAACTTTAGTGACGAACAAGATTTGGTAATGATGGGTGGTCGAGAAGTGAATTCACGTGCGTACTTAAGTAGGTTTAATTTTACGGGTAGTGAGCAAAATAAAAAGGTAAGCATGCTCTCTGGTGGCGAACGTAACCGATTGCATTTGGCAATGACTTTAAAAGAAGAAGGTAATGTTTTGCTGCTTGATGAGCCTACTAATGATTTGGATGTCAATACATTACGCGCACTGGAAGAAGGTTTAGAGAATTTTGCTGGTTGTGCAGTTGTTATTTCTCACGACAGATGGTTCTTAGATCGTGTTTGTACGCACATATTGGCTTTTGAAGGTGATTCTCAAGTATATTTCTTTGAAGGTTCTTTTTCCGATTACGAGGAAAATAGGAAGAAACGTTTAGGAGCTGATATTATGCCAAAACGTATTAAATATAAGAAGTTGATTCGGTAAAATGAAGTAATAAGTAGAAAGTAAGAAGTTCAAAGTTTAAAGCGAAAAGTACTATCTACTTATTACTACCAACTAATTTTAAAAATCATCTTTCGGGTACCAATCTAATTGTATCACTTTAATATCCGAATTTCCAGAATTCACTAAAGATTTAAACTTTTTCACATCACTTACATCAGGATTACCACGATAGTGATATGGATAGACTTGTTTAGGCTTGAATTCTAAAACTGTCTCTGCGGCACTTTCTTCTGTCATGGTATAAGGTAAGTTCATACAGATAAAAGCTTTATCGATATTCTCTAGAGCTCGCATTTCAGGTATATCTTCAGTATCACCAGAAAAATATATTCGCTCATTTCCTATATTTAATAAATAACCGTTACCACGACCTTTCTCATGGAATTTTAATGCTTCTTCACGTAAATTATACATGGGTATTGCTTCTACGTTTATACCGTAACGTTCTTTTGACTGTCCGTTGTCCAATATATCAAGTTGTGGTGTAAATTCCTTTGGTAGTTTATCTGCAACTGCTTTAGGCACTATTATTTTAGCTTTGGATGTATTAAGTCCTTGTAATGTTTCTACACTTAAATGATCCCCATGAATATCTGTAATCAATATAAGGTCTGGTTGTTTTTGCCCTTCAAATGCTTTCGCTCCCCCTACAGGATCTATGTATATGGTGATTTCTCCCCATTCTAAAACTGCAGTGGCATGTTCGATTGGGATTATTTTTATCTTAGAAGGCGGCGGGGGTGGAGGTGGAGGGTTTTCTAGCTCTCCATACACAGGTTTAGAATCTAAATCGGTTGAAGTATTCACCTTTTCCTTGCATCCAAATAGGACAAGACTAATAAATAGGATAGAAATATAATGCTTCATAATATTATAATTTAAGTTCCATTTTAATTTCACTTCTGGCATAATCAAGTTCGTTATCTATTATAACCTCTTGAAAGCCAATTTTTTTATAAATATGTTGTGCTACAGGTAATTTAACACTTGTATAGAGAATAATCTCATCCCAACCTTGTTGTTTTCCAAAATTTACTGCATAATCTAGTAGTACTTGTCCAATTTTTAAACCTTGATAGTTTTCATCAACAGCCATTTTCCCTAATTCATACGATTTATGGGTTAGTTTGATAAAACAAAAGCATCCGACGATTTCTTCATCATATTTGGCAAAAAATATATATCCTCCTTTTTTAATTATATTTTTTTCACAGGCTTCAAGTAGTTCTTTGTCCTTTTGTTCTACATAGAAATACTTCTCAATCCATACCAAGTTAAGGTCTCTGAAGTGGCTTTTGTACTGGGGTTCATACGATGTAATGGTAACTGTCGACATACTAGCTTGTTAGTACTTATAAAGATAAATGAACCTTATATATAAACAAATGGATGAATTAATAATTTTAACATCTAAAAAATCCAATATTAAAATTGTATCGTATATAGACTGATACAAACAAAATTTACAAATAGTAAAATTAATTTTTACATTATGACTGAAACAAAAAATAACAACGGATTAAAGGTTTTAGCAGGTTTGCTAGGGGTAGTTCTTTTAGGAGTTATCATTTATACTGTTAGTCTTTATCAAGACAAAAAGAAAACTACTGCTGTTTTAACTCAAGAGAAGCAATTAGTAGTTGAAGATTTAAATAGTTTGAAATCTGAGTATGACAAAGCTATTTTGGAAAGCAATGCTACCAATGAAGAATTGGTTACTGCAAGAGATAATATTGCAAAATATATCGATTCTGTAAAAAGCATGAAAGGTGATATCGCCTCTTTATCAAGATACAGAAGACAAGTTGGTGTTTTAAAAGCTGAAAGAGAGCAACTTTTAAAGCAAGTTGATTCACTTACAAAGTCGAATACTTTAATAGCTATGCAACGTGATAGTACGTATGTTGAGTTAGAAAAACAAACAGTTTTCAACGATTCTTTAGTAGTACAGAACACACAATTGGCTGATGTTGTTGAAAAAGGTTCTGCATTAAACTTATCTAAATTTAATGTTGATGCTGTAAAAGAAAGAGGTAGTGGAAAATTAACTTCTACATCTAGAGCTAAGCGTACAGATAAATTCAAAATTTGCTTTACAGTAGCTGATAATGTTATAGCTAATGCTGGTGATAGAGAGTTTTTCGTAGAAGTTCTTGATCCTCAGGGAAATGTACTTGGTGAAAGTTATTCTAAAACTAATGATTCTGGTGCTTCTGTAACTTACAGCAAAGGAACTAGTTTCTATTATGAGAATAAGTCACTTGATGTTTGTGATTATATCAACAAGCCATCTGGTGAATTTCAAAAAGGTAACTACATGGTGAATGTATATGACGATGGATTGAAGTTATTAGGTACATCAAAATTTACTTTAAAGTAATAAACGCACTAACCATTAATATAAAAAAGGGACAATCTTAATTGATTGTCCCTTTTCTTTTGTAGCTTTTTAGAATGGTTATTTAAGACCTCCAACCATATCTTCTGGTTTTACCCAATCGTCATAATCTTCCGCTGTTACATAACCTAGATTAACAGCTTCTACTTTTAATGTAGTTCCATTTTTATGAGCTGTATTAGCGATTTCTGCGGCTTTATAGTATCCTATTTTTGTGTTAAGTGCTGTAACTAGCATTAAAGAATTATTCAACAGTTCTTTAATAACTTCATTATTAGGTTCTATACCGGCAGCACAATTAATATCAAAGCTTACACACGCATCACCAATTAGTTGAGCAGATTGTAAAATATTAGCTGCCATCATTGGTTTAAATACATTTAACTCATAATGACCTTGCGTACCTCCCACAGAAACAGCTACGTCGTTGCCCATTACTTGTGCACAAACCATAGTCATAGCTTCACATTGTGTTGGGTTTACCTTGCCAGGCATTATAGAACTGCCAGGTTCATTGGCAGGAATGATTATTTCACCAATACCAGAACGTGGTCCGGATGCCATCATACGAATATCGTTGGCTATCTTATTTAGTGATACTGCCAATTGCTTAAGAGCACCATGACTCTCAACAATGGCATCATGTGCAGCTAAGGCTTCAAATTTGTTTTCTGCTGTTATAAACGGCAACTCCGTAAATTGAGCTATATGTTTAGCAACCAATACATCGTAGCCTTTAGGTGTGTTTAAACCCGTACCTACAGCAGTTCCACCTAATGCTAATTCACTTAAATGTGATAAAGTATTCTTTAACGCTTTTAAACCATGATCCAACTGCGATACATATCCTGAAAATTCTTGTCCTAAGGTTAGGGGAGTGGCATCCATTAAATGCGTACGACCAATTTTTACAACACTTTTAAATTCTTCTGATTTTTTAACTAATGTATTTCTAAGCTGTGTAACTCCAGGAATAGTGTTCTCAACAATCTTTTTATACGCAGCAATATGCATGCCTGTTGGAAATGTATCATTTGAAGACTGCGATTTATTTACATCGTCATTCGGCTGAATGGTCTTTTCGCCTTCACCAATAGTTTTCCCTGCAATTTCATGTGCACGATTGGCAATAACCTCATTTACATTCATATTACTTTGCGTACCGGATCCAGTTTGCCAAATAACTAAAGGAAATTGGTCGTCATGTTTTCCTTCTAAAATTTCATCACAAACTTTTGCTATTAAATCACGTTTTTCAATAGCTAAAACTCCCAATTCATGATTGGTGTAGGCAGCAGCCTTTTTTAAATATGCAAAACCATATACTACATCTAATGGCATCGATGCTGGAGCACCTATTTTGAAGTTATTTCGCGAACGTTCGGTTTGCGCACCCCAATACTTATCGGCGGGCACTTTTACCTCGCCCATGGTATCTTTTTCGATTCTGAAGCTCATTTCTAGTGTTTTTAGGTTAACAAAGGTACTGTATACAGCATTTATTTCCACCTACAGAAATTTATTTTCGTGTTTTTTTGATTTTGATTTGCAATTTTTATCCTTTTCAAACTATCTTTGTATTATAAATTAATAGCTCATGTTTGAATTTGACCAATATTTAGGTTTTATAATGTTTTTGACAATATTTACAATTGGCTTTTGGCTGATGCTTTTTTTGTTGATGTTTGTTGTGCCGTATTGGTTAGGGGGCAACCTTTTAGAAATGTGGAAAGAAAAACGTGAAGCCAAAAAGGCTAAACGACTAGAATAAAAAAAGGAGCCAATTGGCTCCTTTTTTAGATTCCTACTTTATTTTTGTTATCCTTCTTCGTCAAAATCGCCGCCATCATTACCACCGCCGCGATTTCCTTTACTTCGCTCTTTAGGTTGATTAAATCTATACATAAAACCTAAGGTTATTTGTCTTTGTCTAAATTGAAATTCACTTTCTGAAGTAAAGAATTCTGTTTCTGTAAATGACCTTCTTTTTCTAGTATTTAATAAATCACTTACATTCATTGATATCGTTCCATTATCATTTAAGATGTCCTTACTAAAAGCTAAGTTTAACGAGAGAATTCCTTTACTTTCGGTTTGTGCATTTTGTGATGGACCTCTATAAAATGCATTCGTTTGCCAATCAATTTTAGCAGGTAAAGATACTTTAGAACTAAATCGTGCAAACCAACTTGTATTTGTCGCACCATAGTCTACACCGTTAAATAAACCTTCTGATGAAAATTGGAAGAAGTTGAAACTAGAATTTAAACGCAACCATTTAGCAGGATTATATAGCATTCCTGCTTCCAAGCCTATTCTGTTATTAGTAGAAAGGTTAATTGGTATAGACCTAATTATTTCTATGCCGTCTGTAGTAGTTTGTCCAGTTTCTTCTTGTATTCTTTCAAACGAATTTGTTTCCTTCTGGTAGTAAATGGAAGAAGTTAAAGTTAATTTATCCCATCTTTTCAAATAACCTAAATCAAAAGCATTTGAAAAAGCTGGGTTTAAATCAGGATTACCTTGAAAGATATTAGTTCTACTGGATCTAGAAGGAAAAGGATTTACATACCGACCCCTAGGTCTATTTATTCTTCTATTATAGCCCAATGTTATGTTTTCATTTTCTGCAACTTCCAAAATCAAGTTTAATGTAGGAAACAATCCTAAATAATTCTTGTCAAAATTAACATCAACATCTACACCTAATTGTTCTTCTAATTCTCCAGTATCGAATTCAGATTCCAATTCTCCTTTTAATTGCGTGTTTTCTAACCTTAGCCCAAATAGAAAAGAAAACTTACCAAACTTATTGCCATATTGGGTGTACAGCGCATTTATATTCTCGGAATACGTAAATACATTGGTTAGGTTCTCATTTAAATCGTATTGCCCGGTTATTTGGTTTAATGAATCTAATCTATAGTCTGTAATATCCTCTTCGAATTTCCCTCTATAACCAATTTCAAATTGTGAGTCTTCCATTGGAAGGACATAATCGGCTTGTACTAAATATTCATTTTCAGCTTCAATTTCAAATACATTTTCAAGTACAATAAGGTTTTCGGCCGGCATTGTTTCATTCTCCTCAATGATAGAAAATTTATCTTCGTCTCCTCTAGAGTATTGAAGATCTACTGTTAATTTCTCTCCATCTTCATTTAAATCATTTACATAATTTAAAGAGAATTGGTAATTCTCATCATCTTCAGTCTCATTTTCTGTTCTAAACGTTAAGCTATTAAGTGAGCCGTCTATATATCTCTGATTTGTATTTTCAGTTAAATCATCGCCATCGGAGGTTCTATAAAAAATACTTCCAGTAATTGACGATTTGTCCGTAATAAAATACTCTAACCCTAAGTTGGTATTAAAACCTTTACGAAGCCTATTGTATTCTCTATCTTCATAAATTCTATCATAGCTTCCTGAAGTATATGTATTATCGAAAAAAGCATTTCCAGGCGCATCACGATAGCTATAACCAGTAGTGTTAAAAATATTGAATTTGTCAGTTCGCAAATTTGTATTAACGGAAATACCACTAGTAGTAGGGAAACCAATAGTCGTATTAACTGACCCATTAAAGCCTAGTGTTTTTTCTTTTTTTAAAATAATATTCAATATACCCGCTGTTCCCTCAGCATCATACCTAGCGGATGGACTTGTAATTACTTCTACCTTTTCAATTGAATCAGCGGGAAGTGCTCCAAGAGCATCGGTAGACCCAAAACCAGCTAACGCCGAAGGTTTGCCATTAATTAAAATCCTAACATTCTCGTTTCCTCGTAAACTAATAGCACCTTCTACATCCACATCAACAGAAGGTACATTATTTAATGCATCGGTAATAGTTGCACCGCTATTGGTTAAATCTTTACCTATGTTATAGATTTTTTTATCTAGACGTACCTCAACAGTTGTCTTTTCACCAACAACTTCAACACCTTCTAATTGCGCTACATCTAAGGAAAGCTTAACTGTGCCTAAATCTTTAGATTCTTTAAATGTTTGTTCGGGTAATTGGTATGTTTTATAAGAAATATACTCAATGCGAACATTATATTTTCCGGGTAATGTTTCAACATCGAATCTGCCATCAATATCCGTAATGCCGCCGGTAACTTTTTCTGGATTTCGGACACTTTGCAAGACCAAAGTGGCATATTCTAAAGGTAGTCCGTCTTCACTAGCAATAACGGTACCTGTAATGTGAATGGGTTTGGATCGCTGACCCTCTGGCCTTTGGGAATAAATAATTGAACTAAATAAAATTAAGGAGAGCGTCAGTATTTTTTTCATGCTAGTCTTTAGGTTTTTTCTTTCTTTTCTTTTTTCCTTCTTTTTTCTTTTCCTTTTTCGCCTTTGCTATACCTTTCTTCTGAAGTTCAACAAAAGCTTCATATTTTTCTTCTGATAAGCCCGCTTTTAATTCTTCGGTTTGTTGCGCGGTAATCTTTTCCATTGCCTCACGAACTTGATCAGGTTCTAATTCCAATATTTGTAGTTCAATTCTCTTTTGAATAAACTTTTTCAAAATTGAACTCATAACCGCGGCTTCAAATTCATTTAGTTCTAATGCTTCTGAAATTGCTGGCATTTCATCGTCAACTATTTGACCAGCAGTTTTAGGTTCTGGTGCCTTTGGCTCTGATGTTGCTTGAGGGATAGAATTACGTTGTCTTCCATAACCATAGCCTCCGCCGCCATATCCATATCCTCCATTACCATATCCGTATTGTGCCTGTAATTCGGCTCCGGATAAAAAAATTAGTATTGCTGCAAATAGAAACTTAATATTGATTTTCATAATCGCGAACTTTTGTTAGATTCTAAATTTATATGAAGGTTTAACCGAGTTTGGTTAAAACTTTGTTAAATGAAATTATGGGTTAAAATACAAATCTTATGCCAATTATATGATATTCAGAATGTTTTGTGGTGGCCTACCGATAACAGCCGTTTTTCCATTAACAACTATAGGTCTTTCGATCAATTTTGGGTTAGCCAACATTATATCAATAATTTCTTCATCGGTGTATTCATTGCCCTTATATTTCTCTTTCCATATAGCTTCACCTTTGCGGACTACATCTTGTGCATTAATTCCTAAAAGGCTGATTATTTTAGTGAGCTCTTTTTTTGTAGGAACCTCTTCTAAGTATTTTATAACTTCATAGTCTTTATTAGATTCTTCTAAAATGGCTAGTCCCTCCCGAGATTTACGACATCTAGGATTGTGGTATATTTTGATCATTGCCTTAAAATTTTAACATTTGGAATGTTTATTCTTCTTCTTTTTGTCCCATCATCATAAGAAAAGCTTTTAAAAAGCGATCTAAGTCTCCATCCATAACCGCATCTACATTGCCAGTTTCCTCACCTGTTCGTACATCTTTTACTAACTTATATGGGTGCATTACATAATTACGAATCTGTGAACCCCATTCAATCTTCATTTTAGAAGATTCTATCTCTTGTCGGGCTTCCATCTTTTTGCGTAATTCAATTTCATACAATTGAGATTTTAGCATTTTTAAGGCGGTAGCTCTATTGTCGTGTTGACTACGAGAATCCGAACATGAAATTTGAATACCAGTAGGCTTGTGAACCAATTGAACTTTGGTTTCTACCTTATTCACATTTTGGCCACCAGCACCACTAGAGCGTGCAGTAGTAATTTCAATATCCGCGGGATTCACATCAATTTCAATACTATCATCCACCAAAGGGTATACGTATACCGATGCAAATGAAGTGTGTCTTTTGGCATTACTATCAAAAGGTGAAATTCGGACAAGACGATGCACTCCATTTTCACCTTTCAACCAACCGAAGGAAAATTCTCCATCAATTTCTAAGGTTACCGTTTTAATCCCCGCTACATCTCCTTCCTGATAATTGAGCTCTTTAACTTTATAACCGTTTTTTTCTGCCCACATCATATACATTCTCATAAGCATAGCCGCCCAATCGCAACTTTCTGTGCCACCAGCACCAGCGGTAATTTGAAGCACAGCAGGTAATTCATCACCTTCTTCCGAAAGCATGTTTTTGAATTCTAGTTTTTCAATTAAATTCAGAGATTTTTCATATTGATTGATTACCTCTGCTTCTTTAATTTCACCTTCCTGAAAAAATTCAAGTAAAACTTCGAGGTCACCAACCATATTCATTCCCAAATTGTAATCGTCAACCCACTGCTTTTTAGATTGAATGAATTTCATATGGGCTTGGGCTTCTTGCGGATTATCCCAAAAATCTGGAGCAAGGGTTTTCTCCTGCTCGTTTTCTATTTCAATAAGTTTCGCATCGATGTCAAAGATACCTCCTTAACGCACCAAGGCGATCTTGAAGACCTTTAAAATGGTCTGTTGTGATTGTCATTTAATTATTTTTTGGCTAAAATAAGACTCTTTATTGTACTTGTAGAGAATTATTATTGTTGTTGACTTAAAACCTGAACGCTATGTTTGGTTTCATTAGTACCTGAAGTATTAAGTATGCCTTTAAGTGGGGCGCAATCTGTATAATCTTTGCCATGTGCCACTTTAATATGATTTGTGTTAGCTAGTAAATTATTAGTTGGGTCAAAACCTATCCATCCAATTTTAGGAATATAAGCTTCTGCCCAAGCATGCATTTGAGAATCGCCAAAAAAACCATTTCCTTGATGCAGATAGCCTGAAACATATCTTGTGGGAATACTGTTTTGTCTTGCTAAAGCACAAAACAAGTGCGTGAAATCTTGACAAACACCTTGTTGCTTAATTAGAATTTCTGATAATTTAGTGTTTACATCTGTTGCCTCTGACTTAAAAATAAGATGGTTAAATGTCCATTGATTTAGATTTTGAAGGTTGTCAAAAATAGATAGACTTTTATCAAAAACGAATAAATTCTGTTGTGTGGCCAGTAAATGCGTATACTTGGATTCTTTTAAAAAACGTTCATATTGGATTTTAAAATCTAACTCTAATAGATTCGCATACTGTTCTTCAACTTGATCATTCAAATTAAAATCATACGGATTTACTTCGCTTTTTATCAATTTGAATGAAGCTTCAAACGAGATTTTTTTAAATTTTATTTTTGGATTTAAGCGTATGGTTTTAAAACCATACCCATTAATAGAATACTCACTTATTGTATTAAGCGAATTTCTAAAATCTGTACTAATAAATTTTTGAGATCTATTGTTTTCGGGTATAATTAGAAACTGCCAATGAGCATCATTAACCCAGTTGGCGTAATTATTTTCAGCTTTGTAAACTATAGAATATTCTAGTGACATTATTTTTTTGAAAGGAATGCTAAGATAGCAGTTTATAAAGACTAATAACTAAAAAATTCCTTTTCCATTTTCTCACTTATTTCATTTAAGTTTTTCAAAATATTTTCTATAAAAGATTGTATGTTCTCTTCAATCTCCTCTATATATTTATATTCATATTCTGCTCTTACTTTTCCAATTAAAAATGCCGTGGTATTTTTATCATAAGCCCTGCTAGGGTCTAATATTTTAATATGACTGTATACCTGGTTCAAGCTATTCATTATTGACCTTGGACAATTAGGATTTAGAATTAAAAATTCTAGTGTAGAAATAGTTGTAGGTGTTTTTTTATAGTATCGACGCATCATGTCATAAGATTCGGCGCATTTTAATAAAGTTGTCCATTCGAAGCTATTGTTAACTTTATCACCATAGCTGCCTTGTGCGCATATGGCATCATTATACTTTGCATTTATTATTCGAATTATTTGAGTGGCACGTTCTATATTTACGCCCATCATAATTATTGCATAAATAGAATCGTGTAATAAAGTACCTCTAATTTTCCCTCTAAGAATTGCCGTCATTTCAGCAACATTGCTAGTAAAATCGTGTAGTCCGTTTTTAACAAATGAGTCGCTTGAATAATTTAAAACAAAATGATAGAATTTATTAATCGATTCATACAACTCTGTCGAAATTAAATCTCTTGCACTATTCGCATTTTCACGAGCGTGCCTAATATTATTTATAATTGAATAGGGAGAATCACAATCTAAGCCTATTTGGTAAAGAACTTCTTGCTCAACCAAAATTTTATTATCATCCAACTCCGGCGTTCCTACCATAAATAACATAGAACGAAGTACAAATTGTCGGTTTTGAGATTTTGTATTGGGCGCATCTAAAGATGAAAAATAATTCACATTAAGATAACGGGCAATGTGCTCTGAACGCTCTATATAACGACCCATCCAGAAAAGATTATTTGCTACTCTTGCAAGCATATATTTAGTTTTTCAAATTCAATTAATTGGTTCTATTAAAAAAATGTTTCTCTAACTTTATATTTGGAAATTTTTAGACATTAACTTTTTAATACCCATGTATCTTTAGATCCACCGCCTTGCGAGGAATTCACTATTAGATTTCCTTTTTGTAAAGCTACTCGAGTTAAGCCTCCCTTTAAAACAAATTCTTTCTCCTTACCGAGAATTGTAAAAGTTCTTAAATCGACATGTCGTTGCTCAAATGATTGACTTTCTTCGATATAAGTGGGATGAACAGATAATGACATTATTGGTTGTGCAACGTATTTTCGTGGTGATTCTGACACTTGTTTTTTTACAACTTCAATTTCTTCTTTTGTAAGCCTATTTCCTATAGAAATACCATATCCACCAGCCTCATCAACTGGCTTAATTACTAATTCATGAATATGTTCTAAAACATACTTTAATTCATCTGGTCTGCTACAATGGTAAGTATGCACATTATTAAGTATTGGTTCTTCATTTAAATAATACTTAATTATTTGTGGCATATAGGTGTAAACAGCTTTGTCGTCTGCCACACCTGTGCCAGGAGCATTGGCTAAAGTAACATTGCCCTTTTTATAGGCTGCAAATAGACCTGGGACACCAAGTGCAGAATCTGGGTTGAATTCCAATGGGTCTATAAAGGCATCATCTACTCGACGATAAATAATATCAACTTTTATAAGTCCTTTTATCGTTTTCATGTACACAAAATCATTTTCCACCACAAGATCACGGCCCTCTACCAATTCTACTCCCATAGTTTTAGCTAAATACGAATGTTCGTAAAAAGCTGAATTGTACATGCCAGGCGTTAAAACTACGGTGACAGGAATGTCAATTCCTTTGGGTTTCGCTGTTTCCAAGAGGTCTAAAAGATTTTCAGCATAATTGGTAACCGAGTATGTTTGATAATGATTAAAGACTCCAAATAGGGCTCGTTTTAATGCAGTTCTATTACTTATAACATAGCTTACTCCTGAAGGACACCTTATATTATCTTCTAAAACATAATACTTACCATCATTGTGTTTAATAATATCCGTACCAGAAATATGATTGTAAATACCACCTGGTGGATCAATACCAACCATTTGATCTAAATAATTATCAGAAGAAATAATTAGATCTAATGGCACTATACCTTCTTTAATTATATTCTTATTGTGGTAAATATCCCAAAGAAAAAGATTTAATGCTTTACTTCTTTGTATAGCACCTTTTTCAATTATTTCCCATTCATCTTGGGCAATTATTCGAGGAAATAAATCAAAGGGGAATATTTTTTCTTGCGTTTCTTTCTTACCATATACTTGAAAAGTAATACCCTGATTAAAAAAGGAAGATTTTGCTTTTGTATTTAAACTGACATAATCCTCTATTGAATGCTCTCCATAGAGTTCAAATAACTTTTTGTATACCTTTTTTATTTCCCCATGCTTTCTATAGATTTCATCATAAAGACTAGGGTTTCTTTCGTAAGAAGAAAAAATTTGATTTTCAACAGTGCCCATGCATTTTTATTTTTCTTTAAGGTAATGGTTTTTTGCTTTTTTTATGTTATTAATTCGCTAATAATGAATAGGTGATTTAACAATTCTAATAAAAATTAATGCTCATTTTTAACAAATATATTTTCAAATTCATATTTGAAATGGGTGAATGGGGCTTATTTCATTCTATTTGATTAAAATTGTTGAATAAATAGAAAACGTAAAAACTTTGGAAATAAACCTTATTAGTGATACGGTAACAAAGCCCTCTGCAGGCATGATTGAAGCTATGATGAAAGCGGAAGTTGGCGATGATGTTTTTAAAGCAGATCCTACTGTAAATGCTTTGGAAAAAAGGGTGGCCGAAATGTTTGGAAAGGAGTCAGCTCTGTTTTTTCCTTCTGGGACAATGACCAATCAAACAGCTATTAAATTACATACGAATCCTGCAGATCAATTAATCTGTGATAAGTTTGCCCATGTTTATAATTATGAAGGTGGAGGTATTAGTTTTAATAGCGGTGTTTCATGTAAACTGGTTGATGGGAATCGCGGAATGATGACAGCAACCCAGGTTGAGGCAGCAATTAATCCGCCTGATTTTTATCACAGTCCGTTAACCTCTTTGGTGTGTATTGAAAATACAACGAACAAAGGGGGAGGAGCGTGCTGGAATTTTGATGAATTAAAAAGGATTAAAGAAATATGTGATCAAAATGGATTAGCATATCATTTAGATGGTGCACGTTTATGGAATGCTTTGGTTGCTAAGAATGAAACACCTAAGCAGTATGGAGAACTTTTTGATACTATTAGTGTTTGCTTGAGTAAAGGTTTAGGTTGTCCGGTAGGTTCTGTTTTAGTTGGAAGTTCAGAATTGATTCATAAGGCACTGCGCGTACGTAAAATTCTAGGTGGAGGAATGCGTCAAGCCGGTTTTTTAGCTGCAGCTGGTCTTTATGCGCTTGACAATAATATTAATCGTTTAGCCAAAGATCATGGCAGGGCAAAAGAAATTGGTGATGTACTTAAAGATTTATCCTTTATTAAAAAGGTTGAGCCTATTGAAACTAACATCGTAATTTTTGAAATAAATAATAATTTGTTTCGTGAAGATCAGTTTCTAAATAAACTAAAGGCATTAAATATTCATATAATTGGTATGGGACAAGGAAAGTTACGAATGGTTACACATTTGGATTATACCCAAAAAATGCATGAAATATTACTCGAAACTTTAAACAATATGTAATTAAGATTTTAGCGAAGCCAGTACTATTTTTAGATTTTTAATTCCATTTTGCATACCTGCTTCTGAATTGTAGCATTGGCTTGTACCAATTAACCTGCCTGAATAATTCTTCAAGCCAAATAAAAATTCTCCGCTATTATTTGTTTTCCTTTCAAAAGTAAATTGTGTAATTTGATTATTGGTTAAATCATCTATTATAGATGTAACTTCTTCTTGTGTAGAAAATGCCTCGCTATTTAGTAGCGCTTCTTCGCTCTCAGCCTGAATTTTAAATGTATAACCAGCGTCCGTTTTATATAAAGCTATCATATTCTAAACGTTCTTTTAGTAAAAATACAATTTTTTAAAACTAATTACTCGTCTAATAAATTGGATAACCAAAAATATAGGGTAAAAATAATATCTACTTGTGAAAAAATAACATCTTAAAAAAATTAACATTTTGCTAAAAAATGCCTATTTTCGCAGTACCATTAATTATAAACATAAATTAAAATGAAGAAAGTGTTATTTTTTCTTGCAGTATTTGCAGGAGCAATTAGTTACGCTCAGGATTTACCACAGAATCCAGAGCCAGGTAAATGTTATGTGCGTTGTACAACCCCTGATGTTTACGTAAATGAAACTGTTACCTTAACTGTAAAGCCAGGTTATAAGGTTTTAAAGACAGTACCAGCAACATTTAAAACTGTTACTGAAAGAGTTTTAGTAAAAGAAGAAGGTAAGAAACTAACAGTTGTCCCAGCTAAGTGGGGTAAAGAAACTGTTACTTACGTTGCAAAACAAGGAGGTAGTACACTTAAGGTTGTTCCTGCATCTTTTGCTTCGGGATCTGAAACTGTAGAAATTAAACCTGCATACGCACAATGGGAATTGGGAGCTTCTGCACCTGATTGTGCTTCTGGTAACCCAGATGATTGTCGCTATTGGTGTTATAAAGGTTACCCTGCTGAATTTACTACTATAGATACACAAGTTTTATCTAATGATGCATCTACAAGTAGTACTCCAATAGGATCTAAAGATGCTTCTTATACGAAGACGGTCATGTTAGAGCCAGCTAAAGTAGTGGAAGAGATTATTCCTGCAGAGTATGCAGAGATTACCAAAACTGTACTTGATACTGATGCTCAGACAGTAGAAGACGTAATTCCTGCTGTTACTAAAACTATTTCTAAAGAGGTTCTTAAAGAAAAAGGTGGTTTAACTACTTGGAAGGAAGTTGAGTGTTCTTTAGTAGAGTATCAAGCTTTACCTATTAGTTGGAATTTAGGTAGTGCAAGTTTAACTTCTCAAGCAAAAAGTATTATTGATACTAGATTAATGCCAGTATTATCTCAAAACCCTGGTGTTAAATTAGAGATTGCATCTCATACTGATGTTAGAGGTACAGCTTCTTCAAATAAAGATTTATCTGAAAGAAGAGCTAAAGCTGTTGCTGATTATTTGATAACTAAAGGAGTTAATTCTAGCCTTTTAGTAGCAAATGGTTACGGAGAAAATAAAGTAAAAAACAGATGTAAAGAAGGTGTCTCTTGTACTGAAAGAGAACATTCTGTAAATAGAAGAACAGAATTTAGATTGATTAACAACTAAATGAAATTATCGAATTCATTCGATTAATACTAAAAAGGGCTTTCAATATTGAAAGCCCTTTTTCTATTTTGTACGAGATTATTTAAATATTTCTCTTGAGAAAATCTAAGTGATAACTTATTTCTCCATTCATATTATATCCCGAATATTCGTCTAATTCCTTTTCATTGGCATTTAATATTTTAAACAATGGAAAAACACCTTTTTTATTCAGTTTTTTAAGAAGTATTTTGTTTTTCTCCATTTGCTTTGGTCCAATTGCGTCTATACTTCTTGGAATGTCTACATAAAGCATCACATAAGATTGGGTATAGGCCTGAAATTCGTCTTTTACGAATAAATCTTTTTTAAGCATCTTGCATGGCCCACACCAGTCACTACCGGTAAAATATACCAATAGATGTTTATTTTCTTTTTTTGCTTGTTTAATTGCAGAATCGTAGTCTGTCGTCCAGTAGGAAAAAACTGCGGATTCACTTTCTAATTGGCCATAAGATAAAAATGGCATTAAAAATATAAGGATAGCGTATTTCATAAAATTGTATTACTATTTATAATAGATTTACTTTCATTGAATTACAAATAACTTGCCAAAGTCTACTTTAAGAACGAATCCATTCCTGGAATGTTGGGCATACCTTCTTTTGCTACAGCCCCTAACTCAGTTTCATTAACCTCCGTTGCCCGTTCTATAGCCTTGTTTAAAGTAAGTACAAGATAATCTTCTAATTGCTCTTTATCCAGTAAAAGACTATCGTCTATTGCGATGCTTTTAATATTTCTATTGGCAGTAATTGTTACTTTAAGTAAATTGTCAGTAGATGCTTCATCTAGCAATACGTGGTCCAATCTTTCTTTCGTAACCTTTACTTTTTCTTGGGTTTCTTTTAATTTACCCATCATACCCATTAAATCTCCAAACATAATATGTGTTTAATTTTCATTCAAAATTACTAAATTCCATCTTAAATAGGATTTTCATGATACACATAGAAAAAAGAGCATTGTTTTATCTGTTTAGTATTACTTTTGCGATCTCTTGTCAAAATCAGAATAATACAATGCTTAAAATGGATGCTCCTAGTGCTAAAAAAGTAGCAAAAGAACTTGAAAAACATGGTGATGTTCGTATTGATAATTACTATTGGATGAATGATCGTGAAGACGATGAGGTGATTGCTTATTTAGAATCTGAAAATAATTACTACACTAAACTAACAGCGCATACTAAAGATTTTCAAGACAGTCTATTTACTGAAATGAAATCTAGAATAAAAGAAGACGATACTTCAGTGCCGTATAAACAAAACAATTACTGGTATTTGAAAAGGTTTGAAACGGGTAAGGAATACCCTATTTATTCACGAAAAAAAGAAAGTGAGAGTGCTCCCGAAGAAATTATGTTCGATGGCAACCAAATGGCTAAAGATCATGAGTATTTTCAACTGGGAGGTATTAGCGTAAGTCCAGATAACACAATGGCTTCTTTTGCTGTAGATACGGTATCTCGGCGACAGTATGACATTCAAATAAAGAATTTAAAAACTGGTGAAATTTATCCTGACAAGTTGGAAAATACCACAGGTGGTTCTGTTTGGGCTGATGATAATAAGACTTTGTTTTACACCAAAAAGGACCCAGTTACATTACGGTCAGACAAAATTTATAAGCACGTTTTGGGTACTTCTGCAGAAGAAGATGAATTGATTTTTCATGAAAAAGATGAAACTTTTTACGCTTTTGTATACAAATCTAAATCAAAAAAATACATCATAATTGGTTCTACAAGTACATTAACATCAGAATATCAAATTTTAAAGGCTGATAATCCGAATGGAAAATTTATGATGTTCAATGATAGAGAGCGTGGCGTAGAATATGGAATTTATCATTACGATGATAAGTTTTATGTGCACACTAATAAAGATGGAGCTACCAATTTTAAAATGATGGTAACTGATGAAAATCATACATCATCTGAAAACTGGCAAGAATTCATTCCACATAACGAGAATGTACTTTTAGAAGATATAGACATCTTCAAGGATTATTATGTGATTTCTGAACGTGAAAATGGTTTAAATAAGCTAAAAATTATCCGTTGGGATGGTTTTGATAACTACTTTCTTCCTTTTGATAATGAAACATATACGGCTTATACAAGCACAAATGTTGATTTTGACACTAAAATTTTACGTTATGGCTATAATTCAATGACTTCTCCTAGCTCGATTATCGATTTCAATATGGAGACTAAAGAAAAAACGGTTAAAAAAGAACAAGAGGTATTAGGGGGTAAGTTTAATAAAGATAATTATAAGTCAAAAAGAGTATGGGCAAAGGCTGAAGACGGAGTAAAAGTTCCAATATCATTAGTTTACCATAAAGACACAAAATTAGATGGTAGCAGTCCTTTATTACAATATGCTTATGGATCATATGGGAATACCATAGACCCATATTTTTCTACAGTACGGTTAAGTTTACTGGATCGTGGTTTTATTTATGCCATTGCACATATTCGTGGGGGGCAATATTTGGGACGCGAATGGTATGAAACTGGCAAAATGTTTCAAAAGAAAAATACTTTTACAGATTTTATAGATTGTTCAAAGTTCTTAATTCAAGAAAAGTATACTAGTGCCGAACATTTGTATGCTTCTGGTGGGTCTGCTGGAGGTTTACTTATGGGAGCAATAGTAAATATGGCTCCTGAGTTATATAATGGGATAATTGCGGCAGTACCTTTTGTAGACGTTGTTACTACTATGCTTGACGATTCTATTCCATTAACAACTGGGGAGTATGATGAATGGGGAAATCCGAATAATAAAGATTCTTACGAGTATATGAAATCGTATTCTCCTTATGACAATGTTGTAAAACAGTCTTATCCTAATATGTATGTAAGTACTGGTTTACATGATTCTCAAGTGCAATATTGGGAACCAGCAAAATGGGTAGCCAAATTACGAGAATATAAAACTGATGAAAATATTTTATTCTTAGATACGAATATGGAAGCCGGTCATGGTGGGGCTTCTGGACGTTTTGAAGCCTTAAAAGAAGTGGCAAAGGAATATGCTTTTATAATAGATCTAGAGGGTAAAATGGACTAAATCGGAAAAAATCCGTAATTTTGTCTCTGGAACAAAACAATATGAACGTTGATGTTACGTTCCCCTAAACAAGATTAACCTTTATGGAAAATCAAATTAATGCGCATGACAGTATCCTAGAATTAATAGGAAACACTCCAATTGTTAAACTTAACAAGATTACTTCTAAGTATACTGGTAATTTTTATGCGAAAGTAGAGGCCTTTAATCCAGGGCATTCTTCTAAAGACAGAGTAGCTACTTATATTATTGAAGAGGCCGAAAAAAAAGGTATTCTTAGCAAAGGCAGCACTATAATAGAAACAACTTCAGGTAATACAGGTTTTAGTATTGCAATGGTAAGTATAATAAAGGGATACAAATGCATTCTTGCGGTTAGTTCTAAATCGTCACCAGATAAGATAGACATGTTAAAAAGCATGGGTGCTGAGGTATATATTTGCCCTGCCCATGTAAGTGCAGATGATCCTAGGTCTTATTATGAGGTTGCGAAAAGACTTCATCAAGAAACTGAGAATAGTATTTATATAAATCAGTATTTCAACGAATTAAATATAGAAGCACATTACCGTAATACGGGTCCGGAAATTTGGAAACAAACTAATGGAAATATTACACATTTGATTGCTTGTAGTGGTACTGGAGGTACAATCTCTGGAATTGGCAGATATTTAAAAGAACAAAATCCAGATATTAAAATCTTGGGTGTAGACGCTTTTGGCTCTGTGCTACAGAAATATCATGAAACTGGTAAGTTTGATCAAAATGAAATTTATCCATATCGAATAGAAGGTTTAGGTAAAAATTTGATTCCTGCTGCGACAGATTTTAAGGTAATCGATAAGTTTATGAAGGTGAGCGATGAAGATAGTGCGCACACTGCTAGATCCATAGCTAAAACAGAAGGCATGTTTGTTGGCTATACGAGTGGTGCAGCATTACAAGCTGCTAAACAGTATGCAAAAGAAGGGGAGTTCGATGAAAATAGTAATGTTATTATTATGTTCCCTGATCATGGTTCTAGATATATGAGTAAGATTTATAGTGATGATTGGATGAGTAATCAAGGCTTTTTTGATACTGAAAATGTAGAAGAAAAGCAGCAAATTCAGACGATAAAATAATTTTTATATAATTTTTATAAAAGCAACGATTCTTGAGTCGTTGCTTTTTTTTTGTTTTACTTTTTTTATCATATAAGCAATGATAATTGCTTATTGTGCTATTAAATATGGTGATTTCGGGTAATTAGTTAATATACAGTTTATAAGTGGTTAAAAAGTGTTTTAGATTTTCCATAACATAAAACACGTTCAAGTAAAAAAATCCATATTTTTGCAGTGTAATCAAACGCAGTATGCTAGATGAGAGATATATTTGATAGAATTATTGAAAATAAGGGCCCTTTAGGGAAATGGGCTTCACAAGCCGAAGGATATTTTGTTTTTCCGAAATTAGAAGGTCCTATTTCGAATCGAATGAAATTTCAAGGGAAAGATGTAATTACTTGGAGTATTAATGATTACTTAGGTTTAGCTAATTTGCCTGAGATAAAAAAGGTAGATGGTGAAGCAGCAGCAGAATATGGTTCTGCCTATCCTATGGGTGCTCGAATGATGAGCGGCCACACCGATTTTCACGAACAATTAGAACAAGAATGTGCGGCTTTTGTACAAAAGGAATCTGCATATTTATTAAACTTCGGTTATCAAGGAATAATGTCTGCAATTGATGCGTTGGTTGCTAAAGATGATATTATTGTTTACGATGTAGATTGTCATGCATGTATTATAGACGGTGTACGCTTGCATATGGGTAAACGTTTTACCTTTAAGCATAATGATATGGAGAGCCTAGAAGTTAATTTGGAAAGGGCTACCAAAATGGCTGAACATACTGGTGGAGGAATATTAGTTATATCTGAAGGTGTTTTCGGAATGAGAGGTCAGCAAGGAAAATTGAAAGAAATTGTTGCTCTAAAGAAAAAATATAATTTTAGATTATTAGTTGACGATGCTCACGGTTTTGGCACTTTAGGTAAAACAGGTGCTGGAGCAGGTGAGGAGCAAGGTGTACAAGATGATATTGATGTTTATTTTGCAACCTTTGCAAAGTCAATGGCAAGTATTGGAGCGTTTCTAGCTGCTGATAAAGAGATAATCGATTATTTAAAGTACAATTTACGTTCGCAAATGTTCGCAAAATCACTTCCAATGGTGTATGTGAAAGGAGCATTGAAACGTTTGGATATGTTACGCACACAACCAGAGCTTAAAGCAAAACTTTGGGAAAATGTAAACGCTTTACAGAACGGCTTAAAAGAACGTGGTTTTGATATTGGTACTACAACTAGTTGTGTTACACCAGTTTACTTAAATGGAAGTATTCCTGAGGCAATGGCATTAGTAAAAGACTTGCGAGAAAATTATGGAATATTCTGTTCTATAGTTGTTTATCCTGTAATACCTAAAGGATTAATTTTACTACGTATGATTCCAACTGCTACGCATACTATGGAAGATATTTCAGAAACTTTAGAAGCATTTTCAGCAATTAGAGAGCGTTTAGAAAACGGAACTTATAAAAGACTCTCAGCCGCAGTTGCAGCTGCAATGGGTGAATAATTAATAGGCGTAAAGCTTGTTATTCAAATGAAAAGCTTCAAATTCTTAATTTTAAAATGTTAAGAATTTGAAGCTTTTTTTTATAATACTTTTTTATAAGTGCAGCGCCTTTTATATATTTTTGGATCAAAGTGTTTCCACATTTGTTTTATGGCAATATTATCTTCTAATTCTGGTGTTCTGTAGCACATTTCAATTTTTTTATCATTGAAAGTTTTATAGTATTCATTAAAAATAATAGCGGTAACACCTTTGTTTTGGTATTCTGGGTGAATTCCAATTAAATAAAATAAAACGTCTTTATTGTGTTTCTTAGCCTTAAGCATGTGAAAAATACCAAATGGAAATAATTTACCCTTTGCTTTTTGTAATGCATCTGAAAACGAAGGCATTACTATGGAGAAAGCAATTAGTTTGTCTTCTTTATCAACAATAAATTTTATGTACTCTGGATTAATAAAACTGATGTATTTCTTTTTAAAATAAGCCTTCTGAACCTCTGTTATGGGCACAAATGATGAAAGTTTAGCATATGTTTCATTAAAAAGGTCGAACATTTTGTCTGTCATAGGCAAAACATCCTTAGTATTGGTAAAGTTTATTTCCTTAAGACCATATCTACGTTTTACTAAACTGTTGAGTTTTGTAAATAATGCGGGATCAGCATTTGATGCAGGGAACTTATTCTCAACATACTTTTTTGCCACCTCAAAACCTAATCTTTCGTAATGGGCAACATAGTAAGAATGATTGTACCATGTAATCATACTCCCAATATGTTCAAAGCCTTCGGTAAGGACACCTACTTTGTCTAAATTAGAGAATCCTACAGGGCCTTCAATAAAGTCTAGTTGCTTTTCTTTGCCTATTTCCGCAACCTTTTGTATTAGCGTTTCAGAAACTTCTGTGTCATCAATAAAATCGAACCAACCAAAACGCATTTTTCTAACTTTTTGGTCATTAACTTCAATCCAATTAATAATTGCGACAATTCTTCCGGCAATTTTCTTGTTCTTATAGGCTAGAAAAAAACGGGCTTCAGCATTTTTAAAAGCTGGATTCTTATCCTTATTAAAAGTTTCAAGTTCATCAGTAATTATTGGCGGAACCCAATATTTAGAGTCTTTGTAAAGTGTAAATGGAAACTTTACAAAGCTTTTGAACTCTGATTTTGAATCGACTTCAACAAGGTTGACCATAGTTGTTTTTTCTATAGTCAATATTAGGTATAAATGTGGTTAGAATAAAATTTGAAACGTAAATCGATATTAAAAATCTATAGCACCGTTATCTTCTTTTTTACTCTTTTTCTTTTTCTTGTCTGCCTTTTTCTTATCGCGCAGTTGTTTTTTAGAAGGTCCTAAGTCAATATCTTCAGCACCAGAGCCGTTTGCGGCGTTTTTAGCCTTTTTCTTTTCTTCTCGGCTTTTCTTTTTCATGCTATTCTTCTTAATTTCCCCACCGTTTTCATTGGCATTTTGGTCTTCTATAGCCTTTATGTCATCTTTGTGAAAATCAAAACGATACGAAGCCCCAGCACTCATGAAAATTCGTGAGGGTGTATTTTTAAAGCTAGCACCAAGATTAACATCTACTTGTAGTTTTTCCGATAATAAATGTACTACTCCACCTCTTATAAGTAAATCTGCATAGCGATCACTATCAAAACCTTGATGTTCTACAAATGTGCTCCATTTCGGGTTTCTAAATGCGTATGAAATTGAAACTGCATAATTAAGTTCTGGAAAATCGGTGCCTATGCGGTCATAAGCAATGTTCGAAATAAGTACAAATCGAGGTGTTAATCTACTTTGGGTGGCCACCATAACCCTAGGAGAAATTGTTGGATCACCAACATAAAAGGGGTTGTCACCAAATAAAATGTTTGCTCCAGCGTATAAAGATACCGAAGGGATTAAGTTGGCTAATTGAAAAACATAGTTTTTACGCCAGCTATATAAATTCGGCTTATTCCGTAAAGGGGATTTATAACGATCGTAAATTAGAAACTTAAGTCCTATTCGATTTCGGTAAAAATTTGTTCTGTTTTCTGAAGTGCCAAAATTTGCAAATGTGATATTCTGGTTCTGGAAGGTACCTTCCCAATTAATCTCAAGTTGTTCAAATAAAAGACCGTATCTAAGGGCATAGTCCAATCCCCAAATACCAGATTGGGTATTTAATAAGGCGTGATCTTGTTGCTCGAAAATTGCACCACCCTCTAGCTGAATAACGTTTTTGCCGACTGCATATGCGCTTACTGCTTTACCTGGTCGGTTAGAATTAATTACGTCTGTATATTGTGATATACCTAAGAAAGGAACTGAAAATACTAGTAAAATTAATGCTTGATTAAACTTTTCTAAACGAAAACGGTGTTTCATAAACAGCTACTTTATTAAATTTTTAAGACAATTGCTCATATTATACAACGCTAGAATCGTATTTTTGATATATATAGATTGAATAAAATGGTATTACTAAAAACTATATTAATTATTCTTTTGGTGTATTACGGGCTAAAAATTATAGCGAAGTGGTACGGACCAAAATTGTTTAATTATGCTGCAAAGAAAACAGAGGAGAAATTTAAAGAACGCTTTGGTGATTTTAGCAATCAACAAGGTGGCTTTGGACAGCAACAACAAGACGAAGAGCAGATTGGCGATATTTCGATAAAAAAGAAAAGTAATCGCAAAAGCAGCTCCAAAGAGCCTGTAGGGGAGTATATTGAATTTGAGGAATTGGATTAGTATGAATTGAAGTCTTTTTTCGCTTGTTTTTTATTGTAAGTAATTAAAAATTAAATCATTGTTTTGTCGTGGAACTATGAAATACTATTATTTGCAATCTTTAGATTGCAATTTTTTTTATAAAATTTCTTCAAGAAAAAATTCCGTCAAAGAACCTTATCAATTCGTAAATTTGCGGGAATCAACATAATTCCATGCAAATTACTTTAAAGGCCTTTTTAATTCATTTTTTTGTTCTTGTACTTTTTGTCGTTGCGGCACTAGCTTATTTTAGCCCCGTATTACAAGGAAAAGTAATCGAACAATCCGATATTATTCAGTACACTGGCATGGCTAAGGAACAGAATGATTTCAGAAAACTTACTGGTGAAGAACCCTATTGGACCAATAGTGCTTTTGGTGGAATGCCCACATATCAACTTGGTGCAAATTATCCGCACAATTACGTTAAAAAATTAGATAAGCTAATTCGATTCTTGCCTAGACCAGCAGATTATCTTTTTCTGTATTTCTTAGGGTTTTATATTCTTCTTTGTTGTTTAAAAGTTGACTTTCGCCTGGCCGCTCTAGGTGCACTAGCTTTTGGTTTTTCTACCTATTTGATAATTATTTTAGGTGTCGGCCATAACGCAAAAGCTCATGCCATTGGCTATTTACCAATGTTATTGGGTGGTATTGTATTGGTTTTTAGAAAGGAATATCTCTGGGGATTTGTTTTAGCAGCTTTAGCAATGGCATTGGAAATAGGAGCGAACCACTATCAAATGACCTATTATTTTATGTTGTTGGTATTGATCTTAGGCGTGGCTTATTTAGTAGATGCTATTAGAAAGAAAAAACTAAAACATTATTTTACCTCAGTGGCAATTTTATTAGGCGCCGTATTTATTGGAATTGCAGCCAATGCTACAGGACTAATGGCGACAAAGGAATATGCAGATTGGAGTACACGTGGTAAATCTGAAATCACAATTAATCCAGATGGTACGCCTAAAGAAAATACAGGCGGATTAGATAAAAGTTACATTACGCAGTGGAGCTATGGAATAACTGAATCTCTTAATCTTTTTGTTCCTAGACTATTCGGAGGAGGAAGTCAAGAACAATTGGGTGAAGATTCAAAAACCTTTGCCTATGTTATTAGCAAAGAAATACCTAAAAGCACTGCATTAGAATATTTTAGTTCCTTACCTATGTATTGGGGGAAACAACCTGGGACCTCAGGTCCGGCGTATATTGGTGCTATTATATTTTTCTTATTTATTTTAGGATTAATTTTAGTAAAAGGACGAGCAAAGTGGTGGCTTTTGGGTGGTACTATTATGTCTTTAATACTATCATGGGGAAAGAATTTTAGTCTACTTACGGACTTTATGATTGACTATTTTCCGTTGTATGATAAATTTAGAGCTGTATCTTCTATCCAAGTCATTCTGGAATTATGTGCCCCGATAATGGCCATTCTAGCTTTAACGGTTCTTTTCAATGAATATATTTCGAAAGAGAAAAAAATGAAAGCGCTTAAACTTTCATTTTATATAACAGCGGGATTGTGTGTTGCTTTGTTTTTAGTCAAAGGAATGTTCGATTTTACATCACCTTCTGATGAACGTATGCGAATGACAGGGCTTGAAGGATTGCCAGAGGTATTACAGGAAGACCGTAAGGCATTATATACAAGTGATTTACTTCGTTCATTCATCTATGTTTTCTTAGCTGCGCTAGCAATTTGGTTTTTTTTAAAAGAAAAAATAAAGGAAAATGTTTTCGTACTTGCTTTAACTGCATTAATTCTTTTCGACTTGGTAGGAGTAGACCGTCGTTATGTGGATAATGATGATTTTGTTGCAAAGCGTAAAATGACTCAGCCTTTTCAAGAAACTCCTTTACATCAGCAGATTTTAAAAGATGAAGGTATTTATCGTGTTTACAACCCTCGTGAAGGTTGGGATTCTGCTAGTACATCATATTTTCACCAATCTATAACTGGGTATCATGCAGCGAAACCTGCTGGTATGCAAGACCTTTTTTACTTTTATATTTTTAAGGGTAATGTTAGTGTTTTAAATATGTTGAATGTGAAATATGTGGTTCAACAGACTGAAGAAGGCCAAAGTTACCCTGCAGTTAACCCCGATGCCAATGGAAATGCTTGGTTTGTGAAACAATTAAAAGAAGTGGGTAGTGCTAATGAAGAAATTTTGGCATTAAAAGATTTTGATGAAAAAAATGAAGCCATAGTTAATACGGCAAAATTTAGCAATATTAATCGCACTAGCTTTCAAACAGATTCTACAACAACTATTACCTTAACAGATTATTCACCCAATCATTTAACTTACAAATCGAATAACCCAAATGCTGGTGTGGCTGTGTTTTCCGAAATGTATTACGCAAATGGTTGGAATGCATACATTGATGGTAATCCAACAGATCATTTTAGAGTTAATTATGTTTTACGTGCATTAAAAGTTCCTGAAGGTGAACATACTATCGAATTTAAATTTGAGCCTACAATAATAGCAGAAGGTAGTAAAATAGCTTTGGCTAGTTCAGTGCTATTTGGACTTGTTGTCTTAGGAGGATTAGGTTTCTCATTCTTGAGAAAACGTAAAAAAGAAGAAGAGTAATGCAAAAAGTTTTGATTGTCACGTATTATTGGCCGCCAGCAGGTGGACCAGGGGTACAGCGATGGTTAAAATTTGTAAAGTACTTACCGGAGTTTAATATAGAACCTATAGTTTATATTCCAGAAAACCCTAATTATCCAATTGTAGATACAACGCTGGAGAAAGAAATTCCAGCTGGAATTAAAATTCTAAAGCATAAAATTTCTGAGCCTTACAAATTGGCTGGGTTGCTATCATCTAAAAAAACGAAACGTATAAGCTCTGGAGTTATTCAAACTAAGAATCAATCCTTACTTGAAAAATTGATGCTATGGATAAGAGGAAATTTCTATATTCCAGATGCGCGTAAAAACTGGGTTGCCCCGTCAATTAATTATCTTTCAGAAATTATAGTTAAAGAAAACATCGATACTATTATTACTACTGGGCCACCCCATAGTGTTCATCTTATTGGTGATGGATTAAAAAAGCAATTTGATTTAAAATGGATAACTGATTTTAGAGACCCATGGACTTCTATTGGATATCATAAAAAATTGAAGCTTACCAAATCATCCGAAAAAAAGCACAAAGAATTAGAGTACAAAGTCTTAAATAATGCTGATCAAATTGTTGTTACCAGTGCAACGACAAAGCAAGAATTTGAATCTATTACGAAAAAACCAATTAAAGTTATCACTAACGGGCATGATACTGATTATTCAGGTGGTTCTAATTTAGATTCTCAATTTACAATCACGCATATCGGTTCACTACTTACCGGTAGAAATCCTCAAAATCTTTGGAAGATAATTTCTGAAATAGCTCGTGAAAATGCAGTTTTTAGAAAGCAATTACAACTAGAATTTCTTGGGGTAGTAAGTCAAGATGTAATGGATAGTTTACATCGTTTTGAACTTGAACCCTATGTGAAGTTAAATGGCTATGTTTCACATGCTGCTGCTATTCGTAAACAAAGAAGCTCGCAAGTATTGCTGTTAATAGAAATAGATTCTGAAGAAACAAAAGGGATAATACCGGGTAAATTATTTGAATATATGTCGGCAAAGCGTCCTATTTTGGCAATAGGTCCCCATAATTGGGAAGTTGCTAATCTAATCATTGAAACGAACTCAGGTTCAATATTTGATTATACGGCACATTCCAAATTAAAAGATATACTTTTAGAATGGTTCAATGCGTTTAAGGATGAGCGACTCTCGGTTTCGTCAAAAAACTTAGAAAAATATAGTCGCCGGTCATTAACCGAGGAACTTACGAAATTGCTATAATGGGCATTGTATTCAAACAGACACTTCTAAATACAATTATCACCTATCTCGGGTTTGCGATGGGTGCCGTTAACGCATTATTTCTTTACACCAATTTTTTAACTGATGAGTATTACGGATTGGTTGGTGTTGTTTTATCTACATCAGCGATATTGATGCCCTTAATGGCCTTTGGTGTTCAGAATACATTGGTTAAATATTACAGCAGCTTTGACAAAAAAGATGGCTTTTTAACCTTAATGGTGTTGTTACCATTAATAGTGATTGTTCCGTTGGCCTTTTTTGCATACTTCGGAAATTCTACCATCGCTGCCTTTTTATCTAAGAAAAATGTTATTGTAAAAGACTATGTGTGGTCAATCTTCTTAATAGGTTTAGCTATGGCTTATTTTGAAGTATTCTATGCATGGGCTAGGGTACAATTAAAATCCGTATTTGGTAATTTTATGAAAGAGGTTTTCGTGCGATTGGGAGTTTCTATTTTGCTTATCGCGGTATACTTTGATTATATTTCTGTAGATGATTTTATGACGGCCCTTGTAGGCCTTTATATATTACGCATGTTAATAATGAAAATTTATGCTTTTGGCTTAAAGATGCCAAAATTAACTTTCAACTTTCCAGAAAATGCAAGAGAAATTATTATTTATAGTGCATTGATTGTTCTTGGAGGATCTGCAGCTGTTATCCTGTTAGAGATAGATAAGTTTATGATTAACCAATATATAGAAATTGAAAATGTAGCTTATTATGCTGTTGCTGTACATATTGCGACAGTAATAATCGCACCGTCAAGAGCAATGCACCAAATTGCATACCCTATGACGGCGGAATTACTAAACAGTAATAATCTAATTGATCTAAAAGGATTATACCAAAGAAGCTCACTTACTTTATACATTGTAGCCGGTCTTGTTTTCTTAATGGTAATCCTCAATTTAAACGATTTGTATCAAATGATTCCTGCGGAATATCGAGGAGGATTTTTGGTAGTATTATTAATTGGACTCATTAAACTTTACGATTCATTTTTAGGATGCAATAATGCTATTCTTTTTAATTCGGAATATTACAGAGCAGTCTTGTGGTTGGGGGCATTTCTTGCTGTAATGACGATATTGTTTAATATGTGGCTAATTCCTGAGTATGGAATGGAAGGTGCTGCAATGGCTAGCTTTTTGGCCGTATTTATTTATAATACCTGTAAGTTAGTCTATGTGAAGGCTAAATTTGATATGTGGCCATTTACCAAGGAAACATTTAAGGTTACTGCCTTGATATTATTGGTTGGAGTATTGTTCTTTTCATTTCAATTTAGCTTTCATCCGCTTGTCAATATATTGCTAAAACTTTTCTTAATGACAGCAATGTATGTGGGTATACTGTATCGTTTTAGAATTTCTGAAGATGTATTTGGGGTATTACATAAATTTTTAGGTAGAAAAAAGTAGTTTTCTTCTACTACGAATTTTATATAAATAAAACCCCGGTAAAAGAAGCATCTTCTACCGGGGTAAACAACTAACCAACCTAAAAACTATTTTTATACTTTTATTGTCTTCTTCTTGTGCTACTTGAACTTGAACCAGTAGACCTTGATGTACTTCTTGAAGGAGCTCTACTAGCAACGCTTCTTGAACTTGTACTTCTGCTATACGTATTGCTCTTTCTAGCAGGTGCTCTACTTACCGTTCTTTTTGATGTAGCACTTCTAGTTGCTACAGAAGTTCTACTTCTAGAAGGAGCTTTGCTCACATTTCTAGAATTATTAGTTCTACTCTGTGGTCTTTTTACCGTAGTGCTTCTATTTATAGTTCTATTCGTTGTAGTTCTATTTTGAGGTCTTTTCACCGTAGTACTTCTGTTTACAGTTGTACGTTGTGGTGTACGAGTTACAGTTCTTTTAGTAACAGTACTAGTTCTAGGTGATCTTACCGTAGAAGATCTATTCGTGATTTTTCTATTCGTTTTAATGGCATTTCTTCCATTGCTATTGTTTCTAACAGTTCTACCACGATTAGCAATAGATCTATTGTTTTTAACAGCATTATTATTTCTTCTTACAACCGCTGTTTTATTAGAACGAACACTTCTGTTTTCTCTTACTGCAACACGCTTGTCATTTCTGTATACTGTAGCTCTATCTCGTCTTACTTTATTGTATCTATGCTCTCTACCAATTTTGGCATATGCACGTCTATGGTTAAATCTATATGGATTGTAGTACGTGTATCTTATTGGGCTGTACCATCTTCTATATGGATTTCTGTTTACCAGACAAAATCCTAATGCTGGTCTTGCAAAGAATGCGTGAAACGGTCTCCAAACATATCTTCTGTTAAAAGTATTGATATAACCTGTGTGATAATCATAGAAACCACGGTTGTTATAAAATACATACATACCGCCAAGTCTATTCACTCTACCACTACGGTAATTAATGTTTATATCACCAATTTGAGTTACACGACCAAAATGATCATAATAAACAGGAATGTTTTCAACTTGAATTACTGCACCATAATCATCATATTGCGCATATGGACTATAATCGTAACCTGAATTAAAAGTTACATTTCTATTTTGATTATTAATTCTATTGTCGATGTAAAAATCAAATTCACCATCTGGGTATACCGAAAAGGTAATTCCGTCTTCTACAAATATGAATGAATTGTTATTTCTTAAAGCTGTACTTTCAACAACCTTGTTTTCTGTCGTTACAGTTGCCATGGTACTTGTAGTACCTAGGATCAAAGCTGTAAATAGGAGTACTAAATTTCTCATGATATAAGGTTTTAAATCTCGAATGCAACTATTTACATTCGATTAGTATATACCAAACAGCATGCCAAAAAATGGAGTTAAAATGTAATATGTTGATTATCAATAAAATAAATCGCCTTTTCTGACTAGCATAAAACACAAACTCAAATAAACAATCGGGAATATTTAAATGCTATGATCGCTGAAGTTTCTCTTTAAGATATTTAGCAGTGAGTGAAGTTTTACTTTTTGCAATAGCCTCAGGGGTGCCTTGTGCTATAAGCTGACCACCTTTTGTGCCGCCTTCTAAACCAAGGTCTATTATGTAATCTGCACATTTAATGAGCTCAATATTATGCTCAATAACAATTACTGAATGTCCTCTAGCTATAAGTGCTTCGAAAGATTTTAGTAATTTTTTGATGTCGTGAAAATGGAGTCCAGTAGTGGGTTCGTCAAAAATAAAGAGTGATTTGTCTTTTGTATTACCTTTTACTAAAAAGGATGCCAACTTAATGCGTTGTGCTTCACCACCGGACAAAGTAGAAGATGATTGCCCTAAGGTTACATATCCTAAGCCGACTTCTTGTAAGGGTCTAAGTTTATTGGTGATTTTCTTTTGTTCATGGGTGTCGAAAAATGCAATTGCATTATCAATTGTCATATTTAATACATCATCTATAGATGCATTTTCAAATTGAACTTCTAATACTTCCTTTTTAAATCGCTTCCCTTTACATGTCTCACATTCTAAATGAACATCAGCCATAAACTGCATTTCTACTGTAATTTCACCTTCGCCTTTGCATTTCTCGCAGCGACCGCCATCTACATTAAAAGAAAAGTGCTTCGCCTGATATGCTCTTATTTTACTGAGTTTTTGAGCAGCAAAGAGACTTCGAATATCATCATATGCCTTTATATAGGTAACCGGATTCGACCTTGATGATCTGCCAATTGGATTTTGGTCTACAAATTCAACGGTTTTTAAAGTATTAAAATCTCCTTCTGCCTTGGTATATTGTCCAGCTTTTTCACCGTAACTACCAATTTCTTTTAAAACAATAGGATACAATAACTTCTTTACGAGGGTACTTTTGCCACTACCCGAAACCCCAGTAACCACGGTTAACATGTTTAGTGGAAAAGCAACATCAATATTTTTGAGATTATTTTCTCTTGCACCAATAATTGTAATAGAATTCTTTATTTGTCTTCTTTTTGCAGGAACTTCAATCTCTTTAGTTCCATTTAAATAGCTGGCAGTTAATGAATTAGATTTAAGTATTTCACTTAAAGGACCAAAAGCTACTACTTCACCACCATGAGTGCCTGCCTCTGGGCCTATGTCAATTACTTCGTCGGCAGCTTTCATAATATCTTCATCATGCTCAACTACTATGACAGTATTACCTAAATCACGTAATGATAAAAGTACTTCAATGAGGTTTTCTGTGTCTTTAGGATGTAGTCCTATACTAGGTTCATCTAATATGTACATGCTTCCTACTAAGCTACTTCCTAATGAAGTTGCCAGGTTTATACGCTGACTCTCACCGCCTGAAAGTGAATTAGATTTTCTATTTAAGGTTAAATAACTTAATCCTACTTTGGTTAAAAACCCTAAACGTGTATTTATCTCCTTTAATAATCTTTTGGCTATTTGTTCATCATGTTCGTTTAACGCCATGTTTTGAAAAAAACGAACTAAATCTTCAATAGGTAATTCAACTAAATCTGATATTGATTTTTCACTTACCTTAATGTAATCCGTTTCTTTTCTTAATCGCTTTCCATTACAGCTATTGCATCGTGTTTTACCGCGATAGCGGGAGAGCATAACTCTATTCTGTATTTTATAACTCTTTTCTTCTAGCATTCCGAAGAATTTATTCAAGCCAGTAAAATGTGCATTTCCTTCCCAAACTAGAATTTTATGTTCATCTGATAATTCAAACCATGGTTTATGAATTGGAAAATCGAATTTATATGCAGAATTCACCAATTGGTCTCGGTAAGCACCCATACTTTCGCCTCGCCAAGGAAAAATAGCATTTTCATATACTGACAAAGCTGTATTAGGAACTACTAAATCTTGGTCTATGCCAATAACATCGCCATACCCTTCACATTTAGGGCATGCTCCATACGGGTTATTAAAACTGAATAAATGTACATTGGGTTCTAGGAAAGACATGCCATCGAGCTCAAAATTATTACTAAATGACGCTTGTTTTCCAGTTTCAAGCTCTTCAATAATACATTCTCCGTTACCTTCAAAGAAGGCAGTATCTATAGCATTAGCAAGGCGATTGAAGAAATCTTCATCTTCTTTGTAAATAATGCGATCTACAACCAAATGAAATTTACGTCCAATAGTATCAGGCGCTTTATCAATTCTAATTACTTCATCATTATATTTAATACGTGCATAACCTTGCTTGGCAAAAATTTGAAGCGACTTTATGGGGTCTCTTTTTTTATCTACTGTAATAGGAGCGAGGAGCAATAATTTTGTTCCCTCTTTATATTTTTTAATATGGTCTATTACATCACTTACAGTGTGTTTTTTGACTTCTTTACCAGAAATAGGAGAAAAAGTTTTACCAATTCGAGCATATAATAATTTTAAGTAATCATAAATTTCAGTAGTTGTTCCTACTGTAGAACGCGGGTTGGTAGAATTTACTTTTTGCTCAATAGCAATTGCTGGAGCTATTCCTTTAATATAATCAACTTTAGGCTTATCTAACTTGCCTAAAAATTGTCTAGCATACGATGAAAGGCTTTCTACATAACGTCGTTGACCCTCCGCATAAAGGGTGTCAAAGGCCAAACTTGACTTACCTGAGCCAGATAAACCAGTAATTACTACTAATTTGTTTCTTGGAATTACAACATCTATATTTTTTAAATTATGCAGTTTTGCACCTTTAATTATGATGTTTTTTTTGGGGTCTATGTCTTTAATTGCAGTCATTAGCGTGAATGTGGTCGCAAAGATACAATATGTGTCAATCAATAGCGAACATAGGCAAACACGAATATAATTGTAACTTACTACTTGTTAAATTTGTTAATACTATATTATTTTTTCTATCTTTGGCTTTCACTCACACAAATAGTGCCTATAGCATAAAATTACTTTTTTAAAACGTAGAGATCAACCTAAACGACCATTGAAGCATCAATGGTAACTGATTATTCTAGTTTTAACCCTGAAAAAGTAATTGCAATGGATACACACTTATTTAACGATTCCGAACTTATTAGACTTTATTCTCAAGGCAACGAGCGTGCTTTGAATACTTTAATTAATCGTCATAACCAAAGACTTAGTAGTTTTATTTATTCAAAGGTTGGTGATAGAGAGATTACAGAAGATATTTTTCAAGACACTTTCATAAAAGTAATTCGTACCCTTAAAAGAGGTACGTATAATGAAGAAGGTAAATTTTTACCTTGGGTAATGCGTATTGCGCATAACCTTATTATCGATTACTTTAGAAAAAGTAGTAGAATGCCTTACTTTGAAGGAACTAGCAATTTTGATGTATTCTCTATCATTAGCGATGAACGCCTGAATGCTGAAGGACAATTGATAAAAGATCAGATTAATCTTGATTTAGGAGTTTTAATTGATGAATTGCCAGAAGACCAACAAGAAGTATTGAATATGCGGATATTTAAAGATATGAGTTTCAAAGAGATATCGGAGAATACAGGTGTTAGTATTAATACTGCTTTAGGTAGAATGCGCTATGCTCTTATTAACCTCAGAAAAATTATTGAGGAGCATGATATAGTTTTGACGAATTAATCTACATCAGGTCGATTAGAATTATTATATTGCCTCTTGCTTCGTTATCCTTATATAACAAGACAAAAGCGATATGAAAAAATTATACTCGAACAAAAGGAAAAGAAATAAAGTAGTAGAAGCGAAACCAGAGACCATTCAATTTCTGCTGAACTACTCAAAATCTCTAAACATTACCGAAGTTGACGGTCACAAGTTTGAAAGCAATTTGAACTAGAAACGATTTTATATAGGTTAGAATCCTCAGGCTTTATTATAAGTTTGAGGATTTTTTTTGTCTAAAGGTTTTCGGCTATATAGGACTTAAGCTAATGTTGACTATTGGGTCGTATTACTTCTATTGGTTCAGAACCACTTATTTAACGAGATGTTCTGTTGTATTTTCTGACAAAATGGTGCTTCAAAATTCCGTTGAAATATGCCTGATAATTGTAAAACTAGCGTTTCACATCAAAAAGTGGTCGTTTTACAACAATGTTTTTTCCAGACACCCCCTTTTATCTAGTTTTAGGTCATAATTAAGAAATGAAACGATTCATAATAATAAAAATTGTTTCAATAATTAAACTAATAACTTAAAAAAAAGCTTTCTCAGTCGAAAGCTCTAATCTTAACCAAAAATACAATCTGTATGAACTTGCAAATTGAAGACTCAGTACTAGTAAGAGATTATATCTCAGGAGATGAAAAATCACTTGAAGTATTAATTAACAGACACAACCAACGTATCTCAAGCTTTATTTACTCAAAGGTTTTAGATAGAGATATTACCGAAGATATTTTTCAAGATACTTTTATCAAAGTAATAAAAACCTTAAAAAAAGGTACTTATAGTGAAGAAGGTAAATTTTTACCATGGGTTATGAGAATTGCTCATAACTTAATTATCGATCACTTTAGAAAAAACAAGAGAATGCCAATGTTTGAAGGCAGTGATGATTTCAACATATTCTCGGTAATTGGTGATGACAAGTTAAATGCCGAAAAGCAAATAATAAAAGATCAAATAAATACTGATTTAAGATATTTAATTGATGAATTACCAGACGATCAAAGAGAAGTACTTTTAATGCGTATCTATAAAGATATGAGTTTTAAAGAAATCTCTGAAAATACTGGAGTTAGCATAAATACTGCACTTGGTAGAATGCGCTATGCACTTATAAACCTTCGTAAAATCATTGACAAGCACAATATAGTTTTGACTAATTAGAATTTACAAAATTACATAATAAACAATATTTCCATATCGGTGTCGTTATTAATACATAACTAGATATAATCGATATGGAAAAAATTTACTCAGAATATCCAAAAAGACGAGGGTTAACCAAGGCTGCACCGGAAACTATTCAGTTTCTGATGAACTTTTCTAAATCTTTGCATATTATTAAGCATGCGGAATTCTCATTTGAAGGAAGCTTAAATTAAAAAACTGTTTTAAAGTTTTTATTCTGAACATAATTTTCAAAAAGACCTTTTAGGTCTTTTTTGTTTTATAATACTTATCTAAAACAGTTTTTCTGCCAATTGTTTTTGTAATAATATCCTTTTCTAAGTTCCAACCTCTAGCAGGTGAATAATCTCTACCATACCATATAATTTGTAAATGTAAATCATTCCATAGTTCTCTAGGAAATAGTCTTTTAGCATCCTTTTCTGTTTGCACTACATTTTTTCCATTTGTAAAACCCCAACGATACATTAATCTATGAATGTGCGTGTCTACAGGAAAAGCTGGAATGCCAAATGCTTGTGAAACCACGACACTAGCAGTTTTATGGCCTACGGCCGGAAACTCTTCTAAAAGTTCAATTTCTTTTGGAACTATACCATTATATTTTTCAATTAGCATTTTAGATAAGCCATAGATACCTTTAGATTTCATAGGCGATAAGCCTACAGGTTTTATTATTTCACGAATTTCTTCTACCGATAATTTTACCATATCATACGGATTATCAGCTCTTTCAAATAATAATGGAGTTATTTTATTTACGCGTACATCTGTACTTTGTGCAGACATTAGTACCGCAATTAATAGGGTATAAGGGTCTTTATGATCAAGTGGAACTGGAATTTCAGGATATAATTCTTGTAATTTTTGTATTGTAAAATTTACTTTTTCGGCTTTAGTCATTTTTGATTAGTTTCGTATCGGGTTTTACGAAATTAATTAAAAATAGACTATGAATACTTTGAAAGTAGGAGATAAGGTAGCAGATTTTACAAGTGTGGATCAAGATGGAAACACAGTTAAATTTGCAGATTATAAAGGAAAAAAATTAATTGTTTTTTTCTATCCAAAAGCAAATACTCCAACGTGTACAGTAGAAGCTTGTAATCTAAGAGATAATTATAAATTACTATTAGATGCAGGTTACTCTATATTAGGTGTTAGCGCTGATTCTCAGAAAAGACAATCTAATTTTAGAGATAAATATAGTTTCCCATATCCATTATTGGCTGATGAAGACCATACCTTACTTAATATTTTCGGTGTTTGGGGTGAAAAGAAATTCATGGGTAGAATTTACGATGGTATTCATAGAAAAACCTTTGTAATTGATGAAAACGGTGTTGTAGCAAAAGTAATTGATAAAGTAAAAGCCAAAGACCATGCTGCCCAAATTTTAGAAGAAAACTAAAACGAAAAAGTAGTATAACTACTTTTTCGTTTTTACTTTTTTATCAGATTTTAATTGTTTGGTAAAAAGCTGTTTTTCTTTAATGACTTCAGGAATACCTTCTGGTAACATGTCTTCCCAACCTTCTTCATTGTTGATTATTTTCTTGAGAACATCTCTTGAGAAAATATGCATAATTTCTGGATCATAATCAATAATATCCATCACTTTACCATTGTACTTAAAGAACTTATAAAGCTCTTTCATTCTCGGGTGAACCTTTACATTATTACTGGTCATAATTTGACCAGTTTCAGCATTTTTCATTGGATATAAGTACACCTGTAAATCTTTGAAAAAGAGTTTACCAAAAGCCTCTAATATACCACCGCTTAAGTCGCGATAGTATTTTTCATCAAATATATCGACCAAATTATTGACACCCATTGTGAGGCCAATATGCTTTTTAGTGTAATTATTAAAGTATTCTACAAGTTTATAATACTCCTGAAATTTTGATATCATTACCGTATGCCCTAGAGAACAAAGCAATTCAGCTCTATCAAAAAAGTCACGTTCGTCAATTTCTCCCGAAGCTTTCAAATTCGATAAAGTAATTTCAAAAATTACTATACTATTGTCTACATCTACAGTTTGGTTCCTAACAAATATGTCGTACGATTTATTCAACATATCCTCATTAACCTTAGTTACAGGTCTAAAACTCCCGCGTAAGGCAAGAATATTCTTTTTGTATAGAACAGATGCAGGTAATAGATTGTTACCATCAGGGCCAAACATAACCGCATCGGTCATATCGTTTCTTATCAATTGTAAACTGATTAATCTATTGTCTACATTTTTGAAATTAGGACCAGAAAAATTAACCATATCAATTTCAACTGTATCTTTATCAATATGGTCATATAGATATTTTATTAATTTAACAGGCTTATGATGCTTGTAAAATGCACCGTAAATAAGGTTAACGCCAAGTATTCCGAGGGTTTCTTGCTGTAATCTTGCTTCATTTTGTTTAAAACGCACGTGCATGATTATTTCATCAAATTCTTTTTGATCAGGATCTAATTGAAATCGAATTCCTTGCCAACCATGGCCCTTATATCGTTTCGAAAAATCAATTGTTGCAACGGTATTTGCATATGAAAAGAATAATCTTTCTGGGTGTTTATCCCTCGTGATTCGTTCTTCCATTAAATTCATTTCATGAGACAACATGCGCTTTAAACGTGGTTGACTCACATAACGCCCATCTTTTTCTATACCGTAAATAGCATCGCTAAAATCTTTATCATATGCACTCATTGCTTTAGCAATTGTACCAGATGCACCACCAGATCTAAAGAAATGTCTAGCTGTTTCTTGGCCAGCACCAATTTCGGCAAAAGTTCCGTATATATCAGGGTTGAGATTTATGCGAAGGGTTTTCGCTTTGATTGATGGTATGTTTTCAAACGCTGTATCTCTTTTACGCACTGTGGCCATTAGCTATATTTTGTGTTTTACAAAGTTAAGAAGTTCAAAAAATATTTTAGGTAAATATGTTATAAATTTGAAATTAATGAAAGATAGCCTAAAAATCACTTTTCTTGGTACTGGAACCTCTCATGGAATCCCTATGATTGGTAGTAAGGACCCCGTATGTTTTAGTAACGATTTAAAAGACAAACGATTGCGTTCGTCGGTATTACTATCATGGGATGATTATAATTATGTAATAGATTGTGGCCCAGATTTTAGACAACAGATGCTTCGCCACAATGTGCAAAACTTGGATGGTATTCTATTCACGCATGAACATTCTGATCATACTGCCGGTTTAGATGATATTCGACCGTATTTTTTTAAGCAGGGTGATATTCCAGTATATGCTAACCAAGAAGTGATTAATTCATTGAAAAAACGTTTCGATTATATTTTTGCCGATGAAAATCGATACCCTGGTGCGCCAGCGGTACAAGTAAACCGAATTGAGTCGGATAGTATTTTAAACCTTAAGGGTAAGAAAATATCAGTAATAGAAGCTTGGCACAATAGATTGCGCGTGTTTGGGTTTAAGGTTGACGGTTTTACTTATCTAACCGATATTAAGCGTATTGATGAAGTGGAATTGGAAAAAATAAAAGGATCGAAAGTGTTAGTAGTAAATGCTTTACGTATAGAGCCGCATCATTCACATCTTAATTTAGAAGAAGCTTTAGAGTTTGTTGAAAAAGTAGAACCAGACGTCGCCTATTTTACACATATTAGTCATATGCTGGGATTTCATGAGACCGTTGAAAAAGAGTTGCCCAAAAATGTTCATTTGGCTTTCGACGGACTTACAATAAATGTTTAATCTCAAAAATATATACTTCACTCTGCCGTTTATTAGCTACAGAGAACGTTTAAATATTAAATAAGATAATTATGAAAAAGAGCTTATTCCTTTACCTGTTTGTTTTTGCTGCTTTAATTTGTTTGTACTTAGTGGTTAGTAATAAAAACATGCAAACGTTTGGAGAAGCCAAAATTGTTCGATTACAAGAAGAAAATGTAAGCCTGCAAGATTCAATTCAAAACCTTCATTTAAAGGTTTTGGACATGCAATATTTCTCCTTAGAGAATAATGACGATGCTCTTGCATATTATGACCATTTAAACATTGAAGATCCAGCAAGATACATTGCCGATAAATTATTAGAAACAAATGAAAAAAAGGGTGATAACCCTTTGATACCCTATGAGGGTATGGAAAGTGATTTTAAGATAAATAAAATCAAAATTCTAAATCATAAATGGATTGTCTGTGATTTTTCAGATGGAAAATACTGGGGTGAACTTATAGTAAAGTATGAACTAAAAGATGATTTAGGAGTTGACTTTACTTTAGTTGACCATTTGTTGTATACGCGTAGTAACTAAATTTTTTCTAACAGCCACTTTTTAAACGAATAGAAATTCTGAGGTGCAACACCGTGACCTACAGGAAATTCTTCATAAACATGTTCAATTTGTAAATTCTTTAAGAAGTCGGGAATTCGTTGAGCCCACTCGGGTGGAATTACTTGGTCGACCTGTCCATGTGAAGCATAAACCCTTAGTTGTGAATGGTCTTTTTCCGCGTAACCATCGGCTAGAATATCAACATTTATATATCCACTTAAACCAATTACATTTTTTACCTTCTCAGGATAAGATAAAGCTACAGCATAACTTAATATTGTACCTTGACTGAACCCTAAGAGTGTAACATTATTGGAATTTAAACCATAAGCAGTGCAAGCCTCATCAATAAAATCTCCTATTTTTTCACGCGATTCTATCGCTTGGTCATCATCGCTCCATTTTCCATTTAAATTATCAAAGTGTATTGCATACCATGCATAGCCGTAAGGCTCAAGAGGGTAGGGCGCGCGAGCAGAAATGATAAAAATATTATCCGGTAATTCTTCTGCAAATGAAAATAGGTCTTCCTCATTGCTACCATAACCATGTAACATAATAAGCAAAGGGGTTTTTTCATTAATTTCTTTCGACGGACGAATAAGATGTTTTAGAGATAATTCTTTGGGTTGCATTCGGGGTAGTTTGTATTAGCTAATAAAAGTAAACCATTTTTGAAAATATGGTCCTAAAATAGGTACAGCTTGTTTTTTGTTATTTAAAGCTCCTAAGAAACCATAAAACCATAAAACTAAATAGAATATGTATAAACCATACCAAGCATATTCATTAAACCATTGACTTAGAAAAAGAGCAAATCCTAAGAAAACAAGGTGAAGACCAAAGGCTTGTCGAATATGAAATCGAGCAAAATCGTGCTTTGGTTCCCAATTCATACTCATTGCTATAAGGGAGCCAAGTAGAGTAAAATAAGCTATAACTGCAGTTGTTTTTCCTTCAATCTCTTCTTCCATCATACTACATTAATCAAATTGATAATTTAATTTATTTGGAAATGGTTCTTCGTAACTATGCCGATAACTTTACCTTTTAATTCTTCGTCAATAAACATACTATTCTTAGACCTAGAATAAATATTCGCTAGATTAAATTGAGAGGTATTTGTTGGGTCAAAAAATGTTAAACAAGCATCGGCACCTTCTTTTATTTCTACTTCCTGTATATTAAAACGGTTTCTTCCTTTGGTTAATAATGCAGCAGCCATTTCTGTGTCAAAGAGTTTGTTTAATATACCAAAAGCACTTTCTAGACCAATAGTCCCATAGGATGCATTATCGAACTCTAGTTCTTTATATTCTATATTAATGGGCCTGTGGTCTGTTGTTACATAATCTATTGTGCCTGTCTTTAAACCACTTATTAAGGCCTTTATGTCTGCTTTTTCACGTAATGGTGGTCTTACTTTGTATTTGCTATCAAAAGATTCGAGCTTGTCATCTGTAAAAACAAGATTGTGTATGGCTACGCTGCAGGTTACATTTAATTTTTTCTTCTTGGCCTCTGCAATTAACTTTACAGAATTAGCTGTAGAAATTGTAGGTATGTGAAGTTTTCCGCCAGTATATTGCAAAACGAATAAATCTCTTGCTATTTGTAATTCTTCTGCCATTGCTGGCATTCCTTTTAATCCTAATTTGGTAGAAACCGGCCCCTCGTTTACAATACCTTTACCCGCAATGTTGTTATCTAGAGGATATGAAAAAACTAATCCATCGAAATTTTGAGCATATTGTAATGCTATTTTTAATAGGTTAGAATTACGAATAGGTTTCTTATAATCGTAAAAGCCAACAGCGCCAGATTTCTTCATATCAAAGAGCTCAGCTAAATCTATATTTTCAGATTTTACAGTTAATGCGCCCAAAGGATGCAATGAAGTTGCACTATCTTTTGCAGCATTTTTTAAAAAAATAATATCAGAGCTGCTATCTGGTACAGGATACGTATCCGGATTTAAAACAATATCTGTAAATCCGCTTTTGGCTGCGGTTAAAAGTCCGTTTTCTATAGTTTCTCGGTCTTCATAACCAGGTTCGCCAAAACTTACACCAGTATCTAACCAGCCTGCTGAAACATGTAAATTTTTATTTTCAATGACTTTCGTTTGTGCATTAGGCACAACCTTATCGGCAATCTTTTCAATCTTACCATTCTTAATCCAAATATCCTTTTTCTTCAAATGCAGGTTTTTGTTACCCGCATCAATAATTTTGGCTGATTTTAAAAGTATATTCATCGAAAGAATTTTTGAATAAAAATCTCAAATAATAAAAATAACAGAGCTAAAATAACAAACCATTTCCAAAGCTCGGTGATGCTACTGTCTTTTTGTAAAGTATCAAATAAATTACTTATTGAGCTTGATTTGTTAGTTTCCTTAATACCAGAGAGGTTAGCATATGTAAGGTCACTTTCATCTCTTGGGTAATTAAAACTTAAATTCTGATATATTTTCTGATTATCTGATATCGAATAAATACCGGCCTCTATAGGGTTTTCAATAAACTTAAGGCTAACCTTATTATTAAAAGATTGCTGCTGAGGAATAAATTCATATGCATCTTTTTTCATTCTTAAAATATCATCTTTGGCCAGTGTAATAGCTAGGTCTACAGAATTTGCGTTGCCTATTATTGCATAGAGTTGCGAGGATTCTAAACTTTTTAAACCGACATTATATAGCGTAGGAACAATCAATGGGGAATTTTTGAAATTTGAATTTTCACTTGAAAGCGCCGCTGTAAATAAATAGGTGCCTCGAGAGCCAATGAAAAAGGGACTTTTATCTTGAAACGATAATATCGCTGGTACAGAAGTCTTTATTCTATTATACTTCTTAACCATTGGATATTGAAAATTAGCAACCTTTTTCTCGAATACATTTTTGAATAGTGGATCCGATAAATTGATATCGGTTATTTTAATTTCATTAGTAATCGGTTGTAAGATTGTAGTGTTGGATAGTCCTACTAAAAATTGATTGTAAGCCTCAATTTCAATATCATTGGCAGGAATTATTAATATACTACCACCATTAGATTTAAATGATTTAAGACTCGTTTGTAATGCCGTATTAATATTCTTTAATTCGTTTAATACAATTAGATTCTGAGATTCTATCTCACTAAAATTTAAAGTTTTAGTCGTATTAGAATTAAAATCAAATTCTTCTTTACTGAAAATTCGTTGTAAAAAGTTGTCATCTGCGGAGGTGGCATTAATCGCTAATACCTTTATTTTTTCTCTTTTATTAATGTTAAAATATAGTGTGTTATCATAAGCTAAGCCATTATCAGTTATATACAGTCTGCCATTTAAAACCTCATTATGTGGTATTGAAAAGTTTACTTTTCCTGCACCATTAGTATCAATTTCAACTGCTGTTTTTGCTATTAATTGCTCATCGTTATATAAGGATATAGGAATGCTATTACTTTCAGAGTTGCCCGAAATTAATACTTCAACTTCAGTTCCTTGTGCATTTTCTTTACTTATATAAACGGAGTCTATTGCAATATTGGAGGCTATATCTGGTAATACTTGTACAAAATGGTTTTCAGTTTTTGCTACAGAATCAGATAGAATAGGGGCTAATCGATTTTGAAAATCAGAAATATAAATAAACTCCTTTTGAGTATCATTTTCAGTGCTAAAGAAAGTTTCACCTTTTAATTGAATTTCTCTAAGAGATAATTGTTTTGCACAATAGTCTAGACTTAATAGTTCGTTTTGAATTTCATCAATAGTACTATTTCTAAATTCTTTAGTATTCGTAAATAAATTGAAATGACTGTTCTTAGGTATATTTTGAATTAATTCTTGCACTGCATTCTGAAGCAAAGTAGCACTGCCAGCTTTGGCTTGCATACTAAAAGAATTATCTATGTAAATTGTGGTTTCTTTGCTTTTTAGGGCATTTTTTTTAGCAAAAAAAGGTTGTGCAAAAGCTATTACCATACCTGCTAATAGCATCATTCTCGTAAAAAGGAGTAGCCATTTCTTTACGGTACTACTACGGCGAGATTTAGAAACTACTTTTTGAAGCAATGCTACATTGGTAAAAGGTGTTTTTTTAAATCTACGGAGTTGAAATAGATGAATAAAAATAGGAATCAGTAGTAAAAGTAGGGCCCAAAGTAATTCTGGATGTTTAAACTGCATTGCCTATTTTGATTACGCAAATATAGCTAAATTGGTTGAGTGCCATCAAGACAAAGCCAAGGAAGTTCGAGATTTTTTATTCATTACAGTAAACACTAACAAAAGAAGAAATAATCAACCATAGGTAATTTCTCTAATCCTATAAAATAGTTATGTATTGTTTTTTGTTCATGAGGATTAGCAACGGTTATTATACACTGCCAATTATTTATTTCACTCAATTTTGAGAAATGGTGCATAGTTGTACCATATATCACTTTACCTATCTTCTTTGGATTGTCGCAGTACCAGTTAAATTGTATACCTAACTCTTTTAATTTCTTGGCTATTGTTTTGCCTTTATTGCCAGCACCCCAAATGGCCAATGGTATGTTTTTTTCATATTCCAACTTTAAGAAATAATGAAGTTTAATGTCTAGGAAATAATTTTGGGCATAATGTGCACTAGTTCGCGAAGTTCGATAATCATAATCACGCCAATGATGCAGTATTTGTTGACTTGGAATGCATTTTATATTATTCTCATAAAATCGAAAGGCTAGGTCATAATCTTCTGGATAGGTATCTGGAGCAAACGCTTTGCATAAGTCAAAATCCTCTTTAAAAACCATCCAACAAGGGGAGGGGATAACACATTCTTTATAGATTTCTGTATAGTTTTTACCGATTGCTGTTAAGGAGTTTAACCATTTTTCATAACGTGCATAGCCATCACTTATACCAGAAGCCGAAAAATATTTTACTTGCGCCAGTGCTACATGCCTTTTACCATTTATTAAAAGTGAATCAACCATCACTCTTAATTTGTCCGTAGTCATTAAATCATCCGAATCCATACGGGTAATTAGTTCGCCATTGCTTTTAGAATATGCCTTTCGCAAAGCAGTAATAATTCCGTTTTCATCATTCTCAAAGACCTGAATTCTTGAATCTTTAGCAGCAAATTTCTGAAGTATTATTTTACTAGAGTCCGTAGAATGGTCATTTACCGCTAGTAGTTGCCAATTATTGTACGTTTGATTCACTATAGAAAGAAGACAATCTTCTAAAAAAATCTCGGTATTCTTAACGGGCATTAAAATGCTTACTAGTGGGTTTTGCATTTAGCCAAATTACTGAAAATACAATCTAATTCGGAAGAACTAGTAATGGTATTTTACAATGATATGCAATATTGGTAACAACAGGTTCACGCATTAATTGGTCCAAAAAGTTCCGTTCATTATATACCAAAGTCAGCATGTTAATATTTAATTCGTTTAAAAAGTTAGCGATTACGTTTGTCTTAGCGGAATAATGAGGTACAAAGTGCACTTGATGTTTAACGGGTGCCATATATTCCATAAGTGTGAATTTGTTGGACTCCTGAAATCTATCCGATTTATTGGATTCGTTTATATGTAAAATGTGAATTTCAGAATTAAATTTCTTCGCTAAACTCAATAAAGGTTGTAATATTTCTGCGCTAAAATGGTGTTTGAAATCCGTTGGAAAAGCAATATGCTTCAATTTTTGAAACTCATGCACTTCTGGAACCGCAATAATTGGTATATTTTTTACCGTTTTAATCATGCGTACGGTATTCGTGCCTAGAAAAACTTCTTTATATCCTGATGCACCTTTTGTTCCAGAAACTATAATATCTATTTTCTCCGATTCAACCGTCTCTATAATTTTTTGAGTTAAGAAGTCAAAAGAAGAAATGGCTTCATAATTATGAAGTTTATTAGAATTTAGTTTTTTTATTTGTTTAAGAGCTTTTTGTAAGCCCTGCTTGGATAATTTACTTTCATTTTCGGAAACCAGCGTTTTACCTTTTGTTTCCGCTAAAAATCGACTGTGTACTATTGAAGGTGTATATGCATTTAAGAAATAAAATTTGCATTCCTCATTGTCAAAAAGTTGTGTTGCATATTTCGCCGCATTTAAGGCGTTTTCAGAAAAATCAGTAGGCAGCAATACATTTTTCATTGATAACTCTTTTCAAAACCACCTTGTAAATGTATTGCCTGCCCTTTACTAATTCTATGACAAATGTCAGTTTATAGAAATTGAAATTGACTTTATTTTTAATTATCAAAAATGTTTTTAAACGACTTTCAATAAGGACAAGGCAATTGTTTCCAGAAACTTTTCATAAAATTTTAAATCCGATTGGTTACAGAAAATATTCTATTACCTCACTAACCAATTTTTTTCCGTCTGGGTCAGCATTGGTTTTTAGGGCACATAAATTTTCAGCCCATTCAGATGTGCGCACTCGTAACGGAGGGTTCTTAGATATTGCTATTTCTAAAACAACAGCTGCAACTTCAGCACCTGTTTGATAAATAGTTGGGCCTTCACCCTCGGAGCGATTCTGGGCACCGTTGATGTATTTATTGAAAATTGGAGCATATTCTCCAGTTGCCATTTCACCTTTGCCGTTGATTGTTTTTAACACAGCATTATTCATGAATTCAGTGGCTATACCACCCGGTTCTACTAATGAGAAGTTAATATTGAAAGGAGCTGAAACATAAGTCGCAAGCGCCTCAGTGAATCCTTCAACAGCAAACTTAGCACCGCAATAAAGTTCATTAAATGGTTGTCCAACAAGTCCACCAACTGATGTTATATTAATAATATGACCAGCTCTGTTTTCACGCATTGAAGGTAGTACAGCTTTAGTTGTTCGTACAACACCGGTATAATTTACGTCGGTGACCCAATCAATTTCTGTTTGCGATGATTGTTCTAAGGTTTTTGCGAAACCAGCCCCAGCATTATTTAATAAAATATCTATTCTACCATCCTCTTTTAGTATATGATTTACTGCATTCTCGATTGAATCAGTATTAGAAACATCGAGTTGTAATATTTGTATGTCTAAATTATCTTTTGCAATTCGTTCCTCTAAAGCGGTAGCTTTTGCTAAGTTCCTCATTGTAGCATACACTTTGAAGCCATTTTTTGCAAATAAAATTGCACTTTCTAAACCTACTCCGGTAGAAGTACCAGTAATTAATATGTTTTTATTCATAATTGTGTTATTTGATTTGGATTGAACATTCATTCCAAAATATTAATAAAAATTTTATTCTTTAATTGCGTCCCAAACCATTTGTAATTGGTTTGATAATGTTGTTTGTGTTTTGTGATCTTTATTTAAATACCAACTAACATACGATATAACTGAACCTCCTAAGAATTGCATTATTTCGTGCGATTCTACATTCTTAAAAATTCGTTCTTCTTTTCCTTTTTTAATTAATTGGAAGACTGCATCGACAGCTTCTATACCTACTTCACGACTAGTTTCAGATATTATTGGCGATGCTTTCATTTGCTCCATAAAGTTGAAATACAGAGGGTTGTCGATAAAAAATTCACATGTAATTGTATAGTAGCTTTCAAATTGAGTTTTTATCGGATTCTCATTTGAATAATTACTATAGAGTTTTTCTTCTTGTTTTTTTATAGCAACGTATATTTCATTAATTAGAACTTCCTTATTTGGAAAATAATTATAAATAGTGCCCATACCTGTACCTGCTGCTTTTGCAATAGCAGACATTGGTGTATTATGCACTCCTTTTTCGGTAAGAAGTTCTAAAGCTGACTTTAGAATGATATCTTTTTTATTCACAATGCAAATATAAATTATATTGGAATGATTATTCCAATATAATTTAAAAAATTATTTAATCCTTGTTATTACGTCTATGGTATTGTAGTGGATACCTTCTATAAGAATGCAAAATCATTAAAATTAATTTTAGTTTTACTCTAGGCTTATAACGCTTTCAACTCCATTCTCATTTACTAATAAATTAAAACTATTCGAGACTAACTTATTTTCAATTAACTGAACGTTAATGTTTGGTATTTCCTTTTTGTAGGGAGCAACGACTGTTATAAATTTAATGACCTTTTCTTTTACCTTTTTTATATGATACTTAAATGCAGGGCGAGGTTCTTTTTTTGTATATATAAATGAGACCCAACCTTCTTCTTCAATAAGGTCTAGATTACTTTGTTGGTTAGTTCTGACAAAAATGTTCCATCCATCTTTGAAATTAGATTGTACCGATAATTTTTTATGGTCGTATATGGCTTCACCTGGTGCAAGTTGAAAGTGGATATCCACATCGCCAATTGCTTTTCCAATGGCTTCATCAACTATAATAAAATATGATTTATCAATAAAAATAACGGAACGACGATGCTTTAAACCTGTGTAGCTGTAATTTTCAATCACTAGAATGTCCAAGTTATCGTTAGACTTCCATTTTATAAGTTTTGGTTTATACGCAGCGTCTTCTCCGTTTAAGGTAAGTGTTTGGTGTACTTTTGTCTGTCGAAACCATTTGCGCCATTTCGGATCACCGCTATAAATATAACTGCCAGAATCGGGCATTAAGGTACGCCCACCAGCATAAAGTGTAAATGTGCCGTTATCGGGCTGAGTGTGATAACCGGCATCTGGACCATTTTTTAAAACAAGACAAATGGCTTCATTTGTCCAATCACTCCGCATAGAATATAAGCCACTATCTTCTAAAGCAAATGAAGTTTTTTTTGGTGCCTCTCCTTGTTCTCCATTACTGGATAAATATAAAAAATCGTTTCGATTATAAAGTTTGGACCATTCCTTAAACCGTTGTGAATACTGTCCTGGTTCACCAGCCCAAGAATCTCCAAATTGAGCGTTTGTACCATCGGGCAAACATAGTTTCATTGGAATTTCACTCATTTTTTCAAGCTTCTTTATATAGGATTCAGAAAAAAGGCTTTCTTCTCCATTTAACATAGCCAATTCAAAAGTTCGATAAAACCATTGAATACTACCAATGTGATAACCCATTGCTAATTCCTTTTGCTGTCCATCAGGATACACTTGTTTGTCTATTTCAATATTATATCTGCGTATTGCTTCAGCTTTCCATTTTTCTGCTTGTTTAAATTCGGGAAAAGTAAATGCTATTGTAGCTAATCCTTCAGCTTCCATTAAGGCCCAATTACTTCCAGAACTATATGTTGTCATTAAATATTCGGCATGATCAAAGCAGCTATTCATAAATGAGACGAGAACTTCTGGAGTAAAATGTTCGGAATGTAAAAATTGATAGAATTGGCCAGACCAACTATTACCTCTTATCCCTACTTCAATAGACCTCCAAGCGTAATTATGTTCTTTATCATTAGGATTTTTTTCAATCCAGTCTACTATTTGTTCGCACCATGCTTTAGCATATCGTTCATCATTGGTATGAGCATAAACTCGCTTCATGGAATTCCAGAAGTACATTCTATTAAGTTGCCAAACCCATTCTTTGTCTGGTACTGGTCGCGAGTTCCAATTGATATCATCACCACAGAAATGAGCTGGGTATGCAGGTTGTCCTACAAAAATATGTTCCAATGCATCGTTGGCATATTTTAAGTCTTTATCAGAAATGGAAGCTAATATTTTATTATCTGTACGATGCTTTACAGTAGTTCGATTTCTATAGAATTTTAGTAATTCTTTGTTAGTTAAACTATTCTTTTTCAAGTGCGAAGAATCTAATATTTCGCTTTTTAATCGATTTAGAAGCAGTGTTGTACCTAAATCTGAAGAACTCGATTGACAAAATGCTTTTGAAGAAATGCTAAGAAGTAAAATTAATAATAAATAGGCTTTATTCTTGAGGAAGATTTTCATTTAATATTTGGTTCTTATAAAGTACAGGACATCCTAATTATGGTTTGCATGTAAATTTCTATGAATAGACAAAACATGGCTTAATTCAACCATATTTAATAAAATTCTAATTTAAGAAAATCGTACTAAGTTCTACTCATTTTTGTGAAGAAGAAAAGGAGTAGTTGCTAAGATAAAAAATGTATTTAAAACCCGGCAATCAAATCTAAAAGTCCTTTTTCATCTGATATACCAATTTTCTTACCAGCGGTTTTAATAAGTCCTTTTTTCTTAAATTCTGAAATAATTCGAATGCAAGATTCAGATGCGGTGCCAACGATATTAGCGTATTCGTCACGAGAAAGGGTGAGGGTTAGAAACCCATCTTTATCTTCACCATAACTCTTTTTAAGATATAAAAAGGCTTCTCCAAGACGCTGCTTTACCGTTTTTTGAGACATATTTACGATTACATTGTCGGCTTCTTTTAAATCGTGAGCCATATGACGTAAAACTTCAACTGCAAAATTTGGATTGGTGTTTAAAGTATTAATTATGGTGTTTTTTGGAATAAAACAAACGGTCATGTCATTAATTGCTACGGCGCGTAAATGTGTTGTTTCGTCCGCAATTACCGAGCGTTGGCCCATTATAACTCCATTACTTGCTAATTTAACAATATGTTCTTTGCCATTGGCACTAAGTTTAGAGAGTTTTGATACTCCATCGCGAACACAATATACGCCATCAAGTTTTTCGCCTTCTTCAAAAAGAGATTCACCTTTTTTAACTGATTTCAAAACCTTAGAATTAGATACTTCTTTCAGTTCATCTTTACTAAGTGCTCTTAATGAATTATATTGTCTAACTATACAACTCTCGCATCTCGTTTCCATGTATATACTTTTATTCAACGGCGAAGGTAGTATTCGAAGATATTTCAAAAACTGACAAATGTCATGTAAATTTTATGCATGTTAATTGAAATTTGTACTGGGTATAAGTAAATGTGAATATGGCTGAAAATAAATGTTATCATTGTGGTGACGCTTGCGGAAGTTCTGGTATAAAATTCGATGAAAAAGAATTTTGCTGCAATGGTTGTAAGACCGTTTATGAGATTTTTGCAAGTAACGATTTATGTAATTTCTACGATATACAGGCAGCGGCAGGTGCTACACCAAATTTGGTTGAAGGAAAGTATGATTTCTTAGACAACGTAAAAATTGTTGAAAAGCTTACAGAATTTAATGATGGTACTATTCAAATAGTTAATCTTTATGTACCACATATTCATTGTAGTTCTTGTATTTGGGTGCTTGAGAATCTTAATAAATTGAACCCCTATGTAAATGCCGCTCAAGTTGATTTCCCTAAAAAGACAGTAAGAATCACATTTAATAGCAAGGATTTCTCCTTGAAGCAATTGGTGAATTTGCTAGCAAGAATAGGTTATGAGCCTTATATTTCTTTAAATGATTTTGATAAAGAGGAGAAAACTACAGATCGAAGTCTAATTTATAAATTAGGCGTAGCTGGTTTTGCCTTTGGTAATGTGATGTTTCTTTCATTTCCAGATTATTTTGATTTGTCTTCTAGTGAAAATTCTGGAGGTGAATTTTGGTTAAATCAATATCAAAATGTATTTCGTTGGCTAATGTTTACTTTTTCTTTACCCGTGGTGTTCTATGCCGGAAAAGATTATTTTATTTCGGCATTTAAAGGGTTACGAAGTAAGATTTTGAATATAGATGTTCCCATTGCATTAGGTATTTCGGTGCTATTTTTAAGAAGTACTTTGGAAATTATTTTTGATTGGGGCAGTGGTTTTTTTGATTCATTAACGGGATTGGTCTTTTTTCTCCTATTGGGTAAATTCTTCCAGCAAAAAACCTATTCATTCTTGTCATTTGAACGTGATTACAAATCGTATTTTCCAATAGCGGTTACAAGAATAACGAAAGAAGGTAAAGAAGAAAGCACACAAGTACATGATATTAAAAAAGGTAATCGTTTATTAATACGTAATGAAGAATTAATTCCGGTTGATGGTATTTTAATCAACGGTAAAGCACGTATTGATTATAGTTTTGTCACTGGTGAATCTGAACCAGTTGAAAAAGTTTCAGGCGATAAAATTTTTGCTGGAGGAAAACAATTACAAGGTGCTATAGAAATGGAGGCTTTAAAGTCCGTTTCGCAGAGTTACTTAACACAACTATGGAGTAATTCGATTTTTCAGAATGATAAAACCAGTAAATTTCAAACACTAACCGATAGTATTGGTAAAAGGTTTACCATTGCTGTCTTAACCATAGCTTTTGTAGCTACAGGTTTTTGGTTGTTTTATGATCCAAGTAAAGCAATGAACGTTTTTACCGCTGTGCTCATTATTGCTTGCCCTTGTGCTATTGCATTAGCGGCCCCCTTTACTTTAGGTAATTTATTGCGGATTTTTGGACGTAAAAAATTGTATCTCAAAAACACTCAAACTATCGAGCAGTTAGCACAAATTAATACCGCAATTTTCGATAAAACAGGAACGATTACAACATCAAAAAAAAGTACGGCGACTTATGAGGGAATGCCATTAACACTGGAAGAGGAAGCTTTACTAAAAAACACTTTGCGTGCATCTAACCATCCATTAAGTAGGTCCTTGTATAATCTCTTGGCCGAACAAAATATTGTTAGTCTAGATGAGTACGAAGAACATTTGGGTAAAGGTGTAGCAGGTAGTTTAGATGGGGAGTTTATAAAAGCTGGATCTGCTGATTTTGTTGGTGATAAAAGCACTAATGATATATTAAATACCGCTGTTCATGTTAGTAGTAATGATATGTACAAAGGCAAATATGTATTTCATAACGAATACCGTAAAGGCATTTCTGAAGTGTTCGAGAGATTGTCAGAATCAATGCAATTGGCAATTCTTTCAGGTGATAATGAAGGAGAAAAACAACGTTTAGAGCAATTATTACCAAAATTAACTCCACTGTATTTTAATCAGAAACCAGAAAATAAATTGAATTTTATAAAGTCGTTACAAGACCAGGGAAAAAAGGTTCTTATGGTTGGCGATGGTTTAAATGATGCTGGTGCTCTCGCACAAGCTGAAGTAGGGATTGCTATCTCAGAGAACGTAAATGTTTTTTCACCTGCATGTGATGGTATTTTGGATGCATCTAAGTTTCAGCAATTACCAAAATTTGTAAGTGTCGCTAGAAAGGGAATTAAAATAATTAAATGGAGCTTTGTGCTTTCGCTAATTTATAATGTTGTGGGACTTTATTTTGCCGTTACCGGACAATTAGAGCCAGTTATTGCAGCTATTCTAATGCCTTTAAGCTCTATTAGTATTGTGGTATTCACAACGGTAATGACTAACCTTTTAGATAAAGATTTAAAATAGTCTTTTAATTAATTGAAAGAAAGAATAAAATAGTGAATAAAAACCATAAGTTCTTTGTTAAAATCGCCATCTTAAGAGTTTAAAAAGTTAGGTTTGTAAATAATAGATACTAAATTAGTTTTTAAGTTAAATGCCTACTGATAACACCAATTCCTTAATTTCTCATTTCAAGAAAATTTCATTACTCCAGATTTCAATAGGAATCGTATACTTATGGTTTGGGGGACTAAAGTTCTTTAATAAAGCTAGTCCAGCAGAAGAAATTGCAAAAGATACCATTGGTATTTTAACAATGGGAATCATTCCTCGAGAAACAGCTTTAATACTCTTGGCATTATTGGAAGTAGGCATAGGAATTTTTTTACTACTAGATATTTACCGCAAACAAACAATAGTAGTGACCTTAGCCCATATGGCATGTACATTTACTTCATTATTAATTTTAAATGAAGCTTCGTTTACTTATAGTCCGTTTGCACCAACATTATTAGGTCAATATATTATAAAAAATTTGATTATTGTTGCTGCATTAATTTCTATTTATCAGAATTCAAGAAAGGCCTAATAATTAATTTTGTGGGTTTTATTTACAATGTTAAAACTGAGTGATTTAAATTCTAATAATTTAAAAATGTAAGTGTTATGAATTTTATAAATTCATTTTATTCTAATATATTTAAAGAAGTTTTGGAATAATTATTCAAAACCTGATATATGTCATATTAATTGAAATCATCACTATATATTTTTACAAAATAATTCAGGTAAGTAGGTATGAGTGCTATTTATATATTGTTAGCCATAAGTATTGTGGTTGCTCTTGTTTTTTTTGCTGCTTTTTTATACGCAGTGCGTAAGGGGCAATACGATGATTCTTATACACCTTCTGTTAGAATGCTTTTTGAAGACGAAGTCGTAAAAGCACCTTCCCAAAAAAATAAGACCGAAATTAAAAAATCCAACTAAACATTAATATTGATTATGGAAGTACAGCAGTTTTATTATGATAACAAAGTCGTAAGAAATTTCCTCTACGCCACTATTTTTTGGGGCATTGTAGGTATGTCAGTAGGTTTATTGCTTGCTTTCATGTTTCTTTTTCCGAATGTTACCGATGGTATCTCGTGGTTAAGCTTCGGTAGGCTAAGACCCTTGCATACCAATGCAGTTATTTTTGCATTTGTTGGTAATGCAATTTTTGCTGGTGTTTATTATTCTACGCAACGCCTATTAAAGGCAAGAATGTTTAACGACGTTTTAAGTAAAATCAATTTCTGGGGTTGGCAATTAATCATTGTTGCAGCAGCTATTACTTTACCACTCGGGTATTCAACCTCCAAGGAATATGCAGAATTAGAATGGCCTATAGATATTGCGATTGCGGTTATTTGGGTAGTTTTTGGTTGGAACTTAATTGGAACAATTATAAAGAGAAGACAACGCCATATGTACGTTGCAATTTGGTTTTATTTAGCCACGTTTGTTACAATTGCTGTGTTGCATATTTTTAATAGTTTAGAACTCCCGGTAAGTGCTTTTAAAAGTTACTCGGTATATGCTGGTGTACAAGATGCCTTGGTACAATGGTGGTATGGACATAATGCCGTAGCATTTTTCTTAACCACTCCGTTCTTAGGATTGATGTATTACTTTGTTCCTAAGGCAGCGAACAGACCTGTATATTCATATCGTCTTTCTATAGTTCACTTTTGGTCTTTAATTTTTATATATATCTGGGCTGGTCCACACCACTTATTATATTCTTCATTACCCGATTGGGCTCAGAATTTAGGGGTCGCTTTTTCAGTAATGTTAATTGCACCTTCTTGGGGGGGTATGATAAACGGACTATTAACGCTGAGAGGAGCATGGGATAAAGTTCGTACAGATCCGACCTTAAAATTTATGGTTGTAGCAATTACCGGTTATGGTATGGCAACTTTTGAAGGCCCATTACTTTCATTAAAAAATGTAAATGCCATAGCACACTTTAGTGACTGGATTATTGCGCACGTACACGTTGGTGCTTTAGCTTGGAATGGGTTCTTAACTTTTGGTATGATTTATTGGTTAATTCCTAGAATGACCAAAACAAAACTATACTCCGTAGGTTTGGCTAATACGCATTTCTGGATTGGAACCTTAGGGATTATTTTATATACACTTCCTATGTACGTTGCGGGCTTTACGCAAGCCTTAATGTGGAAAGATTTTAACCCAGACGGAACATTGGTATACGGTAACTTTTTAGAGACTGTAAATGAAATTATGCCAATGTACTGGATGCGTGCTATAGGTGGTAGTATGTATATACTAGGTGCATTTGTAATGTTGTATAATGTTATACAAACAATTCGCTCTGGTGAGGCTGTTGAAGATGAATTGGTGGAAGCATCTGCTTTATCTAAAGTTTCAAAAAGAAGAACATCTGGAGAAACTTTCCACACTTGGTTAGAGCGCAAGCCAGTTCAATTAACAATACTAGCAACAGTTGCAATTTTAATTGGGGGTGTCGTTCAGATTGTACCTACCATAATGGTAAAATCAAACATACCTACAATTACTAGTGTTAAACCATACACACCTTTAGAATTAGAAGGAAGAGACCTTTATATAAGAGAGGGTTGTGTTGGCTGTCACTCACAAATGGTTCGTCCGTTTAGAAGTGAGGTAGAACGTTACGGTGAATATGCGAAAGCTGGTGAATTTGTATACGATCACCCATTCCTTTGGGGTAGTAAAAGAACGGGTCCAGATTTACTTAGAGTAGGTGGTAAGTATTCCGATAATTGGCATCTAAATCACATGTATGACCCACAGAGTACATCTTCTGGTTCGATAATGCCAGCGTATCAATGGTTGGTTAGAAATGAACATGACCGAAGTAATATTCAAACAAAAATGAGAACAATGCAAACTTTAGGTGTTCCATATACCGAAGAAGATGTGGCGAATGCAAAGCAGTCAATGGATGAGCAAGCAGCGAAGATTGAAAAGAATCTTTATACAGATCCAGATTTTGCAAAGAGCTATGAAGCTGATAAGGCGTATGCTAAAGAAAATAACGAAGAATTTGTGCAAATGAGAGATCGTGAGATAGTTGCATTGATTTCTTACCTGCAACGTCTAGGTACAGATATTAAAATTAAAGATGCATCAGAAACAGCAGCAAAATAATTAAGTTATGTTGAAATTTATTAAAGGACATTTAGAAACTATAGATGGTGTGGCAACGTACCCAATGATATCACTATTAATTTTCTTTATCTTTTTTGCTATCCTTTTTTGGTGGGTATTTACAGCATCAAAAGCGCATATTAAAGAGGTAAGTGAATTACCCTTAGAAGATTAATCAATTAAGTAAAACACTATTAACCGACCGTAAATAAGTACACATGAAAAATAGTTCAGTTTGGTGGATTCGTGTCCCCGTTATTTTCTTTATAATAATCGGAATAACAGAATATTTTATTGATTCTGGTGATAAACCAGCATTTATAGAATACCCGATATTGCTTTGGTTTTTCGTATTGGTATTACTCATATTGGTTGCCATTGAGATTATCGTTCAAGCAATAGAATCGGTGATGTTTAGAACCTTAGATGAAGCTGCTCAAAAGCGATATCTTGAAGCTAAATCGTCTAATTGGGAATGGACATGGGGAAAGAATACTTATAATAGACTTTTGGGCTCGAAACCAATTGAAAAAGAAGGAGATATTACGCTAGACCATAACTACGACGGTATTCGTGAACTAGATAATACACTTCCACCATGGTGGGTATATATGTTTTACGCAACAATTGTTTTTGCTGTTGTTTACTTAGTTAGGTTCCATATATTTCATGATTATACGCAGGCTGAAGAGTTTGAACAAGAAGTAGCTGAAGCACGAGCTGAAATTGAAGCTTATAAACTAACTGCTAAAGATTTAGTAGATGCTAATACAGTTGAGTTGTTGACAGATGCAGGAGACCTTTCTGCTGGTAAAGCTATTTTTACAGCAAATTGCGTGGCATGTCATATGGCAGATGGTGGTGGTGGCATCGGGCCAAACCTTACTGATGAGTATTGGATTTTGGGAGGTGGTATTAAAAATGTATTTAATACAGTATCTGAAGGTGGTAGAGATGGTAAAGGTATGGTGGCTTGGAAACAGATATTAAAGCCTGTAGAAAGAGCACAAGTATCAAGTTATATTCTCGCTGAAATAAATGGTAAAACTCCAGCTAACCCTAAAGCACCAGAGGGTGATAAATGGGAGGAGACCGTAGAGTAAAAGAATCTAAGTGTACTTCTTGTAAGTTATGAGATGACAGAAATGATTTTTTTAGTTTGATTAGAGGTTGTTGAATCGTCTGTATTTATAAAGTAATGGCACAAGATCAAGAAAATTTTAGAGACTCAATTGGTACAATAAGTGAAGACGGAAAACGCGCATGGGTTTTTCCAAAAAAACCAAGTGGTAAGTTTTACCAGTACCGTAAGCTCGTTAGTTATGTATTACTATTATTCTTAGTAGCTGCACCATTCATTAAAATAAATGGGAATCAGTTTCTAATGTTTAATGTTCTTGAGCGTCGATTCAATATTTTTGGTTTTCCTTTTTGGCCACAAGATTTTCACTTATTTGTAATCTCTATGATAATTGGCGTAGTTTTTATTGCGCTTTTTACAGTTGCTTTTGGACGTATTTTCTGTGGATGGATGTGTCCACAAACCATATTTCTAGAAATGGTTTTTCGTAGAATTGAATTTTGGATAGATGGAGATCGAGGAGCACAAATTAAGTTAGATCGTCAACCTTGGAATGCTGAAAAAATTAGAAAAAGAGTAATAAAATGGATAATCTTTTTTATTATTTCATTCTTAATTGCTAATGTTTTTTTAGCCTATTTAATCGGTAGTGATCGTTTAATGGATTATATAATAGATGGTCCTTTAGAGCATGTAAGTACTTTAGTTTCGTTGCTAATTTTCACTTTAGTTTTTTACTTTATTTTTGCGTGGTTTCGCGAACAGGTTTGTATTATCGCATGTCCTTATGGTAGAATGCAAGGGGTATTACTTGATAATAAGTCAATAATAGTTGCGTATGACCACAAACGCGGTGAAGGTGAAAACGGTAGAAAGAAATTTAGAAAAAATGAAGATAGAGCGGCATTGGGTAATGGTGACTGTATTGATTGTAATCAATGTGTAAATGTTTGCCCAACTGGTATCGATATTAGAAATGGTACGCAATTAGAGTGTGTAAACTGTACTGCTTGTATAGATGAGTGCGATGCTATAATGGAAAAAGTAGACTTGCCTAAAGGTTTGATTAGATATGCTAGTGAAGATGAGATTGTTAAAAAAGAAAAGTTCAAATTCACTCCACGCTTAAAAGGTTATACTGCTGTTTTGGTAATTCTTACCGGTATCTTAATAGGAATGTTATTCTTACGAAATGATCTTGAAGCAAATATTTTACGATTACCAGGGCAATTGTATGAGCACAAAGAAGGTAATATAATTAGTAATGTTTATACCTTTAAATTAGTAAATAAAACTACTAAAGATGTTGAGGATGTCAGTTTTAAACTGCTTTCACATAAAGGTAAGATTGAACTTGTGAGGCATGAAAACTTTGTGGTTCCTGCTCAAGAAATGGCGGAAGGAACCTTATTTATTGAAGTTAACAACGCAGCTTTGGAAGGAGATAAAACTACTTTAAAAATTGGTGTTTTTAGTGGTGATAAACAAATAGAAACTACAACGGCTAGGTTTTTGGCACCTAGAAGTTATAAATAGCTGATATGAAAATAAATTGGGGAACGGGTATCGTATTGGCCTTTGTAGCATTCATTTCATTTATTCTGTATTTTGTAATACGGATGAATACCGAAGTAAAAGCTGAACATGATTTGGTCACTGAAGACTATTATAAAGATGAGTTGGGTTACCAAAAAGATATTGATGCGGAACAAAATGCAAAAGATTTGTCCAGTGAATTAAAAATAAATATTTCTGATGCAGGATTGAATATAGACTTTCCTAAAAGTCAAAAAAATGAAAATATCAAAGGTCATGTGTTCCTATACAGGCCATCCAATAAGCGATTAGATTTTGACTTACCTATAAGTTTATCTAATTCACATATGCTCATACCTGACAAAAGTTTGTTGGATGGTCGTTGGAACATAAAAATTTTATGGGAATATGATAATAAGGAGTTTCTGCATAAAGAAAATATAAACTACTAGTATGTTGTTGTCGGCATTAATAATGGGCTTGGTAGGCAGTCTACATTGTGTAGGCATGTGCGGACCAATTGCATTTATGTTGCCGGTGGATAGAGAAAATGAGTATAAAAAATTTTTGCAAATATTCTTATATCATTTTGGTCGATTGTTGGCTTATGGGATAATCGGATTGTTATTTGGCTTATTAGGTAAAGGACTATACGTTTTTGGAATGCAACAAAAGTTGTCAATTGCGATTGGTGTTTTAATGATTGTCATTGTTTTTATTCCTACCAAAACCCTAAATAAATTTAGTTTGTCGAGACCATTTTATAAAGCTATTTCGAACGTGAAAAATAGACTTGGTAAAGAATTGAAAAAAAAATCACCTGATACCTTCTTAACTATTGGTTTCCTAAATGGATTTCTGCCATGTGGATTGGTCTATATGGCTTTATTTGGTGCTGTGGCAATGGGTAATGCCGCTGAAGGTAGTCTTTATATGATTTTGTTCGGAATGGGCACCATTCCGCTAATGACTACTGCTATTTACTTTAGTAGTTTATTAAAAGGAACGTTAAGAATGAAGGTGCAAAAATTAATCCCAGTCTTTGTTGTGCTTATAGGTGCCTTATTTATTATTAGAGGCTTAGGAATGGGTATTCCGTATATCTCTCCAAAACCAGTAATTGAAATTGCTTCTGATAGTATGGCTTGCCCTAGTGATGTAACGCTATCTGCAGAATGAAACCGCTTTCTAATGATATCGTTCTTAGACCAAGGTTTCAATTAGAAATACCCAAGACCAAAGAAGTTGCTTTACATTCTTTCGAAAATATTGAGAATTGCCCACTGAACGTAAAACGATTAGATGAACATATTTTCATCAAATTTAAACCGGAACAAAATAATTTTTGGTCGCCTCAACTACATTTAGAAATTGATGAGATTAGTAAGACTAGTTGTAAAATCTATGGCGTATTCGGACCTAATCCGGTGTTATGGACCTTTTTTATGTTTCTTCATTTTAGCGTAGCGTGCTTGTTCATAATTCTGGCCATTTGGGCGTATTCAAGTGCTGCTTTGCAAAAGCCTTTTACATTACAATTAATACTTATGGGGGTTATGGTTGTATTGTGGTTTACACTTTATTTATTTGGTAGAGCAGGTAAGCACAATGGTAAGCCACAGATGCACGAATTGTATGATTTTATGAATAAAACCTTGTCTTAAACTCATTCTTATATTTTGTAAAAAGTCTTTGTTTTACAAATGAATAATTTATCACATTCGTAATAATTTTCGTTAATTTTGTCGGCAAATTAACCTTCTATGAAAGTTCGTGAGAAATTTATAATTATTTCTTTAATTGTAGTTGTTGCAATTGGTGCTATTTCGTTAGTCTGGATGCCTATTTTGTGGCTCTTCGTATTGGTTGGGCCCCTAGTAATCATGGGGATTTTCGACATTGTACAAAAAAGCCATACGATACGTAGAAACTTCCCATTACTTGGACGATTTAGATATTTATTGGAATCGATTCGACCGGAAATAATGCAGTATTTCGTGGAAACTGATACTGAAGGAAGGCCATTAAACCGTATTCTAAGATCATTAATATATAGAAGAGCAAAAGGTGAAAATGATACGGAACCTTTTGGTACTCAGAAAGACCTTTATCATTCTGGTTATGAATGGATGGAGCATTCAATGTATGCTAAACAAAACCCTAAGGAAATTGGAGATTTTCCACGCCTTTTAATTGGTGGAAAAGATTGTAAGCAGCCGTATTCTTCTAGTTTATTAAATATCTCCGCAATGAGTTTTGGTTCGTTAAGTAACAATGCAATTATGTCATTGAACAAAGGAGCTAAAATGGGAAATTTTGCACATAATACAGGTGAAGGAGGTATTAGTGATCACCACTTAAAATACGGTGGAGATTTAATATGGCAAATAGGAACTGGTTATTTTGGCTGTAGAAATGATGACGGTACTTTTAACGAAGCAACTTTTGCCCAGAATGCTCTTAGACCAGAAGTTAAAATGATTGAGATAAAACTCTCTCAGGGAGCTAAGCCAGGTCATGGAGGTATATTGCCAGCTATAAAAAATACTGAGGAGATAGCAAAAATAAGACACGTACAACCTGGAATTGCTGTGCATTCACCACCATCACATTCAGCTTTTTCCGATCCAATACAGTTTATGTATTTTATTAAAAAATTGCGTGATTTATCCAAAGGGAAACCTATAGGTTTTAAGCTTTGTCTTGGTAGAAAACAAGAGTTTATGGATTTCTGTGAAGCTATGATTTTTACGGGAATTACTCCAGATTTCATAACTGTAGATGGTGGAGAAGGAGGTACGGGAGCAGCACCTATTGAATTTTCTAACACTATGGGAATGCCCTTAAGAGAGGGACTTATCTTCGTTCATGATACTTTAGTTGGCTTTGGATTACGTTCGGATATAAAGGTTATTGTAGCAGGAAGAATTATTACTGGTTTTCATATGGCACGTGCTTTGGCACTTGGTGCTGATGGTTGCAATAGCGCTAGGGCTATGATGTTATCAATAGGTTGTATACAAGCATTACAATGTAATACCAATACTTGTCCTGTTGGTGTAGCTACGCAAAATAAATCATTAGTAAAAGGTCTAGTGGTTGAAGATAAAGCTCCACGAGCCAAGAACTTTCAAGCAGCAACCATTCATAGTTTTCTAGAATTAGTTGCTGCTGCAGGCCTTGACTCGCCGAGCGAACTAAGACGTGAACATATTAGCAAGCGCGTTGGTATGTACATTGTAAAAACATACGATGAAATTTACCCTTATATGGAAGAAAATTCGCTTTTAAAAATAGAGACTATTCCTGAAAGCTATAAAAAGTTCTTCCAATTAACACGAATTATGAAATAGCTAATTTGTTTGTTTTATGCCTATATCTTAAAAGTAACCACAGGAATAGGAGAGTGGTTAGCAACATCTTCACCAATACTACCCATAAAGAAATGCGAAAGACCGGTTCTACCATGTGTTGGTATTGCTATAATGTCTGCAGCGATACTTTTACTATAGTTTAAAATGCCATTTTCAACCGTATAATCATTGTATACTTTAACCTCGTCAGATGAATTAGCAGTAGCTAAAAAGGTATTTATACGTTTATAAATATCTTCAGTACTCATAAAATTATCACCAGGAGTATTTATGTACACTAATTTCATTTCTGCAGATAATAACTTTGCAAACTGTTGCGCTTTTTTAAACGCGCCTAACTTTTCTACATTAAAATTACTAGCAAATACAAACCGGTCTACTTTAAAATTATCAAAAGATTCTTTAATTACTAATACTGGAATATCAGCATTACGCACAACACGTTCTGTATTAGATCCTACAAAAAACTCTTCTAAACCATCAGTCCCATGTGAACCCATAACAATTAGGCCAGCATCAGAGTCCTTGGCAATAGTATTAATCTCACTAAATACTTTGTAATGTTTAATGATTGGAGTAACCTTAATACCCTTCAGATATTCCTTATTTAGGAATTTAGAAAAACGTTTCTCCGCAAGTTTAATTAGAAAAACCGTCTGTTCTGGGTGAAATCCTTCAGAAGAAGAAATCATATTATAATTCAATTCTAGCATATGTACTGCTAAAATTTCAGAATCATGTTTTTTAGCTAATTGAGCTGCTACTTTTAATGCATTTTCAGATTGCTCAGAAAAGTCAAGTGGTACGATTATTTTTTTCATGATATTTCTTTATAAGATTAGTCTAAATTATAAAATTCTAATTGTATGTAGTATGATAAAAATCATATTACAATAACTAAAATTCTTACATTTTATTACAACCTACTACCTTATAAACTTTACCGTTACTTTTAGCAAAAATGTACATTTCACCAGCATTATCTTGACCGAATCGTATTTCAACTCTCTGATTATTAACTACATCAGTCATTTTGGTGACTTTTCCGTCAATTTCTATTCCTAATCTATATGCTGGTGCAAGATTACCGTCTACAATATCATCAGTGTTTGAATAAAAGAAAGTTCCTCGTGGTATATCTCCAAAAATGTATTTTCCTTTTAATTCCGGAATTTTATCACCATAATAAATGTAGCCTCCACATACTGCGTTACCCTCATCGTGATCATACTGTATAACTGGATTGATATATTTAGTAGTGTCATTTTCTGGTAGTGGGTACACTAATTCTGTATTTGCATTTACATCATACAAAAAAGTACCTTCTCTATTTGGCCATCCGTAGTCTGCTCCTTTTTTAATCAAATTGACTTCTTCTACACTATGCTGCCCAATATTTGATACTAACATTTGACTAGGGTTATTTTTATTCCATGCAAACCGATGTGGATTTCTAAATCCTCGTGCCCATATTTCCCCTACCTTCTGTGGATTATTAACAAACGGATTGTCTTTAGGAATACCATATTTTCCATTTTTACTGTTGGTGCCAAGTGGATCAATTCTAATAATGCTAGACCAGATATTAGCATCGTTATCACAATATTCTGGGTGGCCACCTAATGCTAGAGAGCCATCGCCAATACCTAAATAAAACAAACCGTAATCGGCATCACCTTTTTTCGCAAAGGGATTAAAGGTTAATTCTTGAACTCCATGGGCGGTTGCGTACATCTCTATTCTTAAGACTTCTCGTTTAGTGCCAGAGAATATTTTAGCTTTAGAATCATTAGCTTTCCATTCCGTAATAACCCATTGCAATCTGGTTTTTATGCCATCGGGCATTGGAAAATCGGCTGGTGCTGTATCTGCAGGCACGGTGTGTGTTGTATAGATAAGTCCGTTTGTTTCAAATTCAGGATGAAATGCGTAACTACCTAAACCATTTGCCCAACCAGGGCTATGGAAAAAATCTGGCTCTGTAGATAGATCCATATAAACCTGAACTGTATCATTTTCGATTTCATATAATTTTCCACGTAAATCAGATATAAACAAACGTTCTTCAGATGAAGTTTTTAATGATGCGAATTTGTTAATACGAGCTAAAGGAGTTTTATCATCACTCGCAGGTATTGTTAACCATTCTTCTAAAACTAAATTTAAGTTAGAAGTTTCAATTTTTTCCGGCACCGGATTCACTAATCCGCCTGGTCTATTGCTTTTATTTTTCTTTTCTGCTTCTGAAAAATGATGAATAAAACCCAATAAATTTTCGAGATCATCACCTTTTATATCAGGAAAGGCAGGCATATATAACTTGTATGTTTCAAACTTAGCAACAGCTCGTTCGTCACCGCTTTCAATTACTTCTTGCGGGTTATTAATAAATGCTTTTAACCATTCTTTATCTACTTCTGATGTAATTCCACTTAAATTAGGTCCGATTTCAGACATTTCAAAATTGTGACAACTAGCACATTTATTATTGAAAATTTCCATTCCACTTGCCCATACCATTTCACCTCTGGCATATTCGTTTTCTTTCTCAGACATTTTTTGATTACTCTTCTCTTTAACACTGTCTTTACAACTGGATAAAAAGATTAAAAAAACGGCAAATATGGTACTTGCAAACAGGTTTTTATTTGAAATCATTGTATTTAAATTACTTGAGGAAGATTCTAATTTTCATTATCAATGTTGGAGTGCCCTAAATTTCAACAAATAAATTGTAAAACACTATTAAGACTGTTGGTTATTTACGAGAATAACAATTTTAGAATAAAATTTTACAGAAATATACTTGAAATTATATCTTCATTTATGTTTGATGAGTAAGTGCAAATTTGATGTATTTGATTTCTAAAAACTTTTGGAAACTATTTTATAACCTAAGTTTAAATTTTCCTTTACAAACGTATCCGAATTTATTTCAAACTTTGATAATAACAATATATGATGTCATGGAAAAGGTTGTAGCATATTTTTCAAGCATAATAGATTACTATATTATTTTTCAATTACGGAGTTCCTTAGCTTCATCAAAATTGAGAAAAATCCCCAAACACAATCGTAAGAATTTTATATGAAAAAAAGACCAGTTGATATTGTTGTCATATCTGATGTTCACTTAGGAACTTATGGTTGTCATGCTAAAGAACTTTTGAAATACATGAAATCAATAAAGCCTAAACAAGTAATACTGAATGGTGATATAATTGATATTTGGCAATTTAGTAAACGCTATTGGCCTAAGGCGCATATGAAGGTTGTTAAGCTTTTAATGGAATGGATTTCTAAAGGAGTCCAGATACATTATATTACTGGAAATCATGATGAAATGTTACGAAAGTTCGTCGATTTTAAAATGGGTTCGTTTAGTATTTCCAATAAACTTTTACTGGATATACATGGAAAAAAAGCATGGTTTTTTCATGGTGATGTTTTTGATGTAACCATGCAACATTCCAAATGGATTGCAAAACTTGGAGCCATGGGTTATGACTCGCTGATACTTTTAAATCGAGCTATTAATTATGGATATAAGAAAATCGGGAAGGGACCAGTTTCCATGTCCAAAAAAGTTAAAAATGGAGTAAAATCTGCTGTCAAATTTATTAATGATTTTGAAAATGTCGCTGCCGATATTGCTATTGATAATGAATTTGATTTCGTAATCTGTGGACATATTCATCAACCGGAAATAAAACAAATAGAAACTAATAAAGGAAGTGTAATTTATTTGAACTCAGGTGATTGGATTGAGAATTTAACAGCCCTAGAATACAATGAAGGTAAATGGAAACTATACCATTATGAAGAAGATATCGAAACCAAATCGAAGGATATTGAAATTACTGATCCGGTAGAAGTATTAGAGCAAAGTCAACTTTTTAAAAGTTTAATTGACGAATTTGAAAAGATGTCGGTTTACAGAGCACCTAAATAATATACACATTTATGAAAGTACTTTATGCAATACAAGGCACCGGAAATGGACATTTAAGTAGGGCAAGAGATATAATACCGATTCTACAGCATAAAAAAATTGAATTAGATGTGTTAGTTAGTGGAACTCAAGCAGATGTTAGGCTGCCACATCCCATAAAATATAATTTAAAGGGGTGGAGTTTTATATTTGGTAAGAAAGGGGGAGTAGATATGTGGCGTACCTATTTAAAAACTAATTCTAATAGACTACAAAAAGAGATAAAAGCCGTTCCAGTTGAAAAGTATGATTTAGTAATTAATGATTTTGAACCTGTTTCCGCATGGGCCTGTAAACTCAAACATATTAATTGTATTAGCTTAAGTCATCAGGCAGCAGTTATCGCTCCAAAAGCTCCTAAACCAAAAAAGAACGATTTAATAGGAAAAACAATTCTTAAGAATTATGCGCCTACGAGTATACAATATGGTTTGCATTTTAAAGAATATGATGACAACATGTATACGCCAATTATACGACAGGAAGTTCGAAATATAGCGCAAAGCAGTAATAACCATTATACGGTTTACCTGCCTTCTTATAGTGATGCTAAGATTCTAAATATGCTACTGAACATTAAGAATGTAGATTGGCATGTATTTTCTAAGCATACCACCACTAAATATTATTGGCACAACATAGCTGTACGGCCTATAGATAATTATGCTTTTATAAAAAGTATGGCCAATAGTACGGGTGTATTATGTGGTGCTGGTTTCGAAACTCCGGCAGAAGCATTACACATGCGTAAAAAGTTGATGGTGATTCCCATGAAAGGACAATATGAACAACAATGTAATGCTGCAGCACTAAAAGAAATGGGAGTGCCAGTGATTAAAAGTTTGAAATTAAAACACTTTGATAAACTAAAAAGCTGGGTTGATGGGGCTTCAAAAATAGAAGTTGATTATCCTGATATTACCGTAAATATTATTGATCGCGTTTTAGAGGAGGCTATTGTAGGTTCAAGAATTTAATTGATGTCAAAAAATAGCAAGCCTCAAACATTCAACCTAAATACAGCTGATTTTGGTAAAGATTTTGTCTGGGGAGTTTCTACTGCAGCTTACCAAATAGAAGGAGCGCATAATCTTCATGGAAAAGGTGAATCTATTTGGGATCGTTTCGTACTAAAAAAAGGAAATATTTACAATAATCACCATGGGCAAAATGCTTGTGAATTTTACGCTGATTATGAAAAGGATATTCTCCTGATGAAAGCTATGAATATTGAAAATTTCAGATTTTCAATATCATGGACTAGATTGTTGCCAAATGGAGTTGGTAATGTAAACAAGGAGGGAATAAGTTTCTATAACAGGGTAATTGACTTTTGCATTGAATGCGGAATTACACCATGGGTTACCTTATACCATTGGGATTTACCACAGGTATTAGAAGATAAAGGGGGATGGACAAATAGAGAAATACTAATTTGGTTTGAAGAATATGTAAAATTATGTGCTACTAGTTTTGGCGATCGAGTAAAACACTGGATGGTCTTAAATGAACCTATGGTTTTTACTGGTGCCGGTTATTTTCTAGGGGTTCATGCCCCGGGAAGAAAAGGGTTGAATAATTTCTTACCTGCAATTCATCATGCTACAATGTGCCAAGGAATAGGAGGTAGGACTCTTCGCTCTGAAGTTTCAAATGCAATCATAGGCACAACTTTTTCTTGTTCCCAAATAACACCTTTTTCAAATAAGAAAGCTGATTTACAGGCTGCCCAAAAAGCGGACACTTTATTAAATCGACTTTTTATTGAACCCCTATTAGGGCTGGGTTATCCTTCAGAAAATGTGAAGGTTCTTAGGCGTATTGAAAAGTATATACAACCAGATGATAGTAATAAAATGGTTTTTGACTTCGATTTTATTGGGATACAGAATTATACTCGTGAGGTAGTTAAACATAGTTATACGGTACCATATCTACAAGCCAAAATTATAAAGGCATCCAAAAGAAAAGTAGCAACAACCTTAATGAATTGGGAAGTTTATCCGCCTAGCATCTACGAAATGATTAAAAAATTCAATAGCTATGAAGGAATTAAAAAATTAATTATAACAGAAAACGGAGCAGCCTTTGAAGATATACGATCGAAGAATAAAGTAAACGATTTAAAAAGGCTTTCTTATCTACAGAATTATTTAAAGGAAGTAAAGCGTGCGCAAGAAAATGGTTTAAAAGTTTCCGGCTATTTCGTATGGACGTTTACTGATAATTTTGAATGGGCTGAAGGTTATAACCCTAGATTTGGATTGGTTTATATCGATTTTGAAACTCAAAAGAGAATTATTAAAACCTCAGGGAAATGGTTTGGTAATTTTATATCTAATAACAATTAAAATTTAATTTATTTACTCTTTGTAAACTTTTTCAATAGTCTCTTTTACCTTTGCAGTAAAAGCGTCAATAACTGCTGTGGCATCTCCTTTTTCTAATGTTTCAATTGGCACATATCCTCTATAACCTGAATTTTTAATTATTTTGTATATACGTTCTAAATCCGCTTTCTCTTCTTTTCCATTCATGTAAATCATTTCTTTTACCTGCCAGTTTACGGCATACTTTACGGTTTGTTCTATTTGAGCATAGCTATCACCTTCCCAATAGCTGCCGGTATCTAATATTAATCCAAACCAAGGGGAATCTACTTTTTTAATAATATCAATTACTTGATCAGCATTGGCTATAAAATCGTGATGATTCTGAAGGGCTACTACAACACCATGTACTTTCCCAAAAGCTACGCATTCTTTTATATCTTCAACCAACCAATCGGTTACTTCTTCTCTACTGTAATTAGAAACATCACTTACCCCAGCGAAAATCCGAATAACTGGAGCACCTATTTTTTCAGCTGCAACAATCCAATCCTTTACTAATTGAACACTTTCATTTCGTTTTATTGGATCAGGGTTGGTAAAATCATTACGGACTCCAGTACCACTAATAGCCAACCCCAGTAAAAAAGCCTTTTTCTTAACTTCATAAAGAAATTCATCTGAAGGTACTTCTGGGTAGGTTGGAAAATAATAAGCAGTGAGATCAACCGCATCAATTTCTCTCGACGCGCAATACTCAAACAAATCATTAATATCCATTGTTTTTTCAACTACCAACAAAGAGTTGAAAGAGAATGCATTTAGACTTGTTTTTATATGGGAAGGTAAATTTGTTTTTTCTTGGGCATTAATATTACAGGCGAAATTAATTGTAATGCAAATTGTAAAAAGTGATAAATAACTTTTCATGTTGGTTTTCTTTTAGTTGGTTGTAGCCAATTAAGTTACTAATTTTTAGAATAGCTTTAATAGTGTTTTCCTAATTGTAAATAGCTAGTATTTTTATATAAAATGCTTTGTAGAAAGGTTACAATTAATACTTTTGTCAACAATATAAATGTTGAAAACACATTAGTATTTAAAATGGCATTGTGGCTGAATGGCTAGGCGAGACTCCGCAAGAGTTTTTATAATGGTTCGAATCCATTCGATGCCTCTAAAAAAAACTTTTATTTATAAATCCAATCGAGACTTAATCGAGTAATATTTGTTGTTGCTAGTCCGCTACCGCTAGCACCTTTTTTTCTTATCCCAGCACAATAGCCAAGTAGTGCGTGGTCATCTACAAAATCAATAGCTGTATAGCAATACCATCCTTCAGGGTCACTTTCAATATTTTTTATGTTCTGCCAACTTTTACCTTCATCTTTAGATATTGAAATAGTCATAGGTGTTCGTTTGCCTTTTATCGTTTTTTTTGATCCGTCATTATTATTCCAAACCATTAACCAATCTCCATTGGATGGAATTTTCTCAATTGTAGCGGGGGAAAGTGGTGAGGGAATATTAGTGTTTTGAAGGTGACTCCAAGTAACTCCATTATCAATAGAGTACGTATTCATTTGAAAACCATCACTAGCTCTTGCATACATCATAATACGACCATCAATCATTTCAATAAGTCCAGGTTCTTGTACTGTTATGTTAGTACTATCTGGGACTTGAGTACTAGACAACCAAGTGTTACCATTATCATCGGAATAATAACAAAACAAATCACCTTTATTACTCCATTCACTATCAGGAGTGTTATGTCTAGAAACGGGAAGTATTATTCTTCCGTTCTTTAATTGAATTACTCTATCGTTATTTAGTACAAAATATCCTGGTTTGTCCGTAATACATTTAATTGGTTTACTCCATGTTTTTGCTTCGTCGTTAGAGATACGCATCATAGGTGAAGCATCCTCATTCGAATTTTTCTTTATATAAAACATGGCAATATTTCCATTTTGCAATCGTAATAAAGAAACGGACATTATATTCATGCCTCCTTCATTGGCTACAATAATTTTATCTTTAATTGTCCATGTTTTTCCTTCATCATTAGAATATCTTCCTGCTAAAGAAGCAGGAGCATGGTCACTTGCAGAATCACCACTATACCTACTATATATGAATAATATTCGTCCATCTTGTAAGGTGATAAAATCTCCTTCACTGTTTCGTGGGTTATTTTCTGAGGGTTGTAATGTTAAGACTGTTTTTAAATCCTTTTCTCCGATTGTATTTTTAAATTTTGCACTAGAACAAGCGTTAAAAAGGTTTAAAAGTGAAAATAGACCTAGTATAACTAAAACAATTTTTCTAAATGGTTGAGGAATGTTGCTGTTTTTACTAAAGTTCATTTTTAATATTATTCTTTAAGTGTCTTCTGTATTATTTACCTTGATAATTTATACCTAAATCATTAGTTCTAACTGCTGCTAATTTTGCTTTTAATTTTTGCTGCATATTATTTAATACAGTACTAAATTTAGGATTGTTTGCTAAATTATTATACTGTTTTGGATCTAGATCCATATCAAATAATTCCATTCCGGCGCCGGCATCTTCGTCGTATTGAATATAGGCCCACTTTTCTGTTCGTATTAAAAAAGACTTTCCACCCTGACTTACAGAAAAGGCCATATCGCGTGCGGCATGTAATGGATTGTCTAGTGTAGTGCTAATACTTTTCCCTTGTAAATGTTTATTGCTTTTAATTCCTGCTAAATCAATTAAAGTGGGGTAGAGGTCTAATAATTCTGTAAATGAATTACAAACAGCTGGAGATTTCCCGGGCACTTTAATTATCATAGGTACACGTACCGATTCTTCATGCAAACTTACTTTCATCCAAAAGCGATGCTCTCCTAAATGAAAACCATGATCAGAAGTGAAAACAACAATAGTGTTATCTTCTAAACCTTCTTCTTTTAAGGTGTTTAGTATTTTACCAACTTGCGCATCCATATATGAAACCGATGCATAATATGCTGCCACAGCTTTTCTTTCCTGTTCTTCTGACATTTGGCCATTTACACTGGTTACATAATTAATACCTCTAGCAGGAATATCATCCCAATCATTTTCCACCTTTGGGGGTAAAACCATTTGTTGTTGTGGGTAGGAATCAAAGTATTTTTTGGGAGCAACAAATGGGACATGTGGGCGCACTAAACCTACCGCTAAAAAGAAAGGTTCGTTTTTATGCTTGCGAAGTAATTCGGATGTTTTTTGAGCTGTTCTACCATCAGAGTGCTCTAAATCATCGCCGTCTGCTTTTACAATGGTCATTACATTACCTCCTTTTCTGGGTAGGTTTCCATATGGATTGTTCTGTACTAATTCGGCTTCGCCTGCTGCCTGCCATTCAGGTCCCTGACTGTTAAAGCGTTCGGTCCATGAGGCATCATCGTCTTTTCCATTCGAACCCTTTTCAATATCAATGGGAACACCCATATGATAAATTTTGCTTACTCGAGCTGTATAATAGCCATTGTCTTTAAATACCTGCGACATAGATTTTCGAGAAGGGCCTACATTATCTCTTCCGCTTACGTAACCATAAGTTTGCGTGGCATTGGGGTAATATCCAAAAAGTAAAGAAGCACGTGAAGGTCCGCAAACAGGATATTGGGTATAGGTTCGAGTATAACGCGTTCCTTGTGCAGCCAATGCATCTATGTTTGGCGTATGAATTGCCTGATTTTCATATGATGATAGTGCCGTTGCCGTTAAATCATCGGCAATAATAAAAAGTACATTGGGCTTTTTATTCTTTAATCTGAATTGGGAAGCCAATAAATTAAGGTTCAATAAACATGTAGTAATTAAAACTAGCTTTATTTTATTCATACTGAATTTAAGATTGCTTATACATTTGTAATTTCTGAAAATATATGCTAAAACGTAGTGTAATGGCTGTACTATAATGATTTTTTAATATCCTTCAATTCAATTAAAAAATTGTTGTACCATAGTTTGAAGATAAGCTAAATATAGAAAACAAAAAACCCATAACTTTCGTTACGGGTTACCATAAAATCGAAAATTAAGCCTGTATGAGTTTCTTCCATTTCTCTGCCCTCATTACCTCAAGGTTTTCGCTGAACATGCGGTTATGGTCGTAAAAATTAAGCGATTTCACTTCTAAGTTGTCGTTAGTACCATGTAATTGAAGGTCAACTTTTTCTAAGACATTATCGTTCTTATGTTTTGTCTTTATCCTTTTATACACGGTGTTTATTTTACATTCTTCTATGGTTTTTAAATCGAGAAAACACTCTTCAAAAGAATCTTTTTCATAACGTAAGAATAATAATTTTTGCTTTATGGTGTCTATACCTATATAGGCATTACCCCAAAATTCTTTGTCAGTAATTTTTAATTCATATTTATCGGCCAAAGCATTGAATTGTTTACGTAATCTGCTTTTGTTGTTATTACCTACTTTAATTAATATGAGAAACGGCCCGAAGATAGATGCGACAATTAGCACATTTACCAATGTTAGATTTGAATCCATTTTATATGTTTTAATATGATGTGTAATTTTTAAAAATATTCGATTGAAATAATCGAAATAAGCCACCATATATCATCATGTTAAAGTCTTTGACAATAATATGGTCAAGTACACATGACCCTTTTTTTGATTTATCAAAGAAAGGTCTAATGCAATTATGCTATTTCGATTTGATTAAGGAAAGGAAAATTATATTCTAAAAACCTGAAAAAGTAGATGCTTTCTGCAAGAAGAGTAAGCAACTCTTTTTTTTAGAATTGAACTTAAATTACTACTATAAAAATAATCGGCTTTATCTAATGTTTTAAAGTAACCTAAAAAATATGGGCCGAGATTTAAATGGGTGGAACTTTCCTCTTCGGTTCCAACTTTAGATAGTATTAAATTGGATATTTCAACAATACTTGGTAGTAATGTTTTGGAGTGGACTAGTTGTCTTACACTACTAATTTCATTATTTGAATTCTTCCAAATTTCTTGGCTTTCAGTTAAATGAGCAATATTACTTTTGGCGGTCGTATCCGCAAGCATTTGATTGAAACCAATCAAAATGCAAATAACCAAAAGATATTTAAAAGTTGCTTTCATAATTCTGAAGGTCAAAATTATAGCAATAACTTAAAAACCACAAAAGAATGGTATATAAATAATTGTTAAGATAGATAGACTAATTTCTTTTATAGAATTGTACTTTCTCATGACAAAATGGAAAACAAAAAACCCATAACTTTCTTTATGGGATTTTTCTACGGAGAAAGAGGGATTATCTTCGATTTTCTCTTATCATCCTGTCCTGTATATGTAATTTCTAAACTTTTCAGGATTAACATCTTGTAATAAAAAACCCCATTCAAATAAATTTGATGGGGCTTTTATCTTTCAAGCTATAACGAAGTTACACTTAATTGCGGAGAAAGAGGGATTCGAACCCCCGGAGGTGTGACCCTCGCTAGTTTTCAAGACTAGTGCATTCGACCACTCTGCCATTTCTCCAAGTGTCTCATCAGGTATTCCCTGAATGCGGGTGCAAATATAGCAACCTTTTTTAATTTGGTAATAAGTTGTTTCATTTTATTTTTATCGATACCGTATTTTTTTTAAATCGATAATCTTGAAAAGATCCAAATTTTGAACTTAGGCCATTGTTTTCGGGCAATTTAGGCTTCTGCCAAATTCTTTGACAATGTAAAGTAAAAAGTGCTTCCTTGGTCTAATTCAGACTCTACCCAGATTGAACCACCATGTAATTCTACGATTTTAAGACAATGGGCGAGGCCAATGCCAGTGCCTTCGTATGTTTTTTTTGAATGAAGGCGTTTGAAAATGGAGAATATTTTGTCTTGATGCTGTGGCGCTATACCTATTCCATTATCCTTTACAGCAAATTTCCAAAAGTTTAAATCTTCCATTATAAAGACTTCAACTGTTGGCAAAACACCGGGACTTTGAAACTTTACAGCATTATTAATTAAATTTTGAAATAATAGTCGTAGCGAGGTATTATATCCATAAATTTTCGGTAATTTATTGATAATCAATTTAGTATTGGTGTTTTTTAATAACTCTAGTAAATCCCCCTGTACACCTAAGAGCAATTCTTGACAATCTATTAATTCTAATTGCTTATCACTTCCTAACCGACTATAGTCCATTAAATCTTTCACCAAATATTGCATGCGCGATGTGGCTTGTGAAATAAAATGTAAACTGCGATTTCCGGTATCATCAAAATGACCGGCATATTGTGCCTCAAGTAATTGAGAGAAACTACTTATGGTTCTAAGTGGTTCTTGTAAATCGTGAGATGCGATATACACAAACTGTTCTAATTCTTTATTCTTACTTCGAATATCTTCAAAACTATTATTTAATGAATCGGCCATGTTATTAAAATTATCACCAAGTATGCTTAACTCATCGTTACCCTCTAACGAGACTCTATGCAGGTATTCTCCTTCGCTAATTCTTTTTGCACCGTTTTGTAATATTTTAATTGATTTCACAATAGAATGTATTGTTTTGAATGCCACGAGGATACTAATTAGTATGGCCACCGTACTAGAGATTGTAATTATTTTATTAAGATTTAATAATTGTTGGCTTAGTTCTGCTCGTTTTGTTTTACTTTCTAAATTAAAAGCTAATTGTAAAGCAGATACTAAATGGTCTATTTCATTAAATTGAAGGGCTACTTTATCTTTTAGTAATGTTGATGAAACATTTAATCGCTCAATTTTGTCATAATCGTTTTTAGTTTGAAGAATAATAAACATATCCTTTATATTTAAAATAGCATTATCCGAAGTGCTTATAATTTTCATAAAGTCTGAAAGTTCGGGACTATTTTTAGGTAAAGTATTTATTAGGTCAAATGTCATTTTGTTTAAATGTGGTAATTCTACCTCGGTAATTACCTTCATTCGATTTGTTAATTTTTCACTCTTAACCTTTGCAACTTTATTTAGTGCTATTAAGTATAATTCATTATTATAAGATCGATAGCCATTTAATATGTGTAAAGCTGGATCAATTTTTAAATTAATTTCCTGTTGAATAGTTTCAGATTTTTTCGAATATAATGACTTAAGCACCATCACCAACAAGAGCACCGTTATAGTGGTGCCAAAGGCAAATATTAACTTTGTTTTGATAGTGTTCAATGCTCTATTTATTAGTGTTTAACTTGTGCCAATTTACCTTTTGATTTGTATTGGTAAAGTGAAAAGTAAATTCCTTTAGAGGATCTGTTTTCAGAGATTAATAAATTTCCGCAAACGCCTTGGTGGTACTTAACATTGCTAATTTTGTGGCGCAACCAATCGGATAAAGTAGGGTATTGATTTTGGCCAACTTGATAGTTTTTTAATTCATTTAGTACAAGATTCATAGCATCATATGCTTGCATTGCCGGCCACACAGAAGTAGGTTTTTCATCAAACATGTTGTTATATTGCTCTAAAAATTTATTTGCTAAAATAAAATTGCCATCAGAAGGAGTGAAAAAACTACATTCAGTACCAATTATAGCACCTTCAGAATTGTCGTAAAAGGCGGGGTCTAATAAGACCGTTGAACCAAAGAATGGTGCTGTAATTTCTAAATCCCGTGCTTGTTTCATAGCGTAACCTAATTCTTTATATCCAAAGAATACATACGCATCGAAGCCCTCATTTTTTGATTCGGTCAATACTTTTGTGAAATCTTTTTCACCAATATTAACTGGTACTACTTTATATTCTACATTAGCTTCTGCTAGTATTTCAACGGCAGCATTTGTAGCCCGCGTCATATAATCATTAGGGTATTGCAAGAAGAGTACTTTTTTAAGCCCTAATTCAATAATTCGAATGGCAATTATTCCATTTGCTTCTTCTGTTCTTTTAGCAATTCTAAATGTGTTTTCATTTGTCGTAGCAAGTAAATCATCGCTATTCAGTGGGTTTACGGCAATAACTCCGTCTTTTAAAATTTCATTTTGCACAGCCATTGTTCCGTCTGTACTACTAATAAAGAGGACCTTGATGTCGTGCTCCGTTTTTAATTTTTGATATGCTGGAATTGCATTATCAATATTCCATTCATCATCTTCAATAAATAGATTTATCTCGGGTTGATGGTTCAACTTTTTTTCGTTGTATTGATGTATAGCTAATTGCATTGCTTTGGCGGTAGGGATGCCTAAATCCGTAGCTCTGGTAGATAATGGACCAATATAGCCGATATTAATAGCCTCGTTATGTGCAGAATTACAATTGTAGAGTATGGTCACTATTAATAACAAACTAAAGGATTGTAACCAGAGTATTTTGCTCTTCGAATATCCTTTTTTTGAATCATTACCCTTCATCTGCCCCGACTTTAAAAATCAACAATCGTATAATTACTAATCGTCATTTTTTTTTTTCAATTAATTTTTTCTTACATGGTTTTATTTATAACGATAAATATGTAAGAATATTCTTAAATACTAATAATAATAACTGTTTCGTTGGATTATAACATTTTAGCTAAATCTCTGGGGCTTTATTTTATTTGAGCTTATTTTTACAAAATGGAAGAATGGTATCATTATCCACTTTTAATTTTTGTTGGTTTTATCGTCGGTTTTATAAATACAGTAGCTGGTGGTGGATCTTTATTAACTTTACCAGTATTAATTTTTTTAGGCCTGCCTCCAAGTGTTGCAAATGGCACTAATAGAGTAGGCGTGGTTATTCAGAATTTAATGGGTGCTGCAGGTTTCCACAGTAAAGGCGTCTCTACGTATCCATTTAATTTTTATCTTGGTATTTCAGCCTTTTTCGGAGCTATACTAGGGGCTTATATTGCCGTGGACATTGAGGGAGAAACGTTCAATAGAATTTTGGCCATCGTAATGATAATCGTAGTACTAATCATTCTATTTAAACCAAAAATGAAGACTGATGAACTTATAGAGAAAGTAACAGGTAAGCAATTATGGATAGGAATTATTGCTTTCTTTTTCTTTGGAATTTATGGCGGATTTATCAATGCAGGCTTGGGCTTTATAATTATCTTATTTTTACATTATATTAATCAGCTTACCCTTGTTAAAGCAAATGCTACAAAAGTTGTAGTCGTACTTATTTATTCGTTTGCAGCCTTAGTGGTATTTGTATTAAATGATAAAGTTATATGGCTGGTTGGTTTAGTTTTAGCCATTGGTACTGGTTCCGGAGCATGGGTCGCTAGCCGTTATTCAGTACAGAAAGGAGATGGATTTATAAAATCTTTCTTAGTAGTTATGGTTGTAATTATGGCTATTAAATTGTGGTTTTTTAATTAAGGTTTAGCTCATTATACTAAAGTATTAGATACTATTAGTGTTACTTTCTGCTTTAGCGGAAACTCAAAATAAACTATGAAGGACATTATTGAACATATGAATTGGCGATATGCTGTTAAAAAATTCGATTCAAAAAAAATGTTATCGAAAGATAAAATTGAAAAAATTAAGTCAGCTTTTAACCTTACAGCAACGTCTTATGGTTTGCAACCTATTAGTCTTTTAATTATTAAGAATAAAGAATTACAGCAACAGCTTCTACCATTCTCTTATAATCAACCGCAAGTAGAACAGGCTTCTCATGTATTGGTATTTTGCGTTAATACGACCATTGATGCCGATTATATTTCTAAGCATTTTGAACAAATAAAAAAAGTGCGACAGGTAAGTGATGAAATATTAAAACCATTTAAAAATGATTTACTCAATAGCTTTTCTAAGAAAGATATTGAGCAAATAAAGAGCTGGAGTACCAATCAAGCCTATTTGGCCATGGGAAATATTTTAACAGTTTGTGCTGTTGAAAAAATAGATTCATGCCCAATGGAAGGCTTTCAACCGGAGCCGTATGATAAATTGTTGAAACTGAATGAGAAAGGGCTCACTTCTGTTTTAGTAATGCCTATAGGTTATAGAGCCGTCGACGATATATTTGCAGACTTTAAAAAAGTCAGAAAAGATATGCATGAAAGTGTCATCGAAATAGAGTAATTTCCCAAAATTCAAGTAAACAAAATTATTTAGTAAATGCCAGGATTCGAATTTTTTGGAGATGCCGAAAGAAAACAAGTTAATGAAGTCTTAGATACTGGAGTATTAATGCGCTATGGTTTTGATGGCATGCGCAATGGTATTTTCAAGGCAAAAGAATTGGAGATTGCTTTAGCAGAACGATTTAATAGTAAACATGCACAATTGGTAAGTAGTGGAACTGCGGCAATTACCATAGCCTTGGCTAGTGCAGGAGTTGGTGCAGGTGATGAAGTAATTGTTCCAACTTTTACTTTTGTTGCAAGTTTTGAAGCCGTTTTAGCACTAGGAGCTGTGCCAATTTTAGCTGATGTTGATGAGACCCTTACATTAGACCCTCTGGCTGTAGAAAAAGCAGTAACAGAAAAAACAAAAGCCATAATGCCAGTACATATGTGTGGTTCTATGGCAGATTTAAGAGCTTTAAAAGCTATTTGTACCACTCATAATTTAATATTACTAGAAGATGCCTGTCAAGCTATTGGCGGAACTTATGAAGGAATTCCTTTAGGAACTTATGGAGATTTAGGTGCTCTTTCTTTCGATTATGTAAAAACTATTACATGTGGCGAAGGTGGTGCAATTCTAACTAATAATTCTAAGTACATTCAGAATGCAGACCACTATTCGGATCATGGCCATGATCATATCGGAAATGATAGGGGGGCAGAGAAGCATCCATTTTTAGGCTATAATTATCGTATTTCTGAGTTGAATGCAGCAGTTGGTATAGCGCAATTAAATCGACTAGAAGAGTTTTTAGCAATTCAAAAGAAGAATTATACAATCTTAAGAGATGCGTTATCTTCTATTACTGAAATCAAGTTTCGTGAGGTTCCTGAAGGTGGCATTGAAAATTATTCTTTTCTAAGTTTCTTTCTTCCAACAGAAAAATTAGCAGTTCAAACACATAAAGCATTATCTGAAACAGGAGTGGATGGCTGTTTTTATTGGTACGCAAATAATTGGCATTACTATAAAAAATGGGAACACTTGGCTGATAGAAAGTCTTTAGGTAAATTGCCACAAGAAGTTTTAGATGGACTTCAGGATTTCGCAACAACTGATTTCTCAAAATCGGATCAATGGGTTTCTAGAAATATCTCCTGCTTAATTAAATTATCATGGACAGAAGAAGAAGTACATGAAAGAGCTCAAAAAATAGTTAAGTGCATTAAAAATATATTGTAATAAAAATCAACACAATTTAAATCTATATTAAAATGAAATTAAGAGTATTAAGTATTTGCGTTTTTACAGTACTAGTTTCCTTTGGTGCACAAGCACAAAGCAAATATTCGAGTACACCGCCCGAGGTGTCTCCAATGCCTATGAAACCTGAGATGACTGAGATTTGGGAACCTGAAGTTTCAGTAGTAACACCACCGAAAACATTAGGTGATGCTCCCTCAGATGCGATTATATTATTTGATGGTTCAAGCTTAGATCAATGGGTTAGCCAAAAGGATTCTTCTAAAGCTGCTCCATGGAAGATTGTTGATGGTAAACATTTTGAAGTTGAACCGGGAACTGGGGGTATTCAAACAAAAATGAAGTTTGGTGATGTACAATTGCATATCGAGTTTAGTGCGCCAGATAAAGTTGAAGGTGTAAGTCAGGGTAGAGGTAATAGTGGTTTGTTTTTACAAAACAGATACGAACTACAAATTTTAGATTCTTATAATAATAGAACGTATAGAAATGGCCAGGCTGGTTCTATCTATAAAGATGTAGCCCCATTAGTTAATGCTATGCGTAGTCCACTAGAATGGAATACTTATGATGTGATTTATACAGCACCTCGCTTTAAAGCAGATGGTCGATTAGATTCTAAAGCTCGTATTACAGTATTACATAATGGTGTATTAGTCCAAAATAATACTACTATAAACGGTAATACATTTTATATCGGATTACACCATTACCCTGAAGCTCATGGTGATGATGTAATTGCTTTGCAAGACCATGGTAATAAAACTCAGTTTAGAAATATTTGGCTTAGAAAGTTATAACCGAATAATTCTTAGTAAAAATAAAAGAGCTCTAAAATATCAATTTTAGAGCTCTTTTATTTTAAAATATATTAGTTATATGAGGTACTAATTTTAAGATTTAATACGATACATATTCTACAATTTCTAAACCATAACCCACCATTCCAACTCTTTTTACTTGAGAAGAATTACTAAGTAATTTGATTTTCGAGATATTTAAATCGTGCAATATTTGCGCGCCAACTCCGAAATCTCTTGCATCCATATCAATCTTTGGTGCTTTAAAAATCCCTTTTTTCTGTAATTCTTTTAATTCCGATAATCTATTCAAAAGATTAAGCGATTTAGGTTCTTGATTAATAAAAACAAAAGCTCCTTTACCAGCTTTGTTAATAGTAGAGAACATATCTTCTAGCTGCTTATCCGGATTATTCGTAAGCGTTCCTAAAATGTCATTATTGATTAAAGTAGAGTTTATACGTGTTAAAACCTCTTCATCTTTATTCCAACTACCTTTAGTCAAAGCAATATGGACTTGATCATTAGTGGTTTGTTTATAAGCTCGAAGTCTGAAATCTCCAAAGCGCGTACTTATATCAAAATCTTCCTTTTTCTCAATGAGACTATCATGCTCCATTCTGTAAGCAATTAAATCTTCGATTGAAACTATTTTAAGATTAAATTTTTTAGCAACCTCTAATAGTTGTGGTAATCGTGCCATACTACCATCATCATTCATAATTTCAACAATAATACCAGCAGGTTTAAGACCAGCAAGTCTTGCGAAATCTGTAGCAGCTTCTGTATGGCCCGTTCTTCTTAGAACACCACCTTCTTTAGCAACTAACGGAAATATATGTCCTGGTCTTGCTAAATCGTGCGGTTTGGTATCTTCATCTACCAAAGCCAATACTGTTTTAGCACGGTCTGATGCAGATATTCCTGTAGTTACACCTTGTCCACGTAAATCTACAGAAACGGTGAAAGCGGTCTCCAGAGGATCTGAATTATGGGTAACCATCATAGGTAAACCTAATTCTTTACATCTGCCTTCTGTTAATGGAGCACAAATAAGCCCTTTACCGCTAGTAGCCATAAAGTTTATCATTTGTGGTGTAACCAATTCAGCTGCGGCTATAAAGTCTCCTTCATTCTCACGATTTTCATCATCTACAACAATAATTACTTCACCATTACGTACCGCTTCAATAGCTTCTTCTATGGTGTCTAGCTTTATTTTATTTTCTGTACTTGTACTCATGTGATTTCTATTTCTTCCTTTTTTCGAAATAATTTTTTAAAGTAATCGATTGCATTACCAAAGTTGATCATACCCTTATCAGCGGTGGCTCTTTTGGTTAGAAATATGCCCAATGGAAGCATGATAAAAGTAGATAACCAGGCACCTAATACAGGGTGAATGTTACTTTGTTTTGCATAATTCTCGGCAAAAACACCTAAGAAATAATACACTAGAAAAAGCAATACTGCAATAACCAAAGGTAAGCCAATACCACCTTTTCTAATAATAGCGCCCAATGGTGCACCTACAAAAAAGAGTATAATGCATGATAATGCCAAGGCATATTTTTTGTGTAATGAAAGTATGTGCCTGTTGTAAATTTCATATCTTTTATCAAGTTCTTCTCTTTTTCCTTTTATAGATGATAGTATATTGGTAACCGTATTCTTAGCTGAACTATACAATTGAACTTTTTGCCATTCATCATAAAGCCCGATTATGCCTGCTATATCAGTTATAGTATCGTTCTTAACATCATTTTTTATAGCATTTGTTTGCCGTAAGAGATTGGTTGAATCTATAGCAGCTAGTTTTTTGTCTTTGATAATTTTGGCAGAATCTACTTTAATAATTGGAAAGGCTCCGACACGGTGACTTATATTTTTTGAGAATGCACGTACAATTTTAAGATTGTCTTTTTTTAATGAATCGATATCCTTTGTTAAACGGCCAACACTCTTCATTTTATCTGTGCTTACACCTCCATCAGCCTCTAAATCTTCACCGCCTAATTGTGGTGCCTCAATGTTCATACGGTAGATTTGGAATTCAGATTTTATAAAGGGATACTTTAATTTTTCTCTGCCATTCTTAGTATTCATATCTTGGTAATGATGACCATCTCGCAATACTAATTGAATAAGTTCTGAATCTTCACTACTAATTAATTCGCCAGTTTTTGCCTTTATTACAGTGGTGTTAATTTGTGTAGCTGACTTCTGATGAATAATGACATTGTTTAGAAAGCGGTCTTTTTCACCATGCTTGGTATCTACTTTAATACTCATGCCTTCGAAATCACTAAATACACCTTCTTCAATTGCCGCGGCTGGTTTTACCTTGGCAATATTCCTTCGCATATTATAAATTTTCTGTTCTGATGCTGGTATTACACTATTAGCAAAATAGAAGGTAACACCACCTAATAATGTTACAAAAACAATAAGTACAAGCATAGAACGCTGTAATGAAATACCTGAAGCTTTCATCGCGGCAAACTCATAGTTCTCTGCAAAACTACCGAATGTTAAAATTGAAGAAAGTAATACGGTAAGCGGTAAAACCTTTTCGGTTAAACTAGGCATCATGTAGAGAAAGAACTTGGAAATGATACCAATGTCCAATCCTTTACCTGCAAAATCATCTATAAAGAGCCATATGGCTTGAAAGATGAAAATGAACATCAATATAACAAATGAACTAAAAAAGTTATAGAGAAATCTCGATAGAATATATTGATCTAGAATCCGCAATTTACCAAGGTTAGATTAAGAACTCAAGACAAGTTCAATACTAGTTTTTTATGATGTAAAAGCCATCAGCTTCATACTTGCCTTCATCAAAGGTAAATAAGGTTTCTGACAATGGAAGATTCGTTTTAAAAGAATTAACAATAATCGTTGTCTTCGTCCCGTTTTTCCCTGTCATTATCAATTTATGAATATGTTTTGTTTCTACATCAATACCCAATAATTGCGAAGCTATTTCAGATTCAGTATCAATAGGCGTTAGCTTTATGAATTGAATCTTTCTTCCTTGCACGTTTTGTTCTATATCCCAAGAATAGGTTTGTCCTTGCTTATAAAAAGTAAGTAATTCGGAAGGGGAGAAGGCGTTTGGGTCATCAGACTTATCTTCAATAGACACTTCTTCATTTTCAGGAGTGATCGTGTACACCTTTTTGCCATCATACATTTGGGTTGCGCCAAAGAAATTAGCAACATAATTATCACCTTTCATAGTAACTTCCCCTCGTGTTTCCTGATTTATATCTGCTTCTGTGTTATTTAAAGTGTACTTAAAGTCAACAACAATATTATCGTAGCTCTTCACCTTATTATAAACTTCATCAAGCAAATTCTTTGCTTTGTCAGAATTCTGAGCCGAAGCTACAGTTGAAATTGTTAAGAGTATTAAAAATAAAAACTTTTTCATTTTTATTGATTTATTCGTTTTTTAATAATTCATCTAAAGCAATTAAATCAGGTACATATACCTGTCTTGCTTTGCTTCCTTCAAACGGACCCACGATTCCTGCAGCCTCTAATTGGTCAATAATTCTACCAGCTCGGTTATAACCTAATTTTAGTTTTCGTTGTATTAATGATGCTGAACCTTGTTGCGCAGTTACAATAACTACAGCAGCATCTTTAAACATTGCATCGCGATCAGCTTTATCTAACTCAAGAGTTGTGCCAGAGTCTTCACCAACATATTCAGGAAGTTCATGTGCATTCGGATATGCTCTCTGAGACCCTATAAATTCAGTAATCTTGGCAACTTCTGGAGTGTCAACAAAAGCACATTGTAAACGTGTCACATCATTACCTTGTGTAAATAGCATGTCACCACGACCTATTAGTTGGTCTGCACCTTGCGCATCTAATATGGTTCTGGAGTCAATTTTTGAAGCAACTCTAAAGGCAATACGTGCCGGGAAGTTAGCTTTAATAATACCTGTTATTACATTTACAGAAGGTCTTTGTGTGGCAATAATTAAGTGAATACCAATAGCTCTTGCCAATTGAGCCAAACGAGCTACTGGAGTTTCTACTTCTTTACCTGCTGTCATTATTAAATCGGCAAACTCATCAATTACAACAACGATATATGGTAAGAATTTATGACCGTCATTCGGATTAAGCTTTCTAGATTTAAACTTAACATTGTATTCCTTAATGTTACGTACCATTGCCGCTTTTAGCAATTCGTAGCGATTGTCCATTTCAATACAAAGGGAATTTAAAGTGTGTATTACCTTAGTATTATCCGTTATAATTGCCTCTTCTGAATCTGGTAGTTTGGCTAAGAAATGACGTTCAATTTTATTATAAAGTGTTAATTCAACTTTCTTTGGATCTACAAGAATGAACTTTACTTCAGCCGGATGTTTTTTATAAAGCAGTGAAGTAAGTACCGCATTAAGTCCCACCGATTTACCTTGGCCAGTGGCACCTGCCATTAGCATGTGCGGCATTTTTGCTAAATCAACCACAAAAGTTTCGTTACTAATAGTTTTACCAAAAGCAATTGGTAATTCCATTTCGGCTTTTTGAAACTTGCTGGCTGCTATTACCGAACGCATTGAAACAACGGTAGCATTTTTATTCGGCACTTCAATACCAATGGTTCCCTTACCAGGAATGGGAGCTATAATTCTAATACCTAGGGCTGCTAAAGAAAGTGCAATATCGTCTTCTAGGTTCTTTATTTTAGAAATTCGAACACCCGCTTCGGGCACTATTTCATAAAGTGTTACAGTTGGACCTATGGTTGCTTTAATCTGCGCTATTCCAATTTTATAGTTACGCAGTGTCTCTACAATCTTGGTCTTATTTTCTTCTAACTCTTCCTGATTTATAGTTATGCTACCACTAACACCATGTTGCTCTAATAAATCTATCGTTGGAAATTTGTAATTGCCTAATTCTAAAGTTGGGTCAAACTCCCCGAAATCTTCAACCAGCTTATCTGCAATGTTATCTGTTTCCTCAGGCTCCACGGTAACTTTAGCCACTTCCATATCTAATACTTCTTCCTCTTCAACAGGAGCCACTACAGGCATCTCTAGCTCAACTTCTTTTTCAATTTTAGGAATATCCTTTTTATGGGTGTAAGTGTCTACAACAATAGGTTCTACTTTTTCAGGAGTAAGTAGTATTTCTTCATTAGATTCTTCCGAATCGGTTTCGGCCTTTGGTGTTTTCTTAAATTCAGATGCTATCGATTTACTTTTACTATTTACAAAGTTCCCAATACCTTCCGGAGAAAATTTAAAAAGGCGAACCATTATAAAAACGAGACCAAAAAGCAATAATAATATAACGCCTATTTTGCCGGTATAATCTTGTAGAAAATCGTTCATTTCATAGCCAACCATTCCACCCAATAACGGACGTTCAATTGCAAAGAAACCTAAGGTGATAGATATCCAAATCATGAAAATTAATCCCCAAATCCATTTCTTCCAAAGTCCTTTCTTTTCGAGACTTAAGAATAAATATAGCCCTGTAATACACAATAGTCCGATAAGAATAAAAGATGCTAAACCGAAGCCGCGGTACATTACCATATGACTTATGCTGGCGCCAAATTTCCGAAGTAAATTTTCGGCTTCAGCATTACGGTCGCCAAACTGATTCAGTAGGCTCTGGTCGAATTGCCAAGTGAAATAGAAAGATGCGAAACTAAAAAATAAGGCAATACTAAGTAGAATTAAAAGGCTACCTAGAATAATCTTATTTTGTTTCGAAGGCTTAAATGAAATCTTTTTTTTAGGTGTAGAAGTTTGCTTAGTTTTTCTTCTTACCGTTTTCTTTTTTGCCATTAACTTGGGTTGTATTCATCACAAAAATACAAATAACCTTTGTTTTAGGAAGTTTTATATTCTTTGCTTTTTTACCAATTTTTGAAAGCTAGCTTTTAATACACTTTCGATTATTATTGTGCACTTAATTGGCCTTCTATAATTCGGTTCATATAATCTTGTTCAAAACCACGTGCCAATTGTTCAATTTCGGACATTGCTTTTGTCTGTTCTGATTTTAAGTTTTTGGTTAATCCTTTATCATCTATACTATAAAACCCTAAGGTGTTGTCATTTGAGAAAACGCCGATAAGGCTATCGCGCATGAACATCATATTAGACCCGTTATGGGCGATTGCGTATGGTTTTTGAATACTGTCACTTACTAAACTTCTTCCCCAACTTCTAAATGGTTTGTTGTACCCAGTTAGATCCATAAGAGTAGGGTATATATCAATTTGCATTGCTAAATCCATATCAACTCCCAACAGGCTTTCATTCGGAGAATAAAATAAAATAGGAACCGCAAAGCGATTTACCATTTTTAAATATTCATCATAATAAATTTGATTAGTATGATCTGCGGTCATCACAAAAATGGTGTTTTCAAACCAAGGTTCTTTAGATGCGGCTTCAAAAAATGTCTTTAACGCATGGTCTGTATAACCTACGCATTTATGCATTGCTAAATGTCCTTCAGGGAATTTGCCTTCGTAGGCTTCAGGAATGATATAGGGTGTATGTGAGGTAACTGTAAAAACTGTCCCCATAAAAGGTTCTTGTTTTTTTGATAATTCTTCATTTACATAGCCAAGAAAAGGTTCGTCCCAAATGCCCCAAATGCCATCATAATCGTCATCGTTGTTATATTCTGTTTTGCCATAATAGTGGTCGAATCCAAGAATATTGGCGTAACCAGAAAAGCCCATAGATCCATTAGGTGCTCCATGAAAAAATGAGGTGTCATATCCCATTTCATTAAGACTTGATATTAACGATTGTGTTTTTTGTGTAGCGAACGGGGAGGAGGTATACGCAGTTTTAAAAGAAGGTATACCAGCCAATATCGAAGACATCGCATGAATGGATTTTCTTCCATTTGTATAGGCATTCGGAAAAATTAAACTGTGACCAGCTAAAGAATCTATGAATGGAGTGTACCCAACATAATCATTAATACCCATCTCCTTATTAAAACTACCAATGTATTCTCGACTAAGGCTTTCTAAGATTATTAAAACAATATTCGGTTTCTTATCAACCGCTCGTCTGTACTCTTTTATAGGATGGAACGCCTTTTCTATTACTGCTTCTGATACCCCAGTCTTTTTTTCAAAATTGTTATTCCCATAAGTTCTAATAATGCTAAAGGGCGTGTTTAATACGATGTTGGCGTATTCCGGCATATCAACATGTCTACTGGCATCAATAAGTGTAATCGGTCGTGTACTGTGTTTAAAGTCACCACGAATTCCACCTACAATTAAAACACCAATGAGTATAAAAGCAAGAATTGAAAAAGAGAAGTATTTTATGCGATTGTAATTCTGAATTGGAATCAAACTTTTTCGTTTGTACAGCTTTACCCAGAAAAAAGCACAAATAGCAAATAGTAGAAATATGTGCCAATAATCACCTACAAACGAAAATAGTAATCCCGATTTGTTAGGTTCGTTATTAATGGACTCCAATGAAGCCATTGAGGCTCTGGCAAAGGTGAAGCGATAATAAGCAAAATCAATAAAATTAGTAGCAAATGCAATTAAGTTTGGAATAATGTAAATCCAAAATAGCACCTTCTGATAATTCCTTAAAGTGTTGATTGTGAGCGGTAATACACTAAGAAGTATAAAGAGAAGGTTGGTGTATAAAATTGCAGTGGTATCAAACGTTAAACCAAGAACACACAATTCTAAAAAACTAGTAATAGAATCTATAGCTATTAAATCTTGATTGTAGATGTAGAAGATAACGCGTGCAACAAAATAGAAGAAATAGGCCAATAAAAGACGGTAGGCTAAAATCTTATATTCCTGTATGCGGAAGGATTTGTCCATAATTGTTTTACACTCAAAAAGGATTAAATAACTAACCCTTTACTATATTTTTGGAAGGTAAATAATGAAACCGATAATCGTTGCACCAATTGAAACTAACATAACCGCACCCGCAGAAACATCTTTTATAAAACCGATTTTAGAATTAAAATCGGGATGTATAAAATCACAGATTTTTTCAATGGCAGTATTGGCACCTTCAACGCCCATTACTAATGAAATTGCTATGATTTGAAGAATCCATTCTGTATTTGAAATATCAAAATAGAATCCAAGACCGGTCATTATTAAAGCAATGCACACTTGAATTTTAATACTTGCTTCAGTACGAATCAAAAGCAGAGCGCCCTTCATTGCGAAACCCACACTTTTGATTCGGTTTACTAAAAATGATTCTTTAGGCATTCTTTAATGCGTTGATTGCTGCCTCATAATTGGGTTCATCTACTATTTCACCAACTTGTTCCGAATAGATTACTTTTCCGTCGGTATCAAGTGCTACCACGGCTCTTGAATGTAAAGGCGTTAAAGGGCCTGTATTGAATGCAACCTTGTATGCTTCGCCAAAATTACCATCTCTAAAATCAGATAGCATTTCAACATTTTCGATGCCTTCAGCACCACAAAAACGAGCTTGTGCAAATGGTAAATCTTTAGAAATACAAAGTACAACTGTGTTTTCTAATCCTGAAGCTTCTTTGTTAAACTGACGAACAGACTGTGCACAAGTACCTGTGTCTACACTTGGAAAAATGTTTAAAACAACTTTTTTTCCTTTAAAATCAGCTAAAGTTGCCGCAGATAAATCGCCTTTCGTTAAATTAAATTCTGGGGCTGTACTGCCAACTGCTGGTAATGTACCTATTGAGGTAATTGCATTACCATGTAAAGTTAATGATGCCATATTGAGGTTTTAATTTTTTGTGAAATTAAAAAATATTAATAGATTCTAAGAACTTCTTAAAATAAAAAGCCTACCATAAAAAGGCAGGCTCATATATTATAATGATTATTGGATTGCTCTAATTATCAATAGCGCCCATTACACGTTGCATAAAATCATTTAAAGCTTCCTTTTTAGGTTTGCCTTCTTTTACAGATTTATGCACTTCTAAAGCGCCATACATGTTTGATATTAATTCGCCAATAACATCAAGTTCTTCATCTTTTAAAGAATTCAATTCAGTAAGGTCTTCTAAGGTTTCAATTGTTTCAACCAAATAGTCCTCATCATTATTCTCTATGAAATTCGTTAAATGCTTAATTACTGGTAACTTCATGTATCAGTTCTTTTAAAACGTCGTATTTATTAGTTTGGACCTGATTTTTTAATGCTCCTTTTGTGAAAGCAGCAAAAGTAGGTAGGTTGTCAACGTTCGCCATTTTTCTAGATTCTGGGAATTTTTCTGCATCCACAAGAACAAAAGTTACAGCTTCGTTTAAAGTTGCTTCTTTTTTGAATTTTGGCTTCATTATACGACAATTTCCACACCAACCTGCAGAATATTGAACAACTACATTGTCATTCTTAGCTACTATTTCTTGTAAATTATCTTGTTCTAGTTCTAGTACCATAATTGTGCTATTTAAAAATTGTCACCAGCAATAAACTGGTGACAATATCTATTAAATTTAGTTTTGTTGAACTGCTAAGTAATTCGCAACTCCGTTTCTATCGGCAGTCATTGCTTCTTTACCTTCTTCCCAATTTGCAGGACATACTTCACCTTTTTCTTGTACATGTGTATAAGCATCAACTAAACGAATAAATTCATTTACATTTCTACCTAATGGCATGTGGTTTACACCTTCATGAAAAACAGTTCCTTCTTCATCAATTAAATATGTAGCACGGTATGTTACGTTATCTCCTTCTACTTCAACTACACCAGTTTCTTCATTGTACTGTTCATCAGAAATATCCAATATACCTAATGTATTGGCTAGGTTTCTGTTGCTATCTGCTAATATCGGATACGTAACACCTTCGATACCACCATTATCTTTAGCTGTATTTAACCATGCAAAGTGTACTTCTGCAGTATCACAAGATGCACCGATAACTACGGTATTTCTTTTTTCAAACTCACCTAATGCAGCCTGAAACGCATGTAATTCAGTCGGACATACAAATGTGAAATCTTTTGGGTACCAAAAAAGCAATACTTTTTTATTGTTTTTTTGAGCTTCCTCTAATACATTTAATTTAAATGTATCGCCCAAATCATTCATTGCATTTACTGCCAAATTGGGGAATTTTTTACCTACAATACTCATGTGAAATATTTTAATTGTTGTTATTTTCTAGTAACAAAATTATTTCATTAGTAGCTTTTAAACCAGTAATAGTATTCAAAAAATCGATGTTCCAATAAGGTTTATATATGCTACTGAAAAGCGATGCGTAAAGTGTTAAATCTCTAAAAAAACAAGTTTAAATATAGGATATAGACAAATTGTTCCTTAAAAAATTTCGATGTTGAAAATTGAGGAATTTCGATGAGAAAATTTATTTTGAAACTTTTGTGGCTAGCATTCGAATTTTAATGCTAAATGCAGCAAAAAGCAGTGTTGTAATCGGACTTAGCCAATTGAATATAGCATAAATAAAATATTCACCTACACCAACACCCAAAACTCCCGACTGATATGCGCCACAAGTATTCCATGGAATAAGTACAGAGGTAACGGTACCCGAATCTTCTAAAGTTCGACTAAGGTTTTCAGGAGCTAGGCCTTTATCTTCGTATGCTTTCTTAAACATTTTGCCCGGAATTACTAATGCCAAATATTGGTCGCTGGCGATAATATTTAATCCCAAACAACTAATAACCGTACTTGCGAAAAGTCCAAATATTGTAGTGGCTACGGAAAGTAATGCGCTAGTAATTCGCGACAACGCTCCTATACCATCCATAACACCACCAAAGACCATTGCACAACATATTAAGTAAATTGTCCAAAGCATGCCCTCCATACCTCCGGCGCTAAATAAATCGTTTAGTTTTTCATTTTCAGTAACTATCTGTGTGTCTGTAAAAATTGCTCTGAATAAAGCCGTCGATTCATTTTCTGATATCTGTAATAATATATCCGTTTGAAAAATCATGGCACAAATTGCAGCCGCACCAACACCAACTCCTAAGGCAATTAATGGTTTTGTCTTAAACAAAATTAAAATGATCACCAATACCGGTACGATAAAGAGGTATGGCGTAATATTAAAAGTGGATTCAATGGTAGCGAGCAGATTATCGACATTCGCTGAACCATTAGTTGCAATATTCATGCTTAAGATTGTAAAAACAATTAGCGTGATTACTATAGATGGCACTGTGGTAAGCGCCATATAGCGAATATGTGTAAATAAATCGGTACCGGCCATAGCAGGTGCTAAGTTGGTAGTATCACTTAAGGGAGACATTTTATCTCCGAAATAAGCGCCAGATATAACTGCACCGGCAATTATTCCCGCAGGAATACCCAATGCAGACCCAATTCCAACTAAAGCAATACCAACGGTGGCAGAAGTAGTCCACGAACTTCCCGTGGCTATAGATATTAATGCTGCGATTATTACTGAAGCAGGTAAAAATATTTCGGGACTCAATACTTTTAATCCGTAATAAACCATTGCCGGTATAATACCGCTAACGAGCCAAGTTCCTGCTAATGCACCTACCAAGAACAAAATCATGATTGGAACAAAAACACTGCGTAGGTTTTCCCAAATTTCAGCAAGCATCGTTTTTAGTGTTGTTCTATTAAAAAAACCAACAATTGCTGCAATACCGCCACCTATTAAGAGAATAAACTGATTTGAATATGTGCCTAAAGCCTCTCCATCGGCAAAAAAGATATTGTAAGCTAGCATAATCATTAATAACACAACAGGAATAAAGGCTTCCAAAAGGCTTAGTTCTTTGTTTTCCACTATATGTTCATCTTCACGATGTTCTGCAAATTCTTTTTCACTCATATTTTGAATCAGTCTCTTGTTTGTAATATTACGATTTTGGCCTGTGGCGTGCAAACTTGGAATAGAATTGCCTTAAACTTTAATACTATTCGAAATAGTAGTAATTTTGAAATTCAATTAAAACACCAAATTATGAGTCAATACGATGTGGCCATTATCGGTTCAGGGCCCGGAGGTTATGTAGCAGCTATACGTTGTGCACAATTAGGAATGAAAACAGCAATTATAGAAAAATATTCAACTTTAGGAGGTACGTGTCTTAATGTAGGATGTATTCCGTCTAAAGCTATGCTCGATTCTTCGCATCATTACGAGTCGGCTATTAAACATTTTGATGATCATGGTATTGAAATACCTGGTGAAATAAAAGTGAATTTAAAGAAAATGATAAGCCGTAAGCAAGCTGTGGTTGACCAAACTTGCGCAGGGGTGAAATTCTTAATGGATAAGAATAAGATTGATATCTATGAAGGTGTTGGTAGCTTTAAAGATGCTGCGCATATCGAAATAAAAGGAAAGAAGACGGAAACTATCGAAGCTAAAAATATCATTATTGCTACGGGTAGTAAACCATCTACGTTGCCATTTATTAAATTAGACAAAGAACGTATCATAACTTCTACAGAAGCCTTGGAGCTTAAAGAGATTCCAAAGCATATGATTGTTATTGGTGGTGGTGTTATCGGTTTAGAACTTGGCCAAGTATACAAAAGATTAGGAGCAGAAGTTACTGTAGTAGAGTATATGGATCGCATTATTCCTACTATGGATGCTTCACTTTCTAAGGAATTGATGAAAGTATTAAAAAAGCAAAAAGTGAAATTTGCGCTATCTCATAAAGTAAAATCTGTTGAGCGTAAAGGCAATGAAGTTATTGTTAAAGCTGATGATAAAAAAGGTAACGAGGTTGAATTTAAAGGAGACTATTGTTTAGTTTCTGTTGGAAGAAAACCGTATACCGATGGATTGAATGCTGAAGCGGCAGGGGTGAAAATAGATGAAAGAGGAAAAATAGAAGTTAACGAACATTTGCAAACTTCTACTGCTAATATCTATGCCATTGGTGATGTTATTAAAGGAGCGATGTTAGCCCACAAAGCCGAAGAAGAAGGAACTTTTGTTGCGGAAACAATAGCGGGTCAAAAACCGCATATCGATTATAATTTAATTCCCGGTGTAGTGTATACATGGCCAGAGGTTGCTGCTGTTGGTAAAACCGAAGAGCAGTTAAAAGAAGCTGGTGTTGCTTATAAAATAGGGCAATTTCCAATGCGTGCTTTAGGACGTTCGCGTGCGAGTATGGATTTAGATGGCTTTGTAAAAATATTGGCTGATAAGAATACCGATGAAATTTTAGGATTTCATATGGTAGGAGCAAGGGCCGCAGATTTAGTTGCTGAAGCTGTTGTAGCGATGGAATATCGTGCTAGTGCTGAAGATATCTCTCGTATGTCTCACGCGCATCCAACATTTGCAGAAGCGATTAAAGAAGCTGCATTAGCTGCAACTGACGATAGAGCGTTACACGTTTAAGTTTACAATAATTTGATTATAAAAAAAGGCTGTCTTTTAAGACAGCCTTTTTTAGTTTTTATGAGTTCCGTCGCAATAGGGCGGATTACTGGTAAGCTTGCAGGTACACAAATGTACTTTTTTGTCTTCTGCAACTTCAAATTTTAATGGTGGTGTTGCTTTTGCTTCACGGTGTGCTCCATTGCAAAATGGTTGTGTTTCGCTATGGCCACAGGTGCACCAAGCGTATTTTTTACCTGCTTCTAATTCGCAAGCTATGGGAGAAAATTTTGTATCGCTCATTTTTTTATTTCTAGTTAGAGCCTTAAAAATAGTGCAAACTTTTCCCGTTTTCAGTCTAGCGAATTAATTTGTACTGAGTCCAAATAGGTGTGTTGTAAATGTTTATTCTTGCAGCGTTATTTTCCCAGGTACACCGTGCAAACATTTAATAATCTGATTACCTCCTGGAGTTCCAGCGTGGTAATGATATCCTCTAGTGGCGTCTGTATGTCCACCACAATCATCTAAATTTGAAGGCATATGTTTGTCTTTGTCTGCTAATGCATAAATTCCAAATCCATCAATAGCATAACCGATTATTGGGGAATGTACATCGGGTTGTTCAACTTCCTTTGTGGAGCCAGTTACAGCATGGTAGTGATAACCACCATGCGGATTCACATGACCACCATGATCGTCTAATGGTGCAAGTGTGTGTGCCGCTAATATAGCTTCCGTTGGGGCAGGAGGGTCAAATTTTACACCGTTAAATGCAAGACCAATTCCGCCTCTTCCAAAACGTTGCGAAGTTTCTTGATAAGTTGGTGTTACAGGTATTGTATATGTTGTTATCTGATGCTTAAAGTATTCTGGTAAACACTCTACACAATGATTTTGGTATGCTTCTTCAACGTCTGGTTTCGCAGCTCCTAAACAAGCTTCTTTAGATTCGGTAACTTTTATAGAACCATCTTCGCGATATAATTTCCACTTTTCATCTTTATAAAACTCATCGAGCTTTGCAATAAAATGACCAGTTACATCATATACATTTCCATCGCTAAACCATAAGCCACCTTTCTCTTTTCCCTCATCAATATGGCGCGGACACCAAGGACCCATTTGGTGCTCTGTTGCCTGTGAATTAGTTTTAATAATATAGCAAAGCGTTTCTACTCCATTTAGGTTTACTTTTTCTTCTTTTATATTACCTATAATATTTTCCGCGATAAAAAAATCTTTGTTTACGGTAACCGTTTTTATCTCAGTACCAGCAGTTTCAACATCATTCTTTTTTTGATTTGACTTACATGAAAAAAGTAGCGTAACGGCTAGTAATAAAAGTGCGGATTTCTTCATTTTTAGGGGTTTAGAATTATATTGAACAAAAGGGCCTAATTTAGAAGGACTTATATAATGCGAGATTATAAATATACATAAACATTCGATGCTAAATTCTGATAATAAAACCGATTATATTAGGAACTTCATTATAATGTGCAAAATGGACATTTTGTTTTGGTAAGGTATTGACTTTGAATGTTTTCTATGTTAATTTTGTGAAGTATATAAATACTATAATAATGGCATTGGTAAAAAAATCAAAAAGTAAAGGGTCACAAACTTTAGTGACTTTTACAGTTGCAAAAAATGAAGCTCCAAGTTCGGCTAACGTTTTATTGTTAGGCGATTTTAATAATTGGCAAACAAATGATAGTTCTTGTCAAATGGAAAAAAAAGGTAGTTCTTTTGTTAAGACTATTGAACTAGAGAATGGTAAAAGTTACCAGTTTCGTTACTTAAGTGAAGACAAAGGATGGTTTAACGACCATGCTGCTGATGCTTATGTACCATCTCCTTATGCAGATATAGACAATAGCGTTGTTGATTTAAGCGCATTGCCAGAAAAAAAGAAACCTGTAAAAAAAGCTGCTAAAAAGCCAGCTGCCAAAAAACCGGCTGCAAAAAAGGTAGTTGCAAAAAAGCCAGCTGCTAAGAAACCTGCTGCTAAGAAAGTTGTAGCGAAAGCTAAAAAAGATGATTTAAAAAAGATTGAAGGTGTTGGTCCAAAAATAGCTTCAATTTTAACTGAAAAAGGTATTGGTACTTTTGCACTTTTAGGTAAAGCAAGTGTAAAATCTTTAGAAGCCATTCTTAAAGAAGCTGGTCCTCGTTATACAATGCACAAACCAGGTTCTTGGCCAAAACAAGCGAAGCTTGCCAATGCTGGAAAATGGGATGAATTAAAAAAGTTACAAGAAAAATTAGATGGTGGAAAGTAATTCCTTCAAATAATTAGTGTAGAAAAAGCCCTAAGAATTTATGCTTAGGGCTTTTTTGTGTTTTGTAATAGATGTGCAGGTTTGCAGAAAGATATTTTAATTAAAATTCCCAGTACCATCTCCAAACCATTTTAGATTATTTAAATGATCATTTTCGAGATATATGTCTGAATTTCCATCATTATTTAAATCTTGAATATGTACCCAGATAAACCAATTTTCTCCTGAATTATTAGAAATTGACGTACTAGTAATGTCTAAAAAAGTACTATTTTCTTCATTCTCAACAATCTGTAAATAAAAATTTTGATAAAAGTTATTCGAATCAACTCTGTTTAGTATTAAATCTTTGTCACCATCATTATCAAAGTCTATAGCATCGATATCTACAACAATATTATAGCCACTTACTGCCGGTATAGCACTGCTTAAATCTTTATAATACTTACCAGAACTATTGCCCCACAAAATTAATGAACTTGATCCTTGGTGTTCGTGTCCAGCCAATACCAAGTCAATAAAACCATCTGAATTAATATCGATGAATTCCGATGTATAATAATTCGTATTGTGATGAAATTCTTCAGCAATGAATTCAGTTGTTGGTGTAAAATTTCCCAAACCATCATTAATCAAAAACAACGATTCTTCTGTACTTGGAACACCGATTATAAAAATATCCAAATCACCATCATTATCAAAATCAGCAGAAGAACCACCATGATAGAAACCAGAAATGGTATTAAGTTTTTGATAGTTAAAACCATTCCCATTATTTAAAAGTAGTATCTGTGATTCCCCCAGATACGGAACAGCATCATAACCATGTCCTATTATAAATGCATCTATAAGGTTATCCCCGTTATAATCTCCCGTTAGAATTTTTCTTGGATGTTGTAATCCTTCATAACCGTTAGGTAGTGCGTTTAACATTTCTGTAAAACTAGCACATGAAAATCCAGCACAAGCACCACCACATTCGCAATAATTAGTATTAACTCCTGTTCCGTCGCCGAGGAATAATTTTATTGGAGAAAATTCGAAACTTTGGAATAGACCGCTCGAAACAAGTACATCTGTATTTCCGTCAGTATTAAAATCTGCGTATGCTTTTATATGAAACCTATCGAAATCTTGAGTTAACTGTGCCCCATCAACATATACATCTGAACTTTGTAAACTATATGAACTTCCATTTTCGATATTTTCATTTAGACTTATATTTAATCCTTTATCCTTAATAAGTTCTAAAGAATAATTATTAGTGCTTCCATCTTCAGCAGTAACAATAATATTGAAAGGACTATTGGCCAGCTCAAAGATTTGATTTATGGATAAATTAATTGTTGAATTTTGCGAAACCTGAATAGATTTAACTGATACATGTTCTGTTGGAAATGGCAATGCTGTACTATTGACAATAGTTGTACTGTTTATATTTGTATCATAATCTACATTTTTATATGCTAAAACTAGTGTTAGTAATTCTTTTTCATCTGATTGTGTTTTTTCTATTTCCTTCTTTTCTACGTCAATGGGAGCGTCACTTTCACTACACGAAAAAATGATTAGTAACAATGTCAAAAAAATAAAAAATAGTTTTTGATATTTCATAACGTTCTATTTAAGTACGCATTCTCTCAATTTTAGCTGCTGTTATTAGCGGTAAGCCTCCCATATAAAGATAGCTTTTTGTGCTGAATTTATTTTAGTAACGCTGCAAGCAATGCATTTTAGGGGATATTAACTGCTAGTTTTTCTGAAATTTGGGCTGTAAATTTCCTGTTTAAAAGCGGTAGTGTTCAGATCGAATTGTAAGAATACATTGCATAAACTAGGTTCTTTACAAAAACAAGTAAAGCTTGCAAATAGGATGAATTAAAAAAGTTACAAGAAAAATTAGATGGTGGAAAGTAATTCCTTCAAATAATTAGTGTAGAAAAAGCCCTAAGAATTTATGCTTAGGGCTTTTTTGTGTTTTGTAATTTGCTGGCAACGCTTTTTACTTTTTCGAAGTCTGCTTTTCTTTATTTCTCGTTTAGAACAACAGAGTTAGCAACAAAATCATGAATAGCTTTTCTCTTAGTATTAGCCGTTGTAGTCAACAATGAAATCCAGCCTAAGAATACTTTGAATATGAAACGTACGATGGCTGCTGGTAGACTAATAAAACTATCCCTGTCGTTATCTTTTCGAACTGTAATTTTACTATACGAATGTCCGATTGTGCCGCCGTATTGACTCGTGAAAAAAGGGTCGTAGAGTAGAAATATAATTACCGCTAGTATAATTCGTACGTAGTTCGGAACATTCTCAAAAAGATTTAAAATTTCGGATACAGCGTACATTGCAGCAATTAGAATAATACTATCAATTACTGCTGCTTTTATTCTGCTTGGTAAAATTGCATATTCTCTTTTCATATTAAAAAGTATTAATCCTGTCTATGTTTTTCAAATCGTTTTGCCAGCCGTATTTTGTTTTATTCTTAATTTAAGAATCCGTCTAAAAATGCCATCGCAAACTTTGAATTTAAAACATTCCCTTTGCCTAAATTAAAAGGGTTACTTAGGTTTTGGCTGTTTGCTAAAATCACGAATGTCAAATCCTTTTCAAGCACTTTAAGGTATAGCCCCGAATAAGCGTTAGGTTGTAAGCCATAGTGCCAAACTAAAGTATGCCCTTTGTATTTCTGAATAAACCATCCATAACCGTACGGTGAAAGACTTTTATCTGACAATTGATATGGTTTTAAAACCTTCGCTTTACTTTCTTTTGAAATTACGATATTATTGTTAAAAGCCTTATCAAATAGTAATAAGTCTTTAGCGGAAAAAACTAGTCCAGCGCCAGCGTTTAATGGAAGACGCGGAAATTCACTTCTTTTAAAATAACCTCCAGCATCTGTTGTGTAGGGCAAAGCAATTTTTTCTAAAACTAATTTTTTTGATTTGTCTAATTGTGAGGAAGCTGAATTTTTTAAGTTCAGCTTTTTAATAACCAAACTATCTACCAATTCATCAAATGTCAGGTGGGTTACATGTTCCACAACACCAGATAGCATTCCAAAGAGAAAGCCATTGTATTTATAACCGGTACCCGGAATATTTTCAGCGGTATGCGAAAGATGATGTTTTAATACGATGTCATCGCGTTCCGGATTATAGTTGTCCAAGAGAAACGAATATTCCGGCATTTCATCATTAAAATAGGCTAATGTTCGTTTGCAGGTTCGAATATAGTCGGGGTAATAGTTCTTAATTTTCCAGTCTAAATCAATCATTTTTTCTGCTACTAATTGCATCAAGATTGTTGAAAAAATAGGTTTGGTTAAAGAAGCTATTCGCAAAGGTGTATCGCCTGTCATTGGAATTTCCTCAGCTCTGTCCGCCAATCCAAAACCTCTACTAAGGTGTATGGAATCTTTCTTAGATACACCGATACTAATACCTGGAATTTTATATGCTTTTCGTAAAGAATCTATTTGTTGCTCAAAAACAGAATTCGGGGGTTGCTCCGATTGCGTAATTTTAACGGTAGTACTTTTGTACTTCGTTTCACACGAAGCAAAAATAATAACACAAAGTAGCACTATTAATTTGTTCATGGTTTCTCTAGATTTAGTATGTAGCTTGTTTATTAAATAGTTACGATACGTTTTCTCTCTCGTTACAGATAAATTAGTAATGGTAATTCTGGTCTTAAATCGAATGATTTTCCTTGACTATTATTATCAAAATAGAGCTCCATTAAATGTGCTTTTCCATTTTTTATTGTGGTGTTTTCAATTTGGTTCACCGCTTTTATTGTTTCGGATTTTAAGTCTACATCGGTTGCCGTAATAACTAGCTTGGTTACCTTTTGTGCTCCGTTGGGATGTTTAAAAAATTCGCGCCATAATGCATATTCCTCGGGAATGTTTTTTAAGTCTGCTATTGTTTCAAAGGTATCGGCTTCAATTTCTGGATACACCACAAAAATAGACGGTTCGTTCAGATGTATTTTGGAGTTTTTAGCGGAATATATGTTGGTATTTTCTTCCATCCATTCTTGGTGGTACTTGACTTTTTCAAACGGAATTTTTTCTACTTCATAATCTTTTATTTTGAGTGCAATACTAAAAGGGGAGGCTCCATTTTTTTCGAAGTTTGCTCTTTCGGTAAAATCTAAATCTTTGTTGAGTTCGTTATTTTCCTCCAACTCGTTTTGGTCATAAACAAAAATCAATTCGAGATAACCATTTAAAAAATTGAAATACCTGCCAGCTGTTCCTTGTCCGGTATGGACTTGTGATAGTGAATCGGGTACTGCATTAAATCCAATAGCTTGCAATTTTTCTTTTGCCTTGGTTGGGTTTGCTACCCAAATATTAAAATGATCCACTTGTAAGTCTGTGGTAATAGGTGTAGCCGTTTTATCCGTGCTTTTTTCGCTTTTTACATTTTTGCAAGTCGATAAGCCAAAGAGTAAAACTAAAATTATAAAATACTTATGTTGGTTCATTTTAAATGGGTGATTTCTTTTGGAACACTGCTAACGCAAATTTTAATTTGCAAAAGTTATCGACCCACTTGGCACAAACTTATCCTTCTGGGAATCTAAACCTTCTAACTTATAATAAAGATCTTGCCCTTCTAAAAAAAGACCTGTTCGCGTCACGCCTTTATCGGTTGGCGCTAAGTGACTCAGTAAAACAACATAGAACATAGCGTATTCATTCGGTTTAATAGTTCGTTGGAAATAACTCGGTTTATAGAAGTTTTCGGCTACGAAATCTTCAATGTAATCTAGTCCAAATCCAAATGTAGTTAGTTTGTCGGGCGTCATTTTATCGGTTGGAACCAATAATTTAAAGTACGTATGAGTCGCTGAATCAATTACAATAGAATCAGCAGGAAAATTTAGGTTTAACGCTATTGTTAAATCGCTTTTGTTTATAACACGCGACCAGAATACCGCATGGCCATATTTTCCATCGGGCGTATTAATAGGTCCACCTCTTGGATAGCTGTTTTGAATAATAATTCCTTTTCCAGTTGTATCCAAATAACATGCTTCGGTATGTAGATAGCTGGCTCTGCTAAACCCATGCGTTTTAATTTCACTTTTATATTTCGTTTTACTAGCTAGCGTTTCTGGTGCACTAACGGCTGAATCGGTTGTTGTTTTATGATTTTGCCCAGAGGCATAAAATGAGAGGGTAGTTAACAGCAGTAGAAGTATGTTTTTTCTCATTTTATGTTTGATTAATATGGTCAAGGTGAAAAATTAAGCGACATTATAAATATACGCAGACCTTAGTGTTTAAAAGCCTAATCACATATTGTTTATAGGTTGATTAGTAAACTGGATTTTTTCATTCTCCTTTACCTAAAGGTAAACAGTATTTTACAACCATTTTGTCTATACCTTACTTTTTCCACGTACTACAACTAATTTATCTTACGTATACTTATTCAATATTTTCCACTTTAATCTGCGAATTTTTTATTTTGGAAGATAGCCTGAAATGTGTTTATTGGAAAGTTATTTAGAGTTGTAGACTTCATCTGTTACAGGCTCCATCCATTCTACAATTCCTTTTTCCGTATTAGGAATAATATAAAGTTGTTGTAAACCTACGTCGGGGCTTGCCCCATGCCAATGTTTTACATTCGGCGGACATTTTGCTACATCTCCTTTTTTTAAGACTTCAATTTCTTGTCCTTCAATCTGGTGATAGCCAATTCCATCTGTAATAATCAATATCTGTCCAGAGGGGTGGGAATGCCAGTGGCTTCTTGCTTTTGGTTCAAAATAAACATTACCGACAAGTGTTGAGTGTATAGAATCTGCTTTTACCAAGCTAATATAGTAAGCGTCTCCAGTAAACCACTCTTCCGTACCTTTTTCACCATTAGGGAAAATGGCATTCAATTCGTTTTTGTCTGATTCCGTATTTTGCTGTTTTGTTTCTGTCTTTGTATTGCACGACAGAAATATCAATAGTAAAAGGGAAACTCTAAGTGTTGTTATTGTTCTCATTTTATTTTTTTTTATTGTCTCCTGAGGCTTAGGGCCAAAAGATTTAGCGAACTTGACAAATATGCTCAAGCCTTTAAACATAGGACTTTTTGCCCTATTTGTTATAGCATCGATGAAAAAGCAGTAAGTCGAGTATCTTTAAAATGAACTAAAGATTAAAGATATGATTACTCAAATTACTGCTGTACCGAAGTTATACATTGGCATTGACATTCACAAGAGAAGTTGGAAAGTACATTGTGCTACAGATTTGTTTTCAGGCAAGTCTTTTTCAATGAATCCGAACCCGGAACAACTTAAAGATTATGTTGATAAACATTTCGCTAATTATGAAGTATCGACCGCATACGAGGCGGGTTGCTGTGGATATTCAGCGCATCGTTGTTTCGAATCTTATGGTTGGTTTTCGTTAGTAGTTAATCCTGCTGATATTCATAGAAAGGGTAAGGAGAAACATACCAAGACCGATAAGATAGATGCCCAGCTTATATCCAGAGAACTTAAAGATGGTAGATTAGAAGGTATTCATATTCCTGATGTTGACCGTGAAGAACTTCGAAGTCTTTTTCGTCGTCGCAATGATTTGGTAAAGGATTTTCGGAGGATAAAGAGTTATATAAAAATGCAGCTTTTATATTTCGGTATTAAAGAGCCAGAAGAATTTGACAACGACCATTGGAGTCATAAGTATAGGAAATGGTTAGATGATATTGTGTTTAAAAACCCAACAGCAAAAGCAACTTTAGAGAGCCGTATGCGTTTCTTTCGTTTTGTAGACCAAGAGCTTCGAGATGTTTCTACTCAGCTTCGTAGGTATTGCAAAACGTACCATAAGAAGGATTATATGTTGCTTCGCAGCATACCTGGCATTGGAGGAATTGTTGCTTGTGGTATTTTATGTGAATTGGGAGATTTACGACGTTTTAATAGTGTCAAACATTTGGCTGGTTATGTTGGTCTGGCACCTGGAGTTCACCAAAGTGGAAGTAACTATAAAACCCTTGGTATAACTCCACGTGCACATCGTTTAATACGGAGTTATTTTGTAGAGGCATCTTGGCAGGCGATACGAGCTGATCCAGTGATGCAAGCATACTATCGTAAGCACCAAGGTAGAAATGTAAAGAGTATCATTATCAAAGTAGCGAGAAAACTACTTAGTAGAACATTAGCTGTTATTAAAACAGAGACTCCTTATTGCATAGGAGTACTAGAATAAAAAAATAACCATAACAAAGCTCACAAAATAGTAGTGAAACTCGTACCACAAAACAACGTGGGTGATCCAAGAAATTGGAATCACATCTTTATAGCAAGTGGCCGAGTTTATTATAATTTATAATCATACAGATGCTGGTGAACCCTGAAAATAGGTGTATCACAAATAGGATGCGGAGCAAGTTATATTAAAAGAAAAAAAGGTGGTTTAAAGCAAAAAGAAAATATTAATTAACTTTAGAGAACTGGACTAGGGCTTTTCATAGGACACGTTGTTAGCTACCGTTTATTTCTTCGTTTAATGTTTTGTATTTATGTTTATTTACTCTTTTTATATTCTCAAGAATTTTATTTCGTTTTTCTTTCGGAACTTTTTTTAACCTATCCACGAATGTTGGATAAATTATTTTTTTTGCATACATCCAAAGTGGATTAGTCATATTATCTATTTGTCTCCAATGTTTACCGTGATTTAGGGATAACATTTCTATTAAAAAATCTAAATCCTCAAACCACTGTTTTTTGCCACCTTTCCAAAGTATTTCACTAATACAAAATTCTCCTCCTTTTTCTCTCCCTTTTTGAAGCTTAATTTTCCAATTTTCGTTCCATTCTTCTGGTATTGGGTCTTCTTTACTTTTGGTGATTGGTTTACCTAATTTTTCTAAAATAGGTTCCCAGTCCTCAGCATCAATAATCCATTTTTTAATTGCAGATATAGCTGTTCCTTTTTCAGAAGTTGTCCATTGATTAGCTCCTTTAATAAATGAATTTAATGCATTGTTATTGTTTGGAATAGGGAGATAAAACCTGAAGACTTGGTCGTGTTTCCCCATACGTTTTTGGAATTCAGGTAGTTTTTTTGCTAAAACTTGTCCGACTATATTTTTGGGAAACATCCAAATCGCATTATATAAACTTTCGTAAAGCCCAAAATCATCTTTTAATTTAACTGCATCAACTAACTTTTCAAGATATTTTACATCTTCATTTCCTTTCAAAGAATAAGTTAGTTCACTAAATTTTTTACAATCAGAATCTGTTTTTAAATCCCAAACTTTCTCAAATTCTAAAGACCAATTGTCAAAGTTTGTTTTACTCATTTATGTCGGGTTCTTAATGGTAGCTAACGGTTTGTGTATGAAACGTAGCGTGTAAAAAGACGCTGACTTTTCGGATTAACACAGAGCCGAATTTTTATGTTTTGTTTTTAATTTTTCTATTTTAAAAGCCAAATTTAAAAATTTGGCGATCTAAGTAAATAAGTACAAATCTTTTGGTTTAGCACTTATTAGCTATGTTTTATACACCGTGTTAGGCAATGTTTTTTTTATACACTAGATTTAAAACGTCTTCCACAAAAGCCTTTACCTTTTGTATTTCCGGCTTATAATTAGAAGGATGTCCACATTTATTCCTTAACCCAAGACAACTGTTAATTAGTTCATTTTTTTCAAATTTATCATAAAGTCCTACTTTTTGACTCAAGTGAAGAGTTGTCTCGTCTTTTATAAATTCAAAACTATTTACATCTTTTATTTTTTTTGCTTTTGGCTCAATAATTTGAAGTTCTTTGTTTATTTCTATCAGTTTAGTTGAGTCTATTATCTTTTGTCTAATATTTTTTATTGAGGCAGACCATATGAAAATTACTCCTGCTCGAAGTGCTCCGCACCTGAAGCAATCTAATCCCTCCATTAAGTAGTCAATTTCGTTCTTGTCTTCTAACTCAAATACCAAGTGTTCTAGGTCTTTGAAATCCTCAACTTCTGTATCTTCATTTAAGCGTTTATCTAGTGGTGAAAAGTAGATTTCGTCTGTACCGTGAATTAATTTAGAATATTTCAGATGAGTGTCGTAAGATTCTAAGGAAAGACTACCCAATATTTTTATTAAAGGAACTCCTAGTTCATTCAGGTGTTTTATATATGAGTGCCTAATTGATTTGGATTTAAGTAATGGATTTAGATTTAGTTCGCTAATGGAAGTGTCAATCATTTTTCTCACGCTTGTTGGTGAGTACTGTTTCTTTTTATCATTTTGACTGTAGAATAGCCAATCAGTTGGTTCAAATGCAAAATAATATTCTCTTAATGTTGGAAGAACTCTTTTAGATAAAAAAGCCTTTCTTTTAATTTTTCCATTATTGTCGTAAACCTGAATATTCGGTCTTTTTTCTTTTGACCTTATATTTTCCACTTTTAAATTCAATAATTCGCCAATCTCTAGACCACAAGAGTACATTAATAGAATAATTGATTTGTGTTTAAGATTTTTCTTGTTTTCAATAATTTCTAAAATCTCACTTTGAGTGAAAAACTCGGTCTTTTTTGGTTTTTCAGGCGGTAATTTAAACTTATAAATACCGTGTTTTTTATTGTTTAATTCGTCAAAAAAGAAGTTGCAAGCGTAAATCAATGTCTTTACTGTAGACCTTGATTTTTTTTGGTTGATTAGAGATTGAGCATATTTTGAGACTTGTTTGTTTGTTAATTCCAATGGTGGAATTGAAGGGTAATAATCGAATAATTGGAATAACTGACTTGAGTAACTTTTAACAGTTGTTTCTTGATAATTCCGACTTTTTAAATCCGATAATATTTTCTCCCTCAAGTCTTCGTTCATTTTTTTTAAATATTGCCTAACGTTTGAGCTATGAACAGTACGAGAGCAAACTAGCGTTTGCTGTCCGTCACGCACATAGCGAAATCTTTTGGTTTTGTTTTATTTTTTTCTTGTCTAAAGCGCCCCGAAGCTTCGGGGCCAAAGATTTCGCGACCTCATAAAAATACGCAAAGCTTTCGGTCATACCCGAAGCCCGTATTGTTTATAGGTTGTGTTGTAAAACGTACTTTTTTCACACGTCGATTGAGATGGTAACTTTTCCGCCAAGTCCTTTTTCCACAATTTCGTACAACGTTTTTAAGGTAAGATTACTCCCATTGTTTTCAACCCTTGAGATGTAAGTCCGTTTTTTGTCCACCAATTCTCCAAGCTGTTCTTGTGTCAAGTTTTTTTCTTCCCGAGCGTTGCGCAGAAGCAAACCGATTTTAAAGGACTCAAAATCCCTTTCTAGTCCATCTCTCCGTTCCGTTCCTTTTTTTCCATAAACGGTGTCCTTTATGTCTTTCCAACTTTTAGTGTCCAACTTATCTTTTTTTGTCTTCATAGTATGAATTCATTAGTCCGACTGCTTTGTCGATTTCTTTTTTCGGAGTCTTTTGCGTTTTCTTGGCAAATCCATTCAACAGGATAACTAATTTGCCTTTGTCAAAAAAACAGAACACTCTCCAAATGTTCGAGCCCAATTTTATGCGAGCTTCGTAAAGTCCTTTTGTTCCAACAATTGCTTTTAAATAGTTCGAGGGAACTCTTTCATACGTTTCGATTATTTCGATAACCTTGAATATCTTATTCTGAACCTTTTTCGGTTGTTTGAGCAAGAATTCTTCGAAATAGTTTTTGTATTGGATTACCTCCCTAACTTTATCCATTACTCAAAGGTAACTTAAAAGTTACTATTCTCAAAAGAATAACGTTGAATGTAGATGAAATGTTGTAATTGAGCAGTATGTTTTACAACGGTTTAGCTATGAACAGTACGGGAGCAAACTGGCGTTTACTTTCCGCCACGCACATAGCGAAATCTTTTGGTTTTGTTTTTTCTTTTTTTGTCCAAAGCGAAATCCCAAAGATTTCGCGACATCATAAAAATACACAGAACTTGGCGTTTAATACCTAAGCCCGTATTGTTTATAGGTTGTGTTGTAAAACGTTTTTTTTCTCCACTTCTTTTTTTATTCTTCCATCTGAGAAGTAATAAGTCCATAAACCTGCTTTTTTTCCGTTTTGATACCTACCTTTTTTATATAAGTATCTTTTACCTTCTTTTTTTGAAACTTTATATTCCCTTAGTTCCAAAATAAAGGTTTTGTAATCTTCTTCTCTTAATAATTCCCTTAGATTTTTTGCATTACTGTCCAAAAGTATTGTTTCATGCTCTGTTGTTAATACACCATTTTTATTATAAAATTGATGCATTACTACGTTTCCAAACATGTCGTAAGTTGCAACTTGCTTACAACCGTCCTTGAAGTAACTTATATGTTGTCCAGTCAGAAAGGCGTATTCTTTATTGTCAAACTTATAATATGTAGTAGTTCCGCAATATTTAGGTTTTCCATTTTTAAACGTCGTTGAAGTCGTCTTACAATCAATTTTCTCTAAACCCTTATGTAAATCCAAATACCTATCCGGAAATTGTCCGTTAGCAAGAATAGGTACCAAAATGATTATTAATAGAGTTTTTAGAAGGTTCATGTAAATGTTTTACAACGGCTCGGCTATGGCAAGTAGGGCAGGCAAGGAAACTTTTCGTTTCCGTCTGGTCTGCTAGCCAGAGCTTTTTGTTTTGTAATTATTTTTCTTTTTTAATTGCCAAATCCAAAAGATTTGGCGGACTTAGCAAATACGCCCAAGCCTTTAAATATAATACTTTATGCCCTATTTGCTATAGGTATTGTTACCAACTGTTTTTTTACGTTTGAGTGAGTTTTTCCATTCTATTTTTCAGTTCCGCCCGAGTGAAAAGTCCATCAACACAACAGTTGCGTCTGAGTAAGGTCCATCTGCGTAAACTTGTTAAATTCCAGTTCGATTCCAATTGCGTTTGATTCGTTGAGCTAATGTTCAATTCTATTTATTACTTCTTTCTTAGAATCATCGCTTGACAATATTCGCGACCACCCATGCCTACTCCGTCCATGCATATTCCTCCTTGTAACTCCCAACCATCATTTAGTCTTTCTTGAACTTCATTTACCATATCGTCTCTTTTGGCAGCTTTTACTATTGTGTATGTTAAACTCATGATTTTTATTTTATTAGTTAATTTTTATTTTTTTCAAAATAGTTGGTAACGGTTTAGCTATGAACAGAATGGGAGCAAACTAGCGTTTGCTTTCCGCCACGCACATAGCGAAATCTTTTGGTTTTGTTTTTTCTTTTTTTGTGTCAAAGCGACCCCGAAGCGTCGGGGCCAAAGATTTCGCTACTTTATAAATATACACAGACTTTGGCGTTTAAGCCCGAAACCCGTATTTTTTATAGGTTTTGTTGTAGAACGTATTTTTTTAGATACTCAAAAAAGTTTTATTTTTTATCCGAAATCATACATGCCTTCCAATGATTATCTTTTAAAGTAATAATAATAAAACCAAAATCATCGGACATACAGGAGCCTCCGCTGCCCGAACCCGAAAGTGTTTTAATATTTCCTGATTCATCCCTTGAATACTCTATTTTAATGTCTTTATCAAAACTGTGTAAAACACCAATTCGAGATTTTAATTCTTCATCATTCATGTCCCTGTTTATTCGAATAACTAAATCGAATTCCGAATTAGCTATGGCTTGGAATACATTTGTTTCCGGAATTTGTGTCTTATTGTTTTGTCCGAATAAGTTTTGAAAACTGATTAATAAAATAACCAGAGTTATAATTTTTGTCATTTGTTTCATTGCTTCTGATTTAGATATGTTCTACAACGTTTATGTATAAGAATAGTTGCGGGTTTGTATGCGAGGATTTTCCGAAGGAAAATCAGACGTTACAAACACGCAACGACCTTTGTTTTAGCACTAAACCGTAATTATTTTTATACGGTGTTGTAGGTAGTTTTTTATTCAGATTTTATTTGTCAACCATATAATTCCGATTCCAGAAAATAAAAATCCACCGATTAGTAAAATCATTGGTAGGTTCTTTTCCCACCAATCATTGTCTTTTATAATTTCATACTTATTTTGTTTTTTCAGGTAAATAATGTCAATCAGTTCATTAATCCGTTTCGGGTTTTCACTAGAGTCCAACTTTTGAGTCGTTTCAACTCCATTTCGATCAGTAAAACTTACTATCGGAAAATGATATTCGTAAGAATCTCCGTCAGCCTCTTTATTTCGTTCTTTTTTAAAGTCAACTATTTTCGCTTTAGTTTTAATTCCGTTGGCTCTTATTCTGCTATTTGTATTCCGAATATAGAATCCTGCGTATAAAAATCCACAACCAACAACTAGAAAAACCAGTCCTCCGAGTAAATCTCGATTGTAAAAAAAGAGACTGAAAATGACAATCAAAAGTCCGATTGGTAATATGTGTTTTCTTATGTCGATGTTCATTTTTAAATTACCTACAACGTACGGCTAAACAAACTTGTTTGTTTAGCCCCATTTTATAAATTTCCTACAAATCAGCAACTATACCAACTAGATTTTAAGAAAAAGACCACAAAGTTCTTAACATAAGATGTTGAAATGTAGTCGCATAGCAGGAGGGGCAGGAGGACTACAAAAATTTTAAAAAGTGAAATCGTTAGTCACTTCGAGTGGCTACTTTTTTCAACAGAGGTATCGAGAAGCTGAACTAATAAAGAAAGAAGTAAGAAGAAAGAAGAAAGGAATCTAATTCTTAGCCAAACCTAATACTTGTAGTGTTTTGGTGAATAGCGCTTTTAAAATGCGTTGTAGTGCCACTGCAGCAGATTCTAAATAGCGCCACAATTGTTTTTGTAGAACCGCTAATTTCGATTTTATAAAAACTTCATGTTTGTCAAACAACAAAGCCAAATACGAGCAGCTTATCATAAATGCGATGGCACCTACAATCACCACCACCGGACTCAACGCATGGTTGAAAAAACGATACAAACCTAAACCGGTAAAACTACCGTAGAGAATAATAAAATGAATGACATAAATAGACAAAGTGTTCTGCCCAATACGTAAAAAAGTAGCATTTAATACATACTTACGCGCAAGTATAAATAGGGCAAAGGCCACTAAAACATCACCCAAACGAATAAACAGATAATTGTTAAGCGCTATCGCATTAAACAATTCAATGTCTGTTGCAACATACAACCAATCCAACAACGGAGACGAGGTGAATATAAGTAGCAGACCTGCAATCGCTGCAATAGGAATGGCATAGGTATACAACTTTGTACTTTCGCGATACCGATAAAAAAGCACCGAAATAAAAGCACCAAAACTGGCATAGCCAAACCATGGAATTATCGTAAATACAGAACCGTTTGCTTTGCTAAAGTAATTGGCAAAAACATTAGGTAGTGCAGCAAAATTTACTGTTTTATACATTGGCTCAAAAGCAAAGAGTAAAACAGTGGTTAGTACCAATACACTCGGTAAAATCCATTTTTTAGCTTTGGATGTTAACAAGTAAATCGCAATAATACCGAGTATCGAAAGGCCGATACAATGCAATACATCTACAAATAAAAATCCACGATATATTTTGCCTTGCAGTAATCCGAAAATATTGGAACGTAGCAAATAGCCAATAAATATTAATTGTAACCCACGGCGTACTCCCTTTTTTATACGCGGATTATCGAATCCTTTTTGTGGTACTTTAATTAAGAGGTAGGTGAAAATAAATCCGGAAACGGTAAAGAAAATAGGAGCAGTAATGCCTCTAAAATATTTCCAAATGCTATAGGTTAAATTGGAATTATCACGAAAAGCATCTGCCAGAAGTCCATCTATAAAATGCCCTTGCAGCATCATCAGAATTGCCCATGCGCGCATCGCATCAATAAAATACAGTCTGTTTTTATTCTTTTCCACAGAATAGATTTACGTACGAAGCATCAATTTTAAAGACACCAGCTTGCTGTTATTTTAGGTTCTGTTCTTTTTTAAACAGAATTTTGAAGCAAAACTATATAAAATTAGTTCATAATACCTTGTAATCCACTAATTTTGCAACAATCACTAAAACGAAAATATGGCAACTATATTGGCTTTTGCAGGCAGTAATTCGAGTACTTCAATAAATTTTGAATTAGTAAAATATACAACTTCACTGTTAGAAGGACATACTATAGAATTGCTGAATTTGGCCAATTACCCTTTTCCGATGTTTAGTGTAGACGCCGAAAAAGAGAATGGATTTTCTAATTCGTTGGTAGAATTTAAAAGCTATATAGCGAATGCCGATGGTATTATTATATCTGTAAATGAGCATAATGGCAATGTTTCGGCATACTTTAAAAACCTTACCGATTGGTTGTCGCGCTTAGATATTAATTTCTTAGCCGATAAAAAGGTATTACTTATGAGTACCTCACCTGGTAAAAGGGGCGCTATTGGTGCATTAACAGCTACGCAACAGATTTTGCCACGCTACGGTGCACAAGCAGTTTCTACTTTTTCACTGCCTTCTTTTAATGATAATTTTGATGCAGATAAAGGTATTGTTGAAGCCGATTTAGCTACTGCTCACGCTACTGTTTTAAAACATTTTGTGGAGAGCCTTTAAGAATTGGTTCAAGTAGGTACATTGAGTAACTTTGGGGTATGTTATCCGATTTTAAAAAGCATTTTCAAAACAACTTTGAAAGTTTAAAAGACGACACTTTTTTACTTGCCATTAGTGGCGGTATTGATAGTGTGGTTTTGGCGCATTTATTATTTAAGTGCAATATTAAATTTGCTTTGGCGCACTGCAATTTTCAATTGCGCGGCGAAGAAAGCGAGAAAGATGAATTGCTAATTCATGATTTATCGGAACACTACAACTGTAAATTACACGTCACAACTTTTGATACTACAGGATATGCTGACACCCATAAAGTTTCGATACAGATGGCAGCAAGAGAACTACGTTACCCTTGGTTTAATGAAATAGTTCGTGATTTTGGGTATAAAACAGTACTTACCGCACACCATGCCGATGATAATATCGAGACCTTTTTAATTAATATATCACGCGGAACAGGAATTGAAGGTTTAACAGGAATGCCTGAAAAAACGGAAGTACTAGCACGACCACTGCTCATTTTTTCAAGAGCACAAATTGAAGCCTATGCCAAAGCAGAAAAGCTAACTTGGCGTGAAGATGCTAGTAATGCGGATACCAAATATTTAAGGAACAAGATTCGACACGATATTTTACCAACGCTAAAAACCTTGCATCCTACTTTTGAGGCAAATTTTGAACATACGCTGCAACATTTACAGGGGAGTGCAGCGCTACTAAAAAATTATATTGGTGAATTAAAAGAGTCCATGTTCATAGAAAAAGAGGGCGTTCACTATATAGCGATTCAGAAATTGCAGCAATTAGAACCTCTAGATGCTTATTTGTATGAACTTTTTAAGGACTACGGGTTTACATCCTATACCGATATTCGAAAGCTGTTAACGGCATTAAGCGGAAAAGAAGTGTTTTCGAAAACTCACCGTTTATTAAAAGACCGTGAGCATTTGCTGTTGAAAGAAATTGAAACTTCCGATACGCAGGAGTATTTTTTAGAGGAAGGAACCACTGAAATTAATTATCCTATAAAATTATCAGTGTCAACTACTGAAAACGTTGCATTTAGTGACGATGCGAATATACTTTTTGTAGATAAAAAAACGTTAAAGTATCCGTTGGTAGTAAGAAAGCGGCAAGAAGGCGACTACTTTTATCCTTTGGGAATGAAAGGGAAGAAAAAAGTATCTAAATTTTTCAAAGATGAAAAAATGGATATGATTGCTAAAGAGCAACAATGGCTGCTTTTTTCGAACAACAAATTAGTATGGGTTATTGGTAAACGGGCGGATGAACGTTTTAAGGTTACCGATACTACAAGAACGATATTAAAATTTACAGTGGGCTAATGCAACACAAAATATTCTACGTATTATTTTTCTTAATCGGATTTACTTCCTTTGCGCAAGACGATGAAAATCCCGTTTTGTGGTCTCAAGAATTGAATAAAATTTCGGATACCGAATATGAATTAATCATATCAGGAAAAATACATGAAGGCTGGCATGTGTACTCACAGTTTACAGCGGATGGTGGATCCATGCCTTCTGAGTTTACTTTTGATAAAGTTGATGAGCATTTTGAATTGGTGGGGAAAACTACCGAAAGTGAAACGCTAACCGAATACAGTGAAGTTTTTGAAGTTGATGAAACCTTTTTTAAGAAAGAAGCTGTTTTTAAACAACACATAAAATTATTAAATCCTGATGTGCGCCAAATTGATGTGAATCTTTGGTACCAGGTATGTAAGGAAGTTTGTATTCCCGCTGAAGCCGATTTTAGTTTTGTTTTGGATGGAGGTGCAGTGGTAAAAGAAACCAAAACGGTTGATGACAAAAGTCTGGCAATGGGCGCTGCGCTAAAACTGGACTTAAAACATAAAGAACGATTGGTGTCTGCAGAAGATGCGGTGGCTGGTGCTTCTAGTATCTGGGTTATTTTTGGATTAGGATTTTTAGGTGGATTAATTGCGCTTTTAACGCCATGCGTTTTTCCAATGATTCCGTTAACGGTTTCGTTTTTTACGAAACATTCGGGCAACAAACAAAAAGGAATTGCGAATGCTATTTTATATGGCTTTTTTATTGTGGTCATTTACTTTTTACTAAGTCTGCCTTTTCATTTATTCGATTCCGTCGATTCTCAGATATTAAATACCATTGCGACTAATATTTGGCTGAACGTTGCCTTCTTTATAATCTTTGTGTTCTTTGCTTTTTCATTCTTTGGGTACTACGAACTTACTTTACCGAATTCTTGGGCGAATAAAATGGATGCTGCATCATCTAAAGTTGGTGGTGTACTCGGCATCTTTTTTATGGCCGTTACCTTAGCAATTGTTTCATTTTCATGTACTGGTCCTATTTTAGGTGGATTGTTAGGAGGAACAGTTTTGGGTGAAGGCGATGTTGCTACGAATCTTTCTGCTGGGATGACAGGTTTTGGTGTTGCCCTAGCATTGCCATTTGCCTTGTTTGCCTTATTTCCAGCTTGGTTAAATTCTTTACCGAAGTCCGGCGGATGGATGACCACTGTTAAAGTAGTATTAGGATTTTTAGAATTAGCATTAGCCTTTAAATTTTTATCGAATGCTGATTTAGTTGGTGGATGGGAAATTTTAAAACGCGAAGTTTTTATCGCGATATGGATTGTACTTTTTGTACTGCTAGCCTTATATCTTTTCGGAATATTTCGTTTTCCGCATGATGGCCCGAAACAAAAATTATCGACCTCACGGAAAGCTACTGGGGTATTAAGTGTTGTCTTTGCGCTGTACTTATCTCTTGGATTATTAAACACTGTAAAACTGAAGTTATTCGGATTCTTACCTCCCGATTTTTACACCATAGCGGAAAAGGAAACAGATTGTCCGTTAGGATTAAATTGCTTTAAAGATTTTGAAGAAGGTGTTGCTTTTGCTAAAAAAGAAAACAAACCGATATTATTAGATTTTACTGGATGGGCGTGTGTCAATTGTCGTAAAATGGAAGAAAATGTTTGGAGTGAACCCGATATTTTTTCGATTATAAACGAGGACTACGTTTTAATATCGCTCTATGTAGATGATCGTAAAGAACTTGCTGAAGAACAAAAATTCAATTTTCAATACGATTCGGGTCGCGTGAAGTCCATCGAAACAATAGGGCAGAAGTGGGGGACTTTTCAGACCATTAATTTTAATGCAGCTTCGCAACCGTATTATGTGTTGCTATCTCCAGATTTTGAAGTTTTAAATGCTGCGGTGCAATACACCGATGCAGCAGCTTATAAATTATGGCTCGAAAACGGACTGCAAGAATTTAAGGCTTCAAAAAACTAAGAAATTCTGACTCAAATTTCTCTTTTATTTTCATAGAATAGTTTTACCTTTCGGTGTAAACTACCTCCAATGCGAATACTAAAAATAATAGGATGGCTGCTTTTAGCGCTGATTGCCATTCTAGCTGTTCTAACAATTTATTTTAAAGTTTCACTTTCCCCTGATTATGAAGGTTCTAAAGACTTAACAGGCCTTACCAATACCGTAAATGTGTATTACGACACTTATGGTATTCCACATATTTATGCGGAAGACGAAGTAGATGCCATGCGTACTTTAGGGTATGTTCATGCGCAAGACCGACTATGGCAAATGGAATTGTTACGACGCATTGGTAGCGGAAGTTTATCTGAAGTGTTTGGAGCTGATTTAATTCCCACCGATAAAATGTTTCTTTCCTTAGGTATTGATGATAATACCGAAGAAATTATTTCTAAGCTAGACATGCATAGTCCGCCAGTGATAATGGCAAACGCATATTTAGATGGCATTAATCAATTTATAGCAGAAGGGCCAACTCCCATTGAATATTATTTAACTGGTTTAGATAAAACCGAATTTCAGTTAAAAGATGTATACAATACTATTGGCTATATGGCTTTTAGTTTTGCAATGGCACAGAAAACGGATCCGTTGTTGACCAATATCAAAGATAAATTGGGAGTAGCTTATTTACAGGATTTAGCTATCGATGCGGATACAACGACAGTATTGCTTAAAAATCATCCGGATACCCCATACACTTCCATTTCCAATTCCATAACAGCAATGGCAACCAAGGCATTGGATAAATTGCCTGTTCCACAATTGGAAGGGAGTAATAGTTGGGTGATAGGACCAGAGAAAACCAAAAACGGGAAAGTGATTTTTGCGAATGACCCGCATATTGGTTTTGCGCAACCTTCGGTGTGGTACGAGGTTCATGTGGCCGCCACAGATTTCGAAATTTATGGTTACCATATTGCGGGTATGCCTTTTCCGCTATTAGGTCATAATCGCGATATCGCTTATGGGTTGACTATGTTTGAAAATGATGATATCGATTTTTATTACGAAGAACTCAATCCAGAGCAAACCAAATATAAAACAGAAAACGGTTGGGAAGACCTTCAGAAAGTATCGAAAACTATAAAAATTAAAGACGCGGATGATGTGCTTTTCGAATTTAATAAAACAAGACATGGGGCCATTGTAAACGATGTGTATACTACAATAGTTTCTGAGCGACCTGTTAGTATGTCTTGGGTATATACCCAAGCAGAAGGTAAAGTTTTAGATGCCTTATATGGTATTTCTAGAGCAACCGATTTAAACACTTTTAAGACGGCTTTGCCTAATATTCATGCTCCAGGATTAAATATTATGTATGGTGATGCTAAAGGTAACGCTGGTTGGTTTGCCACTGCTAAATTGTATAATATGCCAGATAGTACCAGCACTAAATTTATTTTAGATGGTACCACCGGAAAAGACGAACGCTTAAATTTTTATGACTTCTCGCAAAATCCGCAAGCATTAAATCCGGAAACGCATTATGTGTACTCCGCCAATAATCAACCAGATTCTATAAATGGAAAGTATTACCCTGGATATTATTTACCTGAAAATAGAGCAAAGCGAATTACCCAATTACTAGATGCTAAAAATGATTGGGATATAAATTCTGCAAGCGAGATGATTAATGATGTTACCTCAGCTGTAAATCCGACTATAATTAAAAATCTAGAAATAGCTGTTGATGCAAAACAATTGAGCGAGGCTGAAACTGTTGTTCTTGATAAATTAGGTAATTGGGATGCAGATTATACCTTAACAAATACAGATGGTGCTTTATTCCATCGTTGGTTGTTCTTGGTTTTGAAAAAATCATTATCTGATGAGCTAGGCGAAGAACAGTTTTCACAATTGATAATCACCCATTTTTTTAAGCGGATGATCAATGGGTTTGTTGCAAACGAGGCTTCCGTTTGGTGGGATAATGTACAAACAACTGCTATTAAAGAGACCAGACAAAATATAGTGACCCAAGCGTTTAAAGAGGCCTATGCTTCTTTGGTAAATGATTTTGGTGATGACGCTTCACAATGGACATGGGATAAAGTACATACCATAGAACACGGACATCCGTTAGGGCAAGTTGAAGCGTTACGAGAATATTTTAATGTGGGGCCTTTTCCTATCAATGGAACTAGAGAAGTGATAAATAACCTGGGATATGATTATTCCGAAGACGGATTTTATAAAGTAAAATCGGGACCATCTACACGCCGTGTTATCGATTTTTCTGATATTGAAAATAGCTTGAGTATCCTTCCTACAGGGCAATCCGGCAATCTGTTAAGTCCTCATTATCAAGACCAAGCGGAGATGTATACTAAGGGAGAATTCAGAAAAATGATGCTGAATAAGGCCGAAATCCAATCAACTTCAAAATCTTTACTTACATTTAAGCCTACAGAATAGTTACGTGTATGCTTACAAAAGTTTACGGAAGTGCCGTTTTTGGAGTTGAGGCTACAACAATAATTGTTGAAGTAAATATCGATATTGGAGTAGGGTATCATTTGGTAGGTCTGCCCGATAATGCTATCAAAGAAAGTAATTATAGAATAGCGGCTGCTTTGCTAAATAACGGCTATAAAATTCCGGGTAAGAAAATCACAATTAATATGGCTCCTGCCGATATGCGTAAAGAAGGTTCTGCATATGACCTTACTTTGGCATTGGGCATCTTAACAGCTTCCAATCAAATTCAATCCGAAAATTTAGAGAAATATATAATTATGGGGGAACTTTCTTTAGATGGAAGTTTGCAACCTATAAAGGGTGCTTTACCCATTGCCGTAAAAGCAAAAGAAGAAGGATTTTCTGGATTTATTTTACCGAGTCAGAATGCAAAAGAAGCGGCCATAGTCTCCGACTTAAAAGTATATGGCGTTGATAATATTAAACAAGTAATTGATTTTTTTGATACCGGCACTCCTCTAGAACAAACTATTGTAGATACCCGTGCTGAGTTTTACAAAAACCTTGATTTTCCTGAATTTGATTTCTCCGACGTAAAGGGACAAGAAAGTATAAAACGTTGTATGGAGATAGCGGCAGCAGGAGGTCATAATATCATACTAATTGGTCCGCCTGGCTCTGGAAAGACAATGTTAGCCAAACGCTTGCCTTCCATTTTACCACCGATGACCTTACACGAAGCACTTGAAACGACTAAAATTCATAGTGTTGTGGGCAAGGTGAAGAATACAGGATTAATGAGTCAACGCCCTTTCAGAAGTCCCCATCATACTATTTCGGATGTCGCCCTCGTCGGCGGCGGTGCGTACCCACAACCGGGAGAAATTTCACTTTCGCATAATGGCGTTTTGTTCTTAGATGAATTGCCAGAATTTAAAAGAGGTGTATTGGAAGTAATGCGGCAACCGCTAGAAGATCGGGAGGTAACTATTTCGAGAGCACGTTTTACGGTAACCTATCCCAGTAGTTTTATGTTGGTGGCTAGTATGAATCCGAGTCCCGGTGGTTATTTTAATGACCCCGATGCGCCTGTAACCTCATCACCAGCAGAAATGCAACGGTATTTGGGAAAGATATCAGGACCTTTATTGGATCGTATTGATATTCATATTGAAGTTACGCCAGTACCTTTTGAAAAGCTTTCTGAAGAACGAAAAGGAGAGGGGAGTGTTGATATTCGAAAACGGGTAACCGCTGCTCGAGAATTGCAAACTACTCGTTTTACAGCATTAGAAAATGTGCATTACAATGCCCAAATGAATACAAAACAGATTCGCGAATATTGTAAGTTGGATGAGGCTTCTAAATTGCTATTGAAAAATGCTATGGAGCGTTTGAATCTATCTGCACGAGCCTATGACCGAATATTAAAAGTTGCCCGAACTATTGCTGATCTAGAAAATACAACTGAGGTCACTGGTACGCATATTGCCGAAGCGATTCAGTATCGAAGTTTAGATAGAGAGGGATGGTTGGGGTAGATTATTCTATTTCTAAAACTAAATCATCCATAGCTTTTGCGATACTATTTGGATTTACTCCTTTTTTAATTGAAACAATCGTGTGATTTTTATTTGGTTTGCTTTCACCCGAATTCCACTTATTACTTCCATCTTTTGCTACAGATACATAACCATTCGAATTGAAGTCAAAATAGTTAGCCGAAGTTTCATCATCTAAAAGCATTACTGCTACTTGATCCCATGCAGGTCGTCCAGCAAAATTATTATACAATTCGTATCCCATGTAAACCGGATTATTTTTGTCTAATTTGGACTTTAAATAAGCTCCTCCGGTACGTATTTTATTTCCTACTTCCCATCCACAGAAAACAACCTCTTTATCCCAATTGGCTATACAATATACCGTTGAAGTAGGGTCAGGACGATAGAAATTTGCTTCTTTACCTTCAGGGTAATTTCCGCCCATACACAACCATTTTTTCACCTTTTTTGTGGCCAACTCTTTTCCCGATAATGTTGAGATATCATCAGCTTTAGATTGTATTAAATTCTGAAGACTCGTTAAATGTCCGACTGTGATAATCACAACAGAATTATCTTCACTTTCCGCCAATAGCTTTCTATATAACCGAGCCGATTCTGTAGTCTCGTCTATTGAATTTATATCCTTTGGAAAGTTTGTACTTACTTGTTTGGTATACTTTGAGAAATTTTCAATTTTTTCTTGTTGCTTTAAAAACCCTATGGGAATATTAGGTCGTCCAAAATGTGTATTTATAGCGTCAACACACTGGTATGAATACGAGTCGTTACTAGTTACTACAACTCCTAATAACTCTATTTTACCTAAATCTTGATACCCATGTAACATGGCTAAGGCTTGTACATCATCTACATCAGAATCAATGTCTGTATCGAAGATGACTTTAGTTTGCGCTGTGCATGATAAAGTGATGAGAAGTAATAGCGATTGAAAAAGGGATTTCATTATAATATTTGCTTAAAATAGAGAAGTGTATATTTTTTGAGGCTCCAAATTATCTAGTTGAAACTACATTGTTAAAGTTATAAAGGTCGACTGTTGAAAACAATGTTTTTTAAACAATTCTAAAGCACAAAGCATGCTTATATTTGTTTTAACAAGAAACATGTTGAATTCTACTACAAAATTGTTTGAGAAATGAGTCGGAAGACCAATATTTTTGCGATTTACGCTTGGGAAGATAAAAATGCTTTATTGCAAATAAGACAATCTTTGAGTGCATTAGAAGCTAACGAAACCGTAAATATATGGGCAGAGGATCCTATTCTCCCTGGGCAAGAATGGAAGCCAAAGGTTGCATCTCATATGGATTTTGCTGATGTTTTTCTGCTATTTGTGAGTACTGATTTTATGAAATCTAAATTTATTCAGCAGATAGATTTTAAAAACATTATTGATAAATATAAAGCCAATGATGCGGTAGTTGTACCCATATTATTAGATGATTGTCAGTGGCAAATCGATTTTAAATCAGAAGAGTATGATTTTAATCTGAATGAATTACAAGTTTTACCGAATCCAATAAAGCCCATTGAAAATTGGGAATTACCAGAGGAAGCTTTTGAAACTATTGGTAGTGATTTAAGAAAGGTAATTGCAGAACTTAGAGGAGAAAGTGTTGAAGAGGCACCTGAAATAGAAGAAAAAATTCCTGAAGTAGAAGAGATAGTTCCTGTAAAAAATGTGGAAGATCAACTAGAACTTAGTTTTTTTGATGAAGTTGATACAAATGAAGATAGCATAGCTGCTCAAAATCGCGATGCTGAAGCTGAACGATTACTTGAAGAAGCAGCTGCTAAAAAGCGAGCAGCCGGGGAACAAAAAAGAGCCGCTGAGGCTGAGGCCCAAAACAAGGCTAACATCTTAGCGCAGCAAAAAGAAGCAGCTGAAAAAGAAGCAGCTGAAAAAGAAGTACAAAGAAAGGTCGAAGAAGATAAAAGAAATTTAGCGGAACAAGAAGCTAAAATTAAGATTGAAAAGGAAAAGCAGTTAAAAATAGAGGCTGAAAAACTTGCGAAAGAACAAGCGGAAATAGGCGCAGCAAAGGATGCTCAATTAAAAGCGGACCAAGAAAAATTATTACAAGAAGAACTACAAGCGAAGAAAAGAGCAGAAGAAGTTCAACGAGCAGCAGCCGAAGCTAAGGAAAAAGCAAAAATAGAAACAGAACGCCAATTTATAGAAGAAGAAGCGAAAAGAGAAGCTGCGGATGAGGAGCGAAAATTACTCGAGGAGGCTGAGGCAAACAAAGCTTATCAAAATCATGAAGAGGATTACGAAGAGGAATTAGAAGAAGACGAACCAGAATTAGAAGATTCGACTTCGAGTAAGAAAAGCCTTTTAATATTAGTAGGTGTGCTTTTACTAGCAGTAGCATTTTATATTTTTTATGATTCTGACGGAGACACGAAAGAAATTGTTCCGATACAAGAGGAAACGAATACGGAGGTGATGGACAATCCAATTACCACTGAAGATTTGGAAGTTGCTACTGAAGAAGAAACTGTTGTTGAAGAACCGGAAAAAGTTATTGAAGAGGCGCCAAAAGAAACTGTTGAAGAAGAAACAGTAGTGGAAACCTCTGATGAAAGGGATGTTGCAGTAGAAAACACTAATTTTTCTGATATAAAAATTGGTGATTCTTATGGGGGTGGGATTGTTTTTGAAATTAATAAGTCCAATAAAACAGCTTTGGTAGCACAAGAAAAAGATGCTGGACCAATGTCTTGGAAGAGTGCCATGAAAATTAATGAACAATTGGGTGAAGATTGGCGTTTACCAACACAAGATGAATTGAAATTAATGTACAATACCATTGGTAAAGGGGGCGATAATAGTGGTGGTTTTGCAGAAGAATTATACTGGAGTTCAACCTTATACCAGAAAATACAATCCCGCATGGTTCGCTTTAGCGATGGAAATACTTCATTCCATTACAGTAATGTGCGCGAATCTCGTAAATTTCGTGTTCGAGCAATTAAAAAAATTAGTGGATAATTTTAGAATTTAAAGTAACTTGACATTCTCATTTATAAAAAGCTCAATTTATGAAAATGAATATTCAAGGGATTCTAAAAAGCCTTCTTCTTATTACAGTTATTATGATTTCACAAGTTAATTTAGCTCAACATACTAAAACATTACTATTTGCTGGTTCCTATACCGGTAACGTACCCGGCGAAGCGATTCATGTTTTTGAATTCGATGCCACTAACGGTAGCTTAACTGAAATTAATAAAGTTACTGATGTTGTTAATGCATCCTATTTAGCCGTTTCGCACAATGGTGATTATTTGTATGCCGTTACAGAGTCTAAACTAGAAACAAGTGGTAATGTCTCTGCTTTTGCAATTGATAGTAAAACGGGAGCACTTAAGTTCATTAATAAACAAACTACTGATGGAAGAAACCCTGCACATTTAAACATATACAAAGACGATAATTATATCGTAAGTGCTAATTATACCGATGCTGTCGTTAATCTCTATGAAATTAATGCAGATGGAAGTTTAAAACCATCGGATCAATTTATTAAATTAACTGGAAGTAGTACGGTAATGCCAAATCAGGAAGTGGCACATGCACATTCTAGTAATTTCTCGCCAGATAATAAGTTTTTGTATGTAATGGATTTAGGGGCAGATAAGATAATTGCCTATAAATTTGATGCTGCCAAAACTCCGAAACTAGAAGAACTAAAAGACAAAACATTTTCAGCCATTCCAGGTAATGGGCCACGACATTTTACATTCCATCCAAATGGAAAGTATGGGTACTGTATAAATGAATTAAGTGGTACGGTTTCTTCCTTTTCCTATATGGATGGTAATTTAATCCCATTAGAAAATCATTCTTCGGTGGTAGAAAAGCATGAAAAATATGCAGGCGCCGATATTCATATTTCTAAGGATGGCAAATTTCTATACGCATCCAACCGAAGAGAAAATAGTATTTCTATTTTTAAAATTAATACGGCTGATGGTAGTCTGGCTTTAGTGGGACATGAATCTACATATGGTGATCACCCAAGGAGTTTTGTTATTGATGCTACCGATAACTATTTGTTAGTATCCAATCAGAATTCAGGGAATATTGTAACCTACAAGCGAAATATAGCAACTGGAGAACTTACTAAACTTGAAAAAGAAATACAGTTGAAAGCACCGGCTAGCTTGAAGATGAAGGTATATTAATTGCTTTTAGAATGATAGGATGTTATTGAAATTTGCTAACGGAAATCATTACCTCTTTTTCAGTTTTTATTTTCAGTTTATTTCGCAACCCTCTTCCCATACCAAACCGTGCTAGACGTATTTCAACTCCTCTATATTTTTAATATCACAATTATTACTGTTAAAACGAGCGAACTGCCCTGAACGTATCATCTGCTCCAAAGTCTATGTAACAATCAGAAGAGAATATTACAGAGGATAGATTTGTTGGACCGTAAGGATCGTAATCAATCCATACATCACAGGTCAAATAACCTCCGTCCTCTGGTAAATTACCACTATTATTTGATGTTCTGTACCCTATTGCAGCGAACATTGAACACATTTCGTTAGAGGAAGGTAAAAACCAATCGTCATAACCATTTAATTCCATGGTGTAACAAATATATGCGGCATAATCGCCTTCTCCATTACTGTCTACAATTGCTTTTGTTTTGGCCCCGCTATCAGAAAACTCTCTTGTGTCAATTATTTCACCTGTCAGCGACCATGGTAATCGCTCCGGGTAATCTTCTGGAGCTGCTATTAAACCATGTGCTTCTCCTTCAACATAATCTTTATGCCCTTCTTGGAAAATATAGAATACAATCCCACCTTGATAGAAATCTCCAATTTCTGGGAATGTACAGCCATCAGTACCAACTACGCTTCCTATTGGGGTGTTGCTACACTTATCTTTATCGTCCATTACCCCGTCGTTGTCAGCATCTTTTTGGTTGTCAGAGCAGCCATTTTGGTCAACAGTTGCACCATCAGTAGTATTTGGACAGTTATCTAAATCATCCATTACACCGTCGTTGTCAGTATCTTTTTGGCTTTCGGAGCAGCCATTTTCATTAACAGTTGCACCATCGGTAGTATTTGGACAGTTATCTTTATCGTCCATTACCCCGTCGTTGTCAGTATCTTTTTGGTCGTCAGAGCAGCCATTCTCATCAACAGTTACACCATCGGTAGTATTTGGACAGTTATCTTTATCGTCCATTACCCCGTCGTAGTCAGTATCTTTTTGGCTTTCGGAGCAGCCATTCTCATCAACAGTTACACCATCGGTAGTATTTGGACAGTTATCTTTATCGTCCATTACGCCGTCGTTGTCAGTATCTTTTTGGTCGTCAGAGCATCCGTTTTCATCAACAGTTATACCGTCGGTAGTATTTGGACAGTTATCTACATCGTCTATAACGCCGTCGTTGTCAGCATCTTTTTGTCTTTCAGAGCATCCGTTTTCATCTACTATTGCATTCTCCGTAGAATTTGGGCAGTTATCTAATTCGTTATTAATACCATCACCATCAATATCTAATTGTTCTTTTGAACAGCCCTTTTTGTCTACCACCGAGTTTGCTGGTGTATCTTCGCATTGATCTATTGCATCTGCTACACCATCATTGTCTGTATCAACAAGTTCGAAATTAGCAGTAAAAACTTTATCTGTATTTATAGTGATATTTATTGGGTTGTCTTTTCCAGAAATATCTCCTGACCACCCTTTAAATTCATAGTTGTTTTCGGGGATTGCTTTAATTGATACCTTCATGCCAGATGTAAAATCGCCAGTTGAAGGACTTACGCTACCACCCTCTATAGGATTTACGCTACCACTGATTTTGAAATTTTCAATTTTATCTTCCTTTTCACAAGATTCAAAAAAAAATACGAATGCTACTATAGAAATTATTCTTAAAATTTTTCTAATCATTTGATAGGTAATTATTGCGGTAATTTTTTAAAGTAAAGCGTTAAATAATAGCCTAATTTAAATGAATTATATTTAAGTGTAGACGCCTATAATTTATAAACTGTTTAAAGACCTTTTTTGTCGATTAACAACAAAACTAATTATATTAAGACAGGTTTTTAAAGTTTATTTTGGCTGTTTAATTTGAAGATATATTAAATGATTTTATTGATTTTTACAATAAACTCATTTTCAGTTTTTATTTTCAGTTTATTTCGCAACCCTCTTCCCATTCCGAACCATTCTACTAGCATCTCATCGCCTTGTTGCAAAGTAATGTCTTCACCGAAACTAAAGGCATCTGCACCAAAAAAGTGAATATGTGCTTGATGTGGCACACAATGGTTTTCATATTTAAAATGATGATATTCTAGGTTTTCGAGACTATGCGACATGTTTGCTACGCCTGTTTTAATGTTTTTCTCCCAAAGTGCTTTTCCGTTTCTTAGTACTTGCACCTGCCCCGTAATATCATTAAAATCTTCAGTGATTCGCAATTCTGGACCTATCGAGCAATTTCTAATCTTAGAAGGAGCTAAATACAGATAATTTTTACGTTCCATTACATGGTCGGAAAATTCATTAGCGGTTGCGAATCCTATACGCCATGGTTTACCGTTTTTATCATTGATGTAAATTCCTGCTATTTCAGGTTCTTCACCACCATCATTTCCGTAAACAGGAATTTCTAATTGTTCGCCATGTGCTTTTAAAACAGAACCATTGCCTTTATAGAACCATTCTGGCTGTATTCCAATTTCTCCTTTTTCAGGTTTGCCACCTTCAATGCCCATAAAATAAATTTTCATGCTATCGGTTAAATCACTTTCAGCAGCGGCCTCATGCATTTTTTGTCTATTTTCAGCACTTGCCTTATGGGTGAGTCCTGTACCTGCTAGCATTAAATTATTTACATTAGTCGGGTGATCAAATGCTGGTAATAACTGCCATTCCGAACCTCCTTGATAAATGCTGTCATATCCTAAAATGGTATCCGATAGATTTTCGTTAATCAATGTGCTGAGGGATCCACCTTTTTCAATAGCAAATGAAGCTAGTTCAAATACACTCGTGAAATTGTTTATTATTCGCAAATTAGGCTCTTCTACTAAAGCAATTTTTCGGCCTTCTTTATCATGGAATATTTGAACTAAACGCATTGTTTTTCTTAACTTTTATAGTTTAACCTCACAGTTTTGTGCTGCAGATTTATAAACTGCTTCAACTACTGTAATGTCTCGCAATCCTTCGTCACCTGGTACTATTAAATCGGTGCCATTTATTAATGCTAAGGCATCATCGTCCATTTGTTTGGCTTGTTGATTTTCAATAGGATAATTTATAATAGTACCATCAGACATTTTACCATTATTACCATTATACGAAGAATGTGGTTCCATTTGTAAGGATCCTTTTTCGTAGGTCACTTTTAAATAATTCATAGACATTCCGTAACTCGTATGGCAAGCTGCTCTTGCACCACTTGGAAACTCTAATTGAAACATAGCAGATTCTTCTACTTCATGATACACATCTGGGCGTGTAGTAAATGTATTTGCCAACACAAAAATAGGTTCTTCACCAGTAGCTAAACGTGCTCCTTGCAAGGCATAAACGCCCATATCGCCCATAACACCACCACCCATAGCTTTTTGTTGTTTCCAATGGGTTGTTCTTCCATCATAATATCCGGCTGCCGAAGTCACCATTCTAACTTTACCAAAAGGTTGTTCTTTGCCAACTTTCATATACGCTTGAATATTTGGGTCGTGTTGACAACGGTATCCAATAGATAGTTTTACATTATTGTCTTTACATGCTTTAATCATCGCATTACAATCGGCTACCGTAGGTGCCATAGGTTTTTCACACCATACATGTTTGCCGGCTTTGGCTGCTCTTATTGTATATTCTGCATGCATAGATGGTGGTAAGACAACATATACCACATCGATAGCATCGTTGTTTGCTATTTTATCAAAATCATCATAGGTATAAATGTTTTTATCATCGAGATTGTATTTTTCTTTCCAAACGGGAATTTTTTCGGGACTGCCAGTAACGATTCCTTTTAATTCGCAATGTTTGGTTAATTGTAGGGCAGGAGCAAGCAAATCGGTACTATAATACCCTAAACCAACTAAGGCCACTCCTAATTTTTTCTCTGTTGATGTACTTTTGCCAAATGCAAAATTGGGCAGTATTGTTGTTGACGCTGCAAGTAGTCCAGCCTTTTTAATGAAATTTCTTCGTTGTTTTTCCATGTTGTGTTGAATTGATGGGAGAAATTACAACAATAGCTTCAAAAAAACAATGGAGTATAAAAGGGTAGTAAAGGTAATTTTCTAAATTATTCTTTCACGTTTATTAAAACAGCTTCACAGCTTTTTAAATCAGAATTTAGAACAATGTTTTCTGTGGTTTTTCCGTCCGTTATTTCAATAGAAACAGTGTTTGGAGGAAACTTACCCAGATTATGCGCATACAAGAATAGGTCGTTAGCTTTGGTAGGATCTAAAGTAAGTTCTACTTTTTTCTTGTAATATTCAAGGGAGTATTTTGAGATTACTGCCTCGCCATTTAAATAGATTGAGACGATATCACCATCTTTTCTACTATGATCCCAGATATAGATACTAATCTTATCACTAGCAACCGACATTTCATTAACGTAGGTAAGCTTTCGGCCATCGAAGGTGTCTCTAACGGTTTGTTCTTCAACAAGTTCTTCTGTAATGATTTTTTTAGGTCGTGGTAATTTTTTGATGGTAAAAAAGGGAGTAGCAAACTTGGCGATACTTTTTTTGTTATCCGGAAAAAGTTCAATGCCAATTACTCTATAATTATCGCCATCTTGTAATCCGCGGTCTAAAGTTATCTTATTAACAAAGCCATTGTTTTCAAAAATGCCTAATTCTTGTACCACCATGTCATCTTTAGAAAGATAAAATTTGATGGTTTTATTTGAAGGAATGTTTTTTGTATTCCATTTTAATTCAACGGTACTAGGTGCTTTCCAAACTGTGCCGGTAGTTGGGTAGTTTATTTTTATAGCTGTTTTAGGTAGCATTATATTTTGAATGCTATTTTGTGCTACGGTCGCACAATCTTTGGCAAACAGCATAGCGCTTCCGCAAAAAAGTAGCATTAAAAAAGTTAACAATCGTAGTTTCATTGTATTCGGTGCTGATTTTACACGATAGTATTACAACGTAAAATATGCACTCATATTGCTATTAAAACCCGAAGGTTAATAATTAAAATAAGGTGCTGTGGCCGAGAAGGATTAAATTCTCGACCTACCCAACAACCTAAAATTGTTTGAATTTTATCTTGTGGCTTATACTTCTTTTAGAAAAAGAGAATATATAGTGACCAGCAAAAACAAAATCCGCAGTATGAATAGACTAAGTAATCGTTAATTGTAGTTTTATTTTCCATAACAATGGGTTTTATTTATATATAGAAAACTTGTAAAAAGAGCTTTTGTAGTTTCTCAATCTATGAAATGATAGAATATTCGTTTTGGGGTGCAGAGTCCCGTTAAACGGTTTTTATGATCTATGAAGGGAAAATGTGTAAACACTCTAAAACCCCACAATACGGCACTTAATCGATGAATGGATGCTGCTGTATTTACTATTTTAGTTACTAAGACGGGGTTTCTGAATTAATAATGAGATAGGATAATTAGTGTAATTTAGTGACCCAAGTTACTTTTTAAAGTACTTTAAAAGCTTTTAGAACTTACATGTACATTAGAAAGTTTGTGAGTTTAAAATTTTTATTAAAAATGATAAAAAGCTTAAACTAAGTTGCCATTAATAATTATGGCACGACAATCAACACTTCTTGTAAATACTATTCTATAGTGGATAAAAGCATAATAATCCTTTGCTGTATAGGTCTAAAACGCGCTCTATTACCATTTCTCTAATTTCTTATTAGAGACATAGATAACATAAAACTATGCCAATAACCGGCTAAATGGGATTATAGTAAAATTGAAGTACATATGTGGATATGGAGATAACTTTTGTCCATAAAAAAAGCTTTGCATAGCAATGCAAAGCTTTTAAGAATTATATGTTTTTTATATTATAGCTGAAATTCTCCGTTGTTGTTCTCCTCCTTATCATACTTAGAATTAACGAAAGCATCTTTTAAAATATATGCTGCTACAATTAAAATACCTAATATGAGTAGCGGTATAGCAAATTGCCATTGTAGTATATTTAATAAGCTGCCTGCTATTATGGCTAAAGTACCAGCAACCATTGCAAAATTCCACATTATTTGTGTCATACTATTTCGTGCACGCCTATCTTCATCTAAGAAATAAGCAGTTCCTTCTAGGAAGAACCAGGTTAAGAATGAAATTGCTATTACTACTTGGAAAACAACAGTGTATTGAAATTCCATAATTTGAAGAATACCATTAGCTATCCAAAATACGACTAATACTAATTTTACATAATCAACAAATCGTTTTTCGTTCTTTTTCCAAAATCGAATACTATAAAGTATTCCAATTCCCGAAAAGGCAACAAGTAAAATTTCACTAGCATAGGGCCAATTAAGTACTTGCATCAAAATACCAACTAAAAATAATGCTATTAAGATACGTAATGGGGTGCGTAAAATTTTCTTTGCGAATGCCATAATTTAATGAATTAGATAACTTTAATATTAGCTCGAAGGCCCTCCATAATTCCTATAATATTTTCGACTGTTTCCTTTAAGTAGTAAGTAACTAAATCGTGTGGAATACGTATAGTGGTAAAACCATTTTTGAATGAGTGCATTGCTTCTTCAAGGTCATTTATAGCCTGCTCATGAGTTAGCATATGATACTCTGTATCTATTTCAATATTCAATTTCACACGAGATATTGCTAAATCGATAGATTTTTTACCATCCCACCATTCTAACATGGCAGTTACACCGGCTTCTTTAAGGCCATAGTACAATTGTATTGCTTCGACGGGGGTATCATGTTTGTCTTGAAGCTGCAGCATTAGATCAGTGTGCCTATCGCACAACTCGACTTCAAAAATGTCCATCGAGTTTTTATGATCTACATAGCTCAGTTCTTTATTACATTCCAAGCATTTCATTAATTTGAGTATTAAGATTTGGGACTATTATAACCTCATATCTTTTGGGATATTATATGCACTCACTCTAAAACACCCCTATTTTAGATGAACGGCAAATTATTAGATGAAATGCATCGAAAAATGTTAAAAACGTTGTGAAAATTTAGTGTTGAAGCGTCTATTTATCGATGATTGACCAATTATGAGATTTATTTGATTTTTAAAGAAATATTCTGAATTCGATGCTATTTGATTTGAATACAGCGGGTTAAGTGTAAAACAACCAGTTTTATAGTTTTCTTTTGTTAAACGAAGATGTTTGTCAATTATAATTTCTTCTTAGTTTAGTGTCAATAAACATAGAAACATATTACGTGCAGATTTGTGATTGAATGATAGAAGACATTTTTATAGATATAAATTGTGATGTTGGAGAAGGTTTTGAGAATGAAGAAGCCTTATTCCCTTTTATTAGTTCGTGTAATATAGCTTGTGGTGCGCATGCTGGAGATGATGAAACAATTGCAAGAGTTGCTCGCTTAGCAAATAAAAATGGTGTAAAAGTTGGAGCACATCCTTCATATCCGGATAGAAAGAATTTTGGCCGTATATCATTACAGCTATCCGCAGAAGAATTAATAGGTAGTATTGAACATCAAATGAATACTTTTTCATCCATATTGAAAAAAGATAATATCAGACTTCACCATATTAAACCACATGGGGCACTGTATAATGATATGTTTCGAAATTCAGAATTAGTCAAAGAATTCCTCAAAGCAATTACAGTTTATAAAGGGGGTGTACTTTTATATGCGCCATATGGTTCTGCATTGGCTAAACAAGCAAAAAAGGAAAACTTTTCAGTAGTATTAGAAGCTTTTGTAGATAGAAATTACAATGAAGATTTAAGTTTAGTTTCAAGAAAACAGGAGAATGCCTTAATTTGTCAGCCAAATTTGGTGTTAGAACATATTATTCGGATTGTTAAAGAGAAACACGTTTTAACCTTAGATGGAATCAAAGTACCTATAGAAGCAGAAACTTTTTGTGTTCATAGCGATACTCCTGATGCTTTAGAAATATTAAGTTACCTTACTAGCCAATTGCCTCAAATGGAAATTAACATAAATAAATAATGCCATACGATATTTCAATACGACCTTTTGGAATTCATGCTGTTTTAGTAGAATGGCCAGATGAAGTTGATGAAAGTATTTTAAAAGATATTCTTCATTTCAAACATTATTTGATAAAAAATTGCTTGCCGAAAGGGCAGTGGGAGCTTGTCCCAGCATATAATTCGTTAACCTTAATTAGATTAAGTGAGACTATTGATTTTAAGTCTTTTTCTGGAACATTAAAAACATGGTATAAAGAAATTAAAAACCTTGATTTAAAAGTGCAACGATACCTATGCAAATTACCTGTTTGTTATGATTTGGATTTTGGAATTGATTTAAATGAAGTATCAGAGAAATTAGAATTGAGCATTGAAGAAATAATTAGGCAGCATACAGCACATACGTATCGTGTTTATGGAATTGGCTTCTTACCTGGGTTTATGTATTTGGGAGGTTTACCAAAATCCTTAGAAATTCCACGAAGGGCTGAACCTCGATTAAAAGTAGCGGCAGGTTCTGTAGGTTTAGCAAGCAAACAAACAGGGGTTTATCCGCAAGAATCACCTGGTGGATGGAATATTATTGGTAATTGCTCAGTACCTATTTTCAGTCCGAAGCGAGAAGTTCCTTGTTTGGTAAATGTAGGTGATCAGGTACAATTCTATTCTATTTCGAGGGCGGAACATAATTTACATGTTATTGAAGGAGAAGTAGGTATTTATAAAATTGAAAAAACAGCGATTAATGCTTAAAATACTTAAATCTGGTTTTTACACCACCGTACAAGATAAAGGTAGATTTGGTTTTCGTGATAAAGGTGTTCCGGTAGCGGGCGCCATGGATAATATTGCTCTAGAAAGAGCAAATAGTCTTCTAGAGAATGATGAAGATGCGGCTGTGCTAGAAATTACAATGACGGGACCAACTATTTTGTTTGAGGAAAGTACCTATATCGTACTGTCTGGTGCAAATATGTCTGCTACCTTAAATAATGAACCAGTTGCTAACTATAAAGTATATAAAATAGAAAGTGGCGACATATTATCCTATGGTCGTTTAGAAAGTGGTATTCGCAGTTATCTTGGTATAAAGTATGGATTTGAGACTAATGTTGTGTTAAACAGTAGGTCTTTTTCTAAATCGATTACTAAAATGGTTTGTTTAAAGAACAATATGGAAGTACCCTATACAGCATGTGAGACTTATGAGCCTAAGATTTCAGAACTAAAAGTAAGTTCTTATTTTGATGAAACTGTACTGGGTGTTGCTAAGGGTCCAGAATTTGAATTGTTAGATGACCGGCAATTGGAACAATTATTTAGTGCTGAATTTACCATTTCAAAAGATAATAATAGAATGGCATATCAATTGAATGAAAAAATTGGTGGACATAATAAGTCAATGTTAACTTCAGCAACATTACCTGGCACTGTACAGTTTACACCAAATGGGAAATTAATCATTCTAATGAAAGATGGTCAGACAACGGGTGGCTATCCTAGAATTCTACAATTAACAGATAATGCGATTTCAATTTTAGCACAAAAAAGAGCAGGAGAAATTGTAACGTTTAAATTACTATAGAATCAACTTTAGAGAAACTGCAAAATGTTAAATAAAATAATTATTTTTACAAAGTGATAAAAAATAACAACATACTTATTGAGGTCATAGTCATTCGTAATTACGAATGATATTGCTTTTTAATGTTGTAATAAAGCCTGTATCAGAGAAAATTTGATACAGGCTTTTTTCTTTTGGCACTATTGAATATGATAAAAAAATACACTTAAATAATTGATAATTAGAGTTTTATGTAAATTTTACTAAAATTGACTTTAGATAGGGTGCAAACGTTAAAAATGACTGTTTTTGTAAACTTCTATATTTGATTAAGGAAACTTAAATAGAATCCTAAAGAATACTTATAAATAGACAAATGGAACTGAATAAATACAGCAAAGCCGTAACACAAGATCCTACGCAACCAGCAGCACAAGCAATGTTATATGCTATTGGTTTTAAGGATGAAGATTTTGAAAAACCCTTAATTGGAATTGCTAGTACAGGTTACGAAGGTAACCCATGTAATATGCACTTGAATGATTTGGCGAAGCTTGTAAAAGAGGGGGTCAATTCCAAAGAAACGGTCGGTCTTATTTTTAATACTATTGGTATTAGTGATGGTATTTCTATGGGAACACCGGGTATGCGTTTTTCATTACCGTCTAGAGATATTATTGCAGATTCTATGGAAGCAGTGGTACAAGGAATGTCGTATGACGGACTTGTTACCGTAGTTGGCTGTGATAAAAATATGCCAGGAGCATTAATGGCAATGTTACGTTTAAATAGACCTTCAATATTGGTATATGGTGGCACAATTGCTTCCGGATGTCATAATGGTAGAAAATTAGATATAGTTTCTGCTTTTGAAGCCTGGGGCGAGAAAGTTGCCGGTACAATGGAAGAATCTGAATTTAAGAGTATAATAAAAAAATCTATTCCTGGAGCTGGTGCCTGTGGTGGAATGTATACCGCGAATACTATGGCTTCGGCTATTGAAGCCTTAGGTATGTCATTGCCTTATAATTCATCTAATCCGGCAGTAAGTAATGATAAGACTGCAGAAAGTATTGCTGCTGGTAAGCAAATGAGAATGCTTATCGAGAAAGATATTAAACCTTTGGATATTGTTACTAGAAAATCGCTTGAGAATGCAATTCGTTTGGTAACTATTACTGGTGGTTCTACCAATGCTGTATTACATTTCTTAGCAATTGCTCGTGCTGCAGATATAGAATTTACGTTACAAGATTTTCAACATATTAGTGATACCACGCCTTTTATAGCGGATTTAAAACCGAGTGGTAAATATTTAATGGAAGACGTTCACCGCATTGGTGGAATTCCAGCAGTATTGAAATACCTTCTTAAAAATGGACTTTTACATGGCGATTGTTTAACAGTTACTGGTAAAACACTTGCTGAGAATTTAGAAAATGTTCCAGATTTGGAAGAAGGTCAAGATGTAATCAGACCTTTAGATAAACCAATCAAGGCTACTGGTCATTTACGTATGCTTTATGGAAACCTTGCCGAAAATGGTTCGGTTGCTAAAATTACGGGAAAAGAAGGTTTGCTATTTAAAGGGACTGCGAAAGTTTTTAATAGTGAATACGATGCCAATGATGGAATTAGAACTGGTCTAGTTAAAAAGGGAGATGTTGTAGTTATTCGTTATGAAGGCCCTAAAGGTGGACCTGGAATGCCAGAGATGCTTAAACCAACAGCTGCAATTATGGGTGCTGGATTAGGTAAAGAAGTAGCGCTGATAACCGATGGACGTTTCTCTGGAGGCACACATGGTTTTGTTGTAGGACATATTTCTCCTGAAGCACAAGAAGGCGGTACTATTGCTTTAGTTGAAGATGGTGATATAATTACAATTGATGCAGAAACTAATTCTATAGATGTTGCGGTTTCGACCGATGAACTTGCAAAAAGAAAGGCAGCTTGGGTGCAACCAGAATTAAAATTTAAAAAAGGAGTCTTATACAAATACGCGCGCTCAGTATCATCTGCAGCACAAGGTTGTGTAACCGACGAGTTTTAGTAAAAGGGATATAGTACAAGTTAATACGAATGAATTGTCAATTTGATAAAACAAGAATTGACATTTGAATTTGAGTTTAGTATGGAGACAATTAAAGAAAAAAAAGTAAAAGCAAACACTAAAGCCACCATAAAAATTTCTGGTGCTGAGGCAATTATCCATTGTTTACTGGCTGAAGGTGTCGATTTATTATATGGTTATCCGGGTGGTGCTATTATGCCTGTATATGATGAATTATATAAATTTCAAGATAAATTAACCCATATACTTACGCGACATGAACAAGGAGCGACGCATGCTGCACAGGGTTATGCTCGTGTTTCGGGTAGAGTGGGAGTTGCAATGGCAACTTCAGGACCAGGAGCGACAAATTTGGTTACAGGTTTGGCAGATGCTCAAATTGATTCCACTCCTATGGTTTGTATTACAGGCCAGGTTCCAAGACATTTGTTAGGTTCCGATGCCTTTCAAGAGACCGATATTATCGGAATATCTACACCAGTAACAAAATGGAATTATCAAATTACAAATGCTTCAGAGATTCCTGAAATTATGGCAAAAGCATTTTATATTGCTAAATCGGGCCGACCAGGACCTGTATTGGTTGATATTACAAAAAATGCACAATTTGATGAGTTTGAATTTTCATATGAAAAATGTATAGGAGTTCGTAGTTATAATCCCACTCCTAAACCTAACTTAGGTGCAATAGAAGCTGCTGCTGAATTAATTAATAATGCTAAGAAGCCATTTATTGTATGGGGACAAGGTATTATCCTTGGTCAAGCAGAAGAAGCCTTGAAAGCTGTAATCGATAAAGCAGGAATTCCGGCCGCATGGACAATTATGGGAGAATCTGCAATTCCCACTAGTCATCCACTAAACGTTGGTATGGTTGGAATGCATGGAAATTATGGTCCGAATGTATTAACCAACGAATGCGATTTATTAATTGCAATTGGTATGCGTTTCGATGATCGTGTAACAGGGAATTTAGAAACTTATGCGAAACAAGCAAAAGTGATTCACTTCGAAATAGATCCTGCTGAAATCAATAAGAATGTAACTGCAGATGTTGCTGTTTTGGGTAATTCTAAAGAAACATTAGAAATGCTATTGCCTTTGTTAAATGAAAATAAGCATGAAGATTGGCATAATGAATTCAAGAAAAGACATCAATTAGAATTTGATACGGTAATTAAAAATGATATTCATCCAACTAAACCTGGTTTAACTATGGGTGAAGTAATTGAAGAAATTAATATTGCTTCAGGTAATAAAGCGGTAATTGTTACAGATGTTGGACAACACCAAATGATTGCTTGTCGTTATGCAAAATTTGAGCAATCAAAAAGTAATATTACTTCAGGTGGTTTAGGTACTATGGGTTTTGCACTTCCAGCAGCAATAGGTGCTAAAATGGGTGCAATGGATCGCGAAGTAGTTGCTATAATTGGTGATGGTGGTTATCAAATGACGATACAAGAATTGGGTGTTATTTTTCAACACAATGTACCAGTTAAAATAGTGGTATTGAATAATGAGCATTTGGGAATGGTACGTCAGTGGCAAGAATTGTTTTTCGATAGACGCTATGCTTCAACGGTAATGACTAATCCCGATTTCGTAAAAATAGCAGAGGGCTATAGTATAGAGGCTAAAAGAGTTAGCGAACGAAAAGATTTAAAAGCTACCATTCAAGAAATGATTGCTTCTGATAAGCCCTATTTCTTAGAAGTAAAAGTAGAGCAAGAAGATAATGTATTTCCGATGATTCCTTCTGGAGCTTCGGTTTCCGATGTGCGCTTGAAATAATAATTATTATGAACGATTCTAACATACAAGACATTCCTGTTATTCATAATGAAATAGCACGTAAATCTGAAGAAATAGGATTTACTATGCCTTCAGATTTGTATATCGGAACATTGTTAAAAACATTAATTAGTTCAAAACCCAATGCTCATATTTTGGAATTGGGTACAGGAATTGGCCTTTCACTATCTTGGATGATTGATGGAATGGATGATAATTCAACCTTGATTACTGTTGATAATGATCCAAAATTGATTGCTATTGCAAAACAATATTTTGGAAATGATAGTCGCGTAGAAATTGTATGTGAAGATGGCGCCAATTGGATTAAAAATTATAAGGGTGCTAAGTTCGACCTAGTCTTTGCAGATGCTTGGCCAGGTAAGTATAGCGAGATTGATGAGGTTTTAAATACTATAAAGCTAGGAGGTTTTTATATTATTGATGATATGAAAGCGCAGCCGAATTGGCCAGCCGGACACGATAAGCATGTTGAGAAATTAGTCGCATACCTCGAAGAAAGAGAAGATTTTAATATCACAAAAATGGATTGGTCTACCGGATTAATTATAGCGGTAAAAAAGTAAAAGACAATAGAAATAATAGTAATGGAAAAAGAATGGTTCACCATATCAGTATACTCCGAAAATAACGTGGGTTTATTGAACAGAATATCTGGTATATTCTTAAAAAGACACATTAATATAGAAGGCTTAAATGTTTCTAAATCAGAAATAGATAATGTTTCTAAATTCACAATAGTGGTAAATACTACCGAAAAATGGGTCAAAAATATTGTGGGACAAATTGAGAAGCAGATTGAAGTTATAAAGGCTTTCTATCATACTGATGATGAAACTATTTATCAGGAATCGGCATTATTCAAAATTGATTCGGCATTGTTATTTGATGAACGTCAAATACAAAACATAATTAAAGAAAGTAATTCGCAAATTGTTACTGTCGCAAGAGAGTTTTTTGTTTTGGCAAAATCTGGACGAAGAAATGAAATTGACGAAATGCATGAGCAATTAAAGCCCTTTGGTATAATGCAATTTGTACGTTCTGGTCGTATTTCAGTTTCTAAAGAAGAAATGCAAATTTCTGCAATGCTTAAAGAATTTCAACCTAATCATAATTAATATATAGAATCATTAAATTTCTCTTCAAAGGGAAAGCACTTAAAAACACTATTTAAATGGCAAATTATTTTAATACACTATCACTAAGAGATAAACTAACACAATTAGGAAAATGTAGATTCATGGAATCTAGTGAGTTCTCTGATGGTGTAAATGCATTAAAAGGGAAAAAAATTGTAATTATTGGTTGTGGAGCTCAAGGATTAAACCAAGGATTAAACATGCGTGATTCAGGTTTAGATATTTCTTATACGCTTAGAGCAGCTGCAATTCAAGAAAAACGTCAGTCTTTTTTAAACGCTAGTGAAAACGGATTTACAGTAGGTACATACGAAGAATTGGTGCCAGATGCGGATGTTGTAATCAATCTTACTCCAGATAAGCAACATACAAATGTGGTTAGTACTGTAATGCCATTAATGAAAAAAGGAGCTACTTTATCGTATTCACATGGTTTCAATATTGTTGAAGAAGGTATGCAGATTCGTGAAGATTTAACTGTAATTATGGTAGCACCAAAATGCCCAGGTTCTGAAGTTCGCGAAGAATATAAAAGAGGATTTGGAGTGCCAACTTTAATTGCAGTACACCCAGATAATGATCCTCAAGGAAAAGGACTTGAGCAAGCTAAAGCTTATGCTGCCGGTACAGGTGGTAATAGAGCAGGTGTTCTTATGTCATCTTTCGTTGCTGAAGTTAAATCTGATTTAATGGGCGAACAAACGATACTTTGTGGTTTATTACAAACGGGAAGTATTCTTTGTTTTGATAAAATGATAGAAAAAGGTATTGATGCTGGTTATGCTTCTAAATTAATTCAATACGGTTGGGAAACTATAACTGAGGGAATGAAATATGGCGGTATCACTAACATGATGGACCGTTTATCAAATCCTGCGAAAATCAAAGCCTTTGAATTATCAGAAGAATTAAAAGATATTATGCGTCCGCTTTTTCAAAAGCATATGGATGATATTATGACTGGTCATTTCTCAAAAACTATGATGGAAGATTGGGCTAATGATGATAAAAACCTATTAGGTTGGCGTGCTGCTACTGGTGAAACTGCATTTGAAAAAACTCCAGCTGCTGATGTTGAAATTTCTGAACAAGAGTATTACGATCATGGTGTATTAATGGTTGCTATGGTACGTGCGGGTGTAGAGTTAGCTTACGAAAGCATGACGGAATCTGGAATTATCGGAGAATCTGCTTATTACGAGTCTTTACACGAAACTCCTTTAATAGCAAATACAATCGCTAGAAAGAAATTGTTTGAAATGAACAGAGTTATTTCTGATACTGCGGAATACGGTTGTTATTTATTTGATCACGCTTGTAAACCTTTATTAGCTGATTTTATGACAAAAATTGAAACCGATGTAATTGGGAAAGCTTATAACGAAGGAAAAGATGCCGGTGTAGACAATGCTAAATTAATTGCAGTAAACAAGGCGTTAAGAATTCATGATGTAGAAGTTGTTGGTACTCGTTTAAGAGAATCTATGACTGCAATGAAACCCATAGTTTAAAACTTTATATTTGGGATTAATAACTTTTGAGGCATTGTTTCTATGAGCTATTTTCCCAAAATAGAAGATATACAAAAAGCGGCGTTGAATATTCGGCAAATTGCTGAACCGACGCCGCTTATGCATTCTATTCGATTATCGAATAAGTATGAAGCGAATATTCTCTTAAAAAGAGAAGATTTACATCGAGTTCGATCGTATAAAATTAGAGGAGCATACAATAAGATTAGTTCGCTTACACCTGAAGAATGCAAAAACGGAATTGTCTGTGCTAGTGCTGGTAATCACGCACAAGGAGTAGCCTTTGCCTGTAAGTATTTAGGTATAGAAGCAACTATTTATATGCCCTCAGTTACTCCTAAACAAAAGGTTGAGCAAACTAAAATGTTTGGTGAGACATGGGTGACTATCGTTTTAGAGGGTGATACTTTTGATGATTCTTTTAAGGCTGCTAAAGCCTATTGTGAAGCAAATAATAAAGTGTTTATCCATCCTTTTGATGACCCCAAGATTATTGAAGGTCAAGGTACTGTTGGAGTTGAGATTATTGAAAGTTCAAAAACACCAATAGATTATGTTTTTGTGGCCGTTGGTGGAGGTGGATTAGCATCTGGACTTATTGGTACATTTAAAGCATTATCACCAGATACAAAAATCATTGGTGTAGAACCAGAAGGAGCGCCTTCTATGAAAACATCAATTGCCAACAATGAAAATACAGAACTTTCGAGCATTGATAAATTTGTTGATGGCGCAGCCGTAAAACGTGTGGGTGATTTAACTTTTAATATCTGTAAAGATAATTTGAGTGAAATGGTTACCGTGCCAGAAGGAAAAGTATGTGAGTCTATTTTAGAATTATACAATAGAGACGCTATTGTTGTAGAACCTGCTGGAGCTTTAACTATTGCTATTTTAGATAAATATTCAGAAGTAATAAAAGGTAAAAATGTTGTTTGTATTATTAGTGGAAGCAATAATGATATTACCAGAACGCCTGAAATTAAAGAACGTGCATTATTATATGCTAAACTAAAACATTACTTTATTATTAGGTTTCCACAACGCCCCGGTGCTTTAAAAGAATTCGTTGCAGAAATATTAGGCGAAAATGATGATATTACTCATTTTGAGTATTCAAAAAAATCGAGTAAAGAGACAGCTCCTGCTATTGTTGGGATAGAATTGAAGAGTCCAGATGATTTGGCACCTTTAATACAAAGAATGAAAGAAAATAACTTTTATGGCGACTACTTAAATGACAAACCAGATTTGTTTCAATATTTAGTTTAAGGTGTTCATTTTTATAATAGAAATAAGATTAATTTTAATTAGAAATTAAACCAAATGAGTAATAAGATACCCGCAGAATTTGAAATTAATGAGCAAATACATCAACAACGCTACCTGTTAAATGGAGAGTTGAGAGCTTGGGCAGGTGATTCGACAACGGTTTACTCAACAATATCTTCTACAGAAGAATATGCACCCACCGCTTTAGGGAGTATTCCTGATATGGGAGAAAAAGAAGCCTTAGAAGCACTTGAAGCAGCGCAAAAGGCATATAATAAAGGACAGGGTGTTTGGCCAACTATGGGGGTTAAAGACCGAATTGAGTGTATGGAGAAGTTTGTGAAGCAAATGGAAACCAAACGGGAGGAAATCGTAAAACTTTTAATGTGGGAAATTGGTAAGTCCTTGCCAGATTCACAGAAAGAATTTGACCGTACAGTTGAATATGTTTATGATACTATTGAAGATTACAAGCAGTTAGATCGCGATGCAGCAAAGTTTCATAAACACGATGGTGTTTACGCACATATAAAACGTGGTCCGTTAGGAGTGGTTTTATGTTTAGGGCCTTATAACTATCCATTAAATGAGACTTTTGCTTTATTGATTCCTGCTATTATTATGGGGAATACAGCAATTTTTAAGCCTGCTAAACATGGTGTTCTATTAATTACGCCATTGTTAGAGGCTTTTCAAAATAGTTTTCCAAAAGGTGTTATCAATATTTTATTCGGTAGAGGTAGAGCAGTAGCAGCTCCAATAATGAAAACTGGAAAGGTTGATATTTTGGCACTTATCGGAAATAGTAAATCTGCAAATGCTTTACAAAATCAACACCCAAAAAGTAATAGATTACGACTAGTATTAGGATTAGAAGCGAAAAATCCAGCAATTATTTTACCGGATGCAGATATGAAACTTACGATTAATGAAGTTGTAGCTGGTACTACTTCTTTTAATGGTCAACGTTGTACAGCATTAAAAATAGTTTATGTTCATAATGATGTTAGGGAAACCTTTTTAAAACAATTAGCAAGTTCTGTTGATAGTTTAAAATTTGGAAACCCTTGGGAAGATGGTGTTAAATTAACACCATTGCCAGAACCTCAAAAACCTGAATATATTCAGGAACTTATTGATGATGCCCTTGCTAAAGGTGCTAAAATCATGAATAAAAAAGGAGGTCAGCGTTTTGATAATTATATTTGGCCGGCAGTACTATACCCAGTTACTAAAGATATGCGAGTGTATCAAGAGGAGCAATTTGGACCAGTAATACCCGTAGTTTCATTTAATGATATTGAAGAACCTTTAGATGATATGGCAGATAGTAATTATGGGCAACAAGTGAGTTTGTTTGGTAAAGATGTCTATGCACTTTCTCCATTAATTGATGCTTTGGTCAACTTGGTGTGCCGTGTGAATTTAAATAGTTCATGTCAACGTGGACCTGATGTTTATCCATTTACAGGAAGAAAAGATTCAGCCCAGGCAACCTTAAGTGTTCATGATGCATTACGTTCATTCTCAATTCGAACTTTTGTAGCTTTTAAAGATAATGACCTAAACAATGAAACTATAGAACACTTGTTAGGAGCAAAGCTTTCTAACTTTGTTAGCACAGATTATATTTTATAGTTTTTAGAATTTAAACTTAATACTGGCCTGTTCATTTTAAAAATGTTCAGGCTTTTTTGCGGATATAAATATTGTGACTCACATACTTCCTTTTATCATTTTATGACTTTTACTCCTAAAAACTTTTGGGATTCTCTACTTTCTGATTTAAAAGCTACTTAAAATCAACAATATATGCTCAATTACCTCAAAAATGTTCATCCCTTAATTAGCGTGTTAAAATAGCATATACATTGGATAATTGCACATATTATAAAAATAAAAGTCCATCCTAACTTTGTACCGACAATTATAATTGTTTTACAGACTTTAAAAAGAACACTGCTTTTTTGAAAATGTACAACCATTAATAATGTTAGCTATGAAATTAAAAACATCAAACAAAAAAGCCTTAATCGCCTTAGCGTTGGGAGGTTTCGGAATCGGATTAACAGAATTTGTTATTATGGGTATTTTGCCCGATGTAGCAGCTGGATTAAATATTACAATACCTCAGGCAGGGCATTTTATTGCCGCGTATGCATTAGGGGTTGTAGTAGGAGCTCCATTATTTACCAAGTTCGCCTCAAAAATGAATGCTGAAAAAGTATTATTGTATTTAATGCTGTGGTTTACTGTATTTAATACGATATCGGCATTTGCAGATAATTATGGAACCTTGCTTTTCTATCGATTTTTATCAGGTTTACCGCATGGTGCCTTTTTTGGAATTGGAGCTGTAGTTGCTGGTAAACTTGCTAAACCAGGAAAAGCAGCACAAGCCATTGCTACTATGTTCGCAGGGTTAACTATCGCAAATGTAATTGGTGTACCTCTTGGAACATACTTGGGACATGAATTTGGATGGAGTGTTTCTTTTCTGATGGTAGGTATTGTGGGTATAATAACCATGGCAAGTATCTATTTTTGGATGCCTCATTTTGAGCCAGAACCAGCAAAATCTAAAGAAGAAGGAAATCAAGGGCTTAAGAATACTGAGCTTTGGATACTTATTTTACTAACAACAATTGGTACTGGAGGCTTCTTTGCTTGGTACAGTTATATTGCTCCGTTAATAACTAAAGTGGCAGGACATCCAGAAAGTGTTGTAGGTTATGCTATGATTATTGCCGGACTAGGAATGGTAGTTGGTAATTTTCTGGGAGCTAAAATGGCTGAAATTTTCTATCCCCTAAAAGCAGTAGCAATAAGTTTATCGATTATGGTCTTGGTATTATTGATTAATGCATTTGTGGCAACAAATCCGTATTTAATATTAGGTTTAACCTTTATTATTGGAGCGGTTTCTTTTAGTGTTTCAACACCAATTCAAATGGCAATAATCAACTCTGCAAAGGGCTCAGAAATGCTTGCATCATCAATGAATCAAAGTGCATTTAATATGGGTAATGCCTCTGGGGCTTATCTTGCTGGACTACCAATAGCTTTAGGATATGGGTATACTTCAGCAGGACTTGTTGGTTCTGTATTAGCAGGAATGGGAGTTGTAATGGCTGTTTCAATAATTATAGTACGAAAGAAGAAAACTGCCAAAAGAAGAAGTATGGCCTATGGAGGGCAATAGTAAAAAGATTAATTGAAAAAGAAATAATAAACCCCAGAAATAGCAAAACTATTTCTGGGGTTTTTATGTTTTAATGAAATGATTTTAGATATTCTTCGCTAACCAATCACCAACTTCACTTGTTTTGTAAGCTTTTCCACCTTCAGCTAAATCTTCAGTCACAATTCCTTCTGCTAATGATTTATTTACAACATCACGTATTGCCTGAGCCTCGGCAGTTAAATCCATATCTTCAAATAACATGGCTGCTGATAATACAGTGGCTAACGGATTTGCAATATCTTTTCCCGCTGCTTGTGGATACGAACCGTGTATAGGCTCATATAATGAAACTTTGCTTCCTACAGATGAAGAAGGCATTAAGCCCATAGAACCCGCTATTACAGAAGCTTCATCAGTTAAGATGTCACCAAATAAGTTGGCAGTTATCATTACATCGTAATCTTTCGGCCATTGTACCAATCGCATAGCAACGGCATCAATAAACTCATAAGAAACTTCAACTTCAGGATAATCTTTTTCCATAGCCTGTACTGTTTCTCTCCATAGTCTTGACGATTCTAATACATTTGCTTTATCAACACAACAAAGTCTTTTAGAACGCTTCATTGCCATTTCGAAACCTTTTGTTGCCAAACGTTCAATCTCAAAACGTTGGTAGGTCATAGTATCAAAAGCAGTATTGCCATCGTCTTTTCTTCCGCGCTCTCCAAAATAAACACCACCTGTTAACTCTCGAAGGATTATTAAGTCAGTTCCTTCTATACGTTCTCTTTTTAAAGGAGATTTATCTATTAATGAAGGGAAAGTAAATGTTGGTCTTACATTAGCAAATAGGCCTAATTTTTGACGCATTTTTAATAAACCTTGCTCCGGACGTACTTTAGCCGTCGGATCATTGTCAAAACGTGGATGACCAATAGCACCAAACAATACAGCGTCTGCATTTGCACAAACCTCATGTGTTGAATCAGGATAAGGTTCTCCAACAGCATCTATTGCTGCAGCACCAGTTAATGCAGGTTTCCATGTTATATCGTGACTGTATTTTGTTGCAATAGCATCACATACTTTTACGGCTTGATCAATTACTTCAGGGCCGATTCCATCTCCGGCTAAAAGGGCAATATTTAGTTTCATTCTTTTTTGCTTTACGCGAAACGCTGTACGCCTTACGCTCTTTTTAATCTATATTTATTCTCTTCAAACTCCTTTGCGTTGTTATATTTGGCTACGCTCAGGACAATATTTTAGTTGTCAATTTAATTCCCTTAAGGGAGTTAGCCCATTTATATAATATTAAGCATCTTCTCAGTTGCTTTAATTGCTGACACCGTTTGATCTGAATCTAATCCTCTAGAAATAAATTCTTTTCCTTCTGATTCCCATGTGATTATAGTTTCACATAAAGCATCTGAATTACTACCAGGTGGAATACGAACCGCATAATCAACCAAAGTTGGTAATGCTACTTTACGTGAATCATAGATTTTACGCAGTGCATTCATAAAAGCATCATATTGCCCATCACCAGACGCATTTTCCTCATAACTCTTTCCGTTTATTTCTAATGAAAGGGTAGTGGAAGGTTGTAAACCCTTGGCGTGCGTTAATACATATGATTTAACAAATACCTTTTGTTGGTAATCTGTATCTAAAACGTCCGATATAATATACGGTAAATCTTCTTTGGTAACACGTTCTTTTTTATCACCTAATTCGATAATTCTGGCAGTAACTTTTTTTAATTCATCATCATTTAAGGTTAATCCAAGTTCTTGTAAATTCTTCTGAATATTAGCTTTTCCAGACATTTTACCCAAGGCATATTTTCGCTTTCGTCCAAAACGCTCTGGCATTAGATCACTGAAATATAAATTGTTTTTATTATCTCCATCTGCATGAATACCAGCTGTTTGTGTAAAAACGCTATCGCCTACAATTGGTTTGTTCGACGGAATTCCAACTCCAGTAAATGCAGATACTAACTTGCTAACTTTAAAAAGAGCCTTTTCGTTAACTTGAATTTTAATTTCAGGTAAAAAGTCATTAATAACAGCAATTGTACTAGCCATTGGCGCATTTCCTGCACGTTCACCCATACCGTTTACAGTAAGGTGTAGACCATGACATCCAGCTTTTAATGCTTCCATCACATTTGCCACACTTAAATCATAATCGTTATGACCGTGAAAATCAAAATGTAAATCTGGATACCGTTCTACAATTTCAGAGATAAATTTAAAAGTTTCGGTATGTGTTAAAACTCCTAATGTATCTGGTAATAATATTCGTTTTACCGGTTGAGTTGCTAAAAAGTCTAGAAACTGAAATACATATTCCGGAGAATTTCGCATTCCATTACTCCAGTCTTCCAGATAGATATTATTGGTAATTCCTTTTTTTTGAGCTTGTGCAAATACTTTTGAAATTTCAGAAAAATGTTGCTCAGGTGTCTTTTTTAGTTGATGCTTTAAATGATTTAAAGATCCTTTGGTTAAAAGGTTTTGCACCTTGGCACCAGCCTTTTCCATCCACTTTAAAGAAACACCACCATCGGTAAAAGTTAATACTTCTACATTCTCTAAATGACCGTTTTCAGATGCCCAACTTGTAATTTGTTGTACGGCCTCTAATTCTCCATCGGATACTCTTGCCGATGCAACTTCTATACGATCAACTTTTAACTCTTCTAAAAGTAATTTAGCTAGGGTTAGCTTTTCTGATGCTGAAAAGGACACTCCAGACGTTTGTTCCCCGTCGCGGAGTGTCGTATCCATTATTTCAATGGTTCTTTTTTTCATTGTATTTCTACTCAAGTATGAATTTGCTACTTGATTTGGGGATTAACTAATGACTATAAAGGCGTACTTTTTGCGAATGTTTGAATATTCTCTTTAATATTCAACAAGTAGTCAATATCGTCAAAACCATTAGTCATGTTCCCTTTTTTATACTCATTGATATCAAAAGGTTCACTTTCTCCTGTCGCTACTATTGTTACTTTTTGATCAACTAAACTCACTTCGAATTCAGCATTGGCATCAGCTTCAATCACGGCAAATATTTTCTGTAAAAAGTCTGCACTAACTTGTATTGGTAAAACTCCAATATTTAAGCAGTTACCTCTAAATATATCTGCGAAGAAACTTGAGATTACACAACGAAATCCATAGTCGTATACTGCCCAAGCTGCATGCTCTCTTGATGAACCTGAACCAAAATTTGCGCCCCCAACAAGTATTTTTCCACTATATTTTGGATTGTTTAATACAAAATCTTCTTTGGGTGAATTATCTTGGTTGTAGCGCCAATCTCTAAAAAGATTATCCCCAAAACCTTTACGCTCTGTTGCTTTTAAGAAACGAGCAGGTATTATTTGATCGGTGTCCACATTCTCTATAGGAAGGGGAACCGCTGTTGATTTTAAGGTTGTGAATTTATCGTATGCCATTTTATTTCATTATTCGTTAATAGTTGTTTGTTGATAGTTTTTGTAATAGTTACTGTAATCACTACAGACAACTGAGAACCATCAACCAGCAACCATTTCTTTCATTAATTCTCTTGGATCTGTAACTTTACCAGTAACCGCTGCTGCAGCTGCAACAAGTGGACTAGCTAAAAGCGTTCTTGAACCGGGACCTTGTCTTCCTTCAAAGTTTCTATTTGAAGTACTAACTGCTAGTTTGCCAGGAGGTACTTTATCATCGTTCATTGCTAAACATGCAGAGCAACCTGGTTCACGTAATTCAAAACCAGCTTCATTTAGAATATCTAAAATGCCTTCATCTTTAATTGCAGCTTCTACTTGATGACTACCAGGAACCAACCATGCTGTTACATTGTCAGCTTTCTTTTTGCCTTTAACGATAGATGCAAAAGCTCTAAAATCTTCAATTCTACCGTTTGTACAACTTCCTAAGAAAACAAAATCAATAGGCTTACCTATCATTGAATCGCCTTCATCAAATTTCATATATTGTAAAGACTTCTTATAAGTAGCAGCTCCACCTTTTACTGCTTCGGCATTAGGAATATCATTAGAAATTCCCATACCCATTCCTGGGTTGGTACCATAAGTAATCATTGGTTCAATTTTCGAACCATCGAAAGTCAATTCCTTATCAAATTCAGCTCCTTCATCAGTATATAAGGTTTGCCAGTAATCCATTGCAGTATTCCAAGCATCTCCTTTCGGCGTAAATTCTCTGTCTTTTACGTAATGGAATGTAGTTTCATCAGGGGCTATCATGCCACCACGAGCACCCATTTCAATACTTAAGTTGCAAACAGTCATACGACCTTCCATGGTCATATTCTTGAAAACATCACCAGCATATTCTACAAAATAACCTGTAGCACCAGAGGTAGTTAATTGCGAAATAATAAATAAGGCAACATCTTTTGGAGTAACACCATATTGCAAATCTCCTGTTATGTTAATTCGCATACTTTTTGGTTTTGGCTGCATAATACATTGTGTTGCCAGTACCATTTCTACTTCTGAAGTACCTATACCGAAGGCAATAGCTCCGAAGGCGCCATGTGTAGATGTATGTGAATCACCACATACAATTGTAGCACCAGGTTGTGTAATTCCGTATTCGGGACCAACAACATGTACAATTCCGTTTTTTTCATGTCCAAGACCCCAATAAGAAATACCATATTCATTGGCGTTTTCTTCTAACATTTTCAACTGATTTGCTGAAAGTGGGTCTTCAACTGGCAAATGTTGATTGATTGTTGGTGTATTATGATCGGCTGTTGCAAATGTTTTTTCAGGATGCATTACGCGAATGCCTCTATTCTTTAATCCTAAAAAAGCAACAGGACTTGTTACTTCGTGAACCATGTGGCGGTCGATGAACAATACATCGGGGCCATTTTCAATCTGATGAACAACGTGTGAATCCCACACTTTGTCAAATAATGTCTTTTTCGTACTCATTGTCTTTGAATTCTAAGCTAACAAATCTAGTGAAAGTGCTTGTTTTAGGAAATTATTGGGATTGAAAATTACGATGTTCAACAACTTAAATACAAATTCATGCCATAACATGACAACTATGATATAATTTGTTATTAAGTTTAAATTATATTTGGGTTAAGAACCCAAGCCAACTGATAGATTGACATAAATGAGTATATCGAGGTTTATTCTTAGTGGTTGGAGTTAAAATTATTGGAGTAGTATGAAATTAGAATATGAAGATTTAAAAAATATTAAAACCAGAAGTGAACTAATAAAGTTAGCTAAAGAAAAAAAAGTTTCTATTTCCAAAGTTTTAAAAAAAATAAAATACGAAACTGAATTAGAACAGTTGCAATCTGAATTTGTGAACTTGCAAAAGTGGATTGCTAAAAATGAAATGCGCGTTGCTATAGTTTTTGAGGGCAGAGATGCTGCAGGTAAAGGAGGTTCAATAAAAAGATTTAAGGAGCATTTAAATCCACGAACGTCAAGAGTAGTTGCGCTTACAAAGCCTACTGAAGAAGAAAAAGGACAATGGTATTTTCGACGTTATATTAAGGTTTTACCTAATCCCAAAGAGATTGTTTTTTTTGATCGTAGTTGGTATAATAGGGCGGTAGTGGAACCAGTAATGGGATTTTGTACACAAAAACAATACAACAAGTTTATGGTTCAGGTGCCTGAATTTGAGCATCTTTTGTATGAAGATGATATGAAAATAATTAAATTTTGGTTTTCGATTTCAAAAGAAGAACAGAAAAAAAGATTTGATGATCGATTAGATAATCCGCTTAAGCGTTGGAAATTTAGTCCTGTTGATATGAAAGGACAAGAACTGTGGGATGACTACACGCATTATAAAGAACAGATGTTTAGTAAAACACATACCAATTTTTGTCCTTGGATAATAGTAAAAACAAATGATAAAAAACAAGCTCGATTAGAGAGTATGCGTTATGTCTTATCGCAATTTGACTACGATCGTAAAGGCGAATCAGGTATTAATTTATTACCAGACCCCGATGTGATTACTAGATACCATCGCAGTGCAGTTCAAATTGATATTTAAAATTTAAGATGATGAAAGAAAATGTTCCTACGACTGAAGATATCAATTTACTAAACAGTAAATTGGGACTTTACGCTTTGTTGAAGAATAAAAAAGTAAATGTAGATAAGGCTATTGAGAGTACTAAGCATGCTGTTGAATTAAAAAAAGCTCAGGAAGAACTTATTAAATTACACAATTGGGTTATTAATACTAATCAGCGGGTAGTAGTTCTTTTTGAAGGTAGAGATGCTGCAGGTAAAGGTGGTGCTATTAGAAGAATTACAGAATATATTAATCCAAGACATATAAAAATAGTAGCACTGAATAAGCCAAATAGTGACGAAAAAGAACAATGGTTCTTTCAGCGCTATATTAATCACCTACCAAAACCTGGTGAAATTGTTTTTTTTGACCGTAGTTGGTACAATAGAGCAGGTGTAGATCCGGTAAATAACTTTTGTACCCAAGAAGAGTATGAAATTTTCATGTCGCAAGTAAACGACTTTGAGAAAATGCTTTTACAATCTGGCACTTATTTAATTAAGTTTTACTTCTCAATATCTAAAGAGGAGCAGAAAAAACGGTTTGATGATATAAAAAAGAGTCCCCTTAAACGTTGGAAAATGACCGATGTAGATCGTAAAGCCCAAGAATTATGGGATGATTATACGCGTTATAAAGAACGAATGTTTAAAGAAACTAATACTGAAATAGCTCCTTGGGTTGTTATTGAAGGAAATAACAAACCTAAAGCAAGAATAAAAGCAATTCAGCATTTATTGGAAATGATACCCTATGAGCATGAATAGGTCGTTGGGATTTTTTTATGCAGTATCAGGCTCTTCAATTTAACTAATATACGTCCAGATGTTTTTATGCTTAACCAATTGTGCGTACGCCTGACGTATTAACGCGTTTTCTGGTTTTTCTAAAGTAGAATCTTCCTTAAGACATTGAATAGCATAATAACGGGCCGTTTTTAGAATATCATTGTCTTTTATAATATCTGCAATTTTTAGATTGAGAATGCCACTTTGTTGTGTGCCCATTAAATCACCTGGCCCACGGAGCTTTAGGTCTACTTCAGCAATTTCAAATCCATCGTTGGTAGCGACCATGGTTTCTAATCTGGTTTTTGCTTCTGCGGATAACTTATGACTGGTCATTAAAATGCAATAACTCTGATCTGCCCCACGCCCTACGCGTCCTCTTAATTGATGTAATTGTGATAAACCGAATCGCTCAGCACTTTCTATAATCATTACGGAGGCATTCGGTACATTAACTCCAACTTCAATTACGGTTGTAGCGACCATTATTTGCGTTTCACCCTTCACAAAACGATTCATCTCAAATTCTTTATCTGCTGGTTTCATTTTGCCATGTACAATAGAAATTTGATAATTGGGTAAGGGGAAATCACGAGCTACACTTTCATAACCATCCATTAAATCTTTATAGTCCAGCGCTTCGGATTCCTGTATAAGTGGGTAAACCATATAAATCTGCCTTCCTTTTTGGATTTCATCGCGAATAAATTGGAAAACTTTCAATCGATTGGAATCAAACCGATGTACCGTTTTTATAGGTTTTCTCCCTGGAGGAAGTTCATCTATAACTGAAATGTCCAAATCACCATATAAACTCATCGCTAAGGTCCTTGGAATGGGGGTTGCTGTCATAACAAGTACATGAGGTGGGAGTTCATTCTTATGCCATAATTTAGACCGTTGTGCGACACCAAAGCGATGTTGTTCATCAACAATGGCGAGACCTAAGTTTTGGAATTGAACTTTTTCCTCTAATAGGGCGTGCGTTCCAATTAAAATCTGTAATTCTCCACTTTCCAATTGTTGATGGATAGGCTTACGTGCAGACTTTTTGACAGAACCAGTGAGTAGCGCACATTTAATATCAATACCTTCTAGTAATTCAACAATACCTGCGTAATGTTGATTTGCAAGAATTTCGGTTGGAGCCATTAAACAAGCCTGAAAGCCATTATCAATAGCTAAAAGCATTGTCATTACAGCTACAATGGTTTTACCCGAACCAACATCTCCTTGTAATAACCGATTCATTTGGGCATTACTACCTAAATCAGCACGAATTTCCTTAATTACTCGTTTTTGCGCATTTGTTAATTCAAATGGTAAATGGTTTTGATAAAAATCATTAAAAATCTCACCAACTTGGTCAAAGTTGAAACCTTTAATTTTTTGTTTTCGCAACATCTTTTTAGAAATCAACTGCAATTGAATATAAAAGAGCTCTTCAAATTTCAATCGAAATTGCGCTTTGGCTAATAGTTCCTGATTTTTTGGAAAATGAATATTAAAAAGTGATTCGTTTTTCGGTAATAATTTTAACTCTGCTAATATTTTTGGAGATAGCGTTTCAGGAAAACGACCTTGCGTTTCTATAAAAAGTTGTTGAACTAGTTTATTGATTACGCGGTTGGTGATACCTTTATTACTCAATTTTTCAGTGGAAGGATAAACAGGCTGCATCGAAATTTTGAGTCCCTTTTCGTGGTCTTTTAATAATTCCATTTCCGGGTGCGGCATTGAAAATTTGCCACCATACCAATTACACTTACCAAAAATGACATAGGGTTCATTGAGTTTTAAGTTTTCACGAATCCATTTTTGACCCCGAAACCAAACGAGTTCCATTTCACCAGTATCGTCTAAAAAGGTTGCAACAAGACGCTTACCTTTCTTTTGTTCTACAGTTTTTATATGAACGATTTTGCCCTTAACCTGCACATCTGCATTACTACGCTGTAATTGCGCAATTTTATAATACTGAGTTTTATCAATATATCGATTCGGAAAAAGATTTAATAAATCTTGAAACGTTTGAATGCCTAATTCTGATTGCAAGGTATCGGCCCTATTCGGGCCAACTCCCTTTAAATAAACAATAGGTGTCTGAAGATTAACATTCATGCGACTAAATTAGTTGTTAGACCTTAACACGACAAACTAAAACCTTAAATTTGATGTGGACTTTGTAGTCTTTATGCTTATGAAACGAATATTCGCACTTTTTTTTCTCTTCCTAACCTCTATTATTCATGCTCAACACCAAGACAAGGTTGACTTTATTGAAGCCACAGTCTCCATTGAGCCTGTTCCCGTAAAAAAACAAATAACAGGGAGTGTTGTTTATGAATTTGATGTTGTAAAAGATGTAGATTCTGTTTTTTTAGATGCAAAGAGAATGACATTTAAAACTGTTCAAATTAATGGAAAAGAGGTTCGCCATGTTTATGATAGCAGTACAATATCGATTTTTAAAAAATTTAAAAAAGGAAAGAAATATAAATTACAGCTGGATTACGCGTGTACTCCGAAACAAACTGTATACTTTTTAGGATGGGACGATATTATAAAAGGCAATGAACAAGTTTGGACCCAAGGTCAAGGTAAATATACGAGCCATTGGTTGCCAAGTTTCGACGATATGGAGGAGAAAGTCGCGTTTGATTTAAATATAAAAACTACAGATAGCTATAAAGTTATTGCAAACGGAAAATTGGTAAAAGCAACTAAAGAAAAAGATAATTTTAAGATATGGCATTTTGATATGCTACACCCCATGAGTAGCTATTTGTTAGCTTTTGCTATTGGTGATTATAATAAGCAAGAAATCATTTCTAATAGCGGAATTACTTTAGAAAACTACTACTATCCAGAGGATAGTTTACGCGTTGAACCAACATATCGGTATACGAAGGAAATTTTTGACTTTCTTGAAAATGAGATAGGAGTAGCTTATCCCTGGCAAAATTATAAGCAGATTCCTGTAAGCGATTTTTTATATTCTGGCATGGAGAATACTAGTGCTACTATTTTCTCGGATCAGTTTATGATTGATTCCACTGCATATGTTGATAAAAACTATTTTAATGTAAACGCACATGAATTAGCCCACCAATGGTTTGGTGATTTGGTGACGGAAAAAAGTGGCGAACATCATTGGTTGCAAGAAGGTTTTGCTACTTATTATGCCTATCTGGCGGCGCAGCATGTATTTGGTGATGATTATTTTTATTGGAAATTATTTAATACTGCAAAAGCGTTGCAAAAAATTTCTGATGATGATGGAGGACAAGCGTTAACAGACCCAAAAGCTAGTAGTGCAACTTTCTACGAAAAAGGAGCTTGGGCATTGGTAGTATTAAAAGAACAAATAGGAGTAGAGGCCTTTAAAAAGGGGATAGGTACATACTTGAACAAGTATAAGTATGATAATGTAGCTATTGCATTTTTTATTAAAGAAATGGAATTGGCATCTGGACAAAATTTAGATGCTTACAAGGCAAAATGGATAGAAGCAACTGAATTTCCAGCCGAAGACGTGAAGACTTATTTAATGACTTATAATTCTTCCATTCATAAGTTTTACGAAACTGAAGAAATGAATAATGAAGCCATAACTTATTTATTGAAAGACATAAATGAGCCTGTAGAATACAAACTGGCTGTTTTAAGTAAATTAGAACAGAAACCTTCACAAATGGTCTTAGCTGAATCGATAAAACATTCAAACCTCGAAATTAGACAAAAGGGAGCTCAATTATTAGATAAAGTTCCTGTTGAATTAAGAAATGATGCAGAAAAACTACTTTTTGATAAAAGTTATGTGACTCAAGAAACTGTTTTGTATAAACTATGGTCTAGTTTTCCAGAAAATCAGAAAGCATATTTAGATCAAACCAAGCATATAGTAGGACTTCCAAATAAAAATGTAAGATTGCTGTGGTTAACTTTAGCTATATTAACAGATGGATACGAATCGTTGAAAACAAAGGAATACTTTCAAGAATTGAGTGGTTATACAAGTTCGGAATATTCTTTTGAAATTCGTCAAAGTGCTTTCTTTTATCTAAGGGAAACATTTGGTTTTAATAGATTAGCTTTGACAAATCTTGTAAAGGCAACGAACCATCATTCGTGGCAATTTAGAAAAGCCACAAGAGCTATTTTAGATGATTTATTAAAAGATAAAGAATACGAACCTCGATTAATAGCGCTTTCAAAAGAACTAAATTTTGAGGAAATTCGTTATTTAAAAAGTAAACTTAAAGAATAATGCGCGCATTAGTAATTTCGGGAGGTGGCAGTAAAGGTGCCTTTGCAGGTGGTGTTGCTCAATTTCTTATTCAAGAGGCCGGAAATGAATATGAGCTCTTTGTTGGCACTTCTACTGGTAGTTTGCTTATTTCCCATTTGGCATTAGGCAAACTTGATAAAATCAAGGAGATTTATTCTAATGTAGACCAGAAAACCATTTTTAGTAATTGTCCGTTTGTAATCACCAAAAAGTACGGTGTTGATGAAATTTCTATAAATCATTGGAATGTTGCTAAGAACTTAATTCGCGGTAAAAAAACATTTGGAGAGAGTGAAAACCTTAGAAAGCTTATTCGCGAAAGCCTTACAATTGAAGAATTTGAAGAGCTGAAAAACGGTCCTAATGATGTTGTTGTAACAGTTTCTAATTTATCGCTAAATCAAGTTGAATATAAATCAATAAATGATTGTACATACGATGAGTATTGTGATTGGATTTGGATTTCATCTAATTACACGCCATTTATGAGCTTGGTTCGTAGAGATGGTTGTGAGTACGCCGATGGTGGTTTGGGCAGCATTGTACCTATAGAAGAAGCTATTAGGCGCGGTGCTACAAATATTGACGTTGTGGTTTTACATACTGAGGTGAATTATATGAATCGTATGCCATCTCGTAACCCATTCGAGCTACTAACAACTATGTTGAGTTTTATTTTGGACCGTATTGAAAATCAGAATATAAGAATTGGTAAATTAGTTGCTAATCAGAAAAATGCGATAATTAACCTGTATTATACGCCTACTATATTAACTACAAATTCTTTGATTTTTAATAAAGAAAAAATGACTCGTTGGTGGAAACGTGGGTATTTGTACGCCAAAAATAAAAACGAAGAAACCAATCCTATTGAACCAAATGAATTGGAATAGTATTGGTTTCGTATTAAATCAATTCGATAATTACCTTACCAAAGTTGACCAATTTCTTTTTTAACAAAAGCTAAAGCCGTACCGGAAGGTGAGCTCTTGTCCATTGTTTCAGTCAAAACATCTTCTCGAAGTTTATCGGCAGATTCGGTTTCACTTAAAGCCGCTTTTCTAATCATTTGAATCGTTGCACTTTTTGCAGCTTTAATAATATTCCAACATTCATCGGATATATATATTTGTTGTGTAAGATTGTGTTCAAATTCGCTTTCAATTGTTTTGATAAGCAAATTTTCATAGTCTGCTTTATCAGCATTTTGTGGTGCAATTCGAACAACTAGGTTTGGTATTGCTATGCGCTCTAAAAATAAAGCCATTCTTTCGTAGGCCTGCAAACGAATAGGTAAGGTACTAGATTGAGTCTCTTTTTGTAACATAAAACGGCGGCGACCTTCCTCGTTTTTAGTGTGCATTTTAAAAAAGTAAAAAGCAACAACACCTGTTACGACTGCAGGTAATAAAAAACCGAACATTTGTAGAATTCCTTCTTCTTGCATTTTGGTTGTGGTTAATTGGTTTCTGAAAATACAACGATGATTTTTTTCAAAAAGTATTTGTGCCAAGTAACTCCATTGTTTTGATGAGCTTAATTTTGCGATTCAACTAAATTATTACCAGTTGTTCGAAAGGATTACACTAAATAATAAGTGTAATGCGTTAGACGTTTATCAAGCCCTAATCCTCTTAGAATGCGACACAAGTTGACTATAATAATTGTTCTTTTAATTTCATTTTATTCTTGCGAACAAACAGAAGACCCAATAACTAACATACCTAATAATGAAGATTCAACAGAAGATATTAAAGAAGACCCAGTTGAAGTTGATGAAACGGCACCGGTTTTGACAATATCAGGATTTACAGATGTTATAGAAACTATTTCTGATGTTTCAATAACAATTGAAGATGATTCTTCGGTAGAAACTAAAGTATTCTATGAAGGAGAAGAAATTGCTGTAAGTTTAGAAAAGCAATTAAGTTTTGCACTAAATCCTTATATTTTACCGGTCGGAGATATAGATATTGAAGTTGTTTCTATTGATGTTTTAGGCAATGAAACAACCGAAATTCTTACAACAGAAATAAAACACCTTTTGATGACCTATAGTCAAAGCCCTAGTGAAAATTATTCCACAAATTGGTTGTTTTTTAATAGTTTAGAGGGAACAGAATTAGCAGTTGTTCAGCCAATTATTGGCGATTTAAAAATATATACCGATGAAATTATTCTTGAGAATAGAGTTTTATATTCATATGCTCGATTAGAAGAATTCAAATACGGTAGCGGTAGTGATAGACAACTACAAATAACAACATTTGCCATTAGTTTGGGTAGTACTAAAATTTCACCCCAACCGTCAACTGTTTATAAAGATCCTGAAAATATTGTAGAGGTTACGGTAAATAATGTGCCATTTCAAAACTATAGCCCAGATTATACTTCTTCCGGCTCAGGTTATTATACAACTGAATTTGGAGGAGATGAAATGCAAACTGTTTTAACTATTAAACATGATGTAGAGAACGCTATATATTTAGTTCCCAATTATTATGGAAACACATATTTTGATGGAAAAAAAGAAAATTATAAATACGCAAAGCTCTTGCCGGAATCTGGGAATACCACTACTGAAGTAGATGTAAATGAATTTTTACAAGCGGAAGATAATTTTAAAATTAATATACCTGAGCACGATGCTGGCACTTTGTTTTTTAATCGTACAGGTATTGATAATTATGATGATTTTAATGAAAAATTTTTCAATATATATTGGATGGATGAAGATGAAGAACAAGGATTAGTTACTTATTTGGATTTACCCAAGTTTTCTACTATGAATGAATATAAAAATGAAATAAGTTATTCTAAGGATGGAGTTTATTATAGTAGTAATGGTACTGATAGTAGTATTGAAGTTGATTTCCCAAACTGGAATTCGGAGATTGAAGTAACTAAAACCGAAATTAAATTAGTAGAAAATAATCCTGATGTGGATTATTATGCTATTTCTTTGGATAAAAGACAGTTCGAAAATGCAGAAGGTAGAGTTTTAAATTGGAATTACAGTGTGTTTGGTAAAGACAATGGTATCCGAAATGTTAAACGTTTGACATTGCCAAATTTAATATCTGAAGAGTTGAATGAAGCATTTTTTGAAACAGCTGATGACTTAGAATTATATAGAGAAGTAAGGTATGACTATAAGGATATTGAATCTTACGATGAAATTTTAAACCTAGATGTTTTTCATCAATTTGTACCTGATGTAACATTGTTTTTAAGAAGTACCAATGAAATGTTTTCTACATCTTTTTCAAATAAAAGTACTCAATTGAATAAAAAAGCATTTATACAAGACGAGAAACAACAAAGGTTTGGAGTAAACCCTGATTTTTAGATTTTCATAAATTAGCTAATTCACTAAATAAAAAAGCCACTATTTATAGTGGCATTTTTATTTAATATATAGAACTTTTAATTCTTCATTTCCTCTTTAACCATAGCGTAGAAATCGTCGTAATTAGGATGTATTTTAAGATTTATTCCCTCTTTCAAATTCCCATCTTTACCTAAAGAAGATAGGCGTTCTGGTGCAATTTCAAATTTGGTTTTGAGCACGTTTTCTATCGCTAATGCTTGTTGTGCAGGTGTATTTAAATCCCCAGTCATACTCAGACCTTCAATAGTCAAGGATGTTTTAGGGTTTGCTACTAATACAGCAGCTATTTTCCCTAACCATTCTTCTGAACTGGCCGTGACACTAGTACCAGTATCGCTTCCGAATAAGGTTGCTAATTTTTCAGATATAATAACTGCACCGTTTGAAACTCCTATTTTGGCATTTTCACCTAAAGTCTGTTTAGCATTAGTTAATACTACTAAGGCTGTAGAATCATGACTTGCAAGTGCTGCTTTGATTTTTTTCAATTGTGCTTCTTTTGCTTCAATTGTTGCCATTGCGGTATTTACAATACTTGTATTTTTGTTTGATACTTCTGCGAAACTATTTAAGTTTTTCATTAAAGTAAGATTGGCATCTTGTAATTCAGTAACCTGTTTTTTATATGTAGCCGCTTCTGTTAAGCCAATTTTTTCATTCTGTTTGGCTAGGGCAACTTCCGAAGAAACTGAATCCAATTGTGTTCTTAAGGTTGCTACCTCAGCAATTAAATCACTTTTTCGTTGTGCGTTCGTAAAAGTGCATAAAAATAGAATTGCACAAAAAGTAAGTAATTGTTTAGTCATTTTTGATACTTGTTTGGTTCTTATTGTTTGTTGTTACAAATATACAATTGTATATTATTTGAACTATTCGTATTTCGTTAATTAAGTCATCGTAAAAAAGCGAATCTTATAATTCTTTATACTTTTAACGAAGAGCAAAGACATTTAATATATTTAACCAATAGCTTATTTATTATTTAGGTAGTCTAGACTCATTTGTGTTAAGGTTTTTACGCCTAAAAGCATTCCTTTATCATCAATCAAAAAATCTGGAGTATGATGCGGAAAAGACTCCGTATTCCCTGGTGTCATTCCTCCTAAAAAAAAGAAAAAACCGGGAACTTCACGTTGAAAATATGAAAAATCTTCAGCTCCGGTAACCGCTTTTTGTAACTGTACATTCTTGTTTCCAGCAACCGACTGTATACTTGGCAGCATTTGTTCTACCAAGTCTGGATCATTATAGGTAATGTCAGTAGCATCCTTAATAACACAAGTTGCTTCACCGCCATAGGCTTTAGCAATATCACGCACCATTTCCACCATTCGCTTGTTTAGCTTTTCTTTCATATAATAATCCAGTGTGCGAATGGTTCCTATCATTTCTGCAGATTCTGGTATAATATTGAAGCGAACTCCACTTTTAATTTTTCCAACCGTAATAACAGCAGCTTCTTCTGTAAGTTTTGTTTCCCTACTGATTATTGTTTGTAAACCATCTATTATTTTGGCGCTTATTAAAATAGGATCAACGCCAGCCCATGGTTGTGATCCATGACTTTGTTTGCCTTTTACATTTATGGTGAAATATTGAGCCGCAGCCATTATTCCACCTGGTTTATAACGAATAACACCAACTGGAGTTTGCGAGTTAATATGTAATCCGAAAATAGCATCAACTCTCGGGTTTTCTAATACGCCTTCTTTCACCATTAGTAACGCGCCCCCTTCTTCGCCTGGTGGTGGGCCTTCTTCAGCTGGTTGAAAAATAAACTTTATTGTGCCCTTAATTTTATCTTTATGTTTCGAAAGTATTTCAGCAACGCCCATTAAAATTGCAGTATGTGTGTCATGTCCGCAAGCATGCATTACCCCAACATTTTCTCCACCAAAATCTGAAGTTACAGTAGATTTATAAGGCAAATCATTTCTTTCGGTTACCGGCAATGCATCTATATCTGCACGTAAGGCAACTACCTTTCCGGGTTTATTTCCTTTAAGTAAACCTACAACACCTGTATGAGCAACACCTGTTTGCACTTCTATTCCTAATGATTTTAGGTGTTTTGCTATTTTTTCTGCTGTTTTAAACTCTCTATTGCTTAATTCAGGATTCTCATGGAACCAATGTCTCCAATCAATAACCTTGCTTTCTATAGCAGTATATTCTTTTTCTAAATTCTGTGCTTGAATTTGAATTGAATACCCTAAAATAATTAGAACTATTATTTTTTTCATACTATTTATTTATAACTAATTATACCTTGCTTAACATCAGTAATATATAAGATATGTTATACTAAACACAAGTCTTAAAATACTTTACGATAATCATCATCTTGTAATTGGATTAAAGCGGTCATTGCAGAAAGTGATACTTGTACACCCGCTATTAAATCAGTCTTTAAATAGCCCAATGATGAAAAGGTTTGACCACAAAAAATAACGTGTACACCCACATTCATTAAATCTTGTAACATCTTTTCGTTCGGATTATCTACACCATATTTAACCTTATAAGCTTCAGAATTTAGTAAATCTTTAGAAGAAGTACCATGTACGACCAAGGCAACCTTTAATTGTTCTAAAGGAACACCTTCTTGAACATGCATATTTAAAAATCGTGCAGCTGTTTCCAAACTTCCATTTAGTTTAGATTTGTCTTCTGGTGAATATGAGACATCAAAAAGTGCTTTAAAAGTATTGGATTTATTTGTTTTAAAATCTAGTTGGTCTATTTTCCATACTTTCCCATAATCTGTTAATACAGGTCCGGTTTTTTGAGCTGTGATACATACCGTAAATCCTAAAAAAGTAAGTATTAATACAGTTGAATTTAATGATTTTCTTCGCATAGATAAATAAGTTTAAAAGCTAAATATATTCAAATTGAAAGGAAATACAATCCATTGTTTATAATTCTAAAAGACAACATTTTTCCTATCGCTATTTATTGGCTAAATTCACGCTCCTAAATGAAAGTATATTGAATAAGTATATAGACGAATTGAATGAAGCCCAAAAAGCGCCAGTTTTACATAAAGATGGCCCTTTAATGGTGATTGCTGGTGCTGGTTCAGGTAAAACGAGGGTTCTTACATATAGAATTGCTTATTTAATGGATCAGGGTGTAGATGCGTTTAATATTTTGTCATTGACGTTTACTAACAAGGCTGCACGCGAAATGAAAAAGCGTATTTCTGATATTGTTGGTGCCGAGGCCAAAAACCTCTGGATGGGTACTTTCCACTCTGTTTTTGCAAAGTTACTGCGGTATGATGGTTCCAAATTAGGGTATCCAAGTAATTTTACAATTTATGATACGCAAGATAGTCAGCGCCTTATTTCTGCCATTATTAGAGAAAAAGCATTAGATAAAGATGTATATAAATATAAGCAGATCCAGAATAGAATTTCTTCTTTAAAGAATAGTCTAATTACTGTAAAAGCTTATTTACAGAATCCTGAACTTACTGAAGATGACGCCATGGCGAAGCGCCCTAGATTGGGTGAAATTTACCAAGAATATGTAGAGCGCTGCTTTAAAGCTGGTGCGATGGATTTTGATGATTTACTTTTGCGGACTAACGAATTATTAACACGTTTTCCAGACGTTTTGATGAAATATCAAGACCGTTTTAGATATATCTTGGTGGATGAGTACCAAGATACAAATCACTCGCAGTACCTTATTGTAAAGGCCTTGTCAGACCGTTTTCAAAATATTTGTGTTGTTGGCGATGACGCTCAGAGTATCTATTCTTTTAGAGGTGCCAATATTAGTAATATTCTTAATTTTCAACGCGATTATGAGAATGTAGGTGTTTATAGACTGGAGCAAAACTATCGATCGACTAAGAATATTGTAAACGCTGCAAATTCGATAATAGCTAAAAATAAAAATCAATTAGAAAAGGTAGTGTGGACCGCAAATGATGACGGACCATCTATTAAAGTTCATCGAAGTGTTACCGATGCAGAAGAAGGTCGTTTTGTAGCTGGTTCTATTTTTGAGAATAGAATGCAACAGCAATTACCTAATGGTAATTTTGCAGTTTTATATCGTACGAACTCGCAATCTCGTGCTATTGAAGATGCTTTACGAAAAAGAGATATTCCGTATCGTATTTATGGTGGATTATCTTTTTATCAACGTAAAGAAATAAAAGATGTATTGTCGTATTTGCGATTGGTAATAAATCCAAAAGATGAAGAAGCACTTAAAAGAGTTATCAATTATCCAACTAGGGGTATTGGGCAGACAACTGTAGATAAACTTGTGGTTGCCGCAAATCATTATGGACGTTCGATTTTTGAGGTGATTCAAAATCTAGATAAAATCGACTTGCGAATTAATGGTGGCACTAAAAGAAAATTACAAGATTTTCTAACCATGATTCAGAGTTTTCAGATTATGAATGAAAATGCAGATGCATTTACACTTGCAGAACATGTTGCCAAGAAGACAGGAATTTTAATAGAATTTAAAAAAGATGGTACTCCTGAAGGTATTGCCCGTATGGAGAATATTGAGGAACTTTTAAACGGTATTAAGGATTTTGTTGAAGGGCAAAAAGAAATTGCCGATGCCACCGGAAATATTTCTGAATTCCTTGAAGATGTGGCTTTGGCTACTGATTTAGATAAAGATACTGGAGAGGATGACCGTGTGGCATTAATGACTATTCACTTAGCAAAAGGACTAGAATTTCCATACGTGTACATTGTAGGCTTGGAGGAAGATTTATTTCCTTCAGGAATGAGTATGAATACACGAAGCGAACTGGAAGAAGAACGCCGGTTGTTCTATGTGGCTTTAACAAGAGCTGAGAAACAAGCATATCTTACTTATGCCCAAACTAGATATCGTTGGGGAAAATTAATTGATTCGGAACCTAGTCGATTTATTGAAGAAATTGATGAAAAGTATATTGAAAACTTAACGCCGATTGAAAATACATACCGTTATAAATCATCAATAGACGCTGATATTTTTGGGGAAATAGATAAGTCTAAACTACGTCAGATTAAACCAAAAAGCGGAACGGCGCCAACAATTGGTTCACCCAATGCTTCACAATTGCGTAAGCTTCGAAAACTAAAACCCGAATTAGCGAAACCTGTTGCAAATACCAATGTAATTGATTCTAATTTGACAGAAGGATCTTTAGTAAATCATACACGTTTTGGTAGGGGCAAAGTTATAAAAATTGAAGGTATTGGTAACGACAAGAAGGCCGAAATTCAATTTGATCAAGGCGATATTAAGAAATTACTGCTGCGCTTTGCTAAGTTAGAAGTACTAGGGTAGAGAGTAGCGAATATTAAGATAATTAAAGACCTTGAAACTTTTTGTTTCAAGGTCTTTCTGTTTACTAATTAGCAATAAATGGTGCTTTTTTAACAAACAAATTTGAGTCAATCTGCTCAATAATAAAATTTGCTAAGTCTGTGGCACTTATCGAATCTCCCAAACAATCTTCAAGACTAATCTTGACTTCGTAGTGTTCATCTGTCATTATTATTAATGGTAAACGGACTAGTGTCCAATTAATAGAACTTGCTTCTAATAGCTCATATTCGTATTGTCGGTCTTTTGTTGTTTCGGGGAAGTTAGCATGCATCCAATCTGTTCCCGACTGCGTTGTACCCCCTTTTTGATCGTTCGCTGTATTAACATTTAGGCCTGTAACTACGATATAGCGTTGCATGTTAAATTCAGACATCGCCTTTAATATGTTATTTGTCGCTTGACTAAAAACTGTAGGTTCACTTAAAGGTGTTCCCCCTAATGTGCTAATTACAACTGTACAATCTTTTATTAGGTTTCGTACAGTATCATAATCGCGAACATCGCCATATACAACTTCTACTTTGGGACTATTGACTTTGAAATTTTCTTTATTCCGTACAAGTGTCTTTAAGTTATATTGCGTATTAAGTAATTGCTGAATTAAATATCTTCCAGATTTTCCTGAACCGCCGATAACGGCTACTTTTATTGCATTATTCATTATTTCTCTTTATAAAATTATAGTACTAAGATTTTGACATCAATGTAGTTGTGATGTCTTAAAAGAAGTGTTTAGCTTCTGAAGATGTATATGTTATAAAGAGATTCTAATGGTTTAAAATTAAGTAAACCTTTGCAATTAATTGTAGAAATTTGATACTGAATTACAAATTAGCTTCAATAAAGGCTTTTAGTTTTATGGAAGTATCAAATAAATCTAATCCAACCCAGCCATGTGCACCATTTTCATAATGGGTAAATTCATGGGTTACATTTAAAGAATCTAGTTTGGCATTCAAATCAATCCCCTGTGAATTTGGTATAAGTGGGTCTTTTTTGCCATAAAAGAGCTGTGTAGGTGCTGAAGTTTCTTGAACTTTATACAAGGGACTTACTTCTTTTAAAACAGTTAGTTCTGTTCCGAATTGAAAAATTAGATTCTTTAATTCCTGACTAGTTGAATTAATATAGTTTTCATCTGCTAGGTTGGTGGGACCAACAATACTACTTACCATTTTCACTTGATTTCTAGCATCATACGCGTAGGCCCATAAAAGCGATAAATGACCACCAGCGCTAACCCCTAAGAGTCCTATTTCTGTACTAATTTGATATTCATTTTGTCGTGTTTCTAAATCATTTACTACCGCAGTTATATCGTCTATTTGCATAGGAAAAGGAGGGTGGCTTTCATCTGCTAACCTATAATTCATATTCACAACTGCGATATTCGGTAATTGTTCACGAATAAAGTTTTTAAAATCTGTCATGTCAGCTTTATCACCTTCATTCCAACCTCCACCATGCACTAAAATTATTACCTTGGTTTTCGTATTCCTATCCTTTGGTAAATATAAGTCATAGGTTTGCTTCGCATTTGACCCATACGATACATCATCAATAGTATGCGCTTTGGTAGTTTCAATAGATGAATCTTCTATTTCTTTTTCAGAAGTGCATGAATAGAAATTTATAAGTGAAATAAAAACATAGAAAACGATTTTTTTCATGGCAATAATTATTGCTTACTTTGTAATAACGTAACAATTAGTTAAATATGGCGGAACTCATTAGAATTTATGAAGAAAACCCTAACCCTAAAGAAATTAAAAAGGTAGTAGATGTACTTCAAAAAGGGGGAGTTGTAATCTATCCTACAGATACTGTTTATGGAATGGGCTGCGATATTACAAATAATAGAGCATTAGAAAAACTGGCAAGGATAAAAGGGATTAAATTGGCAAAAGCTAATTGGTCTTTTGTTTGCTCGGACTTAAGTAATATTTCTGATTATGTTAGGCAAATAGATACGAGTACATTTAAAATTTTAAAACGTTCTTTACCAGGTCCGTATACTTTTATATTACCAGGTAATAACAATCTTCCGAAGGCTTTTAAAAAGAAAAAAACAGTAGGTATTCGTGTGCCTAAAAACAACGTAATATTGTCATTGGTTGAAGCCCTTGGTAACCCAATCGTGTCTACCTCTATATATGACGAAGATGAACTGTTAGAGTATACTACAGATCCAGAATTGATTCATGAAAAATGGAATAAACTTGTAGATATAGTTATCGATGGAGGATATGGAGATAATATGGCCTCAACAGTAATCGACCTTTCTGGTAGCGAGCCAGAAATTATACGAGAAGGCAAAGGAAGTTTAGATATCTTTTGAGAGTATATCCAATAAAAAACCCCGACCAAATGGTCAGGGTTTGTACTATTTGAATTTTAATTCTTAGTTGTTGATAGCAGGATCGCTCATGCCTTCTTCAATCATACTATAGAACTGATCGATTTTTGGAAGAACTACAATTCTTGTTCTTCTGTTTTTAGATTTCTGAGTTTGTGATACTGGGATAAACTCAGCTCTACCAGCAGCAGTCATACGCTTAGGATCTACATTATAGTCATTCTGAAGTATACGCACTACAGCAGTTGCTCTTTTAACACTTAAATCCCAGTTGTCCAACAAAATACCACCTTTTCTGTAAGGTACATCATCTGTGTGACCTTCAACCATAAATTCGAAATCTGGTTTGTTGTTAACTACTTGTGCAACTTTTCCTAAAACAGTTTTAGCTTTGCTAGTTACATTATAGCTGCCACTGCTAAATAAAAGCTTATCAGAAATAGAAACGAAAACAACACCTTTTTCAACGCTGATTTCAATATCTTCATCATCCAAGTTTCCAAGAACACCTTTTAAACTTTGAACCAAAGAAAGGTTTACAGAATCTCTACGAGTAATTGCATCTTGCAATTTTCTGATGGTCAAATCTTTTTCTTGTAAACTCTCTAACGACTTTTCTAAGTTCTCTGCACCTTTAGTAGTTAGGGTAGTTAAATTACCCATATTGTTTATTAATTCTTGATTGTTCGCTTTTAAGAAAGCATTTTGATCAGAAAGAGTTTTTAACTTAGAAGAGGCAGTCGCTTTTTCTTCTAAACAATCGTTTAATTTTACTGTTGCAGAATTAAGTAAATCTTTTGCTTCCGCAGCTTGAGCTTGCGCATCTTTAAATTTTTTCGATGATACACATGACCCTAACATAAGAGTCAATCCTAAGCAGCCTAAAATGATTTTTTTCATAATATTAGTCCTTGAAATTAATGTTTGTTATTTGTTTTATTTGTTGGTTTCGCCAATTGTCTACGCTAAGTTAAATAATAGCGTTTTTACGCGTTGGCAAAATTAGTTAATCTTTTATTAAAGCGTTAAAATTATTTATTTGATGTACGAAGTGAGACCACACTATGGACTTTACCATATAATATTTTAGCATAAAATTAGCTTTTTCTCTTTTACGGTACATCTTTCGGAATTGCCTATAAAAGCTAAGGTGCGCTCGTAATATAGCGAAACAGTGATTAAATTTTAGCTGAAAAATAAAACGGAAAGCGGCTATACCATCAAGTATAAGCCTCAAGAAAATTATAACAAAAGCCTTTCTTCTTGGTAAATTTTTTGTGATTGAAAATAATGAATTTCTAAAGTTTAGATATGTTTTCTTCGGATTCATGTTATTTAGCGTAGAACCACCCAGGTGATAAACATGCGATTGCGCAGTGTAATAAACAGAGTGCCCTAAATTTTTAGCACCCCAACATAGGTCTACTTCTTCTTGATGTGCAAAATAATCTTCATCAAAACCTCCTAATTCTTCAAACACAACACGTTTGATAAACATACATGCTCCGGTAGCCCAAAATATCTCACGGTCATCATTATATTGCCCCGTATCTTTTTCCAAAGATTGAAAAATTCGTCCTCGACAGAAGGGATAACCTAATTTATCTATATATCCACCTGCTGCTCCTGCATACTCAAAATATTCTTTATTTCTTAAATCAAGTATTTTAGGTTGAATAATGGCAACTTGTGGTTTTGTTTCAAAAATTTGTATAATAGGACTTATCCAATTTGGAGTTACCTCAACATCGGAATTAAGAAGACAATAGATATCAGCATCAATATGTTTTAAACCATCATTATATCCTTTGGCAAAACCGCCGTTTTCTGTATTTTGGATTATGGTTACTGATGGAAAATACTCTTTTACAAACGCTACAGAGTTATCTTCAGAAGCATTATCTATGACATAAATGGGGGTGTCATCGGAATATTGCAACACAGATGGAAGGTATTCTTCCAAAAGTGATTTCCCATTCCAATTTAATATGACGACTGCTATTTTCAAGATGGTGGCAAATTAACGGCTAAAATCAGGAATTTGCCTCAAAAAATCATACTTTTCTTCTTTATAGTTCATTTGACAAAAATAATGATCATGACCATTAGTAACCATGAGATAGTTAGCGGCTAATTGCAGATTATATCGTGCAATTTGATCGAAAGTTTGTTGGTCTATTTTTATATTCGGTGCTTTGCACTCCACTAGTAAATGTATTGAAGCGTCATTATTATAAACAACAATATCATACCTTTTTTTTAAATTGTTGATTGTCAATTGTTTTTCGACATTTATAAGGTTTTTAGAATAGCCTTTATCATAAATTAGTTGATGTACAACATGTTGTCTAACCCATTCTTCTGGTTGTAATACGACAAATTTTTTACGTATTACATCAAAAATTTGGACTTTATTTTCGCTACTTTTAAAGCGAAAATCATAGGAAGGAAAGTTTAGTTGTACCACATTGTAAAATTGATCATTTTTTTTGAATGGATGAAGTAAAACGTATTGTAGCAGATATTCGCTCTGGAAATATAAAACCAATTTATTTTCTTTTCGGAGAGGAACCATATTATATTGATAAAATCTCAGAATTTATTGAGAAAAATGTACTCGCAGAAGAGGAGCGGGGTTTCAATCAAATGGCTTTGTATGGTAGAGATGCTAGTATAGACGATATTGTATCGAATGCAAAACGATTTCCGATGATGGCAGAAAGACAGGTGTTGGTGGTTAAAGAGGCTCAAGATTTGTCGAGAACTATTGAAAATCTAACGCCGTATGTAAACAATTTGCAACCTAGTACAGTACTTGTTATTTGTTATAAGTATAAAAAATTAGACAAGCGTAAAAAACTTTATAAAGCGGTACAAAAAGCTGGAGTAATTTTTGAAAGCAAAAAATTATATGAGGATAAAATTCCTGAATGGATTCGTAAAGTTCTACTTGGACGTGGATATACAATTACCCCGAAAGCGGCCGTATTATTAGTAGAATTTTTAGGAAGTGATTTAGGTAGAATAAATAATGAACTAGAAAAGTTACAAGCCATACTTCCAAAACAAACAGAAATTACTCCTGAGTTAGTTGAAGAGCATATTGGTATAAGTAAAGACTATAATAATTTTGAACTTAAGAAGGCAATTGGAGAACGTGATATATTGAAAGCAACTCGTATAATTAACTATTTTACCCAAAACCCAAAAGCAAATCCTTTTATCTTAACTATAAGTCTTTTGCAAACATTTTTCACACAACTTTTAAAGTATCATGGTTTGAATGACCATTCTAAAATGAGTGTTGCTAGTGCTTTAAAAATTAATCCATTTTTCGTGAATGAATTTCAAATAGCGGCACGTAATTATCCCATGAAAAAAGTGAGTGGCATTATTTCAAGCCTACGAGAGCTTGATTTAAAATGCAAAGGAGTTGGTGCAACCAATATTTCACAAGGTGATTTGCTTAAAGAACTATTGGTAAAAGTTATTTAATTTATTTTCTGTCTATACTATACTTACCAGCACCCATTATTAGAATTACTGTAAACATTAATAGATAAACTATTGCCTTTTCCATAACCCCAAAAGGGTCGGATAAGTGTACAAAGAAAATTGCGACTAGCATCGTAATAATAGTGGGAATAGTAGCTAATCGTGTTTTGTAACCTACAAGTACGAAGAGGGGACATAGAAATTCACCAATAACAGCAAGAAATAAACTAGCAGGGACACCGATTCCTATGGGATCTCCAAATTCGAAGTTTCCGGAAAGTAGATTTGAAAGTTTTGGTATTCCGTGGGTAAGCATCAAAGCAGCTGAACCTATTCTTAAAATTCCTAGGCCAATATCTTTTTTCATCATCATAATATCTGGGACGTAACTATGTTTTTGTAAAAATATAAAAATTTATATGTTTTTCTGCAGAAATCTTTTGAAGGTGGTAATAAATTGTTTAACGTTATCGATAGTAAAAGACAGTGGTGGTTTGATTTTTAGAACGTTATCAAACGGACCATCAGTTCCTAATAAAATAAAATTATCTCTAAAATAATTTTTAATATCGGCGGCAAGTAGTGTATCTGGAAGTCCCTTCTCGTTTAAGAGCTCTATACCTAGAAAAAGCCCAGTACCTCGGACATCGGCAATACAGTTATATTCTTTACTTAAAAGATTCAATTCATTCTTAAAATAGTCACCTACATTTTTTGCATGTTCTTGCCATGCTTCTTCTACTATTACATTAAGAACGGCATTACCAATGGAACAAGAAACCGGATTACCACCGAAAGAACTAAAAAACTCCGGACCTTTTTCAAAACTTGTAGCTATTTCTGAGGTGGTTACTATCGCCCCAATTGGATGACCGTTACCCATGGGTTTACCTAAGACTACTATATCTGGAACAACACCATGCATTTCAAATCCCCAAAATGAATCGCCTAACCGACCAAAACCTACTTGTACCTCATCACTGATACAAAGGCCACCTTGAGAACGTATTTTAGGATAAATAGACTTTAAATAATCTTTAGCAAGCGGTACTTGACCGCCACAACCAACAATGGGTTCGGCAATGAAAGCTGCAATTTGGTTTTCATTTTCTGCGATTGTTTTTGATGTTAATTTAGTATAATGCCTGCCTGCTGAATCTGAATTAAACCCTGAATTAAACTCTTTCGGCATTGGTGTTTTAAGTATGTATTCTTTTTGGCCGTCACCTTTATTGTTTGAATATTTATAATGACTCGCATCTATTGTAATTTTTGTATTACCATGATAACCATGTTCTAAGGCCAATATTTTGCTTTTTTGCGTAAAATGAAAGGCCATTCTTAAAGCTAAATCACCTGCGGCACTCCCAGAATTTACAAAGAAGACCTTATTTAATTTTAAGGGAAATTTTGACAATAACTTTTCTGAATATTCTTGTAAATCGTCATAAATATATCTTGTGTTCGTATTAAGACGAGCAAGTGATTGCTGGCCAGCCTTAACAACCTTAGGATGACAATGCCCTACCAACATAATATTGTTATAGGCATCTAAAAAAGTGTTTCCCTCAACATCGTACATGTATTGAAATGCCGAACTCTTCATGTGAATTGGTTTTTTGTAACTCAAGGACAACGATTTGCTTAAACACTCATTTCGTTTATTTAATTGGGTTTTTAAACTACTTTTAGGAGTTGGTGAAAATCCGGCTGCAATTCGAAATGAGTCTTCTGCTTTTATAGGATTTATGGTCAACCATTTTCTCAATAGATTCCATGCAGGTTTTTCACTTATTGTAATATATTCCGAATTTGGTTTTAGAATTTTTGAATAAGCAGAATTGCAAGTACTTGTACATAGTCTTGCGGCTACCAAGTAATAAAGAATGCTCAATTCAATTTCTTGAAGTGGAAACACTTCACAATACCCTTGTATCACTTCAGAAGCATTTTGCAAAGGATTCTCTTTGTCCATCATTACATAGGTAATGGCCACGGCAACCTCATTGATTACCCAGGAGTAACACATATCTCCAAAATCAATTATTCCTGAAACCTTGTCTTTATTTGTAAGTACATTCCAATCATTGGCATCATTATGAATAATACCTTTTCTTAGCTGATCTTGTATTGGAAGGATTTTTTCATTGTATTGCACGAAAAAATAGTCAACCAAACTTCTGTCCTTAGCGTTTGAAATATGATTTAAGAATTTATAATTTTTATTAAAATATCGTAGATCCCATTGAATTTCTTTGGCAAATATTGGTGCATAGTAGGCCGCAGAAATAGTTTTATCTAAGGTGCCTAAAAAAACACCTAAAGAATGTAGCAGGAGTGGTGTGTGCGTTACATCTCCTAAAAAATCACCTTCTACATAACTTAGTAGTCGATATATCTTATCATTTTCTATAACGAGAAATTCGTTTTTTAAAGATGTAATTGGGAATGGAAAATCGAATGACTCTAATTTGGAACAGCTTTGTAAAATTGAACTTTCTGCCATTAAAAGCTCAACAGTTTCTTTAGTATAATCGTATATTTTAAGCACGTAATTAGTGCTCTTTTCGGTTACTTTATAGTTAATACTATCGTAGCCTTCCATTTTGGATAACTCTGATGTTGAAATTCCATATTTTTCTTTTAACAACGTTTCTATACCCATTGTAAATAATCTTCAATTTTTACCAAACGAACTTAGTTGGTTTACTTGAATAGAACAAATAATCCTTAAGTAAGTGGTAAATTGAACACCAGTTTTAAAGTGAAGTAAATAGAAGTTTTACAAGTAAATATTATCGCAATTTTGGATAATTGGTTGGGTCCGTTTCATTCATAATAGCGTAAACTCTTTCAAAAATATCTTCTGCATTGGGTTTTGAAAAATAATCACCATCTGAACTATATGCTGGTCTATGAGCTTTAGCAGATAGTGTTTGAGGTGCACTATCAAGAAATTTGTACGCTCCTTGTTTTTCAACAATCTCCTGCATTAAATATGCCGAACATCCGCCTGGAACATCCTCATCGATTACCAACAATCTATTTGTTTTTTGAACGCTTTTTATAACATCATGATTAATGTCAAAAGGTAATAGCGTTTGCGCGTCAATTACTTCAGCTTCAATTCCGACTTCACTTAATTCCTTAGCAGCTTGTTGAACAATACGAAGAGTAGAGCCGTAAGAAACTAGTGTAATATCTGTACCTTGCTTTAAAGTTTCAACAACACCTATTGGCGTGCAAAATTCACCAAGATTGTCAGGCATGGGTTCCTTAAGTCGGTATCCATTTAGACTCTCAATTATCAAAGCAGGCTCATCACTTTTTAATAAAGTATTATAAAAACCGGCAGCTTGGGTCATATTTCTAGGAGACAAAATATAAATTCCGCGCAATACATGTATTAAACCACCCATTGGAGAACCAGAATGCCAAATTCCTTCTAATCTATGGCCTCTCGTTCTAATTATTAATGGTGCCTTTTGTTTGCCAAACGTTCGGTATCGTAAAGTGGCTAAATCATCTGTTAGCGTGGCTAAGGCGTAAAATATATAATCTAAATATTGAATTTCGGCAATTGGTCTTAATCCGCGTAAGGCCATGCCTATACCTTGCCCAACTATCGTAGTTTCTCGAATACCTGTATCTGACACCCTTACTTTACCGTACTTATTTTGTAGACCTTCTAAACCTTGATTTACATCACCAATTGCACCACTATCTTCACCAAATATTAGTATTTCAGGATATCTGCCTAATAATTTATCAAAGTTGTCTCTTAAAATAACACGTCCATCTACTTTCTCTGCACCTTTGACATAATGTGGTTTTATTCGGGCAATATTGGTGGCTTTGTTCGGAAATTCACTGTAAAGTGACGAACTGTACATGGGTTGCGAATCATTTAAAAATTTGGAGACCCAATTTTGTAATGCTATTTTTTCTGAAGAATCATCACCTAATAGATAGCGCAATGCTTTACGTGAGCTAGTTGCTAAATCCTTTTTAATAGGCTCATCAATAGCAATAAGGTCATTTTTTATTCTTGTTAAGTGTGTTTTATTTCCACTTTTTATAGCAGCAGAATCAAGCAGTTGAATTAGCGCTTTCTTAAGCTCTTTATGTGATGCTAAATATTCTGTCCAAGCTTCCTTCTTAGCGACCCTAACTTCGCGCTTTATGCTTTTTTCAATAACTAATAGTTCTTCTTCAGAAGCTATATTAGATTCTACAATCCATTCTCTAAAACGCTTGTTACAATCATTATCCTTCTCCCAATTTAGGCGTTCATTACTTTTATAACGTTCATGAGATCCAGAGGAAGAATGACCCTGTGGTTGTGTTAATTCGACAACATGAATTACAACAGGTACATGTTCTTCACGAGCCAAATCAGACGCATCTTCATAGGCATGCATTAATGCTGTATAATCCCAACCATTAACTTTTATTAGTTCGTAACCGTTACTATTTTTATCGCGTTGAAATCCACTTAATATTTTTGAAATGTCTTCGCCAGTAGTATGATATTTAGCGGGTACAGAAATACCATATTCGTCATCCCAAATACTAATTACCATTGGTACTTGTAAAACACCACCTGCATTAATGGTTTCCAAAAACATTCCTTCACTAGTACTTGCATTACCTATAGTGCCCCAGGCGATTTCGTTACCTTTTACTGAAAATCCATTCGAATTTAAACCGTCTAATTGTCGATATACTTTCGATGCTTGTGCTAGACCTAATAATCTTGGCATTTGACCAGCTGTACATGAGATATCTCCGCTACTATTTTTTTGTGCTGTTAAGTCTTTCCAACTACCATCTGCATTTAAGCTATGCGTTACGTAGTGACCACCCATTTGCCGTCCGGCGCTCATAGGTTCCTTTTCAATATCAGTGGTCGCGTATAGTGAGTGAAAAAGTTGTTTTGGTGTTAGTAGGCCTAAAGCCATCATAAAAGTCTGATCACGATAATATCCACTTCTAAAATCACCGTTCTTAAAGCTTCGAGCCATTGCTAATTGCGGTAACTCTTTGCCATCACCAAAAATTCCAAATTTTGCTTTACCTGTTAAGACTTCTTTTCTTCCTAATAAACTAACTGTTCTACTTAAAAATGCAATCTTATAATCTTTCAGGATTTGTGCCCTAAAATCATCAAAAGAAATCTCGTTGCTTGTTTTGGAAGTTATCTTCATAAAGTTGTACGTAATGTGTTACAAATGTAACATAACAAAAACTTTTTTGCAATGCGATTTGTGCTATATAAAGTTAAATCCTTTGCAATATTTGCATTCAAAAAATATCGGTTTTCAATGTATTTAATTGAATATGATAAACTTATAAATTATTTAATGCTTTTAAAACCATTTTCTAGTAAACAGACCAATTAAGGTTCTTGGACTAAGGGTAACTACAAAACGTATTTTTTCTCCGTAACTAGGTTGTGAGACTTCCCAGCCATTATTGGAATACATGGGTAGATATAGTTCGAAATAATCGGTTAATAAATTTAATCTAATACCAGAGTCATAAACGAATTTTTCATTTTGATTTCTATTCTTAACAAAACCGATGTCCCCGTAAACTTCTATCCATCTCCAAAGGTTAACACTAGCATTTGCTGTGGCTATCCAATCGTTCGAAAAGCGATATCGTTCATCTAGAAATGATTTAAACCCACCTTCAGCTATGATTATTTGTTGACTGTATAGCCCTGAATTTTCAGACCTGCCCAAATAACTATAATCAAATAAATAGTCCGTTGGACGGTCTAGCGCGAAGTTGAAAAAATCTACACCAGGATCAATTTTGTTCCTTAAAAATTTACCTGCAAAAAAACGAAGGTTTAATTGTCTGTTACTTTGAAATAATTTTCGGTATTCCCATTCAAATGATAATTTTGTGAAAATGCTGGACTGCTGTGCATCAATTAGCCAAGATGAATAATCGATTATGCCGTTGTTGGAATTGAAGAAGCGTGCATTTATAACGCTATAATCTGGATTGGTATCTAAATCGTCCAAACTTTCATCAATGGTTCTAAATACATTTATAAACCTTAAGTTGAGGATTTTTCTTTTATTGGACATTAAGTTTTTTGGACGCCAACCAAGTGTAAGTGAGGGTGTTATGGTGGAGTATCTTGAATTCACTTGAAAATGTGATGTTGAGCCACCCAAAGAATAGCTAGTTACATAATGTCCGCTCTTACCATGGTATTGTTTGTAAGATATTCTACCTGAACCAACAAAGGATTTATCACGCAGGGCATACGATGGAGAGAAATCATAAACGAATGGTCTTTCTAAAAGTGTTTTATTGTAAATACGTAATCCGGGAGACCAACCATCATATATATTAAAACCTAGTACGGGAACATAAAATATTTGATTGTAGTAAGGGTCTTCAGCGTCTTTTAAAAATTGAAATTTCAATTTCTTATTACTAGACAAAAAGCCTTTTAAGGATTTCCAATTATCCCGTTGATTGAATTCAGGAATCTTCTGATCATAATTGAGAACTAACCTTTCGGCGCTGCTTCTTGCTATGGTTACAGTGCTGTCTTCAGTAATATTTGAGAACCAATATTTTGAAACTACAGAGTCTTTTTTTAAACCAAATAAAGAAATAGGAACGTTTGTTCCCGTTTTATTTCTAAGTGTCACTGTTAATGAGTCTGGTGATTTTATTACTTTTTTTATTTTAAAATCAATTCGCTCATCGGTGCTTACATAATCATTGAAAAACCAATCAATATTAGTATTTGCAGACCTTTTCATAATTGATTCAAAATCAATAATCTTGACTTCGTTCAATTTATAATACTTGAAGAATGTCTTAATTCCTTCATCAACTTTTTCTTCACCAATATAGTTTGCCAAATATGCCAAACCGAGTCCTGCTTTATAATTGTTGGCTATTTTTTGATTGAATTTTAATAAGGAATCATTTGGCGTTGTTAATGGTTGATCTATATTTTTTCGAGCCATCAACATATAGAGAAGAGGGTATTGTTCATTAAAGTCCATTTGTGCAAGATGGAAACTACGAACGCCCCATATTTTACTCAACTTACCCAATAACTTTTGATCGGGGTAAAATTCTTCAACATACTTTATCATCAAGTAATTGGCGATAGCGCCAGATAGCCATTTTTCTTTTCTTGGGTTTAGATAAAGCGATTCGTTAAGAATGACATTTAGAGCGGTTTTAAGAAACTTCATTTCATATTGAAATTGCTCTCCGTATGGTCTTATAAAAGAAGGTAATTGGTTTATACCATAGAGTGGGTTTTTATTATACTCTAATTCGCTAACTAGTAAATCTTTATGTGGATACTCTCCTAAATTTTCTACAATAAACTTTGAAACTTTTTCTATTGATAAACCTTGTGAGAGTTCATCGTAACGTTTGGCTTCAATATCCGTAGTTACGGTCATAAAGCTATTTACATGTGTTGTAAACCGTTTTACTGGCGATAATATGAGTTCACCACTTTTTTGATTTTGGCTTTGCAACTGTACTTGTTGACCACTAGGAAATTGTGTACTACCTAATACCAAATAATTCGATTCTACATATAGACCTTTCGGGCATACTAAATTAATCGTGGTTTCTGTAACACCTGTATATAAGTCTTCCAAATTTTTGTTAGAATACAAGTGCCATTTTCCATCATATACAGCAGGAGTGAGGTACCAGTCTTTTAAATAATAGCCTCCTTTGCTATCATAACCATAAGGCGTAAATTTATTTTGTGGTAGAATTACGTTATAGGTAATAAAAACATTTACCGAGGCTCCCGGAGGCAGCGGTTCATTAAGATACATTTTAAGTATATCTTTCTCGCTTGTTCGATCTAATCGAATACCTCGATATTGATCATCAACTACGGTCAACATTTCTGTAAAACCCCGCTCACGTTGTTTTGCTAAATGAAGGCTTCTTTTGAATTCTTCTGCAAATCGTTTGGCTAGTCCAGTATCTTTATCGGAGTATGCGTGCGCCCAGTCGTTAAAATATAGTAGTTCTAAAGTATCGTCGGAGTTGTTTTTGTATGTAAACTCTTGCTGTATATTTATAGTTTTGGTATCACCATTCAATTTGGCCGTAACTTGATTAATGTGTTGTGAAAACATGCAGTTAAACCCCATAAAGGAGGTAACAACACACAAAAATATTTTGATATTTACAGCTTTTTTCAAATGTATACTTATTAGAAATTTGGACTTAGTTGATGTCCTTTGTAGAATGAATCTATTATATCAACAACTTCCTGTTCATTATCAGCTATAGTAATAAGATCTAAATCTTCAGGACTAATGTTGCCCGCTTCCAGCATGGTGGTTTTTACCCAATCAAATAATCCACCCCAAAATTCAGACCCAACCAAAATAATAGGGAACTTTTCAATTTTATGAGTTTGTATTAAGGTTATCGCTTCGAAAAGTTCATCTAAAGTTCCAAAGCCTCCTGGCATTACTACAAAACCCTGTGAATATTTTACAAACATCACTTTTCGTACGAAGAAATAGTCAAAATCAAGACTTTTATCATTATCAATATATGGGTTGTCATGTTGCTCAAAAGGAAGATCAATGTTTAACCCCACAGATGTGCCACCTGCAAGATGGGCACCTCTATTTCCCGCTTCCATAATACCAGGTCCACCACCAGTAATTACGCCATAACCCGCTTCGGCTATTTTTTTCGCAATACTAACTGCTAATTTGTAATATTGAGTATCTTCTTTTGAACGTGCTGAACCAAAGATTGATACGCATGGTCCAATAGCACTCATTTTCTCATAACCGTTTACAAATTCACCCATAATCTTGAATAAGGCCCAAGAATCATTGGTTTTAATTTCATTCCAACCTTTGTAATGTGTATCGTTTCTCATTAATAAAATTTTATGTTGCTCTCTTGAAAAGAGAATCAAATCTAAATAATTATCAAACTTATTTAATTGTTCTTTTGGGAAATAATTCTTCTTTTAAAAACTTCGCAGTATAACTTTTCTTGTCTTTTGCAACTTTTTCGGGGCTGCCTTTCGCTACAATCATTCCTCCGCCACGACCCCCTTCATAGCCAATATCAATTATGTAATCTACCATTTTAATTACATCCATATTGTGCTCAATTACTAAAACAGTATTTCCTTTGTCTGTCAAACGGTTCAAAACTTCCATTAAAACTCTAATATCTTCAAAATGAAGTCCTGTTGTCGGTTCATCTAAAATATAAAATGTATTCCCAGTATCACGTTTTGACAGTTCAGTGGCTAGTTTTACACGTTGTGCCTCACCACCTGATAATGTAGTAGATTGTTGGCCGAGTGAAATATAGCCTAAACCTACATCTTTAATGGTTTTAAGCTTCCTATGTATTTTGGGTATGTTCTCAAAGAAGTTTACCGCTTCATTAATAGTCATTTCAAGTACATCTGAAATGGACTTTCCTTTATATCGTATCTCTAATGTTTCGCGATTAAAGCGTTTGCCATTGCAAGTTTCACATTCTACATATACATCAGGTAAAAAATTCATTTCTATTACTCGTAATCCTCCACCTTGACATGTTTCACACCGACCACCTTTAACATTAAAACTAAACCTACCTGGTTTGTAACCTCTAATGGCGGCCTCTGGAGTTTTAGTAAATAAAGAACGTATTTCACTAAATACGCCAGTGTACGTTGCAGGATTTGAACGCGGTGTTCTGCCTATTGGAGACTGGTTAATATCAATTACCTTATCAATATGTTCAAGACCAGTAATCTTTTTATAAGGCATCGGTTTTTTAACACCATTGAAATAATGGGCGTTCATAATAGGGTAGAGGGTCTCGTTGATAAAAGTGGACTTCCCACTACCTGAAACTCCTGTAATGCCAATCATCTTTCCTAAAGGAAATGTTGCGCTTATATTTTTTAAATTATTACCTGTACAACCAGATAGTTTTATTTCTTTCCCGTTACCTTTTCTACGTTCTTTTGGTACCGCAATTTCCTTTTTACCAGTAATATAATCTGCAGTTAATGTATTAAAAGTGGGTAATAAAGAAGGTTTACCTTCAGAAATTATTTCACCACCATGTTTTCCAGCCTTCGGTCCAATATCAATTACATGGTCGGCACGTTCAATCATATCTCGATCATGCTCCACTACAATTACTGAGTTACCAATATCTCGTAATGCCTCTAAAGACTGTATTAGTCTGTTATTGTCTCTTTGATGGAGCCCAATACTTGGTTCGTCTAAAATATAGAGTACTCCAACCAGTTGTGAACCGATTTGTGTTGCAAGACGTATTCTTTGCGCTTCACCTCCAGAAAGCGATTTCGAACTCCTATTTAATGATAGATAATCTAGACCGACATCTAATAGGAAACGAATACGTGTTCGTATTTCTTTTATTATTTCTTCAGCTATTTTCTTCTGATTGCCAGAAATATTAGTAGCTAGTTCTTCAAAAAAGACAGCTAATTCTGCTATATCTAAATGTGCTAGGTCTGCAATGTTTTTATTGGCAATTTTAAAATAAAGAGATGCCTTTTTTAATCGAGCACCATTACATTCGCTACAAACTTCTTTATTCATAAAGTCTTTAGCCCAACGCTTTAAACTAGTGGATCCCGATTCATCATACTGCGATTTTATAAAGTTTGATATGCCTTCATAATCGATTTTGTAAGTTCGTTTTACACCTAATGTTTTGGAATCTATTTCAAAACTCTCTTGTCCACCATAAAGTAGTATTTGAATAGCCTCATCTGAGATTGAAGAAATAGGATCTGTTAGCGTAAATCCATAGCGTTGCCCAATAGTTTCAATCTGTCTGAAGGCCCAAGAATCTTTATAATCACCCAAAGGGGCAATACCGCCGGATTTAATGGATAACTTTTTATCTGGAAAAATCTTATCTACGTTCACCTCATGCACATGGCCTAAACCGTTGCAATGTGGACACATTCCTTTTGGAGAATTAAATGAAAATGTATTCGGTTCGGGTGATGGATAAGAGATCCCTGTTGTTGGGCACATTAAGTCTCTACTAAAGTAACGGGGCTCTTTTGTTCCTTCTTCAAGTACCATTAATACATTTTCACCACTATACATAGCAGTGTTTATTGTTTCAGAGAGTCGCTTATCTAAGTCCTCGCTATCGGTAACTTTTAAACGGTCTATAACAATTTCAATGTCATGCGTTTTATAGCGATCCACTTTCATGCCTTTAACAATATCCATAATAGCGCCATCTACACGCACTTTTACAAAACCTTGTTTACCAATTTGTTCGAAAAGTTCACGGTAATGTCCTTTTCTGGATTTAATAATAGGAGAAAGGATGTTTATTTTTTTGCCAGCAAAATCTTGTATAATGAGCTCTTTTATTTGCTCATCACTATAACTAACCATTTTCTCACCGGTATTGTAACTATGCGCATCACCAGCACGAGCAAAGAGCAATCGTAAGAAGTCATAAATTTCGGTAATAGTACCAACTGTAGATCGTGGTGATTTTGAAGTTGTTTTTTGTTCAATAGCAATTACTGGTGAAAGGCCATCAATTTTGTCAACGTCTGGTCGTTCTAAACCTCCCAGAAACTGTCTAGCATACGCTGAGAAAGTTTCAATATAACGCCTTTGGCCTTCAGCATATATGGTGTCAAAAGCCAAGGAAGATTTCCCACTACCCGATAGACCAGTGATAACTACTAATTTATCACGTGGTATTGTAACATCTATATTCTTGAGGTTGTGAACGCGTGCGCCTCTTACCTCAATATTTTCTTCGTATTCCGTCATTAATTTGGCAAAACCGCAAAGGTATGGTTTTGAGAAGTAATACCAAGCTTACTGGCATTTCAACCTACAATAGACTAAACCGCTTCTCTTTTTAATATATAATCATCTTGTTTTGCGATAGGTTTCTGTTGTTGAAGTAATTTTTTATTGATTAACGACTGAATAGATATGCTCTTGAAATAATTGTCAAATAGCTCCTGATAACTAAAATCGACTTCGTCTGATGTCCCCATAGAATGATTATAAGAAGCATAGAACTCTTGCAAATCGAGTGAAATTATTTCTACTTTCTCTAAATCGTAATAAATTCCATAATTACGTTTTATATCATAAATTAACCATTGTTCTTCATTGTATTTAGAACGGTAATGTTTAGAAATTAATGGTAAAATATCAAACTCTGGTTCGATATTTATAAAATTAATACGGTCTTGAGTAGACATAAATTTAGAAAAAGCCTCTATATGTTGTTTTTCTCGAGTAACATTTTTAACCAATTGTAGAATTTTAACTTCAATAGGATTAGAAAATTCGGTAGGAAAGGCTTCGTGTTGCCCAAATAATTTTTTAAGATATTTAAATAATAGTATTTCAACACCCGGAGTTTCACTTTGATATGCGAAATATATGTTCTTAATGGCGGCTGAGCTTTTTTTCTCTACACCATGCCATACACGTTTCGCTTTTTCAAGATTCGTGAATATAGTTTTAGTTTCAATAAAAAGACCACTTTGGTTATCTGAATTTTTTTGAATGTAACTAACCGTAATATTCCTTTCAAATGCAATATATACAGCTGTTAGAAATCCATTAAAACTTCCGTCATAAATTAAAATCTTCGAATTTTCCATAGCTAATTATTTTATAGTTTAACTGCTGAAATTTGTAATTATTCCAAAATTATGGAAATAATCCTAATTATGGAAATAATCCAATAAATATTTTGGAAATATTCCAAATTTACTATCTTTGGTAGTGTACAATGGTGAATAATATAGCTTTATTCGAAGCCAAGTTGTTGATTATGAATGGTTTTTATTAGTTCAATTAAACCATATGGAAATATTCCAAATTTCTATTTTTTGGATGGTATTACTCGGTTTAGTAATTAATCGCTTATCTCACTCAATTGTAATTAAAGATTCTTAGTTATGGAAAATGAGTTAACGCTTAAACGATTTACAGATATTCGAAGAGGATTGGGTTATACACAAGCCGAATTTGCTAAGTTGTTGGGTATTTCGAGTACAACAGCTGATATTGAAAGAGGACGTACAAAACTTTCTGGTAAAGTAGTTGCTGAACTTTTAAAACAGTTTAAAATTAATCCACTCTGGTTATTTGGTGAAAGCGACCAACAATATTTAGAAACCTCCAAAGCCAGTGTAATTCCTAAAGTGGTTACTGTAGATTCTTCAGATAGAGAAAATATTGTATTGGTTAATGCTAAGGCAGCTGCCGGTTATCCGCAAAATATTCAAGATGTTAGTTGGTATCGAGAACTTCCTGCATTTGATTTGCCTATTCCAGAATTTAGAAATGCATCATATCGTGGGTTTCAAGTGGAAGGAGATAGTATGCTACCTAATTTAAAACCTGGAGAATGGGTGCTTTCCAAGGCCGTGGATAGTATTGATAATGTTAGTGCAAATAAAATGTACGTTGTGGTTTTAGAAGATGCAGTACTTGTTAAAAAGGTTATATGTAAACCTAAATCGAATAATGTTACTTTGGTCTCATTGAATGAATCGTATCCACCTTATGAAATTAAACCTTTTCAAATTCAGGAAATTTGGGAGGTAAGTAGTAAAATAACCTTTGGTGTTGATGCTACAACAGAAACTGGCCTTTTGCGACAATTACAAGCATCTATGGAAGAATTAAAAACACAAATTCACAAACAACAAGCAAGTTAAGTTAGTTCAAAATAAGCCGATACAATCCGCTGTCTTTTAATTGAAATCCTAAACTTTTATATAAGTTTATTGCTGCAGTTCTATGATGGCCCGAAAACAATATAATTTCATTTAATTTCATTTTTTCGGCTTCTTTAAGAAGCTTTTCCATTAATTTTCGCCCCAAACCTTTGCCTCTATAATTATTTGATACAACAACATCTTCTATCATTCCTTTATGACCAGAAATTACTTTGTAAGTAACCATTGCGGCCATTGCAATTATGGAATCGCCTTCTTTACAAATTGCTAAAACAATTGTGTCATTGTCTTTAAGTGTTTCTGCTAATGACAACTGTTTTATACTCGAGTTCAGTTCATTGAATAATTCTTCAACTTGTTTTTGAATGTTTTCATTGATTTCACCTCGTCGAAGAATTGATATAGTCATTGCTACTTTAATTTATATTAATTATTTAAATCAAGTTATTAGTTATAGGCTCTAACATTACCCATATCTAAAGTCATACTACCAATCTTATGACTTGCGGGCAGAAAGAGTCCGTTTTCCATAACTTGCCAATCGTCCCAGGTAGCTTCTAATCCTCCAATTGGAATAATTTTAACCCACATTTGATAACTTTCTGGAAAACCGTTTGCATTCAATTTCCATAGATATGAATCACCAGGAGTTGTTCCGCCAGATGAATATGTAACCATTAATGCTTCTGAGCCGTCTTCTAATTTAACAATACTTCGAGTAGTTCCATTATCAAAAATTTTAAATGGGGCTACTAACCAAAATGAGTCATTATTAAAGTAACCTTGTGCAGTTTTAATTAAATTATCCAAATCATTAGGTTGAACTGTTATATCATTTTCTGTAGCAGTACTTTTTGACGGTTTATTCAGATTTAGATTTACTTTGTAATCATCCCATGATACCAAAACCATTCCATTCTTTTTATCCCATTTATATTTGTGTTTTCCACCAGCAAAAGACCATTCTAAAAAACTTGTTTTTTCATAAAGATCATTGTTTATAGTAGTTAGCATTTGGGTTGCTAATTTGTCGGCACCGACTGTATTATTGGAATCGGGTAGGGGTTTGTTAAAAATAAAATATGCAACTACAAGGGCTATCAAAATAACACCTAATATAGCCCCCGCAATTTTTAATAGTCTTTTAAATAACTTCATAATATTAATATCCTATGGCTGTATCATCACCTCTTTTATCAGCACCACCTTCTAAACTGCCGTCTTCTAAAATTCGAATTGCATCAACTTTACCAATTATGGGGGTGCGTTTTTCGTTGATGATATAGCCTTTAGTTTTTAAATTATTTTTTAGTTCAGATGAAAACCCGTCTGGTTCAAATATTATAGCATCTGGTAACCACTGGTGGTGGAAACGAGGTGCGTTTACGGCCTCTTGCATACTTAAATCAAATTCGTAGACATTAAGAATGGTTTGGGCGACTGCAGTAATAATGGTAGAACCACCGGGAGTGCCAACTACCATATATAATTTTCCATCCTTTTCGACTATAGTAGGGGTCATACTACTTAGCATACGTTTTTCAGGGGCAATAGCATTCGCTTCAGCTCCTACTAAGCCAAACATATTAGGGATACCTGGCTTAGCGCTAAAATCATCCATTTCATTATTTAAAAAGAAACCTAATTCATTGGAATATAATTTAGAACCATAACCTCCATTAAGTGTTGTTGTAGCAGAAATAGCCGTACCCTCCGAATCTACTATTGAATAATGCGTGGTCTCCATGCTTTCAACAATTTCAACTTCGCCATGAGCTACATCCGCCGATTTTGTGGCTTTATCCCAAGAAAAGCTTTCCATTCTTTCTTTCAAATAAGTATCACTTAGTAATTCATCCATTGGAATATCTACAAAGTCAGGATCTCCTAAAAAGAAATTTCTATCTGCATATGCTCTTCGCGAAGCTTCTGTGAATAATTGGACGGTTTTTTCAGAATTATGCCCAAAAGTCGACACATCATGAGGTTCCATCATCTTAAAAATCTGATTTATGGTAAAGCCACCACTACTAGGCGGACTCATAGAAATAATTTTTAAATCGCGATAATTAAAAGTCACTGGAGTTCGCCATTTGGCCTCATATTTTGCTAAATCTTCTTCAGTAACAAACCCTCCTTTCTCTTGAATAAATGCGGCTAGCTTTTTTGCTGTTTCACCTTTATAAAATCCATCACGACCATCTTTTGCAATACGTTTTAAAGTAGTAGCCAACGCTTGATATTTTATAGTGTCTCCTGCTTTACAAATGGTAGGGAAAACTAAACTATCTCCATTTACCTCTATCATTAATTCGTGGTAACCTGCTAATCGTTTTGCTTGCTTTTCAGTAACAATAACGCCTCGTTCAGCTAAAGTTATTACAGGTTCTAATATTGTTTCGAAAGGTAATGAACCAAATTTTTTATGTACTTCAAAAACACCAGCAACCGTTCCAGGTACGCCAATAGCAGTAGCGCCTACTGTGCTCATTTTTGGAACAACGTTACCTAAGCTGTCGAGATACATATCAGCATGTGCAGCAAGTGGCGCTTTCTCTCTATAATCTATAGCACCTGTAGAACCATCTGCTTTTCTATAGACCATAAATCCCCCACCTCCTAAATTTCCTGCAAAGGGATAGGCAACAGCCAATGCTAATTCTGTTGCTACCATAGCATCAAATGCATTCCCCCCTTGTTTTAAAATATCGGAACCAATTTTTGAAGCTTCTTCTCTCGCAGATACTACCATTGCTTTTTTCGTTACAAGTCCAGTTGGTAGTACTGGTGCCTTACGGCAATTTATAAGTAGTAATAATACAAAGGAAATCAAGAGTGTTTTTTTCATAGGTTTAAAATTTAGAAATGAATAAAAAATCTTGGTCTTTCATGCTAGTTAGAGTGAATTGAATTTTTGTTTCGAGTAAACCCGTAGCTCTTCGAAAAAATCTGTAAATTCTTTTTCAAAATCTTCATAATGTTCTTCAAGATCAAGAATGGCAAAATTCATTTTAGATTTATTTTTGGTCCGTCTATTAACACCGTTTAAAACTCTTCCGATTCCTTCCATTTTCGAATAATTATAAAGCCAATTGTCAGTAATCATATACGGCATCATATGCTGCACACCATGTGGCAATATTTCAAAATTATCTTCTAAAAGGTCATAAAATCGGTCGGCAAAAACTTCTAAAGGTTCATCTGAATACTTAGCCCAATTTTTAGCTAAAAAATGATCATAAAAGATATCGACTATCACCATACTATAATGACTGTAATTTTTATGCAATCGTTTACTGCTAATCTTTGGAATAACGTGTGAATCGGTATAAGTATCGATTTTTCGATGTAACATAATACCCTTCTGAATGCGCTCAGGTAAATGCTTGTATTTGTTTCCTCGAATGCTATCGGCAATAAAATTACCTATACTAATTTCGTCATCTCCAAAAGAGAGGTATATATGGGCTAAAAAATTCATATGGTCGAATTTACAAATTTGTTCCGACGGAATAATCTAGGTACTTGTATATTTGCACAAAAAATCACATTAACCTATGACATTAATAAAATCGATTTCAGGAATTAGAGGAACAATTGGCGGAAAACCCGGTGATAACTTAACACCCTTAGATGCTGTAAAATTTGCAGCTTCTTATGGTATTTGGCTAAAAGAATACTCTAAAAAGAATAAATTAAAAGTAGCCATTGGGAGAGATGCGCGTTTGTCTGGAGAAATGGTACAAAATTTAGTGGTTTCTACTTTAGTGGGACTTGGAATAGATGTTATTGATTTAGGTTTGTCTACGACACCTACAGTAGAAATAGCAGTGCCTCTTGAAAATGCTGATGGAGGAATTATTCTCACAGCAAGTCATAATCCAAAACAATGGAACGCCTTAAAGCTTTTAAATGAGAAAGGTGAATTTTTAGATGCGGCACAAGGAGCAAAAATTCTTGAAATTGCTGACAAAGAAGATTTTGACTTTTCGGAAGTTGATGATTTAGGTGAAATTTTAAAAAATGATGCCTATATCGATATTCATATTGATGAAGTATTGGCCTTGCCATTGGTAGATGCAGATACTATTAAAAAAGCGAAGTTTAAAGTTGTTGTTGATGGAGTTAATTCTACCGGAGGTATTGCTATACCCAAGTTACTTGAAGAATTGGGTGTCGAAGTTGTAAAATTATATTGTGATCCAACAGGTCATTTTCCACATAACCCAGAACCTTTAAAAGAACATTTGGGTGACATTTGTGAGTTGGTGCTAAAAGAAAAGGCTGATTTTGGAATTGTTGTTGACCCTGATGTGGATCGTTTGGCATTTATAAGTGACGATGGAGAAATGTTTGGAGAGGAGTATACTTTAGTTGCTTGTGCTGATTATGTGTTAGGAAAAACCAAAGGAAATACAGTTTCTAACTTGTCTTCTTCCAGAGCTTTACGCGATATTACCGAAAAACATGGTGGTACTTATGAGGCTTCTGCGGTTGGTGAAGTAAATGTAGTTACTAAGATGAAAGCTAATAAAGCTATTATTGGCGGTGAAGGAAATGGTGGTATTATATACCCAGAAAGTCATTATGGACGTGATTCCTTAGTGGGTACGGCATTATTTTTAATGCTAATGGCTGAAAAAGGAGGAACTGTAGCCGAATTACGAGCAAGTTATCCTTCCTATTTTATGGGAAAGAAAAAAATTCAACTGACACCCGACTTGGATGTTGATGCTATTTTAAAAGGAATGGCTGAAAAGTATAAAAATGAAGATATCTCAACTATTGATGGTGTAAAAATTGATTTTGCTGAGAATTGGGTGCATTTAAGAAAGTCGAATACAGAACCTATTATTAGAATCTATACTGAAGCTAAAAGTCAGCAAGAAGCTAATGATTTAGGCGATAGAATAATTTCGGAAATTAAAGAAATTGCAGGTATCTAGAATGATTAAACAATACTTATTTGAAATAATAAAAAAGCCACTAATTGCAATAGCAGTAGTGGCTTTATTCTTCCATATTAAAAGTGGAGCACAAAACGAGCCTGATACACTTCGGGTGATGAGTTTTAATATTTTACATGGTGCTACCGTAAAAAACGATTTTAATCTAGACACCATTGCAGGCGTAATTAATTCGTACAAGCCACATGTGGTCGCTTTGCAAGAAGTTGACTTTAAGACTAAGCGTGCTAAAGAGTATGATTTACCAACCGAGCTTGGGTATCGTACTAAAATGACCTCTTTGTTTGCTAGAGCAATGTACTATGATGGTGGAGAATATGGTGAGGCAGTGCTTTCTAAGTTCACTTTTGTTGGAAGTGAAAATTTTGCATTACCTCATTTAGACAAATCAGAGCCTAGAGCTGCACTAATTGCCAAAGTTAAAACAGAAAAAGGAAATACATTTCAATTTGTGGCAACTCATTTAGACCACCAAAAAAATGAGACTGATCGCATAATGCAAGCCAATGCCCTTATAGAGAAGTTAGGGAATACGAGTTATGCGACGTTAATAGTAGGGGATTTAAATGCTGGCGCAGAAAGTCATACGCTAGAAATATTAAAAACAAAATTTACCAAAGCGAATCATGTGAATGCCCTTAAAAATAATTGGCCAGCTAATAAACCTAGCGTGTTACTTGACCATATTTTGTATAATATGCCCGAACACTGGACAGTTTTGGACTATAATGTATTATGCGAAAATTACGCAAGTGACCACTGTATTGTAATGGCCACGTTGGTTTTTATTCCTTAATAGCTTCTTGCTGAAAATATGCAGCACGAACAATTTTTGAAGTTTGATGTTCACCGGTATGATGCCATCCTGGGGGCATAAAAATATAAAATAGTTTGTTTTTTAGACCAGGAGCGTTGATGACATCTTTAAAAAGCGCAATGAATTCACCAAAATAGACATCTACGAAGTTTCCAGAGTCCATTTTTCTAGTGATACCATATTCAATTTTCACTTCGTCTTTTTCTTCTTGATAAGTGCCAAAAACATGATCCCATATATTCAATAAATTGCAAAAATTAGTATCCATATATAGTGGGTTTCTTGCATGATGAACACGATGGTGTGACGGAGTTAACAAAATTTTATTCAAAGGTCCAAAACGCGCATCTTTTATAAGATTCTCGCCAACATGAATAAATGCGCCATACGTACCATCAATAAACATAATTAGAAAAAGCAGTTCTGGCTGAACACCTAAAAGTATACAAACCGTAGTCCGAATAACATCTGCATATGGTGCTTCTAGAAAAAAGTGTGCATAGGTCACTGAAAGATTCATATTTTCCGGGGCATGATGTGTGGAATGCAAACACCAAAATAGACGCACTTTATGTCCCCAATAGTGGTATAGAAAATGCCCAAATTCCCAAACGATATACCCGTAAATAAACCAGTACCAGGTCATTTCGGTTTGAAAGGGAGCATATTTTTGGAAAAGGCCAATACATAAGGTAGTCATTGCAATAGCTATGAATCTGCCAATAAATCGATTGAAAATATAAATTAGAAAATTTACTTTGTATACTTTAGTATCGGGCTTTTTATAAATTAAGCCTAAGATTAATTCTAAAATTACCAGAAAGGGTATAAGCGGGTAAATTAATGAGACAATGCCATCATAAGTTCTAAATTTACTATAATCACCTGCTTGTAGTATTTCCCAGGCTTGTGAGATGCCAAGAAAACCAATAATTTCATTGTAAATTGATTCGAATACTTCCATTTAAATTAAGTTGATTTGTCGCCCCAATTTATAAAAAAAATGCCTAAATAAAATGTAGAATGCAGTGTGATTAGTATACTTATAAAAATTCGGGAGGGACTTTATCACGATGTTTCCAGCGCTTATGGGTCCAGAAGTAGTGTTCTGGTTTTTCTCTAATTTGTGCTTCAGTTAAAGCAATAAACTTTTTGGTAATCTCGTTAGGTTTGGTTTCTTTACCGGCTAATGTAATAGGAATAAACTCTGCCTCATAATAGCCTCTCTTTACTTTAGAAACTTTTAAGAAAACTACAGCTAAGTCCATTTTTCTTGCTAAAGTCTCCGTTCCAACAAAAATTGGGACAGTAATGCCCATAAATTTGTCCCAATAATGTGCGTGAATCACCATAGGTGATTGGTCGCTAACCATGCCATAGATAGAGGTTATACCCTGTTTATAGTTGCGAATAACCGTTTTTACTGTTTCATTTTGAGTGATTAAAGTGGTATTCCAGCGGGATCTAAAATCTTTAACCATTTTATCAAAATATTTATTAGCTACTTTTTGATAAACTGCATAACCTTTACTTTGGACATATAGATTTAAGCTAACGTTCCATTCCCAATTGGCATAATGTGAACAGGGAATTAATATACTTTTTTCCTTTTCAATTTCTTGTATTACCTCAATGTTTTTGATTTTGTAGCGCTTTTTCACATCAGCTTTCGAAAGATTCATGGTTTTCACCATTTCTAAGAACATATCACACATGTGTTTGTAAAATTCTTTCTCTATGCGTTTGAGTTCATTCGCACTTTTTTTAGGGAATACTAAACTTAAATTATCGTGCACTACTTTTTTGCGATAACCGACAACTTTATAAACTAAAAAGTAAACAAAGTCGGAGAATAGATAGAAAAGACGATATGGTAGAATAGATATCAACCATAAAAGAGGATAGGTAAGAATAAAAACTAGTAGTTGCATGCAAAAAAAATGTGTACAAATATAGCTATATTTGGCGCCAAACTTTAGAAGAACTTCATGGGCAATATCGAAATAGTAACAATCATTATAATAGTGGCAAACGTACTAGTTTCTTTAAAAGGTTTTAATGACACCGCTTTCTTCGAACGCTATAAATTCCAAATAGGACCTATAAATGCGGGTCAAAAAGATCGGATGTTAACTTCTGGGTTTTTACATGTAGATATTGCGCATCTTGCTATGAACATGTTAACCTTATTTTTCTTTGCAGATGTAGTAATAAACTGGTTTGGACCAATTAAATTTTTAATTATCTACTTTATAAGTCTTATTGCTGGTAGTTTGTTAGCAATGTTTTTTCATAAAGATGAACCTCATTATTCAGCAGTTGGCGCTAGTGGTGCGGTAGTTGGAGTTTTATATGCCGCAATATTGCTGCAACCAAGTATGAGCTTATACTTAATGTTTATACCTATTCCAATACCAGCTTATGTAGTGGGTATTGGTTATTTACTGTATTCTATTTATGGTATGAAAAGTAGACTAGGAAATATTGGACATACTGCTCATTTTGGTGGAGCGATTGGTGGGTATGTTACTACATTACTTTTTTTGCCAGATTTACTATTTACAGAAACTTTAATGGTAATTCTACTTGCCATTCCCATTATTATCCTTTTCGTGATGGATAAAATGGGTAAAATTTAAGGGCATTCTTCCTGTATTTTATTGGGAATCTGCTAAATTATCAAGAAAAAGTGCGGTTCAACGAATATAATATGCTCAAAAATACCTTTAACGTAATCTTGCCGTTGAATTAGAGCCCAAAATCTAATTTTATTAAAACCTACTTATTATGAAGAGAGTTTCCCTAATCCTTTTAGCGGTACTTAGTATTTCTATTTCCTGTAGCGATGAAACAACAATCTACAGCGATCCCCAAAGTGATATCAGTATTGAAGATAACGCTGCCGTATTAGGTACAAGTGTTGTTTATGACAAAGCTGGTGTATTAGATATTATTGATGAAAATCAAATTTCTGGTAAATCTTTAAGCGGAAAAGCTGAAGAACAAGCTGGTGACTACCCATTAACACTAGTTGCTCAAATTAATCCTCCTAAATTCGATAATGGCGGTGAGAATTTAACTGCTTCACATATTGATGTGGTAGATAACTATGCTTATGTATCTTATAATACTACTGAAGATGGATATGCAGGTGCAATTGACATTGTTGATGTTAGTGACCCTAATAGCCCAAATGTAACTTCTAGACTTTACTATTTAAATGCAGATATAAATGCTATTAAGTATGATGGTGGTTTTGTTTACTTAGTTGGTGGTGTTGATTCTGAAAAATCAGTAACAGCAACTTCAAATTCATTTATAGCTAAAATTGATGCATCTGGAGGTAAATTTAATGTGAGTGCCGGTATTACATATGGTTTTCAAACTGGTTATAATAGTACAGATGTGGTTGTTGATGGCAGCAAGGTTCTTGTAACCAGCGGTAAAGAAGGTTCTTTAACAGTTTTCAATAAATCAGATTTATCAGTTATTACTGAATTTCCTGCAGAAGATTTAAGATCTGTAGCTATATATAATGATGAAATTGCAATATTAGATGCCAGTAAAGGTGTTAGTATTTTAGATGAAAGCTTAAATGTAAAAAGAGAAATTGCTATCAATACAGATTTCGGTATAGCTACTAAAAGAACGATTGGATTTACTAATGAAAATGTAATCGTAGCAGAAGGTGCTAAAGGAGCTGGCGTATATAATGCCACTAATGGTAATTTTATAGAGCATATAGCTATTCCAATAAACCCAGAGGGAGTAGACCAATCGGATCAGGTTACAAATGCCGTTGCAGTTAATGAAGATGCTTTATTGATGGCTAATGGTGGAGCTGGATTATGTCTTTCTGAGGAACAAGATTCTGGTAGTAACCTAGTTGGTATTATTGAACTTGATGGTTCTATTAATTATGTGGCTTCTAAAGGTGATTATATCTTTGCAGCCTCTGGCAAGAATGGATTACAGGTAATAAAAATGAACAAGCCTAATTCAAGTTTAGAATCACGTTGTGAAAGTTTAAATAATTATAGTGGTAGCTCTAGCTTAACAGTTGCTGCAAGTACGGTTAAAGAATATAAAGGTTCTAAACGATTCAGTAGAGTGAATGTATATGGTTCTTTGTTACTATGTGGTACATGGACAGTAAGAAACACTACATATGTTCATGAAGACGGAATCTTTGAAATGAACGGTACTTTTGTAGTGGGTAGAAATAATAGTAAAAAGAATGTTTCTGTTGGTGAAAATGCTACATTTAAAGTCGAAGGTAATCTTACAATTTATGGAGATTTAATTTTAGAAGACGGAGCAACTTTAGAGTTTGTAGGTAATTCTTCAGTGGTAAGTATAACTGGTGATGTAATTAGAAATGGTGAAGTTACTGTAAATGGTAATTTCACGGACTATTACAATAAGTTCTAAATAATTTATACATACAAAAAAGCCCTTAGCATTATAATGTTAAGGGCTTTTTCATTTATAGTTATCTTCTAGTACTAGTCCAATAATTCAGAAATCTTTTGCTCTAATGCCGGACCTCTTAAATTTTTTGCGATTATTACTCCATTCTCATCTAATAAGAAAGCAGCTGGTATAGCTCTAATATTGTATAGTTGAGCGATAGGGTCATTAAAATATTTTATATTAGAAATATGATTCCATGTTAAACCGTCATCAGCAATAGCTTTTTTCCAGTCGTCTGCATTTCTATCCAAAGAAACACCTAAAACATTTAGTCCCTTAGAATGATATTTTTTATAAACACTAACAATGTTTGGATTTTCAGCTCTGCACGGTTTACACCACGCCGCCCAAAAGTCAATTAAGGTTACTTTGCCTAAAACATCTTTAAGTGCCAATTCTTCACCTGAGGCAGTAGGGCCAGAGAAAGCAGGAGCGGTGGAACCTACTTCAGTTGCTTTATCTTTTTCAGCTTGTTGTTTTGCAAGTTCTAATTTCTTTAAAATACCAGAACCAACTTCGGTCGCCTTAATTCGGCTAGATAAAGACTCAAACATTGTTGTCACTTCTTCTGGCGTAACAACACCTGCAGATGTTACAGCATCTAAAAGTAAAGCTGATACCAATGAATTAGGATTGCTCTTGATAAATTCAAGATTAGAATTCTTATATTCTTCCTGTAATTCATTCAATTCATCTTGTAAGGAAGTCATAGTAGCCATATCATTGCTGGCTTGCGCCTTTTGCATGTCCATTTGTGCAGAACGCCCTTTTTCTTGAATATAAGCTGATTTGCTGATGTATTCTTGAAATGAATCATTTTGCGGTGTTCCACCTATTTTTCCTAGGTTTAGACTGTCTTTTTGGGCCTCAATATTAATATTCCCATTCTCTAGAATTACGGCAGAATAACCAGGTAGTTGACCAATGAATAAGTAACGCATTACAGGTATAGTATCTGCAACACCTTTAAAAATAAATTTTCCATTAACAACAAAAGTAGTATCGATATCTTCACGTTGTCTCTGATCATTTATTTTAGTCATGATAACTTTTGTGCTATCAGCAACTTCTCCTCTTAAAGTTCCGGTAATCGTGTAACCCTCCGGTTCGCTGTTACATCCTAACAAAATAAGCCCTAAAATAAAGGGTAATACTATTTTTTTCATCTGATTAATTTATTAGCGCACAAAGGTAGTTATATAATAGGGATATAAAAAGAGCTCGTGAATCTGAAGTTTCACGAGCTTAACTTTAATTAATAATCTTATAATAGCCTATTAAAATTGATAACGCACCCCTAGCGCAATGTCAAAATCGAAGCGGTCTTTAAAATTATCATAACCTAAAAATCCAATCTCTGGTCTAATATCCAATGATATTAAAATTGGTAAATCAAAATTACATTCAATACCGATATCACCGGCAACAAATGCAAAGGTACCACCATCTGGTTCTATTGCTGGCCCAAGAGTAGATGGGATTGGGTCAAAAGTAACACTACCGACTCCTCCACCAAATCCATAATAGTAATTGAACATACCATCAATAGAATGCACCCATTGATAAACTCCTGAAAACTTGACAGCGTCATAGGCTCTATGATCTCTAAAGCCTAAATTTAATTCAGCACGATTATAACGACCTATTGCTCTTTGGTAGGATAATTCAGCTCCAAAACCGTCGCTGTCACCCAAGCGTAAGCCTATCGTATTATCTGAAATTTCTTGGCAGTAAGCCATTGTACCTATGAGCAAGGTTAATAATGATATAATTTTTACGATTTTCATAAGTTCTGTGTTAATTCGAGTTAGCATTGTATTCTCGATTAAAACAACTTAATTTAGCCTTCAAAATTGTTTTTCAGTGCATAAAAATATCTTAAATAATTTAAGCGATTCTATTGAAGGTGAGTTAAAACTCGATGACCTTTCTAGAACACTATACGCAACAGATGCTTCTGTATATCGTCGCATGCCGATTGGTGTGGTGTTTCCAAAAACTGATGAAGATCTTAAGAAAATTGTTCTGTTTGCTAAAGAACATAAAATAGGAATTATACCGCGTACAGCTGGTACTTCTCTTGCCGGTCAATGCGTTGGTGAAGGTCTAGTAGTGGATGTCTCCAAACATTTTACAAAAATTCTTAATCTTGATAAAGAGAACAAAACAGTTACAGTACAACCTGGTGTAATTCGAGATGAATTAAATCAGTACTTAGCGCCTCACGGTTTGTTCTTTGGCCCAAACACATCTACGTCTAACAGGTGTATGATAGGTGGAATGGTTGGTAACAATTCATCCGGGACTACTTCTATTCAATATGGCGTTACGCGAGATGTTGTATTGTCTTTAAAAACAATTCTTGCAGATGGTAATGAGGTAATGTTTTCGGAATTATCTAAACAGGAATTTATTAAAAAAAGTGAATTAGATACATTTGAAGGATCACTTTATAAAAATGTATATAAAGAATTATCAGTTAATGATATAAGAGATGAAATTATATCTGAATTTCCTAAAGCATCTATCCATAGAAGAAATACAGGTTATGCAGTAGATGAGCTGCTTAAAAATGATGTTTTTGGTGATGAAAATGAGCAATTTAACTTCTGTAAATTACTTTCGGGTAGTGAGGGTACACTCGCTTTTACTACAGAAATAACGTTAAGTTTATGTGATTTACCACCCAAGCTTTCAGCAATGGTGGTAACGCAATATCATACCTTAGAAGAAACTTTGTCTGATGTCGTTCCGGTAATGGAGCATAGCCTTCATACTTGCGAAATGATGGATAAGGTGATTCTAGACTGCACTAAAAATAATAGAGAGCAGTTAAAAAATCGCTTTTTTGTTGAAGGTGATCCTGCAGGAATATTAATGCTAGAATTAAAGTCAGATTCAGAAGCTGACCTAGAGCAACAGTTAAAAGCATTACTTGCTACAGTAAAAGCATCTGGACTAAGTTATTCAACATCTGTGCTGCGAGGGGGGCAAATTCAACAAGCAATGGAACTTCGTAAAGCTGGTCTGGGTTTATTGGGTAATATGGTTGGAGACCGTAAAGCGGTGGCATGTATTGAAGATACTGCTGTTGCAATCGAAGACTTAAAAGAGTTTATTGCGGAGTTTACATTGATTATGAAAAAGTATAATCAATCGGCTGTTTATTACGCACATGCAGGAGCAGGTGAATTGCATTTACGTCCAATTCTTAATCTTAAGAAATCTGATGATGTAAAACTCTTTAGAGCTATAACAACAGATGTTGCTAAGCTAACTAAGAAATATAAAGGTTCTTTTAGTGGTGAACATGGGGATGGAATAGTAAGAGCTGAATTTATTCCTTTAATGATAGGTCAGAATAATTATGAATTGCTGAGGCGCATCAAATCATATTTTGACCCTAACAATATTTTTAACCCCGGAAAAATAGTAGATGCTTATCCTATGGATCAGTTTTTGCGCTATGATATAGATAGAGAAGAACCTAAAGTGGAAACTTTAATGGACTTCTCCGATAGTCAAGGAATACTACGTGCAGCTGAAAAATGTAATGGTAGCGGTGATTGTAGAAAAACTGAAAAGATGGCGGGTGCAATGTGTCCAAGCTATCATGCAACACGTGATGAAAAGCATACAACTAGAGGTAGGGCAAATACTTTGCGCGAGTTTTTAACAACATCAGAAGAGCCAAACAAATTCAATCATCATGAACTTAAAGAGGTTTTTGATCTTTGCTTAAGCTGTAAAGCATGCGCTAGTGAATGTCCAAGTAATGTGGATATTGCTACTTTAAAAGCGGAGTTTCAATATCAATATCAAGAAAAAAATGGCTACTCATTTAGGTCAAAATTGTTCGCTCATAATACGCGATTCAATAAAATGGGGAGTAAGTTTTCTAGCCTAACAAATTTGCTTTTCTCATCTAGTTTAACAGGTGGATTGATAAAAAAATTGTCAGATGTGGCCAGTGAACGCAGCTTACCTAAAGTTTATAGCTTTAATTTCGATAAACACCTGCAAAATACTGAATTTAAAGTAGATGATTCTTCTAAAAAAGTTATTTTATATATTGATGAATTCACAGAATTCTTAGATATTGAACAAGGAAAAGATGCTATTGAGGTCTTGGTCAAATTAGGTTACGAGGTTCAACTTTATTATGGCGAAAGTGGTAGAACTTTTCTTTCCAAAGGGTTTTTAAAACAGGCTAAAAAGCTAGCAAATGATAATGTGGCATCATTGAAACCATACATAAAAGCTAAGTTACCAATCTTAGGTTTAGAACCATCTGGAATCTTGACTTTTAGAGATGAGTATAAAAGATTGGTTGAAGATTCAGAATCAGCAAATGCTTTAGCCGAACAATGTTTTTTAATTGAAGAATTTTTAGCTAATGAGATTGTACAAGGAGTTATAAAACCTAGTCAGTTTACTAAAGAAGCTAAAAGCATAAAGATTCATAATCACTGTCATCAAAAAGCACTAAGTAATCAAAAAGTGACTTTCGATATGCTGAACTTGCCAGAAAACTATACGGTTTCTATAATTAGCTCAGGTTGTTGTGGTATGGCTGGTTCATTCGGGTATGAGAAAGAACATTATGAAACTAGTATGAAAGTAGGGGAGCTAAAGCTATTTCCGGTAATTCGCAAATCTCAAGACGATGTAATAATAGCTGCTAATGGCACAAGTTGTAGACATCAGATTTATGATGGTACTAAGAGAAAAGCTTTGCATCCAATAACAATTTTTAAGAATGCTTTAATTGATTGATTTTATTATCTCTTCATTAAGATTTACCTTTGTAAATTAAATAAATATCTTAACTAATGGCAGGCAATTCATTTGGTTCACTTTTTAGACTAACAACATTCGGAGAATCACACGGTAGGGCCATTGGAGGTGTTTTAGATGGGTGCCCGGCGGGATTAACCTTGGATTTAGAGGCTATTCAAAAAGATTTAGACCGAAGAAAACCTGGTCAGTCTGCAATAGTAACACAAAGAAAAGAGCCTGATACAGTAGAATTCTATTCTGGTATTTTTGAAGGTAAAACAACAGGGACACCGATAGGTTTTGCAATTCATAATACAAATCAGAAATCTCACGACTACTCTCATATAAAGGATTCATACAGGCCATCACATGCCGATTATGTTTATGATCAGAAATACGGATTTAGAGATTACCGAGGTGGTGGAAGAAGCTCAGCTCGAGAAACTGCAAGTAGAGTAGTGGCCGGTGCTATTGCAAAACAGGTGCTTTCAGGGATAGAAATAAATGCTTTTGTATCTCAAGTGGGCGATTTAAAATTAAATAAGAATTATAAAGACCTTGATTTTAGTTTAACAGAATCAAACCCAGTACGTTGCCCAGATATGGCAACTGCTGCTAAAATGGAGGAATATATTAAAGCAATTAAAAAAGAAGGCGATACTATAGGCGGTGTAATTACCTGTGTTGCCCAAAACGTTCCTGTTGGTTTAGGTGAACCTGTTTTTGATAAACTTCATGCTGAATTAGGGAAAGCTATGTTGTCAATTAATGCTGTAAAAGGATTTGAATTTGGCAGTGGTTTTGCTGGAGTTACTATGAAAGGCAGTGAACATAATGATCAATTTAATTCTGACGGTACCACCAAGACAAATTATAGTGGTGGTGTACAAGGGGGAATAAGCAATGGTATGGATATTTATTTCAGTGTTGCTTTTAAGCCTGTTGCGACTGTTTTGCAGGCATATGATACTATTGACAAAGAAGGAAATCCTGTGAAAACTCAAGGAAAAGGTAGACATGACCCCTGTGTTGTGCCTCGTGCAGTACCAATAGTTGAGGCAATGACTGCCTTGGTGTTGGCCGATTTCACCCTTCTAAATAGAACGATAAAGTTATAAGGTTTCGTCTTACACATTTTCGTATCAAATTGGTATCTTACAAGCCTAAACCAATAATATATGCGAAAACTAGAATTACACTGGAAAATTTTAATAGGCATGGTTTTGGGTTTGGTCTTTGGTTTTGCCATGACTTTTCCTGAATGGGGCTCAGAATTTGTATCAAATTGGATAAAACCATTGGGTACAATTTTTATTAAACTTCTTAAGCTTATTGCTGTTCCATTAATTTTAGCGTCACTTATTAAGGGTATTTCTGATTTAAAGGATATTTCAAAATTTCGAAATATAGGTTTACGTACCATTGGTATTTACATGGGGACAACTACAGTCGCTATTATTTTAGGTCTTGTTCTGGTGAATTTAATAGAGCCAGGGAATGGTGTTTCTGAAGATACTATAGAGAAATTAACTTCGACCTATGCTAATGACGAAGGGGTAACTGCAAAACTTGAAGAGGCAACGCGACAAAAAGAAAGTGGACCTTTAAAATTTTTAGAAGATATGGTTCCTGATAATGCTGTTGGTGCATTAGGTAATAATCAATTGATGTTACAGGTTATCTTTTTTACCATTTTTATGGGAATTTCAATGCTATTGGTAGGTGAAGAAAGGGCAGCGCCTTTAAAGAATTTCTTCGATTCATTGAATGATGTAGTGTTGAAGATGGTAGATTTAATAATGCTTACTGCTCCATATGCTGTTTTTGCATTATTAGCGAATGTTGTTGTATCTTCTAGTGATCCTGAAATATTATTGGCTTTATTGAAATATGCTGGTGTTGTTACGTTGGGACTGTTATTAATGATTGTTTTCTATTGCACCCTCGTAGCTGTTATTGCTAAGAAAAATCCTTTTTGGTTTTTAAAACAGTTAAGTCCAGCGCAATTATTGGCTTTTTCTACCAGTTCAAGTGCAGCCACTTTGCCTGTTACTATGGAGCGTGTTGAAGAACATGTTGGGGTAGATAAAGAGGTTTCCAGTTTTGTTTTACCTGTTGGCGCAACGGTTAATATGGATGGAACTAGCCTTTATCAAGGCGTTGCTGCCGTTTTTATAGCACAAGCACTTAGTTTTGACCTCCCACTTGGCGCTCAATTTACAATTGTACTTACAGCTCTTTTGGCTTCTATTGGCACAGCTGCAGTACCAGGAGCAGGAATGGTAATGTTAGTAATTGTTTTGGAATCAGTAGGTTTTCCACCAGATAAATATGCCATTGGTTTAGCACTTATTTTTGCTGTTGATAGGCCTTTAGATATGCTTAGAACTGTTGTAAACATTACTGGAGATGCAACTGTAGCCACTATTGTTGCGAAGTCTGTTGGTAAATTGCATGACCCAAAACCAAAAAATTGGGATGATAATTATGATGCCGTAAAATAATAAACACTATTGTTTATAAGTGTTTTCTTGGGTTCGATGTAAATTTTAGTTCCTTTTGAATTGTTTAAACAATCAATATGCTAGTAGCGCCTGAAATATTAAATGATTATGCAGCTATTTTTGAAATAGATGCAAATCTGGATCGCTTGGTAAGCCGAATTGAATTGCTCACTCATGTGAATCCTCAAAATATTGAAAAAGCTAAAGCTGTTTTTTTTGCTTCTAAGTATACACAGGATCCGGAATTCCGCTATTCTAAAATAAGGTTCGACCCGTATAAATTACATCGTTTATTCTTTTCGCAACGTTTGGAGCGAATTGAAAATGACGAAATACGGAAGTTATATCAAGATACTATTTACTACTATTCTAATATGATTCAATGTATTGAATCTATTGGTGATAAGCGAAAGTTCCATTATAATTCCTTAAGAATTTATGGTACTCCTAAGGAGAAAGATGTTAATAATGCAAAGTTTATATTACATTTTAAAAATGAATTTCCTTCTGTTGATATGGATAAAGCCTATAATGCAGAACAAGCAAAATCATATTTTGAAGAGTTTTCGAAGCAATACGATTTTCCGTTAAACATTAAATTTTCAACAAGTATTGCAGCAGATGCAATGGTTAGTAATTCAACACAAAGTTTACTGTTAAAAAAGAATGCAAAATTTAGCAAAAACCAATTGCAGACTTTGGCAAATCATGAAATTGGGGTGCATTTAGTCACCACTTATAACGGGTTATTACAACCTTTAAAAATATTTTCAAATGGATTACCCAATAATGTTGAAACTCAAGAAGGCTTAGCTGTCTTTAGTGAATACATGTGTGGAGCATTAACTTTAAAAAGACTTAAAGCGTTATCTTATAGAGTTTTAGCGTCTGATAGTTTAATTAAAGGTTATAACTTTTCAGACACATTTGACCTTATACATGGACAGTACAAATTGAATAGAGACGATGCATTTATCATTACTATGCGTGCCCATAGAGGAGGAGGTTTTACTAAAGATCGATTATACTTAAGCGGCCTTGTTAAAATATTTAATCGATATAAAAATAATAATTCTATGGATAATCTATTGACTGGCAAGGTTTCAATGGATTATGAAAACTCGATTGAAACATTGCATAAATTGGGATTGTCAAATAAAATAACGCATCAAAATAATGCATATTCAGCATGTTTAAATTCTAATAAGACCTTGGATTTTATTCTTAAAAACCTTAAATAATGAATTGGGGCCTAATAATCATATTAATTGTAGGCCTATTTCTTTTGTTAAATATCATTGCTTATTTCTTACAAGAGCGACTCATTTTTAAACCTGAAAAGTTACCTGAAGATTTTGAGTTTCAATACGCAAATCAGGTTTTTGATGAATATAATATTGAAGTTGACGATGGTGTAAACCTCAACGGAGTTCATTTTAAAGTGCGTGAACCAAAGGGAATTGTACTATACTTAAAAGGAAACTCTAGAAGTTTAAAGGGGTGGGGGAAGTTCGCTATCGATTTTACACGGCATGGTTTTGATGTGTTAATGATTGATTATCGCGGTTTTGGTAAGAGCACGGGTATGCGAACCGAAGAAGGAATCAAGAAAGATTTACAATATGCCTACGATGAATTAAAAAAACAGGTTGAAGAAAAGTATATTGTTCTGTATGGTAGATCACTTGGGTCAGGCTTCGCTGCAAAACTTGCCTCTACAAATAACCCCCGTATGTTAATATTAGACGCACCATATTACAGTATGAGTCATATTGCTAAAAAGTACATGCCCATAATGCCCATGTCGCTTTTATTGCGTTTTCCTATTAAAACGTATCGGTGGATTGAATATGTGAAATGTCCCATAAAAATTATTCATGGTACTAATGACAAGTTGATTCCTTTTAAAACCAGTATTAAGCTCTCTAAAATAAATGCAAAACGCACTCGTTTGTACACTATTATAGACGGTGGACACAACAATTTGCATACCTATCCGCAGTATCATCGATTTTTGGAAGAGATTTTACATTCAAAACTTCCTAAAACAATTGATCCCACCACGAGTAGTCTTAGTTTTAAACGTAAAAAGCACTAAGATGAAATTGTTAAAGCGTCTTATTAAATCACTTTTAATACTTTTTATATTGATTGTAGGCATACTTTATTTTTTTCAGGAAAAACTAATATTTAATAGTAGCGAGTTGGCCCTTGACTATCAATATCAGTTTGCTACGAAACATGAAGAGCTGTTTTTAAAAGCAAAAGACGGTGCTGTTTTAAACGGCATCCATTTTAAGCAAGAAAACCCCAAAGGGGTTATATTGTATTGTCACGGTAATACAGGTGGAGTTGATGTTTGGGGCAAATGGGGTGAAGAACTTTCAAATAGATACGGTTATGATGTTATAGTTTGGGACTATCGAGGCTTTGGAAAGAGTACTGGTAAAAGAAGGCAATTGCGAATGCTTGATGATGGTTTTTTGTTTTATGAATACTGTCGAAGTTTATTTAGCGATAATCAAATAGTGACCTACGGTCGATCATTAGGTGGTTTTTTCGCTACACATATTGTCAAAAAAAATAATACTGGCCGTTTAGTTTTAGAATCCACGCCAATGAGTTTATTAAAAATAGCGCAGCAAGAATACCCTTATCTTCCTTCGAAGTATTTGTTGAAATATCGTTTCCAAAATAATAAAAACATTAAGAAAATAACAGTTCCTACTTTTATTATCCACGGTACTTCAGATGGTTTAATTCCGTATGAAAATGGACGAGAACTTATTAATTTATCCTCTGCTAAAACAAAAAAACTATACATGATAGAAGGGGGTGACCATAACAATCTTAGCGAATTTGAACGGGTATATTATGGCGCTTTGGACTCGATTTTTTTATTTTAGTTGAAAGCGAGCATTACTTAAAACATAAAGATTGTTGTAAAGCACTATGCTAAAAACTTAGCCTTCAATTCAGGGGTTGGTATCATACACTGTTCCTTTTTACCGTACCATTTGTAGCGATTACGTGCAATAAAATCGTATACGATATCGCGTAAACCACTGGAAATCAAATTTAATATCTTTGAAATTGTTCGGTACCCCTTTAAATGTCTGCCAATTTGTAAAGCGGCATCAGATTTTACGTAATAGGCAATACCTGGTTCAATTAAAATAATAGAATCAATAGCATCCGTGTCGATATTTCGCTCTTCTATCAACTTTTTTCCTATTTCACTTTGCAAGGCCGCAAATCGAAAAACATCCTCGGCATCACTTTTTATGATACGCTGAATAGTGCTATTACAAAGATTGCATATGCCATCAAAAAGGACTATTTTTTTTTCTTTATCCACAGTACAAAGATACAATAGCCAAAATAGGGATTGAAAACTTTACAAGTTATTTAAGAATGTAGTTAGATCTATCTCTTTGTCGATACCCAATTTCTTTTTTAAGCGATATTTTGATTTTAGGATACTGTCGGGTAGAACATTCATCGTGGCTGCAATTTCCTTAGTGGTTAAATTCATTCGTAAAAATGCAGCCAAACGTATTTCCTTTTCAGAGATATCGGCCGATAGGGTCTTTAGTTTTTGATCAAAATTGTTGTGCACCTCCGAAAAATAGGTTTTAAAGATTTCCCAGTCTTTATCCGAAGCATTTTCTTTCTTCAATAGCATTACGATACGCCGAAACTCCATTTTAAACTTCTCTGGAGAGTTTTTAATGTTTTCTAAGTTCTCCATCAATTCTTGAATAAAGGTGTTCTTTTGTACTAGATGTAAGGTTTGAGAGGTTAACTCTTTCTTTTTGTGTTCTATCTCCCGTTTATAAATTTCTTCTTGTTTTTCATGGGCAATTTGTTTCTTTTTCAAACGTTGTCGAAAACCAAAGAAAAGCAGCCCAGATAAGGCTATTCCGGAAATTGCTCCTCCGGCATATAGGCTTTTAGTAAGTTTGTCAACTTTGGCCTTTTCATTAAGGGTATTAATTTCTTCTTTCTGTAAGGCCAAGGCCACCTCCTTTTTTTCAGTTTCGAAAATGGTTCGCATTTCCTCTATTTGTTGCGACTTCTTTATTGTGAATATACTGTCATTTAATTTGTTGTATACTACAAAGTCCTCTAGAGCTCTTTGATATGCTTTTAATTGTTGAAAGGATTTAGATCTATTGAAATAGGCTTTAGCGGACTGAGGGACTGCCCCAATACTATCAGAAATTTTAATTGCTTTATCAAAAAAAGAAAGAGCACGATTAGGTTGGTTTATCTTATTGTAATAACGTCCTAAACTAATATATGCTTTATTAATTTCAGTTGGGTTCTCCATTTTATCATATATTTCCACTGAATTGTTTAAACTTTGTAGCGCTTCCGAGTTACGATTTAGATTAGTGTAAGCAATACCTAAAATATTATGTGCATTCGCTTCTGTTAGTTGAAAGGAATTTTTTTTAGCAATTTTAATACAGCGCAATAGATATGCTATGGCCTCTTCTGGCTTATTTTGTAATACTAAGTTTTCTCCAATGATTTTTAAAACATCACTTTCCCAAAGCACATCTTTAAAATCGGTATAAACTTTTAGCGCTTGTTTAAGATAATCAAGGCTTTGTTTATAATTTTCCAAGTCCATCTCTGTTTGACCTAACATGAAATAAGCGTCCGCCTCATATAATGGGTCTTTGGTCCTTGTTTTGTATAACTCTAAGGACTTCAATCCATTTTTCAATGCCAAATTATTTTGCCCTTTCCTTATATAAATGTTCGCAAGGGCATGATAGGTAGAACCAATATATTTGAAATCAATCTCCCTTGCATTTTTAATCGTATCTCTATTTTCAAAAATTGTAATATTCTTGTTTAAATATTCTTTAGCTTTATTAAAATCATTTTTTTTGTTATACAATACAGCAAGACCCATGTTTACAGTCAAAATCCCTCCTATATTTTGCAATCTAGTTACAATATCTAGCGATGCTTTTTTATAGTGAAGGGCGGAGTCTAGTTGATCTTTATTTAGAAAATAAAAACTTAAATTATTATATCCTTTGGCAATACCATTTTGGTGATTAATTTGCTTGGATATGGTAACCATCTCATTTGCATATTTATAGGATTCCTCAGGATCCGTAAAGCTTAAATTCTGATAGATTAACGAACCCAAGGTTACCTTGGTAGTATCATTTATATGATTATTGTATTCAGTAATCAAGCTGTCAAGATTTTTATATTCTTGTTCTTGAGAATATACATTGAGGCATAGACTTGAAGCAATAAATAGAAATAATTTAAAATTGGGTTTCATAGTATATTTAAAATTTGGTTGGTTTTGTCATTTTCTAGCTTCTTTAACCAAGATACCTATTAATATCTTTTCTTGAAATAGTTTAAACCTGTCAAAGATCGCTTGTCCAGATGAACTAAATAGAGAATTCAACTATTTATTGATGTTCAATACTTGTGAGGCGCTGTATTTGTTAGGTTTGATGAGTGGATAACGATTCTAGTAAAAAAGAGTTGTCCATATCTTTAAATAGTACAAATAACCCTTTCTGTCCATACTTTGTCCATGCCTAAAATTTGGCTAAGCCTGCTATCTACTATAGGTTTGGGGTGTTGAATCTATAAAACCAAAGTTATTATGAAAGCCAGACGAATTTTATCAAATCGATTTTATTGCATCGTATTATTTATACTTTGTTCATGTAGTAATGATGATGGAAGTGAAACTCCCAATCCCGGAATCGTAGACACCTCTACATTTAATGCAGTTATAGAAAATGGCGGAGAATTTCAAGACGTACCACAGTCAAGAACAGAAGAAACAATAGCAGAAGGTGAAACATACCCTGAAGATTATACAACAGGAGATGGATCAGAAGCAGAGACATTGCGTTTTGTATGTAGTTCTAGAACCGTTAGTGTTACCGATGGCACGGGCGATTTTCAAACCTTAGGCGGTGTTGCCAGTGAGATTTTCCCAGGAGCCCTTTTACAAGGCAAGACTATTAACAATGTTAAACCACAGGCTATACCACTAAAAAGGGCCGGTGGTAGTATTTCTTACAATTTGAACGATGGTAACTTACAGGCCTCGCAAAACTTGAGTGAGATGAGCGAGTCTCAGGTTAGACAGGCCATGAACACGATTATCTCAGGTAGTAGTGGAGTAGTTCCTTCAAACTTTGATTTGGTCTATGAAAATGTGTTTTCCGAAGAACAGCTCGCATTGAAAATGGGACTTTCTTATGAAGGGTACGGCATTAAGGCGGAAGGGAAATTATCATTTAGCACTGAACAACAATATAATAGAGTGCTGGTAAAGCTAAACCAATCCTATTATGATATAAGCTATGATTTTCCTACTAGCTACGATGATGTTTTTGACGAAAGTGTCACCCCGGAAGAGTTGGCCAAGTACATTCAAGCAGATAATCCTGCGACTTATATTAAAAAGGTGACGTATGGAAGAATTTTCTATATGTTAATAGAGTCTACTTCTTCTTTGGAAGAAATGAATACTCAAATATCAGCTTCGTATGATGGATTTAATAATGACATTGAAGGGGATCTTGAAGTGGATACCATGAATAAAATGGAAAACCTAAAGATAAAAGTCATTGCTTATGGCGGAGATTCTCAAAATACATTCGCTAGTTTGGGGGAAACGAATGTAGAAGCTTTGGCCGATATGTTGGCCAAAAGCACGGATATACGAACCGGACTGCCTCTTTCTTACGAAATATACTCATTGGAAGACCCTTCTAAACAAGTTGGAGTCAATATTTCAACCGAAATGGAAGTTGTATCGTGTGAACTAAAAGGCGTACTACCACCAGTTTTATACTCCAATCTTGTAGATCTTTTTGAAGATGGTATTGGAGCCGCAACTCAAATTAATGGTGAATTTACAGCTGTTTTTAATAGAGTAGGCACACTATACGTCATATTTAACGCTTCTGACGGTTCTGTTTCGGACCCTTATGAAATCGAAGATGGAAATGCACCTTTAGGTTCGATAGGTTTCGACAGTGTGGGAGCGGCCTTGAGACAATACTTGGATGAAATCTATATTTTTAATGCTGAGGGTACCGAATATGAAATAATAGAGTACGAATACAATCTAATTTTCGATACTCCTACCGAACCTATTGGAAGTTTTAAACAGTCAAATGGTAGTAACAGAAGGTATGTAGTCAACGATACGTTTACCCAAGCCAAAAATGAACCTGATGATTTTATCGACACTTCATTTCAAGGTGTGCAGGGTAGAGATGTCAATTGCACATCGTTTCCACTTTTTGGCAAAGGAATTCAGGCAGCCGTTAGACGCGATGTTTATAACCAAGATATTGCTTTGTATCAGGGGGATGCTATTGTACCATATCTTGTAAAAGGAGAGGTAACCTCATCGTATTTTTATTCTCGCGAGACCAATGGTACTACTTATACGAGAAGAAACTACTACAACCCAACCTATATTACAACGCCTAGTGGCACTATGGGATTCGCTGATATTGATTGTTGGGAACCTGAATCTGATACTGGAGAACATAGGGGTACTGTTGAAGCGGCTTGTAAATTCAACGTTAATGGAAGCTCGATAGTGCGTATGATGTTTTTCTCAACTGATGGTTATTTAGCATTAATGGATTTTAATGGTACTATAGAAGGGCCGTTCGCCTTATAGTTTTGATAGATAAATGCATCCGGCACCTAAAGTTGTAGATTCAGCAACTTGGTGTCGGTTGTTATTTCTGAAAAATCATATACGATTTTTGATAATTTGTTGATAATCAATTCTACTACAAACAGAAATCATCTAAATACGTTTTCATTTCGCACGTTCTACCAATTCCAACTGATCTACACTCACATTGGTAATGAAAATTCCGTAATTCACAACTGCTTTGTTTTTCTCAAGCTTATCTATAGTTCCAGTTGCCTTACCATCTTGCATTCGGACTTTATCACCAAGTTTTAAAATAGGCTTGGGTTTATTTTGCTTTTTTTGAACGGCTTTTTTCTTTTCAACCTTCTTTTTCTCACGAATTACTTTGACTTCTTTTTGTACTTCCTGCGCTACTTTAGCCTTTTTTACACGTTCAACTTTCGCTTCTTTTGCTGTTTTCCTCTTGCGCTTACTGTTTTCTGTTTCAACTATTCTAATTAATTCAGATACCAAAGATCTTTTCTTATTATCTCTAAAATAACGGTCAGCCGCCTTGTTTACTTTGTTTCCCAATTGAATCATGCGCTGATCATGATCATATAATTCTTGATAATTCTCAAGCTTCGATTTTATTTTTGCATTCAATTTTTCCAAACGAGCAGATTCTTCCCTTGCTTTTAATTCTTCTTCATGCAATCTAGAGCCTGTTTTAGCCATTTTGCTGCGTTCTTTCTGTAATTTGGCTATTGTGGCATCAAAACGCACCTTGCCGCGCTCTATCTTCTTCTTTGCCTTGTTGATTAACGAGTAGGGGATTCCGTTCTTTTGTGCAACCTCAAAAGTAAATGAACTTCCTGCCTCACCTAAAACCAATTGAAAGGTTGGTTCTAAGGTTTTTCCATCAAATACCATGTTTGCATTTGTCGTGTGTGGCAATTCATCTGCTAATGCCTTAAGATTGGCGTAATGCGTAGTAATTACTCCATATGCACCGCGTTCATAAAAAACTTCTAAAAAAGCCTCGGCTAAAGCTCCACCTAGCTCAGGATCACTACCAGTACCAAATTCATCAATTAAGAATAATGTTTCACTGTTGCACTTGCGTAGAAAATTATTCATGTTTTTCAGGCGATAGCTATAGGTGCTTAAATGGTTTTCTATGGATTGGTTATCACCAATATCAGTAAGAATTTTATCAAATAAACAAACCGTACTTCTTTCATGAACAGGTATTAATAGGCCCGATTGAAGCATTACTTGCAACAAACCTATAGTTTTTAAGGTGATACTTTTTCCTCCTGCATTAGGTCCAGATATAACAATTATTCGGTTTTTAGAATGTAATTCTATAGTCTGCGGATGTGTTTTTTGGTCTTGTAATTTATTGCTTAAATACAATAGGGGGTGGTAAGCATCTCGCAGATATAAGCGTTTCTCTGTATTAATTTTTGGTAATAATGAGTTTGTATCTACTGCATACTTCGCTTTAGCCGAAGTAACATCTAGACTGCCTAAGAAATACTGATACTCGTTAAGTAATTCCTGATACGGGCGAATAAAACTTGTTAGTTCACTTAGTATACGCTGAATTTCCTCGGTTTCATCAAATTCTAGATTGTTCAATTCTCGACTTAATTTCAAGGTCGCTTCTGGTTCGATGTAAACAATACTACCGGTTTTAGATGAACCCATTACTGAACCCTTTACCTTTCTCCGGTACATGGCCTTAACTGCTAAAACCCTACGGTTTTCAACTACGGACTCTCTAATATCGTCTAAATAATCTGAGCCATGATACAGGTTTAATGCTGATGCAAAGCTTTGACCAATTTTTCCTTTTATGACATTAATTTCTTTTCGAATTTGGAATAAATTCTCCGAAGCCTTGTCTTTTACTTCACCAAAACGGTCGATAACCGTATTAATTTCGGCAGGTATCGCTGTATTACTATCTACTTCTTCTGATAATTCATAAAGCAATGGATAATACTCTTTGAATTTTTTGAAGAATTTTTTATGAGTGATTATAGCATTACAAATACTTCCTATTTTGCGAAAACCTTCTATTTCTAAGGTGGTGTTCTCAATTTTTAATAGTTTTATTTCATTGTCTATACGGTCAAAACCATGATTGGGAATTCTATTTTCACTGACGAATGATGCATGATATTCGGCGGTTTCTCCTAGAGACTTTTGGATTAATTCAAATTCCGACAACGGATGTATTTGAGCGCATAGTTCTTTTCCTAATTCTGTTGTACAACGGGCTGATACCTGTTTTAAAACAGTAGGAAATTCTAAATCTTCGAGTGCTTTGCTAATTATTTTGTCCATCATTCAATAAAATCGATGGTAAAGGTAGCTATTGCTATTGAAACCCAAACAACTCAATTTTTTTCGGGATTGGTATTAATACTTAATTATATAAAAATTCACTGGTCATTAGCTTATGACTTTTGACTTTGTAAATTTGATACATGAATTTAGAAATTAATCCAAGTTGGAAGGAGCAACTTTCGACAGAGTTTAATGAGTTGTACTACAGCGAATTAATGTCATTTGTTGGTGAAGAATATACATCAGAAGTTTGTTACCCCAAACAGGAAGAAATTTTTAGTGCTTTTAATCATAGCCATTTTAGTAAAACTAGAGTAGTTATAATTGGTCAGGACCCATATCACGGACCGAATCAAGCTAATGGACTTTGTTTTTCAGTACGTGATGGAATTAAACATCCACCATCATTAGTCAATATTTTTAAAGAATTACAAACGGACATTGGGCAGGATGTACCGGTAAGTGGTAATTTAGAGCATTGGGCTTCGCAAGGGATTTTATTACTGAATGCCACTTTAACTGTTCGCGCTCATGAAGCGGGTAGCCATCAGGGTAAAGGATGGGAAAGATTTACCAATGCGGTCATTAAAACTATCTCAGACAAAAAAGAGAATGTCGTTTTCTTACTATGGGGTGGGTTTGCAAAGAAAAAAATAAAATTGATTGATTTAAAGAAACATCATGTACTTTCAACAGGTCATCCATCTCCATTAAGTGCGAATCGAGGGTATTGGTTTGGTAACAAGCATTTTAGTAGGACTAATGAAATATTGCGAAAAACGAATCAGGACCAAATAAAATGGTAGGAAGACTAGTTATTGTGTATTGTATAATTTAATTTTAATGAGCGAACTTTAAATTACATTAAAGTTAATGAGCTAAATATTATTTTTTTAACAAAATACATTCACATTCTTTAAATCTTTTGTAATACTTACAACATTTGATGTGTTAAAAGAATAATACTCATAAATTTGTACAGAAAATTACTACTTTTAAAAAAACCAACAAACGCTATGATTTCCAAAGCTGTAAAATCGCTATTACTTGTCGACGATGATACTATTAGTAATCTATTGAATACCGTTTTCATAAATAAACTAAACCTTAAGGCTGATATTCATGTAGCACTACATGGTAAAGAAGCGATTGATATTTTAACTAAAAACCAATCAGTAATCGAGACGCCTTGCTTGCTTTTACTTGATATTAATATGCCTACAATGAATGGTTGGCAGTTTCTTGAAGAATATGAGAAAGTAGTAAGTCAAGAACTTAAGGATGATATAGTTATTGTTATGCTAACTATTAGCGAAGAACAAAGTGATGAAGTAAAGGCAATACAAAATCCTAATATTAAAGAATTTGTAAGAAAACCACTTTCAGAAAAATCCTTATCAAAATTGATTGCTACTCATTTTAAAGCCGATGAAAATGCCATGGTTTAGCGTAGCGCAATTTCATGTGATAGTTCATGATTAATTAATTTTAAATCAATTAAAGTGGAAACTACTTTTTGATATGTTTCTAAGCTAATTTGATTTTGACTCCATTCGGTAATAAAAAGCCAATCTTTAATATCTTCCAATTGTTGCCCATATCTATTAGAAAGTGTTCTATCAATGCTAGGTATTTGTTTAAATTCAATGGTGTAATCATTAATTACATTAAGAATATGCTTTATTAAACCATCATGCTTAGAAATAAATTTATTCGTCGCTGCAATTACAAAGCAAGGCCAGGGTGTCGGACAATCTCCTAATCTTCTAAATATTCCACTATCTACAATTGGTTTGGTGGTAAAATGCTCCCACATAAAATAATCAGCGGTTCCATCAGCGAGCCCCTTTTTGGCGCCTTCTAGATTATTTACAATCTCAAATTTTAAATTTTCGGTATTCCAACCCTCATTTTGCGCATTTACATAAGCCATAAGATGACTTCCGCTGCCAAACCGACTAATTGCCGCTTTAGTGTTCAAAAGGTCTGAAACAGCCTTAAACTCACTCTCAGCAGCTACATGAATTCCCCACAATAGTGGAGATGCTATATATTCTTGAATGATTTTAGAATTATTACCTTCAGAAATACTTTTTACAAGACCTTCTGTTAGAATAATTGCCAAATCTGTTTCCTCATCATTTAACATTTGGCACATTCGGCCAGTACCTTCAGGAATATCAGTCCATTGCAAATCTATGCCTCGTTCCTCAAATGCACCTTCTTCAACAGCCATATGCCATGGTAGATTAAAATGTTCAGGAACACCGATTATTCGAACTTTTTTCATTTTGCAATTTTATTTAAAGTGTATTCTATTAATTCATCTACCACCTCATTGGGTCTTTTTGAAAATTTACCAGTAGCTCTATTTGCCAATATAGCATTTAGCGAAATGGCACGATGCCCAAACAATTTAGAGAGACCATAAATGCCGGCTGTTTCCATTTCTAAATTCGTCAATTGCCAATTTTTGTATGAAAATTGCTTGATTTGCTCAAACTGATTATCTCCTTCCGCTTTTAACCGTAGTTCTCTAAATTGAGGAGCGTAAAATCCTGATGCCGTTATTGTTGCGCCTAATCGTATACGATTTGAAGCGAAAAGGGATAGTAGCGATTCATCGCCTTTTACCGCATAGGGGGTTGGTTTATCACTAGACCATGTTACTTGATCTCGAAATGCTTCTTCGAATGCTAAATCTCGTATGGAAACACCTTCATAATTACTTAAAAGAGCATCTAACCCTAAGGCATATTCACTTATTAAAAAACTATCTAATTCAATTTCGGGTTGAATTGCTCCAGAAGTTCCAATTCGAATAATATTAAGCTTTTTGATTTTCTCGTTTACGGTTCGTGTTTCTAAATTGATATTTGCGAGCGCGTCCAATTCATTTAAAACAATATCAATATTGTCAGTGCCAATTCCTGTGGAAATAACCGTAAGACGTTTTCCGTTTTTGGTTCCAGTATGGGTTATGAATTCTCTTTTCCCTTTTTTTAGCTCAATTATGTCAAATTTCGAAGAAACTTGACTAACGCGATCAGGGTCGCCAACAGTGATAATTGTATCAGCTATATCTTCTGGTAATAAGTTGAGGTGATAAATGCTTTTATCAGCATTTAAAATAAGCTCCGAGGATCCGAAAATCATTTTAGAGTTTTAGAATCTTATCGGTATCTGTGTTGTAAAGGAAATTATATTTTAAAGCTCCACCCAAATAAACATCGTTATCTTGAATACATGAATAATAGCTGGTTTGATTTTCCAAAATATCTTTGCCCTTTTTGGTAAGTCTAACTGGATTGAAAGAAGTGAAGAGTGGTTTTAGCCTACTAAAAGCTCTTCCGTATTGTGTATCTCCAAATCCTAATCCACCCTGATTCTGAAGTACTGTTTGGAGGAAGGCGCCTTTAGATTTTGGTTTTTTATCAATTGCAAGTCGTAAAATGTTATTTTCCATCTCGTTTAAACCATTTTTAATACTAGGAAAACGGTGCAAATGATTTTTTACGGCCTCCGATAAATAGTTAAACTGGTAATTTTCAAAATCACTAAGGTTTTCTAGGCGAATAGGGTTATCGCTACAATACAATTGCCATACATAATCTGCATATTCAATATCATCTTGACTTAATGTTACTCGATTTTCGTAAAGATTTAATAATTGCTCATCATTTAAATCACAAAGCCCATACATTTTATCCGTTTGGTCTTCTTTGCCACTGCAAACTAGTGTGATTTCTGCGTATTTGCGGTGCGTTTTAAGCCAGCTTATAACAGCAAGCATGTTTATTTGACAAAATAGGTCGTATTCAAACCAAAGCACAATTCTATCTTCTTGCTTGTGATTACACAAAGACCGGTATTCTTTAAGAGTTTTTTCAATAAACCAAGATTTTGAAACCTTGTAGTTTTTATTCAGGAATTCAAATCTGGTTTTCCAAAATGTTTCGCTACCAACATTTGTAAGTGTTTTGCCTTCACAAAGCATTTCACGCCAAGTAATAATATCACCTTTTAATTTGAGTGATTTTAACTTTTCAGTGAAACTGTCTCCGTTAGTGATATGTAGTAGGGAGCTCATATTTTTGGGTGTGGTTATAGATTAGTAAATAAAAATACCAAATAATTTCAATCTTCAAAATAAAATTAACAGAAAAAACAATTTCAATCTTCATTTGTGATATTCCTATCATATCACCAAAAAATCTATCCGCCAACTCGCTTTACGTTAAACCCTTTTTGCTTAAGTAATTCCATGATTTTATCTCTGTAATCGCCTTGTATTATGATGCTTTCGCCCTTAATACCGCCACCAACACTTAAAGCTTTTTTTAATTCCTTTGCAAGCTGTTTAATATCTTTGTCGGCACCGTTATATCCTTCTAATATTGTTATTGGCTTGCCTTTTCGCTTTTCGTACTTGCAAATAATAGGGTCTTCCTGGAGCCAAATAGTACTCTTAACAACCTTCTTGGGTTGCTCTTTTTCTATATGGTCTGGAAATAAGTTCTTTAATTGATCTTTTAAATCCATAAGAATTTTATAGTCTTAAATTCATTCAAATGGGAATGGCAATGTATTAAAAACTTTGCTTAATTGTTTTAATTTTTATCATTTCGTATACATTCTAAAAAATGTTGTAACCAAAAACTAAATTAACTGCCTTATAATCAGTTGACCAAAAAGTATAATCATTTAATATATTTCTTGAAAATGTATAACGCAATTCTAATTGTAACTTTTTATTTAAAGCATATCCAATACCTGAGACAAAATTTTGATTCGAACTCATTTCTAAATCATCTATATTACCTAAGATAATTTCAGAATCTGTATGAAAATCATGCGAAAAAGCAAAATCTATAAAAATTCTTGATTTTGTATTTAAAAACATTGAATAACGAACCCCTATTGGTAATTCAATGGAACTATAATTAACGCTAGCATCGTACTTCTCATTTTCTATAAACTCCTTGTAAATTTCTATCTTTTGCTCCGAAGCATATGTTTGGTAGGTAGGCTCAACAAATACAGACCACTTGCTTTTATTATATGGTAATACAAATTCTAGTTCTGTACCAAATCGAACACCGGCAGCATTAGGGAAATCAAAGGTGTATTTAGGATTAATACTATTGGATACACTAAAGGTATTATAAGTAAGAGCGGGACGCAGCCAAAGATTAAAATCAATTTTCCGAACCTCGGATTCTTCTATCACGAAATCACTATTTGTACAAGAATTGTAGTTGTCAAATACCCTTTTAAGTGATTTTGTGGTGTACTCCAATTTGTTTATTAGCGATGGCTTTACAGTTTCGCAACGCAAAGAGTTTAAGATTTGTTGGCGATAATGGTTGTTAATTTTGATTTTGTCAAACTCAGTTAAGTATTTTTTATATACTAATTGCGTTATTTCTCCGTCGTTGTAACTAATAAAGAATCTTCTTAAGCCTTGTTGATTATAACTATATAAGTTTGCAGATCCTTCTACGACAACCTTTAAAAATAATCTCTCATTTATAAATTTTGGTTGTTTATTGCGGTCTAATTTTTTTATAATATTAGAGGAACGGTCAATATCAACAGCAGTTCCAATATATTTAGCGCCGTTTAAAACTCCAAATTCGATTACATCCGAAACATCTGCTCGTTGAATTTTATCGTTTTCAGAAAGTTTGTAATTGAAACTAGTAGGACTTTCTTTCCAATCTACATTCCGAATTAAGCAACTAACTTTTTCGCCAGTGGCACTAATAAAATAGCCCTTTTCGTATTCAATTTGGGCAATAGCAGTACTTAAAAACAAGAACATTAATAAAGTTGAAATCTTTTTTTTCATTTTATAAACTATCATTTCTATGAATGCTATTAACGAATCATTTCAATAAATAGTCTATTAATCAAAAGGCTTTAGTAGATCTTATCTAGTGTACAGCATATATTGTTAATCCGCTGTTACTTTGCTTCCCCACCAATCAGGATTGGGTTGGAAATCATCTGATAATACCTCTAAACGCTGTTCTTCTAATTGTGGCCATTTTTCAGTTACGATACTTTCATGCCTTTTTTGATTTAAATCGGCATCGAACTTAGAATCTTCTGAAGCCATGTTTGCATTGACACTATTTAGCCAGGTTAAAAGATTTTTGCTTAATTCTTCTTTAATATTTTTATTGCTTTCTGAAAGATTGTTTTGTTCTCCAGGGTCCACTTCTAGATTGTACAGTTCTTCATGACCATCTTCCCAATAATGAATTAGTTTCCACTTACCCAAACGTATAATAGAAGACGGGTCGCCTCCTTGATTTCCATAATGAGGATAGTGCCAGTACAAGGGTCTTTTCGATAATTTACTTCCTTCAAGTAAAGGTTTAAGACTAACCCCATCAATATGCTGATTAGGTTTAAGTTCTATATTTGATAAATCTAATATTGTTGGGTATAAATCAGCACCAGTAACTGGATATTCAATAGTTTTTGTGGTATTTGCAATTGTCGGAACCTTCATAAAATAGGGTTCACGAATACCGCCTTCCCATTGGTATCCTTTGCCACCTCTAAGAGGAAGATTCGCTGTAGAAAATGAATCGCCGGATGCAACGCCACCATTATCAGATGTAAATACCACAATTGTATTTTTGTCTAATCCTAAGTTGTCTAAAGTTTTTAAAACTATCCCAACAGCATCATCCATTTGCGCTACTAAACCTGCATAAATAGGATTATCTTGCACTTGTCTAATCGGTAGTTTGCGTTCCATTATATATCCAGTATCTGCCAATCCTGCATTAACAGCTTTGTTTTGATATTTGGTCCATTTCTCTTTAGTCGTCTGTATTGGACCATGCACTGCATAAAACGAAAGCATTGCAAAAAAGGTAGTGTCTTTGTTTTTTTCAATGAAACGTGCAGTTTCATTAGCCAATCGCATTGATAGGTTCTCACCATCTTTTTCATTTTCGAGACTCGGATTTACCCAAGGTGAAAAATACCCACCCATTGGACTTCCTTTTTCCCATCCACCAGCATTAATATCAAAACCATGGTCTTCTGGATAAGATCCTTCATCTCCCAAATGCCATTTCCCCGCAAAAAACGTTTTGTATCCTCCTGCTTTCATGGCTTCTGCCATTGAAATATCTTCTTTGGGTAGTTCATGAGTATATGTGGCAGGTAGCATTTTATCATATCGATTATGCTCACGCCAAGCTTCGCCTGACTTGGCACCAATCCAATCTGTAACTTTATGGCGTGCGGTAAATTTGCCTGTCATTATAGTTGCCCGAGATGGGCTACACACACGACTTCCAGCGTAACCTTGCGTAAATTCTACGCCTTCCTTTGCAATTCGGTCAACATTGGGTGTTTCATAGTAGGTGCTGCCAGTATAACTTAAATCGTGAAGTCCGAGATCATCAACTAAAATAAAAAGCACATTAGGTTTTACTTTTTCCGGTACTGTAGCCTTTTCTTGACAAGAAGACATTACAATACCACATAGTAATAGAATAGAAAGGTTTCGCATTATTCTTTTATTAAACCAAGTTCGATCAAACGCTCATGTAAAAATTCGCCAGCAGTTATGTCCTCATATTGTTTCGGATTTTCATCATCGATGCAGTTTTCCAAACAGTTTAATGGCATCTCACTAATAGGATGCATAAAAAACGGAATCGAATATCTTGATTTTCCCCAACTTTCTTTTGGTGGATTAACAACTTTATGAATTGTGGACTTCAAACGGTTATTAGTGTGTCTAGATAGCATATCACCAACATTTATCATTAGCTGATCTGGTCGTGCTATAGCATCTACCCATTCATCATTGTGATTTTTAACCTGTAAACCGCGACCATGGGCACCCATTAATAAGGTGATAAGGTTAATATCGCCATGGGCTGCAGCTCGTTCTGCATTTTTTGGTTCAGCAGTTATCGGTGGATAATGTATAGGTCTAAGAATGGAATTTCCATTTTTAATGTAATCATCGAAGTAAGTTTCTTCAAGATTTAAATGGAGTGCCAACGCTCTTAGAACATATTTAGCAGTTTTTTCAAGCATTTTGTAAGTTTCTTTTCCCACTTCATTAAAAGCAGGTAATTCTTTTACATCAATGTTGTTATGATATTCTGCTTCCAATTTTGGATTGTCTTCAACATACTGTCCGAAGTGCCAAAATTCTTTTAGATCGCCTTCCGTTCTTCCTTTTGCATGTTCTTTTCCAAAAGATGTATATCCTCTTTGGCCACCGATACCTTCTATTTCATAGCTATCTTTAACATCTTGCGGTAGGTCGAAGAACTTTTTTATTTCTGCATATAGATTTTCAACTAATTCTTCGGATAGAAAATGGCCGCTTAAGGCTACAAAACCAATATCTTCAAAGGCAGAACTGATTTCGTTAATGAATTTCTGTTTTCTCTTTTCATCTCCTGATAGGAAATCTTGTAGGTCTACACTTGGTATTGCGCTCATGAAAATACTTTTTTAGTGGAATCAAAGTTAATAAATAAAGGTTCAATTCGCTATCTGGTTAAAATCGGAGATGTAAATCACGATTTTGCTATTTTTACTTAAATAATGTTAGTTTTTTATAAAGTTCAAATGGAATTCAAAACTAAAGGCATTGCCTCAGCCAAGCAAGTGCAGCTTTTTGAGCGAATGCTAAAGCCAAGAATGGTTGAAGAGAAGATGTTGATTCTCTTACGGCAAGGTAAAATTTCTAAATGGTTTAGTGGTATTGGACAAGAGGCTATTGCTGTTGGTGTTGCAAGTGCTCTAAGTAATGAAGAGTATATATTGCCAATGCACCGAAACCTTGGTGTTTTCACTTCGAGAGACATTCCATTGCATCGACTTTTTTCGCAATGGCAAGGTAAGTCCAATGGCTTTACGAATGGACGTGATCGCAGTTTTCATTTTGGCACTCAAGATTATAAAATAATAGGTATGATATCGCATCTAGGCCCACAATTAGGGGTGGCCGATGGTATTGCCTTGGGGAATCTGCTTAAGAAAAATAAAGAAATAACTGCTGTTTTTACTGGTGAAGGTGCTACTAGTGAAGGTGATTTTCATGAAGCATTAAATATTGCGGCGGTATGGAATTTACCAGTGCTTTTTTGTATTGAGAATAATGGTTACGGACTTTCTACGCCTACCAATGAGCAATACCGATGTAAAAACCTTATAGATAAAGGTGTTGGTTATGGCATAGAAGCTCATTTAATTGATGGTAATAATGTAACAGAGGTTTATGCGAAGGTGAAATCGCTTTGCGAACAACTTCGGAAGGAACCAAGACCAGTTATTTTGGAGTTTCAAACATTTAGAATGCGAGGGCATGAAGAGGCAAGTGGAACTAAATATGTACCAGAAGAGCTCATGCAAACTTGGGCTAAAAAAGACCCAATTGAGAATTATCAAAAGTTTTTACTTCGCTCTGGGGCACTATCTAAAGAAGATATAAATAAACTTCGTCATAATATTGCAGCTGAAATCAATGATGAATTGAAGCTTGCCTTTAATGAGAATGAAGTTGTATTAAACAAGGAGAAAGAGTTGCTAGATGTTTTCGCACCTTTTAATTATCAAGAAGTGCAACCTTGCAGTACCGTTAAGAATATACGCTTAGTTGATGCAGTATCTAGTGGCCTAAAACAATCAATGGAAAAACATGATGATTTGGTTATCATGGGGCAAGATATAGCAGAATACGGAGGTGTTTTTAAAATCACGGAAGGTTTTGTGGAAGCTTTCGGCAAAGACAGAGTTAGAAATACACCAATTTGTGAGTCTGCTGTTGTTTCAACTGCAATGGGATTAGCGATACAAGGCATGAAAGCCGTTGTGGAAATGCAATTTGCTGATTTTGTAAGTACCGGTTTTAATCCGATTGTAAACTACTTGGCTAAGTCTTATTATAGATGGGGCCAGTCAGCAGATGTTGTTATTCGTATGCCATGTGGTGCTGGGGTGCAAGCAGGACCTTTTCATTCGCAAACCAATGAAGCCTGGTTTACAAAAACACCAGGTTTAAAGGTTGTATATCCTGCTTTTCCTAAAGATGCTAAAGGGCTTCTGGCAACTGCTATAAATGATCCTAATCCGGTTTTGTTTTTTGAACACAAAGCATTGTATCGTAGTGTTTATCAAGATGTGCCTGTTGATTATTATACCATACCATTTGGGGAGGCTGTTTTGCTGAAGGAAGGCGTATCAGTAACCATTGTAACTTATGGTGCTGGAGTACATTGGGCTTTGGAAACACTTTTAGAATTACCTAATGTGTCTGCGGATTTACTAGACTTACGGACGTTAGTCCCAATGGATATTGAAGCGGTTTATGCATCTGTAAAGCGAACAAATAAATTAATCATTCTACAAGAAGATAGTCTCTTCGGTGGCGTTGCTAGTGATATTGCAGCTGCCGTTATGGAAAATTGTTTTGAATTTTTAGACGGACCTATTAAAAGGGTAGCCAGTCTTAATACCCCGATACCATTTGCTAAGACGCTTGAGGATAATTATTTGCCTAAAGAGCGATTTAAGGAAGAGCTACTGAACTTAGTCGCCTATTAATTTTAAGCGACATTATATTATCTCGAATTTTCTTACTAAGACTCTCTGATTTTTGTTAAAATTCCTATCTTTCATTATATGATTGCATATGATGTTATTATTGTTGGTGGTGGCCTAGCTGGACTTACTGCAGCAATTGATGCTAGAATTAGAGGTCATTCCATTTTGATTATCGAAAAAAAGACATACCCGCATCATAAGGTATGTGGAGAATATGTATCAAATGAAGTACTACCTTATCTTGAAAGTTTAGGTGTTTCTTTAAATAATCTTGGTGCTGTTAGCATCAATACTTTACAATTTAGTACAGTTGCTGGTGATGCAGTTTCTACGAAGCTCCCGTTGGGGGGAGTTGGAATTAGTCGCTATGCCTTTGATAATATATTATATAAAAAAGCAATTGATTTAGGTGTGAAATTCTGTTTTCAAGGTGCTTTGTCCATTGAATTTGAAAATAAACAATTTGAAGTTGCTACGGATCAAAAGGAAATCTATTCAGCACTAGTAGTTATTGGTGCTTATGGGAAGCGAAGCAATTTAGATAAACAATTAAAGCGTGATTTTATCCAGCAAAAATCATCTTGGTTGGCAGTTAAGGCGCATTATAAATATGAGTTTCCTTCAAATTTAGTGGCCTTGCATAATTTTAAGGGAGGTTATGGGGGACTGTCTAAAGTGGAATCGGGTGCCGTTAATTTTTGCTACCTGGCTAATTATGCCGATTTTCAAAAAGAAAGGAATATCGTAAGCTTCAATAAAAATGTGGTTTCGAAAAATCCATTTTTGGCTTCTTTTCTAAAAAATGCAGAATCACTTTTTGAAGAACCTTTAACTATTGCTCAGATTTCTTTTAATTCGAAAAAAGCAACAGAAAATCAAGTAATAATGTGTGGTGATACTGCTGGGTTAATTCATCCACTTTGTGGAAATGGAATGTCAATGGCTATTCATGCTGCAAAAATTGCTTCTGAACTCATTCATAAATTTCTAGATGAGAAAACTTATAGTAGAGAACAACTAAATACGGATTATGAAAATGAGTGGAATTATACATTTAGACAAAGATTATGGGTTGGGCGAAGAGTGCAATCTATTTTATTAAATCAAAGATTATCGAAGGTTGCTTTGGCAACAGCTGTGAAATCTCCAAGTCTTCTTCGTACCTTAATACAAAGAACGCACGGTAAACCAATTAAAGTGTAATGGATTTTTCATTTCGACATAGCGAATCCGAGTTGATGGATGATGCTCAAGTTCCTATGGATACTTTGAGGGCAACGTATCTTGATATTAATCGTGCGAATAATTTTTTAGGTGGAGATCGAATTGTTTTAAATACTTTGAAAATATTAGTGTCTGAAAATCCTAAAGAGAAATATAAGGTATTTGATGTTGGATGTGGTGATGGTGCTATGCTTCGTAAAATAGCAGATGTTTTTCGAAAGGAAAATATCAATGTAGATCTTTTAGGAATCGATATTAATGAAAAAGCAATTGTCTTAGCTGAAAAGGCTTCCAAGTCATATCCTGAAATAAAATATGAAGCTCTAGATATATTTAAAGTCGATGGATTAAAAGCTGATTTTGTGATTACGACACTTACGATGCATCATATTGCTGAGGGTGATGTTTTAATTTTTTTGAAAAGCTTGTTGAAAATGTCGCGGTTTGGGATCATAGTTAATGATCTGCAGAGAAGTCGCATTGCATATTATCTGTTTAAATTGTTTAGTGCTATTTTTATAAAAACAAAGATTGCTAAAAGTGATGGACTAGTTTCAATTCGGAGTGGATTCACAAAACAAGAGTTTAAGAACTACTCCAAACTATTTCCAACAAACCAACACTCCATCAAATGGAAGTGGGCTTACCGATTGAATTGGGTTATGCGTTTTAATGAAAAAGAAATTAATGAATAAAGTTCGAATTGCGGCAGTCGACAAAGAATTGCCAAAATATTGTCGAGAAACTTCTGATATTATCCCTTTGGTTGAAGCTTGGTTAGGACATCAAGATCAACGTTTTATGCGTAAAGTTGTAAAGATTTTTGAAGGTGCAGCTGTGGATAAGAGATATAGTATTATGAGTCCCGAAGATGTTTTTTCTGCTACATCTTTTGAGGATAAAAATAATATTTACATACGGGAAGTCAAAAAGTTAGGGTCTTCAATTTTAAGTAAAACTTTAGGTAAGTGTAATTGGCAACCTGAATCAATAGATTATATAATAACAGTTAGTTGTACTGGTTTTATGATACCTTCTTTAGATGCGTATCTAATTAATGATTTAAAGCTTCGACAAGATGTTGTTCGCTTGCCCGTTACTGAAATGGGATGTGCTGCTGGCGTGTCCGGATTAATTTACGCCAATAACTTTTTGAAGTCTAACCCAGGTAAACGTGTGGCATTGGTAGCTGTGGAGAGTCCTACTGCTACTTTTCAGCATACGGACTATTCGATGGCAAATATGGTAAGTGCTGCAATTTTTGGGGATGGCGCGGCTTGTGTGCTTTTGTCCTCAGAAGAAACGGTAGAAGGACCATGTATTATTGGTGGAGAGATGTATCACTTTGCGGATACTACCCAGATGATGGGATTTGATTTAACAAATCACGGATTAAAAATGATCTTAGATATAGCTGTTCCAGAAACGATAGCGGCTCATTTTCCAGCAATCGTACATCCCTTTCTTAAGAAATACGGGGTATCTATAGCGGAAGTGGAGCACTTGATTTTTCATCCCGGAGGAAAGAAAATAGTACAGACTGTTGAAGATTTGTTTGGTGCTTATGGGAAGAATATTGATGATACTAGAGCGGTTTTAAGGGAGTATGGCAACATGAGTAGTGCTACTGTCTTATATGTTTTGGAACGTTTTATGGAAAAGGAATTAAAGTCCGGTGATAAGGGTTTAGTGCTTAGTTTTGGGCCAGGTTTTTCAGCGCAACGCATATTGTTGGAATGGTAAAGTAATTATTCACTTTAAGTTATTAATTATCTATTTATCAATTAATTGTGATTTTATTCCTTTGTTTAATTAGTTTATTTTTGAGTTTTGATATTTGAAAATAACCCAGTTGCCAAATGGATTTTTAATACGATATTGAATTTAATGTATTTTCAAATGTTTTATATCTTATATAACTTTATGTAAAGTTTTATAAATAATTGCAATATAGTGTTTTACATAAATTTGTTTCTATATATTTCGACATGAATCAACAAGAAATTTTAAGTAAACTGCCGTATCAAGAACCTTTTTTATTTGTGGACACCTTAGATCAAATAAATGAAGACGGTGTAACGGGGAGTTATCACTTTAAAGAAAACGCTGATTTCTACAAGGGGCATTTCAAAAATGAGCCTGTTACTCCGGGAGTGATTTTAACGGAATGTTGTGCTCAAATCGGATTGGTTTGTTTGGGATTGTATCTGTTGCAAGAAAGTGAATTGAAATACATACAAATTGGAATGAGTAGTTCTGAAATGGAATTTTACATTCCTGTTTTGCCAAATGAAAAAGTAAAAGTGGTTTCAGAAAAAATCTATTTTAGATTTAATAAGTTGAAGTGTAATGTGAAAATGTATAACGAAAAAGATGCTTTGGTTTGCAAAGGATCTTTAGCTGGAATGTTTAAAATTATGTCTAATGCGTAGACGGGTTGTAATTACAGGTTTAGGTGTTTGTGCTCCAAATGGTATAGGTCTCGATGCATTTGGATTGGCCTTAGAAAATGAAACTAGTGGTATTCGTTTTCAACCGAAATTAGCCGAGCTCAATTTTGGTTGTCAAATTGCGGGAGAGCCACTGGTGCCATCTAACTTGGGAAATAATTACTTTACTCCATTGCAGTTACGTGGACTGAATGCCAGTGGTATAGTGTATGGTGTAATTGCAGGTGTAGATGCATGGAAAGATGCTAAACTATCTGTGGTTGCCGATACAAACCCTGATTGGGATAGCGGTATTCTCTTCGGGACTGGGATATTGGGCGTAGATAAGTTTAGAGAGGCTATTCATAATATTGACGATGGTAATGTTAGACGTTTAGGTAGTACTAGTGTTTTACAAACGATGGCGAGTGGTATTAGCGCCTATTTAGGTGGAATATTAGGTTGTGGAAATCAGGTGACTACTAATTCATCTGCTTGCACTACAGGCACAGAAGCCGTATTAATGGGTTATGAGCGTATTTCGACTGGTAAAGCAGAGCGAATGTTGGTTGGTAGCTGTAGCGATAGTGGTCCTTATGTATGGGGCGGATTTGATACTTTACGTATTCTTCCAAGAAAATATAATGAAAACCCAACTCAGGCAAGTAGACCTATGAGTGCTTCCGCATCAGGATTTGTGCCTGGTAGTGGGGCAGGGGCACTAGTCTTAGAATCTTTGGAAAGTGCTCAAAAAAGAGGTGCTAAAATTTATGCAGAAGTTTTAGGGGGTGCAGTTAATAGTGGCGGACAACGCGGAGGAGGTAGCATGACTGCACCAAATAGTGAAGCAGTACAAAGGTGCATAGCATCGGCTATTGTAAATTCGGAAATTGAGAAATCGGATATCGATACCATCAATGGGCATTTGACTGCTACTTCAAAAGATGCTGATGAAATTGCCAATTGGAGTGCTGCATTAGAAAGTAGTGGTGTAGATTTTCCATATATCAATTCTACAAAAGGTACTATCGGACACTGTTTGGCAGCAGCAGGCAGTATAGAGTGTGTTGCTTCAATATTACAATTTGATAAGCAAAAAGTTTTTGGAAATCGAAATTGTGAAGATTTGCATCCAGACATATTAAAAGTAATCGATGCTAGTCGCATTCCGCAAAAAACTTTTAATTATAAACCACAAGTTCTAGCAAAAGCTAGTTTTGGTTTTGGCGATGTAAATGCTTGTGTTATTTTTAAGGCGTACAATATACAATAGGTTGCTGAATAAAAACCTTCAGTATACTTCGATTTTCATATCAATAAAAAGTAGCAATGAATACGGAAGAGCGCTATCAAAAATTAAAGGCAATTGTAAAGTTATACTTACCTGAAGATGTTTCGGAAAGTGAAATATCCGAAGAAAGTCATCTCATTAATGAACTTAATATTAATTCTGCTAATCTAGTAGATATTATACTTGATGTTGAAGATGCATTTGATATAGTTCTTGAAAATGAAGACATGGATAAAATGGAAACCGTTAAAGATGCGCTACAGATTATTGACCAAAAACTAAGTGCTAAATAGGAAAAATACTATAAGATTCAAAATTCCAATTTTCTTCCTCAAACTAAGTGTTTGACTTTAAGGTGTTACCGAATGGTAAAAGTTACGTTAAATTTGAAATGGACTATCATTTATCCGAAGTTTATTCCTATATTTAAGTAACTAAATACCTCTAACTACATAGCTTTATTTAATGTGACCCATAAAAAGTGAAGGCACTTTTTATTCGATTGCCATCGAATACTTCCAAAGTTCAAAGGCAAGCTTTAAGCAACAGATTACCAAAAATTGAATTTTTAATTGGACTTAGCCCATAGTGTATAACTACGGACTTAAGAATTGAAATGTTTGTTTAACCCTAAATCGGAGTATATGGAAACTTTATCAAGAAAAAACAGTAATGATGTAAGTGCTATTAGAACTAATAGCTTGTTGAGATTAAAACGTGCTAACAATGAAATTAATTTGTTAAGCAATAAATTAAGGTCTTACACCTATGAACCCTGTACATACAGCCTTCATCAAAAGTTTCAATCGCTAAAAGAGCGAATGGAAAATCTTAAAAAGAGCAATGAGGAAATAATTTCGTCTGTAGAACAAGGAAGAGCTTTTGTAGGCGATGTTTCAGACAAAGTGATGGAACAAATTCGTGATTTCAATGATTTACGAATGGGGATTTTCGATTACACCAATATGGTTAAATCACACTAAACAGGTTCTTTTTTAATCGTTTTTTTGGACTTCCTCTTTTTCAGGAATTACCATAGAAACAACTATACCGCTTATTAGTGCAATAGATATAACAGCTAACGATACCCATTCTGGTGGATGGACATAGCTGGAGAAAAGCATTTTTAAACCTACAAATGCTAGTATGACTACCAGACTATAGTTGATGTATCTAAATTTATCTAGCATTCTTGAAATTAAGAAGTACATAGATCGTAGCCCTAAAATGGCTAAAATATTAGAACTAAAGACGATAAAAGGGTCTGCAGTAATTGCTAAAATGGCCGGTATACTATCAAGTGCGAATAGTATATCGGTCAATTCTATTACAATAAGTGCTACAAATAAGGGCGTGGCGGCATTAATACCCATTCGTTTTACGAAAAAGTCGTGACCATGAATGGTACCTGTAACAGGAAATACCTTTTTTATTTGACGAAAAACCCATGATTTCTTAGGGTCGAAATTTTCTTCATCAGATTTCAACATTTTAAAAGCAGTCCAGAGTAGAAATATTCCAAATACATAGATAATCCAATCGAACTTAGTGATTAATGCAACTCCGAATAAAATCATTAAGGCCCTAAATATTATAGCGCCTAAGATGCCCCAGAATAATATGCGGTGCTGATAAATTGCAGGAATTTTAAAAGACGAAAAGATAACAGCGATTACAAATACATTATCTACACTTAAAGAAAGTTCAATAAGATAGCCGGTAACATATTTTAATACTGCTTCATTCGGTGTAAGGTTCGTGGGGTTGTCAATTAAGCCGCTAGAAAATAACCAATAGATAACACCACTAAAGCTCAATGCAATGGTTACCCAAATAGCTGTCCAGATACTAGCTTCTTTACTACGGACAACGTGATCATTTTTATGAAAAACACCTAAGTCTAGTGCTAAAAAAACGAGAACAAAGGCAATGAATACTCCCCAAACCCACATAGTTTAATTTTTAAGGACGCGAAGTTAAGCAACTTTTATAAATGTTAAACAAAATGTTGTATTCATATTGATTATCAATTAAGTATGAATATCATATTAATTTTAACTGTATTGTCTTCTGCATGTTTTTTTATATTGATTCCGTATTCAGAAGTATTTATAGTCGCGATACCTATAAGTTGATTCCCCTTTTTTACAAAATTAATGGTCATTGGTTTTTCGATTGCTTTGATTGCCAATATGCCTTGTACGGTGAAACCAGAAGTGGTATTTTGCACCGATGTGCTTTCGAAAAATATTTTAGGATGCAATTCTTCATTAAAGTACTTACTGCCTTTTAGTGCCCAATCGCGAAGAAAAATTCCCGTTTTGATGGTTTTGACAGTAACGGCACCTTTCAATTTTGAATTTTCTATAGTATCGAAATCTATTTCTGTATCTGAAGAGAATCCAGCAATTGTTCCATCTACATCTTTGGCTTCAAAATTAAAAGTTATTTCGGCTGATTTTATGGTTGAAACTTGTCCGAAATTTAAGATAGGGTAGAGGACTAAAAAAAATAGAATCAGTTTTAATTTCATTATATTAAATGCTAAAGTGTGAAATCAAAGTTATCAATTTTGGTTTTGTGGTTGACAATAAGTTTACTTTTTAGAAGTTTTAGTTAAAAAGGTGTAGTTCATCGATAATCTCATTTAAGGATTTCGATAATCGGCAATTAATTTCGACAATCGGCTGTTAACCCTGTTGTTTATTGCTCTTTGTAGATTTTTATTTAACTTGCAACGAGAACTTTATATGAGAATGAAAAAGAATATTTTAGCGATACTCAGTATCGGATTTTTAGTTTTTAGTACAACTACGCTTTCTGCGCAGCAAACTAAAGAAGAGAAAAAGAATGTGCTTTCTGATGAAGAAGAAGGACCATTAATGTACAAATTTGAGCCTAATTTCTTGTCTGCTGTTGAAATGCGACAAGAAGAAATTAATAAGGCTAGGGCGGTAATAGATACCATGCAAATTTCGGATCGTAAAAGACGACGACTTTTACGCGATTTACACAAAAACCCAAATACGGTATCAATTTCAAAAACTTCGGTTGCCGACACCAAGTTTGAAGACAATTAGCGTTTAGAGAACAATCCCCAAAGTTCTTTGCCTACTTAAAGTGTTGCGACACATTGCTATGTGAATTATTCGTATTTTTAATAACGGATGTTTTACATCACAATATTATTTTGAACATGACAAAGTTTAAGGGGCAAATCACACTATTATTTTTAATTATTGCTACAGCTGTGCAAGCGCAAGATTCAATTTCTTATGCCGCTGACGAAGAAATTAGTGTGAAGAAGCATACAGTAATGGAAAAGTTTGAAGCTGATTACGTCTTACCAGTTGCAGAACGTAAACGTATGAAAGTAGAACGCCGTGAAGTTATTGCACATAGAAAAAGCATTCTAGATACTTTAAACATTTCGGATCGTAGACGCGAACGCTTGTTTCGCGAATTGAATAAAAATCCTTTTTCAGATAAAGTAAACAAACAGTTTGCTGAAATAGAATTTGAAGACGAAGACCCAGATATGGTCAATAATAATAAATAGAATGCTTTTTGTTCTTGTAGCTTTTTAGCGAATGTCAAATCGCAATTAGTGCGACTTCATTTTATCTTTTCGCTTACTTAGTTGTCTTTCCAACTCACCAATAGATTCTTTTGCCGAAGCTTCGAATACACCTGTACTAGATTCTGAAAATAATCGTGGTCCTGGAGCACTCAACCGAATATTGCAAATTTTACCTTTGTTTTCTTCCGAAGTGTTTTCGGTTTTGAAAAATACATCTGCACGTACGATAAAATCATATTTATCGGCTAACTTATTTAGGTGCTTTGTAGCAAATTCTTCAAGGCGTTCGCTTGCCTTTACATTGTGATATTCGAAAATTATATTCATGGAGGTATTGTTTTATTTAAAGTTACATTTCCATATCCATATGGCAAAGAAAAATTGGGTTAAAACAAAGCTAAAATATTAGGTGTACGTACACATCTAGATTAATAAAAGGTAGTGCTCACTTTGTTTACTTTGAAAGGCAATAATTTCCTATTACTTAGAATTTAAGAATCACTTTTAAAAAGGTAAATTTGTGATGCACTTTTTAAAAATTGAAAAAATGATTCGAATTTTGCTTACGTTTTGTGCTTTTACATTGGTATTGGTTTCTTGTAGAGAAGTGAAAACAACGTATGTAGATCAAGCTTATACGGTAGACCTTCAGGAATTTACCAATCCAGAACGTGGCTTCTATCGTCCTTTTGGTACACAATCGAGTAATTTTAAAGCGTTGAATGCAGAAGAATTATTAGCCTTACAAAAACCGAATCCCGCTGCGGGTGGTTTTTCGGTAGGGAGTACCTTAACCTATAGATCTTATCAATTTGATACGTTTCGAGATAAGCCACTTGATGAAGATATTTTACAGGCTATTCAGACCGATATGAATACGGTTAGAGCGGTAGGGAATAAAATAATATTACGATTTACCTATTCTTCAAATTGCTGTACACCACCTTTTAATGATGTGCCTAAAGAGATTATTTTTGAACATTTAGACCAATTAGAAGCACTAATACACAAAAACACAGATGTAATTGCTGTTGTGCAAATGGGACTAATAGGACCTTGGGGCGAGCAGTTTTATTCGGATTATTTTGGGGATTTGGAACACGGACCGGTGACAGCCCAGCATTGGTTGGATAGAAATGCTGTTATTCAGAAATTATTGGATATTGTACCAAAATCTAGAATGGTGCAAGTTCGTGCGCCCTATTATAAATTGCGTTATTTAGAAGGGGAGGAGGCACTACCAGAAAATGCTAAGCCACTTACAGCTGAAGAGGCATTTAGCGAAAGTGACAAAGCACGTTTAGCCCACCATAATGATTGTATTTTGGCAAATGCAGATGATTACTGGACCTATAATTCTTTTCATACATGGCCGGCAACGAGTGATACCTTGAATTTGAAAAAGTACATTGCTGATGAAACTAAATATTTAGTTTTTGGAGGAGAAACTTGTCCCGGTGGTGCAGCAGGGGAGGATGTTTTTAGTCCGTATAACGATTGTATCTCCGAAGGAGGGAATGCACAGAATTATTTAAAACGATTTCATACTTCATTTTTGAATACTTCGTGGTCGGGAGCTGTTAATGGGGATTGGACCAACAAATGTATTGATGAAATAAAACGGAATTTAGGCTATCGATTTGAGCTTAGAAAAGGAAATTTTCCAACAACACTTATAAATGGAAAACCTTTTAAAATGCAATTAGAAATTGAAAATGTAGGCTATGCTTCACCGTATAATTATAGGGCTGCAGAACTCATTTTAAAAGATAGTACTACACAAAAAGAATACCATCAGAAATTGGATGTGGATACGCGTTTTTGGTTTACAAATGAAGTGCAAAAAATTGCTACAAAGGGCGTATGGCCAGAAAAAGTCTCAAAAGGGAACTATAAGCTTTATATCAATTTTCCGGATGCTTCAGAAAGTATTGCAAACCGACCAGAATATGCTATTAGAGTAGGGAGTTTAAAAGATGGCACATCGGTATTTGATGCCGAAACTGGGTGGAATTTGTTGTTCAATGATATTGTGGTAAAATAAATTGATTTATTAGTTAGTTGGCTACAACTATTTTAGAATTTCTATCGTATATGTTTAGCGTAAAAGTGAGAACTGCGTAAGAAGAAGTTCAATATTAATAGGGTGTTAGCAGGTATATTAGCGGTGAAGCTCAGATATAGGCCGTTATTAGAAAGTTAATTCTTTATTATCAAAAAGATTATATACTGTTGATTTTCAACACAATGTTGTTCTTTGTATTGCGTTAGAAAGTATACACAACTTATTTTTCACAACTTAATCAACCTAGCTATTATGAATGCTCTATTAAAAAACACCGAGAAAACTTATGTGATTAGAGAATTACAGCGTAAGAGAAGTGCTGTAGATCAATTGCAACGAAAATTGAATTCGTATACTTGTGTACCAAAGACATTTCATCTTTTTGAAAAAATGGCCGCACTTAAAGCGGAATTAACATCTTTGGCTAACAATACTTCAGAGTTAGTAGCGACTTTACAAATAAACGATATCGTAATTGTAGACTATATAGAAAATGTAGAATTGCAATTTTCACGTTTTAATGTTTTGCATAACGAAATAGAAGAATACATACAAACTTCTAGATAAGGGAAGGAGCTTATTGAATTATCTTTTGGATGATTTATTTAGCTTGTAGTAGTAAGACTATTTAGAATACAATACCAAAAGCGGCAATCTTTGCGGCTATAGTGGTATATTTATATACGTGGTATTAATAAAGTAGTCTTATGAAAGTAAACCTTTTGTCTTGTGATGCTCAAAGACCGGATAGCAGAGCTATTGCGCAATGTATTACAGAAATAGGATCTGTAAGTGCATCATTGGCGCACGAGCTTACTGCAATTCTTTTAGAAGGCGATCCTGTTGATATTGAATTAGGCGATAAAAGTACGGGTACTGCTTTAAGAGCGTTACGGAAACTTAGTATAGATTACGAGATTTTAGAATAAGTTATCGAGAGGCTTAATATTAGTTTGTTGCTATTTTAGATTGTCCTGTGGATGATTTAAAATTTCGGCGAGATGTTGCAGGAGGACTTCATAATATGAATTTATAATTTATTTTGTGAGATATAAAAAGTAAGGTAAACAGAGGGTCTTCAAATATTCTATTTTACATACGCGAGCATTTTAGATTATCCTGTGGATGATTTAAAATGTCGGCGAGATGAAGCAGAGGGACTTTACAGATAGAATTTATAATTTATTTTAAAGGAGAGTTTTTAAGTACTATGAATAGTGGGTTCTTAAAAAGTCTATTTTACATAATATAAATTATAGTACAAAGTATAGCATTTGAACCACACAAAAGAATATACGTTTGTAAGCTATAATTCTATATTATATAAAATATCCCTCAAGCTCCGAGAATCGATTAAAACTTACAACAGGGTCATTAAACTTTTTTAAGCGGTGTCTGCGACGCATATTTTCATTTGTACCATAATTTGCCGTTATGTAAAATAGCCGCTGCCAAACGCTCGATTGCTTTTTAAAATCAAATTGCTCAGGCAATTTATTTTAAACACAATTTGCCACAGCTTGCCAACGCCATTTAAAAGCTAGCATTTTAGATTCTTTCAAAATTTGAGTATTCGAGGAAATGTGTGCAAAATTTTTTTCTACGACATTCTCGTCAGCTTGCCGCAACAGCTAAAAATTACTCTGCGAGATAATTTCTTAGCCCTTGCTAACCTCTCGTCTTGTTTGAAGTTTTTTTGAATGTGTTCCTAACATTATGTAAAATAGACTTTCAGCATTGTACCCGTAAGCGTTTTTATTTATCTTTTTTTCTTGATAAAAAAAGAAACAAAAAAATCAAGGCTTACAGATAATTTTAGAAACAATGTACGGCTCAGTCGCTATATTCTAGAAATCATTTTAACTCTTAAGACCACTTTGAACTCTTTGAAACATTAAGATGGTCAAAAAACCTTATAACCAGCCATCTAGAATATGGCCGCTCCCCTCGCCTATTGTTTAGCTAAAATTCTCTTAGGCCATAACGTTTACTTCAATAACCAACGTTTTAGAAACTACTTTTGAATAGAAAATTATTCAGATACCATTATATTCTTCGTCTAAAACCGGTTTAAACCACTGCGCGGGTCCTTTATCGCGACTTGAAATTGCTATATGTGCAAACTCGGAATTTGGAGCGGCACCATGCCAATGTTTAATATTTGGTAAACACTTTATCGTCTCTCCAATGCGTAATATACGTTTGGGTTTTCCTTCTTCTTGATAGTAACCTTCACCTTGGGTTACGATTAATATTTGCCCAGCTGGATGTGAATGCCAATTGGTATGTGCAGCGGGTTCAAAAGTAACCAAACCGGCATACATGGTATTTAAACTGTCCGGTGCTGCCAACATATTTAACCATGCGGTACCTGTAAAATTCGAATTTTCTATTTTAGTCCCTTTCTCGAAAAGTTGAACTTCCTTTTTACTTTCCTTTGGCGTGTTACATGCTGTCAAAAGTATCAGTAAAATGGCAATAGTATAGTATCCAGTATTTTTCATGGTTGTTTTTATTCAGTTCGTCTTTTCAATACTTCTGTAAGGACTGTTTTTGTTGCAAAAACATTGTCTTCAGTTGTAGTAATCACTAAGGTTTCAGTAAACTCTTTCAATTGTTCGGCTTGCCAGCCAACGTTCAATGAAAGGTTTAAGTGGCTTCTTAGCATAGGCTCTAAACTTCCCAAACTTGCAATGACGGAAATGGTCACCAGTTCACGTTGTTTATAGGTAAGCACATCTCGCTCAAAAATATCCGCAAATAAATGCTCTTTAAGAAACCTGTCCATTTCGGGTGAAAACTTTTGGTATTCTGGTTTTCCATCTAACGGTCGTCCAACAAGTTCTTCCAAAATAGTCTTTCCTCGTTCATATTTGCTTCTAGAATCGTCAATAGTTGTGGCTTCTGGGCCCCACTCATCTTCTATACCTTTAGCCGTCCTTTCTTCCAGTACTACTAAAAGTGTTTGCAAACCGCGTATACTTCTTGGGAACCCGGCATAGGCGTACAAATGAACCAATACCTCTTTGGCTTCATTCACGGTTAGCTTATGATCTAATCCTTCATGGAGAACATCCTTGAGCTGAGATAAATTGCCTTGGGCAGTGTGACTTGCAATTTTGATTATACTTTTCTCTTGGTTGGATAAAGCATTGTCTGATGTTGCTTGTTGCGCTATTGATTGACAGCTGATAAATAATACTAACCCGACGAATATATTCGCCGTGCGAAGGATATTTTTTAAACGCATGATAGGTCTTAATGACGTTACTTTCAGTAGTGGTGAATTAGTCGTTCAGTTGATCGGCAACACTATCATAATATTCTTGTGTTACCACTTCGGTCCATGTGGTGGGTTGTCCTCCTCCATAAATTGCTAAATAGGTAACATCACTATCTTTAGTTGAAGCGTGCCAGTGCTCTGTTTCTTTGTCACATTTGATTACATCGCCTGCTTTAAGTATCACAGGGTCTTTTCCTCTTTCTTGATAATAACCTTCACCGTCTACGTAAATAAGAACTTGAGATGTTGAATGTTTATGCCAGTCTAATGTAGAATTAGCCTTAAAAGTGGCTTTGGTAATATTTAAGTCGGTTTCATCATCAGCCTGTAATACACCGCTCAACCAAGCTTCGCCAATATAATGCGTATTTGGTGCCTTGAAGCCCTCGTCTTTGTATGAAGACACTTTGTAGTCCGTATTTTGGGCAAAAATGCAAATTGGAAGCATAAACAGTACTATTGTAATTAGATTTTTCATTTCTTTTATTTTTTAGTTTAATTTCTTTTCTTCTAGCCAATTGTACATTACATCGGCTATTTCTTGATTGTTTAAATCGGACATAGGGAAGTGCGTATTTCCCTTGATTCCTATTTCCGGTAACACAACTAAAGTTACATCACCACTAGCGTCGTTTACTGTTTTTGTCCATTTACGCGCCATGGAAAGGGCGGCGCGCCATTGGTCTTGACCAGGGTTTTTAACTTCAATTTCAGGGATGTAATCCCCATAATAAATTACAATGGGAATTTTGGTCAGTTTTTGAAATTCTTCCAATGAAATACCTTTAGCACGTAATGTTCCGCCCACATAAGAAATAGGTTCAGGAATGTTATCTTCTGGAAATACAAAATTACTACCAGGTTCGTAAGCTACTATAGCTTTTATTCGATCGGTCTTTAGAGCTGCACTCCAACCTTGTCCGCCACTATGGGAATGGGTAACTAGGATTCCGTCACCAATTTTTCCGAATAATTGAGAAACCGCTTCAATATTTAGATTGATGTTTAAAGGTCCCGTATCTGGAGTACTACGACGGAAGAATTGATTTAAAGCTTCAGGGTCCTTAGAAAATTGAACGTTCGGATAAAAACGTTTACCCTCGCCCATTCTGAATATGCCGAACCACAGTTGGTCTTCAGTTTTAGCTTCCAATGTTTTTGGTTCTAAGCTTTGTCCTGCCAATCCCCTTCTGGGTTGATCTAATAAATAGACAGGATACCGTTTTTTAAGGAATATACTTTGAAACCCTTCCCTGCCATCTGGAGTGCTTTGCCAAGTTCGCATGGACTGACCGTAGCCGTGCCAAAACACTAGCGGTAGTTTGCGAGATTCCGTAGGAATTTGATAAAATACCGATGCGTGGTCACCATGCAAGGTCTGCCCTTCGGTACTTTGATTTGAAGGATTAAAAGCACCATGGGCAATGGGGTCGAAAGTTCCATGGCTTTTCTTAACCGAACCACCAACGGCAAAAGTCCCTTGTTTTTGAATAGAAATAATATCATTCGTTTCAACAGGAGTATCTGCTATTTGCTTGTTTTGTTCATTACAGCCAATAAATAAAAGTATGCTACTAAGTACTAATGTATATTTTAGCTTTATCATGTATTACTTTGTTTTTGTAGTTATTTTAATAAGGGTTATGCCTTTTCTTAAATCTTTCTTTTTGTTGGAAAACTATAGTTCAATAGCACGCTCCAAGTGAAATCATCATCGGGCAATATTTGGGTGCTTATGCCTTTATTTATAACACCTGTCAACGAAAATGGACATTGCTTTTTACCAATGGTCAAGAACGCTGAGGTATAATATCCGGTTAAATCGTCAGAGGTAAGATAGTAAACTTGTGGTGTAAAATTTATATAAAACGATTCTGAAATGGGAAATAGACTAAAGGCAGCATTAAGCACCAAAAAATTAGTTTCTTTTACCCCTTTATCAAAACCTCGGGCGTACAGATAATACATGCCAATACTAGTATGCTTTGATAATTTATAACTGGGTATCACTTCGGCACCTAAATATCTTCTAGATTCTAAAAGTTCTTCGGTATTGCCGTTTCTAATAACATTTACAGTTCTAAAATTCAGTCCGGGATGCGCCCCTACCCTCAGTGAAAACTTTTCTTTTTCAATCGCCTTATAGCGAAACCAAAAAAGCATAGTCCACGGTTTGGCATCGAGAGAAAAACGCATGTCAGGCTCAAAACTTAACTTTTTTTTGGTGAATTTTAAATCGAACAGCAATGCGGGATCACCTAAAGAAAAAGAAGGAACTAATGAAACGCCATTATGGGTTATACTTGCACTTCCTCTAAAGTCATCTAAAAACCTATAGTTTTTATCTTTTGCATTTTCCTGCGCATTAGCAGTACTTAATAACAGCAACAACATTAAAGTTCCTATCTTCTTCATTGTACTTGATTACAATGCCAAAATTAGGGGAAGAACTTAGGTGCGGTACTACCCAAATAACGGATGTTTATACCAAAATTACAGATAATACATATGTAGCTTGATGATGTGATCATCAATAGGTTATCTTTATTTCAAATACAATGAGTCGTGAAGAATATTTTAGAAATTAAAACCATTGCAGACTACTTTAAATTGAGAAATTACGAAGTTCTGCATCCTTTGGTAGGTATTGTCGATTTTAAAAAGGTAAACCAAACCGGATATACCAATAAATCGTACGACGGATTTCATTACAGCTGTTATGCTATTTTTTTGAAAGATGCAGTGGGTTGTAAACTTAAGTATGGCGGTAACTCATATGACTATGACGAAGGTACCTTGGTTTTTATGGCGCCCAACCAGACTATTGAACTTGGCGGTTATGAACCGGGTTTTGTACCCAAAGGCTATGCTTTGCTTTTTCACCCAGACCTATTGCTGGGTACAAGTTTGGCAAAAAAGATTCACGAATTTAATTTCTTTGCGTACTCAAGTAATGAGGCTTTGCATTTATCCGCTAAAGAGCGAAAGCTAATCTTGAGTTTATTGGAAAAAATTCAGTTTGAATTGGAACAGCCCATTGATAAACATAGCAAGAAACTGATTGTGACCAATATTGAGCTATTTTTAGACTATTGCCTTCGTTTTTATGACAGGCAATTCATTACACGTGAAGTAGTGAATAAGGGTACTTTAGAGAAGTTTGATCATCTACTTTCTCAATATTTTTCATCGGAAAAGCCAAAAAATAATGGTTTACCTTCAGTAGCATATTTTGCGGATCAGCTTCATTTATCTTCCAATTATTTTGGTGATCTGGTTAAAAAGGAAACCGGCAAATCTGCCCAAGAATTTATTCAAGCGAAATTGATAGATGTAGCTAAGGAAAAAGTATTCGACCCTAACAAATCAGTGAGTGAAATCGCCTATGAACTAGGTTTTAAATATCCGCAACACTTTAGTCGGTTGTTCAAACAAAAAGTAGGGCGTTCCCCTAAGGAGTTTAGGGCCTCTATTAATTAATTGAAGTTAAAACCATTTCACACACATTACACTCCCCTCCTACCGTCGGCTCGTATAATAAGTGTTCCATTACCTTTAGAAGAAAGTTTTTAGAAAGAAAAAAACAAGGAAAAAAGTAGAAACTTTCGCTTTTAACCAAAGCTCAAGTTACATAACGCGGAACATTATAGTACAAATTCGTTCAATATGTAAAACGGCGTATAGCTGTGCTATTTGATATAATTGTAGATATAGCGCCTTTAGGTCTATATCGTCAACAATTATGTCAAAGCCGTTTTTCTGGAAAGTATAAAAATATTTATAGAACGGGCTGATTAAAGTATAACCGTTTTACTGGAAAGTTAAAACAATCGTCAGCAATTTTGTCAAAGCTAAAATGTCGCGACCAGAATAAAATTACCTATTGTGTGAGGCAGCCGCTGCAGCTCGCCACCAAAAGAAATCAGCCACTGGCTAATTTCTTTTGTCACGAATTTAAAAGCTAGCCTTTTAGATTCATTTAAAATTCTCGTATTCGAGGAAATGTGTGCAAGATTTTTTTCTACAGCATTATTCGCAAGACTTTTATTGATTTTTAATGGTGCTTATGAATGCTTCGCATTTCTCGGCAGCTTGCCGCAACACGGCAGTATTTTTGAAGGTCTGGTAGACCTTTTAAAATATGCGCGAGATGAAGCGCTGGCTCTACGAGATAATTTCTTAGCCCTTGCTAACCTCTCGTCTTGATTGAATCTTTTCTTTAGGTGCTTCTAACATTATGTAAAATAGGACATAAATTTTAGAGATTAAGTATCTCTGAAATTTTGGGCCAGTTGTAGCGTTGGTATTGATTAGCACGGTGTTTATTGAATCCTATTTTCTTTGTTTGAAGTCCGTAATTAGTTATTTAATTCTAATGAAGACAAATCAAATGGATCTGTTTTAAGTTCTCCTCTGGCATTAAACAAAAGAACCAAGTTTTCATTATTAATATGGAAACCCTCAAAATCTAGATAATCCAATGTCCCACGAATAGTCAAGCCATCCAAAAGAATTTCAGATATAACTTCCTTAGCAGTTATAAAATGGTCATTGTAATCTTCTGAGAAGTCATAAGTTGCAGATTCAATGATTTCTTCATAAAATTTTCTGTTTGCCATCCAATTCAAGCCTTTATCAATAAGAGCCGAATTTGTATTTGGTGTTAATTTAAAATCTTGGAGAAAAATTGTTTTTTGTTCTTTATTATATGCGGGAACAGTAGTGATATATAAACTCCCCTTAGTTCTTTTGGCTATTCCTTTTGTAACCTTAAAACCTATGTCTATCAAGATTCCTGCCTTGTTATTTTCCAGGATTATCCCTCTCATTTTAATTTCTTTAATCTTGAATTCGTTATTCCCTTCAGAATAAACCTGATCAGAATACTTAGTATTCAGCAAGTCTGTAATTGTTTCAAAGGAACCGTTAATAGGTAAAGATATATTGAAGCCACCTTGTTTTTTTTGATCAATGATTAAATCACCCATGGGTGTTGATCCTTTGACTGGAACATCGGAAATAGAAACTTTAGAAGCTATGCCAAAAGATAAGTTTATCATATTATTTGCGCTGTTCAAATTATCAAAATATACTATTTGAGGATTATTGTTCAAATAGAGTTTGCCATCGTCAATACTTATTGGTTCTTGAAATTTTGGCCATAATCTACCCACCTCTTCTTTAAGATCAATCTTGCTTAATTCCGAATTAATATAATCCTTAATTTGTTGGTCAATGGTCGCCGAATAGTTTCTTAATTGAGGTTCAATCTCATCTCTAATAGAAATATTAAAACGTATTACGTTGCCAATCAAATCAAAACTTAAATGCGGGTTGTTGTTCAATACAGCGTTAAAAGAAGAATAAACGTCCAAAGAATAGTCAGGGTTCATGCTAAACCCAAGAGTTAATTCTGTCATAATTTCGACCGTGGTATTTCCATTTTCCGTACTTGTAACGCCAGGAGTAGCACAACCATTACCAAAGGGGTTTGGTGTTGAGCAACAGTCCCCGTCTCTCCAAAACCCCACGCATGCAGTATAAGAACCACTTGCATTTACAGTAAGGGGAATATTAAATTTTAATTCGTTTCCACTAGGTTTAAAGGAAATAGGCTTGTTTCTAATTACCTCATATGAATAATTCTTTGTATTGCCTTCACTACCGGAACCACGATGAACCACCCCATTAGGGAGTTGAGATTCTACTAATTCCATCAACTGGACACCTTTAATAGATAAAGGAAGAAAGATTGTGGATTCTTTAGTCTCGGGTAGGTCTTCTAATTTTCCTTGTTGTGGGAAATCCACTTTTAGCCTTTCTCCACACCCAAAAACAAAAATTACCAAAAAAAATAAAATAATACGTTTCATACTTTTATGTTTTGTGTTTAATAAAACCTTTTAATTTCAAATGTTAAATCAAAAGGAAATAAATGTAAAACACAATACCCATTAGTGGGTAATTATCTAGAAATCAATTCATTATTTCATCATACACCCCTCACCTCTTATGTTCCATAATAAATAATAGATACAAATAATATTTCACCATATATGATTCCGGTTATAGGATAACACTCCGATTTTGGCTACTAATCAGCGTTAATGGAACAAACTATATTTATATATTGTGCTGACAAACGAATAAGATGACACCTACCAAAGATTACAGAAAATCATTTCAAATTATTAGCTTCGAGCGAGAATTAAACAAAGAAACCCTCTTTAGGAATATACTAAGGCTTTCCTTGGTTGCATGTTTATTAACTTTATTAATGGAAGCTTTTGTTCCGTTGGGTAATACCTATTTATTTACCCTAAATGTGTTGATTTCTTCCTTCATCGCGTTGGTCATAAATTCTTATGGGAAACATGAAGAGTCCTATCATTTTTTTTCTTTATCCACGACTACGGGTTTTTTTATTTTAAGCTTGTCTATTTCCAAGGTTTATCCTTCATTTATAAATCTATATTCTCTTGCGATTCTTTTTGTGATAGCATTTATACCTAGAAATGGATATATACTTATACTCTATCTGTTATATTATACTGTATTACAATTATTTCTGTCCCATCATTTTTTATCACCATTTTTTACCCATTTCCTTTTGTATGAGTGGATTTATGACGCCATTCACATTGTGGCGTATAACGTGGGAATATATTTTATCGCCATATACTTTATTAAATTCGCCAACGTACAGAAGGATGAAATTGATATGCTGAAAACCGAAAGTGATTTTTCTATCAATCGTGAAAAGGTAGATTTTTTAAATCTATCAAAATTTGAAACGTTATCAACACGAGAGAAAGAAATAGCTCTATTAGTTGGAGAAGGATTGACCAACCTAGAAATCGGAGATAGATTGTTCATAAGTGCCGAAACGGTCAAAACCCACAGAAAAAATATGAAGTCAAAACTATCAATCAAAACAAACAAGGACTTTTTTCATTTTGCTCTATTTCACAAGTGAGAAGTATCAAATGGTATTATAACACTCTCTGCTTGCTTGCGGAATTCTTCTATGAAATAGAGTTTCTTTTCTTTTTTTCTTGATAAAAAAAGAAACAAAAAAATCAAGGCTTACAGATAATTTTGGAAACAATCACGGCTCAGTCGCTATATTCTAGAAAGCATTCTGACTCTTAAGACCGCTTAAAACTACCTTAAACATTATGGTGTTCAACAAACCGTATTGCGAGCCCTCTAGAATATGGCCGCTCCCCTCGCCTATTGTTTGGCTAAAATTCTCTTAGGCCACACGCAAACCACGAACTAAACAATAATTCCAAAATTTGAACTAAGAAAGGGATTAATAATTTGCTTGGCCATAGCAATATACTCTTCTTCCGTGTTTAAATATTTTTTTAACCGCTTCATTTCGCGCTTTAAAATCTTATCAAAATATAATCTTTTACTTGAGTTTGCGGTATCCAAATTATCATTCACATTATTAACTGCATCAATAACTCTTTGGATCTGAGCTTTGATATCAATTAATAGTTTTTCTCTAGACTGAACCAATGGAATTCTTTGCAGTACATAAACTTCTATGGACTCTTTACCTTTATCTGTAATACCTCTGACGACCCCACTATTAACATCAAACTCTAAATGATCCTCTGGGTCATCAATACAGGGTTGAATTAAAAGTCTATAATTTTCCTCATCAGTTATATCAGAATTGTGACTTAGAACATATTTAGAAGAATCTGCCAATGGAAATTGATTCATTTTTCCCATTGTTTTTTTATGAGTTTCACCAATTACTAAGTGTCTAAGTTTTTGATTACAATTTCTACAGGATAATAATAAATTATCCCAATCCGCTGCAAGCCAATAATAGCCTGGTTTTAGAGCTACGTTTTCCTTTGTTAAAACTTCCCCTTTTGGTCTAAAATGCTCTATGTCACCAGAGTAAACATGCAAAAATTTACTTTCACAATAGGCACATTTTCCATTAAAAAGATCAATTAAGCTATCTTTTACTTTTGGATTCGAATAAACATTAAATTTTAAATTTTCTGGTTCATTATTATTAATACACTCTACATTTTTATTTGTTTCCTTAATGCCAGATTTTTCTGGATTAATTAGGATTTCAGGAACAGGGTGCGATGCTTTATCAATATATATCATAACATTTCATTATTATCTGAATCCAATTGCTTCCATATATCTTCAACTCTCCGTTTTACTTCCTCCTTTAAGTTTTCAATTTTTTGATTTTTAATATCTACCGTTTTTGTTTGTGCAATTAATTCATCTATAACATATAAAGCTAATTCTTCTCTTAAAGTATCGCCTAAATATTTAATCTTTGATACTTTATCACTTAGAGTCATTAACCTTTCTTTATCTTTTCCAGTTCTATCACTTTCTTCTTTTGCAAGTAAACCATAGTATTCATTAAAAACCTCCTCGGTTTCAGGAGATATTGCACTACTTAATCCAAAAAAGGGAGATGTCAAAAGTTGGTCTACTCTAAATTTACTTGGGTCTGGCAGCTCTGTTATAGGCAGTATATTATCTTCTTTATCTTTAGTTAAAACAACTACTTCACCTTCGTTTAAACCCCTTAAACATAAAGGTTCGTGAGTCGTAACTATAAATTGTAATTTTGGAAAAGCATTTCTTAGAGATTTTACAATTCGCATTTTCCACCGCGGGTGTAAATGAGTGCCTAACTCATCAATTAAAACGATACCTTCCGCTAATTCAAAACTCACATTTTCTCTTATGAAAAATGCCATGATATCAACAGCAAGAGCTATTACAGTTTTATATCCATCACTTTGCTGTTCTAAAGATTGCTTTTTTCCATTTTTATAAATCCATATTTCTTTTTCTTTTAAATCCTGTCGAATCTCATCATTTATTGGGTCAAGAAGCAATAAATCTTTTAACGTTAAGGCAATTTTACCAAAATCAGAAGATGTCCAACTTTTCCTAAGCAGCCATTTTTTTGCGTCTGTTAAGGAGTAACTATAGTCAAATAGATTTAAAACTTTTATTGAACCTCTTGTTCTAATTTCTTCTTGAATATTGTTTTTAGGTAACACTCTTACTGAACCATAACCCGCAAGTAGAGTGATTGCAGATTTTCTATTTGTGATAAAATCATTAGAATCACTTGAAAATTCGATAGAAACTGGCTCCTTATCACCAACTAAAAATAATTTTATATAGCCCTCTTTTTCCTCATTTTTCAACAACCTATTTGGAGTAATATCTTCCAGCTTTTTTCTGTACGTGTCCCCCATCAAACAAAGAGAAATTGCTTGTAATATTGAACTTTTACCTACTCCATTTTCTCCTAAAAAAACAACCCAAGGCTCTTGTAATTCATTTGTTGTATTAAAATCTTCTGTAGAAAAGTCTTGCGATGAAAAATCTCCAAGATTTGATGAATTATTAAAATCAATTTTTAATTCAGAAAAGCACTTGAAATTTTTCAACTCCAAAGATTTCAAATAGACTTGACTTTTAATTTTAGAAAAATCAACTTTTTCTTCATCAACTAAATCAGCAGTAGCAATAGTAAAATTTTCAATTTCATTTAGCCTATTATCAACAGAAGTTATTGTTTTTTTGTCATCCATAAACTTCATGGATACAAAATATTCTTTAATCTCAGCATTTGAATCTAATCTATCAGTAATTAACATTCTCCTTGATGCTAGATATGGCTTTTTATTATTTCCTTCAATTATTGACATCCATTCGGAAAACATTGATTTCAATTCAATAGAATTATCAAGGTCAAATATTTTTGTGATTCTTTCCCAACTACCAAATTCCTCCTTAATAGCTTCATATCTGGATGAAACTAAATCTTCTCTATTTAATTTTAGTATCTCAATAGTAACTTTTCCTTTTTCTGTTAGTGGAATTGCATTTCCTTGCTTATCAAAAGTCAAATGTTCTTTTGGTCGATCAATACAGGGGTCTATTAATAATGGTTTTTCTTTTTTAATTATTTCTTGATAAGGTGTTTTTATTTGTGCGGGCTTATTATTTAAGGGGAACCATGTCGCCTTATATCTATTGCACACAGGGCACGAATAGTAGAGGTTATTCCATTCATACATAAGCCACCAGTAATGTTCTGGGCTAAAACTTTTGTCATATCCTCTAGCACCACTTTTAGGTCTAAAATGATCTAAATCACCAGTTGAGGCAGCAGGGTTAATTTTTGATTCGCAATAAGCACATTTTTCATTAAACAGCTCTCTTAAACTGATTTTTAAATCCTTTTGAAATTCCCCTCTAAATGGCTGACTAAATCTTTGCTGGTTTTTTAACTTATCCCTTCGAGTATAAAACTCTTCAAGTTTTTCAATTGCAATAATGGTTTTTTCAGAATCAAATATTTTGGGCTTAGGTACCCTATTTCGATCTATATAAATCATTTAATAAGGGATTTAGAAAACTTCTCTAGTAATATTGTACTAGGATGATTTGATAATGAAATTAGCTTGTTGGCTAAGGCAACTGGAATGATAGAGTTATCATACATATCACATCTTAACTTTTCTATATTATCTAAAATAATATCGAAATTTTTGAAATCAAGTTTTTCCGGATTAATTACTATATTTTCATTTTCTACCGGTAACGTAATCACATGCATTCTGCCTTGTCTCGATTTAAATATTAATTTTGAACTATAGTATGATGTACTAGCATAAGGGGCTGGTGTATCAGGATTACCTGGCAAAATGTACTTGTAAATATGTTTATTATTTAAAAGGTATGCTTTTCCTAATTTGAAAGGCTCCATATCCTTAATTTCCTCCGCATGCTCAACAAAAGCGCCACTTTTTTCTAAACCAACTAATAAAACATTATAATTATCAAAAAGAAAATTACACAAGTTTCTCATTGGTTCATGAAGTCTTGCTGTTTGTCCAAAAAAGGCTAAAGGACCGTCTTTGATAAACAAAATATTTTTTAATAAGTCTGGCTTGTTGGAATAAATGAATTTTATAGTATGAATAATATTAAAATGCTCCAATATGTTTGTCAAATAACCTAAAATACCGCCGGCTCCTAGTTCATCATCAATTACTTCATGAAACCTAAAAACATCAGTTATATATATGACCTCTTTACAAACACACGAGCGAGATATAAAATCATTATTAAAATCATTCTTATTAAGTTTCACTTTTTTCTCACCACAATTGGGACAACTGGCAAGTTGAAAATCAACATCCTCATCCTTATAGGTTTCAAATAAAAACCAATGTAAAGTTTCTAATAAACTGGTTTTATCCTTTTTATTTTTAAAATACTCGAATATGCATTGCCTTATAGAATCAGTAAGGGTCAAATTTTCCTTGTAAGCGACATTTTTCGTTGGTAGTACCAATTTATCTCGTTCCAATTCTTTTAACTTGGACATTGATTCCCTTGATATAAATGGCTTTTCTGATAAACTGTTTAGATCTACAGTTTTCAAAACAAGAGTCCCTATTTGAAAAAAAGAAATTTGACTTGAGGGAAATGTTTTCTTGACAGAAACAGTTGAATACCCACCATCAACTGCGACAATAAGATTTACAGTATTCTCTTTAGGATATTCAATATCAACAAGTAAAGATGGATCTAAATGAATCTCTTCTTTAGATTTTGGATACGAGCAATTCGATATAAATTCTTTTACAACTTTATCGTTTATTATATGTGAATGAGAAATTTTACTTGCATTCTCATCTGGTCTTCTTCCAGTTTTACTTGAGTATGCCATCGTTATTTTACTTCAAATTTATCTATTTGTACAGGTACAACAAATGGGTTTGAATATGTTTTCATTCTAACAAAGCCTTTATCATTCTTTGCACTAAACCTTGTTAAAGATTCGGTAAAATCACTAAAATCGTAATATTTCTTTAGTTCCCTTGTTTCGTCATCATTATTTAAATGGGCTATAAACCAATTCTGTGTATTCTTGAGAATATTTGAGCTAATAGAACTAACTTCTTGTGTTGCGTATATCATACCTAGATTAAGCTTTGCTCCTTCTTTTGCTATTCGATTATAAATCTGACTGAGGTCTGAATCATCTTTTTTGGGAAAAAGATTATGCGCTTCTTCATAATAAAATTGAATAAAGTTATTAGGCTTATTATTAATAAATACCTTCATAGAATCATCGAAAATTTCTTTACACAGCATTTCCGAATACATTCTCTGAATTTTTGGAGGTCCTTGTGAAATGTCAATTATCACAATTTTTCCTTGCCTTAATAAATTCACAATATCTACAGTAAATGCACCATTACCCGTTGCTGTATGTTGGTCTAGAATACCTCTTAATCTTAGGAATCCATCATTGTCTACAGCACCACCTGACCTTCTTTTTCTTGTTAAAAAGACAAGTAAAGCTTTCAAGTCCGCATCAGCCCATTCTTTATCTTTTGAAGATCGATATTTCTGAAAATAATCTAAACTCTCATAATTTTCCCAAATAATACTAAACCAGTTAATTGCTTGATCGTAGGTTATGCCTTTAACGGGATCTAATGAGCCGTCTTCTTTAACCAGTTTATTCAAGATTGCGTTACCTTGAAATTTAATTGTTTTCATGTCACTTGGTATTTCAAACCCCGCAGATTTTAGACAACAGAAATATGCCGCAATCTTTCTTTCCCACCTACAGACTGCACTTTTATCTGTTTTATCTAAAGGTTCCTCTAAACTAACGGCAAGTAAACTCTTTACAAAACCTGCAGAATCATTTGCTAAATAGCTTTTTATTAACTCAAATCCTGATTGAATTTGTTTAAAGAAGTTAATCTTCATTACGACAAAGCCATCTTTCTTTAAAACGCTATATCGAGTAACATCATCTTTAAACATTTCAAAAATTGCAGTTCCTTCATCTTGCATATTGGGGTTTGCATATTCTCCATTTACATCGAAAATTATTTGGCCTACTGGATATTTAGGCGCTCCGTGCTCACTTAAAGGTTTTAAATTTCCTTCAATACTACCATCATAATCTTCTAATTTAATAGTGGCTTTGGAAGATATTTGGACTGTAGCTTCAATTACTTTTTTTACTGTATTGGATTTACCAGTTCTTGTCATGCCAAAAAGAGCAGTTCTTTTGCCTAACAAATCTGATGGATTCATATATACCCTTGCACTTTCTTCTTTACTCTGGAATCTCCTACTAGAACTATATCTGACATAACCAAAATCAAATTCATTTGGGTTTCCTGGAACTATGTCAGGGGAATCACGTTGATTTACTATAAACCCCAAAACATTTTTGTTGACTTTATAAACACTATAATGATGAGCGGAATAAAAATTCTCTAAATCAGCCCCAAATTCAATTTTACCTTCCTTCCTATAGAAAGTACCTAAAACCCGACATTCTAATCCTGAAAAGCTAAACTCATATTTCGTAAAGTCATCTAACTTTGAGTCATCACCAGTTGTTGGTAAATTATCTTTATAGTATTCAATCATTGAACTGACATTAGCGCTATCAGTCGGCAGTTTTGCTGGTGTTAAAGCCCTTAATAAAATTGCTTCTTCAACTATTTCCTCATTATCATAAAACGCTAGTAAAAAAGTGCCTTGAGCAATACCATTTACTTTCATTTTATCATCATCACAGATTAGAACGCTTGCATTTTCATAGGACAAAGAAAATGGTCGACCAGCAAAAAAATCTTTTAGCTTTCCTTCTTTGAGAATATCAGTATTTATAAATTCATTTAGTATTTTATCGTTAGCTGTCATATTACCCATTATTTTATAGCATTCTCTTTTACTAAAGGATTTTGAAATCTAATTTTTGCTTGTTCTAAATAATCTTCTTTTATTTCAAATGACATCCATTTTCTTCTCAATACTTCTGCGCAGAAACCAGTAGTGTTACTACCACCAAAAGGATCCAAAACCAAATCACCCTCATCAGTTAAAAATTCGATAAAAAAATTAATTAAACCACCATTCATCCTAGCTGGATGTGGAGTAACTTCCTTCTCTCTGCATGTCTTCAGGAAAAAATCATTTGAGTTTGTGTTTGAAAAACTTAAAACACTATGAGGTAGCCTAACATCTCTTTTTTCGTCATAGTTATTGAGCTCAAAAAAGTTATGAGCAATACTTCCTCCATGATCTTCTAAAAAGCCTTTTTCACTTATCACATGTTCAGATGGTCTTTTTCCCGAATTATATTTTTTCCTTTTCAAAAGATTAATCATACTCTTGCTATAGGGTTTTAAAACTTTACTATTATCTGCTTTTGGAAAATCTGATTTTGCAAGCCACCAGATATGAGTGTAACTATCTACTGTTCTAATTCTATTAACAGTTACCCATTGTGCGGGAGAAGGGAGTTTTGAAGGATTATAACAAATAAACTCTTGAATAAGTCTAAGACTCGCAGTTGGATGCTTTACTAGACCAAATAAGCACTCTAAATGGAGTAAAGATTGAATTGGCCTATTTGGTTCCCAAGAATTTCCAATTTCTATAACTAATGAACCTGTATCGGATAAAAGATTCGAAAAGACAGGAGCCAAATCGGTAAACCATTTAAGGTATTCTACACCTCTTTCATTACCGTATTTTTTTTTATTGTTTAAAGGAAATGGAGGCGACGTTATTATTAAGTCTACTTTTCCTTTTAATTTATGATTTAACTCATTGGACAAAATTTCAATCGAATCTCCATGAATATACTTTCCCTGTTTAGTTTTATATGTAATCTTCATTTATAATGTTTGATTTGAGTAAATTAAAAATAGGTTACTTTTTCTCATATAAAAAGCTATCCTTCCCATCTTCTCCATCTATCAATACCATCTTGATATAATTTATCTCCCTTAATAAATAACAAATCATTATTCCTTTCTACTTTAAACTCTATTGGTTGGTTATAAATCTTCCCTTTTTGCCATGCTTTGAAACATTCCATAAGAGAAGTTATTTCTTCATCCTTTGTTAAATCCATGTCTAACAAATACAATTTACTAATCAACGGTATAACTTCTTTTGGTGTTGCTGTATCAAAGTGTATTAATGGCGATAACCTTATAATATTTTCATTTGTCGTGAGTCCCGTAGTTGCTTTAAGAAACATCATAGCAATATAATTAGCTGTATCTGGTGGTTGATATAAAATTGTCTTCGCTTGATTCAATACAGTTTCTGAAAAAAACTTTGACTGAGGTTTTAGTTTCAAAAAGAATAGCTTTTTTCTTCGATATTTCAATGCAATTTGTTTCCATTTCCAAAAGCTCTTTTTATCATCCAATGACATTAAGGAATTACTTGTTCCAATGGAAATCATTCTAATTTTTTTTAGATCCACCCCTAGTTTGAAAGCTTCTATAACTCCTGCCAATACTGGGTTATTAAAGCCACCGAGCGCTCCGTCCCACAATTCAAAAAAAATATCACTTTCTTTAGCTTTAAATCTAGCAGGGAAATCAAAATACTGCACCGGGGCATTCGACGAACCATTTATTGCCTGCGTTAGTTTTACAGAATCATAACCATTGTTACTTGATGTATAAGATTTAAAAAATTTTGCTCGATTATTTAGAGCATCGTACGTACAAACTACTATTTTGAGTGATTCCTTTCCGATAAACTTAGGTAGTTCATCCATTTGAACCATATTTATCTTAGGGAAGAAATACTCGAAAGCCTCCTTTTTCTTTTTGGCACTATACTTTGGACCAAAGCCCATACCCAAAGCACGTATGTAGTCAACAGGAAAAAATCTATCCCTAAAAGAGTTTTTGTAAAAAATACGTTCTCGATTTTTCTTATCCTTAAATAAGCTGATAGCTTGGTCTATAGAGTAGTTTTCAGCCAGGGCAGCTAAAACAATACTACCGCCCGAATTTGCTATTATTAAATCGAACTTTTTTAGTAGCTCATGGCCTTTTATATTACCATATCTATCTTTGAGTGTTAAGAGTTGGATAATTGCCCAACTCCCTCCTCCGTCAAGTGATAATATTTTATACATATTGGTCAATAACATTGTTTAATACCAAATAGTTGGCATCTAGAGTTTACATAATTAGAGTTGTGGGAATTAGATTTATTGGAGATTATAAATATATTAATATTTAACAAGTAATCAATTATGTAAAAGCGTAATAAATTTTAGAAAATGTAGTAAAATACCACTACACATACATTACCTTCTCTCCTATCGTTGGTCAGTTAATTGTAAAGGATTCCTTCTCTAGATTTAATTATTCGAAGGTTTTGGAACCAATAACCCAGCTAATGCACCGATGGAAGCTGAGGCTATCATAACAAAAAAATTATTAACGTCTTTTTCTATAAGCTCTTTAGTTTTTGAGTTAGTTGTAGGGTCTATGATTTCGTTGTATTCGTATGGAAAAATACTGAATCCAGCAAAAACTATACATAACAATAGAGCTCCTCCCACTATATAAACTACTCCCATAAAAATTTGCTTATCCCAAATAGGTGGTTTATCGTTCTTTGCTTTTTCTTTCAGAACAGCTATTTGTTCATCTGTAAAACTGTTCTTAATTTCTGAATCTTTTTCTATGGAAGATACAAATTTTTGTAATCTATTCATATTCTTAAATTTATTGTTAGTCATTTTTTAATACAATTGTATGAGTTACGACCACTTTATGAGTTGGAAACCTTTCCTGGTGACGATTTTTAGCATCAAAAGCCTGGGTTTCTGTTTCAAATGAAGAACTGTAATCACTTTCTAAACATGTAACCTTATAAGGCTTTTCCCTGAGAATTCTAATTTTTGTTTTTACACTCATTAGTTTTGTTTTTATAATTGATATTTAAATTTAATAGGTACGGTTAATCGAAGGCCTAGTGTATTTCTTCCTAATAGATTAAGATTAGAATTTACGCGATTACCAATATCATTTAATGAATAGAATAATTCAGCATTTACAACAGACCCTGGATTGTCTTTGTTTTTATAGGATAGTAATAGGCCTATTTGTGTGCTAAATAAAGGTTTTTGCATTTGACTAAAGTTAGCTGTAGGGTAAAGGTGCAATGCGGCAAGGTTACCTTTAAAAAGGAAATAATAAATATCAGTATACAGCCTTAGTCCGGTTAAATTATTTTGATAATCTCCAACGTAGACATTTGTTTCGTCACGAATACTTCGAGTAACATTATTTATGTTAGAAATCAGAGTCTGGTCTTCAAGAGTTAGACTTTTTAATGAGTTTAAATTATCACCGTAGGTAATATTCAAGCCAGCATTAACCAAATAAGATTTCCAACTTTTTAGATAATTTCTACTATGCCATGAATATTGTAAGGTAAGTTCTAAGTTGGCATTTTCACTTGGCATCAATTGCTCTTCGTAAGGAGCTTCAGAGTCATAAAGAATAAAACTTTTAAGCCCACCTTTAAATCCAATAGAAAACCAATTAAATACTGAACCATATGTCTGTACAGCGTTTCTATCGTGTTTCTTTAATGCAGTTTGCAATTTGGTGCCCTCAATACTAATAAGCAATGATTTTTTACTTTTTAGATAAGCTATCTCTTCTTCCAATTCTTTTAATTTAGTTTGATGCTTGGTTTTTTCGTTTACTAAATCTTTTTGATGTTTAATTATATCAAAAGTTTTAAGTTTTAATTTTATAGCGGTCAATTTTGATTTAAGCTTGTCTTTATTCATCAAAGTATTTTTAACCGCAATATCATTTTCTAATAAACTTTTTTCTTCTATACATTTTTTTGTAAAACAATTTTGTAGATTATTTAAGATTACTTGTTTTCGGTCATTGTATTTTGTGCTTTTTTTGGATATAAAATCTAGATATTCTTGAAGGTTCGAGAGTTTTTGTTCTATAATGGCTATCTGTACTTTTAATAAGTCAACAGTGATAGTATTCACTCCCCCCGACTTTTTTATGTATTCAATCTTATTATCGAAATCATCTATTTTAGAAGATGTGGCAATTTTTTTTGCAATAATAGTTTTTAAGTTTTCACCCTGTCTGATGGCTTCTTTTTTCTTTTTTGCATCAGCAAGAAATTTTCTTCTTTGCATACGTTTGGATTTCCAATCCTCAACATCAACTTCAAACTGAATTTTTTTGGAAGCATCTATAAAATGAAACTGAAAACCCACATCAAGATTGTAATTCAATTTATTATTGTTTAAGAGCCTTAATGTACCGTCAGTAGTACTACCACTTATATTTAAACCAAAAACACTCCCTTCACGTACAAAAGATGACGCAAAAGATGCTTTTTTAGCCCCCACATTGATACTTGCAAAATTTCCAATGTAATTAGATGAAACATCAGATAATGCTGCAGTAAACTCTTTATTAAACAATGCTTTACGTTCTAAAGAATTAAGTCTTTGTCCGTTATTTGAAATCTCATCAAAAGATATGGAAGTGAAACCACTTTGTTCCTCTTTGTCTACAACTTGAGAAAAACTTGCAATATGGTAAAATGAAAATGACGTATAAAGTAAAATAGTAAGTGCTGTACATTTCATAATTATATGGTTTAATCAAACTTCAACTTTAAACAATGATTAATCAATACCCATTATTTGGTATTTATATTTCATTAAAAGGGGGAGAAAATTGTAGGAAATAAATTGTTTGAGGAATCTAAATATATTAAAAATTAACAAGAATCCAATTACGGTTTTTTGTAGTCTTTCGTGATTTGTAGTAAAACACCATTCCACACACATTTATTCATGGCTAGTTATTTTGTGTTTCTGAATTCATGCACCTCGTTAAAATCTCGGTGTCACTTCCCTCCTCTCGTCGGTCAGTTAATACGTGTTTATTCATTGCTAGTTATTTAGTTTTTAAAGGTATTCATGAATCTAGAATTTGATTTGGTTGGCTGAAATGCCAAAAAGACATTTGGCCATCGCCTAATCTCATTCTTCGATTTCATTACCTTATAAGAAGAGACTTTTTAGAAGAAAAATTCAAAGAAGATGTAGTACAAAATACTTTGCTTTACCAAAGCAAAGTGTCATAATGCAAGACATTATGTTTCAAAAACGAAACATAATATGACGTTATATCAAATAGTGATAAGTTATAAGTTATTGTTGGGTATTTCTAGTTTTTTTGCAGCTTACGGAAACGGTATAAGATTTAAGTCTTTATCGAACATTCCCATATTAACCCCAGTCCAGAGCTTTTCTGACATAAAAAGTATATTGTCATTGAATTTAACAAACCCATCAACATCCTCCCCTCCGTAATAAAGTTTTGCTAATTGATTTCCGTCAAAATCATATTTGAAAATCCAATCAATACTTGATAGGATAATGGCATCATTTAATAAAATTACCTCCTGTTTCGAATACCTATCATTGATTAATTCTTCATACGCTACCGTCAAATCAGGGTTCAAAATACGGAGACTACGTTGACCATATAGCAGGATTTTGTTATTGGGTAGGTTCATCATATGAGTTGATTCAATATAGGAACCAATATTGGAACCATTAAGTTCTCCAACTATGGCTAGTTCATTAGTTTGAATTAATTCGAAGTTAGCATCCAATTCCAGTAGTAATGGTTTTTCATTAGATAAACCATTATAGGCCCTGTCAAAGGAGTATGCCGAAGCTAAATATCCATTATTGTAAGAGATTAAATTGGTTATTATACCATTTTTATCGCCGAAATCGAATTCTTTTAAAATTGTTGTTCTGCCTGCATATCGTTCTTTTATCGCCGGAACATATATATTTACCCCGTTAATATTTTTTACATTCCCTCCTACAGCATATTTTTCATCATTGATTGTTGCATAGTTAGCATTGAAATTATTGCTAACCAAAGCTATTGGGTCATAAGATTCTCCGGTAGTTGGGTTTACCCAATAAGTATAGGGCTGAACTGTGGCTGTTGTTGCATAAGGGATATCCAAGTAAACCACACCATCAGACTCGAAACTACAGAGGGCTATTGGAAAACCATTTCTATCTGCACCACGAGAATCAATTTCGGTAAGTGTAAAGTCTAAATTTTCCGAGACATCAACATAATATAGTTCTTCACCATTTTTTTCAATAATAGCATACATTCTACCCAATACCGGATTTGTGCCGAATGCAAATAGTTCTGTATTATTACTAATTAACTCACTTGGCCACAAATAAGAATCATCAACAGGTCTTACATAATAATCTTGCGATGTAGTCACAGCGCCAAGTTTATAAAATACTTCTTGAGTAATGGTTTTGGAACCTACATCTATATCGTACCTTGAGTTTAGTCTTTCTAGAGTGATGTTACCGCCATTCCATTGATAGGTAACGGTGGTACCATCTTTTGAACAATCTTCAACTTCTATACTGTCACCTTGATTAATGGTGTCTTTGGCTATAGTAAAACATGCAGTTGGTACTATATCTTTCTCAACATTGCTATCTTCTTTAGAACAGGCCGAACTTAAAAAGAGTATAGAAACAATGCTAACGAAAAACAATTTATAGCTACTAATCTTAGAAATAGCAGAAATGAAAAGCATAAATGAAGTTTTTTAGCAAACGTAATTTAAAGCGCTTATATTATATAAAAAGAATGATACGTTCTCTTTTAAGGTTGTTCTCGATTATTTTTTAAGTAAAATAATCTTCCAATGAGAAAAGGGCTTAAAGAAGTAATTAAGGCTTTATTCCATTTCACACACATTGCCTTCCCTCCTGCCGTCGGTCGGTTAATAGGTGTTTATTCATTGCTTGTTGATTGTTTTTTAAAGGAGTTCATGAATTTTGAATGAGATTTGGCTGGCTGAAATGCCAAAAAGACATTTGGCCATCGCCTAATCTCATTCTGCTATTTCATTACCTTTTGAGAAGAAAGTTTTTAGAAGAGGACAGAAATTTTGAAGATTGAGAATCTTAAAAAATTTGTACGAGCTGGTGCGATGGATAAAGAAAAAGAAGTACATACCCATGAACTAGCTGGCTCCATTGCTAAAATTTAACTACGGGTACATCTTTTTAACCACCTATCTTAAAAATAGCTTTTAAAGCAGCAATTGCTGAAACCACTCATTTACCAAACTGTCTTTATTCAAATAAATAAGCGTAAGCCATATGGAATCATAAATTCCATGAATTAAAACTAATAGTAATAAGTTACTTCTGTTTTTAAAGTATAATGCAGCGAAAAATAAACTTCCTATTCCCACTCCTATTATTCCAGATAATCCTTGGTATCCGTGTGAAATTCCAAAATAGATAGCAATTATTATTCCTGAAAGGATCCAGGCTTTATTTGTGTCTCCAAATAATTTGGCAAAGCGTTGCATGTAATATCCGTGAAATAGAAGTTCTTCACCAAAGGCGGCAAAAATCCACATCATAACCATCATTGCTGCATAGCTACCAAAATCACCTCGAATATCATCTAGTGAACTTAAATCATGAGCTCCTAAATAATATTGAAGAATTGTATCTAGTATTCCCGATACAAAAAAGAACAAAATGGATATCCAAATACTATGTATTATGGTCTTAAGATTTATTTTTTGCCCAATTCCAGCAAATGACCAATCCCATTTTTTTTGCCAAATAATAAATAGTGTAATTCCTAATCCGAAAAAGTAACCCAAATTTCTATCTTCTAAAGATAATAACGTAGCAATTAGGATTACTACAATAACAGCATAGGGTTTGGTTAAATAATTATATAGTTTGGTTTTCATTTTATAATCTTCTTATAATTGTTTTTTATTTCCATTTGCTAATACCTGAAAGTATTTTCCTTCGGTAATTAAAAGGCCTTCGGATTTTTTAAATGGCCAATGTTTACTATAATCTTTTGGGTGTTTAACATCAATTGCAAAGACTTTTCCGTTGTATAATTTATTTACATTCCATTGAAGCGTATGACCTACAACGATTGCTTTTCCATGAAATTTATCAATTCCTTTTTCTACATCTTCCTGAGATAAATCATCGTTAAAATAACCTCGATACCAGCAAATTCCTTTTCTACTTGAAATGATTAACTGTGCAACATTTTCTTCGGGTTTAGGAAAGTATGCATGACGATAATTAGTTCTATTTATTAGATTAACCTGTTCTATAGTAATATCATAGTTTGCAAAATCTGGGTGAATACCGCCGTGGGCAAAAAGATGACCGTTAATTAATTCTAAAGTGTTTTTAGACGTCATCCATTTACCAATAAATGAATTTTCATCATATAGATTGTGATGCTGCTTTCCAAGAATTGATGCTACACCATTATATTTGTAAGAAGCAGACTTGTACTTTCCTTGCAAATTGTATAGTTCATGATTACCTATAATGAAGTGTACCGTTCCCCCCTCTTTTTTAGCATCTTGTTCTAGTTTATAAATAAACCATAGGACTTGGGTTGTTGAAAAACCCCTGTCCATAAAATCGCCAATTAAAACAAGATGTCCTTTGCCAAATGTCCAGTTTAAATTAGTGTCAATTACATTACTATTAATAAGAAAATCGCGGAATGATTGATATCCACTTTCAATATCAGATATGGCCATAATGGGTTCATTGTCAGAATAAGTGGATTTTGGAATATCGAAAGTAGATTTTAAAGTAAAGCTAAAAGTTGAACCATCAAGAGGAAAATAACTACTGGTTGGTATTGCTGCATTTATTGCATATTCCTTACTATCTAGATAAAATCCATCTGTTTTATTTCCTTTAATGTAATTTACATTTAGAGTGCTATCTGTTTCATAGAAAACGTATGGGCCTTCATTTTCTAAATTTAGTTTCAATGGGTTATCACCAAAATCAAAAGTGCCGTTTAAAGAAACTAAAGTGACTACTCCAATGATTAATAGAACAACTATGGTACCTAATATATGCTTGAGATAGCGTAAAATATTTTTCTTCATTTTCATTGATTTTATATTTGATCTTTTTTTATCACTGCGAACTTAATTTGAAGATTCTAGCGCTATAAATTTTTGTGATAATCGCAGGGCTTGTAATGATGAATTGTTGATAGGGTTGTACAAACCTCATATGTCCTTCATTTCGCTACTTTTAAACCTTGAATGACATCGTTCATCACTTTTTGTTAGATGTATTTAGGATTCTTACTACTTTGCAGTATGCTTTTACTCTTAAAAAGAAAAAATTGGCTTATAGTCAAAATCATTGTTATAGTTTCAATGGTTATTCCATTACTGATTCTTGGCTACGAATTGATTATACTGAAGAAGAATGCTGTCAATTATCATATTCCAGATATGATAGGACTTATTATTATTCTATATTATAGTATTCTTTTAGTGTTAGGAATTCTTTGGATTATTACAAAAATTAAGTCCATAATTAATTTAAAGAATGATAAAATAAAAAACGAAATGTTGCATTTGCAAAGTCAAGTTAATCCACATTTCTTTTTCAATATGTTGAACAATTTGTATGGTTTGGTTGAAAAAGATGTTGAGAAGTCTAAGGCACTAATTCTAAAGCTTTCTGATTTAATGCGATATAGTATTTATGAAGGGGAAAAAAATCAGGTATCACTTGAAGATGAAATTGCTTATTTAAAAAACTATATTGAATTACATCAAATGAGATATCATAAAAAAATTGATATTCAATTCAATGTTAACATGGAGAATAAAGGTCTAAAATTAAGACCGCTATTATTTATTATTCTTTTGGAAAATGCTTTTAAACATGGTGTTGAAAACTTAAGAGAGAATGCCTATGTCCATATCAACTTAAATGTAAATAGCGACAATGTTAATTTTGAGATAGAAAATAATTTTGATGCCAATGAGATTTCAGAACAAAAAGGAATAGGAATAAAAAACCTGAAGCGCAGGTTGGAGTTAGTATATCCAAAAAAACATACCCTTATATTTACAAGTGATAATTCAGTCTATAAGGTCAAATTACAATTGCAATTATGATTAGATACCTTATTGTAGATGACGAATATATAGCTCATGATATTATTAAAGGATATTGTGATTTGCTGCCGCACTTGAAATTAATGAAGCATTGTTATGATGCTATAGAAGCCCTAGAATATTTGAGAAATGATTCAGTTGACTTAATTTTTTTAGACTTAAACATGCCTAAATTAAAAGGATTTGAATTTTTAAGAACGCTACCAAATCCACCCAAAATAATTGTTACCACTGCTTATAAAGAATATGCTATAGAAGGTTATCAATTAGATGTTGTAGATTATTTATTAAAGCCTTTTAGTTTTGAGCGGTTTTTAAAAGCGATTAATAAAACTATTGCTTTAAAAAGTACTTCACTGCAACAAGAGTTACCCAAAACTTCTGAAGAACAGCACATTTTTTTTTACAGCGATAAAAAACATGTTCAGGTTAAATTAATCGATATTTTGTTTGTTGAAGCTGCAGGGAACTATAGCAAAGTTGTTTTAAAAGAAGACCAGATATTGATTAGAGAAAAAATATCTGATGTTTTAGAAATGCTTTCTTCTGACAAATTTATGCAAGTTCATAAATCTTTTATTGTAGCAACTGATAAAATAAAATTTATAGAAGGGAATCGCATATTTATAAACGAAAATAAAATACCTATTGGTCAAACCTATAAAAGTAATATCAATAATTTATTTAGTAGTTAATTCTCACTCCATTCATATTTATTCATCGCCAATTATTTTGTGTTTCTAAATTTAAGCACCTCGTTAAAATTTCGCTCAAAAAAGAAAAAGTCTGCAAGAACTTCCATTTTTATGCCGTCAAAGCAAAGTTACATATCGCAAGACATTAGTTCTAGATGAAATAAATGACCAGAACGAATCAATATTCATTTAAAGGCCGCCGTATCAACTCGCCGAAAAAAGTAATCACCACTGAACTCCTTTTTCTCGCATATATCAAATAGCGAAAAGTTATAAGTAATATAGGGAGTTTTCTAATGTTTTAATTGCATATACATTAGCTCTCAGGTAAAATGACTTCCTGTTTTTAATTACTATTTATTCGCTAATTGTTTAATGTATTTTGATGGTAACATACCATAAGCTTCTTGAAAGCATTTTGAAAAATAAGCAGGGCTGCTAAATCCGGTTTTATAGGCTATTTCAGAAATATTTGAATTTTGTTTCTCCAATAATTCAAGTGCTTCGTTCAATCTATAATCCTTCAAAAAGTTCTTTGGAGATTTTCCTATTATTGATATCATTGTTCTGTATAGTTTAGACTTACTGTACCCTAAATTTTTAAGATAGTCATTTACGGTCATATTTGAATGATACCACATAGTTTCAGTATATTCAATGAGTTGCACTATAAATTCCTCTTCCTGGTTTGTTAATGCTTTAATTTTAGTAGATATGGTTTCATTTTTGTTTTCACTTTCATAAAGATCCTTCACTTCATTTGAAATAAAAATTTTTTCTGTAGAGATTAAAGCTAAATAATTGGCTCTTTTAATAGTATCCTCAAAAATACTTCGTTTTGCAGTTATAGGTATGCCTGCGCTAAGACCTATTTTAAATTGTAGGTCAGGAGTTATCACACAATTATATAGTTCCTGAATTTTAAGGGCACAAAGAACTGCCTTTGTTACTGAATCAAATGAGATTAAGTAAGTATTCGCTTTTTCTTTTACTATGCGCCCGTTATTGTTATTGACAATAGTAGTTATCGATTTATTATAACCGCGAATAGCAGCATTTAAGGTTTCAATTTCTATGTTTCTTAAGACCTTCCTATTTAAATTTAGTACCATTAAGGTTCTAAAAGCTGGGTCGTTTATAATATTGAGCCTGGTATTCTTTGATTTTACCGGGTCTTCTATTCTGCCTAAAAAAGATTCAACAATGGCTTCGTTTACTTCAAGAATGCGCTGTGGTATTGCACCATGTGCTTTTTGGTGCAAATCTATTACTGCCTGTTCATTAGGAGCTTCCATTAAACAAAATGCCGTTCGCCTTCTCTCATCACACCAATAGGTTAACCCGCGGCAATTATAAGTGTGTTCAATTTTCAAATCTTCCTGATGCATTTCAGCAATATCTTTAGCCGTTATACCTTCAGGTAAATCATGTAAATCCATAAATATTGGCATACCATTCTTTTTTGTAATATACTCAATTTCAGAGTACAATAAGTTTTCTTTTAGCAGTCAACTTCTTGTCTAAGAGATGTTATCACTTAAAGCTCGGCCGTTTCGGGACTTATTACTGTGGCAACTTCACTTATAAAATTAGCTGGAAAACCTCCTTTTTTGGCATGATCTTCTATCAATTCTTTATTCTCAGCTTTATAAACACAATAAACTTTTTCACCCGTAACATAACTATGCAGCCATTCAATTTTCGGTCCCATTTCTTTTAGCACCGTACATGATGTTTGAGAAATACTTTTAAGTTGTTCGGCTGTTAAGTCACCAGCTCCTGGAATATTACGTTCAATTACATAAGTTTTCATAATTTCATTCTTTTTAGTTGTTAATTCATTTTGTTGACTTAGTGCATAATTTGTAGAAAAAAACACTAGGATTAGCATTAGTTTAATTGTCTTCATGATATATGTTTTGATTATTAATACTTCAAAACTACGCTATGATTAAATCAGTGGAGTATTCATTTGATCCAAAAAAGTATAATTTTGGTTCAGGTAGTTTAGAGTAACCTCATTTCATACACATTGCTTTCCCTCCTGCCGTCGGTTCTCATTATAAGCCAGTCCAAATTTACCTTTTCGTTACAGGTGGATGTTTATTTAACAGTTTTCTATTTTTTTAAACTAATTATAAATTCGAAGAATAACAGAAATAAATTTGTAAACGCCCCTACAGATAGTCATCATAAGGGGCGCTTACGTAGAAATTAGTATGAATCACCTGTACTTTATTTGTTCGAATGCTATTGGATGCCAAAAGCCTAGGAAATGAATTATTAATGCCTATTAATGAATTCAATAACCTTGTCTGCAAAAAGTTGGGGCTCATTCAACATAAGGTTATGCGCCGATTTCTGAAAAATAAAGAGCTCTTTATCATTAGATCCTAAATTATTAAAAGCTTCTTGTGCTAATGCTGTGGGAACCACCAAATCATATTTACCCCATAATACTATTGATGGGAGTGTTATTTCGGATAATCTATCTGTATATGACACCTGCTGAAAAAGCCCTTGTTCTATCACTAATATGTCATGTATTTTATTGCTATTCCATGTCACTTTTGAAAAGTCATCTGATGGCACATCATCACCATAATCAGCTACTGCTTCATTGATAACTTTATCCTCCAAAAGTTTCCCTTCTCCTTCATGTGCAGCTCCATTCAGCTTGCCAGAGGCTTCAATAGTATTAATTGGACCAGAATTTTGCACTAGATCTAGTACATTCTTCCAATGTGCAACACTATTTTCTAAAGCTATTTGCTCATTGGCAATGGAGTTTAAAGATATCTTATTTTCTTCGTAGAGCCCTTTGGGGTCATGTACACCTGCAACATCTATCCATCCAGAGAATTCTTCTTGGTTTTTTAATAAGGTCGCAGTCCCAAGTGTGCCTCCCCAACTATGGCCCATTAAAAATACTTTCGAGTCTTCACCGTATTTCTTCTTAATTACCTTTGCCAAAGCCACGATATCTTCAGCCATTATTGCAACACTAACCTCCTTTTCGGAATAATTACCTTGGGCATTGTTATGTCCTCTTTGATCAAAATACACAACTGCGTTGTTTTTTTCAATGTCGGTTCTTATGGTATTCAATCTATACCATAATCCATTTCCACCTGGCCCACCATGTAAAATGATGAGGAATACCTTATCAGAAGCATTACCATGAATATAGGCGGGCATGTCAGCCTTTTTATGCCGCACAAAAATGGTTTCATTGAGTTCATTTATATCTAAATTTTCTTTAGCGCATGAATTCATACTTAGCACTAATACTAAGATGGCTACAATTTGTAACTTACTTTTTATAATTTTTTGCATGATTACTTCTTTTTAAAATTAAAACGATGTCCATATTGAATTGAATATCCACCTAATACACCAGCATTATACGGTGTTCTTAAGGTATAGTTTAGATTGAGATACCAACCCGAACGCCTTTCTCCACTGCGCTGCCTACCAATTCCCACACCAATAGATGGTGCGTAATAACTTCTACCGGGAAGCTTAACTTTAGAGACTTTAGTATCTTTTACCTCAAAGGTTTCAGGAAGAAATGAGCGATAATATCCTAATGGATTTACCTCTAGATTGAATTGCCATCTTTTCGGACTTGTTCTCCGCCATATTAGCCCGTAATAGGTATGCAATCCATTATCTGTTTTAGTAGTGAAGTTTGTTGAATAGCCTACGCTTCCGTTTAATAAAAGTTGATGGGTAATTGTTTTAGGACCTTTCCTTTTTTCTTTAACCTTTAGCTTTTCTTTCCATAAATACTCAGCACCCAAATTAAGTCCGTTTTCATAAAATATGTCCCCATAATACCCGACTTTAAATTCTGTTCGATTTAAAAAGGAAGTTCCGTCAACCTTACTTTGGCCGTGCAAATTTATTGCGCAGGCAAGAAGTAACATTAGTGTATGTATTTTCATGTTTTTGAATTGAGTTGTTTGATTTATTGTAGTGGTTCTAAGCCAAATGTGTCTTCAAGACCCTGTACTATGAAATTTTCCAAAGTGGTAGTATGATTTCCTGAACCCTTAATTATATTCGTATTTTTCGATTCTAAAAACTGAACTTCTTCATCAGTAAGACTACCAACAGCTTCGTCTGTGGTTCCATAAATATAGGTTACGTTAGATAAGTCTTCAATGGTATTTAAAAGTTGCGTGTACCTGTTTTTTCCCAATCCTGCACTTATTCTGAGAAGGTTTCTTTCTTTTACATCAGGATCTGGTTCTGCAGCTATCACGGGAGTTGTGCCGTTCTCAAACCCTCCTTCAATTCCCGCTGCAGATGCTTGCCACAAATCTTCATTTATATCTAATCGACCAGTCATAATGAGATATTTATCAGCACTAGCTATTCCCTTTTTTGCAATAAGTTCTTGTGTTACAAATGCACCAAATGAAAAGCCTAAAACATAAACAGTTCTGCCCTGCCCTTTGAAATATGAAACTACCTGATTAAGAATTTCTAAACTTTCGGTATTAATAGTAACTGCTTGGTCTAAGGTGATATCATTATTTTTTACTATTGTAGAATCTAGGGTTTGCGCTTGGTGAACAGCAATGTTTAAAATTTCTGTAGTATTAAACAATTGGGGTATTAATTCTGCTATTTCTGTATTGAATTCTGTACTAGGACCACCAGGAATATTAATTAAAACTGTTGGTGCTTTTTCATCTCCTTTAAAATAAATTAAATCTTTAATTTCTTCTGATATTTCGGTTATCGGTTCAGGAGTCTCTTCTTCCTTGATTGGAAGCTGGTTGTCGTCATTGGAACAGGAGTACGAAATGATGGATAAAAATGCAATTAGCATTACATTGGTGAAGAACCGTAATCGATTCTGTTTTGTCATTTTTAAGGATATTCTTTTCATTGTTATATGTTTAAATTACACAACTAAAGACCAGTGGAATTTTAAACAGTTGCACGAATGAAAAAATAGAAAAGTATAGAAGAGCCTCAAAACAAGCATTTTATGAAGCAGAATGCTTGCTGAGAAGGTGTTTGAAAAAAACAATTTATGAAGTATTGAAGCTGTTATAGCTTCAAACGGACTCATTATTTTTTGGAAAAACTATGAGAATTTTAATGTTTAAGAAGGTGGTTTTTTAACGATTTTATATACTAACATCTTTTAAAATTGCATCCGCAATTGATTTGTTTTCACTATTATGAATAACAGATACATCACCAGTACTTTCAAAAATCACTGCTTTAACTTCATCGAAATTATGCACATTGGCTTCTCTCAGTTTGGCTAATAAATCGTCTTCACCGACATTACATTTTTTAAGTTTTTTGTAGAGAATTTCGCCATTCCACATAACGACTTGTGGTTTGTTTGTAAATAATTGCTGGAAAGCTTTAAAATTTCGAACCAAATATGAAAAAAGCGTTTGAAAGCCTATGATTGCCAATAGCGCAATACCACCTTTTAGTAATGAAAAATCGCTATTTAGAATAATCGACGCTAAAATGGATCCTATAGCAATAGTAGATGCAAAATCGAAGCTAGACATTTTAGCAAAAGTTCTTAATCCGAACACACGTGTTATCACAATTATTATTGTAAAAATTCCGAAAACGGATAGTACAAGCCAAAGTATTTCTTGAATGGTCATGATGTTAAAGTATTGATTCGTATCAAAACTAATTAAAGGACTGCTGAAATATTGATTCATTAAGAAGAAACCTTAACTCATTTATTATAAGAACGATATCTTCCGAAATGAGTTAAAAAATAATTTATTTGAGTTATTTGAAATTGAAATCGTGCTATAGCTTTGAGTATTTTCAATGGTTAAAATACTGTTTGAAATGAGTGTATTTATCAATTTACAATAACAATTTATATGACATCCACTGCATCAATTGATACTTTAGAACAACTAGACAAGATAGAACAAGACTTTAAAGATTTTGTACTGAAGCAAAAGCATCCATGTGTGATGGCCAAGTCATTATTTAAGATGGAGAACTATCATTTGAATATTTATGATGACTTTGATGCGGATAGCGCTATTAAACTTCTGAATGATTTGGAGGGTTATATTGCACAGTATGATTTTGAGAGTAATCAATTTGAAAGCTTTTTAGCTGTTTTTCCAAATACAAATTTTGAATCTGAATTGGCATTTGAAAAAGGCTTGTGGAAGATGCTTCAAATCTTGCACGATTTTGATGATTGTGTTTGGGATAGTGCTGTGAGTGATAATCCTAATAGTCCAAAATTTAGTTTTAGTCTTAAAGGCAAGGCTTTTTATGTGGTAGGCTTACACCCGAAAAGTAGTCGAAAAGCGCGACAAAGCCCTTATACAACTATCATATTTAATTTGCATAGTCAATTTGAATTGCTACGAGACATGGGTACCTATAAGCGCGTGAAAAAACGAATTCGAAAACGTGATAAGAAGTTTCAGGGTAGTATTAATCCTGTATTAAAGGATTATGGGAATGATACAGAAGCCAAACAATATAGCGGAAGACATGTTGGTGACGCTTGGAAATGTCCGTTTCTTTCTAAAACACAATCGTAATGAATTTACCTCATGTTATACCACCACAAAGTGGAAGTGCTTTTACACTAAAGAAAGGTGATTTGTTAACCGTAATTGACCCCAAAGGAGAACAAGTAAGTGATATGGTACTTTTTAATCGTAAGGATCTTAATGAAAAATTAAGTTCTGGAAAGACCCTAGATTTTGAATCGACACTCTTAATTACAAAAGGACATTATTTATGGAGTAATCGTTCTAAAAAAATGATGTATTTACTTGAAGATACAAACGGTAGAAACGATTTTCTGCTTGCACCTTGTAGTATAGAAACTTTTAAGATACTTTATAATCATCAGGGTGATCATCCAAGTTGTTTGCATAATTTATATACCAATCTAGCCCCGTATGGTATTAGTATGGATGACATACCAACAGCCTTCAATGTTTTTATGAATGTACAATTTGATAGGGATGGTCGGATTTCAGTAGAACCACCGACGTCAAAATCTGGTGATTATGTAACATTTAGGGCTGAAATGGATGTATTGGTGTGTTTAACTGCCTGTTCGGCTGAAGATAGTAATGGCGGTTCGTTTAAGCCGATACATTATACAATAAACTAAACATATTCTTAAAATTCTCTACTTCGCTCCCATTGCTTTATCTAAAGGCAGCGAATGTAAATTCAAAATGGTTTGTCAACATAAGTATTTTAATTTTCCCCTTATAATTAATAATACAATCTAAAATCAAGTAGTTTGCAAGCACTGTAATGTCTTTGGTGTAGCTCCTCCACAACAGCTAACATATCATCATCTTCTTTAAACAAATTAAAGAAAGCTTTATCAAGATTAGCACTGCTTATTCCGTTAAATGTATTGCCGTATCCAGAAACGGCTTTTGCACCGGTGATATCTAAAAAGTATTGCGCTTCTTCTTCTTCTAAATCTAGAATTTTTGCATTCGAAAAATGTAAAATCTTGCCTTTTAAACTTCCTTCGAAAATTTCGGCAATTTCTTGTAAACTATAGTAATAGTCATTTAAACAAATACTATTTGCTTCACCAGACATCACCAAATAGATAATTTCATAGTCTTTAAAATTATGATCATCTAATACTAAGGTGTTTAAACTAGCTTCTAAGCTTTCAATGGTGTCGCAAGTTTTGTAAATACTTGCTATTCCATAGTTCATGGCTAGTTGTTCTAAGTCCTTTTGTGCTTCAGTTACCTTGTCCGTTTCTATTTCGGCAACCCCTTCTAAACAGTAAATGAAATGGTCTTCATCTATAGATTGGTTTTGAGGTAACTGTTGTCTTTTTTCTAACAAGTTTTAGAATTTATTTACGTAAATGAAATGCAAAATTAAATAACGCTTTTATATTTTTCAGTGTTTTCAATTTAATTTCTTAACCATTCATGCTATACCCACTTATAGCTTTTTTTATTTGGGATATACAACTAAATACTACTTAAATCTTAGTATAATCCTAGTATTGTTAGTCCCAAATAGCGCTATTTATTTATATTTACCAAGTAAATAATTCACCCCTAATGAAGCACGTTTTTCTTTTAATTTCACTTATATTTTTGTCTGGATTGAATGCTCAAAAAGCTAATGAAAAACCGAGCAAAACTTATAAAAGCATCATTGAAGTATCAAAATCAAATAATTTTCAATCTTTAGTAAACGAAATTGATGCCTATTATTCGACGTCAGCAAAGCAGGAACGAAAAGATTATAAGAAATATATGCGTTGGAGAACATTTGCTGAAAATAGATTGGATGCGAATGGTGAAATTGCAAACATTGGTCAACTTAATTTTGAGGCCGCTTTAGAACAAAATATAAAGTTAAAGAAGGCTAATAAGAACGCATTAAAATCTGCTAAGAATGGTGCTGAACTACAATGGGAGAACATTATACATGAAGCGCCAAAAGAGCGTGGTAGAGTTGATTGTGTTGCCGTAGATCCTTCCAATCCAGATATTATTTACGCAGGAGCTAATACGGGTGGGGTTTGGAAAACCATAGATGGTGGTTTAAACTGGGCTCCACTAACCGATAATTTGCCAACGCTAGGAACAACCAGTATCGTAATAGATCCTAATTCTCCAGTTAATAGTCGAAAAATCTATGTTCTTGTTGGTGACGGAGGATGGGGTAATCAATATCATAGTACAGGTATTTATGTTACAAACGATAGTGGGGCAACATGGTCTCCCCTTAGTTTGCAATTTGATGAGACCGTAAATTATCCCTCGGCAAGAAAATTGGTTATGGATCCAGTGAATTCAGAAATTCTGTATGCGGTTTTTTGGACATCAATTTACAAGACGCAAGATGGTGGCAACTCATGGACTAAATTAAATATTAGTAATACTAATAATTATGGTTTTTATGACTTAGAAGTTTGCCCCGATGATAGTGAAACGTTGTATGTTGTAGAGCGTGATGAAATATTTCATAGATCTATTGATGGTGGAAATTCATGGAATGCTTCAACTATGCCTGGAGGAACTATAACCAGTGGTGCACAAACCGGAATCGCTGTTACACCCGCTAATCCAAATGTGGTGTACTATTTAAGTATGGAGCCTCATGGCACCGATAATTCTAAATTTAGTGGAATTTACAAGTCAACCGATAAGGGACAAACATTTTCTTTATTTGAAGATGATATGCCTGATCCTTATTTTTTAAATCAAAAAAATGGGATGGCTGAAATTGTTGTCTCTCCAACTAATGAGAATGATATTTTTACCGGAAGTTTCTATACACATAAGTATAATTCAAATACGGGTAATTTAGAGGCCATTGATAGTCAAAATGCCCATGTAGATGTTAGGGGTTTATATCTTATTAACGGAAAACTATTTAGCTGTAATGATGGAGGTCTCGATGTAACTACCGACTATGAAAACTGGCAAGATATATCTAATGGGATGCTGATTAAACAAATTTATGAGGTTGATACGGATAGTAATGATTCAAGAAAAATACTTCTAGGCACCCAAGATAATGGGTTCTCTTATGTGAATAACGGGAATGAAGAAGTTATTGCTATTGGTGATGCTTTTTATGTTGCTGCTTCAAAATTGTTTGATCGTGTGTATTTTAATATGAATTATCGATATGTAGGTGGTGCAAACACGAACCCTAACGAATTGAAAAAAATTGAACCGAAAAACACTGGTAGTGGCCCTATGCTGGTATATGATTCGTATTCGGAAAACGGATTAGACACTGATGTTTTGCTATTAGCAGATGGTTTTGATATAAAAAGAATTTTAATAGACCAAGATTTTAATTTTATTTGGCAAAATTTAAGTAATGGTCAGTTTAGTGACGGATATACCCGTTGGGTAGGCTTCGACGTATCTGAAACTAATAAGAATTCTTTTTATGGCGTTTCTGCAAATGGTAATAATTGGAATTTAATAGTAAAGTCTGAGAATTTACTTAATGCTCAACCTACTTTTACTGATATTTCAGATGCTTTTCCGGAGATTGAAAATAAATTGACAAGCGTAGTAATGAGCGATAACGAAACCGATAAAGTTTGGTTGGCTAGTGGAGGGTACACCGCTAATGAGAAAACATTTTACTCTAATGATGGAGGGCAAAATTGGATAAATATGTCTGAAGGATTGCCCAATACACCGGTAAACACTTTGGCTTATCAAAAACTAGATGATTCAGATGTTATTTATGCGGGAACCGATATAGGAGTCTATTACTTTATAAGTAATTTAAGTACCGCATGGCAACCTTATTGTCTTGAAACTTTACCGACTACTATTGTTTATTCATTAAAATATAATGGTAATGATGGACTACTGACTGCAGGAACCTGGGGACGTGGAGTTTGGCAAATTGAGGCTCTTTCAGAGGTGCCGAATAGTCTTGTCATAAGTCCAGAAACCCAGAACGTTGATGCTAATTCGGGAACAATCACCTTCAACGTTTCCTCAAATATAGATTGGAGTATGAGTGAAAGTTCTGATTGGCTGGATGCGGTTAAAACGGATAATACTACTATAACAGTAACGTATGATGAAAATATAATCGCAGCAAATAGGACAGCAACAATATCAATTTCGGGTGGTGAACTTAACAATGAAATATTAGTAACACAAAACGGTACAACACCAAGTTTAATAGTTACCCCGGAAACCCTATCAGTAGCTGCAGAAGCAGGTTCTGAAACTTATAGCGTTGCTTCAAATGTGGATTGGAATGTGAGTGAAAGTTCAGATTGGTTAACGGTGGTTAAGACTGATGAGAATACCCTGACCGTAAATTATGACGAAAATCTTAGCCAGGAAATACGCCTAGCAACTATTAACATTACAGCCGATGCTATATCAAAAACTATAAATATTGAACAAAATTTCGAGGAAGATCCTGTTTTTAACGAAAGTGAAATCACCATTCATCCGAACCCGACCAGTAATAAATTTTATATTAAATCGAATAAAGATATTACCTCCGTATTTGATATAAATATTTATGACCTTACCGGAAAGAAAGTTATTACTATAAAAGCAAATGAACTGCTTTCTGCGGAACCATTGGAAGTTGATATTTCCCGTTTACAAGCAGGACTATATGTTATTAAGTTGAATAACATTGAAATTGAAACACTTAAAAAAGTTTTAAAAAAATAGTTACGATGAAATTGCAATAAAGATTGAGTTATTCATTCCTGATGTATAAACTTGTCTGTGGCTTTGAACTTTAAGTGTTTTTAGAGTTACTAATTGCCGTATTTTTTTTAGAATTCTCCTCATTTGTAAAATGCATTTTATTCCAAGTTGATTAATAAGTCATCAGATTTTTCATGTAGTTTTCCTCAGGCTTTGTTTTGAAAACCTTCTGCGTTTTTGAAGATGGTATATTTAGCATTATATCAGTTAATACTTCATCTATTTCAGAAGCTGGCATTCCTACATAAACATCTGGATGGTATAAATAACGTAGTATATCATAATCTAGCGATAACGGTTCATCGGGGAGTGAACTAGCACACATCATACTTCTTTTTGGCTCATAACATAAATCTGAATGACTTAATGCCAATAAATGACCTAATTCATGAGAGAATAAAACGGTATTTGTTGAGTTTACCCAAAGCGTATTTTTATAATCTCCGTTTTCTAATTGGTACCCTGCTGCATATCCATCAAACCCATTACTTACAATATAGTCATAATGAAATGGCCATAAATCCTTTATATCTTCTACAGGGCCATGGTAAACATGTATGTTTGCTTCTTCTAATGTACTTACTATTGCAATTTCCATTCCATCAGTAAAAAGAGCGTTGTAAGTTTCCAATGTTGCTGCTACATTTTGCTTAAAATCGTCCGTAACATTACCATCTAAAAACAGTTGTAATCCGCCTTCTCTTTTATAAATACTCTCATAATAAGATTCAGGATCTTGGCTTTCATAATATAAAAGCATGTATTTAAATTGATAGATAACTTCTTTTTGGTAATTGGTTAAAGGTCCATCTTCTTCATCTGCAATATTTAAGGTTATGGTAGCAGTATTTTCAAATTCTGCATCAGAAACCGTAATTTCAAATTCAAGTTCTTGTACGGTTTCAAAATCAAACAAGGTAGTATCTTGACTGACCTGTAGTTCTCCAGATGTCGCATTTATAGTTAGGTATTGTTCAGAATCAATTGTAAAAGTTAATGGATCCGCTTCTTGGTCAGAAGCTAGTACAGCTCCAATAGAAGTTCCAATAATTGGATTCTCACTTAGTGTAAAAACTTGATTGTGAACAATAGGACCAGTATTTTCTGGTTGAATTTTTTCTTCTGGAATAACGGTTGTGGTTTTGGTGCCTTCTTCTTTGCTACAGCTTACAATCAACATGAGAATAAGAAAAGGAATACTTCTTTTGAGGAGGAACATCTAGTTTGGTTTTGGTTGTATAAAGATACTTGTTGATCTGTAATTATAAAATACCCAATAGTGGGTATTTATATATAGCGGTTTTGGATTCAGTGGAACGGGTGCCATTTACCAGTTCGGTAGTTTTATTGTTATTATTTTGGTTCTATACATTGTGGCCGATATTGTACTCTTCTCCTCTTACAATGTTTACCTTATGCCTACGATTCAACCGGATTCATTAACAAATTATGCAATATGAAGCCCTATAAGACGTTTGAAAAATAACGAATACGTTGCTAAAAACCATATTATGATTATTAGTCAATCTAGAATATTTTCATTGTTTTTAGTGTTTTTTATAGTCTTTTCTTGCGATAAGGATTCAACATCTGACATCTCAGAAATTGATGGAATTATTATGGTCTCTACATTATTAGATGGTCAAATTATTGATGAAGCCATAAAAATTAATGCTTCAATTAACAGTATGGGTGGCTCGGTTGAAGTTTTTATTGATTCCCAATCTATTTTTACTGCTCAAAATACTAACGATATTTCCGTAGATTTTAACCCGGAAAATTATAGTGCAGGATCACACGTATTAAAAGTGGTATTGAAAGATGAAGATGGAAAGACGAGTACGAAGGAATTGAATTTTGATGTTCATCGTAGACTTATTGCCATCAACCTTCCAGATAATATGGTTAATCAATACATAATAAATGCGGTAGCCTTTGCCTCAAAGATGGATGGTAGTCTTATATCGACCAAAACATTTACAAATGCGGATGTAATGGTGACCTTAAGTTCACCCGAAGAATTTGGCGTTGATGAAGAATTCATGCTAACCTTTGTTTTAACGGATAATGGCTATGCGACTAGTCTGTTTACGCATGCAAACCTTACTAGAAACAATCTTGGCGTTATTAATTTAACTAAACCCTTTCGCGGTATTGAAGGTGAAACTAAGACTTACCCATCAAAAGGTTTTGAAGAAAATGAATTTGTATGGTCTGGTAATGGTAACGAACCCTATTTTTCGGATTACCGCTTGCAATTTGACCCTACTTCAGGAATATTTAGCGTTTTTACTATCGATGATATCGATGGTAATGTACACGAATCAGAGATTTTCTATTTGTACGGATATAACAATTCAGGAATGTTCAATAATTACCAATATTTGGTCTTAACACCACCAATATCCAATGATTTTGTGCTCGATAAAGCTGATTTTAGTACTGAAGGATTAGAGTCTCGTAGTGTTTTAATAAACTCGTCTCAAAATTTTAAAAATGACGCGGCATTTATGAATATATATGGCTATTGGAATGCTAACGATATTGAAATCAATAATTTTAGCTTAATTTATAATATGAGTCAGACTGTATCGGCAGGGGATCAATTAAATTATGCGCTGAACTCCAATTTTTATGATTACAGATATTGGATAACATTTGATAATTTCTACGCTGCGGGTGTAGGTATACCAAAGGAAAGTTATACCATCCCTAATAATACAATTGACTTTGAGTATGCCAATAATACAGTTGACTTAACATTTACTGGTACAGCGCATATATTAGGTAGAATACGCGTTTTTAACAACCAAACTGTGCCTACACCTCAAAATTACCTTTGGGATATTACTTTCAATAGCAAAACAACTCAAAGTATTACGCTCCCACAATTACCAGTTGAAGTGGAGTCATCAAACCTTCTAGGCTTATATGAAAGCAACTCGTTGAAAGTTTCTTCTACCGAACTTGTTAATTATAAGGGCATTAGTGATTATGACGAGTATCTCCAAAAAGTAATCAAAAATCATAAAGACCCGCTATTAGTTACTGAAGGACAAGAGCTTATTTATAAGGGTAATGGCCCCTATCATGACGGACCAATCAAAGATTTTCTATTTCAATAGATTTTTACCTTTTTTTGGATTATTAAATTATAATGATTAGTCCTTATTTTGTTGTGCTTTTTACGAATAAAGAGAACTGCTCTTGTTTCTAATTTGCAAAGTTCTTACCCCTAATCTAATTAATAGTTTGAATAATCGTCTGTTTTACCTCGCTAAGAAATTAATAGGCTTTCAGTTTAATATGATATCTCGCCTCTTACCTTTTAACAGAATTACACAACACTTTATCGACGTTTCACATACAAAAAGTGACAACTGACAACAAATCAATATTTGTCCGAATCTTATTACAACGCTTTTATCGTAGGTATTACTAACCTATTTAATAAACCCCCCGAATCGAATGATTTCACTATTTGAAGTAGAAAAAAAGGCGCCTTATTTTAAAAATCAAATCTTACCATTTAAACTAATCCTAACTGTGCTATTTTTTAGCTGTAGTAGTACTGCAATTTTTGCTCAGGAAAACAACTACAAAGTCATGGAAGTTGTTGAAGTCGAATTCGAGACTCAACAACAATATGATAATGCCTACTTAGATGTAGATGTTTGGGTTGAATTAAGAAAATCTGAGTCAACAAATGAGGTATATCGTATTCCAATATTTTGGGATGGAGAAAACATTTTTCGTGCTCGATTGGTTGCTACCTCTCCGGGAAACTGGACATGGAATATTATTAATGCAACCGTTCAGAATTTAGATCCTGCCTTTATTGATAAAGGAGGTTCTTTTACTGCCACTGAAGCCGATGTTACCGCAAATGCTAATAATCATGGATTTATAAAGGTTTCGGATAATAAACGAACTCTGGAATATACCGATGGTACCCCCTATTTTTATACTGCAGATACTTCATGGTCCGCACTTACCGAAGTATTTGATTATAGTAATGCAAATAATATTACTGGAATCTCTTTTCAAAATTATATTTTGGCCAGAAAAAACCAAGGGTTTAATGGTCTAAATGTAATTGCTAGTTTTCCTGATGATACTTATCTGGAAAATTTGGATAGAAACCTAGATAGACCTGGTACTAAAACTGGTTTGTGGTCGACTAAAACATGGGGTAAGAAAATAGGTCCTGATGGAGCTACGCCGTTTGAAATGAAAAAGCAAGGACAATCTGTGACCGATAATCTTGAAGAAGTCGACTATAAAATGATTAATCCTAAATATTGGCAATCGGTCGATGAGCGAATGCAATTTTTGTCAGACGAAGGTTTTGTTACTTTGTTTGAATCTGTTAGACGTCATGAACGTTGGCCGTTTCGAACAGATGCATCGGAAAAAGATGCCTTCTACAACTATGTGCGTTACCTATGGGCTCGTTATGGTTGTTATAACATGATTTTTAGTTGGGTACACCATGATACCAATTCCGGAAATGTCTATCCTAAATGGCAGGAGTTGGTCAGTCATGCGAATAGTAAGTTGTATGAAAAGATTGGTGACTACAAAATGCCTTATGGTCAACCTAGAACCGCAATGTCCTATAACAGCTCTCTCACTAATTGGCAAAAGGACGTACCTAATGCCCTGGACCTACAAAACGTAAGTAATTCTGGCAGAGATGAAAAAATGCACCGATGGCTGAATGATATATATGATAATGTGGAACAACCTGCCCTTAATTTGGAACCATTTTATCCTGGTTGGGGTTTGCATTCAAATAATGAAATCAATCCAGGAAAAAATGATATCACTATGGCACAAATGCAGATGTATGGATCCGTACTAAGTGGTGGTCTTGCAGGGCATGCTTGGGGAGATGCTTGGTATGCAGGTGCAGCAGCTTCAACAAATAGGAGCCTGGAGGATGGAGGTACAATTGTGCCAAAGAACGACCCACAGGTCAATGCATTAACACGATTTGATTCTCAAGCGATGGGAAATCTAAAAAACTTTATTTTAGATACTGGTCACGAATATGGTCGATTGATACCAGCAGCAGATACACATTTAAGTGACAGCCAAGATTTTGTACACACCTTGGCTATTTCGGATGATGAAGAATTTGCATTGGGATTCTTTGCCAGTGATTCAAGTTTTAACCCCGCAGCACTGCCAACAATAACGAACTTAACATCCTTAAAAACCTATCTTTTTGAATGGTGGAATGTGACCACCGGAAAGTGGACATCTGCAGGTAAAATTGAAACGGACGATGATGGCATACTTCAACCTCCTTCAGTACCAAATAATGATCGATCAAATAGTTGGGCATATCGTATTCGATCAGAAGCTTATATCGGTGATGAAATTATAGATGAAGTTGTTGACGAGCCAACGAACAATTTTGCACTCCGAATTAACGCTGGCGGTGATGAAATTCTGAAAGATGGAAATGTTTTCTCAGCTGATACTTTTTTTAATACAGGTAATACACTAAATAGACCACAGACGAATCTCGAAGATCCTTACAAAACATTTAGATACAGTCGTTCACAAGAGATGAGTTACGATATCGCTTTAGAAGATGGCGAATATACGGTGCTGCTCCATTTTGCAGAACTTTGGTTCGGGGCTACTGGAGGTGGTAATGGTGGCGATGGCTTAAGGGTTTTTGATGTACGCATGGAAGATAACTTGGTTGAAGATAATCTTGATGTTTTTGCCGAAGTTGGTGCAGAAACTTTATTAACGAAAACATACACTATTACAGTTACAGATGGACAATTAGATATCGATTTTTCTTCACTGGCTTCTGATGGTGGAAATAGACACCCTATTATAAATGCTATCGAAATCTTAGTAACTGAAGTTGTAGATATACCAGAAGAAGAAGAAGAAGAAGAAGAAGAAGAAGAAGAAGAAGAAGAAAAAGTGAAAAATGAATTAGACGAATTGATTGGACATTGGCCTCTTGATGAACAAAATGGAATAAATGCCAACGATGTTAGCAATAAGGGCTTAGTTGGAAGGCTTAAAAATGGCTTAACCTTCGATACACATAAAACAGATGGACATATTGGGAGTGCCGTGTATTTTGACGGATTAGACAAACGAATTAGTCTACCTGATATTGATAATAACTTACAATCAGGATTATCTGTATCGGCTTGGGTAAACCCTAGCAACGCAGAAGGAGGGTATCAAGGTATTGTTGGTAGTTCTACATCTGGCGGGTTTATGATGTTCATTAAACAAAACAAATTGGCGTTTAAGGTAACTACAAATGAGAATGGTAAAAAGCTTGTTAGTGCTGGAAACATTCAAAACAATAGCTGGCAAATGATTACTTGTACCTATGATGGGGATACTATGCAATGGTATATAAATGGTGAAAATGTACATAGTGAATCATTATCTGGCACCATAAAAGATAAGGATGAAGCTTGGTTGGGATGGTCTGGCTGGGGAGAAGAATTTTTTGAAGGGGATATGGATGATGTGCGGTTATTTAACAAAGCACTAACGGAAGAACAAATATTCACTATGTATGAAAATCATATTGTTGTTAATGAAACTGATAATTTGAGTGCTAAAGAAGAATCTTCAATTGTAGAAGGTGCACAGGCATTTGCTTATCCTAATCCAACTGTCGGAAGGTTTAAAATATCAGGCTTGTCCTCTGGTATTAAAAACATTACGGTATTCGATTTTGCGAGCGATGTGCTTATTTCTTTAGAAAGTAATCAAACTGAACCAGAATTAGACCTTTCTGCATATCCTAATGGCATATATATTATTAGAGTACTACAAAACGGATTAGAGCAAGCCTTTAAAGTAGTAAAGGAATAAAGGCTTTATAGTTAAGTATAATTATAAACCTCGGTATTTTTGCCGAGGTTTTTTTTGATTATTTATCAAATATTATGATTGAAGTTCAATGCATTTAGGCATGGTGTAATCTTTTCGGTAAATCATATATCCTCTTCTAAAAAAATAAATCGACATAAAAATAGCTAAAGTAGACCTTTAAAAATGTAAAAGAACGTGCACCTCATGTTTCTGGTATTCAAATGATATTTTTTAAAGACCCCACATCGTAATACTTCATAAGTTGATTTCTTTGAAAATTATAAAAAAGAATTTTTTGATAATAGTACTTATTTAAAAGCTCTTTATTTATGCTTAACAATTTTTTCCATGTATATATCACCCGAAGCTAAATGTTGTAAAGAAACTATGTACATTCCTGCAGAAAGACTACTCATATTAAGTTCGAAGGTAGTTTCGTCAGTCTCCACCCTCTTGATGATTTTTCCGTTCAAATCAATTATTTGAATGTATGATTTAGAATCAATGCCTTCAATATATACAATATCTGAGGTAGGATTAGGATACATTCTAATATCCATGTGGCCTATAGGCATATTTTCTATTAGTACTTCACCATTGATATTGTAAACAGCAATTACAGGCGGTCTTGCATAGGTTCCTTGTTCGGTGTCCCCTTTTTGAATAGAAACATAGAGATTTCCGGTACTGGGGTCAAAACTAGCTCCACCAATTCCTTTTGAGCCGTTGGACTGAAATGGTGTTTTAAATTTTCCAAAATCGTATGGCCTCACTTCATATGCTAATAGGTTTCCGTTTTTTACGGCAACCAAATCATTCATATCCCAAAGCCAATAATATTGATAGTTGTCAGCGGCTTCAGGTGTACAATATCCACCGCATAAATTGCCATTATCTTGCGTACATTTATAACAAACCCCACTTACGTGCCCGCCACTTTTCCCTAGCGTTAAATAGGTTCTTGTTCCGGGGACGATAAAACCGTAGGTTGCTCTTGAAAGGTGTGTCCAGATATTATTGGACCTTGAATCATTACTAAGGTCTTTGTTCAATGGGTTTGATAAACTAAAATCTAATAAAGTGTTCGTCTGTATTGTGTTATCTGCATTGAGCAAGGTGTTCATTTTAAAGGAAAAAGCTGAAGGACCAACACTTGTTCGTGAAATTATAGGTATGCCGCTCGACTGACCAGTAATATGTGTGCCTTCCAAGATATCTTGCCATACTTCAGGGATGGGAGATATCCAACCAGAAGTATGCCCAGCTCCCCCTTCAAAACTCAAATAACCGTCTACTGAAGAGGATTCTATTTTATTTGCCTCGTTTATAATAAGTGTCGAGACTGTATTATCAGCTGGGGCATCTTAGTACTCATAGGCGTTGATAATTAGTTTTCCTTGCCCCTCATGATTAACATAAGAAAGCCCCCCTATAGTATTAATACCCTCTGGGTTGCCATCGGTAGTTTTGGATAGTACTTGGCTAAAAACTTGAATAGGGTTATTTACCATATTCAATTCTGAAAGTACTTCACTTTTTACAATTTCTGGTATCGTATATTCTGCAATGGCCTGTTGGTGGTTGTGCCCTACTATAAAAAGTGAATTGTTTTCATAATTATATGCAATAGGACCTTCTGAATAATTTAAATTAGATACACCGTTCTCATTTGCTGATATACGGAAAGCACCTTCATATGTAAGTTGTGATATATTGAATAGCGGAAGTTCCTCAATACCTTGAGAATATAAGTAGTTAAAGCATGTAGTAAAAATTATTAAAAAACGAATTCCTCTTTTCATGTGGCAATGATTTTAGTGAAATTGGCTTCTAAATAGCTATGAGCTTTTAGGTTATCCTATTCATAACGCACACATAAACAGTATGTTGTTTGAAAGTACTTTACACTAATCGTATTATGACAAACATTACATGAGCTAGTAAAGATTTCAAAAAAAGATTAAATGAGTAAAAAGTTTGATTATTTCATGTACTCATCAATAATTTAAACCATGGATTTATTACAATAAGTAGATTTCTCAAAATCCCTGACATTCATAGAAATAATTGGAACATTTGGTAACAATGATTTCAGTGCTACTATAATTGATTTAGAAAGTATTGCTTTTTGATTGGTAGTTCTTCCCTCCATAATATTAGCAAAAACATGAAGAAAATCGTCTGTAGTATTGCCAATTGTATAATGTTTGTAAGGGTTAAGTCTTACTTTTATATCACCTTTATCAAAAAGACTACTGGCATCAGCAGTTTCATAGACTTTTTGAATAATATTAATGGGAGAATTTATGCTAATAACATGTTCTGAACAATCGATTACAAAATGTGGCATAGATTTATTTTATTATATATTAATGTTCGTTTTTTGATGGAGTCGTTAATGATTTATAAATTCCAAATGCCTGTAGTTGCTGTCTCTCTTATATAATCAGAAATGTCCTTTGGTTTTCTACCAAGTATATACTCAATGTCATTGGTGATTTCTGAATTATTAGGATTGCCCAAAACTTCGGTAAATAAGTATTCTATTAACCAAATATAATTATCGGGTACGTCTTGTTGTTTCATAATATTAGTATAGGCGGATATTGTAATTGGGGTAAATGTGATATCTCTTTCAGTTTCTTTAGAAATTGCCGCTATTACCTCTTTAAATGTGAGTCTCCTTGGCCCGGTTAATTGATAGATTTTACCGGTATGCTTGTCATTTAAAAGTACCGCTACAGCTACATCAGAAATATCATCCGTATCTACGTAAGGTACTTTTATAGCTGATTGAGGTAAAGCGACATGACCTTTTTGTATAGGCTCTAAAAAGAAACTCTCACTAAAATTTTGATTAAACCAACTTGCACGAACAATCGTATAATCAATTCCAGAATGAATAACCAGCTGCTCGCACATTTCGGCCTCTCTTTCTCCTTTACCCGATAGCAATACTAGTTTTTTAATATTAGCATTTTTAGCGCACTTAGTTAAAGCTTCGATAGCTTCTAAAGCACCTGGAACGGCTAAGTCTGGCTGGAATGTTATATAAACCTTGTCCATTCCCTGTAGTGCAAATGACCAACCTTCTGGTTTATGCCAATCAAAGGCAGGTGATGCAGATCGAGAACCAATTCTTACGTTGTGTCCTTTTTTAATTAATTTGTTTACTACTTTTCGGCCAGTTTTTCCTGTGCCACCAATGACTAAAATATTTTCTTTCATGATTATTTTTTGATTAATTTTTATTAAAAAGACTTATAATTAATAATAGAAATGACAAACAAGAGCTAAGTGTTCTTATTAGATGAAGCGCATTCCATTTAATTTCAAAATCAGCACGTAAAATGTTTAACTCTTCTGAACTAATGTTCCTTAAAATTGTTTTATCCAACATTTCATTTAAAGGCACATTACCAAAAATGGTAACGAGTGCCACTCCAAAAACATAGAGTATAGTTGCAATTACTAGAAGCCATATGATTTGGTTGGTTGCTGATTTAAATAAGAAGAGATTTATAATATTCAATACTACTGGACCAAAGAATACCACAAAGAATGTTCGATTTAAGATACTTCTATTCATTTGTTGAAAGGCACTTAAATAGCCGAAATTGTCTAATCGCGCCAATCCTGTTGTTATGCTATTGGTCCAAGTAAAGCATAATCCAGCAGAAAGCCCCGTGAGCAATATTAGGCTTGTAAATACAATGTTTTGTAATGTAATTTCCATCGTGCTACTTTTTTAAAGTGTTTAACTTAGGATAAACTTTAGCATAATAATACAGAGCTGCAACCACTAGAAACTCTAATGCTATAATCCAAAATTCAAGTGCAGTAAAAAAGCTATAATGATTACCTCCATTCGGAATTTCAACTAAGGGCACAGTAATAATAGCATCTAAAACAACACTTGTAAGTAGCATAGTCTGCCCAACCCTAATGCCATGTGTTTTATTATCTTTCTTATAATAATATTTAGAACCTAGCCATACTAAGGGCATTACAGCTATAAAAAGCACTGTATTTGCTTGTATTGACGCATCTTTAATTAGGGTTATAGAATGAGAAAGTGAATAGAGTAAAACAGCAATTATCCAAATTGCAACTCCTGTTAAAATTGCTCGTTTTGTTTTCATGTCTTAATAAGTTTTAATTATAAGACAAATGTATCGTGACAATAAAATAGGAACTTATTTGAAAAGGATTATAATTTGTTCGAAAAGAAGCAATTTCTCAATAATGAGATTTTTATATTATTTAATTTGGCTAGGTCTATATCCAAATTTTTTCTCAAAAGCATTAGAAAATGAGCTCAAGCTGTCATAACCAACATGCCAAGCAGCTTCCTGTACTGTAGACCTTTGATTACGAATCATTTTATGAGCTATTGTTAGGCGTTCGTTTTGAAGATACTTAAACACGGGAACACCAAAAAAAGCTTTAAACTCTTTCTTTAGTTTAAAAGTATTTAAACCAATCTGCTTAGATATATCACTTAAAGAGGGTGGATTATCAATATTTTCTAGTAGAATATCTTTAGCTAAATTAAGTTTTTTGCGTTCAGGAGATTTTATACTCTGAGTTTTTAAAGTGGCTAATTGACCAAAAAAATGCGATAGCAAAACTGTTATTTGGCTCCTAAAAAACATCATTTTAGTTTTGCCTTCATATTTAATATTAAATATCGAATCTACGATAGTCTGCATTTCGGGGGTCATTATAAAACTAGGTCCTTCTACATAATGATCTGAAGGATTTACCAATTGATTGAGCAATTCACCAAACAACTCCCCTTCTTGGTTTGGAAGGCTTTCTATAGCTTTTGCAGAGGTTGCTATGACTAAGCATTCTAATGGGTTTGAAGCAAGAACAGAATGTATAAACTCTACTTTTTCATTGGCATAAAAAGACAAGGCTAGTCCTTTTGTATGATTAAATACCTTTTTTTTGTTTCCATATTTCACAGTTAAATCAACATTTCCTGAACCATAAAATGCCACGGCTATCAATGGTTCATCAAAGAAACAAGAGTCTATTGTTACCTCATTTACCTTGGCTTCTTCAACCAAAATAGTGAAATCGTTTATATCTATTATATCTCTCGTCATATGGTACACTGTAAATTTAATAAATATTCATTGGTTAAGTTTTAGTATAAAAGTGATATTACAGGGATACTTTAATGGATAATTTTATTTGATTACTATACAGGTCTATATAAACTACATAAGGTGACTAACAAAACCCAAAATAAAAGTCATGAATTGTCGACGTTGTGCTAATCTTCAAGAATCCATTTCGAATGAAAATTAGTATTCTAGAATCTCAAATTATTTGGAAACATTTTTAGGCTGCAACCAAAAAGTAGAAGTTATTGCTTAGATGGTCGAATTTGATATTGCATTTGACCTATACCCAAATATGGAAATGATTTCTTTTAGGCTAAAAATGTTTTATTTCCATTCACTTTGAGAATACTTATAAATCTGCTCTATTAAAAGTTCTGAAATTTTTGAAGTACTTAGTAAGTACGCTATAACTATTCTTTAATTATAGCCTTTCAATCCGCGGTAGCATAGTCTCATTTTTTTCTTGGTAGTCTTCCATATTCGAAAGTATGTTGTTCAAAAGTTGAAGTACCTCTTCCATATAAGGACCTTTATTAAGCATTATACATTCTGCTTGCAATGAGGTTACCACATCCGTTATTTCAGATCTTGAGGGCAATCCATTTTTTGCAAAGTTTTCCAATACTTGAGTTGCCCAAATTACGGGAACATGGGCCGCTCCACATAAAGATAAAAGTTCGTGTTGCACTTTACCAATATCTTTCCAACCAGTCTCAACAGCTAAATCTCCGCGAGCAATCATTACCCCCACATTTTTTACTTGCATTGTCTCGAGTAGAATTTCCTTTAAATTGTCGAAAGCAAATTTTGTTTCTATTTTAAGAATGATTCCTAAACTATTAAGTACACTATGTTTTTCTAGCTCCTTTAATAATTCTTGAACATCCTCTTTGGAATTTACAAAAGAGAAATTTACAATATCTGCATTTTCAGCAACGAACGATAAATCTTTCTTGTCCTTTTCAGTGAGTCCGCTAATACCCAAATTTGTATTGGGAATATTCATCCCTTTTTCCGCTTTCAACTTTGCCCCTTTTACTGAAGCCCTAGTTATAAGGACCTCAAAACTATTTTTGTTAGTGCGTTGAACTTTACCCTCAATCTTACCATCATCAAACAACACTAAATCTCCTTCCTTAACTTTGTCGAAAATACCAGGAAACTGACATGGAATATGTGCCTTTTCAATACAAATACCGTTTTCATCAAAAAGGGCCGAACTACCAGTAATACCTGTGTCAGTAATTGTTAAGATATCATCTTTAAAAAGTACTACTGCTTTTTCTATTTCGGGCAAATCACCAATGGTAGCAGTTATATTTTGTTTACTGTTTTTTATACTTAGTCCTGTTTTAAAATAAACAGTTTTATTTGTCTGAACGGTTACACCATTTTCATAAACATGGGTTACTTCAAGTTTTCTTTTTTTGTTTCGTGCATCGTTAATTGTAAGCTTATCCCCTATTTTTAATTCTCTTATCCTATCCGCCTGTAATGGAATTGTATTTAATTTCGAGGCTTCTGTTTGCGTAGAAACTAATTCAATTTCGGCCTTTCTAGAAACAGTACCATCATCATTTCTTACCGGTTTGTACTTCACAATTCTTTCACCTGGTTTTACAACTCCTGTACGGATTTTAGGACCACCTAAATCCATTGCAATTTTTATAGACACACCAAGTGCTTCTGAAGCTTTTTTTACATTTTTTATAATACGTAACCAAATCTCCGGAGTATCATGCGCACAATTTATTCTTGCACAGTTCATACCCTTGGTTGCTATATTATAGACTAATTCATAGTTATTTGCGGCCTCCGATGGCATGGTTACCATAATTCGAACTCTGCGACCTACTGAGGGTTTTCCAAAAAGGGCTTCTGTTTTTAGGTGTAAGAGAGCTTTGCTTTCATTGCGTGATAGTTGCGCTGTATCTACTGTATCCGTGGTATTTGATGATACACAGTATAATATATGTAGGACCTTAACAATACTGTCTTCCATATGTCCTTGGGCATTAGCAAAACGACTTAAACTTAAATTTGCTAATTGTCTTTGACTCTCCCTAAAATCTGTAGACCTAAATTCATGGTAGTGTACAAGATTTAAAGCACTTATTTTATGTTGAGGATGTATTTTTTCTAATTGACCTTTAGTTTCTCGCCCTTTCTGCCTGATATTTGCAAGAATATCCTCTAGTTTTTTTATTAGGCTAGCTATTTCAGTGGGATTAAAATGCATTGGTATTCTTAATTATAACTTTCCTGTTAGGTTTTGTAATTAACAATTTAGGGCTAATTATTCGGGAGTTAGGTTTAATACCATAAAATTCAATCTTATTTAAAAATAGTTTTCCAATTAAAAGCTAAATAGAGAACCCCTCCAAGTAAGAAAGAATCGATAAAATAAGCATGGGTCAACTGAAAGACGTCTAGATAGGTTAATAAAGTAATAATCGTGCTTAATCCCCAACTAATAAAGGCCGATGGTTCCCAATCTGTAATCTCATTTAACTCGTAACGTTGCTTCTTTACCCAGAAAAAGTTGACAATATAAATTGCTGAAATTGAGGGTGCGATAACACCCAACAAATTCAAAAAATCGAAAAGATATTGCGAGAATTCAAGTAATGCTAAGCCTATACCAAAAACACTTGCAAAAATCACTATTTTCCGAAATAACCATTCTGTTTTTATTGTAGAAAACGTCAATACTGTAGAATACAAGTTACTGGCATTTCCTACCCAAGTTGACACCAGCAAAAGCGCAAATGCAGGTACTATTAATCCGAATTGCTGCATCACTTTAATAATATCAACTTCGCCAGTTTGTATAGAAGGTATAGCGCTAAATATCAAAGCAGCTGGAAATCCAATTGTAATACCTAAAACAGCAATCATACTTTGTTTGTCATTATAAACGAATCTTGAAAAATCGGCCATCATTACTGGAAAAAGTATTGAAGAACCTACTAAAATAGAGGTGGCTTCAAACAATGTCATTGTTGGATTTTTTGGCACCCATTTAAATACTTCAAGAAAAGTCATACCATTTTCAAAGGAGACATAAATTACATAACATAAAAAAAGGGTCAAAAACGGTACGGCAATATTCGCTAGTTTTTCCAGACTCTTAATTCCGAAGAAAGTAGTGGCAGTAATTAAGGCTCCCATAATAATTACTATTGGCCATTGGGATAATTGTAGTGATAAGGTATTTAAAGCAGTATCTACCACTGCGACGGACAATAGTTCTAGCGCCACCGAAAACCAACCTAATAAAGTAACTCCGAAAATTAAATTTATGATTTTCGCCCCCTGTTTTCCGAAACTAAAATGAAGAATCATATATGTAGAAAGTCGAGAACGATTACCGATTTTGGTGGTGATTAAACACATAATAGTAAGTACTAAAGTAGAAAGCCCAAAAGCCCAAAGCGCATTTTTAAAACCAACACTTAAGGCTACTTCGGAACCCAAAAATAGAATAGGAAGGGTTAGGCCAGTACCAGCTATAATTATTGCTATAAGCCACCCAGAAGTAAAATCTTTCGATTGTACTTTTGTGTTGGTATATTGGTTATCGGCCATTCTATTTATTTGATAAAACTAATTATAAGTTCTTTAATACTTCCGTAAGAAACCTCCAGAATTTTTGGGTTGAACTAATTTGCAAACGCTCTTCCGGAGAATGAGCACCAAGTATATTTGGGCCAAAAGATATCATTTCCATGTCAGGATAGGTTCCAGATAGAATACCAGTTTCTAATCCTGCATGTATAGATTTTACATTCGGTTTCTTACCGTTCAATTTTTCGTAAATGGCTACAGCCGAATGCAAAAGTTCACTCTGAGGGTTAGGTTCCCAACCTGGATACGGACCTTTTTCAAGAACTTCGCTTTGGTCAAAAATGTGACTAATGGCGTCTATAATTTCGTTCCGTTCTTTGTCTACAGAACTTCTAGCATGACAAGCGATTGTATACTTCCCTCCTTCTATATTAATAATAGAAATATTGTTGGAGGTCTGCACCAATTCCGGCATTTTAGGGGTAACAGAATATACCCCATTTGGAATTTTCATCAGTCCAGTTAGTACGTAGTCCTGCGTTTTCTTATGCATTACAGATAAGGTAGTGGCCTTATTTGTTGTTGTAATCGTCAAGTTAGGGTCAGTTACTTTGTACTGCCCCCGCATCCTCTTTTCTAAACGGGCCAGTTCACTATTAAATTCAGCCATTACAATAGTTGGTATTGCAATTATAGCAGAACAATCTCTTGGAATTACATTTGTTAGTGTACCTCCTTGTATAGATTGTACTCTACAACCGAACTTAGCAGTTAATTCTTGTAAGCATTCTGCCATTACTTTGATAGCATTGGCACGATTAAGATGAATATCTACTCCCGAATGCCCTCCTACCAAATTACCAATTGTTAAGGTTCGCATTTTATAGGTAGATGCGTTCAAAATTTCGGTAGTATAACTCCCGATAATTTCTACATCAGCACCGCCGGCACAACCAATGGTAATTTCATCGTCTTCCTCTGAATCGAGGTTCAATAATAATTCCCCTTTTAATTGATGTTTTGTTAAGGCCATTGCACCTGTCATTCCCATTTCTTCATCTATGGTAAAAAGCGCTTCTATGGGTGGATGAACCAAATCGTTTGAAGATAGTACGGCCATTATTGCAGCAGACCCAATACCATTATCCGCACCTAATGTAGTTTCTTTAGCCTTTACCCAATCTCCTTCAACGTACATATCTATGCCTTGGGTGGCAAAATCAAATTTAGACCCGGCTTCCTTTTGGTGTACCATATCTAAATGGGCTTGCAATACAACCGTTTTATGGTTCTCTTTTCCTTCAGAAGCATGCTTTTTTATAATGACGTTTCCTGTGGCATCTACACTGGTTTCTAACCCCAAAGATTTTCCAAAGGCAATCATAAATTGAATGATTTCTTCTTCTTTGGTAGAGGCTCTTGGTATTGCATTAATTGCTGAAAAATGTTGCCAAATTGCATTAGGTTTTAACTCGTTAAGTACCATTTACTTGATTATTTTTTTAAGAATGAGATATAAAATGAAAGCGACTAAAAAGGAATCAAAAAACGATATGGTAGTCAAGGTCATATAATCGTATGCTCCCAAATACGCAACAATGCAGGCTACAATCCAACTGATACCAGCTGCTAAGTCAAAATTGGGAAGACTATCAAAGTCATCCAAATCATATTTTTGTTTTTTCACAAAAAAGAAATCTGCTATAAAAATTGCCGATACTGGTGGAATAAAAATACTGGAAACGTTCAGAAAATCAATAAAATAACTAGTTACGCCGGCTACAGCTAATACAGTCCCGATAACACTGGCAACAATACCAATTCTCCAATTTCCCTGCTTCGTAAATATAGTAGAAAAGGTAAGTACTGTAGAATAGAGATTAGCAGAATTAGTAGTCCATGTAGAAAATATTAAAATGAGCAAAGCTGGGAGCGTTAAACTCAAGCCAATCATGATTTTCATGATATCGATTTCGCCCGTAGTTAAACTTGGAATACCACCTGCCAAAAGTACAATAGGAAAACCTAAAGTTAATCCAAGAACAGCCAAGAGACTATCCTTATCTCTTTTTGCAAAGCGCGTATAATCAGGCATTAGTACAGGTGTTAAAATCGCCATGCCTACTACTGCCGATATAGCTTCTCTAATACCAATTCCACCAGAACCTTCAATAGAAACAATAACGTTCCATTCGCTACCTCCAATAGAAGTAAATAGCACAAAAATCATAAAAATCAACAACAACGGTACCGAGATATTAGATAGTTTTTCCATTGCCTTAATACCGAAAAGTGCGGTCAAAGTCATTAACAGACTACCTATGATAATACTTATCCAAGCTGGAAAATTCCAACCTAAAAGTTGGACAAAGGCATCATTTAGAGAAGTTCCAAAAATCTCTATGGTTACGGCGAACCATCCTAGTAACGTAATCCCAACAATAACATTAATAAGCTTTGCCCCTATTTTTCCAAACGGAAAATGCAAAAGCATATAGGTAGAAAGACGGGTACGATTACCGATAATTGCTGTGACACCACAAAGTATACTCAGCACCAGGCAAACACCTAAAAATATCCAAAAAGCGGTATTTATACCAACCGACTGAGTCACTTCTGCACCTAAGAACAATACGGGTAAGGTGATACCTATACCAACAATTATACCCGCAATACGAATGCCATGAACGGTCTTGTCTTCAGGTACTTTGGTTCTAGAATAATCATCTATTTTATGTTGTTGGTCGGAATCTGACATTATTTAATTACCTATCAATTTATCAGCTAAAGGTTTTAATTCTGGATGAACATAAACACCATCATCTACAATCTTAATATCATCTAAATATATACTAACCTTACCAACAATACCATCAAAATGTGATTTTGCAACTTGACCAAACGGAGGCATATCCATTGGGCTTGTATGTCCAAAGCCAAAATCTACACCACCCCAAATACGTTCATCTTCAACCACCTCGCCACACATTTGTCGTACACTAGGATTAAGTCCAAACATATTATGTGAAATCTTGTACATATTTGGGTCATCAAAAGAAGCAAGATAGTTTTTAAAATTTTCAACTTCAGAAGGTGTTCCCGTGACGTCAGCAATCGCTCCGTCTTTCATTTCAAATGCTAGCTTATTTTCCGTACCATAAACATTAGCATTCATTAATAAATCAAAAGCTATGGTGCCATTCATACTCCCTATTTTAGGAACAATATTTACATAACCAGGAGCTGTACCAAATTTTGGTTTTGAAAAATCGCCATCGTCTATATCAAATGAATAATTAAGATCAATATCATAAGAAACATCAGTACCATTATCGCTAGTAATATGAATTGTTTTGCAATCTAAAACCATTTCTCGAACTTTATTTAGCATTATTCCTAACTCTGGTACGCTATACCCGGTAAATGTTCGCATTAATGAAGGCGTTGTAGAGTCTGCAAGAATTAAATAACGAAGTTTTTTGTTATTCTTAAAAGCATTTTCCCAAATATCGGAATAAAGTAATATGGTAGAATTACACTCTAACCAGACGTCTACAGTACTCAGGGTGGCTGTAAGTGTTTCAGCAGGCCAATCATTTATTCCAGCTTGTCCATCTTCTTTCGCTTTCGGTGTCCAAATTAACAAACATTTTCCACCAGCTTCATTTGCAGCATCAAAAAATGCTTGCATTAATTCTGGGTCAGAACCTGAGTCCGCAGTAATTGCGACTGATTCACCTTCTTTTACCTGGAACATATCTTTTAAAATGACATCTGCCACTTTTTTACTATCTGAACTATATGTAATCATAATTTTTTTAATTTAGAATTGATGGAATTAAAAAGAGGGAAAAACGGACATTGCATTCCCTCTTTAGCTAATTCAAACTTATATTAGAAACTTATTGAAAAGGTGGTGCCAACCGTAGCAGGTGTTCCTCTCCAACCGAAACCAAAGTCAGAATACTCTAAATAATATTGTTGATCTAAAATGTTTCTGGCCCAAAGTGATAATTTCATATTATGGTATGACAAGGTTGCTTGAGCATCTAATAACTGATAGGCATCGGATGTGAAATCAGCCGCGTTCGAATCTTCCCAATAAATTTTGCCGGTACCATTATAATTAACGCTTAAATCTATTGTTGTTTTTTCGTTTAATGGAATGTTTGATGCTAGGCCTAAATTGAAATTATTTTGAGGCACTAATGAAGTGTTGTTGTCATTAAACTGATTTAAATCTCTTTCATCTCCATTCACGCCACCTGTTGAACCACCTTCCTTAATTGTAGATTTTACAAATCCATAGTTAAAAAGTAAATCTAGATATTTGGAAAGCCTAGTCTTAGTGTCAATTTCGAAACCTACGATTGTACTTTTGTCATAATTAAAATTACCAGGTGTGAAATTGTCTAATGTTATTGCAAATTGCTGTCTGTTGGTAAAGTCTGAATAGAAGACTGAACCGTTTAATATAAAGCGGTCGTTCCAAGAAGAAGTTTTAAATCCTACTTCAAAATTATCAGAAAATTCACCTTTAAAATCTCTATTAAACAATGGTGTTGCGACAGGGTTAAAGCCTCCTGAACGATACCCACGACCATAATTGGCATAAAGTAATAAGTTCTTTGAAGATTGATATGATAATGAGACTTTTGGTTGAAGTACATTTTCTTTTTTCTCATCGGTTTGAACATTTAGCCGATCTTCGAGGTCAAATTTGTCACTATCGAATCGTAGGCCAGCTGAAGCAGTTAACTTATCTGTTAATTTATAATCGAAAAAACCAAATAAGGCAATTGTATTAAAAGTAGCCGTATAATCGGTAACAGCCCATTCATCACTAAACAATAAATCGCTTTGAAAAAATGAGCGTTCCACATTTTGGTAGAAGCCACCTAGACTCCAATCAAATTTGGTATCTGTTTTTCTATTAGTAACCCGCAATTCTTGGTTAAATGACTTCGTATTGTTGAATTCCCCTTGATCAAGAACAAATACTGGAGTAAAATCTAAATCACCAATAGTTGAGCGATCCACATCATTATAAGAAGTGATACTTTGAAATTTCACGTTGTCAGTATTGTATTCTAAATTAAGATTGGTGTAAAAGTTTTTCATATCAGATGCTCCAAGAATATCTTGTGAGATAACATTGTTGCCATCTTCTGGGTTTGGATTAAGATATGTTGTAAACCCTTCAGGGTTAGCAGCATCTTCTGGACTTATTGAATAATATGTAGCCCCACCATCTGAATTTATATATTGAGCGGTTACATTCGCCTTGAATTTAGGAGAAAATTTGAACATCAATTGCCCCCTAAGCGTTAGTTCTTTTCTAAAGTCTACCTTTTCATTTAGAAATTCATTAGTTAATAATCCATCGAAATTTTTATATTGAGTAGAAGCTCTATAAAAAACTTTGTCTTTACTAATAGCGCCAGATGAAACAAAGCCAGCAGTAAGGGCGTTACCATTACCATACCCCAATGTTGCTTTATTTTTCATGGTATTTGTGGGTTCTTTTGAATAAATATTTATTGCTCCACCAATTGCATTTTTACCATATAGCGCACCCTGTGGACCTTTCACAACTTCTATTAAGGCCAAATCAAATAATTCTTGATTCAATAAACTTGGATCTGCTATGGTTACACCATCAATTACAAAAGCTACCGGAGCATCAGAATTTCGAATTTGAGGTATACCTCTTATTATTAGAGAATTTACACCAATAGCTTGACTTTCACTTAATTTAAGATTTGGAACGAGGTTGGCAAAATTGGCTACATTATTAATGTTTTGCTTTTCAATACCGTCACTATTAAAAGCTGTAACAGATTCGGGAGTTGTTTGAATAGATGCGGTACGTTTTCTCGATTTACCCATAACCCCAGTAAAACCTTGCACAACAACTTCGTCTAAAGCTTGGGCATCTTCCTCCATTGCAATATTGATAGTGGTATCATCACCTATGGTAATCTCTTGAGTTTTGAAGCCAATATAGGATAGTTCAAGTATAGCACCTAGAGCAGCAGAAATTTCAAAATTACCATTAAAGTCAGTGGTTACACCATTTGTAGTTCCTTTTTCAACAATGTTTACACCAGGTAAAGCTTCAGAGCCGTCGGTAATAACTCCGCTAATTGTTTTTTCTTGACTCCAACTCAAAAGAGGAAATAGTAATAAAAGTACAAGTAGTTTTTTCATAAGTTCTAATTATTAAAGAGTTAGCTGTTATTATTATTTCGATAAAAGTAGAAATTGATGATTATTTATGTTTCCTTTTAATTATTAAGAAATTATTTAATAATTTTAAATTTAATATTCGGAATTTATGTATAAATCAGAATCCAGTTCAGTTTCTCTTATTTCAGAATACTTTGGGCTGTTGTTAAAAGAAATAAAAGATAGGTTTAAAGAAAAGCATCAATTAAAAAAGCTTCCGAAATCAATGCAGTTATATGGTTATGGAAATTACGACTCTAATAAACCAAATTTAAAAGCTGATTTTGAAAGTTTAGGAAGTGATTTTATAAACGGTAAATACTTATATGATAAAACAAGAGATTTTCATACTGATAGACCAGTCATAAAAATTAATCAATATTATAAGTCAATCATATTATTGTATTTAGGGTATGACAACATTCAAGAATTTTTTGATAAGAATAAACTTGAAAGCGAAAGTGAAAAAAAGCAGCATAATTTAATTTATGATCAGACAGATACTAAGACATATTATTATCTAAACTACTATTTCGGGGAAGATAATTTAATGCAAAAAGGAAAAACCATCATTACTAACAATTGGAAAAAAATTAAAAATATATACCGCTACAAACAAAAAGATGGTGCCTACAAAGAGTACTACGACTTCGGAACAATATCTAAAAGAGAAGATACTATTCATATCAAAAATAAGACTTTGTTAAATGGTAAATTGGTAGAAGGTGCAAGCGAAATATTTTATATTGGGCAGAACAACCCTTCACATCTGGATTATTTAGTTGGAACGTATACCACCTTTGATATTTACAATAATACCGTTGCTGGAAGATGCATACTTGAAAAATGTAATTCAGAAGAGGAAATAGACCGGCGTATGAATACCTCCGAGATACCTGCATACATTGCAATGGAAATTAGAAACCAACGCATTGTTAATAAAGCGATTGTACCGAAGCATTATTTAGAACTCTCTAAGGATAGTCCTTATGCCGCCATTTATGAAAGATTAGCTGGTACTTATAATATAACTTTTAACATAGATAGTGATCGCAATGAAAAGTTTAACTTCAAGATTTTAGCCGATAATTATAAAATGATACCATTAGATGAAAATGTTTATTTTCGAAGGGATAGACTTGTTCTTTTAAATAGAGGTTCAATAGTATATTTTAGTTTTGTCTTTACCGGAATGATTGCATTTGACTGCGTTGATATTTATCTTAAAACCTATTATATAAGGGAGGGGAATAAAATACAAGAAGGTGTTTTTAGTGGAATCGACAATGAGAATAGATTGGTAAATGGGTCTTTGAATATAGAATTTACAGAAGCATGAAAACAGATATCTTGCTAATAAAATATACTATAAGCTAAAATTCTCTAATTTTCATATTACGGAACCAAGACTCAAAATACCAATTTTGAAGTGCAATTTTACCTTTGGTAACTTTACCGAAACCTGGTGCGTCTTTAAACTTTGAATTAGCTATTTTATTTTTCCATGTTATGGAGTTTATTTCTTCTTCGGCCGTAAGTATACCATTGAGATAGAACTGAATTTTTCCATTTTGTTGTATAATTCGCGTCGTATTCCATTGCCCAACTGGCTTGGCTTCAACGGTATTTAATTGTGGCGATAATCCCCATATGGTACCAGGTCTTTTTAAGGGAGTTTTGGTATCCATATGTTCTGGTTCTAATAACTGATACTCAACACCAGTGTTGTAAGTAGCCTTATATTCTGGTGACTCCTGAACATTGATAAACACCCCACCGTTTCCTCTGAGTGCCATTTGCCAATCGAATTGTAGCTCATAGTTTTCAAATGTTTTATCCGTCACTAAGTCTCCAAATATTTTACTTTCATCCGTAGCATTACAAAAGAGCATGCCATCTTGCACTTTCCAAGCGGAGAATCCAGTGGAATCTGGTTTATTAAATAAATGCCAACCATTTAGAGATTCACCATCAAAAAGTAAGCTCCAACCTTGCTCTTTTTCTATATCTAACAATTGATTGTGTACTTTATTTTTAATGGCCAGTTCTTTGGAACGTGTAATCTTAAAATCCTCTTTTTTTTCTGACTTACAAGAGGTGATAACTAACATTAATACTACTGAAACACAAAAGAAAGTTCTTATCATTGGTAATATTTACTATAGATTTTTGATGAATGTCTACAAATTAAATAAAAGAACTAAAGTAGTGAATTCAGGCAAATGATATATGTGTTCTATTATTCTTTAGTTGCCAGAGTATTTATAGCTACTTCCTTAAAAAATTTCAACGTTATCTTATTCCACAATTTTTATATCAATTGATGTTCTACTTTGCCAACCGGTTGCATCGGTTACCGAATATGCACAATGATAATCACCAATTTCAGCATCCGTAGGAATAGTTACAGGAATATTGATTTCATAACTAGTTAAATTACCTTCTATGGTATAGTTTTCAATAAATATTAAAGGGTTTGTTGCTTGCTTTAAAGCATCTAAAGTACATTCCGTTACTTGGTCATCATGTGTATGATGATCAAAATTATGATGAATATCTATACTATACGAGGCTAATGCACTATTGTCAGTAACCATTGCTTTAAAATTATAGGTTTTTCCACTTGTTAGCAGCGCACAACCTTGAGGAAAACCTCCTGTATAATTTACGCTTATGGTTGGTTTCTCTTCATCTATTTCAACACCACTATCATCGGAGCATGCTGTTATTAATGACATAAGAGAAAAAAAGTATAAATATTTTAATTTTGACTTCATTATATAAGATTTAAAACCGCATAGCATAGTTAATACTATGCGGTATTATTTATTTAATTATGCAGTAATATCAATATGTGTTTCATATTCCGTGGTGTTACCATCTTCATCTTCAACAGTAAATATTAAATGATATTCTCCTGCTGGCGCGGTAGCAGGAACATCTATATGTTCATGAAATTCTGCTTCTGTTTCTTCATGATATCCATCCAAGAATTCCACTTCATAATCCCACTCTACTTCTCCCTCTGCTGGTGTAAGACCATGAGCATGAACATCAACAGTAATTTTGTGTATGCCGTGTGCTGCTTCAATCATAAACTCAACGTGGAAATCTTCCCCTCTAGCGACCGTTTCATCCATTTCAAAACCACTAATTGTAATGGTGTCCATAATTTCAACATGTCCTTCTACTTCTGTGCTATTCCCTAATTCATCAGTTACTAAAAATTCAATATGATATTCTCCTACTGGAATATTTGCAGGAATATCTATATGTTCATGGAATTCAGGATTAATTACCAAATATTTAGCATCCGTATATACTTGTTCAAATTCCCAATCTACTTCATCCCCTGAAGCTGTTACTTCATCTGAATGAATAGAAACGGTAATGCTACTTACAGTGGCTTCGGCTGTAATCTCTGCTTCTAAATGAATGTCTGAACCTCTATAAGCATATGCTTCTTCTGATTCATGGTCATGATCTTCATCTTCGTCATGATGGCCTTCACCATATTCAAAATCTGAAATTACTGGAGCAGCCAATGTAACTGCCACATCATCATCATCACTACTACACGATTGGAAAAATAGTCCGATAGAAGCGACGATTGCTAAAAATTTAAAATTTGATTTCATACTAATTGTTTTCATAGTGTTTAATTTTAATTTGATTACTTGTTACTAATTATTTAAAAAGGTACTGTTACGGATAATGAGATATTTCTACCAGGTTCTGGAACGTCTATTAGTCTGTAAAAACTGGTATGATTAAAATATTTAGTGTCGAATACGTTATTTAATTTTGCACGAATTTTTAGTGGTAAATTATTTTTAAACACATTTGTTTCTGCTAAAAAAGACATGTTTAATACTTGGTAACCTTCCGTTTTTTCTTCAGGGGGCACAATGTCTTCTTGAGCAGCGGTAATTCTAAAATCTGCTATTACTTGGGGCTTTTTAAAAAATAAAAGTTTATTAAACTCATACTTTGCAGAAAACAATCCAGATAATGGCGGAGAAAATGGTAATGTAAAACCTTCTTTAGCGCCACTGGTTTGTTCCGAGTACACATATTCCAAGGATGCATCCAATTGTAAGTTTTTAGTAATTGTAGTGCTTGCATTAAACTCACCTCCTATTCTAAAAACCTCTGCTTGGGTATACTCGTAAATTTGTATGGTTTCATAATAGCTTGAGGTTGGGTTTAGGTAAATAAAATTTTGAAAAATATTTACAAACGGACTAACACCAACACTAAAAGATTTTTCAGTGTGATCTACGGATAAATCTAGCTGATACGATATTTCTGGGTCTAAGTCTAGATTTCCTTTTTCATAACGGTACATGTGATAGTTTACTCCGTCAGATGCCAATTCGTTAGCTAATGGCATCCTAAAACTTCTACCAACATTTATTTTGTAACTGGTTTTATTTTCGATGTAACTCAAACCTAAAGAAGCACTGAGGCTACCAAAATCTACGTTTTTGTTTTTAGACCTTTGTAGTTTTATATTTGATGTAGAACCATCATTATTGTTTATTGTAGAAGGATACCAATCATAATACGCCTTGGTATCAACCAATCCAAAATCGTAACGTACACCAGCTAAAACATGTAAATTAGTGTTGATTTTGAATTGGTCATAACCAAATATACCAGCCGTAAATCGGTTGTATTCTGGAATTAAAAATCCCCATCCACCAATATTATTATTTTGGTATTCTGTATTTAAACCAACAATTATATCATGTTGGTCATTCGGTTTAAACGCATCTCGAAAATTTAACGAATAGGTGTTTTTTATAAACAATCTTTCTTTGGTATCTGGTGGGGTTGGCATATACCCGTGAGGAACCGGTTCTGAATGTTCTTCCCTGTTATTGTTCTGGTATCCGAAGTCAATATGTAATATATGGTCCCCAGCACTTATAATTGTATTGTTAGTTATTTTGAAGTGATTTACCTTATGATATGGAAGATCAACATCTTTATTTGAACTGTCATAATCTATACTAGAAGTTCGTACCTCTAAACCATGGGCGTTAGCGAAGAACCCATTTTTGGCATTTACATTACTAAATACGGTTTCTGATTTTATTCCTTCTGAAACATAACCAATACTTAAACTAGCATCAGCTTCATTTCCGGCTGTATTTCTTAAATTGTTATCATCTAATTCAAAAACATAATTCTCATAATTTATTCTATCTGCTGGTACTTTATAGTCCCCATAGTCCCTATACGTTAGTCGGCCTCGATAAAACCATTTATCCTTTCTAGACGAAATACCAGCTGAAACACCCAATAAGTCATTGTTGCTTTCTCCTATAATATTTACTTCCCCACCAAAAGAATTGGGGAATGGAATTTTATTGGGCTGTATATCTACGACACCTGCAATAGCATCGGAACCGTATAATAAAGAAGCCGGACCTTTTATGATCTGGATGTTTTCAATACCATGCTGATCTATTTCTAGTCCGTGGTCATTTCCCCATTGTTGTGCTTCGTGCTTTATACCGTTTTGAACCACTGCTACTCTATTAAACCCTAGACCTCTAATAACAGGCTTGGATTGCCCGGATCCTATATTAATAGTGCTAACTCCGGGAATTTTACTCAAGGTCTGCATTAAACTATTTTCCCGATTACTATTGAGAAATTCTTCGGAAACCGTATGCGTAACCACTGGGGTTTCCTTGATTTCTCTTTTTTTTGTTTTTCCGTTAACCTTTACTTCATCTAGAACAGTAGCCGCTTCATTTATATAAACCTTGACACCTTCCATATTTGGTCCAACGTCAACACTTATAGTTTTAGGTTTACAACCAATATGAGATACAGTAAATGTGTATGTTCCTTTAGCCACGTTATTTATGGTAAAAGCACCAGTATCCGATGAAACGGAATGCATCTTTTCCCCTACGATTGTTGCACCAACAGCGGGTGATAAGTCTTTCGCATGTATTACAGACCCTTTTATTTGAAAAGAATCTTGTGCAAACACTGTTGAACACAGACTAAAAAATAGTCCTATGTTTATTATTTTATGAAACATATTGGATACACTAATAAGAATTGAATTGTTATTCTTTACTAAGAATTAAGACAATGGCCATACATTCATAGATGTTGAGAATAAATAGAAATTCTATCTCCCTTAATATTAATGATTATGGAGTTATTTCTGATTCAATCTGCATTGTAGAAAATGTATAGAAAACTTAAAGTGAAAAAGGAGGAGGTCTAGAAAAGAGTTCTCTTGCTAATACTGTATGAGAAACTATATAAGCGTATGAATTAGTTATGGCACGTTCAATAAATAGACGAATGTTTTCAATTTCAAAATCAATTATATCCGAATTAATTGTCGGCGTTAAATTGTTTGTAATAGCATGGTCACAAATAGCACATGATTCCTTCTCATTCTCATCATCTGTATGCGACATAGCATGAAGACCTGCCATTTTCGTAGTTAGAAAAAGAACAAGAAAAAAATAAGTAATATTTCTTTTTATTGGACTAAGCTTCATTAAAATGAAAAATATAGCGCGAATATATTACCTTTTTGTTTATAACGCAACTGAGTTGCAATAGTTATTTAAGTCAAATTACTTTTAGTATAAAAAAGTAAGAAATTATTTATGAAAAGAAATTTAGTTAGACTAAGTAAGACGGATATCTGAGTATAAATATGTTTTTAATATATTCATAATTTAAGACTGAATTGAATTGCTTTTTCTAATACATAAGGTTCACTTCCTGGTCCTATGGTTAATAGTTTTGACCCTGTAATTGGTATTCCTCTAAATGGCCTTACAAACACTTCACCATCTGGTGTTCTTTCAAAATACGTGTGATTTTCTTGGTCCCCAATTTTAGTGCATCCTTTTACTCTTAAAATGCTTTTAGGAAGTTGGTTGCAAATTTCATCAATGCAATTAATATGAGGTAAAGAAGGTAAATCTGTAGAACATGAAGCCAATGAGCTTTTTGATGCTCCATTTTTTCAGCAGTACTAATTATGGGTAAAAGTTCAGGAAGCAGAGAAACGTCTAATTCATCCATGGTTACAATTTTGGCTATAGGGTTTAGTGCTTGCAATTCCATAATTACTATTGCTTGTCTACTTTTTGTTGTCTTTTCTACATGTGTTAATACGAGAAGCGAAGAAACCTGAATTTGATTGGTTTCTAATTCATTATGCTTCGCCCTATTTTGCCAATTTTTAACATCAACCACAGATATTTGGATTGGAGGTAAATATCTATCACTGAGTCCAACGCCAAGAAACTCCATTAAGGAGCACGCATCAGAAGTTCCGTTTGCTTCAATTAAAGTAATTCCATTTTTTCGTTCTGGGATTTTATTTACCGTATATCTAAGTTCCATGATGCCGCTACAACAAATACAACTACCGCTAAGTGCTTTAATGGCCTTTAACTCAACTATATTTGTTAACTGTTGCGCGTCAATATGGGCATTCTCATAATCATTTAGAATAATATAGGGGTCCCAACCTTTGTTAATATAGCTATTGATTAGGAATTTTAACAAGGTAGTTTTTCCCGCACCTAAAAAACCAACTACCGTAATAATTGCTTCCATAATACATTTTTACCTACAATCTTATTTTTCAGGATAACTTTACAACTTTTCTTGTCCGATAATTTTCAAGAACTCATTACGTAGCTCAGGTTTGGAAAAACTTCCACCATATTCCAACGTGGTGGTAAAACTGCTTTGGTCTTTAATTCCTCTAGAGGAAACACAAAGGTGTTTTGCTGTAACAGATACTATAACATCTTTAGTATCCAAAACTTCTTGTAAATCATTTAATATTTGAAGCACCAATCGTTCTTGAACTTGTGGACGGCGTGCATAATAGTCTACTAAACGATTTATCTTCGATAACCCAATAACCTTATCCTTAGGGATATATGCTACATGAGCATGTCCAACTATTGGTAGAAAATGATGCTCACAAGCAGAATCAATATTGATATGCTGTTCTATCAACATTTTTTTATATCCGTATTTATTTTTAAATGTTGAAAGTTTTGGTTTATTCACAGGATTTAATCCGTAAAACAGCTCCTTTACATACATTTTGGCAACACGATAAGGGGTGCCAGATAAACTATCATCTGTTAAATCTAAACCTAACTCTTCCATTATTTTAGAAAAATGACGCTGAATACTTTCTATTTTCTCATTATCACTTTTATCAAAAGCATTAGGTCTCAAAGGAGTTTCTATGCTTGAGGAAAAATGGTTATCCCCATTAATTTCTATTTGTTCCTTATCCTTCATTTACACAACATTTATTAGTAGCACATTTACAGTGTTTTCCGTTGTATAAGTGCAGCCCTACCAAAGCAATGGCTGGTACATAGATAACGGCTTCAGGTAAATGAACTAATTCTAATTTTTCATTTAATATTATTGCTGCTAAAATGGACCAACTTAGCCAAAGTGCAGATGTTATCCATTTAATAGTAGTTGTTTTAGTAGTCCAATAAATTGCCATAAAAGAAATAGCTAAGAAAAAATAATCCATAAACTTCCACCACATAGGCGGACCGTCACAGCACGTTAATGAACCCGCCTGGGCCATAAAAAGAAAAGGAGTGGCAATACAATGAACTAAACACAAGGAACTTGCAAAGCTTCCTAAAATATCGGATTTTTGTTTTATTAAAATCATTATTATTAACGTTATTACAACTGAGTTGCAAATGTAATTATAATATTTGTTATTGCAACAGAGTTGCGTTATCTTTGTTTTATGGGTGTGATTAGGAAAACCAAGGCTGTAGAGGTATTACTTAGTGAGTTCAGCAATAGCACGGTAGCTATTTCTGCAAAAAAACTAATTGAACAACTAGGTAGTACGTTCAATAAAACTACAATTTATCGTGTACTAGATAAGTTGGAGGACGACGGTGTTCTACATTCTTTTCTGGGTAAAGAAGGCCATAAATGGTATGCAAAATGTAATGGGTGTACGGCAGCTGAACATAAGGATTTACACCCTCATTTTCAATGTCTTAGCTGTGGAAGGGTAGATTGTTTAACCGTTAGTGTTGCGTTACCAAAAATACCAAATAGGAAAATAGAATTTTCTCAGTTATTAATTCAGGGTAAATGTGAAGAGTGCCTAGCTTAAGATTTGAAATAAACCTTTGGGTTTTTATGTTCTAAAAAAAGCTCATTTTTGAAATTCAGATTAATGCACTTTTCCTTGATTTAACCAGCGGTGCATAAGTGTTTCGTTATGAGAAATACTTACCAGATGAAACTTAGTAAAACGCTTAAAAACTCTCGATTCTTTTAACTTTTCAATACAAACTGAAACAGGAGAAAAATAGTTGGAATGTATTAAAAATAATTCACCTTCTCTCTTTAAGAGATAACCCACATGCCCCTTGTCAAATCCTATAAAATATAGTCCTTCTGTAGTTATGCTGTCAATTTCTTTTAAGGCTTTCGCGGAAGAATCGTGCTCAACTTTGTTGATTACTGCACCACAACTAATCATTTTAGCCTCATCGAGCGGAGATTTTTGAGCCAATTTATAGCGATTAATATTAATACCCATATCACGTAAAGTGGTTGATATAAAATAACCACATGCTATTTTACCCCGATTAGGCACAGCAGTATGTCCTCCAAAACTCCATGGAGTGCCATACCAATGCGGTATAATTTTATCTACTAATTGATTGGTAAAAGCTGCTTTAATTTTATCTAAAGAAATAGTTCCTGATTGTAGGTCCACTTTTAATTTTAATCGTAGTTGATTAGCATCTATTTTGGTGCTAGAATAAGCATTTGCAATACTATCCGATGGTGTTTTCCGTTCCTTAAAAATGTAAGTTTTGGCAATAGGCATTGGCTTTTTAGCAATAAAAGTATTGGTCGATATCACATCCATATTGGGTGGAATATCACTATTGAATCCCAAAGAAAGTAGTAATGATATAAATAACATATTCTTTTGTAGTTATAGGAATTGGACTCTTTATTTATAACGCTTTAGTTATAAGTAAATTACAATAAATAAGTTAATTATTTAATGTATTGTAGATAATTTACTAGATACTTAGATTAACTGCCCACCAAACTTGATAATCTCTTTGTGCCAAAGGTCTGTAACTTTGAAAACCTTGATCTGCGATTTCAATTCCAATTATTGCATTCTTATCATCACGTACATAACTGATAAAAATAAATGAATGTCCGTAAGGATCTAGCTCGGCAACATTTACTCCTTGTACTACTTGTTCGTAATCGCCTTTTTCCCACCAAACTTGGAGGAGTGCCCCTGGTCTTAACCGACCACTCCAAATTCCTGAAGCATCAATCAAAGTACCCATACCGGCATAAGCAATAGCGCCAGCATTACCTTTGCCTCTATAATCTATTGGTAGACTTTTCCATTCCGGTTTAAGGTCTGAAGCGGAAGCATAAAGTGAATTAAAAGCTTGTTTTGGTGTATAGTATTTTGTGGCCATTCTGGCTGGTAAATCTTGGTAAGGTAAATGACCATGGACTTCTTTGTAAGCCTGTTCAAAACGGCTTTTGCTTATTGATAAACAATGTCCTCCTGGTATCTTATTTTCACTCTTAAGATAATTTTCTACAATTTTATCTGCTACCGGACTTTTTACATTTAAAATATTTGGATTGGCGAACTCAGGAAATGAAATTGCCTTTAAAAGAATTTTTTCCTCCTCCCTTTGCTTATTAATTCGTGATAAAGTATCTAGAATACCAGGTATTATTGCTATTTCTAATGTTGGTTTTTGATGAATACTAACATGATTTTCAAAACGATAATCTTTTATTGCAGTTGCTGTAGTACCCTTTATGCTATGTTCTTGTGCAGTATTTTGATTTGCTTCTAAGGCCCTTGTATGCGCAGCACTTTTTTTGGTTGATGTACAATCTGTAAACAATAAACCTAAAAAAACAACATAAATAAAAGATTTCTTTAACTCTATTTCTCGAGGGATTCTCCGCATTTCTCGGGCTTTTATTCACGCTCTTTACTAAAAGCATATAATAGGCAAATAACGCAATTACAAAGGTAATACTAATGACCGAATTCTAAAAAGTTACCTATATTTCCGTATTAATAAACCACTCAACTTTATGAAAACCAGTTTCTTATTTTTAATAGTAAGTTTAATTTCAATAAACCTCAATGCTCAAGAGGATTATTACTTCTCATCAGTACAAGGAAAAACCAGTAAAACGGATTCCATTATTGTTGATTCTGATCAGCCGAGCGCCATTAAAATTAAAATTGTTGGAGCACAAGCTTCTAATTTTAAACACCTGGCTACCACAATGGGTAGTTGTAAAAATGCGGGAAATTCGATTATAAAATTTAGATTCGAACCAGCTATAGAAGCCAATGGAATTTCTAAAGCTTCTTTAAAGATTAGCGGAAAGGGAATAAAATCTTTTGAAGTTCAACTGCGAGGAATGGGAATTCCTGCCTTGGAAGGTGAAAATGAAGCAACTTTAGCAAGTATTCTAGATGTATTGGATATTGGGACTGATGTAGGCTGGACAACTTTACCGCACCATACTAAACCAGAGTTGCAAGGTGAAGAAATTGAAGCATCACTCTTTAAAAAAGCTACGGCTGGTGCTGTTACAATGACACCAATTGCTCGATACTCCCCTCCTTCCATAATTCCGTTTGGTTATTATTTACCAGCTGCAGAAGGACCAGAATTAAAACAAGTTGGAATATTAGCGAATAGTGAAGTTTTTCATGAGCACCAAGCTTTGTATCCTAAATTGGAATCAGGGACAAATGCTTTTGACCCTAAAGATGAAACTTTTGGATTTTATGTGGTGAGTCACACGCACAATAGTTTTTCTGAAGACATCTGGAATATGATTAATTTTCCAGATCGAGCATCACATGCTACCAGAATATATCCTGTTAAGAATAAAAAAGGTGAACTTATTAAAAACTCCTATTTGGTTTGTTATGAAGAGGCTGCTAATGGAGATTACCAAGATTATGTGTTCCTAGTTGAAAATGTAACTCCAGTTGAAACGAATTCACTTTTTACCGTTTTGTTACAACCTAACGATTTTAAGGGATGGGATAAATTTTTAGAAACGAAAGGTTTAAATAATGACCCTGAGAATATCTTTAGTGTAAAAGACGGAATCTTAAAAGTAGTAGGAAAAGAAATGGGGTATATTATTACCGATAAAGTATATAAAAACTATCATTTAAAATTGCAATTTAAATGGGGAGAACAACGGTGGCCACCGCGTTTAGATGTTAAAAGAGATAGTGGAATTTGTTACCATATTCCTGAGGATGAAGAAAATAAAATATGGCCCCATTCTGTTGAATGTCAAATTCAGGAAGGTGACACTGGAGATTTTTGGTTAATTGGTCATAGTACAATAGAAGTTGATGGCAAACAAAATGAACCTCGTGATTATTCTAGCATGGTAAAATCGAAGGATAATGAACTCCCCAAAGGCGAATGGAATACTGTTGAAGTATTATCTTTTAATGGCACTTGTGTACACATTGTAAATGGAGAGGCAGTAAATTATGGAACCAATGCTAGTCTTAAAAAAGGTAAAATTTTATTACAGTCAGAATTTGCTGAAATCTACTATAAAGATGTAGAAATTCGGGAATTCAATTAATCTAAGTTTAAGGTTTAATAAAAAAGCAGCTCGTTTAGAGCTGCTTTTTTCATTTTATTTATGCTTCTAAATACCCAAATTTACCTGTATTAAAATCTTCAAAAGCTTCCATTAATTCTTCTCTTGTGTTCATAACAAAAGGACCTTGGGCCGTTATGGGTTCGTTTAAAGGTTCGCCACTTAGAACTAAAATAGTAGCATCCGTTTTTCCCTCAATGGTAAATGTATCGCCATCATTACCAAACATTACAAAATGGTCTTGCGGAGCGTCAGCGCTTTCATTAATTCTTGCATCACCCTCCACCATTACTAAGGCTGTAGTATAGTGGACTGGAAATTTCAATTGAGTTTTTTTTCCTTTATTAAGACGAACATTAAACATATTTATAGGAGAAAAGGTTGAGGCTGGTCCCTTTTTACCATAATATTCTCCAGCTATAACTTCAATTTCCCCATTTCCTTCTGGTAATACTATTTTAAGTATATCTTGGTTAGGAATTGCTTGGTATTTTGGAGGACTCATTTTATCCTTTGCTGGTAAGTTTACCCATAATTGCACCATTTGAAATTCACCTCCTTTTTTACTCCATTCCGTCTCATGAAATTCTTTATGTAATACACCAGATGCGGCTGTCATCCATTGTACGTCACCTTCTCCGATTATTCCACCTCCTCCGGCACTGTCACCATGTTCAATCCTGCCTTTATATGCTATAGTCACAGTTTCAAACCCACGATGCGGATGTACACCAACACCTTTGGGAGTATCGGTGGGCGGGAAATTAAATTTTGAATTATAATCCATCATAATAAATGGATCCATACGCTTCATTGATGATGTACCTGGTATAAAATTATGGACTCTAAAACCATCACCTACAAAATGAGGAGTTCCTGGTGGTGTTATTCTCTCTATGCTTCTTGTTTTCATTATATTGTCTTTTAAAATTGATTTACGCACTTTTTGGATTCTTTTAATACTGTAAAACTACGACGGCAATAAATGGTGTGCATTGACCTATGATAAGAAGTGAATTCCTCTTCTAAGCCTTAAAGTTTTCCTTAGCAAGTGACTTTCGAACACGACTTAAACTTTCTGGTGTTATCCCTAAGTACGAGGCTATCATCCATTGTGGTACACGAAGCATAATATCTGGATACATCTTTACGAAGTCTAAATAACGAACTTTAGCAGATGCGCCTATTAATAAACTAATACGATTATACAAATGACGAATATGATTTTGTAGCAAGATTTCATTTTGCTTTCTGAAATTAGGATTAATTCGTGCTACTTCATTCACAAATTGCTCATCCAGCATAACTGTTAGAGTGTCCTCTATTGCGTCAATATAAAAAGTAGAAGGTACGTGATAGAATACGCTTCCACGATCACTTACAATCCAGTTTTCCGTGGCAAATTGTAATATGTTTTCTTTGCCTTCATCATTTAATGCATAAAAACGCAATACACCTTGTTCAACAAAGAAGAAATGCGAGCAAATATCTCCTTGCGCTAACAGAAATTCGTTTTGGTTAACTTTTTTTGTTTGAATAAAAGGTACTACCAGATTATAATCGGCCTCAGATAATCCACCTTTTTCAATAAGATATTTTTTAAAGTTTGGAAGTGTCATGTTCTTATAAAGATAAAGAGAATCTAAAATAGTTTTGTTTTCAATTATTACCTTTTTCCTCTAATTTTATAAGGATGAATTAGCTACCATAATCTTTGCAATTTGGCTTTTAAACTAATACACCGTTTTATCTATTTTTTTAGTCCATTCTTGAAATGGTTTAATGGCTACTTCAGGTAATAATTGCTCAAAAGGGATACTTCTTTTATCATATGGCAAAGGAATTTCCTTGTAGATAAAGGCATCATCAAAACCAATATTGGCGGCGTCTGCTTGGTTACTTCCATAGTATACTTTATCTGGTCTTGCCCAATAAATAGCACCTAAGCACATAGGACAAGGTTCACATGAAGTATAAATTTCGCATCCTTCTAATTGAAATGAATTTAAATTTTTACATGCATCTCTAATAGCGGTAACCTCTGCATGTGCAGTTGGGTCGTTTGTTGATGTAACTTTATTATTTCCACGTCCAACAATTTCTCCGTCTTTAACAATTACACAACCAAAAGGCCCTCCCTCATTGTTTTGCATTCCTTTTAATGCTGCATTCACAGCTTCTTGCATAAACTTTTCTCTATTCATTTTAATCTAATTTTAACCTTCTACAAATTTACAAAGTATAACTTTGAACTATTGAAAATAAAGTGGTATTACATTACTACTAATTTTCTGAAATCTTATAGGATTATTTACGCTGTGAGTATATTGATTGAGTGAAAAATTTCACTACTTAATTGTTTAAATTTTAAATGAGTATGATTTTAGTTCGGCGCTTTCTAATGGTATTTTATATTATAACGCAAGTTAATTGCCAAGAGACGGGTAAACTGAATGTGATTGCAGACATGCCGAGTAGTCTGAAAGAAAGCTCAGGTATGGCTACTTATGACCAAAAAGCTGTATGGGTTGTTGAAGATAGCGGAAATCATGACAAAATTTATAAAGTAGACTTCAAAGGTGATATAAAAAAGGAATTAGAAGTTAAAAATGGAAAAAACCATGATTGGGAAGATTTGACTACGGATGTAAAAGGGAATCTTTACATTGGTGATTTTGGTAATAATAATAGTGACCGTAAAGATTTGGTTATTTACAAATTGCCCAATCCTGAAACGGAAAAAGGAGACAAAATTACTGCGGAGAAAATAGAATTTAGTTATCCTAATCAGGATAAGTTTCCACCAAAAAAGTCAAAATTGTACTTTGATGCAGAGGCCTTTTTTCATTGGAATGGTTTACTATATATCATCACAAAAAATCGAAGTCGCCCATATGATGGAAAAGCCTATCTATATAGTGTGCCAGATAAGGAAGGCCAATATGAGGCCAATCTTTTAGGAGAATGGATTATATGCTTAGATCAAGATATTTGCTCGGTAACTTCTGCGGATATTTCTTCTGATGGTAAAACTATTGCTGTACTAAGTAACGGTTTAGTTTGGCTAATTACGAATTTTGAATTTGATGACTTTTCAAAAGGAAATATTCGTCAAATTGACTTAGGTATTCGTACACAATTAGAATCCGTTTGTTTTTCTGATGACACCACTTTAATAATCTCCGATGAGCGTTCACATCATGAAGGCGGTAATATTTACAAATATGCTATTAAAAAGGCTTTATGAGTTATTCGTAGGCTGTATAGGTTATAACTAAATTATCGGAGTGGTTATTTACATTAACTGTAAATCCGTCTGTAGTAAAGGCAGTAAGAATTGCTGTAGTAAGACCTACTTGGTCGCCATTTTGGTTGCCATAACGAACCCCAATACATTCTCCGTCATCTGCATATCGAGAAATATCATTTATGGAATTACCATTACCGCCCACATAAATCACTTGCTGATTAATGGTGCCATTGTCATTTCTGGCATAACCATTCATAGTACCAAATGAATTTTGTAAAGTATTATTATTGTTCCCAACAGCGTTGTCTGAATTAATTGTTGTTGTTTCAATATTGGGATGCCCTGAAAATACGACGGCTTTGGGTTCAAATGGAAGACCAGAAATTGTTTGTGAACCAGTACCATTAATAATGAAATGTCCTGGATAACTAGTTCGACCAGATTTGAATTGTGTCCATGCAGTTCCATCAAAAAAATACATTTTATTTACAGTCGTATTATAAACAAATGAACCCATTATTGGACTGGTTATATTGTTCATTTCCGTAGTAGTTACTTCATGAATTTTAACTAATTCGTTAGCTTGAGGAACTTGTGCTTTTAACGAGAATATTGTTGAAATTAAGAATGCTAAATAGAAAATAGGCCTCATATATATTGTTTAAATCAATTGTATTAATATTCGCTACGGTCCGACATTGCCTAGTTATGAATCATAATAACTATTCATACGCAGTGAACATTACTACTAAATTATCTGTATAGTTATTAACATTTATGGTAAATCCGTCTGATGTAAATCCTGTAAGAATTGCTGTGGTTAGTCCAAGATTATCACCATTGAAATTTGCATACCGAACACCTATGCATTCTCCAGAATTAGCATATCTAGATATATCATTGATTGAAGATGCGTTACCACCAACAAAGGTTACTTGTTGATTAATTGATCCATTATCATTTCTAGAATAACCATTCATTGTACCAAAAGTGTTTACTGTTGTATTACTATTATTTCCAACTCCATTATCCGAATTTATAGTTGTCGTTTGAATATTTGGATGACCTGAAAATATAATATAACTGGGTTTAAAAGGCAGACCAGATATGGTTTGAGAGCCAGTATTGTTTATTATAAAATGCCCTGGATATGCAGTTTTACCGGTAGTCATTTCGACCCATTCAGTACCATTATAGATAAACATTTTATTAAGTGAGGTATTGTACGAAAATGAACCAATAAGCGGACTTGAAATACTATTCATTTCAGTAGTTGTCACTTCATGTATTTTAACCAATTGATTAGCTTCCGGAGCCTGAGCTTGAAATGAATTTGTGAAACCAATTAAAAAAACAAAGAAGAGAATAATCCTCATGAATATAAATCATTAGAATCAACCTGAATGAGATTGATAAGTATATTTCAAATATCGGTTATAACTATGGAAAAGGGAAATTTGAGTGTGCAAGTAAATGCTTATGTGGTGTAAGAAAAGTATAGGTAATTATGATTAGCGCTAGCATAAATAAACTGTTTATTCGTTTAGGTTTTAGTAAGACTATTTTGAATAAAAGCTATAAAATGTTTTTATAATTTGGGCTAACCATCCTATTTTTTTATTTCTAATAATTAGACATAAAAAAACAGCACCAATTGTTTTGGTACTGTTATATATAAATTTGTAAATCTTATTGTTGGAGTGATATTAGCCTAATAAGCTAATACTATTATTGTAATTTAACTCTTACTGCGTTTAAGCCTTTCATTCCTTTTTCAAGTTCAAAAGAAACTTTATCGTTTTCGGCAATCTCATCAATTAAACCACTTACATGAGTAAAGTATTTTTCTGAATCTTCAGCATCAATAATAAAACCAAATCCTTTAGAAGAATCGAAAAAAGAAACTGTTCCTTTTCTAATTGGGTCGATTTCTTCAATATCTTCAGCTAATGTTTTAGGAACACTAATAGCAATATCTTCAACATCAATTTCAACTTTTAAAGACGGATCTGGAGGAGTATCTGTTAAATTACCATTATAATCTACATAGGCGAATTGAATACCTTTTTTGTCAGACTCCTTAGCTTTTGCTTTACGAGCCTCCATCTTCTTTCTCTTCTCTTCACGTTTTTTTAAACGTTTTTTCTCTTTTTCTGTTTTATTAAATGTTTGTTGAGATTTAGCCATTATTTTATTTAAGGGTACGTTTTAATTATCTTGCAAGATATAATTTTTTCAATCATATTCACCTATTTGGCAGCATAAACTGTACCAGATGGTGAAATATTTGAATAAATGTTATAAAAATTAAAACCATCAATACTTTTGAAGGACTTTAGTACCTTCAAGGTTAAGAATAGTATGTAACTTAAATATTCGATTTTAATGAAATTATATTGTATATCGCTTAGTGCACTACTTCTATTTTGTAGCTGTCAAACCAATATGAAAAAAGAAGTTAAAACAAACGCAGTAACTACAAATGAAGTGATTGAAGTAGAACCAATTCCCTTTCCTGAAGAATTGGTGAAATTCAAGAGTTATTCAGAAAATCCTGTTTTTAAAGGAACAGGTGAATCTACTTGGGATAAAAATATACGTGAACGTGGTTATATTTTAAAAGAAGGTGAAACCTACCACATGTGGTACACGGGCTTAAGTACTGAAAAAGTACCATTAGCTTTAGGTTATGCTACTTCTAAGGATGGTATTTCTTGGGAGCGATATAGCGACAAACCAATTTTTAATGAAAGTTGGACAGAAGACATGATGGTCATTAAAGTAAATGATGCCTATCACATGTTTGCTGAAGGGAAAGGTGATATTGCACACCGGCTTAGTTCTAAAGATCGTATAAATTGGGAAGACCATGGTTCTTTAGATATCAGGACAACTAATGGTGAACCATTAAGTGAAGGTGCTTATGGAACACCAACTGTATGGAGAGAAAATAATTTGTGGTATTTGTTTTACGAACGGGGTGATTTAGGTATTTGGTTGGCGACATCTGAGGACTTAAATATTTGGGCTAATGTACAGGATGACCCTGTAATTGAGATGGGGCCGGAAGCTTATGATAAATACGGGGTTGCCGTAAACCAAATAATAAAATATAAAGGATGGTATTACGCCTATTATCATAGTACTGCTTTTGAAGATTGGCATGAGTGGTCTATGAATATTGCCGCTTCTAAAGACCTTATAAATTGGACTAAATACAGTGAAAATCCAATTATGGGTGAGAATAGATCTAGTGGTATATTGGTTCCTGATGGTGATAAATTTCGATTTTATACCATGCATGATAAAGTGGAGGTACACTTTCCATTAATGAAAACTACTAAATAGTTCGCCAACTATAGTGGGCTTTGTATTTCAATTTGGGTTCGTTCTATAAGGCATATATTTGCCAACTTATAGCTATGTTTATTTATGATTATTCCTAAACTGCATTATATTACTCAAGGAGATACACCAAAAGTGGTACTAGATAATATTCAAAAAGCATGTACTTCTGGAGCGGAATTGGTTCAACTGCGATTAAAAAATGTTTCAGAGAAAAAAGTATTAAAAGTGGCTATAGCTGCTAGAGAAATTACCGCTCATTTTCAGACTAGATTGATTATAAATGATTATTATAAAATTACCAAAACGGTAAAAGCTGATGGTGTACATCTTGGAAAAACAGACAGCAGCCCTACCCTAGCACGAAAAAACTTATATACTTGGCAAATGATTGGTGGTACAGCTAATACATTGCAAGATTGCGAAAGTTTGCTAAATAAGGCCATAGATTATATTAGTTTAGGTCCTTTTAGGTTTACCAGTACTAAAGCGAATATACCCGCTGTTTTAGGATTAAATGGCTACACTGCAATAATTGATGCTTTACAAACCGAAACACCAATTCTTGGTGTTGGAGGTATAACTACGGCCGATGTTGAAGACCTTTTAAAAACTGGAGTATCTGGAATAGCAGTTTCGGCTGCAATTACACGCGATTTTAATTCTATAAAAACTTTTAATGAACTTCTGCGAGCATCTTCTACCGAAGAACAACGTTATTCGTTTAAACCATAATTAATCATTATAATTTGATGGTGGCTTTCTGTGTTTCGTACCTTGTTCGTAAGAATAAGAAAGTTTAATTAAGATTGGTTCATCATACATTCTTCCTAAAAATTGGAGTCCCGCAGGTAGATTTTCACTTGTAAACCCCATTGGCACCGTAAATGCTGGCTGACCAGTATGCGGGCTAATTACTTGATTGTTATCACCTTTATATTCTTCTTCAAATAAATTTATATGAGCTGGTTGATTATTCCATGTAGGATAAACAATTGCATCTAATTTTAGGGAATCCATCATATTTTCTATGGCTTCTCTAAAAGCAATTCGTCTGGTATCTGAATACGCATCCAAACACGGTATTTCAGAATCTTCCCATCTTCCACTATGTGCTGCATTACGTTTTACACGCTCGCCTGCCCATTCAGAATTACTACCTATTCGTATAATATCTTCTATGGTTTTTACCGTATCGTTTTTTACATAAGTGTTTAGAAAAGTTTCTACATCTTCTGTAAAAGTTGCGCACCATTGATTTTGTCTTAATTCATTAAAACCCAGAACCGTTAATGGATCAATTATAGTAGCTCCCAACGAATCTAAATCAGAAACCGCCTGCTCAAATAAGTTTTTAATTTCGGAATCCGGATTATCATCACTTAATTCCCTTAAAACCCCTATACGTGCTCCTTCTAATCCGTTTTTTTTGAGAAATTGACTATAGTTTACTGGGATCTTTCCATTTGAATTTTTAGTAATTGAATCTTCTGAATCGTATCCAGCGATTACCTCCAATATTCTGGTTGCATCTTCCACTGTTCTACCCATTGGACCTACAACATCATTTCTTAAATACAACGGTACAATTGCGCTTCTACTTACAAGGCCTAAGGTAGTACGGAAACCAACTAATGAACAATGAGAAGAGGGTCCACGAATAGAATTTCCAGTATCTGTCCCAAGGCCGATTGTTCCAAAATTACTAGCAACAGCGGCAGCGGTTCCACCACTTGAACCTGCTGGAACATAGGCGGTGTTGTAAGGATTTCTAGTCGTACCGGCGGTTGAGCTTTCTGTATGCATGGGACTAAAAGCCCACTCTGCCATATTAGATTTCGCGATTACAATGGCTCCAGCAGCTATAAGTTTTTTGATGATAAATGCATCCTCTTCAGGAATAAAGTTCGCTAGCGCTAAAGCCCCTGCTGTTGTTGGTAAACCTGCTGTATTGATATTATCTTTTACGATAATTGGAATACCATGTAACGGACGAAGTTTACCTGTTTTTTGATATTCTTTATCAAGTGATTCTGCAATGGCAATTGCCTTCGGATTTATTGTAGTAATAGAATTTAAAGTACTATCGAGCGTATTTATTCGATTTAAATATGCCAGAACCAATTGAACACTGTTATAATCACTTTGTTCATAGGCCTTATGTATTTCTGAGATAGTTAACTCAGTAACATCAATTGTTTCGCTAGATGCTGATTTTTCTTTACAGGCACTAAAAATCAATAGTAGTACAAGTATTGAGTAAATATTTTTAGTAGAAATCATAAGCTGGTTTTGATACAAGTATTCTTATAATAGTATAATATCAAGTATTAATTAGCGTCAAAATAGTAATAAGTAATTTCTTTAACATACATTAAACTTTATTTCTTTAAACAAATATTAAATGCGTAATTAAACAGATTTATTTTAAGAAATAATGAATGGGTATTTAATATTTTTACGATAAATCGCCAAACAAGTAATATATATGAAATATGCAATAAAGCCAATACTATACTTCGTAATTTTTATATGCGCTATTAGTGCCTATGCTCATACAAATCCATATATACGTCTCGATTCAACGCGATTATCACTATCAAAAAGAATGATTGAGAATGGAACCGCATCCAAGGAAACAATTGCGGCATATCTAAAATTAATAGAGGATGCAGATAAGTTACTTTATGGCAAAATGCCTACGGTAATGGATAAAAGTATTTTACCACCCACAAATAATAAACATGATTATTTAAGTATTAGTAGATATTGGTGGCCAAATCCAAATACTAAAGATGGTTTACCATGGGTGCGACATGATGGTAAAACTAACCCCGATACACAAACGGATGCTGTTGATCGGAAAAGATTAGGTTTTATGGGGAAAAGTATATGGAAACTTAGTTTGGCATATTTTTTTACCGATAATGAAAAATATGCCAAACGAGCGGTTAATATGATTCATACATGGTTCATTAATCCAGAAACTTTAATGAATCCACATTTAGAATTTGCACAGAGTGTTCCCGGAAATCCTAATAAAAGACCTTATGGGATTTTAGATGGAAGATCCATCGTAATTAATATTCCTGATGCCATAAACTTACTTTCTGAATCAAATCATTGGAACAAAGCATATGAAAAAAAAATGATGCGATGGTTCTCAGATTATTTAAAGTGGCTTACGAAAAGTGAAATCGGAATTGAAGGAAGTTTACTGAAGAACAATCATGGCTCGTGGTATAAATATCAGGTAGCCTCTTTAGCTTATTACTTGGGTAAATTAGAGCTAACAAAGAATACAGTAGAATTGGCTCAAAATAGTTTGGATGATATGCTTAATAATGTGGGAGGACAAATACATGAATTAGCAAGAACTAGATCATTTTTTTATAGTTGCTTTAATTTGCAAGCACTCTCTTCTATTGCAGAGCTGGGAGATAAAGTGGGCATGGATATGTGGTACTATGAATCTAAGAACAAAAAAAGTTTATCATTGGCCCTAAGTTATTTAACGCCAGTTGTTAATGGTGAAGAATGGAAATTTGAAACTTTAAAACCCGTTGATGTTACAAGTTTAGTGCCAATTATTTCGAAATTAGTTTATAAATATAAGATGCAAGAGCATAAAGACTTATTGTCTAAAATTATTAAAAAAAATAAAAGAAATGAAAGTTTGGAAGAGTATTGGTTGCTAAATAGCAATTATTAGTTCTATATTCATACTTATTGTTTTTGTTGCTGTTTTGACCATAAAAACAGTTTCTTCTGTACTTTGGCTAAGTATAATTTTTATGTTATTTGGTAAAATCTATTACAACACTAAAAAACGCTTTATACTGTTATTTTTGGTTTAACTCCTTCATGATTTCTGCAAATAACTCATAAGAACGTATTCTATCTTTTACATCATAAATATTAGTTACCGCAATAAGCTCATCAGCCTTTGTCTGTTCCATAAATGACTTAACCTGTTTCTTTACCGTGGCCTTGCTACCAATAAAAGAATATTTCAGCATTTGATGAACCTGAGGATTTTGCATAATTTCCTTAAGGTCAGCTGTCATAGCAGTCGGCGGTTGTACTAATTCTCTTTTTCCTGTAAAAATGCCAACAATTAATCGAATTAAAGATGTCGCTATGCGTTCTGCTTCCTCATCGGTGTCGGCGATAATAATGTTTACACCCACCATAACATATGGTTTTTCTAATTTACTAGATGGGTGAAATTCTTCACGGTATATTTTTAATGCATCATTTAAACGGGTTGTCGCAAAATGACTGGCAAATGCATACGGTAGTCCTTTTTTTGCTGCTAAATGTGCACTATCTGTACTTGAGCCTAAAATATAAATTGGCACCGCTACACCTTCCGCTACAGTAGCACGTACCTTAGCTATTGCATTATTTTTAGAGAAATACCTTTCTATCTTTTCTAGTTCTAAAGGAAAAGATTGTGCCGCCTGCATAAAATCGGATCGTATGGCTTGTGCAGTTTCTCTATCAGTACCTGGAGCACGTCCTAAACCCAAATCAATTCTATCTGGATATAATGATCCGAGTGTTCCAAATTGTTCTGCAATTATTAAAGGTGAATGGTTCGGTAACATTATGCCACCTGAACCAATTCTTAGCGTTTTAGTTCCTTCAGCAACATTCCCTATTAATACGGCGGTAGCACTACTACCAATGTTGGATGCATTATGGTGTTCTGCCAACCAATAACGTGTATAGCCATATTCTTCGGCATGTTGGGCTAACTTTGTGACATTATTAAATGTTTCCTTAAGTGTATGGCCTTCAGAAACCAATGCCAGTTCTAAAATGGAATAAGCTGTTAATTGTTTACTCATATTTTAAAAAGTAAAAGATGACACTTGTATTCATATTCTAAGGATAACACTTTACAAAGAACAAAGTTACGTAACTCAACAAATATTAATAGGTTTTAGTTACTTTGAAAAAGTATAATTCTTTCTTAAAAAACACCTAACTCCCTCAGGCTAAAAGCGATATAAATTTCGCAGTAAAATTGTGAATATCTATTCTAAATTTCGACTTTTTAGGCTAAAGCTAAACTCTATATTTGGCATCCCTAAAACAAAATATAATGAGTGCAACGTGGTACGAGTGTAAAGTAAAATATAGAAAACTTGATGAAACATCTGGAACACAAAAGGTGAAAACAGAACCATTTTTGGTGGATGCAATTTCTTACACAGAAGCAGAAAGTAGAATAACTGAAGAAATGTCGGTGTATTTAAGTGATAGTGAAGAAATTAAGATCACAAATATTAAGGTAGCTAATTATGCTGAAATTCACCCCTTTGAGAATTCTGACAGATGGTTTAAGTCTAAAGTATCTTTAATTGCTTTTGATGAAGAAAGTGGTAAAGAGCGTAAAACTAATATGTATCTATTAGTTCAAGCTAATGATGTAAAGGAGGCTTATGACAATACAATTGGTGTAATGAAAGGTACTATGGGAGATTATACAGTTCCGGCTATTTCGGAATCTCCTATTATGGATGTATTCCCATATTTTTCTGGTGAAGAAGATGAAATGCAACGTTTAAAAGAATTTACAGCCATAAAGGATTCTTTGCCCGTAAATAATGAAATGGATGAAAAGTTAGAAATGGCAGATGTTCTAGCTGCTGAAGAGGAATAAAACTTATGTTTTTATAATAAAAGAGGCTGACCAATAATTATTAGATAGCCTCTTTTATTTTTTATAATTCTGCAGACTAAGTCCTTTAAAGCTTATTTGATTGCTCTAATTTTATGATTTTCGTAATCTGCAACATAAATAGTTCCATCAGGAGCTACAAGCATTCCCGCAGGCTCGTAAAATCTAGCTTCAGAAGCTATTCCATCTACATCACCAGACTGACCTGCACTTGTATTACTCATACCAGCTACTGTGGTTACTTCATCTACGGTAATTGATACTTTACGAATATTATCATGCGTAGCACAGGATACTAAAACATCACCCTGGTTATCTATAGCAATTCCGTTTGGAGTACCAAAAGTACTATTTAACCTTGTTCTATCGAATGAACCTGATAAGCCAGAAGTACCTGCCCAAGTTGTTACTACCCCATTAAGTGTAACCTTACGAACAGTTCTTCCAAAATAATCGGAAACTAGCAGCTCATTATCTGCATTAATAACGATACCCGTTGGGTCTTTAAATTGGGCTGCTGAACCGGTACCATTATCGTATCCATTTGTGCCACCAGCTAAAGTAGATACTAAACCATTCGGATCAATTTTTCGAATTCTTTGATTTTCTAAATCTGCAACATAAATATTTCCAGCAGCATCCATAGTTAATGCTGACGGTTTATTAAATTTTGCATTTGCTCCGGTGCCTTCCGCATAGCCACCTGTACTACCAGCTACAGTAGTTACCACGCCACTTAAACTTATCTTTCGAATTCTATTGTTCCATGTATCTGCTACATAAAGATAACCATCGTTACCCATTATAATATCTGATGGACGAAATAATCGAGCATCAGTACCAGTCCCATCTTGAAAGCCATTAAACCCTCCGGCTAATGTTGAAACCATACCTTGAGGAGTGATTTTACGAACAGTGTGATTACCATACTCCGTAACATATATGTTACCATTGTTATCCATTGCCATTCCTGTTGGTCTATCAAAAGTAGCTACAGAAATATCTCCATCTACATAACCTTCTGTAGAACCAGCAAATGTGATTACACTTATTGGTTCAACTAGATCTGTTATTGAAATAGTTATTTCTTGAGTTGCATTTACTTCACCCATAGTTACTACTACCGTGGCTGAAATAGATTGTACTGTTTCGAAATCGATTTTATCACTATCAATTACAGAAATGACTCCTGTTGATGATTCAATTGTGATAGCATCAGTAAGACTAACTGTTTCGATAGTATAAACAAGTTCTAAAGATGAATCTGTAATTGCAGAAACAGTGCCGATTATAGTACCATTCTCTGAATTTTCGTCAATTGAAAATTCATTTGAAGAAGTAATGGTTAATTCAGCATCTTCAACATCGTTAATAGTTATTGTAAAATCTAATGTCTCTGATGTTGTTTCTACGAGTGCTTTAACAACTCCAGTAACACTTGTATTTGTTTCGTAATCGAATACGCTTACATCGGATATAGTTAATTCACCAGTCTCTGAATTAATAGCTACTGCACCTTCTGGTATTTGAGAGACTATGCTATAAATCAAAGTGCCTTCATTAGTTGTTACTTCTACAGTTCCCAAACTCGTCTCAATTTCTTCATTTTCATTTATAGCACTACTAAAATCTTCTGCTGTAATTTCAATGGTAGTTTCTTGTTCTTCCTCCTCTTCTTCTTGTTCCTGTTGTTCTTCTTGTTCCTCCTGTTCTGGATTTGTGGTTTGTTGCTCATCGTCATTTGAGCAGCCGAATACAATAATATTTGAAATTAAAAGAATTATAATGTAATTAAAGGGGGACTTTTTCATAATTATGGTTTTGTTTTAAGGTAAAAAAAGAACGAGAATACTACCATTATATTGCTATTTGAAAATTACATATAGATTGGTAAATGATCAATCCTGAAGATTTATTGAAGATTTCAAAACATCGTACAATTCACTTTTACTAATGACTTAATCAGTGATATTTCATCAAAAAAAAAGGATATAAATGCTACCACTTATATCCTTTTATTATCAGTTGTTCGTATTACAAAAAATAAAATAGAAATCAATTTAAAAAGTTGAAATCAGTATTCCTTTACGAGAATCTATTTAAAAGACTAGTTTTAAGAACTTGTCTGGCTTTTTCTAAAATTTCGCTTACCTCTTCTAAGCTTTGTTTTCTAATAACTGCAATTTCCTCTAGGCTAAATTGAAAATCTGTTGCCAGTTCATATACTTTCCGCATTGATACGGGTAAATTATGAAATACCATAGCTATATGCTTCTTAACATTTTCCTCACTTATATTCTTATCTAGTTGAGTTATTAGTTCATCACTATTATCTTCAATAAAAACGTGATTTAATAAGTAATCATTTTTATTGTAGGATATATCATCTAATTCTTCAAGCATAACAAAATCACCATCACCATCGGTACTGAATTTTTCTTCCATTTCATCCCATTCAGGTTTTGTAAAATCGTCAATGTTTGAAAAGAAATAATCATCAAATTCTTCGTCCGCTATTTTGTCTTCTAATAGTTCATCTGCTTTTCTAAATAGAAATGGGTGCAAATCTTTACTATTTTCAACCCAATCAAAATGATCGTATACTTCTATAAATAATTGATCTATAAAATCGTCGGGTTTATATTTTCCCATTGGAAGAATATCTTTTGCAATGGCGTCACTCAATCTCTTCGTAATATATCGCTTTACTTGAGAGAATGTTTTTAACAAAAGGTCGTTGAAATCTTGCTTATTATTAGCCTCTTTATATTGCTTTAAACCTGAGAATGTACTTGCAACAAATACATTAAATTCTTTTTTACTTTCAAAATCTATTAGAGCGTCCATGGTACAAGTTTTTAATATTTCTTGTATCAAATTTGGCGTTTTATTAAATGAAAAACGATGACATTAATCAGTATTACTAAATCTTAACTAATTTTTTCTTAAAGTTCAGCATATTAAATATTCAACTAACTTAATTCAAGAAATGATTATAAACAATTACTGAATTTCAATAAAAACTCCATTAAGCATAACTTTGTCAACAGTATTCATGGCTTCTAAACTTTCTATGGGATTTTCACGTAATAGTATTAAATCTGCAACCTTGCCTTTTTCTATACTTCCTAATCTATCCTCGATTCTGAAAAATTTCGCATTTGTAAGTGTCGCAGCTTCAATGACCTGCATGTTGCTTAGTCCCGAAGCTTTAAGTAATTCCATCTCTCTATAATAAGCATAACCAAATTCTGCATAAGGCGCAAAGGTATGTGAACCTACCACTAGAGTACCCCCTTCTTTATTAATTCTACCCACAAACTTTAGCATATTGGCAAAGGCATTAACTTCAGCACTGTCGGCTTTAGCATATTGTTTTTCAAAAACAGCCAGCGTTGGGCTAACAAATGTTTTTTTCTTCACTAAAAAAGGGACAATAGAATCAACTTTACCGTTATTATCAATATCTAAAGTATTCCACACATCATAACGTCCTTTTCTACGGGCATTATTATCCGCCAGAATTAAGTTTTTATAATTTTCAGCATCTTCAGCATTTAGCAATGAAGCGCCAAAAGAAGTAATATGCTCGATGCCATCTAACCCAGCATTAATGGCATCATACATATTAGAAATTTCTAAATGAGCCGTAACTGGAATACCACGTTCATGCGCTGTTTCGCAGATGGCTTTTATTTTATCAATAGATAATCTATAATATACTTTAATTGCAGTTGCCCCTTCGTCTGCAAACATATTTACAGCACTACGCCCCTCTGATGAATCTTGTATTAAATAAGAGTTTTTGGGGTATGCTGGTGGGTAGCTATCAATATGTGGCCCAGTAAGGAATAATCTCGGTATGTTTTTATCTGAATTCCTAGCGGCATCATAAGAGGAGTTCCAAGCTCCTGGATCACGCACCGAGGTCACCCCCTTTTTTAAAAACAAATTAGTGATTTCACCAGATTCGCCATGAAAATGTGCATCTATGAGTCCAGGTAGCAATGTCATACCCGTGGCATCTATAATTTCTGCATCTTCTGGGATATTCTCTCTTAAGTGTTCGCCTACATAGTCTATGATATTATTTTTAATAATTACCATCGAATTCGATTGAGGTGTAGCTCCTGTACCGTCTATAAGTATTACTCCTGTTATAGCAATTGTCTTATCACCAATCTGAATCTCATTACTGTTTAATGCATGAATGGGTTTCGTCTTTATTATTTCATCAGATTTTAGTCCTTTTTGGGATTGTTGCTTACAAGAAATTGAAAAAATTAGGCAAATAATATAAAATGGAATGCTTTTCATTGATTTGGTTTAATTGTAAGTTCTAAAAATAAGAATTAATTCACGTTCCAATTTATCAATAATAAATAGGGGCATCTATTATTAAGCTCTAAATTTTAATCGCCTACTTCATTAGTAAAAAACAATTCTAAGTTGATGATTTGTAGCGATAAATAGACTTCAATTATGTTTTTTTAAAAAATAATTCAACATAAACGTTACATGTTTTTGTCCATTTGATTTTCAAAATTTGCGAATATTTAGATATTTATATTAAAATATTGATAAATTAGATATTTATTAGCCTATATTGCTTCGTTTTAATAAAAAATAAGATTTAAACAACCTACCAAAAGAAACCTATTAAATGCAAGAAGCAGCTATTATCACCCTCGAACAATCAGAACTTATTTCCGCTATTGATACTGTATGGGTATCATTATGTGCCGCAATTATTTTTTTAATGGAAGGCGGTTTTGCGCTACTTGAAGCTGGGTTTGTACGTGCTAAAAATTCAATGAGCATTATTGCTAAAGTAATAATTGACATTATTTTTGGAGGCTTAGCATTTTATGCGGTCGGCTTCGGAATTGCCTATGGATCGTCTAATGGTTGGTTTGCTTTTGATATTGGAATAACAGATTCTGATTTAGGATTAGGATTAACCGTTTCCAATAAATTGTTTTGGTTTATACAACTTGGCTTTGCAATCGCAGCAATATCTATAGTATCAGGGGCAGTTGCGGAACGTATGAAAGTTTGGGCGTATACCATTTTCGTAATTATTTTTTGTTCAGTAATGTATCCGCTTGCAGCAAATTGGGTTTGGAATCCGGATGGATGGTTAGCTGTTAGAGGTTTTAATGATTTTGCTGGCTCTGCCGCAGTACATGCTATGGGCGGATTTGCCGCTTTGGCAGCAGCAATAGTTTTAGGACCGCGATTAGGAAAATATAGTAAAAAGGGAAAACCAGTTGCCATACCAGGTCATAATTTACCACTTGCTGCAGTTGGTGGTTTTATTCTTTGGTTCGGATGGTTTGGATTTAATCCAGGTTCTACTCTCGGTGCCGTTGGAAATTGGGAACTAATTGGTACAATAGCTACCAATACATTCTTAGCTTCGGCTGCAGGTGGAGCTTCGACTATATTCTACACTTATTTTAGATATGGACAAATAGATATTACTATGACAATTAACGGTGTACTCGCTGGACTAGTAGCAGTTACTGCAGGTTGCAACGTTTTTGAACCGGGATCAGCATTAATAATTGGTCTAATTGCCGGTATCTTGGTAGATGTTGCTGTATTGTATATTGACAAGGTTAAGATTGATGACCCTGTTGGTGCAATTGCTGTTCATGGTGTTAATGGTTTGTTTGGAACAATAGCTGTTGGCTTATTTGCCGCGGAAGGTGGACTATTTTATGGCGGAGGGACTTCTTTGCTAATAACACAGACCATCGGGGTTTTAGTAATTGGTACTCTATCTTTTATTGTAACTTTTATTATTATGACAATTATGAAGAAAACTATTGGTATTCGAGTAAATAGATCTGAGGAAACTGCAGGTATTGATGCTGTTACTTTTGGTGTGGAAGCATATACCACTTTTGAATAATTTGTCCATTTGAAACTTAAAAAAATACCTACATGAAAAAACTAGAAGCGATTATCAGACCATCTAAACTAAAAGCTGTTCAACGTGGTTTAAAAAAAGCTGGTATTCCCTGTATCACTGTTACGTCTGTAAAAGGTACAGGATTACAAAAAAGTTATTCGGAGCGTTATCGTGGTACAGAACAATCAATGATTTTACAAAGTCGTGTCATGATTACTTGTGTTGTTAGTGATATTCATTTAGAAAAATGTATCGAAGTAATTAAAAAGAATGCATCAGAAAATAAGGTTGGAGACGGCAAAATTTTTATTTATGATGTACAAGATGCCATTCGCCTAAGTACTGGTGTACGAGGAAATGATGCTATTATATAAGTTAACGGCCTGGTAATAAATTAGATATAGCTAATATCTTATAATTATTACGTGCTATTTTGAATAGTACCACAGAATTTGTTATTTTCACCTTTCTCCTCATTCATGTACCTACTTTCCCCCCTATTGGTTTAAGTTAAAAGCTTTAATGGGAACAAACTATTTGAATGAAATCGAAAGCAATACTGCTATTCGTTACATATTTGTTGATTTTTTCGATACCATCGTACATCGAACTGTACACCCTAATCAAGTAATTCGTCTTTGGGCCAAATTGATGATTAGAGAATTGGGCTTAGAATTAACAATAGATGAACTCTATTTTATACGTAAAGATGTTGGTGAGTATTTAGGTAAAAAAAATAATAAATATTATTATGAAGTTGAGTATTCTGAATTAATTACTGAAATCTATAATAGATTAACAGCAACCTGTAAATTGAGCAATAGGTCTATTCAGAATTTTGCAATGTATTTTGAACTTGCTGATTCTCGAGCAGAAAAAAATGTACAATACCTAAATAAGTCTACTACAACCTTGTTAAGCACTTTAAAAGAAAAAGGTTATAAACTGTATTGCGTCTCAGATTTTTACACGTCAAAAGAGATAATTGAAAACCTTTTAGAACACCATGAGATAAATCATATTTTTGAAAATGTATTTGTATCAGCCGATTTTAATGAAAGTAAACATTCTGGAAAGCTTTACCCTCTTGTTCTTAAGGAATTAAATTTATTATCAGCTAACGTATTAATGATTGGTGATAATCTGAGAAGTGATGTGATAAATGCTAAAAAATATGGCTTAAGTGCTATTCACTTACCCAATACTAAAGATTCGAAAACTAAAAAACGATATTTAATTGGTTCTGACCGTAAAGATTATAATCGTTTAATTAAAAAACTATATAAATATTGTAATAATAAGAATGTTCCTCCTAACAGTGATTATATATTATTTTATGCGGTTTATATCGAAAGGTTGTATCATCATTTGAAAAAATCAGGAATTCAAAATATTCTTTTTTTAGCAAGAGAAGGCTTGTTTTTAAAACGAATGTTTGATCACTATCAGCTACATTTTACATTAAATAAAGAGGATAATATAAAAACGCATTATTTTAAAACTTCACGCCAGGCTTCAATGTTAGTGGCATTAAAAGATATAGAAGTAGAGAATTATACTTTCCTCAGAAGAAAATACCCTCACCTATCACCTATTAGCTTTTTACAAAATTTCACTTTTAATGAAGAAGTGATTGAATTAATAATTAACGACTTAAACCTTCAAAATATTAAAAATGAGGTCATTCCTAATTTTCTAGACTCAGAAGTTTATCAAAAACTAAAAGCAAATGAGACTTTTAGAGTTGCCTATGACAAGAATCGTTTTGGACAACAGGCCGCGTTTAAAACATACCTCGATTCATTCGAAATAGATTTTTCTGAAGATGGAATGCACTTGGCTGATATTGGTTGGGGTGGCTCTATGCAAGAATGTCTTTTTGATTATTTTGAAGAAAAAGTTGAAGTTCACGGTCATTACCTTGGTCTAAATGAAGTTTATGATATTCAAAAAGAAACAACACGTTGGGGTTTAAACTTTTCGATTTTTCCTTATGCAACTTATAATGATAACATATTACGAGGCAATACCGAATTGAATGAGCAATTACTTTCTGCTGGGCACGGCTCTACCCTTTCTTATAATCATTTAGATACTTTTACGAATGAATTCCATTATGAGGTTGAGAAAAAGACTTATCACGAACATATATTTGAAATTCAAGAATTTATGTTTACGCAGTATTCCAGTTTTATAAAGAATTTAGATTCGGTGTGCTATGATGATGCTGTAGTACAACATGCAATGACCGACTACGCTATGCGAATAGGCCTTTTTGCTTCGAAACGAAAGATTGCCAGTGCAATGAAAATTTCTGAAGGATTCTATACAAATGTTGGTGATTTTTCGAACGGACTTAAATTATCACCACAGAAATACACCCAAAATAAAATTGGTTTATTGAAGAACTTACTACTAAGTCCAGATAGTATGTTTCCTTTACTCTTGCGAGTTAAACCTTTTCTATACTCCAAGAAGAAGTATTTTTTAGTTTATCTATTTCCAAGTTGGTTCATTTACCAATATATAAAATTGACTAGAAGGGTTAAAAAATCTGTATTTCTAAAAGTAAGTCGTTTTAAATTTGATTATTTAAAATAAAAAAGCCCATTATAATTAATGGGCTTTTTCTGAAAATATATGATTGTACCTTAGATAACTGTTACGTTTACTGCGTTTAATCCTTTTTTTCCTTCTTGTAAATCGAATTCTACTTCGTCACCTTCTCTGATTTCGTCTACTAAGCCAGAAATATGAACAAAATGATCTTTTTCAACTCCTTCTTCTGTAATGAAACCAAATCCTTTGGCGTCGTTGAAAAACTTTACTGTTCCTTTACTCATTGTACTATAAATTTAATTTGTTAATGCTTATTAATAAACAAAGATGGTGCCATTTATTGGATTTGTTCTTATTTAGTGTAATTAAATTTTTCTTAAATTATTTTCGAGGAGTTCCTAAAAGTAATTAGAAACCAACTAAATAGAGGTTTTGATACCAACAAAGACAAGTGCAGAAATAAATTAAACAGTCTAACGTAAAAGATTATTATTATATAAGCTCATTGCATTTTTAAAGTAATCATGTTTGTTTATATGATTTCATCAATTGATTTTTGTTAGAGAAAGTCCTTATAATTTATTATACTTTAGTGTTTTATACAGCATATTTTATATAAATTACATAGCGATAGGGGTTATATTCTTTTCAAATACAATTCTTTAGAAAACGCTGCAGATTTGAGTTGTTTAGGACTCAGTAATTTTAAAGACTAATTTAAAAATTATTGTTCGACAGCAATTGATTAGTATTTATCCTATTTCATAATAAAGTTACGCCTAAATCAATATCTACAAATGAAATATTCAGGGCTTAATAGGTTTCAAAATATTATGCTATTAATTCTAGCATTCTATACAACATCTTATTGTACTATTCTAGGTCAATCTCATGAAGATAATTTGGCTAAGCTTAAAAAAATAAAAAGTGATGAAAATTTTAATCCTGAAAATGAAACTTATATCGACTTACTTATAAGTATTGGTGACAAAGCGTATTTATACAAACCCGATAGCACAATTATTATACTAAATGAGGCTTATGAATTAAGCAAGAAATCTAATTATATAAAAGGACAGAGCAAGACTTTAAATAGTTTTGGATACTATTATACTAATATTGGAAACCTTGATAAAGCGTATATAAACCTTGAGGAATCTTTGGGTATTGCGGTTGGTTACAATTTACCACATGAGATAATTAATGCTTTAAACAATATTGGACTTGCGCTTTGGCAAGAAGGGAAAAATGGTTTAGCACTTAGTAAATTTCTTGAGGCCTTACCTATTGCCGAGGAAGTTAATGATGTTTATATGATGGGGGCACTTAATGATAATATTGCCTTATTATATGAAGATAACAAGGATTTTGAAACGGCCCTATCTTTTAATGAGAAATCGCGTCAAATTAGTATAGATAATAATTTAGAAACAGCCTTGGCACAGACGCTTTTAAATATGGCATCTATTTATACTAATCAGAAAAAATATGCAATTGCTACTGAAACCGTTGATGAATGTATAACTATTTTTAAAAAAACTGGTGATATTGACTGGTTATCATACTGCTACGAAGTGAAGGGGAGTATTGCTCTTGAACAGAAAAATTACAATGAAGCTAAAGTATGGTACGAAAAGGCTATAAAAATTTGTGATGAGATTGGCTTAACTATGGGTTATACGATGACCTATTTGGGAATGGCCAAGTCTTATTTAGGTCTATTAAACTTAGAAATGGCAGAATTCTATGGTCTTAAATTATATGAGGTATCTCAAGAATTAAAAATCTTTGAATCTATAAAAGAATCGAATTTAGTTTTATCTCAAATTTATTATAAAAAAGGTGACTTTATAAAAGCTTTTGACTATCAATCTGAATATTTGAAACTTTTTAAAAAATCTTCTGCCGAAGACTATCAAAAGGGACTTGGAGTTTTGAGAAGTGAAATAAAATTTGAGAACCAAAAAAAGCTACTTGTAGAGGAAAATAAATTAATTATAGAAAAGCAAAGACGTTATACTTTTGCCGCAATTGCAGCATCTTTACTTTTGGTTATTTTTTTAGTATCGATTTATAGGACTCATAAAATTCAAAAAAAGCTCAATTATCAATTACAAACTAAACAAAACGATTTAATTAAACATGAATCGGAACTTCAAGAGGCGAACAATACTAAAGACAAGCTATTTTCGGTTATTGCACATGATTTAAAAGGGCCAATAAATTCATTTCATTCCTTAATAAAATTATTTGCAGAAAGTGGATTGTCAAAAGAACAATTTGATATGATTCTACCTAGGGCACTTCACGATATAAAGGGGATTTCAGATATGCTCAATAATCTTTTAGTTTGGGCAAAAACACAAATGAAAGGTACTCTCATTAAACCTAGTAATTTGGATTTAGAGGCAATTATTAATGAAAATATTGAATTATTAAAACCTTTAGCTCAGAAAAAATCTATAGCTATATACAATAATATTCCTGCAAACACTATTAGTTTTAGTGATCGAGATCATCTGGATATTCTTCTTAGAAATTTAATGAGTAATGCTTTAAAATTTACCAATATAAATGGAGAAGTGAATATTAATTTAATTGAGAAGAGCGATAAATATCAAATTGAAGTGAAAGACAATGGAATTGGTATGACAGAAGAAACCCATGCAATTTTATTTGATAAAAATAATACTAAAACCACCTATGGTACAAATAATGAAAAAGGTACTGGTTTAGGTTTATCCTTAAGTCAAGAAATGGTTGTAAGTAACGGTGGTATAATATGGGCTGAAAGTAAATTAAATGAAGGAACGTCTATCTTTTTTACAGTTCCTTTGAAGAACAATAAAGAAGTATAGTAGTAATGAATTTTGATTAACTAATATATTATAAATTAAGGTTCTATAAGTTTTTTAAAAAAAATTTAGTGACTTTCCAAGAATTGACATAATTGTGAGAAACTAAACTAGACGTTTCCGAGATACCTTTTAACTGTTTTACTGTAAAATTACGTGCACCCAGAATAACTTGTTCGATTACTTAAGTTTTTATAAGCTCTGAGTTTTTAGTGATTAAGTTTTTTTCTATCGCCTGATTACTTACCATGTTTACTTTAAATACTAGTAATAATAAGACTGATGTAATTGTTTGTATTTCATATGTTTTAATAAATCATTCGTTAAAAGAAATATAGCAGACAATCAGCTAATTATCTTTTGATTTGTAAAATCGAAATTTTGGTTCACTTGTCTTTAATGTAATTTTAGAAAGTGCTACTAATCGAAAAGCTGTCATATACTACACTATAAAACTTCAATGTTCGTTTTCTTAAGCATCGTTAGCCCTGTAATTCATTATAACTATAATATTATTATAGTTATTTAAAGTTATCGAGCTTTATAACAAAAATCTATGAAGAACCTTACCTCCTACATATTTATTGCTATAGTTCTTATAATTTCTTCTTGTAACTCTAACGATTTTGAAGAATATGTAATTAGTACTCAAGATACTATTGAGTCTGAAAATTTAGATGCAGAAGGTTTACCTATTCGACTTTTTAGTGCGCAAATGCCAGAAATATTAACTACCAATGAATATATCATAGAATTAGACCGATGGGATATTCCCACAACAAACAGCAATGCTGCTAAAACGACTACTAATCTACAAGCAGCAATAGACTGGGCACATGACGAAGGATAAAACAAGATAGTATTACCAGCGGGTGAATATTTAGTTGGTGAAGATGTGAATGATATTTACTACGGTGGTATCGATATTTACGGAGATACGGAATTTGTATTTAGTGAAGGTGCTATTTTAACTATAGATACTAATGATAAATGGAACTATTGCGTTTTGCGCTTAAATGGCGATAATATTATTGTACGTGATGGAGAAATAAGAGGAGAACGAGATACACACATTTTTACCCCCCGAGAAGATGGTAAAACGGCACATGATGAAGGTCATGGTATTTGTGTATGGGATAACAACAATGTGTTAATAGAGAACATGAAAGTACATAGTTTAACGGGAGATGGTTCGTTGGTACTCGATTCGAATGATGTAACATTTACAAATAACAATATATATAACAACAGACGTCAAGGAATTTCAATTGTAGGCGGGGTTCGGATTGAAATTACAGCTAATGAAATACATCATATTAAAGGCACTTCACCACAATTTGGAATAGATATCGAAGGTCCTGGACGCGTGGATGAAGATATACTGATTCAAGATAATTATTTTCACCATAATTCTGGAGGTGATATTGTGAATGCATCTGGCGAGAATGTTTATATCCTAGATAATATTATGGAGCAAGGTGATGATAGTAAATATATAGATGGCCCTATTGTTAGTTGGCATAAAACACATAATATTATTGCTCGAAATACAGTAACTATGCTCAATGGTTCTGCTAATGGACGATTAGGGTATATTCAATATTCTAGCGGCGGCGATAAAGGCCATAATAGAGCAACTTTTGTACACGACAATGTAATGAATAATTGCGGAATGTATATGTACAAGAGCTCTGATGCAGATGTGCGACATAATAAGTTCTTGGGGTATTTTTTAGCGTTCTCAGATTTTGAAAATGCCATATTGGTCGATAATGTAGTTACCTATTCCGAGGAGCACACAAACCTTAGATACTGTTGGTCTTATCGTTTCAAAAATGCAACAGGTTTTGCCAGTGGCAATTATTTGGGTGACGAACTTGAAGAACTACCGTTATCGGAAACTGAACCTTATACCTTACAATGTGTCTTAGACGGCTGGTAGTAGCAATAAAAAAGAATACACTACCAAATATGAAACCTATTTCAGGTTTAGATAATGTATTCTTTAATTATAATTTAAAGCAAAGTAATTACTATGCTTCTTGTAAGGTACGTTTCGATTTTCTATAAGTATAATTTGGATAAATTGTACGCTTAGCAAAACGGTTTAACTTATTAGAATTAACCATCTTAATATAAATAGGTTTTGTTACTCCAAAGTATTCGTACGTTGTACCATCTAAGAACGTAATTTCTAAAACAAGACCTTTGTGAATATAGTCTGCTATACCAGATGTGGTAATAGTTTCAGTATATGCATCTAAATTGGCTTCAATCGTTTCAGGTGCAATACTTACTAAGAAATGGTATCCATCAATTATAGCACGACTTTTTGCTTCTGCTTCCTCGCGTTTAGCATCACCTTCTTGAAATTTGTCAGGATGCCATTCCTTTACCAGGTTACGATAACTAGTTTTAAGGGTTTTAAGATCAATATCCTTTTCTATATTAAATAGTTTCTTGTACTGGTTAATACGTTTCATGTGCACTTTTTTTGAAGGCGCAAAACTACACCTTTATCCCTATTAATTGTATATAGTTGTTTAATAATTAAATCTTTGTTAAGATTAAAGAATGAACGTTCATTTTTATATACCTTTGTAATTGATATTTTAAGAGAATGGCTAAACTTCAGAAAAGTATAGATAAGCGCAATGCCTTAGTAAAGGCAACAATAGAGTTAGTAAACAATAATGGTTTCCATGCTACACCTATGAGTAAAATTGCAAAAATGGCGAACGTTTCACCTGCAACTATTTATTTATATTTTGAGAACAAACAAGATTTAGTTAATCAGACTTATGTAGAAATGAAAGCTGAATACACAAAGTATGCTTTTGAGACTTACAATGAAAAAATGGATGTTGAAGCAGGTTTTAAGTTGATTTGGAAGCGTATTGCAGATTTCAAATTTAAAGAATGTGAGAGCGCTATGTTTTTAGCGCAGTGTGATAATACCCCTATGATAGATGAAATTAGTAGACAGGAAGGTATAAAACACCTACAACCTCTTTTGGAGTTGTGGGCACGAGGAAAAAAAGAAGGTATAATTAAACCTTTATCGGATTACTTATTATACGCTTATTCCATTAATCCACTTTCATTTTTAATGATTTCTCAGAAGAGAGGTGCAATTACATTGAATGAAACGAATATTGAAGAAGCATATGAATCAGCATGGAACAGTATAAAAGTTTGTAAATAGGATGAAAAAGACTGCTATTATTTTAGGTGCATCAGGGTTAACTGGAAATATATTACTTCAAAAATTAATAGAAGATGAAAGATATGACCACATAAAATTGTTTTCACGTTCTAAAATTGAAAATTTACCTAATAAGGTGTCACAATACATAGGTGACCTTTTTAAACTTGAAGATTTTAAAACTGATTTTAGTGCCGATGAAGTCTATTGTTGTATTGGCACAACAGCGAAGAAAACTCCTAATAAAGAGGTGTATAGACAAATTGATTACGGTATACCGGTAGCTGCGGCGCGCCTCTCTAAGGAAAATGACATACCTACTTTTTTCGTGATTTCAGCAATGGGTTCAAATAAGAATAGTAAAGTATTTTACAATAAAACGAAAGGTGAAATGGAGCAAGCTGTACTCCAACAAAACATAAAAAACACCTTTATATTAAGACCTTCTTTAATTGGAGGCGTTCGTAATGAAAGTAGAACATTAGAAAAGTTAGGTTTGTTAATATTTAAAATAATACAGCCATTATTTATAGGGAAATTGAAGAAATATAAAATAATAAACGCTGAAAGTATTGCACAAGCAATGTTGAATTTGGCAAATAGTACAAGTAATGCCGATGTCATTATTACATCAAACGATATTGAAAGAATATCAGAAAATAACTAAAAGAATAAATAGATTATATGGAATTATTAGACAAATTAAATTGGAGATATGCTGCTAAAGCAATGAATGGTGAGAAAGTAGCTGAAGATAAAATAGAACGGATTTTGGAAGCGGCTCGCCTTGCCCCTACTTCTAGTGGTCTTCAGCCTTTTGAGATATTTGTGATAAAAAATCAAGAGATTAAAGAGCAGATAAAACCTGTAGCATGGAACCAATCTGTAATTACAGATTGTTCACATTTATTAGTATTTGCAGCATGGGATACCTATACCGAAGATCGAATTAATTATATGTTCGATTTAACTAATGAAATTCGTGGATTTAAAAATGAAGGTTGGGAGAATTATCGACAAATGTTGTTGAGTTTATATCCACAAAGAGATGAAGAATTAAATTTTAATCATGCAGCAAAACAAGCATACATTGCTTTTGCAGAAGCTATAACTGCTGCTGCCTTTGAAGGTGTTGATACTACCCCTTTAGAAGGTTTTGAGCCAGACGCAGTGGATAAAATATTGGGATTACGTGAAAAAGGATTACGTAGCGCAGTTCTATTACCAATTGGATATAGAAAAGAGGATGAAGATTGGCTAGTCAACTTGGTTAAAGTTAGAAAACCAATGAAAGATTTAGTAACAGTAGTAGCATAGACTATTGCTAATTTAATTAAGATTTAAAGTTGAACAAGATGAAGATATTATTTGTTTTAACATCTCACGATAAATTAGGAGATACAGGAAAAAAAACAGGTTTTTGGGTAGAAGAATTTGCTAACCCATATTATACGCTTTTAGATAAGGGAGCAACTATTACTATTACAACGCCAAAAGGAGGAACAGCACCAATAGATCCAAGTAGTGATTCACCAGATGCAGCAACAGAAGCTACAAAACGTTTTGATAACGATGAAGAAGCTAAAGCGCTTATTGCAAACACTAAGAAATTAGAAGATGTGAATCCAGATGATTTTGATGCAGTATTTTATCCTGGGGGACATGGACCTCTATGGGATTTGGCAAGTGATGTTAATTCAATTGCCCTAATTGAGAACTTTAATAAAGAAGGTAAACCAATTGCTTTTGTATGTCACGCACCAGCTGCTTTAAAAGAAGTAAAGAATGCCGACGGAACACCTTTAGTAGCAGGAAAAAAGGTTACAGGGTTTACGAATACTGAAGAGGCAGCCGTGGGACTTACCGATGTAGTTCCGTTTTTAGTTGAAGATATGCTTAATTCTAATGGAGGCATTTATTCAAAAGTTGATGATTGGGCGCCCTATGCTATAAAAGATGGTAATTTAATTACCGGACAAAACCCAGCTTCCTCAGAGTTAGTTGCAGAAAAGTTATTGGAAAGTCTTTCTTAGAAAGAAATACTATATTTTTTTATAAGGGTTGCCAAGTATTGGCAACCCTTTATTTGTTTTAAAGGTAAAAGTGTTTAGTTCAAGAAGCGAAACGAAAATATAATGTTTAAAAATACTGTTATTGAATTTTAGAAAACCAATATCTTCGCGCGCTATATGTGGATGTATCTCGGACTTTTAGCGGCATTATTTTTAGGATTACATAACTTATGTAAAAAACATGCTGTACAAGGAAATGAGGTATTCCCGGTATTATTAGGTACAATTTCATCAGGATTTTTATTACTACTTCCCCTTTATGCAGGATCTGTGTTTTACCCGGAATCCATGATGAAAGTACAGTTGTATATATCCGAAATATCATTAAAAACTCATGGTTATATCGCTATAAAGTCAGCAATAATGGCTGCCTCATGGGTACTAGCATATCAAGCACTAAAACACTTACCTATTACAATTGTTACCCCAATTCGTTCAGCCGGACCATTTTTTACTTTTATTGGAGCAATTACTATTTATCAAGAAAAACCAAATTTGTGGCAATGGATAGGTTTCTTTTTAATCATATTTTCTGTGCTCTTATATTCTAGAATTGGTAAGAAAGAGGGTATTAATTTTAAACGAAACAAATGGATATTTGCTATTATAGGTGCCACATTCTTAGGTGCTTCAAGTGGTTTATATGATAAATTTTTAATTCAAAGTTTAGAGCTAAATCCGCAAACATTGCAATTTTGGTTTAGCTTTTATACGGTTATTATTCTTTTGATAATTCTAGCGATTACTTGGTTTCCAAATGCAGAAAAAAGAAAAGCGTTTATATGGCGGTGGACTATTCCTTGTGTAGGGATATTACTTGTTATTTCAGATTACTTCTACTTTAAGGCGTTACAAGACCCAGAAGCGTTGATCATGCTACTTTCTGCAATAAAAAGAAGTCAGATACTTATTTCCGTTCTGGTTGGTGGTTTTATTTTTAAGGAGCAAAACAAGCGTAAAAAATTAGTGCCATTAGTAGGAATTATGTTGGGTGTATTTCTGATTCTATATTCATAAAACTTGGCTTCATTTCTTCTGGGATATTTAAAATAAATGAAATACACTAATAAGAATATTTCAGGACAGTATCTTTGTGTCTTAGAATAATTTTAGGTTTAGAAAAGATATGGTTTTTAAAAAATTGCATCCTCAGATATTAGAATCACTCGAACGTTTAGCTATAGAAACGCCGACATCCTTTCAGAAAATTTGTATTCCAATTGTAAAAAGTGGCGCGAATGCCTTCTGTTTAGGTGCTAAAGAAAGTGGAAAAACTACAACCTTAATATTAACTACCCTGCAAAAGCTTAAATGCGAAGCTGTAGGTGATGCTCCTAGAGCTGTGGTTATTGTTGAGAACAAAGAAAAGGTTTTAGAATTGTATGATGCTTTTTTAAAATATACAAAATACAGCTCGATACGTGTATATGCTAGTTACGAACAGTTACATATTGATGTTCAAAAGTCTGAAATATATATGGGTATTGATATTCTTATTACTACACCAAAAACATTACACAAGCTATTTTTAAGTAACGGAGTCAGTATTTCAGAATTAAAAATTTGTAGTATTGAAGATGCGGAATTCTTATCAGTAAAAAGTGAAACAACTAGTCTAATTTCGACTGCAGGAAGCATTAAAAAATGCCAATTTGTTATTTATGCCGAAAAGATGCATCCACAATTAAGTCGTTTAAAAGAACATTTTATGGAGTATTCTAAAATTATAAAGATATAGTGTCAATATTTTACCAAGTAATAGGAAAATAATCTTTTAAAAATTTCCCACACCAGTGCTTTCCCGTATTTATTCCATCAAATAATGGGTCTACTACTCGGGCGGCACCATCCACAATATCCAATGGTGGTTGAAAATCATGTACCTCTTGCTTCTTTTTAGCCAATTCTGCAGGATCTTCATCGGTTACCCAGCCAGTATCTACAGCGTTCATATAAATTCCATATTTTGCTAAATCGCCAGAAGCCGTATGTGTTAGCATGTTTAAAGCCGCTTTGGCCATATTCGTATGTGGATGCCTAGATTCTTTAAAAAAACGATGGAATTTACCTTCCATAGCTGTAACATTAATAATATGTTTCTGACCGGTATTTTCCTTTTTCATTAATTCTGATAGTCGGTTACATAACACAAATGGCGCAACAGAATTTACCAATTGTACCTCCACCATTTCTGTAGTTTCGATGGCGCCTAATTTTAAGCGCCAGCTATTCGTTTTACGTAAATCAACTTGTTGTAAATCAGCATCTAATTCGCTTTCCGGGAAAACTTCTTCTGTAACCAAACTAGCATCAAAACTATATGGAATTTGCGATAATTTTGCTGATGACCTTAATCCTATACCCGGTTCAGGTCCGTGCCACGATACAGGCATATTCTTATTTGAAGAAGCAGAGGACGTTAATTCACTTAATTCATTAAGACAACTTTGATGGTCTGCTAATAAATCTTTAGCGAATTTTGGTAGGCTATCAATTGGTCGTTCTTCATTGAGCATTAAATGTGAATAAAATCCGGCAGGTCTGCGTACTGTTTGTGCAGCATTATTTATTAAAATATCGAGTTTTTCATAGTTCTGTTCAATATAATTACAAAAAATCTCAACACTAGGTATATGCCTTAGATCAAGACCATGTATTTTTAATCTATGCCCCCATTCTGTAAAATCTGCTTCTTTTGAAAATCGTAGAGCGGAATCAACAGGGAATCTTGTGGTAGCAATTACGGTTGCACCACCGCGTAATAACATTAAAGTTATATGATAACCAATTTTAAGTCGCGAACCTGTAATGACAGCTACTTGGCCCTTAACGTCTGCTGTTTGAAAGCGTTTTGCATAATTTAAATCGCCACATTCAGTACACATAGTATCGTAAAAATGATGTAGCTTCGTGAATTTTACCTTACAGACATAACAATCTCTAGGTGATTCTAATTCTAGAGTGTCCTTATTTGATAAATCAGCTGCGGCTAATAATTTTGGAGCAACAAAAACAGAGGCTTCGCGAGCATATCTTATTCCTGTTTGATTTCGAGCATTTTTATCTTTGGCAGCTTGTTTTCGTTTTGCTGCTTTCTTTGCATCTTTTTTTCGTCTAGAAAACTCTTCTCTACTTGGTCTAGAAAACTGACCCGAAGCTTTTATTAAGGCCGTTCTTCTTTCTTTAGGAATCTCAAATATTTGATTTGTATCAGCAACCAATCGCTCTAAAACTTGGATGCATTTTTCTACTTCTTCTATCGTTACCTCGTTATCAGTATTTGATTCTTTACTCATCATTCTGCCTAAATTTTAACTGTAAAATGTATCTTTTAAAGTATTCACATTAAAGGATAGTTACACGTACTTTTTTCTTTTTTAATCGTGTATTATTCAATTTTTCAACCATTGCATTTGCTATATTCTGCTGTACTGCTACAAATGCACAATCTTGTTTTAATTCAATAATTCCCAATTGGTCTTTATTTATACCGCCTTGTTTAAAGAAAAGACCCGCAATATCTCCTTTGGATATCTTGTCTTTTCGTCCACCAGAGATAAACAGTGTTTGCCATAATTGTGATGTATTCTCTTTTCTTTCAGAAATATCTATTGGAGTATCATTTTTAATGAATTCTGGCAAACGTTCACTTTTTCCTTGTAAAACATAAGCGGTGCCTTTTTCATTCACACGGGCTGTGCGACCATTTCTATGGGTAAACTCCTCAACTGCCCTAGGAAGTTCATAATGAATTATAAATTTCATTTCTGGAATATCGATTCCCCTAGCTGCTAAATCAGTCGCTATTAATACTTGACAACTACCATTTCTAAATTTTATTAAGGAACGTTCTCTGTCGCGTTGTTCCATTCCACCAGAAAAACAGGTGTGATTAATTCGATTTTCATCTAAATAGGCGCTTACACGTTCAATACTATCTTTATAATTACAAAAAATAATACCTAGTTGATTACCAATGTGTTGTAATAATTTTACTAGAGTACTTAATTTATCGTTGTCTGAGGCAAGAACAGTTTTAATAGTTAGTCGAGCTTCCTTTTTTGTATCAAGATAATTAATAATTGAAGGATTAGATAAACGCACAAAAGCTGGAATTTCAACGCCTTGAGTAGCAGAGGTTAAAATGCGTTTATTAAGACTTGGCAATTGATTAATAATTTCACTCATTTCTACTTCAAAACCTGTTTCTAGTGATTTATCAAATTCATCCAGAACTAAAGTTTTAATACTCATTTTAGAATAACGGTCACTACTAAAATGGTCAGCAATTCTACCGGGAGTACCAATTAAAATAGCGGGTGTATGTTTTAGTTCAATTTTATCCTTAGAAATAGGTCGGCCCCCATAAACTGCATTTACTTTAAAACCGGAACCCATTGTACGCAAAACTTGTTCAATCTGAATGGCAAGTTCTCTAGATGGAACAAGAATAAGCGCTTGAATATCAGTAACGTTAGTTTTTAAAGAAGCAATTAGTGGTAAAAGAAAAGCTAGCGTTTTACCAGTGCCTGTTGGCGAAAGTAATACAGTGTTATTAGTTTTTTCAATTACTTCAAGGGCTTCTTTTTGCATTGGGTTCAATGCCGATATTTTAAGCTTCTTGAGTATATCTTGTTGATTACGAATATAATTAGCCATTTCGTATTACTTCTTTTTAGAAGTCTCAGTTTTAATATTATTCATTGTGTTTTGTGAAATATGTTCTGCTATTACTTTTTCTATCAGTTCTTCTTTCGTTAAATGATGAAAAATAGTTTTTACTTTTTCCTTAGATTCATTAGAAATAGTGCGATTTGGCTTTGTTTTAAATATTTTTTTTGCCCAAAGCTCCAAATTGGTTTCTTCTCTGTTTTCAGCAGTTTGTTTTTTATACTCCTTAAAAACGATACCGAGTTCTTTTTCAAATTCAGGAATATCAACAAGTTCCTCATTTTGAATAACACTTAATGAAAGCCCCTTTGCTCCTGCCCTAGCCGTTCTACCACTTCTATGTACATATGCTTCATAAGTGTCCGGAAGATGATAATTTACAACATAGGAGGTTTCTTTTACATCAATTCCGCGAGCAGCCAAATCAGTGGCTACCAAAATATCAATATATCCCGCTCTAAACTGATCCATTATACGATCTCGAATTCCTTGCGAAAGACTACCGTGAATAGCTCCAGATGAAAATTTATTGATTGCTAGTTTTTTAGCCAATTTGTTAACTGCTGCTTTGGTTTTACAGAATATTATTCCGCGTTGGCCTTCTTTAGCGTTTAAAAAATGAAGTAAAACTTCTAATTTTTCAATAGGCTCAACTACTACATATTTATGTTCAATACCTTGATGCCCTACATGCTCCATATCAGCTGCTATATGTACAACATGTTTCGACATGTAATTCTGAATCAATTGTTTTACGGTACCGGGCATAGTAGCTGTAAACAATAGTGTCCTCCTAGATTTGGGCATTTCAAGAGCAAGTGTATCTAAATCTTTTTTTAAGGCCGTGACCATCTCATCTGCTTCGTCTAAAACTAAAATCTTCAGATTTTTTATGCTTACCGCCTTACGTTGTATTAAGTCAATAAGTCTGCCAGGAGTCGCAACAATAATATGCGTTGCTTCTTGTAATTGTTCAATTTGAGGTTTTATAGGTATTCCTCCACAAACTGAGGCTATAGAAATTGATGGACAATGGGTTGCAAATGAGACTAGGTTACTATATATCTGTTGTCCTAGTTCACGCGTTGGAGCCAATATCACCGCCTGAACTTCTGTGTTTTTAGTATCTATTAATTGTAATAACGGCAGTCCGAATGCGGCAGTTTTACCAGTGCCTGTTTTAGCCAATGCAACTACATCTTCCTTTTTGTTTAAAAGTAACGGAATTGTTTTTTGTTGAATATCAGTAGGAACTGATATCTTTAAATCTGCAAGACCTTCTAATAGATGTTTGTTAATTCCTAAATCGGAGAATTGTTTAGACATGAAAATATTTTGCGCAAAGATAGGTGCATGAAATTTGAGAATCGTTTAAATGCTGGCAAATTTCTTAACTTCTATTATCCATTTATACAAGACGAGCTACCATATGCACAAATGTTGCTAAATAAAGTATAATTGATGGTAACTTACTATTCACACCAAAAAATCTATTGTTATGCCTGCCTACGAGAAACCCAATTTTGTACACCCCTTTGATGTGGGTACAGAAATAAATCGTCTTAGAGATCATAAAGCAACACGAAATATACCCGATAAGTCAAATAATAAGTTGCTAATTGGCTCTTGGAATATTGCTAATCTCGGACTCCAAATTCGCATGGAAGACCATTACAAATTATTGGCGGAAATATTAAATTGGTTTGATGTGGTTGCTGTGCAAGAGGTAAATGATAATCTCACTGGACTCCGCGGAATAGAATCTTTTTTACCTTCTAAATATAATTTAGTATTCTCAGATAAAGGTGGTAATAATGAACGTTCTGCTTTTATTTATGATAGCACTATTATTAATCAATTAGAACTTGTTGGTGAAATTTCAGTACCGCCAAAAGACCATGCTTATATTAAACTAAAAGGGGTAACTACTAAATTTACTGGTTTTGATAGAAATCCGTATTTATCTTCATTTCAATGGAATAATGAGACGTTTATTCTTATTACAGTTCATTCCTTTTCTGGTGGTAAAACTAAGGCTGATTTAGAAAGAAGGGCACTAGAAGCTTATGCTGTTGGGCGATATGCCGATTTAAGAAATGGTTCTAAAAATGCTTTTTCTAAAAATCTCATTGCTTTAGGTGATTTTAATATTCCGATGATAGAAAAAGGAGATGTTGTTTATGAGGCACTAATAAAAAGAGGATTAAAATTGCCGGAACATTCTACAAAAGTATACTCCAATATTTCTAATGATAGCATGTATGATCAAATAGCATTTCTACCATCAATAAAGTCGAAGATTGTTACACATGGTGTATTCGATTTTGATGATGCCATTTTTCCTGAACTTTGGGAAAATTCTATTTCTGATTTTAAAAAATACCTGCGTTATTATATTTCAGACCATAGACCCATGTGGATGCAACTAGATCTTTAACTTCATTTTTGAATCTTGTAGAATTCAAACTAATCACGGAGTGTTTTTAAATTGAGTAGTTTTGTATTATCCATTTATGGATTCCTTTAAACGTCTATTTATGAAATTCAAATCAATTGTTTCTGCAGTTCTCTTTATTTTAACTACAGCATTTTTTACTGGATGTAAGGAGAAAAAAGATGCTAATAAAGACCATATTCATGCTGAAACTTCCTTAGAATATCAATGTCCGATGGATTGTGAAGATGGTAAAGTTTATGATAAACCTGGACAGTGTTCTGTTTGTAAAATGGATTTAGCTTCTTTAAATGATGATTCACAGTCAACTTGTAACGTTCATAAAGATGGTAATTGCAAATGTGAAGGTGATAAATGTGCTTGTGCAAACTGCGAAGAACATTCATGACTTATGGCAATATCTTAAATAATGTTCTTATTAACTATTAAGTGTGATAATACTACTTTTTATTTAATGCCTTACGAATATGCTCGCTATCCCAATGATTATCAAAATCTACAACCCCTCTTTTAAAATCTTCATTTAAAAATTTTTCTTGTTGTTCTAATTCTTTTCTAGCCTTAAAAATGTAATCATCATCAAGTTTGGGTGCAGCTGCTAATCGACGTAAACTATCTTCGTCATATTTAATGAAATTCTGAACTTGTCGATTTAAAGTATACTTTCTGAACCCCATTTTACTCAATACATCTTTTGCCAATACTAAAGAGGTTTCAAGTGATTCTCGATAAATATTCTCATGTCCCAAGTTCAATAATTCATAAGCATCGTAACGATTCTTAGTTCGAATCATGAGCTCTACATGCGGATATTTTTCTTTGATTATTTTACTAATTGCTTTAGAAACTGAAATTTTATTGGTTGCACAGATAACAATCTTAGCTTCCGCAATTCCGGCAGATTCCAGTAAATCTAAACGAGTGGCATCTCCATAGTATACTTCGAATCCCATTTGACGTAGAAAATCTACTCGATTGGAATTGTGATCCAAAATTGTAGCCTCTACCCCATGCGAGCGTAAAAAACGACCAATAGTGCTGCCAAAATGACCAAAACCGACCAATATAATATTCTGTGATTTTGCAATATGATCCATTGGACGCTTTACAGATTCTTTGGTCCCGATTTTAGGAAGGATTAGCCGCTCATTAATCATACTTATAATTGGTGTTATGGACATACTAAGTGCTGTTATTACCAACATCATATCCATTTGTTCTTGCTCTAAAATGTTTAATCCAAAGGCAAATGACAATAATACGAAGGCAAACTCACCAATTTGAGCTAAACTAAACGTAAGCAGTAATTTTTGGTCCAGTTTTAATTTAAAAATATGACCTGTAATGAATAACACAATTGCTTTTAAAACTATTATTGCTATTAATATACCACCAATGGTTAATGGACTATTCGCAATAACAATAAAGTTTATGGAGGCTCCGACTGCCATAAAGAATAACCCTAAAAGTAAATTCTTAAATGGTTCTAAAGTACTTTCTAGTTCATGCTTAAACTCACTATTCGAAAGTACTACACCACCTAAGAAGGCTCCTAATGCTGGACTAATTCCAACATATTCCATTAAAAATGAAATTCCAAATACAATAAGCAAAGCCGCTGCGATAAGTAACTCGCGAACTCCTGTTTTAGCTACTTTTCTCAACATTGGTACTATTAAATAACGACCAGCAACTATAATAAGGGCTACAGATAGAATAATAGCCAAAGTTTGGAAACCTATCGGTAAACTCTCCAATAAACTAGCATGTTCACCACTACTTTTTGCGGTACTATCTTCACTTACATTGGATAACAAGGGTATAAAGCCCAACATGAAAATCACGATAATATCTTGGAACAATAATATGGAGAAAGAAGATGTTCCAAATGTAGTGGCCATCAAACCTTTCTCTTTTATTGTTTGCATGGCTATCGCTGTAGATGATAAAGCTACTGCCATAGAAATTATTAGGGCTACTTTCCAATCAAATCCTAAAAGTGTAAAAAGTAAGTATGAAAGTAGCATGGTGCCACCCACCTGAATTCCGCCCATTCCTATAATGGTCTTACGCATGTTCCAGAAATTCTTAGGTTCTATTTCTAGTCCTATTAAAAATAGCATCATCACAACACCGAATTCAGCAAAGTGTAAAATATCTTCACCTTCATTACCAATAAAACCTAGTACATACGGTCCAATTAGAACACCTGCTAATAAATAACCTATAACTGAACTTAATCCAAAACGTTTGGCAATAGACACGCATATAATGGCACCTGCTAAAAATACTATGGCTTCAAAAAGAATACTTCCTGTCATAGTTTATGTCATTTTTAGTTGAGGAATATCATTCAAAAAAGATTGGTTGTCAAAATCATTAATAGCTAGGTTTAATTGTAATAAATCAATTAGTTTTCCGTAATTTATTCTGTACTCATCTAAAGCTTCATCAGACAATTTATATGTTCCCATAACTGCAAACGGTGGAAAATACGTCATGCCACACAAATTTGCTGTTTGCTCAAAGGGTCTCAAAAATTGTTTTACCGTAAAACTATTATAACCTTCAGAACAATAAACCTCTTTTGAACCACCTGTTGTTATTACATTCAAACATGTTTTGTTATGTAATGCTTTACCCTTTGGTCCGTAAGCCCAATTAAATTCTAAGACCATATCAATCCATTGTTTCATTAATGGTGGACAGCTGTACCAATAGAATGGGTGATGCCAGATAATTACATCATGTGCACTTAATAACTCTTTTTCTTTATTTACATCAATATGGAAATCGGGATATTGCTCATACAAATCATGAAATGTAACATGCTCCTTATTTTTAATATGATTAACCAAAGAATTATTTACTCTTGATTTTTCAAACTTAGGATGCGAAAATAGAACGAGTATTTTTTTCATGTTTCGTATTACTTAGTAATTAGCGCATAAAATATTCTAAGTGACTTCAATAAATGGAACTCTTATTGGAATTATGACATTAAATTAAAGGAAAGTTTAATACCTGTAATAATCATTCCGGTTCCAATAATTGCTATTATTAAACCCATTATTTTCCCAATTACGGAAATTACATTATGGCCAACCACCTTTACAATGAGGTCGCTTATTCTAAATGTAAAATAGGTAAGTAAACTCATAAATGCGAATATAGCAATTACCAAAAATATGTGAACGGGTTCGGCATTCGATACAAAATTCATGGCTGTTACAATAGTACCTGGACCCGCTAAAATAGGTATTGCCAAAGGTGATACTGCGATATTTTCATCTATATGAACATTCTTAAGATTTTTTACATCTGATTTTTTTGACTGAAGCATTTCGAATCCAATATAAAATATTAAAATTCCACCGGTAATCTTAAATGCTGGTATGCTTATATTAAAAAGCTCAAAAATATATTTACCCAATAAAACAAATACCGTTACTATAATAAAAGCAATGAAATTTGCCTTTTTATTAATATCACTTTTCGTTTTTTCGTCTGCACCTTGTGTTAGTGATACAAAAACAGTCATGTTTGAAATAGGGTTGGTTATGGCGAAAAACCCCGTAAACACTGCTATTGAAAATGTAATTAAGTTATCCATTTATGGCAAAAATTTAATCGCGCAAGAACACAAAATATGGTTTAAAAACAAAGATTTTTTAATTTTTATTTAAAAAAATATCAAAGTATATCCTTTCATACAAAATATGACATTTATTAGTTATCTAAATCATATTAGTGATTTTTATTAACTCCTCAATTTTAATCCTTTCATAAGCATCGGGGTGTGCTTGTCCATAACCGCCTTTATCATTATCAAAATAAGCATTTGTTTTCGCCTTGTCTGTCATACTTAAATCATACAAAATATCTACACCTTTTTCTGCAGGAGACCAATGTTGACCGTAGGCTTCATTTGCCATTTTTGTATTCAACAACGAACCGGGATTTACTGCAACAACCAAAATACTTGGTTCTTTTTTTGCCAAATCAAAACTCCACATCGTTAAGGCTAACTTGCTTTGTGCATAAGCATCATTCGCTCCTAAACTCATACCGCCTTGCAGTGCATTTAAAGAAACTGGAGATTGTGCCGCAGAACTAAGATTTACAATTCTAGGTGCGTCGGCTTTTTTCAATAACGGTAATACCGCATTTGTAAATTGATATGGCGCTAAATAATTCACAACTAAACGAACATCTACTCCGTTCGAAGCAGTATCAGTTTTAGCTTTTAAAACACCTGCATTATTCACCAAAACATCAATTTTCGCCATTTTTTCAGCAACTTCTGTTGCCATTCTTTTTACTTCTGACAAGTTTGAGAAATCAGCTAAAAAACCTACTACATTTTCATTCTTTGATTCTGCTTTGATTTCGGTTACAGTAGCCTTTAACTTAGCTTCAGTTCTACCATGAACACCAACAAAATGCCCTTCTTTCGCCAAACGCAAGGCTAGTAATTTTCCTATGCCGTCTGTACTTCCTGTTATTAATATATGTTTCATTTTTTTAAAGCTTTATGTATTGGAATTTTATTTTTAAGTATTGAATCCTAGTTCAATCATTACATTTGAGTATTTGCATATTCTGGTAACGGATCAGGAATTTCATTTTTGTCATCATCAATCATTTCTCTAATATCAATTTCTATTGCTCTAGAAATAGTGGAAATTGGAACATCATTACCCATTCCTTCAAATGGATTTTCAGAAGTATCGCCTACGCGCTCCATAGCAAAAAATATCCACGAAATAATAATGGTAAACGGAATGGATAACCACACAAAATGATTGACTAGAAATCCAAAAAACGCATTATGCGCACCAGATGCAACCAAAGATTGCGCAGTTAAATCGAACTGGCGCATAAAACCAAAAGGCATTATGAAAATGAAAATCCAAACAAAATATGAGTTCAAAGTAGCAAATTGTCTAGGATATGGGAAATTTTTAATACGCTCTGCTTTTCCTTGCAATGTGAACAACTCACCAATTACATTTTGAAATTCTACGTGCCTAAAATTGTCTATTAACCCTAATGAAGCTAATTGTCTAATGTGTTTAGATTGAAAATTTAAAACTGCAGTTTGCTTATTAGTTTTAGTAAGCACCTTAACTTTTTCTTCTAAGGACAAATAACCTTCTAGCTCATCTGATAACGAATTTTCAAATTCTAGCACTTTTATTTTTTTCATATGTTCTTGGTCAGACTTATTTGTTTTAGCCGTTTCCCAACTTTTCTTTTGACGCAAAGCGTGTCTTAAAGAACTCATCCAAGCAACGTGGCGTATAACCATAGTTTTTCTTATTTGGAACATTTCAGCTTCTGTTTTTGGATTATCGGTGTAACTATTGGTTACAAAATCGTTAACCATTGTTGTAAACCAACGAGAGGCATTTACAATACCACCATAAATTTTTCTAGCTTCCCATTGCCTGTCGTACGAAGCATTATTTTTAAAACCAGTAATAAATGCTAATGCCATACCAATTAGCCCAATTGGTTGCCAAGGTAATGTTAGCCATTTAAAACCTGCTACTTCATAAAGTAGAACAGGTATTAATGCCGTAATAAAAAAGATATAGATATATCTCCTGGTCCATTTAAAAACTGTAGAAATTGGGTATTTGGGTTTGGTGTACATAATTATATTGTTTATGAAAACTGGCAACATTTGTGTTGCCAGTTTCTTATGGACTTTTTAAAACGGTGCAAAGGTATCCTTAGGGCTATTTGGTATACTCCAACGCTCACGAGCGGTTACGTTTTCTGTTGTAACAACTTTAGCTGCTGAATTATCAACACTACCATAGCTACTTGCACCACCTCGCGGTATTTGCATACGGTCTCCGTATAGCCACACTACTAAGTTACTACGTTGTCCGCTAGTAATTGGGTGCGTAGCGTGTGGTACTTTTCCTGTGTGAATTATTGCTTTTCCTGGTTCAAAGATAGTTTGAACAACCTTTCTTGTAGAGGTATCGTGAAAATCCACTTGTGAACCTGTAAATTCTTCATCAGGTAAGTTAATATTGATATTCAGGGTAGCAGCCGAAGCATCGGTATGGGCATGCAAATCTTTATCTTTATCTGGATTGTACTGAATAGAGAATCCAAATGTTTGATTATCATAGCCATAAGTACCCAATAATAAACGAGCTATGGGACGCATATAACGATCCATTATTTCGTTGTAAAATGCCTGAAAATTAGGTGCTGCAAGGTGACCCTCTGAGCGTGGATCTAGCATAACGCCATGACGATTCAATTGAATACCATAAGGTGCACGTCTAGGTATTTCAGAATTTACAGTAGCCTCTAAATACTGGCGAAATTCTACTAAGCGGTCTAAATCAAAAAACTGAGCAGAATACACTCCAGGGATAATTTCTTCCCATAAATCAGCTACTGCATTTTCTTTTTCTGGATTTTCCCAAGCATCGTTTATCGCTTTTCTCAATTTTGGATCAAGTAGCGTTTCATCAGGAATTAGTAAACTGTCTTTGTTTTCTATTTCCCATTCGCTCCATGCATCTTCAAGTAACTCTCGGTTACTATTCCAAAATTGTGATACAGAAGGGTCACGGTTTAATGAGGCTTCTCGAGTTGGTAGTGTAAGCGCACGAGCTTGTGCGAGTGCATTAGTATTTGTTATTGTTTTCATGATATATTTGTTTTTTACCAAAACCTCTTTAAAAGTATTTTTGGTTTTATTTACTTATTTATTCTGATAACAAAGGTAGTATGAGACACCAGTAATTTTTTGGTAGTAAAAACGGTTGTTTAGGTAAATTTCAAGGTTTTATTTTAAAGCAAAAAAAAATGCCCCATTTCTGGGGCATTCAACAAAACATATTAATCGGCATGTTTAGAGCGTGCAACTCTAATCCTACTGCATATTTATTATCTATTATTAGTTTTCAACCACAACTTTACCAATGGCTGTACCACTAGCTAAGTGTGCATAAGCATCACCGACTTGTTCTAATGTAAATTGATTTTCATCAACAATCGGAGTTAAATGACCTTCGTTAGAAATTTCAGCTAATTTTTCTAAAATACTACCGTGATTTTCTCTTTTGAAGTTATGTAACATCGGGATCAACATAAAGACCACGTGTAAAGACGCTCCTTTAAAGTGCAACGGAGTTAAATCGATTTCTAACAAGGAAACTGTAGTAGAAATGTGTCCGTTTAGAGCAACTGCTTCCATAGAATTAGTCAGGTTTGGACCACCAACAGTATCAAAAACAACATCAAAACCACCATCGGTGTATTTTGCTGTGTAATCTGCTACTTTTTCTGTAGTAAAATCAATAAAGGTTGCTCCAAATTTCTCAATAATCGCTTTTTGTTTGTCGCCCGTTCCTGTTGCAAAAACTTCTGCACCAAAGTACTTCGCCAACTGTACAGCTAAGTGACCAACACCACCAGAACCACCATGTATTAAAACTTTCTGACCTGCTTTTACGCCTGCTCTTGTCAACCCTTCATAAGCTGTAATAGCCACTAATGGTAAAGCTGCAGTTTCACGCATAGTCAAGTCTTTTGGTTTGTGACCAATTAAACTACTATCGGCAACAATGTATTCTGTTAATGTACCAGGTAAATCTGCTAATCCGCCAGCACAACCGAATACTTCATCTCCAACTTTGTAACCCTCTACTCCTTCTCCAACGGCTTCTACCGTTCCTGAAAAATCCATACCTAATAAGGCTGGTACAGCAGGCGATAATGGTAAATCTGACCCCATATTCTTAATCATCATATCAATAGTATTGACACTAGATGCCACTATTTTCACTAAAACGTGATTTGCTTTTACTTCTGGTTTTGCTATTTCTGATACTTCGAATTTTGTATTTTCTCCGTATTCATTTAGTAACATTGCTTTCATATCTATTTTTTTATTTTGTTAATCGTTAATCGTTAATCGTTAATCGTTGTTCGTTGTTCGTTGTTGGTTTGTCGCTATGCGCTACACGCTTCGCGCTTTACTCAAAAATTTAAAAGCGATATACGCTTAGCGTATGGTGCTCAGCGCCTTAATTCACTTCTTGAATATCCATTACCATTTGTTCCCAGTTCTTCTGGTTATCGTGGTCAAATTGTGCTCCGTTATCATCTGCATAGGCAAAACGTTTTACAGCCGGAGTTTTACTTGTTGCTTGAAATAATTGGTATGCTTCTTCTTTTAAAGCTTCTTTTATTGGTAAATCTATAGACGCATAAACTGCACGTTTTGAAGCTGCAATAGAATCTGCTGGAAATTGAGAAATACGTTGTGCCAAAGCATCTACATAAGCACCAATTTCATCTGCATCTAAAGCTTTGTTTATAGTTCCAAATTTTTCCGCTTCATCTGCATCCCAATCTTTAGCACCTAAAATAATTTCTAATGCTTTACCTAAACCTGCCTGTCTAGCCATACGCGACGCTCCGCCACCACAAGGTAAAATTCCCATACTTACTTCCATTTGCATGAATTTGGCTTTTCCTCTAGCTGCAAAACGCATGTCTAAAGCCAACGCCATTTCGTGTCCGCCACCTCTTGCAAAACCTTCTATTTTTGCGATGGTTGCTTGTGGTACGTTGCTTAATCTTTCTAAAATTGCTTGTAAGTCTAACAACTGTACTTCGTTTCTTGGTACAGCTTCGGTAGACATATCTTTTAATAAGTTAGTATCATAATGACATACCCAATATCCTGGATTTGAAGATTCAAAAACAACAACTTTTACGCTTCTATCGCGCTCTAACCGTAAACATAAGCTACTTAAATCTGCTAGCATTTCTTGTCCTTGAACATTTACTGGTCCAAAGTTGATGTCTACGGTTAAAATTCCGCCTTTTTGTTCTGCTGTAAATGTTTGAAAGTTCTTGTAGTCCATAGTATTTATTTTTTGGTTGATATTTATTCTGCGTTAATTACAGTACAAAGGTATCTAGGGACACAAGGTTCAAATGGGTAAAAAACAAAGTGGTTTTGGTAAAAAAAGAGGTAAATGGTATTTTTCTGAGTAGATGAAATAAAAAAGCAGTATTAATAACGATTACTTTGAACCATTACTAATACAGACTTTAAAATATTTTATATAACGCTTATGCAGATATACTAGCCTTAAAAGCCCCAATTGTCATTCCCTTATAACTTTGGAAAGTCTTATTTAAGTGACTTGAATCTGTAAAACCTAATTCCATCGCAATTTCTGAGAACTGTAAGTCGGTATATTTTAATCGGGTTTCAACAAGCTTTAATTTATAGTTGATAATGTATTTCTTTAAAGAAACATCGGTATGCTTTTTAAAGTATTCACTCATATAATTATCTGCCATATGAAACTCCTCTGCCAGACTTTTGGTAGTTAGCAATTCGGAATTATAAATATTAGCGTGAATGAAATTTATGATTTGCTGAATCTTAGATGATTTAACCTCCTTTCCAGTATCTGCAGTATTGATAAATTGAATATTTCTTGCAATAAGATGTAGAATAACCGATACAGAGTTTTGAATTATAAAAATATCAAATGTCTGCTCTCTCATATATTCAGTGGCAACCATATTAATTAAGGATACCAGGTGCGACCTATCTGATTCAGTTTCAAATTGCATTTCACGAAGCTGATGACTTTCGCTATTTAATATTTCTTCAATTTTTCGAAACCAATTGTTAACGGGTAGTGTTTCATTCTGAGCCGATGTATTTCTAAAGAAGCTTTTTAAGAACTTAATAGCCACAGTAGTCGTGGCGGAATCAGGGTTAAGGATATAAATATCATCAGGAATAAAAACAAAAACACTATTTGCAGCGTAGGGTATGGTTTTACCATTGATTTTTATAGTTCCTGATCCCTTTTCAAAATATACAATTTCAAAAAAGCGAATAGTAGTATACTGACAAAATTCAAAAAAGGTTTGTTCTTCGTATTTAGCAATTACAATATTTTCAATGATAGTCCGCGCCATAGAACAAAGATGATTTAATTTGTGGTAGTAGCAAATTTGTCTTGCGCCAGAAATTTATGAATATCACTAACCACAATAGAGCCTTCACCAACAGCTGATGCTACACGTTTTACAGAACCCGAGCGTACATCACCAACTGCGAAGAGTCCCGGTAAACTGGTTTCAAAAGTGTATGGTTTTCTTTGCCTAAATTCAGATTCACTGTTCAAAGCCTTATCGCAAATGGTAAGTCCCGTATGTACAAAACCTTTCGCGTCAGTATCAATAATAGTATTTAACCATTCTGTACATGGTTTTGCACCAACGAAAGTAAATAGATAGCTAATTTCATTAGGAACAAGATTGTCTTTTTGCTTGATGTCAACTTTTTCTAAATAGGTGTCACCATCTACTTTGACCACGTTGCTATTGGTCAATACTTCAATGTTTTCACAAGCAATAATTCGCTGAACCAAATAGTTGCTCATTTTGGCACCTATATCTTCATTTCTAATAATTATATAGACTTTATGTGCATAATTTGCCAAGAATAATGCCGCTTGTCCTGCGGAATTTCCTCCGCCTACAATACCAATTTCACTATTTCTGCACATATTCGCATGCATAGAAGTTGCGCTGTAATAAATACCGGAACCTTCAAATTTTTCTATTCCATCTAAGGGCAATCTTCTATATGCAGCACCTGTAGCGGCAATTACTGCTTTAGCCTTTAAAATGGAAGTGTTGTTAGAATTAATTTGATAATAATCTTCTTTTCGTTCTATGCCTTCTACCCTGTGTGGAACTGAAATAGTACAACCAAATTTTTGGGCTTGTATATAGCCGTTATTCGCTAAATCCCGACCTGAAATTCCCGTAGGAAACCCAAGGTAATTTTCAATTTTAGAACTTTTACCAGCTTGTCCGCCAGGGGAGTTACTGTCAATAGTAAGTACTTTAAGTCCCTCTGAAGCTGCATATACACTGGCAGCCAATCCTGCTGGTCCTGCACCAACTACTAGAACATCATAAATTTCATCATCTAACTGCAAACGAACACCTGTACATTCTCCAATTTCATCTATAGACGGACGAATGGAAATATCATTTTGACTATTGATTAAAACAGGTAAATCAGATTTCTTAAGATTAAAAGTTTCTAACATCTGTACTAATCCTTCTTCCTTGTCAGAATCTATAAAATTGTACCAGATATCGTTCTTATCCATAAAATCACGAATGGCGTACGTTTCATTAGAGTGTTCAGAACCAATAAGTTTTATTCCCTGTACATTATTTTTAAGTGCATCTTCACGTTGTAAAAAAGCGTTTAAAAGCACATCGCTAATATCACTGAATTTAGCAATGGCACTTTTTAATTTATCGGGACTAATTCTTATAAGCTGTGTGTTTTCTAATGTTTCACCACAAACACCAACTGTTCTATGAGATAAAATACTACTAGACCCAGAAAACTGATGCCTTCTATGAATAGTAATACTATCTTCTTTTTTATCAGGATCTATAATTCTAATTCCGCCAGTGAGTACTACAAAAAAATCGTAATGCTGATCACCAAAATCCAACACCACTGTAGGCTCTTTGTAAAATTCAACTTCGCCATAGGTTTTAAGTTTTTCAACTTGTATGTCGGTTAACTCCGGATATTTAGAATCTATCATATTTGGTTGGTTTAGTAGCTTACAAAAGCTTCATCTGCATAACACCAAAGCCACCTTTCATTAGGTTCTGCCGAACTAATTACCGGGTGACCCGTAGTATGATTATGTGCAGTAGCATGCTTGTTCTTAGAATCGTCACAACAAAGTGTAACACCACATTCTTGACATGTTCGTAGATGTACCCAGCCATCGCCGAGTTTTACACATTCTTCGCACACATGCTTGGTAGCCGTTTTTAATTCTGAAATAGCTTTAATATGACGGCAAGAGGTTTGTGGCAGAATATCTATTTTATGGTGTTCACTAAATTTAGCGAAAGAACTTGATACTTACCTCATACGCTTAACCATTTTATGTATTTCTGGATTATAAAACTCAGTTAATCTTCCGGCGGATGACCATGAATTTGTTCAAAAACGGTATCAAAATTTTCTCGAAGATAGGCGTTAAGCTTTTTTTGATAATCCAGCTTTAACCAATTAATAAAATTATAGGTGCTTTTACTTATACACTTACCATAAACTTGTATCCGATTATTAATGTCTTCTTTAAGTAATTTCGCCAATGCAATGGCATCATAAACATCTTCACTGTTTTCTATACAGATATAGGCATGTTGTTCAATTGATTTTTCTAAAACCACTTTAGAGGATTCTCCAGAAAAGGTTGCTTCCTTATAAATAGCTTTAATATCGAGATAAGTGTTTTCTGATTTTGAAAATTCTTCACGAATGTCATCGTCCAACTCATGTTTAAAAGTACCCTCAATTTCTTCATCGTCCTTAATACGGTCTATGTAAAAATTTGGGGATTTAAAAATGGTCACCCAGTCTAAATCCGCTCCCCATGGACCAAAACGATACAAATTATTACCAAGGTCTATAACGGTAAACTTAGATTTATTGTTCAACACCCGCGAGCCCCTACCAATCATTTGATAGTACAAAGTCAATGACTTAGTGGCCCTGTTAAGGATAATAGTATCAATTGTAGGTTCATCAAAACCAGTCGTTAAAATACTTACGGAAGTTAGTATGGCGTCCGGAGTATCATGAAACCACTTTAGAATCTGTTTCCGTTGTTTTTTAGTGGCATTATTATCCAAATGCATGATGGGTAATCCGGCATTCCTAAAGGTATGGTACACTTGAATGGAGGTTTCTATTCCATTATTGAATATTAATGTTTTCTTTCCTTTAGAATGTTTGGTATAAGCTTCCAGTAATTTATTTAACATGGACGGACTTGTATATAAGTCCGAAGAGGATTTAACCGTGTAATCCCCATTGGAACCTACCTCCAATGAAGTCAGCCCCATATCATACTGATATGTTTCAGCTTTAGCAAGAAAGTCGTTTTCTATTAAATTTTCTATGGACTCCCCAGGAATTAACTCATCATAGTTCCCATTCATAGGTAACTCTTTATTAGAGCTTAAGGGCGTAGCAGTAACCCCAAGAACAAAAGAGTTTTCGAAAAACTTAAATAATTTTGTAAAGGAATTATAATGGGCCTCATCTACAATGACCAAACCAACGTCTGAGATATCCAATATACCGTCGTTAAGCCTATTGTTGAGTGTTTCTACCATGGCCACATAACACTTGTAACGTTCTTGGTCATCTAAATTGGCCTTGCTATCGACTACTTTATTGACCACCCCAAAACTGGTGAGCATTTTAGAAGTCTGATTACAGAGCTCTACGCGGTGTGTCATTACCAAGACCTTTTTTGAGTGGTTTTTAAGGTATTGCCGTACTATTTCGGAGAAAATTACGGTCTTTCCACCGCCGGTAGGTAATTGATATAAAAGGTGATAATCATCTCTTTCATTATCAAATTTTTCAAATATTTGATTTATAGCACCTTGCTGGTAACTGTAAAGTTCTTTGTCAGTTTTCTTTTCCTGAATTTCAAATAGGGGCTCTTTCATGATATCTTTTTCTGTAGCATGCAAAGGTAAAACCTTCATTAAGCAATTACTAATATATTAAAAGGCTTTCCGAAACGATTCTCCTTTATTTTCATAATCAAACGCTATTACTATATATTCATCCCAGGTAATAATTTATCAGAAAACTAATCTATCGTAAGGTCAGATTTTACCATTTGAAAATCCTTATTAATTTAAAGTCACACTAAAATCACCGTTACTACGTATATAAACAACTGTTTCTTTTTCTGCTGAAATTATTGAAGTTGCATTTTCTTCTGCACCAAAATAAGATGGAGCATTTAATTGATTTACTTCTCCTTTTTTATAGAACTGGTGTGTCAATCCTCCAGAAATAACAACAGCTCTAAAATTAGGACTCAAATTTTTAATTTTTCCTTTAAAACCTGCTGGTAATCTTAAAAGTGTTGCACGTAATTGATTGCCTTCGTGACTTCCCCATAAAAAAGCGGTTTCTACATTACTTTTTGCAGCAACCCATTCAATATCATTGGCATTTAACCAAACCATATTGGATTTATCTACATTTACTGGACGCTCTCCATTATCAAAAGCTTTTGAAGTTGGTTTTACTAAATATGGACCTTCTTGAATATCTAAAAAAGCCATATTTTCTTGACCATCTGCAGCAGTTATATGGGCTTCACCTGCTGGTTGTTGCCAATAAGAACCTGCCGGTAACCATTGTTTTTCTGCTTGTTCATCATCGTTATGTAATAATCCTTTTATTACTACTCCACGATAGGTAATATTGTGAATGTGTGGTGGCGAAGAAAAACCTTTGTTGAATTTTACTAAAAATCCTGCTGGTCCGTTTTTGGTACGATCTCCCCAAAGTTTTCCTGCAGCCGGACTTTTATCGCCTCGTAACGGATTTAACCATCCCCATTCTACGTTATCTGCGGTTACTACTTCATTTATAGATTTTGCAGCATCTGTTGTTGGTGTCTGTGCATTTGCATAAAAGCCTGCTGCTATTGCTAATGCGATTAAGATATTTTTTTTCATTTTGATATTTTTTTTATTTTATGATTAAGTCTAGAATCCTTCTAAAACAATTTTACCTTTTGCTTTACCTGTTTCTAAGAAAGCGTGAGCTTTTCTAAGGTTTTCGGCATTTATAGTTCCGAAGTTTTCACCTAAGGTTGTTCTTACTTTTCCGTTATCTATTAATTCGGAAACTTCGTTTAAAATGTTATGCTGCTCTATCATATCATCTGTCTGAAACATAGAACGAGTGAACATTAACTCGATATGCGTAGACACAGCTTTGCCTTTAAAAGGCATCACATTCATCACTTTTGGGTCGTCAATAAATCCGAATTTACCTTGTGGTTTAATCAGTTTTACAATTTCATCCATGTGATGCTCTGTAGCGTTTAAACTCACCACATATTCAGGAGCAGGAAGGGCATACTTTGCAAACTCTTCACTCAATTTATTTCTGTGGTTAATCACTGTATCTGCACCTAATTCTTTTAACCAATCGGTAGTTTCTTCACGAGAAGCGGTACCAATAATATGCAGTTTTGTTAGCTTTTTAGCCAATTGCACCAAAATAGAACCTACACCACCAGCAGCACCAATAACTAAAATAGATTTGCTGGCATCGTCTTTAGAAACTTGTAATCTGTGAAACAACAATTCATAAGCTGTAAGCGTAGTTAGAGGCAAAGCAGCAGCTTCAGCAAATGATAAACTTGCAGGTTTTTTACCCACAATACGCTCGTCTACAACTTGATATTCGGCATTACTACCTTGACGTGTTAAATCACCTGCATACCAAACTTCATCACCCACTTTAAAAAGCGTAACATCTTCTCCAACAGCTGTTACAATTCCCGTTGCATCCCAACCAATTATACTCCAATTTCCATCTGGTGACGGTCTATTGGCTCTAATTTTGTAATCTACAGGGTTTACAGAAATCGCTTTCACTTCCACTAAAATATCGCTACCAGTTGCTTTTGGCGTATCTAAAGTGATGTCTTGTAGCGAGTTTACATTATCAATTGGTAAATTCTCTTTATATCCTATTGCTTTCATCTGATTTGAAAATTTTAAAATTATATTACAGTGAAAGTTTCGCTTTCTGGTAATCTTGATTTTGGCGTTTTATCGGTAGCATTGAAATCAGATGCTGCTCTATATCCTAAAGAAACAGCTACTAAAGAGGTGTATCCTTTTTCTCTTAATCCGAATTCTTCATCTAAAGCTTTTACATCAATACCTTCCATTGGCGTAGCATCTAAACCTAAACTGGCAACTCCCAATAAAAAGTTTCCAATGTTAAGATATACTTGCTTTTCCATCCAGTGTTGTAAATCTTTTAAATCGTATTTATGAATCCCCGTAAAAGCTTTAACAGCACCTAAAAATCCGTTTTTAATATCTTCGTTAGGGAATCTTCCGTCTTTATCTTCGGTATCTGCAATATGCTGGTAGTATGTATCATCTGCATCAATTTTTGAACAAAACAATACAACAGCTGATGCATTCGTTATTTTTGGCTCATTGAAACTAAAAAAGCCTTGAGTTCCTTTTGCCATACGTGCTTTACCTTCTGTAGTTTCGGCAACTATAAAATGCCAAGGCTGAAGATTTACACTTGAAGGACTCATTCTTAATAAATTTTTGACTTCAGCCATATCTGCTTCAGATATTTTCTTAGTTGCGTCGTATTCCTTTGTAGTGTATCTCCAGTTTAATGTTTCTTTTAAATTCATTTTTTATGGTATTAATTCTGTTTTATGATGCAAATGTAGAAATACACATAACCTTATTTATTGTATAAATCAAGGTGATGTTTGTACAAATAAAGGTTAATATGACTTAAATAGTCTGAATTAGAATTAAATCCATTAATTTTAAGCTTTAAATTAATTGATATGGAAGTTTTAGAAGCGCATAAACCTTTTGAAATACAAGAAATAGAATTAACAACATGGATACAACGTCCTGTTAAAAATAATTTTTTTGAATTGGTTTTGGTGAAATCAGGTTCTGGTACTCAATGTATAAATTACAATGAATCACCTTACACCGACAAGAGTGTATTTCTATTACCACCATTAAAGTGTCATTCGTTTACCATAGACCGTCCTACAAAATTTGTATTTCTAAAATTTACTGATTCATTTTTTAAGAGGGTTAATAAAATGCATTTTGATAGAAATCAGTGGTTCAAAGAAGCTTCATATATTCTATCTAATTACAATCAGCTTCCTGGGGATATTATCAAATCTGAGACAGATAGATTGCATCTAGGCAGTTTAACTGATATGATACTTTTAGAAACAAGAAATTATGGCGAAGAGTCTGTAAATCTTGTTACCAGCCTTATGACAGGAATTTTAGAAATTTTAATTCGGAATATTAAAAAGAGTAATTATTTTGATACAGATGCTAATATTTCTGAAGAAAGAATTACCAGAATGTTGACCTATATTAATGAGAATATTGATAAAACGGAGTTGTTAAAAGTTGAAAACCTTGCAAATGTATTTATGATGTCTCCCACATATGTAAGTGAGTACTTTAAGAAACAAGTGAAGATGCCACTAAGAGAATACATTATAAAAGCAAAATTGAAGCTTGTGGAAATAAGGCTCTTAAATTCAGATTTCACCTTAACCCAAATTGCAGATGATTTAGGTTTTACTGATGTAAGTCATCTTTCAAAAACTTTTAAACGTTATGTTGGTACTTCCATAAAAGAATTTAAGAATAACGGTGATTATATGATATTAACCCGTGGTGCATGCACAGCATAAAAAAGACAATTATTGATTTAACTCATACCCTTTTAAAACTTCTTTAGCACTAGTATAACCAATATGAAAAATGGGCTCTATAGAGCGCATATCAAAGGTTCCAAATTTATTTAGTGATTCAGGTGATACTACAAAATCGCAATCGCTAAATTTTGCTAAAGAATCGAAAGCCGACCTAAGTTTATAAGCTCTGTCGATTACATTATAAGAATGCTTTAAATCTTTAACTGTTATATTCTTTAATGGATTTACATAACTACCGATAATTTTATCGCAATGCTCTTGTACTGGTTCAACTGGAAAATTGTTTAGTACTCCGCCATCTACATAAAAATTTCCTGCTATTTCTATTGGTGAAAAAACACCAGGAAAAGTTGCAGAAGCTAATATTGGTCTAATTAATTCTCCTTTGTCAAAAATGGTCAATTCACCCTTTATGATGTCCGTTGCTGTAATATATAATGCTTTTGGTAACGTTTCGAAACTATCATCAGGAAAGAACTTTTTAAATTCGTCATAGAATTTTTCGGTATCAAGAAAACCAGGTTTTTTTAGTGCATATTTACTCGTATGAAAAATAGGAATGGTTTTGAAAAAATGCAATATTTCAGCCCAACCTATTCCCCCTGCGTATAACGCTCCAACAACCGCACCTGCACTTGTACCCGATATATGAGTAGGGAAAATATCATGTTCTTCTAGTGCCTTTATAACCCCTATATGGGCCACACCCCTTATGCCGCCACCAGATAAAACCAAACCAATATTCATTTTTCAGATATTTTATAACTATAAATTTAAAAGAATAGGTTTAATCTCGTGCAACAATCTCAAAATTGACTAGTCCGCCATCAATATTTGCTTTCTCTAATATACCTTTATTATAATAATAGATATTTTCTTTCCCTTTCGAATTTATTTTTTTATAACTATGATTCCCATTTGGCATAAGAATATTAAAACTTCCGTCTTGTTCTGAATAACATTGTTTTATTTGAACGGGTTCTTTAAAATATAGTAAAATAGTACTGTAGTTTATTTGATCTTGAATAACAGTTTCTACTTTATCATTTTTAGCAACTTCATAGTTATTCTTTCCCCATGTTGTTTGAGTATTTGCATGGGTTTTGCCATTCACATCAATAACTACTTGGGCTTTTTTCAATATTTTATTTTCAAAAATCACATCGTAATTGTAATTGACCGCAATTTCTGTAATGAAACGTGTTTTTATGCTAGTAGTACTTTGATAAGTTTCTTTATTATTTTTAGTATAACGGGTAGCCCTTAAAGTTCCGACAGTCTTATCTTTCATCACAATATCATAATTTAAAGTAGTCTTGTCACTATTTAAACTATGCTCTGTGGTGTTTATAATAATATTGGTGATGATAAATAACCAAATAACAAGAATATGATTGGTTGTTACCATTGTTAAAATATATATTTAACCGTGAATAAATAACTTTATGCAACAAAGTTATAACAATGGAAAAACTAGAAGGAATATTTTGAAAAGACTTTGTTATTTTTCTTCTTCAACAAGTTTGTCCTTTTTCCAAACTCCTTTGGTAACTATTTCACCATCTTTTCCATAAAATGTGCCTTTACCATTTCTTTTATCATCTTTCCATTCGCCAACATATTTTTCTTTATTTGGCCAATAATACGTACCTGTTCCATTTCTTAAATCGTTGGAATAACTACCAATATAATATTCACCATCTGCCCAATAAAAAGTACCTTCTCCATGGCGCTCATTGTTTTGCCAAGAACCTTCGTAGCGACTTCCTGTATTAAGTATTGCAACGCCTGTTCCGTTGGCCATGTTATTAGAAACCTGACCAACATAATGCATTAGACTACCCTTTTTATTCTTAAATTTTAAATACTCTCCTAAGGATTTATTCCCCAATTGACGACGCATTGCTGCCAATTGTACTTTTGCCTTTTTTAGTGCAAAGTTTAAAGAATCGCGTACATTTAAATCAAACTTAGATTTTTGTTGCAATAACTGAAGTGAATCTAAATTAGAAACTACACTATCTTTTATAACCACTATTTTATCGGATTTGAGGTCTAGTAATTGCTCCGCAAGGCCTATGCGTAATGGAATTCTATACGGATTATCTTTTACATATTTAAGTTCACTATTGTAGGCATTTAAGGCTTTTTTATAATCGCCATCAAGTAAAATAGAATCAATACGCATTACCTCTTTATATTCTGCTAAACTTTCATCAATTTCTGCCTGTTGTGTTTCTTTTTGTTTTAAATCATTCTTTAAACTTACAGACCTAAAAAGATAAAAAAAGGCAACCCCAGCAGTCGCTGCGAACAAAATATATGGTATGGCTATTCTCTTTTTCATTAATCAAATATTACTTTATTTCTCTTTACTTTAATCATTTAGATGAATAGCTGGTAATTTATTTTTAACCCTTCTAAAATCTGGTGAATAGTACATATGAACACGCAATGTAAATGTTTGTTTAAATACACCTGCATTCTTTAAATCTTGACCCATAGAATAAAGTCCACCCGCTGCTACGGTTAACCGCGGAGTTAAAATATAACCTAAGGTTGTTGTTAAACGTAAATCTTCCATTACGCTTCCAACTACAGCTTTACCACTTTGCATTATTAATTCGGTCTCCGGGGCAACATAAAATGTTTTTGGCTCCAGTTTGTGACTGTTTAGTGGAATCTTAGCTCTAAACATATAACGCCATCTATTTCTAAAAATATATTTACTATCATCTTCAAAACCTTGTGTCCATCTATGTTCAATACGTATACGATGATAAATAGTAGCGCGATAAACCGGCATGGCAAATTGGTATTGATGCCAAATACGCCATTCGGGAACTAAGTTTCTATCTTCTGATAACGGGTCGGTATTAAAATTAAGTCGAAGTACACCTCCTAAACTAAAGTTTACCTTCTTAGAATATATATAGCCTAATGCATGGCGATTATATAATTGACCTACTTGACCAATAAATGGAGTGTTTTCAGTTTCTTCAAATCTGAAATGCGTCTGAGCATCCCAATACAGACGTTTTGAGATTCTTATTTTACCATAGGTATTAACCCAAAGTTTCGTTTTTGCATGTTTATACTCTGACTCCTTGGGTAGTACTTCATAGTCATCTTCTTGCGCTATACCATTTGTACAAATACAACCGAACAATAGGAATAAAACCCACACTATATGTTTTGAATTTCGCATCATTGCTCTTTCTTAACTATAGGGTTAATATTCATTAATTCTAATACAATTTTTGGGTCTTGTTCTCTTTTTAGTTTACGTTCTAGTTTATGTGTGTCTTCATCACGCAATGCCATCATCCGGTCGTATGTAGCTTTATATAATTCTAGTATAGTAGAAGAATTAGTACAATTTAAATTGGTACTTATTTCATTTAATAAGTATGGTTCTAATACCTTTCTATAAGCGGATGTGATTCGTTTCTTAACTTCTTCAGTCATTAAATTGGCCATAAACGGATTCCAAACCTGATCTTGGTAATGTGCTACTATTTCTTTATTCTTAGCCGGATGGAGTAAAACCTCTTTCTCAAGTAGTTCTAAAGATTTAAAACATTGCGTTAGATGTTGACCAAAAATCAGTTTTTCCGCTAAGTTTTGCATATTAGAATATGAACTCAAATTTTTATTAGCAACAGCTTTAATTTGCTCCAAAGCACCAATTAAATTTTTAGGAAAACTTGAATCAACAGAATCAATAACACTGTTTAAATTGTTTATTTGAGAAATCATTTGTTCTTCAATAGCAATAAATTCTTGCTGGCGCTTTTCCTTTGCTAATTTGGGTCCTAATACTTTTTCAATAGATATTAAGCTAACTTCAGCATATTTTATCAGTTGCAAAAGTCCATCTACAGTATTATCAGAAAAAGTAAAGGAGTCTGCATTTGAATCGATGAACGACTTTGTATCATTTTCTGCCAGCTTTATACTGATTTCTTTAGAAGGAAAATCATTGGGTAAAACATGTTGAATTAAAGAATTCCGGTCAACATGTTCTATAATTTTCTCGTCATTTAGTTGTAATACGTTTGCTATAGGAAGAAGAAATTGTTTTGATATTGAATCAATTACCGAATAGTAATAATTTGCTTCTTTATCTGATAGCTTTAGAATATTAAGTTGCGTATCACTTAAAAATGAAGAACTTATGGAATCAGATATCTTATAACTTTCTTTAATTGAAATCAAACTTCGTTGCTCCACAGAATTCATTGGATAATAATCAACTTTCACCTTAAATTCAGGTAAAAAAGTTGCTTCACCTAATGAAGATAAAATAGTGTCTAATTTCTTATAGTAGTCAGCATTTTCCGCTAATAAACTTGGAATTCCTTTAGTTTTTGACAGTATATCGCGAACATTGGTGTTTTGTAAATTAATTAACTTTATAAACCTTTTATCTAGGTTGATTATAGCCTGATTACTACTTTTTGTTTTTGAAAGATTAATATCAATTTGCTGACCATTATTTATACTACTAATCTTAGTTAACCTACCATTGTTAAAGAACCAACTATGTGCATTACCTACTTGTTTTTCAGAATAGAATGTCCATTCGTCATGTGCAAGCCCATCTCTTAAAAATCTACCTACTAGCGTGCCTTCGGTATTTTTAATTTCAAAACTTTTCTGCGGTATTCCTTTATCAAACTCAATAGTACTTTTAAAAAGAGTTGCTTCAACCTCAGAATTTTTAATCTTATTATGTGTATATACCCATGTACCATCTGGCTTGCCTAAAATTAGACTCCCTTTCGCATTTTCTTGAAAACCACTAACATTAAGTTTGTATTGAAAACCAACCACCTCGGTTATACTATCAGATTTAAATTCTCCAAAATCAAACTCCCATAAACCACTGGCTATATTCTGCTGGAATTCACCTTTAAATAAGAATGTTTTATCTGCTTTAGACAAAAGAGCATCCAAATTAGATTTTTGCATTTTAAAAGTGCCATCTAAAATGGTATCATTGTTAGAAACAAAATACTGATAATCTGCATTACCAGAATATTGGGCGATTTCTTTAGGTCCAGAATACCTTTGCTTTTCCTGACCAAAAATAGTAGTAGAGAACAGTAAAAGAATTAAAAATGATACTGGCCGAATAATTTTACGGAGTGTCATGTATTGAAATTGGTTTGTTTACTTAGTTACAATTCAATACGAAAAAGTATCACATTTGGATTTTTTCAACCTTAAATACTTTATAACAAACTTATTATTCCTACAATTTTGTACGTTTTATACCCAGCAAACTAAAAAATCAATGAAAAAATAAGGCACCTACCGATTTAACAGTAAGTGCCTTATTTTCTTTTTTAAATAATATACTACTCCATATCAATAATCCCTACAACTTCATACGCGCGCGTACCATCAACTTGTACTTTTTCATATAATATATTCGCGTACTCATAATACGTTTGTCCATCGATTATTACTTTTTCGTAATTATCAGGTAATTCATAAACTACAGTACCAATTTCTGGCTCCACAACTTCATAATCAGAACCTACTTGCGAATAAAATGTACCTCCAACACTAAAATATATATGATTGTTAAAATGAACCCTTCTAAAATTTGGAGGTAAAGTTTTAATTCTAAATCCAATTTTGGGTGCAATAACTATGTAGCGTCCTCTTGAGGCAGTATAATACTTGTTATTCGCGTAATAGTAGTTACGTCCTTTATGTTTAATAATAGTTCTGTTTGGTACCGTTCGCACAGAGACTACTTTCTTTTTAGGTGTTTTATAAACGACTTTAGTACTGGATACTCGATTTGGCGTTCGTTTACTAACAGTTTTTGTCGTAACAGTTTTAGTTGTTGTACGCTTCCGGGTTTGAGCCATTCCTGAATACGTAAATGCTACTAGAAATAAAGATGCTACTATATATGTTTTAATATTTGTTTTCATAATTCTATATTTTAAAAAAGGTTAATACTCTTTTTTTGTATACATCTTTTTGACTCTGAGTTTTTAGTAAGGTTTAAAATACAATTCTGATTTATGAGGAAATTAACAGTTATTTTGGGTTGATATGTAAAATAAAAAAAGGACATATCCTTACAGATTTGCCCTTTTATAATTTAGTTGATTTATTTATTAATCTCCTGACAACCTTACTCTTAACGTTGTTTTTTTGTCTTTTAGGATATAGACAGGAAGTCGAAATTCAATTCGTTTTAAACCAGCTATTTGTCTATCTAATTCTAATGGTGAAGGATCTAAAGAAATAACGGAAACTGTTAATTCTGGATGTGATAAATTTTCTAATTTTAATTTTTTTCCATCTTGCTGTAAAATAGCACCGCCATCAATAATAGCAACATCAGCTATAGTTAACATCTGCCATGTTATCAATTCTGTTGAATCTGATGCCACCAAAGAATCTTCAATTAATAATGAGTTAGGACTATCTTTTACGAAACGACGTTTTGCATTTTCCAATTGTCCTTTAAAAGCTGCACTTAAGTCTATTGTAGCTTCTGGTTGTTTGCCCTCTTTAAAATCAGTAATTACAGCTTTTCCATCAACCACATGGTGATTATTGTTGACTGTTATGGTACTGTGTCCGAAATTATTTTTGGTTAATAATGTCCAACGTTCGCATTCTTGGCATCTATCCCAAAGATTAAACCCTGTCTTTTCTAAATCGTGATATCTCTGATTGCCCGTGTCAATAGACCATCGCACTCCGTTAAGTTCAAAAATAAAGGAACCTCCGTCCATATTACCATGATTTACAGTGCCTCTCCCTCCTTTTCCTCCAAAATAATACTGATATGGATCATTTTCTGGAGATTTAAATATGACAATAGGATTATCACCATCGCCTTTCCATGCTTCTGGTATTTTTTGATTACCTTTTTCTTTGTATTGAGAGATCCATACCAAACCAGCACCAGCATTTCTTGGAAGTTTACCCATTTTATTTGCAGGTGCTAAAAAGCGTTCTTCTTCAAAATATGCTTTATTACCAGTTTTTGCTGCAAACCATGCAAGCGTAATATCACCTTGTTCACTTCGTTTATCACCGCAATCAGCATAGTTATAATACCAGCCTGATGGTGTATTAGCAAGAACTTTAAAATCTGCACTTTCCATAAAAGCAGGAAATTCTGATAACCCGAAATCGGTTCCAAATGCACTTTCAAACATAGCTGCCGTTACAACAGAAAATGAAGTACCATACGTCCAATAGGTTGCCCCTTCGGGGTATACTCCATCTGGTCCATAAGACACAAGTGCCTGGGGTATACTATCTAATGCACGGCTAATTGTTTTTGAAGCTAACTTTGGGTTTATATCCGCTGTTACAATAGATGCAGCAATCATACCTCCATGACAAACTTGATTCCAATTATTATTACTACCTACCCAGCCGGTATTACCTTTCTCATTATAGCTTGGTTTTATTCCTTTTTCTATAAGCGCTGTTTTTGCAAGTTCGATGGTGCTTTTAGATAACGCATCACCAGTCCAATCTATACCAAAGGAAACTGCCATCGCCATTTCGGCAACATCTAGGTAATGCGAAGGATTCCAATCAGAAAAATTACAAACTGCTATTAATTCTTCTTCAATACGTTTTAAAATTACTGGATCTTTCTCCATTCTATAAACCATACCTAAAATATTCATTCGGTAGAGCATTTCACGAGAAACATGTAATAACCTTCGACCTTCTAACTTTCTAATAAGCAATGGTTCTTTTTGTATCGTAATAGCATTTGCTTGTATTGCTTTATATAAGTTTTTAACTACTGGATCTGTTTGTAGCTTCTTTTTTAGATTCTTTTCTATTTTTGAGTTTAGCACCAATTTTGGTCCACTCTTCTTTAGTTTTTTCTGTAAATATTGAACGCTAATAGGGTTATCCAGTTTTGGAATAGGTTGTACCAATCCTTCTTGTGCAGCAATATTATTAATTGAACCGAATACAAATAATTGAGAGAAAAATAAATAATAAATAATTTTTTTAGATATCATTTTAAAATCTGTTTTGTTAAAAATTAATATGTGGGTTTTGGCCTTACTAAAAATAAAGAAAGACCATCTTTTTTAGATGGCCTTGTCTTTTTTAATTCGTATTATTTAAACTTACCAGCCTGGGTTTTGACCTAAGTCTGGATTTTGCGAAATTTCTGAAAGTGGTATGGGCCACAAATAATGCTTGTTTTCATCAAATTGCGGGTTGGCCCAATCCGAGCCTCCATAAGGATCTATATAAGTTTTACCAGAATCTGGATCTACGGCCGTTTGTACAGTAGCACCTTCATAACGAGCTTCTGCAGCAGCATCCCATAGGAGCCCTAAATCTTTCTTAGCTAGTTTTGAACCTTGTTTCCAACGACGTAGATCATCATAACGGAAACCTTCCATAAACAATTCCACGCGACGTTCTCTTCTAATTTCAGCTAGTAATGGTGAAATACCATCACCTGTATAACGAGGATCCTCAGGTACAGCATTAATATCTAAATGTGGCATTCCTACTCGATCACGAAGTGCATTTATGGTAATATCCACATCTGTTTGTGTTATAGTTCCTAATTCTGCTACGGCTTCTACGTAATTTAATAAACCTTCTGCTAAACGTAAGGTAATTGCTGGCGTCCACGACGTATTATAAGAACGATAGGCTGCGGCTACATCATATACTTTAATGATATGATAACCAGTTGCGTTGCGCTCACCTCCAGTCATACCAGAAACTCTAGGGTAGGTGAAATCTAAACTATTACCAAATTGGTAAAATTCCTGATCTTCTGGGTGCAAAATGGTTTGTCGTAATCGCGGGTCTCTATTTACGAAAACATCTTCAATTGTTGCATCACCAGCGTAGTCTCCGGATAAAGTTATTGGTAAACCATCAGTACACAAATAATCTTCAACCATACTTTTAGTAGCACCACCATTATAGCCTCTCCAATACGACATCACGTGATTTGTATACTGACCTGGATCATATTTACGCCATAGTATAACTTCAGGATTTGCATCTAAATCTAATTGACGATGATATGAGTTATAATCGTGTAATGGATCCCCTGTTGAATATAAGGAGAACGGTCCATTGTCTATTAAATCCTTGGCTGCATTTGCTGCTTCTGTAAGCCACATTTCACTATTACTGCCGCCATGGTATTTTTGCCATGTACCCTCGAATAGACAAATTCTAGATTTTACCAATAATGCTGCCCAGCGATTCAATCGTCCATGATTACCTCCATCACCCCATGATTCTGGAATATTAGCCGTTGCAAAATTTAAATCGGCTAATACATTTGCCATCACTTCATCACGAGGTGTTCTTGCACTAAATAATTCCTCGGATTCTGTTGAAAGCTCTTCATCAAGCCAAGTAATATCTCCAAATTTAGAAACTTTGTCAGCATAAAACCAACCTCTAAATAAACGTGCCTCTGCTCTATATTTATTTTTTATTTCTTCAGAAACATTGGCTAAGTCATAGTTTGTTAGACCTATATTTAAAGAACGAACAAAAGACCATCCTCTATAACCGTACCATTCTGGATTACTAGGTGTACTATGGATTCCTGCCCGTAAACTACGATATCTATTATGGCGAGCATGATTGGCAGTGATGTTATCTGATGCTTCATCTAAATACCATATACCATATTTATGGCTATTGAACCCATCTTGATGCCCCATCATAATAGGAACATCTACATCTGTTCTAGCAAGATTGTAAAAATTATTATTGTAAACTTGTAAGTCACTTTCTGTGGACCAAAAGGTACCATCACTCACACTATCAAGTGGAGCTCTTTCTAAAAAATCATCGTTGCAACCAAAAGCAAGTAAAACAGTTACAATCCAGATTATATTTTTTATTTTATTTGTTTTCATAGTATATATATTCTTTTGATTAAAACGATAAATTTACACCTAAGGTTAAAATACGTTGTAAGTAGTATTCTTGAGTTACCGTAAATACTGATTCTGGATCTAATGGCTTATGCATCTTAGTGTGTTCCCATAAATTTTGACCTGATAAAAATATCTGTGCTTTATTCATTCCTAATTTATCTAGTAGGTTGTTCGGTAAATTAAAAGACAATGTTATATTCTTAAGACGTATATATGCCGCATTTTGTACAAAGCGTGATTGGGCAAGTACATTTCTATTACTTGCATTACTCTCAATTGGTCTAGCAAAATAAGAATCTCTATTTTCTGGTGACCAAGTTTCTGTTAAATAATAATTTTCAACAAGGTTAGATGCACTAGGATAAAAGGCATTCCAGTTGCCATTACTAGGTAAATAATCTCTAAATAATCCTTGGAAGAACATATCTAAAGACCAGTTCTTGTACGTAATATCAGGATTAATACCAAAAGAATAGCGTGCTGTAGTGTTCCCTATTATTTTACGATCCCCTGGATCGTCAAGCGTCGAACTACCATTATTTATTACACCATCACCATTTAAATCAGCATATTGCATATCACCAGCAGCCCAGTTATTACCAATTTGAGTTTGATCTGGTGCAGCTGCAACTTCAGCATCTGTTTGAAAAATTCCAACAGTTTCATAACCCCAAATTTCACCTAATTTTTGCCCAACATAATACTTACCATTACTACTAGTCGGAATGGTTCCAGCTGGGTTACTAAACTTTGTTATTTCAGATTGGCTGTCTGCCAGAGCTAAATTTAAACCCCATCTTCCGTGTTCACCAAAGGTATCGCGCCATGTTAATGATACCTCCCATCCTTGAGTACGAAGATCAGCAGCATTAGTCGATGGTGCGTCCGTGCCTAAAAGACTTGGATACCCTACTGACATTAACATGTCTTTGGTATCACGTGTGTATAAATCTCCCGTAATTGCTAACTTATTTTTAAATAAGGCTAAATCAAGACCTACGTTTTTGGAAATCACTGTTTCCCATGTTAATGTCGGACTTACCAAACCACCTGGACTTACATAGGGCGTTCTACCTGAACCTAATATATAAGGAGAGGTATTTGACCCTAAACTAGTTATATAAGGATAATAATTTTGACTACCATTACTATTTTGAACAGATTGATTTCCTAAGGACCCCCAAGAACCACGAATTTTTAACTGATCTAGCCAACCAGTTGCATTTTCCATAAAAGACTCTTCCGATACATTCCATCCTGCGGAAATTGATGGGAAAAAGCCGAATCGGTCATTTGTTGGAAAGCGAGAAGTACCGTCATAACGACCATTGGCTTCTAATAAATACCTGTCTTTATATATATAGTTTAAACGATAAAAAGCACCGCGTAATGAAAAATCATCTTCACCTCCTGCTAATGTTTGTGCACCTGTAGTAACACTTATATTAGTAATGGCTGGTGTTATTAACGTCTGTCCACGAGCAGAAAAATAGCGTTTATGGCCCCATTCTTGGTTAAAACCAATCATAGCTTTTACAAAGTGATCCTTATCTTCTCGATCGGCATTAAATTCATATTCTGCAAAAGCATTAAATACATAGTATTCATTTCGATCATTTCTTTCCTGTATCCAATCATTACCACTCAAGCCATTAGTAACAAAGGGATCTGCCAAAAGATTGGTACTTACAATCTCTATTTTACTAGAAACTTCTTTTTCATTTTTATTGAATGTATTGTAAGAAAAATTACTTCTGATTTTTAATCCAGGTGTTGGAGTTAAGGTTAAACCTTGGGTTAACCATAAATCTCCTGCATTAAAAGTATCACGACCTCCATCTTCTAAATATGGTAAAAAAGTACCAAAATACTCACCAATATACTGCTCATACTGCGGCCGATCACCAGGTGTAATATAGAAAGGTAAATCAGGGAACTCTACAGGAGTCAATGAAGTAACTCTTGCTATTGTATTAATATTTACATCCCAATTATAAAAATGTGGTTTATTACTATTTTGGTTGTTGTAAACAATTTTCGAATCCAAATTCAACCAATCGGTAACCTGAAAATCACTTTTCATTAAAATGTTGTACCGTTTAAATTTTTCATTATTTTCTGAGTCTCTTAAATACCCATCCTTACTTAGGTAACCAAGTGATACATAATATGAGGCTTTATCGGTGGCACCACTAATACTAAAATCATACGTTTTTTGAGGACTAAAATCTGCTATTGTTCTTTTAGTGTATTCATTGTTACCATAGTATCGTAAGTTTCCATCAATAACATCCCACTCATTCTCTGGACTAGGATTTTGCGAATATCGCTGGGCACCTGCTACAAAAGCGTCGTCGTACCTGGGTTGTCCGCTAGTGTTCATTCTAGCTGTATTTAAATAAGTGACTAATTCATAAGGATCTGTAACTTGGTCAATATGTATAATTGGTTTGGCATACGAATGCTGCGTACTAAAATTAATATTTGTTTTACCAGACTTACCTTTTTTAGTTTCAACTAATATAACACCAAAAGCTCCCCTTGCTCCATAAACGGCAGCTGCGGAAGCATCTTTTAGAACTGAAACACTTTTTATATCATTTGGATTGATACGTTCCAAATCCATCGGTACTCCATCTACAAGAACTAGTGGGCTACCACCATTAATCGAAGTAAACCCTCTAATATTAAACTCTGCAGGTTCCGATGGGTCGCCATTACGTATAGAAACGTTAAGGTTGGGTACAACACCTTGTAGACCTTGTCCTGCTGATGTTATTGGTCTATTTTCAAGACGCTCAGCATCCGCAATACCCACAGAACCGGTTAGGTTTTTCTTTTTCTGTGTACCGTAACCTACTACAACGACTTCGTCTAATTGACCGGCATCTATTCCAAGATTAGCATTTACGGTAGATTGTCCGTCAACAGCTATTTCTACAGTTTTATATCCAATATAACTGAATACAAGGATAGCATCAGTAGAAACAGATATGGAATAATTACCGTCGAAATCAGTAACAGCCCCTTGGTTTGTTCCTTTAACTACGACACTTGCTCCTGCCAAAGGAATTCCATCTTCGTCGTTTACAACACCAGTTACTGTCGACTGTAATTCATCAATTAGTATTTCTGGGGTATTAATATTCGAATACGCAAACGATTGCGTAATGCCTAGAAAGAAAAGCAGTACAGGTAATAGATAGCCTGCTGCTCTTGGCATTAGTTTTTTTAAGCGAATTTTAATCATAATAGTTCTCTTTTTTTAAGTGATTAGGGTTAATAATTGAGTTTGTTGATATTTAGGTTTATTTCGAAATAGAGAGTACCCTTATGTAAGAGTTTTCTATTGATATTTTAAGATAATTAATTGGTTGTCGTAAAATTTTGAGCTTGAGTAAAGATAACGTTAACGTTAACGTTTCTATGGAACGAATATAGGAATACAATTCATACAAAAAACAAAATATGTTAATTTATTTGTGATATCCATAAAAATTAAACACAATAATTGCCCCTTTATAAGTATTTTAGGATTAAAATTTAGATGTACTAAATATATGATAATGTGAAAAATATGTTAATAAGCCCTTATTTTACGGATAATTAGGACTTTTTAAAGTGTAGAATTCTAAACAAAGAATTTTGTAATTCTATTCTTGTTAAAAATGTAAAAATTTAGGCTAAATAATTTGCTCTAAAAGCAAACGAAAGAAAAAAAACGAGGAAATTTAACTTAATTATTTAAAGAATTGTTATTTATAAAATCTATAAAGGCAGGTTTATACTGGTCGGAAACTGTAATACGCTGTTTATTAATTATAATCTGACTGCGCTCGATAACTTCAATATTTTTTAGAGATACAATAAATGAACGATGTACTCGCATAAAATATGCCTTTGGTAATTCACTTTCTAAAGACTTTAGGCTCATCAATGTTAAAATAGGTTTTGGATTGTCTTTCAACCAAATTTTAATATAATCCTTAAGACCTTCAAAATACAAGACATCTGATAATTTAATGCGCACTTGTTTGTATTCCGATTTTACAAAAAGAAACTCCTTTTCACCTGTAACCGTTGTATTATTGTTGCCCTTCACTAATTTAAACCACTCTAAAGCTTTATTTGCTGCGGCCAAAAACTCTGCATAATCAAAGGGTTTCAATAAATAATCCAAAGCTTCTACCTTATAACCTTCTAATGCGTATTGATCAAATGCCGTAGTAAAAATTACACGGGTATGTTTGGGTAACATTTTGGAAAACTCGAGCCCAGTTAAATCAGGCATTTGAATATCTAAAAAAAGAACGTCAACCGGTTCTGTATTTATAAATTGTAGTGCTTCAATGGCACTATGACACTTTTTTTTAAGGGTTAAAAAAGGTGTCTTTTCTACATAGCTTTCTACCAGATTAAGAGCCATAGGTTCATCATCTACAATCATACACGTAAGTTGAACAGCCTCCATTTAAGTTTCTATTTTTAGATTAATTCTATAAACGCCTTCCTTAAGTTCCTTTTCAAAGGTATATTTATTTGGATACAATAAATTTAACCGTTTTTCTAGATTCTGTAGCCCAATACCGGATCCACTCTTGTCATTCTCCTTTTTAGGAAAATTATGGTTTTCTAACGTAAAATTAACTACATTTTTCTTAATGTTCATTTCTAAGGAAATCATACTTTCCTTATTTGCAGACACCCCATGTTTAAACGCATTCTCTATCAACGAAATAAACAAAAGCGGTGCTATTTTAATCTGATTATCGCTTATTGGAAAGCTGGATTCTATTTGTGTTTTATCTGTTAAACGCAATTTCATTAGCTCAATATATTTGCGCATAAATTCTATTTCCTTTGAAAGTGGCACCATTTCCGTATTTGTTTCATACAAAAGGTAACGCATGAGCTTACTTAGGCTATGAATAGTAGACTTTGCTTTATCCGGAGAGATATCTACAAGGGAATAAATGTTATTTAAAGAGTTGAAAAAGAAATGCGGCTGTAATTGATATCGTAAATGCTGTAATTCCGTTTGTAATTTAAAGTTATCCGCCTCTTTTCTTTGTGCTTCGGTTTTCACCCATCGCTTTGTAGTTTTAATGGCGATTGAAAAAAGTAAAGGTGCTGCATAAGATAGCATTTGAACATAAATAAACAGCTTAAAAGGAGGTCCAGTCTTATCACTTCCTGGGGGTCTGTTTTTTATTAATTCAGCAAAATAATTGTCTTCGATAAACTCTTTAAGTAGAATAAAAGAGCCAATTAAGAATAGGTTAATACAAATAAAAATTATCGTTTTTTTAGCGAATAGAAACTTGTCTATTAGAAAAAAGAAATTCAAATAAAATATAACGGCATAGAACAACATTGGAATTAAGAAATGGGCAATTAGCCTATTGGTATCCAATTCTTGTCCGTATGATAAAACGAACGGCATACTGAACAGCACCAACCATATGAGCAGGTGCTGAACAATCATTATTTTTTTATTCTTATACATAATTAGTTATTCATAACGTAAAGCCGTAATTGGATCTAAAGCTGAAGCCTTTCTAGCAGGATACCATCCAAAGAAAATACCAGTAACCGCACAAACGGCAAAGGATATTAGTATTGAATACAATGCGACACTTGTAGGCCAATGTAAGAACTTTTCAATGAAAACAGTAGCGCTGAGTCCTAAGATTACTCCTAAAACACCACCAGTAATACTAATTAAAATAGCTTCTATCAAAAACTGCATTAGAATATCAGAACCCTTACCACCAACGGCCATACGAAGTCCTATTTCCTTAGTACGCTCTTTTACGGACACATACATAATATTCATAATTCCAATACCCCCAATTAATAGAGAAATTCCGGCAACGGCTACCAAAAGAATAGTCAACATTTCGCTCGTAGAACTGAAGGTAGAAATTAGTTCTTCCATAGAACGTACCGTAAAATCATCATCTTCATTATCCATTAATTTATGCTCTGAACGCAAAATATCGCTTACCTCTATCACCGCCCCTGGTGCATCATCCTCACTTACCGCTGATGCCATAATCTGATTTAAATAATCAATTGCCAAAATACGTTTCTGAACCGTAGTGTACGGAGCTATTACCACATCATCCTGATCTTGACCAAAGGTGTTTTCTCCTTTTTCTTCCAAAACCCCAATCACTTTGAACGGAATATTATCAAAACGAATCATTTGACCTACAGGCTCTTGACCATCTGGAAACACATTATCTACCACCGTTTGCCCAAGAACCACCACTTTAGAAGCCGATTTAACTTCTGCATCAGTAAACATACTACCGCTTTGTAAACCGACAACTTTGATTTCTAAATAATCTGGATTAACGCCATAAATGGTGCTTGGCCAGTTGTTGGCTCCACTAATAACTTGTCCGCCACCATTAACTACAGGAGTAACATAGCTGAGTAATGTTGACTTTTCTTTTATTACTTCATAATTTTTGAGCGTAAGTGTTTGAACATCTCCACCACTACCTCTTGCTGGACCTCTATCATCAGTTCCCGGTCTAATGGTAATCATGTTTGACCCCATACTAGAAATGGTTGTTCTAATACTTTCTTTAGACCCTTCGCCAATGGCAAGCATTGCAATAACTGAGGCTACACCAATGATGATACCTAACATGGTCAACAAAGTTCTCATTTTATTAAGAACAATGGCTTTATATGCGATTTTAAATAGATTTAATAGTCTCATAATCAATTTTCTTCTTTAGGTAACTTTGCTAGTTCTATTGCTGCGGACTGTACATTATCATTCTTATAATCTTGAATAATATTTCCATCTTTCAATACCACGGTTCTACTACTAAATGTAGCAATATCGGGTTCATGAGTTACAAAAGTGATGGTGATGCCTTGCTTGTTCAAATCCTGAAATAATGACATGATTTCGTAAGATGTTCGGGTATCTAAATTACCCGTAGCCTCATCTGCCAATATCATTACCGGATTGTTCACTAATGATCTTGCAATAGCTACTCGTTGTTGTTGTCCACCAGAAAGCTGGGAAGGTGTATGGTGCAACCGATTACTCAAGCCTACCATGTCCAGAGCTTTCAATGCCCGTTCCCGACGTTCTTCAGTTGAAACTTTACTGTTGTACAAAAGAGGTAGCTCTACATTCTCAATTGCCGAAGTTCTTGCCAAAAGATTATACGATTGAAATATAAATCCGATTTTCTCATTACGAATAGTAGCCAGTTCATTTCTGCTCAAATCTTTTACACTCAGTCCGTCTATCTCATATGAACCAGAAGTGGGTTGATCCAAACAACCTAAGATGTTTAGCAGGGTACTTTTACCGGAACCACTAGACCCCATGATGGTCACGAATTCTCCTTCCTTAATCGTAAAAGAGATTCCTCTTAGGGCATGAACTGTTTCCGTACCCATCGTAAACTCACGGGTTAAATCCTGAATTTTTATGATTTCTTTATTCATGATTATTTCTTTTTAGCTCCCGGTGGTTTAGGCATAAACGGACTTTCTTCTGAGCCACCTTCTGGTGCCTCGGATTTTGTGGTTTCAGATTTTAAACTATAAACCAGTTTGTCGCCTTCATTAATCCCACTTAGTAGCTGTACGTTTACTCCGTCACTTGCTCCTAAAGTCACTTCTATGGGAGAAATAGCGCCATTAGATTCTAAGATCCAAACATTCGTAACTCCCGCTTCATCAGGTTTTGGTCCCCCTTTTGGAGGTTCCACTGTTAAATTTTCCTGCTCATTATATGCCATCATTTCAGGAGGCGTTGGTTTAAAGTTGATAGCTTTTGCTTCTACAGTTAATACATCTTTTAATTCCAATGTATAGATTGAAATAGTTGCTGTAAGTCCTGGTTTTAGTCTTAAATCAGGGTTATCTGCTTTTATAACCACTGTGTAGGTTACCACATTGGATGTTACCGTAGGATCTAATCTAACCTGAGTTACCTCACCATCAAATTCTTGCCCTTGGTACGCATCTACTGTGAAACTTACACGCTGTCCTTCCTCCACAACGCCTATATCCGCCTCATCTACATCTGCCTCAACCTGCATTTCTTTCAAATCTTGAGCAATAGTAAATAGTGTTGGTGTGCTATAACTAGCAGCAACCGTCTGTCCTTCTTCAATATCTCTTGAAAGCACTACTCCGTTTATAGGGGAGTAAATATTGGCATACCCCAAGTTTGTTCTTGCCTGTTGCAAATCAGATAAACGCTGTGTTACTGTACCTTTTGCTGTTTCATAATTGTAAAGCGCATCGTCATAATCGGATTTACTTATAACCTTATTGTCATATAGTGTTTTTTGACGTTCATAAATAGTCTCTTGATAATTTCGGTTGCTTACCGCATTATCATATGAAGCCTGTGCCTGAGTTAAAGCAGCTTTAAGGTTGGTCTTGTCTAGCTCTGCTATTAATTGACCTTCTTTAACCACACTGTTGTAGTCCACATAAATTTTCTCAACCACACCAGAAACCTGCGTACCTACATCAACCTGATTTATGGGCTCTATAGTTCCTGTCGCAGTAACCATAGTGGTAACGTCTCCTTTTTTTGCAGCTATTGATTTTGCCACAATAGAAATGCTATCATTACCTTTCATGTAACTATATGCCACAAAAGCTAATATGACCAAGGCTATTGCGCCTATAATGATGTTTCTTTTATTTTTCATTTTGATTAAAGTTTAATTTCGTTTCCTTGATAGAATTGTAAAAGTTGATGATATAGAATGTTTAAATATTTAGCTTGCAAATAGTTTTGTTGCGCATTAGTATACGTATTTTGACTTATCACCAAATCCGTTGTACTCAAAGCACCCAAATCATATTTTTTCTGTGCTAGATTATAGGATTGCTCAGCCGCGTTTTGAGAAGCTTCTGCTGCAATCAATTGTTCTTGTGACGAGAGTGCATTTTGGTAAGCTGTTTCTACTTTTTTTATCACCTCCTTCTCTACGGTTTGTTTTTGTAACTGAGCTTTTTCAATATTAAAAGTGGCTGTTTGTACGGCTGCCTTTGTTTGGTTTCTATTGAAAATTGGAATGGATAAACTCAACCCTATTTTTTGATTAAAGTTTACATCTAACTGATCTGTAAATGTGTTGTCATTAAGACTTGTGTAACCAGAACCCAGACTGCCAATTAATGATAATGTTGGAAGGTAACCACCCTTTGCAATTGCTAAATCTTCCTCATTAATGGATACATTCGTACTACTTGCAGTAACTTCTGGAAGAAAATTGAGAGCATTATCATATATCAATTCTTTGTTTAATTCCAGATTGATTAAATCTTGATTCTCGTCAATTGACTCAATTTGTAAATCTTCTAAGGGAGATAATTCTAGTAATTGTTTTAAACTGATGATGTTTAGCTCATAGTCATTTTTAGCAGCAATAACATTGTACTTGTTGGTAGCAGCCTGACTTTGAGCTTCTGTATAATCACTTAAAGCAATAGAACCAGCATCTAATCTAGATTTAGCTTGAATAACTTCTTGTTCCGAAGCTTTTAGATTATTTTCTGCAATAGCAATCCCTTCTTTGCTGTACAGCGTTTGCAAATAGGTTTCTAAGATGCTAATAACGATACTGTTTTTAGTTTCTTCTGCTAATAGGCTATTTTGCTCTAGTAGTAATTTATTCTGTTTTATCTGATTGGTTAATTGATTTCCTTGAAAAAGTGTTAACGAGCTATTGATACCCAAATTTGTGCTGTGTATTTGATCAGAAACATAATCACTGGTAATTGGATCAATGGTTGTACCACTGGAAAAATTTTGAGAAGCACTACCAAAAAGGTTTGGTAGTTTAGCAGACTTTGCCTTATTGTAATCTACTTCAGAAATATTAGCGTTTAAATCAGCATCCTTCACTGTAATATTATTTTCAATAGCATAAGAAATACAATCTTCTAGTGACCATATTTTGGATGCAACGTTACTTTCTGCATCTTGGGCGTAAGCAAAGTGAGCAAATAAAATGCCTACTATGATTATATATTGTTTCATTTGAGTGTGTTTTTTATTAACACTTCAAAATTGAAACTTTATACTTTTTAAATAAAAAGGAATATAAGTTTGGCCCAAATGACTATATGAACTCTACTTTTTTATCGACGAATATATTTTGAATAATTCCATTTTTCCGCCTCAACAATTTGAAAAACCATTATATAAATAATGCGAAAACAAAAGGCTTATAAATATAAGTTGTCATTTTAAAAATCATAACAACTCTTGATATTCAAAAGGTTGTGAAATTTCTGCTATATTTCCAGCATAAGCTTTTCCTCGTAAACGTCTTACAGTATAAGCTTCCAATTTTTCTGCAGAATATTCTCTTTGTAATTTGCTTAAATTCGAAAATTCTATATCTTTCTTCAAGGGGTTTAACCAATAATCTTCATCCTCTTCTACAAGTATAATTGGCATTCTTGGTTCTGCTAATTTGGGGTTGTTATGTATTTTTTCGAGTAATGAATTTCCTCGTGTGGTAACAAAAGCAAATGTAGTAATAGTGCCACCTTCATCAGTTATAAAAGTGCTATATAACCCTGCTAGTGCTAATGGTTCTTTTGATTTATTTCTAATGTAAAAAGGAAAAGTTTTACCATTAAAATGATGGTGTTCATAAAATCCCTCAATATATATTATACAACGATTATTAATGGCAGCTTCTTTAAAAGAAGGTTTTTCAAAAATAGTTTCTACTCTAGCATTTATAGTAGAATTCCATATTTTTTTTAATTGTTCTTCGCTTTTCACCCAAGGCGGAGCTAGACCCCAAGTGGCTACAAGAGGAAAAAAAGGAGATTTGTCTGTATAAATTAATAATTCCGGATGATTGAAACCATTAACATGATGTAAAGGTAAATCAGTTAATGGAGCTAGTTTTTCAATAATCTCATCAATGGCCTGTAAATCACCATGTTTTTGAGCTCTTTTCAATTGGGCTTCAAGGCCCGCTTTAATATCGTAACACATAAGTTAATCACAATAATGTTTAAAGAAGCTCTGCTATAATTAAAAACAATGCTTAACATATTAAAAATCTATTCTCTCAAATATAACTTATAATCTTAACTATTTTAAGACTATTAAATATAGATATTTATTAAATTAGAGCTTCACTTTTTAATTTTAGCAATGCTCACAACTGAAGAATTATATACATTAGAAAGAGATGGTTTTGTCTCATTAGGCCAACTATTGACTAAAAACCAAGTTAGGGCAATAAATGATAAAATTGAAGAACTTATACGTTTGGAAGGAAAACATGCCGGTTCAGAATTATTCGAATCAAAATATATAAGGCATCCTAAAGAAGAGGGAGCAGACAGACTTGCAGATTTAGTGAATAAAGGCGAAATTTTCGATATTTTTTACACCCATGAAAGAGTTTTAGCAGGTATTTCGGCCGTATTAGGCAAACACTTTAAACTTTCATCTCTAAATTATAGAGCTGCAAAACCTGGATTGGGCCATCAAAAACTACATGTAGATTATGGTAATTCTATTGCCGATGGTAATTATAAAGTTTGCAATACAATCTGGTTATTGGATGATTTTGTTGAAAATAATGGCGCCACACGAATAGTTCCTGGCACTCATAAATCAAAATTACTTCCGAATGAAGTTATGGATGATGTTAATATGCCTCATCCTGATCAAGTTTTGATTCAGGCTCCTGCGGGTTCTGTATTTATTTTTAACTCACACGTTTGGCATGGTGGTACCACAAATTATACGAACAAGTTTAGACGCAGCATTCACAGTTATTTTTGTGCTAATGACCAACCGCAGCAATTAGATCAAAAAAGGTATATTACTAATGAAACAAAGAAGCGTCTCAATTTAGAATATCAAAAAATATTAGATGTTTTATAGTGGTATCTTTATTTAATGGGTCAAAATTCTATAAGTTATTGATGATTAACTTGTTTTCTTGTTTAAATTGAAAAAGTAATTTTACTACTTCGCATCTTTTAATAATTAATATTGAAAGTTCCTACTTACTTATTTAAGTATGTTGATTAATTTAAACCAATTACTACATGAAACCCATAGTTCAAATTTCACTTGACCTTACTAATATTGATGAAGCCTTAGATACAGCTGCACTTGCATTGAGAGCTGGTATTGACTGGCTTGAAGCCGGCACTCCCCTATTATTAGCTGAGGGCTTGCATGGCGTACGTAAATTACGTGAAGCTTTTCCTAATATTCCAATTGTTGCTGATTTAAAGACTATGGATGGGGGATATCTAGAAACCGAAATGATGGCAAAAGCTGGTGCTACACATGTAGTTGTAATGGCCAGAGCTCATGAAGAAACGATTAAAATTGTCGTGCAAGCTGGTAAAGATTTTGGTGTGAAAGTTATGGGTGACAACTTGGGTTGTCCAGATATGATTGAAGGCGCTAAGCGTTTAGAAAATTTGGGATGTGATTATATTGTTCATCATATTGGATATGATGAACGCAGAGGTATCGCTGCAAATGGTCATCGTATGCCGAGTCCATTGGATCAACTAAAAGAAATTGTTGAAGCAGTAAATATTCCTGTTCAAGCTGTTGGTGGTTTGTCTTTAGAACAAGCGATTCAGTGTCCAGAATACGGCGCACCTTTAGTTGTATTAGGAGCTCCCCTAACAATTGATGCCGATGCTTTTAAAACTGCTGATGGAGACCTTGAAGGATCTTTACGTATGATTTGTGAAAAAATACATTCGTACGAAGAAATTTAATAGCTATTAATTTGATATAAGTATTATATATGAACTCCATTGCCGTTGTAAATTACGCTGAAGAAAAAGGAAGTGTTGAAATTAGAGAAATAGCGAAACCTATAATTGGACCTGATGACGTATTACTAGAAGTTGCCAATGTTGGTGTATGTGGTAGTGACCTTCACCAATGGACTTCTGATCATAGCTGGCCCGTAAATTACCCCGTTGTTTTAGGACATGAATTTGGCGGACATATTTCTGAATTGGGAAGTAATGTAAAAGGTTGGAAGGAAGGTAACCGAGTAGTTAGTGAAACTGCCGCGGTTATCGATACTAATAACCCAATGTCTAGACAAGGTCTTTACAACTTAGATCCAACTCGAAAAGGATTTGGATATGGTGTAAATGGAGCAATGACGCGCTTTGTAAAAGTTCCTGCCAGATGTTTACATACAGTACCAGACAAATTACCTTTTGAACAAGCTTGTTTAACTGAACCATGTTCGGTAGCTTATAATTCTGTTGTAGTTAATTCGAATATTAATCCAGGTGACCGGGTGATTGTAATAGGTCCAGGAACCATTGGTATTTTATGTGCAGCAATGGCTAAATTATGTGGCGCAGAAGTAGCAATAGTAGGCTTGGAACAAGATCGAGGTAGATTAGATATAGCAGCAAAGTATGGTTGTGATACTATTGTAGGCGATGCTACTGAATGGGCTAAAAAACAAGACGGCCTTGGTGTTGATTGTGTTATTGATGCTGCTGGGGTAAGTGCTACCTTAAAAATGGCTTTAGAAATAATAAGACCTAATGGGCAAATAACGAAAGTTGGTTGGGGACCTAAACCCTTGAACTTCTCATTAGATCAATTAGTTCAAAAAAATGTTAGATTACAAGGTAGTTTTAGTCATAATTGGCCCATTTGGGAGAAAGTTTTATCATTATTAGCTTCTGGTCGATTAGATGTGAACCCTATTATAGGAGGTGTTTGGAACCTTACAGATTGGCACGAAGCATTCGAACAAATGCATACTGGAAAAGTAGTAAAAAGTGTATTAAAACCTAACTAAACTAAGATGCGGTTAAAAGACAAAGTGATTTTGGTAACTGGTGGTTATACAGGTATTGGTAAGGCAATCGTAAAACAATGCTTAAAAGAAGGTGCCAAAATACTGGTAAATGGACTCCGTGATGAGAAAGGTCAACATCTAATAGAAGCTTATAATCCATCGCAAATAGCTAAATACACCATTGATATTACTGAGAAAGAAGCTCCTGAAAAATTAATTCAAAAGGCTATTAACCACTATGGTAAATTAGACGCGGTAGTAAATAATGCTGCCATTGTTGCTTCTTCAAATATTGATACTACGAATATCGAATTTCTGGAAAAATTGTTAGCCATAAATACTTTGGCTCCATTTGCCATTATTCAGAAGGCTTTACCGGAATTAATAAAAACGCGGGGATGTGTTGTAAACATTGGTTCGATAAACTCTTGGAGTGGTGAAGAAAATTTATTAGCGTATAGTATTTCTAAAGGCGCTTTAATGACTATGAGTCGTAATCTTGGTGATTCTTTATTTAGAGCACATGGGGTACGTGTAAATCAAATAAACCCAGGGTGGGTTTTGACGGAATACGAAAAACAAAATCAAAAAGAACAAGGAAAAAGTGATGATTGGTTTGAAAATCTATCCAATGTTTTCGCTCCTGCTAAGCGAATTTTTAAACCTCAAGAAATGGCCATGGCAGCTATTTATTTACTCTCTGATGAAAGTGGACCAATAAGTGGTCAGGTACTCGAAGTAGAACAATTTCCAATGATTGGACGCAACCCGCCAAAAGGCGATTTATAATCAATACTATAATTTAGAATAAAATGCCCAAACTAGCTGTATTTCCTAAAGCATTTATGCATCAACTATGTAAAGACGGAACGATGAAAGTTTCTGAATGGATAACCTTAGCTTCCGCACTTGAAGTAGACGGAATTGAGTGGTATGCCGGATTTCTTGAGATGGAAGATGAAACGAACTGGCCTCTTTTTAGAAAGGAAGTTGAAGCTAATGGAAAGCAAATTCCAATGTTGTGCTGCTCGCCCGATTTTACGCATCCGGATACATCATTTAGAGCAAAAGAAATCGAAAAACAACTTAGTTGGATACGTATGACCGATATTCTTGGTGGAAAATATTGTCGCGTACTCTCTGGACAACGTAGACCTGAGCTTACCATTGATGAAGGCGTGCAATTGGCTTCAGAATGCATTAAAGCCTGTTTACCTTTGGCTGAAGCATTGGGAATTACTCTAATTCTAGAAAATCATTATAAAGATGATTTTTGGGAATACCCAGAATTTGCACAACAGATGGACGTTTTTTGTAAACTTGTAAATAGTATTGAGCATCCAAATTTTGGAGTAAATTATGATCCAAGTAATACCTTTTTAGCAGGTGAAGATCCTTTAGAATTACTTTATAAAGTTTCAGATCGAGTGGTGACTATGCACGCAAGTGATCGCTATTTATTAACCGGTACTGTTGAAGACCTTAAAAATGAAGAAGGTGGTTCTGTTGGTTATGCAAAACGATTAAGTCATGGTGAAATTGGTAAAGGTTTAAATGATTACGATGCAATTTTTACTGAATTAAAACGTGTAGGTTTCGATGGCTGGATTAGTATTGAAGATGGTGTAGACGGTATGGACCAACTCGAACGTAGTGTCCAGTTCCTTAGAAAAAAAATAAAACAATATTGGCCAGAATTTACTTGATAACTTTAGCAGTTTGTTCTTCGGAAGTAACGCCAGATGGTAATTCTATTAATTTAAAGTTCTTAAAGTGTATTTCGGCACCCTCAGACTCTAAACATAAATAGCCTTTCTTTATGGTTGATTTACTGATGCCATTTACAAACTTTCCATTTACAGAAAGCTTGATAGTACCATCAACACAAACTACTTTATAGTTATTCCACTCTCCTTTTCCTAATGCTCTATTTTCTATAGATTTACTTCTAGTACCCCTTGGGTTGTCTGTTTCTGTAGTTACACCACCTACACCAAAAAGCTCTCCATGCACATATGCAATTGGTGGTTTTTTTCCATCTCTAGTATTTAGATTCACCCAATCTAACTCTAGCATTTGTACTTCTACCCCACCAGGTAATCTCGATTCTGGATCCGGACTTGCATCACTCCAAACAAATACACCCGAATTTCCTCCAGGTTCCATATGACGCCAATCTACTTCTAAAATAAAGTTCTCGTATTGCTTTTCTGATCGCATCACTCCTATTGGTAATCCCTTACAAATAAGCAATTCACCTTCGTTGCGCCAAGTATCATCGGCTGTATTTACATTAATCCAATTTAATGCTTCTGAATTTTTAATAACTCCATCATTTAAATCGTCGAAACCTATTGAAGTACCAAAAACAATATCAGCATCTTGTCCGTAAACAATTACTGAAAAAAAGAACAGGTTTAGAAATGAGAATATAAGTTTCTTTTTCATAAATAGTATTTTAAATCAATGAAATTTAGTTTTACCAGGTATTGCTATCGGGGGCATTTCGAATTTTAAATCCCATGAATACTCTTCAAATTTTGGTCCTAAATGTTCCTCAGAATTAAAAGCATCTTCCCATGTAATTTCTTGACCAGTATATCCAACCATACGAGATAAAATACCCATCATCGTACTATTTGCCATCAATTCCCCATCATTTATTGGATTTCCGCTTCGAATGGCGGCGAAAAGTTTATCGTGTTCTGCTTGAAACATATCATTTCGCTCACCTCTATATCGCCATGGATTTTTTCCTTTTATCTCACTTTGACCATACAGATTTAAATAAGCAACACCATCTGAACCAAATGCTTCGACGGTATTTCTACCTTGTGTGTTTGCTTGTTGCCGTGCGAATAGAGTAGATTTAGCGCCATTTGCATATGTAAATTCTGTTGCAAAATGATCATAAATATTTCCATATTTTTTATCTGTTCTAACTTGTCGACCACCACTACCTATTGCTTTTATTGGCATTTCATTATTCATAGTCCACGATATTAAATCACAGCTATGTACTGCTTGCTCTACTAAAAAGTCACCGGAAAGCCAATTTTGATAATACCAATTTCGCATTTGGTAGGTCATATCTGTCCAGTCTGGCTTTCTGTCTTTATACCAAAGTTCGCCTCCATTCCTATAGGCCGTTACAGCCCTAATTTCGCCGATATCTCCTCCTAATACACGACTCATAGTTTCTAAATTCATGGTATCATGTCTAAAACAAAAACCCGATACCACATTGAGATTCTTTTCTTTAGCCAGTTTAGCAGCTTCTAATACTTTTCGAACACCGGGTGCATCTACTGCTACTGGTTTTTCGCAGAAAGTATGCTTGCCGGCCTCTACAGCTGCTTTTAAGTGATCTGGTCGAAACGCAGGAGGCGTAGTCAATAAAACCACATCTACATCCGATTCTAAAACCTCTTTATAAGCATCAAAACCAATAAATTTATTAGCAGCGTTTACCTTTACTTGATTAGGTTTTAGTTTTAAAAGTTGATCATACGCTCCTGATAATCGGTCTTCAAAAACATCACCCATAGCTACTAACTCTGTATTTGGGTCTGCTTCCAATGCTTGTGATGCTGCACCGGTACCTCTACCCCCACATCCTATTAAACCTACTTTTATAATGTCATTATTAGAAGAATTAAATGCCATTAACCCTGAAGGGTAAACAACAGTACTGCCTACAACAGCTATACCTGATTTTTTTATAAATGACCTTCTGCTTTTATCCGAAGATTTCGTCTTAAAATTACCTTCCATTATTATTAATTTTCGTAATTACTTATTTCGTTTATTGGTGTGAGTACGACTTTTCTAAATTCAACTTCAGACCCTTCAGCCTGTAAGGCAATTTGACCTTTACTTGCTGTTGCATTATAGCCGTAATTTACAAAGTCACCATTTACCCATACTTTTAATTTGTTGCCTAAACACTCAATTATCATTGAGTTCCATTCCCCTACAGCATTCTCTGATCCGTCGGTAAGATTTAAAATTCGTCGTTTTTTTCCTTCGGTTACACCCCATTCTTCTTTTGGACCTCTTCTATCTATCATATTATCAACTTCAATATTCTCAACAATACACCAAAAATCACCCGCATTTTCATGCATCATTTGAACCTCGATTGATTTTGGGAACATTTTATATAAGGAACGTGGTGTTGACGCATAAACTAAAACTCCACAATTGCCAGGAATTCCAGCAAAACGGTATTCCACTTCTAGCCGAAAGTTTTCATATGCTGCATCAGTAATTACATGCCCTTGCGGCACACCCAAACTTACAAGCATACCGTCTCTAACTATAAACGGATTTATAGCAGTAGGCACAGAATCCATTTCAGGTACATCAATATGCCAACCTTCTAGGTTCTCTCCATTAAAGAGACTTATAGAAGGTTCTGATTTGCATGATAAAATACATACGGATAAAAAGAAGTATAAAACTAGCGCTCTCATAGAAATTTGAATTTAATACTTTCTATTGAAAAAATTAAGTGGAATTACTCTAATTTCTTTTAAATCTTGAGTAAATGGCTAGCTTTTTCTTGGTATTGATAAAGTAGACCCCTGTAAGCAATATTATAGCTGCCAAAATTGATTGATTGGTAATTTGCTCATTCAAAAAATACCAGCCTAATAGCAAAGCTATAATTGGATTCACATACGTACTTGTAGCCACTTTTTCTGGAGAAACATTTCTTAACAAATAATTGAATGAAGTAAAAGCGACAATACTGCCCAATACAATTAAGAGCACCATTGCCAATTGTACTTTACTAGACCAATTTAATGGCGATGACCATTCTTCCCCAGTGGAAACACTTACAATTAACATTAAAAGACCACCCATAATCATTTGATAACCAGTATTTACAAAAAAATTATCTGGCAAAGTAGCTTTACCAACAAATAAACTACCAGAGGCCCAACTAACCATTGCGGAAAACACTAAAATCATGCCAATTGCAGAATTCTCTTGACTTATAATAGATTTCTGACTTATCAATAAGTAGATACCAATAAAGCCAAGAGCTATGCCCACTAAAGACATGGCTTGTATTTTTTTACCTTGAAATACTCTCATTAAAAGCAATACTACTAATGGCTGTGCTGAGATTTCTAGCGCTGCAAATCCAGAGTCAATATATTGCAAAGCCCATACAACTACACCATTTCCATAAGCCAAAAACAAAAAACCGGCAATTATAGTATTCTTTAGTTGTTTGGGAGATATTTTTAAAGATATTCCCATAATTATACAAATAAGAAATATTAGAAGGCCAGCAATAAAAAAACGAAAACCAGCCAACATAAATGGTGATATTTCTTGAACTGCAATCTTATTTAATAGATAGGTAGAACCCCAAATTACATAAATGGAAAAGAATGAGAGTATGATTAATGCTGTGTTGGGTTTTTGCTTCATAAGCCATACAATTGTTTAGAAGGTTCAATATTAAGAATATCTATGTTCTAAAAAATAGATTAACGTTCAAATATTTAGATGAAATAAGAATTAATCTCCAATAATGGGATATAAAAGATATGAATGAATATAAATTGATATATTGGAGCAAAGAAAATTGAAAATGAAAAATATTATACTTGTTTTGTTTGTACTATTCGGTACAAATATTTGGGCACAAGAATCCAAAATAAAAGTTATCACCGAAGAGATTCCAAATCGATTGGCATTTTATGCTGTAAATGAAAATGAGCAGGATTTGGATGTTATGATTACTATTGAAGGAACTAATTTTCGACAAAGTAAAGCCCGTCCAAGACTGGTCCGAGTTCCAGGAATTTCAAAGGTTCATTTAAAAACGATAATGCTATTACGCGGTAAAAAACCCCAGTATACCTATGATTTAGTGGTTAATGATAGTTTGTCTAAACGAGCTTTAAAAAAAGAGGCTACTGCCATTAAGATTAAGCCTAAAAAGAATATAACTGTTTATGTACCTGAAATGTGCAATCAATGTGATAGCCTTTTGCAATCTCTCGCTGACGGTAAATACTTGTATCAAATGCATAAATTAGACGAAAATGTTGAAATGAAAGATCAACTAAATCGCTCATTTGCCAACACGATACAATTAGATTCTTTGGAAACTCCTATTTTGAATCTAGGTGGGAAGTTATTTACTAAGATTGATAATTACGAAGATTTAATTTCTAAATTAGAATTCGAAGATTAATAAGAACTATTAACCTCTTGCTAATTTTCGCAATGCTACCCATTGCTTTAATTTTTCCTTAGATTCTGCTGCAGGATAGCCTAAAACGGTCATTCCTGCTGGTACATCTTTCATAACACCAGACCCTGCAGCGACTGTTGCTCCAGAATGAATTGTAGTATGATCTTTTATGGAGGCACTACCCCCAATTATTACGCCATCTCCTAAAGTAACAGAGCCAGCTAAACCACTACTTCCTGCCATAATACAAAAACGACCCATAATACAATTATGTCCTATTTGAACTAAATTGTCAATTTTACAGCCATCTCCTACAATTGTAGAACTGAATTTAGCCCTATCAATACACGAATTTGCACCAACTTCAACATAATGCCCTATAATTACATTTCCGATGTGCGGCACCTTCACTAAGCCTCTACCATCATCACTTGGGCGATATCCAAAACCGTCGGCACCGATACTTACATTATTATGAAATATACAGTTCGTACCTATTTGAGTACGCTCTCTAATAACAGTGCCAGACCAAACTGTAGTATTATCACCTATTATCGTATCATCAAAAACTGAAACATTTGGATAAAGTAAAACCCCCTTTCCTAAAACAACATCTTTACCTACGTAACAGTTCGCACCTATTTTAGATCCTTCACCTATCTTAACAGAGTGATGCACAACCGCTGTTGGATGAATGTCTACTTCAAATATTGGTCCATCTGGACTAAAAACTTCCAATAACTTTGCCATAGCTAAGTCGGCATTTTTCACTTTAATTATTGGTCGAGAATCATTCTGTTCAAAATTAAGAGACTCATTTACAATGGCAGCTGTAGCTTTAGAATCAGGCCAAAATTTAGTGTATTTAGAACTGCCAATAAAAGTTATTTGTTCTTCGGATGCTTCCTTTATTTCACCAAGACCATTAATGTTTACTTTAGTATCACCAATTAATGTTCCTTCTAAAATGGCGTTAATTTCCTGAATGCTAAATGATTTCATTTTTTTTCCTGTTTTTGGAGAATTTGTCAGCTTCGAATATAGTTTAATTTCGATTAAATTATTTTGATTTGATTGGTGTAAGGAAATATTAATAAATAAAAACCCTGCTATCTGTAAAGAAAGCAGGGTTAAAAAAGTCGAGTTAACTTTTCTTAATCTCTTAAAGAAATCTCTTCAGTATCTCCATTAGGATATGATACTGTTGCAATATCGTCACATTCTCCGTCTCCAAAATCAACTTCAACAAGCAAACCACTTTTTTCAACGGTCATAGACCCTTCATTTAAATATGAACAAGCAAGATTACCTTCAATTGTATCGTCTACTGTTACCACATATGTTAAACCATCTGCCGTTACTGTCCAGCTTCCATCTAACGTATAAATACTTGTCTCAAGACTGCTACCGAATGTAATTCCAATTTCTTTAGTACCTTTTTCAGTAACAATTGAACCATTAGCTAAGGTTGCATTAAAGTCACTTGTGGCTGAAAAATTAATGGAATTATCGGTATCTGAACCTATTGTATAACTTCGAGTACCATTTAAAATGATGCCTCCAAAATTAAAATCTGTCCAGGTAGCTGTATAAGCCACTGTATCTCCTGTTGAAGTATATACTGCTGAAAGTGTCCCTGTTACATTTGATGTGCCTTCTACAGTACAATTATCAAATTCAATAGTAAAACCGGTATCTGAATATTCCGCTACATAGCATTCTTCTGTTTTGCCAGAACTACCTTCATTCTGATAAACACTTGAAATTATATTATCGAAAGATTTAGCATATGAATCAGATTCTAGTATTGTTTTAACTTCTGTTTGAGAAAGTTCTTGCTCTTCAACTACTACGTCCTTATCATCATCACTACAACTAGTAATCAACATCATTGAACCAAATACGAAAAGTAATTTACAAATAGACTTTGCCTTCATTATTATAGAGTTTGGATTATAAGGTGATTAACGAAGGTTTAATAGCGTTAGTGCTGTCTTCTTGTTAAATGAATATGATTTTCGGTGAAAAGACATTTTATTCGATGAAATACTTTAATAAATAAAGTTACTTATTGTCGCCGCTTAATATTGATATTAAAAAATAAGGTGCTAAACGTACTATTTTTCAGTAAAAAGCCGTTTTAAATCGTATACGATTATTATTTTTGAACTATGTCTAGTAAAATTATTTTGCGAAACCAAGTACGTGAGCATTTACTCAAACAGATGCAGCAAGGTGCTCTAGATCCTGGTGATCGTATAAATCTAGCTGCTTTGGCTAGAGTATTAAAGGTTAGTGTAACGCCAATACGAGAGGCTTTAACGCAATTACAACAATCGCACATTGTTAGGGCTATACCTAATTGTGGTTTCATTATTGCAGAAGTCAATCATGAAGAAGCAAAAAATCTATATGAACTTGTTGCCCATTTGGAGGTGCTTGCTTTAGAACAATCTACATTTGATGAATCCGCTATTGAAGCACTTAAAAAACAACGAACTTTAATTGCTGAGACAGATGAGCCTTTAGAACGAGTTAATGGTTATATGGAGTTCCATAGACTTCTGACTGCAAACTATAATAATTCTGTGGTGCAACAGATTTTAAAAGACCTAAAAAGCCGAGTTTTCTTTTATGAACGTGAATTTATGTCTGATGACTCATTTCATTACAATTCTAATGAACAGCATGATGCTATAATAGCGGCAATTGAAGAAGATAACCTGCCATCTGCTGCACTTGTCCTTAAAATGAACTGGATATTTGTTCAGGATTATATTGAAAAACAATTATTTATCTTATAATCAGGTTTTTAATTTTTAGGAAAAATACTTGTATCCACATTAGGTAGTAACCTTAATGCATTTTTATAATATACCTTTTTTAATACTTCATCGGATAGTCCTAAACCGTACATAGACCAAAATGCATGGTATTTCTTGTAGTAAGGGAAGTACTCATCATCAGTTTCTAAAACTCGAAAATAAGTTGGGAATTCTTCAGGTTTCCAACTATCCTTCCCAAAAAGAATACGATCTTGATATTTTGTAAAAAAAGCATTGGCATTTTTTGGTTGCCGCCCAAGTTCTGCAATAACAGCTGCTATTCCAACATGCATATTTGGCATGTCTTCCATTAATTCTGCAAGTTTTGCTAAATCATTAGCATACCAACCCATATGTGCATTAATAAAATTGGTGTTTGGATGCTTTTTAAACATACGATGTTGTTCGTCAATAATTTGTTGCCATGGAGCCGGATCCGTATCAGTTCGTTTTCTTCGCGAATGTGTTTTTAACTCCAACCAACGCTCATTATCGGCATTCATTGGGTCCCAAAATGATTTTGGATCTGCCGCATGGATTAAAACGGGAATGCCTAATTCACCACATTTTGCCCAAATTGGGTCTAATCTTGAATCGTCTATTGCCACACGGTTTCCGTCTATATCTTTATAACGAAGTCCTAAGCTTTTAAAGACTTTGAGTCCCTTTGCTCCTACTTTTACATCTTCTTCTAACTGCTTTACAGCATTTTCTGTCCATCCTTTTTCACCAACATTATCAAAATCTACATTTGCGAATACGGCAAAACGATTTGGATAATTAGCATTGATACTTTGAACCATTTTCTTTAAGCGTTCTCCAGATCCCCCACTTAAATTTACCATAAGGCCCTCGTTTATGGCATCCATATCTTTAAGCATTCTAGTTAGTGCTGCTTCACTCATATTTCGTTGGTGACTATGAATGTCAATAAAAGGAAATTTCGCTCTATTTAATTTATGCTCTGGGACAATTAATGTGGATTTTGGATTATATTCTTCGAAACCCATTTCTTGGGCTGTAATCGAATTTGAAATCAAAAGTGTTATTATGAATAAAACTGTATGTATACTCCTCATTTTATATTTTTCTTTGACTAGTTGAAAGTACCATATTTATTAGTTCCAAGTGCATTAGAAGGTTACAAATTGAATTGAATTTTAAGTTTATTGTATTCTTCTTTCGTATCAATATCTACTTCTTTTCCATCAGCATCTTTTAGTATGATATCTGAACTGTTATCTTCTATTAAGTCTTTAGCTCCTTTATCATTTTTTAAATACGTTAACTCTCTAAAATATTGTTGGTCAAAAATAGCAGGTACCCCTGCCCTATTATTATAGTTCGTGGCAATAATTCCTTTATTATTTGTATTGAAAATATTTATAAGTTCTTTAAGATAGTCGCTAGTAATTAGTGGTTGATCACATAACATAATTAGAACTGATTTAAGACTATCATCAATATTTAGAATACGATTGATTCCAAAAGATATAGAAGCGCCCTGACCAAGTTTAAAATCTGGATTGTATATTATATTCACATCTTTTAATTCTTCAATTTTATTAATGGATTCAGAATTACCACCTAAAACGACATAAATATTATCTGGTAAAACCAATTTGGCTTCATTAATAGTATTACCTAATAATGTCGTTTGTTTCCAAGGAAGTAGTTGTTTTGGCTCACCCATACGTTTTGATTCACCAGCTGCTAAGATTAGAATTGCTATGTCACTATTATAATTCATTTTGTTATGTACTAAAAACGACCACTAAATGAGGTGGTCGTTTTGTTTTATGTATCCAAGCGAAATCTTACCTAAATTTAAAGTGATAAAATTAGTGCTATTACCCTAATATCTCCTTCTCTGGTGTTTTCCAAAACGATGGGTCTTGCATAAACGGTTGTTTATATATTCTCTTTCCTGTTGCCGCTTTTAATGCATTTGCAACAGCACCACCTGCAGGAGGTAAGGTGGGTTCACCAAGACCGGTAGGTGCAAATTCGTTTTGAATTAAATGTGTCTCAATCACTGGTGCTTCTTTCATTCGTATTAAGCGATAGCGATCAAAGTTTTTTGCTGTAGGCGCTCCATTTTCAAAATCAAAATTACCAAACATTGCATGACCAACACCGTCTATTACACCACCTTCAATCTGGTTCATAGCACCTAATGGGTTTACAACAACTCCACAATCTACCACACAGGTAACTTTTTTAATAACTGGAATTCCATCTTCAATAACAGCCTCCGCCACTTCAGCAACATGTGAATTATGACAATAATATGCTACAAAACCTTGATAAACACCTTCTTTTACTTTACCCCAGCCAGATTTTTCAGCAGCAGTACGGATACATTCTTGAAGTCGTTCAGGAGAATATTGAATACGTTCATCGGTTGTTCCTTTAACCCTTTCTAAGAGGTCTAATCGCATTTGTACTTGATCAACTTTCATAACATCTGCTAGTTCATCAAAGAAACTCTGCTCCGCATAAGCCAAGAAGTTAGTATAAGGTGCGCGCCATGCACCTGTGGTAATATTACTTTTATAATTAGCAACATCTACTTTATAATTTTCTATAGCACCTGCTGGAAAGAAATTAGGAATTAACCCATACATATTACCATTAATAGCGGCTTCTTTAATATGATAGCCAGTTACTTGACCATCTTTTACAGCAGCTTTTATTCTATATTTAATTGCGGGCCGATAAACACCCATTGTCATATCATCTTCACGCGAAGAAATCAACTTTACAGGTTTTTTAATTGTATTAGAAATTTCAGCAGCTTCGTAAACAAAATCACCATAAAGACGACGGCCAAAGCCACCACCCATACGAGTCATTTCTAAATGTATATCCTTGACATCTCTATCTAGCATTGCTGCAACTGCTTGAGCTGCAAATTCTGGAGTTTGAACTGGACCAACTAAATGAATTTTATCTGCAGTTACATTTGCGAAAAAATTCATAGGCTCCATACAATTATGAGGTAAAAAAGGAGACTCATAAGTACGTTCTAATATTTCATCAGCGTTAGCAAATGCTTTATTTACATCACCGTCTTCGCGTAATGTTGTAAACTCTTTGCCATCTAGAAGTCCAATTAACTTTTTATCCTGAAATTCAGTGCTTTCAAGAGGAGACTCTTCTATCCAATTTGCCTTTACTGCCTTTTTTCCTTTCATGGCCACCCATGATGAATCTGCTATAATTACAACCTTTTCACTACTTCCTAGTACCACCGTCCAATTTCTATCTTCACTCTTTAAAAGTGCATTTGCTCCTTCTCCTATTTTAACAACATCTAATACCCCTGGTATTGCTTTTGCATCAGTTGCATCAAAAGATTCTAATTTTTGACCAAAAGCTGGTGGTCTTAAGACGGTAGCGTAAACCATTCCCTCTTCTTTATAATCAAGGCCATATAATGGTTTGCCAGTTACAATTTTATCGATATCGACATTACCAACATCAGTGCCAATAATTTTAAAATCTTTAATTTCTTTTAAGGTTACCGCTTCGGGAATTTCCAAAATTGCAGCTTCCTTAACGACATCACCATAACCTAAGGTTTCTCCTTTGGCATTCGTTATAACACCTTCACTTGTTGTGCATTCTGATGGTTCTACTCCCCATTTCGCAGCAGCAGCATTAACTAACATTTGTCTTGCCGTTGCGCCTGTTTGTCTCAATGGTTCCCATGAAGAACGTATTGATTGACTTCCACCTGCAATCTGTCGTGAATAATTCTCCGTGTCTAAATCTCCCTGTTTAACGTAAACATTTTTCCATGCCACATCTAATTCTTCGGCTATTAACATTGGCATAGCTGTTTTTACGCCTTGCCCAATTTCTGGATTCGGCGAATAAAGAGTAACCGCACCATTATCTGCAATCTCAATAAATGCATTAAAATCATTATAATTAAGATTTGCTAAATCAATTGCTGGTTCAGCTTTTGGTTTACAAGAATTGAATAGATTGAACCCTATTAACATACCTCCACTTGCTAAGGAAGTAGATTTCATAAAGCCCCTTCTACTAAATGCTATTGATTTATCTTGTTTTGTAGTAGACATAGTTTTTGCTTTAAGATTCAATGTTTTCGGCTGCTTTTTGTACAGCTTTATTTATTCTAGTATAAGATGCGCATCGACATATGTTACCATGCATTGCATTTTTTATTTCATCTTCAGTTGGATTGGCATTCTGAGCCAAAAAAGCTGATGCAGTCATAATCTGACCTGCTTGACAATAACCACATTGAGGTACATCTACTTCTTTCCAAGCTACTTGTACTGGATGTGAACCATCTACTGAAAGACCCTCGATGGTTGTTATTGATTTGTCCTTTAATTGTGCTAAAGTCATTGAACAGCTACGCATTGCGACACCATCTACATGAACTGTACAAGCACCACACTGTGCAATTCCACAACCGAATTTGGTGCCTACTAGATTCAAATGATCCCGTAACACCCATAATAATGGGGTGTCTTCACTAACCTCTACGGTTTGTGATTTCCCATTTACTTTTAATTGATAAGTTGGCATGTTTATTTATTTAAGGATATGACTTACAAGTTACTAAAAATAATAATCGTTGATTTTTATTTAACAAAATGATAAAGGTTTCTATTTATTGAACCAATAGTTGAATTTTAATGTTAAAGACCAATCGCGGGGTAGATTTGGATCTATCATTTGATTGTTCGAATACACCAAGAATAAATCGGATGCTGGGGCATACCGCCATTGAAATCTTGAATTCAAATTAAAGTTCTTACTCTGCTCATTATATTGAAATAGATTAGCAAAAAATAATTTATTGGTGAACGTTATATCTATTTCCGAACCAATTAACCAAAATTCGTTTGTATTCCAAGGTGCCGGAAGTTCTATATGATTATAGTTTAAATTTGCAGTCAAGCTTACATATGGTTGAAAACGGTAGCCTAGTTCTGTTGAGAGACTTGTTCTATTACCATCTAAATAATAACCACCTAATCTGCCATTAAAGCTATATGTTAGTAGACTCTGAGGTTTGGATGCAAATTCCCAACCAAATGCATTCCACCGATGTTTGGTTCCTATTGCTAAGTCAGAAATACCTAATCTAGTAGGGTCAAATGGCGAAAGTAATTCTACATAATCATAAGAAACAAAGAAATCTAAGCTACTTCTATTTCTAAAATCGATAAGATATTGTAAAAACGTTGTGTTGTCAGTTTCTTTAAAGTTTTCATCAAAAAAGTAGAACCCATTTAATTTTGGTCCATGACTTACAATTGGACCCGCTTCAGGAAAAAACAAATGTCCCAAATATGAGTTAAATTTCACGTAACCATTTCTAGGTATATAGCCTACTTCAGCGGTATAATTATCGCTTACATATTGTTCTTCAACTCTCCAATTCCATTTTTTGTTTTGATATTCAATATGCGCAGCCTGACTAATACCACTATTTTCTTTTTCGGGTGCAAATGATTTTAGAAAGAATGCTTTCCCGGTCCACAAATTAGTCTTTGAAGCTAAATTGTACTCCATTCCAAAATTTCTGTTATATTTTGGATAAAGTGCACTTAATGAGTCATTCTGTTGCGGATAGTTAATTGCTTGCTTGTTTACCAAAAGCATTCCAATACTTGAACGACTAAACATCTTTCGTTGTACCGATATTACTCCAAAATTATGACTTGGGAGTCCCGATTCTTCAACACTAGAAATTTGCATATCCATAACACCTAAACGCCATTTTTCATTGAGGTTTCCAGAAAGTCTTAAACCCGCTTGAATAGGTACACCTAATCCTATTCTACGTGAGAAAAAAGGCCGAATAGTAGCATAACCAAACCCAGCAAATAAATCTCCATTCTCTAAGAAAAACTGTCTTCGCTCTGGAAAGAAAAGTTCAAAACGGTCTAAATTTGTTACCTGACGATCCACTTCTACTTGTGAAAAATCTGGGTTAACAGTCATATCTAAATTTAGTGAAGAAGAAATACTAAATTTTAGATCGCCTCCTACTTTTCCTCTATAATTGGCATCTTCTTTTTTAGTACGGTCTTGTTTAACTTCACCTAAAACGTAGGGTATTACTGAGAAGTTAGTTTTTGGTTTCGGTGGTGGTGTATCCCAAATTAATGTACCAGTATATGCTAAAGATGCGGTTGGAAATTGTCTTGGAACCGGCGTCCAACTAGACTTTTCGCTTGCCTTTAAATCTAATCGACTAAAATTTATTCCCCATTTCTTTACACCTTCTTCATATCTAATAGACTTAAAAGGTAATGCCATTTCAAAAATCCATTTTTCTTCATCACGTGTTGTTTTTGAAACCCATTTACTATCCCAATTTAAATCAACACTACCTCCATCATACATGGTACCATCCCATTGAGCTCCATGTGCATTAGCACCAAAGGAGAAACCTGTAGTCTGATTGTTAAAAGGATCCATGAATAATAGAAAATTATCGTTTTTACCAAAAGTAAAATCTCGACGTAATGACTCTACAGTATAATTCCCTCTTTTATCGTGATAAAATGTAGCCAATAAGTATATATTTTTATCATCATATGTCATTCGTATTTCTGTTTTCTCGTTAGCAGGTCCATCATCCATAGGTAAAACCATAAAGAAGTTCTTAGCCACATCTGCGTGTTGCCAAGCTAAATCGTCATCTATGCCATCAATTAATACGGAATGATTGGTCTTCTTAATATTTAATTGAAATGCATCATTCTTTTTTTGAGCATGTAAATAACACCCCATAAAGAATAATATACAGAAAAGAGTCTTGTTCATTAGTTGGTTGAAAAATAGTTGGATTTAATTGCGATTGGAAAGCTACAAAAATTATATGCATAAAATTTAACAAGGTTTAACATATGTTTTCGGTCACTACTATAATTTAAAGGGATTTTGACCGTTCTGCTAGGTGAACCTCAAATGAAACTGAACATGAAAAACTTATTAAAACTAACAAGTATATTTATAATATTAGCGGTCTTTTATTCTTGTGGAAATGCTGATGACGATGTAAACTTTCAAATTAATCAAGGCGAAGAAGGACTAGGAAAAGGTACTGCCGTTGATGAATGTTTAGATCTTGGTGAAAGTGATTTAGTTTTATCTATACAAGAAGAATTTACTACACTACCAGGAAAAATATCAATTTTGTTTAAAGTATCGGATGATGATGGCGCTCCTGTTTCTGGACTTTCCGCAGATAAGTTTACCATTTACGAACAAGGAAGAAATGATGATTGTTTTAATACTATCTCTCCTTCAGAATCTAACGCAAGAATATCACCGAATTCTCAAATCTTTAGTAACAATACCATATTAGTATTAGATTTAAGTAAGAGTGTTCTGGGTAGTAGCCTTGAAGAATTAAAAACGGCTTCTGTTAGTTTTGTTAATAATGTGATGCCAGCTGTTGAGAATGAATCTGTAAAAATGGCTATATACTGGTTTGATGGTGAAGATGAACTCCACCTACTAAACGAATTAACACCATCGAAGAACCAACTAATTACAGCAATTGATGGTATTAACGAAGATATAAGTAATGATCCCTCAACAGATTTATATGGAGCTGTAATCAAGGCTACCGATATAGCAAGTCAGTTATTAGCAACGAGTACTCAAGATGATAAAATTGGTGCTGCTTCAGTTGTTATTTTTACTGATGGTACAGATCAAGCTTCTCGTTACACCGAGGCTGCTGCATTGCAAAAAGTAGAATCTGCTGATCCAAATATATCTTTTTTCAGTATAGGTTTAGGTTCCGAAATAGATACGGAAGTTTTAGCTAGTATTGGGAAAACCTACACAGTTTTTGCTGGAAACAAAGAGGAACTAGAAACTAACTTCAATGAAATTTCACAACGCGTATCGCAACGAGCAAATAGCTTTTATTTATTTGAGTATTGTACGCCAAAAAGAGATGGTAGTGGAGTAAATAACCTGGCAATACAAGTAGTAATTGGAAGCAAACAAGGCGGTGTACAGACTAAATTTGATGCAACAGGTTTTACTGGTGGCTGTGAATAATTTATAGCTGAATATAGTATAGAAAAGCACCATTATTGGTGCTTTTTTTTATTTATATAATCTAATAATAATTATTTTTAGAAAAACGACGAATCACTCAAATTCCTGTTGATTGCTACGCTTATTACAATTGAACAGTCTCTTTTTGCAAGTTTTATTTTACAATTACTTCCCAGTCATCGTTTATTTCATACCTTTCAACTAATTGATGCAATATCAATTAGGGTGTAAGGCCTCTTAATTGTTTCTTTACTGAAAATGACCCCAAAATCATTTTGACAACCTACATCCGAAGAACTGCTATTGAAGTTGAACCATGTCTGAGAACATCAGATATAAAAAATGAAAAAATGGATGTAATTAACACGATTGTACAAAACAGCTCATTGAATGGAATGCCAAAATGGTATAAAGCAATGGCTATATTTTTATTCTCCACTATTGTTACTTTACTAGCAACTATGTTGGTAATGTTATTTATTTATGGACCACATATGAATATCAAATTCGGGTACTAAATAATACAGGATATTAAAATTTCTGTAATTAGAATCGAATTACCAATTTAACGGAAAATCATTGCGTTTTTAAATTTGGCTTGAGTAGAATTTAAGTCAATTAAAAAACCATTGATTACGGCATATTTTACAACCCCATCTTTTTCTAGTAGAAAGGTGGGGTTTTGTCCTACTTCTATTTTGAATTCAGGTAATTCATAGTTTTTTCCAACAACATGTATTGGAAATGGAGAACTAATCATGCTCGTAGGAATATTAGCCATACGAATGTAAGTGTATCCCTTTTTGAGTAAATCTAAATAATCAACAGCAAGCGCTTTAAATTGTTCTTTGTTCGTAATAACTTCTGCGGATACTTTACCAGGAATAATCTTATAGTCTTTTGCATCGAAAGTTTCATAGCCATAGTATGTTGATAAATCACCTTGATCTATGATTCTACTGCTGTACCAAAAATCATTATTTCCTTCTTTTTCTACTTCTAAGCGATTAACACCTATATCAAGAATGTATTCTTTATTTAATAGCGTATATGTAGCGTTTTCAATTTTAAGATCAAATAATTTGCGATCGTTTTCTGGAATTTTCTCATAATCTTCTAAGGGGATATTTTTATAATTTTCTTTGGCAATAGTATATATGGCTGATAAAATTGAAACATAGTTCAGCTTTCTAATTTCTTGTTTCTCAATATCATTGGCATAACCACCAGATTCAATTAGAATAGTATTTGTACCCCATTTTTGAATATTATCTCCAAAAGCTCTAGGTTCAAAATCATCATTATATCTGCCTACTTGGCCAGGTGCATATTTTTGAAGTATTTTATTCATAAAAACAATCACTTTCATGGCTGCACCACGTCCTTCATTAATATCCTTTTCATAATTATATGCAGGCGCTAAATATGAGATTGTAGCTGGTTTTTCGGTACGTTCCGCGTTATAGTACCTACTTTGATCGTGTAAATTAAATCCGAAATCAGCGTCCAAACTATCGCGAACGTGTTTTAAGGTTCTACCTTCTGGTGATTGTAAACGTAGCGCATCTCTATTGATATCAATACCCAAAAGGTTTCTGCGTTGAAAACGTTCTGCACCATCAGGATTTAACATGGGTAAAAAATGAATAGTTAAATTACTGAGCATTGCGGCTTTTTCTTTTTTAAAATCACCACTCCTTAAAAAATTGAAAATATCAAAAATTGCTTGGGTAGCAGTTGGCTCATCACCATGCATTTGAGACCAAAGAAATACATCGGTTTTACCGGAACCGATACTAACTAGTGATAAGTTTCTTCCCTCTATAGATTTGCCAACAGTATTAATAGTAAAGCGAGAATCGGCTTTTAATGAATTTAGTAATGGTTGAATTTCAGTATGTTTAATACGTCTTTTGGTTAAGCTCGATTCTTTATATTTTTCATAGGTTTCATAAAGCGATTCAGTAATATCACCTTTTTGAGCTAGTAATGAAGTGGTGAAAAAACACAGTAATACAATGTAAATATTTAATCTCATTTTTACTTATTTGGTAAAGGTTTAAAATTCATACTTTTGGTTGCTATTCGTACCTTCTCCATAAATGCCACACCTGGATCGGTTTTCTCTGTTCGGTAACCATCATCTTTTTCTAACCATAATTCATGATCTTCAAAGAGGGTGTATTCATAGTGTCCAATAACATAATCAATATCATATTTTTTAGACAGGTATTTTACCAACCATATATTCGATTTTAATTGCGCTTTAGTTAATGGTAAATCTTCTGAGCCTCCAATGTTTTCAACACCTATAGCACAATGATTTAACCCAATAACATGCCGAGCCATATTTGTTTCAGGCATTAGTCTGTATATTGTGCCATCACGGTCTACCATAAACTGTGAAGACACATTTAGTGCACCAGCTCCACTAATATCTCCTCGTGTGATTGATAAAGTTGCATGATTAAAAAAGTCGAATGAATCTTCAAATGTGGGTATTACAGTCCAATGCAGTACAATCATTTTAGGCACAATAGATGGCTCTTTTTGTTGTATTCCGTAATGATCTTTCAAATATTCTAGCGTTAATGCTTTTCTTTCATTATCGAAAATTATAGGCTTGTCAATTATTTGTTTCTGTGCCGAACAGCTTGCAATTATTAATGGGAAAATCAAAAGAATTAATAATCGATTTATCATTGTTAACCGCTTTACTGCTTTAATTTTGTTCGGTGTCATTCAGTAGTTTTTGAATTGCATATTTGATATTAACCTTTTTTTGCCCCCATTCTCTGGCGCGATCTACATCGGTACCCATATAAATGTCGATTCGGTTTTTATAACGGGCGTTCATTTTATCCTTCACATGGTAAACGCCAGAAAGTCCTGCAATTTTAACTTTGGTATTATATTTAAGTCCCAATGCTATAAGATCTCGCGATACCGCAATGCATTTCATTCCTGGTTTTAATGTATCGCCCCAAGCAGCTATATTGGGTTCATTATCTGTTTGCGCTTTAACAGAGTTGTATGCTGACATTTTTACTTCTAGCGACTTCCATTGGTGTTTCTCTTCTGAAGTGCAAGAAGTCATTAGTATAAAATTAAGTATCAATAAGAAATGAATTCTCTGCATGCTTTTTTATCGGCTTAATCAATTGTCAAAATCTTAAAATTGATTGTTTTATTTAAAGATAACAAATGACACCTAATTTTCGATAGTTCGTTAACTTAGCTTTTTAAAATTCCTTTTTCTCTATGAAGTTATTTAAACGTTTTCTGATTGTATTTGTAGTTTTATTGGCAATCGCTGTTTTCTATAATTACCCAAAACTAAATTTCATTTCAGGTTTTGCCTCTAAAAATTTGGCTTCTACGCATTTTATTGCCCATCGTGATTATTCAGACATTACTGAAAACGATAATAATATGCCCTTGATTAAATTAGCGGAATTATCTAAAGTAGAAGGTTATAATGTTACGGCATCGGTATATGATTTAATGCCAAGAGAAACTATATGTCGCGATGGTCTTGGTTGCGCTTTAGTTACAGAAGATTATGACCCATCCGTTAAACTAGCGATACCTAAAAGAACTATTTTAGAAAATAATTTATCTTTTCCGTATGGAAATTCGATTACCAAAGACTCTATCTTTTCAAACATAGACTATGACCTTATGAATAATGCTGTTAAAGGAGCTTTATCTGATTATGAAACGCAGATGACACGTACTGTAATGGTAATTTATAAAGATCATATAATCGCAGAAGAATATATTGAAGGATTTACTAATGACACGCCAATTTTAGGTTGGTCTATGACTAAAAGTGTACTGGCAACTTTATATGGCATATTAGAATATCAAGGTAAAATAAATATTGACTCCCCTGCCCCTATTTCAAGTTGGCAAAATGATGAACGCAAGAAAATTACTTTAAATAATTTACTTCGGATGCAAAGTGGACTAGAATGGGAAGAGGATTATGCGAGTATTTCTGATGTTACAAAAATGCTTTTTATGGAATCTGATATGCCATCAGTACAAATGAAAAAAGAAGCAATTGCTGCCCCTACAGAAATATGGAATTATTCTTCAGGGACAACAAACTTACTGTCAGGTATATTAAGAAATCAATTTAAAACACATCAAGAATATGTAAACTTTCCATATCAAGCATTAATTGATAAAATTGGAATGAACTCTATGTTACTTGAAGCTGATATTGCTGGAAATTTTGTTGCGTCGTCTTATGGATGGGCCACTACACGTGACTGGGCAAAGTTCGGTTTACTTTATTTACATCGTGGAAATTGGAACGGAACACAAATCTTTGCACCCGAATGGGCGGATTACGTTAGCAAGCCGACTAAAAATTCAGATGGTGTTTACGGTGCTCATTTTTGGCTAAATGCAGGTGGTAAATATCCAGATGTTCCTAGAGATATGTATTCTGTAAATGGGTTTCAAGGACAACGGGTTTATATCATTCCTTCTAAAGATTTAGTCGTTGTTAGAACCGGATTAGGACAAGAACCACTTTTCGATGTTAACAGTTTTCTAGGTGAGCTTTCGGCTGCTATAAATTAGCTAAATGTTAATGTTTACAAATAACAATAAGAAGGAATTTTCTTACGCAACAAAATTCTACGATCTCACCACAATTTCACTTCGTTTCACAACAATAATTTAGAGAGAATGTATGAAGGTGGTATGTTTACACTGTAATTAAAACGGAGTTAATTTTTTCATTTTCATATAGTGTTCTCGTAAAAGAGTCTTTTCGAAAGAAAGGACTCTTTTTAGTTTAAGGATGTTTCACATCTTAATAAAATGTTGACTCTTGGTATACATAATCTTATTTATAGTTGTGTTCTACTATAACTAAAAATAGCGGAAATATTTTCCCGCTATTTTCTACCAACTTTGTAAACATTATTTTAATTTCATTACTAAGACATTACTTATCTAGGTTTAAAATAATAAATAGTGAACGTCTGTTTTCTTGATGTTGTTCTTCTGTACAGGAAACATTATTACTACATTCATTTACCAATTGAGTTTCGCCATAGCCTATTGCACTTTCAATTCTATTATTTGAAATACCTTTTGAAAAAATATAATCTTGAGTCGATTTCGCTCTAAGATCTGATAATTTTCTATTATAACTATCCGAACCTCTAGAATCGGTGTGTGCTTCTATTTTAATAATCATTTCTGGATGATTGTTTAAAACCGAAATTACTTTATCTAATTCATATGCTGCTTTAGGGAGTATATCAAATTTGTCGTAATCAAAATAGATAGGGTTAACAACTATCTGATCATCTATAATTAATGGTTGCAAAAATAAATTTAAATCTACTTTTCTTATTTTTCCATTTTCAGACAATAACGTCACCTTACTCATATCACTTTCAAAATCAGGCTTCTCAGCACGTACGGTAAAGGTTTGTTTACAATTTTGTGGAGAAAAAGCATAAGTTCCATCATCTTTTGTTGATATTGTTTCTAACACTTTTCCTGAAGCATCAATAAGTTGTACCGTTACTTCTGATAAAGGTTGCTTAGTAAGTTTATTAAAAATAGTACCTGCTATGCTTTCAAAACATATTTCTTCAATTTCAAATGAATAAATATCATCATCTCCTTTGCCGTTAGCTCTATTAGAAGAAAAATAACCCGCCTTTTTATCTTTTACAGTGAAAGCAAAATCATCCATATTGCTGTTTATTGATTCTCCTAAGTTATATACCGTATTATCACTATCTAAGCCTACTTTGAAAACATCTAAAAGACCTAAGCCATAGTGTCCATTTGACGAAAAGTACAACGTATTATCCTCACTTATAAAAGGAAACATTTCGGTGCCTTGGGTGTTTATATTTTTTCCTAAATTAATTGGTTTCCCGAAGCTATTTTTATCAATAGAAACTTTATAAACGTCTGTTCCTCCAATACCACCTGGCATATTGGAAATAAAAAATAATGTTTTCTCATCTAAACTTAATGTTGGTTGTCCGGTAGAATATTCATCACTATTAAAAGGTAATTCCGTTATATTCGTCCAAGTATCTCCAACTAATTCTGCTTTGTAAAGCTTGAGATTAATTGTTTCGTCCTTTGTTTTTCCTAAGCGTACTGATTTAGAATTATCTCTAGTAAAATACATTGTTTTTCCATCCTTAGTAACTACTAAAGTGGCTTCATGATACTTTGCATTTATATTTCCGTTTAATTTTTCCAAACTACTTACCTCATTAGTAGCATCAATAGTACCTTGATAAATTTCAAAAAACGGTTGTTTATTCCATTTGTATACCTCGGAGTCTTGACTTACATCTGGTCTAGTAGAGAAAACAAATAGTGACTTATTATGTGTAAACCCATTAATATCTGAATACTGTGTATTTAAGTCCAAATTTTTAATATTCTTAAATGTAACTTCACTATTTTCTTCCAATGTTAGACCATTTCGAATATGTAATGATCTTATATCATTTGGTTCTAAAGTGGCAAATAGATTAAAGTATTCAGCTGATTTAATTTCATCACCTGAGGCTTTGAGCACTTGCGCATATTTATAATAATACTCGGTGGATACATCATTACTATATTTATCAAATAATACAGCAAACCAAGTTTTGGCTTCCTCTATTTTCGTATTGTTATAATATGAATCTACTAATCGTTCTATTGATGTTTGAGAAGAGTCTCCTTTTTTTATCAAAGACTTATATGCCTGAGCAGATTTAACATAGCTAAATTCTCTAAAATAGTGATCCGCTTCTTTTTTTGTTTGAGCAAATGAAATTGTAATTGAAAGGCAAAGCCCTAAAAACAATAGTATTTTTAACTTATCCATAGTTTTATATATTAATAGAATCTTGGAGAAACTATTCTTATTATCTTTTTTGATTTAGCAACATCAAAGCGTAGCATAATTTCATGAGAGCCACTACTTAAACCATTTGTTAGTCCACTAGTTGTAAAATCATATGCGTAGCCTGCAAAAAGTCCATCTGTTATTTGAAAACCTGCTAAACCACTGACTGCATCACTTAATCTATAACTAACTCCTAATGTCAACTTTTCTTTATATAAGAAGTTAGCAGAAATATCTGCCGATAATGGTGCTCCAGATACGATTTTACTTAAAAGTGCAGGTTTAAATTTCAGGTTATCATTTAACTCAAATACATAACCGGCAATTAAAAAGAAATGCAAACGCTCTTGTGCAACATCTTCTTGAACATCACTATAATATTTTGTAGTAAATATGTTGGGTAACGATAGTCCGGCATACCATTTCGTATTATGGTGGTAATAAAGCCCAAGCCCTATAGAAGGCGATAGCTTAGAATCAATATCCTTTAAATTTGGGTCATTTTGTTGAGCTGCAGATCCCTTTGAAAAATCAACATCTAAATATCGAAGCCCAGCTTTTAATCCGAATGATAAATTTGTTTCTTCACCTGTTTTTACCGTGTACGAAAAATTACCATCTGTATGAAAACGTTGGGCTGGACCTAGATTATCATTTACAATATTTAGTCCCAATCCTATATTATTATTTAAAGGAGATTCTATTCCTAAAGATTGTGTTTTTGGCGCGCCGTCAATACCAACCCATTGTGAACGATGAAGTCCGAAAATACTAAAATTGCCGCGTGTACCTGCGTAACCTGGATTTACAGACATTGTGTTATACATGTATTGAGTATATTGTGGGTCTTGCTGTGCCTTTGCGTCTTCTGAAAAAGAAAAGAAAAGCAAAAGCAGTGCTATTATTTTTAATGTGAATATTTTTAACTTCATGGTTTATTCTTTTTATATATTCAATCCACTTTTTAGTTTAGAAATAACCATCCAGTAATTGGTTCTTCATTAATTTTTAAATCTAGAACATAGTAATAGGTTCCTGCGGGCACTTTATTATTGCTACTCAGCGTAGCCCTCCCTGTAGACTCGCCATCCCAAGTGTTTAAATAATTAGTTGTATCATATACTAAAACTCCCCATCTATTAAATATCTTTAATGTGTTGTTTGGGTAATTCTCTATACAATTTATCGTGAAGAAATCATTTATACCGTCTACCTCAAGAGGAGTAAATAGGTTATTAACTTTTAGTACACAATCTTCAACGCAATCTTTTGGAGCAAGGCCATTAACAACTAACATATCGGCTGTACATTCATTTGCGTCTTGTATTGTAATATTATAATCTAAAGAAATATCAATAGTATCTGAAGTCCATATATTACCTTCCCAAATACCAGGAGCGCCAGTACCAGATGCTATAAAAGGAGCTTCACCAGATACTTCAAAACTTAGCGTATAGGAAGAATTATCTTCTGAACATGTTGTTGTTGGAATTCCAATTAACTCAGCACTTTCATAAACTTCAACTTCTAAATCATACGGGCCTTCAGGTGAATTGGTGCACCCAAATGACGGTTTCAGAGAATAGTAAACAGTAAATATTTCTGTTTGACTTGGAGAAACTTCAATCGTATTTTCATTACCTAGGGCTGTCCCTGACGAATCTGTCCAAGCAAAATCAAACAAAATATTGGGTAGTGCAACAAACATTGTTGAAGTATCACCGGCACATATTACCAATGGATCCGGATCAGTTTCGGGAAAAATAAAAGGCCCATGTTGTAACGTTTTAATTTCTTGTGTATATCCACACTCATTACTAACTCTAATTATATATGTACCTACACTTAGATTTTGAAATACATATTCTAATTCTGTAGGGTCTACCGTGGTATATGTTTGCGTAGGAGTATCAATTTCAGGATCTAAACCATCTTCCCAAATACTATAGGTGGTTGAACCTACAGGAATACCTCTTGCCATGATACCTAGAATACCAGAATTGTCATCTGCACTATCGCAGAAGAAACTTATAGAATAAAAAGACATTTGTTCATATTCAGGTACTGTCACTTCTACCTGATATTCCATTCTTTCGAAAGCATTAAGGGCGGCATCAAAATTAGTCCAATCTTGATAAGCTCTCCCTGGTATGAATTCTCTATAAACCAAATCATTAAAACGCATGATATATTCACCTGGTGGAATCGAACTGAACTGCCCTGAATTTTTATCGTCTGGGTTTTCAGAGTCATCACGAACCAATGCCCCTAACTCGCCCGCATTGTTTTCAAACAAACTAGTCTCCGATTGGTCAATAACATTCGTGTCTCCCAAATCAAAAACTATATCAGCGGCAGCGCAACCTTGGTTAAATGTTACCGAAGGACTATAAGTTACGGGATTACTTAAGTTTATAGTTTGGGTTATAGTATCTCCACAGGCATCGGTAAAAAGCACTTCATATTCACCCAGTGGTAGATTACCCAAAACTGGACCATAAAACCAAGATTTAGTAGTATTCGGTCCATTAGGATTTTCCTCAAAAACGGCTGTCATTGGAAAATCGTAACTATAAGAACCTGCTAAAGTGTAGGGCTGGGTTGGGTTTATTACAATATTTGAACTTCCATCAGTACGGGTAATTGTTGCGGTTATAGGGTAGTTTAAAGGGTCTAATTGTGCCCAATGAGTAAGATTTCCGTTAGTTTGAGTTTTTCTAATATTTATTGCAGAAGTTCCTTCTAAAATACTTGGTCCTTCTTCTAATCCTATCTTATATAAAGGGTTTTCGAAGACAACATCAGGTACAATAATTTGTTCTACCGAATGACAATCGTCTTCGGCAACTATTTTGTAGGTCGCATTCGGGTCATCTGCTGTAAAAATGGCTCTACCACCATTATGAGAAAGATATACGTTATTATTTCTGGTTTCCAATAATACAAAAGTTCCAGAGCCAGCGGGTTCTTCCCTAAGTAAACTTAAGGTATTTGTTAATTGAAATGCAAAAGCAGTTCTTCCATCAAGCCCCCCATTTATACTGCCGTCTACATTAATATTCAGAGCGTCCGTACAATCATCTGCTTTTGAAGCCTCAATGGTAACATCCAAATAATCTTCAGGAATTGAGGGTATTGTTAAATCTGGTCGTGAAATTGAATTACACACATCACTTACCTGAATATTTGTTAAGACATCACCAGGCGTTAAACCTATAAATTCAAATATGGTAGTTACGTTATTTGTAATAAGATCGCCATAAATGGTAGCACCACCGTTAAGCGTAGCACTAGCAGCTGTACCAAGAGCAAATCCTATTTTATTACCATAAGAGATACCTATTCTATAAGTTACAAGCCCACAAGTGGTTTCATCGGGCCTTGTACGTTCATAGTAATATTCCAATAATATATTTTCAGTCTCTGCGACAGTTACGCTTCTAGTTTCTGAACTAGTACAACTGGCGCTATTATCGGTAACACTAATTCTATATTCTGCTGGTGCTAAGCCTGTAAAAGAATGGTTGGTTGCTGTGGTATTTGGCTCAGTTGCAATAATGGTACCATCCAAAATTAAACGATAAGTAAAAGGTCCGACACCATCCGTAATGCTTAATGAAACAGCCCCATCTGATGGGTTATTGGCATCTGTAGCACTACATGAAGTATTAATAGCTCCAGGTGTTAACGTCATTGGTGTATAACTGCTTGTAACAGTAATGTTCTCTTGTGTTGCTGATTCGTTTCCTTGCCTTAGTATAACATCATAATTACCAGGTTTTAGATTATTGAATGTTCCTGCACCTGTTTCTGATATAGTAATTAAATCAATGGCTGTGGTTTCACCTGAAAAAAATAGTTCCCCAAATGTTGGTATCGTTAAACAATCCGTAGCACCATTTATTTGAATTGTAATACTTGCATCTTGAACACAAGCACCGGTATTAGGTGTAGCATTAAAATCTGTTATATCACATTGGGCTTGTAAAACAATTACTTGAAGTATGAACACTAGTGCCAACCAAAGGTTTTTACTATTATTCTTTTTGCTTTTTAAGAATTTATAAGGCATGTTCATATAATTTTATGAAAATTAAGAGTCTTAGTTCTATGGAAATATTAAACCCAAATATTTAGATTTATTCTATGAGTAGAAATTTAATGTTGCCGCTAATAGATGAATATGTTGTGAAAGTTAACTTTAGTATGGTTTGCTAGACAGCTGACTAATAGGTGCATTTGAAACTTTAACAGGATATATCTTACATTTTGTAAATCAAAGAGTTAGATACTATTTTTTTTATTGATGATTTCTAAATAAATTCATAAATCAATTTTAATTACAGAAATGATACAGTTCTAATAAAATTGTTTCGATTTTAATTTAAGCTTGAAATTAGAATCTCAAGGATTTGTTTATACCCTAAAATTTGGTGTTAGGTCGTAGTTATTTTGGATTCATGCATATTTTTTTGAAAATTAGTAGATGCGGAACGTTGCAATCTTTTTAATTTTACTTCTTACCAATACTGTATTTGGTCAAAACAATCTAGATGCTACAACGAAATCTGCGATTAATTTACATGTAGATTATATTAATGCATGTAGCTATTATGTTGATGCTACACAGCATTCCTTAAAGGCATTTAATAAAACATTAAACGCATACGCAGAACTTTTAGAAAAGGAAGAAGTACTTAATCATGATGCTTTACAATTATCATACGGCCAAATAGCAGTTGATCATAAAAAACAATTGGCCATTATATCTAAAAAATATGATTCGCTTGCAATTGTAAGAACTAATTTGCCATCAAATGCTGCTAAGCGATTAGAAAATGAATTAAAGCATTATCAAAAAGTCTTTGAGCAATTGAAAACTATTGTTAGCGCATTAATGAACTTCACCGCTGATAAAGTGTATTTCTTTGAAGATATTCGTTTTAGAAGAGCCTATTCCTTGCTTCACGCTTATGAAAAGAACTTACGCACTCTTTATGTTTTAAATTACGGATTCAGTAGTACTATTTCTGAATTATTTGGCGTGGAAGAATTGCCTACTGCACTAAATAGATCTAAAAGTTTGGTAGTGCTTTCGAAAACAATGATTTTTCAATTAGGTCAGGGTAGAAACGATAAGGTTGACCGTACCATGGCAAAATGGCTAAAAGAGTATGAATTTCATATTAGCCTAGATCATAGAAAAATTTTAAATGAATTTGGTGATTTTCCATATTTAGAAACATCTCAAAACGAAGAACGTAAAGCAATTGATGCACATGCAAAACTTATCTACCGTTGGGCTGAAAAATATCTTAAGGGAGAAGAACTTTTTGAAATAGATAAAGAGTACAAAAGAGCTTATCGTTTTGAAGAACTTTTAGTTGATATTTTTAATAGTCAAGGAGTTGGTATTGCTGAAAAATACAACGCCTATATCGAGCGATCAGATTTACCGGTATTAAAAATTGTAAATGAAGTACCGCCATTTAATGTAATTTATCCTGAGGAAATAAAGCTTCCGGATGAGAATGCCACCTTTCTTAGTACTGAAGGAATTAAACAATTACTTTTTGACCCTAATGATATTAATACGCTTGATGGAGCTTTAACTAATAATATTGTTCTATTGATTGACGTATCAATTTCTATGCGTTATCATGAAAAATTAGATAAGCTTAAGAACTCTGTAAATTATTTAATAGATGTTTTACGAACTCAAGATAAATTAACCGTAATTACTTATTCTGGTAAAGCAGAAAAGGTTATTGAAACTAGTGCCATAACAACTAAAGAAGAGCTAATAACCGTAATAAATTCACTTAAGGCATCAGGAAAATCAAACGGAAAGGCTGGACTACAAATGGCTTATAGAGAAGCGATTAGTAATTTTGTTTATGGTGGAAATAACAAAATAATTTTGGCTTCTGATGGTATGTTTAAAATAGACAACCAACTTATAAACCTTATTAAACTAAATCTTGAAAAGGATATTTATCTATCTACATTTCATTATTTGACACCTAAAGGAAAAATTTCTAAAAAGGATGTTTTAAAACAACTTTCTGAAATTGGAGGCGGACATTATACAGAAATTAATAAAGAATCTGATGCAATTAATGCATTGGTAACGGAATCAAAAAAGCAACCTAATATATCGCAAACACCATAAAGATTACTACTGTTTAAGGTATCCACTTGTTTTTGCCAAAATCTGGTTTACGCTTTTCTAAAAATGCATCTCTACCCTCTTTTGCTTCATCCGTCATATATGCTAAGCGTGTTGCCTCTCCAGCAAATACTTGTTGTCCTACCATTCCATCATCTGTAAGATTCATGGCAAACTTTAGCATTTTTATTGAAGTTGGAGACTTCTCCAAAATTTCTTGAGCCCATTCGTATGCTGTATCTTCTAAATCGTTGTGTGGAATAACAGCGTTTACCATTCCCATTTCATAAGCTTCCTGTGCAGAATAATTTCTACCTAAGAAAAAGATTTCACGCGCTTTTTTCTGACCAACCATTTTTGCTAAATACGCCGAACCATAGCCGCCGTCAAAACTTGTTACATCAGCATCAGTCTGTTTAAATATTGCATGCTCTTTACTTGCTAAAGTTAAATCGCAAATTACATGTAAACTATGGCCACCACCAACAGCCCAACCAGGCACTACAGCTATTACTACTTTCGTCATAAAACGAATTAATCGTTGTACTTCTAGTATATTTAAGCGATGCATACCATCTTCTCCTACATAACCTTGGTGTCCTCTAGCTTTTTGATCACCTCCACTACAAAATGCCCAACCGCCATCTTTCTTAGAAGGTCCCTCACCTGAAAGTAGTACAACTCCTATCGAAGTATCTTCTTGCGCATCATAAAAGGCTTTATAAAGTTCACTAGTAGTTTTTGGTCTAAAAGCATTACGCACCTCTGGGCGATTAAAGGCAATACGGGCAACCCCATTGCATTTTTTATAGGTAATATCTTCAAATTCAATCGCTGTTTTCCAGGCTATACTCATTATAGTATTCTTTTTTAATACAATGCAAAGTAACGGAATTTGAGTAATCTATAATTGAAAAAAGATAGAATGCGCTAATCAATTCTCGAAAACCATACATATTAGAAAAAAAACCAGTATCAAATTCAAGTGTTGAGTTTAGAACACTACAATTGAATAAGTACTGGTTTCAGCTTGTTAGCTAAATTGTGCTATGCGCTAGCCAATTCTGTTACCTTTAAAAGATTTGATGGTACTCTGGTACCAGACGATACTATTAAAGGTGATATTAATCTTTCATCCTCAGAAATTATAGAGGTTACATGCGATTCTGAATTTTCAATTTTGTATTCTTTTCTAAAACCGATTAATTCAATATTAATATTACGCTCGGTTGCTCCTTCATTAACAAAATCTTTTATTAATTGAAGTACATCATAATCTATATATACGGTAGAAGTAGCATCGATTTGTAGGTTACTATTTTCTGGTAAATGAGCAAACGTTTGTTTTATTGCTGCCTTGTTTAAAAAAGATACTTCTTGTGCTAGTTCCATATGAATTGTTTCACCTTCAATATGTTTATCCTTCTTAAAGAAGTACGCAAGTTTAACGTTACCTCTTAAAATGAAGTAAACACTTACTCCTAATCCTATTCCTACTCCAATTAATAAATCTGTCATAACAATAGCAACCACGGTTACTACAAATGGTATAAACTGGAATTTCTTGCTGTTTTTCCACATATGTACAAATAAACGAGGACTAGCCAATTTGTACCCAACAACTAATAATACTGCAGCTAGTGAAGAAAGTGGAATTTTATTTAGTAAAAATGGAATGGTTACAACCGCAATCATTAAAAATATACCATGCGCAATAGCAGCAATTTTGGTACGGCCGCCAGAATTGACGTTAGCCGAAGTCCTAACAATTACTGATGTTACTGGTATGCCACCAATTAATGAGCTAAGCATATTACCAACTCCTTGTGCTTTTAATTCTCTATTAGTGTTTGTATACCTTTTAAGTGGATCCATTTTATCAGCTGCTTCAATACACAACAATGTTTCAATACTAGCAACTGCTGCAATAGTTAGCGCAACCACCCAAACTTCCACATTAGTTATTTGCGTAAAATCTGGAAAACTAAATTGACTCCAAAATTGGCTCATAGATTCTGGTATTGGAAGACTTACCAAATGATTCTGACCTATGGCTAAGCTTGAACCTGTGGCTTTAAAAACCTCATTGATAGAAATACCTGCTAAAACAGCTATTAAAGCTCCTGGTACGGATTTCAATTTCTTCAAAAATGGGACCTGTAAAAATGCAATTAAAATTGCCAATGATGCTAATACTACAATTACAGAACCTGGGTGTATGTAATTAATAGTATTTGCTAATGTTTGGAAAATTTGATGTTGCCCTGCGGTATTTATAAACCAATAATCGCCTTCGTGCATTTCATCAAAACCTACAGCGTGTGGTAGTTGTGATAGTATTATAATGATTCCAATCGCGGCTAGCATTCCTTCTATTACATTTGATGGTAAATAATTAGAAAGTACCCCCGCCTTTACGTATCCAAGAATTATTTGAATAACACCAGCCAAGAAACCCGCTAATAAAAAGGCTTCAAAAGAACCTAAACTTGCAATAGCAGCTAAAACAATAGCTGTTAAACCTGCTGCTGGTCCAGAAACACTTAATTGGGAGCCACTTAATGCCCCAACTACTATACCTGCAACCACTCCAGAGATTATTCCCGAAAAAAGTGGTGCTCCACTAGCCAATGCTATTCCTAAACATAATGGCAAGGCAACTAAAAAGACAACTAAACCAGATTTAATATCTGATTTTAAATATTTAGATGAGAAATTTTTCATAGTATTTTTTGAATTATTTTATAATAAATTAAAGATTTAAAAGGCTGACTAATGAAAATTTTCGCTCTGTAACTTCATCCGCATATTCAACCGGAACCACTGTGACATTTTTTACATTCTTCTTTATAAATCTTATAGTGTCAAAACACTTGCTACTGTAGTTATTTAGTGATTTTACTTTGGGAATTATTGCATCTTCTACTCCTATTTTTTCTAAAAAATTTTGAAATGCGTAAGAGTTTACTCCCGTAAACAACTCAATAGACATAGTGTTTATGCTATCTTTATTTTCAAATATTAAATTGCGCTTGGTAGTCATAAATTGACTGTTTACATGCTTACCAATTTGTTCTTGTGGATTAAAATGGGTTATCCCCCATCTTGATTCTGGCATCTTAAATCCTGATAGAAGAATAATATCAAGTTTGTCGTCAGGGTAATTGAGAATAGCATATTCAACCAGTTGTAAGGACTCTGGACTAAAATCGGTAGGTATTAAAATTGTTTTCATCTTTTCTATGTTTTAAAGCAAACATAGCTGCGCGGTGTTAGAGCGGTTTAAGAATGAAATTAGAACGGGATTAGAATTCTTAGAAAATGAATAACTAATCTTGAATTTGATTAGGTAGCTTAATTTTTACCACCGTACCCCTATTAACTTGAGAGATAACTCGAATCTCCCCAGAATGCATTTTAATTATACGATATGCTAGTGGTAGTCCAAACCCAAAGCCTTTTATGTCGCGAACATTAGAGGCTCTAAAAAATGGTTCGTAAATGCTCTTCAATTCATCTTCTGGTATTCCAACGCCTTTATCCTTTATTGTTAGCAGAATACTATCGCCATTAGATATTATTTTAACTATTACTTCCTTGTTTTTAGAAAACTTACAAGCATTTTCAATAATATTACTAAATGCAACATTTAATAGGGATTCACTTGCTGAAACCGTTATAGCCTCTTCATTTACGGGTAACTCCGCAAAATCTAGCTTAATCTTGTTCTCAGGTATTGCTACATCAAGATTGTTCTTAATATCAATAATTAATTCATCTATTCGAATAGTGTCGATAACAAGACCTTTTGAGTCAAAATCGGCCTTTGCTAATTTTAAAAGTCCATTTACCAAAAAATCTAGACGTGTTGCTTCTAGGTCTATTTTTTGCAAAATTGCATTATATGCTTCGGAACTTCTTTCTCTACTAAGTGCTATTTCTGTCTGACCCAAAATTGCCGTTAATGGGTTTCTTAATTCATGCGATGCATTATTAATAAAATTGCTTTGAAGGTCAAACGATATTTGAAGCCTATCTAACATATTATTAAAAGTATTCCCTAAATCTGCAAGTTCATCTTTGCCATTATCTGTTTCTATACGTAATGATAGGTTTTCAGCTCTAATAGAATTTACCTTGGTAATAATACTTGCAATAGGACTTAAAGCTTGTTTTGCGAAGTATCTACCTAAAAGAAATATAAATACAACACTAATAAAAAATGCTGCAATAAGAATATTTCTTAAGTTTTCTAGTTTTCCAAATCCGTAATGATCTGTAGCCGATAATACTACAATAAAATCCCCTTCATTATCATGATATAAAAGACCTGTATAGTAGTATTCACCTTGTTTTAATTCAGCATATTCTTTATTGAATATTCTATCAAAAAATTCTGGCGGTAAAGATTTATCTAATTTACTCAGCGCTGTTTTCGATTCTGCATCTACTTGATAGATAACTTCTTTCTCATTAGGTAACGTTTGCAAATGGCGAATACGAATATCTTCATATATATCAATGTTTAATTCATCTGCCTCTAAATATGCTTCAGCAGCAATGGTGGCCCTTTGCGATAATCTTAAATAAAATTCGCTTTCTGTATACTCTTTTGAAAAGTAATAAATGAAAAGGAATGTACCAGTAAGTAGCATACTGGTTAGCATAATGAAAATCGCAGTGATTTTCGTTCTTAATTGCATATGATTTTTATTCTTTTTTAAGGATATAACCCATTCCTATTACCGTATGAATAAGCTTTACCTCAAAATTTTTATCTATCTTATTTCTTAGATAATTTACATAAACATCTACCACATTTGTTCCCATATTAAAATTAATATCCCAGACACTTTCTAAAATATCAACTCTGCTTAAAACTTTATTTTTATTTCTTAAAAGATATTCAAGTAGCCTAAATTCTGTTGTGGTAAGTTTAATTAGTTTACCAGCTCGGTTTACCAATTTCGAATCATTATCAAGGTCGAGGTCATGTAAACTTAATTTTTGTGTTTTTTCTATTATTCCATTTTGTGATCTAGTTCTCGCACGAATCCTTGCCAAAAGTTCTTTAAACTTAAATGGTTTTATTAAATAGTCATCTGCTCCAGCATCAAGACCTTTGACTATATTATCTGTAGACCCTAATGCCGTTAACATAATTATTGGAAGGCTATCATACCCTAAATCTCTAATTTTTTTGGCTATTTCTCGACCGTCCATTCCAGGTAAAATAATATCTAGAACTACTAAATCTATTTGTTGTTGCTTTAATAACTCTAAACCATTAACACCGTCGTAAGCTACAAAAACCTTGTAACCAGACTCTTGTAAACCCTGACTTATAAACGCCGCGACATTCGGTTCATCTTCAATAACTAATATCTGTTTTGTAACTAAAATTCGCATAGTTCGTGATCGACCGTATTAATGATTTATATTAATTTTCACAAAGATATACTTTAGGTAAAATTTGAATTCTATTTCAAGTTAGAATTGCATTAGAATTTTTGTTTAGTACAGCGATTCTTTTATGAGTTATCAACTTAAAAAAATAAGAAAAGTAATTGGGCAAGATATAAATTGTTGAAAAAAATGTTAATACAATACTTTTTACATATCTATAATTCTAGTTACATTCACTTATATTAGAATGCCCTTAATAACCAACATGAAAATATTTAAAACACTACTATACTTAGTGTCATTCCTCTTTTTGTCGTCATGTAATATTTCTACATTATCTAAGAAAGATAGGCAAGACTTGTCCAAACTACAAGTGAAAATTACAATAGAAAACAGTAAAACAGAAACTGGTTTAAATAAAATTAAAGTGCTTTTAACTGACGGAATAAAGCAGGTAGTTAATGATGATATTAAGATTCTACTGAACAATAAAGAATTGGAACACTTTGTAGAAAAGGGATTGTTCTTTAATAAAAACTCATATTATAGAACACTTAGTTTGGAGCGAAACGATTCTTACTATTTCGAGATAGTATTGTCAGACAACTCTAGACATCCGTTAGCATTTATTCAGCCATTTGAAAAACACCTAGCGGCAAAGTTTAACATGCCAAATCGTATCGAAAAAAATGAAGACTTTGTCTTAAAATGGATAGATTTAAAAACACCGCATCAGCTGGAATTTACAAATGGAACTACCTTGAAACAAAAAGTTAATCGGGCAAGAACTTTAAACAATTTCGAAAATGTGATTACTGAAATGCTTTATTCAAGTTCTGGCGAATACATTATTCCAAAGTCTTACTTTAATAATGCCATTACTAATTCAGAAAACTTAGCGATTAAGTTAAATAGAAAAGAACTTGGTATAATAAATCCGCTTTTAATTAAAAATAGTGCTATTACTTATATTCATACAATTGAGAAACTTATTCATATTGAAGATCATAATGAATTTGTTGTAACATATTAGATAAGAATAAACTATCTGTTTTTTTCCTCAATCCATTTAGACATATATTTAGCGCCCATCATGGTCTGATGTTGAATTAGATTACCTATAAAATTAATGCTTCTATGAGCTTTTAAGTCCTTTGTAATTTGAAGTAATTTTAGCTTTAAATTTTTCGAGTGTTTGTCTTTATCAAAATTTTCAGTTACAATTCGCCATCCGTTATTTTGATATTCTTGCCAAGTTTCTTCACTGGTGTAGATTTTAATTGCTGCCTTTGCAAATGTTTCAGGATTATCATGAATTTCTCCATTCCACTGAAGACCATTGTGCATTCCTTCTGCACCAATTGTACTGGTAACGCTCGGTGTGCCGCAGCACATAGCTTCTATAAGTTTTCCTTTCTGGCCTGCTCCAAAACGTAAGGGTGCTAATAATACCTTAGCATTCCTAATCACTTCATGAGCATCTTTAGCCCAACCTTTTACTATAAACCCATCTTTAGTTGAATGTAATTGCGTAATTTTCTGTGGTAAATTTCCGCCATAAATATTAATATTTATAGTTGACAATTGTTTTCTAACTATTGGCCATATTTCTTTCTTTAAATATATAAGGGCATCAACATTTGGTGTATGACCTCCGAAGCCAATAAATACAAAATCTTTTCTGTTTTCATATGTAGAATGATGGTCTATCTCTTGTATAATAGAAGGATCAACCAAAAAAGGTAAATACAGAACTAACTCATTAAAATTTGGGAGTATTTGAGACAACAATTGTACTTCATAATTAGAGATAATTAATGTTAAGTCGCAACGAAGTATACTAGCTACTTCACGTTTGGTTATCTCATGTTCTTTCCAATATTCTTTAGACCAAACTAAGTTCTTTTTAAGGGCTTCTTCGCGTGACTTTCGTAATGAATGCAAATCTTCAGTGTCCAACATTTTGATGGCATTTGGAGTATTTTCGGATACGCGCCATCCAAATTGTTCTTCAGACATAAAACGATCGAATACAACCACGGCAGGGTTTAATGCTTCAACAAAGGTGTCGAAGCTATTGTGATTCAACAGAATATTCACCCTTTCTATGGTACTATAATCGAGTCCATCTCTTTTTTCCGAGGTACTTGCAATTGTAATTTTATAACCTTCTGTTTGAAAAAATGTAACCAATTGCATAAGCCGTACACCTGCTGCAGAGTAATCAGGAGCTGGCCAATTTTGAGCAATAATCAGGAGTTTCTTCAAAAGAATAGATTAAAAAAGTATCAAAAATTAAGTATTTATTTAAACCAAATACGTTCTATTTAATACTAATTACTACATTCGAGCAGCAAACTTTTGAGAGATATTAAGACGTAATTTACGCTCGTAATCTTCTTCTAGCCATTCTTTGTAATTCTTAGTATTGTTCATTATACAATACGAATATTGACGTACTCGAAAAGCTATTTCTTCCTTAAGCTCTTTGGCTAATATTCTAGCATCAAAAACATCTTCAGAATTCTCAACACAAATCTTTGCATGTTGTTCGATACTTCGCTCTAAAACAATTTTAGACTTTAAACCTTGTGCAAATACCTTTTTATATTCCTCTTTGATATCATATTTGATATCTGTTGATTTACTAAATTTTTTGCGCAATGCAACCGGCATTTCGTAAACAAATTCGCGTTCTATATCTTCATCATTTTTGATGTTTTCCAAATAAAAATCAGGAAAATGGAATATTTCTTGCCAATCTACAGGTGCTTCCCACATACCAAATCGCGCAACATTATTACCCAAGTCAATTACATTAAAAGAATCTTTATCTGGTAAAACCCTAGAACCCCTACCTATCATCTGAAAATAAAGTGTTAACGATCTGGTTGCTCGATTAAGAATTATCGTTTCAACTGTAGGTTCATCAAAACCAGTTGTAAGAATACTCACTGATGATAGAATAGCATCTGGTGTTTCATGAAACCATTGCAGTATTTCTTTACGTTCGGATGCACTATTTTTATTATCTAAATGTCGGATATTATATCCTGCCTTTTTAAAAGTATCATAAACATAACGTGAGGTATTAATACCGTTATTAAATATAAGTGTTTTGGTGCCTTTTGCAACTTCATTGTAAGCAGTCATTAACTTACCCAGCATACTTTGATTACCATATAACTCATCTGATGATTTTACGGTATAATCACCATTAATACCAAGTTTTAAACTTTGTAGACCTACATCGTAATTATAGACTTCAGCTTTTGCTAAAAATTTCTTTTCAATCAAGGATCCTATAGATTCACCAATAATCAACTTTTTATAGTTGTCTTTCATTGGCAATTTAATATTGGAACTCAACGGCGTTGCTGTAACACCTAAAATGGTTGATTCTTCAAAAAACTTGAATAATTTTCTAAATGAATTATAATGGGCTTCATCTATTATTACTAGACCAACATTTTTTAAAGCTATTGCATTTTCTTGTAATCGGTTGTTTAAAGTTTCAACCATTGCCACAAAACACATATACTCATCTTGGTCATCTAGAACTTTGACTTCACTATTAATTATCTTGTTCTTAACGCCAAAACCTCCAAGCATTTTTGATGTTTGCGTACTTAGTTCTATTCGGTGGGTTAGCACAACCACCTTCTTCTTCATTTGACTTATATAACGCTTTGTAATCTCCGAGAAAACCACTGTTTTTCCACCACCTGTTGGAAGTTGATACAGCATATTATCGGCTGCAGAAGACGATTCTAAATGCTCAAAAATAGCATTGAGATCGTCTATTTGATAATCGTATAGTGTCTTTTCAGTAGTGTTTTTTTGCTGCTCCAAGAATCGAATGGGGTTTAATTTTTAAACAAGGATTTACAACGATTTAGTGTAAACCACAATTTTGCAAAATTAGAAGAAAATTATAGTTGAACGAAAGAATCGTCATGAAATATGAAAATTAGTACCCTTTTTGCTTCGAAACCAAATTCAAAAGCGGCTCATTTTTCTTAAGCCTACGATAGTTTTCTAAAATTTGAGGTACTACAAATTTTGTGTCAGAAACACTCGCATAATGTGGGGTCATATGTACTTTTGGGTGTTCCCAAAATGGATGAGTCTGAGATAAGGGTTCGCTATGGTATACATCCAAGCCAGCACCCGAAAGATGTCCGTTATCTAACATCGCTATTAAATCTTGATCTACTAGGTGACCGCCGCGAGCGACATTTATAACATATGAGCCATTTGGTAATTGTTTAAACAGTTTTTTATTTAAGATACCAGTGGTTTCAGAAGTTAAGGGTAACAGACAAACTAAAATCTCCGAAGTCTTCAAAAATTTAGACAACTCTTCTTGTCCGGCGTAAGAATCTACTTTATGAAGCTCTTTCTTTGATTTTGACCAGCCCTGTACTTTAAATCCGAATTTCACTAAATCATTGGCTAATACTTTGCCTAAAGTACCTAAGCCTAATATTCCAACGGTAAAGTCAGCAATTCGTTTGTATGCTATTGGTTTCCACACCTTGTTAAATTGATCAACTTTATAATGTTCAATATTCTTTAAATAAGCTAAAATAAGCGCAAGTACATGCTCCGACATATCTGCAGCTAAATATGAATCTACTATGCGAGTTATTGGTAAATGTATTGGTGCCAAGTTGTCTTCAAAAATATAGTCTACCCCTGCACCATTAGAAGCAATACATTTTAAATTCGGGAATTTAGATAAAGAACCTTCTGGATGTTTCCAAATAAGTGCCATATCTATTTCATCTAAATTGTAATCATCATCATAAGTATATACCGATAAGTTTGGGTCCGCAGATAATAATGCATCTTTCCACAATTGTGATTTACCGTCTTGTCTAATTATTACTATTGCCATGTTTTAACCTTCATTTAATCTATAATATCTAAAGCTTTTGAAAATTCTTCTGAAAACAACCATTCACGCTCTTGGGTAATGGTATAAAACTTTGCAATTCGTTCTTTGTAATCTGTTAACAAACCATTTATTGATATGTATTGAATGGCCTCTGTAAAGGAATTTAACATGCTTTTATAAAAAGAATCAGCAACATTTTTCTCTGCTTCGTATGTCTGTGCTATTTCAATATTAAACAACATTAAATCAGCTATTAAATGTGCATCAACCCCTAACTTGATAAAATGTTTTATAAATTTTTGTGCAGTAGATCTACGCGCTTTAGCCTTTCTTCTTTTTAATGGAAAATATTCATTCGATATTTTGGCTTTTGCCTGTTGTAATAGTTTTTCTTCCTTAGGATTAAATACAAAATCGTAGTACTCTTTTACGACAGGAAATCGCGTGTAAAGATCCATCATTTGCTCCTCAAGATCCTTTTTGGGTAGTTCTGATAAGTACCTCTTTAGTGCTCTCTTACTCATTTCTACTTATATATACCTTCAAAAATAGTATTAAAAAACGATTGAGCTCAATAAATATCGAACGGTATATATTATATGCAAAATTGTCATAATTAATGTATAAGTAAAGCCTTACTTTCTTGGAAAAGACGTAAGAATGATGTATTATGAACTCTGGAATACTATATAAATTAATACCATATATATATGAGGCAACTAAAGATTATCAAGCAGGTAACAAATAGAGAATCAAAATCACTCGATAAGTACTTGCAAGATATCAGTAAAATTGATTTAATTACAGCCAGTGAAGAAGTTGAATTAGCACAACGAATACGTGCAGGTGATCAAATAGCTCTCGAAAAATTAACTACCGCAAACTTGCGATTCGTAGTTTCGGTTGCCAAACAATACCAAAACCAAGGATTAAAACTACCAGATTTAATTAATGAGGGTAATTTAGGGCTTGTTAAAGCTGCGAAACGCTTTGATGAGACTCGTGGTTTCAAATTTATATCATATGCTGTTTGGTGGATACGTCAGTCCATTTTACAGGCTTTGGCAGAACAATCTAGAGTTGTTCGTTTGCCTTTAAACAAAATTGGATCCATAAATAAGATTAAAAAGACTTTTTCTTATTTAGAGCAAGCGCATGAAAGACCACCTTCTGCAGAAGAAATTGCGAAAGAATTAGAAATGACTGTTAGTGAAGTTAAACAGTCAATGAAGAATTCTGGACGTCATGTCTCAATGGATGCCCCACTTCGTGAAGGAGAAGATTCTAATCTTTATGATGTATTACGATCGGGTGAATCACCTAAACCCGATAAGTTGTTAATGCAACAGTCGTTGAATACTGAAATTAATAGAGCATTAGAAACATTATCACCACGTGAGGCAGATGTTGTAAAGTTATATTATGGTATTGGAGATCAGCAATCAATGACCTTGGCTGAAATTGGCCAAACATTTGATCTTACGCGAGAAAGAGTACGACAAATTAGAGAGAAGGCTATTCGAAAACTACGACATAATTCGCGTAGTAAATTATTAAAAACCTATTTGGGATAATCCTAACTCACATAAAAACAAAAAAAGCCTCAATTCTAATTGAGGCTTTTTTTGTGCTACTAAAATTATTCTAAGAATAACTTAATTTGCTGATATTAAAATCAACAAGAATATCATTTAAATCTTCAATAAAGTTTAAGTAAGCCGCGTTATCTGGGTTCAAATTTGCCATGTTGTTTAGATTTGGATTAATAGACTAAATTTTGACTACATGTAGTCGAGTTCAGCCAATTCGTTAATACTTAAAATTTCGTTCAATTCTTGAAGGAAGTCTAGGTACTCTTCCCCGTAGGTATCATAAAGCATAGTATTTGATTTATTTGTTTCGATTAAACAATTAAGATTTGGGTTTCTTTTTGTTTGCTTTTGTAAACATATTAAGAACGTCCAATCGATACAATTATTTGTGGTCAACCTCTTGATTTTAGTTGTGAAAACCTCAATTCTTATGGAAGACTTGATTATCGGTAAAATATGATAATGCAATTCATCGAAATTCTTTGCATTTTGTCGGATCACACTTAGAATTTTACTTGGCAAGTAAGCCCAGCAGATATGGCCCAATAATAATTTCCACTATCAAAAGCTAACTCCTGTCGTGTTAAACCGAAATTGCTTTTGTATATATTGTTGGAATCTTTTTTAGAACTAAATTGATATTCAATTAACAATTGTTGAGATTCTATATAAAGTAGCGATTCTGCTAATAATACATCATCACTGCGTAATTGTTTCAATTCTGGCGAATACCCATAAATAGCATTTAATCCCAAATAATTATCACCGTCTCTAAAATATTTTCGGGCGAGTAAACTTCCAGATACACCAACTTTACTTTGCGAATCACTTGTAATAGGTGTTATATACGGTCGTAATGAAAAGAAGTAGTTACCTTTATACAAACCAATACTTCCGGTAATTATGTTAGCTGAAGAGCCTGTAAAACTTAAATGACGCATACCAACCGAAAGCTCTACATTTTTCGGCCAATTGAAATATAGTTCAGCACCAGCTCTATGTAGGGGATATATTGGTGAATTGGAATAACCATAATTTAAATAACCGTAGGCCTTTTTAGAAAATTTGGGATAAAAATCTATTTCGTATTGAATGCCATGAGTTTCAAATCTATTACTATAATTAATTCGTGGAATTATTGTGCCAGCCTGCGTTTCTCTTCTATATTCAATATGACTATATATCATTGGGTCAAATACCACGTCAAACATTTCAAAAGCTAAGCCCATTCCAATCCTGTTTTTAGCTTCTTTAGGAGCGACAGTATCTATTTGGATTGCAATTTTGGAGGCAATAAGTTCTTGTTCTTTTTTCGATTGAGCATTCTCTAAATCACTCAAAGCTTTTCCTTGTAATTCTTTTATTATTTCATCATTCTCAAGATATTGTAGCGCCTTACTACTTAATCCGTACGCCAAATAATAGTTATCTGCGTAGAGTTCATTTTTAATTGCTGCTACCCAAGCTTCCTTATTCTGTCTATCTTCCGACGTAATTCTATTAAAGTGGGCTCTAGCCGTTTCGTAATTACCATCCCAGCTGTAGGTACTAGCCAATAAGTTTCTTACATCTGAATAATCAGGATATTTGGTTAGTATCTTATTTAATGAATCACGAGCTACAGTCCGCTGACCCCCAAATGCTAGGTCGCGAGCAATGTAGTATGAGCGGTCTGGATCACCATTATAAGCAACTTCTTGAGCACTTATTGGTAAAATCACCATAAACAGCAATAGTAATATGATTACTTGTCTATTCATCTTTAATTTTTGTTGATACTAAATCAACTTTATCTTGTTTCTTATCCTTTTCGATATCTTTCTCCACCAGTTTCTTTTCTGGAAGATTTTCGGCCCTTTCAATTTTAGTTTTTAGTTCTGTAGTGTTTACATTATTATATTTGATTAAGTCTAAAACTTCTTTTGTAGCAGTCTTATTGTTAGACCAATAGCAAACATCTAGTAAAGCAGAATATATATCCGCGTAATTGGAATTAGTTTTTGCGCAATCCATTAAGATTTCTATAGCTTGTGTATACTTACCACTCCAGGCATTAACCCTACCCATTAATATTTTAGTATCAATATGATCTGGTGCTTTTGACAGGATATACTTGCCCAATAACAAAGCCCTGTCATATTTTTCATCATAGGCCAAACCTTTAGCAGTTATGTATGCCTTATCTACATTAACGCCATTAAAAACACTATTTATCCAAATGATTTCTTGATTGTTAAAATCACTGGATGCACTTTGCTTTTCTATTTTAGAATTTGTAATTACCTGGGAGACTAAATAGTTGGTTTTATTTAGATTAATCGGTTTTCCATCAATAAACAGTGTAGCGATGAACATTGAAAAAAGAATAATGGTAAACGGATACATTTTGCCAATATGATGATAGACCTTTTTTGTTATCCTATATATACCATGAAAAAGTATAGTGATTATTACAATAGGAACTATTATAAAATAGGAAATACCCCCAGAATTAGAAATTGAATTTATTATGGCATTTATACCATTGCCAACTAAATCTGATCCAAGCGGTACATAGTTAGTATAGTAATATCCAATTAACAATGTTTCTACAATAAGTAGAATTACTAAAACAGTAGAAACTATTTTGAATCCAACTTTTGGCCGCCAATTTTCAAAAAAATTAAAAATCGGCACTAAAATTAAAGCGACCAAAGAAGTATACCCAATATGATGCACAATAGCTTGCAGAAAACTAACACTCAATATGATATCTACAACTCCTTTAAAATAAAGTGTTGTATACTGAAAAATAGAAAGTATAACCAATGACATAAAAAAGGCAATAAACACTCGCGTGTACTGCTTTAAATTATATCTAGGTATATTGCTCGTATTCATCTTTAACTTGCTTTAGCAAAACCTTTACGAACTTGGGATCCCCAGCCAGATTTTACTTTAAATAATTTTTTATAATTACCACGAACTGCAGACCAGGTTACGATAGGGTGATAAACTATCGGTTCGATGATTGCAAATAATAATAGGGTCAACACATCTTTTCTTTTGTATTGATTGTATGAATAAACCTCCCATAAAACCGCGTAGAATGAAACCATAATTGAACAGGTCCACACTGCTGCTGTGATTGCAAAAAAGAACTCCCAATTCAAAATGTTTAAATACCAGAAAAGGAAAATGCAAAGAAGTCCTGTAAACTCTAATAAAGGTGCTAACCATTCGTAAAAAAACCAATAAGGGTAGCTCATCATTCCTAATCGACCATATTTAGGATTAAAAAACATTGCTTTATGCTTTTGTAACGTTTCTAAGTTTCCTCGTGTCCAACGATCACGTTGATTAACTAAGATTTTTAGGTCTTCTGGAACCTCAGTCCAGCAAAGTGGATCAGGAATATATTCAATGGTGTAGGCTAAACGTTGTTCATGCATATAGCGCCGCATCTTAAATATGATCTCCATATCCTCACCAACGGTATTCGTATCATACCCTCCTACTTCCAATGCAATCTCTCTATCGAAAAATCCAAATGCCCCAGATATTATCAGTAAACTATCTATACGTCCCCAAGCCATTCTTCCTAATAAAAATGACCTTGTGTATTCTAAAAGTTGAAACTTTGCAAGCCAGTTTTTCGGTAACTTTATTTCTTCTAATTGCCCTCCTTCTATTATACATGAATTAGCCACTCTAATTACGCCACCTACTGCAATCACCCGCTTTTCCGAACGTTGGTAAAAAGATTTCACTACATGTAATAATGCGTCTGGTAATAACAAACAATCCACATCTATACAACCAACATAACGATTTGTAGAAAGGTGCATTCCGGTATTTAAGGCATCTGACTTTCCTCCATTTTCTTTATCAATCACAGTTAATTTTGAAAATGAACGATGTTTAGATTTATAAACTCCACGTATTGGCTTTGATTTCCAGTCCGGATCTATTTTTTGTTCTATTTGTACTAAATCGTAAGCATCAATCATCTTTTGTAGCGTATCATCTTTGCTACCGTCATTTACAACCATTACCTCATAATCTACATAGCGTAGTGACATTAGTGACCTAATATTGTCAACAATAGTAAGCCCTTCGTTATAAGCCGGTGCTATAATAGTAATACTTGGAGCAAGCGGTGATGCCATCACCTTAGACAAATCACCAAAACTGTTCTTATGCTTGTAGTGCAGTGAGTTTCTCGTAGCTAAATAGCACATCACGATATATCCTCCAAAAAGGACAATAGTGAACATCAAAAAAACGACGTTCATGTAATCGAGAAATATGCTTAGAAACTCATCGTCCATTATACTAGAGTATTTTTTACTTGGTATCTTTTAAATCTTCCAACTCAATATCAAAATCAATATCAAATACATTGAATGGTTTCTTATTAACCTGATTAATTATTTCCTCTGCTGGTGCAGCATCTTCAACTATTGATTCTTTGCTTTGAATATTGTCTTCAAGGTCAGTTTTCACTTCCTTAACCGCTTCTAATGTTTCTTTTTCGTTTTTTAGTTTCAGAATTAATTCCCTTAAACATTTTTCTGCTTTTTTACTTACCTTATCTGTAGAAGAAGCAATTAATCGCCTCAGAAAAGGAATGTCTTTCTCATCGCCTACTGCAGCAATTTCAGTCAGTAGTATTAATTTGGATTGTGTGTCTAATCCTAAAAAATATTTTTCAAAGACACTAATTCCATCCTTACTAGGGTTAATTGGCACCCTCTTTAAAACTTCGGTGTCTCTTAATTTTTCAGCTAAATATTCTATACGTTCACAGATGGTCAACTCTGATTCTTCAGCCAATAGTTCATTTAAAAAAGGGACTTCTCGAGAATCGCCAAGTGCTTCTATATCATCTAACAAGGCCATTGTTTTAGCTTGTTGTTCAGTGTAAAATATTGGTCTAGGTAGCTTAAATGCGGTTTTATCTTGCTCCTTTAAAATTGATTTTATTTTACCTTTCATTTCCAAACGGGCCTCATTTTCATCTAACACCCATTCTAAAGCACTCCTTTCTTCTTTATTTTCTGATACCATACTGTGACTAGTTTCCAAATCATTTAAGGTTTCAGTAATAATAGATTCCGGAGTATTGATTGTTACTTCATTTACATCACATTCAATATTTTTTAAGTTTTTCATATCGATGTTGTTTATTGATGATGGTAATTGATTAAAATTCTGTTGTGTAAGGTATTTTGCTGCCTTTTGATTTAAATTGTTTGCCTCAGATGCATTTAAACCTAATTCTACATAAACAACATTTAACTCATTTGGATTTACAGCTTTGGATATTGGAGGTGTATTAGCTTTATTTTCTATAATTGGAATAACTATTGGTATGAAATCGGCAATAAAATCACTTAAATTGTTTTCAGATAATTCCAATTGACCTATTTCAACATGTGGTGAATATTGATGTTGAAGCTTTTCAGGTTCGTCAAAATCGACCTCTATTTCGGAAATAACGTTTGTAATTTCTAAATTTTCATTTGGATTATATCGTGATACTAGGTTGGAATTTTGAGACACTATAAAAGGCAAAAACCCAAGATTAAATTCATCTAAGGTTTGGGATTCTTTGTTATTGATTTCTGTATCATGCACTTCTAATTCAATTGCTTCGTTTATTTCTTTTGTTCCACTTAAATCTAAATTTGATTCTACGGAAATATCAAAATCAATTGGTGGTTTATCATCCAACTTTGTGCTTGTGTGCATTGAGGTTTCGTTAGGCTCATATTGCTCATTAGAATTGATATTATCACCTTTTATGTTAGTATCATTATTGCTTGCTATTAAATCTTCATTTGTATCGACAGGTAAATTATTAGGAATTGAAAAGGCACCCGCAGCTTGTATGTCAATTGTAGGCAATACACTCATAGGCTCAATGATATTAATGCATGCCAATGATTTACTCTTCACATTGAAATTTGATTCTTTAGCAACTACTGATTCTAAAAAATTGATTTCATTTTTATCTCCAATCGAACTTATAACATCAAGAATACCAATTTTCACATCTATTTTACTATTCCAAAAAACTAGCTTTAAATTCTCCAAGGCTTCAACTACATGAAATTCTTTTATACAAGACATTGCCGCCATCTTTATATCTGAATTTTTATGTTTTAATAACTCAATTAAAGCTTCATTACCATCATTCTGATTATAGTTTTTCATCAAACGAAGTGCAAAAAGCACTACATCATTATTTTTTGACATTAACCAGTGATTAAAACTTGGTGGCAGGTAATTTTTCTTATTAATTAAAACCTCTAAGATTTTAAGTTGTTGCCATTCCGAAATTCGATAAGTTGTAGTGTCCAAGAAATAATTTAACCCCTCCTCTTTTAAGGTAATAATGGCAACTTCAGCTTGTTTTCTGATTGTAGAACGTTTGTCGTTAATGAATTTTTTAATGAAGACATACGAATCTTCAACATTCATTTGAGTAAGTTCTAATATGCCTTTTGAAATTTTCTGCCACTTCCAGCTATCTAGCTTCCTATAAGAATCATGATGCAAGCCAAGCTCTTGATAGAGCTTGAATAATTTGCTTAGTGTTGCGCCAGAAAGATCCTTTCTTAAGTACATTAGAATATCGATTAAGACTTTTCTATTAAATGTATTCTCTATTAACTCACGTATCTCAACTTTTAAATTCACATAATCGGTTTGTTCTTGCTTGTCTGAACTTTCATCGTGAAATAAAAACTCCACTATCATTGGTGTTAGCTCCTTTTTGCGCTTCTCAACCACATTAGACCTGAGTGACAATTTGCTTCGAAAAAAGAAGATAAAACCAAAATATAATACACATAGCAGAACAAATGTGATTGTAAATATCCATAGCAAATCCGTATCTATTTTTGGTGATACGAAAAGTGGATTTAAAAAGTATGTTATTTTACTTCGCTTCAAATTTGTTTTTCTTCAATTCTTTGGCTACCCGAACTAAAAGCTCAGAGGGACTTATAGGTTTTGATAGAAAATCATTAGCGCCTAATTCAAATGCATTTAAAACATTTTCTTCATTTCCTGCAGATGAAATAATGATAATTGGCACATTTAATTTGAGTTCATTACGAACAAAATCTATTAATTCCATACCAGAGAAATAGGGCATCATGATATCACAAATAATCATTTCAGGAACCGATTGATTTAGATATTCTTTTACTTCTTTACCATCTCGACTAACAATTACTTGATATCCACCTTTCTCCAAACGATGTCTTAACAAAGCAGCTAATAACTCATCGTCTTCAGCTAATAAAATGCGTGTTTGATTCGCCATTTAGTTGTTTTTTAAATTACGAATGACATCGTCTAACGCTTTGTCAACTTCTCTATAATCAGTTACAAAACGCGAGTGTAAATATTCAAGATGTTTAAAATCTGGTGAATTTTTACATTCATTCTGAATTCTTAAAATGGTATTGGCTAGACTATTGGCCTCGACCATTAATACTCCAGCCTTAATTTTATGAGCAGAAAATGAGAGTCCATCTTTGTCCTTCTCACTAATTTGTACTTCAGCATTTAAAATAAATTCGCTTACATTATTTTTAAATAACCGAACAAGATCTAATAATACTTCCATGTCCTCACCACTATCTTGATATAAATTGTTAAGATTAACAGGTTCTGTAGAATTAAAAACTGCCCCTTCTTGTTTTATTAGTGGCTTCTTATTCTCCTCTGATGTAAGTGGCTGATTCTTATGTTGTAAAATTTTTGATAATAATTCCTCTGGACTAAATGGTTTTAATAAATAATCATTTATACCATAAACATTGCACATTTCTTGATCTCGAACGGTGTAATCTGCGGTAAGAGCTATTATAGGAATTTGACGAATTCGCTGACTATTATTATTTCTAATGAGTTTTGTAATCTCAAAACCATTCATAATGGGCATTCTCAAATCCATTAGAATTACATCAATGATTTGATTTTCAAGTACATGTATTCCCTCTTCTGCATTCTCGGTAATATGCATATTACATTTCCAAATCTTCAAACGCTGTTCTATCAACCTCTTATTCAGCTCATTATCTTCAAAAACCAATATATTAAGCCCCGAAATAGATTTTAATTCATTTAGGTTCTTTTGTGTTTTTACCGGTTTAATTGGGATTAACTTATTCTTCCCAGAGGAAAAAGGGATAACAAATTTAAATGTAGTGCCTTTACCTAGGTTACTTTTAACATGAATTGATCCACCTAGGTGATCAATTATTTGCTTAACAATACTTAAACCTAGTCCGGTTCCTCCGTATTCATAGGAGGTGTCGGAATCAGCTTGCGTATATGGTTTAAAGATTTGGCCAATTTTCTCTTTGGAGATACCAATGCCATTATCTTTTATTTTGAAAACTAAATTAACATTCCCTTTCTTCAATTTCGACAAAGAAATATTCAACGAAACTTCGCCTTGCTCTACGAATTTAATTGCATTCCCCATAATATTTAATAATACTTGGGTAAGCTTTGATGGGTCGCCTATTAAGACCTTAGGTACATCATCATTAATATTGCTAGTAAGTTCAACTTTTTTATTTACAATAAGTGTATTACATAAAAACATTACATCTCTTACTAAGCCAAACAAATTGAATTCAATTTTTTGAAATTGTTCTTTTCCAGAAGCCAGTTTTGAATATTCGAGTAATTCGTTAACTAATTCCAGTAGCGAATTAGATGCAGTTTGAATAGCATTAACATTGATAAGCTGATTCGGATTGAGTTGGCTTTCCTTTAAAAGATCAGTAAAACCAATTATACCATTGAGCGGAGTTCTAATTTCATGACTAACATTTGCAATTATGCTGCTTTCATTTGTTTGGTTTTTCGATGACTTTTTAGTCGAAATTTTAATTTTAGATGGCTTTATAATTAATGTGGGATCATCAACCTTTGTCTGTAAATCTGTTTTAAAAGTTTGAAAAGATTCTTTTAAATGCGCGGCTTCCTCAGTGCTTAATTCTTCAAATGAGAATTCACTGAGCAAAGATTCCATTCGCTCCAAGAGTGAAAGTAGGTTGTTGATTTTCAAGGGGGACTTGATTTTTAATATTTAATAATATCAAAATATTATTTTGATTGGGTGACGCTCACCTAATGTAAACCTTGACGTTTACTGGGATTGGTTTACTCAAAAATCACCTTTTAATACTTTTATCACAATTAAATGTTACCTACCCTTTACATTCTGTTGTCAAATGGCTTTATTTGTAGGTCTAAACCATTTATTATGAGGTATTCTGTACTACTTTTCTGTATGATTTTAATCATTTCTTGTAATGAAAAAACAAAATCTAGTTCAAATGAGGTGAAGGAAAGCCTCGAAGAAAGGGCAAAACGTATTCACGATGAGGTCATTACAATTGATACTCATGATGACATAAATGTTAAGAATTTTACAGATAGTATTAATTATACACAACGTCTGGAAACTCAGATTAATCTTCCTAAAATGCAGGAAGGTGGTTTAGATGTAGCTTGGTTTATTGTTTATACCGGCCAGGGCGATTTGGATGAAAAAGGATACAAAAAAGCTGAAGAGAATGCAATGGCCAAATTTAATGCTATTCACAGACTTTGTGAAGAAATTGCTCCGGATAAAATTGGGTTAGCTTTAAACTCCAAAGATGTTAAAGACTTAATAAAAAAAGGCAAGAAAGTTGCAATGATTGGGGTAGAGAATGCTTTTCCGATTGGTGAAAATCTTTCTAATATTGAAAAATACCATAAACTGGGTGCACGATATATCTCACTTTCACATAATGGACATAGTCAATTTTGTGATTCTAACACTGGCGAAGAAAATGATGAGTGGTTACATAATGGTTTAAGTAATTTGGGTAAAAGTGCTGTAATAGAGATGAATAGGTTAGGAATAATGATTGATGTATCACACCCTTCAAAAAAATCTATGAAACAAATGATTGCTTTATCAAAAGCACCTATTATAGCATCACACTCTTCTGCAAGAGCTTTATGTGATCACAGCAGAAATCTTGATGATGAGCAATTATTATTAATGAAAGAAAACGGTGGTGTTGTACAAACGGTAGCATTTTCATCGTATTTAAATACCGAAAAGAATGATAAGCATGCAGATTATATGAAATCTGTATATCAGCAAGTGGCCGATTCCTTGGGTATTGATTGGTATGATCGATCACAATATAGTTCGTTAACAGAAGCTCAACAAAAATCGTTTTTAGAAAATTATCAAAATGTAATGAGTATCGGCAAAACTGCAGTTAAGAATAAAACTGATGTCCCTGCAGCAGTTAACGTTGCTGATTTTGTGAATCACATCGATTATATGGTGAAACTAATAGGGATCAACCATGTGGGTATCAGTTCCGACTTCGATGGTGGCGGTGGTATTGATGGTTGGTCTGATGCGTCTGAAACCTTTAATGTTACCTTAGAACTTGTAAAGCGAGGCTATACCAAAGAAGAAATTGAAAAGCTCTGGGGTGGTAACTTATTACGCGTTTTGGATGAAGTTCAGGCTCTTGCAAAGCAAATACAAGGCTAGAGACAACTAAGAAAGTCTATCCTTAACAAATTCTACTTCTGTTTTACCATGTACAGCAGGCTTGCCGTCTATACCCAAGTTTACCATAATGATATTTTCAACCATTATTACGGTTTTACGGGTCATCATATTTCGTACTTCAGATTTCAAGGTTAAGGAGGTTCTGCCAAATTTTACGATTTCTATACCTATTTCCACAATATCCCCCTGTATTGGAGCACTTACGAAGTTTATTTCGGACATATACTTCGTTACAACTTTTTTGTTTTCAAGTTGAACAATACAATATAAGGCCGCTTCTTCATCTATCCATGCCAATAGTTTACCACCAAATAAAGTGCCATTTGCATTTAAATCTTCCGGTTTTACCCATTTTCTTGTATGAAATCTCATGCCTTCTTTTTTTAAATATGTCCCGTGAATTTATTTATGCGCAAATTTAAGGTAATCGATATTTAAGTACGACTCAATTGTGTGTGATTAATTAAAAAGTAAAAAAACATACCGTTATTACAAATGTTTTACAAATAATAACTTCAACTATTACTTTAAATTTTTTTTATAAAATGTTATTTTTCAATATTTTAAAATAAATATTTATCTTGTTCATAACCTAGTTGAAAACTAGCCTGTATTGGTGGTAAACACATATAGCTTAACCTGTATCTTTAAGAAACTCTTGTAAAAATGAATGAACGGACTACAAATATTTTAAAAATAAGACCAGAAATAGCCAAAATAAAAGTGTTTGACGACATGTCGCCCGAAGAACATTTTCAAAATAACACACTTAGGCCGGTCATTAAACTACAGAACTTTCTTTTACTTGCTGCCTTTCGAAATTATATCGTAAAACATAAAAATTCATTCTATCAATTATCAATTGAAAAGCGTTTAACTTTCATCGATAATGCAATACAACGGGATGTCAAATTTAGAAATTCACTAAAAGGAATGATAATTGGTCAATTTACCCAAGAAGAATATGAGTTTTATATAACAAATTCCTCTAAACTAAATAAGCGAATGATGCATATGGTGGTAAACCGTTTAAAAGATCAAGTGCAACTACTAGAAGCTAAAGAAGTTTTACTTTAGCAATGACTCTCCGTTCAGGTTTGTAGTTAGAATTTCGCTCATTAAGTCGAAAAAAGGTCTTATGGACTTAAATGATGCATCAATTTGATTAATAAATTCTTTTGAGGTTACCTCTTTATCAGAGAAAGGTTTTGTGAAAATGTACTGTTTCTTTCGAATTAAGTCAATTGCTTTATGTTCTCTATCAAAACCTTTTGGTGCTGTTTTTAGCTCATCACCTACTACATCACCCCAGTAATTCTTTAAATTCTTATTGGATATAACCTCTCTAAACTCATCAGCATCTGTTTCTAATTCTTTGCGTATACGGAATAAATCTTCTTTATTAGGCTGCCAAAAACCAGTGGCTATAAAACTTTTATTAGACTGAAGGTGAACATAATAACCACCTCTAAGTTTAGCTCCACTTCTACTAAAAGATCCCGCTAAGTTTGTTTTGTAGGGGGTCTTATTTTTAGAAAACCTAACATCTCTATAAATTCTAAAAACTTTAGTTTTCTCTATATCATCATGCGTAGATAACCGAACTTTTAATTCATTCATAAACCCCTTAAAATTGGATTCATGTACTTTAAAATTTGTTTTATTTTCCGCAAACCAATCTCTATTGTTGTTCTTTTCTAGCTGTTTTAAAAAGTTAAATATGTCGGAAGTAAGGATGTCGTTCTTCATTCGTCTAAAGATGATTATTTAAATGAAATATAGCCAAGCACACCAAAAACTTAGAAATCTTAGCGATTTTCGTTTATTAGAAGTTTACTTTAAGCTAAAGTTAACCTTTTCAAGAGATATGTTTTGAATTAATGGTTAATTTTGAAATACAATAGTAATATTATGAATCGTCAGTCAATAGTTGATAGCATTAATAAACATAAGAAACAACCAAATTTGTGTTTTGCACTTAAAGAAAGGGTTGAATCTTTTACAAATCTCCTTTTTTATACACTCTTTGATATAGATACGCCCGTTGATGAGAATTTGGATAAACTTGAACAAGAATTTGATGTACTTGTTCAGTTAGCATGTTGGGAAGTGGATAAGCCTTGTAAGAAATTATGGGATAATTATGTGATAAAGCTACCGGAAGTTCTTGAAAGCCTTAATCTAGATGCTGAAGCTACTGTTAACTGCGACCCAGCTTCTTTATCAATTGAAGAGGTTTATATGGCTTATCCTGGTTTTTATGCCATTGCAATTTATAGATTGGCTCATGAGCTGTTTTTAGAAGGTTTTCCGTTAGTACCACGTTTAATGACTGAATATGCGCACAGACAAACTGGGGTAGATATAAATCCAGGTGCCACAATTGGTAGTTCTTTTCATGTGGATCATGGTACCGGTATTGTTATTGGTGAAACCGCTATTATTAAAAATAATGTGAAAATTTATCAAGGTGTCACCTTAGGTGGACTATATGTCGCCAAGCATTTACAGAAAACTAAACGCCATCCAACTATAGAAAATAATGTAACCATTTACGCTAATGCCACTATCTTAGGTGGAGAGACAGTTATTGGGGAGAATAGTATAATTGGTGGTAATGCATGGATTACGGCCTCTGTCCCACCCCATTCAACTGTATTTCATACACCAGAAATAAAAATAAAAACACTTCCGAATGCCTAATTCTATTTTAGACCTAATAGGAAATACTCCCTTGGTCGAATCAAAAGTTTTAAATACAAATCCTAATGTTAGACTGTTATTTAAGTTAGAAGGTCATAACCCTGGAGGTAGTGTAAAGGATCGAGCTGCACTAAATATGATTAAAGGTGGACTTGAAGATGGTTCGATTAACAAAAACAGTAAACTAATTGAAGCAACTAGTGGAAATACTGGTATAGCATTAGCAATGATAGCTGGAATTTACGGCTTAGACATAGAACTTGTTATGCCTGAAAATGCTACGAAAGAGCGCATACAAACGATGCGTGCGTATGGAGCAAAGGTAACCTTAACTTCAGCAGACACAGGAATTGAAGGTGCAAGAGATCATGCCGAAAAGAAAGTTACCGAGGAAGGCTATGTGATGATTAATCAATTTGCCAACGATAATAATTGGAAAGCGCATTATAAAACTACTGGGCCTGAGATATGGAAGGATACCAAAGGTGAAATCACACATTTTGTTTCTGCTATGGGTACAACGGGTACTATAATGGGGACTTCTACATATTTAAAGGAGCAAAATTCTAAAGTACAAATTGTTGGGGTTCAGCCAACTGATGGTAGTAGTATTCCTGGAATAAGAAAATGGCCTGAAGAATATTTACCTAAAATATTTGATAAAAGTAAAATAGATCAAGTGTTTGAAGTGAGTCGTGAAGATGCAATTTCCATGGCAAAAAAACTAGCTATTGAAGAGGGTATATTTTCAGGGATGAGTAGTGGTGGCGCTGCTACAGTTGCTTTGCGTTTGGCTGAAAAACTAGAAAGTGGCACTATCGTTTCCATAATATGCGACCGTGGTGATCGTTACTTATCTTCTAATCTTTTCGATTAATCATAAATTATTCTTTAAAGTCTAATTGATTCAATAATAGTCCAGAACCAGGAGCTACATAGGTGAATTGAATAGAGTTATCTGATTTTAATGATTCTTGAATAGTACTTAATTCAATTTCACCTTTACCTAATTGAATAAGTGCCCCCATTATCATGCGAACTTGATAGCGAACAAATCCATTGGCCTTAATGTGTAAGGCGTAACTCTTTTCAGGAAAAAAATTAGCTTCTAAAAGTTCATTTTCTTTGATGCAGCATGCTGTCACTACTCGTATGTTATTCTTGTTCTTGCCTTGTTTAACAGTATATGCCGAAAAATCATTCTTTCCCACAAACAACTTTGCAGTCTCCTGCATCAATGTGAGATTTAATTCTTCTTGAATGTTTGTAATAAAGGGTGCAGCGAAAGGATGATTCTTTTCTCCAAAAGAGAATAAATAAACATATTCTTTAGATTCAACATCCTTTATTATATTAAAGTTTTTATTCTTATTAACAATATTAACTATTTTAATATCAGACGGTAAGTTAATGTTAAATATTTCAGTAAAGGCTGTTAAGTCTTCAATTGGTTCACCTTCTAAATATATCTCAAATGCACCATTTAAAGATGATACTTTAGCATCCGTTCTACCAGCTCCCAATACCTTTAGCTTCCTATTTGGTAATACAAATTTTAAAGTTTTTAAAAGCATCCCTTCAATAGTTTTCTGTTTCGGTTGCTTTTGCCATCCGCTAAACCGAAAACCAAGAAATTGAATTCGAACCAAATAATAGACATATTTATCACTCATAAGATAGATGATTGTGCAATAAGTCGAAACTAAATCAATTTTTTGTATTTTGTAGATACTTTAACCAGCTAAAACCAATTTTATGGAAAATACCTCAAGAATAAAACCGCCTATATGGTTTTGGATTATCTCTATTTTAGCACTATTATGGAATTTAATGGGTGTAGCCGCTTACTTAAGCGATGCTTTTATGTCTATTGAAGATTTAGAAGCTTTGACTCAAGCACAGCGCGAACTTCACGAATCACAGCCTGCATGGGCTACAGCTGCCTACGCAATAGCCGTATGGGCGGGTGCTTTAGGTTCAATTTTTTTATTGATGAGAAAAAAATGGGCGCGACCTGTTTTATTAGTATCACTTTTGGGTGTTATCGGACAACAAATATATATGAAGTTCCTTAGTAATACCTATGAAGTTTATGGTGGAACAGCGATGTTACTACCGATTATGGTTATTATTATTGCGGTAGCTCTTGTCTTTTTTGCTAGACTATCAGATAGCAAACAATGGTTATTATAATAAATTTGTAAAGTACCCTTTTTTATTAACCCCTTGACGATAAAGAGACCGTTTATTGTACTGTTTTAGCGTAAAATCTTACATTTACGCACTTTGTCGAAAAAATAAAATAAACGTTATATGGGCACGTTTTCTAAAACAAACCACAAGGTCCCCCAAGCCTTAAAACCTACTTTACTATGAATTCAATTTTACGAATATTGCCGTGGAAACGCATATTAGTGATGACTGTGTCGATTTTGGCTCTATTGATTATATTCAATTTTTACGGTTTATACACCAATAAGTTCTACTTCTTTAAATTTGATAATTATATTTTTCCAATATTAACCTTAGTACATTTTGGATTCCTTTATGTACTATGGTTCAAAATAAAAGAGGAAGAAGTTGCTGATCCTAAAATGAGAAATTTGGAATATGCCCTGTATGCTATTATGGTGGTGTATGTCTTTAAATTCTTCAGTACACTTTCTATTCTTTTTAGTTATGGGCAATACGAAAATCATGTTATACCTGGTACTTTTATACCTGTTGGCATACTAATACTAATCTTATATATAACACTTATCGGTTTAACTTTGTTAGCTATTAAGTATCGAAAAGATAAAGTTGGTGAATACGAATTTGATGATATGAACCAACATATTGATTCTTGGGAATAACGCTCCAAGTACTATTAAATAATAAAAACTCCGATAGTACAGACTATCGGAGTTTTTTTATAATTCTAACTAGTAGAAAAAAATCGTAATCAACTTAATTATCTCGTTACAGAACCACTTGGGAAACTAGCCGTTACATTATTCACTATTTCCTGAACTCCCATCGCATCTTCTGCCACCATGCCCGCTAATGGCTTTAAAGTGAACGGAGCTGGACTATTATCTGGAAAAGGTTCTATGCTTATTACTGCAATTTTTCCTCTAACATCAGTTGGGAAATCTACATTTTCAGGAGCATTTTGGAGAAAGTCTTCACCAGGATACATGGGACCAGGATTCTCTCCACTAAAAGGAGCGCCTTCATCTGAACCTGATACCGAGGTAAAAGTTCCGGTTGTTAATGGAACTCCATCAACAACTACCCAACCTTCGTATTTCCAACCTGCTTCTAAAACTGGTAATTCAAGACCGGCAACAGCGCTACCAGAACTATTGTCTAAAAACCATACTCCGCTGTAGGTCTCGTTTTCTGCACCAGTTCCTGTTGGTGCAGCAATTATGAATTTACCTGATAACGTTTCAAATGAAGGAGCTACGGTTCCAGTACCCAAGCTAGCAGTATTCCCATCGAAGTCACCAGCAAAAATCTTAGTATCAGCCGGTGCAGGAGATGGGTCTGGGTTCGGCTCTATTGAAAGTACGAAAGTAGTTGCATCGCTTAATACTTGACTTTCCATTTCAAATTGGGATTGTGAAGGGCTTCCATTAGCATCAACAGAAAATGTTCCTGTAGATACCGGTGCTCCATCAACTATTACCCAACCCTCATATAAATATTCAGATCCAAGATCTTCCAAACCAGTCAGGTTTACTGTTAAATTAGAAGTTGTTACAGTCGGAGTGTTGTTGTTATCGTCCGTGCTACAAGAAATTGAAGTTAAGGCAAGCGCAATACTTAACATGCCTATTTTAAATTTTAGATTTATCATTTTGTTTGTTTTAATTATGATACAAACTAACTATGGCGAGATTACAATGGTGTCACAGATAAGTAAACAATCAGTGCTTTTACGGGATAAATTTGTGATAATTACCATCATAAATGATTCATAGCTATATTTCAGCTAATGTGTATAAAGCAAAAGACCTTGGCTATCTGCCAAGGTCTTTAATTAAATTATAATGAAGAATGATCTAGTTTGCTTCAATACTAATTTGTACTAGGTTATAACCTCCCCTAAGGTCTGGATGCCCTGCCACTCCTTCATAAGACTCTATTATTCCTTTTCCATATTGAATGTCTTCAATTTGCATTACTCTTCTTATAATATTATTATCATCAGCTGCACCCGTATTTGGGCCTGATTGAAATGGTGCCTGATCCATACCCAAACCTACAGGTTGATCAACTTCGGTACCTGCATCAAACAAATAAGCCTGATGTGTAGCTGCATACCCCGTTCTTGGTGTGCCATCACCATTAAATAAATGGTAACCACCATTATCAGCTGCTATAAACCAATCATTACTAAAAACAAACATGGTGTTAAAACCGAGTTTATAACCTACGGGTGCCTCCAAGGTAAAGGTTAAACTACCACCTGGTCCCACTGGTGCCATTTCATTACTTTTTGCAACTGGCATAACCAAATCGTTAGTAATGTAATCATACATTATGGTAGCATTTCCGTCTTCTGCTATTTCCTCAATACCACTGGTTATCATCGCTGCTTCACCTTGGGTAAATACTGGATCGGTAGCTGTATTATAAGCATAAACAATTCCTGGTGCTAGTACAGTAAATGAAGAGGACATACGTAGTGGTGCACCTGTATCGCAAGTAGCTGTTAACCATTCGTATAAATTAGAAGGATTCCCTCTTAATGCAATTTCTGCTAATCCATGACCCGCGTCAGGGTATCCCGGAGCAAATAATGCATTGTCTTGTGCATGAACCACAGCGATACCTGGTGTGATAACAATAGGATTGGTTTCTACTTTATTACCTCTTACATTCTCAATTTTTAATGAAAATGTCATAGTTGCTTCATCATAAGAAAGGTATACTTCAATGAAATCAGCCACATCAGTAGTTACAATTCTAACTGTATTGTCATCGTCAGGTTCACCAGCAGTAGCGCCATCTGGCTCAGATGTTCTAGTAGCAGGGTCTTCTTCCTCTACTCCTGCATCCCACAAATAGACCTGATCAGTTACATTTCCAGTAACGGGCATTCCATTTTCAAATAGGGCGATTCCTTCAGCTTTTGGAGCAAAAAACCAATCGTTAGATACTACAGACATCGTAGCAAAACTAACCCTACCTCCTGGGGCGGCAGCTTTAAGATCGATGGTAAAAAAGCAACCCGCATCTGGAACAGGTCCGGGTTCGGTAGCTGTATTATCCATATTAAAAACTGTAGCACTTAAATATTGGACTACATTTTTAATAGTAATATTAAAAGATGTTGTTTCTAGCTCCTCCATTACTTCCGCTTCTGTTACTGCTTCGGTTTCTGGTTCCGCGGTTGCTTCAGTTTCAGTCTTTTGGGCTTCTGTAATGTTTTCAATTGGTGCGTCCTCATCACAAGAATACAGTAGTGCAACTGCAGCAATTACAATTAAGCTGCGAAATGTTCTTAAGTTTTTCATTTTCAATTGTTTTTAGGATTATTTCCACAAACTAAGTCCTTTAACAATTTGCCAGAGTCACGAAAACTTAAACTTTTATCTCAATCTTGTTAGGGTTTTGTGACCTAATCGACTATTGTTAAAGCTTTCCTTTTAATCTATCACATGAAAAGCGTAGTTTTCCTTAGATAATGTGCATTTTAACTTTTAAAAGTTACTTGTGATATCTATGTGATACTTTTTAACTTCTTTCGTAATCAATAAATTATGAAGCAAATACTCATCATAGAAGACGATCCAGAAATCATTAAACTTCTGGAAATTCACCTGACAGATTTAATCTATACCACTTCAAAAGCGACGGATGGTGCACTAGGATTAAAGATGGCCTTAGATAACGATTATGACCTTATTATTCTAGATTTAACTTTACCGTCTATGGATGGTATTGAAATATGTAAGCGATTACGTAAAGAAAAAAACACTCCAATTATTATGCTTACCGCAAAATCCGAGGAAATAGATCGAGTACTTGGTCTTGAAATTGGTGCTGATGATTATATTACTAAACCATTTAGTATTAGAGAATTACTAGCTAGAATTAAAGCCGTAATGCGTAGAACGGATATTAAGCAAACTAGCACCAAAAATTCTGCTTCTATTTCAGTTGAAGGCATGTTAGTGGATATTGAAAAACGAAAGGTTCTATTAAATGATCAACGGATAGAACTTTCTCCAAAAGAGTTTGAGCTGCTCGTGCTTATGGCATCGAACCCTGGAAGAAATTATACACGTACCGAATTATTGAATATTATTTGGGGTTATAATTTTGAAGGATATGAGCATACTGTTAATTCACACATTAATAGATTAAGAGCGAAGATAGAATCAGATATGGCCAACCCTACCTATATACTTACTACTTGGGGTGTTGGTTATAAATTTAATGAAGACATTGTATTATGAGCAAGTCAGAAAAAACATTAACACCAAAATTGATTAAAAAGCTTTGGGCTGCATTTATTCTATTGGTTTTGCTCATGGGGGCTTCTTATATTTTAATCACAAATTACTTTGCTACAAAACACAATCAAGAAACTACCCAACGACTAAATGCTGATGTAGCGAACCATGTTATTGCTGAAAAATTTAAAAATGATTCCCCTTTTCTAGAAGACGGGAGTGTTAATAAAGAATTGTTTGGTGATTTAATGCATGATATGATGGCCGTAAATCAAGGTATCGAAGTGTATTTACTTAATGATACCGGTGAAATATTGTATTCGGTAGTTTTGGATCATGATGCTGGTGCGTCAACTAAAAGTGTTTCATTAACTCCAATTAAAACGTTTATTGATACAAAAGGTAAAGCGTTTGTTTTAGGTGATGACCCTATTAATCCAGATACACAAAAAATATTTTCAGCAGCACCTTATTCAGTTGATGGTAGAAAAGGATATGTATATATTGTTCTTGCTGGTAAGAAGTTTCAGGAAGTAAGTGATACACTTATGGGACAGTATTTCGCTAAATTAGGCACCGGTGCTACTATATTAGCGATGCTTTTTACTTCACTTATAGGATTATTGGCAATTTGGTTTTTGACTAAGAATTTACGTTTAATTACGAATACAGTACGAAAGTTTCAAGAAGGTGATCTCGATGCTAGAATTGAAAATCCAGATAAATCAGATATTGCAATTTTTGCAAATTCTTTTAACGAAATGGCCGACACTATCGTTGGTAATATTGACAAAATGCAATCTGTAGATTTACTGCGACGGGAATTGATTGCAAATGTTTCGCACGATTTACGAACACCTTTGGCAATTTTAAAAGGGTATATTGAAACACTGCAGATGAAACGCGATACACTAACTGAAACCGAAAAGCAAGAATATTTACAAATTACACATGACAATGTTGATCGACTTTCGAAACTGATTAATCAATTATTTGAGTATTCTAAACTCGAGGCGGAGCAAGTGGTGCCAGTGAAAGAACCTTTTTCAATTACTGAATTATCGTATGACCTTATTGCAAAATTTAAAGTCTTAGCTGAAAAAAAATCGATTCGTCTTCAATTAGAGAATCCTCAAGAAAATTGTATGGTTTTTGCTGATGTAAGTTTGGTAGAAAGGGCACTGCAGAATCTAATCGAAAACGCCTTGAAATATACTGAAACCAATGGTGTGGTTACCCTTTCTTTACAGAAAAAAGGTAAGAATATCGAAATCAATATTACAGATACAGGCACGGGAATACCAGTAAATGAACAACCATTTATTTTCGACCGCTATAAACAAGTTGATAAAAATGTGAAAAAGCAAGGCTCAGGATTGGGACTGGCAATAGTTAAGAAAATTATGGAGTTACACGATACTACAATTACGGTATTGAGTAAACCGAAAGAAGGAAGTTCTTTTATTTTCAATTTGCCTTCTTACCAACAAGTTTAGGGAAAATAAATTGCTATGAAAAAAAAAGCTCTTCAAGAAATTGAAGGGCTTTTTGATATCTATAATTTTGCGTTCGCTATAAATCATTAATATAACTACCATACAGATCGTTGAACTGATATCCTTCAGCAAAACGTTGTTTGCTCAACTTTTTAAATGCAACCAAGCCCCAAATTAGAAGTTCTTTTAAAAAATAAATATCTTCTTTCGGAAAATCTGGTTGGTATTCTTTTATGAGGATACTCAACTCCGGAATTCCATCTAAGGCTCGCTTGTATTCTTCATCTGTAAAATCATCTAATAATTCGAAACCTTGACTTTCTTGAAAAAACCAAGATAACAATCCGTCGTATGGCGTTTCTGCATCTTTACGTTCTAACTTATTTATTGCTGGGAAATATTTTGGAAAAAGCATTTTTACAGCATCATCAATGAGTATTGCTGCAACACCATCAGCTCCCTCCTGCTCTCCTTCATAAACCAATTCTATTTTACCAGTAATTGACGGTATTACTCCTAAAAAGTCACTTAATCTAACCGATGTACTATCCGCACCAGATAAAAGTGCTCTACGTTCAGCAGCACTTAATAAATTTTCAAAAGCCGTTATACTAGTTCTTGCGCTTACTCCACTTTTAGCGTCTACATATTCACTTTCTCGAGCTGCAAAACTTATTTGCTCTAATAAATCTTTCGCTAAATCTGGCACATAAACTGCATCTGTTTGGCGTTGATCCAGATTAGATTCTTGCTCGGTAATTTTACGTGCCGTTTCTATATCATCAGGATAATGCGTTAAAATCTGTGATCCTATTCTATCTTTAAGTGGAGTTACAATACTCCCTCTATTCGTATAGTCTTCTGGGTTAGCAGTAAAAACAAATTGTAAATCAAGAGGTAATCGAAGTTTAAATCCTCGAATTTGAATATCTCCTTCCTCTAAAATATTGAACAGCGAAACCTGAATCCGTGCTTGTAAATCGGGCAATTCATTAATCACAAAAATACATCGGTTTGCACGTGGTATCATTCCGAAATGAATAACACGATCATCCGCATACGATAATTTTAAATTCGCAGCCTTTATTGGGTCTACATCACCAATTAAATCAGCAACAGTAACATCGGGAGTAGCTAGCTTTTCGTAAAAACGCTCACTTCTATGCAACCAAGAAATCGGCGTGTCATCACCTTTTTCTTTAATTAATTCTATAGCAAACCTTGACATTGGTGCCAATGGGTCATCATTAATTTCAGAACCAGACACTACCGGAATGTATTCATCCAATAAATTAACCATCAATCTTGCTAAACGGGTTTTCGCTTGACCACGTAATCCTAATAAATTAATATTATGGCGGGAAAGAATTGCCCGTTCAAGTTCTGGTATTACGCTGTCTTCATAACCCCAAACACCTTCAAAACTATCTTTACCTGTTTTAATATTTTCACGAAGGTTATCACGCAATTCATCTTTTATCGATTTACTCTTGTAACCTGCTGCTTTTAATTCTTTTAAAGTGGTAATTTCTTTATGTTTTAAACTCATAAGCTTTTTTTGCAATTATTTTTTTAAAATAGGAATGGTTTGCTTCAATTCTATAGGTCCTTTAATACGGACCTGTATATTTAAATACTCCCATTTTCCATTTATTTTTTGTGCTAACACGTCCATGTTAGAACGAATCTTTATCTCTTTTTTATCCCCACGTACTCCAATGGTTATTGCCACAGAATCCCCTGTTTTAGAATACCCAACGGAACCTTCAACCATATCAAATGTATGCATGGGTTCCAATTCTCCCAATAAGGCAATTATTTTAGGGTCTTTTGTAGCAATTGCCAATGCGCCTTCTGCAATTTCTGGTTCTGAGTATGCCTTTGCCAAATACCCCAAATTACGAGGTAATTCTTTTGGCAAAGTAGAAACAAATAAACCTGTACAGAGAACAAAGAATAGCAAAAACCATATTCTCTTTTTCTGGTACCAAAACCTATTTTTTGCGCCCATTTAGTTTTAGTCTTTTATTTAGACTTATTGTGCTAGTACTACTATTTCAACTTTTTTCTTCGATTACTTTCGTAATCCTCAAAAATCATTTCTCCCAAACCTTTTAATCCTGTAAAAAATGCTTTCCCCTTATTCGCCTCTGTAAACTCACGAATAAATTTCATCAAATAAGGATCCTGTGCAATCATAAAAGTCGTAATCGGAATATGTAACTTTCGCGCTTGGCGAGCCATGTTGTAGCATTTCTCAACAATATAATCATCCAAGCCAACACTATTTTTATAATAGGTACCATCGGATAATCGCAAACAACTAGGTTTACCATCGGTTATCATAAAAATTTGCTTGTTCGTATTTCGCTTTCTTCGTAACATATCCATCGCTAATTGTAAACCAGCAACAGTATTGGTATGATATGGACCTACTTTTAAATACGGTAATTCTTTAATAGTAATAGGCCAAGCATCATTTCCAAAAACCAATATATCAAGTGTATCTTTCGGGTAGCGTGTTGTAATTAATTCTGCCAAAGCCATGGCTACTTTTTTTGCAGGTGTAATTCGATCTTCACCATATAAAATCATACTATGGCTAATATCTATCATTAAAACGGTACTCATCTGAGCCTTGTGCTGGGTATCTTCAACAACAAGATCATTTTCATCCAATTGAAAACTACCAATGCCGTGATTTATTTGTGCATTTTTCAAACTCTCGGTCATCGAAATATGCTCTAAACCATCGCCATAACGGTATTCACGCATATCACCCGTATGCTCATCTCCTTGGCCAGATTTTCCTGTTTTATGATTACCAGCACCACTCCTTTTTAATTTGCCAAAAATTTGATCCAAAGCATGTTGGCGAATAATACGTTCCATTTTAGCGGTAATTGAAATTACCCCCTTTTTAGTTTCGTCGCCATCATCATCCCCTTCTTCGCCTGAAGCATCGCCATCATCTTCAAATTCTTCTTGAATAAAGCCCTTAGCTTTTAATTCTTCAATAAAATCATCAATGGTATATTCATCAGTAGTTAACTCGTATTCTTTATCTAATTCGTGCAACCAATCAATAGCCTCATCAAAATCGCCAGATGTATGTGTAATCAGTTCCTGAAAAATCTCAAATAGCTTTTCAAAGGGTGTTTGTTCTGGGGCTTCGTATGGTGTAAACCGAAATCCTTGTCTTGTCGTCATAGCCATAGTATAAATTTAAGATATTTGAGCTTGAGAATCTTGCTTTTTAGGAAAAGTTAACTTTAAGCACTTTCATATTGTTCAGTTCCCTTGGTCGGTAAAATTGCTGTAAATTAACAAACTCAGTTTACTATATGGAAGATCATTTTCTAGAAAAACAATGTACGGGATTCTTAAACACACCGCCCTTATGGGATACCGAGCAATTTGGAGTGAAACAATTTGAGTTTCCCGATGTGGAATTATCCAATTTCACCCCCACTCCTATTCCTCAAAATATCCGTATAGGGCATCAAATGGAATATATTTGTAAACAGCTCTTAGATTACTCGAAAGGCTATGAAGTGTTATTACATAACCTACCTATATATAGAAATAAACAAACACTAGGTGAAATTGATTTTATACTGAATGACACCGCGAAAGGCAAAATAATTCATGTAGAATTAACCTATAAATTCTACATCATCAATCCGGATATCTCAGATCCTATTCACAGTTTAATTGGGCCAAATAATCGGGATGCCTTCTTTGCTAAAATTCAAAAAATAAAGAACAAACAATTTCAATTATTACACTCAGTTGAAGGGGCGCAGGCACTACAAGAAAATAATATCAACCATACGGACATAGTACATCAAGCTTGTTTTAAAGGCCAAATATTTAAACCGTTTGATACTGGTATTGAAACAATTCACCCATTAAATCAAAATTGTATTAGTGGGTATTGGCTACGCTTAGATGAATTCAAAAAAGGCGTATTTAAAACTTTTCAATACTATATTCCAACAAAATCTGAATGGGTGCTAGAACCCCATAAAGCTGTAGAATGGTCGTCACATGAAGATATAGTGATAAACATAACTTTTAAAATGCTACAAAAAAAAGCCCCCATGGTGTGGATAAAAAAATCAGATACTGATTTTGAAAAGTTCTTTGTAATATGGTGGTAAAATAAGCTCAAATAAAAAGTGGATTATTCCGCTAAAGAAATAACCCACTTTAAATAATAAAACCAAATACTATTCAAACGTATAACTGAACTTATTTACTTCAGTTAGTCTGAAATATCCATGTGCATAATTATCAGGATTGGTAAGATTCACACAATTACCTTTTACAGCAACTGGTGTAGCTTCAAAAAGTCCTACGCCTCCGACTTGACTAATCAGAATTTCTAAATAATCTTTATACGCTGTTGAAATCGCTGCCATTTCTACATCCACAATATCACCGGGTTGAAAAGATTCCAATTCATCGGTTTCTTCATCATCAAACAGTTCTATCCACCAATCTATTTCGTTTCCATTTACAAATCTATCATCACCAACTTCTAAGGTAGGTAACAAATCACCTTGATTCTGAAACTTAAAAAACACATTATTTCCTTCTTCAGGTGGGTCTTGGAAAACAACATGTACTTCTAATTCCTCATCATCAAAACCATCTTCTATACCCTGATAAATATTCAAAATTTCTGGCACCGGATTTAAAGTTTCGGTAGCAGTATAAGCTTCTCCATTATAAATAACTTCTAAAGTAAACGACTGATCCAATACCGGTACAAATTCATCTGTGGTATAATCACCATTGTTTTGGTCCACAAATACAAACTGTGTATTGTCAGCATCATTAGTTACGGTTACAGTAGCACCGGTAACAGCCGTATTATTGTTGGTTTCAAAAAATGCTGTAGACGTGCGCAAAGAAATAGTTTGATTATTGCCAGCTGTACCTTTTTCCCAATCTAAAGAAGCTTCAATCACCAATCTGGCTTCAGCGGTTTGCACGGGTACATCAATAACATCGGTACACGAAGCGAATGCAACTACTACAAATAGTACTGTCAATTTAATATAGTTTTTCATCTTCTTAAAATTTAAAATTATAGGTTAATGAAGGTACCATTCCGAAAATAGCAGTTCTAGTTGCTTCATTAGCACCCGTTTCTATGTTCTGACCAAAAGAAATGGAAGCTGCATTTTTACGATTATAGGCATTATAAATACCCAAAACCCATTCACCTTTAAATCGTTTTTCAGGTTTTCGATTAGGTTTATAGTTGACTGATAGATCTAATCGATGATATGCAGGTAAACGATCTGAATTTCTTGGTGCGTAACTCGCAATAGACAAACCTTCATATTCATATTGCCCATTAGGATACGTTACTGGGCGCCCTGTTTGAAAAACAAGATTGGTGCCAAAACTCCATTTGTCATTCAACTTATATGCTCCAGAAATTGAAATATCATGAGTTCTATCATACGGTGTATTGTACCATTTACCATCATTAATTCCTAATCCACCTGCAGTACCTCCTGGTGTTCGTTGTTCTGATTTTGATAAGGTATATGCTATCCAACCTGTGAAATTACCTTCATTTTTACGAAATAAAAGCTCCAATCCGTAGGCACGAGATTCCCCATTTAAGATTTCCGTTTCAATTGTATTTTGTCCTATTAACTCTGAACCATCTATATAATCAATTCTATTATCTGTGTTTTTATAATACACTTCTGCTTCCATAGAATAAACCTGATCCTTAAAATTTCTAAAATACCCGAAAGCATACTGATTTGATAACTGCGGTTTTACAAATTCACCGCTAGGCGTCCATACATCTAAAGGAGTTGCTGAGGCCGTATTCGATAATAAATGTATGTATTGTGCTGCTCTTGAAAAGCCTAATTTTAATGATGAATTTTCATTTAAGGTATAAGCTAAAGAAGCGCGAGGTTCAAAATTGGTAAAACTTTCAATAGCATCTCCTTTCGCATAATCCGTCTCTCCCACAGCAGTGCCGCGTTCATAAATACCTAAAGTTGGGTTGTACACTACTGGTTGGTCGTTGGCATAATCAACCATTGCTTGCCCGCCAAAACGAGTAAAACCACTTACTCGAAGTCCATACTGCGCATTCAATTTTTCGGAAAGTTTATGTTCTGCGTTAACATATATGCCACTTTCAAAAGCCTTTTTACTATCTAAGGTTAACGCGTTCACTTCTGATGTATCGGAAGTCGGTATAATCTGCCCTGGATTAAAATCATAATAAATACCACTAGCACCAAAGTCAAGTTTAAAATTGTTGCTAAAATAATACTTCAAGTCATATTTTAAATTGTAATTGCTTATGGATGATATCCAATCAAATTCAGCAGCCGTAATACCTAAATCATAATCGTATTTACTAACAACAGCTGATAGGTTTGAAAAAAGTTTCTCATTAAAAATATGATTCCAACGTAAGTTACCGGTAGAGTTACCGTAACTACTAGCAAAATTATCACCCAATTCAAAGGCATCTCTGCCGAAGTACCCAGACAAATATAATTTGTTATTATCGTTTATATTGTAATTGGTTTTTAAGTTCAGGTCATAAAAACTAACACTATTGTCTTCACCTGCTGCTTTTAATATAAGGTCAGCATAAGAGCGTCTACCAGCGACAATAAAAGATCCTTTTTCTTTAAATAATGGACCTTCTAATGCAAGACGACTCGATATTATACCAATACCGCCCGTAGCTTCAAAACGTTTATTGTTACCATCTTTTTGGCGTACATCTAATACTGAAGAAACGCGACCTCCAAAACGAGCAGGTATACCACCTTTGTAAAGTTTTACATCTTTTATGGCATCTGCATTAAAAACCGAAAAGAAACCAAACATATGTGAGGTATTGTAAATAATAGCCTCATCGAGCAAGACTAAGTTTTGATCCCCAGCACCACCTCGTACATGAAAACCACCGGTACCCTCGCCATTATTGGTAACCCCTGGAAGCATTTGTAGGGACTTTAATATATCTACCTCGCCCAAAACCACGGGCATTTGTTTTACGGTAGCAATATTCATTTTAGCGACACTCATTTCTGGTTTGCGTAACAGTGCTCGCTCTGGTTCTTCAGCCGTAACCACCACTTCTTCTAGAGTAGTAGAGAACTCAGATATTTCAAAATCTAATTTTTGATCACGCTCTAAAGTAATTTCTTCATTAACCTCGGAATATCCCATATACGATATATTCAAAGTATAATTGCCCTCTGCGGCCGTTATGGAATAAAAACCATATTCGTTGGTGACTACACCTATGGTTGTACCCTTTAGAAATACCGAAGCCCCAAACAGGGTTTCACCATTACTTGCATCTGTAATGGTACCGCTTATAGTATAACTGTTTTGAGCACTAACCACAGTGCCCAAAAGCAGAAAGGCTACTACCACCAGCTTTAAAATAATTGATTGTTTAAACATTGATTGTTCGATTTTTTAGATGATTGTTTTTTATTTCTGTTTAGAAAGACAAGGTAGAAAAGCAAAGGTTGCATGAGTCACAAATAATTGTGAATATTTTTTTAAGCCTAATTTTGTTTAAACATTAATTCGACGTAAAAACTTTACTATTTCCTTTTAAAGTAGAATTTCATTTCTTGTTTTGTTTCTAGCATTTATAAAAATGTTATCATCATATTTCAAATTTATTACAATCCATTCGAGTATAGATTCTAACTTTAAATAACACTTAAGGCTTTAACAATTAGCTGGTGTACATGTTTCTCTTAATTTGTTTTATTCTCTAATATTTTGGTTTAAATTGGTCTATTATCAGCATATTTACATAAATATGGTAACTACTTCCAATGAATTTTAATAGTCCAATTTCATAACTTAAACTAGATTAATTAATGAAGAGAATATTCTTTACAGCTATTTTATTATTTATAAGTATTCAGACATCATGTTTGGCGCAAGAAAATTCAAAACAACGCGTAATTATTTTAACTGATTTTGAAGCTGACCCAGATGATACCCAATCAATGGTTCGCTTATTATTATACTCCAATGAAATTGATATTAAAGGAATTGTAGCGACTACATCGTGCTGGTATCGCACTAAAATTAGTCCAGAATTTATCCGCAAAGTAATTCGTGGTTATGGTAAAGTCTATGATAACTTAACCAAACATGCTTCTGGCTATCCGACCGAAGATAAATTAATGGGTTTGGTAAAAAATGGTCTGCCTAAATATGGAATGACTGGTGTTGGTGATGGTATGGATTCCGAAGGTTCCGAGTTAATTATTAAAACATTAGAAGAAAAAGATGAAAGACCATTATGGATATCTACTTGGGGCGGTGTTAATACTTTAGCACAAGCTTTGCATAAAATTCGAAAAACAAAAAGTAAAAGTGTAGCCAAGAAATTAATTTCTAAAATACGTGTATATACTATATCTGACCAAGATGATAGTGGATTATGGATTCGTAATAATTTTCCTGATTTATTTTATATTGTCAGTCCAGGAGACGATTATAGCGCTGCTACTTGGGCGGGTATAAATTCGGTAATAAAAGGAATTGATAACACAAAAATATCTAATGGTTGGTTGGCTGAAAATATTCAACAAGACCATGGACCACTTGGTGCTGAATACCCCGATGTAGCTTATAGTATAGAGGGTGATACGCCTGCATTTTTAGGATTAATCCCGAATGGATTAAACGTGCCAGAGCATCCTGAATACGGTGGCTGGGCTGGACGATATGAATTATATAAACCTGATTTTTCTAATGCAATAGATGGTAAATCTATAGTAGTTATTGGTCCTGAAACACGTAAAATTTGGACGAATGCCAATGATACCTATACCCCATTTATTACAAAGGATTACAATAGAGCAATTGGAGAAGATACGGTTTCGTTTACAGGTTTTAAAGAAACTTTATGGCGCTGGCGTGATGATTTTCAGAATGATTTTGCAGCACGAATGGACTGGTGTTTAAAGACCTTTGAAGAATCTAACCACCCTCCTATTCCACTATTAGATGGCGAAGATAATATATCAGTAAAATCAGGGAAAAACGTATTTCTTAGAGCTAGTAATTCTACTGACCCGGACGGTGATAACCTAAGTTTCTTATGGTTTAATTATGACGAAGCAGGCACCTTAAAGGAATATATTTTAAAAGGCGGTCCACATAATTTACACCATCTTAGCTTTAATGCACCCAAAGTAACTAAAAAGGAAACTATACATATAATATTAAAAGTAACGGATAAAGGTATGCCTGCCCTATCTCGATACAAAAGAATTATAGTTACAGTTAATCCATAGAAAATCAGGCTATTTCACCTAATTTAATAGTAACTCTTATTAAGACTTTTAACCTCAAGAATAATTAAAAATTAAAATCGAATGAAATCTGACAGAAGAAAATTCCTTAAAAATACGATAATGACTGGTGCCGGAATTACGGCATTCGCTGGTACTACATCCGTTTTTGGAAATCCTTTGCATGCAACATCACAACCTGAAGTAATAAAAGCAACATCAAACTATAAGAGATTAGTAAAAAAAGAATCCATTCGTTTTTCTGTCATTGGATTAAATCATGGTCATATTTATGGTCAAGTTGCTACATTATTAGCCGGTGGTGGCACCTTAGTTGCAGTCTATGCGAAAGAACCAGATTTACTAGCATCGTTTGCTAAAAGATATCCGGATGCTAAAATTGCTAAAAGTCAAGAAGAAATTTTAGAAGATAACAGTATACAATTGATTGCTAGTGCTGCTATACCTGTAGAAAGAGCTCCTCTCGGAATACTTGCTATGAAAAATGGTAAAGATTTTATGTCAGATAAACCAGGTATTACAACATTAGCGCAACTTGCCGCAGTAAAAAAAGTTCAAAAAGAAACAAATCGAATTTATTCCATTATGTATAGTGAGCGTCTTGGTAGTAGGGCTACTATAAAGGCAGATGAACTTGTTAAGTCTGGCGCCATAGGTAAGGTTGTACAGACTATTGGATTAGGGCCTCATCGCATGCGTGCAGAATCTCGTCCAGATTGGTTTTTTAAACTTGATAAATTTGGTGGTATTTTAACCGATATCGGATCACACCAAGCCGATCAATTTTTACACTTTACTGGTTCTACTAAGGCCGAAATTGTTGCATCGCAAGTTGGTAATATAAATAACTCTCAATATCCGGAATTCCAAGATTTTGGTGATATGATGTTTCGTGGTAATCAAGGAATCGGATATATAAGAATAGATTGGTTTACACCTGAAGGATTAAGCACATGGGGCGATGGACGCCTAACTGTTTTAGGGACGGAAGGTTATATGGAGTTGCGTAAGTATGCCGATATTGGAGGTCGTGAAGGTGGTGACCACTTATTTTTAGTGAACCAAAAAGAAACTAAATATTTTGACTGTAGCGAAGTGTATTTGCCTTATGGGGAGCAACTCGTAAGTGATGTTGTAAATAGAACCGAAACTGCAATGACCCAAGACCATTGTTTTCTAGCCACCGAACTTGCACTTAAAGGCCAAGCCAACGCAACAATGCTCTAAGACAAATAATAGGAAACAAAACTATTTAAAGTGTATTATGGGATTACTAAGAGAAACGTAAAAAATTATAATATGAAAAGCATACTATTAACATTTACTTTACTAAGCCTATGTTGTTATTCATTTAGTCAGAAACCCAGAGCAAGAAATCTAGGAGTTCCATTTGTTGGTACAACAGGAACATTTAATGCGATTACCGATGTAAAGGGTGTTGAAGTTGGTTATAGCACAATTATTTCTGGTAAAGGAGAAAACAATGTAGGAAAGGGTCCTATAAGAACTGGAGTGACAGCAATATTTCCCAGAGGAAAAGCTAAAAAGTTTAGTCCGGTGTATGCTAACTGGTATAGCCTAAATGGTAATGGGGAAATGACAGGTACTACTTGGGTTACAGAATCGGGCTTTTTAGAAACTCCAATTATGATTACTAATACAAACAGTGTGGGTGTTGTTCGCGATGCTGTATTAAAATGGTATGTAGACACCGATTGGTATAGCGGCGAAGATTGGTGGTATACTTATCCGGTAGTTGCCGAAACATACGATGGTTTTTTAAATGACATTTATGGTTTTCATGTGGAAGAAAAACATGTATTAGAAGCTATAGCAAATTCTTCTAGTGGTAAGATTGAAGAAGGAAATGTTGGTGGTGGAACCGGTATGATGTGTTTGGGCTTTAAAGGTGGTACAGGAACTTCCTCAAGAGTTATTAAAATTAAAGATTCAAATTATACTGTTGGAGCAATTGTGCAATCAAATTTTGGAGCCAAACGAAATTTATCTATTGCTGGCGTACCCGTCGGAATTGAATTAAAAGATACCTTAAACTATAGATTTAATGCGCCGCCAAAATCTAGAAGACAAGAAGGTGATGGTTCTATAATTGTAATTGTAGCAACCGATGTTCCGCTATTACCGCATCAGTTAAAAAGAATAGCACAAAGAATTCCGTTAGGTGTTGGTATAGTAGGCGGGCGCGGAAGTAATGGTTCTGGGGATATTTTTTTAGCTTTTTCAACTGCTAATGAAAAAGCATTTAATAGAGATGAAACTACAATTGTACAATCAATGTCTAATGATCGACTAATGCCAGTTTTTGAAGCGACAGTACAAGCCGTAGAAGAAGCGATTATAAATGCGATGGTTGCTGCTGAAACTATGGAGGGAATTAATGGAAACAAAGCCTATGCCCTACCGCACGATTTACTGATTAAAACACTGAAAAAGTATAATCGTTTGAATGAAAAATAAATGTTTTTCACATTCTTTGCCCAGAATTAAAGCTTAAATGTTACCCGAGTTTATTGAACTACCATTGAGCAAATTCTTAATTTAGCACTTCCAAACCAAGAAAAATATCGAAAAGTGAAGATTGATGGATTTGTGCTATCTATAATAGTGGTAATTGGATTGGCATATGTATTTCCACAATGGGGTATTCCAGAAAGTAAAATTCCGATTGACACTATTAGTGGAATAGGCATTTCATTAATATTCTTTTTTTACGGACTTAAACTGAGTCCGGAAAAACTAAAAGCTGGAGTTAAAAATTGGAGATTACATTTACTAATACAGATTTCTACATTTCTAATATTTCCGTTGCTAGTTTTAGCATTTCAACCATTTATTCAGAATCAAGAACAAGAGATTATTTGGTTGGCGTTTTTTTTCTTAGCTGCGCTGCCATCAACTGTATCTTCTTCTGTAGTAATGGTTTCTATTGCAAAAGGTAATATTCCAGCCGCAATTTTTAACGCCAGCATTTCAGGGATTATTGGTGTGGTGCTTACACCCTTGTGGATGGGATTATTTGTACAACATGCTGAAGCAAATTTCAGTTTTACAGATATTTATGTTAAGCTCTTTGTACAAATAATATTACCAGTGGTTATAGGTGTTCTGCTACAACGCTTCTTTGGTGCGTTTGCAAAAAAATACAATAAGCAATTAACATTGTTTGACAAATCTATTATCCTACTCATAATCTATAAAAGCTTTGCAAGTTCGTTTCATGACAAGATATTTAGTTCAGTATCCATTTTAGATTTACTCCTACTCTTAATGGCTGTTTTAATATTGTTTGGCATCCTATTTTTTTTAACGGGATTCTTAGCTAAGAAAATGAAGTTTACTATTGAAGATCAAATTACTGCTCAGTTTTGTGGAACAAAAAAATCATTAGTCCACGGAACGGTCTTTTCTAAAATAATTTTTGGAAATATACCTTCTATCGGAATAATACTTTTACCACTTATGTTGTTTCATGCGATTCAATTATTGATAATAAGTATTGTAGCTTCAAAGATGAGTGCAGACAACGAAATAGTATAAGTATGTTTAGACACCAAGGTAAAAGTAGAACACTGAATCATAACTTGCGTATTGCCACAATTCTATCTTTTGTTGCAGGATTAGTAAATGTTACTGGGTTTTTAGCTTTTAAACAATTAACAACAAATGTAACCGGACATTTTGCGCTGTTTATGAGTGATGTAGCAAATTTTGAGGTATGGAAAGGAACCGTTTATTTCCTTTATATCTTTTCTTTTCTCTTTGGTTCTTTTTTATCAAGCTTCTTAATTGAAGTTTTTAAAGAGAATAAAAAACTAAATGTTTTTGTATTACCTACCATAATAGAATGTCTGATACTAGTTTCAATTGCAATGATTACGTTTAGTGGAGAAATAATTTATCCCGACTTAATTGTTTGTTTACTGCTCTTTGCCATGGGGCTACAAAATTCCTTTGTTACAAAAATATCAAATGCCATTGTTCGCACAACACACTTAACGGGCTTGTTCACAGATTTAGGAATTGAACTTTCGCAATTATTTTTTCCTGAATCACATCCGGATAGAGCTAAAATTAAAGAAACCATAAAACTTCGAATTTATATCATATGCTTCTTTTTTCTTGGAGGAATCATAGGTGGGTTTTTGTATTCACGTTTAGACCTTAAATTAAATACGTTGATTTTTGGCGCAGTAATTTTATTTCTGAGTTTATACTATGATGATATGCGCTATAAAGTAATCAGAACAAAGAGAAAGTTTAATCAAAGAAGAAGTATCAGTTAATTTCGTTTCTTTAATTTAATACAAGTGAATTTTAGTTGAAACTATTTTTTCAATAATGACGATTTTCACGATTATAAGGCATATGTTTTTATTATTTTAGTTGCTTTCAACTTAAAGTGCATGCTTAATTTTAAATGTATTAATTAGTACCAACCGAACCAACCTTTTAACTACCAAACCATGACCAAAAAAATTATCTTTTCAACTCTTTTATGCTGTATCACTTATTTATCTAACGGTCAAATAAAGGAAGATCAAATTCGAACTGAGTGGGCCGGAATTGTAAGTTCAGAAAATGCTTTAAAAGAATATCCGCGCCCACAACTAGTGCGCAAAGATTGGGAAAATTTAAATGGTATATGGAACTATACAATAGTTCCCGATGGTACCTCACCTAAAACTTTTGATGACGAAATTCTAGTGCCATTTCCAATAGAGTCACTACTTTCTGGTGTTCAAAAAACAGTTTCTGAAGATGAAGTTCTATGGTATCAACGTAAATTTAAAATTCCTGCCAAATGGAAAAACAAACAAATAATTCTGCATTTTGGCGCTGTAGATTGGGAAGCTACAGTTTATGTAAATGATACGGAAATTGGAACGCATAGTGGTGGGTATGATCCCTTTTCTATGGATATTACCCCAGCACTCTACAAATCTGGAGAACAAGAGATAACCGTTGCCGTTTGGGATCCTACAAGCAATGGCACACAACCCATTGGAAAGCAAAAAACAAAACCTGAAGGTATTTTTTATACGCCTGTTACAGGAATATGGCAAACGGTTTGGTTAGAACCAGTTTCTAAACAATCAATTTCTTCATTAAAAATGACTCCTAATATCGACGAGAGTTCGTTAGAAGTTGTGGTTTCTAGTAGTATTTCTTTCGGTTCGAAAAATGACTGTTTAGCTATAAAAATTTTCGATTCAGGTAAGGAAATTGCAATTGAGAAAGCTTCTTTTGGTGAACCTATATCTATAAAAATTAAAAATCAAAAACTATGGTCCCCCGATGATCCACATTTATATGATCTAGAAGTTAGTTTTACTGGAAACAACAAAACGCTAGACCATGTGAAAAGCTATTTTGGAATGCGAAAAATAGCACTTGAAAAAGATAAGAATGGTAATGAACGATTACAATTGAATAACGAATTCCTATTTCATTTCGGCACACTAGACCAAGGCTGGTGGCCCGACGGATTATATACAGCGCCAACAGATGAGGCTTTAATATTTGACATTGAAACTACCAAGAAACTTGGGTTTAATACCATTAGAAAACATGTCAAAGTTGAACCTGCACGCTGGTATTACCATTGCGATCGAATAGGAATGTTAGTTTGGCAAGATATGCCCAACGGTGATGGTTTGGGAACATGGAGAGGACCTTCTGGATACGATTATATAGAGGCTAAAAGAAAGCCGCAATCTGCACATCAATATCGTAAAGAATGGAAAAATATTATGGATGCCAATTACAACAGTCCGTCAATAGTTGCCTGGGTACCTTTTAATGAAGCATGGGGACAATTCGATACTGAAAATGTTATAAACTGGACTATGAAATATGACCCATCTCGCCATGTAAACGGACCTAGTGGAGGAAATTATTTTCCTGTAGGGCACATGATTGATACACACGTATATCCCGGTCCAGGTATGCCAAACAAAGATTTGCATGCACCAATAATGTTTAAAGATAGAGCTATGGTTCTTGGTGAATTTGGAGGCTTAGGCTTAGTTTTAAAAGGACATTTATGGCAAAAAGATAAGAACTGGGGCTACCGAAATATTGAAAATAAAACCAAATTATTTGAGGAATATTCCAAATTAATAAATCAAATTCCAGCGCTGATAAAAGACGGATTATCTGCTGCAATATATACGCAAACTACAGATGTTGAAGGCGAAGTTAATGGACTAATGACCTATGATAGAAGAATTATAAAAATGGATGTAGACAAAACCAAAGAAGTAAATTCCCAAGTCTATAAAGTGTTGGTTGAATAATGCTTAATTTTTTTGATTAAATAGGAAATGCAGATAAATTGTAAGTGTTAAACTATGAGTATTTTATTATGATTAGTAAGTATTTTAAAACATATGATTGAAATAGTTAAAGCAAATAGTAAAGACGTTCCTTTACTTGTAAAAATTGGTGAACGAACGTTTATAGAATCTCATGGAAATAGTGCCTCGAAAGATGATGTGAATAATTTTATCGCAAAAACTTATACTAAGGAAGTAATTACTAAAGAACTTGAAAATGAAAAAGTTCGATATCATATCATCTATTTCAACAAAAAAGTTGCTGGGTTTTCTAAGATCGAATTAAATTTTTCTAATGTAAATATTAAGGAAATAAATGTAAGCAAGCTCGATAAAATATACCTCTTAAAAGAATTTTATGGTTATAAGCTTGGACCGAAATTATTTGATTTTATTGTAGCTGAGTCAAAAGTGAATGACCAAAAAGGAATCTGGCTTGCCGTTTGGATTGAAAACCAAAGAGCTATAAATTTTTATAATAAAGCGGGATTTAATATTGTTGGTAGGTACGATTTTAAATTATCAGAAACACATTCTAATCCGAATCATATTATGTATCTCCCTTTTTAATAATTATGAAAACCTCTTTATTACAAAGCACCATGAAACATCAGCGATTGGGTTACTTAAAGATTTTGATTCAATACAGCTAGAAGACCGACTTGACTATTTTGGTTTAGACAGAACAAAGCGTCAAATTTTTATGCTATTGGCAGACCATATTACACACCATAGAGGTCAAATGCCCATCTATATGAGACTTAACAAACTTGTTCCTCCTAGATACGTACTATTTAAATAAACGTTATAGATTGCGCTGAAACTACATTAGTATAAATGAAACTAGAAGAAGTTATATACTTTCAAGGTCAAATGAATATATATTACCCAAATCATCGGAGAAAAATATAAGCTTCGCCTCATGCTTTAAAAAACTTGTTTTACTAGAAGTTGCATCTCCGTTTTTGCCTTTTATTTTAGTTTTTAGCTGTACCAGTTCATTAAATTTCCAAAGGCCTTTCTCCTGAATTATTTCATTCACGGAAATATGATATCGGCTATCCTCCTTATTTTTTACAGAATGTATTTCAAACAATCTTCCCGATTCAACATGATTAATTATTGGTCTACTAGGATTCTCATGTGGGCCTAAGTTTTGATAAGGAATGTTGGTCCATTTGCCTTTCTTATCTCGTAAACGCAGTACAAACTGAGGATGGTTTACTTTATCAACACTATTCTTAGTCACCATCGCCATTGTTCCATTTTTAAAAACTGTTGCATTCAAATGATCGTCAGCATTCTTATCCCCTTCTTCCACAATTATAGGTGCAGACCAGTTGTTGGGAGTGTCACCATCAATATGTATTCGCTCAACTATTGATTCTTTATTTTGATTTGACCAAATTGCAGATATTTGATTCTTAAGTCCTACTATTACAGCAATGTCATCTTTATTAATATCATCCGCCAATTCAATCGGATTTGCCCAATCTTTTCCATTGGATGAATGCCAAACCATAACTCTTTCATTCATATCTGCACAAACCCAAAATTCATTTTTAGAATCCTGAGTTATCGTTGCAGTTTCGATAGCATTACAGTCATCGGGAATAGGTAGATGTGCTTTCCATTGATGTTCGTACTGATGGTGCTGATTTGAATACTTTATTTGTACTACATTCAAAACACAGTCACCCACAAACAAAATGTGTGCTTTATTGCCTTTAGTAAATACATCTGCCCTACTTGGTAAATTTTTCCATGCTAAATTTATAGTTGATTGACTCGACCATCCTTTCACATTTTTTCGCAAAAGCTTAGGACCATCACTATCACCCACAACAATCCAATTTCCATTATTAGTTGACCATGATTTTGATTGTGGTTTATCAGCAGTAGCATCACCGTAATTAACTTTGTAAATAGGCTTTACATATATTTCTGGTGTAGAGGTTATTTGAGAAAATAATTCGTTGCCAAAAATCAATAAACAAAAAAGTATTGGGTACAATAGACATATTCTTTTCGATTTCATGCAACACTTATTTATTAGACGAATTTAATATTTATAGCATGAGGTGAAAGCAAATAAATAACTACAATTAATCAAAATATAATTAACGAGTTCATTATAATATCTCAAAATTTCAATAAAAGTTTAAATAGTATTGGATTGAAATAAGAATATATGCACACGAAAAAAGGAAGATTATTATTTTTAGACTATAAATTATTAAAGTGATGATTTCCTTTAGCCAGAAGGACTACTAAATTTAGAACTAAGCTATTATAAATGAATTCTCAATCGAAAAAAAAAATCTCTAGACGTAATTTTATTGGTGTTACAACCACTGCGAGTACAGCTTTTGCAATCGCTCCTCGATTTGCTTTTGCGGGCATTCCTACTTCCACTAGAAAAATACGCGTCGGTGTAGTAGGTGGGAGATTTGGTCTTGGTTTTTTCTTTAATGAACACCCAAATGTTATTGTTGAGGCGGTTAGTGATTTACGAGCGGATCGTCGTGCTAAACTTATGGAAAGGTACGAATGTAATAAAGCCTATAACTCTTTAGCTTTATTACTAAAGGATCCAAAAATTGAAGCGGTAGGCATATTTACGCCAGCTCCTGATCACGCAAATCACGTAATTCAAACTCTAAAATCTGGAAAACATGCATTGTGTGCAGTTCCTGCAGCTTTAACCATAGAAGATTGTTATCGCATTCTGGAAGTCGTTAAATCTACTGGAAAAAAATACATGATGGCGGAAACTTCTACTTTCAGGCAAGAAACAATTACGGCGAAAAAAATGTATTCCGCTGGAAAATTCGGAAACATCTTTAGTAGCGCTGCTCAATATTATCACCCAGGTCTAGAAGAATTATATTTCAATTCAGATGGTTCGGCTACTTGGCGCCATGGATTGCCACCCATGCTATACCCAACACATGTCACTGCTTTTTTAATTGCTGTTACTGGGGAACGATTAACAAACGTATCATGTATTGGTTGGGGTGATGATGATCCTATTCTCAAAGGAAACCCCTATAACAATCCTTTTTGGAATGAAACAGCCTTCTTTAAAACCAATCAAGGAAATTCATTTACCGGTGAAGTTTGCTGGCGCGGTGCACTGTCTCATTGCGAAAAAGGAGAATGGCGTGGTGATAAAATGAGCTATTATATGGGATATAAAAATGAACCTGTACATACTGTACATGCGGGCGATAAAATGATAAAAGATGATGGTGGGTTTACGGTAGCTCACCCAGAGCTTAAACCATATAATCAAGAAAAGTGGTATGAGACGGACGTACTACCAAAAGCTATGCGACATAATAGTGGTCATGGTGGTTCTCATACATTTATTACGCACGAATTTATTTCATCTATTTTAGAAGATAGAGAACCTGAAGTAAATATTTATGAAGCGCTGGCTTATACTGCACCTGGTATAATTGCTCATGAATCAGCATTAAAAGGTGGAGCATATAAAAGCATTCCAAATTTCGATATCTAACTTGAAATATCTTAAAGATTACAACTATTCAACATTTAAAAAAGTAAATTCAATGAAACTAAAATTCATATTACTATTTGCCTTTACTTTTTTATTTGGGTTTGTAAACTTTGGACAAGAAAACGAATCTATAAATAACAATCGAATACATATATATAGTGCCGAGTCGAATGATTTATACAAACTAATGAAGTCGAATGGCCTTAATTGTATTCGCTATGATGATATAAATCAAGCCCTTAATAGCTCTAAAAAAAACGAGACACTTCTAATTTTAGCAAAGGACTACCCTACAGAAACCACAAAAATTCCTGCTGAATTTTTCAAACAGGTGAATATAAAACAATTAAAAACCTACGTTGAATTTCCTGGTTTTATTAAAAGTGATGATACTCTAGAAATTAAATCAACTAAAAAAGAGCGCTTCGTTGTAACGTCAGATTTCTTTGGAAAAGATCTATCGCCAATGCAAATTTTAGATGCTGGCCTATTTTACTACACCGAGGTTCCGGACCGAGAAAGTCATTTAAAAGCGGCTAATGTCGCTGGATTTCATAAAGCTGTTTACGGACTAGAAAATACCGAAAGTGTACCCATTCTATTTGAGGATAAAAATGTTTTGATTTCAACAACCAAATTAAGCGATTTTAATAAAAGTCGCTATTCACCAATAAAAGCATGGGAAAGCGCTATTCATGGTATTTTAACTTATTTGTCTTTAGAACTTGATAAGGATGCTGTAACATGGAATCCGATTGTAAAACCTAGTTTTAGCAAAACAGCACCTCTTTCAAACTATGATTATGAATTAGCTATTGAACGTGGCGCTGCTTGGTATAAAAAAGCTCGTTTTTTAATTCATCCAGAATGGAAAAACCAATGGCAAGCCATAGATACTTTAAAACTGCCAGTTGGTCCGCCTATGAATCTTGACTTACCTTCAGGTGATGGCTCTCTTGGCGTTATGGAAGGCCATTATTCTTATATTAATTACGACGGAAGTCAACCCTATCGTTACTGGTTGCGTGGAGATTGTGTGGCAGAAACGGCAATGACTTTTGCTATGGCAAATGCAATTAACACCAACGAGCATAATAAAGTAATCGCGACGAACTTAATGGACTTTTTGTACAATTCTAACACCTTTAAAACTGAAAATAGCCAAGATGCAAAAATGTCTTCTTATGGTTTACTAGGTTGGGCAGCAACAAGACCATCACGATATTATGGTGATGATAATGCTAGAATTTTACTTGGCTCAATTCTATCTTCTCAAATGATGGATAACAATAAATGGGATGTTCAAATTCTAGAATTAATTTTAGCAAATTTTCGTACATCTGGAAAAAATGGTTTTCGAGGAGGTGCTCTAAATGGAAAAGATATTGATGCCAAAACATGGCAAACTTTGATGGAAGGAGAGTTCGAAAATATAGCTCCACATTACGAATCTTGGCTTTGGGCGACATACCTATGGTTATATGATAAAACAGGATATAAACCATTATTAGATAAAGCTAAAAATGCCATTGAAATTACAATGGCTAATTACCCAAAGAATTGGGAATGGACTAATGGAATTCAACAAGAACGAGCTAGAATGATTCTACCTTTGGCTTGGCTAGTTCGCATTGAAAACACCAAAAAACATAACGATTGGTTAAATCTAATTTGTGATGAGCTACTGGAAAACCAAGTTGCGGTAGGTGCCTTAAGAGAAGAATTGGGCGAAGGTACTAAAGGTAGATATGGAGCACCAAAGACCAATGCAGATTATGGTCATGCCGAAGCTCCAATAATTCATGCAAATGGGGAACCGGTAGCAGATATGTTATATACTAGTAATTTTGCTTTTTTTGCATTAAATGAAGCGGCGCAAGCAACACATAATCCCAAATATATTAAGGCCGTAACCAAACTTGCTGATTTTATGGTGCGCATTCAAAGTACCGCTACCGGTCGAGATGATTTAGATGGTTGTTGGTTTAGAGCTTTCGACTACCAAAACTGGGAATATTATGGCTCAAATGCTGATCATGGATGGGGAGCTTGGGGTACGCTTACCGGGTGGACGCAAAGTTTTATAACCACCACCTTAGCTTTAAAACTTGAAAAAACAAGTTACTGGGATACCACGAAAGACTCGAAGATTGGGGAAAATATTGATGTTGCTTGGTCAAAAATGTTACCTGGGGTAACGAATTAGTCTTAGGACATAGAAATAATACAACCGATATAAATGTCTGGTGCATTTAGTGCAAAGTGTATTAAAAACTATAGTGATACCTATTAAAATCTAATATGGTGCGTCGAAATCACTCTTTCATGCATAATTAGTTCAAATACAATGACGATACGAGTTTTTCTTGGTTACTTTACAGCATGGAAACTTTTGAAGATTTTAAAATAAAAAAATTACTAAAGCGAGCGGTTGACGATTTAGGCTTTGACACTGCTACCCCTATTCAACAAGAATCGTATTCTACGATTCTTGGAGGAGCCGATTTTGTGGGAATTGCACAAACCGGAACTGGTAAAACAATTGCTTACTTACTTCCTATTTTACAAGATTTAAAATTTTCAGATCAACAACAACCAAGAGTTTTAATACTTGCCCCTACTAGAGAATTGGTAATACAAATCGTTGCACAAATAGAAAAGCTAACACCTTATTTAAGTGTGCGTGTGGCTGGTGTATACGGTGGAAGTAGTAATATTAAAGCTCAAAAAAGAGCTGTCGCAGATGGACTAGATATTATTGTAGGTACACCTAGAAGATTGTATGACCTCGCACTATCGAATGTACTTCGTTTAAAATCTGTTAAAAAATTGGTGATAGATGAAGTTGATATTATGCTGGATTTTGGCTTTAAAACACAGTTGAAAAATATCTTTGAATATTTACCCAAAAAGAGACAAAATATTCTTTTTTCTGCAACAATGACAACTTATGTAGATGAATTAATGGATGATTTTTTAATTAATCCGGTTAAGAAAACCATCTCAATAAGCGGAACTCCTTTAGATACAATTAGTCAGGAATCGTATACTGTTCCAAATTTTTACACTAAAACAAATTTATTAAACCACCTATTAGCAGATAAGGAAACCCATAACAAGGTTTTAATATTTGTTGCCAGTAAAGTGAGTGCCGACAGGCTTGCGGAAGTCTTAGATTTCGAATCTGAAATATCTGTAATTCACTCGAGTAAAGAACAAAATCATCGTGTTAAATCGATAGATAAATTTACAAGTGGTAAAAGTAGAATTCTAGTTGCTACAGATGTAATTGCTCGTGGAATTGATATCGAAAAAATAAGTACCGTTATTAGTTTTGAAACTCCTTTTTATCCTGAAAACTATATACATCGAATTGGCCGAACGGGTCGTGCCGGTGAAAAAGGAAAGTCTATACTTTTATATCAAGAGAAGGAGACACCCCTAAAGGAGGCTATTGAAAACTTAATGAATTACAAAATACCTTTTATTGAATTTCCGCAAGAAGTACTTGTTAGTACCGAACTAACCCCCGAGGAAGACATTAAACCCATAAACTTAGAGGAAGAGGAAGACAACAAATCTGCATTGGAAACTGGTGCTTCATTTCATGAGAAATCCGCTAAAAACAGTAAAGAAAGACCAAAGGAGAAGAGTTATGAGCGGAAATTAAAAAAGAAATATAAAAAACCACAAAGACGTGGGGATAAAATTCAGAATAAGAAAAGAAAAAATAAACGTTAGTGTTTTAATTCGGATACGGCATACATTTGCTTACATCCATTTTCATTTTGTCACCGCTTTTATGTTTTTTTAAAGCGATGTTTAGTTTTGAATGTTCCCCATAACATTAAAAATTGACAATATTCATGGCGAAGAATAGAGATAATTCCATTGAAATAGATAAAAAGGATTTCAAAAGAATAGGTTACCAATTAATAGATAGTATTGCAGATTTTATTGATACTATTGATGAAAAACAAGTGACTCCAGGCGAACTGCCATCTACTTTACAAAAGTTAATAGGCGATAATTCTTTACCTGAAAATGGAAAATCAGCAGAAGTATTACTATCTGATACTTCTAAATTACTATTTCAACATTCTTTGTTTAATGGGCACCCAAAATTTATGGGGTATATAACTTCTTCGGCTGCTCCTATTGGAGCTTTGGCAGATTTATTGGCGGCTGCTGTTAATCCAAATGTAGGTGCACATATTCTAAGTCCGATAGCTACAGAAATTGAAAAACAAACTATAGGTTGGTTAGCAGATTTTATAGGTGTTTCCTCAGACTATGGGGGAATCTTAGTAAGTGGCGGTAATATGGCAAATTTCACTGCTTTTCTTGCTGCAAGAACTGCTAAAGCACCTAAAAACATCAAGAGCAAAGGCGTTTCAAATGCTACGAACCAACTTACGGTTTATTGCTCTAAAACAACGCACACTTGGATTGAGAAAGCTGCTGTTTTATTTGGACTTGGAACTGATGCTGTGCGATGGGTTCCTACTACATCATCAAATCAAATAGATGAAAAAATCTTAGAAGAAACTATAAAATCTGATTTAAATAATGGATGTCTACCGATTATGGTAGTTGGTACTGCTGGTGATGTAAGTACCGGAGTTGTAGATAACCTTAACAACCTTGCAGCGCTTAGTAAAAAGTATAATATGTGGTTTCATATTGATGGAGCTTACGGTGTGCCTGCAGCTATAATTCCTGAATTAAAGAATATTTTTAACGGTATTTCTGAAGCTGATTCTATTGCACTTGACCCGCACAAATGGCTATATAGTCCATTAGAAGCAGGATGTACATTGGTGAAGAATCCACAGCATTTACTAGATACCTATAGTTCGCATCCAGAATATTATAATTTTAGTAGTACCGAAGGGGAAGTAGCCCAAAATTTCTATGAATTCGGTTTACAGAATTCAAGAGGGTTTAGAGCTCTAAAAGTTTGGCTAACGTTACAACAAGTCGGTAAAAGTGGTTATAGAAAACTAATTGGAGAAGATATTGAATTGTCCAAACTACTTTTTCAACAAGCTGAAAACCATAGAGAATTACAGGCTGCCACTCAAAATTTAAGCATTACTACATTTAGATATGTACCTTCAGATTCGAAATATGGTGAAGATGATATGTACTTAAATAAGCTAAATGAACAATTGTTAAACGATTTGCAAAAAGGTGGTGAGGTATTTTTATCAAATGCAGTTATAAATGATCTGTATTACTTACGTGCCTGTATTGTAAATTTTAGAACTACAGAAAAAGACGTTGCAGAAATTATAGAAATTGTTGTTCGAGAAGGTAGAAAAATACATCTAAATCTGAGTGAAGCTTAAATTAATTACGATTCTCAACATTCTTTAAATAGTGCTTCTTCAGCACTTTATATGCTTTAACAGCATAAATAGTATATTTTAGTAAAATAATTCTCCAATAGTGCAACCTTCTTCAATAGTACTTGTCTTTAGAGTAACATTAGGTAGTTGAGTAGGTTAAAACCAAACTGAATTCATTGAAAACCGATATACGTTTTACGCATCAAGATCTTGTTGAAAAATGCAAGAAAGGTCATCGTAATGCCCAATACGAACTGTATTCGCTTTACGTAGATGCCATGTATAACATAGGTTTTCGCATGTTAGACAGTAAAGAAGATGCGGAAGATATTGTTCAGGAGAGTTTTGTAAATGCCTTCAAAAACCTTGAAAGTTTTAATTATGATAGTACGTTCGGGTCATGGCTTAAACGTATCGTAATCAATAAGAGTATTAACCACCTTAAAGCAAAAAGATTAGCTGTAGTACCTATAGATGCTCATGAATTTCATTTGCATGATGAAAAACCAATAGAGACAGAAGCCGCTGATATTAGAAAAGTAAAAGCAGGTATAGAAAAACTTCCTAATGGTTATAAACAAATAATCAATTTGTATTTGATAGAAGGTTATGACCACATTGAAATCGGAGAAGTACTAGATATTTCAACATCAACATCGAAATCTCAGTACCACCGAGCAAAAAAGAAATTAGTAGAACTGATAAAGGAATTGTAATGGACAATTTTGAAAAACATATAAGAGAGAATGCTTCAACATTCGATGAACATAAAGCGGATCGTGCCGCTATGTGGTCGAAAATAGCTCAGGAGCTAGATAGTGAAGAACCCAAGGTAATACCCTTATGGAGATCACCCATGCTGAAAATCGCTGCCAGTATTTTATTAGTAATCGGTCTTGCAGGCTTTGTTGGCATATCAATTTTTGGTTCAAACGTCTCTGAAGAAGCCCAGTATGCTTCTCGAGAATTATTGGACATAGACATGCATTATAAAAATTTGGTGTCTTATCAAGTACAATTAGTACAGAACCATCCAAAATTATCTGCAACAGACAAGGTTGAATTCTTGTCTTTTATGGAAGAGTTAGATACTGAATACGAGTATTTGAAATTAGAAATGCAAAAGAATTTAGATAACGAATTGGTCTTGGAGGCTATAGTATCTAACTATAAAAAACGCATCGAACTTATAGAACATCTATTAAAACAGATTAACGATTCTAAAATTACAGAAGAAGATTATGGATACACATTGTAAAAAACTACTGTGGCTAGCCCTAGTGCTTGTTCTTGGGCAGTCGGTTACTCTGGCACAAGATAAAGTATCTAAAGAGATATCGAAATCATATGCCATGACACATGCCGGTGAATTTCAATTAGAAAATAAATATGGCGACGTTCATGTTTATGGATGGGATAAAGACAAAATCTCTGTAGATATAGCTATTACCGTAAACTATAGAAAAAGAGACAATGCAAAAGAATTGTTAGATAGAATACGACCAATTATTGAGCATAATGGAGATTTCTTGTTGATAACCTATGAGGTTGCAGAAAAGAGTAGCGGTTTCTTTGCTAAACTTTTTGAAGAAGCTAATCCATTCGACTTTAATCGAAGTAATATTCAAATAGATTATACAGTTCACATGCCATTAAAAGCAAAATTGAAAGTGAACAATACTTTTGGTGATGTTTTTATTGAAGATTGGAAAGGAAAATTAAAAGCGACAATCGAACATGGTGATTTATTTATAAATGACAATTTAACTAATGCTGATGTTTTAATGAGATATGGAAAATTTCGCGGACAGAACATTAGTTATGGTAGTATAGAAATAAAAAATGGCAACCTTAATTTAGCGGATTCTAAAAGCCTACGAGTTAATAGTAGTGGAACGGACATAGTTTTGCAAAAAATTGGATCCCTTGAAATTAATTCTAATAAAGATGATATCACATTAGAAGAAGTTAACACCATTTACGGGAGCCTAAAATTTACAACATTACAATTAGAACGCCTAGGCGAAAACACAGACTTATCACTAAGAATTTCAGACTTTAGGGTGGCACATATTATTGATCCAAATGCTGAGATAATTTTAGAACAAGAAGCATCTGAAATTAGTTTGAACGTAACCGACTTTTCACATCGCTTTGAGGCTACGGTAGAAGAAGGTTTGGTACGATTGCCTAAATCTTTTGAAAATATAAATTCTAAAATGTTAGATAAAGGAAAAAAGCTTCGTGAAATAAAAGCCACTTACGGCGAAAACAAGCAAGGAAGCATTTCAATTACAGGTAATAAAGGAGTAATCTTATTGAGAGAATTTTAATCTTTTAATAAAAAAACGAATCACATGCAACCCTTTAATAAATTAGGTTGTCTATATAAGTAATCAATCAATACACTAAAAAAAATGAACAATCAAAAAGCAATTACACTCTTATTATTCTTTTTAATAGGCATAATAAGCTACGGACAAGAAGATAATAATGAAGAAGAGGATTATGTAGAATTTAATGACCGAAAAAATGTAGTACACGGGGTTTATCTCGGACTAAATATGCGGGTTGGTGAAATAATGGATAAAGATGCATACATGGCTGGTCTTAAAGTCGCGTATGTTGCAAACCAACAATTTGAAGTTGGATTTGAAGGTAATTTTCTTTATTCGGAACAAGATATTTACAACACTACACTTTCAAGAAATGAAGATTTAATAGGAGTATATGGCGGGTTACATTTAGAGCCAATTCTTTTTAGCAAATCTAGGGTCAATTTGTCCTTCCCATTGTTGATTGGAGTCGGAGGTGTAGGTTATATTGACAATGATTTTCATAATAATGATTATGAAGAAGAATTAGATGAGGACGATTTCGATGGCTTTTTCGTAGCCGAACCTGGCGTAAACGTACTTTTTAATATCTCTAGATATCTACAATTAGAAGCAGGCATTAGATATCGTTTTACAAGTAAAATCGACTTAGTACCTAACAGTATAGACAGGGTAAATGGATTCTCAGCTGGTATTGGTGTTAAAGTAGGAGTTTTTAATATGGGTAAAAATCGTTATAAGAAGAAAATATAAAACTATGTCATATGAAAAACAAGGTAATATGGTTTACATCACCAAAAAATATTATTAAATCGAAACATGTTTACTCTGAAAATAATCAGGTTTTCCTTAAAGAAAATACAGAAGAAACATTATTAAATGAAACTTGGTATCCAATAAATTTTCAGTGGATTCCAGTAGTCGAATTAAAAGAAAGTTTAAAGGTTTAAACAGCAACATCAATCATCAATCATCAATCATCAATCATCAATCATCAATCATCAATCTATTGACAAGTAGATTATTAAATCAATCAAAATGAAAACACAAAAATTAATTATTGTACTATTCCTAAGTTTAGGATTATTTACTTCTTGCGATCATGATACCATTAGAGCTTCTGGAGAAGTTACCTCATTAAGTTATTCCGTACCTGAATATTCTGAAATTAAAGTTTCAAACGCTTTTAATACCTATGTGACTTTTTCAGATACTGAAGAAAGTATTCGCATAGAAGCGAACGAGAATGTTCACGATAGAATTATTGTTCAACGAGATGGAGATCGTTTAATAATACGATTAAAGAACATCACTAATGTGAAAGGTAATGCTACTTTAAACGCATACATTACTACTAAGAATATCTACGAATTTGATATGGAAGGTGCTTCCAGTCTTTTCTTGGAAAATGAATGGAATACTGAAAATGGAAAAATAGAACTTTCTGGTGCAGCTGATTTTATTGGCGAAATTAATGCCGACCGAATAGAACTAGATTTAAGAGGTGCTTCTGAGGCTAATATGTATGGTACCATTGGTACACTTCATGCAGACTTATCTGGCAGTAGTGATATTCGTGATTATGACCTTTATGTAGACAAGCTAAATATTGACATGTCTGGTGCAAGTGAAGCTTATTTATCTGTAAATGAGACTATCGATATTAAGGCTTCTGGTGCTAGTGAGTTAAATTTTAAAGGCAATGCAACTATCGACCGTAAAAAGTTATCTGGGGCGTCAGAAATTAAAAATAAAAACTAAAGAGAGATTAGATATATACTATTTATCTGGAAGAACAGTAACTTTAAGTTGCTGTTCTTTTTTGTTCTCTAATACTTTAAATCGTATTCTATATAGTTCTTCTCCCCAAATAGGGTATAATTTTGAATCGGCTGCTATTGTTATATTTTCAATTTCAGGTTTTAATACTTCAGGATTATATTTCATAAATAATGCATCTTTACGTTCGCCTAATCGAAGTGTACCATGCTTCGTTAATTTTGGGGCTGATGCTGCCATAAAATTAAGATGTGTTACACCCCCATTTTCTACAAGTGAATATGTATCTGATATTTCAAAACTATTCTTTCTAAACAAGGTGTAACTGCGTTTCCAATTTAAAACTTCAGCTTCTTTTGGGTATGCTTCTGAAATATCTAGTGAATAATAAACTTTGTCATTATCTGATTCATAAACAACATTTTTTGCTTTAAATTGAGCTCCATCTTTTTGGCCTATTCCATTTATGGTGGGTAGGTTATGAAAGCCAGATTGCATGGTCCAAATAGAATATCGGTCGTCACTAAATGTTTTAGCAGTATAGGTATCTACTCCTACATCAATAAGCGTTGGCTTACCATTATAGTATAAGATAAAACTACCAACATCATTGTGATTATGGCTTTCTAAATTATGACCTCCTTTAGCGGCAAAATAAAAGCCGTTACTATTGCCCTCAAAATCTCGAGCACCCATAATTTCTGTATTGGGTAGGTGAAAATCTTTTATAAGAGGTTCTGTCGGGGTAGCATTATTTAATTCATTTACACTAAAAAGATTATCTAACGCAATCTCTATTTTTCCTTTAAAAATACTATCGCCGTAATCCCGTTTCTTTGCCATAAATGCTCCAAATCCACTCATTATTGAATCGTTGATGCGTTTACCATAGCGATAAATAATGTTGGGTCTTGATTTTAGTTTAGCAGATGCATCAGCGAAATTCACAAAATATTCGTCGTGGATATAGGCCTTATATATATAAGTGCCAATGTTTTTCACAAGCTGTTCGTCATAGATATTGATTTTGCCATTACTGCCTTTGTAAAGCAATTCTAAATAATCAAATAATTTACCACCAGCATGACTCCAATAACTTGGCCCCTCTTCGCAACCACCATCATCTTTATAATAATTTAGAAATTCGTCTACAGAAAGCATACTTTTTTGCACATTAACACTTCTTGTAATTGAATCTTTTTCTAAAAGCATAATACAGTTTAAAGCATTATAATTACACCACGGATTCCAATTATTTACTCTCTCATTGGTATACCCCATCCAACCGAAATCACTTCGGGTATAGTATGGTTTTAATACTTTTTCATATATTTCAAATCGTAACCTTTTTAAAATTAATGGATTTACTTTGTCTATTTCTTCTTCTAAAAAATAGTGTGTCCATGCTAGATTAGCAGCAACCTTTCCAACACCTAAATCTATTGTTGGTTCTAATACATCTGGAATTCCGGCACCAACGCGTTGCAGTCCCAAATGGGCGGAATTTCCCCAATAGGTTTGTTCACTATAATAAAATATTCCGTTAATAATGTCTTTTAGAAAACGACCTTTACCTTCTATAAGTTCAGCCAATACCAAAATTTCAAAAGCTTCTAAATTTTTACGATATGGCTTTTCCATAATCGTTCTGCTTCCGCTTTTTGTAAATTCTAAATAATGAGAAACGGGAATATATTTCCATTCAAAATTTAAATAACCTTCACCCTCTTTTATATATCCTTCTTTTAAATTTTGCGGAATTTTTTGCCATGCTACCCTATTTTTATATTTAGGATATGAGACCCAAGATTGATCTTTTATAATATGTTTTTTAATAGTGTCATACGAATAATTACCACTAAGCAAATTGCGATATGCTTGGGCATTTGTATTTTGTATGCTAATAATAAGAATAGTAAAAAATAGTAGAACTCTCATCAAGGGTTTGGTTTTAATAAATTTTTGAAATTTATTTTTTGGCCCTAGTAAGTTCACAATTTCTATAATTACAAACAAGTATTCAACTCAGTAAATGAATGAATTATTATTTATGTCTATTAAGTAGTTCTGCTTCAATATCTTTAAGTGTAAATCCTTTCGCTTGAAGCAATATTAAATAATGGAATAACAAATCTGCACTTTCGTATAAGAATAGCTCATCGTTAGAATCCATAGCTTCTATTACAGTTTCTACAGCCTCTTCGCCAACTTTCTGCGCTATCTTATTAATACCTTTTTCAAATAACGAAGCAACATAAGATTTGCTAGAATCGGAAGAAGTTCGTCGCTGCTCAATTACATTCTCTAATTGGGAGAAAAAACCGAAGTTTGAATTGTTTTTCTCACTCCAACATGTATCCGTACCTGTGTGACATGTTGGACCTACCGGATTTACTGAAACCAATAAAGTATCATTATCACAATCGTTTTTAATACTTACCAGATTTAGAAAATTGCCACTCTCTTCACCTTTTGTCCACAAGCGTTTTTTCGAACGACTATAAAAAGTAACTTTCTTGGTTTCCTCAGTTTTTGCTAACGCTTCAGCATTCATATACCCTAACATTAATACATTTTTAGTAGTAGCATCTTGTATTATAGCTGGTACTAAACCGTCTGTGTTCTTATCGAAATCTATTTTCATTTTATATTTATTTGTTCGCTTCTATTAAAAATGATTGAAGAAATCTCAAATTAATAGTCGTTAACTTTTAAACTTAATTCATTCGCAAAAGATAAATCGGAAAACCTAATTCTTGCTCTTCATTAAAAATTTTTAATCCAAATTTTTGATATAATTTCACATGATCTTCAGAAGCTGTATCTACAATTACCGGTAAGGTGTTGTCTTTAAAATCACTAAATACCTGCATAATTAATTTTGCCGCTGTAGTGGTACCTTTATATTCATTTTTAACAGCAAAGATCATTGGACGTATGTATTTTCCTTTTGGATAATTGCGCTTAATAATATTCTGTCGTTTTAAAACTTTACCAACACGTGTTATTCCAATACCTTTAAAGGCTAATTTTAATGATGATACTAATGCAGAAAAACTAAACTTATCTTTATGCGCATAAGTTATTAATAAACAACTAGCTCGATTATCTGATAAAAATATCTCACCTGTTCGCATCGCTTTATCAAATAAATACTCCATTAGAATCGTCATTCGTTCTTTTCGTTTGTCATCTTGTTTAAGAACAAAATTGATGGAATTATCATCATCAAGTGGTTCAAATGCTTCAACCAAAATATCAACAACTAGCTTCTTATCTTTATACTCTGCTCTAATCAATGTTACTATACAATTTTTAAACACGCACAGGAATTCCATTATCCTGTAAATTCGTTTTTAACGTTTTTATTTTAATTTCTTTAAAGTGAAATACACTTGCTGCTAGTGCGGCATCGGCTTTACCATCAATAAAAGTATCTGTAAAATGCTGAATGTTTCCAGCGCCTCCGGATGCAATAATAGGAATATTTAATTCCTCAGATAATCTTGATAGCGCAATATTTGCAAAGCCATTCTTGGTTCCATCATGATCCATTGAGGTGAATAATATTTCACCAGCACCTCGTTCTTCAACTTCTTTTGCCCATTCAAACAATTTACGTTCGGTAGGCACCTTGCCCCCTACCAAATGTACAATCCATTCTCCGTCTATCTGTTTTGCATCTATTGCAACTACAATACATTGTGAACCAAACTTAGCCGCTAAATCATTAATTAATTGTGGGTTTTTAACCGCAGAAGAATTAATCGAAACTTTATCTGCTCCATTGTGCAGTAGAATATCTACATCTTCAATAGACGAAATACCACCACCAACTGTAAACGGAATATTTACTTTTTTGGCAACATGATATACCAAGTCTGCCAATGTTTTACGTTTTTGTTCTGTAGCAGATATATCAAGAAAAACTAATTCATCAGCACCTTCTCTACTATAAATTTCGGCTAATTCAACAGGGTCTCCTGCATCACGAAGATCAACAAAATTTACACCCTTTACGGTTCGACCGTCTTTAATGTCTAAACAGGGAATTATTCTTTTTGCAAGCACCTTTTATTTGTTTTTTGTATTTAAATCTCGTCCTTCATAAAAGCCAAGGTCTTTATTCTTAAGTTGTTTCACCCAAAAGGCAATTTGCCCTGTATGGTAAGAATAATGTTCGACAGCATGCATAATTATACCCACACCTGAAAATGAAAACCCCTGAACAGATCTAACCTTTAGCAGCTGTTCTATCTTAACGTCAAAAATAACTCGCTTAGCAGTATCCACTGTTTCTTCTAATTTCTTTAATAATTCTTCTTTACTATAACCAGCATCATTTGAAAATTCGAAATCACGATTTCGAATATCTTCAGTTTCTCCTAATGATGAAATTATATACTGACTAATATTACCGCATAAATGCAAAATTAAATTTGCAATGCTATTTAAAGATTCATTTGGTTTTTGCCATATTTCTTCTTCCGAAATAGACAACAAACTTTTTTGTATCATACGCGTACTTTCGTCCATGCGATACAAAGCATTGTTTACCAATTCCTGTGCTAATTTATCTTCTACGCCCATTAAGAAAGAATATAATTTTCTAATTGTTTTAAGCTAATTCTATTTTCATAAATTGCTTTACCTATAATTGTACCCTCACAACCTAGCTCAGCAAGGCGTGGTAATTCATCAAAGGTCGAAATTCCACCAGAAGCGATTAATTTTAATCCATTGGTTTTCGAGCCTTTTATAATCTTTTCATATAATTTAAAAGAAGGGCCTTCTAACATACCGTCTTTACTAATATCTGTACAAATTACATATTCGATTCCTTGTTTTTGATATGCTTGTATAAAAGGTATTAGCTCTTCTTTAGATTCTTCTTGCCAACCAGAAACAGCTACTTTTTCATCCATAGCATCAGCACCTAGGATTATTTTATCAGCACCATATTTCTGTATCCAACCAATAAAAGTCTCACTATCTTTTACAGCTATACTGCCACCAGTAATTTGGCCAGCACCACTTTCAAAGGCAATTCTCAAATCATCATCAGTTTTTAAACCACCCCCAAAATCAATTTTTAATGATGTTTTTATGGCGATTTGTTCTAACACTCTATGGTTGACAATGTGCTTCGATTTCGCACCATCTAAATCAACTAAGTGCAAATGCTGAATACCGTGTGCTTCGAATTGTTTTGCAACTTCCAGAGGGTTTTCATTATATACTTTTTTAGTATCATAATCTCCTTTAGACAATCGAACACATTGCCCTTCTATAATATCAATTGCAGGTATAATTCTCATGTTTTTATAGCACTTAAATTTCTAAAAAGTTACGTAATATTAACTCGCCTACTTCGCTACTTTTTTCTGGGTGGAACTGTGTTCCATAAAAATTATCTTTTTGTAATGCTGCACTATATTTCACATCATATTCAGACTCGGCAATAGTTTCATCACAAACGGGTGCATAAAAACTATGTACCAAATAAATATGTTCGTTTTCACTTACGCTTTTAAACAAGTTAGATTTTAAATTGCTGATTTGATTCCATCCTATTTGCGGAACTTTTACTTTATTTGAAAATCTGACAACATCAATATCAAAAATCCCTAATCCTTTTGTATCACCTTCTTCAGATGAGTTACACATTAATTGCATTCCCAAACAGATACCTAAAACAGGTTGTTTTAATTCGGTGATGCAAGTGTGCAGTCCACTTTCTAATAATTTTGACATTGCACTACTAGCCTCACCTACCCCAGGAAATATAACCTTATCCGCAGCGATAATTTCATCTATATTATTGCTCAAAACAGCTTCATACCCTAAACGCTGTATGGCGAATTTGATACTCTGAATATTACCTGCACCGTAATTAATTATTACTATTTTCATTTTATAACACTCCTTTTGTACTTGGTAATACCATTTTTTCGACATCGCGTTTTACTGACATTTTTATTGCCTTGGCAAACGCTTTAAAGATTGCCTCAATTTTATGATGTTCATTAGTACCTTCAACCTTAACGTTTAAGTTTGCTTTCGCACCATCGGTGAAAGATTTAAAAAAATGATAGAACATTTCAGTTGGCATATCACCTACTTTTTCTCGATTGAAATCTGCATCCCATACAAGCCAATTTCTACCACCAAAATCGATCGCTACCTGTGCCAAGCAATCATCCATTGGCAAACAAAAACCATAACGTTCAATGCCTAATTTATTACCTAAGGCAGTACCAAAAACTTCACCTAAAGCAATTGCTGTATCTTCAATAGTATGGTGTTCATCAACTTCTAAATCACCGTCTACCTTTATTTCTAAATCCATCTGACCATGTCTGGCCAATTGATCTAACATATGATCAAAGAAAGCCAAGCCTGTTTTAATATCGCTCTTACCTGTACCATCGAGGTTTAATTTAATTTTAATATCTGTCTCATTGGTTTTTCTGTGCGTCTCTGCTTTACGATCCTTCAATTTTAGAAATTCATAAATCTTTTCCCAGTCATTACTTTCCAACGCAATGTGCTCGTCAAGTTCATCTCTTTTAATAGTTATCTCACCAGTACCTAAATTAGTTTCATCATTAATAAATATACCTTTTGATCCCAGATTTTTGGCTAGCTCCATATCTGTTAATCGATCTCCGATTACAAAGGAATTTTTTAAATCATATGCTTCCGAAAAATATTCGGTTAAAAGCCCAGTGCCAGGTTTTCTTGTAGCTGCATTCTCATGTGGAAAAGTTCTATCTAAAAATACTTTATCGAAAATTACACCTTCATTTTCAAAAGAATTTAAAATGAAATTATGCACAGGCCAAAAAGTATCTTCAGGAAAAACATCGGTGCCCAAACCATCTTGATTGGTAATCATCACCAACTCATAATCGAGTTCTTTAGCAATTTTACCTAAATACGTGAATGCCTTCGGGTAGAAAATCATTTTTTCGAAAGCGTCTATTTGCTCATCTATTGTCTCCTTAATTATTGTACCATCGCGATCAATAAATAACACCTTTTTACCGGCATTTATATTTTCTGTATTCGTACTACTCATTACCAATAAGATTTAAGGCTTTTACCAATTTTATACTTTCTTCAATACTACCAATAGTAAATCTCAACGTATTCTCACATAAAACCTGATTGGTTCTATTTCTTATTACTACACCTTGTTCAAGCAATTGTTTATAACGTTTATTGGCATCATCAACTTTTACTAACAAAAAATTTGCATCTGAAGGGTATACCTTTTTAATAAATGAAATATTAGGTAGCATTTGAGTTAGAATATTTTTCTGATTTAATATTTCATTTACTTCAGAATTTATTCTTTGTGAATTCGAAATTCTTTTTATTGCTTGATTTTGAGTTAATTCATTAACATTATAGGGCGGTTTAATTTTGTTTAAAACAGCTATAATTTCTACAGACGCCATACAAATACCTAATCGTATACCCGCCATGCCATATGCTTTTGACAAGGTTTGAGTAACAATTAAATTAGGGTAAACCTTAAGCTTTTTTATCCAACTTTCCTTTGGTGAAAAGTCAATATATGCTTCATCTATAACTAATAAACCCTTAAATTTAGTTAGCAGTGTTTCAATAGATTTTTCATTGATGCTATTACCTGTAGGATTGTTCGGTGAACAAATAAAAATCAATTTTGTATGATTATCAACTTTAGTAAGTATAGCTTCAACGTCGATTTGAAAATCATCAGTTAAAAATACTTCACGATTTTCAATATCATTAACCCCTGCAAGTACTTTGTACATGCCATAAGTCGGTGGAAGTGTAATAACATTATCTAATTTAGGTTCACAAAATGCTCTAAAAATTAAATCCAAAACTTCGTCACTTCCGTTACCTAAAAGAATGTTCTGTGATTTCACATTACGCTGCATCGTAAGAATTGCTTTTAACTTGCGTTGTTGCGGATCTGGATATCTATTTACCCCATTATCATACGGGTTTTCATTTGCATCTAAAAATACCATTGCAGAACCGTTAGAAACAAATTCATCGCGAGCAGAAGAATACGGACTAAGCCGTTTCACGTTCTCTCTTACTATATTATCTAAATTGAAGCTCATTCTTTTAAACTTTTCAATCGTAATGTAACTGCATTTTTATGTGCTTGTAAGCCCTCTGCTTCTGCCATTAATTCAATGGCCTTACCGATATTTTTTATTCCCTCTTCATTAATTTTTTGAAAAGTCATGCTTTTAGTAAAGCTATCGAGATTTACACCACTGTATTGTTTGGCATAACCATTCGTTGGCAGCGTGTGATTTGTGCCTGAAGCATAATCACCTGCGCTCTCTGGAGTGTAATTCCCAATAAAAACAGAACCAGCGTTTGTTATGTTATCAAGATACAAATCTTCGTTCTCTACACAAATAATATAATGCTCAGGTCCGTATTCATTAATTAAATTGATTGCAGATGTATCGTCATCAATAAAAATAAGCTTACTATTTGCTATTGCTTTTTTAGCAATATCTTTTCTTGGTAAATCTTGAATTTGTTTCTGAATTTCTTCTTCAACAGCATCAATTAACTTTTCAGATTTAGAAACTAAAATCACTTGACTATCAATACCATGCTCAGCTTGACTTAATAAATCTGAGGCTACAAAAGCTGCGTTCGCTGAATCATCTGCGACTACTAATAACTCACTCGGACCAGCAGGCATATCAATTGCTACACCGTGTTTTGTAGCTATTTGTTTAGCTACTGTTACATATTGATTTCCTGGACCGAATATTTTGTAGACTTGTGAAATACTCTCCGTACCAAATGTCATTGCAGCAATCGCTTGTATTCCGCCTACTTTATAAATCTTAGAAACACCACATAAACTTGCGGCATATAATATTACTGGATTAATCGCTCCTTCTTTATTTGGAGGCGTACATAAAACTACGTCATTACAACCAGCAATAGAAGCCGGTACAGCTAACATTAAAATTGTTGAAAACAAAGGTGCAGTTCCTCCTGGAATATATAATCCAACCTTTTGAATTGGTCTTTTTTCTTGCCAGCATTGCACACCACCAACTGTCTCTACTTTTACGCTATTCGTTTTTTGCGCTTTGTGAAAATTGTAAATATTAGTTTTCGCTAATTGAATGGCATTCTTTAATTCGAATGGTACTAATTCTATAGCTGCAGCAATTTCACCTTCAGAAACTTCAAAATTGGAAATAGAAACACCATCAAACTTCGCTGTATAACTTTTTAAAGCACTGTCACCGTTTGCCTTAACTTCTGCAAACACAGTGTTCACCGTGCTCTCAATATCAGATACCGTTTGTGTAGGTCGTTTTAAAACTTCCTTCCAATCTTTTTGTGCCGGATTAACTATTCTATTCATTTTCTATTTGAATCAAGTTTCATTAAAAAGTGATGTCCAATAGGATCAAAACCTTGTCGTTCCCAAAATTGTTTTGCTTTTATGTTTGAAACATAACAGTTTACCTCTAATCCGCTACAGCCAATTTGTTTTGCATAGTTCAATAACCAATCGATCATCAGTTGTCCAACTCCCAAATTTCTATACTCAGCTTTAACAAAAACATTATCAGGTTCTATATGTTTCCCAGAATAAAATTTATTCAAAACCCAAATTCCACATATTGCGATTAATTCTTCTTTGTCATAAACACCAATACACTCATACCCACCCATCGACAACATGTTTTTTAGTCTTTTTTGTAGTATGGCATATTCTATTTTATCATTGTTTAAAGCTGAAACCAACGGAAGAATAATCTCCATATTTTTATAAGGAATAAGCTCGATAGTATAGTCGATATTCATCCTCAATATTATAATACCATTTTTTCAATAGGACAAACTAATATTCCTTCTGCTCCTGCTGTTTTCAATTCGTCGATTACCTCCCAAAAAGTATCACTATTAATAACTGTATGTACAGAACTCCATCCTTCTTCAGCTAAAGGTAATACTGTTGGGCTTCTCATACCTGGTAATAATTTTAGAATTTCATCTAATTTATTATTTGGAGCATTCATCAATACATATTTGGATTGACGCGCCTTTAAGACAGACTTAATTCTAAATTGCATCTTTGTTAAGATTGCTCTTCTTTGTTCTGATATCTTTGGTGAAACCGCTAAAACTGCTTCACTTTTTAACATTACTTCAACCTCTTTCAAGTTATTTTTAAACAAAGTGCTACCGCTAGAAACGATATCGCAAATGCCATCTGCTAAACCAATATTCGGTGCAATTTCTACAGATCCATTAATAATATGTAAATCTGCCTTTACCCCTTTTCCTACTAAATAATTTCGTACTGTATTCGGATAGCTGGTTGCAATACGCTTACCTTCAAAATCTTTTACAGAATTATATTTTACAGCTTTGGGTACCGCTAATGATACTTTACATTTTGAAAAACCTAGCTTTTCAACAAATTCTATATCATCACCTTTTTCGATTAAAACATTCTCACCAATTATGGCGATATCTACAACTCCGTCTCTAAGATACTGCGGAATATCTCCATTTCTTAAATAAAACACTTCAAGTGGAAAATTTCGAGAAGACGCTTTTAATTGATCTTTTCCATTGTCAATAGATATACCACAGTCTTTTAGTATACGTAACGAATCTTCATTGAGTCTGCCAGATTTTTGAATTGCAATTCTAATTTTAGTCATTTTATCACTTTAAAGTTTGAGATAAACAAGTAGGTTTAAATACAAAACCCGCTTGATTTCTCAAACGGGTTATAAATTATCTTGTAATACTACAATACATTTTTACCTCGCTTGAGCGCAGTAGTAAAAATGATGATGTGTATTGTTATTTCTCATTACTTGGTAAATGTAAAAGGTTTTTTAGATTTAACAAAAGAAAAGTTCAAAATTGAACACTTTTTCGTTTTCTAAACAGTAATCGCAACAATTTTAATTATTTCCTAAGATTATTGGTAATCCCGATTCACCACCACCTACGACTATAACCTTTGTATTTGGCGACTCTGATAATTTCAATGTTGCATCAATACCCTTGTCTTGTAATATCTTATCAGTTAATGATGCACTAAGTATTTTATTAGCATCTGCCTTACCCTGTGCTTCTATAGTTACTTTTTCGGCTTCTTTCTTAGCAGTAACCAATCTAAACTCATATTCTAAAGATTCTTGTTCTTGCTTTAGTTTACGCTCAATGGCATCTTTAATCGTCGGTGGTAAGGTTACATCTCTTACCAGTATTTCATTTAATTGAATATACTCTCCTTCAACAATTTTTTGTGTCTCGTCAAATATTTCTTGTTGTATGGCATCTCTTTTACTAGAGTACAATTGTTCTGGAGTATATCTACCAACAACACTTCTAGCCGCTGATCTTATCGTCGGTAAAAGTACACGCTGTATGTATTGTGCTCCTTTTTCTTGATGTAATTTCCCTAATGACTCTCTTTTAGGTTCGAACCAAGCTGAGGCTTCTAATTTAATATCTAAACCATTACTAGATAAAACATTCATTTTCTCCATTACCTCTTGTTGTCTCACTTCATAAATAAAAACTTTATTCCAAGGGGCAACAACATGAAAACCTTCTCCTAATGGTGGCTCATCAGTAACAACACCACCTCCAAATGTTTTATAAAGCACGCCTGCTTCACCAGAATTTATGGTTACTGCAGATTTAGAAATTAAAATAATAAGTAATACAGCTGCAAAAACAACTGGTAGTGCAATTTTTGGTAATTTATCCATTGATATAGTGTTTAAAGTAATCCGTTATATTTTCTCAAAATCCATTCTAATGCAAGTGTAAATACAATAATACCTAAGAGGATTCTAAAATCTATCAAAGATACGACTTTTTTAGTGCTTGATTGTACCGGTAAATAACGCTCATCGTCTGTCAGTGCTTTGATAAGCGCAGCTGTATTATCTGAATAATATAAGCTTCCACCACTTTGTTCTGCTAATTGATTCAATTTATTATCATTAGTTGAAACAAATTGTTGTTCTACATCATAATCGAGAATTCTAAAAACTCCTGACTTTGATAAACCTTCATTCGCAACAACAACGGTAAATTGATATTCACCAGGGGACTGATTACTTAAATCAGACTGATAATACCCATTTTTAAGAAGCATTGGAATTTCTGAAGATATTCCGGTATCTTTATTTTTTAATCGTAATTCTAAACCAGCATTCGAATCAAAATCAAAAGTTTGATTAAAATAACTAGCGTTTATCATCGCCTCGTTACTACCTTCATATACAGATTTGAAGTCTAAAGTTAATCTTTCTTTTGACTGATTATCAGACAAATAAATCATTATTTTACCAATCAATTCATCAAATTCTTGAAAATTTTGATTATTTCTAAAATCTTGTATTCTCCATTTCCAAATATTTTCTCCGACAAGTAGTACACTCTTTGTATCTCCATCAGAAATAACTGACAATAAAGGTGATTCCATTATTTGACCCTTTATTTGCATTTGTAAAAGCGTTTCGTATTCACCAATAATCATAATAGGTCCCACATCAGAATCTAAAGGTGGATAGTTTGCAAATGAAATATTAGAAATATCAAATTTTGTAAACCCTTCGTTTTTAATCGGCAGAATTTCTTGTAATGGATAATTTGTATCTAATATAAATTGTTTTTGAATTCTATTAACAAACCTAAAATCTGTATTTGGCCCAAAAATTGACAAAATGTTGACTTTTTTTCTTTGAATATATTCATATAATGACTTAAATGAAGCTGTTGGTTGATATAATATAAATATGTCTATTTCATCTAATTGCTTCTCAGTTGGCTTAATCATTCGAACTGAACGTTGCTCATTTCTTTCTATTGCCTTTTTTAGAACACCAATATCTGGGTGCATCACATCTGATACAATAGCAACATTTGTCTTTTCGTCTATTACTTCTACAGTTAGTGTTTTTTTATTGTTATTTATATTTCGTTCCCCATCAATGGTTGCCACTGAAACCTCCAAATATTTAGTACCTACCGAACCAGCATCTAATAAAGCATTAATTACTTTTGTGTTATTAAGACTTGACAGTTTTACATTTTCTCTAAATACCCTTTTACCATCCAAAGTAATAGAAACCGATTTGGAAATAGTATTTGGTCCTTCGTAAGAAATAAAAAGTTCAACGGGATATTTATTTTTTAGGAAAGCGTACTTGTTAGCATTTACTTGATTAATACGCACATCTTCATATTGTGTAGTATCACCAATGGCAACGGGATAAATTTGTAGTTTGCTATTATTAAGTCCGTAAACGTAGTCTGTACCTAAGGTTTGATTTCCATCAGTAAGTAAAACTACAGCAGTATTATTTCTATAAATTTCATTTAATGTCCTTAAGGCCTTACCAATATTAGTAGATTTTTCAGAAAATGAAATACTATCGACTGGTTTTAATTCTGAGCCAAATGTGTAATTACTAATTTTATATTTTGTGGATATACCATTCGCAGTATTAAGCTCATCCAGTATACTTTGCACTGATTCTCTGTAAACAGAAATTGAAGAAGAATTATCGGTAAGTACAAGTAGATTGGTTTTTTCTACGGAATATTCGTCTTTCGAAAATTTGGGATTTATTAATAATAAAAACGCTCCAAACCAAGTGATAAATCGCAGCAGCGATAGAATAAGTGGCAGTTTTCCGCCTTTCTTTGATTTATTAAAATACTGAAACAGTACCAACCCTAGAGCCACAAAAGCTGCAAGGATTATTAATAGTACTGTTTGAGTATCCATTTAAAAAATTATATTTTAAGGACAGAATTAAGAGCTAAGTATGAGAAATAAAAACACTCTAATCTAGGTAAGCATACCGCCATCAACATTTAAAACCTGACCAGTGATGTATCCAGAAAGGTCTGATGCCAAGAATAAACATGCGTTGGCAATATCTTCTGGAGAGCCCCCTCTTTTTAGTGGAATTCCTTCGCGCCAACCTTGTACTGTTTTCTCATCTAGTTTAGCAGTCATTTCCGTTTCTATAAATCCAGGTGCGATAGCATTACAACGAATATTTCTGGAACCTAATTCCAAGGCAATTGATTTTGTAAAGCCTATCATACCTGCTTTTGACGCTGCATAGTTTGCCTGCCCTGCATTACCTTTTACACCCACAACACTACTCATGTTAATTATAGAACCGGCACGTTGCTTTAAAAAGGTACGTTGTACAGCTTTTGTCATATTAAAAACTGACTTTAGATTTATTTCGATTACAGTATCAAAATCATCTTCACCCATGCGCATTAAAAGATTGTCTTTAGTAATGCCTGCGTTATTTATTAAAACATCTATTCCGCCAAAATCTTCAAGAACTTTTGCTACCAAAGCTTCTGATTCAGCAAAACTGGCAGCATTACTTTTATATGCCTTTGCCTTTACTCCTTTTGCCGTAAGTTCCTTTTCAAGTTCCAAAGCAGGTGCTTCACTTGAACTGTACGTAAATGCAACATTTGCTCCATGTTCTGCAATTACTTCGGCTATTCCTTTACCTATTCCTCGGCTTGCACCGGTAACAATTACATTTTTTCCTTCAAGAAGTTTCATTTTAACTCTTTTTAATGTCAATAATCAAGCAGTTCTTCAAATATAAGTCTTGTTCTTTGATAGACGAAAGAAAAAAAGCCATCCGAAAAAATTCTGATGGCCTTTGTTCTATATCAATGAAATAATTATCCCATTACTTCTTTTACTTTTTTGCCTATTTCGGCAGGAGAATCAACTACATGAATTCCACAATCACGCATAATTTGCTTCTTAGCTTGTGCAGTATCATCACTACCACCAACGATTGCACCAGCGTGTCCCATAGTTCTTCCTGCAGGTGCTGTTTCACCAGCTATAAAACCAACAATTGGTTTTTTACTTCCACTAGCTTTATACCAATTGGCCGCATCTGCTTCTAATTGACCACCAATTTCACCAATCATAACTACACATTCGGTTTCTGGATCGTTTATTAATAATTCCACAGCCTCTTTAGTAGTAGTGCCAATAATTGGATCACCACCAATTCCAATTGCCGTTGTAATTCCTAATCCTTGGCGAACAACTTGATCAGCTGCTTCATAGGTTAATGTACCTGATTTTGAAACTACTCCAACATTTCCTTTTTTGAAAACGAAACCTGGCATAATACCAACTTTAGCTTCACCTGGCGTAATTACCCCTGGGCAGTTAGGACCAACTAATCTGCAATCGCGATTAGCGATATAATTAGAAGCCTTTACCATATCTGCTACTGGAATACCTTCAGTAATTGTAATAATAACTTTAATACCTGCATCCGCTGCTTCCATTATTGCATCTGCTGCAAATGCTGGTGGAACAAAAATAATAGTGGTATCTGCGCCAACTTCTTTTACAGCTTGTTCAACTGTATTAAAAACTGGTCTACCCAAATGCTCTTGACCTCCTTTACCTGGAGTAACACCACCAACTACATTGGTACCGTATTCAATCATTTGTTCGGCATGAAAAGTACCTTCACTACCGGTAAAACCTTGTACAATTATTTTTGAATCTTTATTTACTAGAACACTCATAGGGTATGTGGTTTATTTTTTTCGCTGCACAAAAATATAGCTTTGATTTGAATTGCAAAGCTAAGTTGATCATTGTTGCTTTAATTTTTCTATAATTGATGGAATTTTCTTCACATCAGCCATTTGTTTTAATTTTTTTCGAGCTTCTTCAACTGGACTACCGAAATATGTTTTACCACCCGCAATCGATTTTGATATACCAGTCTGCGCTAATACTATCGCTCCTTTTCCAATTTTTATTGCGCTTGTCACACCAACTTGTCCCCAAAGTGTAACTTCATCTTCAATAATCACACAACCGGCAATTCCACATTGCGCGGCTATCAAACATTTTTTACCAATTACAGTATCATGTCCAATTTGAACTTGATTATCTAATTTGGTGCCTTCGCCAATAATCGTACTACCGGTAACTCCTTTATCAATAGTACAGCTAGCTCCTATTTCAACATTATTTTTTACAACTACATTTCCACAAGATTTCAATTTATCGAAACCTTCAGGTCTATTTTTAAAATAAAACGCATCTGAACCTAAAACTGATCCCGATTGAATTATTACGTTATCGCCAATAATACAACCATCATACAAAGCTACATTAGCATGAATTAAACAATTCTCTCCGATCTCCACATTGTTTCCAATAAAAACGTTTGGTTGAATTATGGTATTCTTACCTATTTTAGCTGAAGAAGAAATTGACGTTACAGATTTTTCAAAAGGTTTGAAAAACTGAGACAGTTTGTTGAAATCACTAAAAGGGTCATCCGAAATTAATAATGACTTTCCATCAGGGCAATCAACTTTTTTATTGATTAGTACGGTTGTAGCAGCACAAGACAGTGCTTTGTCGTAATACTTGGGGTGATCAACAAAAACGATATCTCCTGATTCAACTACATGAATTTCATTCATACCCGTAACCGGAAAGTCATCAGCACCAACATATGCTACTCCAAGAATATCGGAAATCTGTTTGAGCGTATATGTTGTTGGAAACTTCATTTCTTAAAATCTAAATCAATTGGTAAAAAAATAGTTATTATTCTTTTACTCTTTCCATATATGAATTATTCGAAGTATCAACTTTTATCTTATCTCCTTCGTTTATGAATAATGGAACATTAATTTCAGCTCCTGTTTCAACTGTAGCAGGTTTTGTTGCATTAGTAGCAGTGTTACCTTTTACACCAGGTTCTGTATAGGTTACTGTAAGTACAACACTTGCTGGCATATCTACAGATAATGGCATACTATCTTCAGTATTAAAAAGAATGGTAACTACTTCACCTTCTTTTAATAAATCTGGTGAATCTAAAGTATCTTTTTGTAACTCAATTTGGTTATAATCGTCCGTATTCATAAAATGAAAAGTCTGATCTACAGCATATAAAAACTGATAAGATCTAGTTTCAACACGTACATCTTCAATTTTATGTCCCGCTGAAAAAGTATTATCTAAAACTTTTCCAGATGATACACTTCTTAATTTAGTTCTCACAAAAGCAGGACCTTTACCTGGTTTTACGTGAAGAAATTCTATAATTTTATAAATATCGTTATTGTAACGAATACAAAGTCCTTTTCTAATATCTGATGTAGATGCCATGTTTTCTTAATTTGTGCTAAAATAGCCTTTCATTATTCCGCGCTGTGAATTTCTAATAAATTGTAATATTTCATCTCGCTCTGGAGTCGCCTCCATCTCTGCTTCTATTATTTGTGCCGCTTGCGAATTATTAAAATTCTTTTGGTAAAGAATACGGTATATGTTCTGAATCTCTCTAATTTTCTCTGAAGGAATACCTCTTCGCCTAAGTCCTATTGAATTAATACCCACATAAGATAAAGGCTCCCTAGCTGCTTTCACATACGGTGGTACATCTTTACGTACTAACGAACCGCCAGTTACAAATGCATGATTTCCAATCGACACAAATTGATGCACCGCTACAAGACCCGCCAAAATAACATTGTCTCCAATAGTTACATGACCAGCTAAAGTAGAATTATTTGAAAAAATACAATTGTTACCTATTAGACAATCGTGGGCAACATGGCAATACGCCATTATCAAGCAATTTTTACCAATTACAGTTTTATGTCTATCGGAAGTACCTTTGTGTATGGTAGCACATTCTCGAATAGTAGTTCCATTACCAATGGTTACCGTAGTATCTTCACCGTCGTATTTTAAATCTTGTGGTGGTGCCGAAATTACAGCTCCTGGAAAAATATTACAATTTTTACCAATTCTTGCACCTTCCATAATAGTAACATTGGATCCTATCCAAGTACCATCACCTATGGTCACATTATTGTGAATAGTGGTAAATGGTTCTACAACAACATTTTTGGCAATCTTGGCTCCGGGATGAATATAAGCTAGGGGTTGATTCATTCTAGTTTTATTTGACTTTAACTATTTGGGCCATTATCTCCGCTTCCGAAGCTAGTTTTCCATTTGTGTATGCCTTTGCATGCATTTGACATAATCCTCTTCTAATAGGTGACATTAAATCTAGTTTAAAAACCAATGTGTCTCCTGGCACCACTTGTTGCTTGTATCGAACTTTATCAATCTTAAGCAAATACGTCAAATAATTTTCAGGGTCTGGCACTGTGTTTAAAACCAAAATACCTCCTGTTTGCGCCATTGCTTCTAATTGTAAAACACCTGGCATTACTGGTGCACCTGGAAAATGTCCAACGAAGAACGGCTCATTCATGGTCACATTTTTAAGACCTACAACATGAGTTTCTGAAAGTTCTAATATCTGATCTACTAATAAAAATGGTGGTCGGTGTGGTAGTTTTTCCATAATCTGAACTACATCCATCAAAGGTGGTTTGTTCAAATCGTAACTAGGAACATTATTGCGTTTTTCCTGCTTTATTATTTTACTCAATTTCTGAGCAAACTGTGTATTGACAAAATGCCCTGGTTTATTCGCAATTACCTTTCCTCGAATTCGAGTTCCTATTAAGGCTAGATCGCCAATAACATCTAATAACTTATGTCTTGCAGCCTCATTGGGCTGATGTAAAGTTAAGTTATCAAGAATACCATTAGGCTTTACAGATAATTTTTTCTTATCAAAAGCTTTCTCAAGCTTCTTCATAGTAGCATCAGAAATTTCCTTATCTACATAAACAATGGCATTATTTAAATCTCCACCTTTAATTAGACCGTTTTCTAATAATGCTTCTAGTTCATGAAGAAAACTAAAAGTTCGAGCGTCTGCTATTTCTGATTTAAAATCCGAAATTGTCTCTAAGGTTGCGTTTTGAGTCCCTAATATTTTAGTGCCAAAATCTACCATTGTGGTAACTTGGTATTCACTAGATGGTATTACAGTAATTTCGCTTCCTGTAGAATCGTCTCTATATGTAATTACCTCCTTAACTATATATTCATCGCAATCCGCATCTTGCTCTTCTGTTCCTGCAGCTTCTAAAGCTTCAACAAAAAATTTAGATGACCCATCCATAATAGGAGGCTCCGAAGAATTTAATTCAATAAGAACATTATCTATTTCCAATCCAACACATGCTGCTAGCACATGCTCTGATGTTTGAATCTTAACTCCGTTTTTCTCAATATTGGTACCGCGTTGTGTATTTACAACATAGTTGGCATCGGCCTCAATTACCGGTTCACCTTCAATATCAACTCTTTTAAACTTGTAACCATGATTTATAGGAGCTGGTAAAAATTTCATGGTGACGTTTTCACCAGTATGAAGACCAACACCTTTTAAGATGATTTCTTTAGTTATCGTACGTTGTTTTCTTGTGGTATTACTCACAATTATTTTTTTTTTCGAGTTTATCAATCCGTTTTACAATTTTTGGTAGATTTTTAAAGTGCACATAAGACTTGCTAAATTCACCATAATTAAAAGCTGGTGAACCCTGAATTATTTCGTCGTCTTTTACACTTCTACCTATACCCGCTTGCGCCTGTATTCTAACATTATCTCCAATAGTTATATGGCCAACTATTCCTACTTGACCACCAATCATACAATGCTTACCAATTTTGGTTGAACCTGCAACGCCCGTTTGTGCTGCAATTACTGTGTACTCCCCTATTTCAACATTATGTGCTATTTGAATTTGATTATCCAATTTAACACCTTTACGCAATATAGTTGAGCCCATGGTAGCACGATCTATTGTTGTGCCTGCTCCAATATCTACATTATCTTCTAAGATTACATTACCCGTCTGAGGGATTTTTGTGTAGCCTCCTTTTCCATCTGGAGCAAAACCAAATCCGTCTGCACCAATTATAGCGCCACTATTTATGACACAATCATCACCTATAATAGAATCTTGATGAATTTTACCACCAGCAAAAACAATAACATTATCACCTAAAGTTACATTATCACCAATATAGACATTCGGATGAATCTTTACATTGTTACCGAACCTGACATTATCCCCTATATATGAAAAGGCGCCAATGTATAAATCGCTACCGTGTATTAAACTGTCGGTTTTATAAACGGGATTATCAATACCTACTTTCGTGACTTTTGATTCACTATAATATTGAAGTAATTTAGAAAAAGAATGGTATGCGTCTTCTACTTTAATTAAGGTTGTAGTATAATCTTGTTCAGGAACGAAGTCTCTATTTACAAGTGTTATTGATGCTTTGGTAGAATATATAAAAGAGGTGTATTTCGGATTTGCCAAAAAGGTCAAAGACCCGATTTCACCGTCTTCAATTTTTGCTAATTTGTGAACCGCGATATCTGGATTACCATCGACTTCACCTTCTAAAATGCCTGCAATTTGACCCGCCGTAAATTCCAAATTAGTTTAAGTTATTATGCTAGTTGTGTTACAAAAGTAATAAGAAACTATCTTAAATGTATACTATAAATTATTTTCGTCCCTTTTTGTGTGTTTTATCTTTGTAAGATTCATCTTGCAATAGTCTATTTAAAAATACTTTAGCAATTTAGTTTTGACTCTTTGGATAGCAAAAATAATATTTGACAATTGATTTAGATAAGGCATCCAAACTCATCTTATCTAGGGTTTGACCCACATCAGATATTGTTCCTTGCTTATTAACAATTGTAATTTTTTCCTCATCTAAATCGTATGCCTGGTTACTAACTTTACCTTCAAAAACAAAATAAGCAGCTTCGTCTTTAGTTAGATTATTGGTACTAGCAAATTCAGATAATATTTTATCTATTTGCTCTTTTGGCTTTGGATTATCAGCAATAATTACCTTAGGTAATTTTCGGTCAATTATAATATTACAGAGTTCAGACAACACAAAATCTTTATGTGTTCGCCACTCTTTTAATGCCGAAATTATATCTACATCATCTAGTAAGGCAAATTGTTCTAAAACATCAGAATTAAATTCAGCCTTGCCTATTGAATTGTTTAAAAAGAAACTTAAAGCACTACTACAATTTAATTGATGCCCTAACTTAGTTAATTCCTTTGCTCTTGTAAACACACGAATTAACAATTGTTCTGCGGCTAGTGATGTCTTATGCAAATACACCTGCCAATACATAAAACGCCGTGCCATTAGAAATTTCTCAACCGAGTAAATTCCTTTTTCTTCAACTACCAATTTATTATCGACCACGTTTAACATCGTAATTAAACGCTCAGCATTAATATTGCCTTCAGCTACTCCAGTATAAAAACTATCGCGCTTTAAATAATCTAACCTATCTATATCTAACTGACTAGAAACAAGCTGATTTAAAAATGTTTTTGGATGTTCTTTTTTGAAAATTTTGATGGCAGTAGTTAAACTTCCGTTAAACCGATTGTTCAACTTTTCCATAAAAAGTAAAGAAATATGCTCATGCGTAACACCTTCAACAATACTGTGTTCCATCGTATGTGAAAATGGTCCGTGTCCAATATCATGCAATAAAATTGCACAAAGCAAACCTGTTTCTTCGTCCTCAGTAATTTCAACTTGCTTATAGCGAAGGGCTTGGATGGTTATTTGCATTAAATACATGCAACCTAAAGCATGATGAAATCGCGTGTGATGTGCTCCGGGGAATACCAAATATGAAAGTCCCATTTGCGAAATTCTACGCAAACGTTGAAAATATGGATCATCTATTAATTGGTAAATCAGATCATTGGGTATTCGAATAAATCCGTAAATTGGATCATTGAATACTTGCCCGCCTGAAGGTGCGGAATTAAGAGTGTTTATTTGCGCCAAAATAATTGCTTTTAGAGAAGTGATTTAAACGCTTTGCTTTTAGTCGAAAAGTTAAAATCATTTCAATAACAAAGATACTTACTAAATGAACAAGATTACTATACTTTGGGTCGATGATGAAATAGACCTGTTAAAGCCACACATTCTATTTTTAGAAGGAAAAAATTACGATTGTATTACTTGTCCTAGCGGGCAAGAAGCTCTTGATATTCTTAAAGAAAATAAAGTGGACATCGTTTTTCTTGATGAGAATATGCCTGGAATATCAGGATTAGAAACATTGGGTGAGATTAAATTAATGGATGCTTCCATTCCTGTGGTAATGATTACCAAAAACGAGGAAGAATCTATTATGGAAGATGCCATTGGCTCTAAAATTGCAGATTATTTAATTAAGCCTGTTAATCCGAATCAGATACTATTGTCCTTAAAAAAGAACTTAGACCATTCTCGATTGGTTTCTGAAAAAACCACGGCTAACTACCAACAAGAATTTGGTAAAATTGCTATGGACCTTTCTATGGTAAATAGTTATGAAGAATGGGCGCAACTTTATAAGAAATTAATCTATTGGGAGTTGCAATTAGAAGAAATTGAAGATAGTGGTATGTTCGAAATACTAGAATCGCAAAAAGTAGAGGCTAATGCTCAGTTTGGTAAATATGTAGATAGAAATTATGCTGATTGGTTTGAAGGCCACGATGGCCCGGTAATGTCGCATACCCTCTTTAAAGAATGGATTGCTCCAGAATTAAAAAATACCCCTACTCTTTTAATTGTTGTTGACAATCTTAGGTACGACCAGTGGTTTGCATTTGAAGATACGGTGGCGAACTTTTACAAAAAAACAAAAGAAACATCATACTACAGCATTTTGCCCACTGCAACACAATATGCTCGCAATGCCATTTTCTCTGGATTAACTCCTTTAGATATGGAGAAAAAATATCCGAATTGGTGGAAAAATGATACCGATGAAGGTGGGAAAAATTTATTTGAAGCTGAATTTTTAGGTTCACAAATAGACCGACTTGGGTTAAACTTAAAATGGGAATACCACAAAATTACTAGTCTAAAGCAAGGCAAGCAATTGTCACAAAATTTTAAATCTCAAAAGGAAAATGATTTAACGGCCATTGTTTACAATTTTGTGGATATGCTTTCACATTCGAAAACTGAAATGGAAGTTATTAAAGAACTTGCCTCTAATGATAAAGCATACCGTTCATTAACTTTAAGTTGGTTTAAAAATTCGCCTCTATTGGAAATAATACAACAGGCACAGCAGTTAGGTATGAAATTAATTATTACGACTGATCATGGTACTATTAATGTAAAGCAACCTTCAAAAGTTATTGGCGATAAAGACACTAGTCTTAATTTACGATACAAAACGGGACGTAGCTTAACGTATGAAGACAAAGATGTGCTAGCGGCGCGGGATCCAAAATCTATTCATTTGCCAAGTATAAACATGAGTAGCTCTTATATTTTCGCCAAGAACGATTTGTTTTTTGCATACCCTAATAACTACAATCATTATGTAAGTTATTATAGAAATACCTATCAACATGGTGGGGTTTCTTTAGAAGAAATGATTATTCCTTTTGTAGTTTTGGATCCTAAATAAAGAGCTTTAAATGCAATTATTATATTCCTTAGACCAAATAGATAGTGTGGCTAAAGGTATCATTCAAAATACCGCTTTTAAAACACTTTGTTTTCATGCCGAGATGGGTGCTGGCAAAACAACTTTAATAAAAGCTTTGGTTGAAGAGTTGGGTGGCGGTACTGTTGCCAATAGTCCCACATTTGGAATTGTAAATGAATATCATACAGAAGATGGTGAACTCTTAGGATATCATTTCGATTTTTATCGGTTAGAAGATGAGACCGAGGCCTTAGATATGGGCTTTGAAGATTACTTAGCGCAAAACGTTTGGATTTTTATTGAATGGCCTGAGAAAATTCAGTCGTTCTTACCGGAAAACGTTAGCAATATTACAATTGATATTATTGACCCTGTAACTAGAAGATTAGAGTTGGATTAGTGAAGGTGAAAAATTACAGGCACTTGAGGCAAGCAATAAGTAATAATTGTTAGATGTTTACTATTCAATGCTTACTGTTTATTGCTCCTTGATAACTTTAAAACTTAGCTGTGAAATGCAATTATTTTCTACATACTACCAACGAATTCCCTTTTTATGTATTTTTGTATAGAACGTGAACCCTATATAAAACCTAACTTCTTTCCCTATTAATAAATAATGAAGAAGATTATTTTACTGAAATGAGAAAAATCATTTTTGCCCTAATTGCATCTTTTACACTTCTAGCTGTTTCGTGTGAGCCTAATACCTCTGCAAAAGGAGATGAGATTTATGAAGATGATATTAAGAATGATGATTTAAATTAGAACTATGTCCTAAGAAGAATTAGAAATTTAACTTTAAGTCTATTTATTAGACGAATGATTCTACAAGCCTTCCTTTTATCCTTTTCATTAATTATTGTAAATTTGTTAAAGTGCCGTTCTATTGCACTGTAAAATGTAATTATGAACCAACCGAGCTCGCCTTTTAGCAAGTATCAATTGCTTCCTCAAGAAGAAATGCTTGAAGTTTTAAAGCAAAAAGGAGAATTATTTATTGGCATTCCTAAAGAAAATCCGAATAAAGAACGTCGTATTTGTCTTACTCCCGATGCCGTAAATGCAATCACTAGTAATGGTCATCGCGTATTAATTGAAAAAGGAGCGGGTGAAGGTGCTAACTTTTCAAACAAAGATTATACAGAAGCGGGTGCTGAAATTTCTACAGACACAAAGAAAGTTTTTTCTTGTCCATTAATTTTAAAAGTTGAACCGCCTTCAATTGCTGAAATTGCAATGTTGAATCCACAAGCTGTTGTTATATCTGCCTTGCAAATAAAAACACAATGCAAAGAATATTTTGAAGAATTAGCTAAAAAAAGGATTACGGCAATTGCATTCGAATATATTAGAGATGAAGATGGAAAATTCCCTGCTGTACGATCACTTAGTGAAATTGCAGGAATATCATCTGTATTAATTGCAGCCGAATTAATGGCAACAACAAATAAAGGTAACGGACTTATGTTCGGTAACATAAGTGGTGTTCCGCCTGTAGAAGTAGTAATTATTGGAGCAGGGACTGTTGGAGAATTTGCTTCACGGTCTGCATTAGGTCTCGGAGCAAATGTAAAAGTATTTGATAATTCTATAACCAAGTTGCGACAGATTCAAACTAATCTCAAGCAAACTGTTTATACATCAACATTGCAACCGAAAAATTTAATAAAGGCGCTTAAACGTTGCGATGTTGCTATTGGTGCTATCCGTGGTCACGAACGCTCACCTGTTGTTGTTTCGAGTACTATGGTTGAAAATATGAAAAAAGGTGCCGTAATTATCGATGTTAGTATAGATATGGGCGGTTGCTTTGAAACTAGTGAAGTTACCTCACATAGTAAACCTACTATTGAGAAATTCGGTGTTGTGCATTATGCTGTACCGAATATTCCTTCACGTTATCCTAAAACAGCTTCTATTTCTATAAGTAATATCTTTACGCCCTATTTGCTTAAACTTGGTGAGGAAGGTGGATTGGAAAATTCACTTCGTTTTGACAAAGGTTTAAGAAATGGACTTTACATGTACCATGGGATTTTAACTAGCAAAGCCGTTGGTGAGTGGTATGATCTTAAATATAATGATATCAATTTCTTGATTTTCTAAAATGGCATTTATAAAACGTTTGGGTTTTTACCTCTTCGGATTATCAATTGGTTTGGTATTCCTTTCTATATTCTTAAGAAAAAAAGCTGACGAGACCGGAGTTTCGTTCTGTTATTTTCCGAATTGTAGAGCATTAAAAGATATGCGCTCAAAATCGGTAAATTATTCTGATGAATTAGCACAAATGATAGCTTACAACCAGTTAGATACCATACAGGTTAAACAGTTTTTTAAGGAAGGTGAGATTAATTTCAGTAAAAGTGATACCCATGCAAAACCTTGTAAAATCTACCTAATTGAAAAGGAAGTAGATGGGGTTTTAAAGACTTTGACAGTAAAAAATTGTAATACCAAAATTATTATAGAGTCTTTAGAATAGCCTACTTACCTCCTATTCTATTCTTATATTTTCCTACGTTTTCGTTCTTTTTTCAATAATGAAAGTTCTCGCGTTGTTTGTCCTGCTACAGAAGTGTTTTCTTCGGCACGTCTAATTAAATATGGCATAACATCACGTACAGGACCAAATGGAAGATATTTTGCTACATTATAACCCGCATGTGCAAGATTAAAAGATATATGATCACTCATTCCAAACAATTGACCAAAAACAATGTGATCATCTTTTTTATCGATTCCTTTTTCCGCCATCAATTGCATTAAGCGATAACAACTCTCCTCATTGTGAGTTCCTGCGAAAATTGAAATATCATCCAAATTATCAATACTATATGCAATTGCTGCATCAAAATTTTCGTCTGTAGTAATTTTGTCTTTGCAAATAGGGCTCTTATATCCCTTTCTTTCTGCACGTTCCCGTTCTTTCTCCATATAAGCACCACGAACCACTTTCATTCCAATTTTAAAATTCGCTGTTTTAGCTCTTTTATGAAGTTCTTTTAAATAATCCAATCTATCCCAACGATACATTTGTAACGTATTAAAGACAATTGCTCTATCTTTATTGTACTTCATCATCATACCTTCTATTAAATCGTCTGCTGCATCTTGGATATAGCTTTCTTCGGCATCAATTAAAAGCCGAACATCAAGGTCATAAGCCTTTTTACAAGTCTTATCTAAACGTGCAATCACACGTTTCCATTCTAATTCTTCGTCCGCAGAGAGCTTCTTTTTAGCGTTAACTTTTTTGAATAAAGAGAAGCGGCCGTAAGCGCTTGGTTTGAATACAGCAAAAGGTATAGCCTCTTTTTCTTTTACAAAATCTATAATTTTTAAAATAGTATTTAAGGCATTGTCTAATGGATCTTCGCTGTCTTTTCCTTCTACCGAATAATCTAAAACGGAATGTACTCCCTTAGACCACATTTTATCTACAACCGGTAAACAATCATCTTCACTTACACCGCCACAGAAATGATCAAAAACAGTAGCTCGAATCAATCCTTCAACAGGTAAATGTGCTTTTATAGCAAAATTGGTCATCAAGGTTCCCATTTTCACCAATGGCTCATTGGCAATCATTTTAAATAGAAAATAAGCACGTTCAAGTTCAGAATCAGACTTAAGTGCAAAGGCCGTTGCTGTATCCTCAAAAATTCGTTCCATTTTTACAATTTTATTTAAGGGATAAAGATAAAGACAGAAAATATATTTTTTTGCTAATTATTTACCTTTATTTTGCACTCTTATCGAGAATAAATATTCTTGTAAATTCTATAAAAATCTTAATGATGGAATCTATAGTAACCGAATCTTCTGCAGTACATTTTAATGAACAAGCTTTTACACAGCTTCTTAATCATGTTTCATTAAACTCGTATTCTAAAATATTTGTGCTTGTTGATGAGAATACAGAAATCCATTGTTTGCCTATTTTTAAAAGCAAGGTGAATTTTGATTTTATTCTTTTAAAAATTACATCTGGTGAAATACATAAGAACATAGAAACTTGCATGCAGGTTTGGAACGACCTAAGTAATTTAAATGCAGATCGCAAAAGTTTACTAATTAACCTTGGTGGTGGTGTTTTAACTGATTTAGGGGGTTTTGTAGCTTCTACATTTAAAAGAGGTATAAAATTCATTAACATACCGACAACGCTACTTGCTATGGTAGATGCCTCTGTTGGTGGTAAAACTGGAGTGGATTTAGGTGTTTTAAAAAATCAGATTGGCGTGATTAATCAGCCAGAAATGGTTCTAGTTGTTTCCAATTTTCTTAAAACTTTAGAAAAGCGTCAATTGCACAGTGGTTTTGCAGAGATGCTTAAACATGGCTTAATTCAAAGTGAAGCATATTGGCAAGAATTGAAACTGGTCTCAGATTTTAATAATTTAGATAAACTAATTCATGATTCTGTTCTTATTAAAAATGATGTGGTTTTAAAAGACCCAACAGAGCAAAACTTAAGAAAAACACTTAATTACGGACATACACTAGGCCACGCAATTGAATCCCATTTTCTTGAAGATGACAGTAAGAAAACCTTGCTACATGGTGAAGCTATTGCTATAGGTATGATTTTAGAAGCTTATTTATCTAAGAATTTAACAGGATTATCACAATCGGCACTAAGCGACATATCTAAAACCTTTTTGTCTCGTTATGAGAAGGTTAGATTTTCTGATGCAGATATAGCGATTATATTATCGCTATTAAAATTTGATAAAAAAAATTCCCACGGAAATATAAATTTTGTGCTACTCAATAATATAGGTGAAACGCAGATTGATGTTAAAATTGATTCTAATTTGTTTAGTGAGGCATTTTCTTACTACAAACATCTCTAACTTCATATACTAAAATTAGACATTGACAACTCTTTCCAGTATCGAATGCTAAAAATGTATAGTTTAGTTTTCGATAAGTACCATAAGACTTTTTATAAATAGTTTTGCGGCTTATTCCCCAAATTTTGCCCATTAAAAAACCTGAGTAATCAGACCTAAAAAACCTATTATGTTACGTAAACTTATTGATTACAAGAAGCTTGACCATCAATTAGCAGCATTATTGATTGAAACTTACCCAGATGGGTATGGTGATGATGATATTATCACTTTCCAAAATGCAAGTGGTGAATATGTACAAGCAGTAGAACTCCAAACCAACGACACTTTCTACTTAGTAAAGATTAGTAAGAGCCTTGCCAATTTTATTGCAACTTTTGACGATACGATTGAAAGAGAGCTTGATGCTAGTTCTTCTAGAATATTAGAAGAGGTGGAATCTTCTGACATGGAATTTGAGCAGAACTTAGAAAACGAAAATGAAGAAGAAACAGATTTAGAATAAGACCACCTCTAAAGGTATCTTTCTCTGATTATGTTTCTATGGTGTTTCTGATGCCCAGAAATTATAAAGCCAATAGCTGCAACACTCATTTCAGAATTGCTGGTTATGCCTCTATTTCGTAGTGTCTGTCTATCAAAATTTATAAAAAGCGAAATAGTAGCTTTTCTTACAATCTTGTATTCTTCTATTAAGCTTTCCTTTGACCGACGGTTCGCAAAAGAATTTGGCACATAGTCGTTTTGTTCAAAACCTGGTAAAGGTGTTTTATCACCTCTAGAAATGCGTAACGCACGGTATTGAAAAATTCTTTCAGTATCTATAATATGAAGTAACACTTCAGCAAGAGTCCATTTGCCCTTATCATAAGCATAATAGAGCTTTTCATCAGGTATACTCTCCATGAACTTAGGAAAATTCTGCAATTGCCTTTGATGTACATCTACTAAAGATACATCGTCTAAAGTATCTATGTAAGTCTGAAAAAAAGAATTGTAATCGCCAACCTCCAGTTCAGACTTTCTCATATTTATTTTAACTTACAATTCATTAAAAATTGTATGCATTAAACGTTTCTTATCGTTTATGCTCTCTTCTAACGAAATCATAGTTTCGGTACGACTAATACCATCAATATCATCAATTTTAAAGATGATATTTTTTGCGTGATTTGTGTCTTTTGCTCTAATCTTGCAAAATATATTGAATTTACCAGTGGTTATATGTGCAACGGTAACATATGGTATTTGATTTAAACGCTCCAAAACAAATTTTGTCTGATGTGTTTTCTCTAGAAAAATTCCAACATACGCAATAAAGGCATAACCTAGTTTAATATAATCTAGTGTTAATGAAGAGCCTCTAATAATACCTGCCTCTTCCATTTTCTTTACACGTACGTGAACGGTACCCGCAGAAATTAAAAGTTTTTTTGCAATATCTGTAAAGGGGGTTCTTGTGTTGTCAATCAACATATCAAGAATCTGATGATCTATTTCGTCCAATTTTACTTTGGCCATAATCGAATTATTTTTTGCAAAAGTAAGTAATAATGCAATAATATTTAATTATTTGATGAATTTTCTAAATAATACGTAACAAATCAAACAAATCTTAAATTAATTATAAATTATTGTTAATTAATAAACAGAGTTGTGTTTCTCTCTTTAAGTCAGATAGTTGGCTCTCAATTGAGCAGTCATATATTTTATGACCAAAATAATTTGAAAGGTTTCCTGTTTTTTCAATTTTAGGACTGAATACTACTTCATTTTCTTCTAAAACTTCCACAAATTGAAAGGCTAATGAATCGCCTCTCTTTATTTTGGGATTGTAGTCATGAGCATTTTTAATTATGATGTCATAAAATTGCTTCCCATTCTCGGGTATTTTAAAGTAATCTTCAAAATTATAATTGGCAATGGTATTACTTCCAATAGTAGTTATTGAGGTTATAAGGGCATTGAATATAAGTTTTCGCACTTCTTCCCTTTCATAGTCATTTGGATAATGGCCCGCTTCAAATAATATTGTTGGACAATTAAGGTTTTGAAAAGTATCTCCAACGCAATTTAAGTTAAACCCATCATCGTATCTACCAACACCTCCAGGTATAGATTTCTGTAGCATATCATTCATCGCTACAATTAATTGCATGGCCGTTCGGCGCGTTTCGGTTACATTTCTAGCTTCATCTACAGAAGGCGATAAAAATGAAACTGTGGCCGGTTTATCTGTAGTACCAACATTATAAAAAGTACGTTGCCCGTGTAAATTAAAAGCAAAGTGTGGCCTAAAAGATTTAAAAGTTTCTCTTAAAACTTTACTTTCAGGCTGGGTTAAATTCTGTGCATCACGATTTAAATCGACTTCATTAGCATTCACTCGTGTATAAGCTTCAGCCCCATCAGGACTAAGAATTGGAATTATTTTTATGGTACAATTCTCCAATAATTCCTTAGCGGCAACCTTATTTGTATTTAAAAAGTTCAGTAAATCTAAAGCTGCTTTTGTCGTTGTAGATTCATTTCCATGCATTTGAGACCACATAAAAATGCGTTTCGCACCAGTACCAATAGTTACACTTTTTATAGGTCTTTGCTGAACAGAACTTCCTATCGTTTCTATGGTAAATGATTCATTTAGATTGGACAGTGCGTCTTGAATCGAATCATTTGTTATATAACGTCCGTAAAGACTGGCTACTTTAATTTCGTCGTAATTAATTTTATCAATCATGTGGGTCATACTAATTAGAGCAAATGTACTTTTAAATCTAGTTACATAACAATTCTAATTTGTGTACATTGGCTACTTTTTACCTTTTTTGATTAAACTATGGTGTCTATTTTCGTTATTTTTACCAGATGGCACGGTACACTATAAGTATATTATTTTTATTGATTTTCACCTCTTGTTATCAACCAGAAAGAAACTGTAAAGATTTTAAAAACGGTAAATTCACTTTTGATTATATGGTCGATAGTGTATCAAAAACCGGTATTTTTACACGCAATGATGATCTTAGTATCGAATTTTACGAAGGTAAAGTAGACAGCTCTTCTGTGCGTTGGGTGAATGATTGTGAGTATATTGTAAAGAAAATCAATCCTAAAAGTATGGCAGAAGAAAAACCAGTACATATCAAAATATTGACAACCACCGATAATTCTTATACATTTGAATTTAGCATTGTTGGTAACAGCAAAACGAAATCTAAAGGAACCGCCATCAAAACCAAATAAACCATGTTTGAAATTTTTGCCAACCCAGATGCATGGATTGCGCTGATAACATTAACTTTCTTAGAGATTGTTCTTGGTATTGACAATATTATTTTTATCTCTATTGCAGCAGGAAAATTAGAACCAACAAACAGAAAGAAAGCGACTAATATTGGTCTCATTCTGGCAATGGTAATGCGTATTGTTTTGTTATTTGGTATTACTTGGCTCACGGCAATGAAAAAACCTTTTTGGGTTTTTAATGAATCTTGGATTACAGGCGGTATTAGTGGACAAGCAATTATTCTGTTCTTAGGCGGATTATTTCTGCTTTATAAAAGTACACGTGAAATACATGAAAAAGTAGAACACAAAGGGCACGATGAAGTTGAAGTGAAAAAATCAAGATCTACTTCGTTGACCAAAGCTATTGTGCAAATAACAATGATTAACATAGTCTTTTCTTTTGATTCTATTCTTACGGCAATTGGAATGACAAATGGTATATCACCTAACCCAAATGACGCGTTAGTTCTAATGATAATAGCAGTAGTTATTTCTGTGGTTATTATGATGTTGTTCGCTAACCCTGTAGGAAAATTTGTAAACAGACACCCTTCTATTCAAATATTAGGACTATCATTCTTAATCTTAATTGGATTTATGCTTATTGCAGAAGCTGCCCATATAGGACATGTAATTGTGTTCGGTAATGAAGTTGGCACTATTCCTAAAGGGTATCTCTATTTTGCTATTGCATTCTCACTATTAGTTGAATTCTTAGACTTAAGAATGAAAAAAAATACCAATTCTGAAATAAAAGAAATTTCTTCAGACGAGTAATAAAATAATAGACCTTCACAGAAGATTTAAATGATAAAGCTTCTATAAAGATCTTATTAATAAAAAGAGTTTAAGGTTTAATTAGCCTTCTCCGTTTATAAAATTTTGCGTAATAGCTTCTAATTGACTTTGCTCAACTGGCTTAATAATATAGTCCGATATTTCACTTATTTTTTTGGCCCGCTCTAAATCTGCAGGATCAACCGAAGATGAAACCATATAGATAGTTATTTTTTTACCTAAATTCGGCATGATTTTTATATACTCTTCCATAAATTGAAAGCCATCCATTATTGGCATGTTTATATCTAGCAATATAACATCAGGGAGTTCTTGATCATTATTAAGATTCTCAATCATAAAATTTAATGCCTCTTCTCCATCGTAAAATGCAATTATGTTTTTGGCCAGATTAAGAGATTTAATGGTCTTTTTAATAGTAAATTGATAAATATCATCATCATCAACAATACAGAAACTTAGCTTTTTACTCATCTTTTTCGTTAAAATTAATTTCGAAAGTGGATCCTATATTTTCCTCACTTTCAACAGTTATTTCCCCTCCCATTGATTCAACTTGTACTTTAGTCATAAATAATCCAACTCCTTTTGCGTCCGGATGTCGATGGAATACCTTATTTAAACCAAATACTTTATGGCCATGTCTCTTCAAATTAATCCCTAAGCCATTATCTTTAAATTTGAGTTTAAGTAAACCATCTTCTATCACTGATTGAATAAAAATTTCAGGTTTCCTTTCTTCAGATTTATATTTAATCGAATTGCTCAGTAAATTAAGAAAAATACTCTCTAAATAAACTCTATTGTACTTAATTTTAGGATTATTTATGAAATCTGTATTAATTTCTGCATCTGTAGCCAAAATCTGACCCGTTAGAATCTCTTTTGTCTTGTTTAAAATTTCGGAAAATTGTAATGTCTCCAATTCCACAACTCCCTCACTTTTAGTTTTAAGCGCCTGAATTAAAGTATTAAGTGTCTCAGTCAAGTGATTGGTAACTACTTCTATTTTATCAAATAAAGTTTCTCTTTCCTCTTCTGTTTCAGAAACTTTATAAAATTTTAATAGTGTATTTAAATTACTTACTGGGGCTCTTAAATTATGTGAAGTAATATGAGCAAAATCTGCAAGCTGTGTATTTTGGAAAGTAAGCTTTTTGGCTAAAATTTCTAAACCTTCTTTTGCTTCTAAAATTTTGCTTTCAGCCTTTTTTTGAATAGTTATATCTCTAATGGCGGCTGAGACTAATAACCCTTCTGCCGTTTTTAGCGGACTCAGGCTTATTTGAATTGGAATTTTTCTTCCCGATTTATTTATTCCATAGAGCTCTTTACCTTCTCCCATTTCTCTTGTCTTCGGTATATTAAAAAACGAATTTCTCTGTGAAATATGGTTGCTAGTAGAATTTTCTGGTATTAATATCTCTACAGGTTTATCAATTAATTCTTGAGGCGTATAGCCAAACAATTTTTCTGATTGATTATTAATTAATTGAATTATTCCTTGTTCATTTACTATTACCATGGCGTCAGGAGCAGACTCTAATAAGCCCTTGAACTTTATTTCTGCCATTCGTTGCTGTGTTACATCTTGGCAGGTTCCTATTAATTCTATTACATTGCCATCTTTATCTGTTACTACTTCTCCAAGCAATTGAACTGTTTTTGTCTTTCCACTTGTAGATACTATTCTATGTAATAACTCGTAAAATACTTTATCTTCTATAGACTTATCAAAAGATAGTTGAACAGCCTCTTTGTCTTCTGGATGCACAAAGCTATAGTATGAATCAAAATTTAAAGTTTCATTTGGGTCAACCTCAAAAATATTAAATAGATTACTAGACCATGTTACACTATTTATTACCGTGTCCCATTGCCAGTGCCCCATCATAGTGATTTTTTCGGCGGCGTTTAAAACTTGATTTTTACGTAATAATTCGGTTTCTATATCCTTTTGTATTGTAACATCTCTAATAGCAATAGATACCAGAAGCCCTTCCTCGGTTTTAACCGGACTTATGCTTATTTGTATTGGAATAACCTGTGTTTGCTTAGTACAAGCATAAAGCTCCTTCTGTTGACCCAATCTTTTCGTCTTAGTCAAATCTAAAAACATTTCGATAAGCGAAAAGTCCTTATGGTTACTATGCTTAGGTATTAAAGTTTCTATTGATTTATGTACTAATTCTTCTGCTGCATACCCAAATAGTTTTTCCGATTGCTTGTTTATTAACTGAATTTCACCCTGTTTATTTACTATTACCATAGCATCTGGTGCAGATTCTAGCAGACCTCTAAACTTTATTTCAGCCATTCGTTGTTGCGTAACATCCTGGCATGTTCCCATGAATTCTATAACTTGGCCTGCATTATCTGAAATTACTTCCCCAAATATTTGAACTGTCTTAATCTTACCATTTGTAGTTACTATGCGATGTAGCAAATCATGAAAAAGATTATCTTCAATAGATTTAGCTATAGAAATATCTACCATTTCTTTATCTTCAGGGTGTACGCAATCTAAATACGAATCGAAATTTAAAATTTCATTATTATCAATTTCAAAAATTCGGTACAGATTTTTAGAAAAGGTAACATCACTGTTAACGGTATTCCATATCCAACTTCCTATACTTGTTAACCTTTCGGCTTTGTTTAAAATATTATTCTTGCGTAACAGATCAGTTTCTATCTTTTTTTGATCATTTACATTTTTTAATATTCGCATAAAACCAATGCATTCGCCGGAATCATTTTTTAAGGGAGTTAAAGTAGAATGCGCAATAAATGTTGATCCATCTTTTCGAGTAGCAGTCCATTCCCGGGCATCGTAATCATCATTTTGAGCTAATAATTGATACGCATCAAAGTCGGAATCTTTAATATTATATCGATCGGCTATATCTTTCTGAAATTTCTGGTATTCATCTTCGACTAGAAAAAAATTTGTCTTTTTCTCACCTATCAAATCAGCAGCCGAATACCCTAATAAGATTTCAGCTCCCTTATTAAATTGGTAAATAATTTCTTCTTTATTTATAGCTATAATAGCGGTAATGTCAGAGTTTGAAGTAACATTCATTAACAGTGGATTATTTTAAGCTTACGGTCTACAAATTACTTTTCTAAAACAATAGTCGTAATGAATTTATATGTTTAGCGCCCAAATTAATATTATTCGTCATACAATTCTTACAAAAGTGTCTAATAATAACTCAGAAATATATCAAATATTCTTGCTGAATAATAAAATGATCACCTAGTTTACTGGTTTTAAAGCTATAATAAATATAAAAGCCTGCAAAATGCAGGCTAGTAATTCGAAAATTATAATTACTTATAGTAAAATATTTATAAATAAATCACTAATTAGGCCTTTCAAAAGCTACTTCAGGATTCTGCGTTTTTTGCTTACTAAACAAACGTTGTTGTTGTTTTACAGTCATTGTGCTACCATCGTGGCTCCAACCTGGAGGTCCAAAAATGTACATAAGTTTATGCCATAATTTGGGTGATTTCTTCATATCATTCCAGATATCCTTATATTCATGCGTTAATATTACAAGTGGGTTATATGATTCTGGCGCATGTATAACTCCAAATTTCACATCGATATCGTCATCCAATTCTTTCCATGTGCCAAAAATCTTATCAAAAATATTTAGAAAACCTCCATGGTTTTTATCTAAATACTCCACATTTTGAGAATGATGCACTTGATGCATTGTGTGTGTATTGAATATTTTTTCTATCCATCCCATTTTTGGCACATACTTCGAATGCAACTGAAATTGCCAAAAAGACTCTATTGCCAAAGCAAAAATTACTACTTCTACAGGAAAACCAACTGCAGGCATCCACATATAAAAAAAAGGTTTATATAACAGGGTAAACCAACCGTTTCTAATTGCCGTGCCTAAATTAAAATGATCTGATGAGTGATGTACAATGTGCGCTGCCCATAACACTCTAATTTCATGATTTGCCCTATGAAACCAATAATATGTAAAATCATCAGCAAGTTGACAAATTAGAAATATATACCATTCATAACCGAATGATTTGTACCCCATAATGTTCATACGGACGCCATCTACCATAGGATTAAACAATTCATAGGCGAAATTAAAAACTACAATAAGTACAGTAAGTTTAATTAATGGACCTAAAATTGCGGACCCAATACCCATAGCACCACTTGCCATAAGGTCTTTCCAAACATAGAGATCTTCATCACCATGGGTGTGACTATAAGTTATCTCCAATAAGATTAAGGCAATAAAACAGGGTACTCCGTAAATCAGGGGGTTCGTTAAATCCATTTAAACAAATTTCTGCAAAGGTAATTATTAATACTCACTAGTCTCTTTTATTTGTTCTCCTTTCTCAGAAGCTTGTTTTGCTCTATTAATAATTTTTCAATATTGGATAATAGTGCAATATTTTTAGGAGTCTCCACCTCTGTATTTTCTGGGTTTTCCGCCTTTGTTCTAAATTTATTTATTCCTTTTAATAAAAGAAAAATGGTTAACGCCACAATCGTGAAATCAATAAAAACTTCAATAAGTTCACCATATCCAATAGCAACTTCTTCTACAGATTCTGTTCCTTCTCTAAGCACAACTTTTTTGTTAGACAGCTGTACGTCTTCAGTAATTAAAGATAATGGAGGCATTAATATCTTTTTTACTAACGTATTCACTACTGCATTAAAAGAAGCCCCAATAATAATACCTATGGCCATATCTACCATATTGCCTTTTACTGCAAAACTCTTAAATTCTTCTATAAAACTTTTAAACATAATAAGATCTAAAACAATGTTGTTTGTCCTTCTTCGTCATCACTATCGTTATCCGCTTTTTTGTTTCCATCTGTCTTTCTAGGTGCTTCTTTTTTAGAAGTTCCGTCGTCAACTTTTTCCTCATCAACAACTTCAATTTCCTCAGCAGCAGTTTCAACTGGTACCTCATAAGGCAATGGCTCTAAACCGTTAATCTCTAACACCTTATCTTTTGTAAGTTGATTTCCCATCGCAGTAATTCCTTTTACTGAAATAAATTCTTCAAGGTTTAAGATAAGGTTTTCTTGACGGTCTTGTCCACGCTTTTTTCCAAAAACGATTTCGGCTTGCGGACGATAATCAGTAAAAATTTTCTCTAAATACGATTTCGGATGATCCGTTAAAATATTCTCTTCTTTGTCAGGATGATCTACCAAGAATCGTTTTACATAAAATATTTCTTTATCACCTTCCCAATAAATTGCTGACAATGGTTTTTCTGGATTCCATTTTTCCAAAATAATCATGTCATCATCAAAATGAAGTGTTAGTTCCGGAATTACGGTCTTAATAGCTCCACTTTGTTTAACAATCAATAAACGGTTATCACTTGTAAATTCACCTAGGTACTCCCCTCTTGAATCAATATTTAATCGTTGAACGGTGTCATCAAACCAAAGTTTTCTTGGTTTTAATGTTGAAAGCCCTTTTTCTTTAAGTTCAACTCTCTTTACGGTATATTTTGTAACTAAATTACCTTTGGTACCTCTGCCTTTTATTAGTACATCGGCGAAATCTAGGTCCCATTTGAGCTTTTTAATACTACCGACTTGTCTAAGATTAATAGTTACTACTTCTCCTTCCCCATTCGGATTCGCGGAAAAATGATACACAACAGAACTAGGTTTACCTGTAGTAACATCATACAATTTATCTCTAGTTATACTAGTTACATTAAATCGCTTAATATATGTCGCCCCCCCTTTACCATCTCTATAAATTAAATTATAAATGGTACGCTTGTCTTTTTTCTTAAATACTGCTACATGAAGAATATTCTTTCCGATGAATGTTTTTGAATCTACTTTAAAAACCATCATTTTACCATCTTTGGTAAAAACAATTATATCATCAATATCACTACAATCGGTTACATATTCATCTTTACGTAAAGAGGTACCCACAAAGCCTTCTTCGCGGTTAACGTATAATTTAGTGTTACGTATGACGACTTTTGATGCCTCGATATTATCAAAGGTGCGGATTTCAGAAAGTCGCTCTCGTCCTTTACCATAGGTATCTTTCAATCTCTTGAAATAGGCTATAGCAAACTCAATTAAATTTGCAAGGTGATGTTTAACCTCCGCAATTTTCTCTTCAAGATTATCTAAATGCTCTTGCGCTTTATCTATATCGAATTTAGATATCTTCTTAATTTTAATCTCTGTTAATCGAAGAATATCCTCTTCAGTAACTGACCTTTTTAAATGTTTTGTATGTGGCTTTAAACCTTTGTCAATAGCAGAGATTACACCTTCCCAGGTTTCTTCTTCTTCTATATCGCGATATATTCTATTCTCAATAAAAATACGCTCTAATGAAGCTGCATGCCATTGCCCTTCTAATTCACCTAGTTGTATTTCCAGCTCTTGTCGCAACAATTCTACCGTTGCTTCGGTAGAACGTTTTAGCATTTCTGTAACCCCTATAAATAAAGGTTTATTATCTTCAATGATACAACCCAAAGGAGAAATCGATGATTCACAAGCCGTAAAAGCATACAAGGCATCAATAGTTTTATCTGGTGATATGCCTGAAGGAAGGTGAATGAGTATCTCTACATTAGCAGCTGTATTGTCTTCAATTTTTTTGATTTTTATTTTCCCCTTATCATTCGCTTTTAAAATGGAATCTTTTAAGGATGAAGTATTGGTTCCATAAGGGATCTCAGTAATAACAAGCGTGTTTTTACTCTGCGTAGAGATTCGAGCTCTCACTCTTATTTTACCCCCTCTTAAACCATCATTATAATTCTCTACATCAATAATACCTGATGTAGGAAAATCGGGATATATTTTAAACCGTTGCCCTTTTAAATGTTTTATTGAAGCATCAATAAGTTCAATAAAATTATGCGGCAGTACTTTTGTCGACAAACCTACGGCAATACCTTCAGCCCCTTGCGCTAATAACAATGGAAACATTACCGGAAGGTTTACCGGTTCTTTTTTACGTCCGTCATACGATTGTTGCCATTCGGTTATTTTCGGGCTAAATACAACATCTAATGCAAATTTAGAAAGACGTGCTTCAATATATCTTGATGCTGCTGCCCTATCCCCGGTTAGAATGTTTCCCCAGTTACCTTGGGTGTCAATTAATAGGTCTTTTTGCCCCATTTGAACCATGGCATCGGCTATACTAGCATCACCGTGTGGGTGATACTGCATGGTGTGCCCAACAACATTGGCTACCTTATTATAGCGACCATCATCTAGCTCTTTTAGAGCGTGCATAATACGTCTTTGTACTGGCTTAAACCCATCTTCAATAGCCGGTACTGCTCTTTCAAGAATTACATAAGATGCATAATCTAGAAACCAGTCTTTGTACATACCAGTAACCCGTGTAAGCGCCTCATCTTCTTCTAACTCTTCGGTATCTTGTACTACTAAACCATCTTCCTTCTCTGCAACGTTTTCGCTATTTAGAGATTGATCTTGATGTTCTTCTGACTTACCTTCATCTTCTCCGGAATTTCCGTCTTCACCAGCAGGTAAGTTTAAATTTTCGTCATTTTCTTCCATTAAGGAATACTATATATTATGGTTCTTATAATTAGTTTTCTTCTACTAAATCTACCTCAACCTTTAGGTTCTCAATGATAAATTTTTGACGGTCTGGAGTATTTTTCCCCATGTAAAAACTCAGTAAATCTTCAATAGACATCGACTTATCAAGCATAACAGGTTCTAATCGAATATCATCGCCAATAAAATGAACAAATTCATCGGGTGATATTTCACCCAAACCTTTAAACCTAGTTATTTCTGGTTTTCCTGTTAATTTATCTATCGCATTTCTTCGCTCCTCTTCACTATAACAGTAAATAGTCTCTTTTTTATTCCGCACACGAAATAATGGAGTTTGTAAAATATACAGGTGATTCTCTTTAATTAATTCTGGAAAAAACTGCAAAAAGAAAGTAATTAAAAGCAATCGTATGTGCATTCCATCAACGTCGGCATCGGTAGCAATTACGATATTATTATATCGCAAATCTTCCATAGATTCTTCGATATTAAGTGCGGCTTGCAACAGATTAAATTCCTCGTTTTCGTAAACGATTTTTTTTGACATTCCATAAGAATTCAGCGGCTTCCCTTTTAAACTAAATACTGCTTGCGTGTTTACATCTCGCGACTTAGTTATAGAACCAGATGCTGAATCACCCTCGGTAATAAAAAGTGTGCTTTCTAAATTCCTATCTTTTTTGGTATCTCCCAAGTGAATACGACAATCTCGTAATTTCTTGTTGTGCAGACTTGCTTTTTTAGCTCGGTCTTTTGCTAATTTTCGGATTCCAGAAAGTTCTTTCCGTTCTCGTTCTGCTTGTAATATTTTACGCTGTAAAGATTCTCTTGTATCTGGATTCTTATGTAGATAGTTATCTAAATACTTTCCAACAAAATCATTAATATAAGTTCGCACCGTAGGCAAATCGCCTCCCATATCAGTAGACCCTAATTTGGTCTTTGTCTGACTTTCAAAAACAGGTTCCATTACTTTTATAGATACCGCAGATATAATTGACTTACGAATATCTGAAGGGTCATAATTCTTTCCGTAAAATTCACGAATAGTTTTAACCAAAGCTTCACGAAAAGCTGTTTGGTGCGTTCCTCCTTGGGTTGTATGCTGTCCGTTTACAAAAGAATGGTATTCTTCGCTATATTGTGTTTTGCTATGCGTAATAGCTACTTCTATATCTTCTCCCTTTAAGTGAATTACTGGATAGAGAAAATCTTCTGTATTATTATTATCTTCTAGTAAATCCTTTAAACCGTTTTCAGAGTGATATTTTTCTCCATTAAAATCTATTGTTAGACCCGGATTTAAATAAACGTAGTTTTTCAACATACGTTCCACATACTCATTGCGGTACTTATACTTTTTAAATATGGCTTCATCGGGTCGAAAGGTAACTTTGGTACCTTTTCGTTGCGAAGAATCAGTCGGGCCTTCTTCCTTAATCAAATTTCCCTGACTAAACTCGGCCACTTTTATTTGGTTATCGCGAGAAGATGTTACCTCAAAAAAACTTGAAAGTGCATTTACTGCCTTCGTACCTACACCATTCAATCCAACAGATTTCTTAAATGCACGGGAATCGTATTTACCCCCAGTATTCATTTTTGAAACAACATCTACAACTTTACCTAATGGAATTCCTCGGCCGTAGTCCCGTACTTTAACCAATCCATCTTTAATCCGAATTTCTATGGTCTTACCAGCACCCATCACAAATTCATCGATACAGTTATCAAGTACTTCTTTTAATAGAATATAGACTCCATCATCGGCAGAAGAGCCATCACCAAGTTTACCAATATACATACCTGGACGCATACGAATATGCTCCTTCCAATCAAGCGAACGGATGTTGTCTTCGGTATATTGGGTATTCTCAGCCATATAGTGGAGTTAAAAATGAAAGTTGGGCTAAGATAAGATTACTTGAAAAAAAATGAAACCCCTATGTTATAAAGTAATTAACAAAGAAAATAGGCTTTTGTTGATATCAAAGGGCTTAAAACACCCACCCTAAACTACCTTCTTTTTCTTTGAAACTAATGCAACTCCAAATATCACTATCAACATTCCAAAAATTTGCAAATATGTAATTCGCTCTTCCAAAAAGAAGAATGCCAAAATAATTGTTGATACCGGGCCTAGACTTCCGAAAATAGAAAAAGTTGAAGCCCCTAACCTTTTAATAGCTTCCGAAACCATGAATGACGGTAAAAGTGTTGAAAAGATTGCCATTGCTAATCCTAAATAATAGACCTCATTTTGATAATTAAATAGATTAAAATCTGCTACAGATGCATAATGAATAACGATGCAAATTGTTGATACAATCATCGCATAAGATGTAAAACGTAGCACTCCAAATTTTGGAATTAGCCAGCCACTGCCAACTAAATACCCTGCATAGGTTAAAGCACTCAGAAAAATTAAGAAACCGCCCCAATATACTGTCTCACCCGATATTCCAATTTCATCCCAAAATGTAATTAAAACACCAAAATAAGTTACTAGAATAGCTAGAAATTGATTTCGACTGAGCTTCTTTTTAAAGAAAAGCCAAGATAACAACACCACTAAAGTCGGATATATAAAAAGAATTATACGTTCCAACCCGGCCTTTATAAACTGTAATCCCATAAAATCGAATAGACTAGCTAAATAATAGCCTAGGAAGCCAAACAGAAATAGCCAGAAATAATCCTTCACTTCTATTATTACAGATTTCTTCGGCTTTGTATAAATAGCAATCGCTACGTAAAATGGAAAAGCAAATATCATACGAAATAAAAGTAAACTCAGGTGGTCTATGCCATACCCGTAGGCCAATTTTACCATAACAGCTTTAGCTGAAAATAGAATAACACCTAAGATTGCTAAAAGTACACCAAAACTCTTTTCCGATAGTTTAGTAAACATCTAACGAAAATAGCATCCGCTAATAAACTCGTACAGCAGTTTTTTAAAATAATACGAAGTTCAAAATTTACTATACATTAAATCTAAAGTGCATTACATCGCCATCTTTAACAATATAATCCTTGCCTTCTACGCGCATCTTCCCTGCTTCTTTAACTTTGGCTTCACTACCGAAAGTTACGTAATCGGTATACGCAATAACTTCAGCTCGAATAAAACCCTTTTCAAAATCTGTGTGAATTACGCCAGCTGCTTGCGGTGCAGTTGCACCCACAGGAATAGTCCATGCACGAACTTCTTTAACACCTGCAGTAAAATATGTTTCAAGATTTAATAATTTATATGCACCTCTAATTAGCTTAGCCGATCCAGGCTCAGAAAGTCCTAAATCCTCAAGAAACATTTGACGCTCTTCATAGGTTTCTAATTCAGTAATATCTGCTTCTGTACCAACAGCCAAGACTACTACTTCTGCATTTTCATTTGCTACTGTAGCTTTTACTTTTTCTACGTAATCATTTCCCGAAACAGCAGCATCTTCATCAACATTACAAACGTACATTACTGGCTTATCCGTAATAAACTGCAATGGCTTCACATATTCTTCTCTATCATCATCTGAAACTTCTATAGCACGTACAGAGGTGCCAGCTTCTAAGCCGTCTTTAAGTTTTTGAAGTATGGCTTCTTCCTTTTGTGCTTCTTTATTACCAGTTCTCGCAGCGCGCTTAACTTTCTCTAATTTCTTATCTACAGTCTCTAAATCTTTGAGCTGCAGCTCCATGTCTATCGTTTCTTTATCACGTATTGGATCTACAGAACCATCTACATGAACAATATTATCATTATCAAAACAGCGTAAAACATGTAAAATAGCATCCGTTTCTCTTATATTTCCTAAAAACTGATTGCCTAATCCTTCACCTTTACTTGCACCCTTTACTAAACCTGCGATATCTACGATTTCAACTGTTGCTGGTAGAACGCGCTCTGGCACAACCAATTCTTCTAACTTCTCTAATCTTGGGTCGGGCACATTTACAACACCAATGTTTGGTTCAATTGTACAAAAAGGAAAGTTTGCGCTTTGTGCTTTTGCATTAGACAAACAATTAAAAAGAGTGGATTTACCAACATTTGGTAATCCTACGATACCTGCTTTCATTATATTTTAATTTGAGCGCAAAGATAGCCGTTTGTTATAAATTGAATAACGATAATAAAGCATAATTTTTTGTTGTTTATATGAGTATTTTTTTTGCGTTATCGAGAACACTACCTGTATTTAAATATAATCTAATCAACTATTTACACTTTTTAATATTAATTACTATATTGTAATGATAGGGAAAAATCTTACATGCGTTGTTTATCTGACAAATCGATTTGGTTGTTATTCGTGGAAGGCGATTTAAATGCTTTAGCAACATTATTTAAATTGTTCTATTCCCCATTGCACAATTATGGAATGAAAATTTCAAATAATAGAATGTTAACTGAAGATTGTCTTCAAAGTTTCTTTATTTATCTACTTGAAAATCGCACTAATTTAGGAACAGTCAATCATGTTAAAACATACCTCTTTGTTTCTTATAGAAGAGCTCTATTAAAAAATATAAATAAAGAGCGAAAGTTTACGAGCTATGATGAAGCGCTTGAGAAATTAAACGCCTTTGAATTCTCTCCAGAAGAACTTCTTGTGAAACAGGAATTTACTAAGATTAAAACCCACACCTTAACACAATTATTAAATAGTCTTACTATTAGAGAACGTGAGGCAATTTATTTAAAATATTATAGTGAGTTAACTATTAAAGAGATAACTGAGGTAATGAATATATCGTATCAAAGTGTTTTAAACACTTTACAAAAGGCTTTCGTTAAACTTAGAGGGCATCTTGAAACACAAGAAATAAGACGAGCTTTTAATTTAATTTAAAATTTCTACAAAAAAATAGGGTATAACTTCTTAGTAAAGTTCTCTTTACTAATGAAGACTATAACTATGAGCGAAAACAAGCAACCTCTTATAGCGGTTTTATTAAGTGATTCGTCCTTTGTAAACTGGGCAAACCAAAGCAACCAAAACGACATGGTTTTTTGGGACGAATGGATCAACCAAAACCCTGAGAATATAGAAACTGTTTATTCGGCAAAAGCAATTATTAACGGCATAGCTTTTAATAAAGTGCAATTACCAGAAGAAAAAATAAATAGTGAATGGAAAACCTTAATTGAACAGGTTTCCTTAAAAGAAGAAACCTCTAAAGTTATACCTATACCTGCCAAAGCAACTTCAAAATTTTTAAAATACGCTGCAGTTGCGGCTATTGGTGTTTTCATAATCATAATTGGGAATAACATTTTAAATAGCTCTTCTAGGGTTATTAAGAAAACAGGTTTTGGTGAAATTGTAGAGCTAAAATTACCAGATGGCACATCAGTTGTTCTAAACGGAAATTCCGAAATTAGTTATGATAAGAATAATACAAGAAATATTGATCTAAAAGGTGAAGCGTATTTTAAAGTAAAAACAATTCCTTCAACTAATGCCAAGTTTTGGGTTAATACTGAAGATTTAAAAGTAGAAGTTTATGGAACACAATTTCATGTAAACGCCCGTGAAAAGAAAACAGATGTAGTTTTAGATGAAGGCTCTATTAATCTTGTTTTAGATAATGGAACTACTACAGAGATGATACCTGGTGAACTTGTATCATTTTCTAAAGAAAAAAATACAGTATCCCAGAAAAAAATATCTACTGAACTACCATATTCCTTGTGGCGAGAAGGAACCTATGTGTTTAATAACATCCCCCTGGAAACGGTTATGAAAAATGTAAAACAGGCCTATGGGGTTGAAGTTGAATTTATGAATGAAAAACTTAAACAACAATTAATAACTGGTGGAATACCCAATCAGAATCTGAAAATTTGCTTGTCGGCAATAGAAATATCGACGGGAACTCGAATTGTCCACAAAGACAATAAACTAATTATCTATCAAAACTCAAACAATTAAAACTGAACATTATGAATGGAAAGAAAAATTTAAAAGTGCTGTTATTGGCATTTTTGTTTATTGGCATTTCAACCTATGCAGCAGAAGAAAGAACTACTAATAAAGCAGTCAAGACGGTTGCTCTTGCTGATTTTTTAAATGATATTAGTGTCGTTCACAAGGTGTTTTTCACCTACAATCCGGCCGTTATTTCTGGTTCTAATTTAAACCCAGACGAATTTCAATTTAATTCGCTAGTTAAAATTATTACCAAGCTAGAGACTAAAACAAAATTCGATTTTGAATATTTAGGAAATAAATACTATGTAGTTCATCCGAAAAAAGTAAAAAGAACAAAAATTGCAAAGCTAAATGCATTAAAAGGACTCGGTTTTACGGTAGTTGAAGATTTATCTGTTCTTCAAAATACTGTTACAGGAACGGTAACAGATGAAAATGGAGAACCTTTGGCTGGTGTAAATATTGTTGAAAAAGGTACAGCAAATGGTACCTCTACAGATTTTGATGGTAATTATGAAATTACAGTTGGTGACGATGCTACGCTGATTTTTAGTTACATTGGTTTTAGTACGGTAGAAGAAAATGTTTCAGGTCGTTCAACAATTAACGCGTCACTTTCTGAAGGAGTTCAATTAGCAGAAGCTGTAGTGATTGGTTCTAGAAACCCAAACAGAACGGCTACTGAAAGTACTGTACCTGTTGATGTTATTGATGTAAAAGAGTTAAATAATGTAGCTCCGCAAGTAAATCTAAATCAAATATTAAATTATGTAGCTCCTTCATTTACTTCAAACACACAAACAATATCAGATGGTACAGATCACGTGGATCCTGCTTCCTTAAGAGGTTTAGGTCCAGATCAGGTTCTAGTGCTAATAAATGGTAAAAGAAGACACTCTTCTTCTTTAGTAAACGTTAATGGCACTTTTGGTCGTGGTAGTGTTGGTACAGATTTAAATGCAATACCAGCATCGGCAATCCAACGTATAGAAGTATTAAGAGATGGTGCAGCTGCCCAATACGGTTCAGATGCCATCGCTGGTGTTATCAATATTGTTCTGAATAAAAGTATAAATGAATTGACAACTACTATTACCACTGGTGCCAATTTTGCTAAATATGCGAATGGACAAACAGGTGGTGTTGACGGAGCTACAACAAATTTCGCGGCTAGCTACGGATTAGGAATTGGTGACCGCGGTGGTTTTATTAATTTCTCTGGTGATTTTGATGTTCGTCAAGATTATAGTCGTATGAAAGAATGGGAAGGTTCTATCTTCAATAATTATAACACGGTAGAGCGCGTTGCGAATGCGGATGGCTATAACATTGTTAATTTATTGGATGATGATGTTGCAGACGTCATTCAATATTCTCAGAGTGCCGGAATTAATCTTAATGGTGCAACTACAAAAGATGAGTTAAGAGCAGTTTTAGGTGAAGATGCCACGGAATCTGAATTATCTGCAAGAGGGCAACAAAGAAGCGATTATAACATGCGTGTTGGACAATCTGCAGTACGTGGTGGTCGCTTTTTTGCAAACTTTGCTTTACCCCTAGATGATAATGGTACTGAGATTTACTCTTTTGCTGGAATAAGTTCTAGAACTGGTAATTCTGCTGGTTTCTATCGTTTACCAAATCAAAGTAGAACCTTTACTCCTGCTTATATTAATGGTTTTCTTCCAGAAATTAATTCGGCAATTCAAGATAAATCTTTCTCTGCTGGTATAAAAGGTAAAATTGGAGAATGGAATGTTGATTTTAGTAATACCTATGGCAGAAATGCTTTTGATTTTACTATTGGAAATACTTTTAATGCTTCGCTGCAAAGTTCTTCACCGACTACTTTTGATGCCGGTGGGTTCTCTTTCGCACAAAATACAACCAATTTAGATATTAATCAGTTTTATGATGATATAATGGATGGGTTAAACATTGCTTTCGGTGGTGAATACCGTGTTGAGAATTATGAAATTGTTGCTGGGGAACCTGCTTCTTATCAGCAATATACAGCCGATGGTACAGCAATTACTTCTGCAGCCCAACAAGCCTCTGTAGATTTCTTTGGAAATGCGAGACCTGGTGGTTCTCAAGTTTTTCCTGGATTCGGACCCAAGAATGAATTATCAAGAGGTCGTAGTAGTGTTGCTGGTTACTTTGATGTTGAAGCTGATTTCTCTGAAAAATTCTTAACTAGTTTTGCTACTCGTTTTGAAAACTATAGTGATTTTGGTTCAACCATAAATTTTAAATTGGCTACTAGATATAAGGTAAGCGATAATGTAAATGTTCGTGCAGCTTTTAATACTGGATTTAGAGCTCCTTCATTGCATCAGATTAACTTTAATGCAACCGCTACAATTTTTGATCAAGATGGTAACCCTCAAGAAGTAGGTACTTTTTCAAATGATAGTAGAGCTGCTAAATTATTAGGCATACCTCAATTAAAACAAGAAACTTCAAGTAGTGTAAGTGCTGGGATAACTGCTAAAATGCCAGATGCTAATTTAACCTTGACGGTTGATGGATATTTTGTAAGAATAAATGATAGAGTCGTTTATACAGGTCAGTTTAGTGGTCCTGGTACAGGTACAGAATTAGATAATTTGTTAAGTCAAGCTAATGCTACTGCAGCTGCTTTCTTTGCAAATGCAATAGATACAGAATCAGCTGGTATAGACGTTGTTCTAACGCACAAAACAAATATCGGTGACAACTGGAGATTAAAATCTGATTTAGCTGGTACATTTTCTAAAACACGTAAAGTAGGTGATATTAAAGCATCTGATGTACTTAGAAATGCTGGATTAGTTGATACTTATTTCCCTGAAGACAGCCGTGTATATTTAGAAGAGGCTGTTCCGAGAACTAAAATTAATTTATCAAATAGCCTAACATCTGATAAGTTCGTAATCTTTTTACGAAATGTATATTTTGGAGAAGTTACCGAGGCCACAACAACTGTAGCTAATCAGCAAGTGTTTGGAACAAAAATAGTTACAGACCTATCTTTAGGATATAAAGTTAGTCCTGTTTTAACTTTCACAATTGGAGCAAACAACTTACTAGATGTCTATCCAGATATGGCAACAGAAGCTGCTGGTAATAGAAGTAGTGGTCGTTTTGATTGGTCTAGAAGAGCACAGCAATTTGGAATTGGTGGTCGGTTCTTATTCGCACGTGTGAACTTTACTTTAAAATAATACTAACTCCCCGTTTTAGAGAAAGTATTCTTTCTATCATTGGTTGTTGTTAATCAAAATATAAAACGGGGTTTCATATAAGAACTTAATACGGGTTCAATAAAAAAGAGTATTTCTACTTGTAGAAATACTCTTTTTTATAATTCAATGTATTATATACTATTGGCCATTTTCTTTAACAACTTGTGCAACAACAAATCATTATACTTAGAAGTTCTATCCCTCAGGGTGCATAAATGCTTGCTTACCTAACAATACTTCTTCACTTTCTACGTGATCTTCATCAGGAATACAACAATCAACTGGGCAAACGGCTGCACATTGTGGTTCTTCATGAAAGCCCATACATTCTGTACACTTATCTGGTGCAATGTAGTACACTTCGTCACTTATTGGCTCTTGAACATCATCAGCATTTACGGCCTTACCATTGGTTAAAACAACATCGCCCTCTAACGAAGTACCATCAGAATAACGCCATTCATCAGCACCTTCATATATTGCAGTATTTGGGCATTCCGGTTCGCAAGCCCCGCAATTAATACATTCATCTGTTATTATTATAGCCATAATTTCTAATTCTATTTGTTTAAATTCCTTTTTCAGGAGAATTCTAAAAAGTAGGTAAAATCGATTTCACCTTCTTACTTTTGCATTTTTGCAATTACAAAGATAAAGTCTAGAAAGATCTATCGCAAATATATGAACGACCTTAATAAAACAATTATTGCTTTTACCGCATTAGGAGATTTTCTTCAAACCTTTAGTATGTCATCATCTAATGAAGATATTTGGTCGAGAAAATTTGAAGAAACTATCATTTTTTCAAAACATAAGAATGGCTGGTTCAATGAAGAAAATGTGCTATTTGCTTTGAATAGTTGGGCAAATCTGCTAACAGAAATTAATTTAAGTGATTGGATTTCAACTTATAACATCAAAGGGACCGCCGCTTTTTCAAAACCAAAAACAATCGCCATCATAATGGCTGGGAATATTCCATTGGTAGGCTTTCATGATTTTTTATCAGTAATAATTTCGGGTAATAAAGCATTAATTAAATTGTCTGATAGTGATAAAGTTCTATTACCATTATTGGTTAGTTTTTTAATTGAAAAAGAACCCCTTTTAAAAGATAGGATTGAATTTAAAGAGGGCAAACTTGAAAATTTTGATGCTGTAATTGCAACAGGCAGCAATAATACTGCGCGGTATTTTGAGTATTATTTTGGTAGTAAACCAAATATTATCAGAAAAAATAGAAATTCTATTGCAGTGCTAAATGGTGATGAAACTAATTCGCAACTAGAAGCACTAGGAAAAGATATATTTCAATATTACGGACTAGGTTGTCGTTCGGTTTCTAAAATATTTGTTCCTGAAAATTACAATTTCGACAATTTATTTAAAGCCATTTTTCCTTTCAATTATATTGTAAATCAAAATAAGTATGCCAATAATTACGATTATAATAAGGCAGTTTATCTTATGAGTGATTTTCCAATTTTAGATAATGGTTTTTTAATCCTTAAGGAAGATTCTGGATATGGTTCTCCAATAGCTTCTTTAAACTATGAGTTTTATTCATCTAAAGAAGCGTTAAAAAATCGGTTAGAGAATGACAAAGAAAAACTGCAATGTATCGTTTCTTCAGGTTTTTCATCTGATGAAATAGAATTTGGAAATACACAAACCCCGAGTTTAAACGATTATGCAGATGGAATTGATACCGTTGATTTTCTGTTAAGAACATAACATAATTCTTTTTATATCGTACCGCTTGTTCTTAAGAAATTTAAGACCTTTAGCGACCTTATTACAAAAACAAGTAACTGAACTTAATTAAGCTTAAAATGCAAAAACATAATTTTAGTGCCGGCCCATGTGTACTTCCAAAAGAAGTATTAAAAAAAGCTTCTGAAGCTGTAATCGATTTTAACGGTTTAGGACTTTCGTTAATTGAAATTTCGCATCGAAGTAAAGATTTTGTTGAAGTGATGGAAACTGCACGTTCATTAGCCTTAGAATTACTAGGTCTTGAAGGTAAAGGATACAAAGCTTTATTTTTACAAGGTGGAGCTAGCACAGAATTTTTAATGGTGGCGTATAACCTTCTTGAGAAAAAAGCAGGTTACTTAAATACTGGAACTTGGGCAGATAAAGCCATTAAAGAAGCGAAGTATTTTGGTGAAGTTGTTGAAGTCGGCTCATCTAAAGATGAGAATTTCAAATATATCCCTAATGGTTATGTTGTACCTGAAGATTTAGATTATCTACACCTAACTTCAAATAATACCATCTTTGGTACACAAATTAAAAAATTTCCAAATGTAAATATGCCTTTGGTTTGTGATATGAGCTCTGATATCTTCTCTAGGGAGTTAGATTTTTCGAAATTTGATTTAATATATGCTGGTGCCCAGAAAAATATGGGACCTGCTGGTGCGACATTGGTTGTGGTAAAAGAAGAAATCTTAGGTAAAGTATCTAGACAGATACCATCTATGCTTGATTACAAAATTCATATTGGAAAAGATAGCATGTTTAATACTCCTGCGGTTTTTCCGGTTTATGTGACGATGCTCACTTTACAATGGTTGAAAAATTTAGGTGGTATTAGTGCCATTGAAGAAATTAACAACAAAAAAGCGCAACTAATTTACTCTGAAATAGATTTAAATCCTGTTTTTGAAGGATATGCGAATAAAGAAGACCGCTCTAATATGAATGCTACTTTCACGCTAACCGATGACCAATTGAAAGAGGAATTTGATGCTATGTGCAAAGAAGCTGGTATCAATGGAATTAATGGACACCGTTCTGTAGGTGGATATCGTGCATCAATGTACAACGCACTTTCTTTAGAAAGTGTTGGAGTTTTAGTTGATGTAATGAGTGAAATGGAAAGAAAAGGATAAAAATTTTTTTTTGGTTGATGGTTACCACCTATAAAGGTCTAAATTATTGCTTAGATCAATCAGCAGACAATAAACAACGAACAACAATATGAAAATTTTAGCCAACGACGGTATCTCACAAACAGGTGTAGATGCAATGCAGAAAGAAGGGTTTGAAGTACTTACAACAAACGTAGCTCAAGAGCAATTGGTAAATTTTATCAATGAAAATGAAATTGTAGGTTTATTGGTAAGAAGCGCTACTAAAGTTAGAAAAGATTTAATAGACAGCTGTCCTACCCTTAAATTAATAGGGCGCGGTGGTGTTGGAATGGACAATATTGATGTTGCCTATGCCCGTGAAAAAGGATTACATGTAATTAACACACCTGCAGCTTCCTCCGAATCTGTAGCAGAATTAGTTTTCGCCCATTTATTTGGTGGTGTACGTTTTCTTTATGATGCTAATAGAAATATGCCCTTAGATGGAGATAGTAAGTTTAAACAATTAAAAAAGAATTATGCCAAAGGAAGTGAGCTAAGAGGTAAAATTCTTGGGGTAATTGGCTTTGGTCGTATTGGCCAAGCTACAGCTAAGGTAGCTCTTGGTGTAGGAATGAAAGTTGTTTATCACGACCCGTTTATAGATGACGCTTCTATTTCTCTTTCTTTTTATGATGGTCAAACTGTAGATTTCAATTTCAAAAGTATATCTAAAGATGAACTATTAAAATCTGCCGATTTCGTAACGCTTCACGTTCCGGCTCAAAAAGAATATGTGATTGGTAAACCGGAATTTGAAATAATGAAATCTGGTGCCGCAATTGTAAATGCAGCACGTGGTGGTGTAATTGATGAAGTTGCATTAATAGATGCCTTAGAAAGCAACAAATTAACTTTTGCAGGTTTAGATGTTTATGAATCTGAACCATCGCCAGAAATAAAAATATTAATGAATCCGAATATCTCGTTAACTCCTCATATAGGTGCGGCTACAGGTGAAGCACAAGATAGAATTGGCACGGAACTTGCAATTCAAATAACTGCGTTGTTAAAATAACTTTAGCTGGTACTTCAAAGAACATTAACTCTTTTTTTTTGTACATTACGCATACAATTTTAAACACTAATTACAATGTCAGGATTATTAGATTTATTGGGTAGCCCAATGGGTAAACAATTAATTAGCGGTGTAGCAGGTCAAACAGGCCAGTCAACCGATCAAACAGGAAGCGTGCTTAGTATGGCATTACCTGTATTGCTAGGAGCAATGAAAAAAAACGCAGCAACACCAGAGGGTGCTCAAGGATTAATGAGTGCACTTTCTTCAGGTAAACATGATGGAGGTATTTTAGACAATTTAAGCGGATTATTCGGAGGTGGTGTAGACCAATCTGTAATGGATGATGGTGCTGGAATTTTAGGTCATATCCTTGGTAGCAAGCAACCACAAGTTGAAAATGCACTTAGCTCAAAATCTGGTATGGATGCTGGTACTATTGGTACTATACTAAAAGTAGCTGCTCCATTACTAATGGGTTATTTAGGCAAACAAACTAAACAAAGCAATGTAAGTGATGCCAATGGTATTGGTGACTTATTAGGAAGCGTTATGGGTGGTGGACAAACTGCTAATAAACAACAATCGCTTATCGAGTCTTTCTTAGATTCAGATGGTGACGGTAGCATTTTAGATGATGTAGCTTCTATGGCACTAGGAGGAAAAAGTGGCGGAATAGGTGGCCTTTTAGGTGGTCTTTTCGGAAAATAAATCTCCATCAATAATATATCAAAACCGTCTTTCTTTATGTTAGACGGTTTTTTTGTATCTTAAAACTATGAAAGAGTTAATAAAACTGTCAGTGACATCTGTGCTTCTAGCTTTTATAATTAGCTGTGGCACTACAAAAAATGTAGAGAACATTTCTGATATTTCTAAAGAAGAATTGGCTCTCTTTAAAGAAACTGTTGGTGATACAATTCAAATTGCGAATGAAGAAACCGAATATGAAATAATAATAATTGAGCCTGGTTTTAATACCTGGCTCTTAAGTATAGCTAAACCCGAAGGTTATTATACACAATCGTATCTAGAAAATCGAAATCAACTTTATGTGATTAACTGGAATCAGCGCGTATTAAATCCACAACAATATAATACTAGCCTTTACGAAATGCAAATCGATTATAGTCCAAACATTGATTATGGATATGAAGTGAATTACAAACTTTATAATTACTTCATTTATTTTCAACGAAAATACAATCAAAGATTAGGTCCTTTTTTGCCACGTATTTAAATATATTTGCACGGCAATTAACATTATGGAAAAATTAAAAGAACGCTGGGGTATCTCCTCGAACATTCAACTAACAATTATTTTTATTGTATTTGCAATAACCGGTTCTTCATCGGTGTATGTAGCTAAACCATTTTTGGAATGGATAGGAATGAATAGAAATGCTTTTCCAGGTTCAGGTCTTGGTAGTACCCTATACTGGCTATTACGTATACTACTAATATTTCCTTTTTATCAAATTTTACTGGTGATATACGGTTGGCTCTTTGGTCAATTCAAGTTCTTCTGGGCTTTTGAAAAGAAAATGTTAAGTCGTTTAGGACTTAGTTTTTTATTTAATAAAAGTTAAGTTTTTATTAACATAATTAATTGTAGGTACTGACTAATTTTGAAACGTGAAGAAGAAAAAGATATTTTATACTTTTTTTCTATTTTGTTTATTTCTAAGCAAAGTAGTTTCTTTTCATGGATATACCCATGATGATTCACCGGACAATAATGTTGAACATTGTGACTTCTGTCATATGGCAACTAAAAATGACACCGGTGACTTTTTGTTGGTGCAACATAGTATTGAACTCAACCCATTTGTTTGCTCAGACATTATTAATAAAACTGAGTATTCTTCAGACAAAAGGTCTACAGATATTCCTAATAAGCTGTATAGCAGACCTCCTCCCCCAAGTATTTCATAATTCCCACTCCGTTTATGTACCTGTAACTTAGGTATATTGTATCTATTATATTGTAATTCATTGATTATGAGAACATACGCTATCGCGCTGTTCGCAATTATTACTGCGTACAACGTTAATGCGCAAGACTGCAAATCTATTCTTTTAGGTGAAATTATCGACTTTCACGACAATACACCATTGCAGAATGCCACCATTTTAATAACCGGAACCACTAAATCGGCCACAACCGACGCTAGTGGAAAATTTAGAATTGACAATCTTTGTGATGGACCACTAGAACTTGAAATTTTTCATGATGAATGTAAAACAAAACTAATGTCTATTTTAATTGATGGTGACACCTATCAAAAAATTAGTTTGGAACATCATTTAGAAGAGCTCCATGAAGTTAAGGTTATCGGTTCTACAATAAAGAATAAAACCAATTCTGCGTTAGAACAGACCTTAAAACTAGAGACTTTAGAACAATATAGTAGCCAAAGTCTTGGTGATGCGCTTAAAGAAATAACTGGTGTTTCTTCTTTAAATACTGGGGCTAATATTGTAAAGCCCACAATTCATGGTTTAAATGGTAGTAGAGTACTAGTGTTAAATGATGGCGTTCGCATGCAAGATATGGAATGGGGTGAAGAACATGCTCCTAATATTGATATTAATGGATCAGGTACCATCGCAGTAATTAAAGGAGCGGCTGCTTTGCAATATGGTGGCGATGCAATTGGTGGTGTTATTGTAATTGAACAACCTAAAGTAAAAGAGAAAGACACTCTTTTTGGTAAAACAGTAATCAACGGAGTATCAAACGGTCGTGGTGGTAATATTAGTTCTGAACTTACTAAGACCTATGAGAATGGGGTTTTTATGAGTGCGCAAGGTTCGTTTAAAAAACTTGGTGATCGCGAAGCTCCAAATTATGTGCTATCGAATACAGGGAGTGCTGAAAAAGCTGCCCAAATTAACTTTGGTAAATTATTATTCAATTGGGGTGTTAATGTTAAGTACTCATATTTTGAAAGTGATTTGGCAATATTAAGAGCTTCACATATCGGTAATGTTGATGACCTAATTCGTAGCATTAATAATCAGGTACCTGAAACTATAAATTCTTTTACATATGACATTGAAAGCCCAAGACAAGAAGTGTCTCATCATATAGGAAGTGTTCATTTTTACAAAAGATTTCAAGGTTTAGGAAAGTGGAATGTACAATATGATTTTCAAAACAACAGTAGGTTTGAGTATGACATTCGTGTTGGTGATGATGCCGATAAGGCTTCAATTGATCTAGACTTAACCACTCATACCTTTGCTACGGATTTCAAATGGGATTCTGAATATGATTATAAGATTCATACAGGTTTTGTGGGGCGCTATCAAGATAATTTTGCTAACCCAGCAACTGGAGTTCGTAGATTGATTCCTGATTACAAAAAATATGATTTAGGAATGTTTGTCATTGGAGAATATCGTTTTAGCGATAATCTAATTGCTGATGGTGGACTGCGATATGATTATAATAGAATTGATGCTAAAAAATTCTATCGTAAATCTCGATGGGAAGAGCGCGGTTATGACACAGAATTTCAAGATCTGGTTATTGATGATTTAGGTACGCAATTACTGGTTAATCCAGTTCTCAATTATCATAATATTTCCGGAACGTTAGGTATGGAATATGAAGTTGATAATTCGTCAAAATTGCGTTTTAATTATGCTTTGGGGCAACGAGCACCTAACCCTTCGGAACTTTTTAGTGATGGATTACACCATTCGGCATCACGTATAGAATTAGGTGATTTGCGTATTGTTAATGAAACTTCACACAAATTTTCACTTTCAAAAGAAGCGAATTATAACCTGTGGGGATACACTATTGAACCGTATGCAAATTTTTTAACAGACTTTATTTTACTAGAGCCTACCGGTGTTGAATATACCATTCGTGGTGCTTTCCCTGTTTGGTCTTATCGCCAAACTTCAGCAAGAATATTAGGTGTTGATGCATCTGTATATTCTAATCTTTGGAAAAATTGGAGTACGAGTCATAAGTTTTCGTTGGTTAAAGGAAAAGATTTAGACTTTGATAAAGCATTAATAAATATGCCCGCAGCCAATTTTAGAAATCGTTTGACCTTTAGTCGTCCAAAATGGTCCAATTTCGAAGTATCAGTAGAAAGCAATTATGTATTTCGTCAAAATGAATATCCAGAAGATATTCTGGTGTTCTCACCAGAACAACAACAAGATGTTCTTTTGAAAATTAATACGTCTCCACCAGCTTATCACCTTTTGTCGGCATATTCCAAAGCTCAATTTCCAATTGGTAAAAAAAATCAATTACAAGTAGGCTTAACTATAAACAACTTATTGAATACAGAGTATCGTGACTACCTAAATAGACAACGCTTTTTCGCGGACGAATTGGGTCGAAATTTCATACTCCAATTAAATTTTAAATATTAATTACTAATTTATAAATAACTAAAATGAGAAAAAAAAAGAGTACAATCGGCATTATTAAGGCAACTATTTTATTAGTAGTAATTATTAGTTTCACCTCTTGCTCAGACGATGATGAAAACCCAGTAGTTGTAAATGAGGAAGAAGTTATTACCACTATGAATGTAACATTAATCGCTAGTGGTGCGGAAACTATTACTTTACAGTCTCAAGACTTGGATGGTGATGGCCCGAATGCTCCCGTAGTAACAGTTTCTGGTAATTTAACTGCAAGTACAGTATATAATGGCAGTATTGAACTATTAAATGAAACTGAAACACCTGCTGAAGATATTACTGAAGAGGTGGCAGAAGAAGCAGATGAACATCAATTTATTTTCGTTTCATCGGGCGCATTAGCGAGTACAGCCTATAGTGATGAAGATGCTGATGGAAATCCTATAGGTATAGAGTTTACTTTAACAACAGGTGAAGCAGGTACGGGAACATTGCAAATTACCTTGCGTCATGAGCCTAAAAAACCAAACGATGGTTCTTTATCTGATGCTGGTGGTGAGACTGATATCTCTCAAACCTTTAGTGTAACAGTAGAGTAGTCATTATTTACTGCTAATCCTAATCTGGGTTTTTGCGAAAACCATAGAACATTTGTTTAAGGAAACCCGGTGGTACTTTTTCATCACCGGGAAATCCTAAAGTTATCGTTCCACTATCTTCAGGAATGTAATTCGTTTTAAATATATAGTCCCAAATACTTAAACTTATTCCGTAATTGACACCATTTTTACCCTTTGGAATTTCGTAAGCATGATGATATAAATGCATAACTGGGTTGTTAAATATATATCGCAAAGGCCCCCATGTAATCTTAATGTTCGAATGATTAAAATGACCAATAGTTACTGCAAAAAAATGGACAATAATTGCTTGTTCTGGTTCAAAACCACCTAAAAGCATAACACCTAAAGTTTTTAAAGGCTTATAGATTACATTTTCCATCCAATGGTAACGCATGTGTGCTGCAAAACCCATTTCTTTAACACTATGATGTATTTGATGAAATTGCCATAAAAATTTATATCGATGCAACATAACATGGGTAACCCACTGCACAAAATCTAAAACAATAAAAAACAACAACAATTGCGCCCACATGGGCATCGCTGATAAATCTATTAGAGTAAAACTGCTTATTTTTAAACCTATATCTGTAAAGAAGATTTCTAATACTTTATAGAATCCGCTTATAAATATGGCAAATACGAAGAAGTTGAAAAACATATAAAAGGCATCCAACCAAAAATCTTTTCTAATTATTGCCTGTCTTTTGCGCCATGGAAATAATACTTCTAAAACGAAAACTATAAGTGATATTATAACTATTCCCCAAAAGAAATTAGAATACCATGGCACCTCAAATAATATGGATTTCCATGTCCAATTTAAAGTTCCTAGAAATGAATTTACAAAACCATCGATATATTTCTCCAAACCTATAATTTTATATTAATTTTTGTCCGGTGAAATTGAAAAAACTTACGCAAGGGCTTCGTGTAAAGCATATTACTTTAAAGCATACCATTCTATATCTTTCAATGATGCCCTCCTACCCGTATCTTCCGGCGCATAATTCTTGGCTAAATAATTTAAGATTATTTCCTCATTATCACCAAGTTCCCACAAATTCTGTGACTCTTGCATCCAACGAATAGTTGCCAACCATCCTTCTTTGGTCATTTTATTTTGAGTAACTAACTCAGCGGCATGGCAGGTAGTACAATTGTTTATTACTGTTTGCATCCCTTCATCTTCAATAAAGCCTGTACGAGAATCAACACCATTTTTTACTACTTTTTTTTCAATATCTGTTGGTGTTATACTATCTTCAGAAGGTCCTCCAAAGTACAACCCAATGATGCCTGCAACAATTGCGATAACCCCAATGATAATTAGTAGTCGATAGCTTTTTCTAATCCGTTTTTCGGTTGTATTATTTTCACTCATTTAAGCTACTTTTATTGCAATTCTATGACAAGCATTGTTTAAATACCCTTTCGGATTCCATCCTGGCAAAAGCATAGGTTGACTTTTTCCTTGAGAATCAGTTGCTCTAGCCCATACTTCATAATATCCTTTCTGAGGAAAATCTACGCTAGCTGAAAAATGTTGCCATGCTAACCTATTGGCTGGTTTTTCAATTGAACATGATTTCCATGAACTACCAAAATCAATTGAATATTCCATTTTAGAAACTTCAAGCTCTCCTGCCCATGCATGACCTCTAATATTTAACTTTTTTCCTTCATCTATAATAGCACCGGATTTTGGAAAAGTAATTAAAGATTTTACAGGCATAGATTCAATAATGCACATATCTTCATCTTTAACTTTTTCTCCTGGTGCTACTGGTTTACAAGGAACACGATATGAAGTGCCAGTCATTTTTGCACCATCATGTTCTATGTTTCTAACACTTATTCTGTTTAACCATTTTCCAGAAACTGAAGCTGGCCATCCACCTGCTACTAATCGCAATGGAAAACCATGCGCTAATGGAATCGGCTCACCATTCATTTCAAAAGCAAGAATCGTTTCATCTTGCATTGCTTTTGCAAGAGGTGCACCTCTGGAAATTGGTTCTTTTTTAGGATCTCTGCTTAAATGGACGTCAGCAGCATGATATCCAATATAAACCGCATCATCTTTAAGACCTACATCTTCTAATACATCTTTTAATCGTACACCAGTCCATGTTGCACAAGATACAGCACCGATGGTCCATTGATTACCTTTTGCTGGGGGATTAAATTCACTTCTACCATTTCCACCGCACTCCAAAGTAAGTTGATAAGAATGCTGTCTAAACTTGGTTTTTAAATCATTTAAAGTATAGGTTTTTGATTCTTTAACAGACTCACCATCAAAAGTTAAAGTCCAATTTTCAGCATTTATATCCTCAGGAATAAGTCCATTATTTCTAATAAACATATACTTGTTGGGCGTAATTTTATCATCTAACAAATGAGCCTTCGCCTCCATATTCCATGGTTTGCTATTTAGCAATGTCATGTCTATGTCTTTATTAAAAAGTTTAAAAGGGTCTGGGTCTTGTAGTACCAGTGGTTTATAGTCTTCTGGCATAAATTTGCCATATACAATATCGGCTCCTATTACAGTAGCCAAAGAGCCCAAGGTGGCCTTCTTTATAAAATTTCTTCGCTTAAAATCCATTATATAAAATTAGAAATATTTAAGCGGAAGAAAAAAAATAATGGCTTAGAATTAGATATTATTCTGCATCTACTTCAATAATTTTTTCTTTCTTTTTTGCACTTTTAAAAACATAAGTATAAAACCACATTATAGTGAAGGTAGGAAGCACATCTAAACCGGGCATTAATTCTTCTAAAAAGGTAATTGCCCCTGCCGTTTGTCCTGCTTTACCTTTATACATTCTAGTCATTATCCAAGCTGAAATAGGTGCCCATATAATATCTGAGAACGCACCAATACCAGGAATAAAATATGATGCCATGCCAACAGCATCTAAAAGCAATCCTAGAAATAGATTGCGCGTTTTGTTATCTTTCGTTTTTGACATAATTCTAAAGTTAGTGTTCAAAATAAAATAATGCAAATAAGATGCCAAAATAACAGTTCTACTAGCTTTTAAACCCTATACCTGCGACTTTACGCAATGCTAAATGAATGATATATTACGAAAGATCCGAACTAATTAATTTAAGAAACTCATTTCTCGTTTCTTGTTTTTCAAACTGACCTCTAAACCCTGAAGTAGTAGTAACTGAGTTTTGCTTTTGTACGCCACGCATCATCATACACATATGTGAAGCTTCAATAACTACGGCCACTCCCTGTGGCTTTAAAGTTGTATTTAAACATTCTAAAATATCATGTGTGAGTCGTTCTTGAACTTGCAGTCTTCTTGCAAAAACATCAACTACTCTTGGTATCTTACTCAACCCAACTATATGACCGTTTGGTATATACGCAATATGGGCTTTACCAAAAAAAGGAAGCATGTGGTGTTCACATAAAGAATACAATTCAATGTCTTTTATAATGACCATGTCATCATAATCTTCTTTAAACATTGCCCCTTTTAAAATTTCAACCGGATCTAAATCATAACCCTGTGTAAGAAACATCATTGCTTTCGCTGCTCGTTCTGGAGTTTTAACTATTCCTTCTCTAGCAGTATCTTCACCAAGTTCATCTATAATCTTGGAAAAACTATTCTTTATTTCATTGGTAGCTTCTATGTTGTATTCTTCTAAATTCTTATACTGAGTCATTTAATCTATTTAAATAGTTAAGCAAGTTGTTCAACAAAATAATTTGTCGAAATATTTTTGCTAAAATTACAATAATTAAAGAAGTTTCAAGATCTTGTACATTTTGCCATGTCTAGTACATTGATTACTTTCAAAACTTAAAATTTCTATGGATGATTAAAGCATCAAACATTCAAAAATATTACGGAAATCTGCAAGTCCTTAAGGGGGTAGATTTACACATAAAGGCTGGTGAAATTGTTTCAGTAGTCGGTGCTTCTGGAGCAGGTAAGACAACTTTACTTCAGATTTTAGGTACGTTAGACAAACAATCGAATGAAAAAGAAAGTACTTTATTATTGAATGGTATTGAAGTAACCAACTTGAAAGGAAAAGAGCTTGCTCGTTTTCGTAATGAGCACATAGGCTTTATTTTTCAATTTCACCAATTACTTCCTGAATTTACTGCGCTTGAGAATGTATGTATTCCTGCTTTTATTAAAGGAACTTCAAAAACTGAAGCAGAAAAAAGAGCTTTAGAATTACTCGCTTTTTTAGGACTTTCTGAACGTGTAAATCATAAGCCTAATGCATTATCTGGAGGAGAACAACAACGTGTAGCAGTTGCTCGAGCACTAATTAATAGTCCTTCTATTATTTATGCAGATGAACCTAGTGGAAATCTTGATACCGAAAGTGCTGACAACCTTCATAAATTGTTTTTTGAATTACGTGATAAATTTGGTCAGACGTTTGTTATTGTTACCCACAATGATGAATTAGCAGATTTAGCAGATCGTAAACTTACTATGGTTGATGGACTAATAACAAGTTCTGAAACTGCAATTACTGAACCGATAACTGAAGCCAATTAGATTCAGTTATGTTAGATGACTTAATCCAATTCTTAAAAAATCCTGTTTATTTAGAAGATCAGAATACCGATTTTAATTATCGCAAAAAAATATTCTTTCAAATATTAATAAGCGCTCTGGTAATTAATATTGGATTAACACTTGTCTTGGGTTTATTAGAACCGGTTTTTGGTATTGACCTTGGTAAGCATGCTATTGATGATGCCTTAGAAAAATATCCTTTACTTTTTATGGCATTCGCAGCAGTAATTCTAGCTCCCGTTCTCGAAGAATTATTTTTTAGAGGACCAATGGTTTATTTTAAAGACAAGCCATATTTCAAAATAATTTTTTGGCTATTGACAATTACCTTTGGTTTAATGCACATTACTAATTTTGAAATTACTAGTACCACATTAATGTTAGCACCATTATTAGTTTTGCCACAAATAATAGTTGGTGCGATGCTCGGTTTTATTCGTGTGAAGTTCGGTTTACTTTGGGCCATAGGCCTACATGCCACTTATAACCTAGTACTTTTAGGACCGATTTTAATGGCGCTCGTATTAGATATTCCAATTCCTACTGAATGAAGCGAAACGAATTAAAAGATTTTTTGGATGCTAAAGTTGAACAATACAACAAACCTAAATTTTTAGAGAGTGATCCAATACAAATTCCACATCGCTTTTCAAAAAAAGAAGATATTGAGATTAGTGGTTTTCTAACGGCAACCATAGCTTGGGGAAATAGAAAAAGTATTATCACCAATGCTAATAAACTAATGGAAAGGCTTGGTAATTCACCCCATGATTTCATACTGAATCATGAAACAAATGATTTGGAAAAATTACATGGTTTTGTACATCGCACCTTTAATGCAGACGACCTCACTTTCTTCATAAAAAGTCTCAAAAATATTTATGAAAACCATAATGGTTTAGAAGCGGCATTTTCAAAAGGTGCCGACTCCAAATCAATGCAACCTGCTATTTCGAACTTTAAAAACATTTTTTTTGAATTACCACATAAATCTAGAACTACCAAGCACGTTGGAGACCCATTAAAAGGTTCTGCAGCGAAACGTTTAAATATGTTTTTAAGATGGATGGTGCGTGATAACACTACTAATGTAGATTTTGGAATATGGAAAAGTATTTTATCTTCACAGTTATCTTGCCCATTAGACGTGCATTCTGGTAACGTAGCGCGAAAATTAAATTTATTAAAACGTAAACAAAATGATGCCAAGGCATTGGCAGAATTAGACATCAATCTTAGAAAGCTTGATCCAATTGATCCTGTAAAATATGATTTTGCACTATTTGGACTTGGAGTTTTTGAAAGATTTTAAAACTAAAAAATGAAATATTCTCTATCAATAGTAATTGTAGTAATGATATGTTTATCAGCTTGTAAATCAAGTAAAAAAAATGTAACCAAAATTGATTCTGATAAAGTTTACGCCTGGTGTATTGTACCTTATGATAGCTTAAAACGAACACCAATTGAGCGTATTAATATGCTAAATGAAATTGAAATTTCGAAATATGCATACGATTGGCGCGATGAACATTTAGCGACTATGGCTGAAGAACTTCAACTAGCAAAAAAGAACAATGTAAAAGTAATTAGTGTTTGGCTCTGGATTGATAACAATTCTAATACCATAGATAAATTAAGTGATTCAAATGAACAGCTTTTTAAAGTGATAGAAGAAGTTGATTATAAAGGGCAAATTTGGGTGAGTTTTAATGCCAATTTTTTTGAAAATTTATCTGATGCAGACGCCGTAGAAAAAGGTGCTAAAATGATTTCAGTTTTAAGTAAAAGAGCATCTGATTTAAATTGTAAAGTTGCATTGTACAATCATGGAGATTGGTTTGGAGAACCGGAAAATCAAATTAAAATTATTAAAGCACTACCAAAAGAAGATTTAGGTTTGATCTATAACTTCCACCATGCACATCATCAAATAGATACATTCCCAGAATTAGTAAATACCATGATGCCGTATTTATGGAGTGTAAATTTAAATGGTCTGAGAAAAGGTGGGCCAAAAATACTTGCCATTGGTAAAGGTGATTATGAACAAAAAATGATAAAGCAATTACTAAAAAGCGGATACGAAGGTAACTTCGGAATTCTTGGTCATATTGAAACTAGCGATGTAAAAGAAGTATTAATTTCAAACCTAGAAGGATTGAGATTAATAGAAGTGCTTAAAGAATAATACAAAACGAGAACTGAACTTTAATATGTGGTGAGTTATCAGTATTTTGTGGAAGATGAATTTCCTTTGAATATTAAATTACAACTATGAGAAAATTAGAAATTAACTTGTTAGCACTTGTCTTATTATTAGGGCTAACGGTAACCGCTCAATCGAAAGAAGATTGGCCAAACCTTAAACAATTTCAAGAAAAAAATATGACCGTTGGTAATCCGTCTGTATATGAAAATAGAGTTGTTTTTATGGGTAATTCCATTACTATTGGTTGGATAAATTCTCGCCCGGAATTTTTCAAAGACAAACCGTTTGTAAATCGCGGAATTAGTGGGCAAACAACACCACAAATGTTGCTGCGATTTCGACAAGATGTAATCGATTTAAAACCTAAGGTTGTTGTAATACTTGCAGGTACAAATGACATTGCTGGAAATACCGGACCCATGACACTCGAACAAATATTAGATAACATTAAATCGATGGCTGAGGTAGCTGAAGCAAACGATATTAAAGTAATTTTATCTTCTGTGCTTCCTGCTTTTGATTATCCTTGGAGACCTGGTTTAAAGCCTAATGAAAAAATACCAGCCTTAAATAAAATGATAAAAACTTATGCTGAAGAAGCTGGCCACATTTACCTCGACTATTTCTCGGCTATGGCCGATGACCGTAACGGATTGCCAAAAAAGTATGCGAATGATGAAGTGCACCCAACTCCAGAAGGTTATGCGGTAATGGAACCTATGGTTGAAAAAGCAATTGCAGAAGCTTTATCAAAGTAATACGAACGAGCCCACTCATTTTTTTAAATTGAGATGAACACTTATATATGATTGAAAACAAACAGCGATTAACCGTTGATACTAAATGGGACACCATAGTCATTGGTGCTGGTGCTGGCGGACTTGCAACTGCTATCTGTCTTTCTAGAGCTGGTCAAAAAGTTCTAGTACTCGAAAAGCATGATGTGCCCGGCGGGTGGTGTCATAGCTTTTATATTGATGGGCATCGCTTTACTCCTGGTGTGCATTATGTAGGGCTTTTAGAAGAAGGTGAAACAACAAACAATTTATACAGCGGTTTAGGCATTGCCAGTGAATTGACCTTTTTTAGAATGAACCCTAATGGTTATGAACATTGCTGGTTGGGTGAGGAAAGATTCGATTTTCCAAATAATTTCGATGTACTAATTGAACGCCTTCAAGAAAAATTTCCTGAAGAAAAAAAGAACATTGACACCTATTTGAATCTCATAAAAACAGTTAGTGAAGAGGTGCAAATGATTCCACATATAAAAGGTTTTTGGAACAAATTATTTATGCCCTATAAAACAAGGCATATGGGTAAACATGCGCCATTTACCCTAAATAAAATAATTAAAAGACATATAAAAAACCCATTATTAAGACGAATCTTAAACATACAATGTGGTGATCATGCTTTGGCCCCTGATAAGGTTAGTTTTCTAATGCATGCAGGCTTAATGACCCATTATTTTAGTGGTGGATTTTATCCCATGGGTGGTGGCGGTGCGCTAATAAAGTCCATGACGAATGCCATAAAAAGAAATAATGGAGAGGTATGGACCAGTAGCGGAGTACAAAAAATTTTAATTGAAAAAAACAATGGCAAAAAGGCAATTGGTGTTGAACTTGAAAATGGCACTAAACTATTTGCAGACCGAATTGTTTCGAATACGGATCCGCACATAACCTATAAAAAATTAATAGGTGAACAACACCTAAGTAAAAAATTATTGAAGAAATTAAACAAGACAAAATACTCCTGTACTTCATTAATGTTGTTTATGACAATTGATTACGATTTACGTAAAGCGGGATTAGATTCTGGTAATATTTGGAAGATGCCAAACAGAGACGAGAATGCCTACTATGCTGAAATGATGAATGATGACTTAACTAGTGATGCCGCCTTTGAAGGTATGTTCATTAGTTGTACCTCTTTAAAAGACCCTTCTAGTTATGATGGTAAGTATCATACGCTCGAGGCAATCACCTTGGTAGATTATACGCCTTTCGAAAAGTTTAAAAATGAAAGTGAACAACGCTCTCAAGAATATCTAGATTTCAAAGATTTACTGACAAAAAAAATGCTAAAGGGACTCGAAAATGTTGTCCCTGGAATTTCAAAACATATAGTACAACTAGAATTGGGTACTCCAATTACGAATGAATATTATGTCAATACAACTAGAGGCAGTATTTATGGGACCGAAAAAAGCATTTGGAATATTGGACCTTTTGCGTACAAGAACAAAAGTGAAATCGAAAATTTATACCTATGTGGCGCTAGTGTTCTTTCGCATGGCGTAGCTGGGGCATCGCATTCTGGTGTTGATACCGCCGCACAAATATTAGGCTGTACATCTAGGGACTTAATCAAACCCGATCCATCGCAACAAGTACAATTGTACGATGCAGAAGACGACACCAATTACCCCGAATGGTTGCAGAAAAAAATAAAAGTGAGAAGGGCTCGAGCTGAATCGAAGGAAAAACTAGCAACATAAAATATTGTTACTAGTTTACCTCTCTTGTTTAAATTTTAAAAGGTAGAAAACTACTGCCCTACCGTATTTACAAGTGTACCAATATTATCAATAGTAATATGTACTTCGTCACCAATATGCAAAGTGAATTCATCTGGTGGAATAATTCCTGTACCGGTCATAAGAAAGCATCCTTTTGGAAAATTACACTCTCTAAAAAGATACCCTACTAAATCTGTTAATTTACGCTTCATGTTACTCAAAGGAATTTCCCCTTTAAAAGCCGTTGCCCCATCTCTAAAAATTTCCAGTGTTATTAAAGATGCTGGATCAATAGGCTCTTTTGATAAATAAATACATGGGCCTAATGCTGCACAGGCTTCATATGTCTTTGCTTGCGGAAGATACAATGGGTTCTCACCTTCTATATCTCTAGAACTCATATCGTTACCTATAGTATACCCTTCTATTGTCCCGTCAGAACTTAATAATAAAGCTAATTCTGGCTCAGGTACATTCCATTTTGAGTCCTTACGAATTCGAACTGTTCCATTGTGTCCAACAGTTCTTGCCGCAGTTGCTTTAAAAAATAATTCTGGGCGATCTGCATCATAAACACGATCATAAAAAGTGCCACCACCTGCATCTTTAGATTCTTCCATACGGGCATCTCTACTACGCATATAGGTAACGCCTGATGCCCAGATTTCTTGATTTTCGATCGGTGCTAGAATTCCTTCAGGCTGACCACAACTTTCCCAAGTTTCTACTTCAGCTATTAATAAATCATACAAATTTGTTCTATTAATAAATGCATCCCAATTTGAAATTTCCTTATAGAAAAAATTAGAATTCTTTTCAATACATACTCCGTTATTGGTTTTATAAATCTTCATGATGTGGTCAAAATTATATTAGGTTATAAATGTAATTAATTTTAGATTTTCACAGAGTCAATTTCCTATTATGATGAAGTAATATATATTATAATAACTATATTTCGGAGATATACAATTTTTATATGAACGACTTATTTAATTTGGAAGGTAAGGTTGCAATTATTACCGGAGCGAGTGGAACTTTGGCTAGCTCAGTTGCTAAATGTCTTTCGAATGCTGGAGTAAAATTAGCATTGCTTACACGAAGCAAATCATCTGTTGCTGAGCTTATTCAATCATTACCTAATATTGCGGTTGCTTTTGAATCTGACATACTTTCAGAAAAGCGATTGATTATTACATGTGAAGAGATTTTAAAAGAATTTGGCCACATTGATATTCTTATAAATAGTGCAGGTGGCAACTTACCAGGAGCGACTATACCTGACGATAAAACAATTTTCGATTTAGATATGGCTGACTTCCAAAAGGTCACTGAACTAAACTTAAATGGTACCGTTTTACCATCCATTGTTTTTGGTAAGGCTATGGCTGATGCAAAAAAAGGAGCTATTATAAATTATTCTTCAATGGCCGTCGCACAAGCAATTAATCGTGTACCAGGCTATTCAGCCTCTAAAGCGGCTATGGAAAATTTCACTCGATGGATGGCTGTAGAAATGGCTACGAAATTCGGAGATGGAATTCGAGTAAATGCTATTGCCCCTGGTTTTTTCATTGCAAAACAAAATAAAGCCGTTTTAATTAATGAAGATGGGACTTATACGAAAAGAGGAGAAGCTGTTATTCGTAAAACACCGATGCGAAGATTTGGTAATACTGATGAATTAAATGGCGCAATTCATTTTTTATGTAGCGATGCGGCTAAATTCCTTACGGGGGCAGTTCTGCCAATTGATGGAGGGTTTAGTGCTTTTAGTGGCGTATAATTAATCTAATATTTTATGAAAACACTACATACATGGCGTTGGTATGGACCAACTGACCCCGTTAGCTTACAAGACGTTAAACAAGCAGGTGCTGAAGGTGTTGTGTCCGCACTACATCATGTACCTACCGGTGATATATGGACGGTTGAAGAAATTCTAAAACGAAAAAATACAATAGAAGACGCAGGACTTTTATGGTCGGTAGTTGAATCACTACCTATTCATGAAGACATTAAAATTAGAAAAGGTAATTATCAGAAATATATTAATAATTATAAAGTAAGCCTTGAAAATTTAGCACAATGTAATATTCGCGTAGTTTGCTATAATTTTATGCCTGTTTTAGATTGGACACGAACTAATCTCTTCCTAGAAATGGAAGATGGCTCGAAAGCATTGGCTTTTCAATTTAGCGCATTGGCCGCGTTTGATCTTTATATGTTACAACGTCCAAATGCAGATAAAAGTTATACTTCCCAGCAAATAGCTGAAGCTAAAATCACCTTTGAGGCAATGCATGATATTGACAAAAAAGATTTAGTTAAAACTATTATAGCCGGTTTACCAGGTTCTGCCGATGGTTACCCAATGCGTGAAGATGGATATGATTTAAGTCTTTTTCAAGCCAAATTAGATGATTATAGTGATATTGGGGAAACAGAAATGCGCCAACATTTGGTTGCTTTCTTATCTGAGGTAGTTCCTACGGCTGCTGCAAATGAAGTTCTATTATGTATTCATCCAGATGATCCGCCGTTTGCCATTTTAGGGTTACCGCGTATAATGTGTACCGAAGCAGATTATGCCCATATTTTTGATAGCGTTCCTTCTATTAGTAATGGAATCACTTTATGTACTGGTTCATTAGGTGCAAGAGCGGATAATAATTTAGTGCAAATTGCTGAACGGTTTTCAGAGCGATTACATTTTCTTCATTTACGAAGTACAAAACGAGATGGTAATGATAATTTCTACGAAGCCAATCATTTAGAAGGTGATATTAATATGTACGGAATTGTAAAAAGTGTTTTTACTGAACAAATTCGACGTAAAAAAGAAGGTCGCTCCGATTGGCAAATTGCCATGCGCCCAGATCATGGCCATCTCATGTTAGATGACTTACATAAACATACCAACCCAGGTTACTCCGCCATTGGTAGACTTCGAGGTCTTGCCGAATTACGTGGACTTGAAATGGGTATTTCTAAATCGTTATTTGAATAACTTTATTTTGAACCGAAAGCATCAGAAATGATATTCGTCATTTCTGGATGATTTGCATCTAAATCACCATACTTAGTACGTTCTTTCTGAATTGCTATTTTCATATCAGCTATGATTTTAGCATATCTTGGGTCATCATACCCGTTATGCAATTCTTTTGGATCTTCATTTATATCATAGAATTCCCAAGTCGGTTGTGTAACCACTTTATCTGTACCACGCATTCCTAAAGGTTGCCCGTAAAAAAAGGCCAATTTATATCGCTCATTTCGTACTCCAAAATGTGCTGGTCTATCTGGGTGATGCAACCAATATCTATAGTACATCTCTGTTCTCCAATCTTCAGGTGTATTGCCTTTTAAAATTTCTCTAAAGCTTTCCCCTTGCATGAATTCAGGTTTTTTTATTCCCGCATAATCGGCCATAAGAGGCGCAAAATCAATATTTAAAATAATATCATCTATACGTTGACCGCCTTTAATCTCTTTTGGATATCTTATAACAAAAGGCATTTGAAGCGATTCTTCATAAATCAAACGTTTATCAAAAAAACCGTGCTCACCTAAAAAATAACCTTGATCAGCAGTGTATATAACTATTGTATTATCTGCAATACCTTCAGCCTCTAAATAATCTAATAACTTTCCGATATTATCATCGATGGCGGCTCCACAGCGCATAAAATCTTTTACTAATTTTTGATAGATTTTTTTTCGTTTTTGAACACTATCTAATCCTTCTAAAGGATAAGGCAAACCTGGGTAATCTGTCCAGAAATTTTCAGGATCTTCCGTTGCTTTTTTCCAACGTGCAGCTATATTCTCCAATTTTTGTCCTTCAAACGTCCTACCAGTTGTCTCTTTTCCAAAATCGTATAAAGATGCTGGCTCTGGAATTTCTTCATTTTTATATAACGAAGCATATCGTTTTGGATAATCAAAAGGTTCATGTGTTGCTTTAAAATTGCAAAACATTAAAAATGGCTTCGAAGTATCACGTTTATTTAAGTGTTCAATGGTCAAATCTGTAATTACATCAGTAGAGAAGCCCTTATATTCAGTACCTGAGGTTGCTGTATAACCATCTTCCCAATTTTCTTTTGTTTTTAAAATAGGATTCCAATACCTACCCTGACCAGGCAAAACATTAAAATAGTCAAACCCTTCAGGTTGCTTTACTAAATGCCATTTTCCAATAACCGCGGTTTGATATCCTGCTTTACCTAATTCTTTTGCAATATGGGGATGTCCAGGTGGCAAAGGCTCACTTAAGGTATAAACCTGATTTACGTGGCTGTATTGTCCAGTAAGTATCGCTCCTCTACTTGGTGTACAAATACTATTAGTGCAAAAGGCATTTTCCAAAACTGCGCCTTCGCTTGCCAACCTTTCTATATTCTTGTTTTTAACGTAATCTTTTAAAATTCCACCATAAATACCCCAAGCCTGAGATGTATGATCATCAGAGAGAATGAAAAGAATATTGGGAGGTGAACTTTCAGAAGAATTTTCTTGTGAAAAAAGTGAAGCAGTAAAAATAAAAGCTAAAAAAAATAAGATTCTCATTATCACATTTTATAGTTAAAAAACGAAGACCAAGATAATCATTAAACTTCGCTTTTAATGTGCCTAATCTCAATTATAACAAGGATAACGAAAATATTTGCTATTCATCTGATACATACAATTTTACTAAAATAACCCTCGTTAAAATCTATTCAAACCTCAAATTAATATTTCATGGAAAACCATCAAACACCACAAACTGCTGTAGTTAGTCAACTTTCTGACCAGGTCAGAGTTGCATTTTACAAAAAAACTTATGCACACTTAGCAGGTTCGGTTTTACTTTTCATTCTAGTAGAAACACTATTCTTTCAAATTGACCCCATCGTAAATTTTGCATTGTCTATGACATCCGGATATCTCTGGCTTGTTATGTTAGGTGGGTTTATGTTAATTACAAATTATGCTGAACGATTAGCACTACGAAGCGATAACGTAAATACACATTATATCGGACTTATACTTTATGTAATAGCGGAGGCATTCATTTTTATACCTCTTATTTTTATTGCGATGATGATGGGTGGAGAAGGTGCTTTTGATATACTAAATCAGGCAGCAATCTTAACATTATCAATGTTTACAGGTCTATCTGCTATAGTGTTTTTAACGAAGAAAGATTTTTCATTCTTAAAATCTGCTTTAACAATTGGATTCTTTATTGCTTTAGGACTTATAATTGCGGGAACTATTTTTGGATTTAATCTGGGACTTTGGTTTAGCGTAGGTATGGTTGTATTAGCATCGGGGTCTATTCTATATCAAACATCGAATTTAATTCACAAATATCAGCCCAATCAATATGTGGCTGCATCTTTAGGTCTTTTCGCTTCATTGATGTTACTGTTTTGGTACATCTTAAGCATACTTTCAAGAGATTAAAAATTAATATTTATTTTAAAAAACATCCAGCAACACGTTGGATGTTTTTTTTGCTAAAATTTACGATTAGGTTCAAAACCAATTAAACTCATTGAAGTTTTTTTATCTGCAATAATTTCAGCAACAAGTTTACCCGTTGCAGGACCTAAACTCCATCCCATCATGGCATGACCCGTTGCCAAGGTTAAATTTTTTAAGCCTGTACATCTACCAATATATGGCAGTCCATCTGGTGTAACAGGTCGCATACCCGTTTTTGCCGCTGCTATTTCGGATTCTGAGATTACCAAGTCTGAATAAAAGCTTTGGGCGCCTTTTGCAATTGCACGAACACGTTCTTTTCTAACCGCCGAATTAATCCCAGAAAATTCCATTGTTCCTGCAAAACGCGTAAAGCCTTTCATTGGGGTTACTGCCATATTTGCCTCCATAAGAATTGCAGGCATTGAAATTCCCGTGTTTCGCTCTACATTAATTCGATATCCTTTACCTGCTTGAATTGGAAGTTTAATATTTAGTTTTTTCGAAAGATTTCCACTCCATGATCCAGCCGCTAAAACGACTTCGTCAGCATTATAATCATCTTTTGATGTTATAACCTTTTTTATTAATCCATCCTCAATACCTACATCAAGTACTTCTTCATTACTTTTTATATGAACCCCTGATTCTTGAAGGTATTTAAGCATTTTAGGCATAAACTCTTCCGGTGACATATGACCGTCACACTGATAATGTATGGCACCTTCTGCATCTATTTTAGCATTTGGTTCAATATCTTTTAATTCGGACTTATTCAGTTCCGCTACTTCTAGTCCTAAATAACTTGCCTTTTCTGCTACTTCTTTTTCATGCAAGAAAGATGCCTCGGTCTTATACAACATCAAAAGACCTTTGCGTTCTAGCTGAAAATCACCTAAATCACCCGAAATTTTTATCTCTTCATATAAATCTCGACTTAATAAGTTTATATCCTTAATAATAGGAATCGCTTTTTCAACTTTTGCTTTTGTTGAAGACTTATGAAAGTACCAAGACCATTTAAAAAAGTCTAAATCCCATCTAGGTTTCATATAAAAAGGACTCGTAGAATTAAACATCCATTTAATGCCTTGGGCAATTTTTCCAGGGGATGCTAATGGAATAATATGACTAGGAGTTATATAACCCGCATTCACAAAAGAGGCACCATCTGTAATATCTGATTTATCTATTACGGTAACCTCGTGACCACCTTTATTCAGAAAGTATGCAGAACACAATCCAATAATTCCACCTCCAATAATTACAATATTCTTAGCCATATTAAATTACTTGAAAGCCATGTGCATAGGGATCTTCATCATCAATTGTTAATGTATTGTGACCATAAATTTTTGCCCAACCTTGAATACTAGGCAAAATAGCTTGTTTTCCTAAAAGTGTGGTTTCTGCTTCTACCCTACCAATAAACTGCGATCCAATAAAGCTTTCATGAATAAACGATTCACCAACTTTTAATTTACCTTTAGCAAACCATTGTGCCATTCTAGCTGAAGTGCCGGTACCACAAGGTGATCTATCAATTGCTTTATCGCCATAGAAGACCGCATTTCTCGCAGTAGCTTCATTTGAAATGGTGTCGCCTGTCCATAAAACATGACTTACATTTCGAATAGTAGAATCTTCAGGATGAACGAATTCATTAGCAAATTTAAAATTTATGCGCTCCCTTATTTCACGACTAAAAGAAACTAATTCACTGGCTGTAAAATCTTGTATTCCAGTAAAATTTTCTTGTGGATCAATAATTGCATAAAAGTTGCCCCCGTATGAAACATCAAATTTTAATTCACCTAATACAGAAGATTTAATACTTAAATCTCTTGCTGCTAAGTAAGATTTTACATTTGTTAGCTTTACCCAATCAACTTTGTTTCCCGTCTGTCCATAGGTTATTTCAACCAGACCAGCGGGAGTTTCCATCCGTACTTTCCCAGGTGTTTTCGGTTTTAAAAGGCCTTCTTCAATCCCTATTGTAATCGCACCTATAGTTCCGTGTCCACACATAGGCAGACAACCACTAGTTTCAATAAAAAGAATTCCAAAATCATTCGAAGAGTCTGTAGGTGGATAGAAAATACTACCACTCATCATATCATGCCCTCTTGGTTCAAACATGAGTCCCTTACGAATCCAATCAAAATCTTTTAAAAAATGCTGACGCTTTTCGCTCATATTTGAACCTAAAAGCTCGGGGCCACCACTTCTTATAACACGAACTGGATTACCGCAAGTATGTGCATCAATACAAACAAAAGTATTAACCCCCATAATATTTAATTTTAATCGGCGTATTAAATCTTATCGTATGTAAATTTACTATCCACTAATCTATTAATTCCTAATGGGTTATCATTCTTCAAGGCAGATGGCAGGGCTTCTTGTGGCCAATTTTGAAAAGCTACAGGTCGAACCCAACGTTTTATGGCTGAAGTTCCAACAGAAGTAAATCGACTATCTGTAGTTGCTGGAAAAGGTCCACCATGATGCATTGAAGGACAAACTTCAACACCAGTTGGCACTCCATTAAAAATTATACGCCCTACTCTACTTTGTAGTGCAGTTACAACAGCGCCAAAAGTCGAAATTTCTTCATTACTTCCTAATATGGTGCCAGTTAATTGCCCTTCAAGTTTTTCAATTATTTCAGTCAATTCTGCTGCATTTTCGCAACGTACTACAACTGAAAATGGACCAAATACTTCTTGATGTAGTTTTGTATTCTTTAAAAAGTTTGCACCATTTACAGTTAGAACTCTTTGTTTAGCATAATTAGGAGCAGCGTCGTCACTATACTCAGCAACTATGTTAACACCACCTTGCCCTGAAAGTTCATTTTTACCATTTTCAAAACCCCTATATATATTCGGGTGTAACATGCATATAGGATCTATTGCCTCGATAGAGTCGCCTAAAGTTTTAATAAAACTATCTAAGGATGTGCTTTTTATACCCAAAATTAATCCCGGATTTGTACAAAACTGACCAGCACCTAAAGTGATGGAACCAGCATAACTCTTTGCCCAATCGTCACCCTTCTCTGCCAATGCAGATGGCAAAACTACTACAGGGTTTATACTACCCATTTCAGCAAATACCGGAATTGGTTCGTCACGTTGATTTGCTAGTCGATATAAAGCAGTTCCTCCTTTAATACTTCCTGTAAAGCCAACACCTTTAATTTTTGGGTGTACAACCAATTGTTGACCAACTTCGATTCCGCTACTATTTAAGTTTGAGAAAACACCATTGGGCATTCCTGTTTTTTCAACAGCCGTTAATACTGCAGATGTTACCATTTCTCCTGTTGCAGCATGCATAGGGTGACTTTTTACAATTACTGGGCATCCCGCTGCAAGAGCACTTGCAGTATCCCCTCCAGCTGTAGAAAATGCAAATGGAAAGTTACTAGATCCAAAAACTACTATTGGGCCAATGGGCACAAGCATTTTTCGTAAGTCCACTTTTGGCATTGGTTCCCGATTGGGCTGAGCAGTATCAATTGTAGCATCTACCCATGATCCTTCTTCTAATAAATTGGCAAAAGCATTGAGTTGCCCCATTGTTCTACCTCTTTCTCCTTTTGCACGACCTTCTGGTAAACCTGATTCTTTCATATATGTATTAATCAAAGAATCTCCTAAGGCTTCTATTTCTTGAGCAATTACTCTTAAAAATTCAGCTTTCTTGGTATCAGAAATTGTACTATAAATTTTAAAAGCGCTTGCTGCATCTGCAACGGCATTATCAATTTCTTCAGATGTGGCTTCTGTAAATGTCCACTCGGTTTCTGAGTTTAATTTAGGGTTAAACGTTTTATACGTTTTATCCCCCGCTGCTGATTTTGTAGCTCCAATATAGTTTTTTCCAGTAATCATATGCTTTCTATTCTAAAATTATGCTGTACCAACAGCAATTAAATTTTTATAATCAGGTAGTTGTGGTCTACTTTTTATTCCTTCCGAAATAACTTGTAATACCCGCTTACGTTCTTCTCCTTCTAATGGTAATCTAGGTGCTCTCACATTTTCAGTACCTAAACCGGTTGCAACTTCTGCTAGTTTAATATTTTGAACCAATTGTGGACTAATATCTAATTCTAACAAAGGTAAGAACCAGCGATAGATTTTCGTAGCTTCTTTAATATAACCTGCTTTTGCTAACTCATAAATAGCAACTGTTTCTTTAGGAAATGCACAAACCAAACCTGCTACCCATCCGTCAGCACCTATTAAAAGACTTTCTAATGCCAGTGGATCTACGCCTGTTAGTATTTTTAAGTCATTACCAAATCGATTGCGCAATCTACCTATATTTATAATATCTCGTGTCGATTCTTTGACGGCCTTAATATTTTCCAATGCCATAAGCTCTTCAAACATATCTACCGTTACTTCAATTTTATAATCTATCGGATTATTATAAATCATAATTGGTAAATCTGTACTTTTAGCAATCGCTTTAAAATAAGCGACAGTCTCAGTATCCGTAGACTTGTAACGCATTGGAGGTAATATCATTAAACCGTTTGCGCCATTCATTTTTGCGTCATTTGCAGCCTCAATCGCAACACTAGTCGTTTGCTCTGCAATAGTCATTATAATAGGTATTCTACCCTTAGCTATTTTTACAGTTTCTTTAATTAAGACTATTTTCTCATCTTTTGTTAAGGTACTTGCCTCACCTAAAGAACCTCCTAATACAATTCCGTTTACACCAGCCTCTATTTGCGCTTCAATATTAACAGTGAACATTGCTAAATCTAGCTTATCATCAGCTGTAAACTTAGTAGTTACAGCAGGCATTACACCTTCCCAATTAAATTCCATACTATTTGTGTTTGTTTTAATACAAAAATAATTGTGATACCTGTAATATATTAATTCAATTTTATCTAATATTAATACTATATTACCGCCTGATTAGATTTTACACCACCAAATCATGTAAAATACGCATAATAGGATGTAATGAAAGTACTGGCTTTTGAAATACCAAAATCGGTTAATGACTCTATTTTAATACAAATAGATAAGCAAAAATTTTTCTATAATTACTTACATCAACATGCTCAAATTCAGATAAGTTATATCGTTAGTGGCAATGGAAAACTTTTGGTTGCAGACAGTATTCACAGCTTTAACCCTGGTGATATATTTACAATTGGCAGCCATACCCCACATGTATTTCAGAGTGCCAAAAATAATGATGCATCACATATGATTTCTATTTTTTTTACAAAGGAAGGTCTAGGTAATGCCTTGCTTCAAATACCTGAAATGAAAGAAATGCAACGTTTTTTTAAATTGTCTGAGTCTAGTTTTAAATTACTTTCTAACAATGATAAATCTATAGATTATATTAAAAGGCTACTTGAAAAAAATGGAATAGACAAATTCATTATATTTCTTAAACTTATTAAACAACTTGCTTTTTCTAATATAACGTCGTTAACAAATTTTAGTAAAGCAAAGCAAATTACACAAGAAGAAGGGCAACGCATAGGTGTGGTGTTTGATTATGTTATGAATAATTTTCAGTTTGATATAAAACTATATGAGGTGGCAACACTTATTCATCTTACACCGAATGCTTTTTGTAGATTTTTTAAGCAGCATACAAACAAAACATTTTTTGAATTTTTAATTGAATTAAGAATTGAACACTCTTGCCAGTTGGTAAAAAAACCTGAGAATTATTCGATTGCAGATATAGCTGAAATGTCCGGTTTTTCATCCATTTCAAACTTTAATAGAAAGTTTAAAAAGTTAAAAGGAGTAACTCCAAGCGATTACAGAAATATGACTTAATTTACTATCTTATTCTTAATATAATTCATTGCGCTACTTTAATATTTTAATTGATTCTGATTCGTTATTTTTGTTTGTTTTAAAACAAAAATCTTGAAAATGAAACAAATAATGTTTGTAGCGGTTTGTTTGGCAATGTCCTGTAACTCATCGCAAAAAGCAGCTTCTGATATAAATAAGGAAGTTTCTAATGAAAAGCAATCAATCACTTATGCTGAAACTATAACAGAAGCAGAATTAAAAGAGCATTTATATATTTATGCTTCTGACGAATTTGAAGGTAGAGAAACTGGTGAACCTGGTCAGAAAAAAGCAGTTGAATATATAAAGGCGGAGTATGAGCGTTTAGGTATACCTGCTGCTAAATCGGATGGGGATTATTTTCAAGAAGTACCCCTTGAAATGACAGAACTTCCTACTGGGACTATTACTGTTGAAGGTAAAGAATATAATCTCGGTGATTCATTTTTGACTTTTACCAAAGCAACAGGTGATTTTGATGAAATAGTATATGTAGGCTATGGAATTGAAGAAGATGGCTATTCTGATTATAATGGCCTTGATATAGATGGTAAGATTATTCTAGCCAAATATGGTGAGCCAATGAACACCGATGGCACCTACAAATTGTCTGGTAGTGTTGAACCTTCTGCATGGAGCAATAGGTCTGAAGCAATAGGCAAACGATCCAAAATAGCTGAGGAAAAAGGAGCTAAAGGAATGTTATTTCTTGACGAATTAAATTACCCCCGTTATAGAGGTTATTTTGATTATATGAAGAAAAATGATGGTGGTCAAATGACTATCGCCAAAAATGCCAATGAATTCTTTTATCTAGTTCTAAATAAGACATTAGCACAAACGATTCTTAGTGATATAGACTCTAATTCAGAAGGACATTCAATACCATCAAAAATTAGTTTTAACCTATCGGGGGATAATTTAAAGGTGGCTTCAGAAAATGTAGTCGCCATTCTTAAAGGTTCTGAGAAGCCTAATGAATACGTGGTAATTTCTTCACATTTAGACCATATTGGGGTTAATGCAGATGGAGAAATTAATAATGGCGCTGATGACGATGGTTCAGGAACTGTTGCACTCTTAGAAATAGCTGAGGCATTTAAAGATGCCTCAGAAAATGGCAACGGCCCGAAACGTTCAATTGTTTTTCTACATGTAACTGGTGAAGAAAAGGGATTACTGGGTTCTCAATATTATACCGATTTTGACCCAATATTTCCTTTAGCTAATACCGTAGCAAACTTAAATATAGATATGATTGGTAGAATTGATCCTAAACGAGAAGGTGAACGAAACTATATTTATTTAATCGGTTCTGATAAGTTAAGCACAGAATTACATGAACTTTCAGAAGAGGTTAATAGCAAGTACATGAATATTGAGCTTGATTATACTTATAATGATGAAAATGACCCTAATCGTTTCTACTATAGAAGTGATCATTACAATTTTGCGAAGAATAATATTCCAATTATTTTCTATTTCAATGGTACCCATGACGATTACCACAAACCAGGAGATACACCTGACAAAATAAACTACGATTTACTTCAAAATCGAACTAGATTAATATTTCATACAGCTTGGGATATCGCAAATAGAGCAGATAAACTTATTGTAGATAAGGCTACAGAATAAATATTCAAAAGTCAAATCTTAAAAAAGTGCCCAAACATTTTTGTTTAGGCACTTTTTTTATGATTAAATTAATAACACAAAAAAAGCTTCTTATCTCTAAGAAGCCTTATTCTTGGGTGGAAGATGGGGCTCGAACCCACGACCCTCGGTACCACAAACCGATGCTCTAACCAACTGAGCTACAACCACCATTTATTGCGAGTGCAAATGTAATTTTTTTTAACTGATCTTTCAAATTAAAAAAACTGTTATTTCAACTATTTTTTTACTATCGATATTATCTGTTAATTTCAATATGGATATTTAAAAAATGAAGTATTATCAAAATCATCGATGAACTACCCTTTTTTAACGTTCAAACCCACATATTTTGCCATTTCACAACATAAATTATAATACCAGCAACTGTGAGATTAATTTTACAACTTAAGTAAAGCTTGAAATGTCCCTAATCAAGAGTATTAACCTAATTAGATTAAATCACCTTAAATGCATATTTGCATTTTTTGTGGTGCTACTATTATCTGAAAGTAGTTATGGACAACAATCTTCAATTGATAGCCTAGAGCAAAGACTTAAGGAGTATAAAAACACTGCCAACTTTTCTACGAAAGATTCTGTCTATGTTAACCTATTAAATACCTTAGGAGACGAATTGCGCTATTATAAAACTGATAGTCTGTTTACTTTATCGTTAGAAGCAATGAGAATTAGTCAAGAAACTAATTATAAAGCTGGTGAATGTAGGGCTTTACTTGGCTTAGGCAACTACTATTCAGATAAAGGGAATTCTAAACTTGCAATAGAAAACTTCAAAAAAGGAAGAGATTTAGCAGCTGAATCTTCTGAAAACAAACTAGAATTAAGAATTCAAAACAATCTAGGCTTAGAATATACTTTTGTTGGTGATTATGCTCGAGCATTAGAAATCTTTCTAATAGGGATTGAAAAAGCCAAAGCTCAAAATAGTAATAAAATGCTCTCGATAATGAACGAGAACATTGCTAGTTTATATGTAGCTCAAAAAGATTTTAAACAAGCGCTGGTATTTTATAAAGAGGTCAAAAAGATAAATGCAGAAATTAAGAATGAGATTTTTACGGCCGAAACAACAAGTAATATAGCTTCCCTTTATGCTGAAATGGGTGAACTAGAATATGCAATGTTTAATATAAACAGTAGTATTACTGTTTTTGAACGATTACAAATTACAGATTGGCTTGCTTATGCATATGAAATAAAAGGTAAGACGTACTTGAAACAGAAAAAGTATAAATGGGCATTGCATTGGTATAGACAAAGTGAAATGTTGCATGATAAACTAGAAGACACCAGAGGTGAAATAAGTTTATTAAACGGTATGGCCCAAGCCTATTTTGGAAATCGTCAAGATTCACTTTCTAAAATACATGCCTTAAAAGCATATAAGTATTCTAACGAATTAAATTTTAAAGAAGGAGTTCAAGAATGTGCCGAAACATTATACTTAATTAGCAAAAAAGAAGCTGATTATGCTACCGCGCTGAAATTCCATGAAATCTATCAAACAGTTTCTGACACCCTTTCTAGAAGTGAAAATAAAAAGAGTCTAACCATGTTAAAGACTCAAGTAGATTATGAAAGACAAAAAGAGGAATGGGAATCGGCAAATGAGAAATCCTTGGCTAAGCAAAGAAACTATGTTTATATAGCTGTTTTTATTTTACTTATTTTCTTAACAGTTACTATTTTGATTAAAAGAAGTGAGAAAATTCAAAGAAATCTGAATACCGAATTAAATATAAAACAAAACAACCTTGAAATTCGAGAAAGTGAACTTAGTGAAATTAATGCAACTAAGGATAAACTCTTTTCTATTATTGGTCACGATTTAAGAGGTCCCATTGGAGCTTTTCAAGGTCTATTGGATTTATTTAGAGACGGTGAGATGAATCAAGATGAATTTATGACCTTTATTCCTAAACTGAGAAATGATATTGAAAATATATCGTTTACATTAAATAACCTACTTTCTTGGGGACAAAGTCAAATGAACGGACTTATCACTAAGCCTTCGAAAATAGCTATCGATGCCTTAGTAAATGATAACATACGATTGCTATCTGAAATTGCTCTAAACAAATCTATACAACTAATCAGTCGGGTGCCTAAAAATACTTTAGCTTGGACAGACGGTGATCAAATAGATATAGTTATTCGCAACCTAATAAGCAATGCATTAAAATTCACCCGTGAAGATGGTATCATTACCATTGAGGCTATTGAGAAAAATGATTATTGGGAAATTTCAGTACGGGATACCGGAATTGGAATGGACGAAGAAACAAAGCGCAAAATTTTTGAAGAAAATTCTGCAGTAACTACCTACGGTACAAATGATGAAAAAGGTACCGGACTCGGCCTTTCACTTTGTAAAGAAATGATTGAAAAAAACAATGGTAGTATTTGGGTAGAAAGTATACCTAATAAAGGTTCTTCTTTTTATTTTACTATTACTAAATCTAAAGAGGTATTTAAAAAAGCTAGTTAGATTTTAATATTTCGATATTGCTTTACTAAATCAAATCATCTAAACTGGAAACAGCTACAAAACGTTCTACTGTAAACCCCTCGGCATATTCAACATTGATTAACCTTCCCAAATCTCGTGCGCGATATGTTACACTATCTAAAAAATTCTGACTACTAATTGGTGTTGTCGGCGCATCACTACCAGCATCGAAAAATTGAGAACTATAAGCCTTAATTGCCTTTACTTTAGTATCAATAAAACCAGTTACATCAACAACAAAATCGGGCTCAATATTTTTCCATTGTATATAATGATAAACCGTTTTAGGTCGCCACTTTTCCTGTGACTCCCCACCTTCTTCAGTTTCAATTCTCATCAACCCACTTAAAAAACAAGCATCACTAACCAGTTTACTGCCTTTACCATGATCAATATGACGATCATCAATAGCGTTACATAATACAATATCAGGTCTGTATTTACGAATCATTTTAATTACAGCTAATTGATGTTCTTTGTCATTCACAAAAAAGCCATCGGCAAATTTCAAATTTTCGCGAATAGATAATCCTAATATTTTAGCTGACACTTCTGCTTCTTCATCTCTAATTTCAGCAGATCCTCGTGTTCCTAATTCTCCTCTAGTCAAATCTACAACACCTACCTTTTTACCGTTAGCTATTTCTTTAGCGATGGTTGCTCCAGCACCTAATTCAGCATCATCTGGGTGTGCACCGAAAACTAATATATCTAATTTCATTATTCTATTCTTAGGAAAATTATATAAGCAACAACGCTAATTCTCTGTATAAAGAACTCGCAATGCACACTACTTTTTTATTTGTTTTAGCGCTTGTTCAATGTCTGTAATTAAATCTTCTGATTCTTCAATTCCTACTGAAAAACGAATTAATCCATCTGAAATACCACGATTTTTTCGTTCTTCAGCGCCGAGTAATGCATGAGAGGTTTGTGCAGGAGAAAGTAACGTACTCTCAACCCCAGCTAAGCTCATTGACGGCTTTATTAATTGTAATGATTTTTGAAATAGCTCAGCATCCAATCCTTCATTAAGTTCAAAAGACATCATACCTCCAAAACCACTCATTTGCGATTTTGCTATTTCATGACCAACATGATTTTTTAATCCCGGATAATAGACTGCATTAATCTGTTCATGATTGTCTAGATAATCAGCCATTCGTTGGGCATTCTCATTTTGAGCTCGGACCCGTATCCCCATTGTTTTCATACTACGCTCTAATAACCATACCGTGTAATCACTTAAGCTACCACCTAAGTTTTTAGCAAGATGAAATATTTTTTCAATGTGTTCTTTAGAACAAGCAACTGCACCGGCACACATATCGGAGTGACCTCCCATATACTTGGTAGCGCTATGAATTATTAAGTCTATTCCAAAATTAGCTGGAATTTGATTTATCGGACTAGCGAATGTATTATCAATCATAGAAATAAGATTATATTTTTTCGCTAATGCGGCAATCATTTTTAAATCTGTAATTTTTAGTAAGGGATTCGATGGTGTTTCTACATAAATAACCTTTGTATTAGGTTTTATAACTTTCTCAAAATCGGCTTGGTTCACCCCTTTTGAAAATGAATATTCTATTCCGAATTTATTAAATTGTTCCACTACCAAATTATAAGTGCCACCATAGATATCACCTTGTAAAACAATATGGTCGCCAACTTTAAGAAATGCCAAAACAGCCGTGCTTATTGCTGCCATACCGCTTCCGAAAATCAATGCAGATTCGCATTGTTCTAAAGCTGCAATTTTTATTGCCAAACCCTCTTGATTGGGAGTGTTAAAATACCTTGGATATCTTTTAACATCAACGTCTTGAAAAGCATATGAAGAACTCATGTATAATGGAGATACTGCTCCCTTAAATTGTTTGTCTTCAACTTCTCCAACGTGCGTGCAAATGGTATTTATTCCTTTTGTATTCTTATCCATATCCAAAAACTTATAAAAAGTTAAAGTTACAAACTTTACGTAAAAGAGCTTTACGTTGCTTATTCTCAATTTAAAGTATAATAACTCATTATTATAGGTCGTTTTAATAAAAAGAATTAATTACTTATGAAGTATTTCAATTTAATAATTGTACTTGTATTTTTCTTTATTATATCTTGTTCTAATGATAATGGGACTGCTAATACTATCCAAGAAGGAGAGGAAATAGAATCAATTGATAAAAGCGTAAACCAGAAAAATGTTGGTGATTCAGCTAATGATTTACTTGCAGCTCAAAATTTTAAAAGTCTTGTAGTTGAACTTTTTTATGTAGATGGATTTAAACCGACTGATGATACTATCTTAAATTTTGAAACTTTTTTGTCGAATAGACTAAACAAACCAGAAGGTATACAATTTGAATTAAAACCAATTTCTATTCCAGGGCAACAAGTGTATACAATTTCAGATATTAAAGCATTAGAAGACGAAATAAGAACGAAGTATAATAATGGTAGCGAACTGACTGTTTTTGGACTTTTCTTAGATGGAGAATATTCTGAAAATACGGAAAATGGTTCCGTTCTAGGTGTAGCCTATAGAAATACTTCTTTTATAATTTTCGAGGAAACAATAAAAAGTTTTAGTGGACAACCGCTATCACCTAGTGCGACAGTACTTGAAAGCACTGTTTTAAACCATGAATTTGGTCATATAATGGGAATGGTAAATGCAGGTACGGATATGCAAGCCGACCATCAAGATGTTGAACATGGAAGACATTGCACCAATGAAGATTGTTTAATGTTTTGGACAGCAGAGACTGGAGAGGGATTAGTAAATATGATTAGCGGGGGAACTATACCTAACTTCGACAGCTTATGTTTGGCAGATTTACGTGCTAATGGAGGTAAATAAACTTATTTATTGAAATGAACACGATAACGCCAATAACTTATTGCACCTAAAGTTACTACAGCAAGAACCATATATTTCACATAATCAGGAGTTATTGCAGCACCTCCACTTTGCCCATAACTATGCAAACCAACTAAATAATAATTGACACCAAAATACGTCATCATTATTGTACCAATTGCAGCTAAACTCATAAAATTAAATATCCATTTACCTCTAAGTCCTGGTACAATGCGCATATGAACTATAAAAGCATATATCATAATTGAAATAAGTGCCCATGTTTCTTTTGGATCCCATCCCCAATAACGACCCCAACTCTCATTGGCCCATTGCCCTCCTAAAAAGTTTCCAATGGTTAACATTATTAACCCTACTGTAAGTGATAATTCATTTACAATCGTTAGCTCTTTAATATTAATTTCCATTCGTTTTTTATTCTTCTTTGTGGTTAGTATCATTAGAAGGAGACAAACCATTCCTATTATTCCTGCTACTATAAGTGGCCCATAACTCCCAACTATTACGGCAACGTGTATCATTAACCAATAACTATCCAAAACAGGCACAAGATTTCCAATAGCAGGATCCACCCAGTTCCAACTTGCGATCATAAGTAATAGACAAGTTACAAATGCTCCTGCCGCCATGGTCAGATTGCTTTTTCGAGTAAACAAAAGACTTATACCCATTGTTGCCCAGGCCACGTATATAATACTCTCGTAGGCATTACTCCATGGTGCGTGACCGGATATATACCATCTTAGAATTAAGCCTGCAGTATGCCACATAAACAAAATAAATATGGTGCCTTTTAAAGCATATACGGCCATACGCCATATGGAACGATCTTTAAAAATCTGTAAAATCAATATCACAAATAGTAGGAATGAGAATATGCCGTAAAACCGATATAAATGTTTGAATATGTTCAGTTTATTATAAATAATTTCCGTTTTTACCTTTTGCTCGGTGGGAAGAACTTCGCCACCATGATTCTTTTGGTTTTGATGAAAAGCAGCTAACAACTTATCTGCTTGCGAATAATCACCAGACTCCTTTGCTTGCTGCAAAGTCATTAAATAATAGGGCAACGAATTTTTAATGAAATTTCCATATAATGAATCGTTAACCTGAAACTGCCCTGTATTAAATTCCACAGCAGAAATCCATTTATTATTTTCATCGTTTAATAAAGGGAAAATCTTAATTATTTGCCCTCCCAAAGCTTGATCTAAAAGACTAACACGTGTATGTGCTTGTTTTACGTCTTTTTCAAAAGCATCTGGGTTATTGGTTGAAGTTGCTTCTCGAAGTACAGGCTCCAATTTGTAATTTCCTTTATCATCAAAAAAGTCTAGTGCTTTTACATATTTTTGACGTTCAGCAACTCCAAGTATATGGCGAATACTGTCATTCTCATACGGATACTTGTCTAAAATGATAAATTCTGTATTATACCAAAGTGGCGGATTCATCATCATTGATAAAAACACTTGGTCAGCATTCATATCATTAAACTTATCACCATGACTTAACTTACGCAGTAATTCTGATGAAAAAGTGTTGATAGGCTTCATTCTACCGCCTTCATCTTGTATAATTAATGCTCCAAACTTCTCTGCATGTTCAGCCGGAACAATATTCGCTTTTAGAACCGAATCTATTTGTTGCTGCGTTGGTGCTGTAATTGATGTGTTGGAATGATCATGACCATCGTCAGCAGTATGCTCTTGTGCCGAAACATTCAATGCAAAGGCAAAAATTAAGATTCCAGTCATTTTGGCTTTCTTTGACTGTAATTTTTCTAATGATTTACCAAGGTCCTTAAATCGGGTTTTACCAAAAAACATAATACCCATTAACCCTATGTATAACAGAAAATAACCGGCATAGGTTATTCCTGTCCCCCATTGGTCATGGTTTACAGATAAAATTGTCCCCTTTTCATCAGGATCAAAACCAGATTGAAAAAACCGATAACCTTTATGATCCAATATATTATTCATGAAAATATCATAATCAAAAGCACGGTCATCTTCAACGGTAACCTTGCTCATAAAAGAAGCATATCCGGATTCTGTACCTGGATATTTCTCCGCAATAAAATCATTTAATTTAATCTGAAAGGGCAACTCGTAAACTTTAGAACCATAACCCAAATTAAAATCTAAACCACCTACAGTAAACTTGTCTGAAAAGTTTGAAGTGCCAGCAGTGCCTAATAATTTCTGTTGCGTTTTTTCCTCCCCTACCGCTACTTCAACCACAAGGGCATCTAAATCCATTGGAGTTATTTCCTTTTCTGGTATTTCAATTATTCCTTCAACACCTTTTACTACAGGTTCTGGAATTACAAACTGCATACCTGCCATAGCATAAAGCGAACGTAATTGTAGTTGTTGCAGACTGTCTTTTAGAACAGCACCCTGATGTTGATCTGCCATACGCATAAAATTACCCTCAAATGGCGATTGTATGGTATAAAGACTATCCGACGATGCGATATTTATTGCGCCATCTGTGTGTTTGTTTAATGAAAAAAGAACACCATGAATACTTGCAACTTGTCCACTTTCTAAATAATGATCATGTCTGTTACCGTCTCCAGCTTCTACTATTTTTAAAAATGACTTTCCGTTTTCATCTGGTATTAATCCTTTTTTAGCTCCTTTAATAAAACCTACATACGAAATAGTAAAATCTTTTCCATTAAAATCTGATTTCCAGGGAAGACTAGATTTTAATCCTTCTGGTGTAACAATCAAATCATCTTGTAAAGTCTTTTGTACTTCGCCATTAGCACTACTAACATATGCAGTTAAATATGTTTTATCAGAATAAAACACTTTTTCAGAACTACCTTCTCTAATTGGCATACGCCCCTCATAACTAATATATCTTGTTACAAACGCACCAGCAATAATTAATACCCAAGAAATATGCAATAATAAAACTGGCCACTTTTTCCAACGTAAAAGATTGTAGCGTTTAATGTTGCCAATAAAATTTACCATAAACACACCCATTATAGCCTCAAACCACCAGGTGTTATAAATCCATATTCTAGCAGTAGATGTGCTATACTTACTTTCTATAAAGGTTCCAAATGCCATTGCTGTGGCAAAAACTATAAAAAGAACTGCTGTTAATCTAGTTGAGAAAAGTAAATTCTTGAGCTTAGAAATCATCTATTTGCATGCTTTGTATTAGCCTCGGCAAAAATAGGTGGTTTTTATGAATTTTTAAGGCGTGTTACTGCCAAAATCTCGCTAATTTTCTCGAGAAGAAAAAATGTTTAAATGTATGTGAGTAGACATTTTTCTAGCCCTGTTTTTTAGTATAAAAGCATTATCTCCTTCAAATAGTTCATCTATAGTCTGAATCCATAAATTAAGCCAACGCCCAAAATGGTGCTCATCTATCTCATTTTTAGCAAAGTCATCTACTTTTTTATGAACAGAAATGGGATCACCTTTGTACGTTCCCCGTTCAATAAACAGCTGATTGCACCAAAAGGTTGTTAAATGTTCTAAATGATGTTCCCAATCATGGATTACCCCGTTGAAAATTGGACCAATTAAATCATCTTTACGGACATCAGCATAGAAAGTGTTGACCAATAGAAAAACATCTGATCTTGTGGTAACGTCTTCTTTTTTCATAATGTTTCGTTATCTCGTTAAAAGTAGAGTAATTATTACATCACAGTAATGAACATCAAGTTTAAATATCACCCTTATAACCATTTATCAAACCAGTTAAATGCATCTAATTGCATTTGTTTATCAAATTTATGTGGTCCATCATAAAAAATAGCTTTGTATTTATCAGAGGCACCCATCTTTTTATAAACATCTGCAAGAATTGAATCTGCTTTATGCATTTCGGGCAGTGTATATAAACTGTCTTGATTATTATTTAATACCAAGGTGGGCAATGGCGCTCTTAATCCAATTAGCTCTGGAAATTCTATGTACTTTGACAATATTGGAGCATATAGCATCCACGTATGGGTAAAAGCTTTATGAAGTAAAAAATCTTGCCATGTAGACATAAAACCAACACTAACGGCACATTTTATTCTATGATCCAGTCCTGCTAAATAATTTGTTCGTAAACCCCCACCAGATAATCCGGCACAGCCCATTTTATACTCATCTACGTCTTCTCTTTCTGCCAAAATATTTAAAGCAATCTGATCCTCAGCAAAAGTTACCCCAGGCCATGTTGTACCGGCGCAAAATAGGGATTTAGATAAAACATGTTCATGATTAGATGCCCATGCATTATAAACTTCAATATTTTTTTCTTCTTCTGAATTTTTATCAGAAAGTCCTTCTGTAGCCGCTCCACCCCATAATATACCGTCTACATCATCTAAAAGAACTCGTCTACTTCCAAATGTGAAAACATCATGAACCATAACCACATACCCACGTTTAGCTATTTCATTAGCCCAGGCATAGTCTTCATAATATTGTTTTTGATGCTCTGTCATAAGTGGGTGCCCATCATCGGAAATCTTAGTTATTTTTCGCTTTCCAAAATATTTATTTCCACCATGATCATGCAATCCTAATATAGCTGGCAACTTACCTTTAACACCCACTGGCTTTAATACTATAGCTTCAGTTCTTTGTGTACCGCTTGAAAGTTGCCAAGAGAGTTCTTCAACTTCTAACCCGTCGTAAATGTATTTTTTATCAACAGTCACCTCTGTAGTAACTGTCAATTCTGGTGCAGCAACTAATTCTTCAATTTTCTGTAAAGCAATTTCTCGCCATGAATCAATAGATTTGAATGTGTTTTTCCTAAACGATAGTTCAGGAACTTTTTTTACCAAACTCGCCGCCCAATCACCATAGCCGCCAATAATGCTTTTGTTTTTTATCATGTTCATTGTTGTGCTATTTGATACTAGTTCATTTTTAATTGGGTTCATGTCCCCTACTCTGGTAATAAATGGAAATGCTGCACAAGCAAAAGCTGATTTTTTAATAAAATCTCTTCGCGATTTTATTCCCTCACTTTTCATCTTGCCCATAAAAATTTCTTTAAAATTATTCCTTTAAAAATAGAAAAAGATATTGAAAGAAATTTGTTCTACTGATACTAAGTTGTTAGGCATAAAAATATACCTAATTTTGCGCTATGATTAAAGTTGCAATAATTGGCAGTGGTAATGTCTCTTATCATTTATCTAAAGCTTTTGAATCCAATAAAAAGGTTGAAATTAGCGCATTTAATGGGCGAGGCGAGTTATCCAAAAAGATTAAAAATATCGATATTTGCATTATTGCTGTAAGCGATTCTGCGATTATTGAGGTCGCCAAAAAATTACTATCCATAGACGTTTTAGTAGCTCACACCTCTGGTAGTGTTTCTATTGATGACCTTCCTAACAAACGAAAAGGAGTTTTTTATCCACTACAGACGTTCTCCAAAGCAAAGGAAATTGATTTCGATGGTGTTCCACTTTGTATTGAAGCTCAAACTGATGAAGATTTTAATATTTTAAAAAAGTTAGCAACTTATATTTCAAACACTGTAACGAATGTCTCATCTGTGCAGCGAAGAGCACTGCATGTAGCCGCGGTTTTTGCTAATAACTTTACCAACCACTTGTTTTATATTGCGGAAGATATCTGTAAAAAGAATGATTTGTCTTTTGAGTTAATAAAACCTTTGATTCTTGAGACAGCTGACAAGATAAAAACTGTAACTCCTTTTGAGGCGCAAACAGGACCCGCAAAACGCAATGATGTGACGACAATACAAGAGCATGAAAAGTTGCTGGAAAACTATGGTCATAAACAATTATATAAACAATTAACACAATCAATATTAAACACCTATGGACAAAAGTTATAAAGCCGTTTTAAATGATATTACCACATTTGTTTTTGATGTGGATGGTGTACTTACAGATGGCACAGTTTTTATTACAAATGAAGGCAAACTATTACGTTCTATGAATGTAAAAGATGGCTACGCTTTAAAAACTGCAGTAAGAAAAGGATATAATGTTTGTATTATTACTGGTGGAAATAATGATGGCGTTAAAATTCGTTTACAAGGTTTAGGTATTCGTGAATTTTATATGAATGCGCACCTAAAAGCTGAACATTTAACAGCGTATTTAGCCAAACATAATATCAACCCTAAAAACGTACTTTTTATGGGTGATGATATTCCCGATATTCCTGCCATGCAAATGATTGCTTTACCGTGTTGTCCTCAAAACGCGGTACCTCAGATAAAAGAAATTTCGGCATATGTTTCACATAAAAACGGTGGACAAGGTTGCGCTAGAGATATTATCGAGCAGGTGCTAAAAGTACGTGGTGATTGGGAAGGTAATTTCAGTGCAAAAAATGACTAATTAATGCTAAGAGAAAAACTCAGTAATTACGAAATTATTTTAGCCTCCGGTTCACCCAGACGACAAGAATATTTCAATCAACTAGGTGTTGATTTTAAAATTAAATTGAAAGAAGTTGAAGAGATTTATCCTCCGAATTTAGTCTCACACGAAATCACTAATTACTTATCAGAGCTTAAAGGCAAAGCCTTTTTATCTAACATTACAGAAAATCAAATTGTAGTAACATCAGACACGATCGTTTGGCATAATAATTCTGCACTGGGCAAGCCAAAGAATAAACAAGATGCCTATGTAATGTTGCAATCAATGTCCGACCAATGGCATGAAGTAATCACTTCGGTTTGTTTTAATTTTAAAGATAAACAAGTAACTAACTCATGTACAACTAAAGTTAAGTTTAAAAAGCTGACAAATAGTGAGATAGATTATTATTTAGAACATTTTAAACCATATGACAAGGCCGGTGCATACGGCATACAAGAATGGATTGGACTTATAGCAATTGAGGCAATTGAAGGTTCTTATGCTAATGTTGTTGGCCTACCAACTCACTTGGTTTACAAAATGTTTACTGAATTAATTGAATAATTGATTTTTAAGTAACTTTATAAAAAGAAGAATCATGTTTAAAAGGTGGATAAAATTTGAAATAGCCATAGTTTTTATAGCCGGTATAGTTACAGTTTTCGAATCGTGTAAAAATAAAAGTGATGCTGTAGTAAAAGACATGGCGATAAATGATAAAGTGGTTAAAGACATTGTGCCAAAAAAGCCGCTCTCAGAAGAATTTAAAGCCTACTGGTATGCAGGTGAAGCTGAGATAACATCTTATAAATTGGATCAAGCACGTTATGGTGAAATGCGTGAGGGTACTGCTGTACTTATTTATGTTACTGAACCTTTTTCTGCTAAAAAGCAAACTAAAGCCGATGGTAGTAATCCAGATAATATTCCTGTTCTAAAATTAAATAGCACCAAAAATTATCTAACAGGAATTTACCCGTATTCTATTATGAGTAGTAGTTTTTATCCTGTGTATGATAATACTCATGCTATAAAACTTTCGTTCTCATCTCAAGAGTGGTGCGGACAAGTATATTCACAATTAAATAATCGAGATAAATTTGAAGTGATGTCACACTCCTATTTCGAAACAGAGGCCGATAACCAAATGCTATTAGAAAAAAACATTCTCGAAAACGAATTATGGAATAAATTAAGGATAAACCCAAAAGAACTGCCTGTTGGTTCTAAAAAGGTTGTCCCTTCTTTAGAATATATTCGTCTTTCTCATAAAGAATTAAAAGCTTATGACGCTGTTTTATCTCTAAATTCAGATGAAGAACTCTCTTCTTATGAGATTTCTTATCCTGACTTAAACAGAAAATTGAAAATAATTTTCAACACTAATTTTCCTTATGAAATTGAAAGTTGGACAGAAACTTTTGAAAGTGGGTACGATGGTATCAACAAAATTGAGATGTCTTCTAAAGCCACTAAAATCAAATCAATGAAAAGCCCATACTGGCAAAAAAATAGCAATAAATTTCTACCACTTAGAGATAGCCTTGGATTATGACAAATGATTTTCTTGCCACTCGGCAATCTGAATTTTTAGCTACATTAATATGTATTGCTGTTATTATTTTAATTCGTTTTGTTTCTGCTCAAGCCATAAGAAAAATAGGTAAGCTGCGCGATAAAAATACCATTCGCACCAATTTGGTGAATAAGTATGTCTCTTTTTTACTTTACATTGTAGGAGCCATTGTTTTGATTTTTATTTGGGGAGTAAACTTTAAAGAATTAGGTCTTGTAATGTCTTCTATTTTTGCGGTAATTGGTGTTGCCTTATTTGCAAACTGGTCCATCTTAAGTAATGTTACAGCTGGAATAATCCTCTTTTTTTGGTACCCTTTTAAGATTGGAGATCGTATAAAAGTGCACGATTCAGATTTTTCTGAAGAGGCTCTAATCGTAGACATAGCAGCATTTCACATGCATTTAAGAAAAGATAATGGTGAAATACTAACCTATCCTAATAATATGTTGCTACAAAAAGGTGTAGCGCTTATTGAAAAAAATGCTGGTCTTGATGATGAAATAGATTACGATATTTAAGCCTAAAGTTTATTTTGAAAAAATAATTTTACATGAGAAGAAAAAATCGTCGTAAGGCGAACCCCTTTGGCGATATTAAAGAATCTCAATTAGAAGGATTTCTGAAAGATTGTAGTTTATTTCAATACAACATAGAGAATTCCGAAATAAAAGAATTAGAAAATCTTGAAAGTATTTTAATTAATACGCAAAGCGATAAAATAAGTTGGCTAAATATCTACGGATTTAAGTATGCACATCAAATAAAAAGAATTGTTGCGAATAACAAAATTGATGAATTCTTAAGTTATTTAATTCTAGATAACAACCATAGAAATAAAGTAATTGAATTATCTGACTGCTTTTTTCTAACTCTAAAATCACCCTATTATTCAGAGGATAAAGAAGAAGTTAAGTTTGAACAATTAATTTTTATTGTTGGTGACAATTATGTGTGGTCTATACAAGAAGTACATGGGGATCATTTTGAACATATTCGTTCTCGAATAACAGATAACTTGGGGGTCGTCAGAAAAAAAGGCGCTGATTATCTTTTCTTTCTACTTATCGAAGCCATCATTGATAACTATTACTCCGCATTCGATAAATTAAATGAAGATAATATTGGGTTAGATAACCCAGATGATGTAAGGCCCACTCCAGAATTTGCTCGTTTGGTTGAAAATCAAAAACGACAACTGTACCTTATTAAAAAAGCATCAACAAGTTTAAACGAAGCGCTAAGCCATTTACAATTATTTGAATTTGAAAAGTTTAATAAAAAATATTTTGATGAATCTCGTGAACAGGTAAAAATGCTTACAGATGAAATTGACCATAAATTGCAGCATTTAGAAAGTTCAATAAATTTAATGTTTAGCATACAAAATCATCGCCTTAACGAGGTTATGAGAACGCTAACCATCTTCTCTGTTATTTTTATTCCGTTAACTTTTATAGCAGGTATATATGGTATGAACTTTGAAAATATGCCAGAACTAAAATCTAAAAATGGCTATTTTATCGTGCTTGGTATTATGCTGCTAATAGTATTAGTTACCGTGTACTTTATTCGAAGAAAAAAATGGTCTGGAAATAAATGATTTCATTGTTAACTATTGACAAACCTGTTAAAGAAGTTTTAATTATTCTCTAAGGCATATTAAACTTTATATCTTTGAGTAACTACAAAATGATTTACCTATGCGCGTATTTCTGGTATTCTGTCTAGGAATACTTCTGACCAACCAACCAATGAAGGCGCAAAATCCTTCAAAACCCTCTTCTTCAGAAATTTATCACAGTATTGAAAAATTAAATTTCTTGGGTTCTGCTTTGTACATTGCAGCACACCCAGACGATGAAAACACTCGTTTAATTTCTTATTTATCAAATAATACGAAAGCAAGAACAGGATATCTTTCTTTAACTAGAGGTGATGGTGGTCAGAATTTAATTGGTACAGAGTTAAGAGAATTACTTGGTGTATTACGAACTCAAGAATTATTAGCAGCACGAAGCGTTGATGGTGGAGAACAATTTTTTTCAAGAGCCAATGACTTTGGCTATTCTAAGCACCCCGATGAAACTTTAAAAATCTGGAATAAAGATGCAGTGCTTAGCGATGTTGTTTGGGCTATACGCAAATTTCAGCCCGATGTAATTATTAATCGATTTGATCATAGGTCGCCTGGTAGTACACACGGGCATCATACTTCTTCGGCTATGTTAAGTTTCGAAGCATTCGATTTAGCAAATAATGCTAACCTATACAAAGATCAATTAAAATATGTAGAACCGTGGCAGCCCAAAAGGCTATTCTTTAATACTTCATGGTGGTTTTATGGAAGTCAAGAGAAATTTGAAAAAGCCGACAAATCTAAAATGTTGAATGTTGATGTTGGTGTTTTTTATCCGTCATTAGGGCTTTCAAATAACGAAATCGCATCTATCGCTAGTAGTCAACATTTATGTCAAGGATTTGGAAGATTAACAACACGTGGGTCTGAAAATGAATATATAGAACTGCTAAAAGGTGATATGCCTGTAGACAAAACCAACATTTTTGATGGCATAGATACGAGTTGGAATCGCGTTGAAGGTGGAAAAGCCATAGGAGATATTTTAAACAAGGTTGAAAACAATTTCAATTTTAAAAATCCAGCTGAACATCTTCCTCTATTGGTTGAATCGTTTAGGCTGATTCAAGATATTAAAAACGAACATTGGAGGACTTTAAAAACTGAGGAATTAAAAAATATAATTACTGAAGTAACCGGACTCTATTTAGAAGTTTCCACTAAAGATCCAATTGGGAATCCTGGAGCAAGTTCAGATTTTATGTTTGAGGTATTAAATAGAAGTTCTGCTAACATCATATTAAAATCTATTAATGTTCCAAGTTTAAATTCAGTTGAGCATAAAAATATTAGCTTAAATGAAAATGAAAAACAGAATTTCGAATTAACTGTTCAAATCCCTAATAATGCCCAATACACCAGTCCGTATTGGCTAAACGAAAAAGGAACCTTAGGAATGTATAAGGTAGATGACCAACAATTAATTGGAAAACCGGAAACACCACGAGAGATTAATGCAGAATTTATTTTAAAAATAAATGACACAGAAATCACCTTTACAAAACCTGTAATCTATCGCTCTGCTAAACCTGATAAAGGTGAAATCTATCAACCTTTCGAAATTTTACCTGAAGCTACAGCTTCGTTTAAAGACAAGGTTTTAATCTTTGCTGATGACAAACCGAAGACTATTCCGATTACAATTAAAGCTCATGCAAATAATATAAAAGGAGATTTGCAATTTTGTTTTTCTGAAGGATGGAAAGTAGATCAGGAAACAAAACCTTTTTCCATTGAGAAAAAAGGTGATGTACAGACTATTAATTTCGTTTTAACTCCACCCGACAATGAAGACGAAAGTTATATCTCTCCTATAATTAGAATAAATGGAAAAGCTATTAGCAAAGAATTAGTTACCATAGCTTACGACCATGTTCCTTTACAATCTGTACTGTTGCATTCAGAAGCTAAAGTTGTGCGTTTAAATATCCAAAAAGCAGGAGAACATATCGGTTATATAGTTGGAGCCGGTGATGCAGTACCCCAAAGTCTTGAACAAATTGGTTACACTGTTCATACCATAGATCCTAATGCTATTAATGCTGGTACTTTAAAAAAATATGATGCAGTTGTTGTAGGTATCCGAGCATATAATGTATTGCCAGAATTAAAATTTAAACAAAAGCACCTGTTAGATTATGTAAAAGCTGGTGGTAATTTGGTTCTACAATATAATACTGCTGGTCGATGGGATAAAGCTTATGCTGATATTGCTCCTTATAAATTAAAATTATCTCGTGATCGTGTAACTGATGAAAACTCTGCTGTTGAAATAATTGCTAAGAATCATGCGTTAGTTAATTTTCCGAACAAAATTGATTTAAAAGATTTTGATGGATGGGTTCAAGAAAGAGGTCTCTATTTTCCTGATGAGTGGGCTAAAGAATTCACCCCCATCTTATCAATGAGAGATCAAGGTGAAAGTGCTAAAAAAGGAAGTCTTTTAGTAGCGCCATATGGCAAAGGAAATTATATCTATTCTGGTTTAAGTTTTTTCAGAGAACTACCAGCGGGTGTTTCTGGCGCATACAAACTGTTTGCAAATATGCTTTCCATTGGAAAAGAAAAAGTAGATAACGAATCTAAAATAAAAGGATAAGTATGAATGATAAATTTACTTGGAAAAAAGAGTATTCCATGGTTTTGATTCTTAATATCTGCTATATTCTTGTTTTTTATTATATAATGACAACTACAACATAAATGGGCATTCTCGATTGGACCATACTATGTGCTACACTACTATTTATAGTGGGCTATGGAGTATGGAAAACTAAGGGTAGTAAAAATGTTGATGATTATGTACGAGGTGGTCGGCAAGCAAAATGGTGGACCATTGGTTTTTCTGTAATGGCAACCCAAGCGAGCGCGATAACATTTTTATCAACACCAGGACAAGCCTTTCATGACGGAATGGGTTTTGTTCAATTCTATTTTGGACTGCCAATCGCAATGATTATTATTTGTATGGTATTTGTTCCATTATACCATAAACTAAAAGTTTATACCGCCTATGAATTTTTAGAAACTCGTTTTGATCTTAAAACCCGTTCTCTAGCGGCTATTTTATTTTTAATTCAACGTGGTTTAGCTGCAGGTATAACAATTTTTGCTCCGTCAATTATCCTCTCAGCTGTTTTAGGATGGGATTTATTTACTCTAAATATTATTATTGGTATTCTAGTAATTATTTATACCGTTTCAGGTGGCACCAATGCAGTTAACGTAACGCAGAAACAGCAAATGTTTATTATTATGCTGGGCATGTTTGTTACCTTTTTCTTTATATTAGGTTCTTTACCAGCTGATATTAATTTGAATAAAGCGCTGAAAATTGCAGGTGCTAGTGATAAACTAAACATATTAGACTTTAGTTTTAACACTAAAAGTCGTTATACTTTTTGGAGTGGTATTACAGGTGGCTTGTTTTTAGCCTTGGCATATTTTGGTACAGATCAAAGTCAAGTACAAAGATATCTCTCCGGCAAGTCTATTCGCGAAAGTCAATTGGGACTTGTTTTTAACGGTATATTTAAAATACCAATGCAGTTTTTTATTCTGCTAGTTGGTGTTATGGTTTTTGTGTTTTATCAATACAATCCCTCTCCTTTAAATTTTAATCCAGCCGCCACACAGACTGTGATGAGTTCTGACGTCGCGCCGAGATATATAGAACTTGATAAACGTCATAAAGAACTTGAATTAGATAAAAAGATGGCGCAAGATAAATTCTCAGCTGCCTTATCTAGAAAAGAATATGATGCAATTATTCAGGCTAAACATGAAATAATAAGTATTAACACAAAAGATAGTACAAATAGAGCTGCGGCTAAAGCTTTAATAAAAGAAGCTAATGATGCAACTGAAACTAATGACAAGGATTATGTATTTATTCATTTTATTCTAAATAATTTACCAAAAGGATTAATTGGTTTGTTATTGGCAGTTATTCTTTCTGCTGCAATGTCTTCAACTGCATCCGAACTAAATGCGTTAGGTACAATTACAGCTTTAGATTTATATAAACGTAATAAAAAGGAAGAGCAAACGGAAGAACATTATGTGATGGCTTCCAAAGGATTTACACTGCTTTGGGGAATTGTAGCTATTGCTATTGCTTGTGTGGCAAACTTATTTGACAACCTTATTCAATTGGTAAATATTATTGGATCAATTTTTTATGGTAATGTATTGGGTATTTTCTTATTAGCATTCTTTTTTAAATTTATAAAAGGTAATGCCGTATTCTTTGCTGCCATAGTAACACAGATTATTATTATTGGCCTTTATTATAATCTTATTCATATCTATCCTTCTGGTCAAGAAAAATTAGGATATTTATGGCTCAACTTCATAGGTTCGGCATTAGTAATAGTTTTAGCAATCTTATTTGAAAGCTTTGATAGAATATTAAAAAAACCACCTGTAACAGTCTAAAAACTAAATCCTATTTCTGGAAAATGCTATTTTCTATATTAGCAAATAGTTAACATTTTATATTTTCTCTATATTTATCCTCAGTAATGCGTAAACAATTACGTAGGAATATAGGATATGAGTGAAAAGAAATACACAATTAAAGATATTGCTAAATTAGCAGGTGTATCTAAAGGAACAGTAGATAGAGTACTTCATAAAAGAGGAAGAGTTTCTAAAGAAGCTCGAGAAAAAGTAAACCAAGTAATTACCGAAATTGATTACCAGCCAAATTTAATTGCTCGAAACTTAAAGAGAAATAAGATTTACCGTGTTTATGCTTTAATTCCTGATGCAAAGTTTGACCACTATTGGTTGCCAGCTATTAAAGGCATTGATCAGGCATTAAAAGAATTTAAACCTTTCGGATTAGTTTTAGAGAAATTTTATTTTAATCCTAAAGATCAAGAATCATTTCAAAAGCAATCAGAACTTGCTCTTTCTTTTGAGCCAGATGCAATACTCATGGCTCCTGTATTTCATAAAGACTCTTTAGAACTATTTCAATTATGTAAAGAACGTTCTATTGTAATTGCCTCCTTTAATAATCATATAGACAAACTAGGCTTAGAAAATTTTATTGGCCAAGATTTAAATCAAAGTGGTCGCGTAGCTGCGAGCTTGCTTGATAAGATAACCAATGAAAATTGTAAAATTGGAATTCTTCATATTAATGAAGAAACACATATGAAACATAAAGAGATTGGTTTTAGAGCCTATTTTGAAGAAAAATATAAAAAACCAAAAAAGATTATTACGTATAGCCTTGTAAGTAATGAAAATGTTAATTTAAGAGTTGAAATTTCTCAATTCATGAAGAACAATGATGGAATCTCAGCTGTTTTTGTAACAAATTCAAAGGCCTACCTCGTTGCTAATTTGTTAAAAAATGAAAATGAAAAAATTATGATTGTAGGATACGACTTACTAAAAGAAAATATTAGGTTATTAAAACATGGCGAAATAGAGTTTTTAATTCATCAAAGACCATACAGACAAGCGTACGTAGGCGTTAGTTATCTTGCTGAAAATCTGCTTTTTGGAAAAAAAATACCCTCACAAAACCTTTTACCTATAGATATTATCACCGCTGAGAACGTAAAATATTATGAAAATTAAAATTCGTACATATTATTAATCACATGAAAATGTGCTCGAACACATTTTTTTAAGAAAACCTTCACATTAATAAAAAATTTACTAATTTAACCCCGTTGTTAAGAGAAGGTTAAATAAAATCACAAACAAATTTACCTTACAGCTAATACGAACTATTAATAAATTAACTCAAAACACCCGATTATGATTAAGAAATTATTATTGTTTTTGGTGTTAGTATTCGGAACTTATCCGTTGCTTGCGCAAACTAAAACAGTATCTGGTACAGTTACCGATGCTGCAGATGGATCCCCTTTACCTGGGGTAAATGTACTTGTACAAGGTACAACCAATGGTACACAAACAGATTTCGATGGAAATTACTCTATTGATGCTGAAGAAGGAAATGTACTTATCTTTTCTTACCTAGGAATGAGCACAAAAAATGCTACAGTAGGTTCGGCAGATGAATTAAGTATTTCTTTAGATGAAGATGCAAGTCAACTTGATGAAGTTGTTGTAACTGCATTAGGTGTCGAGAGACAGAAAAAATCGCTTACCTATGCTACTCAAGGTATCGACGCTGAAGGTATTGATGAAGCAAGACCACAACAAAACTTAGTAAACAGTTTACAAGGTAAAGTTGCAGGTCTTTCTATTCAAACATCAGGTAACGGTGTTAGTGGTAGTTCTAAAGTTGTACTGCGTGGTAACAGATCTATTGCTGGTAGTAGCCAAGTACTTTATATAGTTGATGGTGTGCCATTAGGTGGTGATATTTCTGATATTAGCCCTGATGATGTTGCATCTATTAACGTGTTAAAAGGTGCGAATGCAGCTGCACTTTATGGTGCAAGAGCAAACAACGGTGCTATTATCATTACTACTAAGTCTGGTACAGAAGGTGGTATGAGTATTATCGTTAGTTCTACCTTGACTGCACAACAAGGTAACATTCAATACGATTACCAAAATGAGTATGGTCAAGGTAGTGCCGGAGTTTACAATGCTAATTCTACAGGATCTTGGGGTCCTGCTTTAGATGGCTCTACCGTTGCTGGATGGCAACCAACAGGAGCTTCTTCATACAGTTTCAGTCCTCAACCGGATAACGTTGAAGATTTTATGCAAACTGGATTTAATTTAGCTAACAATATATCTATACGTTCAGGAACTGAAAAAATAAGAACTTTTTTCGGTTATACGCATGAACTAAGAAATGGTATTGTTGCCGATAACGATTTAAAAAGACACAATGTTACTTTTAAAATTGACAATGATCTTATTGAAGACAAGTTGGTTTTAAGCGCAAAAGCAAATTACATTCGAACAGATTTGTTTAATAGTTTAAGTACTGGTGAATCTTTTTCTAACCCTTGGAGACATGCGTATAGATTACCTCGTAACATTAGAACTGTAGATGCGGAACAATATTCATATATAGATGCTATCGGTAATGTAAGACAAAACTATTGGAAAGTTGGTGATAACGGTGGTGCAAACCCGTATTGGACTATAAATGAAAATCTTAGTGAAACTATGATTAACAAAATCATAGGTTATGCTTCATTAAAATATAATTTTACAGACAATCTCGATTTAATGATTAGAACTTCTTTAGATACAAGTTCTAACACTACTGAAAATATGTTCTCTAATGATTCTTATATTATTGCTGATAACGGAAATTACAATACCTACAATTCTACAGGGTATGAGTGGAATACAGATTTCTTATTAGGTTATACAAAAGAAATTAGCGAAAATTTCGGATTTAATGTTAATGTTGGTGGTAATAACAGACAGACTAGATCACAGTGGGTTCGTACTGATAATGGTGGTTTAAATGCAGCAAATATCTTTGCAGTTACAAATGCTTTAAACCTTACTTCAACTCAAGATTTCTCTATTAAACATGTAAATTCACTATATGCTTTTGGTCAGGCTGCATTTAAAGATGCTGTATTTTTAGACCTTACTTATAGAAGTGATTGGAGTTCAACACTACCTACCGAAAATAGAAGATTCGATTATTACTCTGCTGGTATAAGTGCTGTAATATCTGATTTAGTTGACTTACCGGAAGCGATTTCTTATTTTAAACTAAGAACATCATATGCAGAGGTAGGAAACGATACAGATCCTTATAAAATTTCTAGAAATGCTAACTTGGTTGCTGGTGGTTTTGTTCAATTACAAACTACACAACCAAATGAAAGCTTAAAACCAGAACGTACAAAGTCGTTTGAATTTGGTGCTGATGCTAGATTCTTAGATAATAGGCTTGGAGTTGATTTTACGTATTATAAGATGAATACTATTGATCAATTATTCGCCCAAACTGCACTTGTTGAAAGTGGTATTTCTACTAAATTTATAAATGGTGGTGATGTTCAAAATAAAGGTATCGAATTTATCTTAACAGGTACACCAGTTCGTACTTCAGATTTTAATTGGGATGTTACTGTAAACTACTCTAAAAATACTAGTGAAGTTATAAGTTTATCAGAAGGGTTAGACGAGTTATCTTATGGTGGTGACTTCTTTAGACAATTTAGATTAGAAGTTGGTCAACCATGGGGTAACGTTTACTCAAGAGGTTTTGCGAGAAATGATGCAGGGCAAGTTCTTGTAGCTGCCGATGGTACTCCAGAAGTAACTTCTGGTCAAGATGTATTGGTTGCTAACTATAACCCAGATTGGTTAGGTGGTATTACTAACTCTTTCCGTTATAAGAATCTTAGTTTTAGTTTCTTAATTGATATGCGTCAAGGTGGTCAAGTTGGTTCATTAACAAATGCAATTCTAGCTTCAGATGGAGCGTTAGAAAGCACACTTGCTGGTCGTGATGGTAGTTTAGTTTTTGGTACAAATATATTCCCAGAACTTGATGTAGTTCAAGCGGATGGAAGTGCTAATAATATTAATGTAAATGCAGAACAATTCTGGGCTAAAATTGGTGGTAGAAACTCTCCTGTTGGTGAGGCTTTTGTAGAAGATGCATCAAATATTAGAATGCGTGAAATGAGCTTAGGTTATAGCCTTCCTCAATCAATTTTAGGCAACGGTCCTTTTAAGAGTGCGAAAATTTCATTAGTTGGTAGAAACTTATTCTTTATCAAAAACAATGCTTCTTTTGATCCTGAAGTCTTGATTAACACGAATACAAATGCTGATGGTTTCGAATCATTTTCTCCACCATCAACTAGTAGTTTAGGGGTGAATGTGAAATTCGCATTTTAAAAAATTGTAACTTTAAAAGAAAAAACATGAAAAATATAATAACAAAATTTAGTTTAGGTGTAGCCTTTGCTTTTCTAAGCGTTGGTTGTACCGAAGACTTCGAAGAAATAAATACAGACCCACTTGTATTGGATATCGGCAAAATAGCGGAGAGTCCCGTACTTCAGGGTCAGGCTTTTGCACAAGCGCAGTATACAGGTGTAAACGGATTGCACTGGAGATTTCAAATATCTCAAAATTTATTTGCAGATATTTGGGCACAGTACTTTGCGACTACTGCTTCTGGTTTTGATTCTGACAGATATGTACAAGTAGGTCGTTGGGCCGATTTGGCATGGACCTCTTTTTATGGTCAATCTGCACCACAATTAAAATTGGTAGAAGATCTTACTGCTGAAACTGGTAATGCAGTTGGTAATGCAATGGCTAAGATTTGGAGAGTTCATTCGTATCACAGAATGACTGATTATTGGGGACCAGTACCTTATTCTGAGTTTGGTAATAGTGAGTTAGAAGTAATTCCTTACGATTCTCAAGAATCTATCTATAGAAGCTTTTTTGTAACATTAGATGAAGCTGTTGCGCAATTAGCGGGCGGCGGAAATTCTTTCGGAGGTAGTGATAGAGTTTATTCTGGAGATGGAGCTAAATGGTTAAAGTTTGCGAATAGCCTACGTTTACGTTTAGCATTAAGAGTTAAGTATGTTGATCCTGCCTTAGCGCAATCTGAAGCTGAAAAAGCTGTTGCTGCTGGTGTTTTTACGGATAATTCAGAAAATGCATATGTATCTGTGGATGATACTAATCGTAACCCTATCGAAACTATTACGGATTGGGGTGAATACAGAATGAGTGCAACTATGGAAAGTATCTTAGAAGGTTATGAAGATCCTCGTTTATCTGAGTATTTTCAACCAGCTGTAGATGGTGATTCTGATGGCGATGGAAGTCCATATGAAGGTCTTTTAAATGGTCAAACTAAAGTTAGCTTAGAAACAAGCAAAAATGCTAGTCATTCAGATGTAGGTGTTAAATTTGTTGATGTAGCTAAAGGTGGTACAAACCCTCCAATAGAAATATTGAATGCTGCTGAGGCATACTTCTTAAGAGCAGAAGGTGCGTTAGCAGGATGGGCAATGGGCGGTACTGCTCAAGAATTGTATGAGATGGGTATTCGTACTTCATTAATGAAAGAAACTACTGCTGATGATGCTGCAATAAACGCATACATTGCTAGTACAAATACTCCTAGTGCTTTTGAAGTTGGTGCTGCACCAGTTGCAACGATTCCTGTTGCTTTTGGCGGTAGTGATGAAGAAAAACTAGAGCAAATAATCACTCAAAAATGGTTGGCTATCTATCCTAATGGATGGGAAGCTTGGGCAGAATTGAGAAGAACTGGTTATCCAAAGCAATATGCAAGAGTTCAATCAGAAAATCCTGATGTAGCTGCTGACGAAATAGTTAGAAGAATGGTTTATGTTACTAGTTCATTTGAACCTAGTAGTGAAGGTGTTGATGCTGCAATTTCAAGTGCTGAATTAGGTTCTGATAAGAACAACATTAAATTATGGTGGGATAAAAAATAATCCCCGATTACAATTAATAGAAAAACACCAATATCTTTATATTGGTGTTTTTTATTTAATGAAGTTACCAAACATTAGTCCAGTATTATAAAACAACTTAACGATGAAATCAATCACAACTCAAGGTAAATTCATTTATTTACTTGTCGCATTCATAATTTGTTCCTGTACAACAGATGATAAAAGCAAACAATTTTCATTGTTATCCAGTAGTAAGACAGGAATTAACTTTAAAAATCTACTAAAAGAAACCGAGACATTTAATGTTTTGGAGTATGGATATTTATATAACGGTGGCGGTGTATCTATAGGTGACCTAAATAATGATGGCTTACCGGATATTTATTTTACAGGAAATATGGTTGGCAGTCATCTATATATAAATCAAGGTGATTTCGAATTTAAAGAAATTGCAAAAAAAGCTGGAGTTTTCGCAGATGGTTTGTGGAATACCGGAACAACAATGGCAGATGTTAATGCCGATGGTTATTTGGATATTTATGTGTGTAGATCAGCTGCAAAAGATCCAGAAAAAAGAAAAAATTTATTATTCATAAACAATAAAGATCTGACTTTCACTGAAAGTGCTGAAGAATACGGCGTTGCAGATTCTGGTTATTCTACTCAAGGTGCTTTTTTTGATTATGATAAAGACGGTGACTTAGACCTTTATGTCTTAAATCATTCTACTCAAGAATACGCAGGTTTTGGTCAAATTACAGCATCATTAAAGAATAAGAAAAATAACGACTATTCAGATAAATTATATAAAAACGAGGATGGAAAATTTACAGATGTAAGTGATTCATCTGGTTTAATTTCTAATGTTTTAGGTTTCGGATTAGGTATTGCCATTTCAGATATTAATAATGACACCTGGCCAGATTTATACGTTTCTAACGATTATAACGAACAAGACTATTTATATATTAATAATCAAGATGGGACATTTTCTGAAAAATTAGAAGAATTTATTGGCCATACTTCACTCTTTTCAATGGGTTCTGATATTGCTGATATAAATAATGATGGTTATACAGATATTATGACCTTAGATATGTTACCTGAAGGCAATGACAGGCAAAAAATGGTTTCAGGTCCTGATAATTACGACAAGTTTAGCTTATTAGCTAAATCCGGTTTCTACAACCAAACCATGAGAAATATGCTTCAGGTAAATAACCAAGGAGAATCTTTCTCTGAAGTTGGGCAGTTTTCAGGAATTTCTAATACAGATTGGAGCTGGAGTGCTCTTTTTCCAGATTTAAATAACGACGGTTATAAAGATCTTTTTATAACCAATGGCTATAAACGCGATTATACTAATATGGACTTTATGAACTTTGCGGTTCAAGAAAAACTTAAAGAAAATAAAACAGGACAAAGAATAGCTATAATGGAACTTTTAGAAAAAGTTCCGCCTACGGTTGAAGAAAATTATACTTATAAAAATAATGGTGATTTAACGTTTACAAAAATGAATTTGGATTGGGGACTCAATCAAAAATCATTATCAAACGGTGCCGCCTATGCAGATTTAGATAATGATGGTGATTTAGACCTTGTTGTAAACAATATTGATGCAGAGCCTTTTGTTTATAGAAACAATAATGAGTTAGATATAAATTCAAACTATCTTAAAGTTAAACTTAAAGGTGATAATAAAAATACCTTTGGTATTGGAGCAAAAGTACTATTGAGTATAAATGATAAGATAATAAGTCAAGAATTGATGCCTTCAAGAGGTTATCAATCGTCCGTAGATTTTAACTTAGTTTTTGGCTTAGGTGAGGTTAAAGAAATTGAAAAAGTTGAAATTATTTGGCCTGATTCCAAGGTTCAGGTTTTAGAAAACGTTCAAGCAAATCAAGAAATCACTCTAAATCAGTTAGATGCGATATCTAGACCTACGAAAGTTGAAAGTCTCGCCACTACCCTATTTACTGACATTTCTAAAGACAGTCTATTAATAGTAGAACATAACGAAAACAATTATGTCGATTTTAAAAGACAACAACTATTACCCCATAAACTGTCTACACAAGGACCTAAAATTGCTAAAGGCGATGTAAATAACGACGGATTAGAAGATATATATGTTTGTGGTGCGAAAGGCAGTCTTGGTAAACTAATGATACAATCTAGAAATGGAGAATTTATCGATGCTGATTTCCCAATTGAAGAAGACTTAAAATATGAGGACACAGCTGCTTTATTTTTTGATGCAGATAATGATAACGACCTCGATTTATATATCGTAAGTGCTGGTAATGAATATGAACCTGGTTCACCAGAATTACAAGACCGAATTTATTTTAATAATGGAATTGGCAAATTCACCAAAAAAGAAAAAGCATTACCAAACATGCTTACCAACGGTTCTTGTGTATTAGCTAGTGATATTGATAATGATGGTGATTTCGATTTATTTGTAGGAGGTAGAGTGATTACTGGCGAATATCCCAATGCTCCTAGAAGTTACATTCTTATAAACGATGGAAACGGAAATTTTACAGATAAAACTTTAGAAGCTAATACTAATCTCGTAAACCCAGGTATGGTTACGGATGCCATATGGACAGATATTGATAATGATAAACAAGACGATCTTATCATTGTAGGAGAGTTTATGCCAATTCGAATTTTTAAAAATAATAATGGCACACTTTCAGAATTAGAAAATTCTAAACTATTAAATTCTGAAGGCTGGTGGAATACTATAGAGGCCGCAGATTTTGATAACGACGGTGATATAGATTTTGTGCTCGGTAACTTCGGATTAAATTCGCAATTAAAAGCCACCATCGAAGAACCTGTTCGGTTGTTTTCAAAAGATTTTGATGGAAATGGATCTATTGATCCGATATTATGTTCTTACATCCTCGGTGAAGAATATCCTGTTTTTTCTAAGGATGATTTAATTGGTCAATTGAGTGGTCTTAAAGGAAAATATATTAATTATTCTGATTATGCCAACCAGAAAATAACAGATGTTTTTACTGCCGAAGAACTTAATGATGCAAATGTTTTAAAAGCAGTAAACTTCTCAAGTTCTTACTTAGAAAATTTAGGTGACGGTACTTTCAGTTTAAAAGCGCTACCAAATGTTTCTCAATTCGCACCTATTTATGGAATCCTAATTGAAGATTTTAATGATGACGGAAATTTAGATGTGTTATTAGCCGGTAACTTCTTCGGTAATAGAGTAAAATATGGAAGATACGATGCCAACAAAGGGACTCTTCTTTTTGGCGATGGAAAAGGTGGTTTTACTGCTTTAAATAATAAAAAGAGCGGGTTAAACTTAGACGGAGAAATTAGAGATATTGTCTCTGTAAAAAATGTAAACAATGAAAAATTAATTTTGTTTGCGAGAAATAATAAATCAGTAAAAATTTATAAAAAAATTGATTAAATGAAATTGAAGAATAACATAATTAAGATTATTACATTAAGTCTATTTCTTGTAGCACCTGCCGTTTTTGGTCAAGAATTAACGATTAAGGAAGAAATTCTATCCCTCCCTACATACGGTTTTCATAAACCAAATCCGGTGCCAATTCTTGCTGAAAACCCTAAAATATTTCCTTACTTCAAATTTGAAGAATACGAGCAAGAGTCTCAAATGCAAGATTGGAAAGTAGTTACTTTAGAAAATGACTACATTAAAGTTTTTGTACTGCCTGAAATTGGTGGAAAAGTTTGGGGAGCTATAGAAAAATCTACAGGAGAAGAGTTCCTTTACAAAAATGAAGTAATAAAGTTTAGAAATATTGCTATGCGTGGTCCATGGACTTCAGGTGGAATCGAATTTAATTTTGGAATTATAGGGCACCACCCAGCAACCGCTACCCCAGTAAATTATCTTACTAAAACGAATGCCGATGGTAGTGTTAGTTGTATAGTCGGTAATACAGATTTGCCATCAAATACACGATGGACCGTTGAAATTCGACTTGAAAAAGACAAGGCCTTTTTTGAAACAAATGCTTCTTGGTACAACGCTTCTCCCTTAACCGAAAGTTATTATAACTGGATGACCGGTGCCGCTGTTGCTACAATGGATTTAGAATTTTTTATTCCCGGTGATACATACGTAGGGCACCCTGGTGACGCACATTCTTGGCCTATTGATGAGCAAGGTAGAAATTTAGCAATGTATAAAAACAACAATTTTGGTTCAGATAAATCGTATCATATTGTTGGTGAATACAATGACTATTTCGGTGGCTATTATCACGACAAGAATTTTGGATTCGGAACGTGGGCGCCTTATGAAGAAATGCCTGGTCAAAAATTATGGCTTTGGAATCAAGCACGAAGTGGCGGTATTTGGGAAGATTTGTTAACTGATTCCGACGGGCAGTATATTGAATTTCAAGCAGGTCGCCTTTTTGATCAATATTCCCCTGGAGAAGTTAACCCAATTAGTCAAGTTGGATTTGACCCGTATATGATGGATAGTTGGTCTGAAATATGGTTTCCATATAAGGAAATTGGTGGTATGGAAGATGCATCAAAACAAGGTGTATTAAACGTTGAATTTGAAAATGGAAATGTAACTATCGGAATAAATGCACTACAAAAACTAAATCAAGACCTACAGATAAAAGTAAATGATGAAATAGTTTTTAATGAAGCTTTGAACTTAAATCCAATGGAGATTTATTCAAAAACATTTTCTGGTACTTCAACAGATATAATTGAAGTGTCTATTTTAGGAACTGAATTACATTTTACCAATAAACCCTCTGTAACCCAGATTAGTCGACCTTTTTATCCAGATGAAAATTTGAAAGTCTCGGAAACAGAACAACTTTATCAAGATGGAATTGAAGCATTAGAATTTAGAGAATTTCCGCTCGCTCATCAAAAATTATCCGATTTGGTTGCGCTAGACCCATCGCATCGTGCGGGATTAAATGCGTTGGCCGAACTTGAATATAGAAAAACAGATTACAAAACTGCACTTGATATTTTGAATACGGTTCTTAAAATGGATACCTATAATTCTAATGCTAATTATATTGCTGGTATAACCTATAGAGCGCTAGGAGATAATTTAAATGCATTGGAGTCATTAGGTTGGGCAGCTAGAGATATAAAATTTAGGTCGGTAGCTTATGCACAAATGGCAGAAATCTATTTAGCGCAAAAGAATTATAGTAGAGCCCAAATGTATGCGACAAAAGCATTGACTTTTAATTTGAATAATGTAAATGCGTCTGAAGTACTATTGGTACTATCTCGTATTAGAAATAATAAGGAATCTTTTGAAAATTATGCTGATGTTCTCGATAAAATAGATCCACTTAGTAATTTTACTTTATCTGAAAAAGCTAAATATACCGGAAAAGTTGATTCATTAAAAACCAACAGATTAATTAATGAATTTGAAAAAGAGAATATTTTAAGTACTGCTATTAGATATCACCAATTAGGTTTTGATACAGAAGCATTGCTTTCAATATTAGAAAATAAGAAATATGTTAAGAATATAATTTGGGCAGCTTATTTGCAAAAAGATGCTAATAAAACTGAAAGTGAAAGACTATTATCAGAAGCTATTGAAGCTAATATTAAATTGGTTTTTCCTTATCGAAGAGAAACCATTCCTGTTCTTGAATGGGCAATTAGTCAAAATGAATCTTGGAAACTAAAATATTATTTAGCACAAAATTACATTGCAGTTGGTTTAAACGAAAAAGGTGAAACACTTTTAAAAGAACTTGGTGATGTACCTGATTCCGATATTTTCTATAGAACAAGAGCGGCTCTTGTGAAGGATTCTGATTATGATTCTAAGGCAAAAGATTATGACAGAGCCCTAAAATTGGCTTCAAATGATTGGAAAGTTTGGGAAGAGAGTATTTTATTTCAATTGCAAAACAAACAAAATGATGCTGCTTATGCTTTGTCTAAGAAAGCCGTAAGAAAGTTTAAAGGAAATTACAACATAGAACTAAGCCATGCTAAAGCACTATTAAATACAGGTCGCTACTCTGATGTAATTAAGGTATTGCAAAATATAAGAATATTACCATTTGAACATGCTAGTGAAAGTAGAAGAATTTATGAGCGAGCTCATATTGCCGTTGCTCAAAATTTAATTTTAACCAAAAAATACACAGCTGCTATTTCGATATTAAATGATTCTAAGAAATGGCCTGAAAATATAGGTGTTGGTAAGCCTTATACTCCCGATGAACGCGTGCAAGACTATTTATTAGCTATTTCGTATGCTGCAAATGGTGATACAACCAAAAGCACGGAAATACTAAATTCTATTGTTGATTATACCAAAAAGAATATTTCGAATTCAGATACAGATCATCTTTACGGGTTATTAGCATTGAAGAAATTAGGGAAGGAAAGTGAACTAAAAGACTTATTGTCAAAGCTTAAAACCGATAATTCTAAAAATGAATTAGCGCTTGCTTTTTATAATAATGATATGGAAAAAGCGAAAGCCTTGAAAGAAAAAAGTTATTTACCTGACTTTGTATGGAATGGTATATTGGAAAGTCTAAAATATTAGGAGGTTAAGTTCATAAAATAATAGACCCGTGTTTAAAATTGTAAACACGGGTCTATTTTATAATAAGGTAATTACTTCGCTCCCCACTCTTTTAAAGAATCGGTATTCATTTTAATATAATCATCATTACCTGCTTCTTTTGCTGCTGCTAAAGATTTTTTAGCTGCATCAATAGCCGCCTTTTTATCGCCCGCTTTGGCATTTACCAAAGACTGCTGACGCAATTGCCAAAATGCAGGTTTTTCAGTCATAGCCATTGCTTTATCCATCCATTCCTTAGCTTTCTTAATATCCTTTCCGGCGTTCATATAATAAACTGCTGAGGCATAATAATCACCAGCACCAGGACCTGCCATTACTTTATCAATGCTTTTCATTACTGCAGCATCTGTACCAACTCCAATCTTAACAGGTACATAAGTAGATTCCCAAAGTAACCCTAAAGTAGCTCCGTTATCAGATAAATCATCAATAATAATTGTGAATGTTTCCATTGACATTGGCATCTGAACTACCTGTGAAGTAACTTTTGCTGCAACTTTAGATTGATCCAATTCTTTTGGAGTCCCACCTGCATTAGGCTCTGCATAGAAATAAACCTCCCATGCAGATGCATTTGGTTTTGTGAAAATTGCATAAGAACCAGCTTTAACATCAGATCCACCAATATTAACATCCTTGCTAAAAGTGATTTTAGTTCTTGCATTAGCTCCTGTTCTCCATATTTTATCATAGGGCACTAGCTCTCCAAAAATTGTTCTCCCGCGCATAGATGGTCGCGAGTATTCAACAGTAATATCAGTTAAACCTACAGTCTGGATTAATTTTGATCCTGGACTAGGTGCCGGTGCTTCAATTTGCGCATTCATGGTAATAGAAGCCATAATAGCACAAACAAATAATGTAATGTTTTTCATGTGATAGTGTATTTATTAGTTTTTACGAAATTACACAGAATGCTATATGGCATTTGTTAAGAAAAACTTAAATAACTATACTTGAATTTATCAGCACATTTGTTTTAATAATTTTGTCTAACTTTATTTAGTTATAATTAGACAAAATTGTATTTTTGTTAAAAGATATTTATGAAATTGTATCAACTTTATTCGAAACAAGCTTTCCCAATAAGTCAAAAAGAAGCTTGGGACTTTTTATCTAATCCCGCTAATTTAAAGACTATTACTCCCGAGCGTATGGGCTTTAATATTTTATCAGGTTCTGATAGAAAAATGTTTCCTGGTCAAATTATTCAATATAAAGTTTCTCCTTTTACCGGTTATTCTACAAAATGGGTTACCGAGATAACGCATGTTAAAGAAGGTGAATATTTTGTTGATGAACAACGTTTTGGCCCCTATCAACTTTGGCATCATAAACACTTTATTAAGCCTATTCCGGGCGGTGTAGAAATGGAAGATATTATTGATTATAAAGTTCCATTTGGATTCCTAGGTCAGATAGCACATTTAATTTTTATTAAAAAACAATTATCCGAGATATTCTCATATCGCGAAAAGAAATTAATAAAACTATTTGGTGTACTCAATCCACAATCGAAAGTGCTTCAATTTAAATCTATATAAATGAAAAAAAACATTCTATTAATTGGTGGATCTAGTGGTATTGGTCTTGCTATTGTAAATCAGTTACATGAAACTCATAATATATATGTAGCATCAAGAACTGTAGACAATTTAAATTCTTTACATGTTAATCATTTGCAGTTCGATGCTGCATCGGAAGAACTTAATTTAAATGAATTACCAGAAGAGATTCATGGTTTTGTCTATTGCCCTGGTAGTATTAATTTAAAGCCATTTAAAATGTTGTCTTCTGAAAATTTTGAAGAAGATATGGCAATCAATTTCTTCGCTTTGGTAAGAATATTTAAAACTATTATTCCTAGACTCGTGAATCAATCGAGTATTGTATTTTTTAGTACGGTTGCGGTAAAAAAAGGCATGCCCTTTCATACTAGTGTAGCTGCAGCAAAAGGAGCTATTGAAGGCTTCGGTAAAGCTATAGCTGCAGAATATGCAACTAAGTTTAGGGTTAATATCATAGCGCCTTCATTAGTTGATACTCCTTTGGCTAAAAGGTTACTAAATAATGATAAAAAGAAAGAAGCAAACGCCATGCGACATCCCATGCAGCGAATAGGTGCTCCAGATGACATTGCGAATATGGCCGTATTTTTATTGAGTGATAAAAGTAGTTGGATGACGGGCCAGGTAATTGGAATTGATGGTGGAACGAGTACACTTAATGTAAATTGATATGAAAAATAAAATATCAATTTTTTGGTTTAGGCGTGATTTACGGCTCGAAGACAACGTGGCACTTACTCATGCATTACAAGGAGAACATCCTGTATTACCCATATTTATTTTTGACAAGAATATTTTGAATAATCTTGCTAAGGAAGATGCACGTTTAAATTTCATTTATGACACCTTGCAGAAAATTGGTAAAACTATTGAAGAAGACTATAATAGTACGTTAGCTTATTTTCATGCAACACCAGAGGAAGCATTCAAAGAATTAATTAACAAATATCAAGTTACACATGTTTATGCTAATAGTGATTATGAACCTTATGCTAACAAACGTGATATCGCTATAAAAAAACTATTATCCAATCATAGTATCGAGTTTTTAAGTTTTAAGGATCAAGTTGTTTTTGAAAAAAATGAAATAGTTAAAAGTAATGGTGAACCATATGTGGTATACACACCTTTCAAAAATAAGTGGAAAGAAAAATTCAACATTAAAAATTCATTAGAAATAAGGGATACTACAAAATACTTAAAACATCTTGTTCAGAATATTGAATTTCCAAACCTATCATTAGCGGATTTAGGTTTTGAAAACTCTAACATAAAGGTGCCAGAATACAATGTGAGCCCTAACCTAATTGCGAATTATGAAAATACACGCAATTTCCCAGCAAAAAAAGATGGTACTTCTCATTTAGGTCCGCACTTAAGATTCGGGACAGTGTCCGTTCGCCAAATGGTAAAAAAAGCTATTTCAGAAAAAAATGAAGTTTTTTGGAATGAATTAATATGGAGAGAATTCTTTATGCAAATTCTTTGGCATTTTCCACATACGGTAAATAAATCATTTAGGCCTAAATACGATCGAATAGAATGGCGAAATAATGAAAGTGAATTTAAAAAATGGTGTAATGGAGAAACCGGATATGCTTTAGTTGATGCTGGTATGCGAGAATTAAATCAAACTGGCTATATGCATAACAGAGTTCGCATGTTAGTAGCAAGTTTTTTATGTAAACATTTACTAATAGATTGGCGCTGGGGTGAAGCATATTTTGCCGAGAAGTTATTAGATTATGATCAAAGTGCTAACGTTGGTAACTGGCAATGGGCTGCAGGTAGTGGTGTAGATGCTGCTCCATACTTTAGAATATTTAATCCCATGACGCAGGTTGAAAAATTTGACAAGAAAAAGGAATACATCAATACTTGGGTTACAGATCTACAAGAACTAACATATCCTCCAAAAATGGTTGATCATAAAATGGCCAGAGAAAGATGTTTAACGGTTTATAAAAACGCTCTAAATTGAAATAATTTGCTACCTTGTTAGTATATTTCCTCCTAATATTTATTTTATTAATTATACTTCTTGATAAAAAATCGAGAACTAAACATCAATTACTCATCAATTATTAATTTTTATAATTCTAACATATGGGAGAGGATAACGGAAATTTATGTTTTGCAAATAATAAAGAAGTAAGGCAAGAGTACCTTGACACGAATGATTCCAAAATTATGAGTAATCCAATTCTTAAAACATATGCTTTAGGTTTCCCATGGCAGACGGAAGACCCATTTTTATTTTCCGTTTATCATTTAGACCATTATCCAAAGGGAAATAACGAAATGGGTCCCAATGTTGATTTATCGGGAAGAAACCTTGGTAATGACTTTGTAATTAAAGATGGGTGGCGCATGTATCATGGTACGACGATACCTGGTTTTCCATATCACCCACATAGAGGTTTTGAAACTATTACGATAGCGAATAAAGGTTATTGCGACCATTCAGATTCTTTAGGCGCTGCTGGTAGGTTTGGTAACGGAGATGTACAATGGATGACAGCTGGGCGAGGTGTACAACATTCTGAAATGTTTCCACTCTTAAATAAAGATGAAGAGAATCCATTAGAATTATTTCAAATTTGGTTGAACCTACCCCCTTCTGGTAAGTTTGTAGATCCGCATTTTAAGATGTTATGGCATGAAGACATTCCAATTGTTAATGAAGCCAGTGCTACCATTAAAGTTATAGCTGGAATATATAAGGATATAAAAGCCCCGAAACCAGCTCCAGATTCATGGGCGGCCAATACCACTAACGAAGTGGCAATCTGGAATATTCATATAAAACCAAATAGTACGTATGTTTTACCTAAAGCTTTATCAAACGTATCTAGGAATTTATATTTCTATGAGGGTGACGATATTTTAATCTCAAATGAAGCCATTTCTAAAAATTATGGTATTTCATTAATACCAAATGGCGATGTTCAAATTACGACCGGAAAAACCACCGCGCATTTACTTCTACTTCAGGGTAAACCTATAAATGAACCCGTAGTAAAGCACGGACCTTTTGTTATGAACACTCAAGAAGAAATTCGTGCTACTATGAAAGAATATGGCCTAACACAATTTGGAGGTTGGCCATGGCCCTACCCCGACAATGTACATGATCGTGAAAAAGGTCGTTTTGCACTTTACCCAGATGGCACTTTAATTGAAAAATAATTAAGCTATACGCTCAATTTTAGCCCCAATTGCTCTAAGTCTTGTATCTATATCTTCATAACCACGATCAATTTGTTCGATGTTATGAATTGTTGAAGTTCCCTTAGCCGATAATGCCGCAATTAATAATGAAACTCCTGCTCTAATATCTGGCGAAGTCATTGTTGTGGCCTTTAAAGTGGATTTAAAATTATGTCCAATTACTGTTGCTCTATGCGGGTCGCAAAGAATAATCTTCGCTCCCATATCAATTAATTTATCAACGAAGAAAAGTCGGCTTTCAAACATTTTCTGGTGAATAAGCACTTCACCTTTTGCCTGTGTAGCCATTACTAAGATAATACTCAATAAATCTGGAGTTAAACCAGGCCAAGGAGCATCAGAAATTGTTAATATAGAACCGTCTATGTAATTTTGAATTTCGTACCCATCTTTGTGTTCTGGTATAAAAATGTCGTCACCTCTACGCTCTAATTTAATACCTAACTTTCCAAAAACTGTTGGAATTTGACCTAAATCGTCCCAGCTTACATTCTTAATTGTAAGTTCACTTTTTGTCATAGCAGCAAGACCTACCCAGCTACCAATTTCAATCATGTCCGGCAACATTCTATGTTCTGTTCCGCCCAACTCATCAACACCTTCAATAGTTAATAGATTAGAGCCTATACCAGAAATTTTGGCGCCCATTCTATTAAGCATATTACAAAGCTGTTGTAAATAAGGTTCACATGCAGCATTATAGATAGTTGTTTCGCCTTCAGCTAAAACCGCTGCCATAACTATATTGGCAGTTCCCGTTACCGATGCCTCATCTAAAAGCATGTATGTACCTTTTAGTTTTTTTGCCTCAACACCGTAAAAATGTTCCTCTCTATTGTATCTAAATTTTGCTCCCAGATTTATAAAACCCTCAAAGTGTGTATCTAATCTTCTACGACCAATTTTATCACCTCCAGGTTTAGGAATATAGCCTTGTCCGAATCTAGCTAACAACGGACCTACCATCATAATAGAACCTCGTAAGCCACTACCATCTCTTTTAAATTCAGGCGATTGCAAGTACTCTAAATCTACTTCATCCGCTTGAAAAGCATATGAACCTTTACTTAACTTCTCGACTTTAACACCAAGATCTCTAAGTAGTTGTATTAGTTTGTTAACATCAACAATATCTGGTATGTTATTGATAGTTACTTTTTCTGCTGTAAGAAGTACGGCACAAAGAATTTGCAAGGCCTCATTCTTGGCTCCTTGCGGCGTTATTTCACCGGAGAGCTGATGGCCCCCTTCAATTTTAAACGTTCCCATCTAAGATTTGAGGTATTAGTACCGCTTTTTTCCGCGGTTGTTATTTCGTTGATTCTTTTTGTTTGAGTGACTATTGCTACTGCGACTATTACTCTTATTCGAACGGTTTTTAAGAAACTGTTGACTTTCAGTTAAATTTTCTTCTTTTGAAGCTAAGTCTATTGCACCATCGCTTAATTCAATTAAATGCTTGAATATGATTTTATCCTCAACTGTATCTTTATTCCAGTTCAGGTAGCATTTCTTCATGTGGTTTGCAATAGCATATTCTAAACCATCGCGCATATCACCCTTTTCCCATTTTACAGCTACATCAATCATGCGCTTAATATTGTTTCCGTAAAAACGATACTTTGGAAAATTTTGTGGGTACTCTAGTGGCTCTGGTTTCTCCTGTAACATTTCCTTTGTTGTGATCGGAAACGGCGAATCTACATCCAATTTAAAATCGGACATAATAAACAACTGATCCCAAAGTTTATGCTGAAAATCAGGCACATCTCGTAAATGGGGTTGCAAATTACCCATAACACTAATTATGGATTGCGCTACTTTATTTCTTTCATCACGATCTTCTATACTCATTGCATGTTCTACCATCTTTTGAAAATGACGCCCATACTCAGGAATAATTAAATGAGTTCGTTCTGTATTGTATTCTATATTATCTACTAAATTCAAATTGTATTTTTTATGCTTTTAATGCGTATTAGTATAACGGAGGCAAAATAACAAAATTATATGGGTGAAACTATTTTATACCCATTAATGAATAGTTTTTAAATCTTTACTATTCTGTCGGTGGCTTCCTGTTTAATTAAAAAGTCAAGTTTTAAGACTAATAAATTTTAGAAATGTTTATAATGATATCACTCCTTCAATTTTACCTACTTCCTTATATTTTTCAATAACTTGATCCGGACCTACTAAGTTTACCGTTACTGAAACACTGGTATACTTACCTTTCTTTGATTTCTTCGATTCGATAACAGCTCCTAAATTATTGAATATTTCTTCTATACTCGTAATTTTATCCGCATCGGTTGGAACAATAAATTTGTAAAGATAGTTAGAAGGCCAAGCTGATGTTTCAGTAAGTTGTATCTTTAGTCGAGAATAGAATTCTTCTGATTTATCAGTATCCATGCAATTTTTTTTACAAATATAAGATTTCGATAGCTATTTTTGAACTAAGCTAAGCAACATCAATAAAAACAATAGCATTGAATTCTAGAAAAATAGTCATAACAGGTGGTCCCGCGACCGGAAAAACTTCAGTTATTCAAAACTTAGAAGATAAAAACTATTTATGCTTTCATGAATTTATAAGAGAATTAACCAACGAAGCTAAAGACTTAGGAAGTTTAGCTTCTTTAGAAACGAACCCAATTGATTCTGTTGATGACCCATTAGATTTTAATAGAAAGTTACTGCTAGGAAGATCTAATCAATTTAATGAGTCAAAAAAAATAGCAGAAAAATTAATTTTTTTTGATCGTGGAATTCCTGATGTATTAGCTTATATGAGTCATTATAATCAAAATTTAGTGCCTGAGTTTATAACGGCTGCAGAAAACCATAATTACGACATGGTTTTTTTATTACCTATGTGGGAAGAAATTTTTGCTACTGATGAAGAACGTTTTGAAACTTTTGAAGAAGCTATTAAAATTGAAAACTGGTTAAGAAAAAGTTACTCTGATTTTGGTTACAATGTTATTGAAGTACCTTTCGATACTATTGAAAATCGAACTAAATTTATATTGAATTCTGCAAACAATTAATACGGTGGAAAAAAATCCTCGTGAAATCTTAAAGCAATATTGGGGTTATGATGACTTCAAAGGATCACAGGAAAAAGTTATTTCTGCAGTTTTAGGTGGTAACGATGTTTTGGCTTTATTACCCACAGGAGGCGGTAAGTCCTTATGTTTTCAATTACCCTCTTTAGTAAATGAAGGATTGTGTATTGTTGTATCACCATTGGTGGCATTAATTCATGACCAGGTAGAAAATCTGAAAAACAAAGGAATAAAAGCCCTAGCATTAACAGGAGGTATTTCACAAGAAGAAATCATCAATTTACTAGATAACTGTTTGTATGGGAATTATAAATTCTTGTACCTCTCGCCAGAACGGTTAAAACAAGAGATGGTGCTTAAAAGAATTGAAGCTATGAACATAAACCTCATTGCTATTGATGAAGCACATTGCATTTCTCAATGGGGTCACGATTTTAGACCAGCATATCTCGAGTGTGATAAATTAAGAACACTTTTACCTAGCGTGCCTATAATTGCACTTACTGCCACGGCAACGGAGCAAGTTATATGCGACATTAAAACTAGTTTGCAATTAAAAAAACCAGTAATTGCTAAAGATTCTTTTTCTAGAGATAACATTGCATTTCAAATTTTTCGTTCAGAAGATAAACGATATCAATTAAAACAACTGTGCAAACAAACTGACAATAGTGTGATTGTGTATGTTCGAACAAGAAGGTCTTCAGTTGAATTATCTCAATATCTTAATTCACTTAATTTTAAGGCTGATTTTTTTCACGGTGGACTAAATAAATCTGATAAAAAAACTAAGCTAAATAATTGGTTAAGCAATAAATCCAAAATAATGGTTGCTACAAATGCATTCGGTATGGGCATAGATAAATCGGATGTCTCCTTAGTTGTGCATTTTCAAATTCCTGATTGTTTAGAAAATTACTTTCAAGAGGCTGGTAGAGCCGGTAGAGATGGGCAACCAGCAATAGCTGCTTTAATAACAAATAAAGGTGATGAAGCCTATGTTAGTTCTCAATTTTTGAGTGTATTGCCAGACACAAAGTTTATTAAAAAAGTATATAATAAGCTGAATAACTATTTTCAAATATCCTTTGGCGAATTGGTAGCATCTGCATATCAATTTAGTCTTTATACTTTTTGTACCACCTATAAATTAAACACATTAAAAACGTACAATGTGCTCCGTATTTTGGATCAGTATTCGGTTATTTCATTATCAGAATCTTTTTCAAAACAATCGGAGATAAAATTTATAAGCACAAAAAATATGCTCTTCACATATATGGATCGAAATGAAAATGCTACTAATATTATTCAAACTATACTGCGTACTTATGGAGGCGTTTTTGATTTTGAAACCAAAATAAATACACAACTAATATCTAAAAAAACGAACCAGCCAGAAGCCTTAATTAATAAGGTATTAGTTCAATTAGAAAAAGATGGTTTAATAGAATATAAAGCGCAAGACAATGATCTTGAAATTAATTTTCTTGTGCCACGTGAAGATGATAGTACCATAAATATGTTTAGTAAAAAAGTTGAAGAATTACACAAGACTAAAACTGATAAACTACATAAAATGCTAGGCTATGTTCAAAATAATAAGGTCTGTAGAAATAGAATGCTCTTGGCATATTTCGGAGAAAACAGAAAGGAAGATTGTGGAAAGTGCGATATTTGCTTAGCCAAATATTCTAACAGTAATGAAGAAATAATTAATGAGAATATTATTGCATTATTAAAACAAGGCGATAAATCGTCAAGAACGCTTATAGAATTACTTGACTTTAATCATACAGCTGTATTGGCAAGTGTACAGTTTTTATTAGAAGATGGTCTTATAATGATAAATTATAAAAACGAATACCAACTAAAGAGATGAGAAAATTGAGAATTGTTTTTATGGGTACTCCAGATTTTGCTGTTACCACATTAGACATAATAAATAATAGTAAGCATGAGGTAGTTGGTGTAATTACTGCTCCTGACCGGCCAGCTGGTAGAGGTAGAAAATTAAATGAATCGGCTGTTAAAAAGTATGCAGTTGCAAATGAATTACCTGTATTACAACCTACCAATTTAAAAAATGAGGCGTTTTTAGCCGAATTAAAGTCTTTAAATGCCAACCTTCAGATTGTAGTAGCATTTAGAATGCTACCCAAGGTAGTATGGCAAATGCCAGCGTATGGTACTTTTAACCTCCATGCTTCTTTACTTCCTAGTTATCGTGGAGCCGCTCCTATAAATTGGGCGATTATTAATGGTGAAACCAAAACTGGAGTGACTACATTTTTTATTGATGATAAAATTGATACCGGTGAAATTATCCTTCAAGAAGAAATAGCAATTGACTCAGACGAAACTGCAGGTACCCTACATGATAAATTAATGGTTTTAGGCGCATCATTAGCTTTAAAAACTGTTGATTTAATTTCTGAGAATAAGGTTACCACCAAAAAACAAATTGTAGAAGGCCCTGTAAAATCTGCTTACAAAATTTTTAAGGAGACCTGCGAAATCGATTGGCAAAAATCAATTGATGAAATATACAATCACATAAGAGGCCTAAGTCCTTATCCGGCTGCAAATACAACTCTTATTAATAATGATGAGCAAATTTTTATTAAAATATATAAAGCATCAAAAATTAAAGAACCACATAATTACGATTTCGGTAAATTAATTACAACGAAAAAAGAGCTAAAAGTTGCAGTTAATTCTGGCTTTATAATTTTAGAAGAAATTCAATTTCCAGGCAAAAAAAGGATGGCTGTATCGGCATTATTGAACGGATTAAAATTTTCTGAAAATGCCAAAGTCTGCTAAACCCCTGTCTTTATTGGCCTCATGAGTGTAGAAAAAAGGCTACTTTATCAACAAACGCCCTGAGTTATCAACAAAAAGGGCGATTTCCCCCCATTTTACTTGCGTTGAACGCAAATCCCTATAAATTTGTCTTCAGTATATAATTTTAACAACAATTAATTTAATTACGTTATGAACAAAACAGAATTAATCGATGCAATGGCAGCTGATGCTGGCATCACTAAAGCAGCAGCAAAAAAATCATTAGAATCTTTCTTAGGAAATGTTGAAGGATCTCTTAAAAAAGGAAACCGTGTATCTTTAGTAGGTTTCGGATCTTGGGCTGTTACTAGAAGAAATGCAAGAGAAGGTAGAAACCCTTCTACTGGTCAGACAATCAAAATTGCTGCTAAAAACGTTGTTAAGTTTAAAGCAGGTTCTGATTTAGCGAATTCAGTAAACTAGTCTTTTACTCTTATAGTATAGAAGCGTTTGTCATTGGCAAGCGCTTTTTTATTGGCCTCTTTTTGCTATTTATAAGAAAAATCTTATTTTAGTTTTAAATCAGAAACGCAAATGATTGATATTAAGCCAGAAAAAGGCCAACTTTTAATTGCTGAACCAGCATTAACTGGTGATGTTTCATTTAACAGATCAGTTGTGCTTCTAGCAGAACATAATGATGACGGATCTGTTGGCTTTATTCTAAATAAACCCTTGGAATATCAAATAAGTGATTTGGTGCCAGAAATCAAAGTCCCGTTTCAAGTCTTTAACGGAGGCCCTGTAGAGCAAGATAACCTCTACTTTATTCATAAAGTTCCGCATTTGATTAATAATAGTATCGAAATTTCGGATGGTATATTTTGGGGTGGTGAATTCGATATTACTATCAACTTAATAAATAATAAGGTAATATCTGAAAATGATATTCGCTTCTTTTTAGGATATTCAGGTTGGTCATCATTGCAACTAGATCAAGAACTCACTTCTAAATCTTGGATTGTAGTGAAAAATGAGTATCAGAGTAATATCATTCAAAAATCTTCAAATGCTTTTTGGAAAGAAAAAATGGCAGAACTTGGAGGTAATTATCTTATTTGGTCTAACGCCCCAGAGAATCCTAGTTTAAATTAACTGGCTATTTCTAATTGAATTAATTCTTTTAGTTTTTCAATGAGTGTATTTGCAGTATCGGCATTATACACCTTTTTTCGATACTTGGTAATTGGTATTATTCCTCTTTCAATATTAATTACGACTAGCTCATCTGCTTTTTGTAATTCAAAAGGTGAAATTGAAGATTCTTCAAAGCTATACTCGTCTGAATCCTTAATTATTTTTATTAATTTATCTCTAACAACTGTATTTAAAGCTCCGTCGGTTAAAGGAGTTGTTTTTATAGTATTACCTTTTAACAGAAATAAATTGCCAATTAGGGTGCCTACTACCATTTTATTGTGATTTAATAATAAACAGTCTTGTAGGTCATTCTCATTCGCAAATATGCTCCCAACAACATTAAGCATTTTATTATTTGTACTTATTGTAGTTAACATATCGCCACTTACATAAAAATCTTTGAACAATTCAACTTCGTATCTATTGTTTTCCAGACTATATGCCGAAGTACTTAATGTTCGTGTTTCTATAAAGTAATTGATTTCTCTATGCTCTGGTAATAATTTATTGGAGGTAGAATTTCTATAAACAAAAATGTCAACAAGTACGGTTCTATTGTCCAGCTTATTTTCATGTATAAGTTTTAAAATTTCAGCCTCGAGAAATTCCATTGTAAAGTTCATAGGTATTTCCATACGCAAGACGCGCATTGCTGCCATTAACTTTAGGTAATGGTCTTCCCAAAAGATAATCTTGCCACCTTTAGCTCTTAAAGTTTCTGTAAGTGCATCTCCGTAGCGCAATCCCCTATTATGCTCGGTAAGCTTTTGAGAGTTCGACGCTAATATTTCTCCATTAAAATTTACCATAAAAAAAGTCCCGAATTTTATCGGGACCAAATATACTTCAATAAAGTAACTTCTTATTTTGAACCTAGTATTTGTTTTAGGCTAGAAACTTGATTTTCCCAAAGCATTTTTGCTTCGTCAACCTCATCTTCTTCTGCAAAATCTGTGATAAACAATGAAACATCCTTTGTAATCTCATCAACAATAATTCTCATCTCAAAAAAAGAATCATCATCATTTTCTACCCATGAAAATCTCACAAAATCATCGCTCTTACGTTTCAATAATTTTGCCTCTTCTTCAGAGCCATCCCAGATAAAGTTAAATATTTCTCCCCGAGAATTTACATTATCAGCAAACCACTCAGAAAGACCCGAAGGTGTTGATAAATAGGTATATAACAATTGAGGTGATGATTGTATCACAAATTCAATCTCAAACTTAATTTTATCGTCCATGAAAAGCGTTCTGTTTATATGGGCAATATATATAAAACCGAATGATTAAAAAATATTTAAAGCAGAATAATTTTAATTGTTGTTTTTTGATGAAGATGAAATTAAACTATATATTTGCACCCGTTTTTAAAACGAATGGCGAGGTAGCTCAGCTGGTTAGAGCGTCGGATTCATAACCCGGAGGCCGTGGGTTCAAGTCCCACTCTCGCTACTATTTATTACAAACAACCCGTGATTTACTTCATGGGTTTTTTTATTTCACTATGTAATTTTACTCTATTTTTTTAGAAATTTACATTTAAACCTCAGCAAATACTAGATAGTCCAATAACAATTCCGTTATTATGCACTACGACATAAATATTGTTTTGCAGAATTTAGATACACAAAAAAACTTAAAAGTGCGAAATTCGAACCATCATACTTGTTTTTAAGTTCAACATATTTACGTAAAACATTATCTTATCTACATCTATTTTGATAAGTTTTCAATATCGCTAATCAATCGTTCTATTTCTTTATTACTAGTTCCATCATACACGCCTCGTATCTGTTTTTTTGTATCCACTAGAATGAAATTTGGAGTATGTATAAAATCTTGAAGTCCACCATCACCTTTATTTACCACAGCGAAATAACTTTTTCGAGCAAGATTGTAAATATGTTTTTTTTCTCCAGTAGTAATATTCCATTTACCATCTATAGCCCCATGTTTTTGGGCATACGCTTTTAAGACAGGAATACTATCCAAATCTGGTGTTACGGATAAAGAAAGAAACATCACATCGGCTTCTTTAAGAAAAGTATTTTGCAACTTTCCCATATTATTAGACATAATTGGGCAGATGCTGGGACAACGGGTAAAAAAGAAATCGGCCACATAGACTTTGTTCTCGTAATTTGTCTGGGTAATAGTTTCTCCATTTTGATTAATCAATTCAAAATCAGCAACAGTATGGGCCTTTGCTCCATTCTGTAAACTAGCATCAACAAGTTCTGGATTAAAATCAGATGGATTCATAATCGGTAATTCCGACTTCTTATTCGACAAATAAACAAATACCGAAAATGCAATCACCAAGATTCCTAAACTGATTTTTGTTTTCATAACATTCGTTTTAAGAGCGTACAATAAACTTTTTAGCCTCTAGAACTTCAGGTCGTTCGCTATTTGAATTCTTAGTTAATTCGATAAGTTGTTTAAAATAGTCAGCTGCTTTCTCCAAATTTCCTGAATTTTGAGCAGCTTTGGCCGCACCATAAATTCCGTTGAATCTCTTAGGTGTCTTACCTAGGCTTTCTTCATATGCTTTTAGTGCCTCATCTGGTTTGTTCAATTCTAATAACATATCGCCCAATAATTCTATAGTCGGCAAAACATCTCCCGGAGTAAGTGGGTGTAGGCTTGTTTTTCGCTCTAAAGCAACAGCAGTTTGCATTAAAGCAAGTCCCTTCTCTACCTCGCTTTTACTGAAATACAACCAAGCTTCTGCGGTTTTCAGTTGAATTTCAACTTGTTTAACCTGAATGGACTTCGAACGGTCTTTTTCTGTAACCATGTTCTCATGCAATTTTGCAAGTGATTCTATTTCCTCTTCTGCCATATTGAAGTCTTTGATATGCGCAGCGCCTAATGCTCTGGTAAAATGATATATAGCCTTCTGCCATGGAAACTGTTCCCAATCTAGACCCGTTTCTTGTAGTTGTATATCTGCTGCCCTTTGCCAATTCTTATTTTCAAGTGCTAATCTAGATGGTATTGCAGCAATCGGATACATTACCGCTGTAACATTTAAAGGGTGCACAGCTGTCGCTGTATTGATTAAATTATACTGTTCTACTGCGCGAATATTGTCACCTTGCTGTAGATAGGCATACACCAGATAATCGATAGCATGTAATTCTTCGAAGAAACCTATATCAATGCCCATTGCTTGTTTGTAACAACGTGCACTTTCAGCTGATTGAATGTTAGACTCTACGGACTCTTCCCAGATACCAAGTCTGGTAAAAATATGCGAAGGCATGTGTTGCGCATGAGAAGACGAAGGTGCTATTTTTGCATACCTACGGGCAGTTTCCAGACCTTTATGTGCTAAAACTGGGTTGTCGTAATTGTGAATGATGTAATGTGCAATACCAGGGTGATTGGGATTTTGCTCAAAAAGAGATTCGAGAATTTTTCCGGCTTTTTGTTCATTTTTGTAGTCTTTTCCAGTTCTATCACGGGTTGAATATAAGGCCAAGGTGTAAAAAATAGCTGCTTCGATATCTTCGGGATATTTAAGGTAGATTTTTTCCATTTCCATTTCAAAGCGTTTGGCTCTAGTCGGGTGGTCTACATTTTGCCAATCGGTATAAAAAGCATCAATGGCATTGATATAATCCCGTTGTTTTTCATCCATAGATAACTCTTTAGCAACAGCCAAAACTTGTGCCCCTTTTTTTAAGTCTTTCTCTGTTGGAGGAAACCATGCCGCGTGATAAATACTCATGGCAACACCCCAATAGGCCATGGGGCAATTGGGGTCGGTATCTATAACTTTTACAAATGCCTTTTCAGCATCAGCATATTGAAAAGAGTGTAATAAAGCTACGGCTAAATCAAAGGTCTCCCGTGTTTCGTAATCACAGGAAAGCGAGAATTTTAATTCTCCAAATTGACCATCACCACAGAGTAGTAGGTCTCCCCTTAAAAAATCAATTGAAGCCAGGGCAGCGCTCGGTTCTTTGCTGATGTTCTTACAAGAAGTCAGGCATAAAAACATACCTAGAAGAAAAAATGCAATATTCGATTTCATAGTTCCACTAAATTTACTTAGGTAATACATTGCGTTAGGGAACTATTTAATAGTACTTGTAAGTTAAGTAATTTATACAACTTCATTAGAAGCCAAAAAGCTGAGACTTTAATTTTTAATCAGCGGTGTACTATTAATTAAAATGTATAAAGCTTAAATTTTAAGGCTTCCTCTAATGTCTAATTGTTATTCAACAATATATTTGGCAACTTGTACATTCGCACAATACCCAACTTCATCAGAGTCTGGATGAGTTCCTGGCCCAGAATCAAAACCAGAAGTACAACCACCATCCATAGTTTGTATCTGGTCAAGTATCATTCCTTGCTGAGCAGGTCCGTGGGTTCGTAATGCTAAATGAATCTCACCCGTCATAGGGTTATCAAAATCTGCATCGATACTTTTAAAAGCGGCAAAAATTTCTGTTCCGGTTTCTCCTGCGACATGACCTGCCGCAAAGGTAGAAATTGGTGGCCCTGGAGTTTCACCGAAGACTACAAACCACAAGGTATAGGCATTATTCGGGATTAAATCAGTGGTTTTAAAATATGCCGTAACACCGTCAATATCCCGATCAAGTGTAGAAAATGATCCTGGTACTTTTGTTTCTGAATGGTTGGTTATAACTGCTTCATTTGATCCATCTAGGGCATCAATACCATCCATACCATCAGTTCCGTCCATTCCATCGGCACCATCAATTCCAGCGATACCTTGAGGACCGGCAGGACCAATTGGGCCAATATCTCCTTCTTCCGTACAAGAAGTAAATAATAAAGTTAAAATTAGAATTCCGTAGCTAAAAAATTTCATTGTCGTTTTCATAATATTTGTTTTTATAATTATTATGATACAATGATATTGCGCTTATCAAAAAACGGCATTTACCATTTTTTCAAAGCCAAGGAGTAATAATGAATCGGGAAAAAAAAGCTTGTACTATTATTGCAAAAACATGCAATGGTGAAAATTAAAACATTGTAAGACAGCTATTTAGAAATATCGCTTGGTGCAAAGCCATATTCCTCTTTAAAAGCTCTGCTAAACCATGATGGATCATTAAACCCTACGGCATAAGCAACTTCTGAAACAGTTTTATTAGTGGTTTGCAGCTGCTCTCTTGCTGATTCTAAGCGAATAGTTCGAATAAAAACAGCAGTCGACTTTCCTGTAATTGCTTTTAATTTACGATATACTTGCGATTCACTTAAGCTTAATTTTGTGCTGAGTTCAGAGACGCCAAAGGTAGAGTTATCTAAATCTTTATGTATAAGTTCGATAACTTTGGTAATGAATTTGGTTTCAGCATTTATAGGTTGTTTTGCCATTATTTTAGATACTTGGCCCAACTGGAACTTGTTTATTAATTTCTTCCGTAGAAAAAGAAGCTGCTCCAATCTCGCAAATAGCTCTTCTTTTATAAAAGGCTTAGTTAAATATGCATCCGCTCCGTGAGTAAGGCCTATAACGCGATCTTTTGTAGTTACTTTGGCTGTTAATAAAACAATAGGAATATGATCAGTACGCTGATCCTCTTTTAACATGCCACACACCTCGTAACCATCTTTACCCGGCATCATTACATCAGAGATAATAATATCCGGAATGTGTTCAAATGCCATTTCTAAACCTTCAATACCATTTATGGCATGCATCGTCTTGTATTGCCCCTTTAAGCACTGTTTTAAGTAATAGGCAACATCCTTATTATCTTCTATTATTAATACTAGTGGTAAATCCACATCCTTGATATCTGCTTTTTGATTGATTTCTGAATCAATTATTTCCGATACTGACTCATGACTCAGCTTTAAGGACTCAATAGTTGTTTTTGGAGCATTTTGGGTTATAGGTAATTCTACTTTAAAAACACTGCCTTCGTTAGGTGTGCTTATTACTGAAATTTTACCTCCTAATAGTTGCACCAATTCTTTGGTCAAAGAAAGGCCAATACCGGATCCTTCTCCCTTTCTTGTGTGAGTTGTATCTGCTTGATAAAAGCGATCAAAAACATGTGACAACTCTTCTTCTGTTATGCCTATTCCTGTATCGGTAACTTTTATAACCAAATTCATATCAGCATCATTCTGGATATGAAGAATGATTTTTCCCAAAGGAGGGGTAAACTTTATCGCATTCGAAAGCAGGTTGGAGATTATGGTAGCCAATTTCTGAGAATCTATATCCATCACTAATTCTTCAATTTCTGAATATACCGTAAAATGGATGTCATCTTCTTGGGCGAATGAATGAAAACTCTCACCTAAATATTTAATGAAGGGTATTACATTAATTTGCACTAGATTCGTTTCCATACGACCACTCTCAAGTTTGGAGAGATCTAGCATTTCATTTACCAGTGACAAAAGATTACTACCATTTCTACGAATCATTTTCACTGCATTTTTTATGGGTGGATTCATTTTGGTCTGTAATTCACTTTCCAATGAATCTGACATGCCAAGAATAACCGTGAGCGGTGTTCTAAATTCATGAGTAATATTCGAGTAGAAGCGACTTTTGAAATTGTCTAATTCTTGCAATCGAAATGCTTCCGACTTTTCTCTTTCCTTTTCGATTTTCACTCTCACGGATTCCTTCTGCATCATATTATACTTATCAGCCAGGGCAAAAGAGAAAACGATAGATTCTACTGCACCAAAGGCAAAGTAACTAGATGGAGATCTGAAATAATTTAAAAAATCTGTTTTAGGTAGAAAGTTAAGCAAATCGAACCCAGCGTAGTGTGTTGCTGTGATAACGACCCCTATTAGAATAAAAAATTGACCGACAATAAGAAACCTGGCTTTGGCATACCCTTGAAAATAGCATATGAAGGCTAATATTACACAACTTAATGTGGACATATTCCATATCATAACACGGGTTATACCAGTAAAGTGATATATGCCAGTTATATTGGCCGAAAATTGAAGAAAGATTAAGACCATGAAAATCTTTAAACCTTTGTCCCAAATCGGATGCCTCTCCTTTATCAATAGAAAATTTCTAACGAAATTGATATATGATATCGCTAGTATCGGTTCTGAAACCTTCTTTAAATAAAATGGAAATGATGGGTTGTTAGGAGTGAAAAATTGCACCCATTTAGATGGCTCAGAAGCAAATAATGTAGCAAAGCTGAAAGCCAGAAAAAGAATATATAATGAATACCAGAAATAGGTCATATCCCGCAGAGAAATAAATAAAAACAGGTTATACAACGCAAAGCCAAACATAATACCCAAGGAAATACCATCTAAGTAGTAGGTAAACGTTTTGCTTTCTAGCGCAGTAATTGTTGACTTAATAACAAGGTTTATGTTATCCTCCCTACGGAACTGCCCACTAGACTCGAAATTGGCCAATACCTCATATTCAGTTTTTGATCGGACAAGAAACTTGTTATTATTTATATTACTCCTTATTCCAAAAGGGATAACTGTGACACTCCCAGTTGAATCACGCAAATAAAGCGTGACATAATCCCAGTATTGGGACTCGAAACTGAGCCATTGTTCACTCTCCGATGTATTAGCCAAATTAAATTTTGCCCAATAGTTATGTAACTTAGGTTTGGCATCGACAGAATTTGGCACAAATAAACCTTCTGAAGCATCAAATAATGAATCTGCTGTCCATTGATGTTGTTCATCACTCATGACTTCCAATTCATCAATCAAAGTCATACTCCAACTAGAACTTGTAGGGATTTCAATACGTGTTTGAGCCTGAATATTCCATTGCATAAAGAACACAAGTAAAATTCCCAGCAACTTATATATTGAGAAATGAATAGCTATAGAATTTGATTTAACAGTTGGCTTAAGGATCCTTGAAAGAATACTGCCCCAAAACAAAAACAAACTCCAAAGGATATTTTTAAGGTTGAACTTATTGGATATGAACATATAGGTTGAATTAAATCCAATGAAATTGATAGGGGGCATCAATGGCTTTGATACTGGAAATTAGCGGAATAGTTCTTATGCAAGATAACAAATTAAACATGGCCCTTTTAATTTGGTAAAAGTTGATTTAGAATGAATTACATCTTAATTCGTTTCGTGATTTTAATAAATTAATAATTACAAAAGCCTCCCTTCTGATACAACAGAAAGGGAGGATTTACATTTACCTTTTTTCATATTACAAAAGATTTCCTTCAGCATCAATTTTTAGTCTCTTTTCTAACGTCCCTTTACCAATCTTCACTTTATAAACATTTTTAGTACCCTCTTCAATTGAATAAGTACTCTTATATGTGTTTTCAAGCACATACCATCCTGGATAAGTACTATAAATAATATTTCGAACAGGTATCGGAAAGGCTATATTTTTAAAATTACCAATAGAATTCAGTATTTGCCCTTGCGAATCAAATGTGGTATATATCTTACCATTTGTTTTCCTAAATTTAACATGATAGTTTCTGCCCTTGCCTTTAAATAACTTTGATGTTAATAGATTATAGTTTGCAACAGAATGCTGTAATTCTAAAACTCTGGGCGAAATAACACCATCTTTTACCTTGCTTAGATATTTACTATTCTGAGGAGCCAAAATAGTGTTCTCGGTTATAATGTCTAGATTTTGTTTGTTACTTGTGCCTTGAGAATATCCAACACTAACAAACCCCAATATCATTGCACTTATCATAAATGTTTTCATAATAATATATTTAAAGATTAATTATGATACAATGATATTGCGCTTATGCAAAAAGGAGGTTCACTATTATTTCACAGGTTAGGAGTATATAAGAACCGGAAAGAAAAACCATGTACTATACTTGCAAAACCATGCAATGTCAATTTACATAAGCTTGATAATGAAATCATTAACATTAAAAGTTGTTGTTTTTTAAAACTATCTGAAAATTCAAGAATTATCGATATTAATTTAAAAAGTAAGGCAGATTAAAATTAAATAATTATAAATATTAGAATGTTTGAGATTGTAAAATCTCTGATATTTATTTAATAAGGACAACATTTTCCTAATAAGACTGGCAAAAATATAATTTCCACACTAGCTACAAAAAAAGCTCCTTTTAGGGAGCTTTTTTAATATATAACTATGTATAACTGTGCCGTTTTATCTTGATTTAAAAAACGTAAATCAAAATTGTAATTACTATTTCTCGAGTTTCAAAACAGCAAACTTTCCTTTATTCCATCCGTGAACCAATAAATAAAGTTGTTTTGATCCGTTTTCATTCACAAAGTGTGGCCATACTTGATGAATATTCGTTAAAACTGGAATATCTAAATCTCCTGGAATAACAGTAGAAACAAGGTTATCTCCCGAATGAACGTATAAAGGGGCTGATTTTTGGTCACCTATAGCTTCTAAAGCATTTAAAAAGTAATGCTCATCTTTATAAGAAACATTGCAAACTAAACTACCTGCCGGAATGTCATTAAAAGTTTCGATGAATTTTCCTTTCTTAGTAAACCGCACTACTTGTCCTGCAGCTCTATTGGCCACAAGTATCTTGTTTTCATGGGCATAAATACCATGTGCTGTTTGAAACTGACCAGGATTATCACCTTTACCACCCCAAGCAAGTTTACCCCAACTCCAAACTCCGTTTTTTTCCTTAATAGTCATTACAAAATCTCCTTTTGAATAACCATGTGCTACGTATAAAGTCCCTTTTAAATAAGTTACATCTGTAACTCCAAAATTGCTGTCTTCAGATGCGAAGAATTCATTAGCAGGTGCGAATTTAAACTCAGTCCCAGTAGGCTTTACTATTTCACTAACTATTCTTCCATCTAACGTCAATACTAATACCCTTTTACCCTCTTGTGCTACAGCAAGGTACTTCTCACCTTTATGAATGAAGAAAACTATTCCATGAATATTATCTTTCAATCGCTTATCGGTTCCTAATACAGACCAATTTTTAAGATCAGCACTAATAGCACAAAGACCATAGCCAGGTATTCCTGTATAAACAATCCCTGTTTCAGGATCTTCATTAAAACCACCATGCATCCTTGGTTCAAATTCATGTGCCGCTTCCGGAAAAGCCGCGGTTAATTCCTGATCCCATGAGAAAATATAATCTCCTTGACCTGTTTCTAATTTTGCTTGCATGGGAGCTTCATCGGTTGAATTTACTTCATGGTGCTGGTGATGAGCAATGGCTGTGTTTTCATTTGCATGATGCGAAAAATCATGCGAGTGTTGCTGATTTTGGGCCAATATTGTTATTGAACACCCTAAGAAAATTACTGTTGAAAATAACGTAAGTGTACCTCTTTTTTGCATTGGTTGCGTCTTATAAATTTGTAGTAAGCTAATCATTCTTCATTAAAATTATATCCTTTTTAGGCCAATATATCTTTAATTACATGGCCATGTACATCGGTCAATCTAAAATCGCGACCTTGAAAACGATATGTTAGTCTTTCATGATCTATTCCTAATTGATTTAAAATTGTAGCCTGTATATCATGCACATGTACTTTACCACTAATTGCAGAGTATCCGATTTCATCAGTTTCGCCATGTGAATAACCTCGTTTAATTCCACCACCAGTCATCCACATGGTAAAAGCTTCATTATGGTGATCACGGCCTAAGAAATTTTTACCGGTACGCGCTTCCATCATCGGAGTACGTCCAAATTCTCCACCCCAAACTATTAAAGTGTCTTCTAACATCCCTCTTTGTTTAAGGTCTTTTAAAAGCGCTGCAATGGGCTTATCAATTTGTTTGCATTTACGTTTTAACCCTTGTCCTACTCCACCTCCCGGTCCTGCTCCGTGCATATCCCATCCGTTATCGTACAATTGCACAAAGCGAACACCATTTTCTACTAATCTGCGAGCTAAAAGACAATTGTTAGCAAATGAATTCTCACCCGGAGTAACACCGTACATCTCTTGGATATTCGCTGGCTCATCGTCTATATTCATTACTTCAGGAACTGAAGTTTGCATTTTATAAGCCATTTCGTACTGCGAAATTCTAGTTAAAATTTCTGGGTCTTGCGCTTCTTGATATTCTAACTCATTTATCTTGTTTATTATCTCTACCGATTTTTTACGCATTTTGCTATCAACACCACTTGGATTTTTGAGATTTTGAACTGGAGTTCCTGTAGACTGACATTGTACTCCTTGATGTACTGTTGGAAGAAAACCACTTCCCCATAATCGTTTACCACCTGTTGGTCCTCCTGCAGATAATAAAACTACAAAGCCTGGTAAGTTATCATTTGGTGATCCTAGACCATAAGTAACCCAACCACCTAAACTTGGGCGACCTGTTCTTGGTGATCCTGTTTGCATTAAGAATTGGGCAGGAGCATGATTAAATTCATCGGTCTGAACCGATCTAAGAAAAGTAACCTCATCGGCAACTTCCGCAAATTTGGGTAAATAATCAGATACCCATGTCCGCGATTCTCCATACTGCTTAAAATTACTTTGCGGACCTAACATCTGAGGTACGCCTCTTATAAATGCGAATCGTTTTCCTTCTAATAAAGAAGGTGGACAAGATTGCCCATCCATCTTTTTAAGTTCAGGTTTGTAATCAAAAAGTTCTAGCTGTGATGGGGCTCCTGCCATGTGTAGATAAATTACATGCTTGGCTTTAGGTACAAAATGTGGTAATCCAACACCACCTCCATCTGATGGTAATATATCCTTTGCAAAAAGGTTGGCTCCACCCATCATTGATCCCAATGTTACTGCTCCCATACCAGTAACACATTTCTTTAAAAAATGTCTTCTAGTATTATATTCACTTTGTCTAAAATGTGCTTCGTCTAAAATATTCATGGCGTTACCCTTTTACTATAAATTCATCTAAATTCAATAAAGCATTTGCAACTATTGCCAGGGCTGCTAGCTTATTCTTTTCAACACCCTTTTTATTTTTAGCTATTTCAGGCAATTCTGTATCTCTCTTTTCATTTTTAAAATGATTCTCAGCATCAATAAAAAGTTCTTTCAGTAGCACTAGTTTTTCACTACTTATAGTTCTTCCCATTACTTTAAAATAACCATATTTTATTTGATTATCAATATTTAAATCGGCCTTAGACATTTGTTCTGCTAAAGTATTTGAAGCTTCGAAAAAAGTTTCATCATTCAATAGATTTAAAGCTTGTAACGGTGTGTTTGTTCTTATACGACGAGAAGCACATATCGACCGGTCTGGACTATCAAATGTTATCATTTCATTTGGTGGCGTAACCCGTTTCCATAAAGTATACAACGACCGACGGTATTTAGCAGAATCTCCTTTTATAGCCCAATCTGGCACACCCGTCCATCCACCGTCAACACTATTATTTACAACACTAGGGCCGCCTATTAATGGATTTAACAATCCGCTTACTGTCAATACTTGATCACGTATCTGTTCCGCTGATAGCCGCGTACGAAATCCTCTGGCTAACCATTGATTACGAGAATCCTTTTCTATTTTTTCAACATCGGCATCAGAAGATTGTTTGTATGTAGCTGAAAGTACTATTTCTCGAAGTAAAGGTTTAACCTGCCATTTATGTTCGGTTTGAAAACGAACGGCCATCCAATCCAATAATTTTGGATGGGTGGGTTTTTCGCCTTGCGTTCCAAATTCCTCCATAGATTCCACTAAACCAAATCCGAAAAGTTGTTCCCAAAATCGGTTTACAGCTACCCTTGCTGTTAGTGGATTCTTATTGCTCATCATCCACTTCGCGAAAGCCAAACGGTCTTTAGGTTCTTCCACTTCTTTATACCCATAAATATTTGGGATTCCCCGTTGTACTTCTTTTCCTAGGTTCAACCAACTACCTCGTTCAAATAAATGCGTTTTGCGCTTTTCATCTTCAGGTAATTCTTGAATTATTGGGGTTGATGTAAAAGGAATTTCTGCAAGTCTCTTCAGTTTTTGATTGAAAGTATCGCTATATAAATTCATTCGTGGATCACTTTCGTAAAACCTCATTTTATCTAAATAAAAGAGATGCCCATCATATCTATCTCCCTTGTAGAATTTTAAATAAACATCATGTCTACCTATAACCTCTTCAATAGCCACTTTAAATTCTTTGATATTTTCTTTATTCTCAATTACATTTTTACCATTACCCGTTTTTGTTATTTTGGCCTCCCCTATCTTTCTTCCTTTTAATGAATCTAAATGAATTGAAATGTCACCGGCATAATCTATAATTGCAGAAGCAAAAAAACCAACTTCTTTAATACGTTCTAAATCTAGCTGATCATATTTCACCCACGAACTGTCTTGAACTTGCCATAAATATTTTAAACTTTCATCTAATTCTATAAAAGGACTCGATTCATAATAAGACTCAGCCTCGTGCATTCGATACCCCAATCGTTTTAATACGGCTTCCTTCTCACTAAACAAGTACGCAGTTTTTTGCGAGCTATCTTCAGGTAATAATTCTGAATCAATATATCCTAGAAGTGATTCTACTTCTTTTTTGTTTTTTTCTGAATATGTAAAAAGTTTAGGTTCCTCAAAATAAGAGTCGTTGTCTTTTGCATTATTAAAAAATGCCATAGATTGATAAAACTCATCATGCCGAAATGGATCGTATGGGTGACTGTGACATTGTACGCAAGACATTGTAGTCCCTTGCCAAACTTCATAGGTTGTAGCAACCCGCTCAACTACAGCAGCAATTCGGAATTCTTCATTATCAGTACCGCCTTCATCATTGGCTAATGTATTCCTATGGAAAGCTGTTGCAATTAACTGCTGTTCCGTAGGGTTTTCTAATAGATCACCAGCCAATTGTTCTATAGAAAATTGATCATACGGCATATCGCTGTTAAAAGCGTTAATAACATAATCTCTATATTTCCAGATTTCACGATTAGAATCTTTTTCATAACCTTTAGAATCAGCATACCGCGCTAAATCCATCCATAAACTAGCCCATCGTTCACCAAAATGAGGAGAGTGCAGAATTTTATCTACTTCATTTTCATAAGCATCTACAGAGCTATTATTCAAAAAGGCTTCAACTTCCTCTGAAGTCGGAGGTATTCCTATTAAATCTAGATAAAGTCTTCTTAGTAATGTTGCTTTATCGGCTTCTTCTGAAGGGCTCAGATCATGTTCCAGCATTTTAGCAAAAACAAATTGGTCTATCTTACCTTTTGCCCAAGACAAACTATCGATTTCTGCCGCTTTTATATCCAATTTTGGAGGAATGTATGCCCAATGTTTTTCCCAATTCGCGCCTTGGTCAATCCATTCTGCTAATACATCAATTTCTTCTTGAGATAACGCTGGAGCATTAAAAGGCATTCGTAACTCAGGATCTTCATGTACAAGACGCTTGTAAAATTCACTTTTTGAATGATTGCCGCGCACGATTGCAGGAGAACCCGATTGTGTTTCTCCAAAAGCATCTTCTTCGAAAAGCAAACTAAATTGACCACTAGCCTTAACGCCACCGTGACATCTTAAACATTTACTGTTTAATATAGGTCTAACATCACTATTAAAACTTATTTTATCTTCTGAATTTTGACAAGAACATAGTATGACAATAAACAGCAGGGAGAGGTATTTGTTCATTAAGCGTATTAGTTTCTAATAAATTTATTAAGCAGTTGCCTTAATTTATGAAGGAATATTTAATATTTCGCATTTTGGTTATTATAATAATAACGATTATAAAAATATAAACATTATTCTATTAACACTAAAATATAATTATTGTTACGATTATGTGCTAATTCTTTCTAATTGTAAAATAAGGATAGTTATTATTTTATTGCCGAAATTAGTAACGTTGATTTTTTCGAATACGAATTCTTTAAATTTGTTGCATGAACAATACCATATCTATTCGTGTTGCTGATTTTTTAAAACGCTTTCCTCCTTTTAATGCTATTAGCAAATCGGATTTAGAAACGCTGGCAGCAAAAGTTTCTATTGTTTATCGCGACAAAGGCAGTGTTGTATTTGAAACTGATGAAACACCACATGAATGTTTTTACGTGGTACATAAAGGTGCCGTTACCTTAAAGAACAAAGAAAAGGACACCTTGTTAGATATGTGTGACGAGGGAGATATTTTTGGCTTACGTCCATTAATTGCTAACGAAAACTATAAAATGGATGCTTATGCTTTAGAAGAAAGTATTCTCTATGCAATTCCTTTAGTCGCCTTTCGTCCGTATTCACTGAATTATCAAGATGTGGGTAATTTTCTTTTAGAAAGTTTTGCATCTAATACCAGAAACCCATATTCCATAAAACAAAAAGGACAGCTGGTAAGTGAACGAGAAACAGAAAACAATGAAGTGTCTGGTAATGTTATGTTCGATTTGCAACAAGTTACCTATTCTAAAAAAATAGTATGCTGTACAAAATCGACAACTATAAAATCTATTGCAGAAAGAATGACCAAAAAAAGGGTCGGAGCCATGTTGGTCTTAGAGCGTAAATTACCGATTGGAATTATAACAGATAAAGACATTCGCAATAAAGTGGCTACAGGGATATTACCAATTACCGCAAAGGCCACTTCGATAATGAGCTCTCCGGTTATTACCTACCCAGATACTATGACCGTTTCTCAAGCTCAAATGGCTATGATGAAAAGTAATATTAGCCATCTATGCCTTACCGAAGATGGAACGGTTAACACTCCTGTTGTTGGTATTCTTTCTAAGCATGATTTAATGCTGACGTTAGGTAATAACCCTGCTGTATTAATGAAAGCAATTAAAAGGGCGCGTAAGGTTAAAAAAATAAAACTTATTCGAAACGGTATAATGAATTTGCTTCAAGGATATTTAGATCAGAATATTCCTATGACATTAACATCGCGTATTATTTCTGAACTCAATGATGCCTGTGTTAAACAAGTAATTAAACTTTCATTAAAACGAATGAGTATGCCACCACCTGTTAAATTCTCATGGCTAAGCATGGGTAGCCAAGGTAGAAGTGAGCAATTACTACATACGGATCAAGACAATGCTCTTATTTTTGAGGATGTACCGGAATCAGAGCTGGCTGAAACAAGTAAATACTTTGTAAAATTAGCTCAAATCATTACGAAAGGATTAATGAAGATAGGCTATGAATATTGCCCTGCAGAAATGATGGGTTCTAATCCTAAATGGTGTTTAAGTCTATCGCAATGGAAGACTTCTGTCTCACATTGGATTTCTTATCCTGGTCCTGAAGAAGTTCTATTGTCTTCTATATTTTTTGATTACAATTTAGTTTATGGTGAAAAGGAATTAGCTGATGAACTAACCGAACATATTTTTAAAGAGACTTCAACATATCCAGTATTCTTTAGACATTTGGCAAGTGGAGCATTGCAAAACCCTTCCCCTTCTGGGTTTTTTAGATCATTTTTAGTTGAGGACGATGGCGCTCATAAAGATTTCTTTGATTTAAAACGTAGAGCTTTAATGCCGTTAGTAGATGGTGCACGTGTACTTATTCTATCACATCAAATAAAATCTATTAACAATACTGCAGAAAGGTTTGAGCGTTTAGCCGAATTAGAACCCAATAGTCAAGAATTGTTTTTAGCCTGTTCTTATGCGACTAAGGCTCTTCTAAAATTTAGAACCAAACAGGGTTTACTTCATAATGACTCTGGTCGTTTTATTGCTTTAGACACGCTCAGTAAGGAGGAAAAAATTAAACTTAAACGTACCTTTAAAACTATAAAAGAGCTACAAGAGCTTATTAAGGTGCGTTTTATGGTGGCAAATCTTCTGGGCTAATGGGATTATTTAAAAAAAAGAAGAAAATTCATCTGCCTGATTTTTGGCATGATTACGAAAATACTTTCAATCAAAAACTACCGGATGATATCGATGAAATTCGTTTTGTTGTCCTCGATACTGAAACAACTGGATTTGATTATGATAACGACCGAATTCTGAGTATTGGTGCTTTATCTTTAAAAAATAGCATAATCGTAGTTCAAGATAGTTTTGAGGTTTATTTAGACCAATATTTCTATCATGCCGATAATGTTGAAATTCATGGCATTTTAAGGGATGAACGCAAGAATTGTATTTCTGAAATAGAAGCATTACAACAATTCTTAAAATTTTTAGGAAATTCTGTAATTGTGGCGCACCATGCTGGTTTCGATTTGAAGATGCTGAACTGTGCCTTGGAACGTTATGGTCTCCCCAAACTATTAAATAAGGTCTTAGACACTTCTTATTTGTACAAAAAAACGCTAATCTATTCTCCTTTATTAACTCGTAAAGAACAGTATTCGCTAGATGAATTAGCCGAAAAATTTGATATTGCTAAAAAAGATCGGCATACCGCATTAGGTGATAGCTATATAACGGCCATCGCATTTTTGAAAATATTAGAAAAGCTAAAAAAGAAAGCAAAGTTCAACCTAAAAAAAATGATGCGATAAGTAACTAAAACTTATTTATTCATATAATCAAGCACATTATTCTCTATTCGTTCTTGAATATTGGAAATATCAGCTTTCACAAAATTTTCACCCGTTATATTTTCATATAACTCAATATAGCGTTCAGAAACTGACGTAATATATTCATCAGTCATCTCTGGTACTTTTTGTCCTTCTAGACCTTGAAAATTGTTCTTAATTAACCATTGTCGAACAAATTCTTTCGACAATTGCTTTTGTGACTCTCCTTTGTCTTGTCGTTCTTGATATCCATCAGCATAAAAATATCGAGAAGAATCGGGTGTATGAATTTCGTCAATCAAAACAATTTTACCTTCAGAAGTTTTACCAAATTCATACTTCGTATCGACTAAAATTAAGCCTCTAGATGCTGCAATTTCGGTTCCTCTTTCGAATAAAGCTTCGGTATATTTTTCAAGGATACTATAATCTTCTTCCGATACTATGTTTCTATCAAGAATATCTGCTCTAGAAATATCTTCATCGTGGTCACCCATTTCCGCTTTTGTAGCGGGAGTAATAATAGGGGTTGGAAATTTATCATTTTCCTTCATCCCTTCTGGCATGGGCACTCCACACAATATTCGCTTACCAGCCTTGTACTCACGTGCTGCATGACCAGATAAATAACCTCTAATTACCATTTCAACCTTAAAAGGTTCACAAGCATGCCCTATAGCCACATTTGGATCAGGGGTTGCAATTAACCAATTGGGTACAATATCTGCTGTTGCAGCCATCATTTTTGTTGCTATCTGATTTAATATTTGGCCTTTGTATGGAATTCCTTTTGGCATTACAACATCAAACGCAGACAAGCGATCGGTTGCAACCATCAATAGAATGTTGTCCGCTAAAGTATAAACCTCTCTAACTTTTCCTTTGTAGATATTTTTTTGACCCGGGAAATTGAAATTTGTATCGGTAATTGTATTGCCCATTTTTCAGGATTGCTTTAAATTTAATTTTCGTGTTCTATACTTTTATAGGCTGTAATCACCTGTTTCACTAGTTTATGGCGAATAACATCTTTATCATCTAGATAAATGATTTCTATTCCCTCAATATTTTTCAATACCAAAATTGCTTCTTTTAACCCAGAAATAACTCTTCTCGGTAAATCTATTTGTCCTGGATCACCCGTAATCAAGAATTTAGCATTCTTTCCCATTCTGGTTAAGAACATCTTCATCTGAGCATGTGTTGTATTCTGTGCTTCGTCAAGAATTACAAATGCATTATCTAAAGTGCGCCCTCGCATAAAAGCCATGGGAGCAATTTGAATGGTACCATTATCGATGTAATGAACCAATTTCTCAGACGGTATCATATCTCGTAAGGCATCATATAAAGGCTGCATGTAAGGATCTAACTTCTCTTTTAAATCACCAGGTAAAAAACCTAAATTTTCACCAGCTTCAACCGCAGGCCTAGTTAAGATAATACGTTTTACTTGCTTCTCTTTCAGAGCCTTAACAGCTAGCGCTACTCCTGTATAGGTTTTACCCGTACCAGCTGGGCCAATAGCAAAAACCATATCGTTTCTCTTGGCGGCGTCAACTAATTTACGCTGATTTACTGTACGCGCTTTTATCAGCTTACCACTAACGCCATGTACTAATGTTTCTCCGCTATTGTCAGGAGATTCATAATCTTCCTTACCATCGCTTGTTAGAATACGCTCGATTACATTTTCGTCCATCTTGTTATATTTAGACACATGCTCCATAAGCATAGAAAAACGTTTATCGAACTCTTCTAAAAGCTCTTGGTCTCCAAAAACTTTTATTTTACTTCCGCGTGCTACAATTTTGAGTTTTGGAAAATATTTTTTTAATAAGTTGATGTTTTCGTTTCCCTGACCAAAGAAGTCTCTTGGGTTAATTTCGGTAAGTTCTAATTCTAGTTCGTTCAAAGATTGTGGTGTTTTGAATTATTGAAAAAGATAAATTTCGGAAGGCTGTTTTTTTGTTATAATTTTGTAGAACAAATTTAAGTAAAAATTTAGTCTGACCATCGATAAACATATCAACATTGCGGTATGGCAATTATTACATTAACTACAGATTTCGGATTAAAAGATCATTTTGTTGGCGCTGTCAAGGGCTCTATCTATAAAGAATTGCCTGAAGTGACAATTGTTGATATTTCGCATTCAATAGGTCCTTTTAATATTCAAGAATGTGCTTACATCCTACAGAATTCTTATAAAAATTTTCCTGAGGGCACAGTGCACATTATTGGTGTTGACGCGGAACCTACCCCCGAAACTAGGCATATAGCTGTTTTAATGGATGGTCATTATTTTATTTGTGCCGATAATGGAATAATTGGACTTCTTAATTCTGAAGCACCACCGACAAAGGTCGTAGAAATTGCTATACATAATTCGGATGCTAGCGCTTTCCCAACTAATGAAGTTTTTGTACGTGTTGCTTGTCATATTGCTCGTGGTGGAACACTAGAAGTAGTTGGTAAACCTTATAATGATTTGCATGAAGTACGAGATTTAGCCCCAAGTGTTTCTGACGGAGGTAATAAAATATCGGGAGTGGTTTTATATATCGACAACTATGGTAATGTAGTTACAAACATACATAAGAACTTTTTTGAAGCGTACAGAAAAGGACGTGATTTTGAGATTCAAGCTAGAACAAAAGTACTTACTAAAATTCATCAGAAGTACAGCGATATAATTGACTTTAACCTAGAAAAAAGTAAACGAAAAGGTCCTGGTGAATTGTTGGCTTTATACAACTCTGCCAATTATATAGAAATAGCCATTTACAAAAGCAACCCTAAAGCGGGCGGTAGTGCAAATTCGTTGTTAGGTTTGGATTACCTCGATTCAATAACAATTAACTTTAAGTAATGTTGGTTCGAATCGTCAAACTAACTTTTGAAGAAAATCGTATTAATGAGTTTTTGAAGATTTTCGAACCACATAGAACACATATTAAGGACTTTGAAGGCTTCAATTATTTAGAGTTATATCAAGATAAAGAAAACCCTCAAATTTTCTTTACGCATAGTCATTGGGATGATGAAAAAGCATTAAATAAGTATCGAAATTCTGATTACTTTAGAACAATATGGTCCAAAACAAAAGTTCTTTTTGCTGACAAGCCGGAAGCTTGGAGTCTTAATATAGTATAATTTTAATTGCTATTATCTTTTTAGTTTAAGTTAATGTAATGATTGAATTTACTGAGCGCTATAGTCGTCTAAATTCAGATTATTCAAGTACAACTTATAAACATTCATGAAAATGTTTTCTAAATGAAACACATTATTCCCTCTAAATGATCAATGCAAAGGTTAGCATAGCATTAATAAACACGGTTAATTCGAATGGTTTGCAAATGATTTCAATAGCTTAAAACACAACACATTTATAATGAAACAACACGAATCCTATGTTAATAAGTTTGTTTCCTCAAAAAGTACATTTCAAATATCTTTGTGAGATTAGCTAGGAAGAGTTTTATCTTTCTAAAGTCCCATTAAATTTAAATTTTCGTAGAAGAAAAAAAGCCAAAAACTAGATCAATCTGATGAAATTTATCGTATCAAGTACTTATTTGCTCAAAGAACTACAAGTTCTAGGAGGCGTTATTAATAATAGTAACACACTGCCAATATTAGACAACTTTTTATTCGCATTGAATAAAAATGAATTGACTGTATCGGCTTCTGATCTTGAAACAACTTTGAGTTCAGTTTTAAATGTAGATTCAGATAATGAAGGCAACATTGCAGTACCTGCTCGTTTGTTATTGGATACATTGAAAACTTTTCCAGAGCAACCACTAACTTTTGTTGTTTCTGATAATAATACTATTGAAATTAGCTCAGAACATGGTAAGTATGCTTTGGCTTATGCAGATGGTGCTGAATTTCCGAAAGCGGTAGAACTTGCTAATCCAAGTACTACAACTATTATGGGTGACATATTGGCTACAGCAATTGATAAAACTATTTTTGCTGCAGGTAATGATGATTTAAGACCCGTAATGAGTGGTGTCTTTTTTCAATTTTCACCAGAGAATTTAACTTTTGTGGCTACAGATGCTCATAAATTAGTAAAATACCAAAGAGAAGATGTTACTTCGTCCGAAGTTGCTGAATTTATTATGCCTAAAAAACCTTTGAATTTATTAAAAGGAATTTTAGCTGGTAGCGAAGATGACGTAACCATAGAGTACAATGATGTTAATGCAAAATTCATCTTTGGTAATACTATTCTAATTTGCAGATTAATTGATGGTAAATATCCAAACTACGAGGCTGTTATACCTAAAGAAAATCCAAATAAATTAACGATTTCTAGAAACCAGTTTTTAAGCTCGGTTCGTAGAGTTGCTATATTTTCAAATAAAACAACACACCAGATTCGACTTAAAATTGCTGGCGCAGAATTAAATATTTCTGCCGAAGATTTAGATTATAGTAATAAAGCCGAAGAGCGTCTTACATGTGCCTATCAAGGAGATGATATGCAAATAGGTTTTAATTCTAGATTTCTTACTGAAATGTTGAATAACCTTAATGCCGATGAAGTATCTGTAGAAATGAGTCTCCCGAATAGAGCGGGAATCTTAACTCCTGCAGATGGACTAGATGAAGGTGAAATAGTAACTATGCTTGTGATGCCAGTGATGTTGAATAGCTAGTTATAAAAAAATAATAGTACTAAAAAATCCGTCTTGGTAGAAACCGAGACGGATTTTTTTATGCTATTTCCTAAGTTCTATTACACAAACTTCATACTAAAAGGATAATGTGGTTCTTCGCCATTACTAGCTTTTATTGCATTTACAATTGGGAAGATAAAATATAGAATTCCCAATATTATAAATCCTAATAAACCTAATCCAAATAATAATATTAATGGAATACATATAAGCACATATATGAACATGCTAATTCTAAAATTGATTATAGATTTTCCATTTTCGTCCATACCCAAAACTGAATCTTTTTGAGTTAACCATATTACTAATGGTACTATAAGACCTCCTATTCCTGTTACAAAATCTAGTAACTGACTTAAATGAGTAACGGCTAATAAACTTTTATTTTCTCTTTTCATGATTTGTGTTTTAAAGATTGATGTGCTAATAAGACGAGCAAATCACCAAAATGTTACAACACAAACCTGTGAAAATTTTTCTTATTGCTTATTCACTAGTTTGGTTAACTTCTCTTTGTCTTTAGCAATTTTCACTTTAGACTTCTCAATTTTGATATTCATCTTTTTAATATCTTCAGGCGAAAGCTTTCCTTTTTGTCTGCCTTTTGCCATTTTTACATTGAGCTTGTCAATTTTACTCTCTTCCTTAGCTATGCTCTTCTTTTTTGATGAAATAGCATCTGCTAATTTCTCCTTTTTCTTAACTGCTTTTTCCGCCTTTTTCTGTGCTTTTTCTGCTTTCTTTTGTGCCTTTTCCGCTTGAGCAACCTCTTTCTCTGCTTTCTTTTGTGCTTTTTCTTGAGCTTCTATTTTTTCAATTTTCGCTTTTTCAGCCTCTAAATCCAGTGCTTGTTGTGCAATGCTATCTTGAACAACCATTGTAGAGTCAACTTCCTGAGCATTAGCAGATACCACTAAAATAAATGCTAAAAAAATAAATAATTTTTTCATGGGAAACAATTTAAATGTCTAAGTTAATTTTCGGTAAAAGTAGTTATTAATAACATATGAAGTAATTTCAACAACTTCAATTTAACAATCAAAATAGTTTGTTCGATTCGAAATACTCTATCTGCTTTGGTTTACCTTTTGTAGTTATAGCAGCAATAAAACCATCAGCAGGGACGAAAGAGTGAAGTTGCCAATTTTGTTTCGATTCTTGTGCACCATTTATTGATGTGAAACTTGCTTTTTCATCATTATCAATAGTAACCGAAAACGATTTTAAAGGATAAGAAAGTCCTTCTCCTACTGCTTTAATAAAAGATTCTTTACGCGTCCAGCCTCTATAAAAAGCTCTGTATAGTTCTGGTCCTTTATTCTCAGATAGTGCATTAATTTCATCATTAGAGAAAACATTATTTGCAAGTTCTATCGGATCAAAATCATTTTTAATTTTTTCAATATCAACTCCTATGGTTTGTTGCTTGGCAAAGCCAATAATAATTCGGTTTCCTGAATGCGATACATTGAAGTCCAGTTCAGTATTTCCGAGATAAGTTGGTTTATCATATTCCGAATAATCGAAAACAATCTCTTTTGGCTTAATTTCGAGATAGCTACTAATTAAGGTTCTTAACAAATATCTTGCAGTTATATAAACTGCCCTATCTTTTTCAAAACGATATTTACTTGCTCGTGAAAGCTCATCAGCGGAAAGGATTTCGGATAATTCTTTCAATTTATCTGATTGGTCAAACGCTTTAATTGACCAGATATGAATAATTCCTTGTGAAATTTGTAAGTTGCTAATCGACATTAATTAGATTTAATTAATCAATTATAGCTTCATCTATTTTTTCAGAAACAAATTGAATATCTGGTTTTTCAAACAAGGTTCTATGATTTCCTTTCGTATAAAACAATTCAAGATTACCTTTTGATGAAAGTTCTTTCCAAGAATCAATCGTTACTTTTTGTAGCGATTCGTGCGGCTTCTCCGTCAAAATTAGGGATACTTTTCCAGAATGTTCTTTCCAATCATATGCCAGACAAATTTTTCTCAAATTACCTTTTAAATTTTCAAGTTCTTTCTGATTCTCATCACCAAACATCTTTACCCAAATCGGTGAAATTCTCCAAAACCTATCGATAAAAAAGGTTTTTATACTCGATATAGGTTTCTTAAAGAATCTTATAAAAAAGGATAAAGTACGAGCTTTTAACCGACCTGGTATATTTAAAGTCCATGGAGCGGCCATTGTATCCATAACAATTACATTAACCTCTTCATTATCCTTGCTTAGTTGTAATGCCATTTCATTACCAACAGTAGCGCTAAAGCAATATACAAGTACATTGTAGGGCCCATTGGGCTGTACTGTTCGCATAGCATTAATATACTCCGTTGTCATTTCCTCTATGGAATTATGCATACTCCTTTGACTTCCGTCTAATCCAGAAGGTTGTAATGCATATATTGGTCTACCTATTTGTAAATAATCCTTTAAAAGATTGTAAAAGAAAACATGCCCTCCACCTGAATGCACACAAAAAAGCGGTTTTTTAGCACCCTCTTTTCTAATAGACACCAAGTAATCAAATGTAATTTCCTTATTAACTTTCTCAGTAATATCAAGACTTAAACTGGCAATGGTTTGATGTTCAAATAATTGATTGGGCGAAATAGTCAGTCCATTTTTTCGTGCCCTAGCTATTATCTGTATACTAAGTATAGAGTCCCCTCCTATTTCAAAGAAATTATCATTTACATCAATAGGCGAAAAACCAAGTACTTCCTCCCAAATCTTAATCAATGCTTGTTCCGTCTCAGAAGTACTTGCTTTTGAAATAATGGTCTTGTTTGTTCTTTGAATAACATTAAGGCTATTTAATTTATTCCTATCAATCTTGCCATTTGGTAACTTTGGAAATTCTTCTACTAAAATAATTGAAGAAGGTACCATATATTCAGGCAAACTCATCTTAAGATGTTTTTTTAACGCTTCAGATTCGAAATTATCTGAACCCTGAACATAAGCCACAAGATGCTGCCTTCCTGAAGCTATTACCTCTGCTTCAGAAGATTGTAATGCCTGATCAATTTTTAGCAAAAATAATTTCTTTGCTTTATCGCTCAAGCCATCAATTCTATCCTTTATTTCCGTTGGTATCATTTTATGGCTTTAACTACTACTATTGTTTCTGCCCACCAAGTATCTTTTATATCATTTGGGAGCTGAAGGTTTACTTTTTGTATTTGAAAGGATGAAAAATGTTTAAAAAGTTCTCGCTGATGTTCTCTACTTAATGAATCTACTTCATTTGAAAAATATGAAAATGCACCTCCAGGTTTTAAATGTGCTGAAGCGGAAGAAAAAAAGTGTGCTGCAAAGGTGATACTCTCATTTACATATTTCATATACTCTTCTTCATTGAGCGGATAGGTATGAAAAAAAATTCCATCAAAAGTACCAACCGAATCAATGGTATCCTGCCATAAACCCTTGACCATTTGGATATCCTTTTCAGGGTACCGCAGTTTCCAATCATTATACCTTTCTATAACGGCATCATTACATTCCATTATTATATGAGTATTAACATCAAATGCTTGAATCATATCAGATGCTACTCCCCTTCCAAAACCTAATTCTAAGATATCACCTCCCTTTTCGCATACTACCTTGGCCATTGTTTCCATTACAGGAAATTGCCAATCTTCCATTATCTCTTGATCTGTAAGTGTTGCTTGCGTTCTATCGTTAAAATCACTCACTGTTTCCCCTGCAACAAACTTTTTAGTTTGCTTATCAAGAGCAAGCAAATCTGCTGAAAACTCTTTAATAGCCCTGTTTACAACCGCATTTCGTTGCATATCCCGTGGTGGCCGTATAAAATATTCATCGCTGATATTAAGACTTATCTCGAATTCATTTGATCTTCTTATTCTTTTCATACTAAACTAACTATAGTTGTTATTCCAACCGGTTATTTACATAATCTTGTTCTTCTTCGCTCAAATACTCAATAGATTCTAAAATGTCATTTAAAGCACCTAAACCGATACGATTTTCTATGAGTTCTATAAGTGAGTTAGTATCCATAGCAGAAATACTTGTTGTATCTGGTATTTCTTTCTTTAATATAACAATAGCTTTATTTACTGTTTTATGATTGATAATTGCCTTTTGCACTTCATCAATTTCGACCCGAAATCCGCGAATTTTTATTTGCTCATCTTTTCGCCCCAAAAACTCAATATTTCCGTCGGAATTATATCTCCCCAAATCACCAGTTTTGTATAGTTTGGTTTCATATTCCTTATCGAAGGGATTATCAACATAAGCGCCTTCAGATAATTCAGGTCTATTTAAATACTTCCCTGACAAACTAGGACCACCAATGAAAATCTCACCCGTAGCTCCATAAGGCAATAATCCTAAACTCTCATCTAGAATATAAATGCTAGCGCTAGCTACTGGTTTTCCAATTGGAATTAACGATGGAATATTACTTTTGTCAATCTTATAAGCAATGCACCAAACGGTAGCTTCTGTTGGTCCATATTCATTATATAAATTTGTATTGGGAAGTTTTTCAAAATGTTTAGTGCATAGATTCGCTGCACATGATTCACCCGCAACTATAACTGTTTTAAGTCCTATAAGTTTGTTTAATTCTGCATGATCCAATAACATTGAATATAACGATGAAAGCATTAAAGTATGACTCACTTCATTACTTTTGATTACCTCCGTCAATTTGGCTAAATCTTGTTCCAAACGTTTTTCGGAAATCACCAAATTTCCGCCAGTACAAAGTGTCCAAAATATACCTGCTTTCGAACTATCAAAAGATATAGAAGACATTAATAAAAAAGCATCCGGATTGGTATCATAAAATTCTTTTCTACCAAGTGTAGAATTTATAATGTTACCATGCGAAATTGGTACACCTTTAGGCTTACCCGAACTACCGGAAGTATAAATTACATAGGCCGTATTATCACTGTTTACAATAGGTAATTCAATCTCAAACTCCTCAGCATTCGTCACCACTTTACTGATGTCCAATACTTTAGAGTCAAATTCAGTCATTTCTGCTAATGTGCTTGCATTACTTACTGTTGCTAATACATTTGCATCTGATAACATAAAATCAATTCTTTCTCTGGGATAGGTTGGGTCTAATGGCAAATAGGCACATCCTGCTTTTAGGATTCCCAACAATCCTACTATCATATCTGTTGAACGTTGTATACATAATCCAATAATTTCGTTTTTACCCTTTGTAATTTCTAAAATATTTTTGGCTACAAGATTTGATCGTGTAATTAGTTCTTGATAGGTAATTGATTCCGAACCAAAGGTTACTGCTTTCTTGTTGAGATTAGACATAGCAATATCCGTGATTATATCATGAATTCCTTTATTTGGAATTTCTACAGATAATAAATTGGATTCTTTTTGCAGAAAAACTTCCTTTTCAAAAGAAGTAAGCATTGGAATAGCTGATATTTTCTTATTTGGGTTTTCGACAATTGCTTGTAGTAATAAACTAAAATGGGCTTGTAACCTTTCAATTGTAACCTCGTTAAAAAGATCAGATGAATACTCAAAAATTGAAGTCAACGAATTGTTTTCTTCAGCAATATAAAGGGTCAAATCAAACTTAGCCACCTGTGTATCAAAAACCTCTTGTGTAAACTCTAAATCACTTCCAAAATCAGGCGATTTCGGTACTGAATGATATAAGAACATCACATTAAAAAACGGGTTCATGTTTGCAACTCGATCTGGTTTAATTGCTTTTACCAAATCTTCAAAAGCAACATCTTTGTTCGCAAAAGCCTCTAATGTAGTTTTTCGAACAATCTTCACTAAATCTACAAATGAAGTGTTCTCGTCAAATTTGGTTCGTAAAACAACAGTATCATTAAAAAAACCTATTAAATCTTCCAAAGACTTATGGTCTCTATTCGAAATAGGTGTTCCAATTAATATATCCTTTTGGTTGGTATATCTATATAATAGTACATAGTAAACAGATAATAAAAGCACATAAGGGGTTGTCTCCAATTTGTTGGACAAGTCCAAAACGGATTTCGATAGTGATGAAGAAAATGTTTGTTTTTTAAATGCTCCTTTATACGATGCTATTATTGGCCTTTTATAATCTTTTGGCAATTCTAAAATTGGAATTTCACCTTCTAGTTTTTTAAGCCAATAATCCATTTGCTTTTGATCAACAACTTTATTTCGTTGCCAAGAAGCGTAATCATGATATTGAATTTCAAGTGAATTTACTTTTACATCAATACCAGCATCTAGCGCTGTATAATGGTTAGCTAGTAGGTTTCTGAAAATACCCATTGACCATTTATCGGTAGCAATATGATGTATATTGAGTAATAAAATATACTTCTCTGGTGTCAATTTATAAAGAGAAAATCGAATAACAGGGCCATTTAGCAAATCAAAAGGTCTTGCCGAATCAACTAATAATACTTTATCAATTTGCTGTTGATTCTCAACTTCTACACTTAAATCGTATTCCGATATATGCAGTTTTTCTTTAGCACCTACTTTGGCCACAGGCAAACCATCTATCATCTTATAGGTAGTGCGCAAAATATCATGAGCATCATAAATTTTTTGTAAAGAATTATATAGGCTTTCAAGATTTAGTTTCCCATTAAAACGATAAGCTTCGGAATAGTTGTAAAATGGATTTTCAGGATGTAATTGTTGTAATAACCATAGTCGTTGTTGTCCATGAGATAATACCAATGGCGCACCCCCAACTACCTTTTCAATTTTTTGAAGAGGAACTTCTTGTTGTTTTAATTTCCATTGACTCAATAATGAGTTTTTCTTTTTCTCTTCCAATTTTCAGGGGAATTAATGTTATATCGATTATCGTAAACCAAGAAACTGAGCAATTTTAAAGCCTTTTCTTCGAATGAAATCTTCAACTAAAAGATTGACATCAAAGGCTCTTTCTATAAACCAATAAAGCGATATTATAATTAAAAGGATTGATCCGTATACCAATATCTTCGGATACAACTTCAATTTTCTTAAAAAGTATAATATTGGAAAAATCATTAAAATGATTACTAGTTGTCCTAATTCAACTCCAATATTGAAACCAAGGAGTGATAAAGTCAAAAATTCAGAAGTTAAACCAAGGTCTGCCAATACACTTGCAAATCCGAAACCATGAAATAATCCAAAAACAAAAGCAATTACCCAATCTTTTCCTTTAAATATTGGACGAATATTATGGTAAGCCGCTAATCCTATAGATAAGGCAATTATAGATTCAACAAATCTAGATGGTAAATTTATTATTTCAAGCGAGGCTAAACTCAACGTAATCGTATGTGCGAGTGTAAAAAACGTTACAACTTTTACTATGTATAAAAAAGCTGGCTTAAAACGCTCAACCGGAAACCAATCCCATGTTATAAAACCCGTTTTTTTAACAATTGCCTGATTATTGTTTGCTTTGGCAAAACGAGGATCGCTCCAACGGCGTACCACAGATGGTAAGATTAATGCTAGTAAAAATAAAATATGATCTAGTCCAATCCAGATATGCCAAACACCTTGTTGTATCATTGCTACAAATCCATTCCATGCCGAATTCTCTGTTAACGAAAGTGTTTCATTTGTATCATCAGGGGTAAAACTTAAAGAAATTCTGGCTTCATTATTTATTATACCTGCCTTCCAATTATATTCAATAAGTAAGAAGCCTCTATGGGTATCGTCCTTATCAAAAACACCACTATAATCTACTTCCAAATTATCTGGAACTTCTAAAGAATTTTCCAATTTGAAACGCATTAACGCATAAGTACCAAATCCAACATCGCCAATATCCGGTTCAAGAAAAGTAATTTTATGATTTCCGTAGATAGAATTAAAAGAAGAATGTTCGAGTAGATAATTTTTCAATTTATCAAAATACGGCTCTAGTTCTTCGAAAGTTGCTTTTTTTTCAAATTTTGTATTGAATATTTTATTTATATCCACATAATTGATCTCAAATCGACCATCAATTCCTTCTTTTTCATATACTCTAAGATATATGTAACTCTGATTAGGTGCATGGGCACTTGAAAAAAGGGGTGTAAAAAGCAGAAATAAAACTAAAAAACGTAAAAATTTTGCCATTTAATAATTGTTGAATTAATTAATTTTCTAAAAATAAATAGGTTATGGATGATTTAAGGCGTTGTAATAAAAGCAATTATTTCTTATTTCAACTAAATATCCGACGAAATGAAAAAATAAAAGCCATCAACCTAAAGATAATATGTTTTAACGAATTTTTTAACAAAAAGTAGGGTTTAAGGCTCTAAAGTTGTTACTTTATAATCAAAAAGGTGCTTTAAATTACAATTCACTAATTGACTATGAAAAGAAATCTACGTAAGACTTTAGTCTTATCGGGGGACAATGTAAATGCAATTGTAGACCGTTTTGGACTCAACAACTTAATGGATCGTTTGATAGATGAACTCAATCAAGCAATTACAGTGTTTGATATTGATAATACTAAAATCCCTATCCGTTCTGGCTTTAATTATGACAATGATAATCCAGGACTTGTGGAATGGATGCCCCTTTATAAAAAAGATGAGGAGGTTGTAATAAAGGTTGTAGGATATCACCCTAAAAATCCTATCAAACATTCATTACCTACGATATTATCTACTATTTCTTCTTATGACACCGCAACTGGCCACCTTAAAGGTCTTGTTGATGGCGTATTATTAACCGCTTTAAGAACAGGAGCAACCTCAGCGGTTGCTAGTAAATATTTAGCACAGCCCGATAGTTCGGTTTTAGGTTTAATAGGTTGTGGAGCACAATCTATTACTCAATTACATGCATTATCAAGAGTATTTGACCTTAAAAAAGTACTTATTTATGATGTTGATTCAAAGGCTACTGCATCTTTTAGAGATAGGTCGGAAATGTTAGATCTTTCGATCGAAATTATAGAATCTTCTCTTGAGCAAATCATGAAGCGAAGTGATATTGTTTGCACCGCAACATCTATTGATGTTGGCGAAGGTCCACTTTTTAATAACCTAGAATTAAAGCCAAATATCCATATTAACGCAGTAGGTTCCGATTTTCCAGGAAAAACTGAACTCCCTTTGAATTTGCTTAAAAACAGTATAGTGGTGCCAGATTTTTTAAAGCAAGCTGTGGTTGAGGGAGAATGTCAACAACTAGATGCCAATGATATTGGTCCAGATCTTATTGATTTGATTCAAAATCAGAAGAATTATGAATCAGTTAAAAAAACTACCACAGTATTCGATTCAACCGGATGGGCTCTAGAAGACCAAGTGGTTATGGACCTATTCTTAGAATTAGCAATTGAATTTGAAATTGGCTTAGAACTGGATATAGAAAACACTTCAGCAGATGCTAAAAACCCTTATCATTATTTTTTAAAGAAAATAGAAGTCTAATATTTTTACTTATCTATTTTCATATTTACATTTCCATTTAATTTAGAAGTGTATCTTAATATAACAATTGATATTACGTATGGATTTCTCTTGGAACGAACAACAACTGGATTATAAAGAGCGGACTATAAAATTTGCTCAAAATGAGTTGTGTTCAAATGTTCTAAATGCCGATAAAGAATCTCAGTTTTCAACTAAAGATTGGAAAAAATGTGTTGCGTACGGAATTCAAAAAATGGCATCGATAAAACCTTATGGTGGCGCAGCTGATAAAATAGACTTATTGTCGGCTACATTGGCAATGGAAGCAATGGGCTATGGTTGTAAAGATAATGGGTTGCCTTTCGCATTGAATGCGCAAATGTGGACTGTTCAAATGCCAATAGTGCAATTTGGAAGTGAACCACAAAAAGAAAAGTATTTGAAAGGAATGGCTACTGGTAAGTTAATTGGTTGTCATGGATTAACAGAAGAAAATGCAGGGTCCGATGTTTTTAGTATGCAAACCACGGCCACCAAAGTGGATGGAGGTTATATTCTTAACGGAAAGAAATGTTATATCACACTTGGTCCAATAGCCGATGTTGCCGTTATTTTTGCATCAACAAATCTTAAGGTTGGAAAATGGGGAATTACTGGTTTTATTATAGAAAAAGATATGAAGGGCTTTACGCAAAGCTCGAATAAAGAAAAAATGGGTATGCGTACAGTTCCATTTGGAGACTTAATTTTCAATAATTGTTTTGTGCCTGATGAGAATAGACTTGGTAAAGAAGGTGCTGGTTGGGCTATTACCACACATACTCTGGAATATGATAGATGCTGCATTCTCGCTAGTCAACTTGGGGCCATGGAAAGGCAATTAGAAGAAAGTATTGCATTTGTTAAACAAAGAAAACAATTTGGCAAATCTATAGGAGAATTTCAATCGGTAAGTAACCGAATTGCAGATATGAAACTTAGGTTAGAAACTTCGCGTTTATTATTGTATCAAGTGGCTTGGTTAAAAAATCAAGATAAACCGGCTATGATGGAAGCCGCCCTTTTAAAATTACAGCTTAGTGAGAGTTTTGTAACATCTAGTCTAGATGCCATGCGAAATAGTGGTGGTCGTGCTTATATAAGTGAGAATGAAATAGAACGTAACTTAAGAGATGCCGTAGGAAGTATACTTTACGCCGGAACATCTGACATACAAAGAAATATAATAGCAAATTTACTTGGACTTTAACTAAATCATGATAAATATACTCCCCCATATAATTAATTCTGCCTCAAAAGCATTTCCTGAAAAGGAGGCATTTATTTATGGAAATGAGTCTTTAACATATTTAGATTTCGATAATAAAACAGATAAGCTTGCAGCTTACTTAATTTCGCAAGGAGTACAAAAAGGTGACCGAATAGGTGTATATCTTTTTAGAAGTATAGAAACACCCGTAGCCATTTATGGTATAATGAAAGCAGGTGCCGTTTTTGTTCCAATAGATCCCGAGTTACCTGTTGCCCGAATTAGCTTCATACTCAATGATTGTAATATTAATTATGTTGTTACAAATCCGAATTTACGTAAAAAACATCCTAAAATTCTTGAGTTAAAAAACCCTTTAAAAGGCTTTATTGGGGTGGAATTGGAAAGTGAATTTACTTCGATTTCTTGGGCAGCGCTATTTAATTCATCAATCGAACAATATACAGAAGTTTCAATAAATGAGGATGACCTTGCTTATATCATGTACACCTCTGGTTCAACAGGTTTTCCTAAAGGCATTATGCACACGCATAAAAGTGGTTTAAGTTATGCAAGGTTATCTGTAAATCTTTTTGATATTGATGAAAATGACAGATTAGCTAGTCATGCAGCTTTACATTTCGACATTTCTACATTGGGTTATTTAGCTGGACCTTTAGCAAAAGCTTCTACAGTCATTATATCAGAAGCTCATACTAAAATGGCTCCTAGTCTTGCGGCTTTAATTGAAAAGGGAAAAATTACAATTTGGTATTCTGTACCATTGGCAATTGTGCAATTGTTGCAGCATAATGCATTAAATGATAAAAATTTAGATTCGCTTCGCTTAGTACTCTTCGGAGGTGAGGTATTTGCAAATAAATATTTAAGTCAAATAATGAGTTTATGTCCAAATACGCATTTTTATAACATTTACGGGCCTGCAGAAGTAAATCAATGTACTAGTTACAAAGTAAATACTCCTCCCACAGATGGAACAATTGTACCTATTGGTACTGTCTGGGGCGAAACGGAATATCTAATTTTGGATGAAAAAGGCAACTTAAATATTGATGGAGATTATGGTGAATTAGCGATACATTCTTCAACAATGATGAAAGGTTATTGGAATAATCAAACCTTAACCAATAAGTCTACGTATGTAGCCATAGAAGGTGAAAAAGAAAAAATATATTTTAAAACTGGTGACTTAGTTAAAAAAAATGAAAGCGGAGACTTTTTATTTTTAGGAAGGAACGACAGACAGGTTAAAATTAGAGGTTATCGCATTGAAATAGATGAAATTGAAGCAGCTCTTTTAAAACACAAAAATATTATCGAAGCGGCTGTAGTTGTTCTTCAAAAGAATGAGAATGAAAAAGAAATAATGGCAGCAATAATTGTAAATAATGAACAAGATATTAGCCTTAAAGAAATAAAAACACATTGCCATAATTATTTACCTAGCTATGCGGTACCGGAAAGTATTGAATTTATGCCTGACTTTCCGAGAACAGGATCAGGCAAAATTGATAGAATCCAAATTGTGAATACTTATACAAATGCTTAAAATGAATAAAACCATACTAAATTATATTACTGATGAATTATTAAATGAAACCTTGGAAGATATCTTGGAGGTAGATGATGATTTATTAGGTGGTGGGATTTTGGACTCTATGGGAATGATGAAACTGATTCTATTTATTGAAAAAGAATTTGATGTTAAGGTGCCCCCAGAAGATATGATTATCGAGAATTTTATGACTGTAAGTCATATAACAACATACTTAGAAAAAAATAAAGCTTGATTGAAGAAAACAACATAAAGAATTTCGAATTGACACAAAGTCAATTGGCCATATATATGGGTCAGCTACTAAATCCTGAAGCACCCTTATATAATATGGTTCATACTTTTGAAATCCCTTTATCCATTGATATTGAAGCGTTTCATCAAGCTTTTCAACTTGTAATAAATGAGTCAGATGCGTTAAGAACTCTTTTCTTCCAAGAAAACAATATTCCATATCAATCAGTTCTTTTAAATCTAAAATATCAATCAGAAATAATTGACTTTAGTACAATTAATGATCGACAAGTCGTTGAAAATTGGATTAGCGAAAGAAGCCAAGTTGTTTTCGATTTAACTAAAAATGTTTTCGATTCTGTATTAATAAAAATAACAGACAGTAAGTATTTGTGGTTTTTAAATATTCATCATCTAGCTACTGATGCTACGGCTTCAACAATTCTTTATAAAAGTACCCTAGAAAATTATTTTTCTATTTTAAAGGGTGAAGAACTTAGTTTTTCACTACCATCCTATTCCGATTATCGAGCTTTCGAAAAAGAACAAAATTCTCTTAATGATAATAATGAAGCCAAACAATATTGGGAAGAAAAAACAAAGTCGCTAAGTAAAGTACCTGAGTTATATGGCCAGAGAACAACAGCATTAACAACTAAATCCGAACGGGTTTCTATTAGTTTGGGTTCTATTAGATCACAAAAATTAAAAGAATTAGCTACAAGACAAGATATTAGGTCCTTCACACCCAATTTGACACTTTTTAACATTTTCTCAACATTATTATTTACTTATTTATATCGTATTAGCGGTCAAAAACAACTCGCAATTGGTGCGCCAGCACAAAATAGACCGTCCAAGTCATATAGAAGAACACCAGGTCTTTTTATAGAAGTATTTCCGCTAGTTTCCTCAATGGTTGATGATGATAGCTTTCTAACGGTACTAAACCGCGCGAAAATTGAAACAAATAATTATTTAAGATATGCCCAGCCCGGTTTAGTAACACGCGAAATAAATAAAAGTTTTAATACCGTATTAAACTTCATAAACGCAAAATTTGAAGATTTTGAAGGTATACCTGCTAAATCTAATTGGATACATCCAGACCATTGCGACCCTGCCCATCAATTACGTTGTCATGTATACGATTTTGATGATTCTGGTGAGATAAAGGTGTTTTTTGATTTAAATGAAAGTGTATTCAATACAGCGTTGATAAGAAATGCACCTGAACATTTTTTGAAAATCGTTGATGCTTTTATTACCGATGTAAATCAACCTATAGCTTCTGTAGCCATGACAACAGATGCGGAAAAGGAAAGCTTATTAGTAGATACCAAGGATAATATTTTAGAAGATTCGATTATCTCAGATTTCGAATCGCAAGTTGCTGAAAATCCGGAAACGATAGCCATAAGGTTTAAGAATCAAAAATTCACGTATTCTGAAATCAATAATAAAGCAAATCAGCTTGCTAATTATTTAGCAAAACAAGGAGTTAGCAAAGGAGACATTGTTGCAATACATTTAGAACGCAGTACTAACTATATTACAAGTGTTTTAGCCACCTTAAAATTAGGGACAACTTTTGTTCCAATATCTTCTGAACAGCCTAAAGAAAGAGTGCAATACATATTGCAAGATTCTAATTGTAAAGCTCTTATTTCAAACACAGTACTATTGCGCAAACTTGAATCTAAAAACATCAATTTAATTAATTTAGATGATTCAACTGAAGACGTTGAAAATCAGACTACTACACACAAATCAAAGGTTGCAGAATTAGATTCTATAGCGTACATAGTCTATACTTCTGGATCAACTGGGAAACCCAAAGGTGTAATGATTTCGAATGCCTCGTTAGCCAATTATATAAATTGGTCTAAAGGTTATTACGCACATAAAGATTCTTATGTATTTCCGTTATGTACTTCAATAGGATTTGACTTAACTATAACTGCTACATTCTTACCATTAGTTACTGGTGGTGAACTTATAATATATACGGAAAACTCAAATGGACCCGATATCTCGATACTTCAGGTAATTGAGGATAATTTGGTAAACAGTATTAAACTGACACCATCACATTTAACTTTAATTCAAGAAAGCGTCTTAAGCAATTCGAAATTAAAATTAATGATTGTTGGCGGTGAGGACTTTAAAAGTTCATTAGCCAATAGTATTCAAAATTCAATAGGAGATGATTTAAGAATATTTAATGAATATGGCCCTACTGAGGCCACTGTTGGATGTATTGTAAACAGGTATAATTCTGATGTACACATTGAAACGTCTGTGCCTATAGGTAAGCCTATAATGAATATGTCGGCTTATGTTTTAGACGGTTCTTATAATTTAGTGCCAAAAGGAGTAATTGGTGAATTATACTTAAGTGGAACTGGATTAGCGAAAGGTTATGTCCAAAATACAAAACTAAGCAATGAGCGGTTTTGGGTAAACCCTTTTCAACAAAACGCCAAAATGTATCGCACAGGTGATTTAGTCCGATTTAATGAAAGTGATGAACTTGAATATCTTGGTAGAGTTGATGAACAAGTTAAGCTTAATGGTTTTCGAATTGAGCTATCTGATATTGAGGCCAATTTAAACCAACATCCTAAAATAAATAATGCCGCTGTTGTTCTCATGGACTCAGAAAAAAAGGAAGAATCCAAAGATGTAATCAACTGTAAAGAATGTGGACTTCCATCCTCCTACCCGAATATTGATTTTGATGACAACAATGTTTGCCATTTGTGCAATTCGTTTAAGGGGTACAAGGAGAAAACAGATAAATATTTTAAAACAGAAGAAGATTTAATACAATTACTTAGTTCTAATAAGAATGCTAATCGCAAATATGATTGCTTATCACTATTAAGTGGTGGAAAAGATAGTACCTACGTATTGGCAAGACTTATCGATATGGGTTTAAATGTTCTTACGTTTACTCTTGATAATGGATATATTTCTGATCAAGCTAAGGCCAATATTACAAGAATTACAGAGAAATTAGGTGTCGACCATATTTATGGAGAAACGCCACACATGAACAAGATTTTTGTTGATAGTCTACACCGACACAAAAATGTTTGCAATGGTTGTTTTAAAACCATTTATACACTTAGTACAAAAGTTGCTTTAGAAAATAATATCCCATTTGTGGTAACAGGTTTATCAAGAGGTCAATTCTTTGAAACACGCCTTACCGAAGAGCTTTTCTGGGATGAAGATGCCGATGGAACAACAATAGACGATACCATATTAGAAGCCAGAAAATTATATCATCAAGAAGAAGATGCTGTTAAAAATCACTTAGATACGTCTATGTTTAGTTTGGACAGTACTTTCGATAAAGTTCAATATGTTGATTTCTACCGATACAGTGATGTTAGCCTTACTGAAATGCTTGTCTTTTTAAAAGAAAAAGCAGGCTGGGTAAGACCAACAGATACCGGTCGTTCTACTAACTGTCTAATAAATCAGGCCGGAATTCATGTTCATAAAAAAGAACGAGGATATAGTAATTATTCTTTTCCGTATAGTTGGGATGTGCGTTTAGGACACAAAAATAGAGACGAAGCCCTAGAAGAAATCAATGAGCACATTGACGAAGATGAGGTACATCGAATGCTTGATGAGATAGGATATAAGAAATCTGATTTAGATAATAGAAAAAAACAATTGATAGGTTTTTACAAATCAAAAGAAAAAATTCCTTCTGTAGATTTAAAACTACATCTTGCTAAACAATTGCCTGAGTATATGCTTCCATCAAAGTATAAACTTTTAAAAGAGATGCCCTTAACTAAAAATGGCAAAATAGATAAAATTGCACTGCGTGCTCTTTCCGACTTACAATTGGAATCGGACGTGGTATATGTTGCACCTACAAATGAAATTGAAGAATTGGTAGAAGGTATTTGGAAAGAAGTTTTACAAATGGACCGGATTGGAATACATGATAATTTCATATCATTAGGCGGCCATTCATTAGCGGCCATTAGGGTTACAGCACGAATAAATGATGAATTACAAACTAACTTTGCATTGAATAAAATTTTTGAGTTGCCAACAATACAAGAATATGCGGTATATATTGAATCGCAATTAATGGAATTATTACAACAATAATTGACAATGAATTACAGCGGTACACAAATACAATTTAATACTAAGTGGATAAGGTTTAGTGCCTTGTTCATGAGTATATTGTATTTGACGAACCCCATTCATCGCCCTTTAAATATTGCAGTGCATGAAATACTCGTTCTTTTTGAATCTCCGAATAAGGTGATGAGTCATGAAAATGATTTTGTTGAATATGCTACAGAAAAGGTTGAACACCAGCATGAGGTAATGCAATTAGATTCTGGTCATACTCTTGTAGATTTTATTACTCAATTTTTCGAAACATCAAATGAACAAGAATCATCGAATAAAACACTTCAGAAAATAGTTAAGATTGATAAGCATATTGTGTATTACGAGTATGAAATTCAATCATTCCAAATAATAAATCATTCAAATATTTTTTGGTTCCCTCAACAAAAATCTGATAAGGGATACCTAAGTGAAAATATTGAACCTCCTCGCCCACTCTAGTCTTAGAGCAGATAGCAAGTTTATAAAACTATGCTATGAATATCACTATTAAATAAACAAAGATAAATCGACGATAAAAACACATCGAGTGGTTTTACGTCTCATAATATATAACAGATGAGAAATTATATCTTTCACATAATACTCTCCTTTACTTTCATTTCTAGCGCATATGCCCATGAATTATCTGGTACAGTAACTGCTGCCGATGGAAAGCCGATAGACGGCGTTGGAGTATATAATAAAACAACTGGTGGTTATACATACACGAATGTTTCAGGTTATTTTGAGCTTGATGACATATCAATTGACGACCTAATTTTCTTTTATAGCCTCGGTTATAAAACTCATGAATTAACAATTAAGGAGTCACTTTTAGATGGCAATTTAGATATTGTACTAGAAGAAGCTGCTGTTTCATTAGATCAGGTTGTTTTAGTTTCTAAAGTGAACGCCATGAGTAATTTTGTAAATGTAGATGTTAAGGCAAATCCTGTAAAATCATCTCAAGAAATTCTGAGAAAAATTCCAGGTTTAATTATCGGACAACATGCTGGCGGTGGAAAAGCAGAACAGATATTTCTAAGAGGTTTCGATATTGATCATGGTACCGATATTGCGATTGATGTTGATGGTTTACCCGTTAATATGGTGTCTCATGCACATGGTCAAGGATATGCAGATATGCACTTTATTATACCCGAAACTATTGATAATATTGATTTTGGAAAAGGAGCTTATTATGCTGATAAAGGAAACTTTAATACAGCTGGTTATGTTGGTCTTAAAACAAAAAAGAGTATTAATGATAACCTACTTTCAGTTGAAGCAGGAATGTTTAATACACTTCGAACTGTAGGAATGCTCAAACTCACTGAAAGTGAATTTAGCAACGCTTATGTTGCTTCTGAAATGGTGCTTACAGATGGTGCTTTTGATTCTCCTCAGAATTTTAATCGTCTCAATATTATGGGGCGGTACAATTATAATAATCGTGAAAATCAAGATTTGAGTCTTACCCTTTCACATTTTCAAAGTAAGTGGGATGCCTCAGGCCAAGTTCCACAACGGGCTATTGACCAAGGGTTAATTGGTCGTTTTGGAGCCATTGATGATACTGAAGGTGGCAATACTAGTAGATCTAATTTTTTAGTAAATCACACGCGTCAACTTAATGAGCATTCAAAAGTTAGATCAAAGGCTTATATCTCAAAATATGACTTTGAGCTTTTTTCTAATTTCACATTTTTCTTAGAAGACCCGGTAAATGCAGATCAAATTCGTCAAAAAGAAGACCGTACAATTATTGGTGCAGAAACAGCATATGAACATTCAATTCATATAGGTGATCACGATTCGCAATTAAAATATGAAGCAGGAATCGGTTTCAGATATGATGATGTCAATGATGTGCAGTTATCTCGAATTAAAAATAGAAAAGAACTTTTAGAACGTTTAGCTTATGGTAATGTAGATGAAACCAATGGTTATGGCTTTTTTAATCTGACGTACAAAAAGAATAAATGGACAATAAACCCAGGGTTACGCTTAGATTATTTTAAGTTCGATTATGAAAACCTCTTAACGGAAACATATGATAGTAAAAGTCAGGATAAACTTTTTGTTGGTCCTAAATTAAATGTGCTTTTTGCAGCTTCTCAAGCTGTGCAAATTTTCGGTAAAACAGGAATTGGTTTTCATTCTAATGACACCCGTGTAGTTATTGCCAATGATGCTGATGAAATTTTACCTGCGGCTTACTCTTTTGATGTGGGAGGTATTTTTAAACCTACAAGCAAAATTGTAATTAATGCTGCTTTATGGAATCTATTTCTAGAACAAGAATTCGTTTATGTTGGTGATGCTGGTATTGTAGAACCTAGTGGTAAAACAAGACGATACGGTGTGGATTTTGGTGTTCGATATCAATTAACAGATTGGCTTTATGCTAATGGCGACATTAATTATACATATGCAAGAAGTACCGAAGAACCAGAAGGAGCAGATTATATTCCATTAGCACCAGACCTTACTTCTTCCGGAGGATTATCATTTAGAGATTTAGGTAATTTATCAGGTGGGTTGAATTATCGATACATTAAAAATCGCCCTGCAAATGAAGATAATTCAATTATTGCCGAGGGTTATTTTGTAACCGATATGAACTTAAATTATGCATGGAATAATTGGACGTTTGGAATTATAGTAGAAAACCTATTTGATACGAAATGGAATGAAACTCAATTTGCTACAGAAAGTAGATTGTTCAATGAAGCAAGTCCGTTTGAAGAAATTCATTTTACACCCGGTACTCCATTTTACTTAAGAGGAAAAGTATCGGTAAGTTTCTAATTCTGTATTTTTGAACAAAATTTAAAAGTGCATTTTAAAGAAAATATCATAGCATTAGCAACAGGTTCAGGTGCTGGTGCAATTGCAATTATGCGCTTATCGGGTGAAGATGTGATCTCTTTAGCCGATAAGCATTTTAAATCTGTACGTGGTAAAAAGTTAGCCCAACAAAAAAGCCATACTATTCACTTAGGACATATAATGGATGGGAACAAAACCTATGATGAAGCTTTAGTTTCTGTTTTTAAAGGTCCGAATTCTTATACCGGTGAAAATGTAATTGAGATTTCTTGTCATGGATCTCCTTTTATACAACAACAAATTTTACAATTATTTCTTTCTAATGGATGTAGAATGGCTCAAGCGGGTGAATTTACATTGCGAGCATTCTTAAATGGTAAAATGGACTTAAGTCAGGCCGAAGCTGTTGCCGATTTAATTGCTTCTGAAAATGAAGCGAGCCACCAAATAGCAATGAATCAAATGCGAGGAGGGTTCTCTTCTGAAATAAAAAAACTGCGTGAAGAACTATTGAACTTCGCTTCATTAATTGAACTCGAATTAGATTTCTCTGAAGAAGATGTTGAATTTGCCGATCGAACCAAATTTGAGAAATTATTAGTGCATATAGAACAAGTTTTAAAAAACCTTATCGATAGTTTTGCCATTGGTAATGTGATTAAAAATGGAATTCCGGTTGCAATAATTGGTGAACCTAATGTTGGAAAATCGACATTACTTAACGCATTATTAAATGATGACCGCGCTATAGTTTCAGAAATAGCAGGTACCACTAGAGACACTATTGAAGATGAAATTGCTATCGGAGGTATCGGATTTCGTTTTATTGATACGGCAGGAATTCGAGACACTTCAGATGTTGTAGAGAGTATTGGAATTAAAAAAACATTCGAAAAAATTGAGCAAGCACAGGTTATTGTTTATTTAATTGATAGTTCAGAATTAACAGAAGAACGACTTTCTTTATTAGAAATTGAAATTGCCAAAATAAAGAATAAACACCCGCAAAAGCCTTGTATAGTAATAGTCAATAAAATAGACCAATTAAGTTTAGAAAAGCATACAGTTATTAAAAACAGACTAGCTGATGCCTTATTCTTATCTGCAAAAAACAAAACTGGACTAGAAGAGTTAAAACAAAAATTAGTTGGTTTTGTAAACACTGGGGCCCTAAGAAATAATGAAACTATTGTCACTAATAGCCGTCATTACGATTCATTATTAAAAGCCTTATCAGAAATAGAAAAAGTACGATTGGGCATGTCTGAAGAACTTCCTAGCGATTTATTGGCCATCGATATTCGTGAAGCACTACACTTCTTAGGTGAAATAACAGGGCAAGTGACCAATGATGAATTACTAGGGAACATATTTGCTAATTTCTGTATCGGAAAATAAATATGTTTTCCGATAATTATCTCATTTCTTCTTTTAATTGATTTTCAAATAGTTAAATAAATTTTGCTTACCTTTAGTAACCTATAATTATATGATTGTAATACATTTAGTACACCTCAAGTACACCTCATTTCATTTTTTTAGCAACGAGGTGTACTAAAGTACACCTCGTTATGAAAATAAGCTTAAAAAAGAAAAAACTCGCAAGTGGAAAGACTAGTCTTTATATAGAATACTATAAAGGTGGTGTAATTAACGGAGCTGGAAAAAAAGTCCACAATAGGGATTTTGAATATTTACAACTCTATTTAATAAACAACCCCACTCCAAGCCAAAAGAAAGACAATAAAGAAACACTTAAATTAGCTGAGAATATTCTAACGCTTAGAAAGGCTGATTTCATTCAAGGTAAACACTCAATCAAGAATAAACAAAAAACCAAAAACCTTTTTTTGGATTATTATGATAAACTAAAGGAAGAACGCTATGAAAGCAAAGGCAATTATGACAATTGGGATGCCGCACTTAAACATATAAAACGGTATTGTCCACCAAATAGAACATTAGGTGAAATCGATGAGGAATTCATCAAAGGATTTAAACGCTATTTATCTACAGAAGCAACTACAAAAAGTGGCACTCCCCTAGCCCAAAATTCAAAATACACCTATTTCAATAAATTTAGAGCTGCAATAAGAGAAGCTTTTAACGATGGATATCTAGATAAAAACTATGTAACAAATGTTAAAGGTTTTCAAATGGGTGAATCTAAACGAGAGTATCTCACCCATGCTGAACTGCAGGCCTTGGCAAAAGCAAATTGTAAATATCCAGTTCTTAAAAACGCATTTCTATTTAGTTGTTTAACAGGTCTGCGTTGGAGCGACATCAATAAAATGAACTGGAGTGAAGTAAGGGATGAAACCAATGGAACTAGAATTATTTTTCGACAGCTAAAAACTGATGGTCTGGAATATCTTTATGTCTCTGAACAAGCTAGAGAACTTATGGGAGAAAGAGGTGATGAAAGCGGACGAGTTTTTGTAGGATTAAAATATGGAGCTCACTTTAATGCTCAAATTCTACGGTGGTGTATGAATGCGGGAATAACCAAACATATTACTTTTCATAGTGGAAGACATACGAATGCTGTATTGCTATTAGAAAATGGCGCGGATATTTATACGGTATCAAAAAGACTTGGTCACAAAGAACTACGGACAACAGAAATTTACGCCAAAATCGTTGATAAGAAAATGAAGGAGGCGGCTAACATTATCCCAGAATTAAATTTTAATTTAACATGACATATTATAAAACTACAATAATCATTAGGGCAATATTGATTGCATATGTGATACTTAGAATCCTATTATTATATGTTAAGTACTATATAAAGCACATGTTAAACGAAAAAACTGGATGGAGCAAGTATGTAGATAAGCCTCGTCTTCTTTTTTATCAAATTGGTTTAATTTTTATTGCCTTTTCATTTTATGACTTTATGGAAAATTTTGAACTAAACAGTTCATGGCAAATTTTAAGACATGTTACTTGTTGGGTATTTTTAACATTAGGAGTACTTATTTGTCATTCCACATGGACAAAATGGTTTCGTAAAAAATTAATTCCAAAACTGAGAAAAAAAATAAAAGCTAAAGCAAACTTTAATTTAAAAATATCAGAACAACAACTACTTTCACTTTTCAATAGCTTAATAAAATATAATGTGCTAGATGAAGAACAAACAAAATTTACCACTTTCCAAAAGGTGTTAATCAAAAACTGGGATAGTCACAATGACTCAATATATTTCAAGTTAGACGGACCAGGTATAAACGAATTTTATAATTTGTTAAATGAGAAATTTCCAGTCAATTCCTTAAGTATTAAAAAATTCATTTCAATCTCAGGAGTTATTAAAGGCCCTAATAAAAAGCTCTTTAAATACGGCACTATCATGGCCGCTAGAAGACGAACTACGAAATCAAAGTATTCAAAAGAGCTGAAAATGGCTTTTTCAGAAATTTAATGTCCATATAATCGTTTAATTTGTCTTTCAACACTATAAAATACACTTTTCTTTTCCCTGCTTATTGTATGTTTACCCCAGTATTAACTTACTAAAAACAACTGCGCAGTTGTTCATTATTAATCTCTAATATAATAGATAATGGACAGTATTAAAATTGATGAACGTCTAAGTAGAATCGAAAATTTACTACTTGGCACAAAAAAGGTTTTAACCTTTGATGAAGCATGTGACTACACAGGCATCTCCCGAAGTTATATGTACAAGCTAACATCAGCAAATCTGATTAGTTTTTCAAAACCTAACGGCAAAATCATTTTCTTTTCTAAGGAAAAGCTAGATGCATGGCTCTTATCCAATAGCAGAAAATCTGCTATTGAAATAAGAAAAGAGGCAAATGAGTATGTATTGAAAAACAATCGATAAGTTTTCAATATGGCTACTAAAGAACATAGCGGTCTGTACTTAGTCAAGGAACAAAGAAGGCCTACAATTTATGATGAAACATATGAATACTTGTTTGGCAAGTATATCATCAATTACAATGAGATATCCCATGATTTCGAAATTTCAGTTTTAAACAAACAGAGTTGGTATGACTTAAATCTCAATTCTCTACTCATTGAGCTAGCGCAAGTGGGCATTCAAATAAGCACACGTAAACTTGAGATATTGATTCGTTCGGAATTAATACCAAAGCATAATCCAGTTGAAGAATATTTCGAATCTCTAGAAAAATGGGATGGTCAGGACTACATTGGAAAACTAGCATCCTATGTGCCAACTTATGACAATAAAGCTTTCTTATATCATTTTAGGAAATGGTTGGTACGAGCTATTAAATGTGCTCTTGAACCAAATTACTTTAATAAACAGGCACTAATCATAAGTCATAAAGGGCAGAGTTCAGGTAAATCAACTTGGTGCCGTTTTATTTGTCCTCCGGAATTAGCAAAATATATGGCCGAGGATATCAGTAATGATAAAGATGCACGCATACAATTGTGCCGGAACTTTCTCTATAACCTTGATGAGCTCGCGGTACTTTCTAAAAAAGATGTAAATGCTCTAAAATCATTCTTCTCAAAGACATTCATTAATGAACGTTTGCCCTATGACAGAAAGAATACAACGCTTCCAAGAATCTGTTCTTTTTTAGGTTCTACGAACATGTCGTCATTCTTGAACGACGAAACCGGTTCTGTGCGTTGGCTTTGTTTTGAACTAATGGATAAGATTGATTTTGCCTATTCCAAGGATATTGAAATCAAGAATGTTTGGGCACAAGCTTATCACCTAGCCTACCACGATCCCAATTTCAATCCTGAGTTAACGCTGAAGGATATCATGGAGAATGAAGAGCGTAACAAGAAGTATACAAAGCTTACGACAGAACAGGAGCTCATTGCAAAGTATTATGAGAAATCCAACGACATAGAGGATTTTGTTACTGCATCTGATGTGCTGGTGGCATTATCATCTTTAAACTTGCGACTGAACCAAATTAATCTTGGTCGTGCCTTGTCAGGATTCAACTTTCAAAAGGTGAAGCATCCTAAGCGACAGGTATATGGATATTTGGCTAAATCCCTTTTTGAGGACTCTCCTTGGGAGATGGAATTATCAAAAAAGAACAAATAGTACTTACCTAATTACCTAGAGAATTAAAATGCCTTATAAACAGGGCTAACACTTTAGGTAAGATATATAACCCCAATGCTACCTAGGTATTACCTAACCTACCTTTTAGTATAGGATGGGTAAGATGTTTTTAAAGTTTACCTAAAGCACAAGCCCTTACAGGTCTTGACTTAGGTAAGAAGGTAGGAGAAATTAACTAAAATAAAACGCTGATGAAAGAAAAAAGAATGACATGCGATAGAGCCCGCAACATTTGCCTGGTCTCTACCTTGGCAAATTTGGGGCACTATCCCACTAGAAAAACGGTAAAAGAAGCTTGGTTTCTAAGTCCGCTAAGGCAGTCAGAAACCGAAGCATCTTTTAAAATATCTCTGACATTAAACAGATGGTATGATCATGGAATAGGAAAAGGAGGAAATACAATTGATTTTCTGGTATTGTATTTAAAAATAACTGTAAAAGAAGTTCTTGCATATTTGAGCAGTGATACATCTTTTTCTTTTCACCAGCCGCCAATTCAAATTGAAACAGCAAAGAACACACAAATAATAGAAACGCGAACCATCTGTCATCCTGCCCTAGCCCAATATTTAAAAGCAAGAAAAATATCCCTTGCAATTGCTAAGAAGTACTTAAAAGAGGTCCACTTTAAAAGAGGTAAAAAAACATTCTTCGCTTTAGCTTTGGAAAATTATTTAGGTGGTTGGGAGCTTAGAAATAAGTTTCAAAAGACATCGATTTCGCCAAAATCCTTTACACATCTCCGAAAAGAAAAGAAGCAGCTGGTACTCTTTGAAGGCATGTTCGATTTACTATCATTGGCGACCATAAAACCAATTCTTGTACATGAATCTGATATATTGGTTTTAAACTCGATAGCATTCTTAAAAGATATTGATACGGTACTCCGCGCTTATGATACTATTCTACTTTATCTGGATAATGATAATGCTGGTGACTCTGCAACAATTAAGTTGACACAACGATTCAAACAGAGTATCGACCATAGAAATGAATACAAAACGTATAAAGACTTGAACGAAAAATTAATGTTATGGAACTAGGACGCAGTTATGACCCAAGGAGATTAAAATTAGAGGGAAGGGAGCTAGAATTAAAAAGAAAAAGAGACATTGAACTTGAACTTGAACAAAGGTTAAAAAGAGAACATGGCCCTAAAATTGAACTGGAGAGGTACCATGGATTTAAGCTCGAACTAAAGCAAGAAAGAGAGGGGTTGACTATTCAACAAATATCCTTGTCAGATGTATTCGATTTAAATAATAGATCTATATCAAAAAATCGTATTGACTATGGTGAAGAATCTGTTGATGATAATTCTGATAAGAATTCAAGAGGTGTTTTTGGGGACACAAAATTTACGTCAAACTCCAATTTTGAATCCCCAAAAGACCTCTTGCCTGCTCCCGATGGTCGCAGGACAAAAAAAGAAAAAAATAAAGGAAAAAGTCAACTTGTAAAATTCAGATGTACAGCTTATGAAAAGAAATTGTTAATGGCTAAATCGAAAAGGTGTGGAATCTCATTGAGTGAAATGGTACGTAGGTCTGCATTGGAGCAGACAATATCTGAGCGTTTCTCTGAAGATGAAATTGAGCATTATAAAATGTTGGTCAAGTACCATAATAACTTTAAGTCAATAGGAAATATGTTTAAAGGGAAGAATAAAGGCTTAACAAAAATGGTTTATAGTGTGGCTAAAGAAATTAAAGAACACTTAAAAAAGTTTAACCAATGATAAGCAAAGGAAAGTCTATCTCCCATACAAAAGCCTCTATGGGGTATGGGTGGAATCAAGAAAAAAATGCTGAAGTTGTTTTTCGCCAATACTTAATAGGTGAAAATCCTATTGAGCTAACAAGAGAATTTCAACGTATTCAAGCTCGTAATCATAGATGTAAAAGAAATACTTTGTCTTTTATAATTAGCCCAACTATTAAAGATGGTCAAAAGATGACGATAAAAGACCTGGAGAAAGTAACCTCTAAATTTATTGAACAAATGAATATCGGAGAACGACAAGCCATTGCATTTGTGCATAATGACAAGGCCCACAAACATGTGCATCTCTATATTAACCGCATAGATTTTATGGGAATTGCCTATAACGATAGTTTTATAAGTAAGAGAAGCCAACATGCTGCTGCGCAAGTAGCAGAAAATTTGAAATTGACCACAGTTAAACAGGTGCAGTTTGAAAGAGACTTTGACACTAAAGAACTTAAAAAGGAAATTTTTCGCAGACACGAACTCACTTTAAAACAGTTTAAACCTCGAGACTTTGATGAATACATTAATGGCATACAAGCTAATGGGATACAGATTAAATCTGTGATAAATAAGCAAAATCAACTGCAGGGATTTCGATTCAGGTTTGATGGTATAGATTTTAAAGGAAGTGAAGTAAACCGGAAAATGAGTATTGGAAATATTGGTAAACGAATTATGCAATACACGTCATTTGAGCAATTGGTTTCTAACGAAAACAAGGTACAACTAGACTGTAAGCGTATAGAAATATCAAAAAAAATGACTCAATTATTAGCCAAAAAGAAATTACAACGAATTATACAAAGGGGAATAAGAATATAAACTGAAGCATTATGAGCAAACTTGAAATAATTAGTGAATTATTGGTAAATGAGTTAACCGACTTTGAAAAGGATGTAACTCGACTTGAAAAAAGTATAGTAAAGGCTGAAAAACTACAAGTGAAATTCGATATTACACCAGTTGAAGGTCTAATTCGTCAATTACAAAGCCATGCAAGGCAAGAAGAAACCACGAGAAACGACTATATACAAAACCTGCAACAAAACTTACAGCATGCTAAAATATACCCAAATTGGGCTGTCATTTCCTTTTTTGCCTTGATAGCATTAAGCTTTATTTTGTGTTTTTATGTTTATACGGTTAAAACGGAAGCTGATGAAAATGAAAAAATAGCCTATCGAAAGGGAGAGGCCGCCACTGCAAAGCACATCAACCTATATTTTAGTGAGAACCCGAAAGTATTAAAACAGTACAAAAAATGGGCTGAATCTAAATAATATACTTCATAGTAGGTGCGCCCTATCCGGTTTTTGCTTAACGTTTATCTGTGGGAATACTACAAAAACCGGACAGGATCCATGCGCATTTAAATTATGGTAAGATTTGGGGTAGTTATATCACAAATTTAAGTTGTAACTACAACAGAATAAACTCTATACAGAAGGAGTGATTTGTATAGAGTAGCCTTTATTTGAACTTTGGTTACCAATTTGAAGTTGTTGTTCAAGGTAATCATTGATAACTAAGTACCGAAAAACGTTGGTTTTATGATACACTTTCTAAACTTCTGTTAAACAAATCGCCACCATTGATTATTTTTGTAATTTTGCAATTCACATGAAAGAAACCCTACATAAAGGAACTTCGATGTTATTGGCACTTATTGTGCTATTATCCACCATGTCTTTTTCTGTGGATATGCATTACTGTGGTGACCATTTGGTAGATTTCAGTATGTTCGACAAGGTAGACACCTGCACGATGAAAGCAGAAAAGTCGAAAGACTCTAATTCCTGTGAAGTTATGGAAATGGAGACCGAGACAAGCTGTTGTTCCGATATAGAAGTTACAATTGAGGGTCAAGATGATTTAAAAATCTCATTCGACAACCTTACTTTTGAACAGCAACAATTTGTTTATTCTTTTGCTTATTCCTTTATAAATCTCTTTGATGCGGTAGACGAAAATATAACTCCGTTTAGAGACTATATCCCGCCTCCACTATTACGGGATGTTCAAATTTTAGACCAGACTTTCCTTATTTGATTATTAGACAGTATTAAGTGCGTCCTACGATAACTATCGTTTAGGGCTCAATTTGTTGTGTTTGTTTTTCTGTTTTCTAGAATTTCAAATCTTTCATAACTGTTTAATTATCAAATCACATGCTTAATAAAGCTATCAAATTCCTTATCGAGAACAAACTCGTTGCAGTATTAATGCTCGCCTTATTTGTAGGTTGGGGTATCGTAAATGCACCATTTGGTTGGAATACAGGCTTTCTGCCTTCAAACCCCGTAGCAGTAGATGCTATTCCGGATATTGGTGAAAATCAACAAATTGTTTTTACGAAATGGGAAGGTCGTTCTCCACAGGATATTGAGGACCAGATTACGTATCCACTAACTACTTCTTTGCTCGGTATACCTGGGGTAAAAACGATTCGTAGTTCTTCTATGTTCGGTTTTTCGAGCATCTATATCATTTTTGAGGAGGACATCGAGTTTTATTGGTCACGTAGTCGGATTTTAGAAAAACTAAATTCATTACCAGCTAATCTATTGCCAGAAGGTTTAAATCCAGCTCTAGGTCCAGATGCTACAGGATTGGGTCAAATTTATTGGTACACTTTAGAAGGACGTGATGAAAAGGGAAATGTAACTGGTGGATGGGATTTACAGGAACTACGCAGCATTCAAGACTACTATGTGAAATATGCTCTTTCAGGTGCTAGTGGAGTATCAGAGGTCGCTTCTATTGGTGGTTATGTACAGGAATATCAAGTTGACGTGAATCCTGAGAAAATGCGTCAATATAAAATTAGTCTTAGTCAAATTGTAAAAGCTGTAAAAGAAAGTAATCAAGATATAGGTGCGCAGACCCTAGAGATAAACCAAGCTGAATATTTAGTTCGTGGATTAGGCTATGTTAAATCTATTGCAGATTTAGAAAATGCAGTTGTTTCTTCTAAAAATTTCACATCATTACGTATTAAAGATGTGGCCAACGTAACACTTGGTCCAGCAACTAGGCGTGGTATTTTGGATAAGGAAGGAGCAGAAGTCGTTGGTGGTGTCGTTGTTGCTCGATACGGAGCTAACCCAATGGAAGTCATCACGAATGTAAAAGCCCAAATTGATGAACTTAAAGGTGGCCTACCTTCAAAAGTACTGGCAGATGGCCGTACATCTCAGCTTACCATTGTTCCTTTTTACGACCGTACAGAGCTGATTGAAGAAACACTCGATACACTTAATGAAGCATTGACATTAGAAATACTAATTACCATTTTGGTAATTATCATAATGGTCTTCAATTTAAGGGCGTCTATTTTAATTTCTGGACTATTGCCAGTCGCTGTTTTAATGGTTTTTGTTGCCATGAAAATCTTCAATGTAGATGCGAATATAGTGGCGCTTTCCGGTATCGCCATCGCTATCGGTACCATGGTCGATGTTGGTGTTATTCTAGCCGAAAACATGATACGGCATATAGATGATAAAAAGTTGCGTTTTAGCGAAAGTGCCACGGAATACACCACAAATGAAATTATCTATAATGCCACCTCTGAAGTTTCTGGAGCAATCTTAACAGCAGTCCTAACTACCATTATAAGTTTTGTACCTGTATTTACTATGATTGGTGCAGAAGGAAAGCTATTCCGTCCCCTTGCTTTTACAAAAACGATGGCGCTATCGGCTTCATTGGTTATCGCCTTATTCATAATTCCACCATTGGCCGCCTATCTATTCAGAAAGAAGAATTTAAAATCTTCGTTTAGCTATGTACTTCAAATTTCACTTTTAGTATTGGGAACAATCGTAATAATTTCGGGCTATTGGTTAGGGATTGTTTTGATTGCTTTTGGAGTAACCGGACTATTAAATTTAAGGGGTAATCTTGAAAAGAAGAAAGTAAATCTGATTAACATTATAATATCTTCAGCTGCTATCGTAATTCTGCTTGCGGAATATTGGAGGCCGTTAGGCTTTGATAGAAGCGTATTTATTAACTTGATTTTTGTCGCAATTATTTGTTTCGGAGTTCTAGGGATATTTTCTGTTCTAAGAATGTACTATGGTCAGATTTTGGAATGGGCATTAGCGAATAAACTTTTGTTCCTAATCATTCCTGCAACAGTACTTATTTCTGGTGTGTGGATTATGAATAACACCGGAAAGGAATTTATGCCATCTCTGAATGAAGGCTCGTTCCTTTTAATGCCCACCTCTTTGCCTCATGCTGGTGTAACAGAGAATAAACGGGTATTACAACAGCTAGATATGGCAGTTGCTACTATTCCTGAAATAGAAACTGTGGTAGGTAAATCTGGAAGAACAGAATCTGCGCTCGACCCAGCACCGCTATCGATGTATGAAAATATGATTCAGTACAAATCTGAATACATGCGTAATTCAAATGGAAAAAGGCAACGCTACAAAGTAAATGAAGATGGACTTTTTATACTGAAAGACGGTAATCTTGTTATCAATCCGAATACGGATGTAGATAGCGAAAATTCAACCTATGACGCATCAAAATTAAGAGACCCATTTGCTATTCATTCGAAGCATTTGGTTGAAGATGACGATGGCGAATTCTACCGTAACTGGCGACCAGAGATTAATAGCCCAGATGATATATGGAATGAAATCGTTAAGGTCACCAAGTTACCAGGGGTAACTTCCGCACCAAAATTACAACCCATTGAAACCCGATTGGTAATGTTGCAAACAGGAATGCGAGCGCCCATGGGAATAAAGGTCAAAGGGCAAGATTTAGCCCAAATCGAGGCCTTTGGTCTAGAGTTAGAAGGTATTCTAAAACAAGCTGAGGGTGTCAAAGAGCAGGCTGTTTTTGCAGACCGTATTGTGGGTAAACCTTACTTATTAATTGATATAAAAAGAGAGCAACTAGCGCGATATGGAATATCGATTATGGATGTTCAGCAAGTTCTAAAAGTAGCTGTTGGCGGAATGCCATTGACGCAGACCGTTGAAGGTCGTGAGCGTTATGGAGTTCGTGTGCGCTATCCGAGGGAATTACGTGGCAATGAAGAAGACCTTAAAAAGATTTATGTTCCTGTAGAAAAGGGAAGTCCCGTGCCATTGGGGGAACTCGTTGACATACGTTACGAACAAGGTCCGCAAGTGATTAAAAGCGAAGATACCTTCCTAATCGGATATGTACTGTTCGATAAGTTGGATGGTTTTGCTGAAGTAGATGTCGTAGAAAATGCTCAGGCTTTAATCAAGGAAAAAATCGGTGCTGGGGAATTAACCGTTCCTAAAGGAATCAGTTATCAATTTACTGGAACCTATGAAAACCAGTTGCGGGCCGAGAAAACACTTTCAGTTGTAGTTCCGTTGGCATTAGCAATCATTTTTTTGATTTTGTATTTCCAGTTCAAATCGGTTTCTACTTCACTAATGGTCTTTACAGGAATCACGGTGGCTTTTGCAGGTGGTTTCATTATGATTTGGTTGTATGGTCAAGATTGGTTCTTCAATTTCAATTTGTTTGGAGAGAATATGCGTGACCTATTCAATATGAAAACTATCAATTTGAGTGTGGCAGTATGGGTTGGGTTCATTGCACTATTTGGTATTGCGACAGATGACGGTGTGGTAATGGCAACCTACCTCACACAAACCTTTGACCGTGACAAGCCAACAGATGAAAAGGGTATCAGACATTCAGCATTGGAAGCTGCGAAAAAGCGAATACGTCCTTGTCTAATGACTACAGTAACTACAATTCTTGCTTTACTTCCGGTATTGACATCCACAGGAAAGGGAAGTGATATTATGATACCAATGGCCATCCCGATTTTTGGAGGAATGGTGATTGATATTACATCCTATTTTATTGTACCGGTCTTGTACAGTTGGAGAGAAGAATTTCTTTTGGAGAAGAGAGAAAAGAATATAGACAATAGACTAAAAAAGGATTTAGCATGAAAAACCGCAAAACAAAATCTACAGTAAAAGGAATCTTTGTTCTCTTTTCTTTGTTCTCTTTATTTTCTGGGAAAGCACAAGTACTACAATCCTATATCCAAGAAGCCGAAGCGAACAACCCTGATATCCAAGCGTATGAATTGCGGTATAACATTGCCCAAGAAAAAGTAAACGAAGTCAATACGTTACCCAATACCACAATTAGCGCAGGATATTTCGTGAGCGAACCCGAGACCCGAACTGGTGCTCAACGCGCTCGTTTTTCAGTATCGCAGATGCTACCTTGGTTTGGTACGATAACGGCAAGGGAAAACTATGTTAGTTCAATGGCAGAAACGGAATTTGTAAAAATCGCGATTGCTAAACGTAAGCTGGCACTTTCTATAGCTCAATCGTTTTACCGATTGTATTCAAACAAAGCGAAACAAGAAGTACTAGACGTGAATATTCAATTATTAAAGACTTACGAACGGTTAGCATTGACATCAGTCGAAGTGGGTAAGGCCTCTGCGGTAGATGTACTGCGCTTACAGATTCGCCAAAATGAGTTGCAGCAGCAGAAAAAAGTCTTGCAGGAAGAATTTCTTGCCGAACAGACTGTATTCAATAAACTGCTGAATCGGAAAGAAAGTATTGCCGTGGAAGTCGTTCCAGTAATGACCATCCCGATAGATGACCCGATGTATAGCGAGGAGGGGTTGGCACTCAATCCGGAACTGCTCAAATATGACAAGCTCTATGAATCTATTGAACAATCAGAACTGCTCAACCAAAAAGAAAGTGCACCTAATTTAGGTTTCGGCTTGGACTATGTTCCTGTAACAGAACGACCAGAAATGAACTTTAGTGATAATGGAAAGGATATTGTAATGCCAATGGTTACCCTTTCTATTCCTATTTTCAACAATAAGTACAACTCGGTTTCCAAACAGAATGAGTTGAGACAAAAGGAAATCGAACTGCAAAAAGATGAGCGGTTAAATACTTTAGAAACTGCTTTTGCGCAAGCAAAATCCCAACGAAATCAAGCACGAATTAGATTTAATACTCAGATAAGAAACCTGAAACAGGCAAAGGATGCCGAAGAAATCCTGATTAAGAATTACGAGACGGGAACCATTGATTTTAAAGATGTGCTAGACATTCAGGAATTACAGTTAAAGTTCCAGTTAAATCAAATCGAGTCTGTGCAAATGTACTATGTGCAATCGGCGATTATCAACTACTTAATCAATTAATTATGGTCAAGGACTTTTACATAAAAAATATGATGTGTGACCGATGCATTAAGGTGTTGAAAGACGAGTTGAATAAGGCGGAAATAGGATTATTGGAAATTCAGTTGGGAAGGCTTCGATTGGATATAAAAGAAGAGGAACAATTAAATACGCTTGTCCAAACTTTAGAAAGAAATGGTTTTGCCCTTATTACGTCGACCGAGGATAAATTGACCGAACAAGTGAAAATTGAATTGATAAAGTTGCTGAATGTTATGCCACTTGAAATTGATGGTAAGTTGTCAGATTTTCTTGCGGACAAATTGCAAAAAGAATATTCAAAATTCAGTAAAGTATTTTCCATTACCGAAGGCATAACTGTTGAAAAATATTTTATCAAACTGAAAATAGAAAAGGTTAAGGAACTTATCCAAACACCAGATTACAATTTTACGGAGATAAGTCAATTGCTCGATTACAGCAATGTCAACCACTTAAGTAAGCAATTTAAAAGTGAGTACGGAATGAGCCTCAGCGACTACAAGGATGGGCATAAAAATTTTAGAAATCCTTTAGACAAAATTGTATAGATATGAACCAGAATTATGATACAACATACTGAATTTCAGTAATATTTTTGTTGAATAACAACATCGAGAAAACTATGAAACTGCTAAGAATTATCACATTATTACTGTTTTCTTCTACAGCATTCGCTCAAGTAGGGACTAATGGTGATGACAGAAAAGAAGAAGGACGGCCGATTAAGGAATACGACCTTACCATTGAAAAAAACAAAATGACGCTCGGCGGTATTACTGCCAATGCAATGACGATTAATGGTAGTATTCCCGGACCAGTCTTGGAATTTACCGAGGGCGATCTTGCCATAATCAACGTAGCCAATAAAATGGACGTTGAAACATCGGTGCATTGGCACGGATTGATACTTCCCAATTTTTATGATGGGGTTCCATATTTAACTACACCTCCCATTGAATCAGGAACAACTTTCCAATACAGAATCCCAATCAATCAATCAGGTACTTATTGGTACCATTCCCATACGATGCTACAAGAACAGAAAGGTGTGTATGGTTCCATTATGATTCAGCCCAAGGAAAAAACCTTGGATTATGATAATGATTTAATTGTAGTACTCTCTGACTGGACCAACGAAAAACCAATGAACGTACTGCGTAACTTAAAAAGGGGAAACGAATGGTATCAGGTAAAAAAAGGTACAACGGTCCCTTTGGGCAGGGTCATCAAAGAAGGTGCTTTTGGGGCACAGCTTAAATTTTGGAGAGATCGAATGGAAGGTGCTGATATTGCCGATATCTATTATCCTGCATTTCTGATCAACGGTAAAACATTGGCAGAATATCCCGAATTCAAGCCTGGAGAAAAGGTGCGACTTCGCTTTATCAATGCTTCGGCCTCTACATATTATTGGATGGATTTTGGTGGGGGTAACCCAATGGTGGTTTCCAGCGATGGTATTGATGTGCAACCCGTATCCAAAAGCCGATTTCTATTTGGTATAGCTGAAACCTACGATGTAATCGTAACCATACCGGACGGTACTATAGAGGTCACGGCAACGGCACAAGATGGCTCTGGGCATACTTCATTGCGTTTAGGACAGGGAACACTTTATCCTGCTAAAACGATTGACAGACCAGACAAAGTGGCGATGATGAAGCAGATGGCAAAAATGGATATGAAAATGGGAGCACCTGCAATGGCTGGTAATAAAAAGAAAAACACCCCTGAATTTTTAATGCAGAAGTATGGAATGAAGATGGATATGAAAGACGGTCAGATGAAAATGGGGATGCACGATAAGATGTCTATGAACGAAGGCAAGATGAATGACCAAATGAATATGGATAAAATGTCGGGAATGAAAAAAGACTCGATGCCAATGAACAATAACGGAACATCGGATAAAACGAAAGGCCATATGAATCACAATATGCCCAAGATGCAGAAGGATACTTCCTCATTTGATTACGATACTCGTAAAACCTATTTCAACTACGACTTTTTAAAGGCAAAGGAAAATACCACCTATAAAGCGGATTTGCCGGTAAATGAAATACTGTTGAACCTAACAGGAAATATGCAGCGCTACGTATGGAGTATGAATGGCGTACCTCTTTCAGAAACCGATAAAATAAATATAAAAGGAGGCGAAGTAACGCGCATTACGCTTAATAATATTACGATGATGCACCACCCAATGCACCTGCACGGGCATTATTTTAGGGTCATCAATGAAAATGGCGAACGTTCCCCATTAAAGCATACGGTAAACGTACCGCCTATGCAGAAAGTGGTCATAGAGTTCTATAATGAAGAGTATGGCGATTGGTTCTTTCATTGCCACGTACTGTACCATATGATGGGCGGTATGGCAAGGGTTTTTAGTTACGATACGCCAAGGGATGAAAGAATAAAGGATTATCCTGTTCAAAAACTCGTGGATGAAACAGACCATTACTATTCTTGGGGAAAAGCACGTTTAGGTTCAAATTTCAATGAGCTTAATTTTATGTCGAGTAATATTCGAAACGAATTTGGCCTACGTGCCGAATTTGACTACGACAAAAATACCGAAATAGAAGTGAATTACAATAGATACCTGAATGATTGGGTACGTGTGTATGCGGGGGTAAATACCGAAACTTCAACACCGGATTCTTATGATACATTTAATACCGTAGGCTTGGTTGGTGTAAAATATTTTACACCTTATAGATTTAATGTAGACGTAAGTATGGACCATCAGCTACGCCCACGAATACGTCTGGACAGAGAACTTTTGATTTTTCCTAGATTTTTTCTAGAAGGTGAATACGAGTACAGAGCGGACTTTGGGTGGGTAAATGATTTAGAGGATAACAAGTCCTTTGAAAGTGAAACCCAATGGTTGGTGGGGCTTTCATATATCCTCTCGCGCAATTTTTCAATCCAAGCAAATTACAATAACCGATATGGCTGGGGTGGCGGCCTTTTAGCCCGATTCTAATGTAAAACAATAAATGAAAACAAAATGAAAACAGTAAAAAGGACAATGGGTACAATGGCACTTGCTGCCACAATGATTTTAACGGCTTCCTGCAAAGACGGTAATAAGAACGAAGCTGCAAAGCCTATGAGTAATGAAATGCCCCAAGAAACAATGGATGACAAAGAAGATTTGGCTATTGGCGATAATCAAGACGCAAACGCGGAAGCTATTTTGAACGATTACTTTAATCTAAAGGATGCTTTGGTAAATGACGACAACAGCAAAGCAAAAGAGCTTGGGAATACGATGGCACAATCATTTAAAACCTTTGATGCATCCAACTATTCGGATAATGAGCAAAGTGAATTGAAGGACATTGTAGAAGATGCCACCGAGCATGCAGAGCATATTGGCGAAAGCGATATCAAGCATCAACGTGAGCACTTTAAAACGTTAAGTAAAGATGTAACCGATATGGTCGCCATTACCGGAACTGAAAAAAAGCTCTATGAGCAGTTCTGCCCTATGTATGATGGTGGTACAGCTTGGTTAAGCACTAAGGAAGAAGTTAGAAATCCGTATTATGGAAGCTCAATGTTGAAGTGTGGTAAAGTACAACGTGAAATCAATTAAGTGAAAATTGTAAAAATCATAGCTTGGACTACACTAATTGCGTTTGTGATTATTCAATTTTACCCTATTGATTACAATCGGAGTGAAATCGTCCTACAGACTGATTTTATGTCAGTAAATATAGTACCTGTAGCGATTAAAAATTCGCTACAGGTTTCCTGCTATGATTGCCACAGTAATAATACAGCATATCCTTGGTACAGCAAAATTCAGCCAGCAGCTTGGTTTTTGGAAAACCACATCAAAGAAGGAAAAGCAGAATTGAATTTTAATGAGTGGGACGATTATTCAGATAGAAGAAAGAAAAGTAAGTTACGATCTATTGTCAAACAAATAGAAAGTGGCGAGATGCCTATGGAAAGCTATACGCTTATTCATAGGAATGCCATTTTTTCAGAATCTGAAAAAGAAAGGGTAATTCAATATATGACCAATTTAAAGGAAAGTTTAAAATAAATTTTTAATGCATACATCTATGAAAACATTCGATACGCTTTCCGAGACAATGACCTATTTACGAGAGCAAGGTTATACCATTGATCTTAATTTATGTTCGGGTCACATTGAATGCAATGCCCTAAAACTAAAATTACATCCAGAAGATTTTGATGTCGATGAGATGCACCGTTTTGAAGGAATGAGCAGTACCGATGATAACAGCGTTCTTTACGCTATTTCATCAAAAAATGGAATTATAGGATTATTAGTAGATGCATATGGCGTTTATGCAGAAAACATCTCAGAAGCTATGCGAAAAAAATTAAGATAATATGAAACACACATATAGAATACACTAGTGGCATTTTGATGGTCGTCAAAGTGATATCGAGAAAAATAATTAAATAAAAATGTTAAAGCAAACTAATCAAAAACTCTCATTATTAGGCTCTGTTTCCTTGGGTACAGGCGTAATGATTGGCGCAGGTATTTTTGTGCTAATGGGTCAAATCGCAGAATTAGTCGGCGATTTATTCCCAATCGCATTTATCGCAGGTGCAGTTGTAGTTGGCTTTAGTTCCTATTCGTATGTTAAGTTTTCAAACGCATATCCTTCTTCTGGCGGTGTTGCGAAATTTTTGACCAAGGCATATTTACCGGGAACACTTGCTGGTTCTTTTTCATTGCTGATGTATGTGTCAATGGTTGTTTCAGAAAGTTTAGTGGCAGGTACTTTTGGGGCGTATGCGTTACGACTGTTTCCGCAAGAATATGCGGGTTACGCATCTGCATTGGGCGTAGTTCTTATTGTTGCTGCATATATAATCAATATTTCGGGCAACAAGGTTATTGAAGCTACCGCCACTTTTACAGCAATTATTAAAGTAGTCGGTATTGCAGTACTTGCTATATCAGGATTGGTTATTTCTGGTTTACCTACGATCACAGGTAATTATAGTGCTGCCAATGGCCATTCCCTGCCTGAAGGTTTTGGATTTGTTGCCGCATTAGCCTTGTCTATCCTTGCATACAAAGGATTTACGACCATTACAAATCAAGGAGGCGATATTAAAAATCCCCATAAAAATGTAGGACGTTCCATTATTATTTCAATTGTCGTTTGCACAATCATCTATGTTGTTTTGGCATTATCGGTTGTTGGTAGATTGAGTATTGAAGAAATTATAATAGCAAAAGATTATGCTTTGGCAGCAGCAGCAAAACCTCTATTTGGCGACTGGGGTTCAACTTTAACTATTTTACTAGCCATTGTCGCAACAGTTTCCGGCGTAATTGCCAGCGTATATTCTGCTTCACGAATGTTGGGAATGTTAAGCAATATGAAACAAGTTCCTGATATGAACAGAATTAAGAAACTTAAAAATCCTTCGCTGATTTTTACCGTTTCATTAGCCATACTATTTACGATTTTGTTCGATTTAACTCGTATAGCTTCGATTGGAGCCATTTTCTACTTGATAATGGATATCGCCATTCATTGGGGACTTTTTAAGCATCTAAAAAAAGAAGTAAAATTCAACCCGATTATTCCAATAATTGCCATACTGTTGGATGTTGTTGTTTTGGCAGCATTTATCTATTTAAAATATACTAACGACCCTTTTGTGCTTATAGTTGCAGCAATTGGTATTGCCCTCATTTTTCTTTCTCAATTTATTTTTATGAAATCGCATACAGATAAGGACGGAAATATGAATATGGGAATGGAAAACAATAAAGATGAACAAATGAAAATGTAAAATTACGGAAACTATGAAACACACTTATCACATTCAAGGAATGACCTGCAACGGTTGTCGCAGTCACGTAGAAGGAACACTTTCCAAAGTGAAAGGTGTCTCAAAGGCTACTGTGAATTTAGAAAAAGCTGAAGCTACCATTGAAATGGAATCACATATTCCTATTGAAAAATTCCAAGATGCCCTTAAAAAAGAAGGTGGTACTTATTCTATCCACAAACCTGGAGAGCGACATCATCAAAACGATACCGCTTCCGCGAAAGAAAAAAACGAAAAACTTAAAGGTAAAGGAACTGGCACTTTCTACTGCCCAATGCATTGTGAGGGAGACAAAACCTACGACAAATCTGGAGACTGTCCTGTCTGTGGAATGGATTTAGTTGAAGAGCAAAATCTATCAACAACCACATCAGAACAATGGACTTGTCCAATGCACCCAGAAATTGTCAAGGACGAAGCTGGAGCTTGCCCTATTTGCGGAATGGACTTAGTCCCTATGGAAGCAGATAGTTCAGCAGAAGAGAAGACCTATAAAAAGTTACTAAAGAAATTTTGGGTAGCGGTAGCCTTTACAGTACCTATTTTCTTAATCGCCATGAGCGAGATGATTCCAAACAATCCTCTATATGATGTAATGGAACAAAAATGGTGGAACTGGATTCAGTTTGGCTTATCTATTCCTGTTGTGTTTTATGCCACATGGATGTTTTTTGAACGTGCTTATAAAAGTATCAAAACTTGGAATCTAAATATGTTCACACTCATCGGTATCGGTGCCGGTGTAGCTTGGTTGTTTAGTGTATTTGGGATGCTGTTTCCTGATTTCTTTCCTGAACAATTTAAAACTTATTCAGGAGCAGTACATGTCTATTTTGAAGCTGCAACAGTAATACTTACCCTTGTATTAATGGGTCAGGTTTTAGAAGCTAGAGCGCATAGTAAAACCAATTCAGCCGTAAAAGAACTATTGAAATTGGCTCCTAATAAAGCAATACGAGTTGTTGATGGAAAGGATGAAGAAGTTTCCATAGACCAAATTCAAAAAGGCGATGTGCTACGTGTGAAACCAGGTGAAAAAATTCCTGTGGATGGAGTAATTACAGAAGGTCGCACCACCGTAGATGAGTCAATGATTTCTGGTGAACCTATTCCAGTTAACAAAGCCGAAGATGATAAGGTAAGCAGCGGAACTATTAACGGAAATCAGTCCTTTCTGATGAAAGCCGAAAAAGTAGGTAGCGATACCTTGCTTTCTCAAATTATCCATATGGTAAATGATGCTAGTCGTAGTCGTGCACCTATTCAGAAATTAGCAGATACCGTCTCAGGATACTTTGTGCCTGTAGTGGTAATCATTTCTCTAATCACTTTTGCAGTTTGGGCGATTTGGGGTCCAGAACCAGCTTATGTTTATGCGCTTGTAAATGCCATTGCTGTATTGATTATTGCTTGTCCCTGCGCTTTGGGATTAGCAACACCAATGTCAGTAATGGTTGGTGTTGGTAAAGGTGCTCAAAATGGTGTCTTGATTAAGAACGCCGAAGCTTTAGAGAAAATGGACAAAGTAGATACTTTGATAGTTGATAAGACAGGAACTATTACTGAAGGAAAACCAACAGTTGAAAAAATGGGTTCGTTTAACGATTCATTTTTAGAAAATGAAATAACCCAACTTATAGCCTCTTTGAATAGTTCTAGCGAACATCCACTTGCGGAAGCTACTGTTAAGTACGGGAAAGAACAAAAAATAGAAATCCTTAAAGTAGCTGATTTTAGTGCGGTTACAGGAAAAGGAGTAGAAGGAACGGTTGAAGGGAAAAAACTCGATTTAGGAAATGCAAAGATGATGGCATATGCGAATGCAACGATTTCATCAGAAATGGAAGCCGAAGCACAATCATTTCAAAAACAAGGAAAAACCGTTTCCTATATGGCAGTAGATGGTGAAGTTGCTGGATATGTAGTCATAGGCGATAAAATTAAAACTACAAGTGCCAAAGCAATCAAAGAACTTCAGGACAAAGGTATTTCAGTAATAATGCTTACAGGTGATAATCATGATACAGCGCAAGCGGTAGCAAGCGAACTCAACCTTGCTAATTTTAAGGCTGGAATGTTACCAGAAAACAAACTGGAAGAAGTCAAAAAGTTACAAGAAGAAGGACACGTTGTGGCAATGGCAGGCGATGGAATCAATGATGCGCCGGCACTCGCCAAAAGTGACGTAGGTATTGCAATGGGTACTGGAACAGATGTAGCCATTGAGAGTGCAATGATTACGCTTGTTAAAGGAGATTTACACGGTATTGTAAAAGCAAGGAATTTAAGTGATAAAGTAATGCGAAATATCAAGCAAAATCTATTTTTCGCTTTGATATATAATACACTTGGTGTACCCATAGCGGCGGGGGTTTTGTTTCCATTTTTTGGAATTCTCCTATCACCAATGATTGCCGCATTAGCAATGAGTTTTAGTTCTGTTTCAGTAATTGTAAACGCGCTCAGGCTCAAAACAAAATCAATTAATTAATAAAAAAAAATGAATTCAGAAGAACAAAATCATAACGAAATGAAAAAAGGGAATTACACCAAATTTGTAGCGATGCTTGCAGCGTCATTCATAGCTATGTACATGACGATGTACTTAAATACCTATCAGATAGACCATGTATATTTTAGCTTGACTAGATTCTACATGAGTTGTTTAGGTATAGCGACCATGGCCATAATAATGTTTGTTGCTATGCGCAATATGTATACCAACAAGAAGAAAAACATTGCTATTGTCCTAGGAAGCATTGCTCTTTTTGGAACTGCACTGGGACTTGTTAGGGCGCAAGCTCCAATAGTAGGAGATGTTTTATGGATGAAGGCAATGATTCCGCATCATTCCATAGCTATTTTAACCAGCGGACGCGCAGACATTCAAGACCCGGAAGTGAAAAAATTAGCCAACGATATTATTAAGGCTCAAAAAAGGGAAATTGAAGAAATGAAGGCGATGATTCAACGCCTCGAAAACGAAAAATAAATAGTACTATGAAAAAAAACATCCTATATCTAGGTATCGCAGTAATTATTGGACTACTAGCAGGTTACCTGATTTTCGGAAATAACTCCGATACAACCAATCAAAAAATAATGGACGCCCACGACCATTCTGAGGCTTCAACGAATGAAATGTGGACATGTTCAATGCACCCGCAGATTATGCAACCAGAATCTGGTAATTGCCCTATTTGTGGTATGGATTTAATTCCAGCTGAAACTAGTGCTGAAGGCCTAGCTGCAAATCAAATCAAAATGACAGAAAATGCAATGGCATTAGCAAATATTGAAACTACCATTGTTGGAAACCTTCTGGAAGGTAATGAAGAAGGGGTAATTTCACTATCTGGTAAAATTGCTACAAATGAGGAAAATAATGCTATTCAAGCAAGTTATTTTGATGGTCGTTTGGAGAAATTAAATGTAAGTTTTGAAGGGCAAGAAGTAAAAAGAGGGCAATTATTAGCAACAATCTATTCCCCTAATCTTGTAGCTGCTCAACAGGAATTAATTACAGCGACTTCTTTAAAAGAATCTCAACCGGCTTTATATAAGGCTGTTCGTAATAAGTTGAAACTATGGAAGCTTTCTGTAAGTCAAATTGACAATATAGAGTCAACGGGAGAAGTACGTGAAAAATTCCCATTATATGCAACGGTTTCAGGAACAGTAGCGATGGTCATGGCGGCAGAAGGTGATTATTTAAAACAGGGTCAGCCTATTCTAAAAGTAAGTAACCTTAATTCAGTTTGGGTAGAGTTCGATGCGTATGAGAATCAAATTTCACAATTTAAAAAAGGACAGAAAATAAAGGTTACCACGAGCGCATACCCTAAAAAGGAATTTGATGCAGTCATATCATTTATTGACCCTTTGTTGAATAGTAGTACAAGAACGGTGACCGTGCGTACAATCTTAAATAACAACGAACATTTATTCAAGCCCGGGATGTTTGTTTCTGGAAAGATAAAAGACTCAGCCCAAGCTCCGGGGGAATCATTGAATATTCCAGCAAGTGCTGTATTATGGACAGGAGAACGTTCTTTAGTATACGTAAAACCAATTCCAAATAGGCCTGTTTTTGAAATGCGAGAAGTTACTGTTGGGCTTCGTAACGGAGATAATTTTACGATTACTTCAGGATTAGAAAATGGAGAGGAAATTGTGACCAATGGTACATTTACGGTAGATGCAGCGGCGCAATTACAGGGCAAGAAGTCAATGATGAACAAGTCAGGTGGTAAAACAATGATGGGTCACGAAGGTCATATAGGAATGCAGGCAGATACAGAAAATGAATCCAATGCAATTTCAATAATGGAAATGAAACTACCAAAGGCATTTGAAACAGCTTTTCAAGCTGCATTAAAACCGTATTTTAAAATGGTGGAGGCCTTTGTAACTAGTGATGCAAATCAAGTCTCTGTTTTAGCAAGAACAACATTAGAAAAAATGAAAGCCATAGAAGTAAGTGATTTGGGTAAAATGGAAACTTCACATCTATTTAAGAGCATTGAAATGCTCGATGCTATCTTTTCTAATTCAGATTTAAAAAATCAAAGAGCTAGGTTGGTGGTTTTAAACGAAAATATAGTGGCTATTGTAATGAATATAAAATCTCCTTCAGAAATAATGTATGTTCAAAAATGTCCTATGGGCAATAGCAACAAAGGTGCAATTTGGTTAAGCACAGATAAAGAAATCAAAAATCCATATTATGGTGCTGATATGTTGACTTGTGGTAGTGTGATTGAGGAGATACGATAGTATATATGAAATCGGGTCATGTATCCATAACTTTTGAGATGCTGAGAATAGAATAGAAGAAGCAATAAGAGAGAAATTTTAATTTTAAGAGTATTAAAATTGGAGTGATGAAATAATAATGAATGGCAATTTCACCATTGATGTAGCCGAACAGTTATGAGGTAAAAAATAAATGATGAATGAAAATGATGGAAATGCATTGACGGGGAATGAAGGAATGAATTAAAAATTAATAACTAACCATATATTATTTAAAAATGAAAAATAAAATAATTCCTTGCATTTGGTTTGGTCATGAAATTAATGAGGCGGTTAACTTTTACTGCGACACGTTTCCAAGTTCTAAAATTAAACAGAAAACTAGTGTTGCGACAGTATTTGAAATTGAGAACTTCACCATTATGGCCTTAGGTGATGTTTCTGGCAAAAGTCCTAATGCGACAATGTCTTTCTATGTTATGTGTGAAACTGTGGATGAAATAAATACAATTTGGGAAAAACTCGCAGACAATGGAAACATTTTAATGCCTATCGAAACCTATCCGTGGAGCGCTAAATACGGTTGGGTTGAAGATAAATACGGTGTTTCATGGCAATTGTCATTAGGTGAGTTATCTGATATGGGGCAAAAAATAACGCCCACCCTAATGTTTTGCGGAAGTCAATATGGTAGGGCAGAAGAGGCAATTGGCTTTTACAGCTCCATTTTCGATTCTACAATAGAACTCTTGCTGCGATATGAAGGCAGGGGGAAGTTTCAAAATGGAAAAATAAGGCATGGACAATTCTATCTGTTAGGAAAAAAATTCGCCGCATTGGATAGTACAATTTATAAAGACTTATCATTTTCAACAAGTAATTCAATTATTGTCAATTGTGAAACCCAAGTTGAAGTCGATTATTATTTAAATGAGCTTTCACACCACAACGACAAAATCCGAAATGGCTTGGTTCAAGACAAGTTTGGAGTTTCCTGGCAAATCACCTTGTTAAAACAAGAGTTGAACTAGTAAATTAAAAAACAACAAAAAAAGGAGTAATGAAAAATAAATTGAAGGAAATATTTGGTAATATCCTTATAGTATATTTACCTAAAAAAATCGCAGAGAAAAAAGAAGATTTCAATAAACTTGCAGAATATCATGATAATATTTGGAAGAAAACAGGCAGAAAATATTCGCTACAACTGTTAGATTCCCTCCCAAATCTAGCTTCAAGGATTAAAATTGCTATAACTATTAATTTGATTATTGGAAAAATCTACTCTTTTTACACTCGAAATACGGTTTTCTTTCCAATACGGCACTTGTTCTATTCTAAATTTAGACACATATCATATGGAATTTTAGGAAATTTGGTATTGCTCCTGGCCCTAACAAGTTCGATTACAATTAATGCACAGCTTCCTGATGAATTTCAGCAAGTACCCTTGCTGACAGGGTTGGCCAATGCTACAACTATGCAATTCGCACCAGATGGGCGTATATTTATCCTTGATCGGTACGGCGAAGTAATAATTTACAAAACGGATACCCAGACCTCTGTTTCAGCTGGAACGTTACCAGTCTTTCATGAGTTCGAAGAAGGTTTATTGGGCATTGCATTCGACCCAGATTTTATCGTTAATAATTACATTTATCTACATTATGCTGTGCTCGGCCAGTCGACCAACAGAGTATCGCGGTTCACCATGAACGGCGATGTGTTGGACCTGTCTTCCGAGATTGTGTTGTTGGAGTGGGGTACTCAACGGATTATCAGCTACCATTCGGGAGGAGATATGGCATTTGACTCACAGGGTAACCTGTATATCGCGGTTGGCGATAATTCGTACTATAGCGATGCCTACGCCTCTCATAATGAGACAGAAATTTCTGCTACTACTGAGAAAAGTTCGAGCAATACCAACGATATGCGGGGTAAGATCCTTCGGATAACTCCCCAGACCGACGGTTCGTATACCATACCTGCCGGAAATCTCTTTCCGGTGGGAACTGTAAACACGCTACCAGAAATATATGTGATGGGTGCGAGAAACCCGTATCGTATTTTTGTCGATAAAGAGAATACTGATTGGCTGTTTTGGGGAGAAGTAGGCCCCGATGCGAACGCTCAAAGTGCACTTGGTCCAGAGGGTCTTGATGAAATGAATTTGGTTAAAACTGCAGGCAACTATGGCTGGCCATATTTTTCTGGTGTCGACAACGATGCCTATCAGGTCTCCTATCGCACGCCGTCACCATTTTACAACGACCCCGCCGCCCCGGAAAATACTTCCACATGGAATACAGGGGTCACAGTTCTACCTCCTGCCGAACCGGCTTGGATGGAATTTTTTCACAAAAGTCATTTTGCCGGCCCTCGATATTATTACGATGGTGCACTGACCGATGACCAAAGATTTCCGGTTGAATTCGATGAGGTTTTTTTCTACTACGATTTCAATTCGAGTAATATATGGGCTGTTGAAATGGATACACAAGGAGATATAATAAGTAATGATTTGTTCGCACCGGCTGTATTTCCCTCTGGGTCTGGCGACGGGTTTATTGACATGGAATTCGGCCCTGACGGTAAGATGTATATTTTGGCGTACGGTGCTGGTTGTTGCCCCCAAAATGTAGGTACTGGTAAGTTAATCAGGGTTGATTATACGGGTATTACTTCAAATGCCCCCCCAACCGTGTTTATTGGTTCTGATGTAACTAGCGGTTCATTGCCCTTGACGGTTAATTTTTTTAGTGCTGGAACGAGTGATCCGAATGGGGATAGCCCTTTGACATATGAATGGGATTTTGATGGCGATGGAAATACAGATTCCAATGCAGAAAACCCGACCTACGTTTACAATACGGCAGGAACCTTTAATGCGAAATTAACAGTTACGGACCCAGGCGGCGCATTCGGGGTAAATAATATCACAATCTATGCTGGCAATACTGCCGCCACATTTTCTTATAATTCACCTGCTGACGGCGGATTCATTGGTTGGGGAGATGACATATCAATAGATTTAATTGTAACGGATGCTGAGGACGGATCTACCGGTTCCGGAATCGACTGCAACGATGTTAATATGGTTCCTGCTCTTGGCCACCTAAATCATTTTCATGACTTAGCCACCATGACAGGCTGTCCTCAGAATTTTACTTTGGCTTACGACGGACATGATATTACAGGGGAGATGGACATTTTCTATGTATTAAATGCTAATTATACAGATCAGGGTGATCTAACGGCTTTTGACCAAATTTTATTGCACCCGAAACGTAAAGAGGCTGAATACTTTGATACTCAAAATGGGACCACTATAATCTCAAATACCGATCCTTTGGAAGGCGGATCAGAAGCCTTGAACGTCGACAACAATGGGTATATTTCTTTTTCAGCACGCAATTTGTTGAACATGACAGCTGTGAAATATAAGGTGGCGGCCGCAACGGCAGGAGGTGCCATAGAATTTAGGTTGGGAAGCCCTACTGGAACTCTTTTGGCAACCACCACTGTACCTTCAACCGGTGGCTTGGGCAATTGGCAGGCCATGGAATCTACCTTTACGGCACCTGTCGGAAAAAACGATCTATTTTTCGTATTTAAAAGTACTAGCGGTACGCAAGATATCTTTAATCTGAATTATGTGGAATTTATCGGAGATGGAGTGTCAACCGACAGTTCTCCACCTGAGATATCCTCTGTTGAGGCAATGGGCTCCACACAGGTCAAAGTCCAATTTTCAGAGTATGTTACCGGGACTACTGCGAATCAGGTTTCAAACTATGCGATAGACAACGGTATTACCATTTCTTCCGCGGTTTTGCAATCAGATGGACTGACCGTTTTTTTAACAGTTTCTCCGTTGAGAGGTGATACGACCTACAATCTGACGGTTAACGATGTTCAAAACATTTCTGGAATACCAATTGTTACCGGAAATTATTCATTTTCTATCATAAGTTCTATTCGAATCAACGTGGGAGGTCCCCAATTGACGTATGGTGCCGAAACCTTTATTGCGGACCAATATTCCACTGGTGGAAGTCTCTTCAGTGCCTCGCTACCTATAAATGGTACGACACAAGATGAACTTTATCAAACAGAACGTTTCGGCAGCTTCTCATATGAAATTCCTGTACCCGTATCTGGCGAATATGATATTCGTTTACATTTTGCTGAACTGTATTTTGGAATTGGTAGTGTGCCTGGTGGCCCCGGTACACGTGTTTTTAACGTGACTATAGAAGGCAATCCCGTACTGACCAATTTTGATATCTCCGCAGAAGTAGATCCGGCGACAGCTCTTAAGAAGGAGTTGGACGATATTTCTATTACTGATGGATTTGCGAGTATCACGCTAACATCTGTCAACGAAAATCCAAAATTGTCGGCTATCGAAATATTGCCCCCAGATGCTTTTGCATCGACACCCGATATAATGATTACCTCGCCCCAAAATGGATGGAGTGTCAATCAGCCATTCGAAATCGCATTCATGGTGGAAAATTGGACAATTCAAGAGGGAGACACACATATACATTACTATATAGATGGAATGATGATGGATCCATATTATAGCCATAATCCAATAGAGCTAAGTGGTTTGAGTATCGGAAGTCATACGATCCGTGTCGAACTTTTCTTTGCCGATCACTCGCCCACAGGTATTTTTGACGAAGTGATGATTGCGGTTACAGATCAACCGGTCTGTAATGAAACGGACTTCCCTGATTCTTGGGTAGTCCATCAACTAGATCAAAATCCGTACACTGCAGTATATACTTTTGCCGATGATGATTTGGATGGCGATGGCCTCAAGGACATTGTAACAGGCGGCTGGTGGTATAAAAATCCTGGTTCTGCTTCTGGAAACTGGCAAAAAAACACTATTGGAGGTACTTTTGGAAATGTTGTTCACGTTTACGATTTCGATGGTGATGGCGATATGGATTTGTTGGGAACAGCATTGGGAATCGCACCAGACAACGAATATGAAAGTGCCCAGCTTTTATGGGCGCAGAACGATGGCTCTGGTGATTTTACGGTATTTACCAATATCCCCGCTGGAAATACAAATTATAGTGAGCCCTTTTTAGCTGGGCTTGCAGGAGGCGATTTTGGTTCTGGGTATCAGATGGCCATTAATTGGAATGGTGCCGAATCTACGGGATCACCCGTTCAAATGCTTACTCCATCAGCGAGCCCGACAACAGGTACGTGGAGTTTGGTAGATATCAACCCCGATTCTGCAGGAGAAGATCTTCAAGCCGGTGATATAGACGGAGATGGTGATCTCGATCTTTTTCAAGGAATCAATTGGTTGCGAAATAATGGTGGTGGAACATGGGAAACCTTCGCAACGGGAATTACCTATGTTACCACTCCGGATCGTGCTCAATTGGCCGATTTTGATGGAGATGGTGACTTGGATGCGGTTGTTGGTCAATTGGGATTGGGAAGCAACCCGAATAACTCGGAATTTGCTTGGTTTGCCGCACCTGCGGACCCAACGCAGCCTTGGGTAAGAAATATTCTCGCAACCGATATTGCAGGAAGCCTTAGCATCTTTGCTATCGATTTTGATTTCGATGGAGATCAAGATATTGTTGTGGGTGAGTGGTTGGCCAATCGTAGATTGATTATTTTCGAGAACGATCTTTGTAGCACAGGCGATTGGGAAACGCAAATTATCGATGATGGATCACTCAATTTGGAACATCACGATGGCGCCAGAGTTACCGATATTGACAATGATGGAGACCTTGATGTGGTTTCGAATGGTTGGCTACAGCATATGGGACCAAGAATATATGAAAATACAACGCCTCCAACGGTTAGCAACGATCCTATTGCCGATGCCGGTCAAGATCAGACGGTCGTTCTTCCCTCTAATAGTATCACATTGAATGGTTCCGGAACCGACCCCAATGGTGGCTCGATTACAGGCTATCAATGGACACAAGTGAGCGGTCCCACTACAGCCACTTTGGCCGCGGAAACAACTGCGAATCTGGCGGCTAGTGATCTGGTTTTAGGTAGTTATGTGTTTAGATTGACTGTCATAGATGATGAAAATAAAACAGGTTTTGATGAGGTAACAGTTACGGTCAGCTCTGAAGGTGGAAACATGCCTCCGGTTGCAGTCGCGGAAGCAGCTCCTTTAACAGGTGTCTCACCTCTAGAGGTCACTTTTACAGGTAGTAACTCTACCGATGATGTTGGCGTAGTGGCCTATGCATGGGATTTTGGAGATGGAGGTACTTCCACCGAAGTGAATCCAATTTGCACATATAATGAGGCTGACACTTATACCGTTACCTTGACTGTCACAGATGAGGGAGACCTTACAAGTACGGCCACATTGTCCATTACAGTGACCGAAGGTACCTCTGGTGAGATGGAAGCTGTCTTGGTCGAAAACCCGTCTAAAGGTGGTGTTGCCAAAATAAGCGTAATTAATACACCAGCAGATATGGTGGTCTTAAACATATATTTGCACGATGTTGGTGGAAGATTTATAGCTGTTTTCGACGCACCTGATGTGCTATCCGCTGACGGTACATACGATATTCCCGTATCCACATTAAGAAATGGTGTCTATTTCGTTGGTGTAGGCATGAATCAAGGTAAGCCGACATTGATTAAGCTAATAGTGGATAATTAAATACGCAACTTGGCCTAGTGACCTCAAAGCTGTATAAACGGTAAACTTAATCCGGAACCCTATGAGTACTGGGCTTTTGGTTTTAATAATTTTCTTTTTTGGCCATGAAAAAGCTCTGCAATTACATAATTGCAAAACAACCCAACTTGGCCTTTATAGTCTATACGGGTGTAATAATAAGCTGACAGCAACGGTAAAATTGTGAGTTACAAAAGAGGATGCAACTTTCCAGAACTAAATGCAACTATTCCAGAAGTAAATGCAACTAGTTCATAGCGGATAAACTATTTTAATGACATATAAAACTGATATTCAGTAATATATTATGTTATTTGAGAATTAAATGAGTAAATATTTTTTTGAAATTTTAATTAAAGGTGGGATTAAATACACCCAAGTATTTACAGAAGTAGTGCTGAAAAACGTTCCTTTTACAAAACCGATGGAATCTTTGCAACACAGTTGCACGAAAATTCGGTTATCTTTGCAAAGTGAAAACAATTGCACTCATACTATCCATCTACTTTCTAGCACTTAATTTAGTGCCTTGTAGCGATACTGCAAATGTTGCAGATGATACACAAGAGGTTTCTGTTATCGATTTCAATGGCGAACATGACCAGGAGTGCGAGCTATGTTCCCCTTTCTGTCAATGCCATTGTTGCCATGTTCACATTGTGGATTTAGGTCTCGCCAACTTCAAACCCTTTCAACCTTCAGTTAGCCAAGAAATATTTGCCCATTTCGATAGTCTTGGCAAAGACATTTCACGCTCTCTTCTACAACCCCCACGAGCATAATTCAGTTTACATAGGATAACTATATCCTTTTTTGAAGCTTTCGTTTCGATAACTATCGAATTCACGGAAGAACACACCTATTTTTTTTAACTGAATTAACGCTGTAACCTATGATTAATAGAATCATTGATTTTTCAATCAATAACAAACTTATAATAGGGCTATTTACCCTGCTCATTGCGGGCTGGGGAGTTTACTCGCTCAATCAAATACCCATTGATGCCGTACCCGATATTACCAATAATCAGGTACAGGTCATTACTACGTCCCAGAACCTTGCGGCCCAAGAAGTCGAGCAGTTCATTACCTATCCTGTGGAACTGGCAATGGCCAATATTCCCGGAGTGGTAGAAATCCGTTCCATATCCCGTTTCGGACTTTCCGTTGTTACCGTGGTCTTTGAGGAAGATATGGGAACTTATCTTCCGAGGCAACTCGTCAACGAAAAATTAAAAGAGGCCGAAGAAGACATCGGTTCCGATTTGGGAACGCCTTCCATCGGACCCATATCTACGGGGCTTGGGGAAATCTATCAGTACACCCTAGAGGTTGAATCGGGCTATGAATCCCAGTACGATGCCGTCAAGTTACGAAGCATACAGGACTGGATTGTAAAACGTCAACTGAGTATGACCCCCGGTGTAGTCGAAATCAGTAGTTGGGGAGGCTATATCAAGCAGTATGAAGTTGCCATTGACCCCTCTGTACTCAACTCTTACAACCTCACTTTACCAGAAGTGTTCAATGCCCTAGAACAGAATAATGCCAATACGGGAGGAAGCTATATTGAAAAAGGCTCCGAGCTTTTTTATATACGCAGTAAAGGATTGGCAAAGGATTTTGACGACATACGCCGGACCGTAATTACCAACAGGAACGGAGTACCGCTGACCGTAGGACAAATCGGGAAAGTGGGAGTTGGTAAAGCACCAAGATACGGAGCGGCAACCAAGGATGGAAAAGGCGAAACAGTTGTAGGTATTGTGATGATGCTGAAGGATGCCAACTCTGCCGAGGTAATTACCCGAGTAAAGGAAAACGTTGCAAAAATCCAGCAGACCCTGCCGGAAGGTATAACGATTAAACCCTTTCTCGACCGTACCCGCCTAGTGGAGAAAACGACATCTACCATTTCAGAAAATTTGATAATCGGTGGACTTATCGTGATATTCTTCTTGGTATTTCTATTGGGAACGTGGCGTTCAGGACTTATCGTGGCATCCGTAATTCCACTTTCGATGTTGTTTGCCTTGGGGATGATGAACACCTTCGGCGTTTCGGCCAACCTAATGAGTCTGGGGGCTATTGATTTTGGGATTATAGTAGATGGAGCGGTCATTATTATCGAAGCAATGGTCGTCCTTATAGTGGCAAGGCTTGCCACGCTCAAAAATCTATCCAAAGAGGAACGCAAAACCGAGGTAAACAAGCTAGCTTTTAAATCATCTTCCCAGATGATGAACGCCGCTATTTTCGGTCAGATTATCATTCTGATTGTCTTTATCCCTATCCTAACACTTACGGGTATCGAAGGGAAGATGTTCCGCCCAATGGCGTTGGTATTCGGATTCGCCATTATTGGGGCGATGATTTTATGTCTGACCTACGTTCCGATGATTGCTGCCAGCCTATTGTATTCCAAAAAATTGGATAAAAAAACATGGGGCGACAAATTCATGGGATGGTTGGAACGTAAGTACCGCCCTGTTTTGGATTGGGCATTGACCGCTAAAAAACTTGTGGTCATGGGTGCAGTTTTTCTTTTGGCGATTGCCCTTTTCATATTCTCGACATTGGGCGGGGAGTTTATCCCAAAACTGGATGAAGGGGATTTTGCATTGGAAACCCGTATGGCACCAGGTACTTCCCTTTCGGAAATGACCAGAAATATGACCAAACTGGAAGCTATTCTACAGGAAGAATTTCCAGAGGTCGAAACCGTTGTCACGAAAATAGGGGCGGGAGAAATCCCTACCGACCCAATGCCCATAGAAGGTGCGGATATTATGGTAAGCCTTAAAAATAAGAACGAATGGGTATCGGCCGAAAGCAAACAAGAATTGGCGGAACAAATGGAGGAAGCCCTGTCCGTAATTCCGGGAGTAGATGTAGAATTTTCACAGCCTATCGAAATGCGTTTCAATGAACTAATGACGGGAGTGAAACAGGACATCGCCGTAAAAATTTACGGCGAGGATTTGGAATTGTTACAGGAAAAAGGAAACCAAGCTGCTGAAATTATCAGGGGCATTACAGGTGCCGCTGATGTTCTTGTGGAACAGGTCGTGGGCCTACCACAAATCGTTATCGATTACCAACGTAGCCGAATGGCAGAGTATGGCCTTACCATTCGCGAACTCAATCAGATTGTCAGTACAGCTTTCGCAGGGGCAACTACAGGAAAGGTTTTTGAGGGCGAAAGAAGGTTCGACCTAACGGTTCGGCTGCAGGAAAAGTCCCGTGATGGTATTGCCTCCATTCAGAACCTATACGTACCACTTGCGAACGGTCAAAAAATTCCGCTCAAGGAAGTGGCCGATATTAGTTTTGAGGATGCACCCGCCCAGATTTCGCGTGATGATACAAGGCGTCGTATTGTTATCGGGGTCAACGTGGGCAATAGGGACACCCAATCTCTGGTCGAGGAAATGCAGAATACGATACAACAACAACTCGACCTGCCACCGGGCTACTCGGTTACTTATGGCGGAGAGTTCGAAAACTTGCAACGGGCGAAAAAACGCCTTGCTCTGGTCGTTCCCTTGGCCTTGGTGCTCATTTTTGTCATCCTGTTCATCAGCCTTCGCTCTTTGAAGCAGTCGCTATTAATCTACACCGCCATTCCCTTTGCTGCAGTCGGGGGCGTATTCGCGCTTTGGCTGCGGGGGATGCCATTCAGTATTTCCGCAGGAGTCGGCTTTATTGCCCTATTCGGGGTAGCGGTGCTCAACGGTCTAGTATTGATAAGCAGTTTGAACGAACTGAAAGCGGACGGAGTAAACGACCTAAAGACCCGAATCAGAAAAGCGACCAAATCACGATTACGGCCTATTTTTCTGACCGCCGTAACCGATATCGTTGGCTTTCTGCCTATGGCTCTTTCCGGTTCTTCGGGTGCTGAAGTACAAAGACCTCTGGCAACGGTCGTCATTGGCGGTCTGTTTACCGCCACGCTGCTAACCCTAATCGTATTACCGGTTCTATACAGCTGGTTTGAAAAACCCAAAAGGATGAAAATAAACCCAGCAATAGCAACGGTCTTGGTGTTTTTGGTTTTCTCGTTTTCCGTGAAAGCGCAGACCCCAAAAGATAGTAATGGAATTTCCCTGGCCCAAATTCAGGAACGGGCCATGGAAAACAATCCATTGCTCAAGGCAGACAGCTTGAATATCTATAAAAACAGGAAGTTGCAAGGAACAGCCTTCAATCCTTCGAATACGAATTTTTTCTATTCAGAGGAAGAGGTGCCTGGCAACGGTATCGACCAATCCAATCTAGGAAGCGGTATCAATAGTTATGGCATTGGCCAGAAATTCGATTTCCCTACCACCTATATACAACGTTCACAATTATTGAAACAGCGTACAAAAATTGCCGAAAAAAGCTATCGATTGCAACAAAACGAACTGGAAAAACAGGTGGCAACGGTCTATTACAAATGGGTCAACGGATGGCAGAAAGTTATGTTCTATAATCAACTGGACAGTCTGTATGCCAATTTTGAGAAGGCGGCCAAACTTCGTTATCAGACAGGCGAGACAACTAAATTGGAACAGTTAAATGCCAGTAGTAAACGAAAGCAAGTCGAACTGAAACTGAAGGAATCCATGGTTCTTTTCAATTCCGCAGTTTTGGAACTGGAACAGTTGACAGCTTCGGAAATATCTAATAGGGATTATCCATTAGCGATTCAACATAGTCCTATTTTGAATTCCGAGAATGAAGAAGCCCTGACCGATGACAATGCTTTTATTTCCTATCGCAGCGAGTTGGTAAAACTGGCCGAGGAAGAAACCGATGTCCAAAAGTCGCAATGGTTACCTGATATCAACCTGCAATATTCCTTACAGACCGTTGACGGTACAAGTGGATTTTATGGTTTTCAGGCAGGTATCAGCATTCCATTACTTTTCAATTCCCAAAAAGCAAACGTACAAGCCTTGAAAATCGATAAGATGCGTCAAGAGGAACTGTTGAGAAGCGAAAGACTGACCATAAACAAAAGCGTGGCAACGGCCACAGCAAATTATGTCCAATGGTTGCAACAAGTTGCCTATTATAAGGAAACTGGACTACCAATGAGCGAGGAACTATTAAGCGGGGCTTCGCTCTCCTTCCGAGTAGGCGGTATTGATTATATTGAATACATCCAAAGTCTTTCGGAGGCGACCAATATAAAGACCAATTGGTTCGGTGCCCTGCTGAATTACAATCTGTCGGTAGTCGAACTCGAGTACTTAACTGCAAAAAAGTAATAAAATGAGCCCGAAATGGGCATTTAAAATATATACAAATGAAAGATTTATCAAAAATATTTGTCTTGGGATTTGCGCTTTTTTCGTTGACCGCCTGTAAGGACAATCAGAACGATACAACTGAGATAATGGCAGAAAATGCTGAAAAAGAACATCACGAAGAAGGACATATTAGCCTAACGCAATCACAGGCGGAAGATGCCGGACTTGCCTATGGCACCTTTGCTCAGGAGGAAATCAAAGTACCTATCGAGGCCAACGGAAGTATAGAGCTCCCGCCCAACAATATGGCTTCCATTTCTTCCCTTTTGGATGGATTTGTGGTCAAAATCAATTTCTTGGAGGGCGACGTGGTCAAAAAAGGCCAAGTATTGGTGGAATTGAAAGACCCTGCCTATGTAAAAATGCAACAGGAATATTTGAGTGTTTATGGTCGCCTTAATTACTTGGAGCAGGAACTGGAACGCCAACAGATTTTAAACGATGCCGATGTAGGGGCAAAGAAAAACCTTCAACAAGCACAGTCCGAGTTCTCGGCTAAAAAGTCGGAATTGGCGGCATTAAAAGAGCAATTGAGTTATGCCGGGATAAGTGCAAGCGCAATAGAGGAAGGTCAGATTCAGAACCGGGTTTATTTGAGGGCACCATTTGGGGGTACGGTCACATCGGTATCGGCCCATAACGGCCAGAAAATGATGTCGGGACAGGAAATAATGCAGGTCATCAACAGGGAACATATGCACTTGGAGCTGCAACTATTCCAAAAGGATATTCCCAAGGTCAAGAAAGGACAAAAAGTACAGTTTACTATTCCGGCATTTGAGGACAGTCCTGTTTTCGAAGGCGAGGTTTCATTGGTAGGTAGAAACCTAGATATGGATTCTAAAACCATTAGGGTACACGCCCATTTCAAGGAAAATGAATGGTTGATACCAGGCTTGTACACAGAAGCAAGGATTATGCAGGATAGCAAAAAGACACGGGTTCTGCCAACGTCGGCAATAGTCTCGGACAAAGGAACTTCCTATTTCTTTGTCAAAACCGAAACAGATGGAAATGAAATCGATTATGAAAAAGTCGCCTTTGAGCCGGGCATCAAATCGGACGACTATGTTCAAATAAAAAAATACGATGAAATACAGGACACTACTGCAATTGTTTTAAATGGTGCGTTTACCTTAAAAGCGGTAATGAACAAGTCCGAAGGCGGGCATCAGGACTAAAATAAAAACGAGCAATGACAGAAATAGAAAAAACTTTAGAGAACAAGAATGTGCGGCCTACGGCAATGCGCATCCTGATTTACAAATATATGGCCGAAAAGGAAATCGCAATCGCGCTGACCGATATTGAGAACGCCTTTGCAAAAGCGGAACGCACCACTTTGTACCGTACCCTTAAAACTTTCGAGGAAAACGGCATTGTGCACCAAATAGACGATGGCACGGGAATTTCAAAATTTGCGCTTTGCGAGGCGGGCTGTAATTGTGATATAGAGCAGGATTTGCACCTACATTTCCATTGCAGCAACTGCAATGAAACGGTCTGTCTGACTGAACATAAGATTCCACATATCAACCTTCCTGAGGGTTACGTTGCCGAGGATGCAAATTTGGTTTTGAAGGGAATCTGTGACAAATGCAGCGGACAATAAATGCACTTCTGTTGCATCAAAAAAATTAGGAAATTGCACTTATGAAAAAGAAGAAAGTAAACTTACGCGATTTAGACCCGAAGGAACACCAGGGCGAGCACAGTCACGATGACGGACACAATCACAGCAGTCCAGAAGAAGCATCCAATTTCAAAACTTATTTACCAGCGATTTTTAGCTTTGTAATGTTGATAGCCGGTATCGCCATTGATTATTTTGATGCCTTTCCTTTCTTTAAGGGATGGGTCCGAATCGTATGGTACACGGTAGCCTATATTCCTGTAGGTTTTCCTGTCATTAAGGAAGGTTGGAATAGCATCTTAAATGGGGACTTTTTTACGGAGTTTTTATTGATGTCTATTGCAACCTTGGGCGCATTTGCCATAGGCGAATATCCCGAGGGTGTTGCGGTAATGCTCTTTTATGCCGTAGGCGAACTTTTTCAGAATGCTGCGGTCAACCGTGCTAAAGGAAACATCAAAGCGCTGCTCGATGTACGTCCTAATGAAGCCTTGGTAAACCGTGATGGCGATTTCATTTCGGTCAATCCCGAGACTGTTCAGATAGGCGAAAAGATTCAGGTGCGTGTGGGCGAAAAAGTACCACTCGATGGTATTCTGCTTTCAGAAAAAGGGTCTTTCAATACTGCTGCCCTAACAGGCGAGAGCAAACCTGACACCATCGCCAAGGATGATAAGGTTTTTGCCGGAAGTATCAATTTGGATGGTGTAATCGAAATCGAGACCACAAAAGAGTTTAAAGATAGTTCCATTGCGCGTATTCTCGATATGGTACAAAATGCAACCGCTCATAAATCAAAGACAGAATTGTTTATTAGAAAGTTCGCACGGATTTATACGCCAATCGTCGTTTTCCTCGCCATCGGTCTGACATTCTTGCCCTACTTTTTTGTTGATGATTATGAATTTAGGGATTGGCTTTATCGCGCTTTGATATTCTTAGTGATTTCATGTCCCTGTGCATTGGTCATCTCTATTCCATTGGGTTATTTCGGTGGTCTTGGTGCAGCGTCCCGAAACGGTATTCTGTTCAAGGGCGCATCCTTTCTCGATGCAATGACAAAGGTAAATACTGTTGTGATGGACAAGACCGGAACCGTTACCAAAGGGGTTTTTAAAATCAAGGAAGTGGCAAATATTTCCGCTTTCGCTGAGACGGAATTTATGAAATACCTAATGGCAATGGAAGAACAGTCAACCCACCCCATTGCCAAGGCGATATTGCAATACAAGGCGAACGGAGCGGATTTTGAAGCGACCGATGTCTCAGAAGTTGCTGGAAAGGGATTGAAAGGAACTGTTAACGGGAAAGACGTTTTGGTAGGAAACAAATCCTTAATGACCTCGAACAAAATAGAAGTGCCTCCAGAAACGGATAATATCGTAGAATCAATTGTAATGGTCGCCATTGATGGAAAATTTGCAGGCTACGTGACCATTGCCGATGAATTAAAAGAAGATGCCCATCTAGCCATAAAACAGATTAGGGAATCGGGGATTTCCAAAATCATTATGCTTTCGGGCGATAAAGATTCCATTACCCAACAAGTTGCCAAAGAGTTAGGTATCGATTGGGCAAAGGGTGGATTACTTCCAGAAGATAAACTCAATGAAGTAGAAAAACTCAAAGAACAACCAGATACAAAGGTTGCCTTTATTGGCGATGGTATCAACGATGCTCCCGTTTTGGCTGCAAGTGATGTTGGGATTGCTATGGGCGGTTTGGGTAGCGATGTGGCTATTGAAACTGCTGACGTTATTATTCAAAATGACCAACCTTCAAAGATTGCACGTGCCATAAAAATAGGACGTTCTACAAGACTTATCGTCTGGCAGAATATCGGGTTGGCATTCGGGGTCAAAATCATAGTTCTCATTTTGGGTGCAGGTGGTTTGGCTACAATGTGGGAAGCCGTGTTTGCCGATGTGGGTGTGGCGTTACTTGCAATATTAAATGCGGTTAGATTACAGCGGATGAAGTGGCAGTAGACCATTTTGATAAATAGACATTTAAAATCTAGTCCCAAAAAACGGCCGTTTTACGGTACGATTAAAATCTAATCAAAAGATATCTGTTTCTAGTTCCATTTGTCGTTCTTTTTAGTAGTTTCGTAAAGTAACCTTTAACGGAACTAATTATGGTAGTCGGATATGCAAGGGTATCAACCCCAGAACAAAAATTGGAATCACAAATCGATTTGTTGAAAAATGCAGGATGTGATAAAATTTATTCCGATATCGCAAGCGGAACTCGGGACGATAGAAAAGGCCTGAACGAGATGTTGAAATATATGCGAAAAGGCGACACCGTCCTGACATATAAAAATGATAGGGTATTTCGTTCACTGAAAAATATGGTAGAACTTATCGACAGGTTCAATGAGGCCGGTGTGCATTTCAAGAGCTTGAGTGAGCCCGAATTCGATACCACTTCCGCTAACGGTAAATTTTTACTTCAAATTTTTGCGGCCGTTGCAGAATTCGAACGAAATCTAATAAGTGAACGGACGAAGGTAGGATTGAATAATGCCAGAAAACGGAACAAGCTTTTGGGTAGACCCAAGGGCTCCAAACCCGATACAATTGAAAAGTACCAATATGCCAAGCATCTTTACGAAAATCAAGGAGTTTCAATGGATACAGCTTGCCAACGAGCAAAAATAGGTAAGACTACTTTCTATAGGGTAGAAAAGGAAGTCTCAAAAATAAGTAACTTCTAGTGTTAATAGGGTCTCAGACCGAAGATGTCGTTTCATGCAGCTATTAGGTCATTGGGACTCTTAAGTGTTTTGCAATAAAAACTGCAATGCTCACTTTAATCCGGAATGGGTGGTGTACTATGTCCCTCATTTCCAATATATGTCTTGAATAAATACAATCAAGGCACTTTCGATAGTTCAAAAATGGCTATTCAAAGAGGTTTGTTATTATTAAGCCTCACTTTTTCTATTGTATTTTATATACAAAAAAAAGAATTTCAAGGAATTAAGGATGTGTTAGCTTTCTTTTCAGAATCTGCTTTTGCACCACCAACAGCCGTAGAACTTTTACATTGAATTGTCAAATTATATAAAAAGAGGTCCATCTAATTTTGCATTCACTGAAATAGCTTCTACATATCTTTCATACCCATAGGCTATTTAAAACTAAGCGTTTTAATTATTTATCCATGCAACATTCTTTAACCAATGTTCTTCTCCGTCTCCATCTTTATAAAAGATTTCGGGGTTACCCTCCTGATAAGTACGCTCAAATGTTCTTATATCATCAAATCTTTCTTGACGACAGGTATGCGAAGCACTTAGCCCACTACTAATCAAAAATTCAGCGTAACCATTATCATCTGTTTTTACAGAAGTTGCAACTTCTCCGTTGAATTTGGTTGGTTCTTCACAATTATTTTCGACAAAAGCCAAAGAACTTCTTCCATAAATATTGACATTTGATACTGCATACCCCAAAGATCTTAAGTTCTCTAATGTGGGATTTACCAAGTCATCACCTTCCACATGATCGTCAGGAAAGGCCATGAAACCAATCGTTCCTGTCTCTGAAGATTGATTAAAACCATCATAGAATCCAACAAATTTTCCTGGAATTCGGTATTCACGGCTTAAAGGATGATCTTCCTCATACAATGTTCCTTCTTGACCAATACTTTTAAAAACTTTTTGAGTTACACCCAATCGAGCACTTCCTTTGATTTGGGTGCCAATATGCCAGTCTATACCGTTTGATTTGTATGTTGTGTAACGAGACACTCCACCTTCTATAAAAATACTTAGTGACCTAAAAAAGAGCACCTCAGTTTTCAAATACAACCCATGTCCTAAGGAAAAATTAAGGTCTGTATGATATTCTGGGTACAACCCTTTTTTGCCCCAACCAAACGTAACCTCATTTCGATTCACACTTAGTCCTCTATTATCATAGGTAAACTTATATTCGGGATAAAGATTAAATTCTAAAGATCTCTTTGTAGTTACCTCAGATGCTGCAAAAACTTCTGGTCGATATATAAGGGTTGCTCGTACAGTTGTATAAATTGGACCTATCAGAAAAGTTTTTTCAATAGAACCTAGTTTAAAATCGGTCTGTTCTTCCACACTACCGCTCACCCTCAATACCATCTCTCCATACAGATGTATGTCCTGATCTCCATTATGTTCTTTTTCACCTATAGTACCTATTTCAGGATTTATACTAAATTCAATTTCTTTTTCTTCATAGTTAACTTTTGTTTTGAAAACAGGTTTCCAATTCATCCCTCCGTTAAAAGTAGCCGTTACACCATTTGCTATGCTAAATGTTTTGCCAAAACTAAGTGATAAATCCAAATCTGTATCGGTTTCTTTTATTCCTGATCCATCAGGATTAGTTTGAAGAATAGATGTTAGGCCAGAAAAGAAGAATTGATCTAAACTTGCATCTACAACAATTAGAATATCATCTTTTATCTCGACAACTTCGACTAAAAAACCTCGCACGTTATCCATAAGAATACTACCTACTTTAATGTTCGTTTCATTTTCAATAGACTTACGACTTTCAGTTGTTTTATTGGAAGAACTTGAGACTTTGTTGGAGATTCTTGAGATATTAATCCGCATTTCACCTGTTGATTGAATGGTATCAATTACAAATCCTTCGGTAGTAACGTCTATCGCATTTTCAGTTAAAGTAAGTCCACCAATTTGCCTAGATTTATTGTTTGAATCTGATGGTTGGTCTCCATTACTTTCTTCATTACCTTCAGAATCTGCATCTTCACTATTATTTTCTTCATAAATTGATTCTTCTACTTCGGTTTGGGAATCAAGAACGCTAGTATCATTAGAACATCCAATTAAAGTAAGAAGAAGAAATAATATTAGAGAATCCTTGAACATGACTTAATTTTTTGAAAAACAATATAATTTAATTTTTCAAATATTGAAAGAAATTAATTAGACAATGGACCATAATCTGTAAATTCATCTTTAAAGCTATTATAGACTTCTTTATGTTTACCATTATATGCAAGACTATGTATTAGTTTTTTGATACTTAGAAGGGGCAAAACCTACGATTTTTTTTTAAATTCTTTAATTAGAAGGGCTTGCTCATAGTACCCGCTTGTATACTTAAATAGTTAGATAAAGAAAATCTTTTTATTTCTTAAGAGCCTTAAAAAATCGTTTCATACTACGCTATAAAGCAGTTTACAATTAAAAATGCTATGTTCACTTTAATCCGGCATGGGTGGTATACTATGTCCGTCCTTTCCTTAATTCCCCCGATTCCAGTTTTTTGTCAGATTGACAACTGAAAATGAAAATTAGAAATGTTACTAAGTATCTCATTTGTTTTATAATAACAGCTAACGGCTGGGCTCGTATGTTAATCAATCTTTATTTGAACTTTCTTGGAAGTTACTAAAAATCCCATAGCAGTATAAAATCTATACAGAAATTGCGAATTGTAAAGAGTTAAATAGAAACTTCATAATTGATACGATAAAATAAACTTGTAGTATACTAAGGGCCCATAATTTACTAGTATTTATTATATTAGTTGTTATAAAAGAAACATTCACAATTGTTCCCGTCAAGCTAATCCATACAACTAATATTACCACCCTTCTATGCAGGATAGGAATGAAATTATCAAAAATTTTGCAGGCATCGCACTTTCAACAGGTCTTGCTATTGCAACTCAAGGCAGCTCTAATTTAATATTGGGAACCTTAAGTGGAATGGCTGGTGGAATAGCTACCAATTATATCTCCAAAGTTGAATTCAATAAAATCAAAAAACTCCTTAACCAAACGGATCCGTCCGACCTAAATCATGATTTACAAAAAATCATAATTCAAGCTTTAGAATGGGCTATCTTAAATATTCAAATACTCTATAAAAAAGAAGAGTTAGATAAACTACAAATTGAAGAGTTAAATGAGTTTTCAAAATCACTAATTGAAGAGGTCAAAATATTAAATACTCAATTGTCAAAAACGGGAGGTAGTTTATATAAAATAATTGAGAAACCAGAAAATGAGCAAATCATTTTCAAAACTTTCGATTTAAAAGTTGATTCTTTTCCAATTGTCAAAAATGACAATCCCTATAATGAGTTTTTCAAGAAACATTTCACTTCTAACTTACAACTTTGTTTCGGCGAACTATTAAAAAATGAAAAAAATAGGCCAGCACTAATAGCCTATCAAAGAGAAATTTATCAAAATTTAGGATCAAGTATTGATAGGGTGATCTCTCAAAATGAGAAAATACTCATTGCCTTAACCCAACAAGTAGATAAAGAACATACAATAAGAGAAAATGAAAAGTGGGTTGTAGTAAAAGACAAAATACAAGAGAAGTCTTTAAATACGGTAACGCCTGAGTTTGAAAATCTACTTAATTCTCGATTATCAAACATTAAACAAGACACCGAATTACTTATAGATACTACCTCTGATATTAAAAATGAAATAGAAAGGGTTAAAGGTATCACAGTTGGATTTGGAAAGGAGTTGAAGAAAAACTGGATAGCCAAAAACAAAGTTTGGATTCTTTCGCTCTTTGTAATAGCCGCTTTGATTATTACAGGCTTGACTTACAAGCTAAATACTGCTTCTTATCATATGAATGTGGGACTTAATATTGACAAAAATATTAAAGTACATCCTGAATATCCTAAACTTTCGAATGAAGCTCGACTGCGTTTTTATTTTCCTCAAGAGAACATAGAAAAGGAAGTAACCTTTAAAAATGAAATTATCCTTTCGGAAATTTCGAATGATTTAAAAAATAGTAAAATCAAAATTGAATTAATCGATGATTATTGGAAGTTAACCAATGATAGTTTAACGATAAATAAAACAGCTATACAGTTATCAATACAGCCAAATGATAGATTGGCAAACTTATCTGGTAAGGTAATTTCACGAAATTTACAAGAGCTAATTCTCGACGCAATAATTAAAGTTGATGGCTTGGAAACTAGTACGGATAAAAATGGTAAGTTTTCACTAAATATGCCAATAGAATTGAGAAAACCAGACTATATAATACGCGTTGAAAAAGAAGGATACCTCTCTAAAGAAAAATACGGTGTACCAAATGACCACATCGAAATTCTTATTTCCAAAAAGAATTGATTATGCTAAAATCAATAGTAACTATCATCGTTTTATTGTATTCGTTTTCTATTTATTCTCAAAGTAGAATCATGGGAGAGGTAGTATATCTTAATAGCGGTAACAAAGCTGCCAATGGTGTCGAAATAATGGCAAAAGGGAGTAGCGGAGCAACTTCAAGAAATGGGAGTTACATTCTAGATTTTCCAAATTTAAAAGCAGGTACAACAGTATATCCTAAAATAGGCGCTGAAATAGAAAAGAATGGAAAAATAAGCAAAATTGAATTGGTCAATGACGAACGATTAAAATCTTTCTCCATACCAACAGACCCTACATTAGATTCTTTAAAAATAATTGTATGCCCTAAAGGTTTTAGAGATGAAGCAGCTAAAAGATATTATAAAATATTAAAAACATCCTCAGAAAAGCAATTACAAAAACTAAAAAATCAAACCGCTGAACTAAAACAAAAAGGGAAAGACACAAGTGCTTTTTATGCAAAAAAGGTAGCGCAATTGAAGGAATATCAAAAAATAGTAAACGATAGTTTGCAAATTTATAAGGAAGCCCTTGCTTATGCGAGTATTAATAGACCCGATCAAAACGGAAGAACAAATGAATATTTAGAGGCGATAGATAATGGCATGGACATAGAGGAAGCCCGAAAGTTCTTAAGCACAAAAAAAGCATATCTTGAAATACTAAAATATGAAAATGGCATAGAATCTAGAATAGCCGAGATAGAATTGGATGCAAAAAATCTAGAAACACAGTTTAAATTTGAACGAGCCATTCAGAAATACGACACTATTAGCCTTATTTTAAGACGTAAAAGGTACAACCCGAGGTCATTAATATCTAATCTTCATATAGCAGGGTTATTATGCCAAAAACAAAATTATTTTATGCAAGCAGAGCATAACTATCAAGAAATATTAGGGGTATATAAAAAGGAAGGATATAACACCAAAGATTTCACCTATCCAAGTATTTTGTACAATTTGGCTATGTTATATTCAAACAACAATGAATTTTCTAAGGCATTAGACAATTATCAAGACGCACTAAAAATATTTAGAGAACTTGCCAAGCAAACCCCAAGAATCTATCTGCCAAATGTAGCTACAACGTTGGACGGTTTAGGAAGTTTACAACAAGTTAAAAATGAATTTTCACTAGCAGTAGACAACTACCAAGAAGCCATTGAAATTAAACGTGAACTTGCTAAGGAAAACCCAAGTATTTATTTGCCAGATGTAGCCATAACTTTGAACAATTTAGCCGTTTTACAGTTGGGCAACAATGAATTTTCAATGGCACTTACTAATTTCGAAGAAGTTTTAAAAATATTTAGAGTGTTTGCCAAAGAAAATGAAGAAACATATTTGCCAAAGGTAGCAACAGTTTTGAACAATATGGGAAGCATACAAAAAAATGAAAATGAAATTTCGAAGGCCGAAGACAACTACCGAAACGCCTTGGAGATATATAGAAAACTTGCCAAAAACAACTCAAGAATTTATTTGTCCCATATAGCACAGACTTTGAATAATTTGGCTCTTTTACAGCAGGGAAAGAAGGATTTTTCACAGGCACTGAGCAACTACAAAGAATCATTAATGATATTTAGAGAACTTGCTCAAGAAAACTCAAAAGTTTATTTTCCTCAAATTGCTCAGACTTTGAACAACTTAGCAATTTTACAAACGGCTACAATTGAATTTGCGAAAGCAGAAGAAAGCTATCAAGAAGCCTTATCGATAGGAAAAGAACTTGCCAAAGAAAAGCCAAGTGTCTATTCGTCCGTTGTAGCTTCAACTTTATTTGGTTTAGCCCATATACAACAAGTCAAAAATGAATTTTCGAAGGCCGAAGGCAATTACCTAGAAGCCTTAAAACTTTATAAAAAACTCGCTAAAGATAACCCTAGAAAATTTAATTTTAAATTAGTAAGAACTTATTTGAGTTATGCATATAACAAAACCTCACAGTTACAATTGACTTTTAATTCTAAAACTAAAAATGAAGCAATAGAATTGGTTAATGAAGCAAAAAATACTCTAAAATTTTATGATAATGCGAATGCAACTAAAGTAATCTTCAACAAAAATATTTCAACTTTAGAAACTTTTCTTGCCAATATAAACGAAAACTCAGTTAAATTTACTAAACTTAAACATGAGATATCTATTCTAAGTAAACAAATAGAATCCGAACACAACCCCAACAAAAAAGTTAGTATACAAAAGGAAATTGTTAACAAGTTACTTGCTTATTCCAAAAGAGACCCAGACAACATAGAAGCCATTGTTTTAATAAGTCAAAATTATGGCAGTTTGGCTTGGTTTGCTTTATTCAATAAAGAATTTGTTTTGGCCGAGAATTCCGCTAAAAAAGGACTTGAACTATCACTGAATGAAGAGTGGATAAACACCAATTTGGTATTAGCTTATGTTTTACAAGATAAGTATGATATGGCTCTACCCATTTATCAAAAAATGAAAGACAAACCTTATGTTAATGCCACCTATGCAACAACATTTCTAGAAGATATTGAGGCCCTTGAAAAAAGTGGAATCACGCACAAAGATTTTGAAAAAGTAAAGAAGCTTTTAAAAGACTAATTATCATAAAACGAGCAGAGTATTAGATAATTAACAACATGAAAAAAACATAAGTTTCAAATGATATTTGGTGTAAAATACGCAGTACTAAAATATGCACTCCCTCTTACCTTTTTATTACCCTTCTTAAGCTATTCCGATTTATCACAAACAAAAACAGATAAATTATGGGTTTATATTTCCACATCAGAGTCTAAAATTCTAAACAAGGAGTGTCCAAAAGAATTGTTTACAGAAGTTTTTGAGATTGAGAAATGGAAAGACGGGTATGACAATTACATGAAGAAATTAATTGAAGAAGCCTTTAGAAATTCACCCCAATTCGAAAAGCATGATCTTCTTTTAAGCACAATAGAAGTACATACGCATAAAAGCCTTGATGATGCTGAGGAAAATCTAGGAATTGCTTATAACGACGCACTAATCAAGAATCAGCAGTATTTCTCAAATACCGCTGATTATGAAAAAGAAAACAGATGTGCCCCAAAATTTATTGATTGGTCATATCAAGCTGATGATAAAAGTAATTTATCTAAAATTAGACCCTTAAAAAATGGCTGGAAAAAAGCAGATACAACAGATTTATCCTTTATAGCAAATTTTACAGATAGCATTAATAATTACCATATCAGTAGCAAGTTAATGCAAAATATTAGCGTTAGTAAAAATGTGCTTTTATGGTACGATGCTACTCTCTATGAGGTCCAAATGCTTAAACAAAATGGCCCTACCAGAGTATTCTATATGATGAGGACAAAAAATGGATCATTCATTCTAAATAGTAAAAATGAATTGTATGAACATTTTTCAAAAAACCCACCAACACGATTGTCCTATAAGCGCTTTTTGATGGATTATTTTACGCTCTGCATTAATTCTACCTACACAGAAGATGGTCCTTTTAAGCTCGTTACTAGAGATAATTTTTCGATATACTTTGAAAAGTCTGAAATCATCCCTGACGATTTGGTATTCGAAATATCGAATCCAGAGGTTATTTATATGAATGATGATGCTTCACTTATTTCCGCTCTTTTTTATCATAATGAAACCTTATCTCAAGTAATCATACAAATCGATTTATCATCCGGTATTATGGAAATGAAAAAAAAAATTACGCTTAAAAAAGATATTTCGGTACCAGCACAAGTATTAGAGGATGGGGTTTTTCTGTTATCGAATTAATCATATTAATTCCCCTTTAGTTGATTTGGAATATATTCTAATTCAATGATATCAATTTCCACATTAAATAAGTAATGTTAAAGGTGAATTCCACTTAGTCGTTATTATTTACAGCTAAAAAAATCGGACGCCCTTTTGCGACCTTTTTTTCAATATTCTTTACATTTCGCATGCTGGTCGCGATTATAAAATCGTTTTAGAAGTTTCCAAAATAGGGCTCTTAAAAACAGAACTCTTTACAAAATCCGCTTTATGTCAAGAGTTCGACATTTTCCTGAACCCAAATGACTTAATTAATAGCAAAGTAGCTGCGCCCCTAACTGGTTTTTGCTTAACGTTTATCTGACGGTACACTACAAAACTGGTCAGAATCTAAGTGCAATTTTTTTTAACTAAATCATACTTGACCTCCAACACCTTTAAACTTTTCTACAAAGGAGGAAATCTTCTGAAAAACACTTTGCTTTTTTGTTAAGTACTGAGGATTTAAAGGACTCATTTTAGGTAAAATTGAATTTAATTCTGTACCGTTTTCACTAGCATATTCACGTTTTAATGATGACGTGATGTAACGCTTCGCTTCTTCTGCATTTAAACTTTCTTCGGTAATTAATTCTGAGGCTTCTTTTTTCTGTTTAGCTTGTGCATATCCAAAGAAAGCATCAATAATAGTCGCTTTCTCTTTTATATCATCTAAATCTGTTTCATTGATAAAATCTACAACTAAACTTTCTTTTGCTCTATTGCCTACACTTGCACGAATTACACGTCTTATTTCTTCTACTAAATCTGCTTTATTCTTGGTTTTCTTATTACTATCAAAAATTAATTCTAAAATATAGTCTAAGTTTATTTCTTGAGATTTTAATAAATCGACTTCAAAAACAACATCATCCCAATCAATATCTGATTCTTCCGCTTCATTACCTTTTTTCTCACGCCTCAACCAATCACGTATATCATTATAAGTAGAGCGATAATCTTGAATTGTTCTTTCCGCTGGTACTTCAATACCTTGCATATTAGCAATATCTTCGTCCGTCAAAAAGTTATCTTCTTTAAACTCCTCTATTGCAACTGTATCAGTTTTATCGATGCTTTGCAATTCTTTTAAATGAACAAACTCGTCATAATTTTGAAGTATGTTTTCTACACGTAAATACTCACCAAATAGTTTAGCAAATGCTTTTTTATCCTTTTCGGTTTCAATTTCATCAGGGTTAGGGAATCTTTCATTTAACTCATTTATCACTTCTACATAACCTCTACGAGCTTTACCCGTTGCAATATCTGTAAACCCTTCTAAATATTCTTTATAGCTTTTTTCTAGGACTACATTTTTAGTACTACTGTCACCAAAAAGTGTAATCGCATCTATAGTTGATTTTTCTAAATCTCTAAAGGTTACAATGTTTCCAAATGTCTTAGTTGCATCATAAATACGGTTGGTACGTGAAAAGGCTTGCATTAATCCATGATAACGTAGATTTTTATCTACAAATAAGGTGTTTAAAGTAGGTGCATCAAAACCAGTTAAGAACATACCGACCACTATCAGTAAATCAACTTCTTTACTTTTTACACGTTTAGCAAGGTCTCGATAATAGTCTTGAAAGCCTTTGCTATCAATACTATAATTCATCTTAAAGGCAGCATTATAATCATCAATAGCCTTAGACAAAAACTCCTTTGCGCTACTGTTCATTGCAGTAGGCTCAAAAGTTTCATCTGGAATTTCACCAATTGCACTCTGTTCTTCATTGGCTGCAAAAGAAAAAATAGTCGCTATTTTTAAAGGCTTATCACTATCTATTTGAAACTTATTTAACGCCTCGTAGTAACATTTTGCAGCATCAACACTACTTACCGCAAACATGGCATTAAAACCGCTATTGCTTCCTTTTGTTCGGTGTGTTTTTTGTCTGAAATGTTGTAAAACATATTGAGAGATTTCGTTAATACGAACAGGATGTAGTAAAGCTTTTTTATTTTCAGCAGCTGACAACTTTTTTAAGTCTTGCTCAGTTTCAATGCCTTTAAACTTTGGACGAACATCATTATAATCCACTTTAAACTTTAGTACTTTTTCATCTCTAATAGCATCGGTAATAACATAAGAATGTAGTTCTCTACCAAAAACACTTGCTGTAGTTTCTGAACCTAAAGCATTTTCTGGAAAAATAGGTGTTCCTGTAAAACCAAATTGATAGTATTTTTTGAATTTCTTTTTTAGGTTCTTTTGTGCTTCACCAAATTGCGAGCGGTGTGCTTCATCAAAAATAAATACGACTTGCTTTTGGTAAATAGATAGGTCATACTCACTTTTAATAAGATTGTTAAGTTTTTGAATGGTTGTAACAATTATCTTATTATCCTCTTTATCTATATTTCTTTTTAATCCTGCTGTACTATCTGAACCGTTTACACTATCTGGTGAAAAGCGTTGATATTCTTTCATGGTTTGAAAATCTAAATCTTTTCTATCTACCACAAAAAATACTTTATCAATAAAATCAAGTTTTGTTGCTAAACGTGCTGCCTTAAAACTTGTTAATGTTTTACCAGACCCTGTTGTATGCCAAATAAAACCGCCACTTTCTGTTGTAGCCCAATTTTTAGAGTTATATGAACTTTCTATTTTCCATAACATTCTTTCTGTAGCTGCAATTTGATATGGTCGCATTACTAATAGTGTATTACTAACATCAAAAACAGAATAGGTAAGCAATACGTTTAAAAGGGTACGCTTATCAAAAAATGTAGTTGTAAAGTCTTTTATATCTTTTATCAATGAATTATCAGCCTTTGCCCAATTCATGGTAAAATCAAAACTATTTTTATTACGCTCTACTGTATTAGCAAAATAACGACTGTCTGTACCATTAGATATTACAAATATTTGCAAGTATTTAAAAAGTGAGTTTGAAGTATTAAAACTTTCTTTGGTATAGCGATGTACCTGATTAAATGCTTCACGAATAGCTACACCACGTTTTTTTAATTCTATTTGTACTAAAGGCAAACCGTTTACTAATATGGTAACATCGTAACGATTGGTATTTGTGCCTTTTTGCTCAAACTGAGAAATAACCTGTACTTTATTACGTACGATGTTTTTTTTATCTACTAAATAAATATTTTGAATATGCCCATCATCAAAGACAAAATCATAAATAAAATTATCGTGTAGCTTTCTTGTTTTGTCTACTAAATTATCACTTGGTTTGTCTAAGTATTCTTCTACAAAACGCGCCCATTCCTTATCTGTAAATTGCATATCATTCAATTGTTGCAATTGTACACGCACATTCTCCAACATTGCTGTTGGTGTGGTTAAGCTTTTTACATACTCATACCCTTGATTTACCAAATCTTGAACGAGTTCTTTTTCTAAATCTGCCTCGGTTTGATAAGTTGCAGGTGCTTCATTAAGTTCTGAAAACTTTTTGTATTTATCTAAAACAATAAAATTGTTTGATTCTGCTATGGTTTTATATTGTTTCATTTCGTTGCATAAGTTCTGAGAATTTATAATTGTTTTCTAGATAATTTACTAACTCAATTAACTTAACCCTATCATTTTCTTGAAGCTCACCTATTTCATCTCCTGCATGAGCAGAATGACTTGAAAGATTCAAAAGACGATTTAAATGAGGATCAGGCTCATCATTTACTATTGGCAACAAATCCTCCCATTTTGTATATCCTAAAAAAGTAGCTGTTTTTTCCAAGATATTCCTCAAAAAATTAAGATGATATTTTTTTAACTGATTGGGAATGTTTTTAATTGTTTGAATTTCTCTTAACAATTGCAAGTGATATGAAAAAGGTGTTTTTCTTCCCAATGGATTTAAATCATAACTACCATCTTCGTATTTAGTATAGATGTATCTCGCAGAATGCTTATCTACGTTGTAAATCCATTTTTGAATACCCGGACTTTCTTCTTTACTAACAAAATTGGGATTAAGAATATTATTGTTTAGTTCGTTGGATATAACATTATAAAATAACGGGTTGTGTGTAGTTATTATAAATTTAAGGTTCGAAGTGCTATTTTTAATTAATTTAGAAATTGAAACTCCCAACTCTATTAAATGATTATCATCAAGTGAACTAACAGGGTCATCTATAAAAATATATTCTAAATCATTAAATTTATCTGTTGAACGATTTGTAATATCTGTTTCATTTAATGTTTCAACTGCAGCTTCTAATAAACTATAAAATACACACCAAATAAAATTACTTTCCTCTGCTTTAGAAATTTTAATATTTGGATGACTTTGGTCATCACCGCTTGCAATTGAAAATGTTACCTCCGAATATGCTTTTACAACAAAATCATTACCATCCTTATCTTGGTCTGTATATTCTTCATTAAAAAGTGGTGTTATTGAATCGTTAGTATAATGCTGAAAATTGGTAATAATATTAATATCTAGTCCTTGTTCTTTTAAAAATTCTAATGCGAACCCAGTAAAATTATTAGGTCGTATAATTAACTTTCTATTTGTATCGGTATCTAAATCATTATCCCAATAAAAAAGGTCTTCTGTAAATGCATTGTAATACATTACTTTAACACCTGATGCCTCTTGTTCGTCTTGTTCCTCTTCTGTAACTTTTGGATCTACTAATAACCTAAATTTACGAGATAAACGTGTTTTACCTGTACCATTAAAAGCGTAGATTAACTGAACTTTTTTCAGACTGTCTTTTAGTGCTTGAGCTATTTCTGTTAATGACTGACCCATATGCTTATTCTACAGTGTCTTTGGGGAAAGTCAGCAGTTTATTTCTATAATATTCATATTGTATTTGTCGTGCTGAAAGCTCTGCTGAAAGCTCTGCTGAAAGCTCTGCTGAAAGCTCTTTAAATTTATTTAAGGCGTCAACTATTTCATTTTGGATCCTTACTGAGTTTTCAGGTTTATTTGGGCAAGGTATTGGGATTTTTTTTGCGCAATATTTACTAATCCACTGTCTTTTATGGTCACCTTCTACTAAACCACTTGGTAGCGTGTTGAGCCAAAAGTAAATATACCTTAAAGAGATTTTCGTATCATCTTTAGAAGTTATCATTTTCATCGCCGATGATTTCACTTTAAAATCAAAATCAACCCATTTATTAGCAGTAGTAAAATCATCAAATATGATTACTGGATTTTCGGAACCTTTGTAAATACCATTAGTTTCGTCTGTGTACCCTAGAATAAAAGTTTTACCTGCAGTTAAAACTGGGGTCTTATATTTATCACTATAATCAGTTGAACTTACTCTATAATTACCAGGCTGCTCGTAATTAGTAACATCCCCAAGTGGCATCCATTCAAAATCAACACCATCAACTAATTTTTCTATAAAATTCTCACTATTATTGGAATCAATATCTCTAACTAATATCTCAATATTTTCACGAAGCCTGTTTATATTATTCACAGTATCTGACACCTTTTCATTTAGCTCATTAATATCAATGTCTTTTTCCGTTTTCTTTGGTTTAACATAAGTATTGACAGAAAGATTGTAATTTTTTTCGGCTATTTTATTGTTGTCTATGGTTGTAGTAACATGTGCAACTTCTGCTTTGCTATCAAATAGCTGCATAATCTTTTGAATGTGCCCAGGATTATTTTCATCATCAGAATCTGTCAATACATTGTTATTGGTTTCTTTATTAAAGAAGTCTTCTCCACTAGCATCTATAAACTGGGTTTTGGTATCGGTTTTATGTTTAGATAATACCAATAGTGTAACTGCGATGGTAGTACCGTAAAATAGATTAGGTGCTAAATTGATAATGGTTTCTACATAATTATTATCTACTAAGTACTTTCTTATTTTTTGTTCTGCACCACCCCGATAAAAAATACCAGGAAAACAAACCAAAGCTGCTCTACCTTTACTAGACAAATAACTTAATGAATGTAATATAAATGCAAAATCTGCTTTAGATTTTGGTGCTAATACACCAGCAGGTGCAAAACGGTCGTCATTGATTAGCGTTGGGTCGTCACTACCTTTCCATTTTATTGAATATGGTGGATTGGACACTATAGCATCAAACGGTTTTTCATCTCCTAATTGTGGGTTCATTAATGTATTACCCAACACTATATGAAACTTATCGTAATTTATGTTATGCAAAAACATGTTCATACGTGCCAAGTTATAGGTGGTATGGTTTATTTCTTGCCCAAAGAAACCTTCTTCAATAATATGGTTATCAAAGTGCTTTTTTGCTTGCAATAGTAAAGAACCTGAGCCCGCAGCAGGGTCGTAAATTTTATTGATTTTATCTTGCTTGTGCATTGCCAATTGTGCAATCAATTGAGAAACGTTTGTTGGTGTAAAAAATTCACCACCAGACTTACCCGCATTTGCTGCATATTTATGAATTAGAAATTCATAGGCATCACCAAAAAAGTCTATTTTACTGTCTTTGAAATCACCCTCTAGTTTTAAGCCTTCTACACCTTTTAAAACATCTGCCAATCGACTATTTTTGTTTTCAACAGTATTACCTAGTCGATTACTTGTGGTATCAAAATCGGCAAATAATCCTTTTATGTCCTCCTCTGAAGGATATCCATTCGCAGAACTTTCTATTGCTGTAAATATGGCAGCTAAATCTGTATTTAGGTTTTCGTTATCGTTAGCATTCTTAACTACATTAACAAAAAGCTGACTAGGATAAATAAAATAGCCTTTAGTCTTGATGGCATCTTCTTTTATTTCAGGCGTTACTACAGTATCTGGTAAACTTGCATAGTTAATGCTGTCGTCACCTGCTTCAATGTAATCGGTGAAATTTTCACTTATAAACCTATAGAATAATGTCCCTAAAACGAAGTGTTTAAAATCCCATCCATCTACAGAACCACGCACATCGTTTGCTATTTTCCATATTTGGGATTGTAATTCTGCTCTTTGGTTTGTGCTTGTCATTTATTGTTTTTATATCTTGTTTATCAATTCACTTTTGAGCCACTCAAAAGCAGCAGCTTGATTATATTTTATTTCAGGTCTTAACAAAGCCTCCATATCTCCTGTAAAATCTGAGTCGATTTCTTTTGCTTCAATATTAAGTAAAAACCCTTTTTGGTTTGCTGGTTTAGAAACAGAAAATTTCATGTTGTTATACTTTGACATTCCAGGTTATAGATTTAATACGGTCTGACACTTTTTGAAGTGTTTTCAAAATCTCTTTTTCATCTGGCAATTTGCCATATACTAAGTTTTTAAAATCAATTTTATACGTGTTTTTTAGTTGCTGCCAGACCTTCTCTGGGTCTTTAAAAAGTATAGCATCATGAGGGTGTTTCTCTAGCCATTCGTTATTGGTTTTAAAACTATGCACGTCGTCTTGCGCAACCTTATCTAACATTTCATCAAATGGTGTTCCTTTGAAAAACTCATTTACTTCATCTAGCTTTAAGAGCATATGTATATCATACATATGACGTATTTTGTTCCTCAAATCGGTTATGGGGTCATCAGAATGCGAAAACCGGACAAGACTCATGATCTTCTCGCAAAGTGTTCTTCGAACATCTAACACACTAATATCAAAGGGTAGCATATGATGCTCTCTTGCTAATTCATTTTGGTTAGCATTCACCATCATATCATAGATATACGTTGAAATTTGTTGGGCGCTATAAGGCTCAAAATGGCCTAACCAAGAAACCTCTAGTATAATATGCTCGCGCACTTGACCAAAATTTCCTTTAAATGTTTTGGGGTAGGCATAAGCGATTTTTCGAATCATACCCCTTTTATTGGTGATACCTTCTATTTCTTCTTCAATAAATGGATCTGTTACAGCCTTTGTTACTTTTCTAAGTTTCTCCTTTAGTTGGTTTCCAGATTCTCCTTTTTTTGTTAAAAGCACCAAATCAATATCTTCTGAAAAGCGCTCTATAACATCAAAACATTTAGACAAAGCTGTACCGCCCTTAAAAACAACTTCATCTTTGAATTTACTATGATAAATAAGATGCAAGGCATAGCACACCCAATAATCCTTTTCGATGTAGATATCTAAGATTTCCATACGTTCGGCTGTGGCACGTATGGCTTCATTGAATAATGCTGTGTTTTCGTGAAGCGTCATATGATATACCATTTTTTTGCGGTTGGTAGTATCTTCTCAGAAACAGGAATCTTATAAGTGGTAATAGGGTTTAATGATTCGAAAAGGTCTTTAAGTAATATCTCCTCTTTAACTTTTAAAGAAGATAGTAACGCTCCTAACAGCGCCCTTACCCCTGGACCATACTTGAAGGCTAGTTTTATAATTTGTGTCCTTTGTTCTGGTTGCAGCTCCTTTAACAATGTGAGTAGGCGTGTACAACTATCATCTACAGTAGTATCAGGTATTTTCTTTATAAATCGAATTACATCAAGCAATTGTAGCAAGGGTATATTTTCAATATTAATAGTATTCTTTTGTTTTACAAAAGAAATATTATAACGCCCTCTTTTTAATTTTGGACGTGTTTGTTGTTTACCTATCTGGATGGTATTACTAACCTGTGTGGTAAAGCCTAGATTATTATAAATACTGTAGCCTGTAATATAACCGATACGCTTTCTGCCTTCTTCTTCTAATAGGTCTTTTACTATTTGGTATTGCTCCGGTAATAGACTACCAAATACACTTTCTTGTGGTTTGTAATATTTTCCTTTAGAGAGCTTACTGATTTTACCAGATTGCGCCATTCTATTCAAATGCTTTATAATAGCTTCGCGCTTATTCACCGATGTCAAAAAATCAACATAGGTGAATACATAGCTCTTAGATAGCTTATTTATCTTATCTTCGATGTAATCAGAGGTTTTCAGCTTATCGTATTTTATGTAAAGATATTAAAATGTCCAGTTTATTAACTAATAAACTGGACATTTTTTGAAATTTAGTTGATAATTTCTAATATCTTTATTTGTTTTTCATTACAGGGGTTCCGACCTTTGTTTGCGTTTAAAAAATAAACCAGTTCGCAAACAAAGGTCGGAACCCCTGTAGCGCGCACGTTAAGATTGTACAGTTCGTCTCTCAAAATGAAGTTATTCTACTTAACTTTACCTTCCTATTTAAATAATTTTGATTCTCAACTTTTCTTGGATGCGAGGTTGGCCATTTCTATATATGTAGTACAATTAGGCTTATAAATATTTGTGCTAAGTTCATTGCACAAGAAAGAATAAACTTCATCAGCAAGACAAGTTTTGATATACTTAAACACATACAATCTTAGTTATTTTTCGAGAAAGCTACCAAATTTTGAGTATAAACTCGAATAACTACTACACCAAATTCATCTTGTTCATTTTTTTGTCGTGTTCATGTAACATGAACACGACAAAAAAATGAACATTCATAAATTATATAATATCTAAAGCCCTTAAAAATAAAAGTCATGGAACGTAAAATTCAAATAAAGCAAGTGCTGGCAGATCTAATATCTATATTACCACAGATTGTAAAACAGTTTAAGAATGAAACTAAATACGATAAGATTATTGGTTTTTTAAATGCGAAAGATTATTTAAATGATGACGATTTACCTTATCCAACTTTAAAGCAAATATCTATTGAAACAGGTTTGACGCCCCACCAGATCAGAAAACAACTAAAAGAAATATATGACTCTCTACTTAGTTATGACGACGATTTCAACTTAGATTTCTCAAAAATTGAAATTCAAGTTACTGCAGAATTTCTTAAAAATTATGCTTCATTCACATGCAAAAACCTTGGTTATATCCCGAGAGTTGGAGAGAATATTATGTTACCCTTTTTAAAAGCTAAAGTTGGCATCGGTCATTTCTATGTTAAAGACTTAAGTCATAGCTTTGAAGCAGACAAACAGATTATACACCTATATGTAAAAGGTGGTACTTATAATTCTTATTGGCACTATCGAATGGATAAGGCTCTAGAGTTAGGAGAAATTGGTTTATTAGAGGAACATAAGTTGTATGAATATCAAATGAAAGAACGCCTTGGTCTACGTATATAGCTTATTACAATTGTTGTTTTGAAAACAAAATCAAATCAAGAGAAAACAAAGAAGTACACCTAAAATACACCTCGAAGGCTCCTACCCTATTGTTTACGGGGATAAGTAGATATTGTATCGGCAAATAAACTTAAATATTTGATTATCAATCACTTTATATTTTCAAAAACTTATTTATTTTATTTCTTCCGATATTCTTTTTCGATTAATGTGGTTAATTTAAAAGTGATTTTCTATGGTCGCCACGGGGTAAAGCAAGAACTACGTTTACTAAATTAACAGCATCTATAGGGTTCTTACTCATCAGTGGTGAATCTAAGTGTCCAAAAGTTATTATTCGCTGTGTAATTCTGTTGTTTGTTGCAGACATAAATTAAATTAAAAATTTTTAATAATTAAGAGCGAAGAATCAATTTGTTTTAGGCTACTATTACCGAAACTTTTACGAATGCCTAAAATATTAACATATTATCCTAATTCATCTTTTGGCAAATATTGCATTGCAATCAATTACAACAGAGTTAAATCAGCTCATTTTTTGATAAGGTTTTATAAAATAAGTAACTTCGGTAATTTAATTCACTATTAAACATGAGCGGACAGCCGACCTTAATTTGTATTCCCGATATAAGTGGTTTTACCAATTTTATGAGTGATGCAGATTTTGAACTTAGCTCAAAGGTCATACCTGCCTTGTTGAATAATATCATCTATTCCAACGAAATTGATTTAAAAGTCTCCGAAATAGAAGGTGACGCAGTCCTTTTTTACCGAACCGGGGCGCTACCTACCTTAGGCCAACTCGTAAAGCAATGTAAATATTTTTATACTGAATTTTACAAACAATTGGAATTGCTTCGTGAGCAATACATCGATATAAATGGCGCTTCAAAAATTCCGAAGATATTGGGCCTTAAAATCATTCTTCACTTTGGCGAGGAAATCGGACTCGTGAATATAGGGAAGCGTATAAAATTAATGGGGGAAGATGTGATTTCTGCACATCGACTGCTAAAAAATAATATTCCTTTTGATGAGTATATGTTGTTTTCCAACCAACTTATCAATCAATACAAGAATAATTTGGAAAACGACGATTTCGATTGGGCAGAACTTCGGGAAGGCCACATTGACGCGGATTATATCGGTGCAATTCATTTTAATTATATAAACCTTTCCCCGCTATCCGAATGACTATTATAACCATTTAGCAACTTGGTGGAGATACAAAAGCCTTTACTACTGCAACGAGCTCTATTTCCTATTCAACAGAAAAAACATGCTAAGTGTAAAAAAGTAACTTGTGACATCGAAAATGAATAATTCGACCAAAATTTTTAAAGTATGATTACTAAAAAATTAGGAATTTATTTGATACCCACACTCTTCCTATGTTTTTCGTCTACAATGGTTTTTGCCCAAAAAATAAAAGCAAAGAAAGGCAGTTTCGGAATTGATAAGTCCAATAAAATTATCGTTTGGCATCATAGCAAAATTGACACCATCTCTTTTACATCTTCAGAAATAAAAGGATTTAAATTTGGTAACTCGTTTAAGGTTTTGGACACGATTTCTTCACTAGCCTATTCTAAAGAATATAAAGTCAGTAGAAAAGGGAATATATACTCACTTTATATTTCAAAACTGCCACTGGTACAAGTTAAAGTTAGGCCAGTAATTAACGAGAATACTAAGGTATTAGGGCGATACAAATATTTCAATCAAAACGATTATATTAAAAGTAGTGTGGGTATAGAGTATCGAGGAAACCTCTCTTTAACCTATCCCAAGAAAACATACGATTTAGAATTTTGGGCCGACAGTATTAAGAACAAATCAAAAGATTTAAAATTCAAAGACCTACGTGACGATGATGATTGGATTCTTGACGGACTTTACAATGAACCTCTCAGAATTCGGTCTTACATAGCCAATAAACTATGGCTATCGATTCATAAACCGGGCTATCAATCCGTTGGTAAAAAAGCTAAAAGTGGTATCGATGCGGTCTTTGTGGAAGTTTTTAAGAACAATCAATATCAAGGAATACATACTTTATCTGAATCTGTTGACCGTAAGCTCCTCAACTTAAAAAGGAATAATAATGAGAATATAGAGGGAGAACTATTCAAGGCTTCCTCCTATGAGGGCGCGCCAGCGTTTAAAAAGGCCCCAGAATTTAATAACCTCTTTCCGCATTGGGGTGGTTTCGAAATGGTTTTTCCAATAGTGGATTATGAATCGCATTGGGATAATCTCGCCGACTTTGTGGATTTGGTGGTTAATGGCAAGGATACAGATTTCGCTCGAAGCATTTCGGAGAAAATCGACATCGACAATACTATCGATTATTTTCTTTTTGTAAACCTATTGCGGGCAACGGATAATCTAGGCAAAAACTACTACTTGGCGCGGTACGATGAAAATGGCGTATATTTTTTTATTCCTTGGGATTTAGATGGAATTATGGGAATAATACAAGATGGCAAAAGAATTGTTACTACTGATGATATCCTAAGTAATGGTTTGTTTGATCGGCTTTTAAAGGTAAACCCTAACGGATATAAATCGAAAATCAAAACTAGATGGAAAGCCTTGCGGAAATCCGATTTTAGTGACGACAATTTATTAGGGACAATCGAGACACTGTATTCGAAATTACGGACAGAGAAAATATACGAGCGCGAACACCTTATTTGGCCAAGTGAAAAATCAGTAGAAAATGATTATGAGTATCTTGAAACTTGGCTAAAGAATCGACTTGTTTTTCTTGATGCACATTTCCAAAATTTACAATAATCACATGAGTAAGGTTTTATTTATAGTTTACTTTACTTTTTTGGTAGTATTCTAGGCAAATTCCATGAAACTAAAAAAAGTTCATGCTATAAATGTCATAAGTCATATAAAAGGCAAATATGCCTCAGCAGAATTTATGCTGAAAAATTATTTTGATTAAGGAATTAAAGTACAAATAAAGGATGAAAATGAGCAAAGAAGTAGAAGTGAAATTAACCCTTGAAATAATTAGAAAGGATGGTCTTGAAGGACGAACTAAACCGTACTAGACAGTTATGGAAGAAATCAGAAATAGAATCAAAAAGTTTAAATAAAGAATTCAATGATTAACCTTTCATTATCATATAAAAAATAAAAATATGCCGTAAGTACAGTGGAGAATCAGATTATCTGGCTCGGGTCAGTAATCAACAAGATAGTCTATTAATATCTGATGATGACTGGGGTCATATTGATGGGTTTATTATGGACATAGGTTTGGTATAGAAGAATTTAGCCTCAATGTGATTTGCAGAAGAGTTGATTACAAGATTGAAGCGGCTATAGGATAATAAAATTACCATTGAAGAACTAGAAATATTGAGTAGGAAGTTCTATTGATATAAGAAAGTTCAAATAAACGATTGAAAGATTGTTACTATAAATTGGAAGTCGAATTCTAAATGACTTTTTTTGCTTTTATAATTATCATATATCTTTTGAATTCCCCTTTTACTTTTGGGAATAAAAAAAGCAACCCTATCATATTAGGGAACACCAATGCAAGTATCATTGCATCGGAAAATTTAATTACGGCATCCAGAGTAACAGCAGCCCCCAAAACTGTAAAAATCAAAAAAATGATTTTGTAGGTTAAATCTATTAGTTTGCCTCTCCCAAATAGATATTTCCAAGCTTGTAAACCATAGTACGACCATGACAAAATAGTTGAGAAAGCGAACAAGACTACCGCTATAACAAGTATATATGAAGAACCAGGTATAGCATTATCAAATGCCAAGGATGTTAAATTTACGCCTCCAACTCTACTTCCATCCGCCATCAGGGCTTGCCCGTTAACCACATCACCATAGACAAAAGCCCCGTCAATATTGAACATAATGATTACAATAGCGGTCATGGTACAAATCACAACGGTATCAATGAAAGGTTCAAGTAAGCCCACCAAACCTTCAGAAGCCGCAAATCTTGTATTCACCGCTGAGTGGGCAATGGCAGCTGAGCCCGCACCTGCTTCATTGGAAAAAGCAGCTCTTCGAAACCCTTGAATCATTACTCCGATAAAACCTCCTGTGATGGTTGCTTTTGGGGTGAAAGCCTCATTGAAAATCAAGGAGAACGCGTCATCTACAAACCTAATATTCGAGAATATTATGAACAAAGCACCCGCTACATACAACACCGCCATGAATGGCACAATTTTCTCGGTCACCTTGGCAATGCGCTTAATACCTCCAATTATTACAATACCTACAAAAATCGCGAAGATAAGTCCCACTATACTACCCGAGGCAGACCCTTCAAATCCAAATCGCTCTATAATCTGCGCTGCAGCCTGATTGGTCTGAAAGGCATTTCCGCCACCAAAAGAGGCCCCAATACATAATACAGAAAAAATAATGGCCAACAATTTTCCGAAATGTTTATAACCCTGTTCTTTCAATCCTCTCGACAGATAATACATGGGACCTCCAAAAACATTGCCTTCCTTGTCTATATCACGATACTTCACCCCTAAAGTACATTCCACAAATTTAGAGGACATACCCAATAAGCCTGCTATGACCATCCAAAAAGTAGCTCCGGGGCCACCAATGGATATTGCGACTGCAACCATAGCAATATTTCCCAAACCTACAGTGCCTGAAACAGCTGTGGCCAGTGCTTGAAAATGATTTACTTCACCATAATGGCTCTCATTCTTAATGGTATCAACTAAATCACCTTCAATTTCATGGACATTTGTAATCAATGGAATGTTCGACTTTTCCAATGCATCATACTTGCCCCTTACCACTTGTATGGCCGTTGGAAAGTGTTTCACATTTACGAAACCGAAATACAAAGTAAAAAACATTGCTCCTGATAGTAGCAAGATTAACACTATAGGGATGCCAAATCCGGCAATTGTGATCTCGGTAAAGATTAAATTTTCCCACCAAATAGCAAATGGCATAAACGTTTCATTGATGCGTTCGTCCAACCCTTGAGATTTGGCATTAAGAATAAATGGAAATATAAATAGTGCAGTGAATGTTGCTTTGCATTTTTGGTTCAAGTACATACTTTCTGGTTTGTGATTTGAACGTAAAATGCAGAATCGAAATACAAAACTTGCGAAAAGTCTGAAAAAAGTTGAAATTGTCAGTAAGCAACCTACTGACATAATCAATGGAAAGTCATATCCTATAGGAGAATGTTTTCTGAGGGTATTGCCAAACGAATTTTTCGTTCCCTCTTTTCCGACATTTCGAAAAGCATGTCTTTTAGTGGTTTAAGGTGATGATTTCGGGTCCAATTCTCCTTGCCAAAAAGACCATCCAATAAAGCGACGAGTAAGCGCTTTATTTCATTGTAGTCTTTGATGTCATATTTTTTTTTGGAACCATCAAAACTTTTCGGTTTAATTTCCAGCCAATCATCACTGCCATTTTTCTTGCGTTCTGCAAACTTTAGAAAAAGTTCATAGGAGGCAGGTGTTAATACTACTTTTCGTTTCGAGCTTCCTGGCATACCCTTTAATAGGACAAATTGTTCCTGTTTACCGCTTTTATTTTTTTGTCTAATGAAATCGATGTGGAAATGTTGTGCAATTGGGATTACGTTTTCGGATAGTTCCTTAACCCAGCTCAAAGCAAGCGCAAAGAAAATCATAATGAGCGAAGATTTGAAAATTGCCGAGAAAAGAGTGAGATTCATGGAAGAATCCGTCAATTTGAAAAATTGGGCCACCAAGGTCAACAAAATACAAATCAATGATAGCCATGCTAATCCTTTCAACCTTCTTTTTATAAAGGATTCCCATAATACAAATCCCAAAAATCCCAATGTTAAAAGTGCATAGTACACGTCTAATTCACTTATGATAGCCAAAGATTTTCCGGAGGCCAATTTACTTACTGTTGGCAAAAAAGAGAATAAGAATGGAAGCCCAACTATATAAATCCAATATTTCGATTTAATAATAGGTGCCAAAGGTTTTGGCAAATATCGAAACCAAGGAAGGGCAAGTAAAATGAACAAACTATTAAACAAGGATAAAATGCTGCGCCAACCTTCATGAATAGTGTCGTTGATTATCTGATTTTGAGAGAAATAAACTTCTAACCCACCGGAAAAACTCCAACATAATACCGACAATGCAAGCCACACCTGTCCGAAATCATTCTGTTTTTTACCAATATGCCACCAAACTATAATCAGTGCAAGAAAGGCAAATAAACATACCGAAAATTGCCACCATCCATAAAAGGATAATATTTCATTATCAATTATTGATTGATCTAAAAAATAGGTGGATAATAGATTTAATTCCATTTAACTTCAAATATAACTATTTGGCTGAGTAGATTTCTACCTAGCAATTTCTTCATGACTCTTATTTCAAATTTTATATCTTAAGGAAGTTCAAATAAAGGATTCATTTGATGTGGAATTTAATAAAAATGAAAATTGGATTAAACTTGTTTTTGGTTTTTCTACTCCTTGCAATATTCAATTAAAGGGCACAACTATTACCAGAAGATGAAGAGTTTATATCTGGATACATAATCAGGAACAATATACCAGGACTAAGCATTTCGATTGTTAAAAACGCGCAAATAGTTTATTCAAAAGGATTTGAGGCAAAAAACTAACTACGATAAAACCTCCTATGAAAAGCCCTAGTCCAATTCTCTAAAGTTTAAACAAAAGGATAGTTGTCATCCTCATAATTTATTCATAAATTGAACCATTATTATTAATATTGGTTCATTATGGCGGTAATTAGAAAATCTATCACATTTACAGAACAACAGGAGGCTTATGTAAAAAGTTTAATCGAACAAGGCTTTTACACGAATGATAGTGAATACATAAGAGATATTATTCGAAAAGATCAAGAGCGTAGAAAGCGCATTGTGGATTTGAACGAAGCACTTATCGAAGGCATGGAGAGCGGGCCATCGGATGCCACAATAGATAGTATTTGGGACGAAGCAATTAAAGAGCACAATGCCGAAAACTAGCTATCTAATTAGTGTTAAGGCAAAGAGTGATATTAAGTTTATTGCCAAATACACCATAAAAGAATTTGGTGTAAGTCAATCTTTGAAATATGCGAAGGGTCTAAAAGAGATTTTTGGAGAGTTAGCAAATAACCCCGATTTGGGTAAGAGATATGTGGCTGTTAAAAACCAAATGCTTCTAAGGTATCGATATAAATCACACGTAGTTTTTTATTATATCGACAGTAAAGAAATTTTCATAGTTCGAGTACTTAGCGGTAAGATGGACTTTCCAAAGCACCTAAAGTAAAGTTCAAATCATGAATACGATATAAACCCTGTAACAATTAATTAACACTTAATCTATTACTTATTAGTGGTCAATTAGAGTGTCTAAAGTGGTTTTCTTCCTGAAATAATATTGTAAAGTATGGCAATAACCGCAAGAACTAATAAAATATGAATTAGGTTGCTTGAGCCAATGCCAGCAATTATGCCAAAAAAGCCTAAAGCCCAAACTAAAATAGATACCACCGCAATTAACCAAAGAATACTTCTCATAACTATATTTTTTAAGATTTCTAAATTTCATCCATATCTCAATAACCAGTAATCAGCTAACATTAAAATATGTTGATGTGGTTTTTAAAAGTATTTAATCTCAACGACCTTAATTGCTCCTATTACTAAATATATTAACACAATAAAAATTCAGCTATTTAAAGGCTTTTAATCAGGTTAACATATCTTTTCATTAAGGTAAGAATATCTTGATTTGTAGCATATTTTTATTTTTTGATGTTAAAGTATATCTATACTAGACTTAAAATATTATAAAGGCAAGCCTTAAATGACTGAACATAAAAACACAAATACATTTAAAATAAAACATCTTCCATCATTAATTGTGGATACCTATAAAGCGTGGAATGCTTCCGACCCATTTAGACTTAGCGCTGTAGTTGCATATTATGCAATACTATCACTTCCCGGTTTGCTAGTAATCATTATTAATTTGGTAGGTGCTTTTTGGGGCGTAGAAATTGTACAGGGACAATTAACTAATGAAATTTCTGGAGCATTAGGGCACGATGCCGCTGATGCTATTCAAATCATGATTACAGAAACACAAAATGAAAATAAGAATTTTATAGCAACGGTTCTTGGAATAGGAGTTTTGCTATTCGCCGCGACCGGGGTGTTTTATCATTTACAATTATCACTTAATGAAATTTGGCAAATAAAACCAAATCCAAAAGCTGGTTGGAAAAAGTTGTTCTTCGATCGAGCCCGTAGTTTTGCATTTATTCTTGTAATTGGATTTCTGCTTCTTGTGAGCTTTATAGTTACGACAGCTATAACAACCTTAAATGAATATATTCGAAGCATTCTTCCTGAATTTATTATTTACATTGCTTTTATTTTAGATTTCACCATCTCAATTGGGATTATAACAGTCTTGTTTGCATTAATTTTTCGTTATTTGCCTGATGCTAAAATTCGTTGGAAAACTGTTTGGATAGGTGCACTGATTACTTCTTTTCTATTTGTTCTAGGTAAATTTTTATTAGGATTATACTTTGCAGAAGCTAACCCAGGCTCTACTTATGGCGCAGCAGGAACCATTGTTTTAATATTATTATGGGTGTCTTATTCCTGCTTAATATTATTTTTTGGTGCTCAATTTACTTGGGTATATGCCAACCGATATGGATTAGGAGTACAATCAAAATCTACCCCATAGATTGCAGGCGATAAAAAATAGTTCCAATAGGGTTAACCATATAATTTATTGAAACAATCTGAGCTTGTTTTTAATGGTAATTTTATGAGAATTAATAATAGTGAAAAAACAAAATTATGAAGACAAAACGAATTTCAGATAAAGTAGAAAAAGCACTTAATGAACAAATGACTAGAGAAGCCTATCAATCTCAAGTTTATCTTTCTTATGCCTCATGGGCAGAAGTAAATAGCTTCCCAGGAATAGCTACTTTTTTATATGGACACATGAAAGAAGAACGTGAACACATGTTCAAATTCCTAAAATATATTAATGACAGAGGTGGTGAAACAAAAATTGAAGCCATAAAAGCTCCACCAGCCAATCCAACTAATATTGAAGATTGTTTGAATAAAATTTTAAAGCATGAAATTGAAAACTCTAGGCAAATTGATAAAATTGTGAATCTCACCCATAAAGAGAAAGATTGGGCTACGTTCAATTTCGCTCAATGGTTCGTGCAAGAACAAATTGAAGAGGAAACATTAATTAATGAAATTATTGATAAATACAGATTGGCTTCAAAAGAGAAAGATAATAACGCAAATCTATATGATCTAGATCGTGATTTAGCAAGTGCTTCTCAACATGCAACAATACCACAAGAAGAAAAACTATAGCAGCATAAAACTATGTTTAATAAAGAAATTAAAACCCTCAATAAAATTGAGGGTTTTTTATAAATCAAAAATATAACCTACCAGCTTTTTATTTCATCCCTTATTTCTTCTTTCTTTTTGCCAGTTTTTTCTTGAAGTTTACCTAACATTTCATCAAATTTACCTTCAGAATATGTTAAGTCATCATCAGTAAGACTTCCATATTTTTGTTTAAACTTACCTTTTACTTGTTTCCACTTTCCTTCTAATTGTTCACTATTCATAGTTTCTATTTTTAAAGATTAATATTAAATCTAGACTCTAAAATAAGTACAACTAATCCGTTCCATTAACTTGAAAAATTAAAATACTAATGCAAAAAAGTATAGATTGTTTTCTATCTATTTTAATTTTTTGAGATAGAAAAAATCTTTAAAGGGATAGTCTATACTATCTGAATTTTTAATCTTTAGTGAAGTGAAAGAATTAAGTAAACAACGCTTATTAGAAGTACATAAAGAAAAAGGTAAGAATATTAAGTGGTAATTGAAAAAACGCATTACGAAGGCCTTACTGTTCATTTGTTTATTAGAACTTAGAATCTTAAAAGTACTTTACAGCTCTAAAAATGGCCACTGTAAAGAAGGTCATACACGACCCATAATTTTCAAATACGTGTTGCCAAAATAAATATATCAATTTTATACAAACTCATAAATGAATACCATTAACCCAAAAATAATACGCCAGATTTTTGTTCTTATTTTAATACTTACTCTAGGTGCTTTAATTTTCAAAGAAATTGCACCTTATTTATCCGGAGTGTTAGGTGCGATAACCTTATATGTTTTATTGCAAAAACCAATGGCTAAATTAATTAAGAGAGGATGGCATCCAAAGATTGCATCCAGCTCACTAATGATGCTTTCCTTTCTGGTTATTCTTATACCTGTTTCCGGAGCTATATTAATGTTAGGAAACAAAATAAGTGATGCTGTAAACAATTTCGAGAATGTAACAGCTGCTCTTAAAAATCAATTAAAAAAAGTGGATACTTATTTGGGTTATGACCTTACCTCAAAAATAGATGTTTCAGCAGTTTCCGGTTGGGTTTCTAAGAACCTTCAAGGTTTCGCTGGCACCACATTCTCTACGATTATCGCTATTTCCATAATGTATTTCCTTCTATTTTACATGTTAACAAATCGGAAAAGTTTTCGTGAATCGTTATTCGATTATATCCCCATAAGTGACGACAACCTTAAAGTCATTGGTAATGAAATTCGGTCCATGGTTAAAGCTAATGCATTGGGTATTCCCTTAGTAGCTCTTGCACAAGGTATTGTAGCACTAATAGGGTTCTTAATTTTTGGGATTGAGAATGCGATATTCTGGGCAGTTATTGTTACCATTGGATCAATGATACCTTTTGTCGGAAACCTACTTGGTACAGTTCCCGTTTTTATATTAACCATTTCCAGCGGTAATACATTTCAAGCATGGGGCATTTTAATATACGGAATTGTGGTAGTTGGATCTACCGATAATTTAATTCGCTTATATGTCCTTCAAAAATTAGACAACGTACATCCCTTAATAACATTAGTTGGTGTAATTATCGGAATTCCTTTATTTGGATTTATAGGTTTAATTTTTGGCCCACTTTTAATAAGTCTTTTTATTATTATCATTCGTATTTATAAAATAGAATATGGTAATATGAATTAAGACTAACTTTAGAATCTCTTTAAAAGATTTTTATTCTATTTAGGTATTATTTGGGTCTACTTTTACATGATTTCCTGAATAATTGATAAAGTATTAATTGTTACATATTTGTATAACCCTGTTTGATAAGAATGAATTCCATACACGATTATAAGTGCTTCTACAATTAAAATAATACTTCAACCATAATTTAAAATCAGGAAATACGTTTGTTACCCTACCTTAGTGTATTACTATTTTAGTGATAAAATCCTTCATTTCTGATAATAAAATTAAAAGAACTACATTAAACTCGTTTAACTATTATGGATTTTGAATTGGAGATTCAAAAAATATCCCAGATACAACAACACCCATTACAATTAATATTAGAATTGCCACTATAATGAAAAAACCTGTTTTTGTGATTTTGTTTTTTTGAAAAATATAATTACGTTTTGGGTCATTGGCTTCCTTAACAAATTCTGCATTTGTTGCTGGTTGTTTTTCATCTAATTGTTGCTTATTCATGTTTTTTTTATTTTAAATTAATTACTTACTATACTTATTTTAAATACTATTATAAATCCACAATAATGTCTTTATCTTCTTATATCAAGGTTATTGAAACTAACTCCCATTTTAGATAAAATTGTATTCAATTTATATAAACAGTTTTTTTGTTCACGAATTCTAAAATTCCTTCTCGAGAAAGTTCTCTACCAAACCCAGAATTTTTAGTGCCCCCAAAAGGAAGTCTCGGGTCAGATTTTACCATTTCATTAATAAAAAATGCTCCATCATTTATTTTACTGGTGCATCTTTTCGCTTCATCCAAATCTTGTGTAAACAACATTGTTCCCAGGCCATATACAGTATCACTAGCCACCTTAATTGATTCCGACCGTGATGCCACCTTTACTACAGCAGCCACCGGTCCAAATATTTCTTCCTTAAAAAGAGGCATCCCAGGTTTAACATTTACGATAATTGTCGGTTCATAAAAAGTTCCATTCATTTTATTACCCAAATGTACTTTTGCACCATTTTCTAAAGATTTATCAACTTGTTGCTTTACTTTTTCTGCTAAATCTTTACGAGCCATTGTACCAATTTCTGTATCCTTGTTTTTTGGATCACCCGATTTTAAATTTTTTACTTTTAAGGTGAACTTTTCTATAAATTCTTCATAAATATTCTCCATTACAATAAAACGCTTAGCTGCAATACAACTCTGTCCAGAATTTTGCATCCTAGCACTTACCATGGTATCTATATATTTATCCAAATCGGCATCCTCCCAAATTATACAAGCATTATTTCCTCCCAACTCTAGCACTACTTTTTTGAGTTCTTTAGCTGCTATTGCAGCAATTTTCCGACCTGCCTTTTCACTACCAGTTAAGGATACAGCTTTAGTAATGTCGTTTTCAATAATAAATTCAATTTGCTGATGATTTGCAAGAACGCTTTGAAAACAACCCTTGGGATATCCTGATAATTCAAACAATTCTTGCAAGGCTAAACTACAACCTGAAACGTTTGCTGCATGCTTTAAAATGACAGTATTACCAGCTGTTAATGTAGGAGCTGCAAATCGAATAACCTGCCAAAAAGGAAAATTCCAAGGCATAATAGCCAAAATAGAGCCTAGTGGATCATAACTAATAAAACTTTCAGTAGCTTCCGTTTTAATAATCTCATCTGCTAGAAATTGCTCGGCGTTTTTTGCGTAAAAATCACACACCCAAATACATTTTTCTATTTCAGCTATACTCTCACCTATAGGTTTACCCATTTCTTCAGTTATTAAAGAGGCGAACTTATTTTTATTTTTTTCAAGATTATTGGCTAAATCAACTAAGATATTTGAGCGTTTTGAAATAGGAACATTCTTCCAATCCTCAAAAGCCCATTTAGCCTGTTTCAATTTCTCATTAATTTCTAAATCAGAAGATTCTTTGTATTCTCTTATTAATTTTCCACTAAATGGATTTATAGATTTCATTCTGTTTATATTAAAATGCCTTAGCTATTAGATTTTTATTTTGCACAATCTACTAAAGAATTCTCACGAATATTAACGCTAAAAAAGAAAATCTTAATTCGAATAAGACTATTCGAATGAGTCAAATATTTGATGATTGGAGTCAAGTCTTTTAAATATAAAATCCAAATTTTGAAATATATTGAGTTGTAATAACTAATACTTTTGAATAATTATTTAAAAGGTGCTATGCAGTTCATTTGTCAATAAAATAAATGGAAGACTGAACTTTTATACTATTAAAATAATTGCGCTATGATTACAAAATTTATAGAGTTAGTAATTCAATTTATTAGGTAAAAAGGCTACTAGACTTCTTCCTAAATTTATCAGAAGATGTGAATTGGTAAACATCTGAAAACAAATTACCAAAAACAATAAATATAAAATGATGAATACATACACAGAAACAGTTGGAAATAAACTAAACAAATTATTAGATAAGACCATTGATGCTGAAAAAGGTTATAAAAAAGCAGCAGAACACGCCGATAGTGAAAACTTGAAATCTTATTTTAATCGAAAGTCCATAGAAAGAAAAACATTCGTGGACGAACTAAAAACGGAGATTGTATCTTTTGGTGAAAATGTAGAGAAGGGAGGAAGTGCTGCAGGGGCATTACATCGCGGTTGGATGGATGTAAAATCATGGTTTTCAGGAGATAATGATGAAGCAATGTTAGAAGAAGCAATAACAGGTGAAAGAACAGCAGTAGATGAATACAAAGAAGTTTTGATTGAAACTAGTTTACCTAGAAGTACAGTAAACTTACTAACGAAACAAATGTCTAAAATCAATTCGGATCTTAATAGTATAAAAAGGTTAGAAGACATTGCATAGAATTTTAGTGAATCAAAAAAAAGAGGATGTAATAGTACATCCTCTTTTTCATAAAGAATAGTATATGTTTTACAAACTATCTAATCAAAGACTACAAAAGAATATCGAAAAAGAATTTGACGCAATTTACAAATATGGGCACATTTTTAGTCCGAGATTAGTAATTGATGGACTCCAAGAGAATACGGTCTCTGTTATAACCGCCAATCAGCCCCACATCATTCAGCCGTCAATTTGGGGAATTCTCCCAGAATCATTTTCAGACGATTGGCAAGTTTATCAGAATCAAATGAATACGCTAAATATTACTGATAAATCAATAGATTCAAATGAATGGTATTCAGCACCTTTTTTGCTACGTCGTTGCCTAATTTTAGTGACCGGTTATTATACAAACCTAATAGTAGATAATCAATTATTACCTTTTCATATTGGTAGTAAAAGTGGAACACCTTTTAGCATTGCAGGAATATATAATAAATTAATGGATGGCTTTCTCACCTCATCTTTAATTACTGTAGAATCCAATAAACAACACCAACAAATACATAATATTAGTAATCAAATGCCACTAATAATTCCTAAAAATATGCGGAATACCTGGTTGGATTGTGATATATCTACACCAGAAATTAAGCATTTATTTAATTCAACATTGCACAATGATTTTAGGGCTACTCCTGTTTCAAAACGGATATTTGACAATGATTTATTAGCGGATTCAAAAGACTTACAGGTAATAGATAATGAAGTCCCACTTCCATTAACCCTGCAATTACTTCTTGCTGATTACAATATAAAAATATTAGAGACCGATTAAACATACTACAAGAATAAATAGTTTGCATCTCTTCGCTTTTTTAAGCTTAAATCACTTTATTATTTTCTTAGAGCTCCCCTCCTATTTAAACTAGTAATTAATGGAACCATTCCAGGTTTATCCAAATTAATTACACCTCTTTTTAACGTAACATCCTTTTGTTTCTATGATTATTTGCGCTTCAAATGGAAAATCAATTCAATAAAATTGATTGCGTTAAGAATGAAATGGATGGTGCTAATCAATTACCCAAAATATATACATATTTGTATATCGAGGTCGGATAATAGCCGGCAAAAATAAATAAGAACCTAAAAATAAAAATACTATGTTACGTTGGACAATTACTTTCGTTATTCTTGCAATAATCGCCGCAATTTTTGGATTTGGTGGTATAGCTGCAGGAGCAGCGAGTATCGCAAAAGTACTATTCGTTATATTCTTAATCCTTTTTGTAATCTCCCTGATTTCAGGCAGAAAAAAGGTTTAAATATATTTTAATTTAAGAAACATGAAAAAGAAATTTTATATCCTCGTACTTCTATTGGTAACCACTTTATCTTTCACTGCGCTTACTAGTTGTAGGGAAACAAACAAAGATGCAGAGGATAAGATTGAAGACGCTATTGATGACACTGGAGATGCCCTTGATGAAGGTGCTGAAGAGGTTGAAGATGCTGTTGATGATGCAACAGATGAAAATTAAGAATATTTTGGTTGGTTGATTGAATGTTAGTTATTTATAAAATACTAACACTTAACGGGTATCCTGTCTTCCATAGGATGCCCGTTATTTATTTAGAATATTCCGTCGTCAAATAGATACAAATGCTCAATGCTTCTCTAAAATAAATTATTGAACAGATTAATTCAAAGCATCTAGCACTTGTATACTATATAACTCACCTACATTAATGAACACATAAAAAAACAATAATTATGGATAACAAATTTGCAAAACACGAGATAGATTATATAAACTATTATCAGGAAAAAGGTTTTACCGCTAGTTTTATTTTTAAACAAGAAAGACTGATAGAAACTAAATCTAAAAACACCTATAAACCTGCACAGATTTTTGTCGTTGAAGAACGAAGGTTTGAAGGAATGAGTAATCCATCAGACTCGTCATTATTGTATATTCTTAAAACTGAAGATGGTAAAAAAGGGTCTTTTTTAGTGGCTTATGGACCACAAGCAGATATTGAAATAGCAGAATTTTTTAAGGCCATCCCTACTGCTAATTATATTAATAAGGTATAAATTAAAGGTTGGTGCTCCTTTACCTTTATCAAAATACATATTACTTGTCATCTACTTCATTATCATCAATTGCTAAAGGATGATCTGTCATTCCTAGACCAATTATTTTAATGATATTGACTACAGTATTATAAAGCATTAAGACCACTACAATAAGCGCTGCACTCAAAACACTTGATATACCTAAAGAAATGTAATATAAAGTACTAAACCAAGCTGCCGGTACTTCGTCAGATTCGGTTATGGGTAAATTAAAAAGCAAAAAAGTAATTACAGCAGCTATAAAGACTATAGTGTCCAATTTTGCAATTTGCAATACATGATGGTAGTGGTCCTTCTTTAGTTTTGATTTTGATGTAGAGCTTAAACCTAATAAAGTAAGCAATAATGCTAATATGGTGGCCGATGCCAATGCAATTGTATTACACAAAGTATTCATTCCATCCAAAGAATTTTTGATAAGAACTTTTGCTTCATAACCACTTAAACGTCCTAATAGGATTGTTCCCAATAGAATAATTAACATTGAAATAACCCCTCCGAGTAATGCTCGTTTTGTATACCTGCTTAGTTTCATTCTTTCATTAATTTTAGGTTTGTTGAAATTATAATACTTTTTTTACTGATTTTCGCTCAGCCAAACACTTAGCTAAGGCGCAATATTGGTTAAAAATCCATTTAACTTATTTAAAAAATATCTACATTTAAATTAGTATTATACTAGTTTTGATAAATTCTATTTTAGAATTTCTTAAATATACCAATGAACAATGAAAATAAATGTAAAATTTGATTTCAAAGTGTGCTGTATTGCAATTTTAGGCGAGCAATTAAATAAAATGAGCATTCCGCATATCGTTCATGGTCCTGGGGAGGTGGAAATTAAAAAACCGCTTTCCACAGAAGAGATAAAGGAATTATCAGATAATCTCAATAGTTATGGTATTGAGATTTTAGATGAGCAAAAGACGGTTTTAGTTGAACGAATTAAAAACACAATTGAAGAAATGCTAGAGGGAGACAAAGCACAAGTATTAAAGGTCTCCTCCTATCTTTCAGACAAATTAAATTACTCTTATGCCTATCTTTCAAACTTATTTTCGGAAACTACCTTTACCTCTATTGAAAATTTTATAATATTGAGGAAAGTTGACCGAACTAAAGAATTAATGGCAAATACCAACCTTACTTTAACCGAAATTGCTTTTCGATTAAACTATAGTAGTGTGGCACATTTATCTGGCCAGTTTAAAAAAACAACAGGATTAACACCCACAATGTTCCAAAAAATAATGAATAAGCGAAAAGAAAACAGCCAGTATTCTTCTTAACGAACCATATAATGGAGAACCATAAAAATATTTTAAATGTTGCTTTAGCAGACGATGACATTGATGATCGTATGCTTTTTAAAGAAGCCATTGAAGAAATAGATATAAGAACCAATTTATCCTTATATAATAATGGGCAAGAATTGATGGATGCTCTTTATCTTCCGAACGTTATATTACCTAACCTCATATTTCTAGATTTAAATATGCCCGTTAAAAACGGTATGCAATGTCTTAAAGAAATACGCCTCAATCCAAATTTAAAAGGAATAACTATTGCGATATATTCTACCTCTTCTTCAGAGAAAGATATCGAAGATACTTTTGTTAATGGGGCAAATATTTATCTTAACAAGCCCAATAACTTTAGTAAATTGCGAAAGTCCGTTGAAAGGGTCTTACAACTTGATTGGCAATACCACACGTCAAATCTTAATAAAGATAATTTTTTGTTTCGTTTGTGAAATATTAACGTGAGGTTATTAAGATTTTGCAATTTCTTCAAGTTTACTTTTTATTCAGAAAAATTGAATTTCTCAGTTAATTTTAAACAATATGGAATTAAATACAACACCTACTAATTCTAAAAAAACTATACCATTTAAAATAGCTCTGGTAATTGCAATATTTCTATTACTTTTTATTGCTAGTGTTAATTATCGTGAGATAAAAAACCTGCAAACATCATCCGAATTAGTTACTCAATCTTTGATGGTAGATAAAGAAATAAATAATCTTTTCTCGCAATATAGTTTAATGGAATCCGCAGAATTTCGCTCTGTAATATTAAGAGACTCTACCTTTGCCGATTCTTATGTTGATTACAAGATAGAAAGTGATAAAGCGTTTGATCGGCTTTATGAACTAACAAAAGTCTTTCCAGAACAACAAGCAATTTTGGATTCTGTAGCAGTTTTAAAAGATAAATTGCATCGTACTTTAATAGCGCTACATGGTAAAATTGAACCTACAGATTCAGCCGTAGAAGTAATGAAGAATGTAGATATAGCTGCTGAATTATTAAAAAAAATGAGGAGTCAAAAAGTGCAAATGGTTTTAAAAAAAGAAGCACTTTTACAAGAGCGATTAACCTTATATAAAAAGCAGACCAATCTTACACCTCTTACTTCGTTATTATTGGCCTTTTTCGCCTTAGCTGTATTTACAATTGCTTTTATTAAAATTAGAAGGGATAAAGATCAGATTCAATCTTCGCAGTTGTTACTAGAAAATATTGTACAGAGCACCGATAATATTATGAACTATTATGAACCTATTTATAATAATCAAAGTAAACTAATTGATTTTAAAATAATTTTTGCAAATGAATGTAATCGCGAATACTTAGGACTAGACCCCAAGGAAATTATAGGAAAACCTATTTCTACCGTTTTTCCTTTTCTATTGCTCAACGGAGAGCTAGAGGAAATGATTGAAAACTTTAACAAAGGAAAAACTATTGAATTTCAACGTCAAGTAGCAGTAAATGGTGAAATATTATGGTTTCATTCCATAATTAAGCCTATGGATAAAGGCCTATTAGTTGTGGTAAGAAATGATACCGATGAGAATAAGGCTCATGAAAAGGTTCTCGCTTTAAACGAGCAATTAGTATTGCAGAACTCAATTATGGTTGAGGCAAAAAGAATGGCGCGTATTGGTAGTTATACATGGCATATTGAAACTGATACAGCTGAAATTTCTGATAACTTTTATCATATTTTAGGGTATAATCCTCAAGAATTTGAACCTTCATTTGAAAACTATAGAAAATTAATTCATCCAGATGATGTTGCTACTTATGAAGAAATAATGAAAGATGTAGTAGAAAGTCGAGAAGCACCAAATCATACTTATCGCGTGGTTGCTAAAAATGGCGATACTATTTATTTAAAAACAAAGGGCAAATTTTTACATAATAAGGGTAAAGAAATAATGATTGGCGTTGTTCAAGATATAACCACAGAAATGATGGCCATGAACGAACTTCAAAAATTAAATGAACAACTTGAAGTTCAAAATTCTATATTCGTTGATGCAGAGGGCGTAGCTGGTTTGGGTAGCTATATCTGGTATCTTGATAATGGAGAGGCAATTCTTTCCGATAATTTTTATCGTATTCTAGGCCTTGAACCTAATTCTCTAGAAATAACTTATGATAGTTATAAGCAATTTGTACACCCCGACGATCTTGAAGATTATAATAAATTGGGAGAGGAAACTGTTAATCACGGTAAATCTAGTATATCTAAATATCGAATAATTTCTGCTAATGGTAAAGTTAAACATCTTCAACTTAATGGTCAAATTATCGAAAAAGATGGCAGGCCAACCTCTGTAGGCGTAGTACAAAATATATCAAAAAAGGTTAAAGCTGATGAAAAACTTCGGATTAAAAACCTTGAACTAAAACGTAGCAATATCGAGCTAGATTCTTTTAATCGAGTCGCCAGTCATGATCTACAAGAGCCGCTAAGAAAAATTCAAATGTTCCTTTCGCGAATAGAAGATAAAGAAGGTGAAAAACTTTCTGATAAAGGGCTAGAATATTTTGACAAAGTTAATAGCGCAGCACTACGAATGCAATCTTTAATCCGTAACCTATTAACTTATTCACGTATTGACAGTACCCATGGCGATTTTGAGAAAGTAGATTTGAATGAAGTATTGGAGAAAGTTCAAGAAGACTTAGGTGAACGAATAAACGATTCTAAAGCGGTAATTGTTTCGGAGCAATTACCAAAAGTGAAAGGTATCTTTTTTCAATTAGAACAATTATTTAGTAACCTTATTTCTAATGCTCTTAAATATCATGACCCACAATTAACTACAAAAATAAATTTAAAATCTGAAAAAGTACATAGGGAGCAAATTCCAGAAGATTTTTTTAAAACAAAAAAACATTATTACAAAATTACAATTGTTGATAATGGTATTGGTTTTTCTGAAGAAAATGCTGGGAAAATTTTCGAGGTATTTCAGCGCTTACATCAAAAAAATGAATACTCAGGAACCGGTATTGGTTTAGCTATCTGTAAAAAGATAGTAGAAAATCATCACGGAAATATTCACGCCACTAGCAAAGTTGGAAAGGGCTCAGCATTTGTGATTTATTTACCTGCATAAATTTTATTGCCATCAAAAATTTATAAATTCAATAAACTTCTAGCGGTTTCTATATGTTTTAACTTAGCTATTTTCTTCTACTAAGTCCTTATTATTTAGTGTTTTTAACATCCTATCCTAACATAACTAAAAGTTTTATAACATAATCCAAAAGTTGTGTAAGACGGTAGGTTCATGTTGTTTCGATATTTGCTGTATGAAGATTAAACAATCTTTTAAGAGTCAAATTAATAATCTAAAACAACATACACTATGAACACCTTAACTATAAATTCGTCAAAAATAAAAGACATATTTCAACAACTTAAGGGTAACCTTGGTGGTGAATTACAAGTAGATATTAAAGAACACGTTTTAGAAATAAATAATCATTTAGGTAGTGGTCAAATAAAAGGTATTACTTTAAAGAGTGGTATTTCATATTTGGAATTTGATATGAATTTTTCAGAAGATTTTACGTTGATTACCGAATCTAGTAAACAAGCACCTATATGTTTTGCATACTGCACACATGGTAAAATTGTACATAGTTTTGGATCAAATGGAGAGAAACGAACGCTAGAAAATTTTCAAACCGGAATATTAACTAGTAAATCGCTTCAGGATAATATCATCTATTTTGATAAGAATGTAAACTTAAAAATGACATTAATTATCGTTAATCCTTTACAAAAAGAATCAGACCAAAAGACCTTGAATTATAAACTTCAAAATTTATTTTTCCAAGATAATGTAGCTGACAATTTCGCTTATATAGGATCTTATAATTTAAAGATTGCTGAAAAAATTCGTCAATTAGCAGCTGTAGACCAAAAAGGAATTGCTAGAAGTCTTATGATTGAAGGTTTGGTTCAAATGATTCTAGCTTTAGAAATACAACAACATACAGACGATTTAAAAAAATCATCTCAAAATAATGGATCTTTAAATAGTTGGGAAATGGAAGCAGTAAAAGAGATTTCTCAATTTATACATAGCTATCCAGAAAAAAATCATACCGTAACAGACTTATGCAGAAAAGGTGGTTTATCTCCTTCTAAATTGCAAGAAGGATTCAAACTAATGCATGGTACAACCGTTATGGATTACATTAGAGAAGTACGTGTGTGTAAAGCTGAAGATTTAATTAAAAATACAGATCTAAATATTTCTGAAGTAGTATACAGTATTGGTTTTACCAGTAGAAGTTACTTCTCAAAAATATTTAAATCAAAATATAATTGTAGTCCAAAACAATATAAAGACCAGCAAAATTTGATAGCAATGTCTGCATAATTATTAGGGTGATGATTGTTAGGTTAAAGCCGATTTTCACAAATCGGCTTTTTGTTTTTATTTCAAAATTATTTTTATACAAATTATAATTGATGGTACTAATAGAATTATAACTTCATAAAAAGGGCTGCTTTAATAGCAGCCCTTTATTATAATATTGATCTTACTTTATTTAATAATACCACTACAACTAACTCTAGCACCTGCATCACCACTTGGTTGAGAAGTAAAATCATCTTTACCTTGGTGAACAATTACAGCCTTATTTAATATATCTTTACTTTGATCATCGCATCCTAAACACCATTGATCACCTGCGGAGAATTCTACTGTCGCATCACCATTGGCATCAGCGGTAAAATTTCCGATATCACCTTTGTGATATCCGCCCTCATCGTTCCACTTACCATGGGGTTCCATTGTAGGATTCCAATGCCCACCAGTAGACTTTCCATCTTCCGAAGAGCAATCTGCCTTTTCATGTAAATGAATTGCATGTTCTCCCTCTGAAAGCCCCGAAAATAAGGCTATCATTTTTACAGTATTATTATCCTCTGTAAACGTCACCTCTCCCCTCACCTCACTATTACTTTTAGGTTCCATCACAATTGTTAGATACTCTATATTTTCTTTATTACTTTGAATTATAGCCTCGATTGGCGTTTCAGCAGTTCTTTTATTTTTTACTTCTTTACAACCATAACTCCCAATTAAAATTAGACCTAGTGTTGTTATCGTTATATTTTTCATGTTTCTTTTATTTTAAATTATCTAAACTTGATTTAGTCATTAAGTTAAAGTCAGAATTAATTTTGATCAATAGCCTTCCTATTCAATCTACCTTCAGCTAATTTGTCAAGTTTATTATCAGTATCATACTCTTCGTCCAAAGTTTCTTGAAGTGTTATGGCAATACTTCGGTATCCCAATTCTTTCGCAAAACGCACAGCGGTACCGTAACCCGAAATTTCATAATGTTCTACCCGTTGAGCTTCTGCAATTAATCCTGCATCCATAACATCTTCCGTAGTAGCTTCTGCAATGAAGTTTTTAGTTTCTTTAATGAGGCCCTTCATTGCTTCGCAAGGTTCGCCAGCAGGAGTAATATTCAGTTCTCTGCAAATAGTTTCCAACCTACTTTTTTGCAACTTTGTTTCTGCTAAATGATCTTGAAATGTTTCTTTGAGCTTATTATCACTGGCTTTTTTTATCATTTCTGGAAGCACTTTAACCAGTTGTTTTTCAGCACTATACAAATCTTTTATTTGATGTTCAAATAAGTCTTCTAAAGTTTTCATATTATATTTTTTAAATTCTTAATACTCACATCAATGTAAATAGAAATAATACTGCATCTTAACCAGATGAATCAAAATAGTATCTCAAAACCTTGTGCTAAATGAAATTTTTTAAAAATTGGAAGGAACTATAAAACTTAAGATTTATTTAAATAAATTACTGGAATTATTATCTTTCCAAAAAGAATTCAATTAATGTTCCAACTAACCTATATTTCAGTTGCTTCCCCTACTATAAATACCCAAAACATAAAGGATATTTTATTAGAAGCAAGACTTGCCAATTCGCAAAAAAATGTGACAGGTTGCTTGGTTTATTATAATCAGAAGTTCGTGCAAATTCTAGAAGGAAAGCAAAGCGATGTGATTGAAATATATGGTAAGATTAAAAAAGACAATAGACATCATAATGTAAAAAAATTATGGGATGGTGATGTTTCAGGAAGATATTTTAATGATTGGAATATGGCATATTACCATGGCACATCAGATTTGAATGGTGAGGAAGAAAAAATGTTCCTAAAAAATATGCAATTGCTTTCTGAGTTTTCATCAACTTCAACAAGTTCATTATTAATGTTCTGGAGTACTGTTAGAAACCTTTTGAATAACGACCCTGTAAAGATATCCTAATTACGCTAGTACTAAATTAGTGCTAAGTGTGATTAAAAAAATACCAAATCTATATTGAAAAATCTATACAATTTTTTAAATGCTATTTCTCCTATTCAAGAAAACACTTGGAATAATGTTAAAACCCTTTTTACAGAGCATTCATTAAAAAAAGGTGAATTTTTTTTAAAAGAAGGTGAAGTTGCTAAGAATTTTGGCTTTCTTCAACAAGGTGTTATTAGAGCATTCTATCGTAATAATGAAGGACAAGAATATAACAAACATTTCTTTACCCAAAACAATATGATTGGTGGTTATTCTTCTTTAGTTACTCATCTCCCAAACACCATAAATCAACAGGCGTTAACGGACTGCGATTTACTAATAGGAAACTATAGAAAACTAACTGATCTATTAGACCAACATCAGGATTTAGAAAGACTCTTAAGAAAAATTGCTGAACACTATTTTGTTGATAAAGAAAAACGAGAAGTAGAAATTGTGTTGTTAGAAGCAAACAAACGATACGCTATTTTTCAAACAAAATATCCGCAATTGGAACAATTAATCCCTCAGTACCATATTGCCTCTTACCTAGGTATTACACCGACACAACTAAGTCGAATTAGAGCCCAAAATAAGAAGAATTAGTTTTCTTTACATATGTAAATGTCTACGCAGCTATTGTGTATTTCCTTTGTAACATAATTAAAACTCTAAAATTATAATGCGAAGGATAATGTCATTTACAATATTGTCAATATTGTTTTCGTGCACAGAATCAGAAAACGTAGTCACCAAAAAAAACAATAGTATGACGCAAGAAAAAAACAATTTTATTAACCCAGAAAAATTATTTAATCCAAGGCAAAATGGCTTTTCACATATTGTAAAAGTTCCGAAAGGAAAGGAATTATATTTTTTCTCAGGTCAATGGGCTTCCAACACAGAAGGAAAATTGGTATCAGAAAATTTTGAAGATCAAGTAAAGCAAACGGTTTTTAATGTAAAAACAGCTCTAGAAACTGCTGGGTTATCAGTGAATGATGTAGTGAAACAAACTATTTACATTGTAGATTTCACTGTTGAAAAAAAGAAAATATTGATAGAAGTAGCATCCAAAGAATGGAGAGTTAAAAATTTCCCTGCCAGTACTATAGTTCCTTTACCATTATTAGCTACAGCTCCGAATTGTCAAATAGAAATTGAAATAATCGCATCTAAATAACTTAAAATGAGAAATATAACTCTAATAATTCTAATTATGATTAACGTCTCTCTTTTCGCTCAAAACAAGAAAATTCTTTTTGTTTTGAGTGCAGCTAACACTTTAGAATTAAATAATGGACAAAAGCAACGACAAACTGGAGTCTTTTTAAATGAATTTTATTTGGCATATAAATCTGTTTTAGAAAACGGATATACCGTGGAATTTGCTACACCAAAAGGTGTTGTCGCAACAATTGACGAAGAGAGTATCTATGATAAATATTGGAAGGGATTTTTAGATGTTAAGAATGAAGCAGTAGAATTTATAAAAAAAGATAGTTCATTTAATTCACCTATTACATTGGACAAAGCAATTGATAATCAGGGTGATTATTTAGGTATTATTATTCCAGGTGGACAAGGTTTAATGATAGATTTAATAGAAGACATAAACATTCCTATTCTTTTAAAAAAATTTGCAAGAGAAAACAAACCAACCGGACTTATTTGCCACGCTCCTAGCCTTATTTTGACAATGCCGACTGTTGATAATCCATACATTGGATATAAGGTTAATTCTGTATCACCTTTTGAAGAATTTGTTATTGAAAAATTTATAATGAAAGGAAAACCTAAAAACAGAAAAATAGCCAAACAACTAAGAAAATTGGGTTTGAAATATAGAAGTGGAATGCCAAAGTCGAACTTTGCAATTAAAGATAGAAATCTTGTTACTAGTCAAAATCCATTTTCGAGCAGCTCTTTTAATAATCTTTTTTTAGAAGCCCTATTAGAATATTTAGAATCACAAAATGAAATGCTTGATAAAAACACCATATAATAAGATAAAATAAAAATAGCGTTTAGGTTATACCTTAAATCGATTTTGCATTTTATTAATTATCATACTTCCCAAAGGCAAGTGTATTAAACTTGCTACATAGCATAAACTAGTCAATAATATTTCTAAATAATAAAATGTAATAAATAGGAAAAGTAAAACTTCCACTTAATAATAGTTGTATTACTAAATAAATCCATATAAATTTTTAAGCTGAATTTTAAAATGGATATCCAATAGCGAAATTAAAAACCAAATTATCACTACCACCATCAAAAAAAGGTATTCGACTACGTTCACCTTCTGCCAAGTAAGGTACTCGCCATGGTGACGCAAAGTCAAATCGAATAACAAAGCTTTGGATATCTACACGTAAACCAAAACCTACTCCTACTCCCAATTCTTTTATCCAATCCGAACCAATTTTACCCTCAGCTAATAACTGTTCGTTGAATTCATTGTTTTCCTCTGATTCGTCTTCTGGAATTTTTATTTGATCTGTCAACCACACATTTCCGGCATCTATAAATAAGGCCCCTTTTAAATATGACAAAATTGGAAATCTATATTCCAAATTTGCTTCCAGTCGAAGATTACCTGATTGGTCAAAAAATGACGAAGTATCATCTTCATCAGAAATAAAAGAACCAGGACCTAATGACCGTATCTGAAAAGCACGAACGCTGTATGGTCCACCAGAAAAAAATTGTTTTACAAAAGGAAGTGTCGTTGAGTTACCGTAAGGAATACCCCACCCGGCATACATACGACTTACTAAAGCTTGCTCTTTTCCCCATTTAAAGTAATATCTAAAATCTAAATCTGCTTTTACAAATTGAGCATATTCCAAACCCAAAACCGTTCCACTTCCACCATCAATTAGACTAAGCGAATTACCTGCAATTTCAAAACTTGTGGATGCGTATAAAGGACGTGTTTTGTTAGCGTCCACTAATTCATTATAGGTGAAAGTATAGTTGAGACCCGCAATAAATTGCTGTTCAAAGCTTTCTGCCAAATACGAATTATTTTCTAAGATTTCTTCAAATTCTGTAGTGGTATTAGAAAGATTAACGTAATTAATACTTATTGGATTCAATTCATGATATACAAATCGGTTTTCATTCCAGGTATAGCCAAAAGAAGTATTGAATGAAGTAAGCGTATATAATTTGCTTCGATTGAGAATATCGCCCCCTAAACTAATTTTAGTTTTGGGTACGGCATCATTAAACTGACTGGGAGAAAAAGGAACCAATTGCGGAATAATTAAGTTTGCTTGTAATCCTCCTGCAATACTACTTAATCCGCCATCATTACCTCCCAATATTTGGGCTTCATAACTAAAATCACCCGTAATACTTAATGTTTCACCGCCTTTAAAAAGGTTTCGATTATTGTATGTTACTGCAATTCCTGGGCCTGTAAATCCGTTTGATTTTGTAACCGCTTGTAATTCTGTTCGTACAGATCTTTTGGTTAATGGAGAAAGAAAAATATCAGCATCTAACGATCCCGCACCGTCTACAGCAGTAGTATCTTTTTCATTAAATCGAATATTCACAAACTTGTAACTTCCTAAATCTGAAAGTCGATTACTCGTTAATCGCGCTGTCTGAGCATTGTATTTCTGTCCTTCTTCAAATAGCAAATAGGGTTCTAATTTTTTAGGTTTAAAAAAGTCTTCCTTTTGAACAAAATGAATATCATTTACTTTTTTTATTTCTGTTAAGTTACTAGTGTCATTTTCTATAGCATAGTTGGGATACACTGTAATTGAATCTATTTCGTAAGGAATAACTGATTTACTAGGTGTGCCTTTTTTCAATCGAAGAAACAAATCGAACTTTTTATTTTCATATCGATTTGTATCTATTTCAAAAATTAAAAAATCTGGATTAAAATTGTAATATCCTTTTTGTTTTAATTCTTTGTCAATTCTCTCGCGTTCGAACTTCAACAGCGCAAGATTGAAACGACTACCCTGTTCTATTTTCGTTTGTGCAAGTGTTTTTTCAATATCATTATAAATTGAAAGTGAATCTTTATCAAGTTTAAAATTTTCAAGTGTATAAGGTTTAGGAAGTTCGGCTGAATAATGTACTTCTGCATATTTATTAGTAGTATCAATTTCAGAACGCACCTTACTATAAAAAAAGCCACGATTATCCAATCTGTTATACATGAGTTCTTCCACTCTTTGCGAATTTACATCGGAAAGATAAACGGGTTCTTCTCCAAATTTTTTATTCAACCATTTATTGATAAAACCTGGTTTCTCTTTTTGAGATTTGTAATGATAATATAATCCCAATCGCATGCCTAAAACCGTTGAATTTGGTTCGGGTTGTATAAGGGTCTCCAATTCTTGCTCTACTTTCTTTACGTCGTCTATATCTTGATCTGCAGTCGTTTCTATAGCTGCACCCGAATAAAGTATTTCACCTTCTGGAATATACTTATTAACCCCACAGGATGAAACTAGTATCATCAAAAATACAATAGAGTTACCCGCACCCTTTTTCAGTGGATTGAATTTTATAATTCTATTAGATAATTGAAGCCTCATTCTTTTCTTTTTGTTTCGTTGGTTTCCTTCTTATCTTTTGCATCTTGATTCTTTTTACCAGATGCATTCTTATCTTTTAAAGGATTAAATAAATGGCTGAACTTATTAAACTCACGATTAAATATTAAAGCAATACCAGTTACTATTAATTGGCCGTCAATAATATTTTCATATTCACTTTTACGAAAACCTTTCAGTCGATACCGTCCATCTTTTGTTAACAAATATTCTAGACTTACATTGCCAATTATAGGAGTTTCTTCTTGTCCTTCTTGCGCACTACCTTCTACATCTACGGCACTACCTGCAGTAACTATTACCCGATCATCGAACAATTTTTTCTTAGCATTGATATTAAGCTGTGTACGATCCTGTGGACTATCGCCTTGGTAATCTGTAAAACTATCCAAATCAAAATCAACCTCAAATCCAGAGCTTCCAAAAACCTTATCCGAAAATGTGTTTAGTTGTCCAGAAAGAACTCTATTTACATTGTCACGTGCGATTGCAGCAGTACCACCAGAACTACCATCGCTTCCAGAATCAGAATAAAAACGGTTTAAGGCTAACAACGAAAACACTTGTTTATTGAGTTCAGATTCTTGTTGATTTAGCTGCTGTACCCTAGTATATACTGTACCTCCAATAGCGCCTTGGTCATCCTCGGGCATATCAAGACCAAATGATAAATCAGGTTGTAGCAATTCTCCATCAACGTTTAGATAAACGTAAAAAGGAAGCACTTGTTGATACTTACTTTGCACACTAACATCTTCACCTGAGGTTACTGAAGACATTAAAGGAGATGCAGAGGTTTCTAATTCGTATACAGCTGTAACATCTAACTTAGCATCTGTTGGATTACCTTGCCAAGTTATTGTGCTACCGGGGTTTATTTCAAATCTTCGTTTTACAAAATTATACAAGTTGGTCTCATAATGTCCTGAGTTCAACTCATACCTACCAGAAAGGCCAATTCTACCATTGGGTTCTATGTTTAGGTTTAGGGCTGCATCACCAGATATTTCTAAATTATCACCAGTACGTTCATCAATAATAATTTTAAAATCAGCATCTTCTGAAATCTCTAATACAGCATCTACATCTATTCCCTGAAAAAATGCAGGGGTTTCTTCTTCATCATTTCTTGTGAGAATGGCATCTGGTTCGTCACGGTTTACAAAGACTACGACACCGTCACGTTCTTCTATATCCAATTGAGATTCTGGCACAACATAAGTGATGTCGGTTATTTTTCTTATTCTGAGTTTTCCATCAATTTTAGGGAGTTCCAAATCACCATTAACTCTAATAGCAGCATGCATGCTAGCCATTCCGTAAAACAACTCATTATCTTCTTTGGTTGAATTTAAAACCTTGAATTGTTCGGTTTCAATTTTTAAATCAAATTCTGGATTCAATAACGTTGTTGTCAATATTGAACCATCAACCGATAGGTTACTGCCATCCATATCGGCTATATTAAAATTATCGAAGTACAATCCATCGGTATTAACTTTAAGGGTTTCCTCAGATATTTTAAAAACAGAATTCAAGCTTGAAATATTAAAGTCCGCATCATTAAAATTTATATTTCCCTTGTAAATAGGAGAAGTGGCATTCCCAGAAAAATTAATTTTACCTGAAATTGACCCTTGGGAATCTTTTATAGTTCCACCTGTAAACCCTTCAACTACTTTTAGTTTAATTTGATTTAAATTGAGATCTAAATTAAGTTGAGCACCTGTTTCTTCTGCAGCGTAGTTTCCAATTAAATCGAGATCTGCACCACCGTCCTTTAATTTTAAATCAAAATCATACGTTGCATTTCCAGAAGAGGAAGCATCTAACGAAAGCGTACCTAGTGGATTCTCTATTATTTCTAAATTGTTAATATCAAAATTGGCCACCAATCCTGTTGCACCAAATGGGTTTTCTAAAATAAAGTCTCCTTTTAATAAACCTGATGCCAATTTTTTATCAGGATTTAATAAACTTAAGAATGTCTGTAGCCCAAAATTTTCGAAATGTAATCCCACATGTTCCTTTTCCACACCCTCCATGGTATTTGAAATAGTTAGCTGCTGATTATTTAGACTCATTACTACATCCTTAAACGCTAAGAAGTTTTTGGCAATTAAAATTTCATTGCTTTGTGGAATAGTCCATAACTTTCTATTAAGGATTAGCTCCTTAGGCTCGATATGAAATTGAAGTGTATCTTTTTTTAAAGTCATTTCAGAACCAATATGAGCAATTTTTTCTTCGCCATTAAAAGAACTAAAGTCGAGACGGAGTTCCTTGTCTTTTAGATTACCCTCAAAAAATGTATGCCCCATGTGGATAGGATTTGAAACTAATCCAGCTAAACCAGCGGTAAATTTAAGGTCTTTGGCATTTCCTATTACTAAAACATTTAAACTATCAATTGTACTTCCACCATATTGCACAGAAGGAACTTTAACCTCAGCATTTAGGTTTTTAGTTAAAGCGTCAAAATCAGCTTGAATTAATATTGAATCTAATCGTTCAACATTCCTGTAAAATACTTCAGATAATATGGGTGTTGAATTTAATTTTAATTTCATCTGTACTTGCACCGAATCTTCTAATACCTTCGTATCTGCCTCATCTCCAAAGTAATTTTTTAGCTGATTGTTAAGTGTATTAGTTATTCCTTTGGGACTAGCATTTGATTTTAAAAATCCATTTATAAAATCACTATCAATTGTAACTTCTGTATTAAAAGAATCTATTGCAGAACGAATGTCAATATTTCCTGTTTGGTATTGTTGATTATCATAGACAGCAGTGCCATTTAATATATTGGCATTTAGTTTAAAATCTTGAGGATTACCAGAATAATCTGCCTGCAGCTCTAATGCTGCTTTAATATTCTCTCTAGAAACTCCAAGTGCATACAAATCAGCACCAATAACATTGAGGTCTAATCCGATTTTTGAGTTTATTGAATCAAGCACAATCTCGGTATTGGCCAATAAATTTAAATTGTCGTCTTTAAAAGCCATTTCTACGTTACCATTTCCATTGGTTATTTTACCTTTTATGTCAAGGGCTGAGAAGTCATAATCTTTGATTACTAACTGGCTGAAATCAGAAATAATTTCAGCATTAAGATTGTTTATACTACTGCCTTCACCAAAAAAACTTGTGGTAAAAGAAATATCGCCGAAGGCTTCATTTTTTAAGAGCGTGTTCAGTTGAAGACTATCGACTTGTAAATCGCCATTAAAATGAATTTGATTTTCTTTACGAATACTACCTGTAAGTTGTGCTTTACCCTCCGGAATTTTTAATGTTACGAGGGTTGTGACATCATCCAAACTACCCATCGCAGAAGCTTCTAAAATAACAGATTGCGGTATAGAAATTCCGAGTTCTTCTTCTGATACAAAATTTAAAATATCCTTGCGTTCAGTTGAAATATTGATGGTGTTAAAAGCATACCTTAGTGAGTCTTCTTGCATTACATGCTGAATTTTACCTGCTGCAACAAGCGAAGTCTCCCCCCATTTGAATTGCACATTATCTATTTCGAAATCAGCAAGAGTGCCATCAATATTTACATTTCCATTTATAGGATGCTGAAGTGATTTTTTTAAATATTCATTTTCAATTAATTGTGGTTGAAAAAAAAGCGCATCATTAACCCCTAATGCTATAGTTGGTAATTGCAAATTAATTGCAGTTGATTGTGGAGTAGCAATAAGTTGTTGTACAGAATTATATTCCAATTTAAAATCACCCGCTGCTTTACTGGAATTCGTGATTGCCCTAAACCCAGTTAGAACAGCTGTATTGTTATTTATACTTGTAGAAAATGCTAAATCATTTAATTTAAATCCGCTTCGTTCGATAAAAGAAAACTCATTTAGCTCAAAGCTTATTTCTTTAGGTATATACTCAAAACCCGAAGCGTTAAAAGCAACATTTGTAAATTTAACTTCATTAGGGTTAAACTTTCCTACTTCAGATATAGTGTGTCCAGATTTATAACTGATTGAATTGTTAGCTAATGCTAAGGTATTTGCCTTTAAGAAAAAATCAGGCCACTTGAAGTTTACTGGCTTTGAAGATTTCTCTGCCGTGTCCTGTACTTTTTCTGAAATTGGAACACTTAGATTTACGATAGAATTTTCAAAGGAAAGTGAGTTGAATGCAACATCATTATTTGGTAAATCGGCTATTACTTCTTGCAAAAGAAAGTCGCCAATTTGCACATTAGCCAGTACACTATCTAAAACTGAATTGTATCCAGCTTTTACGTTTTTTAATTTGAAGTTGTTTACTGAAATAAATGGTAGTTGTGATTGCGCGGTATCATTCTCTATAAAAGCTTTTGTCTGTTTGTAATCAATTTGCGTGTCTGAAAGTTCAACAGCATCAAGCTCTAAGTAAAAGTTTTCAAGGTCTGTATGTTGCGCTTCCAATATCAAATTCCCTAACTGTATTTCACTATCAACACCTAAAAAACCGTCATCATATTTGATTTTAAAATCTTTGAAATTTAGGTGCCCAAAATTTATCTGCATTGGTTCAGTTTCGCTGGTGTCACTTGTAGTATCATTAGAAGCCAAAGCATCTATCAAAAAGTCAAAATTAAAACCCTCTGAATTATTATCTCGAAGAATATTGGCTCGAAGTCCAGTCCATGATGCAGATTTTAAATTAAGTTCATTACCAAATATCAAAGGTGATAAGGCAAGGTTTGCTTCTAGGGATTTAGAATAAAATAGTGTATCGCTTTTTTTATCTTCTAGATATAGTTCTTCCAGAGCAACATTCCCAGAAAAAGTAATGAAAAGTCGGCCAATTTGTACTTCGGTATTTGTTTTGTCCGATACATAATTGGTCACTTTAGAAACGATGATGTTCTGCCCCCAAGAACTTCTTACAAAAATTACAACAGCAACAAATAAAAAGAGAACACATGCGATTAAGATGGTGAGTCGCTTGAGCCATTTGTATTTTTTATCTAATTTTTTCACATGATTGTGTAAGAAGCAACAAATTTAGTTGGACTGCATAAACAAAGTTATGTTTTATAAACTGGTAAAAACATATAAATATTTAAGGATTGCAAATTTTACCGTATAGATTTTTCCGCGATTACTAGTTCTCCATTTAACGGATATCGATTGATCCCTCTTGGCCTAAGTCCGGTTTATCACCTGATAACATTGTCATCCCTGCTTCAAACAAAGCAACCAAAGAATTACTTTTAGTATCCCAATAATGGCCTTCTGTTGGTTTTATTTGTATTGCAGTTAAATTTGGATCATCGACTCCATTAAACCACATATCATCACCTTTTTCATATAAATCTTTTAATATATGGGCATCTGTTCTAATGAATGCGTCTCCATAAACAGTCATAAATTCCATTGAATTAGGGTCGGAATAAAATAGTTGAGCACGAGCTTCATTCGCTATATGCTGATTGTGAGAGCTTTCTTTGTTACTTAAAAACCATATTGCACCCATATCATCAACCTTTTTTGTACTCATAGGAATTGCATGTATAGGCTGCTGTGCTAAATTAGAGCCTAACATAACAATTTCTATAGACTCAGCTAAATCTTTTATTTTTTTCTGTGCATCTTCCTGAAAAACGCTTTTTGTACTCATAACTTCATTTATTTAAAACTAAATTATAGTTTACTTGTTTACTAGAATGATTCAATAACATCAGTTATTAATGCAATAAAGTGTACTTTATTTATTGGACTATAAAAACTGAAAAAGTAAATATGATTTCATATATATCCAAAAATGAAACTTCATTATGAATAGTGAATGGGTTATGAACATGTAATAAAAAAAGCTCCCTTTAAGGGAGCTTAACATAAGATTAAACCAATACTACAAATGCTATTTTTTGTTCTGTTGTTCTTTTATAGTTTTCTTATCAATATCAAATTTATTGGTCTCTATATTAGTGTTACCTGTTGGATTGGTAGGATTGGTTTGCTCTACTTTTCTCTTAAATTTTCTGCTATCTTTTATACTCATAATTATTAATATTTATTAGTTAAATTTTAAGCTAATTGATAGCATTTATAAATGGTATCAATTACATACTTTGGTAATTTAAAAGATTATATCCCAAAGCATTGACTCGATAAAAAATAAAGCTAACTCTATAGTGATTTGAAAAAATAATTCAAAATCTCATTATCATACTTTTACAATATTTAAAAGGCTTAAAGCAATTACTAGCATTTACATTTTGCTTCAAGGAATTACCTGGATATTTTTACTTACCATTATTTTTTAAAGACAATTTTAGAATTTATATCATCAACAAAACAGTTCCACTCAAACTACATTTGGGATGTAATTATTAAAACAATTCTATGAAAAAATTATTTAAAATATTTAGTCTATTATCTGCAACAATTATTTTGTTTTCCTCATGTAGTAAGGATAATGACCCGGTTGATGACAATCTTTTTGTCGGTACTTATAATGGCTCCGTTAGCTATTCTGAAACTAATGCAAATACCGATATTTCAACTGATGACGGGCGCGTTACACTTGTGAAAGTAGGCGATTCTTATACATTTGATTTTTCTGATGGTATTCCTAGCTTAAAGGGTATAAAAATGGAGAAAAACCAAAGCACTTTAATAAGTGAAGATGGTATGGTTAGTATTGATGAAGGCACATTAATTATAGCCTTTAGTGAAGAGGAAGAAGTTTGGGGTGCGAATTGTACTAGATAAAAAATAGAGCACTATTTAATTACGAAATCTGAATTAAATAGTGCACCATTTTTTATTACCAACAAGCAATTTTGAATTTGAGTAATTAGTTTTTTAAATGTCTTTGGCTTTTGTAAATACTTGGATGCACCCTTCTGTTGCAACTCATTTACTTCTGCCTCATCAAAGTAACCTGAATAAATAATAATCTTAATATCTACAAAGTTAGGCTCACTTTTTATATCGTCTAAACATTCAACCCCATTCATTAGCGGCATATTTAAGTCAAGAAAAATTAGGTCAGGCAGTTCTGTGGAAACATCATGTAGATTAGCCATCAAATCAACGCCATTTGTAAAGGTCGTAATTCTATAGTCCAACTTAGTAGCATCAAGCGCCTCAGAAAATAATTGTCGATCATCTTCATCATCATCTACTAAAAAAAGAATAGGCTTTGTTGTTTTCATAAGTATTTAAATAATTAGTTTATTTTAATGATGACATTAATTATTATTCTCGCTTAGTTCCTGATACTTCTTAAACTGTTCTTCAGACAAAATGCTTTTCATTTGTCTCCCTTTTTCATCTTCTAAAGTACCCATCATTTCACCATTTGGTGTAGTCACGCGTAATGCTTGAAAATCTTTCATTCCCTTTCTAAACATAAGAATTTGATTGTCGGACATATTTAAATCCGAAAACAGTTTCTCAGTACCATAATCTGACATGTTATCTGCATTGGACATCTGTTTATCAGTTCCTGCTTCAACACTTTCTGAATCTTCCACACTCTTAGTGTTTACTGTATTGGTACTTTTACAGCTAGTTAGTGCAAAAGTTATACTAGAAACTATTAAAATATATCTTGTTGTTTTCATTGTATTAATGTTAGAATTATATAATACCAAAATACATGCTTCCCAAGCAACACTTTAACTTCATCGAAAATTTTATTGATTTAAAAAGCGACAGGTATCTATTAGATAGGAGTGCAATTGGAATCTAATAATTTTGTAAGGTGATGAGTTACTTGTCACCACAATACCAACAACTACCTTCATTTTAAATGTGTTTGTTTAGACTAACTTTTATGTTCCTAGTTATCATTCAAAACATAGTTCTCTTGTTAGTTATTTGCACCTAGTTCAGCATCTTCAAAATCTACCTCATTATCAACAGTTCCCTTATATGCCGAAACCCATGCATTTTTAAAAACATTAAAAATAGTGGGCCATATCTTTCCTTCTACTGCATTTAGATCTCCTTCAATCGGCACTTTTGTAGCCAAGGTATTTGTCTTCTGGTTTTTAAGAATAAATTTAAAGAAGCCCACAAATCCTTCCCATAATTTCTCAAAGAACTTATCCTCTTTTTCAATTAATTTTGAATTCTCTAAAAGCGGTTTAAGATAGCCAGTAAGGAATCCGTTTGCAATAGCAACATCACTATATAGATTAAAATTTCCTGAAGAAAAATCTATTCCAGCATAGTGATTTGTAAAATCATTAAATGCAGCGATTTCAGCTTTTTCAAGGGAAAAGGAAACATCCATATCTGGAATCTCCTTTACCAAATCCATCGTACCTTCCAATTTCACATCACCATTACCTATAGAAACGGCCGTTGCCTTGATTTTCGAAGGTAATTCCTTTTCATTTCGCACAACATTTCTAAGATTTGTTGCGCTTAAATTGATTTTATTAAAATTTAAATCAATATTAGGATCCGCGGCTAATTGAACAAATGCAGCTTTTCCGTAATGTATTATTAAGTTATTGATTTCTATGGGTACTAAATCGGTCAGCGCTTTGGTCCAATCGTCAATATCTGTGTTATCACTATTAGTTTCTTGTTGATCTTCAAATACATAAATTAAATTTGGACTAGTCAGTTCAATTTCACTAACCACTTTTCCTTTAAAAAGAGCGTTCCAGGCAATTGAGATATCTGCCTTTTCAATAGCAATAAACGGCACCTCAGACTCCGCATTAATTTTATTCAAATAAAGCTGATTTATTACATAAGCTCCACGTATTAATGAAATATCAATATCCTCAATATGACCATTAAAACCAGGTATATCTGCTAAAACCCCGTTTACATATTTCTTTACTGCAAAAGGTAAAACCAATCTTATGATAATTAAAACTGATATAATTATAACAGGAATCAAATATCTCTTTTTTAGCAAACCCTTTCTTTTTCCCAATTTATCCATATTATTTTAGTATTCGCTATTCTTTTTCTCCATTACCAATTAGCGTGCTTCCTAAGCCATTTTTTACATTTAACCAGAGATAGTTAAAAAATGATTTTGTTGAATCGCGAGCTACTTCAATTTTACCGTACCTGTAACCTTGTTCATCCATTTTAGAATTTTCTTTTATAAATAAATTTCCAATAGCCGTTAGTACTTTATTTATTCCTAATCCATTCTTTTTTAAAATGACAAATTCAAAATTTTCATATTTCATTCTCATATCCCCTATAGATTGTTCTCCATCGCCAGAAATTGTAAAATAGATTTCCTGTGCTGTGCCTTTGGCCCGAGATCGCATATTGGATTCCAAAAATGGATTTATACGCTGTGCTTTAAAATCTTTAAAAGTACCAGAAGCTGTAAAACTGTCGTGCTCATCATTTACGTCAAAGCTCCAATCTAAGGTCATAGGGGAACTTTCCATAAACATCGCATTGGTTTCAATTAGTATCTCTTGGTTACCATTATCATAATTAGCTAAGTTAAATATGTCAGCATTTATTTGGTCGAAATAAATTCTACCAGCTTCAGTCTCTTTATTTACAAGCTCTTCATAACCCAATTGACCATCACGTATTAAAAGATGATTAACAGAAATATCTATTGGAAGTTCCCTTAGGGTATGGCTATACAATCTCTTTTTTGTGAGGTCATCTGCCACCAATTTGTCGCGGTAAATAGTTGCTTCTGGAAGTTTTATTTCACCTAAATTGGCCGTAATTAAAAAACGCTTATCATTGAAGCCAAAATTTAAGTCGTTAATCAATATCTCACTTATATCTAAAGTAATATGGTCTCGTTCTTTTTTTATTATGTTCGATAATTCTTGCTTATCATGATTAGAATGAATAGATAAATGACTTATTTTTAAGTTTTTATCATTTATGTTTAAACTATCAATTCGCAACGATTCATATTCACTCAACTTAAAAAAAACATCCTTAGCTTCAACAGTATAATCATCATATTGAAAAGGTACTTTATTCTGTATAATACTTGAATCTACCCTAACATTTTGCACTTCAAAATCGATATCATTTAAACGTAGTTGAAGAGAACCGCTATTTTCTTGTAAAAGTTCAATACTACCATTTTCTATTTGTATCTCCCCTATTACAATAGGCCTTTTAAGTTCTATAGCTTCGGTAGCTGTAATATTTTTATCTGTTGTTTGTTCTTTTGCAATTCTGAATATCGGTCTATCTAATACAACACTAGAAGTTTTAATTTCATCACTAATAAAAAATTGCCAAATACTAAAACCCGTAACACCCAATTTTTCAATATCGAAACTGGTATAAATATCATTTCTTTGATTTAATAAACTACCGGAAATATTTTCTATGAAAATAGCTCCGCTTAATATATTAACCTCTAAGTCCTTATATTCTAAATCCAAGTTTTTTGGAATTTCTGTAGCCAAGTATTTTCTAATGCTTGACTCCACATACGCTTGAAATGAATAAACAACAAACAGCAAGATTGCCATTATTGAAAAAATTAATATTCTGCGAGACTTTTTAGAAATTTGCATGAAGTGCTTTTATTTTCGTATTGAATTTTTTACTTGTTACCAATGCTCATAAATTCCAACTTTAGCTTGATACTTGTGCACTTTATTAGATTTTAAATTAATTCAATTAATTTTTTTTTAATTAGAATTTTTTCTCATTAATAATGTTGCTTTCTGAACTAGACTCTTAATGATTCAAGGCTTAAATAGGCCATAAGATTTAGTTCTTCTATTTTTTTAATGAATTACGATACTTACACATAGCTCACCCTGAAGAATTTTAAACCATAATGCAATGGATTAAAATTTTAATTTTTTGGACAAAAACAAATCAATTACTTAAAATAAATTTGAGTAAATAAAAATATTATGAAAGTACAAGCTTATTTAGCCTTTAATGGAAATTGTCAAGAAGCGCTCAGTTTCTATGGCGATTTATTTAATGCAGAAATTAAAAACCGTCAAACTTATGAGGACAAAAAAATTGACGTTCCAGAAAACTATCGGAAGAACCTTCAACATGCCGAATTAAGCGGAAAAGGAATCAATCTTATGGCATATGATGCCTCACCAGACACGCCAATTAATAATGGCAATCAAGTACATATGAGTGTAAATCTGAAAAATAAAGATAAAGCCAGTGAAGTTTTCATACAACTTTCTAAGGGAGGTCAGATACATCATAATTTTAGAGAGCGAGAATGGGGTTACTTTGGCAGATGTAGTGATAGATATGGTATAAATTGGATGATTAATAGTGAGAAATAAAATTTAAAAATATGCAAATAATATTCGAATACCACGACGTAGCACAAAGCAATACATTGGAACAACATGCAATTGAGAAGCTACAAAAATTAGGTGAGAAGTTTAAAAGTGTAATACGAGCTGATGTGTTTTTTAAACAAGAAAATACGTCTTCAGACGAGACAGGTAAAATATGTAATATCCGTTTAAGTTTACCCGGTCCAAGACTTTTTTCAGAGGCTAGCCACGACAATTTTGCTAATTCTATAAATGAATCGATTAACGAATTAGAGCGACAACTTCGAAAGCGAAAAGAAAAAAATAAGGCTTATTAAATGTTATTTTGAGAATGCTTCACATTAACTTATTTAGAACTAATTAAAACACCATAAAAATTAGATTAGGTTATCAACTACTTCTATTTCTAGTGGACATAAATTATAACTATTATGGTAAAAATACAGGAAGTAGATGATAGTGCTATGGCCATTACGCGGCGAAAATATGGAAGAGGATTTGCATATTATAATGAAGATGGGAAAAAGATTAAGAATAAAGAAGTATTAAAAAGGTTACGGAAATTAGTTATTCCACCTATGTGGACTAATGTTTTCATCTGCAGATTCGACGATGGTCATATTCAAGCGGTAGGTCGCGATTTAAAAGGACGGAAACAATATATTTATCATTCCGTTTATGAAAAAGTTCGTCAAGAAGAAAAGTTTAAACGGATGTTAGATTTTGCAAATAAACTACCTAAAATTCGTAAGAAAGCTATAAAAGATTTGAATTCGGATGTGTGGAATAAAAAAAAGGTCTTAGCCCTTTTAATAATGATTTTAGATGAATATGGCATTCGCATTGGTAATAAACAGTATCGTAATAGAAATGAGACTTATGGCCTATCTACATTGAGGCGCAAGCATCTATCAATTGAAAAAGAAGAATTAGTATTTACTTTTAAAGGCAAAAGCAATAAAATTAGGGAGGTACATATTGATGATGATGAGTTAATACCTTTTATTAAGAAAGCAGCGGATATGCCAGGTTATGAAATTTTTAGGTATCGCGATGAGCAAGGTACGTTCCAAGACGTAGATAGCGATGATGTAAATAACTATATTTCAACGTATATGTCCCCTGAATTTTCAAGTAAAGATTTTAGAACTTGGGCCGGAAGCCGATTAGCTATTGAATTTTATCCTCAAGCACTTACAAATCAAAAGAGAAAATCTAGAAGAAAATTCAGTAACATAGTTATTAAAATGGTTGCTGAAGAATTGGGCAATACTCCAACTGTCTGTCGCAGTTATTATGTGCATCCCGCAATATTTGATGAAATAGATAAGAAAAACGTACCCCATCCTAACCCATTCAAAGATTCTAAAAATGAATTCGGACTTACATCGGATGAGAAATTGGCAAAGAAAATTATAGCTGATAGTTATTAATTACATCATATAAAATAAGCATTACCTTACTAGTTTTAATGAACTGATGTAACCCAAGGTTATCAACAAGTTTTGTCATCTAAAATCCAACTAAAAGTAGCCATTCGTGTGGTTCTTATGTGTACCTCGAACTCCCCTCATTACCTTAGTCACTTACTGTATCAGCAAATAGATGTAATTGTCTTATTATCAGAACAATACATGTTACAAGACAATGATTTATTTCTCAATTCAATAATATATTCCCAATTTCATTATTCATTAAACTTTCAGCCAATTAAACAGAGAAAAATTAAATACATTAATTCATTTTTTTTTAGCGAGCTATTTAGTATTTCACTAAATTGTTTTTCTTTTAACCTATGATTAATTTTTCTATATTCGCTGGTCTTGCAGCTGCAATTCTACATGTAGTTTCAGGTCCAGACCATTTGGCAGCTGTTACTCCATTAGCGATTGAAACTAAGCGCAAAGTTTGGAGAATTGGTTTGTTTTGGGGTTTTGGACATCTAATAGGAATGCTACTAATTGGAATACTTTTTCTTTTATTTCGGGAGTTTATTCCGCTTGAGAAAATATCAGAACATAGCGAGCAATTAGTTGGTGTGGTATTAATTGCAGTAGGTCTCTGGGCATTGTTCAACATATTTTTTAAAATTGAGAAGCATCGACATCCGCACATTCATACTGGAGATAAACCTTATATTCATATTCATGAACACAACCATGAAAATAATAAATTAGTGCATACACATGTTCACGATAAGAGACTGAAACAAAATCAATGGTCTTCTTTCGGGATTGGTGTTTTACATGGACTTGCAGGAATAGCACATTTTATGCTTTTACTACCAGTACTAGGATTTAAAAATCAATTGGATAGTATTCAATATATAATAGGATTCGGATTGGGAACAGTGTTGGCTATGACTATTTATACTTTTTTACTCGGAAAAATTGCTCGTTATTCTAAGGAACAAAACAATAAATCACTATTTAAAACAATACGTCTTTCAGGTGGTATTTTCGCAATTGCAATAGGGACATATTGGTTATATCTTACTCTTTAGAATTTCAATTTAGTTATGACAACCCTGTGATTTCCTGTGTCAGCAATAAAAAGCTTGTTGTCCTGCGTACAGATTGAAAAAGGCCAGTACAAGGAGCTTGATGTACCTTGTAAGGTTTCCTTGTTTTCGCTTCCCGTTTTAAAATTACGCTTTCCTATAACTGCTGTTGCTGCTATATTGTTATTTACTGGGATAGATTGAAACCATAAGATTCTACTATTACCAGTATCGTTGACTAAAAGACCGCCTTTATAGAAACAGGCATCATAAGTCCAATTTAAAGATTTTGGTGAAGGAAAGAATCCAAATTGATTTTGTCCGCAAGCATCAAAGTCTACTTGACCAACGATAACATCAGCAGGTTTTGAAAATGCTTCATCTGCATTTTTCCAAATAAGGTTGCGATAGAATTGTGTATCGGCAACCACCATTTGCTTTTTATCATTTACTTTTATAGAATAAGGCCAAATGGGTTCATTATTTTCATAATCACGGGTTTCAAAATTAGCCTTCCCAATTACTTCGTCTGCAGCGGTATAATTCGTTTTAGGAATGTCATTATAAAATAGAACTCTTCGATTACCTGTATCAGCAATCCAAAGGCTTTTACCATCTGAGAAAACACCATACGGCCAATTTAAAGTCCTTGCCGATGGGTCATTACCAATACCTGAAACATTGGGTTGATTTGAATTGAAATCCGGTTGCCCTACAACTATATCTGCAGGTTGACCAGATTCTGTGGGTATTGTATGCCATATCAATACACGATGATTCCATGCATCGCCAACAATCAAAATTGTGCCATCACTCCATATACCCGATGGATATTGTAAAGTACTAGCAGTAATATCACCGCCAGAATTCCTACTGGTTTTCAATACATCTGCCTGCCCTAAAATGACATTAGGTTCTTTATATTCAGCTGTAGGTATATCATTCCAAATAAAAACTCGATTGCGTCCTGTATCAGAAACAAAAAGATGATTATTTGCTACAAAAATACCTCGAGGAGCCAGAAATGTCATTTGTTCAGAGCCCTTAAAAACATAAGAATTGGTAACGTGTTCACCGAGGGTTTCAAAATTCATACTAACAGATTCTAGGTAACTGTTCACCAGGTAACATGCTTATTACACGTTTACCTCCTATTGCACTTTCCATGATTACTTGTTTTGGATGTTCTTCAACTACGCTTCCAACAATATTTGCCCTTTTTCCATTTTTGTCTTGTTGTAATGTTGCTAAAACTGCATCTGCTTCTGAGCCAGAAACGAAAGCTATAAATAGCCCTTCGTTGGCAACATATAATGAGTCTAAACCTAACAGTTCGCAGGCACTTGCAACTTGTTCATCAATAGGAAAATCTCTTTGAACTAAATCAATTCCTATCCCTGACGATTGTGCAATTTCTTTTAAAACCGTCGCTACTCCCCCTCTTGTTGGGTCCGTCAGCAAATGAATTGAAGAGCCAAACTGTTCAATTAAATTTATAATCGTATGATTCAAATTGGTAGTGTCACTTTGAATTTCGGACTCAAATTCTAAGCCTTCTCGAACAGACATAATTGCCATACCATGCGATGCAACATTGCCACTAATGATGATTTTATCACCTACTGAAATGTTCTTTGCACTAATATTAGCTTTCGGATGAATTGGACCGACTCCCGAAGTATTCACGAAAATTTTATCCCCTTTACCTTTTTCAACTACTTTGGTGTCACCTGTTACTACTTGCACACCAGATTTTTCACATGCGAATTTTATAGCGACTAGTATATCCCAGAAATCTTTTACGGGAAGCCCTTCTTCAATGATAAAACTGAGTGAAAGGTATTTAGGAGTGGCACCGCACATAGCCAAATCATTGACTGTTCCGTTAACGGCTAACTCTCCAATGTTTCCACCTGGAAAAAAAATTGGTGATACTAAAAAGCTATCTGTAGAAAAAGCAGTTTTTCCATTCAATTCTATAAAAGCACCATCATGGCGTTCGTCTAGAATTTCATTGCTCAAAAGGTCAAAAACTCCACTATCTAGTAATTTGTTTGTCAATACTCCGCCACTTCCATGACCTAGAGTAATAACATCAAAGTCAAGTTTAGGCATGGGACATTGCAGCTGCATGCGTATTTTGTTGTTCTCCGACATGTATATTGATTAAGCTTCCACCAGCCCAGAAAAGTGATAGTAAGCGGCACAAGCCCCTTCACTACTTACCATTGGAGCGCCAAGTGGATTTGTAGGTTTACATTTTTTACCAAATTGCGAACACTCGAAAGGCTTTTTAATTCCCTTCATAATTTGACCTGAAATACAATCAGGGTTTTCAGGAGCCTCTTCTACGGTAACATTATATTTCTTTGTAGCGTCAAATTCAACATACTTTTCACGAACAGCATAGCCACTTTCAGGAATTTCGCCAATACCACGCCACATTTGATTTCTTATTTCAAAAACTTCGTTGATGACTTTTTGCGCTTCTGGGTTCCCATCTTCACGAACAATACGTGCATATTGATTTTCAACTTCCGATTTGCTTTGTTCTAACTGCCGGATGACCATTAAAATGCCTTGTAAAACATCTAATGGCTCAAAACCAGTAACCACAATGGGCACCTTGTATTCTGCAGATAAGGGATGGTATTCTGCATTACCCATAATAGTACAAACATGACCAGCTGCTAAAAACCCATCTATTTTACTTTCTTCATCATCCATCACAGCTTTTATTGCTGGAGGCACTAATACATGAGATGCTAAAATAGAATAGTTTTTCACACCTCTGCGATTCGCATGAACAACAGATAAAGCATTGGCTGGAGCTGTGGTTTCAAATCCAACAGCAAAGAAAACTACCTCTTTATCAGGATTGTCTTCAGCAATTTTCACAGCCTCCAAAGGGGAATATAATATGCGAATGTCGGCTCCTTCGGCTTTCACCTCTAAAAGACTTTTTTGGGAACCTGGTACTCGAAGCATATCTCCAAAAGAACAAAGAATGACACCTTTTTCAGAAGCTAAATAAATCGCTTTATCAATAAGATTTAAAGGAGTTACGCAAACGGGACAGCCAGGACCGTGAATCATAGTTACCTTATCGGGCAACATTTCAATGATTCCGTTTTTCACCAAACTATGCGTCTGTCCACCACAAACTTCCATAATTGACCACGGTCTAGAAACGGTGTTTTTTATTTCTTCTAAATATTTTTTCGCTAACTCTGGGTCGCGATATTCTGACATGTACTTCATGGTCGTATTTTTTTAATAAGACCTCTTAGGTCTAAACAAATTTATTTCGATTTTGGCAAATACTCATCTACATCTTCAAGGTCACCTAATTCTCCTATTTCTTCGAGATATTTAAACGTTTTCTGGGCTTCCTCTTCATCCACTTTACTAATCGCAACACCAACATGCACCAAAACATAATCGCCAATATCTGCATCTGGCAACATCTCTAAACTGGCTTCTTTACTTATGCCTCCAAATAGTACTTTCGCCATGCGAACTCTGCCATCATACTGCATTTCAATACTCTTAATTTTTCCTGGAATTGCTAAACACATAATTCAATTTTTAATATGCTGATAATAACATAGCTGTCCGAACGAAATATTCTCGTCGTTACTACACAATATACGATTAAATTTTAATTTTATGCCCCTATTTTTCGACTGTTGCGACAGTTTTCGGACTAATATTTCATTTTGAAAAACGCCACCGCTACAAGCAATTATATTACAGTTATTTTGCTTGGCAACTTTTAGAATAACCAAAACTAAAGTATGAATGAAACTGTTTGCAATTTTGGCAATAGAAACGCCTTCACTTCTTGCCTTATGAATATTAGAAATAATAATTTTTGTGGGAACATTTTTATATGCAAATCCTTCTAAAAAATCAATAAAATTCTCGCGTTGATAATTTCTTGCTTGACTCTCTAAAAGCATAGCTGCCTCACCTTCATAGGAAGTCTTTTCAATAATATTTAAAAGGGATGCCACAGCATCAAACAACCTACCAACGGAAGAAGTCTTTAAGCTGTTGTTTTCTAACATTTTGTTATAAATTTTCCATTCTGTTTCTGAGAATTTTGACTTTGCGATGCCTCTTTCTACTTCGGGAAGCATACTAAGCAAAGACAATCGAGGTTCTTTAGCCATTTTATCCGAAGCAATCCAATCTATATATTCGAAATGAGTAAGGCGCTCTATTTTGTTGTTTTGAAACGAGAAGAACTCTCCACCCCAAATGGCTTGGTCTTCACCGAAACCTGTTCCATCCCAAACAACTCCTAATATTTTTTCTTCGGATTCAAATAAATCATGCTCACCCAAAACACTAGCAAAATGAGCTTTGTGATGTTGAATAGCAACTAGTCTTGAATTTCTCTTTTCGGCAAGTTCTCGACCATAAATACTACTTTGATATTGAGGGTGAGAATCAATCAAAACAACGTCTGGTTGGGTTTCAAAAAGCTTTTCATATTGAATAATACTTTCCTTGTATCGTTCTAAAACATCAAAATTATCAAGATTACCAAAATACGGACTTACATAAACATGTGCATTTGGCACAAAACAGAAGGTACTTTTTAAATGGGCACCCATAGCCAGTATTTTCTGATTAGCCAAACATATGCTATTTAAGTAGTTAGGGGCTAAACCACGTGAACGTCTCAAGATAATTTGTTGTTCACCACTAAAACGAACTAACGAATCATCTTGCGGAAAAGAAACTTCTAAATCGTGATGGAGAAAATAAGTAACAACTTCTGATAGTTTTTTAACGGCATCGCCTTTCGATGAAATTATTGGCGAACCATGAATATTACCGCTAGTGGCAATTAGTGGTCTTTTTAACTCATCCATTAGTAACGTTAATACTGTTGATGAGGGTAACATTACACCTAACTGATTTAATTTAGGAGCAATACTTTCCTGCTCTAAATCAAAGTTTTCCTTCGGATTGAGAATAACAATGGGAGCTGCCGACGAAGTAACCGCTTTTTCTTCTGCGGCACTAACCCGAAAATCTGCAATAATTTTTTCAATTGAAGGATATAATAATGCAAAAGGTTTCGATGGACGTTGCTTCTTTTCTCGCAACTGTTCAATGGCTGTTTTATTATTCGCATCACAGCATAACAAATATCCATTTGTGTTTTTTAGGGCTAGAATACTTCCTTTTCGGATGATATCAGAAGCCTTTTTTATCAGTTCTAATTGGTTTCCGTTGAATTGCCTTCCATCATAATCAAGCAGCGTAAGTTGAATTCCGCAATCAGCGCAACTATTCGTCTGCGAATGAAAACGTCGGTCATCTGGATTTGTGTATTCCGTTTGACAAGCATCACACATATCAAAATAAGAAACTGTGGTGTTCGCGCGTTCAAAAGGATACTTTGTAGTCAATGCATATCGTGGACCACAATTGGTGCAGGTAGTAAAAGGATAAGCATAACGCCTGTTGCTTACATCTCGAATCTCAGTTTTACACGACTCACAAATTGCAAAATCTGGTGTTAACGGAATATTGATTTTATGATTTGTATCTGAAGAAACTATGCTGAAAGTATCATACTCACGAATAGGAATCTCTGAAATAGCATGTGATTGTATAATCGAAACTTCAGGTGCATTTTCAAGAATTGCAGCTAAAAACGCTATTGCTTTTTCTTCTGAAGTATTTATATGAATTAGTACGCCGTTCTCATTATTACAAACTGCACCATTGTATTTAAACTGATGCGCTAAACCAAATACAAAAGGACGAAATCCAACGCCTTGTACTTGTCCAGAAATTATAATTTGAAAAGTTTTCACCATGGATTGAAGTCTCTTACGAATTCCTATCCTTTTTTCAATTTAATTTTTTCTAACAACCAATCACACCATTCATCTACACCTTCACCTGAAATTGCAGAAATCTGAATCACTTCTAATTCATGATTTACCTCATGAGCATCTTTGGTTACTGCTTCTACCGAAAATGGCACATAGGGTAACAAATCTGATTTTGAAACCAGCATCATATCGCTAGTCAAGAACATTTTTGGGTACTTTTTAGGCTTGTCATCTCCTTCTGTGGTTGCCATTAGCGTCACTCGATAGTCTTCACCTAAATCAAAGGAAGATGGGCAAACCAAGTTGCCTACATTTTCTATAAACAGTAAATCGATATTCTCTAAATCGAATTGGTCAAGTACCTGATGAACCATTTGCGCTTCTAAATGACAAATACCTCCAGTTACAATTTGCAAGGCTTGAATTCCTGTTTCACGAATACGGTCGGCATCTCTTTCGGTTTCTAAATCACCAACCATGACAGCCATGGTAATTTTATCCTTTAATATTTCAGCCGTTTTCTGCATCAGAGTGGTTTTTCCACTTCCCGCAGATGATGTTATATTTATAAGAAGGGTATTGGTTTTTGCCATTTCCTTCTTAATTATATCCGCTACAAAATCATTCGCCTTCAGCAAATTGATATTAGTGTTTTCACATTGCACAGTTCCTCGTGCTGCCTTTGTTGACTTCTCTATCATATTCTTTTTTTATTATGGAGACTTATGTTTTAGTTTTAGTATCTATCAAGACCGCAACCTCTCAATCTTCAAATTCTACTTTATGTATGAGCATTTCCTCACCTTGAATCACATTCTTACTTGGACGGTCGCATTTGTCACAAATAAATCGATATTTCTTTACGTCAGTAATATGATCACAGATTTCACACTGTATTTTTAAGCTGGTCGATTCTACATGTAATTCCACATGATGGTACTGCGGGTGTGTCAAATGATAAGCACTATAAGCATTATGTAAAAGTCGAGGTTCTATGTTTGACAGTATACCAACTTTTACATAAATAGCCTTCATTCTATTCAACTTTTCCATCTCAAACTCTTGTTCAAGCGTTCGCATAATGCTATTTACAATTGATGTTTCGTGCATTAAATTAAACTTTTTACTTTTTCTAATTCTATTAAATGGTTTTCGACTTGTGAAAGTAAATCTTCATCCTTCACCAAAATTTTTACTTCCTCAGCTTTGGCCTTCATTACTTCATACTTTTTAAGCTCTTCTAAACTGTTTTCGTTGTGCGTTAACCACCCTAATTCTAATTGATTTAGCAAAGTTAAAGCACGCTCAAAAGGATACTCTTTTTTCGTTCGTACTTCAAGTGCTTCGTTAAAAAGCCCTGCAGCTTTTTTTAAGTTGTCATGAATTTTTGCTTGAGGAAAATCCATTAAAGCAGTTGCGTAGTTGTGACTTGCCATCGCGAATTCATAAGGGTATTCATCTTTTTTATAAAAAGCTAAGACCTCTTTAAATGATGATGCACAAAAAGCTGTCCACATTGGCTTTTCTTCAGTACCGACGGGTATTTCTGAATAAATTAAAGCCAAATTATGATGCACATCTGCAAATTTTCGTGGATGAGTATCTCGCTTAAAAACTTTCAGTACATCCTGAAACGCATTAATAGCAGCCTTGTAATATTGTGGACTCCCATTCTTTGACCATGTGTATAATAAGATTGCTTTTTTAAATCCAGCTTCGCCTAAAAACTCAGGGATATCCTCTTGTTTGAAATATTGAATTGCTCTATTTATAAGTTCTTTAGATGCTATATAATCTTTTTTGAAATTAGCTATTTCGGCAGCATCAACCAAGAGCATTCCCGCTTGTATATTTAAACCTTTTGCTTCGAAATAAGCAATAGCTTGAAGCTGAATATCATACACTTCATCTAACTTTTCAATGCAATAAGGCACCTGTAATTGCGCCATCAATACGCCTGCTAAATGTGTATTCATTGCATTTTTGGCATTATCAGAAATATCAATTGAAAGCTGCTCTTTGGCTAATTGTTTTGCTTGCTGAAATTCCTCAACATCTAATAGTAAATTTAGATAGTGTTTTGCTGTAAAAACTTTTACTTCATCATTTTTTGCAACCTTCAAAGCTTCGACATACAATTGATTGAGTCTTGAAAATTCTATTTTCTGTTGTAATAGTCCATAATGATGTAATATTGCTAAATTATGCGAAGAATTCTGATGAGTATAAACAATCATATCATCAGAAATCTCATAACCAAATTGCATATGTGTTGCAATCAAAAGATCGTGATATATGGGAGAATCTTCCGAGGCATAATCAAACGCTTTTTGATGATTTCCTAACTTATAAAAAACCAAAGAAAGTAGATTTTCATTCGAAAATGGTGTTTTCGGAAATACGTATGGTGGCTCCAAATCATACCAATCTAAAGGAATACTAATTTCCTCAGAATCTACTTTTAGAGTTTTCAAGTCTTTTATGTCATCTGAATTTAATGAAATGTTAACCAATTCGTTTAACCTGTCTACAGATGCAATGGCATCTTGAACGTCTAGGTGTGTATCAGTTGTTGTTAATATTGTAAGCATCTTTATCTACTTTTTGTGTGCCTCTTGGGTCTTTTGCAGCCGTTTGCTGCATACTTCTGCCGTAAATTTCAGCTAGACGTTCTGAACGGTAATCGCCAATAGTTTGAATTAAAACTTGATTCGGATTTTTTGTATTTATGAATAACAGTGAAACCTCCCAACGGCCTTTTACCGGAGTGACTTTGTATTGCACTTCAGCATCTAAAAGCCAGTCGTTTTTTTGTTTCGTCATAAAATATTCACCTTTATCAAACTTGTTTTTTCAATAATTTCATATTCTAAATCCCTATCAGTTGTATCCAAATCATTATCTATCAATATTTCGCGAATAGCCAGCGTTTTATCACCTTTTAAATTACGTGATTTTAATAGAAACTGCGTAGGTTTATACATTTTAACAAACCATTGACTGGAAACAGGCGTAATTAGAATATTTCCTTGTTTCTCGACATACGTTACATAGGCATAATGAATTTTCCCAAAAATGGGTTCAATAAGTTCATTGTCTAAATAAATATGTGAAGTTTTTAAAGTGATTTTCGCACTCACGTCGGAATCGATAAGTTTAGGTCTTCTAAAATATGTTGGACTACTTTTTCACCAGCCTCCTGTACCACATCACTTAAATCAACCTCTAATTTAGTATTCTCAATAGCTACTAAATATACTTGAATATCCTCTGGATACTCGTCTTGTAAGATTTTCTTGGTATACGATAAAGCTTGGTCCCATTTCATACCATGGAGAAAAACCATAGGGTCATCTTGAGGAGCTTTCATCACTTCTTCTGCTGGAACTTTAAATAAAGTGCCTACAGGTTCATTGCTATTAAGAACTCCATCTACCAAAATAATTTTATCATGACCTTTTAATCCGAAAAGCACTTCAAAAGCTGCCGTGCCCATATCGAATATACTAATATCTTCAGATTCAGAAAGTTTTTCACGTAACTGTTCAATCACATAAATACCTACCGCATCATCACTTCGTACCGGATTTCCAAACCCCATTATTGCCGTCTTCATATCAATTTAATTTACGTTAAAGTAAAAAACTTTCCCGAAGTCGCCTACGGGAAAGTCTTTATAAAACTATATGTCAGAAGTTATAGTTTAAATCGTGATAACTCTACTCCGCTTTCTGCATCATGTGCATGTACCGTACATACTAAACATGAATCAAAAGAACGTGCTACGATACCTACTTCTACTGGGTCTAATGGGTCTTCGATGTCTATACCAATTAGGGCTTCTTCAATAGGGCCCGGATTATCATTACCATCTTGTGGACCAACATTCCAAGTTGTTGGCGCCATTACTTGATAATTTTTAATAACACCATCTTTAATTTCTATCCAATGTGCTAAGGCACCACGTGCAGCTTCAGTAGCACCGAAACCTTTTCCGTCTTTCTCTACCGGTTTTACATAGAACTCGCCATCCAAATCAATTTCAGATAACCATTGTTCAATGAACTTATATATTCTTGGTGCTTCATGTACTCTGGCAAGTACTCTAGTAAAGACACTTGGCCCAAGTTTTTTGATAATGTCACCAAATAAGGGATCCTGAATCTGATGGTCTTTATTATTTGGGTTTGCATTCATTATCACCCTAGCTAATGGCCCAGCTTCCGCAGCATGACCATCATATCGAGGTGATTTTGACCAACTATACTGACCATCAAAATCACTATCATGTAGCGTTTGAGATTTTGTTGGGGTAGGTAGTGGCTCATCCCAAGGATGTAAACCATCCTCTTGATCTTTGTACCAAGAATGTTTCACATGCTCGCTTACTTTCAAATGATCGAATTCATGATAGTTTTCACCATCAAAAAACCCACTTGAACTAATTAGTGCGTCATTTCTACCTTCAATTGTTGGATTGTTGTATCTGTCTTTATGCAAATATGTTCCTGTTGCTAAAAACTTACCAACACCTTGACCGAATTTATCCAATCCGAATTCTATACCTGCTCTAATTAATAAGCCTAAATCACTATTTTTTTGAGATTCATTTTCATTAACCCAAGCCAACATATCATCCCAAGTTTTAATTTCCATGTAACGCTCAATAGAGCAGCCTAACCAAATTGGTTCAAGCCAATCGTTCTTAAACTGTGCTAGAATTGCATGCGCTCTTGTTATATCTTTTAATGTAGGAGCACACATTACACCACCGGGTACCATATAACTTGAATGAGGCCATTGGCCACCAAACAGTGCATATATCTGAACAGGTAGTCCGCTAGCGGTCAATCCTTTTTGAAAAGTTTCACCAACATAGGCAGACCATCGTTTTACAACTTCCTTATACAAAGGTTTGTCGGCGTATTTTTTATTAGCTAAATCTGTAGCAAAAATTGCATAATACCAACGCGGAATACTTTGTAGTGTTTCCGAAGCCTGACCAATTGCTCTTAATAAAAGTGCATTGGGAGTCAACTTGGTTCCCCACGCTGTATCCAATGCCGATGAGGCGCAATATAAATGTGAACCTCCACAAATACCGCAAATTCTGGGCGTAACAATGAGCCCAGATTGTGGGTCTTTGCCTTCCATAATTTTCTCAAAACCCCTAAACATTGCAGCTTGTGTGTGAGCTCTAGTAACTTTACCGTTATCGATATAGACTTTTACGTCTAAATCGCCTTCCACACGACCTACAGGGGATATATTTAATTCTGTAACTGACATTTTCTGTTTTTTAATGATCTATTATTTGGACACTTCTTGAATCCTCTTATTTGAAGGCATAACTTTTTGAAAACCAGCTTCCATATAGTACGCAAGTTTAGTTCTTCCTTCAGGAACCTCTTTTGGAAAAGTGCCTAGATATTTCATAGTATTAAAAACACTTCCTTTTTTCAAGTCATGATGAGGAAAACCCGGTTCAGTACATCCTAAGCATGGATGGTTTGAACGTGTTTTACTTGATTGTCTATTCCATAGAATATTATTACAACTTGCTCTAGTCATTGGACCTCTGCAACCTACTTCGTAGAAGAGACATCCACCACGGCGTCCAAATCCACCATCAACTTTTTGCGCAAAATTTGTAACATTAGTACAACCATCTTGAACGAAGTCCGTAAAAAAAGTTTTTGGTCTATGATAATCATCGATTAATACATCACCAATTCTTCCTACTGAAATTGCAACAAGAATTTGAGTAATCCAATCTGGATGTGCAGGGCAACCAGGAATATTGATTACTGGTAAACCTCCTTTAGAAACATAGTTAGCTCCTAAAAAACCTCCCTTATTTTTTTTAAGGAATTGCATTCCGGTAGATTCACTAGGGTTCGGAGCAACTGCAGGAATACCTCCCCAAGTTGCACAATCACCAATAGCAACTACATAACTGGCTACTTCAGAAAGTTCTTTAACCCAGTCCATCATTGGTCGATCAGCGAATAAGTTCATCGTACCTGTATTGTCTGGACCTTGAATTATCGACCCTTCAAATACAAGAATATCCATTTGAACCTTTCCAGCTAGTATGTCTTTTAATAGGTCTTGAACTTGGTCTCCAATCTGTAAACCTGTTGTTGGATGCCATAAGATGTTTAATCCAAAATCAGTGATGAGTTCCACCACAGTTGGTTCTTCGGCATTCAAAAAAGACATAGTGTTACCACTACATGCCCCCCCTTGCAACCATAATACGTTTGCCATATTCTTTGATTTAGTTGTTTACTTCTATGTTAAATATAAATAATGTTTCTAAAAATTGTCAAATTGTTAATAAAATTGAATTTCTATACGAATCGAAATAAAAGGAAATTAAGGTGTCATAATTGTTTTGTTCAATATTAATCAATTGATTTTCAAATATTTAAAATTAACTGGAATGATTATTTAGATTAATTCTTATTTGCGATAGGAAATATTAATGCCATCTTTGACACACTTTTTATTGAAAAACATTATACTTAATCAAAAAAGCAAATTATCATTCTATTTTTATAATATTAAGTAAAACACAGGTTTTTAGACATATTTTAAGATTTGAAGCCCTCGGAAATCAAAGCATATTTTTAAGTTAATAATAGAATTGATAATATTGTGACATATATGACACAATAACTAACTGAAATTTATTAAATGAATAAAGCCAAAAGAACAGAAATAAATTCAAATAGGACTAACATACTTATTGTAGGCGGTGGAAAAGGTGGCAATTCCTTATTGAACTTGCTCCTGTTGGATCGAACCTCGAATATAATAGGTGTAGTGGATCTAAATCCTGATGCAATGGGAATGCTGAATGCAAAAAATCATGGAATTCGTATTTCGTCATCATACCAAGTTTTTTTAAAAGATTCAAAAATCCATATTGATATAATTTTCGAAGTAACTGGTAACACTAAAATATATCACGAACTTCTAAATAACGTTCCAGCAGACCTTATCTTAATAGGAGGTAAAAATGCAAATTTCATTTGGGCTTTTATACAATCGGAAGAAAATAATAAAGTACTCAAAAAAAAATACAAGTCATTAAAGGAAACCTTAGGTGAAAACCAGAAAGAAATGATATATGGTTCAAATCCTTTAATGCTACATGTTCGAGAATTGATTCATCAGGTAGCCCCCACTTCCTCAACAGTCTTAATAAGTGGTGAAACAGGTACCGGTAAAGAAATGGTTGCAAATCTCATACATCAATTAAGCAATATTAGTAATAGTCCCTACATAAGAATCAATTGTACCGCTTTCCCACCGGACATCTTAGAAAGTGAATTATTTGGCCATATCAAGGGTGCTTTCACTGGGGCAAATGACAATAAAGATGGTTTATTACTCAAAGGAGATGGAGGCACTATTTTCTTGGATGAAATTGGTGATATTCCTTTGGATATGCAAGCCAAAATTTTAAGATTTTTACAATTTGGGGAAATAAGACAAATTGGGTCTAAGAAAACCAAAGTAATAAATGCACGCATTATTACTGCCACGAATAAAAATTTAGAAAATTCTATAAATAACGACAAATTCAGAAAAGATCTTTTTTATCGATTAAACACCTTTAATATTGATCTCCCTCCTTTAAGAAATCGAAAAGAAGACATACCTATTCTAGCCTATGTTTTTCTAAATAAGGCGATTGCAAAGCTGAATAAAAAAGTCCAAATAATTTCCATCTCTGCCATGGAGTGTCTAAACGAATATGATTACCCTGGAAATATTAGAGAACTCCAAAGTATTATTGAACGAGCCGTTATTCTTTGTGACAATAATACCATAACACCGGACCACCTACCCATGATAGTTCAAACCTCTAACGAAGTTTATAACTATGAATTAGGTTTGTTGCACGCAAGAGAAAGCGTAAATAATCAATTCGAAATACAAGCAATTCAATTTTATTTGATAAAAGCACGTGGTAATGTCTCAAAAGCAGCGATTCTAGCAAAAGTTCCTAGACGAACATTCTACAGACTACTAGAAAAACATAAATTAAACAAAGACTTTTATAAGGATATAAAATCTTGATACCTTTCTTGAACAGGTTTAAGTTTTTGAATAATACAATATTAGAAATGGTGAGGTGTACATGTACATTTTTCAACATCTAGTTCATCATTAAATCAATATACAAACTTAAAATACTACCAAACTCATGTTCTTGATAACATAATCTTTTTTGTTTTTTCAAACGACAACATTTTTTGGAGGTTATCAACAGTCATAATAGCAATCAAAACCCAACTAAAAGCAGCTATTCGTGTGCCCCTTATGTGTACCTTAAACTCCCCTACCCCAATATTTATTGGTTTTATTACTTACTGTATCGGGAAATGATTTGAATTTATGTAAAAAATTAGATGCAATCATAATTAGTTATTAATCCCGATGAATAGTACGATTAACACAGTTATAAATGAATGTTTCAATTGAAAGAATATGAAAACTTTAGTTAATCTATATTTGGCAACTTAGAATAAATAAGCGCGATACCTCATTACTTATTCGTTCAATATATATTTGATTTTTAGAGTAAATATTACGCTTATCATTATATGTATATTTTAAAAATCAATGAAATCCTTTTTTTATTAATAAACTTGTTAAATAATTTATCAATTATCCAACCTTTAAACCTATTGTGTTTTCTAATATGATTTCTTTAAAATCGTTACTAATCTATATGTATTTCGGTGAGAAAACAATAATCTCTATTTTCTGCTTCCTCTTCCTAACGATAAACCTACAATCCCAAAACACAAAAATCGATAGTCTTAAAATTGAATTACAAAAACATAAAGAAGAAGATTCAACAAAAGTAAATGTTTTAAATGCATTGGCATTTTCTCATTTCAATAACGACATGGCTAAAACTCTTGAATATTTGAATGAGGCGAAAGCTATAGCCGAAGCTATTCATTTTAAAAAGGGAATGGCCAGAAACATTTACATTAAAGGAATAACCGAGGCTATTCAATCAAATTTTGAACAAGCACTTGAATATTATAATGCAGCTTTAAAATTATATGAAAATATTAATTTTAAAAAAGGTATAGCTAACTGTTATAATGCTATGGGTATAACTATTAAAAATAAAGGTGAATTAAGAAAATCGATTTCATACTATAAAAAGGCAATTAAGATAGAAGAGGAAATAAAAAGTGATAACCTATCTGCAAGTCTTTTGAATTTGGGAACTTCGTACGAAGTATTAGGGGAATATCAGAAATCCCTTTTATATTTAAAAAAAGCCCTTGCAATTGCAACAACTGAAGATAATGAACAACGAATTGCATATAGTTTAAATAATTTGGGAGGTATTTACAAAAGCCAAGGTAATTATCCCCTTGCCCAAGAACATTATAACAAATCTTTATACATAAATGAAAAGCTTGGAGATAGTATAAATGTTGCCCAAAACCTTCACAACCTAGGTTCTATTTATAAAATTCAAGGACAATATGATAAAGCAATGGGTTATTACCAGGGGTCTTTAGAACTCTTTAAGCGCATGGATAGTAAAATGGGAGTTTCTTCAATATTAAACAGTATGGGAACCATACACGAAGAGAATAGAGCATATAAACGAGCCCTCGATCTTTATATTGAGGCATTAAATATAAATAAGCAAATTGGTGCTAATGGGGATATTCCTAATAATTTAAATAACATTGGTGGCGTATATTTGGCTTTGAAAGATTATAATATTGCAAATGAATACTTCACAAAGAGTAAACTTAGAAGTATAGAAATTGAAGACAACCAGGTATTATGCGAAGCTTACATTGGACTTTCTAAAACATATACAAACCAAAAAAAATATAAATATGCGCTAACCAATGCATTAAATGCAAAAGAAAGAGCAATACGATTCGGTTACTTAGATTATCAAAAAGATGCTTCCGAAATTTTAGCTAAAATCTATAAAGCTACAGGCAATTACAAAAAAGCATTCGCAAGTCATCAACAATTCAAAAAATTAAATGATAGTCTTTTCAATAAAGAAAATATTGAAGAAATAACGCAACTAGAATATGAATACAAATACAAACAAGCACTAGATTCTGCCAATATCAGAGAATTAAGACTCACTAAAACTGTAAAATCAACTTCACAAGATTTAGAAAAATCGCAACGTAATTTATTGCTTGGTATAATTGCTTTTTTAATAGTGTCGATAATTTTAGGGGTAATTATATTCTCTTTAAAATTAAGAAATGAAAAAGCCAAAGTTGAAAACATCTTAGTTGAACAAAAATTATTGCGCTCACAGATGACACCACATTTTATTTTCAATTCACTTGCTGTTTTACAAGGAATGATTTTGAACAAAGAAGAAGAAAAATCAATTTCATACCTCTCTAAATTCTCAAAACTTTTACGCACTTCACTAGAAAATTCTAGGCATAAAACGGTAGCACTTTCTACAGAGTTATCGGCTATTGATAATTATATGGCATTACAAAACTTGGATATTACTCCACCATTTAAGTATAACCTCATTGTAGCTTCTGAAATAGAAACAACTAACTTTCAAATTCCATCAATGCTCATCCAACCGTTTATTGAAAATGCTATTGAACATGCATTCGTCACTAAAAAGGATAACAAAGAAATTAAGGTTGTTATCACTTTAAGAGATAATGATTTAATATGTACCATTGCTGATAATGGAATTGGTTTTAAACAAGAAAACCAGAAAATAAAAAAGAATAAAAAATCATTAGCAACGACAATTACGGAAGAACGGTTAAAAATGATATCTAAAGATTTTAAATCAAAGGGGGATATTCGAATAGAAGACAGAGAAAAATTTGGCGAACAAGGAACATTGGTCACCTTATTAATTCCGTATAAAATTAATCTTGTTTAGTTATGAAGGCATTACTTGTAGAAGATAAAGAACAGATTAGAGAAGGACTTAAACGGCTTTTGGAACTTTTAGAAATTAATATAGCTGTTGCGGGTGAATGTGCATCGGTAAAAGAAGCCGTTATAGTAGCAAAAGCCTGTAAACCTGATTTAATTTTTTTAGATATAAATTTAACTGATGGTACTGCCTTTGACTTTTTAGAGCAAACAGAAGGGCTATCATTTAAGGTTATCTTTATAACAGCATATGAAGAATATGCTCTAAGGGCCTTAAAAGCTGGTGCAGTTGATTATCTTTTAAAACCTGTTGATTTGGATGAACTTAAAATAGCACTTCAAAAGGTTTCTGGTTTGCCTGTTGCCCAACAAAGACAAAACATCAATACGGCAAAATCGGTTTGGAAGAACGATAACTCAAAATTAATTTTATCACTTCATAATAGCTTTCAAGTAATAGATTTTAATGATTTATTGTATTGTGAATCTGACAAAGGCTACACCACTTTTTATTGTAACGATGGTAAAAATCATTTGGTCTCTAAAACACTAAAGGAGTTTGAAGAACGATTGGTTATGGCAAATTTTGTTCGTCCGCATCAGTCATTTATGGTGAACTTAGAATTTATCGATAAATATGATAAGTCTGGTATTATTCATCTAAAAAACGGCATACAAATTCCGGTTTCTTCACGTAAAAAAGATGCCTTTGTTTCCGCTTTTCTGAATAAAAACAGGCAGTAATACTCATTTCTGTCCAATTTTCTTTTAATTTTTTCCATTTCTCTTAAACGAATATTGCGTTAAGTTTTACGCTTATTTGCCCTAATGTGCCGTAAATAAATCCCTCAATTACTGCAGTACTTCCACATGTTGAATTTTCGTTCTACTCAGGTAATAAAACAAATATAAGTTTAAACAACCTTAACCTTTATTAATTAAAAACCATGAAAAAAAATTTAAAATTAAACTACGTAATAACACTAGCATTCGTGCTTTCGATTTTCAGCTGTAATAATGACGATGATGAAGAAATTGTTACTCCTGAAATAGTCATTGAAAATTTAAGCGTAACTCTCGATGAAAACCTAATCAATGGACATACAATAGGTACGGTACAAACGAATAGTGACGAAACCTTAAATTTTACTATCTCTTCACAAACACCAACAGGAGCTTTAAATATAAATGAAAGTACTGGTCAATTATCAGTTGCGGATGCTGCATTATTTGACTTTGAAACCAACCCGGTGATAACTGCAACTATTTCAGTTGTCGGGACTACAAATACAGGTACAGTAACCATAACCCTTAGTGATTTAGACGAAACAAGCGTGCAAGATTTAACAGTTGATTTTGATGAGAATCCTACTAATGGTGATTCCGTTGGCACTATAAATGCAACTAGTAATGGAACATTAAGTTTTAGCCTAACAGATCAAACTCCAGCTGGTGCAATAGATATCAACACGAGTACAGGTGAACTAACAGTTGCTGATGCCGTTTTATTCGACTTTGAAGTCAACCCAGTAATTACCGCAACTATTTCTGTAGATAATTCTGGTAATATTCAAACCTCAACAGCTACTATTAACCTAAATAATATAAACGAATTAAGTGTAGAAGATTTAGAGGTTACTATGGATGAAAATCCAATAGACGGCCAAAATGTAGGTTCAATAGCAGCGGATGGCGATGGAAATGTAAGTTTTAGTATAGCATCTCAAACTCCATCTGGCGCCCTTTCTATTAATTCAAATTCAGGAGAATTAAGCGTTGTTGACCCTAATTTGTTCGATTTTGAAACAAACCCAATAATTACCGCAAATATTTCTGTAGATAATTCAGGAAATACCCTTATGACGTCAGCCACAATTAACTTAACTGATGTTGATGAAATTATGGTTCAAGATTTAAATGTCACTATTGATGAAAACCCCTTAACTGGTTCTACTATTGGAACTATAGCAGCCGCTGGAGTTGGAAATCTAACTTATACTATTACCTTTCAAAACCCAGTAGGAGCTTTTAATATAGATGAGAATACGGGGGAACTATCAGTAGCAGACGAAACCTTATTTGATTTTGAAAACAACCCTAATATGCTTGCAACTATTTCCGTAAACGATGGTGTATCATCGGTTTCTGTAAATGCTTTTGTAGACCTTAATGATGTACATGAGATAGGAGAATTTAAGTATGGAGGTGTCATTTTTTGGATAGATCCGGCATCAAATAATAGTAGTGGTTTGGTATGTGCTGTTACAGATCAGGGTACAAATGTAATATGGGGATGTCAAGGAACTTTTATATCAGGCACCTCACATGCGATAGGCAGTGGTGCATCTAACACTGCTATCATTGTTGCAGGTTGTACTACTTCAGGTATAGCCGCTGATATTGCTTCAAACACATCTATTAATGGCTTCTCCGATTGGTTTTTACCTAGTAGATCTGAATTGAACCAAATGTATTTGCAGAGAGCTATTATAAACGCGACAGCCATCGCTAATGGAGGGACAGAATTCATTGCTAATTCTAGCACTAGGTACTGGAGTTCTTCCGAATCGAATAACAATACCGCATGGTGTAAATATTTCATTAATGGAAATGATGCTGGATTAAATAAAAACTCCGGTGCTTACTTTCAGGCAAGAGTAGTAAGAGCTTTTACAGATTTTTAAAGATTAAAACTAGGCCACTTATGGGGACATACTATGAGTGGCTTCTTAGTTAAAAGATTTATGATAAAAGAATATTGCTAAAAGTTGAAGTAAAGTAACGAAATACATTTATTACTACATTGTCCATTTGCACGTTAAACGCTTGTTACTAATTATTTAACTTTGAGCAATCACTTACAAAACTCAATAAACCATGGCTTACTATCCTGAAAAAGTATATTTAAACGGTGAAATAATTCCTGCCAATAAAGCTAAAATATCTGTTTTCGATAGAGGGTTTTTATTTGGCGATGGAATCTACGAGGTAATGTTACAAATTGATGGTAGCTTTTTCTTCGGTCAAGAACACTTGGATAGACTTGCTGCATGTCTGCGAAAAATTAATATAGAATTTGATGTTACTACGCTTTCAGTAGCTCTTGAAAAACTACTTAAAGCCTCAAATTTAGTGGAGAAAAACTGTTTAGTTTATATACAAATTACGCGAGGAGTTGCACCTAGAAAGCATGCTTTTCCTACCGATATTGAACCAACGATATTGGCTTATGCACTACCTTTTATACCGCCCGAAATAAATAATAAGTCAATTTCGGTGGTCACACAAAAAGATTTTCGCTGGCATCGATGCGACATTAAAATGACATCGCTTCTAGGGAATGTAATGGCAAACGACATGGCTATAAAAAATGGACACTTTGAAACTGTCTTTTATAGGGATGGTAAAATTACAGAAGCTTCTCACTCTAATATCTTTTTTGTGAAAAATGAAATTGTTTACACCCATCCTGCAAATGAAAATATTTTAAATGGAATAACACGTGAGATTATAATTCAACTCTGTAAAGAAAATAATATAGCTATTCTAGAGGAAGCTATTTCTCAAGAAGACATATACCAAATGGATGAAGCATTCTTAACTGGGACGTCAACACAAATAGCTTCTATTAAAAAAATAGATGACCATTTGTATTATCATAAAAATGAAATTGGATACGTTACTAAAAAACTACAGCAACTCTTTTTGAATCTTAAAAACAATTATAACTCTTTATAAGACTAAGAGACTTTTTCAAGTTTCTTAAACTGATTATAAATTAACTGCTTCTCTTCTAAAGTAAATTCTTTTGCTTCAAACCAATCGTGGATAGCAATTTTTTGATTTTCTATTTGTGCATCTCGAATAGCTTTAAGAGAAACTAAATGCCAATGTACACCTTTTTTGCGTGCAACAGAATAGCCAATATTCTCCATTATATAAGAAATTCTTGGTCGATTATAAAGCCGAACGCCATTCTTTAAAATGGCTAACGTTTTTGTGAGTGTTACCACTTCCGAAAAGGAATACCTTGCAAAATCAGTAAAGCCATTTTGCTTTACATTATATAATTTATCTCCAATTTCTAATTCCTTCATACAAACTTAAAGTCCGTAAAAATAATAGGAGTTTTATCCTAAAAAAAAGAAGTGTTTTACTAGTTATTAACAAAGAACACGTGCTCATAATTTCAATAGACAATGAGCATTGATTACCAATTAATTATGAATATATATTCATAATTATAAAAAGGTTTTTAAATTGTTATTCTTCCCATAAATGGATCACTTTTAGTAGGTTTTCCTGTCTCTACACGCCCCGCATATCGTTGTTCAAATTCAGAGTTTCCTTTAAACTTAACTGTGAAATCGTACCAACCATAACTTTCTTTTGTGTTGACAACCACTATTTCTATAGCACCTTTTTTGATTTTAATCATTTTTGAAGGGGTATTGTATGCCTTATCTTCTACAACTAAAGTAATGTCTTTTCTTGCTGAAGTATTAGAAATTTTTAATGCTATGTTTCCAGTAGGTTTTTTTATAAATCCTCTCTTTGTTTGATACTCGCAAATAACTTTCAATTGAGAATTTTCGGTACCGCTCTTAAACTGCCTATAGAATCCATTTGGTCCATATACTTTTAAATGATAGCCATTACCCTCAAAATTTTCCAATGGCCAATGATATGTTAGCTTATCTCCTTTTTTTACTGCAATTGGCCACGTTTTAACAGGTGAAAATTTAGAGTCCCCATCCGATGTTTTCTGTAAATAATTATCAGGTGCATAAACATTAAAAGGAGCTCCCAGAGCCGTGTCACCAAAAAATTCATCCGCCGCATTAAATGATATCTCGAAAGTTTTTTTGTCAGCATTCACCGTACCATTTGCATACAATTGGTAAGCTAAGGCACAAGAATTCCGTATACCTGGTTCTTGTTGTGACATAAAAGAAGTATTATATAAATCTTTTTTCGCTGCAGCTATTTCTGAGGCCGAAAGCGGACCGAAACTCTTAGGAAGTTCTTTAAAACTCGCATTATAAACCTCTTGCATAAATTGTTTTCTATCTACAGATTTGGGTAAATCAATATCTTCACCATTGTATGGCCTAAATCCCGATGATAGATTACCACTAACCGCCCTGCGCCAACTGCTAATATTTGTTTCCTTTATTGCTTTTCCTGTTTTCTTGCTTAGAAACTTTTCCAAAAACATTAACGTGGAAGTAATATCACAAACTTCAGAATTTACCCATCCGCCTTTAGTCCATGGTGAAGCAATTACCATAGGCACGCGATACCCGAGCCCCATAGGACTCTCTCTGGCATCTTGGCTATCCATATCTTTTGCTAATTCTTGTTCTAAAGTTGCGAATTCTTCTGAAGTATCTAGACCTTCTGAAACCGCATTTTTATCTTTAGGATTTGGAGCTACAAAAGGAGGTATATGATCAAAATAACCATCATTTTCATCATAAGTTAATACGAAAATCGTCTTTTTCCATACCTCAGGGTTCTTGGTAAGAATATCTAATACTTCAGATACGTACCAAGCTCCATACCAAGGAGCACTCGGATGATCCGAAAATTTCTGCGGTGCTGCCAGCCATGAAACCGCGGGTAAATTACCTTGATCTACATCTTTTCTAAATTGATGTAAAATATCACCTTTCGGAACCTTAAGTGTTCGCTCAGTACCATTATCATCATAAGTATATGTTTCGGTTTTATGATAATCTGAATCTCCGATATTGGTTGTAAATGCCTTTTTGTGCAAATTCTTTTCAAGATCTGATAGTTTTTCAAAATTCTCTGGACTCCAGGTTTCTAATAATTCGTTGGCTTGTTTTATTTGCTCTTCTTTCTTAAGTAATTCTTCTTCTAGTATTGCTATATCTTCTTTAGGTTCTTCAGCTAGTTCTTGTTTTAAATTCCTAATTTCTGAAGGAAGCTCGTTCAATCGTTTTTTCAGATATTCCTGAAACCCATAGCTGTAACGCACATTGTATTGTGAATACCATTCTAAATTGTTATCAGTGAAATTTGCTAATAAAGATGAATCTTCTACATTAGTCGGTAAGCTAATTTCGTTTTGATATACACGCCACGAAATATCGTTTTCTTCCAATCGTTCGGGGAAGGTCTTCCAATGGGCTTCATTGCCATAAGTAACTTCAGAATTACGAACACAAGGTTTCGTTTGTTCGCTATCCCATGATTTACCTGTCCAAAAATAATTTCTATTGGTTGTAGTCCCTGTTAATGCTGCGCAAAAATGTTGGTCAAAAACAGTAAAAGCATCTGCAAAAGCATAATAAAAAGGAAGATCTTCGCGAGTATAATGGCCCATTGTAAAAGGAAAATCACCATGCTCGTCGTCCATTTTTTTGGCATTCAACCATTCATCGTACTTACCTTCGTTTCGGGCATCTACTTGACTTTCCCATGAATGTGGTAAGTCACCCATCCAAGTGGCTTGAGTGTCCTTCATATTCAATCGAAAAGGGACAAAGGTTTTACCATTCTTATTCTGTTGTAACCATACAGGAATTTTATTAGGTAATGTAATAGCTCTAGGGTCATTATAACCACGAACGCCTTGTAAAGTTCCAAAGCAGTGGTCGAAAGAGCGGTTTTCTTGCATTAGAAAAACGACATGTTCAGCATCGTAGAATGTTGTTCCATTTTCAGGATCAATTTCTAATGCCCTTTGTATGGAAAAAGGCATGCCCGAAGTTAGGCTCATTCCACCTGCTAAAAGGCCTGCTTTTTTTAAAAAATCTCTTCTTGAATCCATGTATTTCTTATAATAATTACTTGTATGATTGCACTACTAAAAGTAGAAAGGAAATTTATTTGAATGAAATTTTCTCTAACGAATTTTAAACTTAAAAAGAGAATTTTTGTTTTATTTATAAATGACCAAAGACCATGTCAAATCAATTGTATTGTGACAATTATCATATTTTGATATGCTACTACATCATAAATTTGAAGAAAAATAAATATCCTTATTATGATATCACTAACCTTACCTCTTGTTAACTATGGATATGGCGTTATTTTGATTGCCATTTTCGGAGTAGTATGTTTAGCGCTTGTACTTATTGTGCTCAACTTAATGAAAAATGATAAAAAGAAGCAGGAGGAGTAGATTTTTCTATAACATCATTTTTATTTAACAATTAAGACCATAACAGTAAAAAACAAAAGTTATTCAATAATTGATTTAGCTTAAATAATGGGTAACTTACGATAGTTATGATTAGTAATTTGTTAGCAATGATAAAGGAACTACGAGAATTAAAGTTATCCTGACGATGTTGTTTTTATCGTATACTAGAACAACAGCATATTTTAATTGTTATATATGATATTGTATTGCGAAAATTAATATTTAATTATTAAAAAAGTAAAAGATGAAAAGTCTACATAAAATACTAAATGAGATAACAAAACTTACAACCGATATTGAAACTAACTACCCAGAATTATATCGTTCGTTAGACGAAAACCCTATGACCTTACCTATGAGTCAGCATCCGCATATGGATAAAATAGTAATGCAAGAATATCTTGAGAGTCTAAAACAGTTATTAGAGCATTATTTAGACGAGCATAAATCCAACAATTGATAATATTAAAACAAAAGGTATGGGCGTTATAGGAACAGCAGATTCACTAATAACTTTATATTATAGTTCAAAGTCTGTACGAGCAAAACAAACTTTAGCCTATGCAAAGAGTGAAGGCTTGCCAATTAATGAAGTTGATATTCTTAAAACGGAATTGACTGGGACGCAAATTGCAGAACTTGCAGAACGGCTGAAAATAAAGATTGAAGATTTAGTGAACCAAGAACATCCTTCATATAAAAAACACTTTGAGCATCACGATTTTTCTTCAGACGATTGGATAAAAATGATTCGACATAATCCTGAAATTATGAAACAGCCGATTGCCTTAAGAGGTGATAAAACCATTTTAGTAGAAACCCCGACGGACATTATTAAAATATAATCATTGTTATAGGCATCCCCCTTTATCTTTGACATTAGATTCACAAAAATAACATGAGTAAAGCAATTTATATAGCCACAACAGAACCTGATAGTGGAAAATCGATAGTATCATTAGGCTTAATGCAACTTCTACTTGGTAAGGCCGCCAAAGTGGGTTATTTCCGACCAATAATAGATGATATAAAAGGAAGTCAAATAGATGGCCATACCAGAACAATAACCTCTTACTTTAATCTCGATATTAAATATGAAGATGCCTATGCATTTATGCGCTCCGAGGTTATTAAAATGAAAAATGAAGATCGCGATGAGGAAATTATAAGTAAGATTATTGAAAAATATAAAGCGATAGAAGAGCGATTCGATTTTGTACTTGTTGAAGGTACAAGTTTTACTGGGGAAGGAAATATAATTGAATTTGATATTAATGTTGTTGTTGCCAAAAATCTAGGAATACCTGCAATATTACTTGCCAGTGGTGTTGGTAAAACTTTAGAGGGATTAATCGGTAATTTGCAAATTGCTTACGATTCTTTTAAAGATAAAGGCGTAAACGTATTGGCAGTAATTGGCAATAAAGTACAGCCTGAAAATCTAGATTTGGTTATTGATGGATTAAAAAAACAATTACCAAAATCAGTTTTAGTTAATGCAATCCCCTTAAACACTACACTATCCAATCCTTCAGTAAAAGAAATTAAGGACTCTTTAAATGGAAAAATTCTTTTTGGAGAAACTTATATAAACAATCAAGTAGATGGATTTAGTGTAGGTGCTATGCAACTTAGAAATTACCTAGTTCACTTGAAAGAAAATGGACTCGTAATAACGCCAGGTGATCGCGCTGATATTATTTTAGGAGCGTTACAGGCTAATATTTCTGCGAATTATCCAGCAGTTTCTGGTATAGTTCTTACAGGTGGAATTACTCCTGAAGATTCTATCTGTAAATTAATAGAAGGTTTATCTGATGTTGTACCTATAATTTCTGTGGATCTCGGAACGTTTGCCATTGCCAATAAAATAGGTGCCATAAAATCTCGTATGTACGCCGAAAATATAGAGAAGATTCAAACATCAATAAGTGATTTTGAAAAATATGTCTCAACAGATAAACTAGCGGAAAGCTTAATTACGTTTAATGCTGAAGGCATAACACCACGAATGTTTCAATATAATCTTCTTAAAAGAGCTAGGACTCATAAAAAGCATATTGTCCTACCCGAAGGCACAGATGAGCGAATTTTAGAAGCCGCTAAAAAATTAACAGAAATTGATGCCGTACAGATTACTTTGCTCGGTGATAAAAATAAGATTACCCAACAAATAAAAAATTTAGAAATAGATATAGACCTTAAAAAGGTAAATATTATAAATCCAGTGGAATCGTCATATTTCGAGGATTATGCCACTACCCTATTCGAAATTCGAAAACATAAGAATGTTGATATGATAATGGCTCGCGACCTTATGGAAGATGTTTCTTATTTCGGTACGATGATGGTGTACAAAGGTCATGCAGATGGTATGGTTTCTGGGGCAGTACATACTACGCAACATACAATTTTACCCGCTTTACAATTCGTAAAAACAAAACCAAATGTCTCGTTAGTGTCCTCTGTATTTTTTATGTGCCTGCCCGATAGGGTTGTAGTTTTCGGCGATTGCGCTATTAACCCTAACCCCACTGCTGAACAATTAGCAGAAATTGCAATTTCTTCTGCAGATACAAGTTCTGCATTCGGAATTGAGCCACGTATTGCTATGCTTTCATATTCCTCTGGCTCTTCCGGAATTGGGGAAGATGTAGACCGAGTTCGAAAGGCGACTGAATTAGTAAAACAAAAAAGACCTGAATTAAAGATTGAAGGCCCCATTCAATACGATGCTGCCGTAGATTTAAAAGTAGGGTTAAGTAAACTGCCCGATTCGCAGGTTGCTGGTAAAGCAACAGTATTTATTTTCCCTGATCTTAATACTGGCAATAATACATATAAAGCAGTACAACGAGAAACAAATGCCTTAGCTATTGGTCCAATGTTACAAGGATTAAATAAACCTGTGAATGACTTAAGTCGTGGCTGTACAGTAGACGATATTTTTAATACTGTGGTGATAACAGCAATACAAGCAGAAGGCTTATAGTTTTGTATTTTGCAAGCCTAGATTCTTACAAAGAGTTTTAGTGTGGTTAGATACTAAACCTTTAATCAGTTATTCAAAAAAACCAACCATAATGCACACATTAATTATAAACGCTGGAAGTTCCTCAATAAAATTTCAGCTCATTCTTATGCCTAATGAAAAGGTCATTTGTTATGGAATGGTAGAGCGTATAGGATCTGACAATTCGGTATTGACCTATAAATCAGAATCTACAGAATTAGAAAAAGTTCAAGCTATAGCAACACATAAAGATGCTCTGCACGAAATAGCTAACCTTTTACTCGATAGCAAAATAGGAGCTATAAAAAATCCTAAAGATATTGACGCAGTCGGACATCGCGTAGTTCATGGAGGTGATTATTTCGTTGAAACTGCATTAATTACGGAAACAGTAAAAGAAAAAATTAAAGAATTTGCACCATTAGCACCCTTACACAATCCACATAATTTAGAAGGAATTATTATTTCAGAATTGCTTTTCCCTGATGCAAAACAGATTGCAATTTTTGATACAGCTTTTCATCATACCATTCCAAAAATAGCAAAAAAATATGCCATACCTAACGAATTTTATGATAAGTATAAGATTCAAATTTATGGTTTTCATGGTACCAGTCATAAACATGTTTCTGAAATAGCAATTGATTATTTAAAGAAAGAAAGTTCTAAAATCATATCCATTCATTTAGGTAATGGCTGTAGTGCTACGGCAATTTTAAATGGAATAAGTATGGACCATTCCTTAGGGTTTGCTCCTGGTAATGGTTTAATAATGGGCTCTAGAAGTGGTGATATAGATCACTCAATAATATTCTATCTCATCAATACTTTGGGTTATGAATTAGAAGAAGTTAATCAGTTACTAACCAAAAAAAGTGGTATGTTAGGATTAACAGGTTATAGTGACTTACGTGACATACAAAACGCAGCTGAAAAGGGTAATAAAGAATGTTTGCTAGCCCTTGAGATGAACGCATATCGAATTAAAAAATATATTGGTGCGTATACGGCTGCGATGAACGGGTTAGATGCCATAATATTTACTGCTGGTATTGGGGAGAACTCACATGTTTTAAGAAAGATCGTTTGTACCGATATGGATTATATGGGTATAGAATTGGATTACGAAAAAAATGAAACTAGATCTAATTCTCTACGTGAGATAAATTCAAAAGTTTCTAAAATTAAAATATTAGTAATACCAACTAATGAAGAATTAGAGATTGCTAAACAGGTGTTCGATAAACTGAGTTAATTGTATTCACCACTATTAACGCAATACTAAAAGCAACTTATTAAAGTTTAACTTTGAAGTATTATTTTTGCATTCAAATTTATTACATGCTCCAATTTTTTAATAAGAAAAAATTCTTAATCGATTACCTAGATGGTTTTGTTGATATACATAATCATATTCTTCCAGGAATAGATGATGGGGCTAAAACAGTTGACGATTCGCTAGAATTAATAAAGGCTTTCTCAGATTTTGGCTGTAATTCGTTTATTGCTACTCCGCATATAATGCATAATTATTATCCTAATGATATCGTTTCGATAACAACAGCTCACGATCTGTTAAAGAATGCCTTAGCCATGTCTAATATGAATGATATACGTTTAGAGGCCGCTGCTGAGCATATGATTGATTCCAACTTCGAGGATATTTTAGAGAAGGGTCAAGTGATGCCGCTTTCTAAGTTTTACATATTAATTGAGATGTCTTACTTACAAGCATCTATTAATTTTGATAATTCGGTACAACTAATTTCTGAAAATCGTTTATTTCCAATATTAGCACATCCAGAACGGTATGTTTTTCTTCATAATAAGAAGAAAAAGTATCGAAAATATAAAGATCAAGGAATATTATTTCAACTAAACCTTTTATCTCTTTCTGAATTCTATGGAAAAGAAGTGCAAAAAATGGCTCATAAATTACTAGAAGACGACCTTTTTGATTTTGTCGCCTCTGATGTACATAATATGAATCAAATCAATGCTCTAAAAGCCATGCGACTTTCAAATAAAACACTTGAGCTATTGCAACCTATTATCGAAAAAACAGTTGCAAATTTTTCTTAAACTAATTGTACTTCATTTAAACCTGAATTCACTATGAATAGTGAGAATTCAGATTATTAATATAAAATTATTCAGGTTTTACAACCAATCGTTTTTGTAAGCTTTCTCCTTTATTATCAACTGTTTTAATAATGTAAGCACCTTGTTGATAGGTGTTAACATCAATGGTATATGCATTGCCCGTTTTTATGGTGTTAGCGTTGTACGAGTTCACGAGTCTACCAATCATATCAAATACCAAAACTTGTTTAATTTCAATTGGTTTTTCAAAGCTTAGGGTAACATATATGCTTGCTTGATTTGGATAAAGTAACATTTTGTTGCTTGATTGTTTGCTCTCAACTATTGATTTTAATGATGAACCGCCATTTGTTTCCAAAATTTCAATCGCATTTATAATAGGGTGACGAGTACCACCATCCGATGCCAATGATGAAAAATCTATATCTAATTCTCCATCAGTTACTGTGACTAAATGCGCCTTAATTAACATATTATCTGCACCTACAGCTTCATAAACATCTAAATTATTTTCAACTAATTCTCCTTCTAATAGCACATCAAAAACTCTGCTACCTACGCCACCAGAACCACCACCAGTTGCGCCAAACCAAACTTCTGCAAAATGTAATCTTACGGTATATGAACCATTTGACAATGGAATATTATACCCCATCCGCTGTGTTCTACTATAACGAATACTACTATGTGGCTGTGGTAATCCTGTTTGTGGCCTATTTAAAGTGTTACCTGTATCAAAATACGAATCAGCAACAAAAACTTCTCCATTGTAATTTATTTCTGAACCTCCCGCATTTATTCGTAATGCAAAATTATTTGAAACGGGTTCGGCCAAAACAGTCACTGAAACTTCATCGTAAACTGATTCAGACTCATCATCTGTAACTGTTAATCGGAATATATAATCTCCTTCTACAAGATTTGAAGTATTTAGATTTGGTGTCGAACTCCCTGTTAATGTGGCTGTAGCTGGTCCACTTGTTTGTGACCATAAAAAAGTAACCGTACCACCATCTGGATCACTACCTGTACCGTTTAAACTTATACTTGATGTAGGCAGAGTAATGATCTGATCTTCCACAAGATCCATATTAGGTGCTGCATTATTTGAAGTCTGACCTAAAATCTCAATAGCATTAATTATAGGATGGCGATTTCCTCCTACTGCTGCTATTGATGAAAAGTCTATGTCTAAATTTCCGCCAGTTACATTTACCGGGTGAGATTTTATTAAAACGACATCGGGCCCTACTTGACTATATACATCAAGATTGTCTTCTGCCAACTGACCTTCTAAACTAACATCAAAAATTCTACTACCTACTCCCCCAGAACCACCACCGGTAGCTCCAAACCATACTTCTGCAAAATATAGTTTTACGGTGTATTCTCCATCAGGCAATGGAATGTCATACTCCATCTGTTGGGAAGGACTGTAGCGTATACTGCTAAAAGGTTGTGACAATCCGGTCTGGGGTCTGTTTAGAGTATTTCCAGTATTGTAATAATTATCTGATTCAAAAATATCCCCATTATACGTCACTTCTGAACCCCCAGTATTTATACGCAGTGCGAAATTACTTATTGTCGGTTCTGGTAAAACAGTAACTTTAACTTCATCATAAGCTGTGTCTTCCTCATCGTCGGTAACGGTTAATCGGAAAACATAATCACCTTCTGCAAGATTTGAAGCTATAATAGTTGTGGCTGTACTTCCGGATATTATTGCAGTAGATGGGCCACTTAATTGTGTCCATAAAAAAGTAACTGGACCTCCATCGGGATCACTTCCAGAACCGCTTAAAGTTATGCTTGATGTTGGCAAGGTAATAATCTGATCTTCCATAAGATCCACAATAGGTTGCTGTGTGCCTATTGTTTCGGGCAATACAGTGACTTTCACCTGCTTATACGCTGTGTCTTCCTCATCGTCAGTAACTGTCAATCGGAAAACATAATCTCCTTCTACAAGATTTGAAGTATTTAGATTTGGTGTCGAACTCCCTGTTAATGTGGCTGTAGCTGGTCCACTTGTTTGTGACCATAAAAAAGTAACCGTACCACCATCTGGATCACTACCTGTACCGTTTAAACTTATACTTGATGTAGGCAGAGTAATGATCTGATCTTCTATAAGATCCACTAGTGGTGTCGCGCTATTCGAAGTTTGACCTATAATTTCGATTGCGTTGATAATCGGATGACGAGTACCACCTACTGAAGCTAATGATGAAAAGTCAATATCTAATATACCACCGGTTACATTTACGGTATGGGTTTTTACTAATAGTGCATCAGCTCCTGCTTGGTCAAAAACATCAAGATTATCCTCTACCAATTGACCTTCAATATTTACATCAAAAACTCTACTACCAACTCCACCAGAGCCACCACCAGTAGCACCAAACCAGAGCTCTGCAAAATAGAGCTTTACGGTATAATCTCCATCGTCCAAAGGAATATCATATGACATTTCTTGAGAACGACTAAAACGCATACTGCTATTTGGCTGATCTAAGCCTGTTTGGGGTCTATATAATACACTCCCTGTGTTATAATAATTATCTGCTTCGAATATATTTCCGTTGTTACTTACCTCTAATCCACCTGTGTTTAATCGCAAAGCAAAATCGCCTAAAACGGGTTCTGGTAAAACGGTAACTGTAACTTCAGCGTAAGCTGAGTCTTCCTCATCGTCGGTAATAGTTAATCGAAATAAATAGTTGCCTTCTATAAGATTAGATACCTCAAGATTTGATGAAGTACTTCCTGTTATTGTTGCCGTATTTTCACCACTTTCTTGTGTCCATAAAAAATTAACGGAACCTCCGTCTGGGTCACTTCCAGATCCTGTTAAAGTAATACTTGATGTAGGTAAGGTTATGATCTGATCTTCTATAAGATCTACAATTGGATTACTTTTCGTGACTATGCTCGTATTCTCGAAAATTCGTGGAATAATATTGCTCCAGCCAATGGAAACGATGTCCAAATCACCATCATTGTCAATATCCACAACTTGAGCCCCATTATGATGGTCAAATCCATTACCACTTTCTTCAATCGTTTTTCTTATCCATGTTCCTGAATTACATAAATCGTTTTGAAAAACAATTAAACGATGGCCACCTCTCCATTCACCAACGATAATATCTTTATCGCCATCAAAATCTATATCTGCAGCAAACACGCTTAAACTTCCATTAATATCGGTTGCTAAAATATGTTTTGTCCAATTCTGAGTAGGATTGGCTGGTGCCTCGAACCATGCAAATTCCGTTTTAGCAGGGTCATCTGTTTGTATTCCTAATTGACCTACAACAGCATCTAAATCACCGTCACCATCAAAATCTGCTAACTGCGCCCTATCAGGTGTAGAAACATAAGATAGTCCGGTTGAAAAAGTAGTGAAATTACCGTTACCTTCATTTCTTAGCCAATTGCTAGATTGAAATAAATCTAAATCGCCATCTCCATCTATATCACCTTTTATTATATCCTCTCCTAGTGAATCTGGACTAAGATCAGTTAGCGTCCAAGGCATATTGACTGGGTCGCTAGGAACACTTAATATTTGTACTGGCGAATTATCACTTTCAGCACCATTCCATGTAATCACCAACTGATATGGTCCATTAGACTGAAAAACACCTCCGGCAATACCGGATATAAGAGGTTCCCAATATGTCGTTTGTACATTTTCTGAAGGGATGTTCGTGTGAATTGTAAAACTTCCAGAGCCATCATTTTCTGCCCAAGCCATATCAACACCTTCATAGGTACCTTGAGTTCCAAACAAATCCATATCACCATCACCATCAAAATCATGTGCAAACGCAATATTATTCATAGGTGCGCCAACGGTGTTTTTAATCCAATCACCAGATGCCGCACCAGGGTTTTTATACCACCAAGCTCCCGTAATAATATCTTTTAAGCCATCTCCGTCAATATCCTCATTTGGTATAATATACACATGTCGATATGGAAGTTCTTCGTTATCAATTTCATGGACTTGCCAGTTTTCCGGAAATACTCCAGAATTACAAACATTCTGTGTTCTTACATTTACCGCTACTTCATCGTAAATACCTGTAGGTACATGCCCTGCTTCATATAGTTCTAAGCGTATGGTATGCGTGCCCAAACTTAAATCATCAAAAATTATAGGGTCATAGCTATAATGAGGGCCAACCATAACACCATCAATATAATAATGCATATGGGTACTACCTTCTTGAATTTCCCAATTTTGAGTGCTAAAAGAAACATTAAATGGCAGATTTACATCTGCCCCATTTGCTGGCGAATTCACGTTAATTGTTGGAGCTACATTGAATGCATCTACAGTTAATATTTCTATTGACGAGACCTTCGGATTTTCAACTACTGATGAGAATTGTATTGTAGCAAAACCATCTGTTACCGAAACATTATCAAAATCTTTAATTAAAGCCGTTGCCGGAGAAACTTCAGATAAAATATCGAAATCAATTAAAACCGGATTACCTTCTATGCTCACATTAAATACTCTTGAGCCTTCACCACCTGCTGTATTCCCAACTCCGAAATATAGTTCAGCAAAATGTAAACGAATATCATATTCACTCGCAATTGGAATAGGAATTTCATAGGTGAAATTACCATATCGTTCAGTTTGATATAGTAGGTCATCACTTGTATTTCCAATAGCTATACTCCTATTATATAAGCTGCCACCAGTACTAAATGAATCTGCTGCGTAAGTTGTACTGCTTACTGTTATTTCACCACCACCTACATTAATTCTTACTGGGCTGAATACGGATAGCGGATAACTTGTTTGGTCTATTGAAAGCCCTGCTAAGTTCTGCACATTACTAATTGACACTTCATAATTAGCATCAGTATTAATTGGTGAATGTGTTAAAATCACTGTTCGATTATCAGATTGCAGCACTACTGAAGATACTGATATACCATTATTTATACTATAATATGCGGTTTGCTCTGCTGTTGATTCACTTACATATTCCGAGAATTTAATACTGGTTGAAGTGCTATTGATGGACGTTAATTCGTTTACTTCTGGTGGCGAATTATCAGTTGAAACACCAGTGCCTATAAACTCAATATAATTAAGGTCAAAAATATCTTGTTGCCCTGAAGAACTCTTAAAAACAAAATACAAATCGTGTTTACCACCTGGATCAACAAAAGTTGATTCTACATCAAGCCAGGTACTGGTACTTCCAGTGGCAGGAATATTTGTGGTTGTTAAAAGTTGACCTGTTGGACCATCAATTCTAAATTCAATACTACCTCCTTGCAAGGAAGTTGCAACCCTATATTTAACCGTATTTATATTTAAAAGATTTCTACCTTCAAAAGAAATATGATCATTATTATCAACTCGTATTACTTCACTTCCACCACCTGCAGCATCTGTATTGGCAATTTTACTTACCCCAGTACTCGTTGAATAAAATTCAGCTTCTTTCCGTTTGGGATGTAATATTATTTGGTCAAAGGCAGTTAGCCCGCCTAGGTCTGTATAATTTGCATTTAACACATAGAAAATATCCATTTCTCCATCAGTATCATGTGACCCAGGATTCAAGGTTAAGTTTTCCGAACAAGCGTTCAATGTTGCACCATCATGAAAATGATTCAAATGTCCTAAAGATGGAATTACATTAACATCATTGCAATCAATTCCGTTTGAAACAGTTCCATCTTCAATATCAGACACTTCTAAATCGAAAGTTACATCATCATTCCAATTCATAAACCCGCCATCGACAGGAGAATTAAAACTAAAAGTAGCGGAATTGTTACCGGCATGTATACTGATGTTTTGAACACCAACTCCACCATTACCATCATCAACTTTTAATTGTGTTGTAAACGTTCCCTCCGAAGTGAATGTGAAGTTTGGGTTTTCAATTGTCGAATCAACTATTCCATCGGATTGAAAATCCCATTCATATGAAAATGGCATGTCCCCATCTTGATCATAAGTTCCTTCACTTGAGAAATTTACGGTTAATGGCAAAGATCCACTGGTAATATTACTATTAATTGTTACCACCGGAGGTGTGTTAGAGATAACACCAGTGTAATCCACTCGAATTAATTTTCCCGTGCCCACATTAGATGGGCAACAACCTGTTCCGTAAGCTAAGAGGTACATGTGCCCATCTGGGCCAATTTCCATATCAATAAACCCATTTGAAGAACTCGGAAAAACTGAAGGTGCGAGTTGATTATTGCTGACAATTGCGCCATTGGCATCCATTTTTACAGCCCATATCTTACTTGTATTAAAATCATAATAGAAGAAAGCTTCATTGAATTCTACTGGTAGTCTTTGCTGATCCGTAAGAGTTCCATCATGATAATAACGCGGACCTGCCAAATAGCATTCAGCAGGAAATTCTATCCATGCAGGTTGAGCTGCCGGTAAGTTAGTAAGTCCTGTATTGAAATTGGATGTATTTTCTGGAGCCGCTGGGTCATTAAAATAAGGAGATGGAGTTCGATATATTACTTGATATGCATCATTATCAGCACCTGAAAAATAAGGCCAACCAAAATTACCAGCTTGTTTAACAAGGTTGATTTCATCTAAACCTTCGGGGCCTAGTGTTGCACTTGCCGAATTAGCATCAGGTCCAACCTCTCCCCAAAATAACCAATCAGAATTTAATTCATCTACAAAAATTCGATAGGGATTTCGCGCACCCATGACGTATATTTCTGGCATTGTATTTGCCGTTCCTACTGGAAATAGATTTCCGGAAGGTATGGAATAAGTACCATTCGATAGTGGTGTTATTCTAAGTATTTTACCTCTTAAATCGTTTGTATTTGATGAACTTTTTTCAGCACTGTTCTCATTTTCAGTTTGACTCATTTTACTATAGCCACCATGATTTGTATTATCTCCTGTGGCAATATAGAGATTGCCTTGGGAATCAAATTGCATGTCTCCGCCAGAATGATAACTTAAAATTCTTTGTGTCTCCCAGTCTAATAATGCAACTTCTGAATTTAATTGGAGGATATCACCGTTCATAGTAAAACGGGAAACCCTATTTTTATTTTCGGCTAATACAGAATAATGTAAATAAATAAAACCGTTAGAGCTAAAATTAGGATCAAATGCAATACCCAACAAACCATCTTCAAATTCATGATAAACTGGTATTGTACCAGCAGAAACTGAAAGCTGTGAATTGGGTTTGTAAATTATGATTTCACCATAACGGTCTAAAATAAAGATACGTCCATCTGGCGCAAACCGCATTGTAGTGCTATTAGATAAACCAGTGAGTAATTCAACCTTTTGGAAGGAGTCTGGTAATTGCGCACTAACTGAAATACTACAAAGAAGTAATAATGTTAGATAAAGTAACTTCGAAACAAGTTTGTATTTTCCTCCCATGTAATAAATCATTAAGATATAATATTTTCAAATTAATGATGACGGATATAATTAAATTGAAACAATTACTAAAGTATGTACCCCGAAAACTGGGAGTTCTTTTAGTGATATCAACAAAATTAATAATGGGGAGCTACTATAAAAATAAGTGGTTTTCTGTTCAGAAAACAATATACTTGGGAATATACGATTAATTACAATGAATTTAGTTGTTATACCTTTATTCAGTAAAGTACTTAAGTAACGTCAATATTGAAATACAAAAAAAGCTCTAGTAAAAACCAGAGCTTTCTAATAATTTTTAAAAGTTTATTAATTATCTACTATTAATTTAATCAACCTTGGTTTACCCTGATTCATGCCTACCCCAACAAAGTAAATACCATCTCTTAATGTCGAAACTGGAATATTATATGTGCCATCTGTAGAAAGCACATCTTGCGCATTATATCCTTCAACATAGCGCCCGCCAACATCATGAAGGTATATATTAAGAACCTCCATATCCTCTGGTGCGTTTAAGACACTAATTTTAGCAAAACCATCTATGGCAGGATTCTCATCTAACATGACAACCATTTGACCTATTGTTGGTACTTCACCTTCCTTATATACCGATACCGTAACTTCATCAAAAACTGTTTCATTTTCATCATCAACAACTGTAAGTCTAAAGATATATTCCCCTTCAACCAAATCAGACATAGCTAATTCTAAAGTTGTTTCACCAGAAATAGTTGCTGAATTGGGACCACTAACTTGTGACCATAAGAAAGTTACTTCTCCACCATCTGGATCAACTGCTGTACCTATTAATGTTTCACTATTAGTTGGTAGTTCAACACTTATATCTTCTCCTGCATCTACATTTGGAGGTCTCGTTTCAATAACCTCTATTCCCGATATTTTAGGAGAATCAGTAACTGCTGTTAATGTAATTGTCAGATTGCCATCGGTAACATTAATACCATTAAAACTCTCAACAATCGCAGTGGCACTACCACCTGCTGCTACTACAATATCATAATCATCAATCTGTTCCTGTCCATTTTCAATATCAATATTAAAAACTCTAGAACCTACTCCACCAGCAGCTCCGCCTGAAGTCACCCCATAGTAAATTTCAGCAAAATGTAAATTAACGTTATGTTTACCGTTTGTAACAGGGATATTATAAATTAATGGTTGACCAGCTCTAAACCGTTCTGTTTGGTATAGGGCATCATTCTCTGTATTTGCTATGTCAATAACATTTTCAAAAATACTACCACCAACAAAATAGTTATCTTCTGACCAAACTTCCTCAATAAAACTTAACTCAGGACCCCCAGAATTTATTCTAAATGTCTCGGGTTCTCCTAAAACAGTAACCGAAACTTCGTCAAATCCAATTTCATCATCATCATCTGTCACCGTTAATCTGAAAAGATACTCACCTTCAATTAGTCCACTTAAACCAATATCAGGCGTATTATCACCATTCATTATAGCTGTATTTGGTCCACTTTCTTGAGTCCATAAATAAGAAGTAATTGATCCTCCATCCGGATCACTAGCTGAGCCATCTAGGGTAATAGTGTCTGCTGGAATCGTAATTGTTCGATCTTCACCAGCATCTGCAATAGGTAAACTACTAGTACCTCCACTAATAATTTCAATCCCGGATATCTTAGGGTTCTCAACAACAGATGTTAATGTAATTGTCAATTCCCCGTCCGTCACACTAATATTAGTGAAGTTTTCTATTATCGCAGTTGCAGGGCCTCCTGATTCTTTAATTATGTCATAATTTTCGCGAACTCCTTGTCCGTTTTCAATATTAATATTAAAAACACGAGATCCTTCTCCTCCATCTGATCCATCACCAGGGACACCATAATATATTTCAGCAAAATGCAGATTTAAATTATGAGTTCCATTGGCCACTGGAATATTATAAACCAAAGTTCCTGAAGTATGGTAACGTTCTGTTTGATACAAAGCATCATTCGATGTATTAGCAATTGGCATCGGAACATTTTTAACGGTACCTCCTTCAAAATAATTGTCTGCCGACCATTCAATACTATTGAATGCTACATTTGGACCTCCTGAATTGATTCGAATTGCTTCAGCTCCATCTGTAACTGTTACTATAACTTCATCAAATCCAAAATCATTTGAATCGTTAATTGCAGTTAATCTATAAACATACTCTCCTAAAATTAATCCACTTAAATCTAAATTTACACTATTCTCATTGGCCAATAAAGCAGTATTTGGTCCACTTATTTGAGTCCATAAATAGCTTGTAATAGTTCCTCCATTTGGTGTAGTAACTGATCCATTTAAAGTAATTGTATTGTTAGGTAAAATTACAGTTTGATTGGATCCTGCATCAACTACTGGGTCATTACTAATGATTAATGGCGTTGTATTTTCATAAATTCTAACTACTTTTTGATTTTTAAATCCATTAGAAACTATATCCAAATCCCCATCATTATCTATATCAACAACGCGCGCACCATCATGGTGTTCCCAATTTTGAGGACTATCGTCAATAATGTGCATTTCCCAATCATCCGTACTACATAAATTATTTTCAAAAGCAATTAATCTACGACTACCTAACCACTCGCCAACAATTATATCCTTATCTCCATCAAAATCAATATCAGATGCAAATACGCTTAAGCTTCCATGAATGTCATCTGATAATAAGTGTTCTATCCAAGTTTGAGTAGGGTCAGCAGGAGCTTCAAACCAAGATAAATCGTATCTATCTGGATCGCTTCCATATCCTAATTGACCTACAACGGCATCTAAATCACCATCGTTGTCAAAATCTGCAAGTTGAGCACGATCCGGAGTACTTCCATAACTCAAACCCGTTAAATGTGTAGTAAATACTCCTGACCCATTATTCTCTAACCAATTAACACCCTGAAAAAGGTCCAAATCTCCATCATTGTCTATGTCGGCAGCTTGAAGATCTTCTCCAGTAGAACTATTACTAATATCCTCTAAGGTCCAAATACCTGTTGTTGGAGTTGCAGTTGGTGTAAGCAATTGAACAGGTTCATTTGTGTTCTCTGCACCATTCCAGTTTATTGCCATTTGATATAAACCACCAGTACCAAAATCTCCTCCTGCTAAGCCTGCAAGAAATGGTTCGGACCAGGCAGTACTTACAGTTGGGATATTGTTATGCAAAGCGAAATTTCCAGAACCATCATTTTCTGCCCATAAAAGTTGAACACTTTCGAATTCTTGATTGGGGGCAACACCAATTGTCGTACCTAATAAGTCCATATCGCCATCATTATCAAAATCATGAACATGGGCTACATTTCCAAAATCACCTCCAATAGTACTTTTTGGCCAATTAGCAGAGGCTACACCTGTGTTTTTATACCACCAACCACCAGTAACTATATCTTTTAGACCATCACCATCTAAATCATAATTTGCAAACGTATATACTGCCACATAAGGATTCGAATCATATTCATGAACAACCCATGAATCTGGAAAATCGGTTTCGTTACAAACTTGTTGATCTGTTATAGCGACCATTACTTCATCAAAAATACCAGTCGGTGTATGATTTGCATAAAACAATTCTACTCGAATAGTATGACTTCCAATACTCAACCCATCAAATGTTATAGGTTCATGACTATAATAAGGACCGCTTAACAATCCATCAATGTAATAATGTATATGAGTATCTCCCTCTAATATTGTCCAATTCTCTACCCTAAAAGCTACTTCAAATGTCTGACTAACATTCCAACCATTTTGTGGTGAAGTAATCAAAATATCTGGAGTAGATAAAAATGCGTCTTCAGGTAATATTTCAATTGCAGATATTTTTGCATTTTGAGTAAGAGATACTAGTTCTATGCTAGCGAATCCATCGGTAATACTTATATTATTTAACTCCTTTTGTAAAGCTGTTGCGGGATCAACCTCTGATAAGATATCAAAATTTGTCAGTACCGGATTCCCTTCTATCAAAACATTGAATACCCTGGAACCTTCACCTCCAGGAGTACTACCTATTCCAAAATATAATTCGGCGAAATGGAGTCTAATATCATACTCGCCAGATAATGGAACTGGTATTTCATATGTAAAATCACCAAAACGTTCAGTTTGATATAAAGCATCATTATCGGTATTTGCTATTGCAATAGACCTAGAATATATGCTTCCGCCTGTCGAATAATCATCCGCAGTAAATACGTCAGTACCATTTACTAATTCATCACCGCCCGAATTAATCCGCATTGAATTAATTATTGAGAAGGCATACGAATCAGTTGATATCGGAATACCAGCTATATTCTCAACGTTACTTACCGTTACATTGTAACTTGAACTAGAACTTAACGGTGAAACTGTGAGTAAAACATTTAATCCATCTTGTTGCAATATAGCAGAACTAACGGTAACACCATTGTCAACATTATAACTAGATAATTGATTTGCCGTAGCTGCCGTAACATATTCTGAGAACTTAACTTGTATCTCTGTCGAACTTAAAGCCTCAACAATTGAAATTTCAGGAGCAGTATTATCAGTTGAAACACCTGAACCTATAAATTCAACATAATTTAAATCAAAAATACCCTGAGTACCACTTGTACTTTTAAAGACAAAGTAAAGGTCTTGTTTACCTACAGTAGCCGCAAAACTTGATTCAACCGCCTCCCAATTATTTAAACTTCCCGTGTTAGGTACTGCAGTATTCGCCAATAAAGTCCCTGTCGGACTTCCTAACCTAAATTCTATGGTCCCACCAGAATTAGTAGATGCTACCTTATATTTTACGGCATTCATATTAATCAAGTTTCTACCAGAAAATGATATGTATCCATTGTTATCTACTTCTAGTGCCGAAGCTCCTCCTTCAAAAATATCTGTATTGGTAATAATGTTTGTGCCATTTTCACTATCGTAGTATTCCGCTTCTTTTCTCTTGGGATGCAAAGATATTTGGTCATACGTTAGAAGTCCTCCTTGATCTGTATAATTTGAATTTATTACATAATAAATGTCCATATCACCGGTGATATCATGTCCATCGTAAGAGAGCGTGAAATTACCAGGGCAGCCAGTCATGGTTGCTAAATCATGAGAATGATTCAAATGACCTAATGAAGGAATTACGTTAACATCATTACAATCAATTCCAGAACCTGTTGAGCCATCTTCAGCATCTGTTACTGTTAAATCAATGGAAATTTCATCACCCCAATCAATAAAGCCGCCATCCTGTGGATTGTTGTAAGAAAATACTGCTGCCGTATTGCCCGCATAAATGGTTATATTATTTACCCCAACTCCGCCATTACCATCATTTACTTTAAGTTGTACATTAAAAGTACCAGCAACAGTGTATGTGAAAGATGGATTTGCACCAATCGAATCTAATAATCCATCGCCATCAAAGTCCCATTCATATGTTAATGGTGAATCCCCATTTGGATCTGACGTTCCAACACTAGAAAAGTTAACCGTCAAGGGTAGTTGTCCACTTGTTACATCAGCCGATAACATAACAGTTGGTGGTGCATTTGAAGTTATACCTGTATAATCTACACGTACTAGTTTTCCAGTTGCCACATTATCTGGGCAACAACCTGCACCATACGACAAAATGTACATTTTTCCATCAGGTCCCATTTCCATATCAATAAATCCATCCTTATTATTCGGAAATACTAATGGTGCAAATTGTTCATTATTTAAAATATTACCTTGAGCATCCATCTCTATGACCCATATTTGACTCGTATTAAAGTCATAATAAAAGAAATGCTCATCTAATTCTACGGGGAAACGTTGCGAATCCGTTAGGCTAGGATTATAATAATACCGTGGTCCTGCTAAATAACATTCGGCTGGAAACTCTAACCATGCAGGTTGAGCCGCTGGTAAGTTAGTTAGTCCTGTATTGAAATTAGATGTGTTTTCAGGTGCAGCAGGATTGTTAAAATAAGGAGAGGGAGTTCGATATAAAACCTGATACGCGTCATTATCAGCACCCGAGAAATAGGGCCATCCATAGTTGCCAGCTTGCTTCACGAGATTTAATTCATCTAAGCCCTCTGGACCTAAAGATGCACTAGCTGAATTGGCATCAGGTCCAACTTCTCCCCAAAACAACCAATCTGAATTTAATTCATCCACAAATATACGATATGGATTTCGTGCTCCCATAACATATATTTCTGGTTTTGCATTTGTGGTACCTACTGGGAATAAATTTCCAGCAGGTATAGTATACGTACCATTGGATAGAGGCGTTATTCTAAGTATTTTACCTCTTAAATCGTTTGTGTTTGATGAGCTTTTTTCAGCACTATTCTCATTTTCCGTTTGACTCATTTTACTGTAGCCACCATGATTTGTATTATCCCCTGTGGCAATATAGAGATTTCCTTGCGAGTCAAATGCCATATCACCACCGGTATGAAAACTTACAATACGCTGTGTGGTCCAATCTAACAATATTACTTCTGAACTCAAATCAATTGAATCTCCTATCATCGTAAACCGCGACACCCTATTTTTATCTACTCCGATAACAGAATATTGCAAATAAATATAATTATTAGACGTAAAATTAGGATCAAAAGCCATACCCAATAAACCATCTTCAAATTCATGATATACTGGTAAAATGCCAGCGCTTACTGAAGTTTGTGTGTCAGTTTTATAAATAATTATTTCACCTCCACGGTCTAAAATAAAAATACGCCCATCAGGAGCAAATTGCATAGTAGTTGCATTTGTTAATCCTGTTAACAAATCTACTTGTTGAAAAGATGTTGGAAGCTGTGCCTGAACAGTGGTAATACTAGTTAAAAATACAAGAATTAGTAGCATCCAAGCATTAGATTTTAACAACAATCTATTTTTAAATTTAGAATTAGTGTAGTAAAACGAATCTAAAATTCGCATATGATTAGTGTAAATTTTTTTCATAATCACCTAGTGTTTAAAAATGTCATTAATCATTGCCGTCACAAATCAAAATTAAAGACTTACAAAGATAACTTAATAACAACTTATAGTCGATATACCCTACTCCATTTTCGTTTAAAATCCTGTGTAATCGACTAAATACGTATCAGATAATTAAAAACGACTTTACAGGAATAATCGTATTCTATATTCGATTCTAATTACATTTAATTGAATTTCAATTTTATAATATTTATATAATCGCAAAAAAAATCCTGAGAATAAGACTCAGGATTAAAATTGTAGGAATAAACACTTTTTATTTAAAATTTCCACCATTTTTTGGTAGTCTTACCATAGCCATATCCGTATTTACCACCATATCCTAACTTAGAATCTTTAACATCATTCACTACAAAAGTTAACCCATCAAGCTTACCTTCATCACGTAATTTAAGCGGGAATTCAATAACCTTAGTTTCAGTAACACCAGCTCTAGTAACATAAATTATATGATTTGCATACTTACTAATTAATAAAGTATCTGTTACAACCATTAGGGGCGCAGTATCTACTATAACATAGTCATATTTTTCAGAAACTTCTTCAAATAAACCATTCAGCCTTTCACTCATTAATAATTCTGAAGGGTTAGGAGGAATCTTACCCGAATAAATTACATCAATGGTTGTGGTGTGCACCAACAATGGGTTTATTATATCTTTGGAATTAAGCGAATCATCATATAGAAATTCGGTTAAACCAGCGTCTTTATTTCTACTTGGCTTTAATCCTAATTTATCAACATCTTTGCTAGTGAAAAAAGTATATAATTTAGGGTTTCGAATATCCGCGCCAATTAATAAAACCTTTTTACCCGTATTCGCAAAAATCATAGAAAGGTTTGATGATAAAAATGTCTTTCCTTCTCCAGGTACACTAGAAGTGACGAAAATTATATTGTTTCTACCTGTCTTTTTCGAATTAATTATATAATCAAGATTGGTACGCAAAATTCTTAAAGATTCACCTAATACACTTCGATCCTCTTTTCTAACCAATATTTCGTCTTTCTTTGAAAGACTTGGAAGTTCAGCTAAAACGGGAATATTATTAACAAGCTTCTCTAATCCATTTTTATTGTGAATTTTATTGTCAATTAAATCGCTTATATATATTAGAGAAAAAGGAATAAAAAAGCCAAATATTATTGCTGCAAAATAGATAATTTGCTTTTTAGGGGAAACCGGAAATTTACTCTCTAAGTATGCATTATCGATTACTTTAGATTTTTCTGGACTAGAAGCCGCTGCAATTTGAGATTCTTCTCTTTTTTGCAATAAATATAAATATAGGCTTTCTCTTGTCTGTTGTTGCCGGGTAATGTCAGTTAGTAATCGTTGATTCTTTGGCGCAGAATAAATTGTCCCCTGTATTCTTCCCATTTGATTCTGTAACGTTCCTACGGTTGCGCCAACATTACGCTCCATTGATGCCAAACTTGACTGCATAGTTGATTTCAATTGATCAAGTTGTTGATTCAAATTTACAATAATCGGATTTTTTTCATCGGCACTTTTTAACAATCGCATTCTTTCAGCTACCAATTCGTTATATTTTGATTGAGTTGCGGTAATTGCGCCATTTCCAAGATCGACCATTGGCATTATATCGTAACCTTCTTCTCCAGCCACATAGTTCTTTAGCCCACTTACCATTTCTAGCTGATTTCGCGCATTATCCAGTTGTTGGCGACTTTGTGAACTAGCTTGAACTGCCGCCCCTACTTCTAGGCCACCACCCGTCATTCCTTTACCTGTTAATAATTTTTCAGCATCTTCATCTACCTCAGTTAAACTAGAAGATATTGTCGCAATTCGATTATCAATAAAATTTGCAGTTTTATCTGCTATTTTTTTCTTATCTGTAACTGCATTTTGATTGTAATTATAAATTACAGTATTTAAAATGTCAATAGCTTTTTGTTTTACAGGGTCGTTAAGACTAATATTAATGATGTTTGAAAAATCATCAGCTACGGCAACAATCATTTTGTTTTGATATGCTTGAGCTATTTGAACCATAGGTTTAACACTAACCATGATTTTTTGACCTCTAAATTTCTTAAAAAAAGGAATATTTGGAGTAATTACCACACCTCCTATATTAGTAGGTATATTTTTACCATAAGCATATATTTTTACTGGACTATCTCGTTCCAAGCTGTAACCAAAATTAGAATCCGAAGTAAGTTCTAAATAAAAAGTAAATTCAGAATTATAAATTATTGAGTCCTTTTCTATAAAATTAACCTTTATCGGTCGCTCAGAGTAAATCTCAGAATCTTTTACATTCCCTAAAGCTGTAATCTTTACATTAAGTCCTAATGTTTTGGCAACTTCAATAAAATTTGATCTCGAATTAAGGATTTCAATCTCATCTTCTACTTTATTCTTTGCCCCACCTAAAATATCCAAATCTTGAAAAGCTGAAAGTTCGGAACCAGAATTTTGATCCTCAATAATTTGAATTTTCGCCTTGGCTGCGTATTCTGGCGTCGCATAACGCACATATAACATCGATAAAATTAAACATAATAGTATCGATAAAATAAACCATTTCCAATGTCTTGTGTAGGACTCCAAAACATCTTTAAGGTCATTTGAGTTATTCGAAAAATCTTTTGAATCCATATTTTTTTTTTGATTCCTTAAAAAAAATAGCTTAACTAGATTATAATCTTACTTTGTCCTAGTAATTATTAAAACTGTAGAAGAAATTAATAATGATGCGATTGAAACCCATACAGAAATTCTACTATCAAAAGCGGAAGAATTTACAGCAGATTCATTTGGCTCAACATAAACGACGTCATTTTGAGTTAAATAATAGACAGGTGAATTCAAGGATTCCTTTTTGGTAAGGTCAATCCGCGTATAAACTTTTGTTCCATTAAAATCACGAATAACCATTACATTTTTACGTAAACCTTTAATTGTCAAATCATTTGCCAAACCCAATGCCTCTAAAACGGTTATTTGTTCACCACCTACTGCGTATGTTCCTGGTCTATTAACTTCTCCTAAAACTGTAACTGTGAAATTCTTTAATCGAATATTAACGATTGCATCTTTTAAATAAGGAGAAAGCTTTTCTTTTAAAAATAGCTTTGCCTCTTCTGGTGAAAGCCCAACTAGTTTAATAGCGCCTAATACTGGAAAATCAATTTCCCCATTCTTATCAATAATATAATCGACTTGTTCTGCCCTGATACCACCTTCCTCAGCTCCTTTTAATAAGTTAAAAGGAACACTCGCTTGTGGATCAAAAGTTGATACATGTATACTTAAAACATCATCAATTTTAAACTTATTCGTATGCGAATTATCACTAACTATAGTTTCATAATCACCGGCATTCTGAAAATAAACAATATCTTTTTTGGAGGCACAGGAAGCCATAAATAACACAAATAAACATATGGCAACAAGGCTTAAGTTCAGTGATTTCAATTTATTAATCATTATGATTTTATTAGGGATTTAGAATACAAGATTAGTGAAAAAATTAAGATTGTACCACCTTTAATGTTGGTTTATCAGAATCTTTACCTTTCTTTTCATCATCAAAATCACATAATTCTGAATTATTCGAAACATATTCAGGCACAATATTCTTCATCAATCGCACTGTATTTCCACTAAAGAACATGTTAGTAATACACAATTCATCTATTTTAGATCTTACCTCAGCATAATCTAAATCTCGTACCTTGCTTATTTTAATTTTCTTATGATATGTTGGCAGAGTATTTTCTCCATTTGCTAGGAGCTCTTCATACAATTTTTCCCCTGGCCTCAAACCAGTTATTTTAATATCTATATCCTCTGGATAGTTTAACCCAGAAAGTTTAATCATATTCTTAGCCAAATCAAATATTTTGACAGACTCTCCCATATCAAATATAAAGATTTCACCTCCTTCACCCATGGACCCAGCTTCCAATACCAATTGCGACGCTTCTGGTATAGTCATAAAATATCTAGTCACATCTTTGTGAGTTAAAGTCAACGGCCCCCCTTTTTCTATTTGTTTTCTAAACAACGGAATTACAGAACCATTTGAACCCAAAACATTACCAAATCTTGTGGTAATAAATTTGGTTTTCTTTTCCTGTTGCATACAACTAATATACATCTCAGCTATACGCTTACATGCTCCCATCACATTGGTTGGGTTTACAGCTTTATCAGTTGAGACAAAAACAAATTTTTCCACCTTGTGATTTAATGACAAATCAGCTATGGTCTTTGTGCCTGCAACATTAATTTTAATTGCCTCATAAGAATTATATTCCATTAACGGCACATGCTTATATGCTGCTGCATGAAAAACCATATTAGGTTTATATTCCTGAAAGATAGCATTCATTCTATTTTTATCCCGAATATCACCTACAATTGGTATAAAATTGTGAAACCCATTTTGTTTCAAATCTTGTTGTAGGTCATACAAGGCTGACTCTGCTTGATCAATTATAATCAATGATTTATAATTATAATCACAAATTTGACGAACAATTTCACTACCAATCGAACCAGCTCCTCCAGTAACCAAAATCACTTTACCATGCAATTGATTATCTATCTTTTGATTCTTAATGCTAATAGGCGCTCTATCCAATAAATCTTCAATTTGTACCTGCTTAATTTGTGAAGCACGAAGTTCTCCATTTATCCAATCTTCAACTGGCGGAACAATTTTTACTTGCACAGGATACTCCACCAAACCTTCTACCAATTTTCGTAATTTCTTAGGGTCAATATTCTGAATTGAAAAAATAACCTCAGAAATATCCTTTTTAGTTAAGAATTCTTCTGTCAAAACTCGTTTATCAAATACACTTACTCCATTTATTTGTTTACCCACTTTCTGGTTATCATTATCAATATAACCAACAACTCTAGCTCTACTTTTAGAGTGATTTGTAAGTGCATTATGGGTTAAAATCCCAGATTCACCAGCACCATAGATTAATACATTTTTATTAACCTTCATATCTTTAGCAAGATAATTATTGTATAGTGACTTAAATACGTATCTAGAAGCAGTTAGGCCTATAAAACTTAATAGACTATGAAAAATGATAATACTTCTTGGAATCGTAAAGTTTTCAATAAAATCCAACTTAGTATTAATGAGAATCATCACAATCATTAAAATACTACAAGTACAGATGGCATTAAAAAGATTGTATACATCTCGCACTCCGGTATGCCTTACCACTCCTTTATAAGAACCAACAATTAAGAATGATATTAATGCAACCAATGCAACAAAAGGTAACTGAGTATACAATTTATCTACATCAAAATCTAATGATAAATCAAAGCGAATACAATACGCTAAAAAGAAAGAAAGGCTTACCGTTAAAACATCAATTAATAGTACTAACCATTTTGATGCATAACGATTCGCATTATTTGACAAATAATTCTGAATCATGATGAAAAAATCTTTAATATTAGGTCAGTTATTCTTTGTAAGTCATCTTGGGTAAGATTTGAACCGCTAGGCAAGCACAAACCTCGTTCAAATAAGTCTAAAGAAGTACCATCTGAGTAATTAGCGTATTTTTCAAAAATCGGTTGAAGATGCATTGGTTTCCATAGTGGTCTCGATTCAATATCCTCATCCAATAAAGCTAATCGAATTTTCTCCCGAATTTCAAATGAAGGAGTTAAAACACAAGTTAACCACCGGTTTGAAATGAAACCTTTTGGTTCTTCCAAAAATTCAATTTCTTTTATATTCGCAAGTCTTTTTTTATAAAATTCGAAATTACTCCGTCTAGCACCTACTCTATCATCTAAAACTTCCATCTGACCTCGTCCAATACCTGCTAAGACATTACTCATTCTATAGTTGTACCCAACATTTGAGTGTTGATAATGTGGGGCTTCATCTCTTGCTTGAGTTGCTAGGAAAATAGCTTTTTCCTTATGTGTTTTGTTCTCTGAAACTAGAGCACCTCCGCCAGAAGTTGTAATTATTTTATTACCATTAAAGGACAATATTCCAATATCACCAAAACTAGCGCACTTGCGGTCATCAACAGAACTGCCCAAAGCCTCCGCGCTATCTTCAACAACTGGAATATCATATTGTAATGAAATACGTTTCAATTCGGTAACCTTATATGGCATACCATATAAGTGAACAGCTACTATTGCCTTGGGCTTTTTACCTTTTGAAATTCTATCTAAAATTGCTTTTTCAAGAAGTTCTGGGGAAATATTCCATGTATCTCGCTCGCTATCAACAAAAACTGGCGTTGCCCCAAGATATAGTATTGGGTTTGCAGATGCTGAAAAAGTAAAACTTTGACAAATTACTTCATCATCTTTTGAAACACCAAGAATCTCTAGCGCCAAATGAATTGCTGCGGTGCCTGTACTTAAGGCAGCTACGTGAACAGAATTATTTATATAATTCTCAATAGCCTTTTCAAACAAATTAACATTGGGGCCCAAAGGTGCAACCCAATTCGTATCAAACGCTTCTTTCACGTAAGACTGCTCTTTATCACCCATATGTGGTGATGAAAGCCATATTTTAGTTGATGTGATTACACTCATATTAGATTAACGGATAAACTTACTTAAACATTTTAATATAAAAATCGTTCAACATGTATTAGATACGATATAAAACTACAAACGGTTCATAATTAAAAAACGTACACCATAACTTATATATCAAGCACAAAATTATAAATTACTTCCATTCAGTAATTACAACATCACCCTATTTCGATTAAAAGTTATAATTTAATGTTAATTAAAACCTAGTCAAACCATATATCTTTAATTACAGCAATTTAACCCAGAAAAAATTAGTTTTTAAATATTTTTAAGTTTTTCGTCAAAATACATGATTAGACTTGTAGAATAATGATAATAATTAGTACTTATCACAATACCGTTAAAATATGCTCGTTTGTCAGAATAGAAGAATTTTTCTAAAATTAATCACAATCTTTGCATCCCTTTAAAAAAAAAGTCTGAATGAAAAAAGTTACAAAAATATGTTGTATAGGTGCTGGTTATGTAGGCGGCCCAACAATGTCTGTTATTGCTAGTCAATGCCCCGAAATTAAAGTTACTGTAGTTGACATTAATCAGGTAAGGATTGATGCGTGGAATAATAATGATTTAGACCAACTTCCGGTTTACGAACCTGGTTTAAAAGAAATAGTTGCTGAAAGCCGTGGAAAGAACCTTTTCTTTACTACTGAAGTTGATAAGTCCATTGATGAAGCCGAAATGATATTCATATCTGTAAATACTCCTACCAAAACATACGGAAAAGGAAAAGGTCAAGCTGCTGATTTAAAATTTGTAGAGCTTTGCGCTAGAAATATCGCTAAAGTTGCTAAGGACGATAAAATTATTGTAGAAAAATCTACCTTACCTGTACGTACAGCTAGTGCAATTAAAAGCATTCTAGATAATACTGGAAATGATGTCAAGTTTGAAATTTTATCAAACCCGGAATTTCTTGCCGAAGGAACGGCAATAGAGGATTTGCTTAATGCTGACCGAATTTTAATCGGTGGTGATGATTCTCCTTCAGGAAAGGATGCAAAAAATACATTGAGTGCAATCTATGAGCATTGGTTACCGAAAGAAAGAATATTACAAACAAATGTTTGGTCTTCTGAACTTTCCAAGTTGGTAGCAAATGCATTTTTAGCACAACGCGTCTCATCTATTAATGCAATCTCAGCATTATGTGAAAAAACAGATGCCAATGTTGCTGAGGTTTCTCGCGCCATAGGTACAGATAGTAGAATTGGTCCAAAATTCCTAAACGCTTCAGTAGGTTTTGGAGGCTCTTGTTTTCAAAAGGACATACTTAATCTTGTATATATTGCTCGAAGTTATGGACTTCAAGAAGTAGCTGATTACTGGGAACAAGTAATCATCATGAATGATTACCAAAAGAGACGATTTGCGGAGCATATCATTTCTACGTTATATAATACTGTTTCTGGCAAGAAAATTGCTTTCTACGGATGGGCTTTTAAGAAAGATACTAACGATACACGCGAATCAGCAGCCATTTATGTGGCAGATGCATTGTTAGATGAACAAGCTGAAATTGTGGTTTATGACCCAAAGGTTTCTAAAGAACAAATTTATGCTGATTTAGATTATCTTGGCTCAAGATCTCCGGAAGAAAACAGACGTTTATTGACTGTGGTTACTGATCCAATGGAAGCTGCTGAAAATGCACATGCCATCGGTATATTAACCGAATGGGATGAATTCAAAACATATAATTGGGATTCAATTTATACCAAAATGTTGAAACCAGCATTTCTATTTGACGGGCGAAGAATTCTAGAAAAAGATACTATGGAATCAAAAGGATTTCAATATTACAAAATTGGCCAATCATGAAAATACTAGTAACAGGTGCTGCCGGGTTTATTGGACATCATTTGTGTGAAGCCCTTTTGAAAAGAAACATTGAGGTTATCGGCTTAGATAACATCAACGACTATTATGATGTACATCTAAAATATAATCGATTAATAGAACTTGGCATATCTAGTGACGCTGCAGAACAATGGAATACGAAAACCATCAGCTCCAAACATGGTGGTAAATTTTCTTTTGTTCGAATGAATTTGGAAGATAGAGATGAATTACCAAAACTCTTTAAAGACGAGAACATTATCGCTGTATGTAATCTTGCAGCACAGGCCGGTGTTCGTTATAGCATCGAAAATCCTGAAAGTTATATAGATAGTAATATCGTAGGTTTTTTAAACTTATTAGAATGTTGTAGACATAATAAGGTGGAGCATTTGGTTTATGCAAGTAGTTCGAGTGTTTATGGTTTAAATGAAAAAGTGCCATTTTCAACAGAAGATAATGTCGATAACCCAATAAGTATTTATGCCGCAAGCAAAAAAAGCAATGAATTAATGGCACACAGTTATAGTCACTTATTCGGACTTGCAACCACAGGTCTACGCTTTTTTACGGTTTATGGCCCTTGGGGGAGACCAGATATGGCGCTATTCCTTTTTACTGATGCAATTTTGAATGATAGACCTATAAAGGTGTTTAATCATGGTGAATTAGAACGGGACTTTACTTATGTAGATGATATAGTGGAAGGTGTAGTTAGAGTATTAACTAAGCCTATAGTGAATAGAAAATTATATAAAATATACAATATAGGGAATAATAACTCCGTAAAGTTGACAGATTTTATTCAAGCGATTGAGGACGAAGTTGGTAAAAAAGCGGAAAAAGAAATGTTACCTATGCAACCTGGGGATGTAACTCAAACTTGGGCAGATGTTGATAATCTAATACGGGACTATGACTATAAGCCTAACACCAATATTAAATCAGGGGTCGGTAGTTTTGTAAAATGGTATAGAAATTATTACAAAATCTAATTGAATCAACAACACTGAAATTCTTTGGCTAACAGTAAAAAAATATAGATTTAACAAAACGTTAATTATAATTCTTGATTAATAACCAAGTAAATTATAAAAAAATACAGCTATACATATATAATTCTATGGATTTAAAAAAGTTAAATTTCAATTCTGACTTTAAAGTTCTTGTAACAGGTGGTGCGGGTTTTATCGGGACTAACCTAACGGAAGCACTACTTAAAAATGGCAATAAAGTAGTATGTTTAGACAATTTTGCCACGGGCAAAAGAGAAAACATTGCTCCGTTTTTAACAAATCCGAACTACACTTTAATTGAAGGTGACATTCGAGACTTAGCAACCTGCCATAAAGCATGCAGTGGAATCGACTATATTTTGCACCAAGCCGCATTAGGTTCTGTCCCAAGATCTATAAACGACCCAATAACAAGTAATGATGTTAATGTATCTGGATTTCTTAATATGTTAGTAGCGGCAAGAGATGCAAAAGTAAGACGATTTGTATATGCTGCTAGTTCTTCAACTTATGGTGATTCTAAATCCATGCCTAAAGTAGAAGATGTTATAGGAAAACCACTTTCCCCCTATGCAATAACAAAATATGTAAATGAATTGTATGCCGACGTTTTTGCCAAAACATATGGACTTGAAACAATAGGCTTGCGCTATTTTAATGTATTTGGCAGAAGACAAGACCCTAATGGTGCTTATGCTGCTGTAATACCAAAATTTGTTATTCAGTTAATGCAACACCAATCACCGACTATTAATGGTGATGGTAGTTTCTCAAGAGATTTCACCTATATCGATAATGTCATTCAAATGAATGTTCGCGCCTTACTTTCAGACAATATTAACGCTGTTAATACCGTTTACAATGTGGCTTATGGCGAGCGAACGGATTTAAAAGAGCTTGTAGGGCTGTTAAAATCTTACTTGGCTGAATTTGATGCAAAAATTAATGATGTAGACATTATTTATGGTCCAGAGCGACAAGGTGATGTACCCCATTCATTGGCCTCAATTGACAAAGCAAAACAACTATTAAACTATCAACCTGAATTTGATATCAAAAAAGGTCTTAAAGAGGCTGTAAACTGGTATTGGAATAATTTAAAATTAAATTAATCAATGATGACACCGAAAATAGCTATTATAGGTCTTGGATATGTAGGATTGCCTTTAGCGCGACTATTTGCTACTAAATATCCTGTTATCGGGTTCGATATAAATGAGGGTAGAATTAAAGAATTACAAGCAGGTAAAGATAGTACACTCGAAGTTTCCGATGACGTATTACAAGGGGTTCTTCAAAGCACACCTAATTTTGATATAGGGCTTTTTTGCACCAATGAAATTGAAAATATAGCGGATTGTAATTATTATATTGTTACCGTCCCTACCCCAGTAGACAGCACCAATAGACCAGTTTTAACACCTTTGTATAAGTCTAGTGAAACAGTTGGTAAGGTTTTAAAAAAAGGTGATGTGGTTGTGTACGAATCGACAGTATATCCAGGTGTTACAGAAGATGAATGCGTTCCAGTTTTAGAAAAAATTAGTGGTCTAAAATTTAATATTGACTTCTTTGTTGGGTATTCACCTGAACGTATTAATCCAGGAGACAAAGAACATACTGTTGAAAAGATATTAAAAGTAACTTCAGGTTCTACTCCAGAAATTGGGAAAAAAGTTGATGATTTATACGCCTCTGTTATTACTGCTGGCACACACTTAGCACCAACTATTAAAGTCGCTGAAGCGGCAAAAGTTATTGAAAATTCGCAACGCGACATTAATATTGCTTTCGTAAACGAATTAGCGAAAATTTTCAATTTAATGAACATTGATACGCATGCGGTATTAGAAGCTGCGGGAACAAAATGGAATTTTCTACCCTTTAAACCTGGCTTAGTAGGTGGTCACTGTATAGGTGTTGACCCTTATTACTTAGCACAACGTGCGCAGGAGTTTGGATATCATCCAGAAATCATACTTGCCGGAAGAAGAATGAATGACGGCATGGGTAAATACGTGGCATCTGAAGTTGTAAAACTAATGTTGCAAAGAGACATTAAAGTAAAAGGTGCTAAAATATTAATCTTAGGAATTACCTTTAAGGAGAACTGCCCAGATGTTAGAAATACCAAGGCGGTAGATGTAATTTCTAATCTTAAAAGTTATGATAGTGATATCACTATATATGATCCATGGGCCTCACCGGAAGAAGTAGCCTATGAATATAAGTTAGAGACAACCAACAAACTACCTAATGAAAAGTATGATGCGATTGTCTTAACTGTTGCTCACAAAGAGTATTTAGATTTAGATTTAAGAAATATGCTTGCATGCGATGGGGTATTATACGATGTAAAAGGTATACTCAAATGCGAAATTGATGGTAGATTATAAAAAAATATTACATCGAAAAGTAAATGGATTATCGTTTCAAAATCTATTCTAAAGAACTTAAATAAGCCATAAAATTATTTAAGTTAGAAATTATAGCCTTAAAAAAGCTGTACATTTTTATTTTCAAATATTATAAGCATTACTAATGTCCGCGCAAATTGGCGTTAGTAATGTTTATATGCTTTATTTTACGTTTAGTAAAAAGCTAATTAACAAAAGAGATATCACCACTAATCAATTTTATTAGCTGTAATGATTAACCAATTAACAATAGGTTTTCATAAATTATCTTAGTTTTCCTATCCTTCAATTTTCAAGGAATATTTTGCAATATATTTCTATAGTCCAAGACTTTTTCCAATAAATTTAGTGACAATCTAGGAGTTTCTAAATAAAAAATGGATATGTAATTACAACTTAATTCAACATTGTACTAATAAAGATTAACTCTTTCATATTCCAAAAAAATCAAAATATTAATCTAAAAATAGATTATCTGCACTCAATTGTGCATTTAATCTATTTATCGATGTAGTTGGTACTTTGTCGGAGCTACACATCGATAATAGTGCATTTCAGCCAATTTATTAGCACTTTCACAACATATTATACTCACTAAAGTTATAATAGTGAGCTAATTACACAATAAATTTGAATTGTTCAATTTGTTAAGGAATGTTAATTAAAAGTGTATTTCATCGAATATAACTGCATTTAAACGTCTATAAATAAGAAAAACATCGTATCAATAAAAGCAATTATAAAACACATATTAAAAAATATCAGAATTGATTCCCAAGTCAGTTTCAAAATATAACCTACTTATGATCTATCTTCGTTTAAAAAACTATCAATTCATGATAATTTATGTATTAATTCTCTCCTTGTTCTCTTGCAGTAAAGATAGCGACCTACTTTCTGAATATGTAGCCGTCGATAATCTTGAATCACGTTTAATTAGTAGTGTTTTTATTGAAGATGATTTTGTAATCAACGGCAACGAAGCAATAGTTTTAGATGTTTTATCTAATGACATAATTGCAGATCAAGAAAATGTTGACATTCTAACTACTACGCAACCAGAAAATGGACAGGTACTAATTAATGATGACAATACCCTTACGTACGTACCTAATAATAATACTTATGATACAACTGATGATAATTTCACCTATACTACACAAACATCTCAAGAAAATGGAACAAGTTCTACAACAGACACTAAGGTTGCTGTAACAAAAATAAATGATGAAATAAAATATTGGAAACGCCTATTTGATGATAAATGGGCAGATAGTAATGAAGCTGATGCATTATCTAGATCAAGAAGTGCTAATAAAAATCAAGAGTATTATTTTTTAGCACATTATATTGATGGTCTATCTGCAATGTGGCAAGCAACAGGCGATAATAGTTATCTAGACACAGCATTAGAATTAATAAATAATACATTAGATGATGCAAAATCAGTGGGTAATGGTTATCAAGGTTGGCCTGCTCATGATGGTAAAGAGTACAATTTATGGGACACTTTTTATTGGCGCCATGTTTCAACCATTTTAAGAATTTTGCATCAATCGCCAGAATTAAGAGCTTCGGGGTATCAGTCCGAATTTGAAAAACTATTAGCCTTTTCTGAAAAAAACATATGGAATAGATATCTTTCGTATGGTGTTGGCTCTATTTATAGATCACGGACACATATGGCCTCGCATTGGGCTAGAATTGGAATGGAATTATATATTATTACTGGCAATAATAAATACAAAGAAGTTTTTGAGAATATCTCCTTTGGAGAAATGCCTGGCAGATCATCAAATTTAAAGAGCCAATTTTATCCAAATCCAAAAAATTCATCAGCATATGCTTGGGATTCTCATTGGGGGTCTATGGATGGGTCAGAAATTCAAGATGTCTCTCATGCTGGAGCAATCATTAGTTTATGGGTACATGCAGTTGATAATAATATGTTTTGGACTCAAAAAGACATCAATGCATTAGTACCTATTTTGGATATTATTTGGACAAAATCAAATCCTAAAAAGACTTTTTACAATGTAGACGGATCAGGTGGTTATCACCAGAACCCAGGTCGCATTCATGAATGGCTTTACTTAGCTCGTTACGACCAAAACCTACAAAATCGAATTAAAAAAGAGTACATAGGTGAACACTTGGATTTTTTTGGCACTCAAATTCTTGGGATAGCAGCTTTAAATGCGCGCATATTAGCGGATAATAAAGGTGTATTTCCTGAAAATTAATTTCGTCTTAGTACTTGAAATATAAATGCATTACACACCAGGACAAGAAATTAATTATTACAAACGCTAAACAATCACGATTATAACTATGTATGAAAATGGCTATTTTCACTGAGTAGTTTTTCAAGAAATAGATTTTGTACTATGCATTGAAAGAACTAAATATATTTAGTTGATAATACTTCTAATTTACAATTTGTTTTACAGACATCGTGCACAAAGATCTTTTGCCTGAATATGCTGCATCGAAACAAACCATTGTACCAGCTCTATTCCATCGTGGATGTAAATCACATGTTAGACGCGCGTTATTCTCGTTTGTATTACTAAATTTTTTGGGGTGTTTTAGTTTTGCCAAATCGTAACGTTTTTCATTTAATACATCGTACAAAATTAAAGTTTGCTGACGAAATCGGTCTGGATAAGTATCAGTAATTAACCAGCGACCAGAATTATCATAAGTTGGATGTCCATCCGAACTAAAAGAATTTTCTCCAATTATTTGCCAGTTGTCATACTCTTGATCTTTAAATAGAACATACCCCTCTTGGTGGTTCGGTAAACGACAATAAGCCAATAACTCATCTTCATTTTTCCACGCCATGTGTGAAACCATTTCGTATGTTGGAAAACGATACAAATTGCCTCCATCTAAATCACAACTATACATTCTAGACCAGCGATGTCGTATGTCTCTTTTTATCCATCGGTGAAGAAAGACTACCCGTTTGCTATTTGGTGATATGATTGCATGTGAAATAAAATGTTTGCCGTCCTTCATTAGAACTTTGTCATGATCAAAATCGACCACTTGGGCTATCGAAACAATTAGATTAGAAACACCCGAATCCAAATCTACATAATATAATCCATCAGTATTTGGCATAATCTCATTAATATCACTTCTAAAACCATGTGGGTAACCATAACCTGGCATAAATTTTTGACTACGCTCAAAACTATAACCTGCTCCCCATTTACCATCTGCACTAACCGTTGCAATTGAAGCAGAAAGACTTTTACTTTCACCATTAAGTACATTTACTACTCTAGCAATATTTTTATCGCCATCGAAATCGTTAAATATAATTTCATCACTTAATCCACGCCATTGTAGTTGACATCCTTGATGCCAATTCCATGACCTTGTTGTTGTTATAGGATTAAAATTTTTGTAATCGACTCCATCGAAATATCCCAATTCTAATGTATCTAATGTTGTCGGAGTCCGAAGTGGAATATTGTATTTGCCTGCTAATAGTTTTGAATCATCATATGAAAAAGGACATTTGTCATGAAAACCGAAATAATAGCCATCGCGCCGAATTATATTTTGCTGTGAAACCTTATCGCGTACAGGTACAATATCACAAGCTAATTGATATGTATTTCGTAAAAAAAACTTCAACTCTGGGTTTTTCTTTACCCTATCATAAACATATTTTTCTACTTTATTCATTCATATATTTTTAAGCAACATATAATTCATTTAATAAGGGTTGAACTCTTTTTGAATAGGTCCTTTCAGAGAAATTCTGTAGTACAAATGCTCGTCCTGCGGCCGCTATTTTACTTTGTAAGCTAATATCATTTAATAGCATTAATATTTTATCTGTCATATCGTTATATGAATCACAAACAATATAATGCTCGCCTGGGTTACCACCCAATCCCCTTGCCCCATTTTTAGTTGTTATTAATACTTTGCCTGCGGCCATAGCAACTAAACTTTTCAACTTCAAGCCAGTACCCGCCATTTGTGGGTTTATAAATATTGAACCTTTGTTTAAAAAATCAATCTCGTCATTTATGTAGCCAAAACCTTTAATTCGATCTACATTTGAATTGTATATAAAAGTTCCCTTTCCACCAAGAATTAAATTCACCTTATTAGGATGTGCCAACAAAAGTTTAGGCCAAGATTTTGCAATGAATTGTTTAAGGCCATGTCCTTTTCTACTATCTGCAGAACCTAAACAAATAATATTTGAATAAATTCCTGGTTTTACTTCCTTATATTTGGATAATGCAATATTAGCATCAAATACCCCATTAATTTTTTTATTATAACAATCTTCACTTAATTTTAAATCATCTTGTGTAATTGTCCAATTAATATCTGCCAATTGTACTACACTTTTTTCAAACCTAAATATTCTGTATATCTCAAATTTCCATGCTAATCTTAGCAATAAATTGCCATTTGTTCTAAAAATTGAAAAAGCCTTATGTAAAACATCGTGGCTTTTAAAGACCCAAATCATTTCGGTAAAGTTTGCTTTTAACATTTTCAAATAAACAGCGGGAACATTATCTTCAATAATACCTACATATTGAGTATTCTCGAATTCAAAATGACTATTGATTATTTTTTTTAATTTCTTGCCAATTGAATTTTTATAAATACCCATGGTAATCGCAGGTTTATTCACAAAAAAGGAAGAAATAAATCTTTTGGCAAAACTACCTCTACTTGTACTAATCTGCTTGAATTTCACTTCTTTAAACAATTCTTTAGCATCCTTACCTATTGCAGTGTCATTTAAGCAAATAAATATTATACTATCAAAGTACTTTTGATACTGCAAAAGCGATGCCGTTACGGCTATTGAGCCGCCGTAAGAAACGCAAGGCCAAGATTGTGCTATTACTATAAGTCCTTTCCTATTATTTTGCATATTTCAATAATTAAAATGTTTTTTCGCATTCTATAAAATATATGCGATTCTAATTTAAATCAACAACTTAATTAAACTCGATGATAATAATACTGAGCAAAAAATAAACTGGAGGAAACGTTCTATTTTTATGACAGAATTTACGGGGAACTTAAAATAATTACAATATTAAGATGCTTTATTCGTTAAAAGAATTTAATTATGTGCATTTCATCGAAAATCTTTGTTTTTTCGTCGAAAAATGATAATGCTTACGTATAATTGCAAAATTTTTAATTTCAATTTTTAGCTATTAAATGACTTTTCATCCCACACGACTAAACATTAAATTTTTATGTTTTATTCTTTTTTCACTTATTCTGGTGCTCTCTTGCGGCAAGGATAGTGATATATTAAGTGACAGTATTCTTAATGAGGCTTCACAATCAATTGAAGACCGTAATTCTCGAGAATCTGAATCTGAAGATGATATTATTGAAGATACTGAAACAGAAGACATTTCTGAGATTGAAGAAGAAGAACCTCAATTAAATTTGGAAAGTCGCACAACTACTTTTTTTCCAATACAAGATGCCTATATACATGATGGTGAAGGTGTTAATCATGAAGTTATTAGATTACAAACAAATAGCAGAAAAAGTTACCTACTTTTTGATTTGAGTCCAATTGATAGCATAGGTGGCGCGATAGTTAATGTGGAATTTCAATTTACCATATATAAAGATGATGGTGATGGTGAAATAAATATCCATAAAGGATCTACATTAAAATGGCATGAAGATGATTTAAATGAAGATACAGCGCCAGAAGCTAATATAGTTTTAGGTTCAATTGACAAAACCTATGAACTAGGACAAACCGAGTCGGTTGAATTAATGGCATTAGAATTTTTACCAGAAAATACCACAATAATTTTGGAACAAGCTAATGGTGATGACGTTGCAATCGCTTCAAAAGAGCATGCGACAGAAGAAGCTCCCAAATTAATTATCACGTATGAAACTGCTATAGATGCTGTGAGTATTGAAGAGTTTATATTAGAAGAAAACATAGTTTCAGAAGAAGAAGAAGAAGAAGAAGAAGTTATTCTTAGTATCGAAGCTTCTTCAGATATTACGAAAGGAGAAGCTCCCCTAGAAGTTATTTTCAATGGAGAGGCTTCAAGTGAAAATGCTGAAATTGTTTCCTACGAATGGGATTTTAAAGATGGTTCAACTTCGAATACAAAAAATCCAACGCATATTTTTGAAGAAAAAGGTATATATAAAGTTGAAGTAAAAGCTACGGATGAAAACGAACTTTCGAATTCAACTACTATCACTATTGTTGTTGGAAACCATGAAAACGAAGCTCCTATAGCAATTGCTTCTGCTAATAAGACCAAAGGAACAGTTCCACTTAAAATTGCATTTAAAGGGGAGAAATCTACTGATGATATTGAAATTAAAAGTTATGTATGGGATTTTAAAGATGGGAGTGCAAAAATAAAAACTGACAACACCAGTCATACTTTCACCAAAGCTGGCACATATAAAGTTGAACTTTTAATAACTGACAATGAAGGACTTACCAACACAACTACCCTAACTATAATAGCAGAAAAACCTGAAAACGAAGCCCCAACTGCTAAACTAACAGCGGATAAAACTTCTGGTGAAGCTCCATTAAAAGTCAAATTTAGTGCTAAAAATTCTAGCGATGATAATGAAATAAAAACGTACTTGTGGGACTTCGAAGATGGTAAATCAAGTTCAATTAGTCCAACGCATACGTTTGATGAAGCAGGAACTTACGAAGTAAAACTTATAGTAACGGATGATGAAGGCTTAAGTGCTGCAGAAACCATTAGTATTGAAGTAAGAGAACCTGCAAATGAGAAACCCTCGGCTGACGCTACAGCCAATACAACAAAAGGTGAGGCACCATTAAAAGTTGTTTTTTCATCAAGCAAATCAACGGATGACAAAGAAATTACACAATACAATTGGGATTTTGATGGAAATGGAAGTTCCACCGATGACAACCCAACTCAGACTTTTAGTCAACCAGGCACTTATAAGATTAAATTAACTGTAAAAGATGCTGAAGGATTAACTGATTCGGATTATATAACCATTACAGTTGAAGAAGAAGAGATAGTTGTTCCATCAACAAGTGCTGATGTAAGATATTGGCAGGGCCAGTTCGATTCGCAATGGTCAATTGACCGTTCTGATGCTTATTCAAGATCAAAAAGTAAAGGTAAAAATCAGGAATATTATTTTTTAGGTCATTATATTGATGGTTTATCTACTATGTGGCAGGCAACAGGTGACAATAAATACCTTGATACGGCATTGGAGTTAATTGATAATACACTTGATGATGCAAAATCTGTAGGAGGAGGTTATTCGGGATGGCCTGCTCATGATGGAAATGAATATGCATTATGGGATACATACTACTGGCGTCATGTAGCAACTTTAGTGCGCATAATTCATCAAACATCAAGTATTAAAAACTCATCAAAGTATAAGAGTAAATATAACGAACTATTAGCTTTTACAGAGAAAAATATTTGGAGTAGGTATTATTCTGCCAATCTTACCAAAATATATAGAACTCGAACGCATATGTCTTCTCATTGGGCGCGTATTGCTATGGAATTATATATAATAACGGGTAAGAGCCAATACAAGAAGGTTTTTGACAATATGTCATTTGGTACTATGGTGAATTTGCCTTCTAATTTTAGAAATCAAATATACGCTAACCCAAAAGATAAATCTGCTTACGCCTGGGATCAAACGTGGGGAGTTCGTAAAGGTTCAAATATACAGGACACGTCGCATGGAGGGGCAATGATAAGCTTTTTTGTACTTGCATATGAAAATAGAATGTATTGGAACAAAAGTGACATGAATGCCCTTTTAAAAACTGTAAATGTAATTTGGACGGGGCCCCAAAATATTACTACAAATATTGATGGCACGGGCGGATATGCTGCAAAAGGTCGATTACATGAATGGTTTTATTTAGCAAGATATAGCCAAAGTTTGCAGAACAGAATAAAAAAGGATTATCAATCTAAAGAACACATGAATTTCTTTGGTTCACAAGCATTAGGTGTTGCAGCGTTAAACGCTAAAATTTTAGCTGATGGCCGGGCGGTATACCCATAAAAGAAAAATTACTAGAATGTATTATTTAGAATTAAGATAAAAATGATACAAAGTCCTAAGTTTTAAATATAGGTCTTTGTATTTACCTACATTTTTAGTTTGTTTAGAAGCTGACATATACAATTCTTTATACTTAGTAAATGCATTTGTTACATCAAAAAAATTCTCAAATAATTGTAATGAAAAATTCGAAATTTCAGAATAATATAATTGATTACTAATAAGATTATTTATGTTCTCAAAGTTATATTGTAAGTCATGCTTATTGGCTATATTTCTTTGTGAAAAGTTCGTTGAAAAAAATCCTTCATAATTTTTCTTTGTTACTAATACTGGAATTTCAGTATTCGAAGCCGGAGTAAGTATAGGCAAGCTCAATGAAGAAGCTTCCATTATACCACGACCAGTAGCTATTACAGCATCCGCTAAATATAGCATTTTAGATGCCTCTGAAGTGTATTCCGCCTCTGTGACAACTATTATATTTTCATCATTCCCTATTATACTTAATAACTCTTCGTAGACATTTTGATTTTCGATAGTTCCTAAGATATAAAGCTTTACTATATTTTTAGAAACCTTATTGATATTTTTAATTAGTCTAATTGCATCTTTAAAACTCTTACTATAAGTATTACTAATGCGCGCTATTCTTAAAAAACAAAAAGAATTTTCATCCTTTTTTATAAAAGGAGTTGGTTGAGTGTAAATTTTGTTAACACGATTAGGAATCAAACTTAAGTTAACTTTTCTAAATTTTCCCCTACTCTTAAACCATTTTAGATTTTCTTTACTAAATAGAACTAGATTTTCAACTCTTGGATAATCTCTTGGATTTGGTCCGCCACAGAGATTTACGACAAGACGATATCTATTATTAACAAATGGTTTTAGCGCATTGTATGAATTAATATCGAAAAAATGAATTATATCAGGTTTAAAATCTGCTAGGATATTTAGGAATTTTTTTCTGAGATTTAAAATATCAATTCCATTGAACCCTATATGCCCCAAAAAGTATTCATTACTTAATATCACCTCACTCTCTGCAGTACCCACAGTGATAATACCTATATTTAAATTCCTTCCTATTGCCTTAGATATATGATTTAGTGAATGATAATGACCACCTCTTCCTTGCTTCAAAACCGAAATAACAAATAATATTTTCATATAATTCGTTGTTCTACTTCTAAATCGACTCCAAAACGTTTTAACACTTGAGACTTGACCTCACTTATTATTTGTAGAATATCGTTCCCAGAAGCATCATTAAAGTTAATTATAAAACCTCCGTGCTTTTCTGATATTTTAGCACCACCAACTGTATACCCCTTTAAATTAAGTTCATCCATAATTGCACCCACATAATATCCTTTTGGTCTTTTAAAAACACTTCCAGCATTAGGGTGATTTTTCGGTTGCTTTGCCCAGCGTTGTGCTTTAATGGTTTCCATTTTCTTTTCAATTTTCTCTTTAGAACCTTGTTCTAAACGCAACCACACTTTCAATACTACTTTATCAACATTCTTTTGAAAAAAACTATTGCGATACTCGAAACCCATATCTTCTTTGTAAATTTCTTTAACTTTCATATCTACTAAATCGAGATATCTCACTTTAATTAGTACATCTTTAATTTCCTCACCGCTTGCACCGGCATTCATAACGACAGCTCCGCCAAGTGAGCTGGGAATATCATAAAAAATTTCAACACCTGATAATTCATTTTCTAATGCGGCAATACTTATATCCAACATAGTAATACCTGCTTCAGCAACTATTTGTCCTGTATTATTATCTATTTTTAATCCATTATAGTTGCCATTAAAAATAAGAAAATTGGAGTTGAAATATTCTTTTGAAAGAATTATATTATGGCCGCTTCCAAGTAAAACAAAAGGTATTTTCTTACTATAAAAATTAATTACATCTTCTTCATTTTCTGGGAAATATGCAGTCTTACATTTCGCTTTTATACGATATGAATTATAGTTAGTTAGATCAAAATTAGAATAGATTTTCATATTATTTTTTGAATTTCTTTACTATTTGAATAATTGGTTTAAAATCACTCTTTTTATACGTCAAAATCGTTTTTATAGGTATATCAACTTCCTTACTATAAAAATACAAGAATAGGATTGCTGCTATGCTATAACTTACTGTTGATGCCATAGAAGCACCCTCTGCACCATATTGGGTAATCCAAAAATAATTTAAAACAACATTTACGATAAGTGCTGGAATCATTGCTTTTAAAGCAATCAAGGGTTTTCCTTTTCCTGCCAAGTCCATATTCATTACCTTAAAAAAGGTGAGTAGCAATACCCCTGGTAATAAAATATTAAGAACATTAATACTACCTGAGAAATCTTTACCATACATCGCGATAATAACAAAGTCCGATATTAAAAAAAGTATAATTGACCCCAATCCAATAGCAAGAATTGACAGTCTTAACAATTGTGCTATTTTTAAAGAAAATGCTTTATCATTTTTAGAAACTGCACTGCGAGCAAAAACTATAGTACTCAACAGCATAGGTATTTGCCATAGATATTGCGTAATTGCAGCGCCTTTTGAATAAATTCCTGTTTCATATGAAACACTTAACAAATCTAATAGAATAATATCTAATTTATAATTTAAATTAATCACCAATAATGAGAAGGCGTAAATTAAACCAAGGCTTAACATTTTTTTTATAATATCCCATTTAAAAGTAATGCTAAAAGCTCTAATAAACTTATTCTTAAAAAGCAACACTAATGACATAAAAAGTGGCCCGCCTACCATTGCCAATAAATATCCAGTAATATCAAGTTCTAACCAAACTACAAATAGCAATGTAAAAAGCAATAATAGTAAAGTAGGTATCCAATTAATCCTATTAAACATACCTAACTGATTTTTACCCAAAAAAATGCCACTATTATACGTTGCAAAAAGAGAAAAAGGAATTGGAAGTACGACTAGGAATATATAATTAAGATTTGAGCCCGAATTGCTAAAATAATAAATAAGGCAGAAACATATGACAACGCTTAAAATGGATGTCAAAAACCAGATTTGGGAAATAGCAGTTTTAATATCATCTTCAGTATAAATGTCTTTACCTAAAAAATATGCTGTTGATTGTCTAATACCCAAAGAGCCAATACTCATAAACAATGATGGATAAACCAACAATGCTGCTATAATCCCATTTTTATCGGGTCCAAGAGTACGAGCTATAATAATAGAAGTTACAATACCAAAGGTCACAATTAGTATCTTTGAAGTACCTACACCTAATAAGTCGGATAGAAAGGATCTCATTTCGAGTTCTTAATGATTCTACACGGAATTCCCACGGCTACAGAATTCTTTGGCACATCTATATTTACAACTGAATTTGCTCCAATTATGGCGTTCTCACCAATTTTAATACCTCCAATAATTTTAGCTCCAGCATAAATCTTTACACCGCTTTCAATTATCGGATACATTGTTTCTTTATCTTTTTTTCCATGACTTCCAAGTGTTACTTGTTGGAAAATAGTAACTCTATCTTTTATAACAACTCGATCCCCAACTACTATACCCATAGGGTGCGGTAAATTCAATTTATAACCTACTATCGAAGAATATGAAAAATCACAGCCTCTCTTTACTATTAGCCGCCTTTTGTAATAAGCTGCCAAATGCCGAAAAACAAAAATTTTTTTTCCAGCAAAATACTTTCCTATGCGATAATTTAGCATAATTCTGAATCGAGGACTGTACAAATAATCAAGTAAAAAGGCCTTTAGAATAAAACCATTTGGTCTAATCTCCTTTTTAATTTCAATTAAAGTACTTTGAATACTACACATTGTCCCTATTTAATCGAAATTCCTAATCCCTTTAGTTTTTTGTCTAGGTATTCGTAGCCTCTATGAATCTGCCATGAATTTTCGATAACTGTATGACCTTCTGCTGTAAGTCCAGCAAGCAATAAGGCTATCCCAGCACGTAGATCCAAAGCATTTACCCTAGCTCCTTTTAAAGAATTACCTCCTTTTATGACAAGCATATCGCCATCGACATGATACTCCATACCCATTTTAGCCAACTCTTCGGCATAACCATATCTACCTGGAAAACGTAAATCTACAATTTTAGAAATTCCATTAGACATAGCTCCATACACTGCAAATAAAGGTTGCATATCAGAATTAATACCAGGATAAGGACCCGTACTAATCTCAATTGGATAAGCTTCACCTCCTCTTACAATAAGACTTGAATCACCTCTATAAAACTTCATTCCACTTTCTCTGAGATATACCAAGGGTACTTCTAAATGCTCAAATGGGAAGTTTTCGATTTCTACCTCTCCTTTCGTAATTACCGCCCCTATTGCCCATGTTAGAGCCTCCATGTTATCGGGGATGACACTATGTTTAACACCTTCCAATTCGTCGACACCATCTACAACAATACACTTCTGACCATAAACAGTAATTTTTGCTCCCATTTTATTTAGCATATCAATAAGATCCATGATTTCTGGTCGAATATGAGGATTCCAAATGGTTGTTTTTCCATTCGCTAAAGATGCACAAATTATTGAGTTTTCTGTAGCGCCAGTTGAACGCATTGGCAAATGAATATCATTTGCTTTTAGCCTTCCTTTTACCTCCGCACAAAGATAATCACCCTCCTCCCATACTCTAGCTCCTAATTGTTCTAGCAGCATAACATGTAAATCATATTTTCGCTCGCCTAACTTGCAACCACCTGGTAATGGAACTTTCCCCTTTCCAAAGCGTGCCGTTAGCGCACCTAAAATTAGAAGTGTATTACGAATGGATCTGCCATCCCATTCTAGAATAGTAATTTCCGATTTATTTTCCTTAATTATTACAGTATCAGCTATGGACGTATAATCTTTACCTAGCACATTTAACATTTCTAAATGTACTTGTACATCTAATAATCCGTTTGGGAAATTATTGAGTTCTATGGGTTCTTTACTTAAAAGTGAAGCCGCAAGTAGTCTTAATGAACTATTTTTAGCCCCACTAACTTTTACTTTACCTTTTAAAGTACCTTTCTGGATGGTAATTGAATTATTTTGATCCATGTTTTATTTAAATTTTTCTTATTCTTTAAAGACTTCAATTTTAAGTCCAAAGTATATTTATCAAACGACAAAGCTCGTTAATTATTCTATCTAATTTGATATTGCTACTTCAAAATCGACAAAAGATTAAATAAATGGTTTAAACAGTATTTAAGTTATGTGTTCAGCATATAATTGGCTAGTTTTTCTGCCAATCTCCGACCAATCATAGTATGAAAGAATTTGATTCCAAATTGCTGCACTAGGAATATTATTTTGCTCATCAATAGCTTTAGATATTACTTTATTTAATTCTACGGCATTCAAATTTTTCATAACATAGCCTATATCTCCTATATCAAAAGGGTCTTTCAATCCCCCAACGTTAGAAACTATCACACGTTTCTTTTCGTTTAAAGCTGTTAATAGTATACCACTTTGGGATATTTGTTTATAAGGTAAAAGCACAAAATCTGTTATTTTTAACAATGCTAAAAACTCCTCATTACTTAGGTACCTATTAATAATAGATACATTATCGATTGAATGAAGCTCATCTAATTTTTCATATTCTCCACTGCCTGCAATAAGCAGCTGAATTTCGTTGTTTGTTCTTAAATTATTTTGTTTCCAAGCATCTATTATAAGATTTATACCCTTATAATTATTAATTGTGCCTAAAGCACCAAATACTAGTCTACCATCAAGTTTGAGATCCTGTTCTAATTTTAATTCAAAATCCCTAACCCTATTATTATCAATATTATACCACAAGTCCAATGTACCGTGCGGAATGACAGAAATCTTCTCTTTTGAAGTATTAAATTTCTTTATTAATTCTAATTTTGTTACTGGTGAATGTACTATTATTGAGTCACACAATTCATATATTTTCTTATAAACTTTCAAATATTTGTCACCTGTATTATGTGGCAGAACATTATGTGCTGTGAATACAATTTTAACCCTTTTTTTGAAAATGCAAAGAAAAAAATAATCAATTGATGGAATTTTAAACCATTGAAAATGCACAATTGAGACATTACTGGTGAAAATTTTATAAACTATAATTATCTGGCTTAATAAAAAGCTAAATATTTTAAAAAATCCTTTTTTCTCTGCATAATTAAAAATTGGATGATAATTAGATTTTTTTAACTTTTTATAATCGTATTTTTTATTACAGAAAAAATCAATATTGTACCCTTCAATATTTGAAATTAATGAGTAATCATAAATTGCTAAATTATTGTAACTCATAGGGTCAACGAAAAAGACGTTCTTCTTCGCTACATCTCTATCTTGATTTTTAAATTTCATTAATTTAAGTATATTAAATTTTTAGGCTGATGTTTTGTCTACGATACAAATAACACATAACTTATTTAAAAGTCCTTGTTTAGAACAGTAATGTTCGAAATAAATAATTATGGCAAAATTATAACAGTTGTTTATACTTTTATAATAGAATATAAATCTTTCTATTTAATAGAATTTTCAAGAAATGATAAAATTGTTTTTGCTCGCTCCGTTATATCGAATTTTTCTGCAATTGAAAGCGAATTATCACTCATAGACTTAATTAATTCTTCATCATTAAGAACCTTTTTAACCGCTTTTTCAATAGCACCTATATTCATTGGGTCAACAAGAATTGAAAATGATGGGTCACACTGAAATTGAATTTCAGGAATATCAGAAGAAATTATAGGTAGTCCACATGCCATTGCTTCAACAATTGCGTTACATGAACCTTCATGTAAGGTAGGCAGAACAAATAAGTCAGCTGCCGACAAAAGCTCAGGCACGAACTCAGTTTTTATTTTGTTTTTGAAAACAATATTTTCACCTTCTAGCTCTTGATTACCACTGCCTACAAAAATTATTTTTACGTCATCCAATCGATTTATAGCACTCAAAACTCTTAGTGGTCCTTTATCTTCTACAAATCGACCAACAAATATGATAAGTTTTTTCTCAATTGGTAGTCTATATTTCTCACGCATTTTAATTCTATCTCGTTTGTAAAAACGATTTAAATCAACTGCATTCGGACTTATTATTATCTTATTGGCGTCAACTCCAACTTCAATCAAATTATCTTTGATTTGTGGAGAAACCGCTACAATACCATTTATTTTGGCTATTAAATCAGCGTACTGCTTAGGACGATAATAAGCCTTTCGAAGGTTAATATTTTTGAGCTCCCCTTCAGCAACTATTATTGGTTTATTATAATGCGATAATGCCTTAACAGCCACTATACCATTTACCAAAAAATGAGCATATACTACATCAAACTCAATATTATTATCTTCAACTACCCTTTTAACCGCCCTAACATGAAATTTTTCCCCGATGTGGTGCGTATTATAACCAAAAATCCATTTATTTGAAACCGAAATCGCTGCTGGTCGATAAATTCTTGCCAACTCTTCTCCATATCCTGAATTCGAATCTTTAAATTTATTTCTTTTCCAAGCCGAACTGGCCGAAATAACTGTTACGTCGTGCCCTAACTTTGCGAATTGTTGAATTAAGTTATAAACGAAGGTCCCATAAGTAGGAGCCTCTTTTGAAGGGTAATTATTAGATATTACTAATATTTTCATGATACTTTGTTTTCATTTGTATCAACGCCTTTGTCAGCAATATATTTTGATTTAAAAGTAGATCCTATTAAAATAGCAAAGAAAAACCAAAAGAAAATTTTTCCAATAGCTCCCCCTGACTTCCCCATATTGAAAAGAACTACAAATAGCATCATTATAAATAAAACTTGGCCAGTGGCTCTAAAATCTTTATATAGATTTCTACCTAATCTAAAAATAAAAAGCATATAAAAGATAAAACCAAAAAATCCGGTAGTCATAAAGACATACAAAAAAACATTATGTGGGTCGGCATGTCTACCAATTTGCTTAAACATAGCTGGTAATGCCCCCGCCATACTAACACCAAAAAATAAATTATCCTCAATTATATCCAAAGAGGCAATCCATAAATCATTTCTTCCTGTATCCCCTTTTTCTATAGTATTCATTATTCTTTTCTTAAATACTGGATTGCTATCCATGACAATATTTAAAAACAATATTGAAAAAACAAGCCCTACAATTCCTAACATTAGTTTTTTCCAAACATTTATTTTCATAAACATAATTAATACAGCCAAACCTAAAAAAACGGAAACCAAAGCTCCTCGAGAGCCCGTTAAAATAATAAGATTTAATGTGCAAAAAATATAAAGTATCCTAAGTAAAGTTTTACCCAATGTTGCCTTTTCACTAATTAATCTCGACACAATAATAAGAAAGGCGATTACAACTTTCACCCCTGTAGAATTAGGGTTTTCGCCAAAAAGCAGTAGTCTTCCGTTACTATATTCCGTGCCCACACCCATTAATACCATAAAGTACATTAATACAACACTAACCACATAAACATCTAACACCTTTACAATCAAATCATTATCGTTATAGAAATGATTTACTATTAAAAACATTAAGATTACAAGTAAAATTACTCTACCATCATACGTGTCGACAATTGACATAGCATATGTACTATTTAAAGCTGTTGAAATAACACCTATAACGGTAAATATTCCTAGAGGAATGAAATATTGTTTAAACGAATTTATACTAAAATTTATTTTCAATAATGGTACCCAAGATAAAATATATAGCACACTTGCCATATAAGTTACCGAAACAACACCTCCTAATTTAAACGGATTCCAATTTTCAAAAGTTACTGAAAACACTAGTAAAAAAAGGCAATATTTGTTGATTGTTTTCAAAAACTGCATACCTGTTTAGTTTTATTATTGCGTAAAATCTTAAAAGGTTATAACTGACAATTAATATATCTAAGTATATATTTTTGATTAAAACATCAAATAAAACTTTAAGAATAACATACATTTAAACAAAAGGTGAAAATGAATATCGCCATTTAAAATAATACAAAAATAGTTTAAATTTAATAGTTTTCTCCCTAATGTTTTAAAATGAATGTTAATAGAAGTGCAATTCGCTTTTCTGATTTAATAATGAAATTATGAACTCAAGATTATATTGCTTTATCAGTAATTAACTAAATTTCACTTCCCTTTGTTCAAAATGTAAAAATTCTGAACTATCCCTTATAATTAAAATTAGAATATTTTTTTTCAAAAGTCACTTGTCTTCTAATCTCATCTATTCTGGATATCAAAGGCAAATTTTTTATTTACTGTATAATTAAGTTAAATTTGTTTTTGATAATAACCCAATTCAAATTTTATTAATACAATAAAATTTGATTCCACTTGTTTTTATATTAATCGGTTTCAAATATTTATTGTTTGTAAAAGATATAGATACTATTTTTAATTTAGCATCAAGCCCCCTAATTTTCAACTATGAACATCCTTTATATACATCAATATTTTCACACTCCCTATCAACCTGGCAGTACTAGATCCTATTGGATAGCCCAAGAGTTAATTAAAAATGGTCATAAGGTTACTATGCTAACCATGAACAAGAGAATAAATACCAAAATGCAAAAAGTAGAAATTGATGGTATAAATGTTATTTACCTAAATGTACATTATGATAGTGGCTCTATGAACTTTTATCAGAGACTGATGTCGTTTTTAAAATTTGTATTTAAATCTATTCCAGTAGCTTTTAAAGAAAAAAATGTCGATTTAGTTATTGCTACCTCTACTCCATTAACAATTGGATTACCTGCACTGGCCATGAAATGGTTTAAAAGAAAACCTTTTTTGTTTGAAGTTCGAGACCTTTGGCCAGAAGTACCTATTCAAATGGGAGGGCTAAAGAATATATTTTTGATAAAAATTGCTTTGCTTCTTGAAAAAACAATCTATAAAAATGCAAAGCATATAGTGGCACTTTCACCAGGAATGTACGACGGCGTTTTAAAAAGAAATATTCCTAAAGAAAAAGTCTCAATGATTCCTAATATGTCTAAAATTGATGAATTTTGGAATAGGCCAAAAAACATGAATGTTGTAAATAAAATGAAACTTAAGGAAGATGCTTTTAGGGTTGTGTACTTTGGAGCAATGAACATAGCGAATGGAATGCATTATATAATCGATGCAGCCGAAATTTTGAAAAATGAGAATAACATCGAATTTATATTTTTAGGTGGAGGTGCATCAGAAACAGAATTAAAAGAAAGGTGTGAAAAAGAGAATCTGAAAAATGTTAAATTTCTTGGAAATAAACCAATGGAAGAACTCTCTGAAATTATAAATGAATGCGATGTTTCTTTAATAACCTTTCAAAACATTCCAATACTTGCAACTAATTCACCTAATAAATTATTCGACTCTCTTTCAGCTGAAAAGGCTATAATAGTGAATTCTGCAGGTTGGACCAAAGACTTAGTTGAAGATAATAATTGCGGCTATTTTGTAAATCCCGAGAATCCACTGGAATTAGCCGATAAGATTCTTTACTTGAAATCAAACCCAGAAATTTGTATAGAAATGGGGAAAAATTCTAGAAAATTAGCTGAAACCACTTATGACAAATCTATACTATGTGGCGAATTTGCAAATTTGGTTGATTCATTATCGCTTAATGACTAATATTCTCTAAATCATAATTATATTTAAAAAAAACCTTATTAGGATAAATAGGCTATTAATTATATGAAATAATTACTTGATGGCAAATAACTATGTAAATTCTTCTTTTGTTCAATTGGTCATTAAAAACTTACAATTTTAACAAGCACTTCATCCACCATTTCCTACAATTATTCCAATATATTTTAAGGTTGACATCTTAAACACGATATTTGCGGTCTAAAATCTGCATGAAAAAAGTTTAGCCTATTGGGCTGTTTAAAATATAAAATTAATCCCCTCAAGTAAAATAAATGGAAAAGGTTGCACTAATAACAGGCGTAACGGGGCAAGATGGAGCTTATTTAAGCGAATTTTTGTTGAAAAAAGGTTACCAAGTTCACGGTCTTAAAAGAAGATCTTCTTTATTCAATACAGATCGTATTGATCATTTGTATCAAGATCCGCATATAGAAAATCGTAATTTCATATTGCATTATGGTGATATGACCGATAGTACCAACCTTATACGCTTAATTAAAGAGATTCAACCTGACGAAATATACAATTTGGCAGCAATGAGCCACGTGCATGTTTCCTTTGAAATTCCTGAATATACTGGAAATGCTGATGGTTTAGGAACTTTACGAATATTAGATGCCGTACGTTTATTAGGCCTATCAGAAAAAACGAGAATATACCAAGCTTCTACATCTGAACTCTATGGTAAGGTACAAGAGGTTCCACAAAGTGAGACTACGCCCTTCTACCCTAGAAGTCCGTATGCAGTTGCTAAAATGTATGCCTATTGGATTACTGTAAACTACCGCGAAGCATACAATATGTACGCTTGTAACGGTATTCTCTTTAATCACGAATCACCAATACGAGGTGAAACTTTTGTAACCCGTAAAATTACAAGAGCAACTTCGCGTATCGCACTCGGACTTCAAGATAAATTTTTCCTTGGTAATTTAGATGCCCAAAGAGATTGGGGCCATGCAAAAGATTATGTACGGATGATGTGGATGATTTTACAAGCAGATGAAGCCGAAGATTGGGTTATCGCTACAGGTAAAACTACTCCCGTTCGTGATTTTGTTAGAATGAGTTTTGCTGAAGTAGGTATTGAATTAGAGTTTAAAGGTGAAGGCGTTGATGAAAAAGGCTATGTAAAGGCCTGCAACAACCCTGAATATCAGTTAGAGATTGGTAAAGAAATTTTAGCAGTTGACCCGGCATATTTTAGACCAACGGAGGTTGAGCTTCTAATTGGTGATGCATCAAAAGCTAACAATAAATTAGGATGGACGCCTGAGTACGACTTAAAAGACTTGGTCAATGATATGATGCAAAGTGATATTATGTTGATGAAAAAAGATAAGTATTTACAAGATGGTGGCTATCGTACTTTAAATTACTTTGAATAGGAATGAATAAGGATTCTAAAATTTATATTGCAGGACATCGAGGTTTAGTGGGTAGTGCAATACTCAAAAACCTGAAGTCTAAAGGTTATGCTAACTTTATTACGAGAACGCATTCGGAGTTAGATTTAACCAATACTGAACAGGTGCGTCTTTTCTTTAAAGAAGAGAAGCCAGAATATGTTCTTTTGGCTGCAGCTAAGGTTGGTGGTATTGTTGCAAATAATAACTATAGGGCCGATTTTCTGTATGACAACTTAATGATTCAGAATAATGTAATTCATCAAAGTTTTGAACACAAAGTGAAAAAGTTGCTTTTTCTGGGTAGCACATGTATCTACCCTAAAAATTGTCCGCAACCGATGAAAGAAGATTACCTACTTACAGATGTGCTTGAATACACAAATGAACCGTATGCAATAGCTAAAATTGCAGGTATAAAGATGTGTGAGAGTTACAATCTACAATACAATACCAATTATATTTCGGTGATGCCCACAAATTTATATGGACCTAATGATAATTTTGATTTAGAAAAATCACATGTGTTACCGGCATTAATACGCAAAGTACACCTAGGTAAGGCTTTAGAAACTGATGATTGGCAAAGTATTTCGGAAGATTTAAATAAAATGCCCATTGAAGGTGTTTCCAGCAGTAGTTCTAAAGGTGAAATTCTCAACATACTTTCGAAATACGGAATTAATATAGCTGATGATGGCTCTGTTACCGTTGAAATTTGGGGCACAGGTAAGCCAATGCGCGAGTTTTTATGGTCTGAAGATATGGCTGATGCCTGTGTGTTTTTAATGGAAAATATTGATTTTAAAGACACTATTGTTAATAAAATGAATGAAATTAGAAATACACATTTAAATATTGGTACGGGTTCGGATATTTCGATTGCTGATTTAGCCGAAAATATAAAGTCTGAAATTGGATTTAATGGTAATTTTATTTTCAATTCAGACAAGCCAGATGGTACTTTAAAAAAATTGACAGATGTAAGTAAACTCAACAAATTAGGTTGGAAACATAAAGTCAATTTGCAAGAAGGTATCGCAACGGTATACGAATGGTATAAAAAACGAGTTTAATTTAAACTTGGAATACTAAATCATTAAGATGTATAAAGCGTTTCTAAAACGAGTACTAGATTTTTTTACTGCACTTACTATATTAATTATAGCTAGTCCTGTATTTATTTTGGCCTTTATTTTGTTAATTATTGCAAATAAAGGAAAAGCCTTTTTTGTTCAAGCCAGACCTGGTAAGGATGAAAAAGTTTTCAAAATTATCAAGTTCAAGACTATGACAGATGAAAAAGATGCTAGTGGAGAGCTTTTAAGTGACGCTGAACGCCTTACAAAAGTAGGCAGTATGGTACGTAAAACATCCCTAGACGAAATACCACAGTTATTAAACGTTTTAAAAGGTGATATGAGCTTAATTGGTCCAAGACCACTTCTTGTTCAATATTTACCGCTTTATAACGAAAAGCAGAAACGAAGACATTTGGTTCGGCCAGGTATTACAGGTTGGGCTCAAGTTAATGGTCGTAATGCCATTTCATGGGAGAAAAAGTTCGATTTAGACGTTTGGTACGTCGATAATTGTTCCTTTATACTCGATATTAAAATTCTATGGCTTACCGTTATGAAGGTTATCAAAAGTGATGATATTTCTTCGGCAACTAGTGCAACTATGGAGTTTTTTGAAGGAAATTAATTTAAACCTTTGATAAGGTTTCAAATAAATTAAATTGAATTTCGTTACAATGAGAAGATTTTACCATAACCAATTGTTACCAGCATGAAACTCAGTTTTGTCATACCATGTTACAACATGGAAAAGTATTTACCAGAATGCCTAGATAGTCTTTTAGATCAAAATCTGAATACAGATGAGATTGAAATCATTGTGGTTAATGACGAGTCTAAAGATAGTACGCTACAAATAGCTAACGAATATTCGACTAAGCATCCTTGTATTAAAGTTTTAGACAAAAAGAACGGTGGTGTTGGTGCCGCGCGAAACTCAGGACTAGACCTTGCAATTGGTAAATACATATTTTTTCTAGATCCTGATGATTTCTTAGCTCAAAATGTTGTTGGTAAATTATTATCAGTAATTGAAGCAAACAATCTTGATATACTTACATTTCATAGCCACGATTTTAAATTTGATGGGCCAAAAACCTCAAGAAATTTAAATGAAATTGAGGCTGATAATTTGCATATTACTGATGGCATAACATATATAGCCGAACGAAAATTTAAAAATGAGATTTGGTGGTTTATTATAAACCGAGAGTTTTTAATTGAAAGTGGTATACGTTTTATTGAAGGTAGATGGATGGAAGATGCAATTCTTGCAGCCGAGCTTTTCTGTAAAGCTAAAAAAATGGCACATTTCGATTTAGATGTCCATCGTTATCGAATTTTACCTAACTCTGCAATGCGTAATAAAAGTAGAGAACATTATAATAAGGTTATTTTCGACAATGCAAACGCAGCGCACGTGTATAATGATCTTATTAAAACTATTCCCGCTGAACACGAACAAGCAAAACAGTGTATAAATAGACTTAGAACGCGGCAACAGTCTTTTGTTTTTTTCTTGATGGTACGTTTAATGAAATCTGATATTTCAATAGATAAAATACCTGAAATGTTAGTAGATTTTGAAAAAATAAATGCTTATCCACTAAACAATTTCATTGGTGAAGATTATCACGGATTAGAATATTCGTTTATGGTTTGGATTTTTAATCATAAAAGTGCAATTAAACCGTTTATAAAAGTGTTTAGACCCCTTTATAGTTTTATTAAATGAATATTTTAATTACTTCTGCCGGTAGGCGTGTATCTTTATTAAGAGCTTTTCAAAAAGAGCTTAAAAAAATAAACCCTAAAAGTCAAGTATTTGCCTCAGATATGAATCCTAGATTATCTGCTGCATGTCAGACTGCAGATGGTACATTTGAAGTTCCTCGCTTAAGCGATCCTACGTACATCCCAATTTTAATTGAGTTATGTAAGGAGAATAAAATTGGACTAATTATACCCACCATCGATACCGAATTAGCAATTTTAGCTGCAAATGAAGAATTACTAATTAAAAATGGTATTCAAGCTGTTATATCTTCAACTGATTTTATTAGCAAATGCAGAGATAAACGTGTGATTCATGATTTTTTTGAGTCTAAAGGAATTGCAATAGCTAAAGAGTATTCGAAAGATAATTTTGAACTACCTATGTTTATTAAGCCCTCTGATGGTAGTAGAAGTGTTGACACCTATTTGATTCGCTCTAAAGAAGAACTCACAGATTATCATTTTGAGAATGAGAAACTAATGTTCTTAGAGTATATAGATCATGATAAATTCGACGAGTTTACTTGCGATTTGTATTATGATAGAAAAGGTGCATTAAAATGTATTGTACCAAGAAAAAGAATAGTTGTAAGAGATGGTGAAGTAAATACCGGAGTTACAGCAAAAAACGAATTAGTTGATTATATCAAAGAACACTTGAGCTCAATAGATGGAGCTACAGGCTGTTTAACGGCTCAATTTTTTAAACATCATTCAGAGCCTAAAATTTATGGTATCGAAATAAACCCTAGATTTGGCGGAGGTTATCCCCTCTCCTATCTGGCTGGTGCTAATTATCCAAAATGGATTTTGGAGGAATACATTTTAAACAAAGAAATTGAGGCTGACTTTGACTGCTGGGAAGACGATTTACTAATGATTCGTTATGATGATGAAATTATAGTACATGGATATAAAGGTTGATTCAAATACTGTAATAGTCTTTGATTTAGACGATACGCTATACAATGAAATAGACTATCTAAAATCTGCATATTCAGAAATTGCTAAAAAGCTAGATAAAGGTAATTGGAGAGCGCTTTATGTACGAATGTTTTCATTATATAGGAATAAAGAAAACGTATTTAATTTCCTTTCCGAAAATTACGAAGTTTCCATAGAACAGCTTATCCATTGGTATAGAAACCACTACCCAAATATTAAATTATTTTCTGGTATTCTAGATTTCATAAATGCCATTAAAAATAACAATGGAAAAATTGGTATTATTACTGATGGTAGAGAAACTACTCAAAAATCTAAAATTGATGCGCTTGGAATAACTGAATTTATTGATGTCACTGTAATTTCCGAAGCAATTGGTAGTGAAAAACCCGCTCAGCAGAATTTCAAACGTATCGAGAATGAATTTCCCAATTGTAAGTATTACTATATCGCAGATAATCTTAAAAAAGATTTTGTTAGTCCAATTAAACTTGGATGGCATTCCATTGGCCTGATTGATGCAGGTCTAAATATTCATTATAATGCCGCTAATTTCATGGACGACGCTCACAAGCCTGAAAATTTCATTTTTAACTTTAATGAATTTAAAGTTCTAAAATAAGAATAAATACACCCTTTCTATTATCATTGCCAGATATTGGCCAATTTTACCCATCTCCAAATAGAATATTTAAAGAACGTTAAAACTTAAAAATCATCCGAAATTATTGAGCTTTATAAACTAAAAAGGTTAATAAGTTTTTTTTAAAAAACAGAATGATTTCTATTTACTATTTACCGAATAAGTATACCTTTATTATACTAATTTCAGACTTAAATCATGACGTTTTAATAATACCTTAATTAAAATGTAAAATAGCTTTACCTCCCCAAAACATGTCATCTACAGACTATTATGCTAAAATATTTACGAATCAGTTAAACTGAATTCGAGAATAATTGTGCAAATACGGCTTATAATTGATACTTATAAAGAAACTTGAATAATATCAATTTTATAAGCTTTCAAGTCCTAAGTAAGAATACTATGATTGAAATTATTAGAGATAAAGAAAGTTGGAATGAAGCACTTGATTTAATCGATCACTCCGATTTTTATCATACTTATTATTATCATCATCTATCGAAAAATGAAAATGAAGAACCAATTCTAATAAGGTATGAATGTGAAAGTACTATAATTGCATTACCCTTATTAATCAGAAAAATAGAAGGCACTTCATATTTTGATGCTACTTCTGTTTACGGTTATGCTGGCCCAATACATCATACCGATTTAGATGAATTTGATAATATAGATTTCAAAAAAGAATTGAATATTTTTTTTGAAGAGAATAATATTATTTCGGTTTTTTCAAGACTGCATCCGTATATCGAATCTCAAGAATTTATATTAAACGGCATAGGGTCAATTGTTCATCATAATAATGTAGTGAATATTGACTTAACACAACCTTTAGATATACAAAGACAGCAATACAGTAGTCGTTTAAAAACCTATATAAATAAAGCCCGTAGAGAATGTACAGTTCGTAAAGGTACTTCCGAGGATGATATTAAGGTATTTATTGAAATGTATTACGAAAATATGAACCGTGTTCATGCTAACCTCAGTTACTTTTTTGATGAACGTTATTTCTATCAATTGATGCTAGGCTGCCATTTTGAGACAGAACTTTTAATGGTAATTCATAACGAAACACAAGAGGTGACTGGGGGTGCCATATTCATTAAAACTGATGATATTATTGAATATCACTTAGCAGGAACCAAAGATAACTTCATGCATTTAAACCCGTTGAAATTATTAATTGATGAAATGCGCATTATTGGCACAGAACAAGGGTATAAATACTTCAACTTAGGTGGCGGTAAAAACAATCGTGAAGATTCATTATTTTCGTTTAAATCAAGTTTTTCAAAAAAGTTAAGACCATTTAATCTCTGGAAAGTTATTGTAAATCAAGAGATTTATGATCGATTAGTGGAGAGCGAAAAAGCGAAAATTGATCGTGAAATTATTGAAGATTATTCAGAATATTTTCCGGCTTATCGATTTTTCTCTCAAATTCAATAATTTACTTATGTCATTAAAACACAACCCATTTGTTTCAGACATATTTTCTGATATCTATTCAAAGCATTTTAACGACTCGAAACAAGGTAGAAAATTTGAATTTATAAGCCCTTTAAAGTTTACAAATACAAGTAGTTTACCAATATTTACGAATGTAGGTCGCACATATACGAAAGGGATTAATTACGAACTAACGAATAATTCTATACAAGATTTCAAAGGCAAAGTGTTTCTTATTTATGATGTGCCTACTTTTTTCGAAGTTGAAACTAATAATCGACAAAATAAATTAGGCTTGTATAAGACAAAACAATACCCTGGTTTTTTGGTTCAATTAGATGAATTTAAAGACATTACACAGTATATGTCGACAACATTCAGTAAGAGTAGTCGATACAAATTAAATAAGTATAAAAAAAGATTTGAACAATGCTTTAACATTGAATATCGCATGTTTTATGGTGCTATTTCAAAAAGTGAATATGATGAAGTTTTCACAGCATTTAAAAGTTTACTTGAAAAACGTTTTGATGATAAAAAAGTAGCGAATAATAATCTACGGCCAGAAGAATGGAATTTTTATCACGAAGTTGCATATCCTATGATTCTGGAAAAGAAGGCCTCACTTTTTGTGATATATGATTCTGGAAAACCTATTGGAGTAACCCTTAATTACTTTTCCGACTCAGAACTTTTCGATGCCATAACCGTTTTTGATATTGATTATTCTAAATTTCATTTGGGATCTATCACAATTATGAAATTAATTGAATGGAGTATCGATAATAAAATGAAAGTCTTTGATTTCTCTAAGGGCTATTTTGATTACAAAACACGTTGGTCGAATAAAACTTATGATTTTGAATATCATATCTATTATGACAAGAACTCTTTAGTCGCAAGTGCAATAGCCGCTGGTTTTAAAAAATTCTACGATTTTAAACAATTCTTAAGAGACAAAAAACTAAATGAGAAACTACATAAAATAACATACAAAATAAAAGGTAAACCATCAGTTTCTGCCCCTATTTCAAAATATTCGTTTATAGAAGTTGATTCCGATATTAACATTGAAAATCATGTACTTATTAATTCAGAATCTAACGAAAATCAGTTATTAAAAACAATTGTTTTTGACTTTCTGTACCTAAACAATGAATGTTTAAAAGACCTAAAAGCGTATGAGGTTAACAATAAGCAAATGAATTATCTTTTAGTCGGAGCTTTAAAAACCAAAGGAGTTCAAATAACTTCCTAGTACAAACATCTTAAAATAGACTTGTAAATTGCTTTTCAATTCATTCGAATTTCTGCTATTTCTTCCGCTGGTATTCTTCCTATACTGGGTAGTTTTCAAGAAGAATCTGCGCCACCAAAACATTTTGGTAATTGTTGCCAGTTATGTGTTTTACGGATGGTGGGACTGGCGTTTTTTAATTCTAATCATGCTTAGTACCCTTGTAGATTTTTATGTGGGGCAGCAAATATTTAAAAATATAGACGATAAAAAAAAAGCCCAATATTGGCTCTGGGTTAGTATGTCCTTTAATCTTGGGTTATTAGGCTTCTTTAAATATTTCAACTTCTTTGTAGATTCTTTCATTGAAATGTTCACTGTATTCGGTTATCAAATGCAAAGTACTTGGACGCTAAAGGTAATTTTACCTGTGGGTATCTCCTTTTACACCTTTCAAACAATGTCCTATTCTTTTGATATTTATTATAAAAAGTTACAGCCTACAAAAGATTTAATTTCATTCTCAGCCTTTGTTGCATTTTTTCCGCAATTAGTAGCGGGTCCAATAGAGAGAGCTTCAAATTTATTATCCCAGATTTCCAATAAAAGAGTGTTTAATTATGACCAAGCTACAAGTGGCTTAAAACTTATTTTATGGGGATTTTTTAAAAAGTTAGTATTAGCTGACTCACTTGCACCAATAGTTGATGACATATTTGCAAATTACCCACAATATCCTGCCTCAACTCTTATTGTTGGTGTTTGCCTTTTTAGCTTTCAAATTTATGGTGACTTTAGTGGCTATACAGATATCGCAATTGGCACAGCTAAACTTTTTGGTGTGGAATTAATGTCGAATTTTAAATTCCCAAATTTCTCTAGAAATGTTGCAGAATATTGGCAACGCTGGCATATTTCATTGTCCACCTGGTTCAGGCATTACTTATATATTCCATTGGGTGGAAACAGAGTTGGTAAGTTACTATCCATGCGTAATATTGCCATAATATTTATTGTAAGTGGGTTTTGGCATGGTGCAAACTGGACCTTTATCTTTTGGGGTGCTTTACACGCACTTTTTTATATTCCAGTTTACCTAATGGGCAGAAATAGAATGTATGCGCACAATATAGTTGCTGAGAATACATGGTTGCCATCAATAAAAGAAATAGGACAAGTGCTATTAACATTTACATTGGTAACATTCTCGCGTATCTTTTTTCGCTCGCCTACCCTAACCGATTCTTTTGCATATATAAAGCAAATCGGTAATGATTTTAGCTATTCGCCTTATGCGCACCCTATGGGATATCGCATGATTGATTTTTATATTTTAATTGCGCTATTCACTTTATATGAATTTCTAATCCGTAGAGATGAAAGAAATCCATTTAAATTTAAGTCTAGAATTGTAAGGTTCTCTATCTATACTATCCTAATCTTAGGAATGCTACTTTTCTATGACGATGGTGTAAATCGTTCGTTTATCTATTTTCAATTTTAATGGAGATGAAAAAACTTATATTTAAATCTGTACTATACGTAATCCTAATTCTTTTAGCTTTAGAAGTATTAGTGCGAATATTTCATTTATACACGGAAGACCCTCCTAGATATATTGATGAATTAGAAGTTGAAAAACGAGTTCCTAATCATCAGGGGTATTCAGTAACCGGAAATAGAAATCAAAATTTCTCGGAATTCAGAATAAATTCTTCTGGTTTTAATTCGGAAAATGAATTCCACCCCTTAAAAAATAAAATTGAAATTGCTCTAATTGGCGATTCTTTTATTGAAGGTTTCCACGAAGATTATGACACTTCAACTGGAAAGAAAATAGAAAACAAAATACCGGATGTAGAAGTATATGAATATGGTTATGCCGGATACGATTTAGCAAATCAACTACATTTAATACATGCCTATGAAAATGATTTTAAACTCATAGATAAAATTATTATCTATTTGAATTATGACAGTGATTTAGGGCGCGGCAAATATGAGCCAAATCGAGATAGAATTAAAATGCTTAATTCCACCGTATTTAAAATTCGTGATAACATAAAACTAATTTCATATGCCTCAAAGATTGGCATCTTAGATAATGTAAAACGAATTATTCAAGGTAAAGCAATAGAAGAAGTAAATTCTGGCCATATCAATTCTAAAACAGAAAAACAATTAAATCAAGAAGATCAATTAAAAATTGACAATTTCAAAAACCTAATAAAACAATATGGTTTTGATAAAAACAAAACTTCTATTCTTTTTGATTCGCGTAAAACTAGTAAACGATTTATTGAGTTTTGTAACATTAACGGTATTGACCTAATTGACTTTGCTGATTCTTTTGAAAATTCTAAAATGCCAACAACTTTAATCTATGACCATCATTGGAATACAAATGGACGTCAATTAATAGCCGATGAAATTGTTGCTCATTTAAAAAATAAAATTAAGTTGGATTAATTAGCTTGTACATCCTTAAAAAATAGGTGATTAAAAATCTGAATTCTCTTACTAAGCTATATCCTCTGCGAAAACAACCTTTACAATATCATACATTTCTAATGCGTATAATTGAGTAGTATCTTTCTATTCCTCTAAAAAAATGATAAATAGAATTTGATGTTTAGAATAAAACTAAAAACTTAAATTGTTTTATTGTTTCTGGTAAAACAAAAAAGGCATTAATTAAAATATTTATATAACCATTTACTTCTTAAAATTTACTAACCATAAAGTCTGACCTTCTATTTACCAAATGTTCTTTTTCTGTGCAGCGCACCCCATCATCACAATGGTTTAAAAGCTCCATTTCTCCCATACCTAAACTTGTTAATCTTGTAGATTCAATACCTAATGAGATAAGATAATTTACGGTTCTATTTGCGCGCCGTTCTGAAAGCCAGAGGTTATATTTATCAGTACCTCTAGCATCGGTATGGGCAGTAATTTTCATTTCTATCTCCACATTCCTTTTAAGAACTTCAGCTAAACCTTTTACAACCGATTTTGCTTCTGAACTTAAATATGATGAGTTTAATGCAAAACGTACCTTTCCTAATGAATTTATTTCATCAATTATTAATTGCTTTCTAGCTAATTCGGCATCTTCTTTGGCCTTTTCAGCTGCTGCTAATCTTGCTTTTTCTTTTTCTTGTGCTAAACGTTCGGCTAATAGTGCCTCTTCTTTTAATCGATTTACAGTTGCAAGAGAATCTGCAATTCTTTTATTTTCTTCAGCTATTTCGTTTATTAAGGCCAATTTTTCTTCCCCCTTTTTAGATAACCCCTTTTCAATATCAAATTGATAAATGGCTCCAATGGCGTGTTGTACGTGATTTGTTGCATTTTCAGTACTCATGGCCCATTTTCCTGAAGAACTGAAATCAATTCCAATTCTATCTGATATCCATGTTCTAAAGCCAACTACTGCATTGTATGTGCCTCTTGGTTGATCATTAGCATGCGTATAACCTATACCAACACCCACATATGGGTCGAACCAAGCAGTTTGCCCAATTAGTTTATTTAAATCGTATGAAATTCGGGAATCGATAGCGTAATAATTCTTCTCTTCTGTATTGATGTCTCCATCAATAACATTACCAACTAAATATTTATTAAAAGTACCTATTGCCTCAAAACCAAGACCACTTTTTATATATCTTCCATAACTTATGCGGGAAGGATAAGGCACGTAGTTCCATTGCGTTCCTACAGAGAGTAATTCATCAAATACATCACCTGAATCATCAACAAAGTTAAAACCTAAGCCTAACATCGATGAGCTTATGATTATACTATCTTTAGATGTAAGTTGTAAATCTTGCTCTTCTTCTTGACCAAAAGTCGTAAAGACCGTAAATAAAGCTAAAAGTAGCGCATTGTGCGTAGAATTTCTCATAAGTAGGTAATTAGGGACCAATACTGCTACAAAGCTAGTAGGAATAATTACCAGTTTCAAAAATCCACTATGAGTAGGAAAAATAATCGGTAAAAGCCCGAAAACAGACTAATTAACCAAGAATTTATTACTTTAAAATAATCTTCTTATTCGTTCTAGGCATTCTATAAACAAAAAATGGACTTACCTGGATATAAGCATTTAGCGAAGATTTTGCTAATTCCTTTTTAGATGACTCTTTCATACCTATAAAAAGTTCTTTTTCTGTCTCTTTTAGTACTGTAAGCCTACTTGCTTTTTTATAGTTCTCGTCTGCCGAACAATGGATTACGACCACCTCATTGCTAAAATCGATAATAGGTACAGGCAAACCAGGTTTTCGTGTTCTATTAACTTTTGCATAAAAAAGCATTAAGGATTTATTATCGGTAATAATCATAGTCTCAGTAACATCTGCACCACTATAATTATTTTGATCTACCAAAGTAATAGTATTCACACTTTCCATATTTTGTTCGACCGCTATTTTTTTTTGCCCATTACATGCTGTAAATAAAGTGAACATTAATAAAAATAAGTGCGTTTTTACTATCATCTAATAATCTGCTTTATTAAAACGCTGTTCATAGGCTTTTTGATAGATATCTTCATAAAGCGGTAAAACATTTAAAATATCAAAATTTAAAGCGGTGTTGTAGGCATTTGATTTAAATGTTTCTAAAGTTTCTTCATCTTTCAATATTTTAAGTGCATTAGATGCCATACCTTCTACATCACCCACTTCACTTAAAAATCCTGTGACACCTTGTTTATTTACTTCTGGAATTCCACCAGCATTACTAGAAATCACAGGTACTTTATTTATCATAGCTTCTAATGCAGCCAAACCAAAACTCTCTGTTTCCGACGGCAATAAAAATAAATCTGTGAAGCAAAGTATACGATCTATCTCATTACTATTTCCTAGAAAGACAACCTTATCTTCAATGCCAAGAGTTCGGCATAATTTTTCAGCTTTCACTTTTTCTGGCCCCTCACCTACCATTATTAATTTAGCAGAAATGCTTTCCTGAATTTTATGAAAAATCTTTACTACATCAGGAATGCGTTTTACCTTTCTAAAATTACTAATATGAGTTATAATCTTTTCATCATCATTGGCCATAAGTGAACGCTGACAATCTGTAAAAGACGAATGATACTTTTTCTTATCTATAAAATTCGGTACTACAGCTATATCCTTTTTAACATCAAAAATTTCCAGTGTTTGCTTTTTTAAACTCTCTGAAACCGAAGTCACTACATCACTATTATTAATACTAAATGTAACTGCTGGTTTATAAAATGGATGACTTCCTACCAAAGTAATGTCGGTGCCATGCAGCGTTGTTATCATTGGAATAAAGATATTTTCTTCTTCTAACATCTTTTTTGCCATATAACCCGCATAAGCATGTGGTATTGCATAATGAACATGCAAAACATCAATATTATATTGTTTTATTGTATCAACTAATTTGCTAGATAAAGCGAGTTCATAGGGTTGGTATTTGAATAAAGGATACTCAGGTACGTTTACTTCATGAAAGTGTACTCGATTGCCTAACAATTCTAATCGAACCGGTTGACGATAAGTTATGAAATGAACTTCATGTCCTCTGTTGGCTAATGCAATGCCTAATTCAGTGGCTACTACACCACTTCCTCCAAATGTTGGGTAACAAACTATTGCTATTTTCACACGCTTATTTTTGTTATTTTATCGGTTGAAGCAACCTTAACTATTCAAATTTACTGAAATACATCAGTTTAGTCGGAAAACCAATATTATCTTAACAGAAGTTTAAATAATGATTTGCTAATTTAGAATTGAATCATAAATTGCTCGCTGAATTCTGGTCCGTAATCCAGATTTCACCAAAAGTCGGTTTGAAGCTGTTGGATAAGTTCTATTTGATAAAAACACATATACTATCTCTTCTTCTGGATCTGCCCATGTATAAGTTCCTGTAAATCCACTGTGGCCAAAACTTTTTCGAGAAACGCAGCCACATGTTGGACCACTACCTTTTATTTGGGGCTTATCAAAACCAACTCCACGTCTAACATTTTTATCACAGAAATAACAGGTATTAAATTTCTTTACTGTACGACTATCTACAAACCTTGTTCCTCCGTAAAAACCTTGTTGTAAATACATCTGCATAATTTTAGCAACATCGTTCGCATTGCTAAATAAACCTGCATGTCCTCCTACACCACCTTGCATTGCTGCCCCCATATCATGCACATAACCTTGCATAGTTTGGTAACGGTAATAACTGTCTTCTTCAGAAGGAACTATTTTATTTTTTGGTATTTTTTCTAAGGGATTATAACTTGTATTATAAGCTCCAAGCGGCGCATAAAGAAAATCGTTAGTTAATTTATCAAGTCGACTTTTTTTTCTGTCTTCAATAAATTTTTTCATCACATAATATCCAACATCACTGTAACGATAGCGATTAGATTTTAAGTCTTGTCTACCAATTCTATTATATATGGAATCTTTAAAAGCATCTGCTAAATATAATTGGTCAGTTACTTTTATTGAAAAACCAGTTGATGGTGATTTTCGATAAAACTCAGTTGAAGGCTTTCTATTTTTGTCTAATGTATCAACATAAAAGGCTATCCAAGCAGGAAGCCTTCCATAATGTGAAAGTGCTTTTAAAACAGTCACATTTTTTAGTTCGGTATCGGCGTAAGCCGGAATTAAATCTGAAAATGTATTATTAAGTGCTAAATCACCATCTTCTTCCATCTTCATTAGCATAGGTAAAGTGGCCAATATTTTGGTGAGGGATGCTAAATCATAAACCTTATCTGGAGTAATACTATCTGTGCTTTTATATGTTGGCTTACCAAAACCTTTATTATAAATTACTTTCCCTTTGCGTGCTATTAAAACTTGTGCCCCAGGATACATTAGTGAATCGAGGCCATCCCCCACTAAACGATCTACTTCTGCTAGTTTTGTGGAACTCATTCCTACAGTTTCCGGAAAACTATACCCTAAGCGTAGTAATGACTTTAATTTAACGCTTGTATTTACTGGAAAATCTGCATGTGCCGACACGGATAACTTACCTTTAGCAGGTATCGCTCCAAAAATTAATTGAGCGGCTTTCTGTTGGGCTAATTTACTATTCTGATACGCAACCACTACCCCATCTATAGATTCAAATGAAGGAACATCCAACAATGAGTACGGATTTGTGAAAACAGATAATATTAAATTAGAACCACGTTCTTTTGCAATCTCACCCAACCAAAATAATTCATTTTTAGAAAACTTATGTGATTTCCACGGACTCTCGTTACTTTTATGTAACCCTATGATAACCAGGTTATAATCACCTATTTTTTTCTTTAGTGTCGCTAAATCTTTACCATTTACCTGAGTGACATTAGCATATTTTTTTAGTTCTTTTACAAAAGGTTCATTGGGAGCATCACCGAATTTCACATAAGCAATTTTCTTATTCTCTAACCTTTTAATACCTAATAAATAGAACTTATTCTTAACTACGGTTATAGCATTTTCAATTGCCTTTTCATAAAGTAAATCATCTTCTAAAGAATTAAGATCTTCATGTAAATTATCGAGTTTGATAGGACTGTATCTATTTAGGCCAACTTTATATTTAGCTTGCAATATCTTTTTTACAGAATGCGCTAACCGCTCTTCACTAAACTTTCCTTTTTCGTAGTATTTGATTAGTTTACTTTTAGCCTCAGCAACAACGGTTGGCATTAGTAAAATATCATTTCCTGCCATAAAAGCAGCTAATTCCACATCGCCATTTTTACCTCTATCCGCTGCACCTTTCATATTTAAGGCGTCTGTAAACACAAGGCCTTTAAAGCCCATTTCTACTTTTAGAAGATCATTAATTATGAGAGGGGATAATGAAGAAGGCACCTTTTTCTCGGGTTCTAATGCAGGTACTTCTAAATGTGCCACCATTACACTACTTAAGCCAGCATTTATGACTCTTTTATATGGATATAGTTCTAAACTGTCTAAGCGTTCACGAGGAAAATCTATAATAGGTAAATCGTGATGTGAATCTGTTGCAGTATCACCATGTCCTGGAAAATGTTTGCCGCTGGACAAAACACCTGCGCTTTCCAGGCCTTTTGTAAAAGCAACCCCCATCTTGGCAACGTTCTTACGATTTTCACCAAACGAACGATTACCAATTATTGGATTTTTTGGATTTGTATTAATATCAACAACTGGTGCAAAATTAATATGAACACCCAATCTCTTGGCATGCTCACCTATGCGTTTACCTACCGATTCTACAATCGTACTATCTTCAATTGCACCCAAAGTCATATTCCAAGGAAAAGCATAGGTAGAATCTAATCGCATTGCCAATCCCCATTCGGCATCCATTCCAACCAATAATGGAATATTAGAAACTTTCTGGTATTCATTAGTAAGTTTAGCTTGTCTTACAGGACCACCTGTAGAAAAAATGACCCCGCCAATTTTTTGTTCTTGAATAAGTTTTTTTACTTTGTCAGTTGCTGCTTTATTTTGATTGGATGCAACCATCACCATAAAAAGTTGCCCTATCTTTTCATCTAAAGACATACTTGAATACTTTGCATCAACCCATGTTTGTTGTGCAAGGCTATCTTTTACCACCAAAGGATTGCTTTGCGCTTTAACGCATAGTACAGTAAGACAAAATATGGAGGAAATTAGATATGAACGCATAAAAAGAGCTTATGGGAATAACTTAAAAGTGCTTTAAATATTGCATTTCATCGGATTTTTGAAAACATTTAAATGATTGTTTTTAATCAAAAATCACATGAAACGTGCGTGCCAACTTTCAGATGCTGGAACTTCCCAAAATTCATCATATTCCCCTTTTGTAGCTACCAGATTGTTAAACACTACGGTTTTCAGAGAAACTGCTTTTTGCTTAACCATTTTTTTAAAGTCTATTAGAGACTTATAAGCGACATATTCTCCTTGTTTATAAGAAACATTCATTTTGTCTAATAAATCAATATCATATTTCTTTTCTAAAGACTGAATGTAATGTACAGATGCATCTATAGAGCAACCCGTAGCAGCGTTTTTACTTTGATCTAAGGCTATTACTATAAATCGCTTGTATCTAATTTCAAATGCAGCTTTTAAATCAGCTCCATGGGCAGCCCAATCTTTCAGAAAGTCATTTAGACCAGCTGTAATCTCATCAAGTTCATTATCTGTCAAACTCCTATTAGCTTGGTAAATCCAAACTCTAGAAGTATCTGGTAAGGTGTTAAATTCTACTAGCATAAATTAATTTATTTTTAGCAAAGGTTTTTAATATGAAAGTTTCAGATTTAAAACACTTGCCAAGATTTTATTGGGGTCATTCATTTATTTTACCAATTCTGAAAAAATATTGGCTATAAATCTTGGGCAGAAGCTATAAGCTCAGCAATATCCATAACACCTACTGAAGCTTCTTTTTCTTTATTTTTAACACCATCAGTAATCATCGTGTTACAAAATGGACAAGCGGCTGCAATTATTTCAGGTTTTGTTTCAAGGGCTTGTTCAGTCCTTTCAATATTTATTTCTTTATCCCCTTTTTCGGCTTCCTTAAACATCTGCGCTCCACCAGCACCACAACATAGTCCTTTTGTTCTACAGCTTTTCATTTCAACTAATTCCGCATCTAATTTTCTAATTAGATCCCTTGGAGCTTCGTAAACACCGTTTGCTCTTCCTAAATAACAAGGGTCATGGTAGGTTACTCTTTTTCCTTTATACTTACCACCTTCCAAAGTTATTCTTCCTTCAGAAACTAAATCTTTTAAGAATTGGGTATGGTGTACAACTTCATAAGTACCGCCCAAACCTGGATATTCATTTTTAATCGTATTGAAACAATGTGGACAGGCTGTTACAACCTTTTTAATTCCATATGCATTTAGTACTTCTATATTGGTTACTGCCTGCATTTGAAATAAAAACTCATTTCCCGCTCGTTTTGCTGGATCACCTGTGCAACTTTCTTCCGTGCCTAAAACAGCAAATGAAACTTCAGCTTTATTTAATATCTTAACAAATGCCTTGGTGATTTTTTTCGCTCTATCATCAAAACTTCCTGCACACCCCACCCAAAAGAGCACTTCCGGTTGTTTTCCTGCGGCAAAAAGTTCTGCCATAGTAGGTACTTTAAGTATATTTTCCATATTTAATACGCTACTTTAGTTTTCTTGAGTCCAGTTTAATCGATCCATCTGATTGTAAGGCCACGGAGCACCATTATTCTCAATATTCCCCATCATATTATTCAGCTCAGAAGGAGCTGCTGATTGTTCCATAACTAAATACTGACGCATATCCATAATAATTGAAAGTGGATCAATACTTACAGGACAAGCTTCTACACATGCATTACAAGAAGTACAGGCCCAAATTTCTTCATTGGTTATATAATCACCAAGCAATTGTTTTCCATCATCTTTAAACTCGCCCTTATTAGTGTCAATATTTTTACCCACTTCTTCAAGTCGATCACGGGTATCCATCATAATTTTTCTTGGTGATAACTTTTTACCGGTCTGATTGGCAGGGCATTCACTTGTACATCTTCCACATTCTGTGCAGGTGTACGAATTTAACAACTGTACCCAATTTAAATCAGTAACATCGGAAGCTCCAAATTTCTCTGGTGGTGCGTCATCTTCAGTTTCTGCTGGTGCTGCAAATGGGTCCGCATCTGGATCCATCATTAATTTTACTTCATTGGTTACGGACTCCAAATTTGCGAACTGACCTTTTGGCGTCGTTTTTCCATAGTACGTATTCGGAAAAGCTAAAAGTATATGTAGATGCTTTGAATAGTACAAGTAATTTAAAAAACATAATATGCCTATAATATGAAGCCACCAAGTCGTGCGCTCAATCAATATTAATGATTGAGCATCCATACTACTAAAAATTGGAGCTATAAATTGACTAATTGGAAAAGAACCAGCATGCGTATAATGGGCAACATTCATTTGCTGCAATTGAAAATCTGCTCCATTCATTGTCAAAAAAAGAATCATCAACACAAACTCAATATAAAGAATCATGTTTCCATCTTTCTTTGGCCATCCTTCCATTTCCGGCTTTACAAAACGCTGTAAACGAATAATATTTCTACGAATCCAGAAAATCACTACTGCTATAATAACAAGTATTGCTAAAATTTCGAAAGAACCTATTAAAAAATTATATAGTGCACCTAAGGGCGCAAATATTCTATGCGTACCAAAAAGCCCATCTATAATAATTTCTAGTACTTCTACATTTATAATTATAAAACCAACATAAACTATTATATGAAGAAAACCAGCAATTGGCCTAACCACCATTTTTGATTGACCTAATGCAATTCGAACCATATTCCGCCAACGTATTGGCCTATTATCGGAAACATCTACATTTTTACCAAGTTTAATATTCCTGCGTAGTGTTTTTACATTCTTCGCAAAAAAACCTATACCTGCAAGTAATACTACACCAAATAAAATCTGAGGGAGTAGTTCCATTTTATTGTTGATCTATTTGTTGAGCAGGATCTTCTTCTGGCACTTCATATTGAATTTGTTTTTTTCCGAAAACAGATACATTTACATATCGCTTTGGATTTAAGCGAAAATCTTGTAATAATAAATCTAATTCGCGTGAAGCACTTGCCAAATTATCATAGAGTTCCTCATCTTCCATGAGTTTACCTAAGGTGCCTTCCCCATTTTCCAAATTAGCCATTACTTTATCCAAATTAGCCATTGTGGATTGTAAACTGGCTATAGTACTACCCAACCCTGCATTGTTTAGGGAGTCTGAAAGTTTAGCGAAATTATTTGTTAGTTCTTGAAAATTAGTCAATGAACTATCTAGTTTGCTTTCGTTTTTGTTAAGTATTCTATTAAGAACATTGGCGCTCTGAGTTAAACTCGCCATGGTATTATTAAACCCTTTTAGGGTTCCTTGTAAATCTTTTTTAGCTTTTTCGTCCAAAATATTATTTACATTAGCTAATAAGGAATCAGCATTTGTAAAAGCACCTTCAACTTTTAACTGAAGTGGTGTTAGTTTTTGTTGCACCAATTCCGTTAGACCCGGACTTGTTCTTGTTTGTAAGGTATCTTTTGATTTTGCAAACGAGCTTCCATCGAAAATAGGATTTACCCGTATTCCTTTTCCACCGATTATACCAGTATCATATAATTCGGCTGTGCTAGTACTGCCAAACTCAAAATCATTATTTACCGAAAACGTAACTAATAATTTTCCAGATGCATCTTTAAATTTAATGTCGTTCACGGTGCCTACATTAAATCCATTAATAGTCACCGGTGTACCTGGCTGTAAACCACCTACATTATCGTAAATAGCGTAAAAGGTTTTGCTGTTATCAAAAAGGGATGTTGATTTTAGGTAAGAAAAGCCCAAAATGAATAATAGGATACCTCCCACTACTATAATACCCGTTTTAATTTCTCTGGATAATTTCAAAAGGATGGTTTTATCGTTCTAACAAAATTAGAAATAAAATATTGAAGTCGAGAATTATTCTGAAGCAGATTTTAAAGCTTCATCAATATCCATTCGAACACCATTTTTATAAGCCACTAAATAAGAGGTTGTAAAACCCTTTGCGTCAGCAACCTTTTTTAGTAATCTTGCTTTTATTACATCGTTTGTACTGCCGTGCATATAACGATATAAACTTTTTATTGGCTCTTTTGAAATTTCACCTAGTCCTTTAAAAATAGGATCATTTGGCGACAGGTTTTTTCCACTAGCCATCAATTGAACTCTAAATTCAATATTAGATGCTGGCTGGCTTACTTCTACTTCCTTTGGTGTCTCAACTACTTTTTCTTCAACAACCTCCTTTTTAACAGGTGCGGTTGAAACCGCTGGTTCGATTGCTTTATCGACAACTTTCACAACCTCTTCCTTTACAATCTTAGGCCTACCTGCATCGTTTACTTCCGTAACAACCACTTCCGTTTTTTCTTTCGGTATTTCTTTTACTACGGTTGTTGTTTCTATTGCTGCAGGAGATTCAGGTTCTGAAATAGCTTCAACACTCTTTTTCTGAGCTTCATCAAGCATCTTTTTTACTTCATCTTGAGCTGTCTCTGAAGCTTTCTCAACCACTGTTATTGTCTCATCTCTCTTTTCTGCAATTTCACTAGTACTAGAGTCAATTGTGCTAGCTACAGTTTTTTCAACAGGTGCCTCCGGTGTTTTTGATACTACTGCTTCATCCATCTCTGGATCCGGAGCACTCGGCATACTACTAATTGTACTAGAACCTACATTACCAACAGTATTTTTTTGATACGTTAAAATAGCATTGGCTATTGCTGTACCCATCTCACTTTGGCCCTTACTTGAATTTAAGTAAGCACCTTCCTCATCATTAGTTAAAAATCCTGTCTCAACTAAAACACTAGGCATAAAAGTTTGATGTAAAACTATAAAGCCAGCTTGCTTAACTTTTCTGTTTTTACGTTTTAATTTATTCGCAAAATTGTCTTGTATTGACTTTGCTAAAGCAACGCTTTGATCTAAAAACTCTTCTTGCATAATTGTTAATCCAATTACCGATTCAGGAGAATTTATATCATAATCTGCATAACGAGTAGCATAATTATCTTCTAAATATATTACAGAGTTCTCCTTTTTAGCTATTGCAAAATTCTGTTCGTTTGCATGCAGACCTAATACAAAGGTACCTGCTCCATGTGCATCTGAAGTATGAGAATCGCAATGTACAGAAACAAATAAATCTGCTTTTGCCTTGTTTGCTATTTCACCACGGACAAATAAATCAACAAATGTATCGTCTTTACGTGTGTAGACTACTTTTATATTTGGGTTTTGTTCTAAAATTCTACCAGCTCGTAGAACAATATTTAAAGCAATATTTTTTTCTAAATATCCGTTACCAAGATTTCCAGGGTCATGGCCGCCATGGCCTGCATCCATTACCACAACAAAAGGTTCTTGCGCTAAAAGACCCGAATAACTCTGACTAAAAGGCATTAAAAAAAGAATAAATAGCAAAAATGATAAAGGGAAAAACCGATTTTTGAACATGTCTAGGTTAGATTTTACAAGCCACAATATGGTTAAATTTATTGTAATACGCTATTAGGGGAACCAAAAATATATGTAAGTTTGAACACGAATTACGATACTAACAAAGTTACTCGTGCCAACCAAACGGTTACAAAAATAGCATATATCGCATTGCAACCAAATAAACATTGTCTACTTTTTATAATCCTCTTCATTGTTGGTCTATTTTCGGGGGCATCACAAGAAGGTAATCTTGTGGCATTACCCATACAAGCACCTAAGGATACCATTATGGCTCCGCTACTTTTAACGGGCATAGAAAATGATAGTATTAAGAATGACACACTACAAGTAAAACCCAGTAACGGCAAAGAACCATTACTTCTTGACAAAATAAATTATAAGGCAAAAGACTATGTGCGTTTAAGTCAAAAAGAACAAAAAATATATCTATATAATGAAGCTGAAATCTATTATCAAGACACCGAACTAAAAGCGGGTGTAATAGTTTTGGACTATGTAAAAAATGAAGTGTATGCTGGTCGATTAAAAGATTCTTTGGGCAATTATAGTCAACTACCATATTTTAAACAGGCCGATAATGAAGTACAACCCGACTCCATTCGTTTCAATTTTGACACCAAAAAAGCACTAATTTTTAATTCTAGAACAGAACAGCAAGCAGGTGGAGGACAATTAGGTAGTGACAATATGAACGTTTATGCCGAAATAACAAAAAAAGAAAACGATTCGGTTTACTTTATGAGTGAAGCAAAATTAACAACTTCACAAGACACTGTTAATCCCGATTATTATATTCGAATTCGAAAAGCCAAATTTGTTCCTAAGAAGAAAGTTATCGCTGGCTTAAGTAATCTTTATATTGCCGATGTACCGACACCGATAGCACTTCCATTTGCATACTTTCCACTTTCGGTTGGCAGGTCTGCTGGACTGCAAATTCCAACATTCGGAAATGACCCGACAAGAGGATATTTTCTACAAAACGGGGGCTATTATATTCCTATAGGTGATGTTGCCGATTTACTCGTTACTGCAGATTTCTATACTAATGGTAGTTATGGTTTAAAAGGGCAATCTATTTACGCAAAACGGTACAAATATAGAGGTAATGTTAACTTTAGATATGAAAATTTAGTTACTAGCCAAAAAGGTTTTAGTGACTACAGTAGCAGTCAAATTTATAATATTCAAATTTCGCATTCGCAAGATGCAAAAGCTAGTCCTAATTCTAGGTTTTCTGCATCAGTGAATTTGGGTAGTAGCTCCTATTACAAAAGTTCCTTATTACAACAGAATTTACCGCTGACACAGTCTAATAGTTTAAATTCATCCATTTCTTATTCTAAAACTTTTCCAGAATACCCTTCGGTTAATATGAGTTTAACAGCATCACATAGTCAGAACACCAATACTGATGCCGTAAATATTACGCTACCAACTTTTCAAAGTAGTATGGAACGAATATTTCCTTTTGCCAAACGAGAAGGGATTAAAAAGGGTGCGTTACAAAATATTAATTTCCAATATGATGTAAATTACAGAAACAGCATCACTACAACGGGTGAAGAATTTTCATTAAGCGATGCACTCATGGGTGCACGACATAGAATACCGATAAGCACTAATTTTAAAGTTGCCAAATTTTTTAGTGTAAGTATGGGTGGTTCATACGAAGACATTTGGGCGTGGGAAACTTATAATAAAAGCTATGATGCTGCAACAGAAGAAGTGGTTACCGATACAATCGCCGGTTTTGATCGCTACAATAAATACAATTTAAGTGCCAGTATTGGAACTACTGTTTACGGTACTTTTAATTTTGGCGAAGACAAAAAAATTCAAGCTATTCGTCATGTAATGCGACCTTCTTTAAGTTATGGCTACACGCCTTCATTTGAGCAATTTTACGATGAATATCTTGATTCTAATGGTGAAGTTGTGCAGTTTACTAGATTTACTGGAACTTTAAATGGAGCACCTAGTCTTAATAAATCTAACAGTCTTAGCTTTTCGCTCGCAAATACTTTAGAAGCCAAAGTCACCGATAAAGATTCAACAGCCACAGAAGCTAAAAAAGTGCCCTTGCTTAGTAATTTCAATATATCAACGGGCTATAACTTTGAGTCAGATTCTTTAAAATTAAGTCCTTTAAGTTTAAATGGAGGAACCAATATTCTAAACAATAAAATGTCTATAAACTTTTCTGCTGGCCTAGACCCCTATGCCATCGATAACAATGGCAGAAGAATTAATGTATGGAACAAAGATAATGGTGGAAGCCTTCTCCGGTTAACTCGAGCTAACATCAATATGGGGTATTCTATTGACAGTAAAACTTTTGGCAGAAAGAAGGACGATAAAGAGGAAGAAGAAGACATTAATGAATATGATTATGTTGCTCAAAGTGGTGGTCGTGATGATGATTTATTCGGTCAGGCCGATGACTTCTATCAAGACAGAGGTAGGGATGTAAAAGAAAAATCTGATGAAAATGTAGAAAACCCCATTTTTGGTACAAAAATACCATGGGACTTGCGTCTCGCCTATTCTGCAAGCTATTCTAATTCAGCAAGACAGAACGAATTTAGTAGCCACTCTTTGATGTTTTCTGGAAATATTGAACTGTCGCCAAGATGGAAAGTAGGCGGCTCTTCGGGATACGATTTTAAAAATCAAGGATTTACTTTAACCCAATTACGTTTAGAACGCGATTTAAAAAGTTTTACCCTACGTTTCAATTGGACACCATTTGGCACCTACGAACGTTGGTATTTCTTTATTGGCATAAAAAGTTCTTTACTTAGTGATCTTAAATGGGAAAATAGAAGTCAAATTTCTCGATAAATTATGTTGAACCCAATTTAGCAATAATGAAAAAAATAATTTCTACAAAAAATGCTCCAGCACCAATAGGACCTTATAACCAAGCAGTATTAAGTGGTAACACTCTATATATTTCTGGACAAATACCTTTAGATGCTGAAACAGGTAAACTAATTGAAGGCAATATTACTGAAGAAACAGAAAAAGTTATGGAAAACTTAAAAGCTGTTTTATCTGCCGCCGATATGACTTTTGAAAACGTGGTGAAATCATCTATCTTCTTAAGTGATATGCATCAATTCACAGAAGTTAATGCTGTTTATGGTAAATATTTTGATGAAGAAACTGCTCCTGCACGTGAAACTGTTGAAGTAGCCAATTTACCAAAATTTGTAAATGTAGAAATCTCGATGATTGCTGTAAAATAGCGTATCTATCATCCATATTTTTGAGTAATTTAGGCAGCCATTAAATAATTGAAATTTAACCTTGAAAGGTGTTATTGAGTTATTTTAATAAGTAATTAATTCAATATAAAGAAATATAATAATTAGAAGTAAAATAATTAATAGTTACTTCGGAGTACTGAATAAAAAAAGATGAAAATACGATTAACAACAATTTTAATTTGTTTTCAAGTAATATTTTTATCTGGTCAATCTTCCGACCTACTTAACAATCCACCTTTTAGTGATTTAGTTAAGATAGACAGTACTAAATTGTCTGATAAAAATTTAGTAGCACTATCGTTACTATATCCAAATTATGCAAGTAAAAAAGATATAATCAACTCTTTAAGCAATAAGTATGGCATTTTCAAAAACAATCATAAGCTATTTATATGGGAGACAAAATCGAATCCTTACCTCAAGAAGGTATACTTAGACACAATTAACAATTGTAAAATATCTGTAAAATTCAAAAAGAACGTAGATACACCTTCAAAACTAAATCTGATAAAAGAAATATCTAAAGACCTTAAGGAGACATTGATGTTATGGTATGAAAGAGACATCAATGGCAATAAACTGTACTATGTTGGACATCGCGGTGGATTAATGAATCATTTCCAAGAAAACACCGAAGATATTTTAAAATACTCAAAAAAATCTGGAGTTTCCTTCATGGAAGTTGACATTTTAATAACCGAGCATAACATTCCATTTATTGGGCACGATTGGAAATTTCTTAATGATAATTTGGGTATACATAAAAAGCATGATTCCATTACAATAGCTAAAGCAAGATACAAGGATAGTCAGAAAATAACATTTTTTTCAGAATTACTGGATAATTATCAATTCCTAATTTTAGATTTGATACATAATTCTGTAGAAGAACAAAAAAGTATTATAACATATTTATTTAGGCATTACCCCGAAGCCATAAAATCACATTCTTATATACAAATAGATCGGTTAGACATGTTTTCATTCATTAAAAATTTAAATCCGACCATTTTAGTTTCGTATAATGTAAAACGAGAAAACACAAATAATTGGGAAACTGATTGGATAAACGAAATAAAACCTAATTTTAATGAAATGGAAATGTTTGTGGTAAATCCCTCCAAAATAATTTCTAAGACGTTTTTAGACAAATTTGGTGCTCATGCTAACAAAATTATTCCTGTGATTTATAAAGATGATACACAGGAAATTATTAGAATGAGTGAATTAGGATTTCAATTTATTATGATTGATGATATTATTAATGTAAATCATAAATTGGATGAAGTATTGCAAATTGAAAAATAAGCTGTGCAATTAACAACTAATATGTATTTCAACCTAGCTGTTTTTTAACAGAAAGTTATATAAGTTTAAGTGGATTTGATACAGATGAAAATTGGGTTTCTTGAAATTTTAAAAACCGTAAAAAGTTAAATTTTACTACAAAGTCTCTCTGTGAAACTCCATTAAGCCCTCAATGGGTCTTTGGCGTATTACACCAACAATTAAATCATTACGCTTTAAAACCTCCGTGAGTTCATCTCGTAAATAATGAGCAATACTACCCACAAAATTGATTGGTACTTTAGTAGCCAATTCAAATTGCATAATATAATTATTAACGAACTGCTGTAAGCCTTTATCAATAACACCTTTACTGTATGGGTGATCCTTGTTCTCTATTAAAAACCTTGCAAAAGTTGCTAGATAAGTATTTGGATTCGGTTGCTTATACAAATTTTCTTTAATTACATCAGCATCCAAATCATATTCTTTATCAAACTTATGACTTAAGTCTTGTGGCATTTTATGGAAGTAATAATCACGAATAAGTTTTCTTCCAAAGTAGTTTCCGCTACCATCATCCATAGGAATATAGCCTAACGAAGTAACCTTTTGAAAAAGTTGATGACCATCATAATAGCTACAATTAGAACCTGTACCTAGAATACAAACTATACCTTGGTGACCAATTTTAGTTGTTGAAAATATAGCGGCATAAGTATCTTCCTTTACATCGGTTTTTGAATTCGGAAAGAAATCTGAAAATATTTCCTTAAGAAATTTCTTCATACGATCTGTGCCACAACCTGCCCCATAAAAATACAGTCTTGTAACCTTATCTTTATTCTTAGAAAGTTCAAAATTATTCGCAAGCCTATCTTCAATTACTGCTTTTGTTAAGACCTCAGGACTTAGCCCAAGAGTTTGTGTAAGAAATAATTGTTCTCCTTTATCATCTAAAGCTATCCAATCTGCCTTGGTTGCACCACTATCAACTATTAGAATCATATATTACTTTTAAGATTTAAGGAATTTTGTGAAGAGTAATAACTATAAGCACAGGATTTTAGTATACCTAAAATCCTGTGTTTAATTGTATATGTAAATTAAAGTGTATTTACATGCTGAATTAAATCTAGCATTTTATTAGAGAAACCAGCCTCATTATCATACCAAGAAATTAATTTAAAGAATCCAGAATTCAATTCAATACAAGCCTCTGCATCGAATATACTTGTTCTTGGATCACTTACAAAGTCTTGAGAAACTACACTTTCATCCGTATATCCTAACACTCCTTTTAATTCTCCTTCCGAAGCAGCTTTAAATGCCTTTTTAATTTCTTCTAAAGAAGTTTCTTTACTAACTCTTACTGTTAAATCAACAACTGAAACATCTGCAGTAGGCACTCTAAATGCCATACCTGTAAGCTTTCCAGTTAAAGCTGGAATTACTTTGGTAACGGCAATCGCAGCACCAGTAGTAGAAGGTATAATATTCAACATTGCTGAACGACCTAATCTATAATTCTTTCTTGAAGGTGAATCTACTGTAAATTGCGTAGAAGTACTCGCGTGAATAGTAGTCATCAAAGCCTCTTCTATTCCGAAGTTATCATTTAATACTTTAGCAACAGGAGCTAAACAATTTGTTGTACAAGATGCGTTTGAAACAATAACATCTGAAGACTTAACTTCCGAATGATTCACACCCATTACAAACATCGGAGCATCTTTAGAAGGAGCAGAAATAACTACTTTCTTAGCGCCACCATCTATATGATATTGAGCAGTTTCTAAAGTTGTAAAAATACCAGTACATTCTGCAACAGTATCAGCACCAATAGCACCCCAAGCGATATTCTTCGGATCTCTTTCAGCTGTAATTCTTACCGTTTTTCCATTCACTACTAAATGACCACCTTCTACTTCAACAGTACCGTCAAATTTACCGTGTACAGAATCATATTTTAGTAAATATGCTAAGTGCTCTACATCTAATAAATCATTGATAGCTACTACATCTACATCACCTCTTTTAATAGATGCTCTGAAAACTAATCTTCCTATTCTACCAAAACCGTTTATTCCTATTTTTAAACTTGACATTCTTCTTGTTTTTTAATTAGTATTTAAGTTGTCATTATATCTGAAACTCTAATAAGTTCCTTATCCAATTTAGTATGACCCTTGATGGCCTTTTCAATTGGTGTTAAAATCAATTCATTATCTCGTACACCAACCATAAGGCTGGTTTTTCCCTCTAATAAAGCCTCTACTGCCTTCACTCCCATTCTACTAGCTAAAACTCTATCATAACAAGATGGTGACCCACCTCGCTGCATATGACCTAGAACAGATACGCGTACATCATAGATTGGTAAATGTTCTTCAACATATTCCTTAAGTTCGAATACGTTCTTTCCAGACTTATCACCTTCAGCAACAATTACAATACTTGAAGATTTTCCAGATTTTTTACTACGCTTTAAAGATTCCAATAAGCGTTCGAGACCAATATTTTCTTCAGGAATTAAAATTTCCTCAGCTCCTGCACCAACACCAGCATTAAGAGCAATATGACCTACATCGCGCCCCATTACTTCTACAAAGAATAGACGGTTATGTGAACTTGCTGTATCTCTAATTTTATCTATAGCATCTACAACTGTATTTAAAGCTGTATCAAAACCTAGCGTAAATGTTGTTCCGAAAATATCATTATCAATGGTGCCTGGAATGCCCATTATTGGAAAGTCATATTCCTTATGAAAAATTAAAGCTCCTGTAAAACTACCATCACCACCAATAACAACTAATGCATCAATTCCTTCTGCCTTTAGTTTTTGATGCGCTAAAGCTCTTCCTTCTTTAGTTCGAAAATCATCACAACGAGCAGATTTTAAAATAGTACCACCTTTATTAATGATATTATTTACACTTCTAGCATCCATTGCCTTAAAATCTCCTTCTATAAGACCTTGGTAACCTCTATATATTCCTACGCAGTCAACTTTAAGATATGCACATGTTCGAACAACCGAACGAATGGCTGCGTTCATTCCAGGTGAATCTCCCCCAGAGGTGAAAACACCTATTTTTTTTATTGTGGACTTCATCAAAAATTTTAAGCCAACAAAAGTAGCAAAGAAATATTAAAATGTACTCTATATGACTAGATTTTTACAGGATAGCACTCCATGTAACACAAAAATAACTTTAAGTTCAAATTGCAACAACACTACTTACTCATTATCAGGCACTAAGGCATTACTAAGTTTTGGATAAAAGCGTATTAAACCATCCTGTCCCATTACACTCCCAGGAGGATTCACTGCTTGTGGAATGATATTTTCTTCGGATTTCTCTTTTTTAAAGATTTTTCTAAAAAGTTCTTTAAAACTATCAAAATCAACTTGATAAGATATACCCGCACCCTGCGTATACCCTAATTCTTCCCCTAAAAATTGCTGTATTTCACTTTCTTTATTAAAGAATTTAGCACTTAACGTACCATCTTCATTTAATAACAATTGCAATTCGAAATCACCAGCTACAACAGTCTCTGTTGTACCACCAACAGGTACACCTACCTTACCATTTAACAAAATTCTATCGCTTATTTTGGTTGATACCGTTACACCTAATCTATTTTCTGTCTGAATGTCCGAACTTCGGTCTAGTATACCTTGCTCATACGATAGTCCCAAATTAAACTTATCATTATCACCCCCTAAAACTTGATTTAGTAAGCCAGACGCCGATTGTATTAAATTTCCCGTAACCGCCTGTGAACTGAGGCCACTTTGGTCATTTACAAAAGATCCTTGTGCTAATAGAAAAATTGCATTTTTTTCTTCTATAGTTGGATCTTGAAGCGCATATTCTAATTCAGATTTTACGATTGAATTTGTACTTGGGAATTCAATATCAAATTCGATATCCATATTCTCCAATTCACCACGCATTAAGATAACTACGTCGGTTGGTATTCTTCTTGTATATTGACTATCTAGCAATGGTGCGGGGTTTGCATTTAACGAATACACTGCTTTCATATTCACCTCTGCCCCAAGCGGTGGTCCGTTCCAATAAATATTTCCTCCAGGTTCAACAGCAAACTTTTTATTTATAACACCACCCAATTTATAGTTGAACTCACCTGTTACAACTACATATTCGCCGAACATCTGAAAATCACCTTTAGTATTAATACGCATTAACATAGGTCCTTCACCAGTGCCTTTTAAAGAACTACCCGTTTGCGTATCTGTAACTATTTCGACCTCTGCTTCGTCTGTTATGTCCAGGTCAAATTCCATTTGAATTCCTTGAAAAGTATCTATAATTCGCTCTTCATCCTCTTCTACTACAGCGCGTTTATCCACAAAATTGATAAATGAGTAATCGCCAACTGTTGCTACATCACTCAACGGAATTTTCAATGAAGTACCTCTAGCAGTCTTTCCATCTACCGTTATATTTAAAGCTTTTGTTGGACCATAAATTCTTCCTTTACCATTTAAATAGGCAGTTCCATAATAAAGAAATTCCTCATCAAATTCTGTATTCAACAATAAAAAACGATCATTTTTAGTATCCACATTAAAATCTAATCCCCACTTCTTAAAAAACTCGTGTTTTATTGTTCCGTCAATCACTGCTTTTGACCCTGTGGCAACATCCGTCAATAAAATATTATCAAAATCAAAAGTGTGCTTATCTAAATTAACGCGTGAGTTTTTAGCAAAATCGTAGTCAACATTTAAAAATGGTATGCCAATACCTGCATTATCTAAGGTTAATATTCCACTAAAATCGGGATTATTTACCTCACCTTTAATTCTAGCATTTCCATTTAAATCACCTCGAATATTACTAATGACTCCTTCTCCTAAAGGAGCAAATGGTTCCATATCAAAATTGGAGAAATTAACTAACAAATCTGCCTCCGGTAAATCCCCTTTATTTTTAATATTACCAACAATACCCATTTTCTCTAAACCCTTATCAGTGATTTGAGAGTTTACTACGAAATCAGTTAAATCACGATTACCTACAATGCCAATAGTTAAATCTCCTAATCGAATATCATTAATACCGAAATCTTCAATATTTAAGTTTGATGTTGGTAAATAAATGTCATCTTTTTGAAGCACATGTAATTTACCATTTACCTCACCTTGCAACCTTAAACTATCGATACCAGGAGTGATTTTATTTAGTGATACAATTTTGAATTGTAGTTCTAAATCTTTGTACGTTGAATCTGCTAATTGCCCTTTTAATTTTATTTCCTCATCTTCATTATTATGCATCACAATTTCTTGAATACTGATGCTATCTAAGGTTCGATTTACGATTACTTTATTTTTAGTGTTGCCATCTTTATTAAGCACCCATTTATTGCCTTTAAAACTTACATCTGATGTTTTTAAACCAATAACAGATTTATTCTCTTTATTAAATGTGTGGTAAAAGTTTAAATTATAGCTGTCGTTAAATTCACTACCACCTTTAAACTCTGTTCTAAAAAAAAGTGTGTCTTTTAAAGTGGTGTTAATTAAGTTAAAGTCTTTTACATCGTAATAAGCGGTAGACAAATCACCAACCGATACATATGTATTAAATAGTGGATTTTTATTATCAATGGTAACGTTTATTTTATCTGCTTGATTGCCGTATGCTGCAATAAACGGTGATCTAAAGTTTAACTTGAAATCACCATCGTCCGCAATAATATTACCCTTTATAAATGTATTCGGATCAAACGTTACTTCAGGGAAAAACACATCAACAATTTTGTTATAAATCTTAAAGTTAAAATTCAAAGTCTGACCTCCGGATATTTCAAAAGGTCGATAGTTTGTATAGATACTACCTAATGAATTTTTAACTAATCTATCTAATTCACTTACTTTAAAATTACCTTTCATATAACCGGTAATAATATCTGGAGAATTTATATCTATTACACGAATAGAATCATTTTCAAATGTTGATGAAACTTTAAAATCTTCAAAATAATAGGTGTCATTCTTATTTTCAAAATTGGTTTTAGTGAATTTTATATCACCCACAAAATTATCAAGTGAACTTCCAGAAATATCCATATTTACATTTCCCCTAAAAATAGAAATGCTATCATTTATGAAATTCAATTTCTTTAAATCCATATAATCTACAGAAGCAATAAAATTAAAATTATTACGGTCTAAACCTAAATCTGCTAACCCTTTAAAACTAAATTGCACATTCTCATCATTACTCACTAAAGAACCATCAAATAGATGTTCTTTAAGTAAGCCAGAAACCTTTAAATCATTGTATTCATAACCGTTAAACACAAGTGAATATACTTGCCCGATAATTTCTGTATTTAAATTCTTTTGTACAAAACCTTTTCCTTCAACATTAAAATCTAATGTAGCTTTTCCCAAGCTCTTGTTCTCAACGAAATTGCCTAAATCAAAATCAATTAATGAAATAAAACCTTTGTAAGTTGCATTATCGATATGATTAATATTAGTCATATCTAAATCTGCATAACTACTACCAATAGCTGTATTTAAATTAACTTTTGTTGAAATAGAAGTTTCGGTAATAAAAGCTTCACCACGAATTGTAAACTGACCTAATTTTTGAAATGACGTTGGCCACGACTGACCTAAGATATTTGGCAACAATGAACGCAATTCATAATAACTTGTAGTTACGTTTTTCAATTTACCATCCATTGAAAATGGTTGCGATTTTGTAAATAAATTTTTAAAATTAAAATCACCTCTTATACCCGTATTATTAGATACCACAAAAAGTTCATTCGTATTTAAATCATTTAAAACACCCGAAATACTAGAAGAAAATGAAGCCCTATTTCCTTTTCCAAATCGGTCGTAGAGTAAATTAATTTCATCAAATGCTACTGTAGACTCATTAAATTGCGCGGTGACATTTACTTTATTAAAAAAATCAGCAAAATCGCTTCGGTCATAATCAAACATTAAATTACCTAACAGCTCAGATTCTGGAGTTTTTATGGTTAATGAATCGAATCGCATTTGCTGCTTGGTGTACTTAAAATTAGTAACCATGTTACTCACATCAATACCTCTAGAGCTGCTGAAATTCATTTTTTTAATATCGACATCAACTTCCGGTCCCAATATCTGAAAATCATTGCCAGTAATATTCAATTCTTTAAAATCAAGAACATCATTATTATCCATATTCTCGTCTATCAGTCGAAAATGGCTATTTGAAATATCTACATTAGAAGATGAAAAAAAGAATGGCGGCGTACCTGGTTTTCTTGGTTTACCATCATCTAACTTGTCAATAAAAACTTCGAGGTTAGTACTGATACTATCTTTATATTTAATTAATTTAAAATCGAGCTTATCAATTTCTATTTTACCAAATTCCATCTTACCATCCATCATGTTTTTAACACTTAAGACAGATGTAGAAAGTTCGTGAACATAGAAAAGTGTATCCTTCTCATAATCTTCAATATAAATACCCTCTAAAGCGGTATCCCAAGAAATTAATGACACCCTTAATTTGCTAATATTAATATTTGTTCCGTATTCTTTATTAATAGTGGTTGTAGCGTATTTTGCAAAGCGCGTTTGAACAATTGGCAACGAAAGTATAATTGTGCCAAGAACGAATATCAAAAGCAACACTAAAAGTGTACGAACCAGTATTTTTCTTAGTTTTTTGATAGTGCTCTTTTGTTTTATCTTCGTACTCCAATTTTTATTCCAAACTAAGTGGAAAATGAAACTATTTATATTCTAGCTATTGAATCTTCTTGTGATGACACTGCAGCCGCCGTTTTGGCGAACCAAAAGGTGATTAGCAATATTGTGGCTACACAAAAAATACATGAGCAATATGGTGGTGTTGTTCCCGAACTTGCTTCGAGAGCGCATCAACAAAATATAGTTCCCGTTGTACATCAAGCTTTAGCTAAAGCAAATATCGACAAAAAACTAGTATCTGCCATAGCTTTTACACGCGGACCTGGACTTATGGGTTCTCTTCTTGTTGGGACTTCTTTTGCTAAATCTTTGGCCCTAGGTTTAAACATCCCATTAATTGAAGTTAATCATATGCAAGCCCATATTCTAGCTCATTTTATTGAAGATGATGAAAACCTTAAACCACCCGAATTTCCGTTTCTGGCTATGACAATAAGTGGAGGTCATACGCAGATCGTTTTAGTAAAAGATTATTTTGATATGGAAATATTGGGAGAAACTTTAGACGATGCTGTTGGTGAAGCTTTCGATAAGAGTGCGAAAATATTAGGTCTTCCCTACCCTGGCGGACCTCTAATAGATAAATATGCTAATCTTGGTGACCCGTATAAATTTAAATTTCCAAAACCAAAGGTGGATGGACTTAATTTTAGCTTTAGTGGGTTTAAAACTAGTGTTCTTTACTTTATTCAAAAAGCCGTTAAAGAAAACCCTAATTTTATAAAAGAGAACCTAAACGACATTTGTGCTTCTATTCAGTTTACTATCATTTCAATTCTTATGGATAAACTTAAGAAAGCTGTAAAGGAAACTGGTATAAACAGAATTGCAATAGGCGGTGGAGTTTCGGCAAACTCTGGAATTAGAATAGCATTGAAAGATGCTGAAAAAAACCGAGGTTGGTCTACATATATTCCTAAATTTGAATATTGCACCGACAATGCTGCAATGATTGGTATTGTTGGTTATTTAAAATACAAAAAAGAGCACTTTTCAGACCAAAGTATAACAGCGCAAGCCAGGTATCGTTTAAGTGAATAGAATATAATAATTGTAAAAACATGCAACTTTTCTATAATCCTGATTTAGACAATTCAATATCACAATTTTCTTTCACATCAGAAGAAAGCAAGCATATTGTTAAAGTGTTACGAAAAAAGGCAGATGATATTCTATTTATCACAAATGGCAAAGGGTACATTTATCAAGCAAAAATTATAGATGCTAGTATTAAAAGATGTAAAGCCGAAATTATTTCAAAAGAAAAAAAGCATAAGGCCATGCACTATTTGCATCTGGTTGTTGCACCAACGAAAATGAATGATCGTTTCGAGTGGTTTCTTGAAAAGGCTACTGAAATTGGAGTCAACGAAATAACACCTATTATTTGCGAGCATTCCGAACGAAAAATCATAAAAATCGAACGAATGCAAAAGGTTCTGCAATCGGCTATGAAACAATCATTACAGGCCTTTTTACCAAAATTAAACCCTGCAATAAAATTAAGCGATTATCTAAACTTGGAAAAAGAAGGTCTGCTATTTATTGCGCATTGTGAAGAAGGTGAAAAAATGGAATTAAAAAGAAGAGTTGCAGCAGATAATGATGTAACAATTCTCATAGGGCCTGAGGGCGATTTTAGCGCATCAGAAATTAAACTCGCATACGATAAGGGTTTCTTACCAGTATCTTTAGGAAAAAACAGATTACGGACAGAAACAGCAGCCTTAGTAGCCTGTGCTACTGTAGCGGTTATAAATAATGCTTAAAAATGCTTTATGAAGTTTATTAAAAGTATATTTATTTTATTCCTGTTTTTTACCTTACCAATTAGTGCTCAGGAGTTAGCTATATTAAAATATTATGGCGGAGGAGATTGGTATTCAAATCCGACAGCGCTCCCAAATTTAATTCGATATTGCAATTCAAATTTAAATACTACATTAAAGGAAAAAGTACAAACTGTTGAAGTTGGAAGCTCATCAATATTTCAATACCCATTTCTGCATATGACCGGACATGGTAATGTAGTTTTCTCGAATGAAGAAGCATCCAATTTAAGAACTTATCTTTTATCGGGTGGTTTTTTACATATTGATGACAATTATGGGATGAAACCATATTTAGAAAAAGAGCTAATTAAAATATTTCCTAATTTAGAATTAGAAGAATTAGGAGTTAACCACCCTATCTTCAACCAAGAATACAAATTTACTGAAGGCTTACCGAAAATTCATGAACACGATGGCAAACGTCCACAAGCTTTTGGTATTACATATGAGAACAGATTGGTTTTACTATTCACTTTTGAAAGTGATTTAGGAGATGGTTGGGAAGACCCTACGGTGCACAACGACCCAGTTGAAATACGAGATAAAGCCTTGAAAATGGGAGCTAACATTATTTCATATGTTTTTAAAAATTAATACATGACTGCAAAAACTATCTCAAGTGGCATTCTTAGAGCTATCGGCATACTAGCGGCAATAGCGGTAGGTCTCTACTTTCTGTATAAAATAGAATCTGTTTTAGCCTATCTCGCTATTGCCGCTGTAATAGCCTTAATAGGTAGGCCTGTAATTTTGTTTTTAAGACGAAAATTAAAATTTCCGAATACATTAGCAGTAGTTCTAACTATGCTATTAATACTAGGGATTTTGGCAGGGATATTAGCGTTATTTGTTCCACTATTAGCCGAACAAGGTAAAAATCTTTCACTTTTAGATATAGAAGACCTGCAGCAAAATGTTGAAGGTTTGTATCGCGAAATTACTCAGTACCTAGGTTTAAGCCAATCGGATATAGAAGATAGTATACAAGAATCTAAAATTTTTGCAAACCTCGATTTCGGATTTATTCCTAATTTCTTGAATTCATTGATGGGAACATTAGGTGATTTAAGCATAGGACTATTTTCTGTGCTATTCATATCTTTTTTCTTCTTAAAAGATAGTAAGCTTTTTCAATCTGGCATTCTAGCATTAGTGCCAGATAGAAACGAACAACGCACCATAAAATCAATTGATAAAATCAACAATTTATTATCGAGATATTTTGTTGGAATATTACTTCAAATTCTTATTTTATTTATAATTTTTACTATTGTTCTATTAATTGTCGGCATAGAAAATGCTATTGTAATTGCATTTCTGTGTGCACTATTTAACATTATACCATATATAGGTCCTATCATAGGTGGAGTTTTGATGATTCTACTAACTATGACGAGCAATTTAGGAGCCGATTTTAGCACAGTAATTCTTCCGAAAACAGGCTATATTTTAATAGGTTTAACAATTGGACAATTAATTGATAATTTCTTCTCGCAACCCTTAATTTTTTCAAATAGTGTAAAATCGCATCCTTTAGAAATATTTCTGGTCATTATTATTGCAGGTTTACTTTTTGGCGTTGTAGGTATGATTGTTGCCGTACCAGGATATACCGCAATAAAAGTAATTTTAAAGGAATTTTTAGCGGATAATAAAACTGTAAAATCGCTAACAAAAGACCTATAGTTCCAATTTGAATAAAAATATACTACATACTGATATACAGAACTTTATAAATAAAAATTTAGAATCAGATACATTACCCTTATTATTAAAAAAACAACTATTTAATGAGGTATCCCAAAAAGAACTTGTACAACAAATAGAATCGAAGAAAAGGTGCAAATCAAAACTCCCAACATGGTTTAATACAACAGGTATTTACTTTCCAAAAAAGTTAAATATTGAACAAACTTCATCTGAGCAAACTGCGCTCTATAAATCACAAATAATTAGTGGCAATTCATTGGTTGACTTAACAGCTGGTTTTGGTGTCGATAGTTACTTTTTTTCAAAGGTTTTTAAGGATGTTTTTTATTGCGAAATTGACGCCGAATTAGCTCAGATAGCTACCCATAATTTCAACATATTAAAAGCTACTAATATTGAATCTATTTCCAATGATGGAATGTCATTTCTAAAAAACAAAGATGAGAATTTCGATTCCATTTATATTGATCCGTCCAGGAGGAATGATGTAAAAGGCAAAGTTTTTAGGTTTGAAGATTGCTCCCCAAATATTGCTCAACATCTGGAATTTCTTTTTTCCAAAACGGAAACTATTTTAATCAAAACTTCACCGTTGCATGATCTTTCACTTGGTATTAAAGAATTGAAAAATGTTATAGAGATTCATATCGTTGCAGTAAATAATGAAGTAAAAGAATTGCTTTGGTTGCTTAAAAAAGATTACAAACAATCAATTCTAATTAAAACGATTAATTTAAAAAAGGATGCTAATCAAACCTTTGATTTTAATTTTTATGATGAAGCCGAAACAAAAGTTGACCTATCAAAACCTTTAAAGTTCTTATATGAACCAAATGCTGCCATTTTAAAATCTGGGGCATTCAAGCTTATTAGTGAGAGATTAAAAGCCAAAAAGCTGCAAGAACACAGTCACCTATATACGTCTAAAGAGCTACTCGATTTTCCAGGTCGCCGATTTGTTATTAGTAAGGTTTTACCTTATAACAAGTCAGAAATTAAAAAAATAAACTTAACGAAAGCAAATATCAGCGTTCGTAATTTTCCTGAAAGCGTAGCACAAATCAGAAAAAAACATAAGATAAAAGATGGAGGTGAAGATTATTTGTTTTTTACAAGAAACAAATACAATGAATTTATCGTTTTAATGTGCACTAAAATCTAATGGCTCATATCTTACATTGGCAATATTTATTTTTGACGGCACTATTTATTGCTCTCTTACAAACAAAAAGTTAAAAATTTTAAACCGTCTTAATTATTGCTTAAGCCTTATATTTTACTAGCTCTTATTAGTTTTTACATATTATTTTACATCTTATTTTATGAATTTGACAGTTAATTAATCATTAGTTATTAGGAAGATATCATAATTATTTCTTAATATTAACACTGTTTTAGGTTTTTCTTTGTCTGTGAACTTGCACACTTTCATTGAAAAACCTTACAATTTCAAGATTAATTTAAACTAACAAAACAACAAATGATTATGAATCTAAAATTCGATTTCTTTTCGTTAAGACCTAAAAGGAAGAGTTCTACTCTTAACTTAGGATTTTTAGCGATTGTGGTTTGCTTTGGTGCTCAAATGGCAATGGCAAATCCGGAAGGTAATTTAACAAATGTGAAATTTAATAGTACTGTACAGTCCACAATTACAGGTACTGTTACAGATGACACTGGTGCACCACTACCTGGTGCTAACGTATTAGTAAAAGGTACTACAACTGGTACACAAACAGATTTTGATGGTAACTTCACCATTGAAGCTGATTCTGATGCTACATTAATATTTAGTTACATTGGTTTTAAAGCGCAAGAAGTAGCAGTTAACGGAAACTCAACGGTTAATGCTTCTTTAATTGAAGATGCTGCTGCCCTTGATGAAGTAATTGTAACAGGATATTCTACAGAAAGTAAAAGAGAAACCACAGCTGCTGTATCAATTGTTAAAGCCGAGGAATTAGCAGCGATACCTTCTGGTAATGTTGAACAGCAATTGCAAGGTAGAGTTGCTGGTGTTACCGTTATCTCTAACGGACAACCAGGTACAACGAGTCAAATTAGAGTTCGTGGTTTTAACTCGTTCGGTAATAACTCACCTTTATATGTGGTAGATGGTGTACCAACAACGAACATTGATTTCTTAAGTCCAGATGACATTTTAAATACATCTGTATTAAAAGATGCGGCGGCAGCTTCTATTTATGGTGCAAGAGCTGCGAATGGTGTTGTAGTTTATACCACCAAACAAGGTAGAAAGGGTGATACTAAATCTGAACTAAACATTAGTTTAATTAGTGGTGTTACTGATCCAAATGTTGCTGGAGCTCCTAAAATGTTGAATCCACAACAAATGGCAGAATGGACACATCAGTCGTATCGTAACAATGCAATCGCTGAAGGTACAGCCGCTGGTACTTTACCAAATTATGACCACCCTCAGTATGGTACAAATGCCACGCCAACTTTTCCAGATTATTTACATGCGAATGGAGATAATGGAGTTTACGGCAGTGTAGATTTAGCAGCAATACAAGCTGCATATGCGGCAAACCCTGATGAGACTTTCTTAATTAGACCTAACTTAGAGGGTACTAACTGGTACAAAGAAATCACTAGAATCGCTCCACAATCTCGTTTTTCTCTAGGTTTTAAAGGTGGTGGCGAAAATAGTAGATTTTACATGGGTTTATCTTCACAACAACAATCAGGTATTGTTCTTGAACAAGAATTTAAAAGATATACCGCTAGATTTAATTCTGAATGGGATGTTACACCTTGGTTAAGTATTGGAGAAAATTTCCAAACTACATATCGATCAGCTGTTGGTATTTTCGGTGGTAATGGTGGTGTAGATGTTGCAGATGATGAGTCAGAAGTATTATCTGCGTATCGTATGCCAACTATTATACCCGTTTATGATGATTTTGGAAGTTACGCTAGTACAAAAGCAGCTGGCTTCAACAATCCTAGAAACCCAGTGAGAAGACTTGAACGTAATAATGGAGATGATAAAGGTTATAGTATTGGTGGTTTTGGTAATTTGTATGCTAACTTTAATATACTCGAAGGCCTAACCGTAAGAACAAGCATAGGTGGTACTTATAATAATTATCATACAGTAAATTATGACTACAAGTATTTAGGTGATTCTGAAACTGAAGCAAATAACTCATTTAGCGAAGGTGGTGGTTACGGTTTTAATTGGACCTTTACCAATACTGCAACCTATGAAAAAACATTTGGTAAGCATGGAATTAAAGTTTTAGCAGGTATAGAATCTTTAAATACTGGATCTGGACGAAATATTTCTGGTTCTGGACAAAACCCATTTTCAACGGATTTAGATTACCAAGATTTATCAGCAGTACAGAATCCAGTTGTTCAAAGTAACTGGTACAAGGGTGCAAACTACTCTTCTGTGTTTGGTGAATTAAAGTATAATTTTAATGAAAAATACTATGTAGCCGGGGTTGTAAGACGAGATGGTTCTTCACGTTTTGGTAGTGAAAACAGATATGGTGTTTTTCCTGCATTCTCAGCAGCATGGCGTGTAATTGACGAGCCATTTTTACAAGATCAAGATGTAGTTTCTGATTTAAAATTTAGAGCTGGTTGGGGTAAAATGGGTAACGACACAAATGTTGACCCTAACAATCAATATTCCTTATATGGTTCTGATAGAGCGAGAACTTTCTATCCAATAGCTGGTACTAATGATGGGGCAAGTGAAGGTTTTGCTCGTAGTAGAATAGGAAATTCTGCAGCAAAATGGGAAACTTCAACCACTTTGAACATTGGTTTTGATGCTAGTTTTTTCAATAACAAATTAGATATACAACTAGATTGGTGGACTAAAGAAACTGAAGATTTATTGTACGAAGTTCCATTACCAGCAGTGGTAGGTTCATGGGCATCTGCACCAGCCGTAAATATTGCATCTATGGAAAATAAAGGGGTAGATTTACAAATAATTGGACGTGGTAATTTTACTGAAGATTTATCTTTTGAAGTAACAACCAATTATTCTTTCCTTAATAATGAAATTACAGGTTTAGCTCCGAACATTAATTATTTTGACGGTCCTTCGATTAGAGGTAATACTATGGTTAGAAACCAAATTGGCCTACCGATGTCTTCTTATTTTGGATATAAAATGATTGGTTATTTTAATTCTCAAGCCGATGTAGATGCAGAGAATAATGCAAGAGAAGCTGAAGGTTTAAATCGTGAAGCAAGTTTAGGTAGATTTAAATATGAGGATATTGATGGTGATGGAGTTATTACTGCTGAGGACCGTACTTTTATTGGTAGTGCTGTACCAGATTTTACTGGTGGTGCTATTATCAACTTAAAATACAAAAATATTGAGTTCGAAACATACTGGTATGCGTCTTTGGGTAACGAAATCTATAACCAATCTAAATGGTACACAGATTTTCAGGGTACCTTTGAAGGATCGGCAAAAGGAGAGCGTGTATTAAATTCATGGACGCCAGAATTAGGAGACAATGCTGATGCTCCTATTTTTGAAAGAGCTACAAATTTATATACTTCAGGTGCTGCTAACTCTTGGTATGTAGAAGATGGTTCGTATCTTAGACTACAACGTTTATCTTTAAGCTATGCATTTGATCAAAACTTATTAGATAAAATTGGTATTAATAAAATGAAACTTGGTTTTGCTGCGAATAACATTTGGACTATTACTAAGTACACTGGTTTAGATCCAATGGTTGCTGGTCCAGATACAAACTTTGGTGTTGACACGGGTAACTTCCCAGTAACACCTAGTTATGTTTTTAGCTTAGAATTAGGATTATAATTAGACAAAAAAAATAATATGAAAACATTTAAAATAAAATCGAATAAAATAATAGCATACAGTATGGTGCTATTACTAGGATTTTCGTGTAGCGATGACTTCTTAGAGGTAACACCTACTGGTTCTTTGGCAGATGCACAAGTACAAACCAAAGAAGGTATTGAAAATTTATTAATTGGTACCTACTCCGCTATAAATGGTGTATTTGGAAATAGATTTGAAGGCCCTAACCATTGGGTAACCGGATCTATTCTAGGAGGAGATGCAAACAAAGGAACAGATTCTGGTGATTATAGTACAATTAACCCTGTTCAACGGTATGCACATGATGCGACTCAAGGTGATTTAAATATGCTATGGAGAGGTCGTTTTGAAGGTGTAAGTAGAGCAAATTCTGTATTAAGCGCTGTTGCTGCAAATACAGAACTTAGTGCTGCAGATGCTGCAAACCTTGCTGGACAAGCTAGATTACTTAGAGGGCACTATTATTTCGATTTAAAAAAGCACTTTAATAGTATTCCTGTGTTTGATGAAACAATTGCCGCAGAAGAGGTAATTACTTTAGCTAATACACCTGAAGTTTGGGCGCAAATAGAATCTGATTTTCAATACGCTTATGATAACCTAGCTGCCGAAACAGGTGCAGGAAGAGTTAATAAATGGGCTGCTGCTGCCTATATGGGTAAAGCAAAATTGTATCAGGGAAAATATGCTGAAGCGAAAACTTGGTTTGATGATGTAATCGCGAATGGTGTAACTTCTAATGGCTTAAAATATGCCTTATTAGATGATTACCCTCGAATTTTTGATTCGGCAAACGACAACCACGCAGAAGCTGTATTGGATGTAGAATCAGCTAAAAACACTGGTGATGTGCAAAACGCCAATGCTTTTGATGATTTAAATTACCCTTATAATACTGGATCTGAAGGACCTGGAAACTGCTGTGGTTTCTTTCAACCTAGTATTGAGTTAGGTAATTCATTTAGGACTACTGCAGAAGGTTTACCATTGTTAGATAAATCATACAATGACCCTGCAAATGAAGTGGTTAATAACTTTAAGCATGTTATTGTAAATAAAGAAGATGAAGCAACATTTGTTGAAGATGCTGGTCCATTAGATCCACGTATAGATCATTCTATCGGTCGTATGGGTATACCTTATTTAGACTGGAAAGACCACCCAGGTTCGGCTTGGATTCGTAGTTTCGGATATGGAGGACCTTATTCTCCTAAAAAGTTTATTTACTATAAATCGCAAGAAGCTGACTTTACCGATACTAGTTCTTGGACTAGAGGGTATGCAACTATGAACTATAACATTATCAGATTTGCTGATGTTTTATTAATGGCTGCAGAAGCAGAAATAGAAGCAGGAACTTTAGATAAAGCTATGGAGTATGTGAATATGGTAAGAGCTAGAGCAGCTAGAGCAGAGTATTGGGTTAAAGATTATGATTCTGGCTTAGATGCAGCTAATTATGTGATTTCTGAATACACTTCTTTTCCAAATAAAGAGTATGCAACTCAAGCAGTTCGTTTTGAGCGCAAACTAGAACTATCTGGAGAAGGTCACCGTTTCTTTGATTTAGTAAGATGGGGTGTTGCTGCAGAAGAATTAAATGCATATTTAGCTTATGAGTCTCAATACCTTTCAGAAAAATTTGGCGGTGCTAGTTTTTCTGCTGGTAAAAATGAGTATCAACCTATTCCACAAGCACAAATTGATTTACAGCCTGGAATTTTAACTCAAAATCCTGGATACTAATTAAAGTATATATTACAATGTTAACCCTGATCATAATTGGTCAGGGTTTTTTGTTTCTTTCATAGCCAACTTGCATCTTTGTATTATAAATAGGCTCAACTATGTTTAAAAATAATTTCATATTAATTTTATGTTCACTTGTGCTTTTATGTGCATGTACTGAAAATAAAAATCTTTCAAGGTTTGAAGTTGTAGATTCAGATTATTCCCAATTGGTATTTAATAATCAATTATTTGAAAATGATTCTATTAATATACTCGATAATGAATTTGTTTACAATGGTGCCGGGGTTGCCCTTGGCGATTTAAATAATGATGGACTGGATGATATATTCTTAGCTGGCAACCAGGTGAACAACAAACTATTTCTGAACAAAGGAGCATTAAAATTTCAAGATATTACAAAAGAAGCGAATGTAATTAAACAAGATTCGTTGACATGGTCTTCTGGCGTTTCGATGATTGATCTTAACCTCGATGGGAATTTAGATATCTATGTTTGTAACACTTTCTATAAAGATTCTTTACTGCGAAAAAACTTCCTATACATACATCAAGGGTTAAATGAAAATGGAATTCCTGTTTTTAAAGAAATGGCGAAAGAATATGGAATAGCAGATGACACTTATTCTTCACATGCTCAGTTTTTTGATTATGATAATGATAATGATTTGGATCTCTTTATTGGAGTAAATAGAATTGAAGGAATTAACCCTTCACAATTTAGCCCGTTAGAAGATGATGGCACTTCAACTTCAAAAGATCGGTTGTACGAAAATAGATGGAATGACACTTTAAATAGACATGTTTTTGTGAATGTATCAGATAGTGCAGGAATTCGTTATCACGGGTATAGTCATAGTACAATAGTCAATGATTTCAATTTAGATGGATGGATGGATATTTATGTTGCCAATGACTTTTTAAGTAACGATTTGGTTTATATTAATAACCAAGACGGCACTTTTTCAAATCGAGCAGGAGACTTGTTTAAACATTTTAGTCTCTCTTCCATGGGTAGTGATATTGCAGATGTTGATAATGATGGTCTATTAGATTTATTTACAACCGAAATGCAACCCTACTACAATAAGCGGAAGAAGCTTTTTCAAGGACCAAGCAATTACCAAAAAGAAGTATTTACCAAAAAATATAAATACGAACAACAATATACACGAAACACATTACAAATAAATCAAGGCTTTAATCTAGAAACAGAATTACCTATTTATTCTGATATGGGAATGTATGCTAGCATTCATGAAACAGATTGGAGTTGGGCACCTCTGTTTGCTGATTATGACAATGATGGATTTCAAGACTTATTAATCACTAATGGTTTTCCTAAAGATGTGACCGATAGAGATTTCGGAGATTTTAGAGCTACTGCTAGTAAATTAGTTTCAAAAGAGCGCTTAATAGCGGCAATTCCGCAAATTAAAATTCCAAACTTCATTTATAAGAATAATGGAGACTTAACATTTACTGATGTCACTAACGATTGGGGATTAAACTTTGGCACTTATTCTAACGGGGCTGTATATGGCGATTTAGACGCTGATGGTGATTTAGACCTAATTATTAATAACATCAATGAAAATGTACTTTTGATTGAAAATAAAACGTCTGAATTGGAACCGACAAAAAAATATCTAAGACTTCAATTAATTGGTAATGAACAAAACCGGGCTGCAATTGGTTCGGTAGTAGAAATTTATGCCAATGGTCAATCACAAAAAAAATCAATTATCTCTGGTCGTGGTTATCTTTCTCAACCCGAAAATCAAATACATTTTGGACTTGGGAATACTACAAAAATTGATAGTCTAAAAATTATATGGCCAGGCGGAAGGATGCAAAAAATTAAAGGCATTGCTGTAGACACACTTGTACAAATTAAATATGACATTAAAGACACTAAGGCTATCACTAAAAAAACCACAACTAGCAATGCTCTATTTACCGAAGTAGGCGACTCCCTTAAACTGGACCATTTTTCTCCTGATATGGATTTTATAGACTTTAATTTCCAAACAACAATTCCTCATAAATTTTCTCAGTATGGTCCTTCTTTAGCTGTTGGTGATGTAAATGGAGATTCTTTAGATGATTTATTTATTTCAGGTAGTAGAAGTTATCCAGAAAAATGGTTCATTCAGAATGTAGATGGTACTTTTAAAAATGAAGAAGTCTCTTATAAAAGTGAAGAACAATTGGAAGAAGATTCTGCCACGCTTCTTTTTGATGCGGATTCTGATGGTGATTTAGATTTATATATTGGTAGAGGATGCGCACAATATCCTTCAGGAGATGAAATGTATCAAGATAAATTACTAATTAATGACGGACATGGAAACTTTTCTATTAGTAAAAATGCTTTGCCATTTTTTAATACGAATACGAGTACTGTTAAAGCAGCGGATTATGATAGAGATGGTGATTTAGATTTATTTATAGGTAGTCGTGTACTTCCCTTCTCCTACCCCATGCCCGATAGATCTTATATTTTGAGAAATGAAAGTTCGCCTGGTCAACCTAAATTCGTAGAAGCAACAAATGAAGTCTCTAGCGAATTAGAATTTCCTGGATTAATTAGCGATGCATTATGGACTGATTTCAATAATGACTTTTGGCCAGATTTAATACTCGCAGGAGAATGGATGCCACTCCGTTTTTTCAAAAACACAGAAGGTAAACTAACAGAAGTTACAAACAAAACAGGCATCAAAGAAAAACTTGGATGGTGGAATAGTTTAGCCGCCGCTGATTTAGACAATGATGGCGATATCGATTATATTGCTGGAAATTATGGTTCGAATATTAACTTTAAAGGAACAACAGAAGAGCCAATAAAGTTATACGCTAAAGATTTAGATGATAATGGAAAGATAGACCCATTAATGTCTTATTTTCTGCGCGACAGTATTGGCGTAAGAAAAGAATATTTATATCACCCATGGCAAGACCTTACAAAGCAATATGTTGGTATAAGAAAATCTATAAACTCTTTTGGAGAATTTGGGGAATTGACGTTAAAAGAAATGTTCGCCGATGGTTTATTGGATGATGCAATGGTACTATCTTTTAATCATATGAATACATCATGGATTGAAAATTTAGGTAATAACAAATTTAAAATACACTCCCTACATATAAGTGCTCAAAAAGGTCCCATTTTTGGTATCTTACCTACTCCGATTGATGAAGATAATTATATCGATTTACTTTTAGTAGGCAATGACTTTGGTATGGAGGTTCAACAAGGACCTGCCGATGCTCTTTCAGGAGTAGTTCTAAAGAACAAAGGAGATGGATCTTTCTTAAACATAGATTTAGAGAAAAGCCAGTTCTTTGTTCCTGGTAATGCTAAGGCTTTGGTTAATATCTCAAACTCGGAAAACCAAAATCTGATTGTGGCATCTCAAAATAATGATACATTAAAAGCATTTAAATCTGTAAAACCAGTCAATTTAAAAAGGTTAAAACTAGAACCAAATGAGGTTAAAGTAGAATTGGAATACTCAAATGGTCAATTTTCATTATATGAATTTTATTGGGGCAATACCTATCAGTCGCAATCAAGTAGAAGTTTATCGATTAATAATCAAGTGAAAGAAATTCGTTGTTTTGACAATTTAGGAAATCTAACTCGTAAGTTTTAATTCAACTGCTTTGGACAAATATGCAAGTGTACATTAAGATCAAACATGTTTTAATAAAGTTTATATTTTGTATTTCTACAGTCATCCAATTTTCTTGCAATTCTAATTCTAATAAAAAAGCAGAAATTTTATATAATAATCAATGCGCCACTTGCCATCTTTTACCCAAAATTGAGAATCTACCTAAAGAAGTATGGGAAAACGGTGTGTTACCAGACATGGCTGCCATGCTAGGCATTATAGATACTAATAATGACCCGTATAGAAATCTTTCTAATTCAGAACAACAAGCTATAAAGCAAACTGGTTTATTTCCTAATTCACCTAGATTGAATATGGAAGATTGGACACTTTTAAAAAATTATATCATTGCTATGGCTCCCGATTCATTAGTTTCTAGTACTGAAAATATAAAGCCTCAAGAATTAGTTCAATTTATACCCAAGGCTATTAATTTAGATAGTATCCCAGGCACATATATTACTCATTTAAAATATAATAAACAGAAAAATAGTATTACATCAGCAGATATGAGCGGGAATATAATGCAATACAACTTTGAAAAAAATAATACTAAGACAAACAAAAAAATACGCCCAGCAATAACAGATATAACCGAAACAAACACTTTAAAGTATATTACTATTGTTGGTGACCTATATCCATCTGAAATTGCAAACGGTAGAATTGAAATTATTTCTAAAGACAGTTTAGAACAAATTCCTTTTCCACTTCACAGACCAGTTAATACTGTTGTAGACGATTTAAATGGTAATGGTAAAAAAGAGCTGGTTGTAAGTGAATTTGGGAATCTGACAGGTAAATTGTCACTTCTTTATAAAACTCAAAACAAAGGTTACAAAAAGAAAGTGCTATTAAATACGTCGGGGTGTATTCGAACTATTGTAGAGGACATGAACGGCGATGGTAAAAAAGACTTGGTAACGCTTACCTCACAAGGTCGCGAAGGTGTTACAATTTTATATCAGAAAGAAAATTTAGAATTTGTAGCAGAAAATGTACTGAAATTTAGTCCAGTTTATGGCTCAAGTTGGTTTGAATTAGTCGATTACGATAGTGATGGGGATTTTGATATTGTAACCGTCAATGGTGACAATGCTGATAAAAGTTTTGTGCAAAAACCTTACCACGGCTTACGGATTCATATAAATAACGGCAACAATAAATTTGAAGAAAAATACTTTTTTGCCGTAAATAGTGCTACCAGAGTTGTTTCAAATGATTTTGATCTAGACGGAGATATAGATTTCGGAATAGTATCTACATTTCCAGATTATGAAAAAAAACCTGAGGACTCATTTGTTTATCTAGAAAATAAGACTTCAGAAAACTTTCAATTTAATCCGTTTACTTTTAAAAATTCCAAACTTGGGAATTGGTTTCTAATGGATATTGGTGATGTGGATAAGGATGGTGATCATGATATTATTTTGAGTTCATTTTCTCACCCGTTTGCAAAAGCACCTAATCACTTAACAGAAGCTTGGAAAACATCTAATATAGATTTAATGTTACTTGAGAATAAAACAATTCACCATTTAGAGGAATAATGTTGTTTAATACTCATTTTTATGTTTAAAATCACCAAAACGGTATTTAACTGTTCGCTTTAATGGTATTTGCATTCCTTTTGTTTGCTCTAACCAATCATAAATTGCAATAGACATAGATTTTGCTATTTCCTGTTTGTCTGGATCTGCAATTAAATTATACATTTCATCAGGGTCATTTTCTAAATCGTATAATTCGTTTCTATCCCAAATACCCTGAAATTTCATGTATTTATATTTATCGGTACGCATTCCAAAAACAGTGGGGGTCATAGGAAAATCATATTCCCAATAATACTCATAAAAGACTTCTTTACGAGTTGGAACGCTAGTATCTCCCGTTAAAATGGGTATAAAAGATACTCCTGGCATATTCTCTGGTTGCTTTACTCCTGCTTCAGCTAAAACAGTTGGTCCAATATCTATATTTTGTACCATTTGTTGCGGAGTCTTCCCTCCTTCAAATAATTCTGGGCAGCGAACCAATAATGGTACTTTTACGGATTCTTCATAAAAGTGGCGCTTATCAATCAATCCATGTTCACCCCAACTAAAACCGTTATCACCCATATAGATTACCAATGTAGATTCATCCAAACCTTCCTTTTTAAGATAATCCATAACTGAACCAACACTTTCATCAACACCTAAAAGTGTTTCGCAATAATCAACAACCATATCATAAATACCTTCATTTTCGTGATACATATAATCAACCCCATGCCAACTCACTCTCTGGTCTGCTACCCATTGTGGCCATTTTAAATCTTTATAAGCTCCCGTTTTTGTTTGATCATAAGTTGTTGGCAATGCTATCCTTTTGCCTTTATACCTTCCCTTATGTCTTTTTGCCGGCTGAAAACCAGCATGAACTGCCTTATGTGATAGATATAAGAAAAATGGCTTTTTCCTGTCCCGCTTGTCCAGCCAATCAATTGCATGTTCCGTTAATAAATCTGTAATATAAGTTGAATCTTTATAGGCCGTTCTTTTACCATTAATGTTTAATGTAGGATTGTAATAAACTCCTTGCCCGGGAAAACTTTCCCAATGCGTAAAACCTGGTTGGGGTTCATCACCATGGTCTCCCATATGCCATTTTCCAAAAAAACTTGTTTGATACCCCGCTTTCTGTAGGTACTGTGGAAAATAAGTAAGGTTACCAGGGTCTGGTGCTTGATTATCTACAATAGTATGAGAATGAGAAAATTGACCTGTTAAAATTGATGCACGACTTGGAGAACAAAGTGAAGTAGTTACAAAAGTATTTGGCAAATATGCCCCTTCTGAGGCGAGCTTATCCATATTTGGTGTTTCTAGCCAAGGCACTTTTCCAGTGAAGCCCATATAATCGTACCGATGATCATCTGTTAAAATGAAGATTACATTTCTTGGCTTCTTTTTACTACCTGGCTCAGGTTCGGTATTTTTTGCGCTCGCCCCAAAGACGATAAAAAAAAATATTAAAATGGCACTACTTCTTTTAAAATCCATATTACATATAGTTTTCATTATTAATTTCGATGCTGTTCCACAAACCATGTATATAGTTCTTCAGTGGTATATGCTTTTTCCCAAGAATTATGTCCCACTCCTTCATACGCGGTAAACTTAACGTCATGCCCCATTGCTTTTAGTTTTTTCACCATTTCTTCAGATTCAGAAAAAGGTATAGACTTGTCTTCGGTGCCATGAAAAACCCAAATCGGCATATCTTTATCTAACCAACTTGCATAAGGTAAAGGTGTCATTCCACAAACTACAGCCAAAGCAGCAAATTTTTGCGGATATTGGACTGCCAACTCCCATGCAGCACCTCCACCTCTGCTCAGTCCTGTTAGATAAATTCGTTTTTTATCAACACGATTATTAGCAACAACCTCATCTAATAATTTTATTAATGCCTCAGTATTCCACCATTTTTTCACATGAGGATTTTGAGGTGCTAATATCAAAAATGGAAACTCGTTGCCTTCGGCGATAAGTTTTGGCGGACCATTCGATTTTATTTCTTCTAAATTGCCCCCTGATTCTCCGCCACCATGTAAAAATAAGAGCATTGGAAAAACTTCATCTTCATTACTTTCATAATTCTCTGGGTAATAAAGATAGTAGTGAAAATCTTCTTTTACCAATGTCTCTATGGTATCTTCTACCAAAATAGATTTTGACTGTGCCTTGCAACTTTGTAGCAGAATTACGCCTATGAATAGCACTAAAAACGATTTCATTTATTCCTTTTGAAGGAAAAGATACATAAAATTTTGAAGATTTAATTAAACTAAATACGGGCGCTCAAAGAACGCCCGTATTTAATTTATTTATGTTTTATCTGTATAGTGTAAAGTGACCAATGTAATGCATTTTACTCTTATCATTAGCATTCACTTCGTACCAATAATCACCAGAAGGTAATGGTTTGGCTTCATAATTTCCGTCCCATGAAGAAACTTGATTTAATCGCGCCACTACTCTACCATATCGATCGTAAATAATCACCTCTATATTTGGGAAATAATTACGATTCTTCGGATACCAAACATCATTTTCACCATCACCATCAGGCGTAAAGAAATTAGGTATTTCTAACATGCCGGTGAACTCAAATGGAATAGTCACTACGGCTACACAACCTGTTCGGTCGGTAACTTGTATGGTAACGATTGTGCTTTCATTAGTGGTAAACACATTGTCTTCTCCCTGATCTTGACCTTGGAATGAATACACATAACCTCCATAACCTCCTTCTGCTAACGCCGTAACTTCATTTGGACCAGTTTTCTCCGCAGATAATGTTAAAGGATCATAAGTTTCTGTTGCAAAATCAACAATGTTCGTACAACCGTTTTCATGATAAATGTAAACAGAATGATCACCAGCTTCAAGATCGCCCCAAGTATAGGTGTTAGATGCGTTAGAACTTGTAGCATCAGTAGGGTCTAAAGGATCCAAAGCAAATAATAACTCCGGATAAAGACTAGAATCTAACATTTCTATGGTAACCGTACTGTTTGGGAAAATACCTTCACAACCATATTGAATATTGGGTTCTGCTGTTAAATCCACTCCAATTTCAATTGGAATAATTACATCAGTAAAGCAAAGATTCGCATCTTGTACTATTACAATATACCCTTCACCACCAACTAAATTATCAAAATATAAGCTGTCATTTCTTACAAAAACTTCACTACCATCCGAATTAGGACCTACAATTTTTGTTTCAAAATATTCTTCATTTGTTGTTGTATCTACAAATGGCGTACCTCCAGTTATGGTTAATTGTGCCGTACCATCCTCAAAACCGATACATGTTTCTGGTGATGTAGCTATATTGGTAATAATTAATTCATCAGGCTGAACAACTGTAATAAAATCTTTTTCAAAACAACCATTTTCATCTTGAATTAGAATTTCATAAGTGCCGGCTGCTAAATCTTCAAAAGTATAAGCACCTGGAGTCGTAGGGTCACTAAAAAATTCATTGAAATGAGGTGCAATTGCAAATTGCAATAAACCTACACCGCCACTATTAACCTCAATTTCTATGCTACCATCAGATTCGCCAAAACATGAAATTGGTTCTGGTGTTGCATCAAAAATAATCGGAACTGGTCTTGTGATTACAAAAGGGCCAGCAATAGCACTACACGTTGCACCAGAAGTTACTGTAATATAGTAATCAGATCCTGCATCTAATCCTTCAAAAGTACCATGACTTTGAGGACCTCTAATTAACGTTGCAGCTGACGCAGGGCTAAACGCATCTACCGGATCTCCGCTGTATAAGTAAAATTGGTTACCTCCAACTCCTCCATTTGCGAATGATTCTATTCGACCATCTAGCTCTCCAGAACAAGAAATATCATCTACTGGTGAATTTGGTAAAAATCCGATAGCCGAAGCATCAGTCATTGTAATTCCACCCGTTCGTACAGCTAAACAAGTATTTGAAGCATTCTTCTTACGTACATCAAACTGATAACTAATTCCAGCACTTCTAGTAAAAAGCATTGTTTGTCCTGTCATATCAGAATATGGACCTACTACTACTCCATTTTCAAGAGGCTGAATTTCATATGTAAAAGAAGCATTATAATTTTCAATACTTAATTGAATTTCTCCTTGACCTCCACAGCCAGGCACTGCTGTCTGTATTAATTTAGGTTGAACTGGTGGTGGTGGATTCACAAAATAAGGATCAGTAACCCCAATACAATTAAAACTCGAAGAAACTTCTATAGCATACCAACCACCACTAATATAGCCGCCACTAGCACCTATAAAAGTTGGAGAATTCTGTAATCCACTCGCCGAAGCTATATCTGTATTATCATCGCTATTTAAGTATAATAATCTGTAATTATATCCTGCCCCAGGAAAACCACCAGTTGCTCCTGCCGTAGCGGTTGTCTCATCTCCAGAAGATGGGTCAAATGCTTCTAAAATAGCATTATTGCCATTCGGGCAAACAAGTGCTTGTGGTTCTCGAATACCTGCTTGAATGGCCGGTATTGGATCTAAAGTAATATTTATAGTATCGGTACAACCTTCTGTATCTCTAATTTCTACTTGATAATCACCACTAGCTAGCGTTTCAAAATCATTGCTTGTTCCAAATGAAACTATTTCATTATACCCAGATCCATCATCACGTAACAATCGATATTCGTAAGCTACGCTATCCCATCCATTTATGCCAGTTGCCTCGATATGACCTGTATCTTCGTTACAACCAACATTACCGACCTCAACAGCGCTTACATCAAGTGCACCATTTGGCGAGCGAATAGTTTCAACATTACTTTCGGCACTACAAAATGGCATTCCAGTTGACACAACTTCTACAAAGAAATTACCACCTGCCAAACCAGTTATTGTTTCAGGGTTATCGGCTGTATCAAAAGAACCTGTGGCTAATATTGTAGTTTTACTTGGATCACTACCACTGTAAACATTATAGGTATATACCCCAGTATAATCTGTTACTACTATTAACATTTCACCATCACTAGCACCAAAACAAGAAATTGGTTCGGCTTCTGTTATTACGACCGTAGGGGCTAAAGGTTCTACAACCGTATGTTTAGGTAGCGGATAAAAACAACCACCTACTAAATCTTCTACTTCGAAAAGATAGTCTCCTGATTGCGGTAAATCTATTTCTATATAATCATTTCCGGGAGTGTTTGATATTGATGTTACGGCAACAGCAGCTACAGTAGAAACCGTAAAACTTGTTGTTTGCGATGCAGGTACGGTTATTCGAACTCTTTCTGGATTCGCACAGTTTAATGTACTTATTACTGATAAGGTCGGAGTAACGTCTGATGGCGGATTGATAGTAGGAACATCAAATTGAGTCTCACAACCATTGCCATCTATGGCGTACACCGTGATATTTTGCGGAGAACCATTATCTACAATTGCAAATACATTCGAATTTTGATAATTTGAATGCCCTGTAATACTATACTGATATCCAGAACCAACTGTTCCAGGATCTACAATACTCACAGTAATATCTGTAGTACTAAATCTATTTGCGCCTGGTTCACAAGCAAAATCGGGAGCACTAGCCGTTATAGAAAATGCTGCTGGATTATCAATCTGAATATCTTCTGCAACTACGACACAATTTCTATCGGTTCGCACTTCTACATCATATATCCCAGCGCTTAAACCTATGAAAGAGCCAGAACCATTTTGTTGAATAATTGGTGCAACCGTATTTGCCGCATAAAGGGTATAAACTATTGGACTATCTACATCTGTACCAGCCTGTAAAATTATGTCAATACTACCATCATTTGCCCCATCACAAGAAATATCATTCTCATGAATTGTATCAATTACAGGTGGTGTAGCCGCATCTATACTTACATTTGCTGTTACTACACAATTGGTCTCTGTATCTGTTACCTCAACAATATAATTTCCTGGTGCTACATTTGGTATAATTCCGTCGGTTCTATCACCTATAATCGGAGCGCCTATATCAGTGCCGCCGCCATCTTGTAACTGATAACTAAACTGATTACTACCACCTATCGGTAATACTTCTATTTCTCCATCGGCAACATTACATGTTGGTTCAGTACTAAAGGTTGCTGAAATCGATAAGAAATCATAAACAACCGCAGTTCCTTGGCTTGTACAACCATTAGCATCAACAACATCTACAAAATAAGTGCCGGGGCTAGCTACGGTATAGGTGTATTCCCAATGTGTTCCATTATCAACAACATCTGGCACCAATCGTTCATCACCTCCTAATGTAAACCTAGGCGTATCAACCGTATTAGGGATCGTAACTCTTATATCGAAGGCTGTCGCCGTTACTATACATTGATTATCAACGTACGAAATTGGTGAAGGTAAAATAGGGTCTGATTGTAAAACTGTTGCTATTGCAAAAGAAGAACAACCACTACTGTCGCGAACATATACATCGTAAGTTCCTGCAATAGCTATAAATGAAGTGTTTGTGGTCCAATCTCCAGCAGCAGGAGTTGCTCCTAATGCCATAAAAGCAAATTCATAGGATATACCATTACCACCATTTCCTTGAACAACTATTTGTCCAGGAGCATTACAAGTTGCAGGCTCTTCTACAAGAATATCTATTCCTGGTAAGTTTTGTTCTACAATTATTCCTACAGCATCTTGACAATTGTCATTTAAGCTCGTTACTATTATTTGATAATCACCAGCAATAGCCAAATGTGTATTAGAATATGGGTCTGATAATGGAGTTACGGTTTCTATATTCGTAATTGATCCATCTGAATTATCAAGAATGTCAATTTGTAATTGATGTCCAAGTGTAAATCCAGTTACCTCATAGGTAATTTCACCATTTCTATTCACATCACAGAAGTCAGGAGTCGATGTTGCAGTAACATCAAAAGATGGGCCATCAACTGGAGGTATTTCTTCAAAATATATACAATTTGTCGCCGTATCCGTAACTTCTACTGTATATGTTACACCATACTGCAAGCCATTAAAAGTATGTCTTCTCGGTCCAGGATTTGGGGATACAGGTAAAGCAGGATCGTTTTCCAAACGAATTAAGAATGGTCCTGTTCCTCCAAATATCTCAACAGTATTACTAAAACCAGATAACGAACAAGTGGGAACAACTGAATCTGGCACAACGCTAATTGTTGATTCTGTAATGGTTACCGCATCTTCATCGCGACACCCATTTGAATCTAATGTAACAACAATATAATCACCTGGTATTAATGCAGGGTCCAAAATTTGATAAGGAAACACACTAACATTATCCTCTTGAATACCAGTTGGGTTACCTAAATTATCTAAAATTATAATCGTATAATCTGGACTTCCAGGTGTTACCCCAGTAATATTAATACCACCACTAACAGGACCACCACCTACATTACAACTAGCAGGTTCTTCTGTAACCGTTGCATTAGGTGCTGCGGTAGCATCTGTTCCCACAACAGCATCAGCCGGCATAGTTATACAACCTCTTGAATCTCGAACCAAAAATGGATAGGTGCCAGCAGCCAAATTTGAGAAAACAGATTGTGTGCCGAATGGTGCTCCATTAAAACTTATTTCATACGGAGGAATACCACTTGTAGCATCTGGTGTAATGGTAACCACACCGTTATTTGCACTACCACAACTAACAGGAATAATATCTACTGCCGCCGGCGCAATATTAACAGGTGGGTTTAAAGTTATTGGACTTGAATCTGCAACGCAATTTTCATTGTCAGTTACTCTGAAAATATAATCCCCAGGAACATTTGTACTATATAAAAAATTAGTAGATGTTAATGGTGTCGCACCACCAAAAGCGCCTCCATTTAAACTTACCTCATATTGTTTAGTTCCTACACCTGATGTATAACCACCCAAGACCTCAACACGAATTTCACCAGGTGCTCCACCACATGGTATTTCAGTTTCAATACTTGTATTTACTCTTAGTTGAGGATTCACAGTAACATTGATATTCGCGCTACAATTATTTCCATCAACAACTTCAATACTATAAGTTCCAGGAGTTAGGTTGTTAAAAACAGGACTTGCCTGTAATGTGCCACCATTAATTCTATATTGAAGAGTAGGGTCGCTACCTGCTGTACCAGTTACAGCTGCCGTTGCACCTGTACCAGCAACATAACATAAATCCGAACTAGCTGCATCAAAAACTATGGTTGGTGCATTTAAAGGCGTTAGTGTGAAATTGAAGGTCTCTGAACATCCTTCTATATCTTCTACCGTTAAGGTATAAGTACCTGCTTGCGATAAATTTCCAAACACAGTACCTGCTTTAGGTCCAGCTATAGAACTATCTGGATATTCTAATTCATATCTATTGCTTCCCCATCCTCCAGTAGAATTCGCTACTACTCTACCTAAATTTCCATTGGCACAGGTCATTGCTGTAACATTCCCTGTTAGTGTAATTGCCGCAGTTGGTTCTTCAATATCAAAAGAAACACTGTCTGTACAACCCGTATCAGCATCGGTTATATTAATTGTATATGTACCAGCGCCTGATGGAGGAAGAATTACCTCAGAATCATTTTGAGGACTACTTTCTGTACCTCCATTAATATTATAAGTATAATTATTAGCAAAACCATCTACTAAAAATGTTCCTGAACCATCAGTAGCTCCTGTACAAACTTTTAAATCTCCACCTGATTTTACTCTTGCTCGAATACTGCTTATTACATCAGGGGAATATCCTTCTGTATATGTACAATTATTTGAATCTGTAATTTGAAAAATATAAGACTGCGAAGCGTCTAGGTCATCAAAAGTGTCATTAGCTCCATTATTAATTGTAACCGGACTAATAACACTATAATTATCAATTGTAGCACCACTAGTTGGTACTAATTGAACATCTACAGTATTAGCAGCACAATTACTGTCTGATGTCACAAAATCTATGTCAGTCGGTGGGTCAACATCTAAAATAGTAATTGGCGTTAGTTCTAAGCGACATCCACCACCATCTTCAATCATTGGTGTATATGTACCTGGACCTAAATTGGTATACGAGGTTGTTCCAGTAAAATTGGTGCCATCGATACTAAAAACATATCCACTTCCTGAGCCACCGCTGGCTGCTCCGAAATCAATTTGACCTCCATTCACGCCTCCACTACCATCACAAGTACGATCGGAAACTTTTGTAGCTGTGCCCGTAATGACCCCTACAGTACTTACAGTTACAGCCGGTAATGCCATTGTACATTCAAAGCCTCCTTGTTGATATCTTACTTCAATATCGTTATAAGTTCCTGCAGGTACCGATATTTGTGGATTGGTATCCCAAGGGTCGCCAGAATTCACACGATATGTAAGATTGTATCCTTTTGGGTCTACTATATTAAAATTAATCTTAGCTCCTCCATTCGAACAGGTACCATCAATACCATTAGCTGTAACATCTGGTGGATCTAAATTTTCTACACTTGCTGTAGCGGGTATAGTACATCCATTACTATCTGTTATAATAAAATCGTATGTACCAGGAGCACTTACAGTATAAGTGGTAGTGCTGGTATAAGAAGGTTGTGATGGACCTGCATTTACCGTAAATGTATAAGGAGCTGAACCACCAGTAGTATTCACTGTAATATCCACATCAGTTATTGTGGAACAACCGAAACTACTATTTACTTCAGTGGATGCATCCAAAGCATCTAAACCATTACCTATTACAATTGGATTGTTAGAAGTATCGCGATTTTGTCTTGGAGGATCAATACCATTTCCAGGATCACCTTGGCACTGTTGTGTTTCCACTTGTACGGTATATGTGCCAAAACTAACTGCTGAGAATGTATATGGATTATCTGTGATAAAGGACGTAAATTCCTGTGCTACTAAGCCGTCATCTAATAAGGTGTATTTGAATGGACCCGGAACGCCACCAGTTACGTTAACGGTAACGGAACCGGTATCACCAGAACACAAAGCATCAACAAAAGTAGCTTCTATGCCCATATCCAATTGATCTATTGTAATTGGTTGATATGGGTATTCACAAGCGCCAGGTGTACTTTTTAAACGTGCTTTAATATTATAAGTGCCAGGATTTAAGCTTCCGAAAATTGGTCCTTGCCATGGACCAAAACCACTACCGCTATCCATACTAAATTCATATGCACTTGATAAGCCCGTAATTTGTATTTCACCATCAACACCACAGATATAATCTGTCTTTACAAAAGTTTGTGTAATAGTACTCTTCTTAACCTCAAAATAATGGTAAACACCACCAACTAATACACGAAACTCCGCTCCTGAACCTGCTGGTATTGCTGCCGCGTTGAGCGTGTAATCACCTCCAGTGTGCACATTACTATAACAACTATTAGTTCGAATGGGACAAGGATCTGTCAAATCTGGTGTACAAGAACCACCCAAAATTTCCCATTGCGCTCCTGGAAATGGACCTCCACTTAATGTGATTATTCTATTATCTGAATTTCCACAAAGATTAAATAATGCTACCTCAAGACCATCGTCAGAACAAACATCACTATCGTCAGGTGCTGCAAATATTGTAACAAACATAGGTGCGCTAGCAACTTTAGCATTCTGATTTTTTAAGGTATTTCTCTTAAATATTGTGGAAGATTCGGAGCCAATAGTTTTTTCATTGGAAAATCTTTCGTTTTCAAATACAGTGGTAACTTCAGAAAGTATCTCTAAAACATTAGTTTTAGCTATTGCAGAGGTACCCACTATTGAAGTAACAATCAACAGTAAAGCATACAAAAGATGCTTGCTTTTTGTAGGGTGCATAGGTTAAGACTGATTAGATAGAATCATTAGATTTGGGGTCTAATAATTCTCAGTATAATTGTTTGAACTTATATTTTTTATCTTTAGATACTTTTGTACCTTATAATAATATTATTTTAACGTCTAATTATGAAGAAAAGTATTGTATCCCTTTATTTAATCGTTGTAGCGTTCAATTTTTCTTGCGGACAGGACACTGTTAATCAAGTTACTACAATTTCAGAATTCCCTTTTTCTGAAGAACTGTTGGTCGATGACCTCACCATTCCATGGGGTATAGCATTCCTTCCTGACGGTTCGATGTTGATTACAGAAAAATCTGGCAATCTTTATATCTTTAATAGTGGAATAAGAAGTAAAATTTCTAATGTTCCAGAAGTATATGAAAGGGGGCAAGGTGGACTCTTAGATGTTGCTGTTCATCCAGATTATAAAAATAATGGATGGATTTATCTTTCATATGCCTCTAAAGAAGGAGAAGAAAAAGGAGGACACACAGCTTTTATGCGCGCAAAATTAAAAGACAATGCACTGATTGACAATGAAATACTTTACAAAGCATCACCAAATACTACAAAGGGACAACATTTTGGATCGCGAATTGAATTTGATGATAAAGGTTATGTATTCTTAAGTATTGGAGAGCGTGGAGCTAGAGATGAAAATCCACAAGATATTAGGCGCGATGGAGGTAAAATTTATCGCTTTTATGATGATGGGAGAATACCTGAAGATAATCCATTTGTAGGCACAGAAGGTGCAAAAACAGCAATTTATAGTTATGGTCATAGAAATCCACAAGGTTTAGTAAAAAACCCATTTACAGGAGATATTTGGGACAATGAACATGGCCCTAAGGGTGGTGATGAAATTAATATCATTAAACCAGGTAAAAATTATGGATGGCCTGTTATAACCTATGGTGTAAATTATAGTGGGACACCTATTACTGATATTACCGCGAAAGAAGGTATGGAACAACCCATTCACTACTGGTTGCCTTCCATTGCTCCTAGTGGAATGGCCTTTATAACAACTGATAATTATGGGGAAGACTGGAAAGGTGCCTTATTGGTTGGATCGTTAAAATTTCAATATTTAGAGTTATTAAAATTAGATGATAGTAAAGTAACTGATAGAATTCAGTTAATTAAAGACTTAGGACGTGTGCGTGATGTGGTAGAAGGCCCTGACGGTTTTATCTACGTTGGTGTTGAAGGAAAAGGTGTTTATAAACTAGTACCTAATAAAAAATAGAAAACTTAAACATCTTCTATTGTTTAAAATCCACATGCTCAAATAAACATAATGAAAACATTCCTGGCTATATATTTTTCGATAATTGCAGGATTATCAATTTATCTTTTCCAAGATCCCGTTCTCGAAGAAAGCATGCAGCGTGGAAGTGAGATTTATGCCGACTTCTGCGTAACATGTCATTTAGAGGCTGGTGAAGGAGTTATTAGTACCTTTCCTCCACTAGCAAAATCTGATTATCTCCTTGAAAATAGAGAGGCAAGTATTCGCGGAGTGAAATATGGACAACAAGTCGAAATCATAGTTAACGGAATTACTTATAACAGTGCAATGCCAAATCCAGGATTAGAAGATGATGAAATTGCAGATGTTATGAATTATATATTAAACTCTTGGGGTAATAGTTCAGATAAAATAGTTTCCATTGAAGAGGTTGAAGCTATTGCAAAATAACTACTAAGCCCCTGCATCAAGGGCTGCTTGAACAGAACCATGTTCTTGAAGTAATTTTTCAGCAGCTGAATACTCAATGCCCAATCCCTCAGAAACATAACGTACACCTCGATCTACCAGCTTAACATTACTAAGTTGCATATTTACCATTTTGTTTCCTTTTACACGCCCAAATTTTATCATTAAGGCCGTAGAAATCATATTAAGAGCTAGTTTTTGAGAAGTACCACTTTTCATTCGTGTACTGCCAGTAACAAATTCAGGACCTACATTCATTGCAATAGCAATGTCAGCGGCTTCTGCTAAAGGTGAACCTGGATTATTCGTTACTCCTGCGGTAAGGATTCCGTTTTTCTTAGCTTCATCAACGCCGCCTAAAACATAAGGAGTTGTACCTGAGGCTGCAATACCCACAACTACATCAAGATTAGTAATATCATGAGACATTAAATCTTTCCATGCTTGTTCGCGATTATCTTCCGCATTTTCAACAGATTTACGAATTGCAATATCTCCACCCGCAATGATTCCAACAACGCGCTCGTGTGGCATTCCATAAGTCGGTGGGATTTCTGATGCATCTAAAACACCCAATCTACCACTTGTACCTGCACCAATATAAAATAGACGACCACCTTTTTCAAAACGTTCGACCAGAGCATCTACTAATTTAGTTATTTGCGGTATAACTTCAGCAACGGCATTAGCCACTTTTTTATCTTCCTCATTCATTTTAGTTAAAATAGTAGTCGTATCTAACTGCTCTAAATTGTCATGATTTGAGGGTGTTTCTGTAATTTTGATATAACTCATAGCTATTTATAAAATTCGAATATCGTGGTTTCTAAATGAATTAAGTAATTCGTTTTCTGGTTCTAATTCCGTAATCATGGTGTTTATTGCATTAATATCACAGCTCTTATATCGATGCTGGGAATTGAGTTTTTCACTAATAGATAACAGTACTGTCTTTTTAGAACATTTAATAATGGCTTTTTTCACCTGAACAATATCCCAATCAAATTCTGTAAGTCCGTAATACGAATCCACATAACCTGTTCCAATAAAACTATAATCCACTTTTATTTCTGAAAGATTATGAATTGCATTCGCCCCAATAGAAATCTGTGATTCTTTTGATACTTGTCCTCCTATTAAAATCACCGTCACATTAGGTTTTGTTAACAATTCCATTGCCACAGGAATACTATGTGTAAAGCAAGTTAATTCTATTGTAATAGGAATTAATCGAGCTAATTCATTGCAAGTTGTACCTCCATCCACAAATATCACAGAACCATCTTTAAGTAAAGTAATCGCTTTCTCAGCAATTATTGACTTCTGCTCAATTTTATATATATTATTGTTTTTTACACTATTTGTTGTAAAGCCTAATGAAATTGCGCCACCATGAACTCTTTTGAGTTTATTATCTGCATCTAACTCTTTAACATCTCTACGAATAGTATCTATTGAAACATCTAAGGTTTCGGCAATGTCTGTTAATAAAATACGATTATGCAGTTCTACTACACTTAAAATAGTTTGTTGTCTCTCTTCTTTTAACATGTGTTTTTTGCTAAAAATCTAATTTAAAGAGCAAAGATAGCGAATAATCCTAAAATGCTGTTTTATTCCGTTTTAATATTATCAAATCGTTAAAAATGCAAAAAACTGCAAAATAAAAAGCATAAAACTGCAAAAATTGAATATTTTGCATACATTTGCTTGATTCTAAAATATAGTTCAAACCTTATGTTAGCAACATTAATAATGACACAAAAACAAAAAAAGACTGGTATTGATATTAGTTATAAACCAGTAGGCCATTTTGAAGAAACTCGTTTTGAGAAAATACATAATGTAATATTCGAAGACTCGAATGAGGCCTCCATTAAAGTAGCACATGAAATTGCAGCTTTAATTCGCAAAAAACAAGATTCAAAGAAAAACTGTGTATTAGGTTTAGCTACAGGCTCCTCTCCTATTCGGGTTTATGAAGAACTGGTTAGAATGCATAAAGAAGAAGGATTAAGTTTTTCTAATGTAGTAACCTTCAACCTTGATGAATACTTACCAATGGAGAAAGATAATCGCCAGAGTTATTGGTTCTTCATGCACGAACATCTTTTTAACCATATTGATATTCCTCGTGAGAATATTCATATTCCTGATGGTACTGTTGCACCTGAATTTGTAATAGACTACTGCTTGGCATATGAAAAAGCAATTAAAAAATTCGGTGGATTAGATTTTCAACTATTAGGTATAGGTAGGACCGGTCACGTTGGATTTAATGAACCAGGGTCTCACTTCAATTCTGGAACTAGAGTTATCACATTGGACCATATTACAAGAGTAGATGCAGCGCCAGCGTTTTTAGGCATAGATAATGTGCCTCGAAAAGCTATTACTATGGGTATTTCTACGGTAATGAACGCTAAACGACTTGTTTTACTTGGATGGGGACAAAACAAAGCAGAGATTATTAAAAAAACCGTAGAGGGTGATATTTCTTCACAAGTACCTGCTACGTATTTGCAACGACACAAAAACTGCACATTTGTTCTTGATTCTGGTGCTGGCGCAGAATTGACTAGAAATAAAACACCTTGGTTGGTAGATGAATCCTTAGAATGGACTGAAAGTTTAACAGCAAAAGCAATTGTTTGGCTTTGTAATGAAACTAAAAAATCTATTTTAAGCTTAACTGACAAAGATTATAATGACAACGGAATGTCTGGCTTATTGTCTGTACAAGATTCATACGATTTAAATATAAAGATGTTCAACAGGCTACAACACACTATTACAGGTTGGCCAGGTGGTAAACCTAATGCTGATGACACAAGTAGACCAGAAAGAGCACTACCAGCTAAAAAACGTGTGATAATCTTTAGCCCTCACCCAGACGATGATGTGATTTCAATGGGTGGTACTTTCGATAGATTGGTAGAGCAAGGCCATGAAGTTCATGTCGCTTACCAAACTTCTGGGAACATCGCAGTTTCAGATACAGATGCTATACGATATGCAGAAATTGCAAAACGTATAAGCCCTTCTGGTGAAGCTCAAAAACTTATAGATTCTATTAAGGCTAAAAACGAAAGTAGTTTTGATACATTAGAAGTCAGAAAATTGAAAGGAAATATTAGACGTGGTGAATCTTATGCTGCAACAAGATATGTTGGGTTAGATGACGCAAATGTTCGCTTCCTAGATTTACCATTCTATGAAACAGGAACCATTAAAAAAGACAACCTTTCTGAAGCTGATGTTGATATTATGATGGACTATATTAGAGAAATTCAACCGCATCAAATTTTTGCTGCAGGTGATTTAGCTGATCCACATGGTACACACAAAGTCTGTCTGGATGCTGTTTTCGAAGCGATGGAGCGTATGCAATCAGATGAGTTTATGAAAGATTGTTGGCTATGGCTATACAGAGGAGCATGGCACGAGTGGGATATTAATGAAATTGAAATGGCCGTACCTATGAGCCCCGGACAAGTTCTTAAAAAACGATACGCAATTTTCTGCCACCAATCTCAAAAAGATGGTGTGATGTTTCAAGGGGATGATTCTAGAGAATTTTGGATGAGAGCTGAAGAACGGAATAAAAACACAGCTGCTAGATATAGAGCTCTTGGCCTATCTGATTATGCTGCTATGGAAGCATTTGTTCGTCATAAATTTGATTAATTTGTTGTTAATATAATTCTTAAAGGCCTATTTTTAAATGCAAATAGGCTTTTTTTATTTATGTATAGAAAATTACTTTTTCTCCTCGTTTTTATTTTTCTTTTAAACTCTTGTTCAGTTTTTAAATCCATACCACAACCAAAAAGAGAGTTTAGAGGTTTTTGGGTTGCAACCGTTGTAAATATCGATTGGCCTAAGAATGGAAATGATGCTATCGATAAACAAAAACAAGATTATCTTAAAATTCTAGATTTCTACAAAGACTTAAATTTTAATGCCGCAATAGTTCAAATTAGAACGGCTGGCGACGCCTTCTACGATTCCGACTACGCTCCGTGGTCTCGGTTTTTAACTGGCAAAGAAGGTAATCCACCTAAGGCTAACGAAAGTATTTTAGCGTGGATGATAGACGAAGCTCATAACAGGGGAATGGAATTCCATGCATGGCTTAACCCATACCGTGCTACATTCGATTTAAAAACAGATATCTTAAGTCCAACCCATGATTTTAATATTCACCCTGAATGGATGTTGAAATATGGCAAAAAATATTATTATAATCCAGGCATACCAGAGGTACGTAAAAGAATGGCTTCTGTAATTGATGAAATTGTTACCAATTTTGATATTGATGCAATTCATTTTGATGATTACTTCTACCCCTACACCATAAAAGATGAAGTTTTTAAAGACTCCTTAACATACGACTTTTATAAACTACCAAATCAGTCCGTCGCAGATTGGCGTCGTTCTAATATGGATTCGCTCATAAAAATTAGCTACACTACTATAAAAAGCAGAAAACCATGGGTTCAGTTTGGAGTTAGCCCTTTTGGTGTGTGGAAGAATAACACAACAGACCCCAAAGGCTCAGATACCAAAGCAGGTCAAACTACATACGAAGATCTTTATGCAGACCCTTTACTTTGGATGCAAAATGGTTGGTTAGATTATTTAATTCCACAAGTATATTGGAGTATGGATTTATCGGTTGCCTCGCATAGTAAGATTGTTGATTGGTGGGCACAAAATAGTAGTAATACAAATCTTTATATAGGAAACGGCCCCTATAAAATTCGTAATAATAGTGATAAAGCATGGGAAAATATAAATGAGCTTCCTAATCAATTAACGCTATCAAGAAATACCGAAGCTGTTACTGGCAATGTGTTTTTTAGTGCCAAAAGTTTGATGCAAAATAATAATGATGTTGTCGAAATCATTAAGAAGAAACACTATAAAAGAAAAGCTTTAACTCCTGTAGTTCGCAATACTACATTTAAAGCATCTCAAAAAATAGAACTTAAAGAGATTGAAGAAAACAACGCATTTACTGATCTGATCTTTAAAAACTTGGAGGGGTATCGTTTTGCTATGGTTTATCCGTCAAATAGAAAAAATAAAACGGAATATCAAATTAAAAAAGTACTGCTAAAAACTGCAATAACTGAAAACCATATTGTTTCTATACCAAGTAAAACAATTAAAGATAGAAAATTTGTAGCCCTAACGTTTATCGACCTATACGGACAAGAATCTGAACCGATAATCGTACATTTAAAACAAACCAACTAAAATGATTCAAAAGAACAAATGGGCTTGGGTTTGGGTACCCACACTATATTTTGCACAAGGATTACCCTATGCATTAGTCGTGACGGTTTCTGTAATTATGTATAAAAAGCTAGGTTTTAGTAATACAGATTTAGGTCTTTATACAAGTTTGCTATACATCCCCTGGGTTATTAAACCTTTATGGAGTCCTTTTGTTGATATAAAAAGTACAAAACGAAACTGGTTTTTAGGCATGCAGTTATTGGCCTCGATAGCTTTATTAGCAATTGGATTTACTTTACCTACGAACATATTTTTTGTTGCAAGTTTAGCCTGCTTTTGGATGGTTGCATTCGCCTCAGCCACAAACGATATTGCTACAGATGGATATTATATGATTGGACTTACAGAAGATCGACAGTCCTTTTTTGTAGGTATGCGAAGTGTGTTCTATAAATTGGCAAGTGTTACCGGACAAGGCTTACTAGTAATTTTAGCTGGCTATTTAGAAACAAAATATGGCGATAATACCAAAGCTTGGTCATATACTATGATATGTGCTGGGCTTCTGATGCTAACATTTACAATTATTAACTTTTTTGTAACTCCGAAATTTGAAAATTCAAAAGCTATAATTTTAGAAAAACCAAGAAAATTCTTGGAAGTATTTGTTTCGTTTTTTCAAAAGCCAGGAATGATATTGGCCATAACCTTTATTCTTTTCTTTAGACTTGGCGAATCACAATTGGTTAAAATGGCATCGCCCTTTCTACTTGACCCAACATCAGTTGGAGGTTTAGGTTACACCACATCAGAAGTGGGTACTATTTACGGTACTATTGGTGTTGTTTTTTTAACCATAGGAGGAATTCTTGGTGGAATATTAATTTCAAAACATGGTTTAAAACGTTGGATGTTACCCATGCTAATTTCATTAAATGCTCCCAATGCCCTTTATGCCTTATTGGCCATTACTAAAACCACGGCCGTATGGGCAGTCACAGGTACGGTAATTGTAGAACAATTTGGATATGGATTCGGAATAGCTGGTTTCATGGTTTACTTAATATATATAGCCGAAGGAAATTCTAAAACATCACATTATGCCCTTGCAACGGGGTTTATGGCTTTAGGTATGATGTTGCCAGGTATGATAAGTGGATTTATGCAGGATTGGCTGGGATATGATGGTTTTTTCATCTGGGTTGTTTTGGCTGCTTTACCAGCGTTTTTCATGCTTAAATACATTAAATATCCAGCCGATTTTGGAAAAGTAAAAAATGATAATGAACAAAGTGCTTAATTATATTGAAGCGAAAGATGAACTTTCGTTGTCAGAAAAAGTTGGTCAATTATTCATGCCAGCTGCTTTTATTAATGACTCGGAAGAGGAAATTCTACGTCTTGAAAGATTGATTGTAACTCATGCTGTTGGGGGACTCTGTTTTTTTCATTCACGAGCTAGCGCAGCAACTAATTATGAAGGCAAAAAAAAAGTTATTTATAATGAAAATAGCCTTGAAATTTTAAAGCAACTGATTCAGCGTTATCAAAAAATATCAAAACATCCACTATTAATAGCAATTGATGCCGAATGGGGATTGGCAATGCGAATAGAAAACACAGCGCAATTCCCATATGCAATTACTTTAGGTGCGTTACCTACTGAGAATAACAATCTAATTTATGAAGTAGGAAAAAGTATCGCTAATGATTGTAAAGCGGCAGGAATTCATTGGAATTTATCGCCTGTAGCAGATATTAATAACAACCCAAACAATCCTGTAATTGGTTATCGCTCCTTTGGTGAAAACAGAGAAGCTGTGACCCAAAAAGCAATTGCTTATGTAAAAGGTTCGCAAAGCGAAAGTGTTTTAACGAGTGTTAAACATTTTCCTGGTCATGGTGATACGGCTACCGATTCGCATTTAGGACTTCCAATAATTCATAAAACCAAGCAAGAGTTGGTAGAAAATGAATTGTATCCATTTCAAAAACTAATTGAGGAAGGTGTAGATTCTATTATGGTAGGTCATTTATCTATCCCATCTCTATCTGATGGAAAAAACATTCCTTCTAGTGTTTCTAAAAAAATTATTAAGGGTTTACTCCGAGATGAAATGAACTTTGATGGTGTAGTTATTTCCGATGCCTTGAATATGCATGCCGTATCCAAGGAATATCCAAAGAAAGGTGAATTGGAATGGTTGGCTTTCGATGCTGGTAATGATGTACTTTGTTTCGCTGAAAACACATCTGAAGGAATCGATTTAATTTTGGAAAAAGCATCCAAGGATCAAATTGAAGAAAGTTTCAAACGTGTCTGGCATTTAAAAGAAAAAGCCATTGCTGATAAAGTAGACTCTCCAGAAGATGCAAACCAGAATGTTGAAGCCTTAAACGAAAAAATCGCTAAAAAAAGCATCACACTATTTAAAGGTAATTCTAATGATATAAACAACTTTATAACTAATGAATTTATAGGAGCCTCAAATATACAACTAACTGATAATCAATTTTTTAAAACTATTGAAAACGATCAACAGTTTAGATCTTACCCGATAGTAGGTAACGAAGCACATACCGAAGAAAATGTTTTACTGGCCCTTTTTCCTCCACAGGTGAAACCAACTAATAATTTTGGATTTGCCAAAGAAGAAGTTTTTGCAATAAACGAACTAATAGAGACGAAAAACGTTGTGCTTTATTTATTCGGAAATCCCTATTTTTTAAATATTCTTGATGTTAAAAATGCAAAAGTTGTTGTAGTGGCTTATCAAAATTCAATTGAGTTTCAAAATATTGCTGCCAATCAATTTTTAGGTAAATTAGAAGTGTATGGCCATATGCCCATTCACATAGCATAGTAAAATGAAAATATATAATATTTTAGGATTAATGTCAGGCACATCTTTAGATGGTTTAGATTTAGCCTATTGTACCATTTGGCAAGAAAATTCTACGTATAAATTCGAAATAAAGATAACCAAAAGCATTTCATACTCTCAAGAAATGCAAGAGAAATTGAAGAATTCTATTCACTTAGCAGCCGACGAACTTCTAATATTTCATAATACCTATGGCACTTGGTTGGGAGAACAGGCAAAAAGCTTTATTGAAGAAAATGAACTCAAAGTTGATGCTATTGCAAGTCATGGTCACACAACGCATCATCAACCTGAGAAAGGACTTACATTTCAAATTGGCTCTGGTCAACATCTTGCCAATGCTAGCAACCATAAAGTGGTTTGTGATTTTCGTACTAATGATGTTGCACTAGGTGGTCAGGGTGCGCCCTTAGTCCCAATAGGTGATAAACTATTTTTTGGTGATTATGATTTCTGCTTAAACCTTGGCGGCATTAGTAATGTATCATTTGTTAAGAATGGAACTCGCATAGCATACGATATTGGATTAGCAAATATGATTCTAAACCACATTACAAGAAAAAGCGGAATTGATTTTGATGATGGTGGGAAATTGGCTAAAAGTGGTACTATTAATTTAAAAATGTTAGCCCGTCTTAACGCTCTTGAATATTATAAACTCCCTATACCCAAATCAATAGGTTATGAATGGTTTGTTGAAGAAGTATCACCTATTGTTGATAGTACTGAAGATACTATGCAAAACCTTTTATTCACCAGTATTCATCATATTTGTGAGCAAATCTCCATACAAATAAAAACACATTGCAATTCAGGAGAGAATTCGTTGTTTGTTACCGGCGGGGGGGCTCTAAATGGCTTTTTAATTGAAGTACTACAAGAAAAATTAGGTGATGAAATTAAAGTTGCAGCCACAACCAAACAATTAATTGAATTTAAAGAAGCACTTGTTTTTGCATTAATGGGAGTGCTTAGATTAGAAAACAAAATTAATGTACTTAAATCAGTAACAGGCGCTGTAACAAATTCGTCTAGTGGAGTGATTTTTTTACCTGTTAAAAGTCGATAAGGCTTAGTATTTAGAGAGTGTATATTATTATATTAGTGAGTTCATTAAACTAAAATTTTTATTCATGTCGGAGAAACAAAAAAAGGCCTCAGCCTACTGGAAAGAGAATGTTAGATACCTCTTTATTCTTCTTACCATATGGTTCATTGTATCTTATGGCGCAGGCATACTTTTTAAAGATGCATTGGACACTATTCGACTTGGTGGGTTTAAATTAGGCTTCTGGTTCGCCCAACAAGGTTCTATCTATGTATTTGTCGTACTCATATTCGTGTATGTTCGACTTATGAATAAACTAGATAAGAAATATGGATACGATGAATAAGTAATACTTCAATTCAAAATATCAATTACCAAAACCAACTATTTCCTTTTGACTTAGGAAAACCTATAAAACCAAACTTATGAGTGTTCAAATCTGGACGTATATTTTAGTCGGCATTACATTTTCAATTTATATCGGTATTGCAATATGGTCGCGGGCCGGTTCTACAAAAGAATTTTATGTTGCAGGTGGTGGTGTTTCGCCACTTGCTAATGGTATGGCTACTGCTGCGGATTGGATGTCAGCTGCCTCATTTATTTCCATGGCGGGTATAATTTCGTTTGCTGGTTATGATGGCTCCGTTTATTTAATGGGATGGACTGGAGGATACGTATTACTAGCCTTACTCCTAGCACCATATTTAAGAAAATTTGGAAAATTTACTGTTCCCGATTTTATTGGCGATCGATATTATTCAAAAGCAGCACGTATGGTTGCTGTAGTTTGTGCTTTAATAGTTTCTTTCACCTATGTAGCAGGTCAAATGCAAGGTGTAGGTCTTGTATTCTCCCGTTTTCTTGAAGTAGATATGACCACAGGTGTTATTATCGGAATGGTAATCGTTCTTTTTTATGCTGTCTTAGGCGGAATGAAGGGCATTACCTATACACAGGTTGCACAGTATTGTGTTCTGATTTTTGCTTTTATGGTTCCGGCCATTTTTATCTCTTTTCAAATGACAGGAAATCCTATTCCGCAATTGGGTATGGGCGCAACTTTGAGTGATGGTTCCGGTGTTTTTTTATTAGATAAATTGGACGGACTATCAACTGAATTAGGGTTTGAAGAGTATACTAGCGGTTCGAAATCAATGGTTGATGTATTTGCTATCACCTTAGCATTAATGGTAGGTACTGCGGGATTACCCCATGTAATCGTGCGCTTCTTTACCGTAAAACGTGTAAAAGATGCTCGTAAATCAGCTGGTTGGGCATTGTTACTTATTGCCATTTTATATACTGCAGCACCAGCTGTATCAGTCTTTGCGCGTACAAACATGATTGACACTGTAAATAACAAACCTTATGCTGATATGCCTGAGTGGTTTTCAAAATGGGAAATTACCGGCTTAATCTCATTTAATGATAAAAACGGAGATGGGAAAATTCAATATGTTGCCGACGAAAATATTAATGAACTCAATGTAAATAGAGATATTATGGTATTGGCAAACCCTGAGATTGCAGATTTACCTGCTTGGGTTATTGCATTGGTAGCTGCCGGTGCGCTTGCAGCTGCACTTTCGACTGCTGCTGGTTTGTTATTGGTAATCTCAGCATCTGTTTCGCACGATTTAATTAAAAAAGTTATTAATCCAAATATTTCCGATAAAGGTGAACTCTGGGCGGCAAGAGGTGCAGCCACTGTTGCCGTTGTTATCGCTGGCTATTTTGGGATTAATCCACCTGGCTTTGTCGCCGCAGTAGTCGCATTGGCTTTTGGTCTGGCGGCAGCATCATTTTTTCCGGCTATTGTACTAGGAATCTTTTATAAAAAAATGAATAAAGAAGGTGCTATAGCGGGGATGGTAATCGGTATTTCTTTAATGTTATTCTATATGCTTAAATTCAAATTCGGAATTTTTGATGGTGGAAAAGAAGCAGTTGAAGGGTTAAAGGCAAGTTGGTGGTTTGGTATTTCACCTGAAGGTTTTGGAAGTGTTGCGATGCTTGTCAACTTTATTGTATCTATTATTATTATGCAGTTTACGCCAGAACCACCTGAAAGAGTACAAAAAATTGTAGAAGATATTCGGATACCTAGCGGGGCTGGTGAAGCTTCCGGGCACTAATTGTACGAATTATAAAATTATGGTGAGACGGAATTCTTAAACTGTTGAGGCGTCATTAATTCCATCTTTTTAAATTGACGATTAAAATAACTTGTATTATTAAATCCTGATTTATATGCTATTTCGGCTATTGTAAAATCTTTAGATTCTTTAATTAGCTTTTTGGCAAATTTTATTTTCTCGGAATTGATATAATCGATGGGTGAAATACCCAATGTATTTTTAAACTTTTTATGAAAGTGCGAAGCACTTAAACAAGCTTTTTCTGCTAAAAGGTCAACAGTGATAGCCTTATCTGTTAGATTGTCCTTAATGTATTTGATAACCATACCAATACGGGTATCATCTATCATGTTTTCGCAATCGTTAAGAATAATTGATTTAGCTTTTGTCTGTAGTAGTCTAACAATGAGTTCTTGAATCATTAAATCCAACAAAACATCCTTAGATTTGTTGGTATTAGTAAAAGTATAAACCAAGCGCTCTACCAAGATATTTACATCAGTATTATTAATTAAATGTGATGCAGAATTATCTAAAGACCAGTCATTATTCTCATCCTCAATTGCAACCTGATAATTAAAGTGTTGAACAACCTCATCAATTTTATGTGCATCTAAACCTAAAGCTAAACACTGTGTAGGTAAAGTTTCAGTGGCAATAGGAAAATCTATTACCATCTCTTTTTGAGCAGGCATAACCACAGACTCCCCAGGGAAGAAATCGAATGGCTTTAAACCATCAAGATGCATCACTTTTTTACCTGTTAGCATACTTGCGATTACTGGAAAATCAAATTTCAAAACAACTTTCTCCGCCAACTGATACGTCTCATAAATATTTAACTCAGCATATTTAGCATTATAAGTCGTCTTATTCTCCACTAGGGTGGTAAGCTTTCTCGTATTCGTATGATGACTTAATAACTGTTTCATAATCAATAATACCAAATTAACTTTTCAATAACAGGGAATAATAGATATGTTCTAATGTATAATAAATATGTGCAATCATATCACTATTTAATAAAATAAATTTATAAAAAATCGATAATACACAATTTTTAAGGGTGTTTATTGCGTATATAACAAATCGATAGTTCAGCTCAGTTTTAAATACCCGCAACACTTAATCAAAAAGATTTAAAGAAATGAGTTATTCAAAACCAAAATTTAAAGAAAAGTACGACAACTTTATCAATGGAAAATTTGTAGCACCAATAGGTGGCGCATATTTTGAGAACACCTCGCCTGTTGACAACAGTTTAATTGCGAAATATCCACGTTCGCAGAAAGAAGATGTGGAACTGGCTTTGGATGCAGCCAATGCTGCTAAAGAATCTTGGGGCAATACTTCTGCAGCCGAAAAAGCGGCCCTTTTAAATAAAGTTGCCGATATCATTGAAGAAAATTTAGAAGAATTTGCTTTGGTCGAAACATGTGACAATGGCAAGCCGATTCGTGAAACTCTGAATGCAGATATTCCACTAGCTGTGGATCATTGGCGTTATTTTGCAGCTTGTATTCGTGCTGAAGAAGGTAGTGCAACTGAATTAGATGCAAATACACTTTCGATGAACATTAAGGAACCCCTTGGTGTCGTTGGGCAAATTATACCATGGAACTTTCCTTTATTAATGCTTTCATGGAAATTGCCTCCTGCGCTTGTAACTGGCAATTGTGTGGTACTTAAACCAGCTGAGCAAACGCCTTCTACCGCTACTCTACTTATGGAAAAAATTGCCGATGTATTTCCTCCAGGTGTATTAAATGTAATACATGGTTTTGGACCTGAAGCAGGAAAGCCTTTGGCATCTAGTTCTAAAGTTGATAAAGTAGCCTTCACTGGTGAAACAACAACTGGACAATTAATTATGCAATACGCCTCCAAAAACTTGAACCCGGTAACGATGGAACTTGGTGGTAAGTCGCCAAATGTATTCTTTAACTCTGTAATGGATGCAGACGATGCGTACTTAGACAAAGCTATTGAAGGTGCTGTTTTATTTGCATTTAATCAAGGCGAAGTTTGTACTTGTCCTTCTAGACTATTAGTTCAGGAAGATATTTATGATGCATTTATGCAACGTGTTATCGCTCGTACCAATGCTATTGTGCAAGATAATCCGTATGATACCAACACGATGTTGGGGGCACAAGCTTCTAACGATCAATACGAAAAAATACAATCGTATTTAAAGATTGGTGTTGAAGAAGGTGCGAAAGTTTTAGCTGGTGGTGAAGCAAATAAATTGGATGGAGAATTGGCAAATGGCTTTTATATTAAACCTACTATCTTAGAAGGACATAATAAAATGAGAGTGTTTCAAGAAGAAATCTTTGGTCCTGTCGTCTGTGTCACTAAATTTAAAGACGAAGCAGAAGCCATTGAAATTGCGAACGATACGCTTTATGGTTTAGGTGCTGGTGTATGGACTAGAGATGCGCATCAATTATATCAAATACCACGTGCAATAAAATCTGGTAGAGTTTGGGTAAATTGTTATCATGCGTACCCTGCACATGCTCCATTTGGTGGTTATAAAAAATCAGGTTTTGGTAGAGAAAACCATTTAATGATGATGAATTACTATCGTCAAACCAAAAACATGCTTATCTCTTATGATAAGAACAAACTAGGTTTCTTTTAGAAACTATAGTTGTTAATAAACTCAGGGCTGAATTCTTAATAGATTCAGCCTTTTAAAATTCTAGTTATGCAAAGAATAGCAATTACAGATAGGGCAGCAGCAATAGTTCGACAATTACAAGAAAAATATGGTGAACTTATTTTTCATCAAAGTGGTGGTTGTTGCGATGGCTCGTCTCCAATGATTTTTGAAGAAGGTGAGATGTATCTTGATGAAAGTGACACGCTTCTAGGTCAAATTGAAAATGTAAACTTTTATATGAATCAAGATCAATTTGAATATTGGAAGCACACTCATTTAACTATAGATATTACCGAAGGAAGAGGATCTAGTTTTTCATTAGAAATTCCCTTAGGCCTTCGATTTATAGTTATTTCAAGATTATTGACAGAAGATGAAAATACCTTTTTTAATTCATCACAAATATCTTAAATTGCTTTTCCAAATTTCAACTTATATTAATGAGCAATTATCATATAAAACATTTAGAAGAGTACTATCAAGTTTATCGCAAATCCGTTCGAAACCCTGAAGCCTTTTGGGAAGAAATTGCTGAAGAGCATTTCATCTGGCGTAAAAAATGGGACAACGTGTTAAGTTGGGACTTTACAAAACCTGAAATAAAATGGTTTGAAGGTGCTAAGCTAAATATCACAGAAAACTGTATCGACAGGCATTTGCCCACCCGTGGTAATAAAACTGCAATTCTCTTCGAGCCGAATGATCCTTCAGAAGAGGCAGAACATATAACCTATCGACAATTACACGAGCGTGTTTGCCGTATGGCAAATGTACTTTTAGACAAAGGAATTAAAAAAGGAGATCGGGTATGTATATACTTACCTATGATACCTGAATTAGCCATATCTCTTCTGGCCTGTGCTCGTATTGGTGCCATACACTCTGTAGTTTTTGCGGGTTTTTCTGCAAATGCTCTTTCTACTCGAATTAATGATTCTGATTGTAAAATGGTGCTGACTTCAGATGGTTCTTATAGAGGTTCTAAAACAATTGATTTAAAAGGGATTGTTGATAAGGCTTTAGAAGAATGCCCAGGTGTTGAAAATGTACTAGTAGCGAAAAGAATCAATAGCGATATTGATATGAAAGAGGGAAGAGATTTTTGGTTACAACCCTTATTGGATGAAGCTTATGCTGATTGTGTTGCTGAAGTCATGAATGCTGAAGACCCTTTATTTATCTTATACACTTCTGGTTCTACAGGAAGACCTAAGGGAATGGTACATACCACAGGTGGTTATATGGTATATACAGCTTATACATTTAAAAATGCATTCCAATACAGAGAAAACGATGTTTATTGGTGTACTGCTGATATTGGCTGGATTACTGGACACTCATATATTGTATATGGTCCGTTAGCTAATGGTGCCACTACGGTTATGTTTGAAGGTGTTCCCTCCTACCCAGATTATGGTCGTTTTTGGGAAGTTGTACAAAAACATAAAGTAAATCAATTTTACACAGCGCCAACTGCTATTAGAGCACTTGCTAAACAAAATTTAGATTTTGTTGAAAAATACGATTTGTCGTCTTTGAAAGTTTTAGGGTCTGTAGGAGAACCTATTAACGAAGAAGCATGGCATTGGTATAATAACAATATTGGTAAAAAGAAAAGTCCGATTATTGACACATGGTGGCAAACAGAAACTGGTGGTATTATGATTACCCCAATTCCATATGTTACCCCTACTACGCCAACTTATGCAACATTACCTTTTATTGGTATTCAACCTGCACTAATGGATGAAGAAGGTAAAGAGATAAAAGGCAACCAAGTGGATGGACGTTTGTGTATAAAATTCCCTTGGCCCTCAATGGCTAGAACCATTTGGGGTAACCATGACCGCTATAGAGATACTTATTTCTCTGCATATAAAAACATGTACTTTACAGGTGATGGTGCTTTACGCGATGCCGTTGGCTATTATAGAATAACCGGTAGAGTTGATGATGTAATTATTGTTTCTGGTCATAATTTAGGAACAGCACCAATCGAAGATTCTATTAATGAACACCCAGCAGTAGCAGAATCGGCAGTAGTTGGTTTCCCGCATGATGTAAAAGGAAATGCACTTTATGGTTATGTGATTTTAAAAGAATTTGGAGAAACAAGAGATCGCGATAATTTAAGTAAAGAAATAAATCAACAGATTACCGAACAGATTGGACCGATTGCTAAATTGGATAAAATTCAGTTTGTTTCTGGACTACCAAAAACCAGAAGTGGTAAAATTATGCGTCGTATCCTTAGAAAAATCGCTTCTAATGACACTTCAAACTTAGGAGATACAAGTACATTATTAAATCCTGAAGTTGTTAAAGAGATTATGGATAACTCGCTTTAATAGTAATTGAAATTTTAATGGCTGTCGAGAATTAGCGTACAATTTTCGACAGCTTTTTTGTTTATCGCATTATGGCATAACCCTTCTTGCTAACAAAGGTTTCTCACCTAAGATTATAAATATCAATACCGAAATTAGCCCACATAAAGCTAGTCCAAAAAACAAAGGCCAGACTGTATCATCTACGAAACCTCCGATATATTGAGCTATTGGTACAGATAGTACCGTAGAAATAAATCCATTAATAGCTGCACCTATTCCCGCAATATGTCCAATAGGTTCCATAGCAATAGATCTAAAATTACCCCAAAGAAATCCTAAACAGAAAAATTGACATGCCAAAAATGCTACCAACACTGGCACATTTGGATTGGGTTTACCCCAAAATACACCAACGTATATCAAGGCTATTAAACAAAAAGCAAGAAGCGCCATAAAAGACAATTTTCGCATTCCATATTGTAAAACCAAAGTACCATTCAAAAAAGTCGAAAGACCTATAGAAACAGCTAAACCAGCAAAAATATATGGGAACTCTTCGACCAAACCATATTGATCTTCAAAAACATGTTGTGAGCCACTTAAATAAACTAAAAAGGCACCAGTGACAAAGCCCGAAATAAATGTAAATGCAACAGTTTCTTTATGTTTAAAAAACTCTCTTATTCCCGTCGCGAATACACTAATACTGAACGGGATTTTATATTCTGGTTTAAGCGTTTCCTCTTGCCTTCTCCAAAACCAAATAGCTACAACTAGTGCAAAAATTAATTGAACATAAAAAATTGCTTGCCAACCATAGCTGTCCATAATCCATTTACCAATGGCTGGTGCAACAACTGGTATAAGAATAAAAAATGCAGTGACAAAAGACATTACACGTGCCATGTAATCGCCCTTATATGTATCTCGAATTATTGATATTGCCATTGTTCTTGGAGCAGAAAGCGCAATACCTTGTAAAACTCTTCCAACAATCATTACTTCTAATGAAGGTGCAATGATACAGATTACACTGGCAACTATAAACAAAACAAAACCTGCATAAACAATGGGCTTTCTACCATAACTATCAGACAGGGGTCCAAAGAAAAGTTGTCCTACTCCTAGACCTAAAAAAATCATGGTTATCAGCAATTGATTCTTAATAGGATCTATACTATTTATGGCTATCCCAATATGAGAAATTGCTGGTAAAATGGCATCGAGTGCTAAAGCAACAATCGACATTAAAGCTGCCATTAGTGCGACGAATTCGAAGTTCGGTTTTACATCTTGATTTTGCATCTTGCAAAAGTAGTTATATGCGGATAGAACCTAAATATTAAAGTCCTCTATTTTGCTCCTTTAACACCGAAAACATGTTTCATTTACTAGAATATCTTGTTTCTTCTATTAAGCGGTTTAGTTTCTACATGCAAATATGTACTTTTGGTGAAAATAGATAAGAATGCTAATCATAGGAATCGCAGGTGGTACCGGCTGCGGCAAAACAACAGTTGTAAACCAGATAATTAATGAACTACCAGTTGGTGAGGTCAGTATCTTATCTCAAGATTCTTATTACAATGATTTATCGCATCTTACTTTAGAAGAACGGAGAAAAACAAATTTCGATCATCCACAGTCTATTGATTTTGATTTGCTTGAAGAACATTTATCGCAATTAAAAAATGGCCATCCTATTAATCAGCCCGTGTATTCTTTTCTAGAATGTAACCGCACGGAAAAAACAATTCTCACGAAACCCTGTCAAGTAATAATTGTTGAAGGCATTCTAATTCTTACGAATGCCAAGATTAGAAAAATGCTCGATATAAAAATATTTGTTCATGCAGATTCTGATGAAAGACTAATTCGAAGATTAAAAAGAGATGTTAATGAACGTGGCTGGGATTTAAATGAGACCTTAGAAAAATATCAAAGAAACATAAAACCTATGCATTTGGAGTTCATAGAACCTAGCAAAGAATATGCTGATATTATTATACCAAATAATAAATACAATACGGTAGCTGTTGATATTGTTCGTGGTGTCATCAATCAAAAATTAGGCTTATAAATGGGCTATAAAGACCTTAAAAAGAAAAAGTGGTTTAGTTTTTTAACCAATATGTATGTCCTAGTACTTACAGCATTTGTTGTTTGGATGGTCTTTTTTGACACCAATTCCTTGCTAATACATATGGAACTTAGAAAGCAAATTAAGAGTCTTGAAAAAACACAACAATTCTTAAAAGAAGAGATAAATAAAGATAAGAGCATTATTGAAAAACTCTCGGACCCTAAAGAGATGGAAAAATTTGCACGAGAACAGTATTACCTGAAGAAAAAGGAAGAGGAAATATTTATTATTGAGTATGAAGACAGCTTAGATATTAAGGAGTAACAAACTCATTTTGCATCCTAGTAATTTGCAGATTTTTTACATAAATAAATGTAGTTAACTATTTTCTTACATTCAAATTTGACGGATAAACTAGAATTTGTGTTTAAATTTGTTCATTTATTCTTTAACCAACTTTAACGCAGACACCTAACTTATTCACTTTGTGTTAACAAAATTCATTTTTTCGCCTTATTATTAATCGTATTTTTACCCCTTAAATGATGTTAATCATGGGTAAGATAATTGCAATTGCAAATCAGAAGGGCGGAGTTGGTAAAACAACCACTACAGTTAACTTGGCTGCCTCACTTGGTGTACTTGAGAAAAAGGTACTACTGATTGATGCGGATCCGCAAGCGAATGCAACATCTGGACTTGGTATTGATGTAGACGGTGTGGAAATTGGCACGTATCAATTACTTGAGCATTCTAAAATTGCCCAAGAGGCTATCATTGCTACAGATTCACCTAATGTTGATTTAATTCCTTCTCATATAGATTTAGTAGCCATCGAAATTGAATTAGTAGATAAAGATGAGCGCGAATACATGATGAAAAAAGCAATCACTGAATTGAAAAATTCGTATGATTATATTCTTATTGATTGTGCACCATCATTAGGCTTATTAACCTTGAATGCGCTTACTGCTGCAGATTCGGTTATTATTCCAATCCAATGTGAATATTTTGCCTTGGAAGGGTTAGGTAAATTATTAAACACCATAAAAAGCATACAGAAAATCCACAACCCTGAATTAGATATTGAGGGTATGTTGTTAACAATGTATGATTCTAGACTTCGATTATCAAATCAGGTTGTTGAAGAAGTACGTAAACATTTTGCCGACATGGTTTTCGAAACGATTATTCAGCGAAATGTTCGCTTAAGTGAAGCACCTAGTTATGGTGAGAGCATTATTAAATATGATGCTAGTAGTAAAGGTGCAACTAATTATCTCAACTTAGCAAACGAAGTTGTCAAGAAAAATATGGAATTGGCATAATGGCAAAAGCTATCAAAAAACAAGCATTAGGAAGAGGACTTTCAGCATTACTGAAAGACCCAGAAAACGATATTCAATCGGTAGCAGATAAAAATGCGGATAAGGTTGTTGGCAATATCCTAGAAATAGATATTGACGCCATAGAAGTAAATCCATTTCAACCACGTTCTAATTTTAATGATGAAGCTTTAAACGAATTAGCAAATTCAATAAGGGAGTTGGGTGTAATCCAACCTATAACAGTACGGAAACTAGATTTTAATAAATATCAGTTAGTTTCTGGTGAACGAAGACACAGGGCATCAAAATTAGTTGGTCTACAAACAATACCGTCTTATATAAGAATTGCAAACGATCAAGAATCGCTAGAAATGGCGTTGGTTGAAAATATTCAAAGACAAGATTTAGACCCCATTGAAATTGCACTATCATACCAACGTTTGATAGATGAAATTCAATTAACTCAAGAAAAACTAAGTGACCGTGTTGGTAAGAAACGTTCTACTATTGCCAATTACATGCGCTTATTAAAGTTAGACCCAATTATACAAACTGGAATTCGAGATGGTTTTGTTAGTATGGGTCATGGTCGTGCATTAGTAAATATAGAAGACAAGGAAAGTCAAATTGCTCTTTATGAAAAAATAGTTGGTTTAGGACTTTCAGTACGTGAAACCGAAAAAGCAGTTAAAGCACTAAAAGAAGGCAATACGAATACCATTAATTCTCCTGTGCAGAAGTCTATTCCTGAATTTACTATAAAAGGAAAAACCGAATTAGAAAAGTATTTAGAAGCCGCAATTACTATAAAAACTTCGGCAAAAGGAAAAGGAAAAATTACTATTCCGTTTACGTCTGAAGAAGAATTCAACAGAATTAAAAAAGTGATTACCGGTGCATAGACTCCTCCTTTCTTTTTTTATTTGTTTATTTTTTGTCCGTTTTTCTTATGCGCAAGAGAAAAAGCCCAAAAATAAAGAAGTTGATTCGCTACAAACAGATTTAAAAAAAGAAGGAATTGTTATATCAGATTCCATCGTTGTAAAAAAGAAACCTTTAAATCCATTGGCGCCAAGTAAAGCAGCATTCTATTCAGCAGTATTTCCAGGTTTGGGTCAAATATATAATAAGCGTTATTGGAAAGCTCCAATAGTTTATGGCGCAATTGGTGGTGGTGTTTATATGTACACATGGAATAATGATTGGTACAACCGATTTAGAACTGCTTTTAAAAGAAGACAGGCTGGTTTTACTGATGATGAGTTTTATGATCGAGATAACAATAATGCTGTTGGCGCAGAACCCGATTTTGCCGATGATGTTTTAGAAAACCAACAAGAACGTTTTCAGAATGATCGAGATTTGTGGCTGGTTGCTACAATTGCACTATATGCTTTAAATATTGTTGATGCCAATGTTGATGCACATTTAAAGCAGTTTAATGTGGATGAAGACCTTAGTATGGATTTTGAACCATTTATGGAAATAGACCCTGTAACAATGAGTCCAAATTATGGAATGGCATTGGTAATTAAATTTTAAAAAATATAAAATTGAGAATAGCACTTTTTGGATACGGTAAAATGGGTAAGATGATTGAACAAGTTGCCTTATCACGAAATCATGAAATTGTAGCTAAAATTGAAGTTGATTCCGGTCAACCAGATTATGACAATATTGATGTCGCTATTGATTTTAGTATGCCAAACGCAGCTTTTAATAATATTACAGCATGTATTAAAAATAATGTGCCTGTAATTTCAGGAACAACGGGTTGGTTGGAAAATTATGAAAAAGCTGTTACCCTATGTGAAGAAAAAAAAGGGGCTTTTATTTATGCCTCAAACTTTAGCTTGGGTGTAAATGTGTTTTTTGAATTGAATGAATATTTAGCTAGAATGATGAATAATCTTAAAGATTACAACATCGCTCTAGAAGAAATTCATCATACGCAAAAATTAGATGCACCTAGTGGTACAGCCATTACCCTAGCAGAAGGGGTGATTTCGAATTCTGATATTAGCGCTTGGGAATTGGATGGAAAAGATGCCACTAAAATTCCAATTATAGCTAAGAGAATTGGAACTACACCAGGTACACATACGGTAGCTTACGAAAGTGAAATTGATTCAATTGAAATAAAACATACGGCTCACAATCGTCAAGGTTTTGCTTTGGGAGCAGTAATTGCTGCCGAGTGGATTCATGGAAAAACAGGAGTATTTTCTATGAAAGATGTGTTAAACCTTGGTTAACGAATACAATAATACTCCAATAAATGCACTTAATTGCATAACAATTAGTAGGTTAAAAAACCTGATATCTTAAAACCGGATTACCAATATTAATTACTTATGGACGGAATACAGTGGATTATTTTTATACTAATAGTACAGGTCATCCATTTTTTGGGTACTTGGAAACTTTATGTAAAAGCCGGTAGAAAAGCTTGGGAAGCGGCAATACCTATTTACAATGCAATTGTCTTAATGCAAATTATAAACCGACCTAAATGGTGGGTTGTACTTTTATTTATTCCAATTATAAACCTATTAATGTTCCCTGTTGTATGGGTTGAAACTATTCGAAGCTTTGGAAGAAATAAACTATGGGAAACATGGGCTGTTATTCTATCATTAGGTTTTTACATTTATTACGTTAATTATACATTAGATGTAGAATATGTTGAAGATAGGGATTTAAACCCTAGAACTGCAGCCGGAGAATGGGTAAGTTCTATTGTTTTCGCCATAGTTGCAGCAACATTAGTTCACACGTATTTTATTCAGCCTTATGTTATTCCTACAGGATCTTTAGAACGCACATTGAGAATTGGTGATTTACTCTTTGTAAGTAAATTTCATTATGGTGCACGTGTACCTATGACCACAGTGGCTGCACCTATGGTACATGATACCATACCAGTGCTAGGCATTAAATCTTACTTAAACAAACCCCAATTGCCTTATATGAGGTTGCCTGGTTTTAAAAAAATAAAACGAAATGAAATTGTAGTTTTCAGCTGGCCGGCTGATACTGTAAGACGTTTTCATAGAAGTGAAAAAGGTGTAGATAAACCGATTGATAAAAAATCGAATTATGTAAAACGATGCGTTGGTTTACCTGGAGATTCTCTAGAAGTTAGGGATGATTATGTCTTTATTAATGGGAAACAAAATGTTTTACCAGATCGAGCCAAGCCGATGTTCGATCATGAAATTTATGCTAAAAAAGGAGTTTCTTCTAAGTTTTTGGCAGAAATTGGAGTATCCGATTTTACTCGAAAATATATTGTTGGGAATCTAAGCGCAGAACAAGCCAACGTTTTAAATAATTATGTAGTAGGTGTACAACCAAGGGAAGATGGTAAGCAAGAAATCTATACTAAGGAAAGTGGCATTCCTGTATCCGTTATTCGACAATATGGAATAGCCATCACTGAAGAAAGTAGTTTGTCTCGCCAAGCAAAATTAACAGATGAAATGGTTGCTGCCTTAAATGCAAACTCTCAAATAGATTCTGTAGTTCGCGTTATTCTTCCAAAGGGAATGGCTGATAGTAGAGTATTTCCACAAAGTGCAGACTACCCATGGAATACAAACCAATTGGGACCAATTTATATTCCTGAAAAAGGAAAAACTGTCGCTCTGAACTTAAAAGTCCTCCCGCTTTATAAAAAAATAATTAGAGATTACGAAGGTAATACTGTAGGAGTAAAAGGTAACCAAGTTACTCTGAACGGTGAAGTGTCAGATAGCTATACTTTTAAGCAAGATTATTATTGGATGATGGGTGACAACCGCGACGGCTCCGAAGATAGTCGCTCTTGGGGTTACGTGCCTGAAAACCATATTGTTGGAACACCTATTTTTATATGGATGAGTTTTGATAATTTCAAGGAAGGCATTTTTAATTGGCGACCACGTTGGGATCGTATTTTTACTACCGTACATGGTAGTGGTGAACCTGTGTCATATTTTAAATACTTCTTGATTGCCTTAGTCCTCTATTTTGTTGGCGACTATTTTTGGAAAAAGAAGAAATCTAATGAGTAGTTAGCCGATGGTTGATTTTGATGAAAAATTATTTTCTGATATCTAAGATTAAGTGTTTATTATACTTTACTTTTTTTAATTGATTTTAAACAGTGAAAACCCTTTTACATCCTACTTATTTTCCAAACATAATTAGCTTCGCTACAATACTACAAAATGAGATTGTATGGGAAGTTGAGGACAATTTTCAAAAACAAACATATAGAAATCGTTGTGTTATATGCAACGATCGTGGACATCACCTTTTAAGTATTCCTATTAGCCATGTTGGTGGTAATATTGGAAGACAGAAATATAAGGACATAAAAATTGAAAATAGTTATGCTTGGCAAAGGCAACACTGGCGTACTTTACAAACCGCATATCGTACTTCTCCGTATTTCGAATTTTACGAAGATGATATTGCTCCGCTATACAACAATACCTTCAAATTTCTATTAGATTTTAATTTAAAGACTATCGATGCAATTTCGGAATGTTTACAAATTGAACCTTCAAAAAATAAAACCGAAAACTATAACAAAACACCTACTGATTACTTAGATGCAAGATCTTTAGTAAGCACTAAGTTAAAAATCGATTTTGATCAAAATGAATATGAACAAGTTTTTAGCGATAGACACAACTTTATTGCCAATACTAGTATAATCGATTTGCTTTTTAATGAAGGCCCTAATTCGGTTCAATATTTAAAATCGCAAAATTTAGGCTTTCTAAATGCTTAGGTTTATTCTACATTACGGTATTCACTTTTTAGTTCCGATAGCAATAGGATTTCTTTTTTTCAAAAAAGAAGAAAGGCTTAAAATCATATTAATTTTACTTTCTGGGATTTTAATAGATATTGATCACTTAGTTGCAAATCCGATATTTGACTCAAATAGATGTAGTATTGGTTTTCATCCACTGCACTCCTATTGGGCAATTACAGCTTATGTAATCTTATTATTTTTTAAGAAAACTAGAATTATTGGTTTGGCTTTAATAATTCATATTATAGCCGATATAACAGATTGTTGGCTAATTTGATTTTATTCGAAATGATGCCAATATAGGAAAGTGATCTGAATATACTTGATCAAAGTTTTTATGTGAAGTAACTTCAAAACTTGGTTCAACAAGCATAAAATCTATACGTACAGGAACACGATGAAAATTAAAGGTTCTTCCATATCCATAACCCTGCTCATCAAAACTATCGAGCCTATTCCCCTTTAATATATTATAAGTTCTTGAATATTGATTATTATTAAAATCGCCAGTAATAATCGTTTTATAGGCTGTGTTCTTACTATGATCAGCTATTAACTTAGCTTGTGTCTCTTGCTTATTAAATTTAGTAGTCAGTTTTTTGTAAAGTTTTTGAGAATCACTATTTCTTATTATTCCAGTACCAGGAGTAATACCCAAAGATTGCATATGAACATTGTATACCCTGATAGTGTCTTTGTCAATTAAAATATCCGCATAACAAGCATTATTAACCGATTTTTCAAAAAGAATTGTTTCAGCATTAATTATAGGATATTTTGAAAATATACTTAGTCTAGTTTTTATATAATCCTTATACCTCTCAGAAATATATTTATAAGGATAATCAAAAGATTTCATCTTATGTTTATTAGATGCTTCCTGAAAGCATATAATATCAGCTTTACTAGCTTCCACTAAATTCTTAATATCATCAAAAACTGTCTTACTCTCAAGGTTTTCATTCGAATTAAACTGTCTTACATTATAACTGAGAATAGTTAAATCATCTTCTAAAGCTTCATTTTCAGAATTGAATTGAATAAATGTACCAAGTGTAAAAAAACTACAAACTAATACAATTAAAGACAGTAAGAATTGTCTTTTACCCTTTAAAATCCAATAAAGAAAAAATACCAAATTAATTAAAACGAGCACAGGGGTTGCCAAAGCAAGGAAAGGTAAGAATGAAATAGTTGTGACATCTACATGCGGACTCAAATAAACAAAAAGTAATAAAAATGACACCAGTATATTAAAGGCATATATGATTTTGTTAAAAAAAGACAATTGCTTCATTGCATTAATCTTCTTTTCCAGCCTTGAATAAAAAATCTTTTTCAGCCTTTGATAAACTCTCATAGCCCGACTTGCTAATCTTGTCCAGGATAGAATCTATTTTACGTTGATGACTCTCCTTTTCATAATTAACAGGCCTTTTAGTATTCGATTTTGCTTGTTTTTTATAAACTGTCTTCAGAGGCCCTTTCTTTTCATTGCCTTTGAATAAGTTTGTTATACTATCAATAAACCTTGAAAAACCCGCTCCAATATCGCTACCCTTAGTTAATTGTCTCGCATACATGTATCCCAAAAGAGCACCTCCTAAATGCGCTATATGTCCGCCTGCATTTGTACCATATGGAATCTGAATTAAATCAGATAAAACAACGAAAGCCCCTAAATACCATAATTTTATGTTGAAGAAAACTACCCGTACTTCTTGATTCGGCATATAGGTGCAAATAAAAATAAGCACAGCAGTTACACCCGCTGAAGCGCCAATAATACCTGAAGTAGCAATATTTAAAAGACCAGGTAAAACATTATAACTAAACATAAATAATAATCCACCAGCGATTACCCCCAGAAAATAGACATTGATAAATTTTCGATCACCGAATAAGTTTAAGAATATTCTTCCAGAAAAATAAAGCAACAACATATTCCAAAATAGATGCATAAACCCACCATGAAAAAAAGAATAAGTTACTAACGACCAAGGTTGGGTAAGAAAATCAAAAAAGTCTTTAGGCAACTCAAACCATTTGTCAATAGCATTTTGAGATAATCCTAAAAGAAAAGGGATTAAAGCATTAAGAATAAAAATCACCACATTAATAGCAATTAACTTTTCTGCTATATTTAAAGTGGTGTATTTATATCGTAGTCCGCCTGTATTCATTTTATTACTATATGTTCTCTACACAAGAAATTTATACTTTTTTACTTACTGTTATTTTCTAACTCAACGATCCCAGCGCCTATCGTTAAAACTATTCTTTTTCCAATACCACATCATTATGGCTCCTATTATAGCACCGCCAACATGCGCCATGTAAGCTGTATTACTTGGACTGAAAAAAGATTGTCCAGTAACAGCAGAAATTACATCCAGTAAAATTATACCTGGAATAAAATATTTTGCTTTTATAGGAATGGGTAAAAATATCATCATCAATTCTGCATTCGGATTCATTATTCCGAAAGCAGCTAATATGCCCATTATACATCCTGAAGCTCCTACCATTGAAGCATTATAAATTGGGTAAAGTTCTTTTAAGTTCGCTAACTGATTTCCTACTAGTTCAATATTAGTTTGATTCGTAGTTATCATATCTACAATTTGAACACTAGACAAGCCAGAGCTAATCAATTCATCAAATAATGGTATGTAATTAAAATAATAATATCCTAATTGAAAAAGCACAGCTCCAAGACCTGCTGAGAAATACAAGAATAAAAATTTAGTTTTACCCAAATGCCTTTCTACAGGAACCCCAAACATCCACAGTCCAAACATGTTAAATAAAATATGTGTAAAACCCCCGTGCATAAACATATGTGTGGCTATTTGCCATATGCCAAAATTTGCATTTTTAGGAAACCAAAGTGCAAACCATTCATACATTTGATCACCATAAATCTGAGTGGCAATAAAAAATAGCACATTAATAATGAGTAAGTGTTTTACGCCATCTGTAATCTGAAAATTCATAGACTAAAATTTATTTGCGATATCGTTCTCAGTTATCGTGATATATATTCTTTTATTAAACGGGCTTATTGTAGCTTCCTTACAGGCAAACAAATCATTCACCAATGCTAATTGCGATTCTTGATCTAACCGATCTCCAGTTTTTATTGACAACGCTTTACATAACGATTTTGAAAGCCTGTCGGTTTGCGAAAAACTCTCACTAACTGTATTTTCTCGAAAATCATATAACAATTGCTCTAATACATTTGCCACATCACTTTCAGTCATAGACACAGGCACTCCTTTAATTTGTATAGATTCTTCATCTATTGCTCCAAAGGCAAAACCTAGCGCGTTTAAATCCTCTTTTATTTCTAATAAATCGTTTAATTCATTTTTATTAAAGCTTAATTTTAAAGGAAATAACAATTGCTGACTTACAGATTCTTGTGTTGTACCGTGTTTTAAAAAACGCTCATATAAAACACGCTGATGGGCTCTTCCTTGATCTATTATGAGCATTCCAGAACGAACAGTTGTAACCACATACTTTCCGTGCAATTGAAAAGTTGTACTGGCCATTTTTAACTCATCGTCTTCATTCTCAAAAACAGTACCTGTAATGGTTTCCGATTCAAAACTCAAACTACTAAAATCAACTTCTTTACCTACTTTAGACTCCAATCCAAGATAAAGATTTTCCCATCCTTTGGAAGATTTCTTACGTGGAGCCTGTATAGTACCTCCTTTGCTTTCCGCAAACGGATTAAATGTTCTATCCACTTCAACTTTTGGTTGTTCAGCTCCTTTATTGGTATAGGAATAAGGTACCTCTAAATTTTGATCTTGCTGAAAATCTAAGGCGGGAACCACACTAAATTGACCTAAACTATGTTTTATTGTAGATCTAATGATAGCATAAAGCGTATGCTCATCATCAAACTTTACTTCTGTTTTAGTTGGATGAATATTAATATCAATTGTACCCGGATCAACCTCTAAATATAAAAAATAACCAGGATGCGTTCCCGGTTTTATTAAACCTTCAAAAGCGGCTACTACTGCATGGTTTAAATAGCCGCTTTTAATGAAGCGATTATTTACAAAAAAATATTGTTCACCCCTACTCTTCTTTGCGAACTCAGGTTTTTTAATAAACCCTGAGATTTTCACAACTTGTGTTTCTTCTTCAACAGGAACTAATTTTTGATTTGTTTTCGAACCAAAAATGTTTACTATACGTTGTCTTAAATTGGAGTTGGGCAAATTAAATAACTCACTTCCATTGCTATAATACTGAAAAGATATCTTCGGATGTGCTAAAGCTACCCTATGAAACTCATCTGTAATATGTCTTAATTCAACTTGATTGGACTTCAAAAAATTACGTCGAGCAGGAATATTAAAAAAAAGATGCTTTACAGAAAGTGATGTCCCCTTGGGGGTAGCACAAGTTTCTTGAAAAATAATTTTACTTCCTTCAATTTTTATATGCGTACCAATCTCATTTTGTTCAGGCTTGGTTTGCATTTCTACATGAGCAATTGCTGCTATTGATGCTAATGCCTCACCACGAAAGCCTTTGGTACCTAATTTAAAAAGATCCTCAGCCTTTTGAATTTTTGAAGTGGCATGGCGCTCAAAGCTCAAACGAGCATCCGTAGTACTCATACCTATGCCATTATCAACAACTTGAATTAAAGTTTTACCGCCTTCTTTAACAATAAGCTTTATAGTAGTTGCTCCTGCATCAATTGCATTTTCTAACAATTCTTTTACCACAGAAGCCGGTCTCTGCACAACCTCTCCAGCTGCGATTTGATTAGCAACGTGGTCAGGTAATAGTTTTATGATATCTGCCATTATTGCGGAAAGAATATTGAAATGTCAAAATCGATGACATATAGAAAAGCAAAAAGTAAAATTGCAATAATTACTATCATTCGCAACCTCAGGTTTTTATCACCTTCTCTGCGCATATCTTCGATAGCATTACCAAATTTTCCCTTTAGACCTCTTGTAACATGAGCCGTTGTTCGGTATTTATCAAAACGATGTTCTAACTTGTACGGGCTACCTTCACCTTTATCGTCATAATAACGCGGTGAGTAATCGAACGTTTTGTTCTTGCCTAACTTCGTAAATTTTCTTAGAAAACTCATATCTTCAAAGTTAATTAAAATCAAAAAACATGCCGTATTTCAACAGCTAAATTTTGTTAAAGCATACTTTTACTTACGGAAATAAGAAAAAAAAGAGGATTTATAGATTTAAAGTAAAAAACAACTAGCCCAAAGTAGCCATTTTAATAGCTGCTATAGCAGCCTCCGCTCCTTTATTACCATGTTTGCCTCCACTGCGGTCTATAGCTTGCTGCATAGTGTTATCTGTAAGAACACAGAATATCACGGGGGTGTCATAATTCACATTCAAATCTTTAACGCCTTGTGCTACGCCACTACAAACAAAATCAAAATGTTTGGTTTCGCCTTGTATCACACTGCCAATAGCAATAACTGCATCAACCTCATTGGTGGTAATCATTTTTTTGCAACCAAAGGTCAGCTCAAAACTACCAGGCACATTCCATCGAATAATATTTTCTGAGAGCGCACCGCAATCTAAAAGAGCCGCTTCTGCTCCTGAATAAAGGCCTTCGGTAATTTCATCGTTCCATTCAGAAACAACAATTCCGAATCGAAGAGACTTCGCATTCGGAATATTATTTTTATCGTAAAATGATAAGTTTTTATTTGCTGTAGCCATTGGATTTATTTTCCACTTTTAGCCATACCTATAAAGGCATCTATTGTATTTGCTTCGTCAGATTCTGAAAATTCATTCTTTACTCTTTCAAAATATTGCAAAGCTTTATCTTTTTGACCCAATTCTAATGCTGCAACACCGGCTTTATATAAAAACTTAGGAGTTGTATAGTCATTGTTATTATGCTTTGCAGCACTCTCATAGTAACCCAAAGCATCTGCCGGCTGATTTAATTGCATAAAAGCATCACCTAATCCGCCTTTAGCTAAAGCACCTAAAATGGCATCTTCAGATGAAAAATCTTCTAAATGACTAACTGCCTCTTGATATTTCTGCATATTTAAATATGCCATACCAGCAGAATAATTTGCAAGATTGGCTGATTTTGTACCAGGGTACTCATCAATAATATCTAAAAAGCCATATTTTCCTTCAGCACCGTTTAAGGCTAAATTAAAAAGTGAATCTTTTGCAGTCGCATTATTTAATGCCTCATCGAAATACTGTTGCGGATAATACATTTCGTTAGCAGCACTTGCCTCTTTAGGCTCCTGTACAAGGTATTGAAATCCTAAATAACCTAAGACTCCAACAGCAATAACGCCAATTATACCTAAAATGTAGTTTTGATTTTTGGCAACCCACGCCTCAGTTTTAGAAGCACTCTCATCTAGTGTGCTAAAAACTTCAGCTGTTGTACTGTCTTGTGTATCAAACTGTTGTTCTTCAACTTTGTTTTTAGGTTTGTTCCCTCTTTTCTTGTATGTTGCCATCCTAATTATTAATTATCGCGCAAAAATAAAGTTTTTATCGAAAACCAGAGTTGAATTTATCCGTTATTTTTCGATAATTTGCACGTCCTTATCTTCGAAAAATACATAATAAAATGCACCTCGATAAACTTTCGCTACTTAATTATAAGAATTTCGACTCCTCAGATTTTGAGTTCGATGCGAAAATAAACTGTTTTGTAGGTGCAAATGGCATTGGCAAAACCAATATTTTAGACGCTGTTTATCATCTCGCATTTGGCAAAAGTTATTTTAACCCGGTAAGCAGTCAGAATATTAAACATGGAGAAGAATTCTTCGTTATTGATGGGGAATTCACAAAAAATGACCGTATTGAAAGAATAGTTTGCAGTTTAAAAAAAGGAGCCAAAAAAGCGATAAAAAGAAATGGTAAATTATACGATCGCCTTTCTGACCATATTGGCCTATTGCCTCTTGTAATCATTTCACCAGCAGACCGCGATCTTATAATTGAAGGTAGTGATACTAGAAGAAAGTTTATAGATGGCGTTATTTCGCAATCAGACAAATCTTATTTAGAAACGCTTTTAAAATACAATAAGGTTTTAGCACAACGTAATGCATTATTAAAATACTTTGCAGCAAATAGAACTTTTGATGCTGATGCTTTAGCAGTATACAATGAGCAGTTAAATGATTTTGGACAAGAAATTTTCGATAAGCGACAAGCTTTTATGACAATCTTTATTCCAATTTTCAAAAAGCAATACGAAGAAATTTCAGGCGGCAATGAAATAGTCTCGCTAAGTTATCAGAGTAAAGTTTCGAATGACACCATCCTCACTTTACTTGAAAAGAGCTTAGATAAAGACCGTGCGTTACAATACACTTCTGTCGGTATTCATAAAGACGATTTAAGTTTTGAAATTACAGGGCATCCTATTAAAAAATTTGGAAGTCAAGGACAGCAAAAATCATTTTTAATTGCATTGAAATTTGCACAATTTTATTTCATCAAAGAACAAGCGAAAGCTACGCCCATAATGTTATTAGATGATATTTTCGACAAATTAGACGAGCATAGAGTAGCCCATATTATTGCTTTGGTTGATAATGAGAATTTTGGGCAAATATTTCTTAGTGACACGCATGCTGATCGAACAGAAAACATAGTTAAAAATATACATCAATCTTATAAAATTTTTAAATTGTAGGATGAAAAAAATTGCGATTTTATTTTTGTTTATTGTCTGTGCTTGCAAAAATGAAGTACCTGAAAAAAATCTAACATTTTTGAATGGATATTGGGAGATTGAGGAGGTTATTTTCGCCGATGGAAGCAAAAAAGAATATGGTGTAAATACCAGTGTTGATTTTATAAAAATAGAAAATAGAAATGGGTTTCGTAAAAAAGTACAACCCAAATTAGATGGTACCTTTAACACTACTGATGATACAGATATAATTGTAATTACTGATAATGACGGACAATTTTCAATTAATTATACAAATGACACTCAAGAGGGTATAGCAGACCAGCGCACCGAATTGTTGGTAGAACTTACAGAAAACAAATACACGGTTCGTAATTTAGACGGATATACATATCAGTACAAGCGCTTTGAACCTTTTAATATTCAGAAATAATGGCCAAACGAAGAAATGAACATATAAACATGGGCCAGGCCTTAAACGAATTTATAAAGAAAAATAAGCTTGAAAAAGGAATGGAGAAGGTTGAAGCGAGGGATGCTTGGGTAAAATTAATGGGTAACGGAGTAAATAATTACACCACGTCTGTAGAATACAAAGACCACATATTATATGTTTCTCTTTCTTCATCGGTATTACGGGATGAATTAAGTATGGGAAAGTCAAAAATTGTTACAATGTTAAACGAAGAGCTTGGTAAAGATTTAGTTAGAAAGTTAATCTTACGATAACTAATTACGTATTACTGAAAAGTAAAAAAATCCGTCACATTTTAGGATGTAACGGATTTTAAATTTATTCCTTAATTGGAAATGTTTAGTATATTTCTCTTCCAGAAAAATGAAATGCACCTTCATTAGCTGCATTTTCATCACTATCAGAACCATGAACAGCATTTTCAGCTATATCGGTAGCGAATAACTTTCTGATAGTACCTTCTGCCGCCTCTGCTGGGTTGGTAGCACCGATTAGTGCACGAAAATCTTCTACAGCATTATCTTTTTCTAGAATTGCTGAAACAATTGGACCTCTAGTCATAAACTCAACCAATTCACCAAAAAACGGACGTTCTTTATGAATTGCATAAAATTCCTGAGCATCACGAAGGCTTAATTGAGTATATTTCAAAGCCACAATTTTAAATCCGGCTGAAGATATTTTTTCTAAAATAGCACCAATATGCCCATTTTCTACGGCATCTGGCTTAATCATTGTAAACGTTCTATTGGTAGTCATACTATAAAATTTTGGGCAAAAATACGGTTTTCAACAGAACCCACAACCTTTTCATATTATGCCTCGGTAAATAGTTTCCATAGAAGTGCGCACTTAAACGAAGCTATAATATTTGTAACAACTAGTTTTTTAAACACACCTATTTCTTAATATGTTTATAATTGTATCTTTGCGCCCATGAATTTAGAGGATATAAAAACAGTAAAAAAACTGCTATCAACTCCCCAAAAAATTGTGATTGTCCCACACAAAAATCCTGATGGCGATGCTATTGGATCTACAGTGGCCCTTTGGCATTATTTGAAAAATATGGGGCAAAGTGTAACAGTGGTCTCTCCAAATGACTTTCCCGATTTTTTAAAATGGATTCCGGGTAACGAGTATATTTTAAATTTTGAAAAAGAGAACTCCCAATCCAAAGATAAAATCGCTAACGCAACTATAATCTTTACATTAGACTTTAATCACCTTAGTAGAATAGGTCAAATGCAAGATTATTTAAGTGCTGCCAATGCTGACTTTATAATGATAGATCATCATCAGGCGCCATCAGATTATGCGAAAATCACCTATTCGGATGTGAGCATGAGTTCAACTTGTGAAATGATTTATAATTTCATGGAGTATCTTGATGATACGGATAAAATTACACCAGAAATCGCAACTTGTATTTATACCGGAATAATGACAGATACAGGCTCATTTAAATTTAGGTCCACAACAAGCAGAACACATCGTGTTATTGCTGAATTAATTGATAAAGGTGCTCAGAATACTGAAATTCATCATCAGATTTATGACACCAATAATTCCAGTAGATTAAAATTATTAGGGATTGCTTTAAATAATATGGTGATTTTAGAAGAGTATCATACTGCTTACATCACCTTATCTCAAGACGAACTTAATTCATGTAATTACAAAAAAGGTGATACCGAAGGTTTTGTCAATTATGGCTTAACCTTAAAAGGAATTAAATTTGCTGTAATTTTTATTGAAAACAGTGAAGAAGGAATTATTAAAATCTCTTTCAGGTCTGTGGGTGACTTTTCTGTAAATCAATTTGCTCGAAACCATTTTGAAGGTGGTGGTCATGATAATGCTGCTGGAGGAAAAAGTGATTTATCAATCAGTGAAACAACAGAAAGATTCACCAAACTACTAGAAAATTATAAAAAAGATTTACTATGAGAAATATAATAGCCGTGCTTCTCATACTACTAATGGTTATAAGTTGTGGAGATGGTCCAGAACCGAGGAAACCAGTAAAAGTTTCATCTGCAAATTTTTATAAAGAATCTGCAGAGCGTAGTAGAAAATTATTAGAAGCTGAAGAAAAATTAATTGAGAATTTAATTGCTTCTGATACAGCGAATACCTATGAGCATAGTGCTACCGGTTCTTGGTATACTTTTATTAAAAAAAACGAAGAAGACACAAATACAACACAAACCAACGATTTGGTAACCATGACCTATAATCTTATTTCGTTTGAAAACGACACTATTTATTCCATGCAGGATATAGGTATTATCACTTATAAAGTTGATAAACAAGATATGTTTCAAGGTCTTCGCGACGGCATAAAATTGATGAAAGAAAATGAAACTGCTACATTTTTATTTCCATCATCTTTGGCTTATGGATATCACGGAGATAATGATAAAATTGGCTCTAATATTCCATTAAAGTCGACGGTCGCCATTATAAAAGTTGAAAAACCAATAGATAGTATTCAATAATTATAATCATTGATTTAATCATATTTAACGATTAACACATCACAATTAAAACAAACAAATGATATTTAAACTTAGAAAAATGAATAGAATAATCTTTGCACTTGCCATAGCAATTGCATTTACAGGCTGTAAGAGTCAGTATGCCGATTTGGGAGATGGGCTTTTTGCTGATATACAAACTAATAAAGGAGAAATAATTGTAAAACTTGAGCAAGATTATACGCCAGTTACTGTTGCCAATTTTATTACACTAGCAGAAGGAACTAGCCCTTTTGTTAGTGAAGAATACAAGGATAAAAAATATTACGATGGCGTAATATTTCATAGAGTCATAAAAGATTTTATGATTCAAGGTGGCGACCCTACAGGTACTGGTTCTGGGAGTCCGGGCTATAAATTTGCTGATGAATTAACTGATTCATTACATCATGATAAAGCTGGAATTCTTTCTATGGCAAATGCAGGTTTTGAAACTAATGGTAGTCAATTTTTTATAACCCATAAGGCAACACCAAATTTAGATGGTTATCAGAATGGATTTAAAAAGCAATGTAAAAACCCAAGAGTAAGTTGCCATACTGTTTTTGGTGAAGTTGTTGAGGGTATGGATGTTGTAGATTCTATAGCTAATACTAAAACAGCAGCTGGAGATAAACCTATTGATCCTGTTACCATGAAAACCGTTTCAATCATTAGAAATGGTAAAGCCGCTAAACAATTTGATGCCGTCGAAGTAATGACAAATTATTTTGCTGCTGAGGAAGCTAAAATAGCTGCTTTTAATAAAATGAAAGCAGATTTTGTGACTGAGATAGCTGAGCAAAAAACAAAAGCTGAAGAATTACCATCTGGTTTATTGGTAATTAAGTTAAAGGAAGGCACAGGTGAAAAACCAAAATTAGGTCAGAATGTATTAGTGGATTATGCTGGATATTTAACCGATGGCACTTTGTTTGATAGTAGTTATGCTGAGGTTATGAAAAAATACGGCAATTACGACGAGAATAGTAACTATTCTCCATTACCTGTTGAATATAGCTCAGATGCTAGAATGATTGCTGGTTTTAAAGAAGCGGTATTAAGCATGAAAATTGGTGATAAGCTACGTGTTTTTATACCTCCTCATTTAGGATATGGTGCACAAGGTGCAGGAAATGTAATTCCACCAAACGCAGATTTAGTTTTTGATTTAGAACTCGTTGGGTTAAATCAAGCTGACTAAAACTAAATAACAGAAAGAGGTTTGTAAGGCAAACCTCTTTTTTTATACTGTATGTTTAGCTAAATGAATTCTCAATGAAATACTATTTAAAAAGTATACTAGCGTTTTCACTGCTTCCTCAAATTTTATTGGTGAAGTACTTAGCAAATAAACCTGATTGGATTGAAAAATATTACAGTAATGGACTCTATCCGTTTTTAAGTAATTTATTTAGAAAGTTTTTTGGTTGGTTACCATTCGCTGTAGGTGATGTTTTTTACACCCTCCTAATTCTTATAGCATTACGATATCTAATTCTAAATCGAAAGAAAATAAGATATAATATATATCCTTTTGTAAGAGATGTTATTATGGTTTTATCAATAGCCTATTTTACTTTTCATCTTTTATGGGGTTTAAATTATTATAGACAACCCATAAATCAACATTTAGGCCTAGAAGTTACCTACACTAAACCAGAATTAATTGCACTTACAAAATCGTTAATTCGCAAATCAAATGAAATCCATTTTCAGATTTCTGATGATACTGCCGAAATAGTGACTATCCCCTATTCGAAAAGTCAGATATTAAAAATGTCTAAAAACGGATATCAAAAACTTAGCATCATCTACCCTGAATGGAAATATGATTCGCCAAGTATTAAAAAATCATTATTCAGCACTGCACTTACTTATATGGGATATGGTGGTTATCTGAATCCGTTTACCAATGAAGCACAAGTTAATGGACGAATGCCAAAATTTAGAGACCCCTTTATAAGTAGTCATGAAATAGGCCATCAAATAGGGTATTCTGCGGAAAATGAAACAAATTTTATTGGTTATTTAGCGGCAATTAATAATGAAGATTTATACTTTCAATACTCAGCCTACACTTATGTAATCGGGTATTGTTTAAATGATATACAGGCCAACGATAAGGAGACATTTAATGAATTATATGGGCAATTAAATCCTGGAATTTTAAAGAACTATCAGGAGGTTACCGACTTCTGGATGGCGCATAAAAACCCTTTAGAGCCTGTTTTTAAATCTATTTTTAATTCATTTTTAAAAGCAAATAATCAGAAAGATGGAATCGAAAGTTATAGTAAAGTAGTAGCCTTGCTAGTTAATTATCATCAGAAATATCCTTTATAAAGATTACTCTTCAATTGAAGCATGTAGGGTTTAATATATTTTATTCTCAATCAAATAAAAATATTAGTATTCTTTTTAACTATGAATACCTCCAAATTTATCTTTTAATAACATCGGTTTCTGGTTACGTATAATTGATAATATTTCTGCCAGTATAGATACTGCTATTTCTTGTGCCGTTTCTGCTCCAATATTAAGACCAGCGGGGCCATATACTCTTTCTAAGAGCTCTTCATTTATATCTGGATATCGCTCAATTAGTTCGTTCAATAATTTCTCACGCCTTTTTGAAGGGCCCAGAATACCTAAATAAAAGGGTAGAGTGTCTTTTAATGCCAGTAAATATTTAAGGTCACGAACATAACTATGTGTCATCAAAATAACGGCAGTATTCTCATCAATTATATCAGCTGAAAATAATTCTGGTTCCACAGCAATCATTTGTTTTATTCCAGGGAAATCTTCTTTAGTCTTTTCTTCTGCTGCCGAAGCGATAACCGATACTTCCCATCCTGTGTTTGCCGCATAAATACCTAATTGTACAGCATCGTGTTCCGCTCCAACAATAACCAATTGGAAGCATGGTAATTTAATTTCCTCGAAAATCGAAAACTTTTTTTCTCTTTCAATAGCCTTATGAACTAGATAGTCCTTATCAGAAAAATTGAATAATGTACCTATCTTTTGATTTTCACCTTCTTCCTTAACATAATAAGAACTTACATTGAAATTTTTTCGTGTAGCTATTATTTTTTCAAATGCTAAAATGAATGATTCTGTTGGTTCAAAAGGTTCAATTAATATATATAGTATTCCCTCACAACCTAAACGATAACGACCATCATAAGTCATCATCTTCGCAATGCTTTTTTTAAAAACACTTTGCGATTGCTGCAGAATTTCTTTTTCAACACATCCACCACTAACTGCCCCGGTCATCTGTCCGTCTTGCCGAAGTAACATTCTTACTCCAGGCTTTCGATATGACGATCCATCTAAAGCTACAACAGTAGCTAATGCAGTTTTCAGATTTAATTTTTTTGCAACTAGAAAAGCCGCAACTATATTTTTAAGTTCATGAGTCATACCTAAGGCAAGTTATTAAAATAAAAGGTTTACAGTAGTAATTAACATGATGATTCTGTCGAAAGTTCGTAATTTGCACATTCAGAAATTAATAACAAGTGAACGATTCTTACAACAGGCAAATAGATTATGTTCGCATCGCCGTAACAGACCGATGTAATCTGCGCTGTTTCTATTGTATGCCAGCAGAGGGTATTATATATGAGCCAAAAAAAGAATTGCTGAGTTATGAAGAAATCACACGTATTTTAAAAGTTTTAGGCGGTATAGGGTTTAAAAAGGTACGATTTACTGGTGGTGAACCCTTTCTTCGTAAAGATTTTATGCAGCTATTAGAACATACGTCTTTAATAGAATCTTATGATTCCATTCATATAACTTCCAACGGTACACTTTTACAAAAACATATAAAACGGTTAAAAGAATTAGGCATAACTAAAATCAACCTAAGTATTGATTCGTTGAATGCAGAGCGCTTTCATAAAATTACACGTAGAGACGATTTTGAAAAAGTAATGCAGACTTTCCATTTATTAGTAGAAAATGGATTTTCAATCAAGCTTAATGCCGTAATTATGAAAGGTATTAACACCCAAGATATCATTGATCTTGCAGAACTTACCAAAGATTTTAAAGTCGATGTTCGGTTTATAGAAGAGATGCCTTTTAACGGAGGTTATAAAGAAAATCTTGAACTGTATTCTGCGAAAGATATTTATGCTGATTTAAAAGAGCATTTTCCAAAATTAAACGAATTACCTGGTAAACATGGTGATACGGCAAGTTTACTTTCCGTAGATGGTTACAAAGGTAATATTGGTGTGATTGCTGCATTCTCTAGGACTTTCTGTAACACTTGTAATAGATTACGTATTTCAGCTAAAGGTGAAATTAAAAGTTGCCTGTATGATGATGGCGTCTTTAATATTCGCGATTTTATTCGTTCTGGTGTTTCTGATGTCGAACTAGCAAATAAATTTTCTGAGATTATTCGATTGAAACCTAAGGATGGATTTGAAGCTGAAAAAATGCGCAAATCTCCTAAATCAGCATTGCAAAGTATGAGTAGTATTGGAGGATGATATGGAGAATACATTTATCACTTACGAAAAAGCACTTTCTATTCTAGATGAAAATACTAGTGTATTTAAAATAGAGAAAAGACAAATTCAAAATTGTATTGGTGCATACCTTGCTGAAGATTTAATTGCAGACCGACCCTTCCCTCCTTTTGACCGGGTTACCATGGATGGAATTGCGATTGTTTATGAACAATTTGAAAACGGGCAACGCGACTTTCTAATTGAGGCAACCGCTGCAGCTGGCACACCACAGAAAACATTAAAAGTACAAAACAGTTGTATTGAAGTTATGACTGGCGCTGTTTTACCTAAAGGTGTGGATACAGTTATTAGATATGAGGATCTAACTATCAATGAGGTAAACAATATTGCAACTGTAAATATTGATGCCTTAAAATTTAAACAAAACGTACATTTTAAGGGTATAGATATCGCTAAAGGAAATGTAATTGTTTCTAAAGGAAAGCAATTATCTAGTGCAGAAATAAACATAGCTGCTACTGTTGGTAAAGCTGAATTGAAAGTTTTTCAATTACCCAAAACTGTTATAATTTCTACTGGTGATGAACTGGTACCTGTAGAAGAAGTTCCTGAATTACACCAAATCCGAAAGTCTAATGTCTATGGAATTCAGGCAACTTTAAGAGAATGGGGTATTCTTGGTGAGCTTAAACATTTACCAGACAACAAGGAGGTAATGCTTAATACTATTGCTGATTTACTTGAGAATTTCGACGTACTTGTTTTTACCGGAGGAGTTTCTAAAGGCAAGTTTGATTATCTCCCCGAAGTTTTACAAGAATTAAAAGTCCAAAAACATTTTCACAAAATTCAACAGCGCCCAGGCAAGCCATTTTGGTTTGGGACAAATGAAGCTAACAAGAAAATTTTTGCTCTTCCAGGGAATCCTGTTTCGTCTTTTGTTTGCACCTATATTTATATTCAATATTGGCTTCAAAAATCTTTAGGTCTAAAAGAGAAAACACTTTATGTTCAATTAAAAAGTGACATTGAGTTTAAACCAAACCTTGTTTATTTCTTGGAGGCATCGCTTGAAAGCAACGCGCAAGGCATTTTATTAGCAGCCCCCATAAAAGGGAATGGTTCTGGTGATTTTGCCAATTTAACGAATACTGATGGCTTATTAATTCTTCCCCAAAACAAAAGTGACTTTAAAAAAGGTGAGGTTTATCCTTTTGTTCGCTTTCGGAATATTTTTTGAGAATTTAAAAAGTAAATTGCAATCCATTTATTAATAGTACCCGCACCCCAACCATTAATACCAAAGCAGCAGTAATTAATTTAATACTCTTACCAGTAAATTGATTCAAGCTCATTCGCACTCCTAACTGTCCTCCTATTAGTACTGCCACTATTAATGCTGTAGCTTCAATCCATGGTATTTCGAATGTACCCTTAGTTAATAAACCTCCAATACCCGAAATTGAATTTACTAGAATAAAAAAACTTGCCAAGGCCGCAATTTTTATAGATTTATCCCATTTCATATAATTAAGTATAGGAGCTAAAAATATACCACCACCTATACCAACTAATCCAGATAACAAACCAATACCAGCTCCTAATAAATACGTAACATACGATGGATAATTAGGATTAACCTCATCAGATGAATTAGCGGTTATCGATTGAAAAAATAATGCTACCGCCGAAATAATTAAAGCTGCACCAAGAATTATAAAGAAAATATGTTCTTGCAATTTAAAGCGAGCACCAATAAAAGCAAACGGAATACTGGCTAATATAAAGGGAAGAAACTTCTTAAAATCTATATAACCCTTTCTATAAAACAAATACGTACTACCTGAAACCACTATTAAATTACATACTAATGCAGTACTACGAATAGCGAAAAAGCTAGCAAAAACAAGTGTTAATATTGCCAAATAACTAGATCCACCACCGAAGCCAACTGAAGAGTATAATGTAGCAACGATAAAGAAACTTATTGCTAAAAAAATTAGTTCAGGTATGGTTAAGAGCATGTCGCCAAATACTGATTTAATCCACCCGAAACATTATAAAAAAATGTTTTAGGATATTCTTTTCGTAATCTTTTGAAAGCGATTTCACTTCGTTTTCCAGATTGACAAAGCAAATAAACTGGATTTGTAAAATCTATTTTATTTGAATTTTGCTCAATAGTATTTAAAGGAATATGTATACTTTCTGATAAGTGAAAATCTTCATACTCTTCAATGGTTCTTAAATCAATTATTTGAGCTTGCCTTGATATTAACTCTTGAATTTTATCAGCAGAAATCGATGGTATTATTTCACAAGGGTCTTGCCAATTATAAGAATCTTGTAATTTACAAATCAATAAGTTATCAGGGCGCGTCTTAAACTTGATCTTTTGATACGATTGCTCAAGTGCACTGAAAATCAATAATTTTCCAGATAAAACTTCTCCTATTCCTGTGAGTACTTTAATAGTTTCTAATGCTTGTAAATTTCCAATTATACCTGGTAAAATTCCAAGCACACCATGTTCATTACAATTTGGAACTTCATCTGCTTTTGGCATATCCGGAAAAAGGCAACGATATGTAGGTCCATCTTCGAAATTAAAAACACTTACTTGTCCTTCAAAACCATGTAAAGCTCCGTATACAAATGGCTTTTTTAAAATAACACAGGCGTCGTTCACCAAATAACGCGTTGGGAAATTATCAGATGCATCAACAACCACATCATAATCAGCAATTATTTTTAAGGCATTTTCTTTTACCAAAAAAGAATTATGCAATATTATTTTTGTGTTAGAATTCCGAGCTTTTAATTTTTCATAAATGGCCTTAATTTTTGGTCTCCCAATATCAGACTCCACATATATCACTTGTCGATGTAAATTACTTTCAGATACCACATCTTGCTCCACAATGCCCAAAGTACCAACTCCCATTGCATTTAAATAAGTTAAAACAGGAATTCCTAAACCACCTGCACCAATCACTAAAACTTTTGCATTAGTTAATTTTTGCTGTGCTTCAGGGCCAAAACCTTTTAAAATAGATTGTCTGTTGTACCTACCAGAATTCATGTTATTGAAATTTTTGCTAAAGCCACTTGATAGTCTTCCACTGAATTCGCATTCAGAATTACATTTTTATTTTCAGGAAAAACAAGTTTCGTATCGTTATTGATTAAAAATTTACGCGGACAACTACCATTACCTGCCTCTAAATATGTAATTGCCTTTTGAAGCGCTAAAGGCTCCCAAATAGCACAAAGTGGTTCCGGTAGAGGATCTTCATCATTAGCGAAAGCTGTTGCATATTTTTCAGGATTACGGCCTTCAATTAATTCTTTTAACGCAGGTAAATCTATTAAAGGTAAGTCGCACGCTAGAATTAACCATGCAGCATCCTTATCAAAATTGTGTGCTGATAAAATCCCATTAAATGGCCCTTTAAAATTATCTTCATCAGTTATAGTAGCAAATCCATAGGGTGCCTCTTTTTCTTGTTCAGCTCTTAGACTAATGAAAGTGTTTTCACATACTTCACTTAACAATTGATATAAATGCTCGCGTTGTGGCGTATTGTGATACTCTATAAGTCCTTTATCTGTTCCCATTCGGGTACTTTTCCCGCCAGATAAAACTAGTCCATTTAATTTAGCGATTGAAGTCATTTTTACCTCCTGATTTTTGTTCCAATTGTATTTCAGATATTGTAATATCATGCGATAGCGCCTTACACATATCATAGATAGTTAAGGCAGCAACAGAAACTCCTGTTAGTGCTTCCATTTCTACACCTGTCTGCTCATTACATTTTACATGACAAGTTATTTGCAATGCATTTTCTATCGGAGTAATATCAATTTTTATTTTTGATAGATTGATTTGATGACATAGCGGAATCAATTCTGACGTTTTCTTTACTGCTTGAATGCCGGCAATAACTGCGGTTTGAATTATACTTCCTTTATGACCAAGAAAGTCTTGACTAGCAAGCTTATCAAAAACATCAGCAGGAAATAGAACCTTCCCTGATGCAATGGCATTACGTGCGCTTGCCTGCTTATTAGAGACATCTACCATTGAGGCATTACCGGCCTCATCTACATGTGAAAGTTCTTTTGACATTTTTAAATCTATTAATTTACATCAACCGTATTCAAAGCAAAAGCTACAGCTTTTTCTGCATGAATTCGTGTGGTATCAAAAGTTGGAATAGAAACATGCTCGGGTTCTATTAAAAGTGGAATTTCTGTACAACCCAAAATAACTCCCTCTGCTCCTTCTTTTACAGCCTCATATATAATTCGAACATATTGCCCTCGAGAACCAGCATTAATCTTTCCCTGTACCAACTCCTCATAAATTACGTTGTGCGTGATTTCCCTATCTTCTTCATTTGGTATAAGCACTTCAATATTAAATTCTTGAGCAAGAATATTTCTAAAAAAATCTCTTTCCATAGTAAACTTAGTACCTAGTATAAGCACTTTACTTAACCCAGCATCTTTTATTTTCTCTCCAGTAGCTCTTGCAATATGCAGTATTGGTATGTCAACAGCATTGATTACAGCATCGCTGCTTAAATGCATAGTATTAGCACAAATAAGTAAAATTTCTGCCTTGGCATTCTTTAAGTTTGTGGCAGCCTCAACCATTTTTTCATCTAAGGCATCCCAATTATTTACCGCTTGCAAAGCATGTATTTCAGAAAAGTCTACGGATTCAATAGTACACTTTGCTGAGTGAAAGCCACCTGAAATCTCACGGACTTTTTCATTTATAATTTTATAATACATCTGGGTAGACTCCCAACTCATACCTCCAATCAATCCAATTTTCTTCATAATTAATTTTTAAGGATGTGCAGAAACCCAGACGGTTTTATTTTTGAAAACTTCTTTTTTCCAAATCGGAACCGTTTCTTTAAGTGTATCAATCATAAATCTACATGCGGTAAAACATGCATCTCTATGTCCTGATGAAGCACCAATAACCACTACTGGCTCTTCAACACCTTTGATTCCTACGGCATGACGAATAACAACTTTATTTAACTTCCACTTTTCTATAGCTTGATCTGCAATTTTTTGCATCTCTTTAATTGCCATAGCTTTATATGTTTCAAATTCTAGTGAAACAACTTCCTCATTATTCGTAAAATCGCGTACGGTACCAACAAAAACACAGATACCCCCACTTTTAGGGTCTGATAGTTCTTTATATACACCGTCAACATTTAATACATCGACTATTTCTATGATAGATTCTTGCATCAGCCTCCGCTTACTGGTGGAATAATTGCAATTTCGTCTCCTTCATTTAAAACTAAATCGTCAGCTGCATATTCGCTATTTACAGCTACGGCTAGCGATGATAGTTTTGAAAAATCTGGATACTCATTTGCTAAAAGTAATTTTACTTCTTGCACCGAATTAGGCATAACCAGTTCTTGCGATAAATCAATTGTAGATTTACCCACTATATCCTTAGCAATACCAAATAGCAACAATTCCATATGATTATAAAATAAGGCTCAATTTACTTAAAAAATACCGATTTACTTAGTCTTTGTGACCACTTTGGCATTTTCAGGAACTTCATAAAATTCACTTGGATTTGCATTTTTACTGATATTAACGTTTTCGAAATTCACCGTTTTTTGAGGCTCAGTCACCTTTTTATTTTCACTCCCATACCAAGTAATTGAGTTTGGCAGTGTCAAACCACCAACATTAGTCCAATCATTATATCGGATCCAACTAAAATTATCTGACTTTTCACCGCTTCTATAACTTACTGTATAACCTAACCAAACCATTTGAAACGTTTCTGGGTTATAATATAAACGATAATCATCTTTTGATGAAACACCAACACCATCATCAAAAGAAATTCCAATACCCGGATAACTATTGCCTTCAAATTCTAAATTTTCAATTTCTGAATAATTTATTCCATTATCACCAAAAACAAAAGGCATACTATAAAAATAAAACATCAAATTATGATAAAAAATTGGATCGCCTTTATAAGAATCACTTTCGTCTAATAGCCAAATATCTGTTCCATTTGAACCCATTGTCAATTTAGGAGTTTCAATTTTTTCTTTTCTAGAATATAAATCTATTGTCTGCGTTTCAGCATCATTTGGTTTTGGTAAGGTAAAGGTTAATGTTCTATAACTTTTCCACAAATTTAGTCCTCCATGCGCTTCAAAAACTTTCTGAATAGTGGTTAATGAGCTATTGGTTTTCTCTTTAATTGCTACACTTTTGTTCTCTTTACTATGTATTTCTTGTTTAGTACTTTCTTTGCAGCTCAAAAACATCAATACTACGATAATCGATAAAATTTTATTCATTTTTGATATTTAGATTGAATACCGTTGGTCGCTCCCCTTTACTTTTCTTTACATTTGTTCAGATGAGTGAAATTAAACAAATCAGTAGTATTCAAAATCCTTTAGTAAAGAAAGTTCTTTTACTGAAAGAAAAATCTCGTGAACGCAAAAAAAGTGGACTATTTGTTCTAGAAGGTTTACGAGAGTTGCAATTGGCACTCCACGGAAGTTATCAGATAAAAACCATACTATTTCAGGAAGGTTTAATTAACATTGAAGCTATAGCGAATTTGTTTGATAATGGAAGAATGCCTGAAATTATTTCAACTACAAAAGCTGTATATCAAAAATTAGCCTATAGAGAAACTACTGAAGGTATTATTGCAGTAGTTGAATCTAAGGATCACGGATTAAGTACTTTAAAGTTGGAAAAAGACAACCCATTAATACTTGTTCTTGAAGCCCCTGAAAAACCAGGAAATATTGGTGCCATGTTACGCACAGCTGATGCGGCAAATATAGATGCTGTTATAATTGCAGACCCAAAAGGTGATTTGTACAACCCCAATATAATTCGTTCGAGCGTCGGTTGCGTATTCACTAACACCATTGCGACAGCAACTTCACAAGAAGTTATTGATTTTTTAAAAGAAAGAAATATCGCAATTTATACAGCCTCATTACAAGCATCAAAAAACTATGTTACTATCGATTTTAAAGGCCCGACAGCCATCGTAATGGGTACAGAATCTACAGGATTAACAGCTACTTGGACAGACAATACCGACCAAAACCTAATTATTCCCATGAGTGGTCAAATAGACTCAATGAATGTATCGGTATCAGCAGCAATACTTATCTTTGAAGCGAAAAGACAGCGTAATTTTAACTAAACACTGCTTTCCCTCTTAAATCTAAAATTTGAACTACTTCTTCTACATTATTATTGCAATTTTAATTTTTCAATTCGCACTTGAAACAGTAATGAATTATTTAAATGCGAAACACTATGGAGACCCCGTACCAGAAGAATTGTCTGATGTTTTTGACGAAGAAGAATATCGTAAATCTCAGAATTATAAACAGACGAACTATAAGTTTGGAATCTTAAGTTCATCATTTTCTATTCTTTTGACTTTGGCATTTTTACTTTTTGGAGGCTTTGAATGGGTAGACCAGTTTGCACGTAGTATCACAGATAAACCAATTTTAATTGCCTTAATATTCTTCGGAATTATTATGATTGGAAGTTCTGTAATAACAACACCTTTTTCATATTATCAAACCTTTGTTATTGAAGAAAAATTCGGCTTCAATAAATCGACACCTAAACTTTTTTTTATTGATAAAGTAAAAGGATGGTTAATGCTTTCAGTTGTAGGTGGTGGAATTTTAGCACTTATTCTTTGGTTTTTTCAATGGGCAGGCAGTGATTTTTGGTTATATGCATGGGCGCTTGTTGCTGTGTTTTCAATATTTATGAATTTGTTTTATAGCCGATTAATTGTACCGCTTTTCAATAAACAAACTCCACTTGAGGAAGGTGAATTAAAAACAAAAATTACTACCTATGCAGAAAAAGTTGGTTTTGAACTGAATAATATATTTGTAATCGATGGTTCTAAAAGATCAACGAAAGCCAATGCATATTTCTCCGGTTTTGGGCGCGAAAAAAGAGTAACATTATATGACACCTTAATTAATGATTTAAATGAAGATGAAATTGTTGCAGTTCTTGCGCACGAAGTAGGACATTACAAAAGAAAACATATCATCTTTAATATGGGCGCTTCCCTTTTATTAACAGGGGTAACACTATTTGTACTTTCTCTATTCGTGAATAATCCTGATGTTTCTCACGCAATAGGGGTCTCGCAATCTAGTTTTCATGCTGCATTAATTGGCTTCGGAATTTTATACAGTCCCATTTCAGAATTAACAGGATTGATTATGAATTATCTCTCTCGTAAATTTGAATTTCAAGCAGATGATTATGCGAAAAACACCTTTACTAGTCAACCCCTAATCACTTCACTAAAGAAACTTTCTAAAAATAGTTTGAGTAATCTTACTCCACATCCGGCTTTTGTATTTATGCATTATTCTCATCCACCATTAATCGAAAGAATACGAAATCTGAAGTCATAATATGGCTTCAACATACCAGATTAACTTTTATCGTATTAAATTACAGTAGATGTAATTTTTGTTGTGTACTATCAAAGATCGGCGTATTTTTAATATAGTATGACGCAAACCGCTATAGAACAAGAGAATAAAGAAATTGCCAAGCAATACAAAGAATTGTTGGGCATCAGCTATCAGACGCTTTCTGAAGATGATAAAAAGCTGATACGCTCTGCATTTGAAGTTGCCGTTGATGGACACAAAAATCAACGCAGAAAATCAGGCGAAGCTTATGTGTTTCACCCTATTGCTGTTGCTAAAATTGTAGCTTCAGAAATTGGATTGGATGCAACTTCTATTGCTTCTGCGCTATTGCATGATGTTGTTGAAGACACCGAATATACGCTTGACGATATCGAAAGAATGTTTGGTGAAACCATTGCCAGAATAGTTGATGGATTAACCAAAATAGCCCACCTAAAAAAGGATACAAGCACCTCACAACAAGCAGAAAACTTCAGAAAAATGTTGCTTACTTTGAACGATGATGTTCGGGTAATTATCATTAAAATCGCAGACCGATATCATAACATGCTTACCATGGATGCCATGCCTGAACATAAGCAAGTTCAAATGGCTTCGGAGACGCTCTATATCTATGCACCGCTAGCGCATAGAATCGGACTTTATAATATTAAGACAGAACTTGAAGACCTAAGTTTAAAATACACGGAGCCTGATGTATATACAGATATTGCAAGTAAAATTGAAGAATCTAAAGAAGAACAACAGGCATATATTGATGCATTTTCGGGAATAATTGACGATTCATTAAAAAAGGAAAAACTCAACTATTACATCAAAGGCCGAATGAAATCAATTTTTTCCATTCGGAGAAAAATGAAAGCGCAAAATGTCAACTTCAATGAGATTTATGACAAATTTGCTATTCGAATTATTTATAAAGCAGATTCTCGGAATGAAAAATTTATTGCTTGGAAAATCTATTCTATTGTTACTGACCACTTCACTCCGAACCCTGTTCGTTTAAGAGATTGGATATCATCACCAAAATCTACAGGTTATGAAGCGCTTCATATAACTGTAATGGGACCCAAAGGGCGTTGGGTTGAAGTTCAAATTCGAAGTGAACGAATGCACGAAATTGCTGAAAAAGGTTACGCAGCACATTTTAAATATAAACATGGAGACCAAGGAGAAAAAGGCATAGAAATCTGGCTGAATAAATTACAAGAGGCTCTTGAAAGCTCAAATACGAATGCTGTAGATTTTGTTGAAGAATTTAAATTGAACCTGTATTCTAAAGAAATATTTGTTTTTACTCCAAAAGGGGAACTAAAATCTTTGCCTAAAGGAGCTACTCCTTTAGATTTTGCTTTTAATGTACATACCGAAGTTGGTCTCAGAACTAGAGGTGCAAAAGTTAATGGAAAACTTGTACCATTAAATACCACGCTTAATAGTGGAGATCAAGTAGAAATTATGACCTCTGATCAGGCGAAACCAAATCAGAACTGGTTAGATTATGCAACATCTGCCAGAGCACGGGCAAAAATAAAATCTTCCTTACGAGAAGAGAAAAAATCTATTTCCCTAGAAGGAAAAGAAACACTGCGGAGAAAATTAAAGTCTCAAAAAATAAAATTGAATGAAGATTCAATAAATAAAATGGTAGCCCATTTTAAGTTAAGTACTAGTCTTGATCTTTTCTACCGCATAGGCATTGGAGTTATTGACAATCAAATGATTAAAGATTTCGCGTCATCATATAACAATGCATTTATTAGTTTCTTCAAAAATAAAATGCGAAGAAGCCCTGTACAAGAAAACATTGACAAGGAGGAAATTACCTCTAAATATGATATGTTAGTTTTTGGTAAGGAGGAAGAAAAATTAGAATATACTTTATCTAAATGCTGTAACCCAATACCAGGAGATAATGTATTTGGATTTATAAGTGTGAACGAAGGAATAAAAGTACACAGCAAAAATTGTCCTAATGCCATTTCTTTACAAGCACATTACGCATATCGTATAATTAATGCACGTTGGATTGACTCATCACAAGAAGAATTCAAAGCTGTAATACAATTAACAGGTATCGATAATCTTGGACTTGTTAGTGAGATTACCGAAGTAATCTCCGACAATTTGCATGTAAATATGCGTAATTTAAATTTTAGTACAGATGGTGGAACCTTTACAGGTAAAATAACTGTTGTGGTTAAAAACAAAGCCATGATTAAAATTCTTACTGAGAAATTGAAAGATATTAACGGTATCGATAAGGTGCGAAGGCTCTAGTTTTAGGTAAACCCTATAAATTATACAATTTTACGTTGAAAACTTTCATATGCCCTCCCTAATCTATATTGAAATATAGCCGTACATTTACATCTTTGGCAGTATTTGTACTATCATGGCGAAAAACAAAAATCAAGAAATTGTAAAAAGTGTATTCACCTCCTTTCTAGGAGAAAACGGACATAGAAAAACTCCCGAACGATACGCTATACTTCAAGAAATTTACGAAAGCGACGATCATTTTGATATTGAGTCTTTGTATATTAAAATGAAGAATAAAAATTATAGGGTTAGTCGCGCTACCCTTTATAATACCATAGAACTTTTACTTGATTGCAAATTAGTACGCAAACATCAGTTTGGCAAGAATCAAGCGCAATATGAAAAATCATATTTTGACAGACAACATGACCATGTTATCCTAACGGATACTGGTGAAGTAATGGAGTTTTGCGATCCAAGAATACAATCCATAAAAAAAACAATAGAAGAAGTTTTCGATATAAAAATCAATAACCACTCGCTCTATTTTTACGGCACAAAAAATAAAGAAAAATCCACTAACCAATAATTGCATTTAATACATGGCGGTAGATCTACTGTTAGGCCTCCAATGGGGCGACGAAGGAAAAGGAAAAATTGTTGACGTACTTACTAAGAATTATGATATCATTGCCCGTTTTCAAGGCGGTCCTAATGCTGGACATACCCTAGAATTCGACGGAATTAAGCATGTTTTACATACTATTCCATCTGGTATTTTTCACGATAACGCGATAAACATTGTAGGTAACGGAGTCGTTATTGATCCTGTAATATTTAAGAAAGAACTAGACAACTTAAAAAAGTTTAATCTAGATATTAAATCGAAACTTTTCATATCAAGAAAAGCACATTTAATTTTGCCAACACATCGTTTGCTTGATGCTGCTTCTGAAGCTTCTAAAGGCAAAGCTAAGATTGGTTCTACCTTAAAAGGTATTGGTCCAACTTATATGGATAAAACAGGCAGAAATGGTATGCGTGTTGGCGATCTTGAACTTGATAACTGGAAAGACAAGTACAGAGCTTTAGCTGATAAGCACGAAAGTATGATTGACTATTATAATGTTGATCTAGAATATGACCTAAAAGATTTAGAAGTTGAATTTTACGAAGGTGTAGAAGAGCTTAAAAAACTAACTTTTATTGATAGTGAAGAATACCTACACCAAGCACAACGTGAAGGAAAAAAAATATTAGCAGAAGGAGCTCAAGGTTCTTTACTTGATATAGATTTTGGAACTTACCCATTTGTTACTTCATCAAATACAACTGCCGCTGGTGCTTGTACTGGCTTAGGAGTTCCTCCTAATAAAATTGGAAAAGTATTTGGAATTTTCAAGGCTTATACTACCCGTGTGGGTAGTGGTCCATTCCCTACCGAACTTTTTGATGAAGACGGTAAAATAATGGCTAAAGTTGGTAATGAATTCGGAGCAACCACTGGTCGTCCAAGAAGATGTGGATGGTTAGATTTAGTTGCACTAAAATATGCCGTTCAAGTTAATGGCGTTACTGACCTTATGATGATGAAAGGTGATGTTCTAAGTGGATTCAAAACATTGAAAATATGTACTTCTTATAATTATCAAGGAAAAGAAATTTCACATTTACCTTATAATATAGAGCCCGAAAATGTAACTCCAATCTTTACAGAAGTTAAAGGCTGGGAAGATGACTTAACTAAAATGAGTTCTGATAATGAATTGCCAGCGACTCTTAATTCTTATATCGATTTCTTAGAAAAAGAATTGGAAGTGCCAATTAAAATAGTTTCTGTCGGACCGGATAGAACTCAAACAATTCATAGATAAAATCTCTACAAATTTTATTAAAAGCCCTTTATTTAAATATAAATAAAGGGCTATTTTATTTTAATGCATTACTGATGTTCCGCATAGTCTAGCTGAGAAACAATAATACTTTTAAAACTGTTCTATTAGATAATTAATTAAATCGGTAGTGGTAACAATACCACTTATTTCTCCATTATCAATTACAGGAATTGCATGAAATTCTCTTTTGGATAATATATGAGCAACTTCTTTAACTGTTGCTGTAGATGGCACACTAATTAAATTCTTAGCCATAACCTGTTCAATTGTAAACATATTGTAAACAATCGTCTCTACAGACTCGTCTTCTTCATCTGCTGCATCAGCGAAACTTATGCGTAGTAAATCTGTAAGACTCAACATTCCAATGACTTCTTTTCCCGAGACTACAGGAATATGCCTAATCTTATTCTTTTTAAATAAGCGTTCTGCAGTATCCAAATCATCAGTTGTATTTAACGTTATGACATTCTTAGTCATAATCTCAGAAATTGGTGTACGTTTTTTCATGTCGATATAATTTTAAATTATACTTAAAACTACAAACAAAAATGCACCTAAATCATGATAATAATCATACAAAATTGTAATACTCAAAAAAAAAGCGGGGCTATAAAGCCCCGCTAAAAAATGTTGTATTACTTTATTTACCTCGCGACATTCACAGCACGCGTTTCGCGAATAACCGTTACTTTCACTTGTCCTGGATACGTCATATCCGTTTGTATTTTTTGTGAAATTTCAAAAGATAATTGTGAAGCTTTTTCATCAGTTACTTTTTCACTTTCAACTATAACCCTAAGTTCTCTACCTGCTTGTATAGCATAAGCTTTTTGAACGCCAGGAAAGCCAAAGGCCACTTCTTCTAAATCTTTTAAACGTTGTATATACGAATCTAGAACTTGTCTTCTTGCACCTGGCCTTGCTCCACTAATCGCATCACAAACTTGTACTATAGGAGAAATTAAGTTTGTCATTTCAATCTCGTCGTGGTGCGCACCTATGGCATTACATACATCTGCTTTTTCACCATACTTCTCCGCCCATTGCATTCCGAGTATTGCATGTGGCGTTTCAATTTCCGCTTCAGTATTAGGAACCTTACCAATATCATGTAAGAGTCCCGCACGCTTAGCTATTTTTGGATTCAACCCTAGTTCCGCAGCCATAATTCCACACAACTTAGAAACTTCTCTTGAGTGTTGTAATAGGTTCTGTCCGTAAGACGAACGATACTTCATTCTACCTACTGCACGTACCAATTCGGGATGTAAACCGTGAATTCCCAAATCAATAATTGCACGCTTACCAACCTCAACTATTTCTTGTTCAATTTGCTTTTCTGTCTTTTTTACAATCTCTTCAATTCTTGCAGGATGTATTCTACCATCTGTAACTAACTTATGCAAAGACAAACGAGCTACCTCTCTTCGAACAGAGTCGAAACAAGAAAGAATAATTGCCTCCGGCGTATCATCCACAATAATTTCTACTCCCGTAGCAGATTCTAAGGCTCTAATGTTACGCCCTTCTCTACCAATAATTCTACCCTTAACGTCGTCTGATTCAATATTAAAAACAGAAACACAATTTTCTACTGCCTCTTCTGTTCCAACTCTTTGTATGGTATTAATAACAATTTTTCTAGCTTCTTGCTGTGCCGTAAGCTTTGCTTCTTCGACTGTAGTTTGAATGAACGCCATTGCCTCTGTTTTCGCCGTTTCTTTCAACGACTCCATTAACTGCCCTTTTGCGTCATCGGCCGATAAACCAGATATAACTTCTAATTGTTGTACTTTACTTGAGTGCAATTTTTCTAGCTCAGTCTGCTTCTTACCTAAAAAATCATTTTTATGCTCAACTTCCTTAAGTTTATGGCCCAGTTGATCATTCAATTTTTTACTTTTCGCTAGCTCACTGCTAATTTGAGATTCTTTATCTCGCGTGCGTTTTTCAGCTTCATTTATCTTCTTATCCTTATTATTTATAACTTTTTCATGTTCAGCCTTTAGTTCAAGAAATTTTTCTTTTGCCTGAAAAATCTTGTCCTTTTTAATACTCTCCGCTTCTAATTTTGCGTCTTTTAAAATGCTATTTGCATCATTCTTTGCATTAGCAATAGTCTTGGAGGCTTTGCCTTTTTCCATAACCTTTGCTATTATAAAACCTACTGCTAGGCCTACAACGGCCGCAACCGCTATTGTGATATTATCCATATGATTAGATTTAAGTACTGCTTTAGAATTGTCTAAAGTTTTGATTCTGATACACGACCTCTTAGTCGTATTAGCAAAACCATAAGTTTTGCGTAAAAAAAAGCCCACATTGGAGAAGTTTTGTACAAACTCCAGTAAACAGGTTTAGGGCTACCAAGCTGATCAAGAATCCTTATACAAGTAAGGCCTGCTTTTACAACTTAAACTCACCCTTTTTAAACAAAATTAATGTTGAGTTTGTCAAAAGATATTACCAATGTGGGCAGTAACTAATGTATTTTAAAGAACGTATTTATTTTAAACCAAGCTTTGAACTTACCAAATCATCAAGTGCGGATAAGCGATCTATCGCTTCTTGTGTACCCGATGAACTATCAATACCACGCTGTTCTATTTTAGAGGCAAATTGAAGTGCGCACATGGCTAACACATCTTGCTTATCTCGAACGGCATAATTTTGTTCAAACTTTTTTGCCAACTGTTCAATATTTTTAGCGGCTTTGCGTAAACCTTCTTCTTGACTTGGGTCAATCGTTAGAGGGTATACTCTATCTGCAATCGAAAGCTTTATTTTTAGCTTTTCCGCCATTATTATATTAACTATTTATTATTCAGCCAGTTGGGCAATGCAATGATCCAATTCTCGAATCAGTGTATTTATTTTAAGCTTAGCTTCTGTTTTATTTGTATTACTGCCTAGCATTGAGTTTGCTAACACCAGCGATTTGTACTTCTCTTCCCATTCAGAGACAGAGTTTTGCACACTTTGGTGATTATTTTTAATGGAGTTTAGCTCATGTTCCAACTTACTATTAGCCTGATTTAAAAGCTCTAGCTTATGTAACAATTTACTAATCTTGTTCTCCAGTGAGTCAACAATTTTGACCAATTCGCTCATTTACTAAACTCAATGCGTTATACACAAAGTTAACATACATCTTACGATTTAGCAATGCTTTTTACAAATTTTCTTAAAGTAATACTTTAACTAGGCAACAGGTTTAGGTATTTTTCGTTAAAAACATGGGCGAAAAATTATTTTGAGCGACTTTTTTTGAAGTCGATGTGTTTAATTACCTTCGCTTTACCTTGATCTTAATTATGAGAAAAGCCACATTTGGTTTACTATTTTTATTGTGTACTGTTGTTTTTGCACAAGATAAATATCCCAAGGATGCCTTTAGGTCTCCTATGGATATACCGTTAATTCTGGCCGGTTCGTTTGGCGAACTAAGGTCAAATCATTTTCATTCTGGTATCGATATTAAAACCCAACAAAGGCAAGGCTTGCCAATATATGCAATTGGTGATGGTACCGTAACACGAATTAAAATTGCACATTGGGGTTATGGCAAAGTAATTTACATTGCTCACCCTAATGGTTATACTTCAGTTTATGGCCATTTGCAAAAATTTTCACCTGAAATAGAAGAATATATTAAAAAAGCACAGTATAAAAAAAGATCCTACGAGGTTGAAGTTTTTCCAGATTTTGGCGAAGTGAAAATTGAGAAAGGCCAAGTTATCGCCTACGGCGGAAATACTGGTAGCTCTTCCGGACCTCACTTACATTTCGAAATTAGGAGTAGTGTTAGTGAAAAACCTACAAATCCGCTTTTTTATGGTCTAGAAGTACTTGATGCCACAAACCCTAGTTTAGTGAAACTTTTTGGTTACCCCCTATCAGAAGATTCACAAATAAACCAAGGCAATACTAGAACAGCGATAAACTTTAAAAGACAAAAAGATGGCACTTTTAAAGCGGATGACGTTACGGCAATAGGTACAATTGGATTTGGAATGGTAGCTTTTGACAGACAAGATTTAGCTGCTAACAAAAATGGATTGTACGCTGCTACACAAATTGTAAATGGAAAAATCTATTCTGAATACGACTTTGAAACTTTCTCTTTTACAGAATCTAGATACATCAATACCTTAATTGATTACGACTATTACGGAAAGTATCGCCAAAAAATTCAAAAGCTTTTTAAGACACCTAGTAATAAGCTAAGTATTTATAATCAATTACATAACAATGGTAAAATTGTTATTAAGGAAGGGTTAGATTACAATGTTGAAGTTTTACTCAAAGATTTTGAAGGAAACAAAGTAAAGGCAATTATACCTGTACATGGTAAAAAAGAAGTTTTGAAAAATATCAAAAAAGCTGAAAAGACAGAAAACTACATCGTAGCTAAAAAGCCAAACAATTTCGATTTAGGTGCAGCAAACGTATATTTTCCAACCAATACTTTTTACGATAATTTTTATATCGACTTAAAAAAAGGAAAAGATACAGTTACAATACATAACAGTCGTGTGGCAGCACATAGAAATTTTACTATAACTTTTGACGTTACAAAATATTCTGATCAAGAACGCAAACAACTTTTTATTGCCCGTTTAGGTAAGAATAACAAACCCAGTTATGCATCAACTTATAAAAGAGGAGAAACATTTACTACGCGTACTAGAAATTTAGGCACTTACACTTTGGCTAAAGATACCGAAGCGCCAAAAATTAAGGCTTCAAATTTTAAAGAAAAGCAATGGTTAAACAATTACAGTTATCTTAGATTACGTATTTCAGATGACCTAAGCGGCATAAATACTTATTCTGCAACTTTGAATGGAGAATGGATTTTAATGGAATACGAACCCAAAAAAAGTACTCTTACTTACAATTTTGATGATAAAATTCTTGATAAAAAAGATTGCATTCTAAAAGTTGAAGTAACTGACAATGTAGGAAATACGTCTACCTTTACGAGTACATTCTACAGAAAATAAAACGGTTTGAAGTGTTTAAAAACCATTTTAATTATCCTTCTCTTTTTTCAATCAATACAAATGATTGGACAAACTGCTTCTATAACAGGGGTTGTTCTCAATGAAAAAAATGAACCTATTGCCAAAGTAAATATTAAAACTACCGGTGGTGGCACTTTTACAGATGAAAATGGTTTTTACCTACTAAAATTAATAGCGGACAAAGAAACATCAATTACTTTTTCATTTTTAGGATTAAAAAATATTATGGTTGAAAATCTTATTCTAAATACGAATGAGATTTTTGAATTCAATCCAATCATGAAAGCTGATGCTATTCAGGTAGACGGTGTAACGGTTACCCCTACTGGAGAGAAAAATGTAGAAGGTGTTACGACTGTACCCCCAAATCTAGTCCGTCGAATTCCAGGTGCAAATGCAGGTGTTGAGAATATTTTAAAATTACTACCTGGTGTTTCTTCTAATAATGAGCTTAGTACACAGTACTCTGTTAGAGGAGGTAATTATGATGAAAATTTAGTTTATATAAATGAAATTGAGGTGTATCGCCCATTTTTAATTCGTGCTGCACAACAAGAAGGTTTGAGTTTCGTGAATAGTAACCTAACACAAAATGTAAAATTTTCGCCTGGAGGTTTTCAAGCTAAATATGGAGATAAATTATCTTCTGTTCTAGATATCACATATAAAAATCCAACTAATTTTGAAGTACAATTAGACCTCAGTTTTTTGGGGGCTAGCGCCGCTATAGAAACACTTTCTAAAAATAAAAAATTCGGAAATATTACCGGTATGCGCTACAGAAACAATAGCCTTTTGGTTAACAGCCAACAAACCAAAACAAATTTCAATCCGGTTTTTGTTGATTTACAGAGTTACTCAACCTATCGCTTTTCGAACAAGTTCGATTTAGGATTTTTGGGTAACATTTCTGTTAATGACTATCAAAACGAACCTTTAAATAGAGAAACAACTTTTGGAACTTTAAATCAACCTAGAACACTTTCTGTATTTTATCAAGGCAATGAAAATAATAGATATAGCACTGTATTTGGCGCCTTAAAAGGTACTTATCATTTAAATGACAGACTAGATCTTAAATTAATTTCGTCTTTATACCATACTACAGAAGAAGAATACTCAGATATAATTGCTACGTATGAACTGAGTGGTGTAGACACTAGTTTAAACGAAAATTTCTTAGGAGACCCTGTAGCATCTAGAGGACTAGGATCACAATTTAATCGAACTAGAAATGACCTCGATGCGCTTATTTTCAATTTACAACACAAAGGTATTTACCGAAATAATGATACAAAACTAGAATGGGGAACTAAATTTACACATGAAGATATTCGAGACCAATTAAGAGAATCTGAATTTATCGATTCTATTGGTTTTAGTATTCGCCCTCCAATAACGGAGTTTGCGAATGACGAACCGTATGAATCTTTTGATGAAGAACTTGTTCCTTACACTAGTTTGTATGCAACCAATTTTGTTAAAACAAATAGGTTTACAGCTTTTGCTCAAATTAGTGAAAGAGACCAATATGGAGAGACAGATATTTACTATAACCTTGGTATAAGAGGACATCTCTGGACGGTAAGTGGCAAAGATATACCTAAAGTTAGACAGAGTGTTGTTAGTCCAAGAGCGCAATTTGCATTAAAACCCAATTGGGAAAAAGACATAATTTTTCGATTATCAGGCGGCCTATATCATCAACCGCCATTCTACCGTGAACTGCGTGATAATACAGGAACTATACAATCTGATGTAGCGGCGCAAAATGCAATTCACGCAGTACTAGGAACAGAATATAGTTTTTTACTGTGGGAACGCCCTTTTAATCTTACCGGTGAACTTTACTATAAAGACTTGAATAATGTAAATTCTTACACATTAGACGATGTACGTATTCGGTATAGCGCAAACAATAACACTATTGGCTATGTATACGGTGCAGAACTTAGAATGAATGGTGCATTTGTACCTGGCACAGAATCTTGGGTAAGTATTGGATATTTACAGACAGAAGAAAATATTGATTCAAAAGGTTTTATTGCTAGACCTACAGACCAACGTCTAAAAGTTGCACTTTTGTTTCAAGACTATATTCCTAACATTCCGAATTTAAAAATGTACTTAAACTTAGTTTACAATACCGGCGTACCTGGCGGGTCTCCAAGTTATGCTGATCCTTATATTTTTCAGAATAGATTAAATGATTACAAACGCGCTGATTTAGGAATTTCATATATTTTTGTAGACGCTGATAAAAATTATCCAAAAAAGCATTGGTTGAATAAAATTAAAGACCTTAGCATGGGAATTGAAATATTCAATATGTTTAACAATCAAAATTCAATTACCAATACTTGGGTGCGCGATGTAGATAGTAAAAATGAATATGCTATTCCGAATTATATGACCAGTAGAGTATTAAATTTAAGATTGAAAATGCGCTTTTAAAATGTATAACAAAATAAGTCTCATGAAAAAATTAATTTTTCCATTATTGCTAATGGTAACTTTTGCAATTAAGGCGCAAAAGAATATTTATGAGAATAATAAATTTGATGAATTAGCTGAAGAGCAGCAAACCTTAGCCATTTTACCTTTCCTTACCAATCTCGACTTAGACGAAAAACTCTCTAAACAAGAGTTGAATGCATTAGAAGAAAGAGAAGGTTATGCCGTACAAAACGCTTTAGAAACATATTTTTCTAAAAGAAGAGAAAAGAAAAAATTTGTAGTTGACTTTCAAAATGCTAAAGATACTAAAGCCATATTAGCACAGAATAAAGTTGACTATGAAAATATGGACATTTATACGACAAAACAACTATCAGAAATGTTAGGTGTTGATGGCGTAATAAGTGGGAATATCGACCTTACTATTTTATTATCTGAAGGAATACCGACAGATTTTAGTATTCTAGATTATTTTTCAGGAGCGTCTGACTACGGAAGGATTGGCATAAAAATAAGTGATGGCAAAACCGGAAAACTACTTTGGAAATACGAAAAGAAAATAAATAAGAAAACTGGTAAAAATACGATGGATCTTATTGATCAGATGATGAAACAGGCCGCAAGAAAATTTCCCTACGATAGAGAACGCAAAAAAGACAGAAAAAAACGCGAAGAAGCTAATAGATAATTTGTAACAGTTATTGTGCTACAAATTCCTTTAAAACAGAAACTGTATAATCTAATTCTTCTTTAGTATTATAAATTGAAAATGAAAAGCGAATGGATGGCTTTTGTAATTCTTTATCAGTTAGCACTTCATTTAAAACATGTGAACCCAAGTTACTTCCAGATTGACAAGCGCTCCCTTTTGAGCAGGCAATTCCTTTTACGTCTAGATTAAACAAAAGCATTAATGCTTTTTCTGGAGTGACCGGCAAATTAACGTTTACAAGTGTATAAGTACTATTTGCACTATCCGCAGAATGTCCATTGAATTTCACTCCTGGTATTTCTTCCTTTAATCGTTTGATAAAATGGTTTTTCAAGGCTAAAACCTTCGAACTTTCAAAGGCTAGATTATCATAAGATTGCACAAATGCTTCTTCTAGTCCTATTATATTATGATACGATTCTGTACCTGCTCTAAAGCCACGTTCTTGTGAACCGCCGGAAATCATGGGCTTTAGACCACTATTTCTTCGTAAATACGCAAATCCTATTCCTTTAGGACCATGAAATTTATGTGCAGCAGCAGTCATGAAATCTATAGGCGTATTTTGAACATCCCAAGTATAATGACCAATAGATTGTACTGTATCAGAATGTATTAACGCACTATTTTCTTTACATAATGCACATACTGCATCAATATCAATTTTATTTCCTATTTCATTATTTACGTGCATTAAACTCACCAACTTTTTTGAGTCATCTTGCAGCAATAAGGATTTTAAATGTTCTAAATCTGGATTACCGTATTCATCTAAATCAACATAATGCACCGTGATTTTGCCCTCTTTCTCTAAATCTTCAACGGTATGTAAAACTGCATGATGCTCAATTTTAGTAGTTATTATAGTTTTCACTTCTAAATCTCGTACTGCACAACGTAAAATCATATTATCAGCCTCCGTTCCTCCAGATGTGAAAATTATTTCAGAAGGATGCGCATTTAAATACTTTGCAATCGTCTTTCTAGCGGTTTCTATGGCCGTTTTTGCCGTTCGACCAAAACTGTGTGTTGATGAAGGGTTTCCATAGCATTCAGCAAGTGCTTTTTGCATCTTTTCAATTACCTCTGGTCTTACACAGGTAGTTGCGGCGTTATCTAAATAAACTTTGTCCATTTGTCTACTGTACTATATTAATCATGCAAAAATAATTTAATTAACGTTAATTTCTCCCCAAAACGCGTTAAAACAAAGCTAGAAGTTCATTAAATTTGGAGCATGCAAAAAACCCTTTTTCTTGGTCTACTTTTTTTAATTCTATCTTGTGATGATGGTGATATAGAGATTGAAACCATTGACTTTGACAGTTATGACATTGAGACTTGTGAGACGGGATCTATTGACACCAATTTATTCTTCAAAATTAATGATGATGAGTCTTTAATTTTAGAGTTGGAAGATGGAAAACTATTAAATGAAGCATCTGTTGAGGAAATAGAAAGTACAATAGGTTCAGGCTCAACCCTAACCTATCGCTTGTTTTCCGGAACAGTAAGCAAAACATATTTCTGTAATGACGTTCCCGTTACAGATCCTCAAGCGATTAGTGAAATTGTAGCAATAAATGGCAAGGTGTTAATTAATACTATAGAAATCGACTCAATTACGTTTGAGCATACATTGCAACTAACAGATGTTACTTTTGAAACTGAGTCTGATAGCCGAATAACTGACCTAACTATTAACGATTTCGGAACATTTACGACTATAAAATCAGAATAATCCGCTAAGAATTCTGATATAAGTATACTTCCGTTGCTCCTGTACCATATTTCTTATATTCTGCATCGTAGTATTTTAAATTCTCATATCTGCGAAACATAGTATACAACTCTTCTTTTAGAACCCCCTCACCTACACCATGTATAAATACTATTTTTTGAATGCGGTTACGAATTGCAAAATCTAATTGCCGCTTGGCCGTTTCTAATTGAATATTCAACATATCAAAATTAGACATGCCTTTAGGTGATTTAACCAATTGATTAATGTGAAGGTCTACTTCCATTTTTGGAGCATTTCGTTCCTTCTTACTCATTACTTGTGCTTTTCTCTTTTTAGGCAATTCTTTTTCGGCTTTAGCCCTAGAAATATCTGAACTACTAATTCGCATAGCGTCATTTTTTACAACTTTTACCAATTCTTTAGCAGAAAAAGTCATTTCAAAACCCTCATTAGATTCAATTTCTATATCACTTCCATTAATAGCAATAACCACCCCAGAAATAGTATCATCTAACACTTCAACCTTATCACCCAATTGAAAAACAGTCATGTTTGTAGTATATTTTATCAAAAATAATGCTAATTTTCAGCTTGCAATTAATGTTAAGATGAAAATACCGTTAGTACCGCTTTTAGTTTCTATTGAAGATTTTATGCTCCCTTGCATGAATAAGGAACTTTTTGGAATCGATTGCCCAGGTTGTGGTATGCAACGTTCTGCTGTTCATCTTGTTAAAGGCGAATTTGGCGCTGCCTTTGATATGTACCCGGCTATTTATGGCTTGGTTGCTCTTGTTTTCTTTGTAATAGCCAGTCAATTTATAAAATTTCGCTTCGAGACACAGATAAAAATATTCCTTGGCGTTGTAACCGGAGCTACTATTCTAATAAATTATATATTAAAAATGAATAACCTAATCCACTAAAAACTATGGAACAACAAAAACTACCTAATGCTACACTTATTCTTGTATTCGGAATTCTTTCGATTGTCACTTGCTGCTGTTATGGCGTACTTGGCCTTATCTTCGGAATTATCGCCGTTGTAATGGCTAACAAAGCAACAGCTTTATACAATCAAAACCCTGAAATGTATACTGATTTTGGAAATGTAAAAACTGGTAAAGTTTTAGCATACATCGGAATTGCACTTAGTGCGATTTATTTACTCATGTCTGTATGGGCTGTATCTACTTTTGGTATAGATGCATTACAGGATCAAGAATTAATGCAAGAAAAAATTGAAGAAATGTTGGGTGAATAATTAGATCCTTAACTATAAATCAATACATAATGTTAAGATAATAGCCAGCCCTTTAAAATAAAAGGCTGGCTTTATTTTATTTACTTCTCAAACTGCACTAAAGTGTTTGTAATAATTGAAACACAATCTAACAATTGCTCCTTATTCATTACTAACGGTGGGGCAAATCGAATAATATTACCATGTGTTGGTTTTGCTAGCAGTCCATTTTCTTTCAGAGCCATACAAATATCCCAAGCTGTAGAACTTTCCTCAGTATCATTTATTAAAATAGCATTAAGTAAACCTTTACCACGTACCTTTTTAACAATTGTTGAATTTGAAATAAACGCATTCATTTCATTTCTAAATAACTCACCAAGTTCTAGTGCATTCTGAGCTAATTGCTCATCTTCAATCACTTTTAATGCAGCCATTGCTACTGCCGCAGCAATAGGATTTCCACCAAAAGTACTACCATGATTTCCAGGATTAATTACATCCATTATCTCATTATTTGCTAAGACAGCAGAAACCGGATAAACACCACCCGATAATGCCTTACCTAAAATAAGAATATCTGGTTTTACATTTTCATGATCAACCGCAAGCATTTTACCTGTTCTAGCAATACCTGTTTGAACTTCATCGGCGATAAAAAGTACATTATGTTTTTCGCACAACGCCTTTGCATTTGTCAAATAGTTCTCAGATGGTACGTAAACACCGGCCTCACCTTGTATTGGCTCAACCAAAAATCCAGCTATATTAGAATTGTTTTCTAATGCGGTTTCTAATGCTTTAAGATTATTGTATTCAATTTTGATAAACCCATCGGTAAAAGGTCCGAAATTTTCACGAGCAACAGGATCATTGGAAAATGAAATGATAGTAGTGGTACGCCCATGAAAATTATTTTCACAAACTACAATCTGTGCTTTGTTTTCAGCAATACCCTTTTTCTCATATGCCCATTTTCTGCATACTTTTAAAGCGGTCTCAACTGCTTCTGCACCAGTGTTCATTGGCAATAACTTATCAAATCCAAAGATTTTACAAGCATATTCCTCATACTTACCAAGCATATCATTATGAAATGCTCTCGATGTCAAGGTCAATTTTTTAGATTGATTAATTAACGCATCCACAATTTTTGGATGGCAATGCCCTTGATTAATTGCGGAATAAGCTGAAAGAAAATCATAATATTTTCTATCCTCCAAATCCCAAACAAATACTCCTTCACCCCTATTTAAGACTACTGGTAAGGGATGGTAATTGTGTGCTCCGTACTTTTCTTCTAATGCTATCGCATCAGTAGATGACATTTTTTCTAAAATTGACATGATGTAAATTACTTTAATATAAAACTTCAGTAATTCCTTCTATACCTTTTTCCTTTCGAAGATTCGAAAATTCAGCGTAGGAGAGAAATCATCCTTGTAGAGCAACAAATCTAATAAATCTTAGGCAATTGACATTCTTACTTCCATTACATTTCGATTAAGTGGCACTTGCTAAATCAACTTTATTAAAAAAATTGTGACTTATCCATTTATTCTGTGTCATAACTATAGACACTAACCATTTTTATATTTCACTATATGGAATTTCTACAAAATATTACAGACAGCTTATCTAATTCTATTGGAGGTTACCTTCCAAATACCTTAGCTGCACTCGCTATCCTAATTATTGGATGGATAGTTGCGGGATTCCTAAAAAGATTAATAACCAAGCTTATTAAAAGAACTAAAGTTGACGATAAGTTAGGTACAGATAAAATTACCTTATCAAAATTTATTGGAAAGCTTCTTTATTTCCTTATTATGATCTTCGTTTTTATGTTGGTTTTAGAAAAATTAGGCATGACAAACGTTTTAGACCCTGTAAAGAATTTACTAAATAGCTTTTTAACCTTTATACCAAATATTATAGGTGCCGGCTTAGTGGCTTATATAGGGTATATGTTGGCAACTATAGTTTCTGAATTAGTAGGACTTTCAGGCGATACTATTCAAAAATTCGTGCCGAAATTAAAGTTGCCTGAAAATATGAATTTGGTATCTATACTTAAAAAAATAGTTTTCATATTCATCTTTATACCCCTATTAATTGCGGCCCTGAACATATTAAATATGGATGCCATTTCATTGCCGGCAACTAATATGTTAGAACAATTTTTCGCAGCAATACCTAAAATTCTAGTTGCGGTGGTTATTATCATATTCTTCGCAGTTGGTGGAAGATTCGTAACTCAATTATTAAAAGACTTACTAAACACTTTAAAATTAGACCAGTTATTAAAGAATATGAATCTTGGTAGCCTTTCAGAAAAAGTTCACTTATCGAATGTAATCGGAGATATTTGCTTTTTCTTTATTATGGTATTTGGCATTATGACTGCTATAGAAAAACTAGAATTTGTTAGACTTACTGAAATACTAAATACGATAATTAATATTTCTGGCAATATTTTATTCGGATTAATAATCCTAATTATAGGGAATTGGGTTTCTACAATAGCACAAAACAGTATCGCTAAAACAAATGATAATAAATTTATAGCCTCTATTGCAAGAATATGTGTATTAGCAATATTCTTAGCTATGGGACTTAAAACAATGGGTATTGGTGATGAAATAATAAATATGGCCTTCGGTATTACACTAGGCACAGTAGCGGTAACGATTGCTCTTTCTTTCGGACTGGGTGGTAGAGAAGCCGCTGGAAGGCAAATGGGAAGAATTTTAGAAAAATTCAATTCTCAAAAATAAAATATAAGATTAGTTTGGTTAGGTTGTTTGTATGGAAAGGGTTCGTCGGAAGATGGGCCTTTTTCTATTAAATACTTTTCTCTTTACACACCTAGAAAAATAGATTTAACTTTTTTTAATAGTATCACCTCTAAATTTAGCTCCTAGAATACTTTACTATTCTTATTTTTGACCCATGCGAAAAAAGAGAAGACGTCAGGTTTTTGAGAATGTTGAAGTTGTCGATGCTGGAGCCAAAGGTAAAACTATAGGCAAAGCTCCGGACGGTAGGGTTATTTTTTTAAGTAATACCGTACCGGGTGATGTAGTTGATGTACAAACTACCAAGAAGCGCAAATCCTATTTTGAAGGCGTTGCAACAAATTTCCATACACTTTCTAATAAAAGAGTTGAACCAGTTTGTCAGCATTTTGGAGTTTGCGGAGGTTGTAAATGGCAAGATATGGGCTATGAACATCAACTATTCTACAAACAAAAAGAGGTTGAAAATAACCTTAGACGAATAGGTCATCTAGATTTACCTGAAGTATTGCCAATACTAGGTTCTAAAGAGCAATACTTTTATAGAAATAAGATGGAATTCTCATTTTCTGATAGCCGTTGGTTAACTTTAGAAGAATTACGATCTGACACCATATTTGAAGATAAAAATGCGCTTGGCTTTCATATTCCTGGCATGTGGGATAAAATTCTGCATATCGAAAAATGTCATTTGCAAGCAGACCCATCCAATGCCATTAGAAATGAAATAAAAGACTTTTCTGAGAAAAACGGACTTACGTTTTTTAACCCGAGAAACCAATATGGACTGTTACGCACTTTAATGATTCGCACCTCCTCAACAGGCGAAATTATGGTAATGATTCAATTCTATGAAGATGACAAGGAAAAAAGAGAATTATTATTAAATCATGTGGCTAAGACTTTTAAAGATATTACGTCACTTCAATATGTTGTAAATCAAAAGCAAAATGATACCATATACGACCAAGAAATAGTATGCTTTGCTGGCCGAGACCATATTTTTGAGGAAATGGAAGGATTGAGATTTAAGATAAATGCTAAATCATTCTATCAAACCAATTCTAATCAGGCATATGAATTATATAAAATTACGAGAGATTTTGCTGGGTTATCTAAAAATGAGCTTGTTTACGATTTGTATACAGGGACCGGTACTATAGCTCAGTTTGTTGCTAGAAAAGTTAAAAAAGTTATAGGAATAGAAGCTGTTCCTGAAGCCATTATTGATGCAAAAGAAAATGCACTTAGAAATGAAATTGATAATGCCGATTTCTTCGTTGGTGATATTAAAAACGTATTTAACGAAGTTTTTATTTCTACTCATGGCAAACCTGATGTTATTATTACGGATCCACCAAGGGACGGAATGCACAAAGATGTGGTGCAACAAATTTTAAATATTTCACCCAAGAAAATAGTTTATGTTAGTTGTAATAGCGCTACACAGGCTAGAGATTTACAATTAATGGATGCTGACTACGTAATTAAAAAAGTGCAACCCGTAGACATGTTTCCACAAACGCACCATGTTGAAAATGTTGTACTTTTGGAAAAGCGATAACCTATGAAAAAAATTGCTTTGGTTTTTGGTATACTTTCTGTAATCATATTTTTTTCTGGATGCGAAAAAGATGATATCTGTATTGATGCTGCTACGCCACAATTGGTTGTTCGTTTTTATGACTTTTTTGATACGACTGCTCTTAAAGAAGTTAGTGAACTTAAAGTCCAAGGCGTTATTGGCGACTCAGTTTACGCTGTTATTACAAACGTATCTACATCCGAAATCCTGCTTCCTCTAAGAGCTGATACTATAGCTACATCTTTTCTTATTACTAGGAATCTTGACCCCGAAGATGAAACCACTGCCGATATTGATACTTTGTTGTTAAATTATTCTCTTGCAACTGAGTTTAAATCACGTGCTTGTGGGTATGTTATAAATTTTGAAAATATTGAAGGAACAATTCCATTAGAAAATAATTGGATGAAAGGAATAGAAATTGTTAATTCAACACTAACCGTAACAGATACCATCGCCGATGTCAAAATATTTCATTAGCATATGTTTCTTTTGGTTTTTTACGATTGGGTTCGGTCAGTCCGATACGCTTTCAATTGAAAAAAAAGATACTACAACTGTTTACAAGCAGAAATATGGTATTCGCTTTGGTGTGGACCTAAGCAGACCAATCACTAAGTTTTTAGCAACAGGATATAGCGGTATTGAATTCGTAGGTGATTACCGACTAAATTATAAGTTGTATATCGCTGGTGAATTTGGAAATGAGAAAAAAACAAAACAGGAAAGCTTATATAATTTTACTGCTTCTGGTAGTTATATAAAATTAGGTGTAGATTATAATACATATGCCAATTGGTACGGAGAACAAAATTCGATATATGTTGGTGGTCGTTATGCTTTTGGCTCATACAGTCAGACTCTCAATAGTTACCAACCCTACGATGCTGAACGTTATTGGAATGCTTCAGATTTCCCACAAGGCAGTACGGAACCGCTAGAATTTGGGGGTCGTACAGCATCATGGCTGGAAGGCGTAGTTGGAGTTAAGGGAGAATTATTTGCAAATATCTACTTGGGGTTTAGTGCTAGAATTGGGTTTTTGCTATCCAATGCTAATCGCGATTCAAATTTCCACGACCTATTTATTCCTGGATTTAATAAGGTAACTGATGGAAGCAAATTTGGTGTTGGTTACAACTACACTTTAACTTATTTTTTACCACTCTACAAAAAAACCAAAAAGCCTAAAAAAGTAAAAGAAAAACCAGAACCTGAATTAGAAGAATAATATATTTTTCTAATTTCTAATCTTTCCTTTTTCTGCTTCCTTCGTACATTTCGTATTTTACAAAACGAGACTCTAAATGGCTATTAAAAACTTTTATTTTCTTAGAAGTACGTAACCCTACGTATTTTAAAGCCTCCATATTTGAAGTAATTAACCATGCATTTGTGCCAGGATAACCTTGTTTTAATGTATCACCTATAGAAGAATAAAATTCCTCCATATCAAGATTTAATCGTTCTCCATAAGGCGGATTAAAAACCATGTGCAATGGCCCTTCTGTATACTTTTCAGTTTTAAAGAAATTCTTACGTTCTATCGTAATATAGTCCTCTAAATTTGCGTTTTCTACATTATCACCAGCTTTACGAACCGCCGATGGAGCCTTATCATAACCAATAATTTTATGCTTAAATTCTTGGGTTTTATTCAAACTAACTTCTACAATTTTATCGAAAAGGTCTTCATCAAAATCATGCCATTTTTCAAATGCGAACCCTTTACGATTAATATTTGCGGGAATATTACATGCAATCATCGCTGCCTCCGTTAAAAAAGTACCACTACCGCACATGGGATCCATAAAATCAGATTGTCCTCGCCAACCGCTCATTAACAATAACCCCGAAGCCAAAACCTCATTAATCGGAGCAATATTTGTTGCCGTACGATAACCACGTTGATGCAATGACCGCCCTGAGCTATCAATAGAAACATTACAGTGTTCTTTTTGTATATGGATGTTTATCCGTAAGTCTGGATTTTTAACATCTACATCGGGTCGTTTACCATCTGTGCTTCTAAATTTATCTACTATCGCATCTTTAACCTTTTGCGAAACATACAATGAATGTGTGAAATTATCAGAGTTTACGGTGGTGTCAATGGCAAATGTCATATCTATTGCAAGATACTCTGTCCAATCCATGGCATAGATATTCCGATATAGTTCATTCTCATTTCTAACTGTAAATGAATGAATTGGTTTAATAATTTTTATTGCTGTTCTCGCACAAAGATTAGCTTTGTACATAAACCCTGTATCACCTTCAAAGGATACACTCCTTACTCCAGCAACAACATTTCCGCCACCTAAATTGCGTATTTCTTTGGCTAAAATCTCTTCAAAACCAAAAAGGGTCTTTGCGACCATTTTAAAATTATTGTTCATACCCACGATAAATTGTGCCGCAAAAATACAGTATTTTTGCGCCTTGACACTCAATTTACTAGAAAGCCAATTTACTTAATGATTTATTTATCACCCATTCTTGCAGTTTTGCTCAGTTATGTATTAGTCCTAGTTACTAGGCTAAAGAATAAAAGCAACTTTAAGCTCGTGCTCGCGTTTAGTGGTGGTTTTCTATTAGCACTTACTATTTTTGAATTATTACCTGAAGTTTATGAGCAGTCTGATTCTAAAACGGTTGGATTATTTATAATGTCGGGAATATTGTTGCAAATATTTCTTGAGTTTTTCTCTAAAGGTGCCGAACATGGTCATGTACATATTGATAGTGAAAAAAGTAATTTCCCAATATTATTATTTATTAGTCTTTGCATTCATTCGCTATTAGAAGGTTTCCCCATAGACCATGATGGCAGTATTATCTATGGAATTTTAATTCATAAAGTGCCAATTGCGATAATCTTAAGCATTTTCTTACTAAATTCAAAAATCTCGCGTTCAAACGCTGTTTTGTTCATAGTGCTTTTTTCAATGATGACTCCACTTGGCACGTACATTGCTGCCAATTTTGACGCTATTGGAAAATACCATGTACCTATTACGGCCTTAGTAATTGGTGTCTTTCTCCATATTTCTACAGTTATACTTTTCGAAAGCTCTGAAGGTCACAGTTTTAATCTTAGAAAATTAGCCGTTATTATCTTAGGTATATTAATTGCATATTTTGTTTAATGTTTAGTAAAGAAGAATCTAAAAAGCTACGACAAGATTTCTGGATTGCCTTTGGCAAATCATATCCTCATAAATGGATTTTATACAATACTAAAATAAAAGGACTACTACTGAAATTCGATTTTGATGTGAAAAAAGCGAGAGTTTCTATGGATGTAGATATTGATAATCTGGAGAAAAGAATTTCACTCTGGGAGAAATTAGTTTCTTTAAAATCGATTTTGAAAGATGAATATTGGCCAGATGTTATTTATGATGATTCCTATTTTCTTGAAAATGGAAAAGAAATTTCAAGAGTATATTTAGAATTACATAATGTATCTATTCACAATAAAAACACATGGCAAGAAACCATGCAATTTCTTGATAAAAACATGAAACAACTGGAAGAATTTTTCTTCGAATACAAAGATATCATCGACTCCTAATTAATCAATCCAAAAGTTCTAGGCATCCAAAGTGATACTTATAGGAATAAATTATGTTTATAAAAATGAGCAAACTGATTGTTACAGTTTATATTTTCTCAAAGATTACTTCTCAAGCGCCAATTTATAAGCTTCAATTGTAGTATAATATTTTGCAATCATATTAGGAACTTCCCACTCCGGTAATTTTCCCGCTTCTAAATATCTCAAATAATTTGCTGTTACCTGGCCAAAATGAGCCTCATGTCCTATTTTAAATTCATCTGGAATATTAATTCGCCATGTACCGTCTTTCATTAATTCGGATGTAGTTCCTTTAAAATGTGATTGTACTTCACTATCAACTACTGCTTTTATTAGTTCATCAAAACCTTCCTTATTTTTTGGTCGCACATATAAAACAGGTTTGTAATTTTCACCATGCCCCTGCTTGATAATCAAATCACTCTTTGTACCTCTCATTATACTAAAATGAGTATCACCTGTACCTTCGGGCGCTTGATAATTCCAAATTACTGAAACCTTAGCATACTTATCCTTTATTTTATATGTCATTTCGCCATTGCAAAAAACATTTAGTTTTCCATCAACCAAATCCTTTTGAAGATAATCAGGAAATTCACTTAAACCTGTAACCCCATTAAATTCTTCAGCTGTCAGAATTGTTGGCCAACGTCTAGCATTCACTATTTCTATCGCAGTAGTATCTATTACCTGATTCGGATATGCTTCCCATTGCACTAGATCTACCAAATGTGTAGTAACATCCACAATGCCCTCTCCTTCTTCATTAACATCAAAAAACCATGGTGGTCGAACAAGTGCTTGTCCTGAGACATATTTAAAAAAGTGATGCACACTTTCTTTTACAATTGCTGGATCATCTGGAGTTCCTTCTACTAAATCACCGAATACCGAAGGCATTGACGAAAACAATTTCTGCATCATGGTTGTTGACTCAAAACGTTCCGTCATAATATCATAAATGAGAACATTCTTCTCCTTAGCCAATTGAAAAGCTTTTTTCAATTTCTCATAACCCTCAGAATTAATTACTAATGGTTTGTCTGCATACACATTAAGTCCTGCCTGAACTGCTGCCAAAATGTAATCGATTTTTTTAGAGTTCTTTCCAGCAACAATCATAACATTTCCAGGCTTCTCAGAAACCATCGTATTCAAATATTCATCTGAAACACTTTTAATTACCTTCCAATCGGTAGGTTCATTATCTCTAGAATTATACGATTCTATTTTTTTTAAAAAGCCATGAACTTCAGGTCCTTCTGGAGCAAAGACATAAATGGTAGAATCAACTTGTGGATACATTTCTTTATGCACCAAGGCGGCGTGAAAATGACCTGGATCCAGAGTCATCAATTTTACCTTTTCAACTTTTTCTTTTTCCATACTTTTTTCAGCAGACTTTTTTTCTCCACACGAAACAAAAAATAAAAGAGTAAGTACTGTGGCAATCGTATATTTCATTATTTAATTAATTTAAGAAACTCATTCAAAGTTTTAAAATGACATAAAAGTTTAAATGAGCTCAATTTTTACAACACCTAAAAGTAACTAAATAATTTTATCCTTTAACATAATCTGTACCATAAGGTTTACGCTGTTCACGACGTAATAAAGCATTAGCCTCATCGTCATTTACAAACATCTCAGTATCAGGATTCCAATCTAATTTTCTGTCGAATTGCATGGCAATATCACTAATTAAACAAACTGTACAGGCTTTGTGACCTTTTTCAATAGGTGATATCGGCTGCTTTCTAGTTTTAATACAGTCTAGCCAATTTCCATGCTGATCATCTATCTTCTCTAAATGAATTTCGTTTTCACCAATTACGCTTTCCAAGATTTTTGGGTCAGAGGCATTAAGTGCTTTAGAACTTTTTTCTTTATCAACTGGATCACTGGCAGACGCAGTATAGGAGCCACGTGAAACAAATATCCATCCATCTTCACCTATATATTTAATGCCATTGGTATATCCACCACTAGTATAAACTGTAATACCATTTGCATATTCATGTTTCACAAAAAAGTCGCCATGAACATTCCATAATCCAGATTTTGGAAATTCAGCTAAGGCTTCTACCGAAATGGGACCGGATAATTCCGTATCCATTCCCCATGCAGCTGAATCGTAATGGTGTTGACCCCAACCCGTAATCATTCCTGCACCATAATTTCTTGAACGCAACCATCCAGGTCTACTGTAATCATTTTGAGGATGCACACCAATTTCCGTATAATCTACTTCTGGTGTAGACCCCAACCACATATCAAAATTCAAATTACTAGGTATTGGCATTGCAGGAGCCTCTGGACCTGCAGGGTCACCCGGTAAGCCTATCTTAACAGTATGTACTTTTCCTATTCTACCATTTCTTACTAATTCTGCAGCAACCCTAAATTGTGGCATTGCTCTTTGTTGCGTTCCAACTTGAAGAATTACATTATTCTTTTGAACAGCTTCCCGCAATTGTTGTCCTTCGCGAACCGTTAAAGAGGTTGGCTTTTGTACATAGATATCCTTTCCAGCTATTGCCGCTTCCATTGCCGGTTGAGAATGCCAATGATCAGGCGTACTAATCACAACGGCATCTATATCTTTATTCAGTAACATCTCGCGATAATCGCCATAAACCTTTGTGTTCATGTATTTGCTTTTACCAGTCTTCTCTTTGTAAAAAGTGTCTACCAAAACTTTGGCATCAGCTGCGCGTTTCGAATCAAGGTCACAAACTGCAACGTAATGCGCTTGATCAAATCGAATAGTATCATGAATATCATGATCCCTGGCAATTCTTCCACAACCTATTTGTCCTATGTTAATTTTGTTACTTGGCGCATCCTTCCCTAAAACATGAGCTGGTACAATAGTTGGAAAACCAACTGCTGCTACAGTGCCTAGAGCTGTTTTATTAATAAAATTTCTTCTTTTCATGTTGTATAAATTGAGTTATTTAGTTTGTTCTATTTTTATAGGATTAGCAAATGTTTGCCAATAAGATTCTGCTTCCTCGGCATTTAACTTACCATCAAAGACTACCATTCTATATTTTAAGTCGTACGATTTATTCCGTTCTATTTTCCATTCTTCATGTCGAATTGGACAAAATTCAAAAAACATATCACCACGACCACCATTACTATCTATTGGCCAAATTCGCATCGGTTCTGGGTGCATTCGGTTTGTAGGATGGCTCATAAATAATATTCCACTTGTACCTTTTCCATCTGTTGATTCTCCAGTGACAATACACCATTTTGCACCTGTACCATCGGCTGTTAATCGATCATTACCTTCAGATGTCAATACTGAAGTGTTATCAGCCTTGTAACGTTCATTAAAACGCATACCAATACCCCCACCATATCTATATTGTTCAAACAAAATGCCGTTTTCCAACGGTGTGGTAAACGAAGAAACGTAATCAAACATATACCTATCTTCATGATTAAGATTCCATAATCGCACCTGCAAATCTTCATTTAATGCTATTTGTGGTTCAGCTTGAGTTTTAAAATCAATGTGCTCTTGTTCAACTACAAATGAATTAAAAACAGCTCCTTCTTGGGTATCTTTAAAATCGTTAAAAAGTACCGATCCCATACCCTCACCTAAATTCCAAAAATCTACTCTTGTAGTGTCAATTCTAGTATGCGTCCATGGCCCCCATAAACCGTAATGATGATAGTGATCAGGTGGTTGAATTCTCGATAAAGTATCTCCTTTTAGTGTTATTATTGGATGTATATATCCTGATTTTTTAAAAATCGAATCTATGCCCACCGGAGGATACTTCATTTCGTAACGATATGAAAGCAATGGTTTTTGACCATGTTTTATATGTAAGCTTCCATTTTCCTTTTCAACTTCCCTTTTATTTAAGTTTGAACCAGCCAACTTATTTTCATTTTCCTTAAAACTATATGTATTTCCATTTTTAGGATTATGTATGAACCAAATTTTTTCCCCATCTAATTGATAACTTATTTCAATTTCATTTTGCAACAGTTTGTATTGTTCTATATTTTTTCCAATCAAAATATCCGTATTTACGGAAACAGGAATTACGTTCAAATCGTATTCGGGATTTTCTACAGCAAACGAAATCTCATCGTTTTGTTTACAAGACACCATTGAAACCAAAAAATAAAGTAGAAATATATTTCCTTTTTTCAAACGCATTAACTTGGTTTTAGTCTTCAAAAGAATACCTTAAATTGATGTAATTATTCCGTAATTTACAATTACTTTTGACAAAATAGAAAAACAGTGCAACAAAAACGTTAACGTTCACGATAAATAGCAAAAAGTTACAACTATGACCAGAATTATAACTTCCTTAATATTATTTTTATTTATTAATACTATTAAAGCTCAGGGCTTAGACCCAATAAAGATTACAGATGAATGGCTTGCTAAAATAGAAAAGCTTGCTCCTTCTGAACCTACAGTTAAAAATGTTAGTAAAAAGAAAATATTAGTTTTTTCGAAAGCTACCGGATTTGATCATTGGACTATTCCACATAATATTGAGTTGCTGAAAATAATTGCAAAAAAGTCGAACATATTTGAAGTACATGTTGGTTTTGACATAGAACAATTTGAAAAGAAAAATCTTAAAAAATATGATGCTGTAATTTTAAATAATTCTAACCCTAGTGGACCGGATCGTGATCTATTTAATGATTTGCTAAGTCAAAACACCTCATTAAGTGATATTGAAATAAAAACTAAGGCTGCTATTTATGAGCAGAATTTCATGAATTATATTGCTAAAGGTGGTGGATTAATGTTGCTACATGGTGCTATTACTATTCAAAATAACTCGATGCCATTTAGTAGGTTAACAGGTGGTAGTTTTGATTATCACCCAAAACAACAAGAAATTCATGTAAAAGAAGTAGACCCCAATCACCCCATGGTACAAGCCTTTAAAGGTAATGGTCTTACTCATGTTGATGAACCGTACTTTTTTAAAAATGCATATTCAGAGTTTAATTTTCGACCATTATTATATATGGAAGTTGATAAGATTGAAGGGCAGAAAAAGGAAGTGAAAGATAAAATTATTTATGTTTCGTGGATAAAAAAATATGGTAAAGGAAGAGTCTTCTATACATCGCCTTCACATAATGCGCAAAGTTTGGACAACCCGGAACTAATGCAATTTTTCTTAGATGGAATGCAGTATGTTGTCGGTGATTTAAAATGTGATGATTCGCCTATTGGTAATCTTTAATATATAATATTATGCACCGCTCCTTAACAAGGGTCAGACAACAGTTAAATAAATCATTAACCAATGACTTACAGCTCCACCTAAGACGAACAAGTGCCATATAAAATGATTGTTCGGAATCCGTCTAATTGCATAAAAAAGAATTCCTAGTGTATAAAATGCTCCGCCTAACCATAATAGATGCATTCCGGATTTCGGCATTGCATTTGACAAATTATCAATATCAATAACAATCAACCACCCCATTACGGCATATAGTAACAAGGATAAAAATTCAAACTTACCTGTATAGTATATTTTAAAGAAAGTGCCAAAAATTGCAAAGGCCCAAACTGCATAAAATATCACCCAACCATTACCATTAATTAGTGTAATTAATGCTACTGGCGTATACGTGCCGGCAATTAAAAAGTAGATATTAATATGATCTAATATTCGTAATTTCTTTTTTAAAATAGGATTTTTAGAATAGTGATATAGGGTGGACACTCCAAACATAGATATTAATGTTAAGCTATAGACAACAATACTTGCCGTGGAAAAATCAGATTTTTTTGAATTTTGCAGCAACAAAAAAATCATTCCTAAAATCGCCAAAACAAAACCTATACCATGAGAAATGGTATTTAATCTTTCTTCATTTTCTATTTCTGTATTCAGATGCATTTGAAATTGAACCATTTACCCTTAAATCCTACTTTATAATCAACTTAATACGCATAGAAGTTGCGTGACCAGGAAAGGTACAAACAATCCAGTATTGGCCTGGAGTTTTTGGTGTTTGAAAATAAATCTTTTCAGAAGATTCCGGCTCAAGTATACCACTATGCGCAATTACCAAATCTGTTGTTGGGACATAATTCATATCTGGACCGTCCAATCCTAATTTTAATGCTAATTGTGCAACTTCATCAATTGCATTATCCTTTTGTGTAATAACCAGATTATGCATCATATCATCATTATTATTAAAAGTAATTTCAACTTTACTACTAGCCTCCAATTCCAAAACTTCAATATCATATTTTAGTCCCGGTTTTGTGCTTATTATAACTTGTCTATCAACTCCATTTGTCCAAGTAAGTGGCATGATATTAACTCTTTTTTCCTGAACTACACCTTTAGCTACATTGGTCATACTTTCTGTAGGTAGTGATTTCAATTCACCACCCGGAACCTCATTTAAGGTATAATAACCTGTATCATGTAATAATTCTTCACCATTGCTTGCTTTCAGTTCCGGTACTTTAAGTTGATGTATAAAACCTAGACGCATACCATCTACAGTTAACCTAACACTTAGGCCATCTTCAGAAACTTTTGCATTTTTAACCAATCCCTTTTGTTGTCCAACAATTGGGCTACCATAATTATAATGGTACTTATAATTGAAACTTGTGATCTGATAGCTTTCTATTTTAGCCGCAAGTAACCTATTTACTGGTTTAGTAAATTCCAATTCAAAACCATCTGCAAGAGCCTTCATTGTTTTAATTTCAAAAGGAGTTTTTCCATTCCATATTAAACGTTGCAAACCAAATTCTGAGCCTCCTGTCGACCTCCAACCCCTACTGGTCATACCAACAAACATACTTTGATCACTACCCCATATCATTCGAAGAATCCCAGACGAAAATCCTTCAACAAAATTAAAAGAAGCTCCTTGATAGACACCATTAACTTTTTCCATGAAAACGCGCATTATTTTGCTATGTCCCTGATCACCAACGAACATTTGACCTTCAAACGGACCAAATTTACCGCCAGTGGTATCATACAAAATATCAGAAGTAGAAATACCCTGTATAGTATGCGGAAACCAAATTGCCGGAGCTTTTAATTCTGGCACCTTTTTGGAATACTCATATAGACTAAGCCCTGATTCTCTTTCGATATCATCCATCTTAAGCTTTAATGGAGATTGCTCATCATCGGACCAAACTAAGCCTTCAGGGTTACCAGCAAAATCTCCTTTTTCCAAATGAGTCATTCTGCCTGAACCTACCCAATCACCTTGGTTTTCCGTGTAAAAAATATCTCCTTCGGCGTTAATCTCAAATCCTGATGGAGAACGCAAACCAGTCGCAAATGGTGTCATTCTCCCTTCTGGTGTAATTCTCAACATCCATCCTCTCCATTTTGCAAGACTTGCTCCATGGCCAATCCAAGATAAATTTAAAGTAACCAACATATCACCATTATCTAAAAATTTCGGTCCGTATGAATAGTCGTGATAATTACCAGAAAGTGGCCAAGAATAAATAGTTTTATAACTATCGGCTTTATCATCTCCGTTGTTATCTGTTAAACGTGTTAATTCACCTCTTTGTGACAAATAAAAACTACCATCTTTATAATTTAAACCCAATGGTTCATGAAGACCTTGAGCAAAACGAGTATAAGTAGGTTTTTGACTATATGGCTTATCAATTAACCAAACATCTCCACGTCTTGTGGAAACTCCCAATTTATCTTTGTCTGTAAGTACTAATCCACCAACCTCAAGTTTTATATCATCTGGAATCGGCACATCAACTATCTTGTAATACTTCGATTCTTTTTTAGCCAAATCCGATTGCTTTTGGGCATAACTAACATTTGCAAATCCTAATAATATAAATACTAATATTAGTTTCTTCATAATTCTCATATTCATATTTTACCAGATAATATTATATTCAATTAACTGTTCTCCAGCCGGAATTTCAATTAACAACTGATCCATTCCTTCGCTATTTCGTATTATCGGCTTCACTGAATCTTCTACATCAAAAGCTATAAAATAACTCTCGTCATTAACAAGGTATGTGCCATCAGGCAGAGCAACTATTGATTCTCCTGATGCAATTTTATGCCAAATTTCTTCATCACCTTTTATATTAATAATTCGTTTTATGGCACGTTGCTTGTTAGATGGTATCATTTTATCAGAAATAACACTATTCCCTATTTGCGATAAAAATGTTGGTATCCTATTACCGTCTAACTCATAGCCCATTTGCTTTCTATTTACATTCCCTTCCATTGGCCAAATGGCATTCTTGTTTTCTAGTTTATAAAATGCTAAATCTCCATCAAAAGAAACGGTAAAACCAGCAGGAAGAGCTAATTGTTCTTGTCCCCTACTATGCCACATTGGTGTAGCATCTAAGAATCTTCCGCTCCACACTTTCAATAATGCTCCTAAGTTTAAATCATAGGCATAATTAATTTTTTCTGGTGTGCCAACTGAAATGCAATGTGTCCTTTTATTTCCATTATGCATTAAAAAACTACGTTGTGTAATAGTTTCATCCAAAACGTCAACATTCATGCTTTCTGTCGGTTTATTCTTTGATAAATCTAGAGATTTATAAGCTTGTAAAGCGCTCTTCTGTAATCCTGGACCCTCTACTTCTAAACTAAAACCTTTTACCCAAGGATTGTGCTTGTTATATATAAGAGTAAATGGTGTTAGGCCTGTTTTCAAATTGACGGTTGCCAATCCTAAAGAATCCAAATAATAATTACCATTTAAGTTAATTAGTGTGTCGGAATTAACGATAAATTGAGCGCCACCTTGATTAACTTTTAAATCAAATAGATACTCACCGTTGCTAGGTATTTGTAATTCACCTGTAAACTTTAAAATTCTTTGAGTTCGAACGCCACTTACCATTTGAGCAGAAATAGAATCTATAACTATTTCTCTAATTGGCACTAAACTATCTATGTTAGGCATTAATTGTTCCTTATTCTCATATTCAATCATTTTCAAATTCGAAAGTGAAACACTTTTATCATCGTATAATTTATAGCTGATATTCTTAAGTGCAACGGGACCATGATCGCCCTGTATCATAAGCGGTCCTCTCTTCTGCTCATTTTTAAAAGCGGACGCTCTCGTAGGAGAGGTAACTTCAGCATTCTCATGAATTAACACCCCATTTAACCAAACTTTCTCAAATTTTGCATTCTTTATTTTATTGCCCGAATCATCAAATTTTGGCGCATGAAAAATTATTTTGAAATGTTGCCAGAGTCCAGGTGCTTTAGCGGCATTAATATTTGGTGCCTGCCCGTCAAATCCTTTTACGCCTTCATATTCATCACCTTCATAAATTCCACCAATATCCGTAAAGGTTGGATTTTCAACTCCCCAACTATCAAAAAGTTGAATTTCATAGCGACCCTGAAAGTATATCCCTGAATTCGAGTTTTTAGGCATCATAACGTCTACTTCCAACTCTATGTCACCATGTTCAAATTTAGTAAAGAGATTACCCATTCTACCGTCCTCAGGTTTATTAACTAACACTCCCTTTCCTTCAGCTGAAGTAATAGTCTTATCTTCAGCCCTATCTACATAAGTACTTGCTGCTATTGTCCAATTCTCAGAAACTTGTTCGAAATCGGACAAATTTTCCAATTTAATCTTTTCAAAAGGTAAATAATCAACAGGAGTGACTTCTTCCTGATTCGATTGAACATCAACAGGTTTATCTCCGCAAGAATAAAAGAAAAGTGCAGTAAAAATTAGGCAAATAAAAATCCTCATAAATCAAATATTATTAAAAAGGGGAGGTTAAAAACTCGGTGAATATACGAGAAAACCAAATAAATTTAAACTTCGTTAGTATTTACACCGGATTGCATTAAATCTAAAAATTATTAAATCATAGTTACCATCTAAAAAGTAGCGCCTTAAGTATATATTAGTAGGCTTGAGTTCATTATCTTTGCCATCTTATTTTGAGAATTAGAATATGATTAAAATTACATTACCAGACGGAAGTATAAAAGAATACGATAAAGGTGTTACACCTTTTGATGTTGCAAGAAGTATTAGTGAAGGATTAGCAAGAAATGTTATCTCTGCGAAATTTGACGATACTATTGTGGAAACCACTACTCCACTGGAAAGTGATGGGTCGCTTGTACTTTATACCTGGAGTTCTAATGAAGGTAAGAAAGCTTTTTGGCACTCATCTGCACATATTTTAGCTCAGGCTTTAGAAGAACTTTATCCAAATGTAAAATTATGGGTAGGCCCGGCTATAGAAAATGGATTTTATTACGATGTAGACCTTGGTGATGAAACACTTTCTGAAAAAGATTTTAAGTCCATAGAGGATAAAATGTTGCAGATTGCTCGCGAAAAACATGATTTTAAAATGCGCGAAGTAAGCAAACAAGAAGCATTGTCTTACTATGCTGGGAAAAACCAATATAAGGTTGATTTAATAAGTAACCTTGAAGATGGTACTATTACATTTTGTGACCATAGTACTTTTACTGATTTATGTAGAGGTGGACATATTCCTAATACCGGAATTGTTAAGGCTGTTAAAATTTTAAGTGTTGCTGGAGCCTATTACAAAGGCGATGAGAATGAAAAACAGTTAACTCGTGTTTATGGCATTTCTTTTCCTAAACAAAAAGAGCTTACCGAATACCTTCACCTTCTTGAAGAGGCCAAAAAGCGAGATCATAGAAAACTAGGAAAAGAATTAGAACTTTTTACTTTTTCGCAGAAAGTAGGTCAAGGTTTACCACTTTGGCTACCTAAGGGAGCAGCTTTGAGAGAAAGATTAGAGGATTTCTTAAAAAAAGCTCAGAAAAAGGCAGGATATGAAATGGTGGTTACACCTCATATAGGCCAAAAAGAACTTTACGTTACATCAGGTCATTATGCGAAATATGGTGAAGATAGTTTTCAGCCAATAAAAACTCCGAAAATGGATGAGGAATTTTTGTTGAAACCTATGAATTGCCCTCACCACTGTGAAGTATATAATTTCAAACCCCATTCCTATAAAGATTTACCTAAAAGATTTGCTGAATTTGGCACCGTTTATAGATATGAGCAAAGTGGTGAATTACATGGTTTAACTAGAGTTCGTGGGTTTACTCAAGATGATGCGCATATTTTTTGTACCGCAGATCAATTAGACCAAGAATTTAAAAATGTAATTGATTTATCACTTTATGTTTTAGGTTCATTAGGTTTTGAAAACTTTACTGCTCAAGTGTCAATTAGAGATTTAAATACCCCAGAAAAATATATTGGATCTGTTGAAAATTGGGAAAAAGCGGAAAATGCGATAATAAATGCGGCTAAAGAGAAAGGCCTGGATTATGTTATTGAAACTGGCGAAGCTGCCTTTTATGGCCCTAAATTAGATTTTATGGTGAAAGATGCACTAGGTCGAAAATGGCAATTAGGTACAATTCAAGTGGATTACAACCTACCTGAACGCTTCGATTTAACATACAAAGGGTCTGATAATGAATTACATAGGCCTGTAATGATACATCGTGCACCTTTTGGAAGTATGGAGCGTTTTATCGCTCTTTTACTAGAACATACAGGTGGTAATTTCCCGCTGTGGTTAATCCCTGAACAAGCAATTGTTCTGCCTGTAAGTGAGAAACATGAAAAATATGCCGAAAAAGTTTTAAAATCCTTAGAAAATAGCGAAATTCGCGCCCTCATAGATAGTAGAAATGAGACCGTTGGTAAAAAAATTCGGGAAGCCGAAATGCAAAAGGTTCCATTTATGCTAATCGTCGGGGAGAATGAAGAGGCTGAAAATACTATATCTGTGCGAAAACACGGAGGTGAAGATTTAGGCTCCATAACACTTAACGAGTTTGAGGACTTGGTAACTAGCGAAATAAATAGTACCTTAAAGTCGTTTTAAATTAAGTTTAACTAAAAAGTATAAGTCATAGCAATACGTAGGAGATTTAGGCCCCAACCTAGGCGGGAAAATAAAAACCCGCATAACATTAATGAGAAAATATTGTCACCAGAAGTTCGCTTGGTAGGTGACAATGTAGAAGTAGGCGTTTACCCTATTCGCAAAGCCCTTGACCTTTCAATAGAAATGGAATTGGACTTAGTTGAGATTTCGCCTAAGGCGAAGCCTCCTGTTTGTAAGATAATTGATTACAAAAAATTTCTTTACGAACAGAAGAAACGCGAAAAGGTGATGAAGGCTAAAGCTAGTAAAGTAGTGGTCAAAGAAATTCGGTTTGGTCCGAATACTGACGATCATGATTACGAGTTTAAAAAGAAACATGCTGAGAAGTTCTTAAAAGATGGTGCTAAATTAAAAGCATATGTCTTTTTCAAAGGACGATCAATAGTTTATAAAGATCAAGGTGAAATTTTGTTATTACGTCTGGCTTCAGAATTAGAAGAGCTTGGAAAAGTAGAGCAAATGCCGAAGTTAGAAGGTAAGAGAATGACAATGTTCATTGCACCTAAAACAAAGAAATAAGACGAACTTAGTTCGTACTACAATATACTAAACGCTGCTTACTTTGGTGAGCAGCGTTTAGCATGATAAGTGAGATTAATAATTAAATAGGAGAAAATGCCTAAACAGAAAACAAAATCTAGTGCCAAAAAGCGTTTTAAGCTAACAGGTTCTGGTAAAATTAAAAGAAAGCACGCCTTTAAGAGTCACATTTTGACAAAGAAATCTAAAAAGCGTAAGCTTGCGTTAACACACTCCGCACTTGTGCACGATTCAGATGTTAACAGTATTAAAGAACAATTACGTTTAAAGTAATTTTTCGAACCGGTAAATAAATATAAACCCTGGAGTTGGGCAATTAAAAGTGTACATTTAAATGTACCGCCTACTACAAAAAATTAAAAATTATGCCAAGATCAGTAAATGCAGTAGCTTCAAGAGCCAGAAGAAAAAAGGTAATGAAGCAAGCCAAAGGTTATTTCGGAAGACGTAAAAACGTATGGACGGTAGCCAAAAACGCAGTAGAAAAAGCAATGCTTTATGCTTACCGCGATAGAAGAAATAAAAAACGTACTTTCCGTGCTTTATGGATTACTCGTATTAATGCGGGTGCCAGATTACATGGAATGTCTTACTCACAATTTATGGGAAAAGTAAAAGCTAACGGAATTGAATTGAACAGAAAAGTTCTTGCCGATTTAGCTATGAATCACCCAGAAGCCTTTAAGGCAGTTGTAGAAAAAGTAAAATAAATACAAATTATCTCACTTATAAGAAAGGCTCTGTAAATACAGAGCCTTTTTTTTATGCAACATCTATTTTATCAATAGCAGATTTAAATTCTTGCCAATCAATTAATTCATCACCTGTATTATCATAGCCTTCAATAAGTTTTGAACCTACTAAACCGCGTATAAATCCATTTATTTCTGCTTCTTTTAATAATTGTACTATCTCACCTTTTTTCAATTTACCATCACTATCGGCATCAAAAAAAGCAAAAGCCTCTTCAGAAGTGTCAAATTTATTTGTAATTAAAATTTGTATTTTATTTAAAATCGATTCCTTTGTTGCCATTTTGTTGTTTATTATTTTGATTAAGATTAAGAATTTATAAGCCGAATGCTGATATAACTATGTTCCGACCGGAAGCATTATCTCTATGCTCACACAAATAAATTCCTTGCCAAATGCCTAAATTTAATTTACCATTGGTAATCGGTATTTGAACAGAAGCTCCCATTAGCGATGATTTTATATGCGCCGGCATATCATCAGAACCCTCATAGTTATGTAAGTAATAGGGCGCATTTTCTGGAACCATAACATTCATATGACTTTCAAAGTCTGCTCGCACTGTGGAATCCGCATTTTCATTTATTGTTAAACTTGCAGAAGTATGTTTTATAAAAACTTGGAACATTCCTAAACTAATACCCTTTAATTCTGGGAGTTCTTTTAAAACTAGGTGCGTAATTAAATGAAAACCTCGCTTATATGCCGGTAGTCTTATTTCATTTTGATAAAATTTCATATTGAAAAATTACAAAATATATTCTGCTACAGAAAGGGAATGTATAAATCTAAAGGTTGTATTTAACTTTTAACATAACATACCTGGGCTGAACAACATAGCTAGATGTGCTAAAAAACAACTCGTTAAAACTATCTTGGTTAAGTTCATTCGTATTTAAAAGATTAGTAAGCTCTATTGCATACTCCCACTTGCTATCCTTTTTTTGATACGTTAAACTAGAATTTAAAAATGCATATTCATTATCAACAGTATCAGCTTTATCTTGATAATGGTAATAATTAAAATCTGCTAAAAATATAAAACTCTTCAAAAAAGCAGCATCAAACTCTGCATAAGGTGTATTAGTATAAAATGTAGAAGCCACTCCCCCATTACCATAGTCGTTTATGGCATATTTATATCCTATTTCTAAATTCGGTGCATTTTTAAAACTACTTCCTAGTGAGGCTCTATAATTCTGAGTAAATGATTCAGAAATTCTAGCATCACTATTTACAATATTGTTTAATTTAGAATACGATAGGGCCGCCCTTGTGCTCACTTTTATCTTACCAAAAGTTCGTTGAAAATTACCGCTACCACTCAATATTTCATCTTCAAGATTGGAATTAATTGTACTTCCTACTTGATTAATTCCTGTTATAGTACTATTATTTTTGAAGGCATCCACACGTTTGTTGTAGGTGATATTTGCAAAAATATTTTGCATACTAAACATATTAAAGCTGTAAAAATTTAAAGACAAATTGTGAAACAAAGCACTTTCTAAATCTCTATTTCCTTGATATAAAGAGTTGTAATTGTTGAAAATATAAGCACTTGCGAATTTATCTATATCAGAAAATTGCCGTGTTACATTATAATTAAATCGTAAATTCTCGGATTGTTTAAATTGATAATTTATAAATAAATCCGGCACAATATTTACCATATCGTCAGTAATTTCGGTACCCAATTGTGTATTGATAGCTTTATAACTATGAGCCAATATACCAGGGTTTATTGTAAACTTTCCAGCTATAACTTTGTAGTGTACTCCAGCGTATACATCAGAAAATGTATAATCAACATCATTCACCAAATCGGTATCCGAAAAGGCCAATTCTGAAGTATCATTTAATATCTGAAATATGGAAGAATTAAATTGTTGATTGCTTTGAGTAGTTCCTAAGGTAAAATTTAGATTACTCTTTGGACCTGTTATATAATAGTAATCCCCTTTTAAAACCAATAAATTGGTTTTAATTTTACGATTTTGATTTATATTAAATGCTGATACCGATGTATCTAAAGGCAATACACTTGTAAAAGGCTGAATTTCACGAATAGCATTATAAAATGGATCCTCGTTTTGATATAAATATTCGGCTTCTAACGCTAAAATATTCTTCTCATCAACCGTATAATAGAAGTTTGCATTTTGCTTTATGCTCGAAGGCGTTTGCTCTTTATTCTGAAATATTTGATCCGTAACATCTGCAACGGATAGTGTATTTACGTCTTCGTCTTCGTCAGAAAACTTTGCCAAAATATCATATTCTGCATGTAATTTTTCATTGGGATTATATCCCGCACTAAGCTTTAACAAACCTAAACTAGATGTTTGATTAGTATTTGTTGTTGTAACTTCATTCTGGTTTGTGCTGATAAACGTCCTGCTCGTTAGCGTTTCTAAAGTAGTGTTGTTATATGAATAGATTGCGAAACCACTTAAATCTAAAGAAGGACTCGGTGCATAACTAAAACTTACTGCTCCAAACTTAGAACTAATTTCTTCCGCTTTATTATTTTGCAGTTGAGACAGCCCTAAGCCACCATCCCCTACAGAAAAATTAGTGCCAGTATTCCCCGTTCTACTTCTAAAACCTCCTGTAAAATTTCGATAATCGCGAGAAGTAAATGGAAGCTCTCCTATATTATTAAAATCGGTAAGTATATTAATGCTATATTTTGGACTGTAATAAAAAAGCTTAGGGTGTGCTAAGTATCGTTCATCTAATCCGACACCACCCGTTATTTCACCAAACCAAAAACGTTCTTTCCCTTCCTTTAATTTAATATTTAGGGCTACATTATCTTGATTATTGGTAACTCCTTTAAGTTGAGAAACATCATTAAAATTTCGTAAAACCTCTACCTTATCTAATGCGTTAGCCGGAATATTTTTTGCAGCAAGTTTAGAGTCACCATCGAAAAAATCTTTCCCGTTAACCATAACTTTAGAGACAGTTTTACCCTCTACTTCTATCTCACCATCATCATTAATCTCCACTCCCGGTAAATTCTTTAAAACATCTTCTAGTTTTTTCTCGGTTCCTGTTGAAAAAGCATCCGTATCATAAACAATAGTATCTCCTTTTATTGTAACTGGCATTTCGTAAACTACCTCAACCTCATCTAAACTTTCAGTTTGTTCAAATAAAACAACATTGCGCTGTAAATCAGCTCCACCTACTTCAAGTAATAATTCCTTTGGTTGAAACCCCAAAAAACTAAACTTTAAGTTATAACTTGAATTCTCTTTTACATTAATTTTGTACTCACCATTCTGATTGGTAATTCCAAAACCATCAAGTCCTTTAGTTTCAGAATTTACAGCCACCACATTAGCCATTTCCAATGCAGTTCCAAGACTATCTTTAACAGTGCCTGTTATTGTTATATTTTGAGCCGAAGCAAGTGTATATAGAGCTAAAAACACAGGCAACACCAAGATTCTTAATCGATGAATATTTCTCATTTAAATTGAAATTATAAATTCTGGATAATATTGAATACTCAATTTCCGCGCCCACCTGGTCTACCACCACGATTACCTCCTCTAAATCGCTCAGACATTTCATCCATTTTCTTTAACAGTAGCGCATCATAATCAGATTGGTTTATTTCCTTGCCCTTTTTTGGTGCTGTAATAGCCGTTTTATCATCTGAGTTAAGAACTATTTTTGTACAAAGAATAGCTGTTTTTTCAGAGGTAACTTCTAAAATAAGTCCTGGTAACCCCCAATACTCTCCTGGCCCATTACTAATGGGTATTTCTGGCGTAAACCAAGCGGTAATTATTTCCTCCTTAGCTTCGACAGCATTTAATATATTGTCGTCTGACTTTTCTGCTTTATCCGTTCCTCTTTCCTTATTTCGTTCCCTATCTCGTTCTTTTCTTCTTTTTTCAAACTGACTTTCAATACTTGCAGTATCTTTCGCAATTACTGTGGTTGCCTGATAACATGTGTAATTGCCAATTTTTTTCGTTTCTGTACCCATTACCCAATTAAAGGTCGGAAGTTCATCTTTTATCAAAAACATCTTCCCAAACATTTCAGCTTCTTTGGCATAGGTTTTATCTTGAATGCTCTTATATAACTTGCCATCTCCAGCCGAACCAAAACGAAACCGCCCGCCACGACCACCACCATCTGTGCTAGGAGTTTCTAGTACTTCTTCTTTAATATATGTCGCAGTAGATTTATCGAAAGTAAGTTCAAAAGTTTTCTCTGAAGCTTTTTTCATACGCTCCATAATTCGCTTTCGCTGTGCTTCAGGCATATCTGGTGGACCTCTGAATTCACCTAATGAAGTTTTAGTTTGATATATTGCTTTTCCCTGAAAATCTTGTGCATGTGTAGTTGTAACAATAAGCAGAACAGTGAGTATTGAAAGTATAAGTTTTCTCATTTCTAATGGAAGTTTATATTTAATTATTAGACCTTCAGGAACTCATTTGGTTTAATGCTACTCCCATTCTTTTTTGTTAATATTTAATTAAAGTCAGTTTTTTAGTATTTAAATCTTTAAAAAGAAGAACAACCTTCACATTCCTTAAAACATTATATCTGATACAGTACTACTTTTAAAGCTTTATAAAATACCTTTGCAACTTTAAAAATACATTGTATGGATTTATCGAAAGTAAAGTTGGTTGTTACGGATATGGATGGCACCTTATTGAATTCTAATCACGAAGTTAGCGACCGATTCTTTGAACTTTACCAGGGCCTTAAGCAAAAGGACATTCTTTTTATTGCGGCAAGCGGAAGGCAATACAATAGCATCGTAGACAAACTGTACTCTATAAAAAATGAGATTATTGTTATTGCAGAAAATGGCGGTTTCGCAATGAAGAATAACATCGAGATTTTGTCAACTCCTATGACTAATACTTCCAAAAATAAAATTCTTAAAGTTTTAGAAAACGTCCCCAATGTACATCCCGTACTATGCAGTAAAACCAGTGCATATCTAACAAATTCATCTCCTGAATTTGTTAACAAACTAAAGGAGTATTACACCGAATTCACCATTTTAGAAGACCTAAAAGAACATGATGGTGAGATAATTAAAATCGCAATTTATCATTTCGAAAGCTCCGAAAAACATATTTATCCATCTGTAAAACATTTAGAAGGTGCTTTAAAAGTAAAGGTGTCTGGCGAAAATTGGGTCGATATTTCTAGTCCAAATGCTAATAAAGGTTTTGCATTGGATTTAATTCAAAAGCAATACAATATTACGCCAGCTGAAACAATGGTTTTTGGAGATTTTAATAACGATCTTGAAATGTTGGCGCTAGCAGACTTCAGTTTTGCTATGGAAAATGCACATCCGAATGTTAAAAAAGCGGCTAATTATGCTACCAGCAATAATGATGATTTTGGTGTTGAACGCATTTTGGAGAAATTACTAAAAGCCTAGGTCTTCTGTTTTTTCTTACGCGCTGCTGGAAACAAAACGTTATTTAGAATAAGTCGATATCCTGGTGATGTTGGATGCAGTTCTAACTCTGTTTTGGGATCCCCTACTCTATGTTGGTAATCTTCTGGATCGTGTCCACCATAAAATGTAAAAAAGCCCTTTCCTTTTATACCATGAATATAACGCGCTTCACCGTTTAATTTATTTTCTCCTAAAACCAAAACTGTGGGCTTTACTTCATCTCTTGTAAAAGCTGTTGTTTGGCCCATAAATGCTTTTACCAATGATGTGTGATTTTGACATAGCATGGTAGGTACCGGATCCCACTTTGCTGAGAAATCCATCAATGTAAAATAATCAGATTCTTTTGGAATACCTCCTCTTTTGGATGTCATATCTATACTCGAGAATTCATATTTAACAGGATTTCGTTCTAAAGTAAAATTGGTGAATGCAAAAGTATTCGTAAAATCAAGCTTACTTTGGTAATTTGCATCTGAGGGGTCACCGTCAAACATTGGTTCACAAATATCAACTCCTGCTGCAGCTAATGCAATATCAAAACTATCTGTTGCAGAACACATTGCAAACATAAAACCGCCACCTATAACATAATTCCTAATCTTTAATGCCACGGCTCTCTTTTCCTCGGAAACCTTTTCATAGCCTAATTCTTTTGCAAGTTTCTCAGCATTTTGCTTGCCCTCAATATACCAAGGAGCAGCTCTATAGGCACCGTAAAACTTACCGTATTGCCCTGTAAAATCTTCATGATGCAGATGTAACCAATCGTAAATAGCTAGATTATCATCTAAAACTTCTTTGTCATATATAGTCTCATAAGGAATCTCTGCATAAGTCAAAACCATGGTAACGGCATCATCCCAAGGTTGATTACCATCAGGAGAATACACAGCTATTTTTGGTGCTTTCTCTAATATAACAGCCTCTTTATTTTGTGAAGGACTTGCAATTTCATTTAAAATATTTTGAGCCTGTCCATCAGAAATTATTTCGAAAGAAACGCCCCTAATTTTACATTCTTTTCGAATGTTATCTCCATCTGGCAATAAGAAAGAACCACCTCTATAATTTAATAACCATTGTACCTTTTGTTGTTTGGTTAATACCCAATAGGTTATACCGTATGCTTTTAGATGGTCTTTTTGACTTTCAGCATCCATTGGAATTAAAATATTGGATGCCATTACATTTGTAGTAACAAGTAAAACAAAAACGAAAAGTAATTTCTTCATAGACTAAAAAACAAAATAGAAATTGTTTCTACCATAAAGTTACAACTAATGTTTTAAAGCCTTAAAAACGATAAGATAATCTAAGATAGTTTTAACTAGAAAAATATTCGATTTTGTAGTTTTAAAAAGGAACCTCGCCTACATCTTCGTCAGGTCCATCATTCATACTGCTTCCAAAAACATCATCAGCCGACGGAAGTTGTCTCGCATTAAAAGGGTTTTCATCGCCATCATTCATTTTAGATTGAAACTCAAAAGGTGAATCAAAATCATCGAGGTTATCGAATTTACCGAGGTTACCAATAAACTTCAAACGTATATTTTCTAAACCACCATTACGATGTTTGGCAACAATAAACTCCGCCTGACCTTGCGTTGGTGTACGTTCTTCATCATCCCACTCATCAATTTTGTAGTATTCTGGTCTATAAATAAAAGATACAATATCTGCATCTTGTTCAATCGCACCAGATTCCCTAAGGTCAGAAAGCAAAGGTCTTTTACTACCCCCACGTGTCTCCACAGCACGCGATAACTGCGATAAAGCAATTACAGGGACATTCAATTCTTTAGCTAAGGCTTTTAAGTTCCTCGAAATTGTAGAAATTTCTTGTTCACGGTTACCGCCATGGCTACCACCCGCTGTCATTAATTGTAAGTAATCAATAATTATCAATTTAATACCATGTTGCGAAGCCAAACGTCGTGCTTTCGCTCTAAGGTCAAAAATTGATAATGATGGTGTGTCATCAATAAATAATGGCGCTTTTTCTAAAGATTTTACCTTTACATTTAATTGCTCCCACTCATGTTTCTCTAATTTACCAGTTCTTAGTTTTTCTGAAGACAAACCTGTTTCTGATGAAATTAAACGTGTTATTAATTGTACAGATGACATCTCGCAAGAGAAAAATGCAACAGGAATATTATTGTTAACAGCCATGTTACGAGCCATGGAAAGTGTTAATGCTGTTTTACCCATACCAGGTCGAGCAGCAACAATAATTAAATCACTTGGCTGCCAACCAGAAGTTAACTTATCTACTTTATCAAAACCTGTAGGTATACCACTTAAACCTTCCTTATTTGCAATCTCCTCAATACGTTTCTTAGCTTGTATTACCAAGTTTTGAGCAGTTTCAGCTGGTTGCTTTAAGTTACCTTGAGTAACATCGTATAACTTAGATTCTGCATTATCTAATAAATCAAAAACATCGGTGCTTTCATCATAAGCTTCCTGAATAATTTCGTTAGATATTTTTATCAGTTGTCTTTGAATATATTTCTGTAGAATTATACGCGCATGAAACTCTATATGCGCTGAAGAAGCTACTTTCTGCGTTAGTTTTATTAGATAAAAATCCCCTCCAGAAACATCTAGAAGCCCATCTTTCTTTAACTGACTAGAAACCGTTAATAAGTCGACAGGTTGCGATTCTTGAAATAATTTAAAGATTGCTTCAAAGATATGGCTATGTGCTTCTTTATAAAAAGCATCTTTATGTAGGATATCTATTACTTCATCTACCCCTTTCTTATCAATCATCATAGCACCTAACACAACCTCCTCTAAATCAACTGATTGAGGTGGTATTTTACCTCTTTCGAGGCTTATGATTGTAGACTTGTCAATCTTACGACCGATAAGGGGGTTTGTTTTCTCCATAGTTGCGAAAGTATAGAATTAACCTTTAGTTAACTTTTAGTCTTGTTAACCATTGATCAACATTTCGTTGTTAATAAGTTAGTATTTTATGTTGATATCCAAAAAAAAACCGAAGAAAAAATTCTTCGGTTTTTTTAAGCTTGATAGATTCGAAGATTAGCCGTTAAAAACGCCCATCTCACTGTACTTTTTCATTCGTTGGTCAACCAGCTCTTTTGGTGATAACTTTTTTAAGACTTCAAAAGTTGATGTAATTTTATTTTTCACCGTATCAAAAGTTTTTTCACGATTGCTATGTGCGCCACCTACTGGCTCTTTAATAATCTCATCGATTACTTTAAGTTTTTTACTATCGTTAGCCGTAAGTTTAAGTGCCTCTGCTGCCTGTTCTTTATACTCCCAACTTCTCCATAATATAGAAGAACAATTCTCAGGAGAGATAACAGAATACCATGCATTCTCTAACATTAATATTCTATCACCAACACCAATTCCTAACGCGCCACCAGAAGCTCCTTCACCAATTACAATACAAATAATAGGCACTTTTAGGCGTGTCATTTCTAAAATGTTTCTTGCAATTGCTTCTCCTTGTCCGCGTTCTTCAGCTTCTATACCAGGATAAGCACCAGGTGTATCAATGAAAGCAACTACAGGTACACCAAATTTTTCAGCAGAACGCATTAATCGTAAAGCTTTTCTATATCCTTCAGGATTGGCCATACCGAAATTTCGGTATTGTCTGGTCTTTGTGTTATACCCTTTTTGTTGACCAATAAACATAAAACTTTGATCGCCAATTTTACCAAGACCACCAATCATCGCTTTGTCATCTTTAACAGTACGGTCGCCAAACATTTCTAAAAATGAGTCCCCACAAATAGCATTAATATAATCTAAAGTGTAAGGTCTGTTTGGGTGTCTAGATAATTGAACCCTTTGCCAAGCCGTTAGATTCTTGTAAATATCTTTACGGGTATCATGTAGCTTTTTTTCTATCTGCTTGCAAGTCTCAGTAACATCAACGTCACTTTCTTCGCCAATAATTGCGCATTTCTCTAACTGCTCTTCAAGTTCCTTAATTGGTAACTCAAAATCCAAATATTCCATATTGCTTTAATCGGTTTGTTCGTGATGACAAAGATAGAATTTTAGTTTAATTGACCTTGCCGCTCTTAATCTTTATATTATTTCGATTCTTAAGTACGCCATTTACTACTATAATACCTAAAATAATTATCGCTCCTATATAAAATGTAGGACGCATATGCTCGCTTTCGCCAAATATAATTAAAGCTAAAATAATACCATAAACAGGTTCTAGATTAAGGCTTAATAGAATTGTATACGGACTTATAAAACGCATTGTTTTAACTAATGCGATAAAAGCATAAGCTGTACAAACGGAAGCTAAAATCACCAAATATACAGCATCATTAAAAGATACATTAAAGAAATTAGATGTAAAACTACCATCGTAAAAAAGGTAGCATGTTAAAAACAAGGTTCCTATTCCCATCTCATAAAAACCAATGATTGAAGGTTTTTGTTCTTGAATTAATTTACCATTAATCATCGTAAAAATCACATTCAAAAAAGAAGACAACAATCCCATTAAAATACCTTGGTAATATTGGGTCTCCATATTAAATATGATATAAAGTCCCATAATTATAATTAATCCGAATACTACTTCATACCAAATAATTTTTCGTCTATACCATAAAGGTTCTATTAAAGAACCTAAAAAGGCACCGGTAGACATTGTAATAAGTGCAATGGATATATTGGATATTTTAATCGCTTCAAAAAAAGTTACCCAATGTAAACTTAGGGCTATACCTGCTAAAAGTAATGTTGGTATTCTATTCTTATTTACCTTGAATTTGATTTTACTTAAAAAAATAAAAATACTCACAAATATTGTTGCCAGTAACATTCGGTACCAAACTAAAGGGAGTGCATCTATAGAAATTAATTTTCCTAAAATTGCTGTAAAACCAAAAATGAAAATTAAGAGGTGTAATTGTACGAAGTATTTTGCTTTGGAGCCAGTCTGCATAAATTATCGTTTCGCTCTTTGTAGCAAATAGAAAGCAAGAATTCCAAAGAAAGCATTTGGAACGACAACAGCTACAATGGGCGCAAGCCCCGATTGTTCGGCCAGCGTCCCAAAAACCCGATCGAAGAATATAAATATAAAAGCCACAAAAATACCAAAGGCTAAATTTATTCCCATACCACCACGTCGTTTAACAGATGAAACCGCAACTGCAATTACGGTTAGAATAAAAGCGGAGATTGGCAACGCCCATCGTTTGTACTTCACCAATACATATCTGTTAATATTTGATGCTCCTTTTTCTCTTTGATCTTTAATAAACTTATTTAGTTCAACAAGGTTCTTAGTTTCGGCAACATATGAAACTGGTGTAAGGTCATTAATCTTAAATGGGAAAATGGTATCCAATCTTCTTTTAGATTCTAAAATTTCGACACCATCAACTATAGTTCGTTGTTTAAATGATGTTAGTCGGTATACACTATCTTTTTCTACCCATCTAATATTGGCGGCCGCCATTTTAAATTTTAAATTATTTTCTTCATCAAAGCGTTCAAATGTAAAATTATAACCAATTTGCCTAGCTGGGTCAAAACTACTTACGTAGATAAAATCACTCTTATTCAGTTGATTAAAAATGTTGTCAGTGACTCTGTCTGCACCACCTCGCTTTAGATATTTATATTTAAATTCATTAAAACCAAGACTGGCTTTAGGTACTAAATACATACTCATTACAAACATTAGCGAAGCTACAATAGAAGCTCCCATTAAGTACGGTCTTAAGAACCTGCCATAAGAAACACCTGAACTAAGAATAGCCACAATTTCTGTATTGGATGCTAATTTAGAAGTAAAGAAAATTATAGAAAGAAATAAGAATATTGGTAATAATTGACTACCTATATATATAGTAAAGTTTCCGAAGTACTCAATAATCTCATTTAACGGTGCTTCATTATCTTGCATTTTACCAATTTGCTCGGCTAAATGCGCCATAATACTAATTGGAATGAATAGCAAAATCATCACCGCAAAGGTGAGTAAGTAACGTTTTAATATGTACTTATCAAGAATTGTCAAATTAGAGTCGTTTGTCCATTTGTTTGACCATTTTGTTTTTCCATTCGGCAAAATCTCCCACTAAAATATGTTTTCTAGCTTCACGAACCAACCACATATAAAATCCTAGGTTGTGAACGGTTGCTATTTGCCCTCCTAAATATTCATTGGCGGCAAACAAATGTCGTAAATATGCTTTGGAATAATCTGTATCTACATATGTAATGCCCATTTCATCAATAGGAGAAAAATCATCTTCCCACTTTTTGTTCTTTATATTGATGGTTCCATGTGCGGTAAACAACATTCCGTTACGCGCATTTCTTGTTGGCATAACACAATCGAACATATCTATTCCCAACGCAATATTTTCTAATATATTTATAGGCGTACCTACACCCATCAAATATCTCGGCTTATCTTCAGGTAAAATTTCGCAAACAACTTCAGTCATTGCATACATTTCATCCGCTGGCTCCCCTACTGACAATCCGCCAATGGCGTTACCTTCTGCTCCAGCATTTGCAATATACTCCGCAGATTGTCTACGTAAGTCTTTATAAGTTGAGCCCTGAACTATTGGAAAAAATGTTTGCTCATAATCATATTCAAAAGGTGTCTTTTGTAAATGATTTATACAACGATCCAACCACCTATGGGTCATATGCATCGAGCGCTTAGCATAATTATAATCGCATGGATAAGGTGTACACTCATCAAAAGCCATAATAATATCAGCACCAATAACACGCTGAATTTCCATAACATTTTCTGGAGTGAATGTGTGTAAAGAACCATCAATATGTGATTTAAACTTTACACCTTCTTCCTTTATCTTTCTATTGGCTGAAAGCGAATATACTTGATAGCCACCACTATCTGTTAGAATATTTCGGTCCCAACCCATAAATTTATGCAAGCCTCCAGCTTGTTTAATAATATCAATTTTGGGTCTGAGAAATAAATGATAGGTATTACCCAATATAATATCAGGATTAATATCTTCACGTAATTCACGTTGGTGTACCCCTTTAACAGTAGCTACTGTGCCAACCGGCATAAAAATTGGAGTTTCAATTTTTCCGTGGTCTGTAATAAGAGTTGTAGCTCTCGCTTTACTCTTTGGATCTGTATGTTCTAAAGTAAATTTCAAAAGTTCAGTTTCAATCGGCAAAGATAATCAACTGTACTGCACAAAATCCTTAAGAAAAAAATAAAGTTATTTTCGAAAATAACTGTTAATAAATTGCATTTTTCATGGGGTGTAACCACTAAAGATTACCTATTTTTGATGTCGAAAAAATATTGAAATGGCAGCAGTGCAAGAATTACAAGATTTAGTAGTGCAAGTAAGAAGAGATATTCTTCGGATGGTACATAAGGTAAATTCAGGTCATCCTGGGGGTTCATTAGGTTGTACAGAGTTTATGGTGGCGCTCTACAATGAAGTTATGGAGCTTAAAGAAGGTTTTGATATGGATGGAATAGGCGAAGACCTTTTCTTTTTATCAAACGGACATATATCACCCGTTTTTTACAGTGTATTGGCTAGAAGAGGATATTTTCCTGTAGAAGAACTTAGCACATTTAGATTGATAAATTCTAGACTGCAAGGGCACCCAACTACGCACGAAGGATTGCCTGGCGTACGTATTGCATCTGGATCATTAGGTCAGGGTATGTCTGTTGCTATCGGTGCTGCTCAAGCTAAAAAGCTGAACAACGATTCAAATTTGGTGTATAGTCTACATGGTGATGGAGAATTGCAAGAAGGTCAGAACTGGGAAGCAATTATGTATGCCGCAGGAAAAAAGGTAGATAATCTTATCGCTACTATCGACTTAAACGGCCAACAAATAGACGGCTCTACGGACGATGTATTGCCAATGGGAGATATAAGAGCAAAGTTTGAAGCTTTTGGTTGGGATGTTTTAGATATAGAAGAAGGAAACAATTTAGAAGCAATTCTAAAAGGTATGCAAGAAGCAAAAAGTAGAACTGGTAAAGGAAAACCAGTTTGTGTGTTATTACATACAATAATGGGTAATGGTGTAGATTTTATGATGTACACGCATGCCTGGCATGGTAAAGCACCTAGCGATGAACAGTTAGAAAATGCTTTAGGCCAAAACCCAGCTACCTTAGGAGACTATTAGGCCTAAGTCCAAAAGCTGTAATTAAAAAGATTAAGATTAAAAGATTCTTGTTTACACAAGAATGAAACAAAACTATAATGACAAAATACGTAGACCAAGGCAAAAACGACACAAGAAGCGGATATGGTGCAGCTATGACCGAATTAGGAAGAACGAACCCTAATGTGGTGGCTCTTTGTGCCGATTTGGTAGGATCATTAAAAATTCAACCTTTTATTGATGAAAACCCAGAGCGTTTTTTTCAAATCGGAATTGCTGAAGCTAATATGATGGGAATTGCGGCCGGACTTACTATCGGTGGGAAAATACCATTTACAGGTACTTTTGCAAATTTCTCTACAGGTCGAGTTTATGACCAAATACGTCAATCGATTGCTTATTCGGGTAAAAATGTGAAAATCTGTGCATCACATGCAGGTATAACTTTAGGTGAAGATGGTGCTACACACCAGATTCTTGAAGATATCGGAATGATGAAAATGTTACCAGGCATGGTGGTTATTAATCCTTGTGATTTTAACCAAACAAAAGCAGCTACTTTAGCAATTGCTGAATACGAAGGGCCTGTGTATTTGAGATTTGGTAGACCAAAAGTTGCCAATTTTACTCCTGTAGATCAAAAATTTGAAATCGGTAAAGCACTCATGCTAAGCGAAGGTAGCGATGTTACAATTATTGCTACAGGTCATTTAGTATGGGAATCTTTAATTGCTGCGGAAAACTTAGAGAAACAAGGAATTTCTGCGGAGGTAATTAACATCCATACTATTAAACCACTCGATAAAGAAGCCGTGTTAAAGTCTGTTAAAAAAACTGGTTGTGTTGTTACTGCCGAAGAACATAATTATCTGGGAGGCCTTGGAGAAAGTATTGCAAGAGTGCTTGCTACTCAGCATCCTACACCGCAAGAATTTGTTGCTACACAAGATACTTTTGGTGAAAGTGGTACTCCTGCGCAACTTATGGAGAAATATGGTCTCAACAATAAAGCAATTGAGAAAGCCGTTTTAAAAGTATTGAAAAGAAAATAACAATGGTATCGTTTTTGATACTGTTGTAGTATTAAAAACGAGATCATTATGCAATGGGCTAATTAGAAGTTTTTAAATCTAAGCTTATTTTTGGCGAGTTACATTTGACCGTTTTAAGTGGAACATTAAAAATGGAACAAATGAAAGTACTACGAACAACCCTACTAGTAGCTGTTTTTGCGTTTTTAAGCACAACAGTATTTGCACAAAGCGGTTCTGGATTTGGAATTACTGGTGGCCTTAATTATGGCGGCAATGGTAATTACTTTGAATCTGCAGAAGCAGCCGCGAAAGACCCAGACAAGAATATTGGATACCATGTAGGTGTCTTTGGTAAAATTGGAAACCGATTCTTTTTTAGACCTGAATTAGTGTATACCAAAACACAATCTGATTACGGCGATGAGGCATTAGACATCACTAGATTGGATGCACCCATGTTAGTTGGCGTAAAAGTTATTGGCCCGTTAAATGTTTTTGCTGGTCCTGCTTTTCAATACATCTTAGATTCAGAATTTGAAGGTATTAGTATCGAAGAAATTGATAGTGACTTCAGTGTTGGTCTACAAATTGGCGCCGGAGTAAATCTTGGAAAATTAGGTATAGACCTTCGGTACGAACGAGGTTTTAGTGAAAATGAAGCTAAATTCATCAATACAAATATTGCTGCATTACCGAATAGTCGCGTAGACACACGACCCGACCAATTGGTTCTAAGTGCATCAATTAAATTCTAAAGTTTTACCCCATAAAAAAAGCCCTCATAAATTTAAATTATGTGGGCTTTTTTTATGTTCTATTTTCAATAGCCTAACTATCAGCATCTAGATAGTCTGGTGTACCATCACCATCAGTATCAGGATATGGCTTAATAATATTACCATTTTCATCTGAAATCTCTTCTAAAGTAGAATCACCATCTCCATCGTCATCTGCATCATTATAATTAGCAATAAAAAAGGAAACTTCTAAATCAGCATCAGTGTTGTCATTATTTAAGTTACCATCACCATCCAAATCTTCTTCAATGTTGGGTATTCCATCTTCATCAGAATCTGTATCAGGTAAAAATGACAATAAATCAATTTTAAATATTAACGGACTATATGAAGGAATTAACGCAGACGTTGAAGAACTATAGTATCCTAATGCAGATGGCATAATAACCATTCCAATACCATAATCTTCATAACTAACGGTACCATCTCCATTTTCTATCGGTCCTGTACCAGATTTTAATTTAGTAACCCCATTACCAAAACCGCGAACAACTCCCGAAAGGTTAAATACTGTAGGTGTAGTACCTGAATCGAAAACAGTGTTATCTAACAACGAACCCTCATAGGTTACAAATGCGTTATCTCCAATAGTAGGATTCTCTCCTACCCCTTCTCTAGCAACTAAAAAATACAATGTATGATCAATTAAACCTTCTTCTTCAGTAACTTCTACAGCTATGGTTGTAGTTTCTACAAAATCGGCTAAAGGTGTTTTGGATGCATTATCACCCACAATTGTATCAATTACTATTTTATAATTAAAATCCTCAGTCGGATTAGCAAATTCTTCATAATTATAAAAATGAGTATTTAAATATGCTTGTATGGCTGCTTCATCGGTAACAATGGTTTCAGACAGGGTTTGCACAGGTATAGTAGTAACTGTCTCGTCGTCGTCATTATTACAGGATACTATGCTTATTAATAGTATTAAAAGATAAAAGATTCTTTTCAATTGCATGCTTTTCTTTTTTACAGGGCGCAAGATACAATTTTCCACTATTTTCGTTGAACCCTTAACAAAGAATTGTAACAACTTATGCGCATTGATAAATACTTATGGTGTACTCGCTATTTTAAAACGCGAAATCAAGCTACTGAGGCCTGTAAAAAAGGACATATAAAAATCAAAGGGCAGATTGTAAAACCTGCACGAGAAGTGTATCCTATGGATGAAGTTATTGTTCGCAAAAATCAAATTGACTATCAATTGGTAGTTGTAGACATTCCAAAAAGTCGTGTTGGTGCCAAATTGGTTGATATCTATCGAAAAGACACTACCCCTATAGAAGCATTTGAGCATGCAGAACTTTTAAGACATGCTAAGGAACATTATCGTAAACAAGGAGCCGGTAGACCCACTAAAAAAGATCGTAGAGATATAGACAACTATACCAATACAGAAGATGAAAACAGTGAAGAATAAACTGGCTTTGATTATATTTGAATAGATTTTTTGAATATGGACAATCAGATTCTTTCGCATCAGCAAATTCAGCATAAGGTAAAACGTATTGCCTATCAAATTTATGAGGCTAATGTTGAGGAAAAGACAATTATTATAGCTGGTATAGAAGGTGGTGGACTTAAACTAGCTCAGAAATTGGGTGCTATACTTAAAAAAATTACTGAAGCTGAAATAATCATCTGTAAAGTATCTATGGATAAAAAGAATCCGCTTAAAAGTGGGGTTCAGACATCTATTTCCGAAGATGAATATATAAACAAGTCGGTGGTAATTGTTGACGATGTACTTAATTCAGGTACTACGCTCATTTATGGCGTCCATCATTTTTTAGAAACACCCTTACGCCAATTAAAAACAGCTGTTCTTGTAAATAGAAATCATAAAAAATACCCTGTAAAGGCCGACTACAAAGGCATCTCTCTATCTACTTCTTTACATGTACATGTACATGTAAGATTTGAAGCTAAGAATGATAGTGTTTATTTAGATTAGTATTTCCTCAATTTCAAATACTATTTCTTGAACTAATTTAGCATCGCATTCAATGGTGTAATTCGCTTTTTGATAAAACATACTTCGCTCAAAAAGATGTTTCCCTACAAATTCTGGCAAATCATCATCCGGAATATTCTTTATCAACGGGCGTTCACTTTTTTCTTTCTGAAGTCTTTGTGCTAAACCAATTACAGATACTTTTAAATAAATAACATTCTCGGTTAATGCTAATATATCTTCCATATTATTGCCATAACATGGCGTACCACCACCTAACGACAAAATAACGTCATCACCTGTTTCTAACGCTTTAACAACATATTCCGATTCTTTTTTTCGAAAATAGATCTCTCCTTTTTTTTTAAACAACTGTGGAATAGTCATTTCTTCTTTTTCTTCTATAAATGTGTCAAGATCTAGAAAAGTAAACTTCAACTTTTCTGCCAATTGCTTACCAACAGTACTCTTACCACTGCCCATATATCCAAGTAAGACGATTTTCATGTTCTCAATTTTTCGTAAAAATGAATTATTTTATATTGATATCAAAGTAAAGTGGACTCAAATTATTTTAAGTTTTATTGCCTTATAAATACTGCTATAACAGGCACTTACAACTATTATCAAAATCTATTGATTATTTTTTCTAAATAAAGTTTCATTAATTAATTAATGATCTTATATTTGCAGCCGCTAATCGAGGAAACTTAGTTAGTTATTTTTGACAATATGACCTGGTAGCTCAGTTGGTAGAGCATCTCCCTTTTAAGGAGAGGGTCCTGGGTTCGAGCCCCAGCCAGGTCACCATTCGAAACCAAAACCTTGTTAATCTTATGATTAGCAAGGTTTTTTTTTGCACGTTATTTTGACTTTCATCTTAAGTATAATTGAAGACGTCAACTATGCTACTATTCTTAATTCTTCTTTGGATTCATGCACAACAATTCGTGTTATAATCGTAAAAAGATTAAGGCTGTAGCAAAAAATCGGGACAGAACAAAGGCAGAATGAAAAACACGAACAAAAAGAACATGAAGGCCCATAGTGCTCCCATTAAAAGCGGATACAATAAAATACCTCCCTTTGCTTTCGGGTTCAACGAATGTGCAATCAAGCCATGTATGCCCATACTCAAAAAAGTAAAAATAAACCCTGCTGTTACTATCAAGAATAACTTTGAATGCGTCTCTTTAATGGAATACAGATAAATACCCAATCCTAATGCAAATGCTATTACGATACTATAAATTCTTCTAGCCATAATTAATGTATTAAAGTGCTGCTTTAAAATAAAAGAGTTGATGGTTGGCTCCCCTAAAACTTAAGAGTGGAATCCTACCGTATGATTCCATCTTTTTTACAAGATCTCGATGGAACCATTTTTTTAAGATGCTTTTGTGTTCTCTTTCCAACATAACCATCAAATCTGCATTCATATCTCCCAGATAGATTCTAAGAGCGTCAAAAACATTCTCTGTGAATATTAGCTCAAATTCCATTTTCTTATAAGTAACTTTCTCATGCAGCATCCCTTTGAACCATTCCATTTGCATCTCTCCCTTGTATTCTTCTTTGGTGGAGATATGAACGACTTTTATTTCTGCATCTAATTGCTCGGCTATTTCTGCTAATTTTCGAATAGCGTATACATCCTCTTCCTCAAAATCGGTAGCGTAAACGATAGTTTTAATCAGCATATGGCTGGCGTCCGAAGGAACCGACAAAATAGGGCAAGGAGCTTTCTCGATGAGATGTTTGGTCGTGCTTCCCATTAGCATTTCGCGAAGTGCACTTCCACCTTTCATTCCAATAACGATTAAATAGGCATGCCATTCGTCTGCTACCGAGATAATTCCTTTTACAACGGACTTGTTCTCAATAGCTTCCAATTGTATGTTCGGAGCTTTCCAAACTTTACTCAAATGCTCTTCGCAGAAACGCTCTAATTTCGCTCGATGCGATTTAAAGGCACTTTCCTCCAAATGTGGAAAGGGTTCATCAAGCCCTTCCGTTCCTAAAACGGTAGGGTAATCGAACACATGGGTAATTACTAAACGTGTTTCCATCTGTTCTGACATCTTGTAGGCATACTTTAATGCTGCTACAGAATTTTCTGAATAATCGGTGGCATATAGAATTGTTTTCACTTGAATGTGATTTTAAATTTATTTATCAAAGCTATAACTCATATAAGAAAAAACAAATGACCTAAGTCATACTAGTATTAAATCTATCCTGAAATTGGATTTATTAAACACCTTTAAAAGCATGTATTTTTATTTATGCTCCTTCATCACTACTAAAGAGTCGGTTTCACGCTCTATGCTTTTATCAAGTCTTTTGTTCGACAAACCGATTAAGCTTCTTAAAAACCCATGAACAAGTGCAATCGGTATTAATAGAATACCCACTATCAACATTCCTAATTCATAGCATAAGGAACTATCTTTGTAAGGTTTTCCTTTAAGTCTAGATTGGAACGCACTATATGGAATTCCGTACATATTGCCTACAATCATAATTTGTACAGCGGAGAGCATAATACGTGCCTCTTTTTCACCATATTCCATTACTATGGAATCGTAAGCATATTTCTTAGGATACCCCCTTGAGTCAGCAAAATGTTGAGCGAACATAATCGCTTTTGCTTCTTCAGGCTTGATAAATTCCGCTCCTCCGCTTAAAAAACTACTTATTTCTTCACCACTCATACCTTGCTGCAAGGCCATTTTTGTATGTTGGTATGAGCAGACTGGGCAGCCATTTACTTCGGTTACGGCTAATTGTAAGCGCCTCAAAAAATCAGCGTCCACCAATTTATTTTTATGGTTCTTGATTAACGTTGTAACTGCTATGGGAAGGTAAATAAAGGCACGGTACATTTCCCATAAACTGAACTTATTTTTAAATTCACTCCTTGCGCTTATCGCTTCAGATATACTAAAATCCGCTTTCATAAATAGTCATTTTAGTTTCATTTCCATCCTTAGTTTTCATGTAGGATTCTTTAAGGTGAAAATCTGTAGAAACGAAAAATAAACTTCGATTTCACTTTTTATTATTGCAGTTTTGGTTTAATAATTTTCCAATGTTGATTCTTATCTTTAATTGCCAACAAGGAGTCTGAAATCATTTTAGCTTCCAATTCAGGTAGCTTAAATAATTTTTTTGACATTACAATATTATTACGTTCCTGGATAGGCCATAGAAGCTCCCCTGAAGTATTAACGATTACTTCGGTAAAAGCATAATCATAAATATTAAGTTGAAACGGGTTTTTTCCGCGCAGCGATTTACTTTCATAAATACCGATAGCAATACCATTATTAAAATGGCTAACATTTATAAATTCAGGCTCAATAGCAACCTTGCCTGACGTATCAATAAATCCATATTTCGGAATTCCTTCATCATTATATCCTTTAATAATGCAAAGGCCATCGCTAAATTTAGGATATGTAAGACTTTCTATTCCCAAACTTGATTTATTAGCTTCTTTGTTCCAAACTAAGTCATCTCTAAACCCTATAACCAATATACCCGTGGCATCAATAAACCCCCATTGATTTCCTTTTCTAACAGCCGCTAGTCCTTCGTGAAATGGAGCCACTTCATTGAGATCGTCAATTATCGGTTTATTTAACTCATCTAAAGATTGACCGAAACTAAAAAGAGATACTGTCATACATAATGTAATAATATAAAATCGTTTCATTTTAATAAGTTTTATTGTTCAAAAATAAAGGTACATCTTACCTTCTTTTTGAATAATGACATAGGTCATATCTATGGTTTTCTAAAATTATTTTGTTCCTAATTTTTAGTGTATACTTACCAAATCTTTTTACTACTATGATTAAACTAACTTTTTAAACAATTTCGGCAATAGAACAAAAAAAGTAGTGTTCATAAGATCAATCTCCAGTTTACAATTGTAATTCCCACACCTTGGCAAACTGTTATTTAATTTATTAAGATAATTTAAATTTCTTGCATGTTTTTTTGGTAATTATTATATACGGATAATAACAAAATAAACAAGGAAGGCCGTAAAATCTAATCGAATTTTCATCGTAAATATTTAATAATCTTTAATAAATAGACCCGAATTATAATTAGATTAAAATGACTAAAATCATATTTTGGAATAAACCCTAGAGTTACATTTGGTAAAAATAACTACCATTATGGCGATGAAAAATAAGATTAAAAGATTACATCTTTTTTTGATTTGCATAACTTCGTTATTACTTTTAAGTACTACACCTTACTTTTTCGGATCCGGTTTAAATGCACCCGAAGCTATCGGGAAATATTTAGATGGGGCTTTCCCAGAAGTACAAGCTACACAACACCCTTATAAGGTAGCATTTGATCAATTGAAATTTGATAATCCCATAACTCTCAACACAATCCCTAACCTAAACAAAATTATATTAGGGCAACTTGATGGCAAAATATTTTGGTTCGACAATGATAAAAATACAAAGACAAAGAATCTATTATTGGATATTTCTAATGAAGTAGGAATGGTGTCAGATGGGGGGTTTTTGGGTTTGACTATACATCCTAATTTTGGCAATAATGGCAACAATTTCTTCTATATATATTATGCAACAAAAGATAGTGAAGGCAATGATTTTCCAGATTCTTATACTACTCAAAATTGTGATTCAGAAGAATATTGGGGTAACTTTTTAAAACTAGAAAGGTTTGAGGTAGACCCGCAAACTTTGACTTTTAAAACTGGGTCAAGGGTAGAATTAATAAAAATACGTATGTATGGTACTAGCCATAGAGGTGGTGGCCTAAATTTTGGTGATGATGGATTTCTATACCTTAGTATGGGAGATCAAACAGCGTGGAAAAAGGCACAAGATATTGTAAACAATATTGACGGCGGTGTTTTACGAATAGATGTTGATAAAGACCCTACAAAAAGTCATAAACCAATTCGAACAATACCTGAAGACCTTGGGTTTTCTGATGAGGTTACAGGAAAAGAATATTGGATTCCTAATGACAACCCTTTCCCTAGCCCAGAGGGCTTAAATTTTGAAGAATATTATGGTCTTGGTTTGAGAAACCCGCATCGAATGACCAAAGATATGGCAACAGGTATTTTTTATTTAGGAGATGTTGGGCTTAATACTCATGAAGAAATTAATGTACTATCTAAAGGAAAAAATTATGGATGGCCAGTTTATGAAGGTGATATTTCTGGACCGCGTAACTGTTTAACTGAGCTGTATAATAATATGCCCCATGAAAAAGCTCTTACTGTTTTCAAATCGGAAGATGCCAACTCCATTATTGGTGGATATGTTTATAGAGGTACCGATATTCCCACACTTTATGGCAAATATATATGTGCCGATTATGGATCTGGAGAAGAGATTTGGTCCGTAGATACGGTAACTGGTGATTATACACTTTTAGGAAATTTTTTACCAAAAAACGTTATTTCCTTTGGACAGAATAAAGATGGTGAAATCTATATTTTAAAGTTAGGAAACAATGTAAATATATATCAATTAAGTACACCTAAAATAAGTTATGAGAACATTCCACAAAAGCTGTCCGAAACAGGTGCTTTTGAAAATCTATCTACACTTCAAGCATCTAGTGGTATGATACCATACGAATTGATTGAATCTTTTTGGTCAGATGGAGCTTTGAAAAAAAGATGGATGGCTATACCGAATGATGGCACCCATGACACAACAGATGAAATGATTGATTTTTCAGAAAATGAAGAGTGGAAATTTCCAGATGGCACCGTCCTAATTAAACATTTCGACCTTCAGGTCGACGACAATAACCCGAACAAAACAAAAAAAATAGAAACCCGTTTTTCGATAAAAGGTAACGATGGGAATTTTTATTTCCTAACCTATAATTGGAATGACGCTGAAACCGATGCCATATTACAAAAAGTCGGTATTGATGAACCAGTTGCTATTACAGCTGTAAATGGTGATACTCGCTATCAAAACTGGCGTTACCCATCAAATTCAGAATGCATTACCTGCCATAACAATGCTTCTAAAGACGGTTTAGGTCTTAGAACAAGATATCTTAATTCCGAGTATACATATGACAAAACTAATAAAAGAGCAAATCAATTAGTAACACTTAGTCATTTAGGCATATTAAACCAAACCATTTTAGACAGTGACACTTCAGGGTTTCTTACCTACAAGGCTTTGGATGATTCCAATGCAAGTCTTGACGCAAAGGCGAGATCTTATCTTGACTTAAACTGTGCATATTGCCATAGACCGGGTACAGGTAACAGAGCTGATTTTGATTTACGTTTGATTAATAACCTTGAGGAAACAGGACTTTTAATAGCTGGTAATATTGTATCTGTTGGTATCGAAGGTGAAGAAATACTTGTACCCGGTAATGCATCAAAATCCATATTATATCACAGATTCAACAATCGAGACAAAAGTATTATGATGCCTCCATTGGCAAAAGATGTAATTGATGATAAGGGTGTCACCTTAATAAAGGAATGGATCAATCAAATGTATGTGCCAATAAATTTACCTCCAGATGCAGTAGTTTTAGCTACTCCAATTACAGACAATCCATTCGCAATTAATTTTACTGCAAGCAACTCTACCGATGATCAAGGAATAGTAAGCTATCTCTGGGATTTCGGAGATGGGAACAGTTCAACTGAAACAAACCTAACATATACTTATGCGGAGCCAGGCACATATTTAATAGAACTTAAAGTAATAGATAGTGAAGGCCTTTTCAATATTAATAGAACAAACATAACTATTAACAAACCGAATGAATCACCAGTTGCCATTGCTTTAGCACAAACTATTACCAACGACCCACTTACTATAGATTTTACTGGACAAGGTTCAACTGATGATTATGGTATAACAGGTTATTTCTGGGATTTTGGAGATGGTAACAGCTCTAATGAAATTAACCCTACTCATACTTTTGAGGCCGCTGGTTCTTATAGTATTGAACTCGCCGTTATGGACGCTGATGGGCTAACACATTCTTCAACCGTATCAATCACAATAGATGAAGTTTCTAAGCCAATGGTGGTTATACTCCAAGAAAACCCTTCTAAAGAAGGAAAAGCAAATATTCAATTGTTAAACAAACCTGTAGATTTAAATGTAGAATCAATTTTCTTACATGATATTACGGGAAGATTAATAGCAACTATTGAAACACCAGAACCATCGGCTACTGACACGTATAGCTTTGCAATTTCTACGCTGCGAAATGAACTTTATTTTATAACTACTAAGCTTAACCAAGGAGACCCAATAGTATTAAAATTGTTGGTGAATAATTAAAATATTTTAGATTGAATCTGAAATATAATTTTGAATATTAAACGCTACAATATCTATTAAATCGAGTTCCTTTTCAAGGCGTTTTTTTAACAATTTTTGCCTTTTTGCAGATTTATAAAAACTGTTATTTTTTGTGTTTTTTTCATTCTGAATATTATTAGAGTTTTAATGCCCGTAAAAAAATAAGTAATAAATGATAACTATTGTTATAGGTCTTCCAGGTTCGGGTAAAAGCTATTTCGCAGAAAGACTAGCCAAAATGATTAATGCCGAATATGTAAATAGTGACCAAATAAGAAGATCCTTGTTTCTGAAACGCATCTATTCCGATTCAGAAAAACTTAAGGTCTATAAAGTCATGCTACAAAAAATGCATTCAGCCATTGTTAAAAAAAAGAATTTGTTGCTAGATGCTACTTTTTATAAAAAAGAAATTCGTGAACTGTTTACTAAGAATACTAAAGAAAAAATATATGTTATCGAAGTTTGGGCCAAAGAACGTTTAATCAAAGAACGATTAAAGAAAAACAGACCTTTTAGTGAAGCAGACTTTGAAGTATACCAATTAATCAAGCAAAAATGGGAACCTCTTGATGATGAATATTTACGGTTAGAATCTACCAATGAAAACATAAAAGACATGTTACAAAAAGCTATTCAATATCTTACGGATGAGAAGTGAAGAAATCGACATTTTATTTTCCCAAGGGATATTCCCAGAGCAAGCCCATCCTCAGAAACTGGTCGAAACTCATATTTCATGGGTAATTTTATGTGACCAATTTGTCTACAAAATCAAAAAACCTATCAAATATTCTTTTCTTGATTTTTCGACAATAGCATTGCGTAAACATTTTTGCGAAAGAGAATTAGAATTGAATAAACGATTTTCTAAAGATATATATCAGGCAGTATTACCAATAAATAAATTTCAAGGGAATTATTCCATTGATGGAAAAGCGGGATTGCTAATCGATTATGCCTTAAAAATGCGAAAATTAGACCCAAAGAAACAAATGGACGTATTGCTTTTACAAAATAAAGTAAGCAAATTAGACATCAAACATTTAGCACAAAACATAGCGAATTTCCACCAAATAGCAACCCCTACCTATAATAAAAAATATATTGATTTAAACGAAAAATTCAAAGATCTAGCTTTAGAAAAAGAATTTCTTTCAGAAAACCTTAATCCGGAAAGTGCTCGACGTATAGACCATGCTTTATTGACATCGAATACCTTTCTAAATAAAAACAAAAAATTGCTTATTGAAAGGTTAGGCAATGGATTTTTTAGGGATTGCCATGGCGACCTACATACCCGAAATATTTTCTTATTACCTAAACCGCAACTCTTCGACTGTATTGAATTTAATGATGATTTCCGCCAGATTGATGTGCTAAATGAGGTAGCTTTTCTTTGTATGGATTTAGATGCATTGGGCAGAAAAGGTTTATCAGATTTATTTATAGAATATTACAACCGTATTTTTCCTACAATGAAAAAAAACATCGAGTACGATCTTTTTATTTATTATAAAAGTTACCGTGCTAATGTACGGGCAAAAGTGAACAGTCTACGGGCAAAAAACGCATCAAATAGTGTTACTAAAAGTAAAGCCCTAGTTGAGACGGAGAAATATATTTCGTTGATGGACACCTATATAAAAATACTTGATAAGAACTAGTATAAATACCTTCAAATGCCTAGTGTTTTTATTCTCTAAGCGTACTTATTTAATTATGATACCGTGCATGATATATGTCATTTTTAATCAATGCATATTCATATAGCTTTGTTTTAATCGAAGTATTGTATATCCAAATCTAAATTGATGATTGATATTATCGAATCTAAAAGCGAATGGTGTGCCCTATTGGAGCAACTAGACTTTGTAGACTTCTATCACACCTATGATTATCATCAATTAGATAATAATAAAGGGGATAGACCTATACTGATAAAATATACGGAAGATAATATTATAATAGCTTTTCCTTTATTAATAAGAAAAATTGAAGGCACGTCTTACTATGATGCGACATCTGTATATGGTTATCCCGGACCGATATCAAAAAATTTAAACAATCAATTTGATAATACTCTTTTTCTTAAGCAACTTAAAACATTAATGAATGAAAATAATATTATATCTATTTTCACGAGACTTAACCCCTTTATATCCAACCAAAATGTCTGTCTTAAAAATGTAGGCAAAATATTAACTCTGGGCAATGTCGTAAATATAAATCTTACCGCAGATTTAGAAGACCAATATCAACAATATCAAAAAAGGTTGAAGACCTATATAAACAAATCTAAACGACTTTGCAGTGTTAAAAAAGTATCTACAAAAGAAGATTTAAACACCTTTATTACCATTTATCATGAAACTATGCAACGTGTACATGCAAAACCAGGATATTTCTTTTCTAAAAAGTACTTCGAAGGTTTAATGAATAGTAAAGAATTTAAAACTGAAATTTTGTTAGCCATAGATAATGAATCTGGTGAAGTGGTTGCTGGTGTATTATTCATAAAAAAAGGTGAGATTGTTCAATATCATTTATCAGGTGCAAAAAAAGAATTTATGCATTTGAACGCGGTGAAATTACTTATAGACACAATTAGAATTCAAGCATATAAAGAGAACTACAAATATTTAAACCTTGGTGGAGGAGTTGGTAGCGAGGAAGATTCATTATTTCGTTTTAAGAATAGTTTTTCTAAAGATTTGAAGCCTTTTCAAGTTTGGAATTTTATTGCTAACGAAAGTGTTTATGATATTTTAGTTAACGAAAGACAAAAAAGACCTTGTGCAGCGCTACATAATAATTGTACTATTTATTTTCCGTGCTATCGCTGCGCTGTTTAAATTAATTCAATCTTTGTAGTAACATCTAAAATACCTTTAAAAAGAATAATATTAAAGATATTTCTAATGCAAAGCAGTATTCTTTTTCAATAAATAATTACCAATTACTAAACAATCTAATCCAGTTGAATAAAAACAACGAAGCGCATCTTTAGGTGATTCTACAACCGGTTCTCCTTGAATGTTGAAACTTGTATTTAATACAACAGGAATTCCTGTAATTTTTCCTAATTTTTGAATCACTTCATGGTACCTAGGGTGTAATTCTTTATTTACTGTTTGTAACCTCGCACTGCCATCAACATGTGTTATGGCGGGAATTAAATGTTGCTTATCTTCCAAAACATTACAAACTTTAAGCATAAAAGGAGCTTCTACTTCAAGGTCGAAAAAGTCTTTATATGCTTCAACTAGAGATGAGGGCGCAAAGGGTCTATATGCCTCCCTAAACTTTACTTCAGCATTAATTTTATCCTTCATTTGTGGAAAGGCAGGATTGGCCAAAATACTTCTACTGCCTAGAGCCCTCGGACCAATTTCCATGGCACCTTGAAACCATCCAATAATATTACCTTCGGCTAACAAATTTGCTGCTTTTTGGCAAATATCTTCCACATATTCAGCTTCCAGTTTAGCACCGTCTATAGCCTTCTTTATTTCCTCATTGGTATAACTTGTACCCACATACGGATTATCATGCACATAATTACGTTTATTTCCTAAAATACCATTGTACAAGTAATACGCGGCTCCTATGGCAGTGCCATTATCTCCCGCTGCAGGCATTATATAGACATCCTCGAAAGGACTTTCCCTTACAATTCTTCCATTTACAACGCTATTTAAAGAAACACCACCAGAAAGCACCAAATATTTGGCCTTCGTTTTTTTGTAGAGAAATTCACATATTTCCAAAATTCGCTCTTCTAAGACTTTTTGGAAAGCTGCTGCTACGTCCATATGATGTTGCTCAAAATCTTCTTCATGAATACGCGGATTACCAAAGGTTTTATAAAATTTATCTGAGCATCTTTTACCAACTATGTTTTGATAATTAAAATAGCTCAAGTCTATCTTAATTTTCCCATTTTCATCTACGGTAACAAGTTCTCTTACTTCTTTAATGAATGTATTTGGATTACCCATAGGGGCTAAACCCATTGTCTTTCCTTCATCGTAATTTGGTCTAAACCCACAAAATTCGGTTACAGCCTCATAAAAAGAACCTAGGGAATGGGGAAAGTAACTTTGCTCATAACAAGTAACAGTATTACCTTCTCCATATCCAAGCCAAGAAGTTGCCCATTCACCTGAACCATCGATGCCTAACAAAGCCGCATCCTTGTATGGAGAAACAAAAAATGAACCAGCCACATGTGTAAGATGATGTTCAATAAAATGAACTTCTGGACCCTCCTCTTTCGAATTATATTGTTGTTTGTACCAAATCCAAAAACGACGCTGCTTAGCATACGCACTTACTAAGTAATGGCCTACAAAAGGCATGAAACTACCGAGGTGTTTGAAGAGGTAAACTAATTTCTGCCACCAATTGGTTGTTGGTTTTATGGAAACAGCAATATGGTCAATTTCTTTAATTGATATATCAGCCAACTTTAAACAACGTTCAATGGCCAATTTAGGAAAAGCTTGTGTATGTTTATCTCGATTTAATCGCTCTTCTTCAATTGCAGCTATTAATTTACCATCTTTTATGATGCAAGCTGTAGAATCATGAAAGTAATAGTTTAGGCCTAGTATAATCATTAGTAATTATGTTGAGTATAAGGAAAAAAATAATTTATCAAATATAAGTTTATTATAGTTTGAGTAAATCACATAGCACGAGAAGAATATCTTGTCTCTCACTTTATTATATAGGCAGTGCACCACAATTAAATAAAGAATATTTAATGTAGACGATATGCAATTTTACAATTCGAATTAACTTCAATTGCCACTCTCCGCCATTCCGAAAGTCACAAAACTTTCTTCAGCTTTATTGATGTTATCAATACCCTGTAATAGTGCATCGGGGTTGAAGGAAATTGAATTGATGCCTTCTTCCACCAGAAACTGTGCAAATTGAGGATAATCGCTAGGTGCCTGTCCGCATAGTCCAATCTTTGTGTTTGTTTTGCGTGCCGAAGCAATGGCCAGGGCAATCATTTTTTTGACCCCAGGATCATTAATATCAAAAATTTCACTTAACAGTTCAGAATCTCTATCCACGCCTAATGTTAATTGGGTTAAGTCATTGGAACCGATAGAAAAACCATCAAAAAATTCGGCGAACTCTTCCGCTAAAATTACATTGTTCGGTATTTCAGTCATCATATACAATTGCAGTCCATTTTGTCCACGTTTCAATCCATAACTTTCCATAAGACCCACAACTTTCTTAGCTTCTTTTAAAGTACGACAAAATGGAATCATAAGCTTCACATTTTCCAAACCCATGTCTTCCCTAACCATTTTCATTGTTTTGCATTCCAGTTCAAATGCGTCTTGATACTTAGGGTGATAATACCGTGATGTTCCTCTGAAACCAATCATAGGATTTGACTCTACCGGCTCGAATTCTGTGCCTCCTATTAGGTTGGCATACTCATTAGATTTGAAATCGCTCATGCGCACAATCACGTCTTTAGGATAAAAAGCTGCAGCTATGGTAGCAACACCTTCTGCTAATTTATGAATGAAATAATCAGATTTATCAGGATAGTGATGAGTCAGTTTTTCAATTTTATTTTTGACGGATACATTTTTTAAAGTATTAAAATGCTTTAGAGCCATGGGATGTATCTGAATAGAATTGTTTATCACAAACTCCAAACGCATTAATCCAATACCAGCAGCAGGATAAAATGAAAATTTAAAAGCCTGATCAGGATCTGCCAAAATTAACATGGGTTGCGTATGGGGTTTTCTAAGTGATTTTACATCTATTTCTTTCTCGTCCCATTCTAAATGACCTTCGTAAACAATGCCAGTATTACCTTCGGCACAAGATATTGTAATTTCTTCTCCGTCGGTGATTCGTTTGGTAGCGTTGATACTTCCCACGATAGCAGCCACACCTACTTCACGGGCAACTATAGCAGCATGGCTAGTGCGCCCGCCTTGGTCCGTAATAATACCAGCAGCTTTTTTAAGGATAGGATCCCAATCCGGATTTGTCTTTTCAGTAACTAGAATTTCGCCTTTTTGTAATTTATCTGATTCTTGCGGATTATGCAAAACTCTGGCTCTACCAGTGGCTATTTTATTTCCTAGACCTATTCCCGTGGTAATTACTTTTCCTTTTCTTTTTAGCTTGTAGGTTACAATTTTCAACTTATCCTCTATATTGCTTTGTACTGTTTCAGGGCGTGCTTGCACAATGAAAAGCTCATTGGTCTGCCCATCTTTGGCCCATTCTAGGTCCATAGGTCGACCGTAGTGCTTTTCAATAATCAAAGACCACTGAGCAAGTTTTACAACCTCTTCATCACTCAATACATATTGCTCTTGCTTTTCTACAGGAGTATCCAGATTTACGATACCGCTACCCAAAGTATCATAAATCATAGTTTTTTCTTTACTTCCCATTTTTCTGGAGATAATTGGTTGTTTTACTCCAGTTTCTAAGCTCGGTTTAAAAACATAGAATTCGTCTGGGTTTATACTACCCTGCACGATATTTTCGCCAAGACCCCATACCCCAGAAACTAAAACCACTTTGTCAAAACCAGTATTTGGGTCAAGCGTAAAGTTTACACCGGAACAGGCTAAATCGGAGCGCACCATTAATTGAACACCAATAGATAGTGCCACCTTAGTATGATCAAAACCATTATCCTCTCTATATTTTATAGCCCTATCGGTAAACAACGAAGCATAGCATTTATGACAGGCAGTAATTAAATCATCCGTTCCCTTAACATTTAAATAGGTTTCTTGTTGACCAGCAAAACTAGCATTCGGTAAGTCTTCGGCGGTAGCGCTGCTGCGTACAGCAAGAGAAAGGTCTCCTTTATATTTTTCAGCTAAAGCATTATATCCTTCGATTATCGCCTTTTTAATTGCAGTCGGAAACGAGGCCTTAATAATGATATTCCGTGCTTTTGCACCCACAGTACGTAGGTTAGAAAATTCTTTTTTATCTAATTTCGCAAGCTCCTCAAAAAGTTTGTCCTTAATATTAGTTTGTTCTAAAAAATGCCAATATGCCGAAGCAGTGGTCGCAAATCCATCCGGCACTTGTACGCCTTTTGAAGTTAACTTTTGAAACATTTCACCTAATGAAGCATTTTTACCCCCAACTGTAGGTACATCATTAATGTCTATTTCGTTAAAGTGTTTAATGTAATTTTTCATTTTTGATATTTTTAAACAACAAGTCTTTTATAGAAGCATCACAACCTTACTCTTCTCTATATTTTCCGGTTATTTCAATTATGTTAATCCGATAAACTATAGGAGAAGCTCCTTTAGCATCAAGTTTGCTTGAAAATTCATTAATAAACTTAAGTTCTTTCTCTTCTATGTTATTTATAACCCCACGTACTCCTTTTGAAAATTTATGAAGTAGATTTTTTGCATCACTACCACTTAACTCTTCAAATTCGCCATGTACTAAAATTGATTTCCACTTGCTAACCGATTTTATTTCTTCAACCTGTAAAGACACAGAAGGTTTTTTGCGCATAGAGGTGATTTTATGACCTTCCAAAGAATAACTAATAATGCTATTATTATCTTCATTATAGAAGTAATAAGTTATGGGTATTACAAAAGGCTCTTCTTCTGCTATATAAGCTAGGCGCCCTATATAATTGTTTCGAAGTATTTCTTTACAATCTTGTGGTTCTAAATCTTTTATCATGATATCATTTATAAAAAATTATTTAATTTCTCTCACTATCAATGTCTAACTAAATTTGTTTTCATTCTAAGCCTATACTGCCATAAAAGATAGTACTGGAGTAGCATCATCTGAAAAATAATAAAGCGGACATAGTAAAATTATGCGATTACATCAACTTGAAGTATGACACAAATCAGTTTACTGATATAATTTTGTGCAATGAAATAATTTTAGAATAATCAAAAGCAAATAGTGTTTTTCATTAATCTAAAATTGGTGTTTTGCAATAGTATTTACCTTTAAATAAAGTACTTTCAAATCAATCAGGCATGAACTTTATTTTTATGATAACAAAGCAGTGGTACTTTTACATCGCTATTCATTCGTTTGACAAGGTCTTGATGTCTCAATTTTTTGATAATCCCATTGCCTTCTCGTTCCAACATGGCAACCATATCTGGTTCGATTTCGTCGATATATTTTTGTAAGGTTGTAAATACATCCTCTCCAAAACGCAATTCGGACTTTATGTTCTTGTAGTCTATCTTTTGGTGCAATAGATCCTTGAACCATTCCATTTGATTTTTATTGGCATCTGTTTCTACTGATGTCACATGTACCAAATGAAGGTCTGCTTCAAAAGGTTGGACAAGTTTTACTATTTTTTCGATGGTAAAAATATCATCACTTTCAAAGTCTGTTGCATAGACCATTTTTTTAATTCCTCGAAAATCTGCATCTACGGGCACAGCCAATACTGGGCAAGGCGCTTCTTTAATTAGAGAATTAGTATTGCTGCCCAAAAGCACTTCTTGAATAGGACTTCCGCCCTTTTTACCTACAATAATAAAATCGACTTTTGACTCCTTTGCATTTTTAATGATAATATCAGAGACAGGCTTGCCCTCATCAATTTTCCATGTGATTTTCAAAGGTTCCTGCTCGTTCTGTAAATGTTCGTTGCAGAAAGCAATTAGTTTGCTACGATATTCACTAAACAAACGTATTTCTTTATGTGAATAGGAATATGAAACAGTGCCCGCGAGTGCAATTGGCAATTCAAATACATGTAATGCTATTAATTCGCAATTAAATTCTTTGCGCAACGCATATGCAAAATGTAATGCTGCTACAGAATTTTCTGAAAAATCGGTAGCATAAATAATAGTCTTCATTATATTAAATTTTTAAATCTTACATAAATCTAATGAAAGTGAAGAATGTTTTAAATGACGTTTATCAGTATGTACTAAAATGTTTGATAATTCTTGTTTTTTAGAATAAGTTTCTTGATATACGATTCGGTTTATACTTCTGCTACTTTTCCTGTTCTTTCTCCTTTTTCTTAAAATATCCCCGAGTTAAAAAATTATGTTTTAAAGCCTCCATATTTTCATTAAATCGTTCAACACCTTGATCAACATTTTTCATAGTATTTTGTAATCGTTTAACTAAAGTCGTGTCTGTTGCCAAATAATTAATAGCACCATTACCTTCTTTAATATTACCAACAACATAATTTAAATCTTTAACCATTTTTTCAATTTCCATAGATGAAATTTCCAAATGAGAAATTACGTTACGCATTTTTTTTCCGGATATGGAATCGCTTAATAAAGTACCAACCACACTTTCATTTGAATCGAATTGTTTCACTAATTTATTTAATTCAAGCATTGCTTCATTCGCTTCACTACTTGCGTATTTTAAATTTACAAGAGACTTTTGCAAATCATTGGCCATTAAAGTATCATTCAGTAACCTTCCCAAAATACCTTTGCCATTATTAAGTGAAGACGTTACTTTTAATAAATCTTTAGTAAGCAAAGCAGCATTTTCATTAGTTACGTTTAGTGTACTCATCATATCTGCAGTTGCAATTTTACGTAACGAATTAATATTGTCTCCAGGTTTTACCAGGGGTGCATTTTCACTTCCGGGAACTATATTAATAATCATACTACCTACCAAACCATCGGAGCCAATAGCGGCAATAGCATTATTTTTTATGTGGTTTCGCATGTTATCTTGAATAATCATCAAAACCAGAATAGTAGTATCATTTTCCATTTCTATATCTCCCACTGTGCCCACATTAATACCCGAATAGCGCACGTTGTTCCCTTTTTTAAGCCCATTCACATTTTTAAAGGTGGTGTTCAAAGTAAAAGTTTTACTAAACAAATTTTGTTGATTTCCAATCAAATAAGCTGCAACCAATAAAAGAACCGTTCCCGTTACGACAAATATTCCAAGTCTTATTTTTTGTGATGTTGTTCGTTCCATAATTTATTTTTTAAAAAATGCGTCGACTTTGGGGTCAGTTGATTTTATAAGTTCTTGATAGGTGCCTTCAATATAATTAGTACCATCGACCAGTAATATCATCCGATCTGAAATGACACGGGCGCAGTCTACATCATGAGTAATAATTAAAGATGAAGTACCGTATTGTTTTTGTATGTTCCCCATTAGTTCTATTATTTCTTTAGAAGTAATTGGATCCAAACCACTAGTAGGTTCATCATATAAAATTATTTTTGGTTTTAAAATCAATGTTCGAGCTAATGCAATTCTACGCTTCATTCCCCCCGAAAGTTCGTTTGGCATTAAATCAATGGTATTTTCAAGTCCGACACTTTCCAGTGCCTTAAGCACCAAAGGTGTTGTATCAGTAATCTTACCTAGTTTTTCTTTATGCCGCCGCATTGGAAATTCCAAATTCTCACGTACGGTCATTGAATCGTATAGCGCACTACCTTGAAATAAAAAACCTATTTCTGATCGTAGAGCATCTAAAGTTTCTCGGTTTAGGGTTTTGATTTCTTTTCCCATAACCGCTATATAACCACTATCAGGTTGTATTAAACCTACCAAACATTTAATCATGACTGATTTACCAGAACCTGATTTCCCCATTACCACCAAATTCTCTCCTTTATAAAGTTTCATGTTGAAACCATTGAGCACATGATTATTGCCAAAGCTTTTATTTAGATTTTTGATTTCTAATATTACCTCTCTGGCATTAGATTTCTGTTCTTCCGTGGTTATGTTCTTTTTAGCTTCTATCATAACTCATAAAATATATCTGATATAAAAACAGCGATAAAATCGATGACAAATAATAGCATTGATGCAAAAACAACTGCTGTATTTGCTGCTACACCAACACCAGCCGTTCCTTTTTTACTATAATAACCTTTAAAACAACCGACAAGACCTATAGCAAAACCAAAGAAAAAAGATTTAATAGTTGCTGGGATCAAATCGCTATAGGACAACGCTTCAAAAACTGTATTGAAATAAAGTTGGAATGCTACATCCCCTTTGAAATATTCGACCAACGCGGAGCCATACAATGCAACTGCATCACCCAAAACAACCAATAGCGGAAGCATTAAAGTAGCCGCTAGAATTCGGGTCACTACCAAATATTTAAAAGGGTTGGTGCCAGAGACCTCCATTGCATCAATTTGTTCTGTAACCCTCATAGAACCCAGTTCTGCGCCAATACCTGAAGCAATTCTACCTGCACAGACTAATGCTGTTATAACTGGTCCCAGTTCACGTACAATTGAAATCCCAATCATATTCGGCATCCAAGATTCCGCTCCAAACTGTATCATAGTGGGCCGAGATTGTAAATCCATAACAAGTCCAATAATAAAACCGGTTACCATAACCAGTAGTAAAGACCTATTGCCCAATTGATAACATTGTCTCAAAAGTTCTTTGTACTCAAAAGGTGGTTTAATTGATTCTTTAAAAAAACGTGCAGCAAAAAAAGAAAGCTCCCCGATTTCGATAAAGAATGTTTTGACCTTATCCATTATTTGTAATGAAATTACCATAGTACGCATACTGCTTTCACCAAAAATAGAGTATTGCCTATTTTCTAATTATGACCTATATCATAATTAACCAAGAGTTTTCCAATAAATAAATTGATGCATTATACCTTATATCCTTTTTGATTTAAATAAGAAGGTTGTCCGATGTGAACAAGCAAAATTTAATTTTTCAATCATTTTTCGTTCTACTGACTTAGGTCAGGGTTTACTCAAAAGTCTACCCATAATTTTGAAAACCCAATAACCATTTAAGTGTTTAACGGAAAAAATAAAGTCAGAAAAATGAAAACACAATCAGAATTTTTAAGCGAATCCATGGTCAAATTACTCAACTACCGAGTAGAACAGGAAGAATATTCTTCAAGATTATATCTAGCCATGTCCATGTGGTTAGATGATAAGGGGTATACAGGCGCTGCAAAACTATTTAAAGAATATAGCGACGAAGAACTTATACATGCCGAAAAGGCAGAAGTAATGTTGTCCGCCAACGGCATACAGCCAACTACACCTGCTTTGGATAAACCAAAACAAGAATTTATTAGCTTACCTGATGTGATACTTTCAGCAATGGCCCATGAAAAAGAAATAACTGAACAATGTTATGCTCTTACCAAAGCTGCACACGACGAAGAAAATTATATGGTTGTAGAATTAGGATTATGGTATTCAAAGGAACAAGCAGAGGAGTTAAGTAAAGTACAATATTTAATAGATAGATTAGAAGCGTTTGGTGAAGACCCAAGCATGCTTCGAAAACTCGATGAAGAAATGTATGAATTGGCCAGCTAAATGGTTCAAATTATAATTAAATAAATAATCATTAATAACATTTAAACATTAAAAAAATGGCAAATATTATAGTCGTTTCTTTTAAGGAAGAAACAAAAGCAATAGAAGCTTTGCACAAAATTAAAGAATTAGACTTTTATGGAGATATCACGCTCTATGAGCATATGATGATTCGAAAAAAAGAGAATGATCAATTCGAAGTATTAGACGACACCACAGACGGTGCAGGTTGGATCACCTTTACAGGAATGGCACTAGGCGGACTTGTAGGAGCTCTGGCAGGTCCAATAGGTTTGATTATCGGTTTGTATAGTGGTACTGCAGTAGGTGCCCTTATAGATATTAGTCGTTATGATTTCGAAGATGATTTTATTCACAAGGTCAATAATAAAATGAAGACCGGAACTATAGCTTTAATCGCAGAAGTAAGTGAAGATAGTTCGATCTTTATTGATAACTATTTAAAACCTTTTGATGCTGAAATTATTAGAACCGAAGCAGGAGTGGAATTTGATAATTATATAGATGAACAAGTAGATGAGCTTGAAGAGGAAATTGAAGATGAACGTGAAAAGCTTTCTAAAGCGACCGCAGAAGAGAAGAAAAAAATTAATTCTAAAATTGCTAATCTAAAAGCAAAGCGAAAAGCTAGAATGAACGAGTTAGAAGAAAAAAGGAAATCTACTATAAAGCACATTACTGATGATACTCATGCTCGAATTAAAAAATTAGAAATGCGCCTTAAAGGTTATGAAAATTCTATTACTGATTCATATCGCAAGGCTAGAAAAAATAGGCTTAAAAAGCGAATCAAAAAAGAAGAGGAGAAATTGTACCAATTACATAATGCCTTGGGTGAAGATATTATTGATTAAATCAAAAAGCTAATTCAGCTTAAAAAATAACAGCTATGGGTAAGTTAATATTAGTAAGACACGGTAAGAGTATTTGGAATATGAAAAACATCTTTACTGGATGGACTGATGTTGAACTTGCCCCAGAAGGAATAAAAGAAGCCCAACAAGCCGGCCAGCTTGTTAAAGATCAGAATATTGTTGTTGACATTTGCTTTACTTCCTATTTAAAAAGAGCTATTAAAACAGCAACAATTATGCTCGAAACTGCCGATATGACCTATATAGATATTATCAAAAGTTGGAAGTTAAACGAGCGAAATTATGGAGATTGGCAGGGCAAAAATAAAGATGATGTAAAAACCGAAGTTGGTGATGAACTTTTTTGGAAAGTTAGGAGGGGGTTCAAAACGCCCCCACCTAGCCTATCCTTTGATGATAAAAGACATCCAAGATATGATTCTAAATACATTAACATTGCGATAGAAAAGCTGCCTTCTGGTGAATCTTTAGCAGACACAAAACAGCGAACAGTGCAATATTATTTTGAGAATATCGTACCCGAATTGGTTAATGACAAGACCGTACTGGTATGTGCCCACGGCAATTCTCTCCGAGCACTAATAGGACAAATTGAAAATATATCTGAATCAGAAATTCCAACAGTAGAAGTAAAAACAGGAATTCCAAAAGTATATGAGTTTGATACAATAATGAATCTAAAAAACAAATACTTGTTAACTCAAAAAAGTGAAGTGTTAATTTAAAAATTATAAATATGAAAACTAAAATTTTAAATCTTGCCTTAATAGCAATTATGGCAGGAACAATAGCTATAAGTTGCGGAGAAGCCTCTAAAAAAGATATGAAGGCCGCTAAAGAAGACACAAAAGAGGTCGGCAAAGACTTGCATGAAGCGGGTAAAGATGCCCAGGCCGAAGTAAAGACTGCCGTTAAAGCCAACTGGGAAAACTTTAAATCGGAAGCAGATATCGCTATTACAGAAACAGAAAATGACATTAAGGATTTACGTGCAAAGATTAGCAAAACTGCCAAAAATGAACGTGAAAAATTGAATTCGGATTTAGACATTCTTGAAGAGAAGAATGAAGCATTAAAACAAAAGCTGGAACAGCGAGGAGAAGATTTTAAGCAAGATATCATTGAGTTTAATGATGATGCTAAAGAAAAAGAACAAAGTTTCGAACGTGAATTTAATCATGATATGGACGAACTTGGTACTGCACTTAAAGATATTTTCAAGAACAACATAGAATAATAATTTAAAAATAAGAAACTATGGCAACTACAATTTTAAGTTCGGCACAAAGTGCCGTCAAGAACTGGTGGATTTCAATTTTAGTGGGCATCCTGTATATTTTTGCGGGTGTTTGGGTAATTCGAACACCTTTGGAAAGTTATGTTTCGCTAAGTATAATTTTTAGTGTGTTTATATTTGTCTCTGGTATATTTCAAATTGCCTTTTCTGTTTCTAGCAGAAAGGAAATGAAAGGTTGGGGATGGTATTTAGCAGGAGGTATTTTAGATCTAATTATCGGTATGTTACTCATGATGCACCCACTGATGACCATGGCTATTCTTCCTTTATATGTTGGCTTCTGGTTATTATTTCAAAGTATTTTATCCATTGGATTATCTATTCAGCTAAAATCTGCCGGAACGCCACGTTGGGGCATGCTATTATTTTGGAGTATTGTAACCTTGTTATTTTCCTTTTTGTTATTAGCAAATCCATTTTTTGCAGGTCTAAGTATTGTTTTTATGACCGCTTTTGCTTTTATTACAGCTGGCGTATTTAGAGTATTTTTGGGTATTGATCTTAAAAGAATGGGTAAAACCTTTCAAAACCTATAGCTTAAATGAAAATAAAAAGCAGCGAAAAAAAAAGAGAGAAAAATTGGTTGGTATTTTTTATCCTCTTGTTTATCACTGTTTGGGTAAACTCATTAATCGGTACGACCGATATGGCCAATTGGCTGATTGAAAATACCTTGACAGTCATTTCGCTGCTCTTTTTAATTTTGACTTTTAAGAAATACAGATTCAGCAACTTCAGCTATTTATTAATCTGTATTTTTTTATGCCTACATGTTTATGGTTCAAAATATACTTATGCCGATAATACCTTTGGTTTCTGGTTGCAGGATATTCTAAATTCTCCTCGAAACCAGTATGATAGGTTGGTGCATTTTAGCTTCGGTTTTTTGCTTTACTACCCTATGCAGGAATGTTTTTTAAAATGGCTCAAGTACCCAAAACATATTGCTTTTTTTTTACCGATTAGCGCTACACTTTCGGTTAGCTGTATCTATGAAATTATTGAATGGCTGGTTGCCGATATATTCTTTGTAGAACAAGGTATATCCTATTTGGGAACACAAGGCGATATTTGGGATGCTCAAAAAGACATGGCTATAGCATTTCTGGGAGTAGTTCTAGCTGCTTCCATATGGCATCTAGTGCGCCAATATAAAAGGTCATTTATTTCCAGTTAAAACGTTTAGAAGTATTTGAAATTCGCTTTTCCATTTCCATCTTAGGTTCTAAAATCATAGAAGATTCCGTTATATTTTTTAAAATTAATACAGTCTCCTGATTTAGGTCAGGGTTAACCTGTTCAAACCAAAATACCTTTGTACAATAAATATTAAAACTTATAAAAATGAAAATACCTAACATTGGAATTTTAGCAGAAAACAGACAAGATATCACAAATTAGTTAGCAAAAATATTAGCAGATGAATTTGTACTCTATTCAAAAACTCTAAACTTCCATTGGAACATAGAAGGCCCTGATTTTCATTCTGTACACTTTTAACTAGAGACGTTGTATGAAGAGCAACAAGTGGTAGTTTATACCATAGTAGAAAAAATACAGGCATTAGGGCATTATGTTCCTGCAACATTAATGGATTATTCTTAATTAACACATCTAACAGAAAAAACAAAAGGCAAAAATGATAGCCAGAGCATATTTGCAGAATTGCTAGAAGACCATGAAAGCATTATAATCTTTATACGAGAAGAAATTACACCTATTGCCGACAAATGGAGGGCTGAAGGTATCAGCGATTATATTACAGGACTTATGGAACAACATGAAAAAACTGCTTGGATGTTAAGATCACACTTAAAGTAATTATAAAATCCGAGTGAAATATGAATCATATTTCACCTCTATATATATTTTGGTTGGTTGAAAACAGGTAACAGTAGAATAAATTGTTACCTGTTTTTTATTATTGAATTTGAAGATTGGCTAAGCAGTTTGATTCTAATTTTCTTTTATTCCTTCCTATATGAAAGAACTGATAAAAGAATAAGTTTAAGTCGCCATTTAAAAACAAATTCCATGTTAAATTTTCCTAAAAAAACAGCCCCCTGACCTGTATCAGTATTATCCCTTTACGCCCCCTATATCTTTGATATATTATTAATTGTTTAATTTAAATCATAATATTATGAGAACAGATTTAAGTATTAAAGAAGATGTATTGGAAGAACTACTATGGAAACCAAACATAGATGAAAGCGAAATTGGTGTCGTTGTTAACAATGGTATTGTAACTCTTACTGGTACAGTAGACAGCTACTTAAAAAAGATGGAAGCTGAAAAAGCTGCTAAAAGTGTAGCTGGAGTGAAAGCTGTAGCAGAAGAAATTGTGGTGAAATACGGATCCTCATCTCACAAGTCTGATACGGAAATCGCAACTGCAGCAGTAAGCGCTCTAAAATGGAATATTTCTGTACCGCTAGACAAAGTTAAAGTTAAGGTCGAAGATGGGTGGATTTATTTAACAGGTGAAGTAATGTGGGCTTTTCAAAGAGATGCAGCAAAAAGAGCTGTGGAGCATTTAAAAGATGTAAAATACGTTGTAAATAATATCACATTAAAAAACACTGTAGATGCTGGTGATATTAAAACTAAAATAAAAAAAGCGTTTGAACGCTCTGCTGATATTGATGCAAAAAACATTACTGTAAAAACCGATGGTCATACGGTAAAGCTGACTGGTAGAGTGCATTCTTTAAAAGAAAAAGAAGATGCTAGAAAAACAGCATATTACTCACCAGGAGTTTGGACTGTTGAAAATGATTTAGTTGTTGAATACTAATATTTTTTCTAGAACTTCATAAGAATCGATGCCCGCTTCTTGTAAAAAATTGCCCTAATCTAAAACTATGGATTAGGGCAATTTTTTTTTAATTTATTAATAAGCACTACTAAATTATATTATCCTGATTTATATCAGTTATAGTTTACTTCTGCTATAATAAATTTACAATGCTTGTTCCTATTAAATAATTTCAGATTACGGCATATAGTAAAATGTAATTGCTATTTGACAACACAAGCTTGGAAATTAATATAATAATTGAAGATTATGAAAACAGATTTAGAACTAAAAGAAGATGTATTAGCAGAACTCAATTGGCTACCCCAAATAGATGAAAGTAAAATTGGTGTTGATGTAAACGAAGGCATTGTTATATTGACAGGTATGGTGAGTGATTATTCAAAAAAAAGCTTAATTGATAAAGCTGTAAAAAGTATAGCAGGAGTAATTGGTATTGCGGAAGATATAAAGGTTAAACGTACAGAAAGAAATAAACATTCAAATGAAGAAATTGAAAAAAGAATCTTTCATATTTTAGACTGGACCGATTCAATACCTCATGAAAATATTACTATTCAAGTTAAAGATGGTCTAGTCTTCCTAAAGGGCACATTGGAATGGGAGTATCAAAAAGAAGCTACCAAAAGAATAATTGAAAATCTAGAAGGTGTAGAAGAGGTCGTCAGCTCAATACAATTACACCCAAAAACTACACCAGACAATGTTGTACAGCTCATTGAAGATGCATTTGAACGCTCTGCCGATATTGATGCCAATAATATAAAGGTTTCCATAGACGGCTATACCGCCACCTTAACAGGTACAGTAAAATCTCTCAAAGAAAAAGACGATGCAAAAAGAGCAGTTTATGCTGCTCCAGGTATTTCTGAAGTGAAAAATGAATTAAAAGTGGAATACTATCCTATTTATATGTGATTATTAAAGCTAAACGTATAAAGTAATTAGATTTTTACAGGTTGATATTAAATATGACTAAAGAACATATATAAAACACAAAAATGAATTATAAAAATATTACCATCGCTGGAAGTGGTGTTTTGGGCTACCAAATTGCATTTCAAAGTGCCTTTTATGGATTTCACGTAACAGTTTATGACATTAACGATGACGTTTTAAAAAAAGCTAAAACAAAATTCAACTCTATGAGTGACGCCTTTAAGAAAGATTTAAATGCTTCACAGCAGCAACTAGATAAAACGTATCAAAACCTAAGTTATACCTCAGATTTATCTATTGCAGTTAAAGATGCTGATTTATTAATTGAGGCCATACCCGAAAATCCAACTATAAAAATTGATTTTTATAAAAAATTGGCAAAAGTAGCACCACAAAAAACAATTTTTGCTACCAACTCTTCCACCTTATTGCCAAGTGATTTTGCAGAAGTTACAGGACGACCATCTAAATTTATAGCATTACATTTTGCCAATACCATTTGGATTCATAACACCGCAGAAATTATGGGTCATGCCACTACAGACCCAATAGTTTTTAAAGATGTAGTAGCGTTTGCTAAAGCCATTGGCATGTTGGCATTGCCATTACATAAAGAGCAACCAGGTTACATTCTAAATTCATTATTGGTGCCATTGCTAAGTGCAGCTACTGACTTATTAGTTAATGAAGTTGCAGACCATGAAACCATTGACAAAACTTGGATAAAAGCTACAGGAGCGCCTATAGGCCCTTTTGGAATTCTTGATGTTGTTGGTATTACAACCGCGTATAATATTGATAAAATAGCAGCAGAGAAAACCAATGACGAACTAAAAATAAGGACAGTAAAATACTTAAAAGAAAATTATATAGCTAAAAACAAGTTGGGAGTTTCTACAGGAGAGGGGTTTTATAAATATCCTAATCCTGCTTATAATAATCCAAATTTTTTAAAATAGATTGTTGTGACTTTAAGCTATTTGAAAAATAGCAAACTAGTTTTTAAAGCTTGTTTAAACTTAGATAAGCGTAGTTTATTCTCCCATAAACTATCAACGATAAAAAACAAAACTAGAGATTAAAAATGACCTTTGTCAAAATAGGCATTACAACTGAATCTAAATGTCACCTAGATAAACGTAGTGATTAAGAATTATAAGAAATCATAAAAAGAAAAATTAGAAAAAGCACCGAAGGTTTTTTGATTAGTATAAGCCAATTATCAGTTTTTTGAATGGTGTTGTGTGGTATTAGTACGGGACAAATACAAGCTTTATCGCTAACTTTAGATTAAATTGACGTTATTATTAACCCAAACACAACCCCTTCGCTATAATGCCTATAGAAAATTTCAATATTAAGGGTTTAACTTCTGAAGAGGTCTTGGAAGCTAGAACAGCTTATGGAAAGAACGTCATAGATGGTAAGAAAGCTTTCGGCCTTATTGATGGTCTTTTAGGTATTATAAAAGAACCAATGGTAATACTTCTATTGGTTGCATCTGTCATTTATTTTATTAATGGTGACGCAGATGACGGTATTTTTCTTGTGGCAGCTATTATTATAATTTCTACCATTTCATTATATCAAGATGGAAGGAGTCGCAATGCACTTGAGAAACTTCAAAACTTCACACAACCCAAATGTAAAGTCATTCGCAATGGTGAAGTTGTCGAAATCAAAAGCGAAGAAGTCGTTATAGGCGATAGCCTAATGGTTGAGGAAGGCATAACTATTTCCGCAGATGGAAAAATTGTGCATTCAAATGACTTTTCGGTAAATGAATCAATACTTACAGGTGAATCACTTTCCGTTTATAAAGATTCTGAAAAAGAAGATTTTAGAATCTTTAAAGGAACCACTGTAGTTAGTGGACTCGCCATCGCCACCGTTACTGCAATTGGAAACGAGACTCGACTGGGAAAAATAGGGAAGAGTCTAGATGACATACAAGAGGATAAGACCCCATTAGAGCGCCAAATAAACAATTTTGTTACGAAAATGGTTATCGCTGGTGCAATCGTTTTTATTCTTATTTGGGGTATTAATTTTTATAACTCCCATAATGTTTTAGACAGTTTATTAAAGGCACTTACACTTGCAATGTCTATTCTCCCAGAAGAAATTCCAGTTGCTTTCACCACTTTTATTGCACTGGGTTCGTATAGACTGATGAAAAAAGGGGTAATAGTAAAACAAATAAAAACTGTCGAGACCTTGGGTAGTGCCACTGTTATCTGTTCTGATAAAACTGGAACAATAACAGAAAACAAAATGTCGCTTACAAAAGTTTTTACTTTTGCCACCAAAAAAATAGTTGATACAAAGCTTATATTGGGTGAAGCCGATAAAGATTTGATACGATTGGCAATGTGGGCGAGCGAACCCATTCCTTTTGATCCGATGGAAATTGCGTTGCATGAAGCATATAAAAAGAATACTTTAAAAGACGAGCGGCCTCAATATAAAATGATACATGAATATCCCTTGGGAGGTAAACCCCCCATGATGACCCATCTATTCGAAAATAATCAAGGGAAACGAATCATTTCGGCAAAAGGTGCCCCTGAAGCGCTTATCGCAGTATCTAATCTATCAGAAAACGAAAAGCAACATATTAATAAAGCTATAGAAGAACTTACTAGAGAGGGCTATCGGGTATTAGGTGTTGGAGAAGCTCATTTTAAAGGCGTCAATTATCCAAAAAAACAACAAGATTTTAAGTTCGACTTTAAGGGTATCATTGCTTTTTATGACCCGCCTAAAAGGAATATCAAATCAGTTTTCGATACGTTTTATAAAGCTGGAATAAAAGTCAAAATTGTTACTGGTGATAATGCTGCAACTACAACTGCAATTGCGAAAGAAATTGGTTTTCGAGGCTATGATAAAAGTATTTCAGGTGATGAACTAATGGCGCTAAGTGAAACTGAACTTAAAGATAGGGTGCAAACAACTAACGTTTTTACGCGAATGTTTCCCGAGGCAAAATTAAAAATTATAAATGCTCTTAAAGCAAATCAAGAAATCGTTGCAATGACCGGAGATGGAGTAAACGATGCACCCGCACTTAAAGCTTCGCATATCGGTATTGCTATGGGAAAAAAAGGAACGGAAATTGCCAAAGAAGCAGCTTCATTAATATTATTAAAAGACGATTTATCAGGAATGGTTGATGCAGTAGCCATGGGCAGGCGTATTTATACCAATTTAAAAAAGGCCATACAATATATTATTTCAATACATATTCCCATTATCCTTACAGTATCTATTCCACTAATCTTAGGGTGGGCTTTTCCGAATATCTTTTCACCTTTACATATTATCTTTTTAGAATTAATTATGGGACCTACTTGTAGTATTATCTACGAAAACGAACCTATGGAGAAGGATACAATGACTCAAAAGCCACGTCCTTTAAGTACCACTTTTTTTAATTGGAAAGAATTAACAACAAGTGTAATTCAAGGTTTAGTAATTACTATAGGCACATTAGCCGTTTATCAATATGCAGTGTATAATAATTTTGATGAAGAGACTACCCGTACAATGGTTTTTTTAACACTGGTTTCCGCCAATATATTTCTCACACTTGTAAACCGATCATTTCATTATTCTATATTAACCACTTTAAAATACAAGAACAACTTAGTGCCATTGATAATTTTAGTTACCGTAGTGTTAACTGCATTAATGCTTTTTGTACCAGTATTAAGTAAATTTTTCGATTTTAAAACCTTGGATATTTTTCAAATTCTAGTTGCAACTGGAATGGGTTTTTTATCCGTAATTTGGTTCGAACTCGTTAAATGGAAGAAACGTAGCCGAGACAAAACATAACAATTTCTTTATGTAGTGCTATTAATGTATTTAAATCGGAAACATCCTAAATGAAAAAAACTGGTGCTTCGTTGCTTTCACATGTATTATTCGTGCCTTAATTCTTTATTAATATATTGACCTCAAATTACTTTTAGATATTAATTAAAGTTTTACTTATGAACATAATTTCTTGGAATGTAAATGGCATACGTGCAATTGTAAAAAAGGATTTTTTTGATTCTATCGAAAAATTGAATCCTGATATTCTTTGTCTGCAGGAAACCAAAGCACAGGTTGATGAAACAGAAAAAGCACTGGACTCCTTAATAGGTTACCACGAACATTACAATTCAGCTGACAAAAAAGGGTATTCTGGAACAGGCATTTTAAGTAAGCCGAAACCTTTACGAATTCAAATGGATATGGGAATTGATGAACATGACACAGAAGGAAGGATAATATGTTCGGAATATGAAAAGTTCTATCTTATAAATGTTTATGTTCCTAATTCAGGACAAAAGCTAGACCGACTTGATTATCGTCAAAAATGGGATGCTGATTTTCTGAAATACATTCAGAATCTTGAACAAAAAAAACCGGTAATAGTCTGTGGCGATCTTAATGTGGCCCACCGAGCTATTGACTTAAAAAATGACAAATCAAATTACAATAAAACAGCTGGTTATACACAAGTAGAAATCGATGGATTGGATAATATTTTAAATGCAGGTTTTGTTGATTCATGGCGAAAACTGCATCCAGATGATGTAGCATATACCTATTGGAGTTACCGCTTTAAGGCTCGCGAACGTAACACAGGTTGGCGTATCGATTATTTTCTTGTTAGTGAAGTGTTAATGAAAAAAGTGAAAGCGGTTACTATTTATTCAGACGTTCTCGGTTCTGACCATTGCCCTATTGGAATAGAAATAGATATTTAGCTCAAGCTATTTAGCTAGAAGATAAAAAAACAGAACAGTTTTATTTGTAAACATAGCCTAATTCAACCTAGTTCTCTAGATTAAAAACTAGGTTGAATTAGGCTAATATTTTATTGTCCTTTATATGATATATGCGTTATCTAAAAATTTCTCTAATACTTTTCGTTGCCATTTACCCACAGCTGAAAGGTTTGATTCTGCATTCATAAGCACAAGCCCATATCCCAAACGAGAGAGCTTGCAATCATTAATGACCTGAGTATTCAAACAGCTAAATACTGGTTTAAAATGTTTTTTGATGTCCATTCCCGAAGACCTAGCAATAGTCATAGCCTTTACAACAGCATTACTAATTTGTTTTGGTGACAGCCCCTGATTCAAAAGGTCACTAGCGAAATAACGCATTTGCAGACTGTAATAGAAATCCATAAAATTATCGATACTATTGGGTCTATCTGTATTGGTGAAAATTGCTATTTCCATAATTCTATTTTTATTACTGCTAATCTTCTCGCATCTCCAAAATTCAATAACTGGAAAAATTCTTAGTGATCAAAGTTTTTTTGCATAGTTAAAAACCATTTTTTTGAATTCACGAAAATTACTAGTGAAAGTATCTAAACGTTGCTTTAATAACTTGTGTTTATCTCTATAATCCGAATCTGACAATCCCTTTTCACCTTCCTCTAAACGAGACAATTCTCTTTCATGTTCCAAAATATCATTTGCTAAATCGTCAAAAAGTTCGACATGTACTTCATCTAAATTATTCAATATTTTTCCATAGGCTGATTGCGCTGCATCATCCGAATTTTTCTTCTTTAATAAGTCGACAAAAAATCTAGTTTCATCTTTATAAAAAGCAATATCGCTTAACCATTCTTTGCTTTCAAAATGCAGTTCATTTAGCCCCGCTCCTATTAATACTTCTTTTTTTTGATTTTTTGAAATTGTGTTCATAACTATGAATTTTAAATTATTATATCTATTCTTTTTCCTTTAAGCTCTTTAATTTTTGAAATAATTCCTCATTATCTTTTGAAAGCTTTTATGGCTATTCGACATTCAATTGAATCAACAAATCACCAACGGAAGTATGTTTACTATATTTGGTTTTTCCTTTCACCCTTCTGTATTTATTTAATATCAAATTTGCGTTTTAACATATAAAAAAGCTATGACCTAAGTCAGGGTTCATAAATTCTTTTAAAAATTTACTTTTTCAACCTATTAAGTATATCTTCCAGCTTTTCTATTTCTAAATAATCACCTCTAGCCAAAAGCAAATACTCGCCATTATTAAGTTTTTTAACATAGGTATTTGTTCTTGCTTCGCTAATACCCATACCTCTTAAGATACCATATGGTCCGCCTGACAAAGCGCCCAATTTTTTATCTCCTACTTGCTGTAAAAACATTGGAACTAAAAATCCTGTAACGAAAACACGACCTACATCAGGATTATAAAAAGAATCCAATTCATATTTTTCACCAAATAACGACTCAAAGAAAGTTGCTAAGTAATTTCTTTTATTAACAACGCCTTTTGTACTGTCAGCATATTTCTCTACAAAATTGCCTAGAACAGATACCTTTATTTTTTCCATACTATTTTTACGAATCATTTTAACAGCTTTCTCAAGTGTAGAAAAATGATTATAAGACTTTAATAGAACTTGCTTAGTTTCCATTTTTGGGACATTCATTCAATACATAATTCAGAGATTCCACTTGCATGGATTGTAATGTTCTCTATATGCTAAATTAGTATCATAGATTTTTTGACATCCTGACTTAAGTCATGATGTTAAAATAAATTCAGCATTACATTTGTTTACGTATTAATTATTCATTTAAAACACAATAGAAATCATGACAAATAATAGCGGAAACATTTTATTAGCGTTAGTAACAGGAGCAGCAATTGGAGCGGTATTTGGAATTTTATATGCCCCTGATAAGGGTTCAGAAACTCGACACAAAATTAAAGACACAACCTTAGATGCCAAGCATGATCTTTCGGAACGCATTTCACATGCAAAAGAAGAACTTACTAAAACAGCAAATGATAAAAAAGAAGAATTCGAGCAAAAATTAGACGATACTATTAATAATATGAGCTATAAAGCAGACGATATAATCGCTTCATTAGAACATAAACTACAAGAATTAAAAAAGAAGAATATCCAATTACAAAAATAGATTTAGATGGTTTTTGAAACTTTAAAAAAAGGCCTCATAGATGCTGATGCTGATATGAGGTCTTATATAGACACTAGTGAAGATTACTATAAGCTTAAGATTTTTAAGGTAATAGTTAAATCTATAACCAGCATAGCACAAGTATTTTTAATAGCATTTTTTTTAATGCTAGCGCTGTTTCTTCTTTCATTCGGAATATCAATTGCTTTGAATAAAGCTTTAAATAGCTACTATATCGGTTTTATAATAGTCGGACTGTTTTACTTAATTACTGTCGTTCTATGTTATGTTTTTAGAGATTACCTACATAAACCCGTAATCCGAAATTTTTCGAAGCACTATTTTAATTGAAATCATGAAAAAAAAATATAGTTCTTTTACAGAAATAGATAAACATTTAAAGATTTTACAACTTCAAAGAGAAATTTATAAAGAAAGTTTTAAGCTTGATTTGAAGAATGCAAAAACTAATTTTATACCTACTCAATTACTAAGCGGTAATAATTTAAACATAAAACAACTGTTGATAGACTTTGCCCTAAAAAAAGGACTGGAGGGTTTAAATAGGTTTAAACACAAAGACCGTAAATAGTAATATTTATATTTTTCAACCAAAATCTGCAACAAAACGCAATTGTTTCTTATCTTTTAATATTATTCTACGTGACTCACCTAATTGAATAATTCCCTCATCCTTAAAATTAGAAAGAGCCCTAATCGCTGTTTCTGTTGCCGTACCAATAAGTCCTGCAAAATCTTCTCTTGAAACACTTAAACCACAATCTAAATTATCTTTGATTAGACCTTTATCATATAAATTTAGAAGTGCTGCGGCCGCTCTTTTACGAACAGAATCAAATGCCATACCCATCATCTGGTTTTGTAGATGTACCATGTCATTCGATATGATATTAATAAATTTGTGGGATACGTCTTTGTTACCGAATAATAAATGTGTGAAATCTTCTTTTGGAATGCTACAAATTTCAGTCTTTTCAAGTGCAACAGCAGTTTCTGTATATACGCCCAATGGACTTAATATAGAAAGCTGTCCGATAAAATCGCCCGCATTGAACATACCACTAACATACTCTTTTCCATTTTCTGCATATTTATAGGTCTTAACTACTCCACTTTGAATAAAAAACAAATTATGAGCAGCATTACCCTCAGAATAAATTTCATCTTTTACTTTATAAGAGACTACTTCTCTATCTTTTGAAAGATCTTCAAGATTTTGATATTGACCGGCTTCTTTTATAAAAGCATTTAAACCATCAACATTTCTTGAGAATTCTTTACGCAAAAAATCATGCTTTGTTATTCTAACCTGTATGGCTTCTAACAGTTCATTTGCTTCAAAAGGTTTAGTGAGATAATCATCAGCTCCCAAGCACATTCCTTTTCTTAAATCAGATTTTTCAGATTTAGCAGTTAGAAAAATAAATGGAATACCAGCCGTTTTATGGTTTTTATTTAAACGTTTAAACACCCCATATCCATCAACTTCTGGCATCATAATATCACAGAGGATAAGGTCTGGTAAAAATTCTTCCACCATTTTTATACCTATCTGACCATTTTCAGCTGTGATTACCTCAAAATTTTCTAACTCCAATATTTCGGCGGTCATTTCACGCACATCTCGGTTATCTTCAATTAATACTATTTTTTTCATTTTCGTTCAGATTTAAGGGTAAGTCAACTATAAACGTGGCGCCCTCATTTACAAAGCTTTTAAAACTGATGACACCTCCCATTAACTCGGTATATTGTTTAACAATATTCAATCCTAGGCCTGTGCCATCGATATTTAAACTATTCTTAGCGCGATAAAATCGTTGAAATAAATTTGCATGTTCATCTACCGGAATTCCAATTCCATTATCGGTTACCTTAATAAATAATCGAGAATTACGGGTACTAATCTCATATTCGATAATAGTATTCTCACCAGAATATTTAATCGCATTTGATAATAAGTTATGTGTTATATGCTGTAATAATTTGGGGTCAAGAACCACTAAAATATCATCTCGATTATGTATAAACCGAATGACTTGCCCCTTCTTTTTAATTCCATCAAATTCGTCTATTACAGCCCTAGAAAAAGCAACCAAATCTATAGGTGTGGGTTGCGCTATTACCTTGCCTTCTTCGAGTTTGCTTAACGATAGAAAATCATTTAATATAACTACCAAACCTTTAACACTTGATTTTATTCGTTCTATATACTTAATCCGTTTAACTTCCTGTCCAACTTCATTTTGCCTTTCAATTAGATTTGCTGAAGAAAGTATAGTGCTTAATGGAGTTCTAAACTCATGTGAAGCCATTGAAACAAACCGCGATTTTAATTCACTTAATTCTCTTTCTCTTTTTAATGAGTTTAAGATTTTAAGCTCTGATTGTTTTTGTAGCGTAATATTATTATACACTAATAAAACTTGTTCTGTTTTGTTATCACCGTTGGAAATGGGAGTCGTATTGACCAGAAAACACCTGTCTAAAAATTCTAATTCGAAAGTGCAGTGTTCACCTTTTAATGTTCTGTGAATATATTTTAAAGTTTCTACTCTAACATCGTAAGAAATCATACTAAAATCATCTAATCTAGGCCTTAACTTCGCAAGACCTTTAAAACCTAAATCTTCCAATTCTTCACCAGCTAAAAATTCGACACGACTATCAGAATCGATAACGGCCACAAAGCCTCTAGGGAAATTTTGAGAAATATTTTCAATTAAAAATTTTCTTTTTAAGGCTTTTTCTTCTGCTATATTAGTTTCTTGTATTTGATCTTCAAGCGATAGGTTTGACTCTGTCAGTTTTTGAACCATATTTCTAAGTTCAGTGGTACGCTCCTCTACTCTGTTTTCTAATTTATTAGCATAAATACGTAATTTCTCGTCACTTGCTTTTAGTTTTTCTTGCGCTCGTTTCTGCTCTGTTATATCGTGAGTTATTCCAATAACACGAATTGATTCTCCTCTTGAGTTTTTGAAAATGTTTGCTTTTTCATAAAGCCAATGAATTGTTTTATCAGAATGTAATATTCTAAATTCTAAAGTATAGCTAGTATCATTTTTTAAAGCTTTTTTAACCTCAAATTCTACTTGTTCTTTATCTTCAAAATACACTTTTTCAAGAAATGAATGATAAGTACCATTCGACCTTTTATCTTCTAAATCTAATAGTCCAATTTGATATTCATCTCTCACGATTTGATTAGTTAGTAAATTCCAATCCCAAGAACCAAATTCTCCAGTTTCTAAACTAAGTCGTAGTCTTTGTTCGTTTTCTTTAATACTTTTTTCGACTTCTTTATTTGCGGTGATATCTCTTATTATTGTCAAAAAGTTACCTTCATCAGTCTCAATGACCCTAGATTCTAAGTGCCTCAACTTATTTTTAATGAGAAGTGAATACTCAACTATTTGGGTCTTTTTTGTTTTGTGACAATTGACAAATCCCTTGCGTATAGATTCACAAACATCTTTAGGAAGAATAGCATCAATGTTTCGACCAATATGTTGAGAATAAGGGGCGGCAAGTTGAAAATCATCTGGTGCGTGCATTTCAAGATGATTGCCATGTTTATCATAAACTATCATTAAGTCTGGTAATGCCCGTAACATGGCTCTAGTCTTAGCTTCATTACTTATAATATGCCGTTCTGATTCTCTTTTTTCTGTAATATTTCTGGCAATAGTCAATATTCCATGGCTATTCAAATGTACTACCCGCGCTTCAAAAAACTGTTCACCTTCTTTATCCTTTGTATCATACTCTACGACTTGTAGTTGCCCACTTTCAATAGCTCGTTCTTGAGCTTTCTTAATTACGGCAAAAACATTCGGCGGTAGTATCTCTTTCATATTCTTGCCGATTAATTTTTCGGGTGGAATAAACAATTGTTTAGAATCAACTGCATAACAGTCTAAATAAACCCCGTCTAAATCTTGAATGAAAATCATATCTGGCATTGCTTCTAATAGTGCCTTATTTCTAGCTTCATTCTCAAACGATAATCGGTCTGTTTCTTTCTCCTTAGTAATATCCCGTATGAACCCTTCGAAAGCTAGAAGCCTATTATTTCCATCATAAATTCCTTGCCCTTTTTCCTCTAAAACTCTAATTGTTCCATCTTTATGTTTGATGCGGTATTCAATAGTAAATTCTTCTTTATTGATAATGGCCTTTTGAATTTCAGCTTTTATAGCGCTGAGATCTTCTGTTAGCATAATATTAGGCAGTGAAACGCACCCTTCAATAAATTCGTTTCTTGTATAACCAGTTATTCGAAAACAAACCTTACTTATATATTCTAAAGACCAATTACTATCGTTCTTTCTACGATATGCAATACCTGGCATATTATCTATTAATTCATTTAAATCAAGATGACTTTGGTGCAAAGCAGCTTTCTGTTCTTGTTCATTAACCAGATTTTTCGAATATTTATTAGATAAAAATTCGCTGTCCTTACCAAGATTATTCATATTCAATATTTAGTTAGGCTTTGTTTCCTATTAAAACTTAAGAACTATAATTTAAAATTGACCTATACAGTGGTCTTTGAAAATGGCTATAATCCCATATTTCTATATTTTGGTAGGGAATCTTTATGAAATTGCTGAATATAGTTTATTAGGTTTTCGCGAACATGGCATCTCAGGTTCCATACATCAGAAGCGTTTTTTGCACTGAAGGTAGCCCGGAGCTCCATTGTCTTTGCATCTATATTTGTAACTAACAAATTAACTTCTTTATGATCCCATAACTCATTTTCATCCAATACTTCGTACAACTTTGCACGCATTTCGGGAACAGGAAAAATATAGTCAACATAAAAAAATACTGTGCCAATAATCTCTTTAGATTTAAAACTCCAATTAATAAATGAATTTTCATTGAAATAACTTAGCGGTAATACTAATCTTCTCCAATCCCAAAGCTTAATTATTACATAGGTTAGTGTAATGTCTTCCACCGTTCCAAACTCGCCCTCAATTACTACTTCATCGTCTATTTTTATTGGCTGCGTAAAGGCAATTTGAAAACCTGTAATCAAATTAGCGATTGATTTTTGCGCAGCTACCCCTACAATAATACCAATAACTCCAGCAGATGTTAAAATAGTAGTACCCAGCTTTTTAACCATAGGTATATTCCACAGTATAGCTGCGATGGCTAGGGTAATTATTACTACAAATGTGATGCTTTTAATAAAACGCAATTGGGTAAGAACCTTTCTATCTTTTGCCTTATTTACACCGCTAACTGAAAATCTTTCTTTTATCACTTCTTCCAATGCATTCATTAGTGAAATTAAAATCCAAGCAATGTTTATGATAATAAGTGCCTCTACCACCTTATGCCAAAAAGTAGTTGCCTCAAAATATCTGAGTGAACCATACATGAATAAAACAGGTAGGAAAAATTTTGTAGGTAATTTTAATTGTTTTAACAACTGCTCTTTTAAAACTGTTGGTCTTTTAGCTTGTAAAATTTTGAGCAGAATAAATAAAAGCCACTGTAATAGGAGACCCAACAGTAAACAAACTGCAAACGTAATAAGATAAGTAGACCATGGTCCTAAGTTAAAGAGGTCTATATTTAAATTGAAGTGCACGAATATTTTTTTTTAAAAGTATTACGTGTTTTGTTTAGTAATTATGACCAAAATCATATTTACCAAAAAATTAAGATAATCTTTCGAGTTAGGTTATTGCAGAAAATATAATTTTAGAAAATACAAGAAAAAACGCCCCCAATCTACCCCTGTCAACTTGGACGCATTCAGGGTTTAGAACGAGGGCATTTAAAGGTTAGCGCTCTAATTTAGGAAATTTCAATCACCTTTGGTTGATGCTTTTTAGTCTCTTCTTTTTTCTCAAGATTGAAACTTAATACACCGTCTTTGTACGTTGCTTTAATCTCCTCTTCTTTTACACCTTCTGGTAAACGTAAAGATTTTTGAAAAGAATTATAACTAAACTCCTTACGGGTATAATTCTCTTCCTCTTCTTCTTTTGAACTTGAATGCTCTGCAGAAATGTTCAAACATCCTTGGTCGATGTTAACTTCAAAATCCTTTTTAGCAAAACCCGGAGCTGCAAGTTCTACCTCGTAGGCATCATCAGTTTCTTTAATGTTCAAAGCAGGTTCATTCATTTTTTTACGCAACAACTTATTGTTGAAAAAATCATCGTTGTCGAAAAATTCAGAGGTAATTAAATTACCCCATGGCCGTCCTGTAAATTTTACTAGTGACATAGTTTTATAATTTTAGGTTAAACAATATTTTGGATAAAATTACATACTGAAAGAGGTAATAAGCCTGACATAGATCAGGGTAGTGAATTATTTATTTAATATAAGTGATAATTAATTTTTTGTTAATCAGAATGCCTATGATAGTCAATCTATCATTAAATAAATTCTAGATAATTATTAAGTATACACCTTTAATATGCAGCGCATCTTTGACTATATTTAAATAAGCACCAGCCAGGTCAAAATAACCTCTAGATAGTTAAAACTATTTGAAGGTTTTTTTATACTTCTAATTCATTTAAAATATATCATTCAAATTACTTGTAGTATTGTGTCTCTCAAACCATAGTTTTCTATCTTTGACCATTGAAACTAAACACTTATTTAAAATGAAAAAAAGACTTTATTTAGCACTTGCCATTTTCAGTTTTGCGCTTATAAACTTGCAAGCACAAGACGGACGAAATAGTTCATCAGGAATGAGATTCGGAGGTAAGGCAGGCATTAACATGGCCACACTTGGCGGTACAACATCGTATTCTTCCTATTCAGTGAAACCCGGATTACATCTTGGAGCAGTATTAGAAATACCGTTTGATGATAATATTTTAATACAACCCGAGTTTTTAATCTCACAACAAGGTAGTGGTGGCTATTTAAATGATAATTTAAATTTATGGTACGCTTCTGTTCCGCTTATGGCTAAATATAATGTTTGGGACGCACTATTTATTGAGGCCGGCCCTCAAATAAGCGTTTTATTTGCGGAAAATACGAATGAAGCTTATTTGGATGACAATTTAACTGTGCAACAAAATCCTAATTTTGATACAAACACCCTAGATATTGGCATAGGTCTAGGGGCTGGTTATGAATTAAATGATAATTTATATTTCCAAGCAAGATTAAATATCGGATTCATAAATGCTATTAAAGATGTGAATTCAAAAAATAGAGTTTTTCAAATTTCTGCAATTTACTTTTTATAAAATTTAATACAATCATAAAAAAGAGGCTGCCAAAATTTGCAGCCTCTTTTTTATCCAAATGAATTTAATTAATGATCATGAGCACCTACTTCACCCAATAATTCAAAAGCTCCTTTAGTTAGAAATTGTGTATTAGGTTTAAACTGATCCAGGTTTCCGATTGCTATATAATTATTCGAAGTTGAATTTATCATAACTTCGTGCTGTGTAAAATAATAGTTGCCGGCTTCTTTTCTATCTAATACCAGAACATAGTTTTCATCATTAATTTCTTTTACAGCTTCTGCAGGCAAAGCATTTACGTTAGTAGTGTCTGTCAGCAATACTGCTTCAACAAACATTCCTGTTAAAAAATCCTGACTTTGATCTTCATCTATATGGCCATGTACTTTTATAGTTCTATTTTCTTCTATTGCGGTACCAACTAAATGTACTTCGGCTGTAAAATTCAATTCAGATGCTTCGGGAATTTTAAATTCAATAACCTGACCTTTTTTTACATTCAAAATGTCTTTTTCAAAAACAGACAGTTCAAGATGCATATGATCATTATCAATAATTTCCATAATTGTAGTAGCAGGTGAAACATAAGACCCCTTCGATACATTAACTTTTGTTACACTACCCGAAATTGGTGCGTAAATTGTAGCCACTGAACTAAACGCTCCATTTAAGACATTACTTGTTGAAATATTCAGCATTGCCAATTGTTTGGCCAATCCCTTATGCTTAGCTACTGACACTTTGTACTCGCTTTCGGCCTTAAGAAAATTCTTTTGCGAAGTGATATTTTCTTTCTTCATTATACTTTGGCGTTCATATTCCGCCTTTAGATAAGTGAGTTGTTCATGTATTTCTAAATATTCTTGTTGTAAGCTAACAAATTCAGGATTTTCTATAGTAACCAACACTTGACCTTTGCGCACCTTGTCTCCTATTAGTAACGGTGTTTTTTTTATGTAGCCACCCATAGTTGCATTCACCTCTGCACGGTTCTCAGGTGGCACATCTATCATTCCGTTTACTGTTATACCAGAAGAAAACACCCTCCATTTTAGGCTATCTAAAACCATATTAGCTTGATTGAATTGGGCTTCTGATACAATTATAAAATCGCTATGATCCGCCTCATTAGAAGTTACTTTTTTCGATTCAGTTTTATTTCCACAACTGATTATTACAAAACAAATATTCAGTAAGAGTAATTTATATATCGTTTTCATAATTATATCATTATAGTGTTAGGTAATTAAGTGTTATAACTGTGGTGTTAAATTGTTGTAGTTTTTCAAAATAATCGAGCTCCATTTCGTAAACACTTTCTAAACTTTGCAAGTATTGGTAAAAATCTATTTCTCCATTATTAAAACTACCATTCGCCGTTTTTAAAATCTCATTCGAAAGTGCTTTCCCTTCGTTTTCATAATACTCCAAAGATTCATTTAATTGCTCCATTTCAGTTTTAAGCAAATGTTTTTTTGCTTTCAGTTGAATCTTGTATTCATTGAAGTCTGCCGTAGCTGATTTTTCTGCAATGTTTGCCGCTTTAATTCTTGATGATTGTCCGCTAAAAAGCAAAGGTATTTTTATGCCAAATTGATAACCATATAAACTTTCTTTCAACTGAGAATTAGTCCCTTGAAAATATTCAAAACCTAGGTCTGGCATTAGCTTCTGCCTTTCAAAACGTTTTTCAACTTCATGTAAGGAAATCTTATTCTGATAATAATTTATTTCAGGACTTTCATTTAAATCAACATCAATTAAACTAACTTTTAATTGCAACTCATCAGCAATTAATAGACTATCGTTCGTCTGAATTATCTTCATCAAATTAGTATGCGATTTAACTAAATCACTTTCTATTTGGTTGTATTTTAAGTGGATTTGCTTTTGTTTTGAAGCAGCTGTAATTTTCTCTAAGTAATTAGTTTCACCTAACTCAAAACGCCTTGCAGCTATTTTAGAAAAGCTGGTATACAAACTATCTAATTTTTGATAACTCATTGCCTTTTCTCTTGCAATTTGATAGTCGTAATAAGCCAAATGCACTAACTTCTCAAGGCTCTTTTTTTCAATATCAAATGAACTACTTGTTAAGTCGAATCGAGCTTTATTAATTTTTCTCTTTGCAAAATAAACTGTTGGAAAACTAAAGTCTTGCTGAATTCCAAAAACCTTTAATGGAAGATTATTTGTCGCTAAATTACTTTCATTATAATTATAATACACTTCAGTTTTGTCAAAATCAAAAGCACTATTAATAAAAGCATCCGATTGTTCTACTAGCAAACTACTTGACCTTAACCCAGCATTATTTTCAATTGATAATGAAACCAACGCCTCTAAATTCTTTGATTGCTCTTGTGCATTCATCGGTACAGAAATTAATACTAAAAAGAGCATCACCCCGCCGAGAGTAACTTTACTTTTATTCTTCTTTTTATCTTTCTCAGAATTTAAATACGCATATAAAACGGGTAATACAACTAGCGTTAAAATAGTTGCTGATATTAGTCCACCAATAACTACGGTCGCCAGCGGTCGCTGTACTTCGGCACCTGCATTAGTTGAAATCGCCATTGGTAAAAAGCCTAATGCTGCCGCAGATGCAGTCAGCAAAACAGCTCTTAAACGGTCTTTGGCCCCTTGAATAATTAGCGCCTCAATACTATCAAATGTTTGATTTTTTAGTTCTTTAAAATGCTCTATTAAAACAATTCCATTTAACACCGCAATACCAAAAAGGGCTATAAATCCAACTCCTGCAGATATACTAAAAGGTAAATCTCGCAGCCATAACAATAATACCCCACCAACCGCAGCTAAGGGAATAGCAGTATAAATCATTAATGCTTCTTTCACCGATTTAAATGCAAAATAAAGAAGTATAAATATTAAAACTAATGCAATAGGTACTGCAATTAACAAACGAGACTTGGCGCTCTGTAAATTTTCAAACTGACCACCATAAGTAATAGAATAACCAACCGGTAATTTTACGTTTGCATTTATTAATTGTTGAATATCATCTACTACCGATTGTAAATCTCGATTTCTTACATTTATACCAACAACAATCCTACGTCTAGTATCATCTCTAGATATTTTTGCCGCACCTTTTTTATAAGTTATACTAGCTAACTCACTTAAAGGTATTTTTCCTCCTTGAGGTAAATCGACATATAAGTTCTTAAGATTGTCAATATCTTTTCGTTTTTCTTTGTTTAAACGCACTACTAAATCGAACCGTTTCTCTCCTTCAAAAACATTTCCTACCGTTTTCCCAGCAAACCCCATAGAAATCATATCATTTAAATCTTGAATATTTAAACCGAAGCGTGCAATTTTCGCACGGTTGTAATTCACATTCATTTCAGGTAATCCAGCTATTTTCTCCACAGAGATATCGGCCGCTCCTGCTACATTTTTAATAAGCTCGCCAATTTCATTTCCTTTTTTAGCCAAAACATCCAAGTTCTCACCAAATATTTTAATTGCAATGTCTGCACGTACACCAGTTATTAGTTCATTAAATCGCATTTCTATAGGCTGGGTAAATTCTACTTCCATACCTGGGATTATAGTAAGAGCCTCTTTAAATTTATCTGCCAGTTCATCTTTTGTAGCAGCTGATGTCCATTCACTTTTAGGTGCTAACACAATAATAACATCACTTTCTTCCATAGACATGGGGTCTGTAGGTACTTCTGCTGCTCCTATTCTTGTAACTACTTGCTTAACTTCTGGGAATTTCTTTAAAAGAATTTTTTCGATTTCCGTGGTAGTTGCAATCGTTTTACTCAATGAAGTACCTGTTTTTAATACTGGTTGAATTACAAAATCACCTTCATCTAATGTGGGAACAAATTCGCTTCCCATGGTCGTATATATATAAATCGCAATCGCTAAAATTACCATTGCAAGACTTATTACAATCTTTTTACTTTCTAATGCCCATTTAATTATTGGTTCATATTTGCTTACAAACCATTCCATTAGCCGAACAGAAATATTTTTTTTAGTCTTATTAGTGGGTTTCAGAAATAAAGAAGCTGCTACTGGCACATAAGTAAAACAGAGTATCATCGCGCCAATTAGCGCAAAACTAAAAGTTAAGGCCATTGGTTTAAACATCTTCCCTTCAACGCCACTTAAAGAAAGTATTGGTATAAAAACTATTAAGATTATTAGTTGACCAAAAATTGCTGAGTTCATCATTTTTGTTGCACCATCAAAAGTTATTTTATCCTTTACTTCTTGCTGTGCCACATGACTAATTGTTAAAATTTCATCTTTTTTCCTTGTTATTTCAAATGCTATAAACTCTACTATGATTACCGCTCCATCGATAATAATTCCAAAATCAATAGCACCCAAACTCATTAAATTAGCATCCACACCAAAAATATACATTAAAGAAAGTGCAAAAAGCAAACACAACGGAATTACAGAAGCAACTACAAGGCCTGATCTAAAATTACCTAAGAGCAATACCACAACAAAAATGACTATTAAACAACCTAATATAAGGTTCTCTGCAACTGTAAAAGTAGTCTTAGCTATGAGTTCACTTCGTTCTAAAAAAGCATTTATGAATACTCCTTCTGGTAAAGATTTAGAAATTTCTGAAACTCTATCTTTAACTGCCTCAATTACTTTTTTAGAATTGGCATCCTTCAACATCATTACTTGCCCTAGTACTTTTTCTCCTTCCCCATTACCCGTAATTGCACCAAATCTAATGGCACTGCCAAAACCTACATCGGCAACATCTTTTATATAAATTGGAATACCCCCATCGTTTTTAACCACTATGTTTTTTATATCATCCAGAGATTCAACTAGCCCCTGACCTCGAATGAAATAAGCTTGATTCACTTTCTCAATATATCCACCTCCCGTTACACTATTATTCATTTCCAAGGCAGTAAAGACTTCATGGGCAGAAATGTTCATCGCAGTTAGCTTTTCGCTATTAATCGCAACTTCATATTGCTTTAATAAACCACCCCAAGTATTAACTTCCACCACCCCAGGAATGCCAGAAAGTTGTCGCTTTACTACCCAATCTTGTATGGTACGTAATTCTTCAGCTGAATACTTGTCTTTAAATTCTGGCTTTACGTCCAATATATATTGATAAATCTCTCCCAAGCCCGTGGTTATTGGACCCATTTCTGGAGACCCAAAGCCTTCTGGAATTTTCTCGGATGCAGACTTAATTTTTTCAGCAATTAGCTGTCGGGGTAAAAAAGTGCCCATTTCGTCTTCAAAAACTATGGTGACAACAGAGAGTCCAAATTTAGAAACGGAGCGAATTTCAATAACTCCAGGCAAATTTGCCATTTCTAGCTCCACAGGATACGTGATAAACTTCTCCATGTCTTGCGTAGACAAATTGCGCGAGGTAGTGATAACTTGCACCTGGTTATTGGTGACATCAGGTACCGCACCAATCGGAATTTGGGATAAGGAATACAAGCCAAATCCGATTATGAAACAGGTAAATAGTAGAACAACAAATTTGTTCTTTATACTAAAATTAATAAGGAATGATAACATATCTTCATAATATAATCAACATAATAAACTCTTAATCAATGACTTGATTAAGGACCTAATAAAAAAAAGATTGTACTATGATTGCCGAGGCGGTTGTAGTAACCCTTTAATCTCAAATGAGGATGAGGGTTCTTGGTAATGAAAATTAGCCGTTGCTATTTCGGTAAAATTCATTGTATTTGTTAATGTCACTACATAATTAAGTGTAAATGCAGAAATAGAAGAAAGATGGCAATGATGTTTAAAAGGAAGGTTTTCATGATCCTTCTTCTCTTCTTGATGTTCAATTTCATGAGCTGCTTTTAATTCGCCATAATGTTTAGAGATAAAAACAAATACATTATCGCCATACTGTTCACTATGAAACTGAGCGTGCTCAATAAATTCATCAATCTGTACGATGTCATCAAAATGCAAACCAAAACTTTGCAGTATAATAACTATAGATACCGATATGGAAAGTAATTTACTCACGTTCACAAAGTTACTAAAATATAACATTGCATATAAAACTTCACTAAATTTTAATTTAATTACTTGTATTTGGTGGCTTGTTTGTAAGTTTATTAGGTTAGAAGATTAACCAATTTACTACGTATTGTTAATGATTAAAACATGTTAACCATAATTAGTTAATTTAAACTAAAAAATGCCTTAAAAAGTTATTTTCATTCTATTTTTGAGGATGTAAGTAGCTTCACAATATTAGTATGGTTTTATACCCATTCTATATTAATTTTAGATATTCGTGTTTGCTGATAACTTAAGAAATATTAAATTAATGATTCATAGTTTTCCCGTGTCAAATTTTCGACTTTCCATTTTAAAATATCGAATATTAACTTTTTTACTTTTATCATTTGTAATTGTTATAACGTCTTGTACTAACAATTCTTTTGAAGAACCAAATGTAAGTTTGGAGAACTATCAAATAGAAGAAGGTTTTAATTTACAAGTAATAGCATCTGAGCCTTTTTTAGAGGCGCCAGTTGCGATGGATTTTGATAATTCTGGTCGAATATGGGCGGTGGAGTTAAAAGGCTACATGCCAAACCTTGAAGGTACTGGAGACCATTTGCCAAGTGGTAGTATTACTATTTTGGAAGATTTAGATAATGATGGTGTTACGGATCATTCAAAAGTGTTTATAGACAGCCTTGTTTTACCACGAGCAATTGCTCATGTTTATGACGGATTACTTTATGCAGTGCCACCAAATCTATGGTTCGTTGATATTAAAGATGATAAACCTGAAAATAGAATTTTAGTGGATTCCCTTTACTCTGAAGGTGGAAATGTAGAACATCAACCTAACGGATTGATGATGCATACGGATAATTGGATCTATAGTGCTAAATCTAATTATAGATATCAACGTAAAAACGGAAAATGGTTAAAAGAGTCTACTACTTTGCGCGGCCAATGGGGAATTACTAAGGACAATTTTGGAAGATTATATTACAACAACAATTCTACACAATTAATTGGCGATTATGTTTTACCGAATACGGTAATCCAAAATGAATTTTTTAAACCTAAAGCAGCTTTAAACCATTCACTAACTCCCAATCAAAGAATTTATCCCTTACATCCAACTTCTGTGAATAGAGGATACCAAAAGGGTATTTTAGATAAAGACAGTATCCTAATAAATGTTACCTCTGCATGTGGCCCCCTTATTTATAGAGGTGGCCTATTTGGAGATGCTTATAATGAAAATGCTTTTGTTCCTGTTCCTGAAGGGAATCTTATAAAACGACTTAAACTTTCTTTTGACTCGTTAAAAACAACAGCTACGCCAGTATGGGAGAACAAAGAATTTATAGCCTCTACTGATGAAGGGTTTCGTCCGGTTAACATGTTTAACGGCCCAGATGGTAATATGTATATTGTTGATATGCATAGAGGTATTATTCAAGACAAGGCTTTTTTAACACCTTATCTTCATGATCATATGGCTGCTAAGAAATTGGACACCATAGTAGGCATGGGTCGTATATTAAAAGTTACAAGCAAAAACAATCCTACCAAAAAAACAAAATCGATTAATGAATTATCAATATCAGAATTAGTTGACTTATTAGAAGGTTCAAATGGGTGGTTGCGTGATAGATCTCAACAATTATTAGTATTAAAAAACCAAAAAGAAGCTATTCCTCTTTTAGAAAAATTACTGAAGAATAATGAAAATTCAATAGCACAAATACACGCCATGTATACTTTGGTAGGTATGGATGCACTAGATTTTAATTCTTTAAATAGAATACTTAACGCTAATAACGATAGTTCAGTCATTAGCCATGCCTTAGTTTTAGCCGAGAATTATGCAGCTGTAGATGATGTCAATACTATGATTAAAACGGTTGATGCATTACGTCAAAAAAATGACCCAGAAATTGATTTATACATTGCATTAACTATTGGAAAATGGATTCAGTTTGATGAAGAACAATTATTTTCAACCCTTTTAGATTTAACAAATGAATATGAAGAAAATGCTATTTATCAAGAAGCTATTGTAAGTAGTTTAGGTACTACTGAAAGTAAATTTTTAGCCTATTCTAAAACGAATAAAATTAATGATTCTTCAGCCTTAATTAACTTATTAAATGGCACTTTAAACAATATTAGTAATAAGAAAAAGAATTCTATTTACACGAATACTTCTGTAGGAACTGATGCTAGAACTGCCGGTTATAAAATATTTAGAAATTACTGTGCTACTTGTCATGGTGTTGATGGGGAAGGCATTGACGGTCTTGCACCTCCATTAAAAAACTCAGAATATGTTACCGAGTCTTCTAAAAAATTAGCATTAATTATTCTTCATGGCTTGGCTGGTCCAATACATGTAAATGGCAAATTATACGAACTTAATAATACAATGCCTGGTTTAGCCAATAACCGTGACTTTACAGATAAAGATATTCGGAATATTATTAGTTATATGAATAATGCCTTCCCTAGTACATCTAAAAGAATAAAGGTTGAAGACATAAAAGAACTTCGAAATCAAAAACCAGAAAACGGAGTTTTTAGCGAGAAAGAATTGCTAGAAATTCAAAATTAAAATCGAAACTATAAATTTCCAGTGTTTTAATATTCCAATCATTTCCACTTTTTGATTAGCCACTTTATACTGTCTTAAGTAAAAGGCGATTTCTTATGGATAATAATCGACTGAGATTTTAATTGAAAATTAATACTTTCTGAATCTTATTTGGTCTAGTATGGAGCACATTAATCTATTAGTATGATGTTATTATACCCTTTCACTACACTATTAGAAAACCATTAGGAAATACAGTTGTTTAGCACAAAACTTTTGATCTTGCTGTGCTCCAACTCATTAAATATATTTCTGACCACTTATAGATATTATTGGTAACTTATAAAATAAAATAAGTGTCTTGTTTGCACCAATAAATATGTACTAAAAACATTAATGAGTAAAAAGAACCTCATTTTAAAATCTAGTATTTCAGGGCTTCTAGCAGCTTTACTGATGGTGTTTTTTACGTCTAATAATAAAACAGAAACTTACGAAGTACTATCAAAACTTAATAGCAATTGCCCCCCAGGTTTTAAAAAAAATGTAAATAATGAATGTATTGCTCAGAATTTATATATGCAATACAATTCTCCAAATAACAAAGGTGTCGGAGGATTACAAACTGGACTACCAGAAATACGAGATGGATTTACACCACAAGAAATTGATTTAGGGCGTTACTTATTTTTTGACCCTATTCTTTCTGGTGACGGCACTATGTCTTGTGCCACTTGTCATAATCCAGCTAAAGGGTTTAGTGATGGGCAAAAAACGAGCACAGGAAATAACAACCAAAAATTAAAGCGCGCAGCGCCCTCATTATGGAATGTAGCCTATTTGAAAAAATTATTTTGGGATGGCAGAGCAACTACCTTAGAAGAACAAATGCAAGAGCCTTTATTTTCTAATATTGAAATGAATAATACTCCTGAAAACCTCTTACAGACCCTAAATTCTATAGCTGGATATAGGTCTTTATTTGCAGAGGCTTTTCCTAATCGGTATAAAAATACCAACATCACGCTTTATGAAATTTACAAATCGATTGCGGCTTTTCAATCTTCATTAATTTCTTTAAATAGCAAATACGACCGCTATGCACATGGTTATCATCAAGCATTAAACGACAATGAAATAGAAGGTATGAATGTTTTTCGATCATTTGTTGCAAGATGTGCAGAGTGCCACACTCCCCCATTATTCACTAACCAACAATTTGCTGTTATTGGCTCTCCTGAACCTGACGGAATTCGGTTAGATTCCGGTGCGCAAATTCCATTTAAAGACAGCACGTTAAGAGGAGCTTTTAAAGTTCCCAGCTTGCGGAATATAGAAAAAACCGCACCATATATGCATTCAGGTAATTTCGCAACACTAAGAGAGACTGTCGAATTTTATACACAAGGTCGCGGACATGCCGTGCCCAAAAACGAAAATCTAATTATTCATTGGCATATTTGGGAACCCAATTTAAGTTCGTATGAATTAGATCGGCTTGTAGATTTTCTAAAAACGCTAACAGACGAAACTTTTACCCCTAAAATTCCTGATGAATTACCATCAGGCCTTCAACCTTCCGTTTAATTAATATTATAAAAAATGAAATCAACAGTTTTAAAATTTATCGGAGCAATTGTCTTATTAGCGATTGGTATCTTTTTAGGTAAATCATTTTTCTCCTCACCCTCAGTAGCTACCGTTCCTATACCATCAAGAATGACCTATAGAAATACAGGTATTTCAAATGATACCACACAAGTAACAAAATCTAAAACTTTTAGCGGGGTAATTATAGAGGTGAAAAAAGGTAATTCTATTCAAGAAGCTGTAATAAAAGCGAACCCTGGTGATTTAATAAGAGTTTACCCTGGTAACTATTCCGAAAATGTATTCATTGATAAAGATGATATTAGTTTACAAGGTGTGGTAATCAATGGCGAGTGGCCCACCTTAGACGGAAAAAAAGAAATCAACGATGCTTTTCTATATTCAGGAAACGGAATTTTAATTGAAAATTTTAAAATTATTAATTACAAAGGCAACGCTATAATGGGTCAAGCTGGAAATAATTTTATCATAAGAAATAACTGGATAATTGATACTGGCGTCTATGGTATTTTTCCGCAGTATGGTAAAAATGGTTTAATAGAACATAATGTTTTAAGCCTAATAGCTGATGCTGCAATTTATGTAGGTATGTGTGATAATGTAGATGTTCGGCATAATGAAGTATTTGATAATGTTGCTGGTATCGAAATTGAAAATTCAAGACATTGCCTGGTTGAAAATAATTATGCACATAACAATACCGGTGGTCTACTAGCTTTTGTAACGCCAGGACTACCAATAAAAACAACCTTTGATGTAATTTTAAGAAATAATTTTGTGGTAAATAATAATCACGAAAACTTTGGAGCACCAGGTTCAACTGTTGCTGGTATTCCAGCTGGAACTGGTATTTTAATTATGGCCGCTGATGATGTAATAGTCGAAAATAATATTATCACCGGAAATAATAATACAGGCATCACTATTGTTGATTTGGCAACTGGTGACCCTAAAGCAAATGACCCCAATTCAGAAGGAAACCCAGACCGCGTAACTATTCTTGATAATATTATGTTCAATAATGGCAATGACCCTACCGGGGAAATAAAAACCATAATGCTGAGTCAACTAGATTCTAAAGGACCTGATATTTTTGCTTATGGTGGAGGAACAGGAAGTACTATTAGAGACAAAAATAAGTATAGAACTTTTGGTTTGGGAGATTATGGAATTTCACAAATTACTGACACAAAAGATATACCGACTATGATGACCCCCGAACCGGTGCCACCAAGATCTGTTTCTAAAGAAGAACTTGGTGAACTAACTTATTATGGTGTTTGTGCTGGTTGCCATGCTTTTGGAACTAGACTTATAGGGCCTCCTACAGAAATTATACAAGCTATACATAATGATAACCCACAAGGAATAGTTGACTATATTACAAAGCCAAAGAACCTTCGCGAGGATTACCCCGAAATGCCTCCGCAAGATTATTTATCAGATGACGCCAAAATGGCCGTAGCAGAATATATTTTGTCAGTGAAACATTAATCAAAAAATATTATTTGCTTTAGATACAACAACTATCTTTAGCTAAAACAGTGCTAATTTTAATTTAAAGTGTTTTTAAGTCAATGGAAATATTACAGAAACAACGTGATTTTTTTGCAACACAGAAAACCAAAAATGTTGCCTATCGCAAAAAAACTTTGAAACTTTTACAGAAGGAAATTATCTCTCGTGAAGATGATATTGCGGCAGCTATTTACAAAGATTTTAAAAAACCAAAATTTGAAACATTTGCTGCTGAAACTCAATTCGTGTTAGCAGAATTAAAAATGCTAATTCGTAAAATTAACTATTGGGCAAGTCCAGAAAGAAAGTCCGCCACATTAATGAATTGGCCTTCTTCTGATTGGATTTATAAAGAACCATATGGAACTGTTCTTATTATTGCACCGTGGAATTATCCATTTCAATTAGCCTTTGCTCCACTTATTAGTGCAATAGCCGCAGGGAATACAGTGGTTGTAAAACCTTCTGAAGCCACTCCAAATACATCTACTATTATTGCGGAAATTATAAATGCTGTTTTTGAACCAGAATATGTATCCGTAGTTGAAGGTGGAGTTGAAACTTCGCAAAAACTTTTAAATGAACAATGGGACTATATTTTTTTTACAGGAAGTTCTAGGGTTGGAAAGATTGTTTACCAAAGTGCTTCTAAACATTTAACGCCTGTTACTCTAGAATTGGGTGGGAAAAACCCAACCATTATAGATGACTCTGCCGCCATTAATTTAGCTGCTAAACGTATTGTTTGGGGTAAGTTTTTAAATGCTGGACAAACATGTATTGCTACTGATTATATTTTAGTGCATAAAAGTGTAAAAGAAAAACTGATTGCTGCATTAAAACAAAATATAACAAAATGCTATGGTGAGAATATTGAAGATTCTCCCGATTATGCGCGCACTGTAAATCAAGCACATTTTAATGGTTTGAAAGAAATGTTAGAAGGTCAGGAAATAATATTTGGAGGAGATTATAATGATGAAGATAACTTCCTCGCTCCTACACTAATTAATGAACCTAAACTCGATAGTAAATTAATGCTAGGCGAAATCTTCGGACCTATTCTTCCTATAATCGCATACGAAACAGAGAATGATATTGCTAAACATATTATGAATTATGGGAAGCCGTTGGCAACCTATGTATTTTCGAAAAGGAAGAAGTTTCAAGAGAAAATATTGAAAACATACAGTTTTGGCGGTGGGGCTATCAATGATACTGTAATTCAAATAACAAACGAAAAGTTGCCATTTGGAGGAGTTGGTGCTAGTGGAATTGGTGCTTATCACGGTAGAATGTCTTTTGATCTATTCTCTCACCAAAAGGCAATCATTAAAAAAGCTAATTGGTTTGATGCTCCGTTGCGTTACCCCCCTTACAAGCTACCTATGAACATAGTAAAGAAAATTAAGCATTTGTTCTAGCAAAAAAAGTTCTCGATACTATTTTATTTGTTCGCTGTACTGCAAAATAAAATCACTCGAACTAACTAAATAAAAGCCTTCTAGTTATTTCGAGTGAATTTGAGGAACGAGAATTTGTATCGAGAAGTTAGTAACTTTAGATATAAAAATATTCTATGTTTATATTCTTAAATGTTCGGATAATACATTTTATACAGGAATAACTTCTAATCTTAGCAAGAGATTCGAATCACACCAGAATGGTGTTATAAAGGAAGCTATACAAGCTCTAGAAGACAAGTTGAATTAAAATTTTATTGTGAGTTTACCAATGTAAATATGGCAATTGAAAAAGAAAAGCAAATAAAAAAGTAGTCAAAAGCAAAGAAGTTATCGTTGATAGCCGGAGATTTTGAAAACCTACCTAATCTAGCGAAAAAGAAATTCTAAATAAGTTCTCGATACTATTTTATTTGTTCGTTACACTTCAAAATAAAATCACTCGAACTGACTAAAAATGTGAATCAAAGTCACTTCGAGTGGCCGCTTCTTCAGTGGTTGTATCGAGAAGAAAAATTAATCAATCAATCCAAAAGTTCTAGGCAACCAAAGTGATACTTCCGGGAAATATGTGATAATCATCAGTACCAACACCATTACTCCTAATAAAGGCAATAATGGTTTGATAACCTTAGTGACCGGCACCTTGGCCACACCACTACCCACAAAGAGTAACGTACCAACGGGTGGGGTACATACTCCTATACATAAATTCAATACGATTATCATTCCAAATTGTACGGGATGCATCCCTAACGCCATCGCTACAGGTAAAAATATTGGAGTGAAAATTAATACTGCTGGAGTCATATCCATAAATGTACCCACCAATAACAGTATAACATTAATCATCAGAAAGATAAGTATTGGATTACTTACATTATCTAAGATTGCCGAGGTCAACATTTGCGGAATTCCTTCAAATGAAAATAACCATGACATCGCCATTGAAGTAGCTATTAAAAACATTACAATGGCTGTTGTTCGTGCACTGCGCAACAACAAAGGTTTAAAATCGCTAAACTTTAACTCTCTATTTATAAAACCTAATAGCATAGCATAAACTACTGCAATTGCTGCTGCTTCGGTAGCTGTAAATACTCCTACTACTATTCCACCTACTACGATTACCAATAGTGTTAAACTTAATAGTGCTCTTCTAAAATCTAAAAACAATTGCTTAAAACTTACTCTTGCTGCCCTTGGTAGTCCTTTTTTTATTGCATAGATGTACACCATTATCATCAGTGCCAGACCTACCAATAATCCGGGTAAATAACCTGCAATAAAAAGTGCTGCTACCGATGCGGTACCTCCACTGGCTAACGCAAATATGATAAGTACATTACTCGGTGGAATTAATAAACCGGTAGTTGATGAGCTTATATTTACCGCTGCACTAAATTCTCTCGGGTAGCCTTCGCTCTCCATCTTTTCGGTTAACGTACTTCCGATGGCCGATGCGGCGGCTACGGCCGATCCAGAAATCGCTCCAAAGAGCATCGCCGCTATAATATTTACAAAAGCCAATCCGCCGGGTAAACTCCCTATTAGCGATTTTGCAAAATCGATGAGGCGCTTTGCAATACCTCCTGTATTCATTAATTCTCCTGCCAATATGAAAAATGGTATCGCCAGTAATGCAAAGTTATCAATACCCGTAGTCATTCGTTGGGCTGCTGTAGTTGTAGCTGGTAAGAATGCAATGTTCAATACCAAAGTTAGTGTTGTTGATATTCCGATAGCATACGCTACAGGTACCCCATAAGCTAACAAACCAATAAAACTTAGAAAAAGAACAAGTATGCTTATAGTCTCTATGCTCATATTTAAAAGTTTAGTTTTTTGATATTATAAATTGAAAAAAATAAAATCATCATCCCTGAAATTGGTACTATCGCATACACAAATCCTAAAGGCACTTGTAATGCTGAGGATACCTGACCTAAAGTTAAAGTAGTGTACACCAAATTTCCTCCGCCTATTATCATGATGATCAAAGCAAAAATTGCCATTAAAATCTGAATGATTTTCTTGCGCTTGTTTCGCTTTTCTTCGGTGAGTTTAGAAAGTAGAAAATCCATAGATAGGTGACCTTCTTTTTGACCGTTGATATAAGCTGCTCCCAATACCGTTAACCAGATTAACGAAAAACGAGCGAACTCTTCGGTAAATGAACTCGACTGGCCCACTACATAACGTGAAACTACTTGCCAAACTACATCTACTACCAGTAACCCGAAGATTACTACCAATAGGTTTTCTATTATTTTGTTTAACAACTGATAGGCTTTCTCCATTAGTTGGAATTTATTTTATCTATGATTGGTTTTAGTCTTGGGTCTTTCATCAAACTCTCCATTACTGGTTTTGATTTTTCTACAAAAGGAGCCTTATCCGGATAGATAAACTCTACTCCTGCCTCTTTCAACATTTTCATGTTTTCTTCTACCGTCTCTGCCCAGTATTGCTTCTGTTTTACTACACTTTCTTTTGCTGCGGCTTCTAACCATCCTTTTTCTTGGTCTGATAATAAATCCCAAAACTTTGTCCCTATTATCACCACATCGGGTACCATGGTATGTTCATCAAAAATGTAATATTTACACACTTCAAAATGATTGGAACTTACAAAAGATGGAATGTTATTCTCTGCACCATCAACAACGTTTTGTTGCAATGCCGTATACAATTCTCCAAATGACATGGGTGTGGCTGAGGCACCCAACGAATTTGCCATGTTTACAGACATCTGATCGTTCTGTACTCTTACTTTTAATCCATCTAAATCTTCAGGGGAATGTACTGGCCTATCCTTGGTATAAAAACTTCGTGCTCCTGCATCGTAAAAACAAATTCCTCGTAACAAATATTCTGTGCCGCCTTCTAACAACTGCTTGCCTACTTCCCCTTCTAAATTGTTAAACAAATGTTCACTATCTCGAAATAAATAAGGTATTACAGCTATCTGATATTCTGGCGCGAAATTAGACAAGGCCGATGCACTTACCTTGGTCATTGCAATACTGCCAATTTGTAATAGCTCTAAAGCCTCGCGCTCTGACCCCAACTGTCCATCTGGGAATATCTTTATCTGTAACTTACCTTCAGACTTCGCATTTAACGATTCTTGCATTGCCACAATCCCCTTATGTACCGGATGAGATGTAGGTAACGAATGAGCGAAATAAAGTATCTTCTGATTCCCAACAGTAGCGCAGGATTGTATAGTCATAATTATGGTTGCAATAACCAAAAGAGACCATAGCTTTCTAAAATTATATTGCTTTAATAACTTAATCACGAATTATTTATTTTGAAGACTTTTGATTAACGTAAGTGTATTTCTAACTGTTTCCTCAAGCTTTTTAAAATCACCTGAAGCAAGTACATCCTTACTAATTAGTTGTGACCCCATTCCAACACAAGTTACTCCGGCATCAAACCAACCTTTTAAGTTCGATTCTTCTGTCGAAACTCCTCCCGTAGGCATCACACTTGTCCATGGTTGTGGTCCTTTAATTGCTTTTACAAAACCTGGTCCATATGTTGAACCTGGAAATAACTTCACAATTTCACACCCTAATTCTTCAGCATTATTTATTTCTGTAAGTGATCCACAACCCGGTGACCACAATACTTTTCTTCGGTTACATACTTTGGCTATATCTTCTCTTAAAGAAGGAGTAACAATAAAGTTTGCACCCATTTGCATATAAAAAGATGCAGCACCAGCATCCGTAATAGAACCAACACCCATTATCATTCCTGGGAGTTCTTTTACTGCATATTTATTTAATTCGAGAAATACTTCGAAAGCAAAATCTCCTCTAGCCGTAAATTCTAAAAGTCGAGCTCCTCCATCATAACATGCTTTAAGTACTTTCTTTCCGAGTTCAATATCGGGGTGGTAGAACAATGGCACCATGCCCGTTTCCTTCATCACCCTTGCTACTTCTATTCTTGAATATTGCGCCATTATTAAACTATTTTTTCCTTAAAGTGAATTATAAATTCCATGTTCCAATCCCCTTAATTCTGCCAAGCCTCTTAACCTTCCAATACCAGAATAACCTGGATTGGTTTTCTTTTTAAGATCATCTAACATTTGATGTCCATGATCAGGTCGCATTGGAATTGAAGCATCTGATCGTCCTTCTGCAACTCTTCGTTTCTGCTCAATTAAGACCGCTTTAATCACGCCAAACATATCTACATCTCCTTCCAAATGATTGGCTTCATAGAAGTTTCCTTGTGCGTCACGTTTTGTACTTCTTAAATGTAAAAAGTGTACTCGATCGGCAAATCTTTTTACTATTTGTACTAGGTTATTATCTGCTCGTACTCCTAAAGATCCTGTACAAAATGTAATACCATTGGAGATATTTGGAACTTGCTCAAAAAGATATGCGTAATCCTCTTCGGTACTTACCACTCTTGGCAATCCTAAGATAGGATATGGTGGGTCATCTGGGTGAATGCACATCAACACTTCATTTTCAGAAGCTATTGGCACTATTTCTTTTAAAAACGAGACTAAATTTTCTCTTAACTGTTGTGCATCAATTTCTGAATATGTATCTAATATTTGTTGAAATTGATCCAGTGTATAACCTTCTTCGGCTCCTGGTAAACCTGCTATAATATTATTAACTAAAACTTTTTTATCAGCGTCAGTCAACGCTTCGAAATACGCTTTTGCTTCTTGTTTTTGTGCATCTGTGTAATCATTTTCTGCACCTGGTCTTTTTAAAAGATGTAACTCAAAAGCTGCAAATGCAATTACTTCAAAAAGTAATGCTTTTGAACCGTCCTCAACTTCAAAATCTAATGAAGTTCTCGTCCAATCTAAAACGGGCATAAAATTATAACAAACAATATTAATTCCGCAACTCGCCAAATTTTGAATACTGGTTTTATAGGTTTCAATATACTTCTGAAAATCTCCTGAACGTGTTTTGATGTTCTCGTGTACAGGAATACTTTCAACAACACTCCATTCCAATCCGGCTGCTTCAATAATGCTTTTACGTTCTTTAATTGCCTCAACAGTCCATACTTCCCCATTCGGAATTTGATGTAATGCAGAAACAACACCTGTAGCTCCAGCTTGTACAATATCATTTAAAGAGACTGGGTCATTAGGACCATACCATCTCCAAGTTTGTTGCATTTTCATTTTGATCTTCCTATTAATTTATACTCCGCTAAATGCACTAAATCCTCCATCAATTGGTACAATTGTACCGGTAACAAAAGACGCCGCGTCACTCATTAACCAGTGAATAGCACCATTTAATTCATCAGCATCACCAAAACGTTTCATTGGTGTATTCGCAATAATAGTATTCCCTCTATCGGTATAACTACCATCCTCATTTGTTAATAAAGCACGATTTTGATTCCCAATAAAAAACCCTGGAGCAATTGCATTTACCCGAACACTACCTTCAAATTTAATAGCCATTTCTGTAGCCATCCATTTGGTGAAAATATCAATGGCCGCTTTAGATGCTGAATATCCCACTACTCTAGTTACTGCTTGTGTAGCCGTCATTGAAGAAATATTGATAATACTTCCCGAACGTTGATCGGCCATTACTTTACCAAAAACCATAGATGGTAATACAGAACCATTTAGATTTAATTCTGAAACTTTCTTAAAATCGTCCATTTTAAGGTCGAAAATAGTTTGATCTACACCAATTGTTGCTCCAGGCATATTTCCACCGGCCGCATTTATAAGTACATCAATCTGACCCCATTTAGCAAGAATTTCTGTTTTGGCTTTTTCTAAGTGCTCTTGATCTAAAACACTACCAGAAATACCAATTACATCTGCCCCTATTTCTTTTAATTCACTAACTCTTTTAGTTACGCTTTCTGGAAACAAATCGAGAATTACAATTTTTGCGCCTTGTGTTAATAAGTAAGAAGCCATGCTGCCTCCTAAGGCACCTGCCCCACCTGTAACAACAATCACTTTTCCAGAAATATCAAATAAGTTAGTTTTTTTCATTCTATATATTTTAGTATATCACTTTATTATTTAATCACCTTTTACAAACGTTACTACAGACATTTATAGTTGTAAATTGTTATATCGATGCTATTAGCTTAGCTAAACAGAGTGTTATTTGCATATTAATTAAAAAACATCAATTTATTAAATGATGTAATTCTCGTTAACGTTAACGCAAATATAGAATTCTTTTCCACATTCGGAAATAAAACTGGGCTTTTCTGCGAAAAATATTATGTATAAATCAACATTTTAATAAAATAAAAGAAAGCCTTAAAATACTAACAAAAATGAAGTCTGCTTATTTGGAATAGAGTGCGCCTTAATGGTTCCCCCATGTAAATGCATAATCTGTTTGGACAAACTTAGTCCAATGCCTGTACCTGTATCTTTTGTTGTGAAAAACGGCACAAAAATCTCATCAATTAAATCTTCTGATATACCCGGTCCGTTATCTAATACTTGAATATACTTCTCACCACTTGTCGCTAGTGCTGCTATTATTTTTATTTTACCATTTTCTTGTCCTTTTAACGATTGTAATGCATTCTTAGTAAGATTTATCAATATTTGAGAAATCTGCTTTTCATCTATATAAAGTTCCAAATCCAATGGATTTACTATTATTTCAAATTTCACGCGATGGTCACCATTTTCTTGATCCATTAATACTTTCACCTTATCCAATAGCCGATCTGCTTTTATTAGACCTTTATCAGGTTTTGGCATACTAAGTATACTTCTGTACGACTGAACAAATTCCATTAAATCACTACCCTGCTCCCGAATAACTTCCAACCCTTTTGCTGTATTCTGAATGTGACTTTCCTCAATATCGTTAATAGTTAAAAGTCCCTTATTAGTTTTATAATACTTTAAAATAGATTCCGAAATTGAGGTTATCGGTGTGATTGTATTCATTATTTCATGGGTTAAAACCCGAATAAGTTTCACCCAAGAATCCGTTTCTTTTTCATCTAATTCCTTATCTATATCTTGAACAACGACCAGTAATAAGTCTTGATTTTCAAAAATAATTGAAGTGGACTTTAATGCCAATTGCTTTCGCTCACGTTCGTTGGTTATTTGGACTAATTTTCTTTCAAATGGTTTTAATTCTTCGAAGAGTTCGTACAAATTCTGATCCACTTTAGACAATTGTTTAATGTGGTTTAAAGGCGAATGGTTAAATAACTTTTCAATTGTAGCATTAGCGAAAAATATATGACCTTTATCATTTATTGTTAAAATACCAATATCCGCTTGCTTAATAATTTCTTGATAATACTGTTCTTGAGCCTGTTTTTTAATATGAATTTCTTGAATCATTTCATTCAACATATTTAGGCTATGATTCAATTCTTCAAGAGATTTCACACTTAATTTCTCGGGAAATCGCAAAGTAAAATCCTCGTTTTTTATGGCATCAAAAAAATAGGCAATCTTTCTATTGGTCTGATTTACATAATGTATTAATGATGTGGTTAGTACAATCAAGAATATTAAAAACAGTATTGCCAAAATGTACTTTTTTCCAAAAAAGAAAAACCCCACACCTAGCCCAGCTACTGCTATCAATATAATACGAACTACTAACTGGAAATAAATACTTCTACTTACCATTTTCAATATTCAAATTAAACTATTAAAACAAGAAATATTTTCAACTTTTGGTATCACTTAATTTTCTTCATTTTATTGTAGAGTGTCTGTCTAGAAATACCTAATTGCTCAGCAGCCGCACTATAATTACCGTCATTTTTTGCAAGTGCATTCATTATCATTTGCGCTTCCATCTCTTCTAACGTTTTTAATCCTATTTCTGAAGTTAGATTGGATTTTACACTCAACAAAAAGTCCTCTGATTTTAACACATTTCCTTCTGAAAGTATAACAGCTCTTTCAACCGTATGCAATAGTTCGCGAACATTCCCTGGCCATGGATACGATAATAACTTTTCTTGCGCATCTTGATTTATTCGAAGTCCTTGCTTACCATATTTTGCAGCAAACTTCTTCAAATAAAAATCAGCTAAAACTAAAATATCGTTATCACGTTCTCGAAGCGCTGGTACTTCAACAGAAATGGTATTGATTCTATACAATAAATCTTCTCTAAAAAGTCCGTCTGCAACCATTTTATCCAAATTCTCATTGGTAGCACAAACTAATCTAATATCCACAGAAATCGCCTTATTAGAACCAACACGAACCACCTTCTTATTCTGTATGGCAGACAATAATTTAGCTTGGGTCTGTAGCGATAAATTTCCTATTTCATCTAAAAATAAAGTGCCACCATTTGCTGCCTCAAATTTACCGGCACGGTCTTCTTTCGCATCTGTAAAAGAACCTTTAGTATGACCAAATAACTCACTCTCAAATAAATTTTCTGATATAGACCCCATATCAACCGCAATAAAGACTTCATTCTTTCGCATTGACAAATTATGTAACTCCCTGGCAATTAATTCTTTTCCAGTTCCATTTTCACCAGTAACCAAAACATTAACATCCGTTTTTGCAACCTTACTTACTAATTTAAGAACCGCATTTAAAGCTCTTGAGTTGCCAATTATATAATTCTTATTCTGGTTGATTACTTGCTTAAGGTTATCTTCTTTTTGCTTTAATTGTTTTATCTCTTTACGTGATTTCCGTAACTCAAAAGCAGATTTTACTGTTGCTAAAAGCTTATCATTATTCCAGGGTTTTAGTACAAAATCTGAAGCTCCTTCTTTAAGGGCTTTTACAGCTAAATCTACCGCACCGTAGGCGGTCATCATAATTACAGATATTTGAGGTGCTCTTTTTCTAATCTCTCGCAACCAATACAATCCTTCGTTACCTGAATTTACACCCGCCGAAAAATTCATATCCAATAATACAATATCAAAATCAGTTAAATTTTTAAAAGAAGGTAACTGATTGGGATTCGAAATAGTTTCCACTGTTTTATATTCAAACTGTAGCAAAATCTCAAGTGCACTGAGTACACTTTTATTATCATCTACAACCAAAATTTTAGCCTCTATCATAATTCACGTTTGTATTTGAAAGTCACCCCAAAAAACATTCCATATAAATTGAAAGGACAACAATCTCTCAATTAACTACTATACCTACAAGGATTATTGCTTTTTTAAAACTACAATTAGTAATTTACTTTTTTTACAATGTGTCCAATTATTTTACAATAGCTGTCAAACTATTTTACAACATTTACATTGAACAAATACAGAATTTATTGTAAATTACTGATTATCAGTAGTATAACTTTTTGGCACAAGAGTAGCATACACTTTGGCATACTAATATATTATGAATCCGAAATTTTCAATATTTATTCTCTTTTTACTGCTTTTAAGCACACCAGTTTCTGCTCAAGAAAAATGGACCTTAGCCAACTGCGTGGAATATGCATTGCAACACAATTTATCTATAAAAGATTTTAATTATACAGAGCAATCTGGTAAAGAAACATACAGACAATCTATTCGAGATTTGTTACCAAATGTAAATGCTTCTTCTAGTTACGCTATTAACTTTGGTAGAAGTACCGACCCATTTACCAATGATGTGGTAACATCGGATTTCTTTTCTAACAACTACTCTTTAGAATCTACAATTGACATTTTCCAAGGTTTTCAAAAATTGAATTCTATTAAAGCTTCTAAGTTTTTATATAAGGCTACACAACAAGAGGCTTTACAGCAAAAATATTTACTGGCTTTTAGAATAATGCAAGCATTTTATGATATTCAATTTTATGAAGGTCTGGTTGCTATAGCTAATGAACAATTAAACGTATCGCAAACGAACTTTAATTTAGTAGAGAAACAAATAGAACTAGGACTTAAAGCTGGTGCCGACCATTATGAAGCACAGTCGCTTTTACTTACAGACAAACTTAACCTTAAACAAAGTGAGAATCAATTGAAGGCAGCCAAATTACTATTGATTCAAGAAATGAATTTAGAAAATGTTGGTGATATTAATATTCTAACATCAATAGCGAGGCAAGAAAGTGAAACATTTATTTATGAAACAAAATCAGATTCTGTTTATGCCATGGCTCGAGAATTTATTCCATTGATAAAGGCTCAAGAGTTACGAGCAAAGGCGGCTAAAAAACAAGTAGCAGTAGCTCGTGGCAGGCTTTATCCTTCATTAACTTTATTCGCGGGTACTGGCACCGGGTATTTTGAAACAACAAGAGATACAATAGGTAATACTCTACCCTTTCGTGAACAATTTAGAGATAACACTTCTAGATATGTTGGTATAAATTTAAGTGTGCCCATTAGCAATGGTTGGTATGCGAGATCTCGCGTAAAACAAGCAAAAATTGAACATTTAAGAAATGAGAATAATTTAAAAATACAAGAACAAGAGTTGTTTAAAACCATTCAACAATTGGTGCAAGAATACGATGCCTTACTGGTTGAAGTTAATTTAAGTACAAAAAAAATGGAGGCACAAAGTTTAGCTTTTACTATAGCTCAAAAACGATATGAAAAAGGAATGATAAATGGTATTGAACTGTTTACCGCAAAAAATCTTTTTGCTAGTGCACAAAACGAAAATTTACAAGTTAAACTAAAATCAGAAATCAATAAAAGCACTTTAGATTTTTATAAAGGATTACCTGTTTTTGATATCAATTAATAAAAAATAAAAGCTGACAACAGTCAACGAACAAAAAAATAAAATGGACATACAATTAGAAAAGAAAAAAGGATTACGCCCAAAACACTACGGTTATATTGCCCTTGGATTACTAGTGCTTTTTGTTGGGTATCAACTAATATTTTCGACATCAGTTTCTACGTTTAGAACCGAAAAAGATAAGTTATCTATTGGCGATGTAACTCAAGGAAAATTTGATGATTACATAACTATTAATGGTAATGTAGCACCTATAGCAACTATTTATATGGATGCTTATGAAGGTGGCCGTGTAGAAGAAAAATTAATAGAAGAAGGTGCCATGGTTAAAAAAGGAGATATTATTTTAAAGCTTGATAACATTAACTTGTATGAACAAATTTTGCAAAGTGAAAGCGGATTAGCTCTAAAACAAAACGATTTGCGATCTACCAAATTAACGTTTGATTCAAGACAAGTTGAAGGTAGAAAATCTTTAGCAACTGCGAGTACTGAGTTACAACGATTGAAGAGAAACTTTGAACAAAACCAAGCACTTTTTGAAGAAGAATTAATATCAAAGGAAGAATATCAATTGTCAAAAGAGAATTATGAATTATCTCAAAAGCAATACGAAATTGTAAAAGTACAGACTGAGAATGATAATCAAGTTCGAAGTAAGTCACTACCTGTTTTAGAAGCAGATTTAAATCGGATGCAGAAAACTTTAGGCATGGTTTATCAAAGACTAGATCACCTCAACGTTCGTGCCCCAGCCGATGGACAATTAGGTTTTCTCGATGCTGAAATTGGTCAGAATATAACACAAGGACAGCGAATAGGGCAAGTGAATGTACTTACTGATTATAAAATTGAAGCGAGTATCGATGAACATTATATCGATCGGGTACAGCGTGATTTAATAGCAACAATTGAAAGAAATGGAACTGAATTTCCACTTCGTGTTCGCAAAGTGTATCCTGAAGTTAGAAATGGAAAATTTAAAGTTGATTTAGTTTTTACTGCTGATAAACCTGAAACCATTAGAACCGGACAGAGTTACAATATTAAATTACAATTAGGAGAATCTAGTGATGCATTACTACTTCCTAAAGGAAGCTTTTTTCAAAGCACTGGCGGCCAATGGATTTTTGTGGTTACCACAGATGGCGATGAAGCTCTAAAAAGAAATATACGAATTGGAAAACAGAACTCAAGATATTACGAAGTATTAGAAGGTTTACAAGCGGGTGAAAAAGTAATTACAAGTAATTATGATTCATTCGGTGAAGCCGAAAAAATAGTTTTAAAATAAAACTGTCACTAACTTAAAAAACGAAAGTCTTTAATAACAACAATCAATTACAAATCAAGATATGATACAGATACAAAACTTAAAGAAAAGCTTTAGAACTGAGGAGGTAGAAACCTTGGCACTAAACAATGTGAACTTCAAAGTTGACGATGGCGAGTTTGCTGCAATTATGGGGCCATCCGGTTGTGGTAAATCCACTTTATTAAACATCATTGGTATGTTAGACAACCCTACCGAAGGCAGTTATAAATTTGCAGGACATGAAGTAGGCGGACTAAAAGAACGCCAACGTACCGAATTGCGAAAAGGAAACTTAGGATTCGTTTTTCAAAGTTTTAACCTCATCGATGAACTTACTGTTTTCGAAAATGTAGAGCTTCCATTAATCTATTTAAAAATGGGCAAAAGTGAACGACGTGAAAAGGTTATGAAAGTACTTGAGCGTATGAAAATTGCACATAGAGAAAAACATTTTCCGCATCAATTATCTGGTGGTCAGCAACAACGTGTTGCTATCGCCAGAGCTGTTGTTACAAATCCAAAATTAATTCTTGCAGATGAACCAACAGGTAATTTAGATTCTAAAAATGGAATTGAAGTTATGAACCTATTGACCGAATTAAATCAAGAAGGTACAACCATAGTGATGGTTACACACTCTGATCGCGACTCGCATTACGCGCACAGAGTAATCAATTTATTCGATGGACAAGTAGTTACCGAAAATCAAAATAGAGCTATTGGCGCAACCATTTAAAAATAAATTTTCGAATTTATAGGAGTTTATTCATCAATCAATCATCGTCCCTTAATCACGGACAATTAGTGTTTTCATCAATCAAAAAACGAGAATTATGTTAAAGAATAACATCAAAATAGCTTGGCGGAATTTATCCAAGAATAAGCAACAAACCATTATTAACCTGTTGGGATTAACATTAGGTACGGTTAGTTGCCTTACTATTTTACTTTATGTTTTTGCACAGTTTGGTTTTGATGTTCACTTCACTGATGCGGAATCTATTTATAGAGTAGAAACTATAATTGAACGTGATGGGCAAGAAAGTTTTAATTCTGCTACCACTTCACCTCCCATTGCTTTTGCCATGAAAGAAGATTTTGGCGAAGTAGAAGAAGTTACCAGAATTGTACTTACTGATGTTTTCTACAGCAATTTAATAAGAGCATCTGAAAGTAAAGATGCTTTTTATGAGCCTAGAAGTTACATGGCAGATTCAACATTTTTTAAAATGTTTGATTATAAATTTATAGAAGGCAATAGTAAAACTGCACTTAACGGACCGAATGCTTTGGTACTTTCATCGCAATTGGCAAATAAAATGTATGGCAATTATGATGTATTGGATAAAACGGTGGTTTGGGGTACCGGTGAAGACGCACAAATACTAACCGTAAAAGGAGTTTTTGATGAGAAATCTGACAAAACTCACCTTAACCCAAATTACATTGTGAGCATGAGTACGCCAGGTATGGGAACATTTGTACAAACCTTTGACGATTTTGCTACCAACAATTTTGTATACAGTTACGTAAAGCTTTCTAATAATAGTAATGCGGCCAATTTGCAAAGTAAGCTACCTGAATTTATTCAAAAAAGAGGAAGTAAAAATCTTAGCGATGCTGGCATGGACAACAAGATACTTACACTTAAAAAAGTGACAGATATTCACTTATATTCCGACGGTCGTAAGAACCAAATAGATAGTGTTTCAAATATTAAATACTTATACTTTCTATTAACCCTTGCCTTTTTCATACAACTTGTTGCTTGTATTAATTTCATAAACCTAAGTACCGCAAGAGCCAGTAAACGCGCTAAAGAAATTGGTGTTCGAAAAGTAGTGGGTGCTGGCAAAAATGCCCTAATGCGACAGTTCTTAGGGGAATCACTTTTATTATCATTATTTGCAATGCTAATAAGTATACCAATTGCTATCTTTTTGCTGTCCTTCGTTAATGATCTCACTCAAGAATCTTTGAGTTATCTTGATATATTAAATTGGGAAATTGGTTTCATTTTATTGGGATTAGGAATTTTTACGGGACTTGTTGCCGGGATTTATCCTGCAATTATTTTATCATCAATAAAACCAGTAAAAGCACTAAAAGGTGCTAATTTATTAAACTCCGGAAATGGTAATTTTAGAAAAGGATTGGTGGTTTTTCAGTTTGTGGTATCAATAGGTTTAGTTGCAACAGTTATTGTTATTACACAACAATTCCAATATACCCAGAGTAAAAATTTAGGCTTTCAAAAAAATAATTTATTAGCCTTACGGATAGGTACCAATGAAGCTTCAAGTAAATTTGAATCTATAAAATCTGCTTTTTTAAATGTCCCAGGCGTACTTAATGTATCTAGCGGAAACTATGCGCCGTCAGAAATTGTATTAGCGGATAACGGACTATATCTTCCTGGGGGTAGCAGAGAGAAAAATACAATAGTAAAACGTAATGGTGTTAGCGATGGATATTTTAAAACTATGGGTATTCCCTTTTTAGAGGGAAGAGATTTCCGTGAAGGAGATACCACCAACCAAATTATTGTAAATGAAGCTACTATTAATGCTTTTAATATTAAAAGAGAAGAAGCGATAAATTCAAAACTTGTACAAAGTTTTGGAGATGAAACTTTTGAAATGGAAATTATTGGCCTCGTATCCGATTTTCATTATGCCACTTTAAAAGATGCAATTGAACCCTTGTTTCTGCATAAAGAAAATGAACCCAACTGGTTATTTATAAAAACTGAAAGTGAAAATTATGACCAGCTGCTTTCTAGTTTAGAAAATAAATGGAATGCCGTTGTGAATAACGTTCCGTTTGATTACAGGTTCGTTGACAAAGAGGTTGAGAAATTGTATGATGAAGAAAAAAGATTGGGGCAAATATCTGTGGTCTTTACCCTACTAGCAATATTAATAAGTTGCCTCGGACTCTTTGGTCTTATTTCTTATGTTGCTGAACAAAAGAAAAAGGAAATTGGCATACGAAAAGTATTAGGTGCTAGTATAAATTCTGTAGTTCAATTACTTACTAAAGATTTTATAAAACTAGTTTGCATTGCATTTTTAATTGCAACTCCAATTGCCTATTTCTTTATAGAACGATGGCTTGAAGATTTCACCTATCGTATCGATATTCAATGGTGGGTATTTGCGTTGGCAGGTGGCTTTGCCATAGTTATCACATTGCTTACTGTAGGATTTCAATCATTAAAATCAGCTTTGGTAAACCCTGTAAAAAGCCTACGCACAGAATGAAATAAAAACATCAATCAAATCAATCAAAAAACGAGAATCATGTTTAAAAACTATATAAAAATCGCTTGGAGGAGTTTAAAAAAACAGCCCTTTTTTACCTTCTTAAATACCTTTGGACTTGCAGTTGGAATGGCAGGAGGTTTGCTTATTTCGTTATACATATATGATGAATTTAGTTTCGATAAAATGTTTGCAGATGCAGATAGAATTTATCGTGTAAATGCTGACATAAAGTTTGGCGGTGAAATTTCAAATTCTGCAGAAGTATCTGCTCCAATGGCAGAAGCAATTCTAAACGACATTTCGCAAGTTGAGATGACCACGCGAATTCGCAATCGCGGTGGTGCCTTAATTCGTAAAAGTAATGCAACTGCCAATACTAAGGAAGCTAGAATTGCATTTGCCGATGCCAGTATATTTGAAATGTTTGATATAGAATTCCTTTCTGGTGACCCTAAAACCGCACTAAAAAATCCCAATACTTTAGTGATGACCCGCTCAGCGGCAGAAAAACATTTTGGAATAAACAATGCACTTAATCAAACACTTTTACTAAATAATGAAAACACCTATACGGTAACAGGAATTATCGAAGACCTGCCTAAAAATTCATTTTTAAGAGAGCATACCATTTTTATGGCTATGGCTGGTCATGAAGATGCGCAAGAAGGTGAATGGGGAAGTCACAATTACTACACCTATATAAAATTATTACCTACTGCGTCCATAGAAGATGTAACTCCTATTATTCAAGATATGGTGGGTAAATATTTAATTCCGTGGATACAACATATTTACCCAGGAATGACTCAAGAAGACTTTGAAGCTTCAGGTAATTATCTCATATATAGCACAATTCCATTCTTAGATATACATCTACATTCTAATAGAGATACTGAACTAAGTGCTAACAGTAGCATGGAAAATGTATACATTCTCTCTTTTATTGGCATTTTCTTGATTGTATTAGCCAGTGTTAATTTTATGAATTTATCCACAGCACACTCCTTAAAAAGAGCGAAGGAAGTTGGAGTTCGAAAAACATTAGGCTCAAATAAAGGTGACTTAATAAAACAATTTCTTACCGAATCTGGACTCATATCATTCATATCATTACTGTTAGCAATTGTAATTGCATTAATTGCATTGCCATTTTTTAATGAGCTATCTGGAAGGTTAATAACATTACCTTTTAGCAATCCTTTTTTCTGGCTTATATTAGTGGTAGCTACACTTTTACTTGGCCTGCTTTCTGGTAGTTACCCTGCATTTTTCATGTCGAAATTTATGCCTGTAAAAGTTTTAAAGGGTTCTGGCACAACAGGAATTGGCGGAGGGAAAGTTAGAAACTCCCTTGTTATTTTTCAATTTGCTATTTCAGTTTTTTTAATTGTAAGCACCTTAGTCGTATTCCAGCAATTGCAATTTATTCAAAGTAAAGATGTAGGATTTGCAAAAGATCAAATTTTAGTAGTTGACGATGTGTATACCTTAGACAACAAAAGGCATGCTTTTAAAGCAGAAGTTGAAAAACTTTCACAGGTTAAAACTTCAACCTTAAGTAGCTACCTTCCTACTCCTTCTTCAAGAAATAATACAACCTTCTTTAAAGATGGCTCTCCCAACCAAGAAGATGCCTTAAACATGCAAACATGGGCCGTTGATCACGATTACATGTCAACGCTAGATATTGACATAATTGCGGGAAGAGATTTTGATCCTACAATTCCAACCGATTCAACAGCCATATTATTGAATGAATCAGCTATTAAAATTTTAGGGTTATCGCCTGAAGAAGCATTAGGAATTCGACTTTCGCGCGATGCCGGCGTAGAAAATCCATTTTTTTATAAGGTAATTGGTGTTGTTAAGAATTTTCATTTTGAATCACTTCGCGAAAACGTTGGTGCATTAAGTCTTTATATAGGTGACTTCTCTAGCATGCTATCCATAAAAATAAACGAAGCAGATATGGCAAGTGCCATTAGTGGCATTGAAACTTCATGGAATAAAATAGCACCAGGACAACCTTTTAATTATTTCTTTTTGGATGAGTCTTTCAATAATACCTATGAATCCGAACGACGGCTCGGTAGCATATTCATGGTATTTACAATTCTATCAATTTTTATTGCTTGCTTAGGTCTTTTTGGATTGGCTGCCTTTAATGCCGAGAAACGAACCAAAGAAATCGGAGTTCGAAAAGTATTGGGAGCGACTGTCGGCCAAATTTCATATCGCCTTACTATGGACTTTCTAAAATTGGTGGCGATTGGTATTTGTATTTCACTACCATTAGGTTGGTATGCCATGAACAAATGGCTCGAGGATTTTTCATATCGAATACATATTGGCTGGGAGATTTTTGCTATTGCAGCATTATTAGCAATTGTAGTGGCAGTGGTTACCGTTAGTTTTCAAAGCATAAAAGCAGCTATAGTTAACCCCGTAAAGAGTTTACGGTCTGAATAATTAGCAATTAGCAATTAGCAATTAGCAATTAGCAATTAGCAATTAGCAAAAAATTACAAAATGAAAAACGAATAACTGACAACGAGCAACGAACAACTAAAATAAGAAGCATGTTTAAAAACTATTTTAAAATCGCCTGGCGAAATATCAAAAAAGATAGACTTTTCACTATCATTAAAGTTGGAGGTTTTTCACTGGGTATAGCTGCATGTCTTCTAATTACTTTGTTTATACAAAATGAAGTTAGCTATGATGAACATTACGCTAAAAAACACCAACTCTATAGAGTAATTATGCAAGGGCAGATGAATGGTGAAACCTTAAAGAGCACACATTTTCAATTGCCTTTTGCAGCTACTTTAGAATCCGATTTTCCAGAAATTATTAAGGCAGGTAAAATAAATACCATTGAAATTTTTGGTGCTGGTAAACACGGCATTCGTCTAGAAAATGAAGTGCAGAATAATTTTGAAGATGGGTTTATTCTCGCAGACCAAGAAGCATTCGATATTCTAGAAATAGAATTGATTGAAGGTACTACAGAAACTGCCCTTACTGCTCCAAAAAGTGTTGTCATATCAAAAACCAAGGCTGATAAATATTTTCAAAATAAAAAAGCAATTGGGAAAACTATTATTTTAGATAATGAAACCGCTACCCCTTATGTAGTTACCGGTGTCATGAAAGATATACCAACAAATTCACACTTACAGTTCGACTTTATATTACCTATTGAGGATAAAAATGCGAGTTGGACCAATACAAATTACTTTACTTATGTTTTGCTCGACCCTAAAGCGAATGTGCCGCAGTTGGAAAATAAAATGGTCTCAATTCTTGAAAATTACATAATCCCGGCACAACTAGAACGTGGGCGCGCACCTGATTTTATTGAAGTTCTTAAAACTATTGAATATAAGTTACAGCCCATATCAGATATTCATTTGCATTCCGATTTGAAAATGCAAGACGGACTAAAACATGGTGACATCCGATTTGTTTGGTTATTCGCAGCTATCGCTGGGTTTGTTCTATTATTGGCTGTTATAAATTTCATTAATCTATCTACGGCAAAATCTGCAAATAGAGCAAAAGAAGTTGGACTAAGAAAAACTATTGGTGCTTATAAAAGTAATCTAGTGTATCAATTTCTTACAGAATCAATACTTTTTAGCCTTTTTTCATTTTTACTAGGTACGCTTTTGGCTTGGTCACTACTTCCCACTTTTAACACCATCGCTTCAAAAACAATCGTCATGCCTTGGACAGAAATTTGGTTTATTCCAACGCTATTAATTTCATCATTAGTTGTTGGTGCTTTAGCTGGATTATATCCCGCATTTTACTTGTCTGCTTTTAAACCAGTGAATGTCTTAAAGGGAAGTTTAAGTCTTGGTGGAAAAAGTGGCAAACTACGCAGTGGCTTGGTAGTATTTCAATTTACAACTTCGGTCATACTAATTATTGGAACCTTGATTATTTACCAACAAATGGATTTTATCCTTAAAAAAGAACTAGGCTATAACAAAGAACAAGTGGTTATTTTAGAAGGTACCAAAATTCTAGGGAAAAGCTCTGATGCATTTAAAGAACAGTTATTGCAATTACCACAAGTAAAAAACGTAACAACTACTAATTACTTGCCCATAGATGGCGGTAGTAGAAATGGTAATACATTTCGATTAGCAAATCAGGGTAACGAAAGTAGAGGTGTTTCTGCCCAAATTTGGAAAGTAGATTATGATTATATCAAAACCTTGGGTATTACACTTAAAGAAGGACGAGACTTTTCTAAAGAATATGCCACGGATGCCACTACCTCAATTATTGTTAATTCTAAAATGGTTGAAGAGCTTGGGCTTACCCAACCTATAGGTGAAGAAATTAATAACAATGATCGAACATTTACTATTACAGGAGTTATAGATAACTTTCATTTTAAATCTTTAAAGGAGGATATTTCATCGTTATCGCTAGTAATTGGAAATGATATTGGAGCTATGACTATAAAACTTGAAAAGGGAAATATTAATGAAGCATTAACCTCTATTACCACTATTTGGGATAAAAACATTCCCAACCAATCTATGAATCATAACTTTTTAGATCAGGAGTTTACACAAATGCATGACGATGTACAGCGGATGGGGCAACTCTTTAACAGCTTTGCACTCTTTGCAATTTTTGTAGCTTGTTTGGGTCTCTTTGCACTTTCTGCATTTATGGTTGAACAGCGAAAAAAAGAAATAAGTATTCGCTTGGTTTTAGGTGCTCCATTTAAAAGTATTTATCAACTACTAACGCTAGATTTTATGAAGTTGATTCTAATTTCCATCGCAATAGCAATTCCAATAGGGTGGTATTTAATGAACCGTTGGTTACAAGACTTTGCTTATCATATTACTATTGGGTGGCAAATATTTTTATTGGCGGGTTTCATTGCGTTAACTATTGCTTTATTTACTATAAGTTATCAGTCCGTCAGTGCAGCATTAATACAACCATTAAAAAGTCTAAGAAAAGAATAACAAACATTTTCTTAGCTTTAACTATCGGATAATTATAACACTGTAACAGTTTGTAAATAAAATAGTCTTTGTAAATATATTGTACAGGTACTGTCAAAATATTTTACACTATTAAAATTAAACTCCCCCTTAACACCTTGTTAAACAAACACATAGCACTATGGCATGAAATTAGTCCATAATTAAATAGTATTCATCATCATCAATCAAAAAACGAACAATCATGCTTAAGAACTATTTAAAAATTGCCTGGCGAAATCTCTGGAAAAATAAAGGTTATTCCGTTATAAATATTGGAGGTCTTGCTTTGGGAATGGCCGTAACTTTAATAATTGGTCTTTGGATTGAAGATGAATTAACGCACAATGATTACTTCAGCAATCATAATCAAATTGCTCAGGTTTTTCAATCGCAAACCTTTAACGGAGAAGTTAATACGAACCCGGCGATACCACGACCATTAGAAATGGTTCTCCGAGAAGGTTATCAAGATAATTTCAAACATTTGGTGATGTCGTCTTGGAATATTTCTAGGTATCTGGGATATAAAGAAAAAAGCATTTCTAAGGTTGGTAATTATATGCAACGCCCAGCACCAGAAATGCTAGATCTTAAAATTATAAAAGGTGAAAAGGATGGTTTGCGAGATATCAATTCCGTAATGCTTTCACAATCTGTTGCAAATGCTCTCTTTGGAAATGAAGATCCAATTGGCAAATCGGTAGAAGTAAATAATCAATATGATGTTGCCGTAACAGCTGTTTATGAAGATATTCCTAGCAATAATTCTTTTCATGATTTAGAATTTATTATGCCTTGGGATAAATTATTAGCCACTCAAGAATGGATGAAAAATGCAGTTGACCAATGGGGAAATAATTCGTTTCAGATGTTTGTCCAAATCGAGGACAATACTACCATGGATGGCATTACACAAACAATATTAAATGTAAAGAAAGAAGCGGATAAAGATAATGCGGAATTCAATCCGCAAATTTTTCTATTACCAATGAATGATTGGTATTTACGCAACAATTTTGAAAACGGCAAGCAGACTGGTGGTCGAATTAAATACGTGTGGCTTTTCGGAATTATTGGTGCTTTTGTATTGCTTTTGGCTTGCATCAACTTTATGAATTTGAGTACTGCACGTTCCGAGAAACGATCAAAAGAAGTGGGTATTCGCAAATCCATCGGTTCGCAAAGAAATCAATTAATCTATCAGTTTTTAATTGAATCTTTTTTAGTGGTCTTATTTGCTTTTTTTATTGCAGTGATCATCGTTTTAATTTCCATGGATGGCTTTAATGATTTATCTAAGAAAGTAATTAGTTTTCCATGGGACAATAGTATTTTCTGGTTGATTTCAATTGTATTTATACTCTTAACTGCATTGGCTGCTGGAAGCTATCCTGCATTATATTTATCATCGTTTAAACCCGTTGATGTTTTAAAGGGAACCTTTAAAGCTGGAAAATATGCAGGCTTACCACGTAAGATTTTAGTGGTTGTTCAATTTACAGTTTCCGTTGCCTTTATTATCGGGACCGTAATTGTGATGCAACAAATTAATCATGCTAAAAATAGACCCGTAGGATATGACAAAGAAGGTTTAGTTCAGATTCCTACCCTAAGTAACGATTTTGCCGGAAAGTATGATTTAATGCGCGATGAATTTTTAAAGTCAAATGCTATCATAGAAATGTCCGCATCTAGTAGCCCTACAACTCAAATATGGTCGAACAGAAGTGGCTTTATTTGGGATGGAAAACCAGAAGGATTTCAAGAAGATCTTGCGTGGACAGAAGTCACGCATGAATATGCGAAATCATTGAATATGAAAATTATTGAAGGAAGAGATTTCTCCAGAGAGTTTGCATCTGACTCCAATGCCGTATTACTCAATGAAACTGCAGTAAAATATATGGGCATAAAAAACCCAGTTGGTAAATTTTTAAGAGATGATGACGAAGAAGATCCAAATCCACCTTTAAAAATAATAGGCGTTGTGCAGGATATGATAACACAGTCCCCTTATCAACCTGTAAAACAAGGCGTATACGTTTATGCAAAAAATGGATCTAGTTATTACAACCTACGGTTAAACCCTCAGCAAAGTGCTACCCAAAATATTTCTACAATCGAAAACGTATTTAAACAACATTTTCCAGACTTGCCTTTTGAGTATGACTTTATTGATGATGAATATGGTGACAAGTTTGCAGCCGAAGAACGAATTGGAACATTATCTGGTGTTTTTACAGCCTTAGCTATTTTAATTAGTTGTCTTGGTTTATTTGGACTAACATCTTTTGTGGCAGAGCAACGTACTAAAGAAATAGGAGTACGAAAAGTATTAGGCGCCTCTGTTTTTAATGTTTGGAATATGCTTTCAAAAGACTTTTTAAAATTGGTAATTATATCCTGTTTTATAGCAATTCCTATTTCTTATTATGTGATGAATGGATGGCTACAAGACTACCCCTATCATGTGTTATTGGAATGGTGGATATTTGCCTTAGCAGTTATCGGTGCAATGGCAATAACCATACTTACTGTAAGTTTCCAAGCAATTAAAGCTGCCAATGCAAACCCTGTAAAAAGTTTGAGAACGGAATAAAAAATATTATGCTCTTAAAATACGCCTTAAGAAACATCAAAAAAAGACCCGTTTTAAACGGAATAAAAATTGTTGGACTATCGCTGGGCTTATGTGGAATTTTATTTATCGCGCTTTTTATAAAAAATGAACTGACTTACGATAAACAATTTACAAAAGCAGAAAACATATATCGATTAACGGTTACTAGTCGAGCATTTTTAGAGAATAATCATTTTGCTCGTTTTTTTTCGTCACAGGATTTACCTGTAATAACAGAAGCAATTCCTGAAGTTGAAGATTTCTTGCGTATGGCTCCCATTCGCGGAAAGCTGATAAAACATGACGAGCAATTTTATAGTATTGATCAAGGCTTTTTGGTTGATGATACTTTTTTTAAACTTTTTGATATTCCATTATTAAAAGGGACTGTAAATACTGTTTTTCAAAATACAAATTCTGCTGTTGTATCCAGATCACTGGCTGAAAATATTTTTGGCAGTATTAATCCTATCGGAAAAGTAATCTCCTTACCAAAAGGGCATTTTAATTCAAAAAAAGAAGATTTTCAAATAACAGGTGTAATGGAAGACTCTAAGCAGCAAAGTCACCTACATCCTGATATTCTATTTATGCCAGGGAAAGATAAAATTCAAGGTTGGGCTTACCAATATTTACTTTTTAAAGAAAATGCTAATCACAATTTAGTAGAACGTAAATTGTCTCTAGCACTAACAGAATTATTTACAGATGAAAATGCAATAAGTAATTCTGAGGTGAAAGCATACTTGATGAATATAAGAGATATTCATTTGCAGTCTGATTTATTTCGTGAAATGGAACCAAATAGTTCCATGACTAATATTTGGATTTTAGTTATTGCAGGTATTATTCTTTTATTAATAGCACTAAGCAACTTTGCAAGTTTAAATATAGGAATGATGGGTTATCTATCTACCTTTTTAGCGATGAACCAAATACTAGGTTCTTCCAAACGCTTTATTATTAGCTACTTTTTAATTGAAAGTATATTGATTGTAATGTTTTCTATAATCGTAACACTTGTTTTAATGTACCCCGTGAATACGTTGATTTATGAAAATTATCAACTTAACCTCTTAGAAAACAATGAGTTTTTTATTGTATTGACTATTGTAACCGTAGCCTTATTAATGATTGTTGCAGGTTTACAACCAGTACTTAAAAAGCGTTTTGAGAAAGCATCACTGCAAAAAAGATTGCAAAATGAAAGGAAGACAAAAGTGCATAAAGCCTTACTTATAACCCAGTTTAGTCTCGCTATCGTTTTACTGATTATGGTGGTAGTTATTTCTGAACAGACAAATTTTGCAATGGACAAGGCTATGGGAGCTAAAGAAAACATAATTTGCTTGCCTTTGGTGCATTCCGAAATTCAAAAAGATTTTGGACTCTTTAAATCGGAGTTGCTAAAAGAAAGTAGTATTTCATCAGTCTCGGCTATGATGGACACACCCGGAAGTGAAACTCATGACATGTTTTCTTATACCCTCCAAGATACGCCTGAATCTGAACCTGGCACTAATGCAATTGGAGTCTTTGCAGCTGACTATTCTTTTGCAGAAGTATTTGGACTCTCCTTTTTAGGAGGTAAAAATTTTACCGATTCTAATATTGATGAACCTGGCAATGGAGAATACGTAATCAATGAAAGTGCGTTACATCAATTGGGTTTTCAGGATCCACAGGCTATTATTAACAAGCAATTTTCTTTACTTTCTCCTGTACCGGGGGTAACGCTTCCTGATGGGAAAATTATTGGCGTAGTTCAAGATTTTCATTTGTCAGGATTACAAAATAAAGTAGAACCACTTGTGCTTTTTAAAAGAGATAATAGTTGGTTAAATAGCATCGTAATTTCTTATAGTGCTACATCTAAAAGGGAAGCTCTTTTAAGTATAAAAAATAATTGGAGCAACCTATTTCCGGAGTACCCCATAGATTATATTGAAGTAGATTCAATTTATAAAAATGTATATAAAATGGAACTCCTTCAGAAAAGATTAATTTTATTATTTGCCCTTATATCCATATTTGTGTGTACGATGGGAGTATTAGGTCTAGCGCTTATGATTACCCAGAGCAGGTATAAAGAGATAGGAATCCGAAAAGTTAATGGCGCTAGTAGAACCGAAATTTTAGCATTGCTTAATCGTGACTTTATTAAATGGCTAGTGGTATCATTTATTGTAGCTATACCACTTGCATATTTCGCCGTAAATAAATGGTTGGAGGGTTTTGCTTATAAAATTACCCTAAGCCCTTGGATGTTTCTATTTTCTGGAGGAGTAGTTATTTTAATGACACTCTTAACCGTTAGCTGGCAAAGTTATCGAGCAGCAACAATAAACCCCGTAAAAAGCCTACGAACAGAATGAAAAACTAGTAACCAAATACATACGATATGTTCAGAAATCATCTAAAAATCGCGTTACGATTCTTTTTAAAGAACAAGCTTTTTACTGCAATAAATGTCTTTGGACTTTCAATAGGTATTACTGCCTTTATTTTACTGATGCGATATATTGCTTTTGAAAAAAGCTATGACGATTTTATTACAGGTGTCGATGATTTGTACCGAGTAACCTTAACTACTAATTTGGGTGATAATGGTTTTGTAACCTCCGCTACAAACCACCCTACTGTTGGAGCTGCAATGTTAGCAGATTTTCCAGAAGTGGAAAGTTTTGCTAGATTGGCAGACAAACCAATGGCACTTGGAGGTTCGGTTAATCTGTCCTATACTAATGCTCTTGGTGATGAGATAAAGACTGATGCTAAAGATGATCATATCTATTTTGCCAACAATTCTATTATAGATCTTTTTAATATTCAATTCATCCAAGGGGATCCTGCAACAGCACTAGATGAAACGAATTCATTAATCATTACCGAGAAAATAGCACATCGTTTTTTCGGGAACGAAGACCCTATTGGGAAGCTGTTAGAGATTAATGACAATTTTGCACTAAAGGTATCTGGTGTATTTAAGGAACGACCTCAAAATACACACCTACCCATGGGTATGATTATCTCCTATAACATTTTTGGCAAAGAGGGAGATTTTGCAAATAGTTGGGTATGGCCAGAATTTTACAATTATGTTAAACTAAAGCCTGGAGTAAATCCGAATGCTATCAATTCTAAGTTTCCAGATTTTGTGAAAAAATATTTGGGCGATATTATGAATGAGCATGGTTTTGAAGCTAGATTCGCGTTACAGCCTGTAAAAGACATCCATCTAAAATCTAATTTATTAAAAGAAATTTCTGCTAATGGTAGTGCGAACACCCTATACTTTTTACTTTTAGTTGCCGGTTTTATTATTGCAATTGCCATGATAAATTTTATCAATTTATCGACTGCAAAATCCTTGGAACGTGCCAAAGAAGTTGGTCTTAAAAAAGTGGTTGGCGCCCACAGATCTGTGTTGATAAATCAATTTTTATTTGAATCGCTTATCATCAATTTCTTCGCCATCTTAATTTCATTTGTTCTTATCAATCTTATACTCTCACCTTTTAATTCTTTAATAGGAATTGAAGTTTTAAATTTTGGCATGTGGGGCCAATGGCAAGTTTGGTTAGCCATGATAGGTATCTTTTTAATGGGCGGAATTTTAGCTGGCCTCTACCCTGCTTTTGTATTATCACGTTTTGAACCCATTGAAGTATTACGCGGACAATTTCATAAAACCTCAAAGGGTAATGCATTGCAAAAAGGCTTAGTAATTGCCCAATTTTCAATTTCTATTGCTCTAATTGCTGGTACCTATATCGTATACAATCAATTCTCTTTTATGCAAAACCAAGACCTTGGTTTCAACTCTAATCAAAATTTAGTCCTTGGTGCACCAACTTATAAAGATTCTACCTCCTTTCATAAAATTGAAACATTTAAAAGGGAATTAATTCAAGATCCAAAAATTAACAACGTAGCACTATCCGATGAAGTGCCAGGTAGCGCTATTGTAAAAGGCAATACTATACGACAAGTTCATGAACCTTTAGAACAAGGGGTTAACGGAAATTTTGTGATTATAGATGAAGACTTTATTAAAACATATGAAATCAACCTTTTGGCCGGTAGAGATTTTGTAAAAGAAGATGCAACCGCTATGTATTCGCGTACTGGACCTGTGGCAACAGGGCACCGCGTACTTATTAATCGTTCCGCAGCAAAATCATTAGGTTTTAGTGAGCCTGAAAATGCTATTAACCAAAAAATGATTTTTAAGTATGGTCCAGTAGATCGGATATCAGAAATTATAGGTGTTGTTGAAGATCACCATCAACAATCATTACAAAAAGCATATGACCCTATTGTCTTTATGAGTTTTGAAGGCTTCGGAGCGTCTTATGTTACAGTTAACATTGCTAGCGGAAATGTTCGCGAGACTTCAAATCAAATTGAACAAAAATTCAAAGAGTTCTTTCCAGATGATGTTTACAATTCATTTTTTATTAATGATTATTTCAATCGACAGTACCAAGCCGATTCCAAATTTGGTACTATCTGCTTAATATTTTCCATACTAGCGATTTTTATTGCGGCATTAGGTCTATTTGGATTGGGCTCGCATATGGCAGTGCAAAAAACCAAAGAAATTAGCGTTCGTAAAGTTATGGGTGCAAGTGTTGTACAAGCGCTTTCCATAATTCCTAAAAAACTATTGAGATTGGTACTAATATCAGGACTGATTGCTTTGCCGATTATATACCTAATCACCAATAGCTGGTTAGACAATTACGCCTTTAAAATTGATTTAAATGTTTGGATGTTTCTAATGCCCTTACTTATTGTATTAGTTGTTGCTGCAATTGCAATACTATCGCAATCGTTAAAATCGGCTTTAATAAATCCGGCAGAAGCGTTACGAAATGAATAATTTAAGACTTAGAGATAATTAAAAAATTATGTAAAATTATTGTACACTATCTGTCAATATTTTTTACAGCCATGTGTGTTTACTCTACAATCAATTAGACTAACACAATGATTTACAGAATCTTAAATTCTTGGCATGAATATCGTTTCATATAAATTGAAATGCTTACTTACTAAAATTTATCATATACATTTTAGTATCAGAACACTATTAAAAATACAATATGTATAGCCTATTCTTAAAAATTGCGACTCGGTATTTACTCAAGAATAAGCTGTATTCGTTTATCAATATTTTCGGACTCGCGATTGGTGTCGCTTCGTTCATTTTAATAATGCTGTATGTAAACTACGAAAATAGCTACGACAAATTCGAAGGTTCTGAAAATGTACATCGTGTGTATATGGATTATTTGGAGGGTGACACTTTTATTGCCGGAGATGCACAAACTTATAACCTTTCTGGTCCTACACTAAAAAGAGAATTTCCTGAGATACAGGAGTATGTTCGCCTTTTTTATCTTGAAAAGGCAACCTTCGTATTGGGAGATAGGATTTTCGAACAGCCCACAGGTTCTATGGCTGATGCTTCTTATTTTGATATCTTTAATTACCCCTTACTTGATGGTAATAAAAAAACTGCATTAGTCGGTCCTGATAAAATTGTACTCTCAGAATGTCTGGCTAAAAAGTTATTTGGGAATGAAAACCCGATGCAAAAAACATTATCAGTTTTTTGGGATGGTCAAGAAGCTGTGTTGACCGTAACCGGCGTAATGGAAGATATTCCTCAGAATACACATTTTAGAAACAACTATCTTATTTCTTATGAAACCGAGAAGACATGGGGTGTTTTTGGAGAAAACCAAATAGCCCTTAACTTCAACATGAACAATTACTACACCTATATTAAGGTCGATAAGAATACTGATATAGATCTTTTAAGAGAAAAAGTCATAAATAACGATGCTGATGGTGATGAGGAAGAAAGGCATAATATTGAAGCATTAGAAGATATTCATTTGTATTCCGATAAGCCTTACGAAGTAACTGCGAACGGAAGCGTTACCCGTATAAAATTTTTATCGGCCATCGCCTTCATTATTTTAATTCTTTCATGGCTAAACTATATTAACTTATCGACTACAAAATCTTTAGAAAGAGCAAAAGAAACAGGAATTAGAAAAGTCGTAGGGGCGCATCGTTCACAACTGATAGTTCAATCTTTAATAGAATCAATTTTACTCAATGGTATTGCGATAATTATTGCTATCATCTTCACTTTGATACTCCTGCCAATTTACAATAGTATTACTGAGAAAGCACTTGTACTAAGCCTTGTAAATTTATCGGAAATTGGACCTATTTTAGGTTTTATTCTTTTAGGAATGCTGCTCGCCGGGCTTTATCCAGCATTACTATTAAGTGGGTATTCCCCATCCAAAGCGCTTAAAGGCGAAGTAAAGACTTCTACAAATGGTGTTGCAATTCGAAAAGGTTTAATTATCACTCAATTTTTAGCAACCATAATTCTACTTATCGGCACTTTTATAGTTACCAAGCAGATTAATTTCTTAAAAGACCAACCTATTGGGGCTAATTTAAATCAAATTATAGCTTTAAAAGGGGAGGTAGTAACTGATAAATCTGATTCGCTTTTAATCAACGATTTCAAAGTGTTATCATCAGAGTTAAAAGAACTGCCATTCGTAGAAAAAATGTCGATAGCACAAACGTATCCTGGTGATAGTTTTGATAACCTTTCTTCAACAAGAGGAATTGTTCTTCCGAATGGAATTACAAACGAAAATAAAATATTTTACACCTACCATGTACAACCTGATTATTTTGATTTGGTAGATATTTCTTTTGTAGCCGGCCAAACTTTTTTACCCTCAACTAATGGCAGTAGTCGCCAAGTTGTGGTCAATGAAACTTTTATTAAGGAAATGAAATTAGCATCAGCTGAAGAGGTAATCGGTAAAACATTAGAATTTTGGGGAAATAACGAATGGACAATAACAGGAGTCATTAAAGACTATCACCATTTTGGACTAAAAGATAAAGTACAACCAATGTTAATACGACATCAAAAAGAGGTAAACAACCTTTTAGTTAAACTTGATGCCTCTGCTGTTACAGCAACCGGGTTTACAACTGCGATTGAGCAGATTCAAGAAAAGTGGAATCGTATTTTTCCAAAAAGCACCTTTAATTTCACCTTCTTAGATAAGAAATTCGAAAAGCAATATAAAGCGGACAAAACCTTTGGTCAAGCTTTTCAAATATTTACAATTCTTGCAATACTCATTGCTGCAATGGGACTATTCGGATTAACTTCCTATACCTGCATCCAAAGAAAAAAAGAAATCGGAATACGAAAAGTAAATGGTGCTACTATTGGTCAAATTCTGTCCCTCCTAAATAAAGATTTTATTAAATGGGTAGCTATAGCGTTTATAATGGCCGTCCCAATTTCATGGTTTGCAATGGGTAAATGGTTAGAAGGCTTCGCTTATAAAACCACTATGAGTTGGTGGATATTTGTATTGGCAGGTGTAATTGCATTAACAATTGCAATGATTACGGTTAGTTGGCAAAGTTTAAATGCCGCAGTTGCAAACCCTATTGATTCACTTAAAGATGAATAAAGCACCATAGACCCAATAGGGTAATGCCAACTAAAGTTAGAAAAACTTAAAAATATAAAAATTTCATGCTGAAAAGTCACTTTAAAATTGCACTTAGAAACCTTGGTAAAAGAAAGAGTTTTGCAATAATTAATATTGTGGGACTTTCATTAGGTCTTTGGTGTACCTTATTAATTGGTTTATGGATTGTTGATGAATTTGACAAAGATTCTTTCCATAAAAATGGAGATAGAATTAGCCTTGTAATGAGCACTTTTGTTTCTGAAGATGGTATTGGTGATTCATGGAATGGTACTGGGTACCCGGTGGGTGAAGCGCTATCTGAAAATATCCCTGAAATTGAAATGGTTGTACGTAAGGCTGGTCCGCGTGATGCGGTTACTAGTGTGGGAGAAAAAACTATAAGCACAAAGGTAGTTGGTGCAGATGTTGATTTTTTTAAATTGTTTTCTTTTCCGTTGCTTAAAGGAAGTTCTGAAACCTGTCTAGAAAGTTTAAAAAATGTAGTGCTATCAGAAGAGAAAGCAAAACTCCTTTTTCCGAACGAAAACGCCATTGGTAAAACGGTAAACTTAATGTTAGGTGAAACCGAAGAACCTTTCTTAGTTTCTGCAATATTCAGTCCCCTACCCCAACAATCTACTATCCAATTTGATGCTGTTGTGCCGCTTGATAATTTTTTACCAATGAACAATAAAAGTTGGGGGAATACTTGGGTACAAACTTATATTTTAAGTGATAAAAATGTAAGCCTTAATGAGCTCAGTCAAAAAATAAAAAATATTCCAGAAAAAGTTGGTGGCGATACCTACAGAACGCTATCCTTACAATCAATAGAAGACCGCTACCTTTATTCTAAGTTTGAAAATGGTGTTGCTACTGGCGGTCGTATTGATACTGTAATTCTCTTTGGTATCATCGCTATTTTCACTTTGCTCATCGCATGTTTTAATTTTATAAACTTAACAACAGCATGGGCTATAAAACGATCCAAAGAAGTTGGTATTAAAAAAGTGTTGGGTGCTGGTAAAGCTTCTTTATTAGGTCAGTTCTTTGTAGAGTCTGTTGTACTAGTTTTATTTTCAGTTCTTGTAGCCGTAATCCTTGCTTATTTGTCAATGCCGCTTTTTAATTCAATCACAGAAAAGACACTTTCTTTAGACCTTTCTGACCCTAGTTTTTACGGCATTTTAGGTATCATAGCACTTGCTACAGTTCTGCTTTCCGGTATCTACCCTGCCTATTCTACAGCCTCATTGAAAAGCACAAATGCCCTACATCAGAAATTACAAGGTAACAACGGTGAAAATGTATTGCGCAAAGGCCTGGTTATTTTTCAATTCGTTTTATGTATGGTAATGATTACAGGTACGCTTGTAGTGTATCTACAACTCGACTTTATTCAGAACAAAAACTTAGGCCTCGATAAAGAGAATATTATTTATATGCCTATGGACGGGCAAACATACTTACAATCAAAAGCAATAAAAGCTGAACTCGCTAAGTTCGCAGGTATAAAAAGTGTAAGCGCAGGAAGCAATATTGATATGGAAGGAGCAACAGGAGACCCCACATGGGAAGGTCGTGTTGCTGGTGATGGCTCAAAATCTTTCACTATAATTAATTTTGATTTTGGACTTTTAGAAATGCTAAATATTAACCTTGTCGAAGGTCGTAGTTTTTCAAAAGAATTTGCAACTGACACCCTTAATTATATAGTAAACGAGGCTGCTGTAAAATTAATGGAGATTGATAACCCCGTTGGTAAAAAAATGAGTTTTTGGGGTGATGAAGGTAAAATAATTGGTGTTGTAAAGGATTTCAATTTCAACTCCTTACATAATCCCATTTCCCCAATGATACTAAGAAGCCAACCTAGTTATTCGTGGTTGTTTTATGTAAAAACCACTCCCGGTAATGCACAAGATGCTATTGCCTATATGCAGAAAGTACATGAGCAGTTTAGTGCCTTGCCTTTCTCGTATCATTTTTTAGACGAAGCCATAGAAAATGGATATAAAGAAGAACAAAAAATACAGCAACTGTCAAGTATTTTTGCGACACTCGCCATTATCATTTCTTGTTTGGGGCTATTCGGACTAGCCATGTTTATGGCCAATCAGCGTATAAAAGAAATTGCAGTGCGCAAAATATTAGGGGCGAATGCATCTGGCTTATTCAAGTTGTTATCTAAGGACTTTATAAAATTAGTAGGCTTTGCATTACTAGTTGCTGTTCCTATTTCATGGTTTGTAATGAATAATTGGATTCAAACTTTTGCTTTTCATATCACCATAAAATGGTGGATTTTTGCTTTGAGTGGTGGATTTTTATTGCTTATCTCACTGCTAACTGTGAGTTATCAAACCTTAAAAGTGGCAAATACAAATCCATCTAAAAGTTTACGAACGGAATAAAATAGGATTTAAGAAAAAACAAACAATCGACAACACATTAAATAAAAAACTATGCTTTTACAGTTAAACAACATATTCAAATGGGTACAACAAGGCGGACAACGTGTTTTCCTTTTAAAAGATATTAACCTTGAAGTTGAAGAAGGTGAATTTATTTCTATTATGGGGCCATCTGGTTCAGGTAAATCTACTTTACTTAATGTAATTGGTATGCTTGACAATTTTAATGAGGGTGAATACGAATTTCTAGATGAGCCCGTACATCAACTAAAAGAAAAGCATCGTGCTAATCTTTATAAGCAATATATAGGATTCGTCTTTCAGGCCTATCATTTAATAGATGAATTAACCGTATATGAAAATTTAGAAATGCCCCTGCTTTATAAAAAGCATTCTGGCTCGGAGCGAAAAGCTATGGTTGCCGATATGTTAGACCGCTTTAATATTGTTGGTAAAAAAGATTTATTCCCAAGTCAGCTAAGTGGTGGTCAACAACAACTTGTTGGAGTTGCAAGAGCTCTTATATCAAAACCTAAATTAATTCTAGCCGATGAGCCTACTGGCAATTTAAATTCACAACAAGGGTTTGAAATCATGGAGCTATTTAAAGAATTAAATAACGAGGGGGTAACTATTATTCAAGTTACCCATTCTGAAAAGAACGCCCAATACGGAAAACGCATTCTCAATTTACTCGATGGAAGAAAAATATAACTTAGAACTGTTAGGTTTAATTATAGAAAAAATACAAAATCATAGTTTTTATTAAAAACTCAAATAAAAAGATTGAAATTATAAATCAGTAATTTTTTCCCTCACTTTTTTAGCACTTTCTGTTATTTTTTAACTTTTTTTGATATTAACATTTTTTTATGACTCAATGATCTCCTATCTTCGGTAACGTTAACGGTAGAATCGTGTACGTTAACGAGTGATTTAGTTTTCATTTTATAAGATTAAAAACATCGATTCAACTGAAAATGAGATCATAACATTTAGATGAAACATTTATTAACCCTCAAACAAATTAAAATGATAAACCCAAAAAGAGAATCGTAATTAAAACCAAAATTAGGTAAGATTTATGGCTTCCTAATTCAACTATTTAAAGTTGTTGATTTCTTTGTCAACTGAAGAAATCAACAAATATTTTTTTGAAACAACTCACTTAACAATTATTAAATATGAAAAAATTATTTCTGAAAAAGCAATTGCTTATGGCAAGATGTTTTTCACTTTTATTCATATGCTGTATTGTAGGCATTAACTCAGCCTACGCAGATATAGGAATAAATACAAACGTTTCTTCGATAGAAGAATTACAATCGACAATTACAGGTAATGTAACCGATGAGAACAACGCTCCGTTACCTGGTGCAAGTATTGTAGTTAAAGGTACAACTACCGGTGCAGTAACCGATTTTGATGGGAACTACTCGATTAGTGCCAGCGCTGATGCAGTATTACTCATTAGTTATGTTGGTTATCAAACCGCTCAAGTTTCTGTTAATGGAAAGTCAGTAGTGAATATAGGCCTAGAGGTTGATGCAAGTCAACTGGATGAAGTAGTAGTGGTTGGTTATGGTACCCAGAAAAAAGGTGAAGTAACTGGTTCTATTGCTACAATTGGTGCTTCAGCTATTGAAAAAATTGCAACATCTAGTAGTGTTGACGCAATTAAAGGACAAGTTGCTGGTGTGGATATTCAAGCAAATGGCGGTAGACCTGGTGAAAATTCTACAGTACGTATTCGTGGTAGACGTTCTATCTCTGCATCTAACGATCCACTATACGTAATTGACGGAATTCCACAAATTAGTGGTACTGCTTCTGTTGCAGATATTAACCCACAGGATATTGAATCTATGAACGTGTTAAAAGATGCTGCCGCTACGGCCATTTACGGTTCTAGAGGTTCTAATGGTGTTATCTTAATTACCACTAAAAGAGGTCGTGTTGGTGATACACAAGTAAAATATAGTTCTCATTACGGAGTGACTTCTGCTTCTCGTTTAGTAGATATGATGAACGGTGCAGAATTTGCTAATTTAAAACGTGAATCTAGAAGAAGAGGTGCAAATGATGGAGATCCAAATTGGAATGGAACAATTCCCGGGGATGACATTGTTTTTGATGATCCAATAGAATTAGAGTCTTTAGCATTGGGTCGTTCTACGGATTATTTAGATTTAGTACTTAATAATGGTTGGCAAACTAACCACCAAGTAAGTGTAAGTGGAGGTTCTGAAAAAACTAATTTTAATAGTTCAGTTGGTTATTTTAACGAACAAGGTATTATTAGTAATATGGACTTTGAACGATTTACTGGTAGATTAAACTTAGATCATAAGATCAATGACATCTTTAAAGTAGGTATGTCATTTACAATTTCGCATTCAGTTCAAAATTACGGATCAAACGCAGTAATGGGAGAATCACTATCAAACAACCCATTAGGTGTTCCTTATGACGATGCTGGTGACCCAATATTTTTACCTACAAATGATGGTATTCGTACCAACCCATTAAGTGAATTGGTTGATGGTGCATTTGCAGATGAACGTAAAGTGACTCGGATTTTTGCTCCGGTTTATTTGAATATTAATATTGCGAAAGGATTAAAATGGACTACTAATTTTGGTCCAGATATTCGGTACTATAGACGAGGAGAATTCAGAGGGAGTCTTACAAATGATAACAGAGGCGGACCAGGTGATGCTGAAATTGAAAACATTCAGAACTTTGGATACACGTTGGAAAATATTTTAAATTACAACACATCAATTAAAGACAAGCATAATTTAGGTGTTACTTTACTTCAAAGTATTCAAAGTTCTAGAGAAGAACGTTCTAAATCGGAAGTTTCTAATCTACCCTATGAAGAACAACAATTCTATAATTTAGGAACTGCATCTGTAAAAGGGCCTATCACTTCAAGATTAGAAGAGTCTACTTTGGCTTCTTTTATGGGAAGAGTAAACTATGATTTTGATGGTAAGTATTTATTTCAAGCTTCATTAAGAGCAGATGGGTCTTCAAGATTGGCAGAAGGGTCTCAATGGGATTATTTCCCAGGTGTATCTGCTGGTTGGAGAGTTTCTCAAGAAGATTTTTTAGTTGATTCCAACTTTGTTTCCGATTTAAAACTAAGAGTATCTTATGGTGAGGTAGGTAACCAAGCAATTGACCCATATAAAACACAGGGTGCTTTAGGTTCTTCCGATTACGCGTATGGCGAAGAAACAGCTTTAGGTTTCTACTTAAGAGATATTCCTAATGATGCTTTAAAATGGGAAGTTTCTAAAACCATTGATTATGGTTTAGACTATGGATTCTTAAACAATAGAATATCAGGTTCTTTAGATTACTTTTCAACTAAAACAAGTGATTTATTGTTAAGCGCGGGTATTCCATCTACTTCAGGTTATGAAAGTGCCTTACTAAATGTAGGTAATACGGCTACGCAGGGTATTGAATTCAGTATTAATGGTGATGTTGTTCAAACGGATAATTTTAATTGGAATGTTGGTTTCAACATTGCTGGTTACAATGAAGAAATCGTTGAATTAAACCAATTAGATGAAAATGGAAACCCAACAGACGATATTGGTAATAGATGGTTTATTGGTGAGCCTTTGAATGTTTTCTATGATTATGAAAAAATAGGAATTTATCAAACAGACGAAGCTGCCTTAGCTGCAAGTGCAGAAAGCAAGGTGCCTGGTGAAATAAAGTTACAAGATCAGAATGGAGATGGTGTAATTACAGATGAGGATAGAATTATTTTAGGTACAGATACTCCAGATTATTACGGGGGTATTACAAATACCTTTAACTATAAAGGATGGGATTTAAGTTTCTTTTTCTATTTCCGTCAAGGACAAATGATTCGTTCTCGATTTCATGATAGTAACAATGGTCTATTTGGAAGATATAACAATTTAGATGTTGATTATTGGACACCTGATAATCCAACTAATGCATATCCAAGACCAAATCAGAATCAAGAAAGTCCAACGAATGCTTCTACACTTTCTTATTTTGATGGCAGTTATATAAAACTTAGAAACATGCAACTGGGGTATAATTTTCCAAAAAAGTTAACTGAAAAATTGAATATTTCTAATTTACGACTATATGTAGCTGGTCAGAACCTATGGTTCATTTCGGACTACGAAACATTTGACCCAGAAGTATCTGAAGAGGATGATGATGGTGGTAATGGAGTATCCAGTAGTACCGTACCGAGTACCAAAATGTTCTCTGTTGGTCTTAATGTTACTTTTTAAAAAATAGGTTTGTTGAACAAGATAAAATTATAATTATGAACATAAAAAAATATACATTCTTGCTGTTGGCACTGCTATTTATTACGCAGTCTTGTGAGAAATTTTTAGAAGAAGAATTGGTTTCTGATGTTTCATCAGGCACCTATTTCACAACTGCAGCTGGTTTAGAAGATGCAGTAGATGCAACCTATGCTTGGTTAAAAGGTTTTTATGGACCAGAAAGAGGATTTACAATGACTGTTTTTGGAACTGATATTTTCACCAATGGATCAGATGGTAGTCATAAACGTGTAAATCTCTATGATGGCTCTTTTAACGCAACCGAAGGTTATGTAATTGAATCATGGAGAGATTGGTACAGAGGTATCAATCAAGCCAATGCCGTTATAAACCGATCTGCGGAAGTAGAAATGGATGAGGCCACTAAAACCTTACGATTAGCGGAAGTACGTTGGCTACGAGCTTTCTATTATTTTGATATTATTAGAACCTATGGTGATGCTCATTTAACCTTAGAAGAAACAGTTGGTGTAGAAACTGAAGCCAACAAGACTTCTGTGGCTGAAATTTATACGCAAGCTATCGTACCAGATTTAGAATTTGCAATTGCTAATCTACCTGCCGAAGCAGAACAATATGGTAGAGCTACCAAAGCAGCTGCAGAATTTTTATTGGGTAAAGCACTTTTAAGACGTAGTTATACTTCGTATGCGGCGGCTGATGACGCCTCTAGAGCTGAAACACTTTTTAGTAATGTTATTAATAACTATGGTTTTGCATTATTACCTAATTATGGTGATTTGTGGGATATAACCAATCAAGAAAACTCAGAGATTGTTTGGAACCTTACAATTTCTAAGGCAGCGGTTGATGATGGAACGGATGACGAAGGCCATAGAGGTCACTTGTATTTCTTATTTGAATATGATAAGGAAAGAGGAATGTCTAGAGATATTGCAAATGGTAGACCATGGAAGCGTTTTAGACCAACACCGTTTTTATTAGGCCTATGGGATCGAACTATTGACACTCGTTATGACCAAGGATTTAAACATGTTTGGTATGCAAATAACGAAGTAAGTGATGATCGTGGTAATTTAATTGTTGGTGATACCGCCGTTTATATACCTGGACCAGGTCTAGAAAATGATTGGACACAACCACTTAAGGATGCTTCTCCTTATTTAGTCTATACTAGCGAGGATTATACAGAACGTATTTTTCCTTCAGTTAACAAGTGGATTGATGATACCAGACCGGATCGTCAAAAAACTCAAGGACAACGTGATGTTGTGCTTATGCGATTAGCAGATGCTTATTTATTTAGAGCTGAAGCGCGACTAAAACAAAGTAATACTACCGATGCTGCAACCGACATTAATATGGTAAGATCAAGAGCAGCAGTACCAGGACAAGAAGCTGCTATGCAGATTACTGCTGCCGATGTTACTTTAGATTTTCTATTAGATGAACGTGCTAGAGAAATGTATGGTGAGCACGCCCGTTGGTGGGATCTTACAAGAACTGGAAAATTGGTGGAACGTGTGAGATTACACAATCCGCAAGCTGCACCGAATATTCAAGATTATCATAATTTGAGACCAATAGGTCAAGATCAAATTGACAGAACTCTTGGGGGTTACCCACAAAACCCGGGTTATCCTCAATAAACAATCATTTGTTTGAGTTAGTTTTTTTAACCCTCTCAGGTATTTATACTTGAGAGGGTTTTTCTTTATTTATGCCGTGTACAAAAAGTGATAATACCTAGCGTTAAGGAACATGAATATATTTTCATGTCTCGTGTGTGTTTAAAAAGCAAATATTCGAAACTAGTATTAAAAGGAAGTAATTGGGTAATTTAAATTAGGAAGGAATTAAAAATATCATCGTCTAGTTTTCAGGAACATTCTCCTTAACAACTATTTCAATAGGAATATCAATATTTAATTCAGCCGTTTCTCCCTTTGCCAAAAAATTAAACAATCCTTTTATGGCTGCATAACCTTGATACCTGGGTTGTTGATGAATTAAGAAATTAATCTTTTCCTTTTTTAAATATTTTAAATTAGACTTGTTCACATCGAAACCTACTATGGAAGTATCGGTAACATTATATTTATCGAAAATTTCTGGCAGTAAATGCGACTTAGAATTAGTAACAAAAACTCCTTTAGGCCCTTTAAAATTAAACCATTCTTTCATTTCTTCGGTGACTTCAAAATCATCAGTCATAGAATAGTTAATAGTTTTTATAGGCACATCTATTTTACGCTTTTTAAAAAAATCTCGAAAACCTGACTCTCTTTGCTCATTATTGGCATGAATACCACGATCATTTAGCATATTAACAACAAAATATTGGCCTTCCATACCAACTAATCCATGTAATAATCTTCCAGCTACCATTCCAGCCTTATGAGAATCTTGACGTATAAAATTAGCTGGACTATCTAATTCTAATTTTGTATCAATAAATACTAATGGTATTTTCTTTACACCTGCCTGTTTTAATAATGCATTGCTTTCCTTTCTAAAAAAAGGTACCGTTACAATTGCATCATAATCATCAAGTAGAATCTTATCCGCAAGATTTTTAAAGGTTGTAGAGTCCAAAAATAAAAAGTTATCTACGACTACACCTAGTTCACTTAATTCATTTATAGCTTTAGTAATTCCTTTCTTAGGGAGTTTCCAATAATTCCAATTGTGCTTCGCTTCAGGAATTAGTACAGCAATTTTCAGTTTACGTAAAGAGGCAAGTTTTAACCGACTAGCGTATGTATTTCTAGTATAGCCAGTCTCCTTGATAATCTTCAGAACTTTCTCTTCAGTTTCTTTAGATACACCAGGTCTGTTATGCAAAACCCGATCAACAGTACCTATTGAAACATTTGCAAGTTTGGCTATTCTTTTAATTCCCATACTCCTGTAGGGTTAAATTTCTATCGGTTTAGGCAAAAATAGTATACTTTATCGCTAAGTATACTATTTTGCCTTATAAATTTATTCGATGATTACTGATGTTATATTTTTAAATTGAATACTCATATCTCTATTTGGATGTAACTGTAGGCCTATTGGTCCTTCAAGATTTGCGTCCTTTAATGTATATGTCATTACTTTTTCACCATTTAGCCAAGCCGTATACGTATTACCAACAACCATCGCTTTCATAGTATTCCAATCATCCATTTTCAGTAACTCCTTTACCCCTTCTGCCTCTACTGGGTAACTTAGTTTTGGAATATAAGGCGAGCCCGTCATATCTCTTTTTAAAGATCCAGATTCTCCTATTTGGATCTGAGCATTTTTTTCATCAGAGCCGCGCATAAAAATACCCGAATCTACTGTTCCATGTCCAAATTTGAAATCTAATTGTACAATAAAATCCTTGTAACTATTTTTTGACCATAATATTGAACCGGTCTTTTTAGAATCGCTTTTTGCCCAAAGACTTCCATCTTTAACTGACCAAAACACATTGTTATCTGGCAGCACCCAATGACTTAAATCTTTACCATCAAAAAGATTTTCTTCTTTAGGTTCACTTTCTTGTGCAAGAATATTGATACTAATTAATAATGCAAAAACAAAAGTTAAAATATGTTTCATATATAAATATTTATTAATATTAATTATTAAAATCTGAGAATGACTTATCTATACTCTCCTTTGAAAGTTCCGTGCCACTATGAATTAAAATGCGATAATTAAAAGTAGTAGATTCACCTTTTGCTAATTTGAATTTTAAGACTTCTTTACCTTCAGAAAAAACTTCTTGCCCTAAAGGATTCGCAGCAAAAAGACCATAATCACGAGCATGCCAATAGGTAGGATAACCAACATTTTTCTTATTATCAATTATAGTAACCGATACATTATCGCCATCTATATTGCTTTCTAACTTTACCCATTTGTTACGTGTTCCCCAAACATCATTTCCAGTAAGACCTTCACTTGCAAAATAATTTCCATTAACGCCTTCATTGTTTAAGGCTTTAACTTCTGTAAGATTTCCCTCAGCATCTGTATATACTGCAGGCTTATCAGTTGGCATTTCTAATTCACGAGTAACGCGAATTGCTATCATCCCTTCTTTATTATCATCGAAAGAAACATCTTCTAATGCTTTTAAAGTGGAAGAACGATCTATGATTCTTGTATCTCCATCTTCAGAAAATTTAAATTCAGTTATCTCTTCTAACAAATCTACATCTTTAGGTGAGCGCCACAGCGCTCTTATTTTTAAAACACCAGAATCGTCATTACTTTCCAAAATTTCTTGATGAATAATACTTCCGTATTTTCCTTTTTCTGCCTCCGGAATTGCATAAGAATTATTCCAAAAATCCAACCCATTAACATCTCCATAATTAAACCACAATCCTGCGTGATGCGGATGATCTACACGTTCGTTTGGTCTAGGTGCATACGGAAAACCCCTAGTAACTGTTTTACCACTTTTCGTGATTACAGGATAAAGTATCGGCTTTGGTGTTTGTCCATCATATACATAACTAGTAAACAAATCACCATCTATTTTTACATTTACTTTCTTTTTGGAATCGTCCTTAACAAAACTCACTTTTGAGGATTCTTGCATAACTTCAGTAGCTTCTTCTGCTCCTTCATTATTATTTTCTTTTTTCTCTTTACACGAGATTACCAGAAACGAAATTGCAAAACATTTAACTAAAATATTATTTGAAACTTTCAACATTACTTATTTTTTTTAAAATTCTCTAATTTTTATATTCTTGAAAGAAACCTCATCACCATGATCTTGAATTAAAATCAAACCTTCAGGAATACGTCCAAAATTTTCCCATTTCTCATACTTGCTTTTTTCTACAAGCATTTTAAACATTTGACTAAAACGGTCGAACTCAACTACTTTAGTTTGATTTAACCAATGTTCAACGTGGCCACCTCTAACAACAATACGTGCATTGTTCCAGTTACCAATTCCTTTAAAATTCTTACCACGAGAACTATCAGTATTTTCTGCTCGGATTAAATCATAAAGTGAACCTACAGTTCTGTTACCGTTATGTCCTTTTTTTGCATCAGGATGTACTTTATCATCAAGCACTTGAAATTCTAATCCTATTGCCGAACCTTCTCCTTTATTTAATTCAGAATCTACAAAATACTTTATACCGCTATTTGCTCCAGTAGTCATTTTAAAATCCACACTTAATTCAAAGTCACTATAAGCATCAGTGGTAACAATATCACCACCATTTCTAGACTCTGCTCCTCCTGAAGAAAGCACAGTAAGAATTCCATCTTTCATTACCCAGCCTTTTTCTGGAAACTTAGTCAGCTTCGCTCCTCTCCAACCATTTGTTGTTTTACCATCCCAAAGAAAACGCCATCCTTTTCTCTTTTCACTTTCAGTAAGTTGGTTATCTATATAACTAAATTCAGGAACATCTGAATCAACACTTTTTCTCGAGTTTTCAAGGTCTGTGGTTTTAATCTTAATGTTTTTCCATTTTACAATCTTACCTTCTAAATCTTTATGTTTACCTATACCATGTACCTGAAAAGCTATAATTCCTTCAGCAGTTGTATCGTCAACTAAATTCGCACACTGTATATCATTAACCCAAGTACGTATTTTATTGCCTATAGCTTCAATGCGATAATGATTCCATTGCCCAGGAACAAATGCTTGTTGTCCTTTAGGATTTCTAGAAAGTGGATATAACCAACCGTTTCTTGCTTCATCATATATACCTCCAGCCCATTTTCTAGCACTTGTTTCTATCTCACATTGATAACCATGAACACGTCCATTATTTATATCAGGAGAACTTATACTTCTAAATTGAACACCTGAATTGAGACCATTTTCTACAAAGACATCAAACTCTAAAATAAAATCTGAATATTTCTTTTTAGTGGCCATAAAACTATTTGGAGTACCCATTATTGAGGTTCCAATTAATTCTTGATTCTTAATTTTATAGGGTGCATTACCATTCAATTGTTCAAAGTTTTTTAGGTCTTTTCCGTTGAATAACATTTCCCAATTGTCCTGAGCAGAGCTAGAAAATCCGATTAGTAGTGCAAAAACCAACTTTAATGTTGCATTTTTAATCATAAGTACTTCTATTTTAATGAGTTAATTGATATTTTAATAAGTTAAAGTGTAAAATAAGTTAATCAAAAAAAAACTTCGTTAACGTTAACGAATGTAAAAAATATTTTTAACTTGTACCCACATTATTCCAGTTTATTTAAATCGTACTAGCGAAGACAAAACTAAGACTAGACTCTCACTAATATAATTGAACATCACAATTATATGTAGATTGTTTTTACCAAAAACCTTTAAACACGACCAATTTGATACACGACAACTTTATTTTAGAGAACAAGTATTCTGAAGAACTCTATCACGACTTTGCAAAAAAAATGCCCATAATAGATTATCACAATCATCTTTCACCAGAATTGTTGGCAAAAAATCATGCTTTTGAAAATATCACACAAGCTTGGATTGATGGAGATCATTATAAATGGCGTGCAATGCGCACCTTAGGAATTAATGAAAAATACATTACTGGAACTGCCTCTGATGCTGAAAAGTTCGAAAAATGGTCATATGCGGTTCCATACACTATGAGAAACCCCTTGTATCATTGGACGCATTTAGAACTATCTCGTTATTTTGGTATTAATGATTTGTTATCACCAAAGAGTTCTAGTAAAATTTTTCAACAAACTCAAGAAAAATTAAGCACTCCCGATTTTACTGCTCGTGGACTAATTACCAAAATGAATGTGGAATTGCTATGTACTACAGAAGATCCTATAGACAAGCTTGAACATCACCAAAGTCTTTTTAAGAGTGATTTCACCACTAAAGTGTCTACTGCGTTCAGACCTGATAAATCGATCATTATTCAAAACGATGGTTATAACGATTACATAGATAGCCTAGGGCAGGTTGCTGATGTTGATATTACAACATATAACGATTTATGTACTGCTTTAAAAAGTCGCATTGCGTATTTTCATGAGAATGGATGCAGACTATGTGATCATGGTTTAAATCAACTATTTAAAGTAGACTATACCGAAGCTGAAGTTGCTGCTATTTTTAAAAAGAAACGAGAGGGTAATGAAGTTACCTTTGAAGAAGCAAAGAAATTTCAAATGGCTTTATTGCAATTTCTTTCTGAACTTTATCATGAACATGGTTGGGTGCAACAATTTCACTTAGGAGCCTTAAGAAACAACAACAGTAGAATGCACAAAATTTTGGGTCCTGATACTGGGTGGGATTCTATGGGAGATTTTAAACAAGCAGAAGGTCTTTCTTCATTCTTTGACCGTTTGGATGCCAAAGACAAGTTAACAAAGACTATAATTTACAATCTAAACCCTACGGATAATGAGGTTATGGCTACCATGATTGGAAATTATAACGATGGTAGTGTAAAAGGCAAAGTACAATGGGGATCTGGCTGGTGGTTTCTTGATCAGAAGGACGGTATGATTGACCAAATGAATGTACTTTCTAATATGGGAATATTGAGCACTTTTGTTGGTATGCTTACAGATTCTAGAAGCTTTTTATCATTTCCGAGACATGAATATTTTAGAAGAATCTTATGCAACCTCTTCGGCAAGGAAATAGAAAGTGGTGAATTGCCGAATGACATGGAATGGATTGGCAAAATTGTACAAGACATCTGCTATAATAATGCCAAAGAATATTTCAATTTCTAAAGTATAAATCAAAAAGGATATTATATTTGCCTTCTCTATCAAATAATGCGCACGTGGCGGAATTGGTAGACGCGCCAGCTTGAGGGGCTGGTGGCCACTAGGCCGTGGAAGTTCGAGTCTTCTCGTGCGCACAAAAGACCACTTGAAAAGGTGGTCTTTTTTATGCTTTAATTTGAATCAAAATAAATATGTAGGCCGTGGAGTTCCCCCGACGCTTCGGGGTTCTCGTGCGCACAAAAGACCACTTGAAAAGGTGGTCTTTTTTATGCTCTAATTTTAAATAAAATAAATGTGTAGGCCGTGGAGTTCCCCCGACGCTTCGGGGTTCTCGTGCGCACAAAAGACCACTTGAAAAGGTGGTCTTTTTTATGCTCTAATTTTAAATAAAATAAATGTGTAGGCCGTGGAGTTCCCCCGACGCTTCGGGGTTCTCGTGCGCACAAAAGACCACTTGAAAAGGTGGTCTTTTTTATGCTCTAATTTTAAATAAAATAAATGTGTAGGCCGTGGAGTTCCCCCGACGCTTCGGGGTTCTCGTGCGCACAAAAGACCACTTGAAAAGGTGGTCTTTTTTATGCTCTTATTTTAAGCAAAATAAATGTGTAGGCCGTGGAGTTCCCCCGACGCTTCGGGGTTCTCGTGCGCACAAAAGACCACTTGAAAAGGTGGTCTTTTTTATGCTCTAATTTTAAATAAAATAAATGTGTAGGCCGTGGAGTTCCCCGGACGCTTCGGGGTTCTCCTGCGCACAAAAGACCACTTGAAAAGGTGGTCTTTTTTATGCTCTAATTTTAAATAAAATAAATATATAGGCCGTGAAGTTACCCCGACGCTTCGGGGTTCTCGTGCGCACAAAAGACCACTTGAAAAGGTGGTCTTTTTTATGCTTTAATTTGAATCAAAATAAATATGTAGGTCATGGAGTTCCCCCGACGCTTCGAGGTTCTTCTGCGAACATATAAAAATAGTTAAAGTTAAAAGCTTGTAGTGACACTTAAAATAGTATACTACTTTGCTAAAAGGGAATTTATTAAGTCGAAGACTTTACTATTGTCCCAGTCTGCGATGGCAGTTTGATGAATTACTATATTACCTTCTTTGTCGAGTAGATAACTGCCTGAAGGCTTTAACAATTTAATAGGACTAGGTTCGTCTATTATTTGATGCGTAATTGGGAACGTATACCCCTTTTTAGCTATAAATTCAGCTGGTACAGATTGCTCTTCATCTGTAATAATATAAAAGTCAACTTGACCTTTGTATCGATTATAAAGCATTTGAATATCATCTAACTGAGCGCGAGAAGGCAAATGCCAAGTCGCCCAGAAATTAATAAATACAACTTTACCCGAAGATTTATTGAAATTAATCATATTCCAATCGGCATCTTTTAACTGCCAATTGTAGTTATCAATTTTACCTTGTTTCTCGGAACTTATAATTGTTGGCGAAGTAGCGAACCATTTATTTAATAGCTCCTTGCTAAAATCACCTAAAGGAGTTACAAAGAAGGATAATATTAGGCCTATCAATAGAACATTTAATACTGTCTTTTTCTTTATCATTAAAATTGGAGGATTTCCTCAAAACTAAAAAACTCCTGATTAATATCAGGAGTTTTTTTTAATATTTATAAGAATTATACTGCGTTCTCACGTTTTATAACATTAAGAGCAGAACCTTCTCGGTACCATTCGATTTGCGCATCGTTGTAGGTATGATTTGCTATAATCGTATCAGTGCTACCATCGGCATGAGTAACCTCAAGAGTTAATGGTTTTCCTGGTGCAAAATCTGCTATATCAACGAAATCGAAAGTATCATCTTCTTGAATTAAATCATAATCACTTTCAGTAGCAAAAGTCAAACCGAGCATACCTTGCTTTTTTAAGTTTGTCTCATGAATACGAGCAAAAGATTTAACTAATACTGCTGCAACTCCTAAATGTCTTGGTTCCATTGCTGCATGTTCACGAGATGAACCTTCACCATAGTTGTGATCACCAACAACAATAGTCTTGATTCCCGCTGCCTTATAAGCACGTTGTGTATCTGGCACGCCACCATACTCACCATCAATTTGACTTTTTACAAAATTGGTTTTTTGGTTGTATGCATTTACAGCACCAATCAAACAGTTGTTCGAAATGTTATCTAAATGTCCTCTAAAACGCAACCATGGTCCAGCCATAGAAATGTGATCCGTCGTACATTTACCAAATGCTTTTATCAATAACTTAACACCTTTTAACTCTGAATCTTTAATAGGTGTAAACGGTTCTAATAATTGGAGACGTTCTGAAGTCTCAGAAACAACCACCTCAACACCTGAACCATCCTCATCTGGAGCTAAAAAACCAGCGTCTTCTACTTCAAAACCTTTTGGAGGCAATTCCCATCCTGTTGGTTCATCAAATTTAACCTCTTCACCGTTCTCATTTATTAAAGTATCGGTCATCGGATTAAAGTCTAAACGACCTGCAACGGCAATTGCAGCCGTCAATTCTGGTGAAGCAACAAAAGCGTGCGTATTTGGATTACCATCAGCTCTTTTTGCAAAGTTTCTATTAAACGAATGAACAATACTATTTTTAGGCGCATTTTTTGGATCACTGTAACGTGCCCATTGCCCGATACATGGTCCACATGCATTGGTAAATATTTTAGCGTCTAATTTTTCGAAAACTCCTAAAATACCATCGCGCTCAGCTGTATAACGTACTTGTTCTGAACCAGGATTAATTCCTAATTCAGCTTTCATCTTTATTCCTTTATCAAGCGCTTGCTGTGCAATTGATGACGCACGAGACAAATCTTCATAAGAAGAGTTTGTACAAGAACCTATTAACCCCCACTCTACTTGTAATGGCCATTCATTAGCAGTAGCTTTCTCTGTCATATCCGAACCGGCAGCCGTTGATAAATCTGGCGTAAACGGACCATTCAATAATGGAGTTAACTTAGAAAGGTCAATATCTATAATTTGATCAAAATAATTTTCTGGGTTTTCATAAACTTCAGCATCCGCAGTTAAATATTCTTTAACTCCATTTGCTGCATCTGCTACATCTGCTCTATCTGTTGCACGTAAATAGCGCTCCATAGACTCATCATAACCAAAGGTAGAAGTGGTCGCACCTATTTCAGCACCCATATTACAAATAGTGCCTTTACCTGTACACGAAAGTGATTTGGCTCCAGAACCAAAATATTCTACAATTGCTCCAGTACCACCTTTTGCTGTAAGTATTTCAGCAACTTTTAGAATTACATCTTTAGGGGCTGTCCAACCTGATATTGTACCTGTTAAACGAACACCAATTAGTTTAGGGAATTTCAATTCCCATGCCATTCCTGCCATTACATCAACAGCATCAGCTCCTCCTACTCCAATTGCTACCATTCCTAATCCGCCTGCATTAACAGTATGTGAATCGGTACCAATCATCATTCCTCCAGGAAAAGCATAATTCTCTAGCACCACTTGGTGTATAATACCAGCTCCTGGTTTCCAAAATCCAATTCCATATTTATTAGAAACTGATTCTAAAAAATCGAAAACTTCAGCACTAGTACTGTTGGCCATTTTTAAATCTGCTGCAGCTCCGCTTTTCGCTTGAATCAAGTGATCGCAATGAACTGTTGTTGGAACAGCCACCTTAGGTTTACCAGCTTGCATAAATTGCAACAAAGCCATTTGTGCAGTCGCATCTTGACAGGCAATTCGATCGGGCGCAAAATCAACGTAATCCTTACCTCTAGTGAAGGCCTTTGTAGGGTTACCGTCCCATAAATGAGAGTATAAAATCTTTTCTGAAAGGGTTAAAGGTTTGCCAACGATTTCGCGAGCTTTATCAACGCGCTCCGCCATATTAGCATACACCCCTTTAATCATGTCGATATCGAATGCCATTATCTTGTTATTTTGAAATTGAGTAATTCTGTAAATTTAAGAAAATCTACAAGGTTTGAGAAATTTTTAGCTATTGTAAATTTCAGTTTGCAATAAACGGAAAAAATAGAATAAAATTCTATGAATTCTATTTTTTAGCAAAGAAATATTATCAAACTTACATTAATTTATTAATAATATTCTCCTCAGATATACCTTCCGCCTCTGCTTTGTAATTTTTAATTATTCTATGTCTTAGAATACCATGAGCTACAGCTTGAACATCTTCAATATCTGGTGAAAATTTACCAGATATGGCAGCATGAGCTTTGGCCGCTAAAATTAAATTTTGTGAAGCTCGTGGTCCTGCACCCCAATCGAGATACTGCTTTACAAAATCTGAAGCACCTTCTTCTTTTGGGCGAGTAGCACTAGCCAATGAAACGGCATAGTCAATAACATTATCAGGCACAGGAATTCTACGCACTAATTGTTGTACTTGGATAATTTCTTCAGCATTAAAGAGTGCATTCACCTCTGTTGACAAATCTGTTGTAGTATTCTTTACAACCTGTATTTCTTCAGATTTAGAAGGATATTTTAATTCAATTGCAAACATAAAACGATCTAATTGAGCTTCTGGAAGCGGATACGTTCCTTCTTGTTCAATAGGGTTTTGAGTTGCTAAAACGAAATAAGGTAAATCTAATTGATGCCGTTGGCCTGCAATTGTCACAGAGCGTTCTTGCATGGCTTCTAAAAGTGCAGCCTGCGTTTTTGGTGGTGTACGATTAATTTCATCCGCCAAAATAATATTAGCAAATACTGGTCCTTTAATAAATTTAAAGTTTCGATTCTGATCCAGTACCTCACTACCTAAAATATCACTTGGCATTAAATCTGGCGTAAACTGAATTCTTTTAAAATTTAAGCCTAAGGTTTTGGCTATAGTATTTACCATTAAGGTTTTTGCTAAACCCGGCACACCTATTAATAACGAGTGGCCTCCTGTATAAATAGATAATAGAATTTGATCGACAACCTTATCCTGGCCAACTATAACTTTTGCAATCTCTTGCTTGAGTGATACATGTTTCTTAACCAAGTTTTGAACCGCAGTTACATCTGACATGCTTACTCTGCTTTTAGCCAATTATTCTCAAACTCACACTCTCTGCTTGTACCATTAACACTTATGTAAGTGTCTTCAATATGCTCATCCATCCATTTTTTAATGGCCTCGTATTGTTTTTCAGTTTTTGCTAATTGTTGAATTTTCATGTAATCTTTAGAAAAATCAGCAGTATGCTCATCATATCTATTAGTTACCTGCAACAATTTTAATTTGGATGCACCTCCTCTTGGATCTTTTTCCAAAATAGGATAAGAAACTTCATTATCCTTTAAGTTTCGCACCTGATTATATAAAGCTGGATCCATTTTGGTAAGCTCGAAACGAGAGCTAAAATCTTGTGGATTTCTTAAAAGTCCACCATCAAACTTGGTTTCCTTCTCATCAGAAAAATTCCGTGCAGCTTGGGCAAATGTATACTTACCTTCGTTAATGTGTTTTCTTATTGTATCTAGCTCTTCTTTTGCCTTGTCCATGGCTTCTTGCGATATCTCTGGTTGCATTATAATATGCCTTACATCACGTTCTTGCCCCCTAATCTTCTCAACAAGTACTATATGAAATCCAAACTGGGTTTCAAAAGGTTCAGAAATTTCACCTTCTCTTAAACTAAAAACTACATCTTTAAAATCTTTATCATAACCAGACTCTTTCGTAATAACTCCGAGAAGACCACCACTTGATTTAGAAGGACCTTGAGAGTATAAAATAGCCTTTACGTTAAAGCTGGCATCATTATCTTCAATATCTTCCTTTATGGTATTTAGTTTATCAATAACACGTTGCTTATCTTCTTTAGTAGCTTCAGGTTGCTTAACAATTTGAGATATTTCCATCTCAGCACCAAATACTGGACGTTCATCTTCAGGTATTTTATTAAAAAACTGACGTACCTCTTCTGGAGTAATCTCTATGCCCTCAACAATGCTCTGTTGCATTTTACCTGAAAGCATTTGAAGCTTATTTATTTTTTGAATTTCTTGACGCAAACTAGCTTCATCTTCTTTTCTATAAAACTTCAGCACCTTTTCCATTGACCCAATTTGTTGCACTAAACCCTGTAATTGACGATCACTCTGAGAAGCAACTTCATCATCAGAAACTAATAAGCTATCTTGTACAGCTTGGTGTGCGTACAAACGGTCTTCCATCAATTTACCTAAAAGCCCACATTTTGTAATGTCGGCCGTAGATACGCCTTGTGTTTTAAGATCAATTAATGCTTTTTCTACATCAGACTCCAATATAACGTAATCGCCAATTACTGCCGATATACCATCTATTTTAGTGCGTTTGTATGGTTTAGATTTAACTTCTGCGGTATTTATTGCAGCTGAGTCCGTTGCAATTGTAACAATATCAGTTGTAGTTTCAGGTATACTGTCATTTGTTTCTTGTGCTACAATCAACCCTGTTGAAAGTATAGTAAATGCCATTAATATATACTTATTCACTTTTCCCATAAATTTCAAATTCTTTATCCTTAATAGCCTCATCAATGATTTCGGTGTTAAGTTTTCTAGCATACTCTAGTTTGCGTCTATTTAATAGAACCTGCCTTAAGGTAGGCTCAACATAAGATAGCGGTGCCACATCATTTACATTGCGAACCTCTAAAATCATTGCCAAATATAGCCCCTTTGCGTCCTCCAGTTCGAAAAATTGTGATTTATTTAGGTATTTATTCTCGTTGTCATGATTCAATGGTGGTATCTCCTTAATCACTTTTGAAGCACTTATCCATAGTGAATCGTTAAAATTCATTTTGCTAAACTGTACCGCAATCGAATCTAAATAAATTCTATCTTTTGCATCAAAACTCTTTAAACTACTGCTAACTTTCTTTTTATTTAAAAACTGTTTTGGTAACTGAATAAATCTCAATTTAACAATACGCTCTTTTAGTTTGTAATTTTCTTTCTCCTTTTCATAAAAGCTTCGTAACTGATTTCGGGTTATTGTAGAGTCCGTACCTTTCCAAACCAAGGCATCTTTATATGCCCTAGTATACAGATCAGCTTTATAATCATTTACAAGGGCATCAAACTCCGATAACTTCTCTTCTGAAAGATTGATTCTAGCCTTGTCTAATAATAGTTGTTTTGCAGCCCAATTATTTATAAAGTTAGATACTATGGTAGCACTATCTTGATCGGAAAGATTTTTACCAAGAAGTGGTGCAACATCTTCAACATATAAATAGTTCTGACCAACACGTGCCAAAACGCCACCTGCTTCTTTATTTTTTAGTCCACACGCTGAGGGAAACACTAATAGTAGGCCAAAAAACAATACTAAAAATGTAATTCTTATATAAGCCACTTTAATTTGCATTCCGCAAAAATAACAAATACATTTTGGCGAACAACCAATATTATGCTACTTAAAAGAATTTTAGTGCCTTAACTCGTTGTTTTAAAAGACTTATTTATTACATTGATTGCTTATAAACACAGATAAATAAACATTTGAAAAAGATTAAACTCATTTGGGATTTTAGAGGTATGGTCGCTTTGAAGACTGCAGAACACCATGAAATTCATTTAAAAGATTATATAACTGCTAAAAAATTAAAACTGAATATATCTGGTTTTCAACAATTAAATGACATGCACAGTATTGCATTTATGGTCGTTGAAGAAAAAGATATGTTGACAGTTCGCGATGCCTTAAAACCGCATCGTGGTGAAATATACACCGAGTAAGGATGAGATCTAAACTACACTCAACAATTATATTAATTCTATTTTCTGCAATAGTTCTGATAAGCTATTCTTGCAAAGAAAAAGTTGTAATTACTGACCCCTTAAGTTTTGTATTAAAATCTAAAAATGAGAATATAAAAAGAGTACTGGATAGTATTGAACAATACGAAGTTCAAATTTTGTTCACCCAAATTGAACACAAAAATGATAGTGTAATATTTAAAGATTATAGTTTCCAAGTTGATAGTCTTAATTATTTCTATCCTGCAAGTACAGTGAAATTTCCAGCAGTAGTGGCTACGCTAGAGAAACTAAATGAAAATGATTCCATAGATAGAAATACGCGATTTTATGTGGAGGGCGATTCTATTATAACCACATTTACTGAGGCTATAACTGAAATTTTTGCTGTTAGTAATAATGCAGCAAACAACAGACTAATCGAATATTTAGGGCAAGAAGACCTCAACAGAAGAATGAGAAGACGCGGTGTATCTCCTATTCGAATTTCACATCGCTTAGGCTCCCATTCAGACGATGCTGCCACGACACCCCTGGTATTGTACTTAAACGATAGTACCACAATCAATTACAAAGGAACCATTAACGCTTTTCCTAAAGAATTATCGCTAAACAAAATAAATAAGGGGATTGGTTTTATTAAAGATGACTCCCTAATTATGGAATCATTCGATTTTAGTTTAAAGAACTACTATCCAATTCAATCGCAACATGCATTATTAAAGCGAATAATATTTCCTGAAAATTTCAACATAAATCAACTTTTTAATTTAACTGAAATACAACGTGATTTTTTACTAGATGTCATGCATAAATTACCGAGAGAAGTTGGTTACGACCCTTCTACTTTTGTTGATGGCTATGGGAAGTTCTTCATGTATGGCGATTCCAAAGAAAGTATTCCTGATTATATAAATATTTACAATAAAATAGGCGGCGCTTACGGCACTTTAACCGATTGCGCCTATATTTTAGATTCTAAAAACAACATCGAATTCATGCTTACCGCAACCATTCACACAAATAAAAATAAAATATTTAATGATAATGAGTATGAATATGACACCATAGGATTGCCTTTTCTAGCCGAAATCGGAAGACAGTTTTATGCCTATGAGTTAAATAGAAAAATACGCTAATTTTCAATTTACTTAATGATATACTAAACCAATTAAGTCTATAAAATTCGTAAGATGATAAATTACAAGTCCAAAAGTATTCGTTCTTTCATAGGTGCAAAAAACTACGCCTTGTCCAGAGAATTCTATCGTGATCTTGGTTTTAAAGAAATTATAGTGAGTCACAATATGTGCCTTTTTAGAATAAATGAGGAACTAAGTTTTTATCTTCAAGATGCCTATGTTAAAGATTGGATAAATAATACAATGCTTTTCTTGGAAGTAGAAGATGTAGAAAAGTGTAAAACAGATTTATTAGCTAGAAGCCTAACTGATAAATACAGTACAGTACGTTTTTCTGAAATTAAAAATGAAGTTTGGGGCAAAGAACTTTTCATGCACGACCCATCTGGTGTTTTATGGCACTTCGGCGAATTCTACCCAAAATAATTCTCAAACAAAAAATTCTACTTAGCATACTATTATATCAATAGAATGTAGTCTGACAATTCATAATCTGAAATTCGTTTATCTATCTTTGCCATTCATCAAGAACTGATACGTCAACTTTTATGAGTGAACCCAAACTAACCCGAATTAACAAATACCTTAGCGAGGTTGGTTATTGTTCGAGACGCGCGGCAGATAAATTAATTGATCAAGGTCGCGTCACAATTAATGGAAAAGTGCCAGAAATGGGAACCAAGATTTCTGATGGTGATGAGGTACATGTTGATGGCGAGTTAATTTCAGAACCAACTGAAAAGCCTGTATATATTGCTTTTAACAAACCTATTGGAATTGTTTGCACCACCGATACCCGAGTTGAAAAGGACAACATTATTGATTTTATTAATTATCCGAAACGTATTTTCCCTATTGGCAGGCTTGACAAGCCCAGCGAAGGACTCATTTTTTTAACTAATGATGGTGATATTGTAAACAAGATTTTAAGAGCTAGAAATCATCATGAAAAAGAATACATTGTTCAGGTTGACAAACCTGTAAACGAACATTTTCTGCGCAAAATGAGGAGTGGCGTTCCAATTTTAGATACAGTTACGCGAAAATGTGAAGTTAAAAAAATTGATAATAACACTTTCAAAATCATATTAACACAAGGTCTTAATAGGCAAATTAGACGAATGTGTGAATTTTTAGATTACCGCGTTAAGAAATTACAACGCGTGCGCATTATGAATGTTAAATTAGATATTCCTGTTGGTAAATACCGTGATCTTACTAAAGCTGAACTAGATGAAATTAAAAGTTTAGTTTCCGATTCTCATAAAACACACGATGCATAATTAAAAGGGCTTTCAAGTTTTTTAACCCCAACAATCTACTCTACGAGATATATTCAGTTGAAATTTAACAGTAATTCATCCTAATATTCACTAACTTAGAGACATAGGCAATATTTTCACTACTAAAATGAGATTTTTATTGCCCAAAAATTTAAATCATAAATGATGGAACATTTTCAAAAAAAAATAGTGTTCAAAAAATCAATATTTAGCACAATTTTAATGGTTACAGTGCTATTGATTCTTGGTGGTTTAAACACCTATGCCTTTCAATCAGGGATAGAAAAAGACGATACATCTTTCAAAGAATATAAGGGTAAAGTTTTAGATGAGAGTACTAAAAAGCCTTTAGTATTTGCAACTTTAGCACTAGAAAATACTAACATTAGTACTATAAGTAATACCGAAGGTGAATTTTCTCTTAAAATACCTTTAGCGGTAAAGAATGGCAACATATTGGTATCCTTTTTAGGATATGGATCTAAAACAATTCCGCTTACCCAATTAAAAGTAGATGGAAATAAGATATTTCTTGGCGTAACTATTACAAAACTTTCTGAAGTAAATATTGCAGTACCAAAAGATGCAGAAAAATTAGTTAGAGAAACGTTCATTAGAAAAGGTGAAAATTATTTTGATGACCCAACACTGATGACAGCTTTTTACAGAGAAACGATTAAAAAACGTAAAAAGAATGTATCATTATCCGAAGCAGTGGTCAACATTTACAAAACCCCATATACTACTAAAAAACGGGATGCAGTGCAACTGTACAAGGCTCGAAAAAGTACTGATTACGACAAATTAGATACCGTTGCACTCAAATTACAGGGAGGGCCTTTTAATGCCTTGTTTGTTGATTTAATGAAATACCCTGATTATATTTTTGCAGAAGAGTCAATCGCTAATTATAATTATTCGTTTGATGGGTCTACGCGTGTAAATGGTAAGTTAATTTATATTGTAAATTTTATGCAAAGAGAGGATCTTACTAATCCATTGTATCAAGGTAAATTATATATAGATGCGGAGCGCAAAATTCTCACAAGCGCTATTTACACCTTAAATATTACTGATAAAGATGAAGCTTCACGGATGTTTGTTCGTAGAAAACCTAGAAACGCTAAAGTATGGCCAACTGAAGTGGCATATCGCGTAGACTATCGCGAAAAAAACAACAAATGGTATTACGGATATAGTAATGTATTATTAGAATTTAAAATTGATTGGGATAAAAAACTTTTCAATTCAGTATATAGTATGACCTGTGAAATGGCGGTTACCGATTGGAAAAAGAACGAAAATGATGAATTCCCTAAAATGAAAGACCGAATTAAATCGTCCATTATATTAAGTGATGAGGCTATTGGCTTTGCTGATCCAGATTTTTGGGGTGCCCACAATATTATTGAGCCTGAAAAATCTATTGAGACTGCTATCAAAAAGATAAAAAGACAACTTAAAAGAGCGAAACCAAGTGGAGGTACAGGACAATAAGTACTTCTTATACCCTTATTTACCTTATATAGAATACTGAGTTTATTTAATCCAAGGTTCAAACTACATTACTTATTCTAATTTCGAGCATTGCTGATATTAGTACAAATCTTCTTGTTTTAGCATCATGAAGATTATCTACATTAATAAAATATTTCTTCTTAAAAACATTTCTTGCTTCCCTTACCCCTGCAAAACATTACATATACTATAATTTTTTAACTTATTCGACGAACGACACTCTAGTATCCCAGAATTAAAAAATAAATGAAGTCCTCTCCCGTTGTTGTATAGCATTTTATTATACCCGAGCTAAATATTTATATAAACTGAAGGATAAAAAATTCTCTAATAATAGTAAGTATTCAAGCTTAACCAAATCGAACTACAAACCATAAATATCTTCTTATGAAAAACGTACTACCCAGATTTCAAAGGCCAATTCAAGGCATTAATGAGCCCAAAACTGACGTCTCTCATTGGGACAAAGCGATGGATGCGTATGAGGCAAAAGATTTTAGGAATGCTTTACTAGAAACAATAAACTATATAAATCCTGAAATATTAGCAAATAAAGATACTAGCGATACTGTAAACATTGCTCAAGGTCAAGGTTCTGCGGAGATTCTAGTAACAATTAGTGAAGATAAATTCGTGGTAAAAGCTCCATTTTTAAGGGTTACCGAAAACACAAATAAGGTTGCATTATACCGTAAAATTGCTGAAGTAAACTTTCATCCATTAACACTAACACAAATTCAACTGAGCAACAAAGAATTATGGTTTGAATATGAAATGCCTATCGCATTAAGTCAGCCTAATAAAGTTTATGATATACTTCGTGAAATTTGTGTTTATGCAGATGATTATGATGATGAATTCGTAGACAAATACAAAGCTGCCTTTTATAAGGAAGCCAATGTACAACCATTAGCCGGTAGCGAAGTAGATCAAGTATGGCAGCAAATTTCAAACATAGTAGAAGATTACAAGAATTATAGTGATTTCTTTAAAGAGAAAAGATTAGATGCTTTTCAATGGGATATCACTGTAATATCGATTCTTAAATTAGTAAACATGCCTTATGTCCATGGTAACTTAAGAACCAAACTTCAAGAGTATGTTAATAACATGTTCAATGGTCAAATAGACTTTCAATATCGAATTGATAAAGGCAAGAAGTTCATGCAAGAACTTTGTGAGAAATCTAAAGAAGAGTTTTTGAATGATATTTATCATGCAGATTCATTTATCTCCTTAAAATGGAGAAGCTCAACTCAAATTTTGCAAGATGAAGTTAAAAATTGGGAAAACACCGTAAATAAATATCTTAAGGATAACGACAATTTTGCACTTTCCTATTTCCTTCAATACAACTACCAATACTTACTTTATAATTATAATTTAGAAGAGAATCAAAAGAATGCTATTTATGATGTGCTTGAAAGCGTTTCAGGATTAGAACCACATGTAGCAGTTCCTAAATTACTAGAAACTTACAACGGCTTATTATTAGGTAAGACAAACATGAAATCTGGTAAAAAAGGTTTATTCTCAAAACTGTTCGGATAAAATAATTATTGTAAAAAGAAAAAACATGGAAAATATTCAAAAATCTATATTTAAAATAATTACTGCTTCTGGTACAGGTAGTGGTTTCACAGTTAGTGGTAATAACTTTGTTATTACAAACTACCATGTAGTTGCCGGTAACAAAGTAGTAGCAGTAGAGGATCATAAAAAAGATAGACATGTAGCAAATGTGGTAATGGTTAATCCTGAGGTTGATCTTGCATTTTTACATATTGATGGTTTCGAGAACAGCTTTGATGATTTAACGCTAGAGGCCGATATTGCTATTGATAATATGAGCAAGACCTACATTCATGGTTTCCCATTTGGAATGCCATATACTGTTACCGAAGGTATTGTATCAGCCGTAAATCAACCGATGGGATCAAGAGCTTATTTGCAAACCGATGCAGCTGTAAACCCAGGAAATTCCGGCGGCCCGATGTTAAATGAAGCAGGCAATCTCGTTGGTGTTACAACTTCGAAATTTACAAATGCTGATAATGTTGGTTTCGGTATAAAGCATACCGACTTAATAAAAGAATTAACCGATTTCACTTATGCTGATAATGCATATCGATTAAAATGTAATAGTTGCGATACGTACTCAGATAAAGAATCTGAATTCTGCGCAAACTGTGGCAATGACGTTGATATTACTGTTTTCGAAGAATTTGAAAAAGGTCACTTTGCAAATTTTGTAGAAGAATCTTTGACTGAATTGGGAATGAACCCGGTTCTCGGTAGAGCGGGTAAAGACTTTTGGGAGTTTCATCAAGGTAGCGCACTAATTCGAATTTTCGTTTACAGACGAGATTATCTTGTTGCTACATCCCCATTAAATAATTTACCAAAACAAAATCTTGAGCAATTAATGGAGTACCTATTGCAAAGAAATGTTGACCCTTACTATTTAGGAGTTAGCGATAACAAAATTTACATTTCTTATCGTGTACACCTTTCAGATATCTTTACTGATGGTGCCGATATTGTAAAAGAAAATCTTAAGAACTTAGCACTAAAAGCTGATGATTTAGACAATTTCTTTATGGATACCTACGGTTGCGAAATGGCTATTGAGGCTAAGGAGGTATAGCCTAAAAAAAATTAATAAAAAATCCCTGAACAAAAATTTATGTTCGGGGATTTTACTTTTATAGATTTAACAAATTAATTCGCTACTTCACTAATGAATTTTAAACGATACAGCCGTAGCTCTTCATCCTCATAGTCGCCATCAAATTCTTCCATAGCTTCATCTAAGTCATCAGATTCAGCTTCTAAAAAATAATCATGAATTTCTTCTTGCTGATCTTCATCTAATACCTCATCAACCCAATAGTTTAAATTAAGTTTTGTGCCACTAAAGACAATTTGCTCCATCTCTTTAATCAGCTCAGGAATTTCTAATCCTTTAGCAGAAGCTATATCATTTAAAGGCAATTTGCGGTCAACATTCTGAATAATGTACAACTTAAGTGCCGAATTAGCACCAGTACTTTTTACAACTAAATCATCTGGTCGCAATATGTCATTTTCCTCAACGTAATCTGCAATTAACTTCACGAATGGTTTGCCATACTTTCTAGCCTTACCCTCACCTACTCCATATATATTTAAAAGTTCTTCTGTTGAAATAGGGTATTTTAAAGCCATGTCATCTAAAGACGGATCCTGAAATACAACAAAAGGAGGAACGCCTAATTTATCTGCTTGTGCTTTTCGCAATGATTTTAATTGTTTCAACAATTTCTCATCTGTTACACCGCCACTTTTTTCAACACCTACAATATCTTTAGTATCAGTTTCTTCATAGGCATGGTCATGCGTCATCATAAATGATTCGGGGTGCTCTAAAAACTTTCTTCCTAAATCAGTAACATGCAAAATACCGTATTGCTCAATTTCCTTCTTCAATAATTTAGCTACAAGTACTTGACGTATAAGCGCCATCCAAAAGCCTTTATCTTTGTCTGCACCTGAACCAAATACCTCTTTCTCGTTAGCTTTATGCGAAGTTATTAAGGCATTTACATTACCTAAAAGCGTATTTACAACCTCTTTAGATTTAAACTTTTCATTAGTTTCTTGAACGGCCGTAATTAATTGTACGACTTCATTTTTAGCTTCTTGAGTTGGCTTTGGATTCCTAGCATTATCATCCATATTAGCACCATCACCATTAACAGCATCAAATTCTTCCCCAAAATAATGTAGCATAAACTGTCTGCGAGACATCGAAGTCTCGGCATAAGCTACCACCTCTTGCAATAACGCATTACCAATTTCTTGCTCCGCAACAGGTTTGTTAGACATAAATTTTTCTAACTTTTCAATATCCTTATAAGCATAAAACGCCAAACAATGCCCCTCACCATCATCTCTACCTGCTCTACCCGTTTCTTGGTAATAACTTTCTATACTCTTTGGAATATCATGATGAATAACAAAACGAACATCAGGCTTGTCTATACCCATGCCAAATGCAATGGTTGCTACTACCACATCTACATCTTGCATCAAGAACATATCTTGATACTTTGATCTTGTTTTTGCATCAAAACCTGCATGATAAGGAACAGCACTAACTCCATTTACTTGAAGTACTTGCGCCAATTCTTCTACACGCTTTCTGCTTAAACAATAAACAATACCAGATTTACCAGCATTCTTTTTTACAAAACGAATAATATCTGAATCTACCTGTGATGTTTTCGGCCGCACTTCATAATAAAGATTTGGCCTATTAAAGGAAGCCTTAAAAACTTTAGCATCCGTAATACCAAGGTTTTTAATTATATCTTCTTGTACTTTCGGAGTTGCAGTAGCCGTTAAACCAATAATTGGAATATTTTCTCCTAAGCGACTTACTATCGACCTTAAATTTCTATACTCAGGTCTAAAATCATGACCCCATTCAGAAATACAATGGGCTTCATCTACGGCAACAAATGATAGTTTTACAGACTGTAGAAATTCAACATTCTCGTCTTTTGTTAAAGATTCTGGTGCTACATATAATAATTTAGTAATACCGTTTACAATGTCTTCTTTAACCTGCTTTACTTCTGTTTTGTTGAGTGAAGAGTTTAGAACATGGGCAATACCAAACTCAGAAGATATACCACGAATGGCATCTACTTGGTTTTTCATTAATGCTATTAAAGGCGAAACAACAATAGCCGTGCCTTCATGCATTAAAGCTGGTAATTGGTAACAGAGTGATTTTCCGCCACCTGTAGGCATAATAACAAAGGTGTTATTACCTTGTACAATGTTTTGGATTACGCTTTCTTGTAGTCCTTTAAACTTATTGAAGCCAAAGAACTTTTTTAATGGTGAATGTATATCGATTTCCTTCAAAACGGGGTTTTATTTTTACAATTTAGTAATAAAATTCTTACGAATTGGAAAATATAGTTTGAGAGGTTTTGTATCATTTTATTACAGCTAGTGCGAAGACAATCAGTTGGTTATAACAATTATCTTGGTATACGCATAGAATACTTAATTTTGCATTCTTATAAATATAAAACATTCTTTTAAAAATGTTCGCATATTTTTATAGTTTTATTAATTCGCGAATCGAACACAATTAAAATACTTGAGTAATTCAAAACAAATTTTAAGCCTAGCTAAGAAAACGATTTTAGAAGAATCGGCAGCAATTCAAAACCTATCTACCCTACTAGACGAGGATTTTACAAATATTGTAGAATGTATAATTTCATCTAACGGTCGTGTTATTGTAACTGGAATAGGCAAAAGTGCAATTGTTGCAAATAAAATTGTAGCAACTTTAAATTCTACCGGTACGCCAGCAATTTTTATGCATGCCGCAGATGCCATACATGGTGATCTTGGCACCATACAAAAAGATGATGTAGTAATATGTATATCCAATAGTGGAAATACTCCGGAAATTAAAATGCTTATACCACTTATCAAACGTGCCAATAATAAATTGGTTGCTATGACAGGAAAGAAAGATTCCTTTCTAGGCAATCATGCAGATTTTGTACTCAACACTTTTGTTGAAAAAGAAGCTTGTCCTAATAATTTAGCACCAACCACAAGTACCACAGCACAAATGGTAATGGGAGATGCCTTGGCAATATGTTTATTAGATTTAAAAGGATTTAATAGCCAAGATTTTGCCAAATACCATCCTGGTGGAGCACTTGGTAAAAAATTATACTTAAGGGTAGCTGATATTTCTGAAAAAAATCTAAAACCGCAAATAGCTCATGATGCAGACATTAGGGAGGTTATTGTTGAAATTTCTGAAAAAATGCTCGGTGCCGCAGCAGTAATAAAAGAGAATAAAGTTGTGGGAATAATTACAGATGGCGATATTAGACGAATGCTAAATAACTATGAAAACATAAATGGTTTGAAAGCAAAAGATATAATGACGAAAAAACCAAAAACTATCTCGGCAGACGCCTTAGCTGTTAAGGCATTAAAAGTGATGCAAGAAAAAGGAATCTCACAATTATTGGCTGTAGATGGTGAAAAATATTCAGGGGTTGTACATTTGCACAACCTAATCCACGAAGGCATCATATAATGGCAAAAAAGAATACAAAATCTCCAGATGAAATGTCATTTTTAGACCATCTAGAGGAATTAAGATGGCACCTTATACGCTCTACTTTAGCTATAGTAATTATCGCATGTATTGCATTATTACTAAGCGACTTCATCTTCGACATTATTATTTTTGGGCCTAAAAGCATGGATTTCCCAACCTACAGATTCTTTTGTAAAGTAGGTACATTCTTGGGTATTGACTCTAATTTTTGTGCTGATGAATTGCCAATTATTATTCAAAGTCGTGAAATGTCAGGACAGTTTTCTGCTTTCATATGGACATCAATTTGGGCAGGATTCATTTTAGGTTTTCCATATATACTTTATGAGATGTGGAAATTTATTAGTCCTGGACTGCATCCGAACGAGAGAAAACATTCTAGAGGATTCATTCTTAGTGCTTCTCTTCTATTTTTTAGTGGTGCTTTGTTTGGCTATTATTTAGTTGCACCTCTTTCAATTAATTATCTTGCAACATTTACCGTAAGCTCAGAGGTAACTAATAACATTGATTTATCCTCTTTTATTGGAACGGTTAGAACTTCGGTGATTGCTTGTGGTTTAATTTTTGAACTTCCAATTATTGTTTATTTTTTAACTAAAGTAGGATTAGTTACCCCTGAGATATTAAAAAAATATCGAAAAATATCGTTGGTTGTCGTTTTAATTCTTGCTGCTGTTGTTACTCCTCCAGATGTTGTTAGTCAGATTTTGGTAGCACTACCAATTTTGCTTTTATATCAAGTAAGTATTTTTATCTCTAAGCGAGTTTTAAAAAGACAAGCAAAGCAAGAAGCTAAATTAAAAGCGCAACGTGCCAAAAAAAGTTAAAAAATAAGGCATTTTCTTTCAACTGTGATTATATGTTTTAGATTTGAAAAAGAATTCATAAGGCTTATTTAAGACAATACTTCTTAATTATTAAATTGTACTTGGTACATCAAATGAAGCTAAGAGCAGAAAATATCATGAAAACCTATAGCGGCCGTCGGGTTGTTAAAGGTATTTCCTTGGAAGTTAATCAGGGTGAAATTGTTGGATTATTAGGTCCTAATGGCGCTGGAAAGACTACTTCTTTTTATATGATTGTTGGCTTAATTAAACCGAATGGTGGTAAAATATTCTTAGATGACATGGATATCACCAATTTTGCAATGTATAAACGTGCGCAAAACGGTATTGGGTATTTAGCACAAGAAGCTTCTGTATTCCGAAAGTTGAGTATAGAAAAAAACATTTTAAGTGTTTTACAGTTAACCAAAATGAGCAAAAAAGAACAGCTCATGAAAATGGAAGCCTTAATTGAAGAATTTAGTCTTGGCCATATTCGAAAGAGTCGTGGTGATTTGCTTTCTGGTGGCGAACGCCGTAGAACAGAGATAGCAAGAGCGCTAGCCACTGATCCTAAATTTATTTTGTTAGATGAACCTTTCGCTGGTGTTGACCCTGTGGCTGTTGAAGACATTCAAACTATTGTTGCTCACTTGAAAGACAAGAACATTGGCATTCTCATTACTGATCATAACGTACAAGAAACCCTTGCCATTACTGAACGTTCTTATCTTATGTTTGAGGGTGGTATTTTAAAATCTGGGGTGCCAGAAGACCTCGCTGCAGATGAAATGGTGCGAAAAGTGTACTTAGGTAAAAACTTTGAACTACGTAAAAAGAAAGTTACTCCTTAATAAAGTTCGGATTTTAAGACTTTGAAGCTTGCTTTATCATTTTGTAAAGCACAGGTGGATTTAATTTAGAACCGTCTTCTATTTTTATATGACGCATCTCTTTACCAGTTCCTTCAAGTAAATTGTTAGGATCATCAATATTCTCAAACTCAAAAAAGCCTAAGTTAACATGCTTTTTATTGAACTGTAGATAACAAAAATCCTTTTCCGTTGCATAAACGGGACGACTCCATTTAAAGTTCTCTGCTACTTCGGGATTAGCTTTACCTATTAACTCCCTCAGCGTACTTAGCATCTCTTTTTGTTCTCTTGAAGCACCAGCAATATAATCGGTAACTTCTTTAATTTTATTCATAGCATTAACATTGTAAGCATTAAAGCTACGAAAATTAGCGCAACTAGGCTAATTAACACCGTATTTTGGAGGTTTAAGAAACTCTATCAAAACATATTATTTGGATAAATTTCCAACTTTTACCTATTCCTAACAGTCAACATGTTTGCTATTAACATATTAGCAATTATGCTTTCATATTCGATATAACCGAACTTAAAATGTAAAAAATAATAATTAATGGTACCGCTATAAACTTCATTGTAACCAAAAGTACAATGCTAATTATTATAAAAATATACCGCAATGCATTTTCTTTAAAGCCCCATTTTTTAAATTTCAATGCAAATAATTCAATATTCGAATTTAATAGATACGCACTTAAGATGGTTAGCGCTAGCAAAAACCATTCATTAAGAATAATGTCATTTAAAAATTCGTTGTTATGATATATCATAATTAATGGTAACGAAATAATTAACAATGCATTTGCCGGTGTTGGCAATCCAACAAAACTATCTTGTTGATTTTCATCAATATTAAATTTGGCTAAACGGTATGCCGAACCCATAGTTATAAGAAAACCGAAAAAAGGTAATATTGAAATTTCTAAATTTTGCATTTGTGTCGTAACATTCCACCCTCCAGTTTCAGACATCAGCAATAACTGATACATTACAATACCTGGCACTAAGCCGCTAGTTATCATATCCGCAAGCGAATCTAACTGTACTCCCAATTCGCTTCTAACATCCAAAATTCTCGCTGCTAATCCATCGAAGAAATCAAAGAAAATACCTAATAAAACAAAAACTGCAGCAACCTCAAGCTGATTCTTAACTGCAAAAACAGTGGCAACACATCCACAAAAAACATTAAGTAGTGTAATAAAATTAGGAATATGTCTTTTCATTTGTCAAATGATTTTGGTAAAAATAATACAAATTACATTGCTTTTGTCTAGTGCCATATTTTATTCGGATATTTGCGCCTAGACCCAGATAAAATAGTAATGCGGAGATTTTTTCTACTTATTTTTCTATTAATTTTCGTATCCAATGCATATTCGCAACAGGTACAACTATCTCCCACCTCTAAAATTAGTGTACTTACTTGTGGTCCTGGAGATATACTTTACACTGCCTTCGGCCATAGCGCTTTTAGAATAGAAGATCAGGCTCAAAATATCGATGTTGTCTATAATTATGGTGTTTTTGATGCCAGAGGAATGGAATTCTATTATGAATTCTCTCAAGGCAGAATGGACTATTTATTGGCACGTAGTTATTTTTTAGATTTTCTATATGAATATAAATTAGAAAATAGATGGGTAAAAGAACAAGTTCTAAATCTTAATTTGAAACAGCGTAATGAGCTATTTCAGTTTTTAGAGAACAATGCCAGGCCAGAAAATCGAGTATATAAATATGATTATTTACTTAATAATTGCGCAACTAAAATATGGGATGTTCAAAAAAATGTTTTTGGAGACCAACTTATTTTTGATACCGATTATATTGATACCACGTACACCTTTAGGACTTTAATGCAGCAGAATTTGAAAACTAATACTTGGGGTCAATTTGGCATTGACCTAGCTTTAGGTTCGGCAATAGATAGAAAAGCCACCCCGCAAGAACATATGTTTTTACCAGAATATGTTAGTAAACAACTGGCTAAATCAAAACTGGGTCAACAACCTCTAAGCCTTAACGAAACAGAAATAGTAGCTTCTATTAAACAAGAATCAAATAGCAACTTTTTTCTTTCGCCACTTTTCTGTTTTCTTTTGTTTCTTATTATAACGGCCTTAATAACCTCAAAAGATTATAAGAAAAATAAACGCAGTCGTTGGTTTGATTTTATCTTATTCTTTATAACTGGTTTACATGGCTTACTTATTTTCTATTTATGGTTTTTAACAGATCATATTTGGACTGTCTACAACTATAACATCCTTTGGTTGTTTCCTTTAAATACATTTGTAGCATTCTTTTTACTTAAGAAAACGCCACCTTTATGGATTAATAAATACTTAGTTCTGGTGGTAGTACTTATACTAATAACATGTTTGTTATGGTTATTTAAAGTACAATCGTTCTCTGTTTTAATCATCCCAATACAGCTTTTATTAATCATACGTTATCTGTTTTTATACAACAGATTTTCTTCTAAACAATAAACCAAATGAATCTTGCCACAATAGAACGTATTAAAAAATCATATGGTGAATTGGTCTTATTTGAAGACTTATCTTTCGGTATAAATAAAGATCAAAAAATTGCCTTGATTGCCAAAAATGGTACGGGCAAAACTTCTATTTTAAAAATTTTAGCGGGATTAGATACAGCCGATGCTGGACAGGTGAATTTTAGAAAAGATATTAGAGTCTCTTTTCTCCAACAAGAGCCAGACCTTGACCCCAACTTAACTGTTGAACAAACTATTTTCGCTTCAGATAATGAAGTATTAAAGGTTATTGAACGTTATGAAAAGGCGCTGAAAAACCCAGAAAATGAAGACCTATACCAAGCAGCATTTGAAGACATGGAGCGCTACCAAGCTTGGGATTTTGAAACTTTATATAAGCAGATTTTATTTAAATTAAAGCTAGATGATTTATCTGCGAAAGTTGGAAAACTATCCGGCGGACAAAAGAAAAGGTTAGCGCTGGCCAATGCTCTAATAAATAAGCCAGACCTATTAATTCTAGATGAGCCTACCAACCACCTAGATCTTGAAATGATTGAATGGTTAGAAGAATATTTTGCTAAAGAAAACTTGTCGCTATTTATGGTTACGCACGACCGTTATTTCCTAGAACGTGTCTGTAATGAAATATTAGAATTAGATAACGGGCAGTTATATTCGTATAAAGGAAATTACAGCTACTACCTCGAAAAAAAGGAAGCGCGCATAGAACAAGAAGATGTTGAATTGCATAAATCTAAGCGACTTTTCAAAAAGGAACTAGATTGGATGCGCCGCCAACCAAAAGCACGAACCACAAAATCTAAATCGCGTATTGATGATTTTTCAGAAATAAAAGCACGTGCAAGTAAAAGACGAGATGACCATGAAGTTCAGTTAGAGATAAACATGGACAGAATGGGAAACAAAATATTGGAATTACATAAAATTTCAAAATCCTATCCTGGAAAAACTATTCTGAATCAATTTGAATACAACTTTCAAAGAAAAGATCGTATTGGGATTATTGGAAAAAATGGAACAGGGAAATCGACTTTCCTTAATTTAATTACGGGTATTGATAAGCCAGATGCTGGAAAAATTGTTACTGGCGATACTTTAAAATTTGGCTACTATACTCAAAGTGGAATTGAAATAAAAGAAGGCCAAAAAGTAATTGATGTAATTAAAGAATTTGGCGATTATATTCCGCTTAAAAAAGGAAGGCAAATTTCTGCGCAACAACTTTTAGAACGCTTTCTTTTTGATAGAAAAAAACAATATGATTTTGTTTCCAAACTAAGTGGTGGCGAGAGAAAACGACTGTATTTATGTACGGTTCTTATTCAAAATCCAAATTTTCTAATATTAGATGAACCTACGAACGACTTAGACATTGTTACCCTAAACATTCTCGAAAATTTCTTATTAGATTTTCCCGGTTGTTTAATTGTAGTATCGCATGATCGTTATTTTATGGATAAAATTGTGGATCATTTATTTGTTTTTAAAGGTGAAGGTGAAATCTTAGATTTTCCTGGTAATTACTCCGATTATCGCGATTATGAAACCAGTTTAGTCTTAGCAGAAAGAGCAAAAAAAGACGCAGACAAACAAGATGCAAAAACAAAAAAATCTTGGAAAAACGACGGCCAAAACAACAAACTCACATATACGCAACAAAAAGAGTATAATAAGCTGGAAAAAGAGATTCAACAACTTGAAGAACAAAAGGAAAAAATTCAACTGCGCTTTTCAACCGAATCTTTAGAGGGCGATGAAATAGACACACTTTCAATGCAATTAAAACAGGCAATTGATTCTATTGAAAGAAAAACAGAACGCTGGTTCGAGCTTTCTGCAATTGTGGAAGGATAAAATTGAAAATGTCTAAATTTCTAAAACATCTAAAATTTCTCTCATCAGCCACTAACCATCATGGGGTGCACTCCCCTTTTGTTTTTAATTATATTACAAAATGTTTATATCTTAATAAAATTTATAAAAAATCTAAAACACTTGATGTTCTACTGAAGAGCATTACATATTTCGATTATAAATCTTTGCAGATTATCGATAATAAAATGGTGACAGCTCTGATAAACGAAAAGTTTGTAGATTGTACATTCAATGAAAATTCGATTGACCTAATTTATACAGATATTGTTACTCCTGAATTAGTAAACTTGTTTTTTTCTAAAGAAAAAACACATAATAATTCAATGCTCTTAATTAATGATATTAATAAAAACAAAGAATCAATACTGCAATGGCATCAAATTATCAAGTCTGAAGCAGCAACAGTAACAATAGATTTCTTTTATTGCGGAGTTGTATTTTTAAGAAAAGAACAAGTAAAAGAACATTTTAAGATTCGACTGTAAACAAGTAATTTTAAATCATGGACAAATCAATATATATCATAGCAGGAGTTCTATTTGCGATTTATCTTATTATTTCAATGCGTAATAGAAGTCGGTCGAGACAACGAAAGTCTAAAAAATTCATGGAAGGCAATACCAGAAAAGAGAGAAAAAAACAATAATTAAAACTGTATTAGATTTTAGTATTTAAACTTGAATATTAATTATGAAAATATATACTAAAACTGGTGACAAAGGAGAAACATCATTGTATGGTGGAACTCGTGTTTCAAAACATCACCTCAGAATTGATGCTCTAGGCAGTGTTGATGAGCTAAATTCCTGGGTTGGTTTATTAAAAGACCAAGAAATTAACGATTCTAGCAAAGAATTACTTTTACTAATACAGCACAAACTTTTTACTTTAGGTGCCATTTTGGCAACTGACCCGGAAAAAGCTATCTTAAAATCTGGAAAAGAACGCCTGAATATTAATAAAATTAATACAACGGATATTAGTCTGTTAGAAGATGAAATTGATCATATGAATAAAATGCTTCCGGAAATGACACATTTTATTTTACCAGGAGGGCACACAACTATTTCATACTGCCATATTGCACGTACAGTTTGTAGGCGTGCAGAGCGATCTGCTTCAATACTAAATGAACAGCAGGCCATTGAAATTAATGTACTTGCCTATTTAAATAGATTATCGGACTACTTATTCGTGTTGGCACGGAAATTGACATTAGATTTAAACGTGGATGAAATAAAATGGATGCCTGCTAAAAACGGCTAATAAATCCGTAATTTATCCGTTATCAAATTATTAAGGTTGAAATAATTGCTTATTCTGAAGAAAATAAGTCCAAAAAGCTTGGCAGTGTCAGTAATAAAATTATTTTTGCAAAAAATTAAAAATCAAACTACTGCGATGTATTGGACATTAGAATTAGCATCTTATTTAAGTGATGCACCTTGGCCGGCCACAAAAGATGAACTAATAGATTACTCTATTAGAACAGGAGCACCTCTAGAAGTTGTAGAAAATCTACAATCAATGGAAGAAGAAGGTGGCGAAATTTATGAATCTATAGAAGAGATTTGGCCCGACTACCCAACGGAAGAAGACTACCTCTGGAACGAGGATGAATATTAAAATATAGACCTAAATGTGTCTTAAAAGTCTCTTCGGAGGCTTTTTTTTTATGTAATTTTGTCAGCAATTGAAGATCTTTTCTAAGAAAATCATAACTGGAATACCTTTTGCTTTACTGTTGACAATAATTTTCAGAAGCATTCCTAAGGTTTTCAGGTGATTCAGAAATAACAAATACCGATTATGAGTTTACTCAATTCTATATTAAAAACGTTCGTTGGCGATAAGTCTAAGAAAGATGTCAAAGAACTACAACCACTACTCAATAAAATTAAATCTTTCGAACAAGCTCTTGAAGCCCTGAGCATTGACGAACTTCGAGCGAAGACTGAAGAGTTTAAATCTAAAATAAGAGATAGTTATTCGAAAGAAACAAGTAAAATTGAAGCCCTTCAAGCAGAAGTTCAAGCATCAAATGATATTGATAAAAATGAAGATATCTATGCGGAAATTGATAAGCTAAAAGATGAAATATATACTATTTCAGAAAAGACCTTAAACGATATTCTACCAGAAGCTTTTGGCGTTGTTAAAGAAACGGCGAAACGCTTTGTCGCTAATAAAACCTTAACTGTTGAGGCTAGCGAAAGAGATAGAGAATTATCGGGCTCCAAAGAATATGTGTCCTTAGATGGTGATAATGCTATTTGGCAAAATTCATGGAACGCCGCAGGTAAAGAAGTTACTTGGGATATGGTGCATTACGATGTACAGCTCATCGGAGGTATTGCTATGCACCAAGGAAAAATTGCTGAAATGCATACTGGTGAAGGTAAAACCTTAGTGGCAACATTACCACTTTATTTAAATGCCTTGACAGGAAATGGAACGCATTTAGTTACCGTTAATGATTATTTAGCGAAGCGAGATAGTGCATGGATGGCTCCTATATTTGAATTTCATGGACTAACGGTGGACTGTATTGATTATCATAAACCAAACTCGGACGGCAGACGCGCCGCATATAATGCTGACATCACTTACGGTACCAATAATGAATTCGGTTTTGATTACCTACGTGACAATATGGCTCATACACCAAAAGATTTGGTGCAAAGACCACACAATTTCGCAATTGTAGATGAGGTGGATTCAGTTTTAGTTGATGATGCTCGTACGCCTTTAATTATCTCTGGTCCTGTACCAGAAGGTGAGCGTCATGAATTTAACGAGTTGAAACCAAAAATTGCCGATATAGTTCAAAAACAAAGACAGTATTTAACAGGTGTTCTTGCTGAAGCTAAAAAGAAAATTGCTGAAGGCGACACCAAAGAAGGTGGTTTTCTTTTACTTCGTGTGCATAGAGGTTTACCTAAGAATAAGGCACTTATAAAGTATTTAAGTGAAGAAGGTATAAAACAGTTATTACAAAAAACTGAAAATTACTACATGCAAGATAACAACCGCGAAATGCCGATTGTTGATGAAGAATTGTTATTTGTAATTGAAGAGAAAAACAATCAAATTGAATTAACCGATAAAGGAATTGAACATATATCTGGTAGCAGTGACAATAAAGATTTCTTTATTATGCCCGATATTGGTGGTGAAATCGCTAAAATCGAAAATCAAAATCTTGATATTGAAGAGGAAGCTGAATTAAAAGATAAATTATTCAAAGAATTTGGCGTTAAAAGCGAACGTATTCATACCATGCGTCAATTATTAAAGGCCTATACCTTATTCGAAAAAGATGTTGAATATGTGGTTATGGAAAATAAGGTGATGATAGTTGATGAGCAAACCGGTCGTATTATGGATGGCCGTCGCTACTCAGACGGACTTCACCAAGCTATTGAAGCAAAAGAAAATGTAAAAATTGAGGCGCTAACTCAAACATTTGCAACTGTTACATTACAGAACTATTTTAGAATGTATCGCAAACTGTCAGGTATGACGGGTACTGCGATTACTGAAGCTGGAGAATTTTGGGAAATCTATAAGTTAGATGTAATGGAGATTCCTACCAATAGACCCATTGCCCGTGACGATAGACACGATTTAATTTATAAGACAAAGCGTGAAAAATACAATGCAATAATTGATGAAGTCACTAAACTGTCTCAACAAGGGCGACCTGTATTAATAGGTACAACATCGGTTGAAATTTCCGAACTACTTTCTCGTATGTTACATATTAGAAAAGTGGAGCACAATGTATTGAATGCAAAATTACATAAGAAAGAAGCAGATGTTGTCGCAGAAGCAGGTAACGCAGGTATTGTTACTATTGCTACGAACATGGCAGGTAGAGGTACCGATATTAAATTATCACAGCAGGTAAAAGATGCTGGCGGATTGGCAATTGTAGGTACAGAAAGGCATGACTCTAGACGTGTTGATAGGCAGTTAAGAGGTCGTTCTGGTCGACAAGGTGATCCGGGTAGTTCGCAATTCTATGTTTCATTAGAAGATAATCTAATGCGATTATTTGGCTCGGAACGCGTAGCTAAAATGATGGATAAAATGGGGCTTGAAGATGGTGAAGTTATTCAGCATTCAATGATGACCAAGTCTATTGAACGTGCACAGAAAAAAGTAGAAGAGAATAACTTTGGGGTTCGTAAGCGTTTACTTGAATATGATGATGTTATGAATGCTCAACGTGAAGTTGTGTATAAAAGAAGACGACATGCATTACAAGGTGAACGTTTAAAAGTAGATATTGCTAATATGGTTTATGATACCTGTGAGGTAATTGCAGAGACCAATAAAAATGCAAATGACTTTAAGAATTTTGAGTTTGAATTAATCAAATTTTTCTCAATAACTTCTCCGGTTTCTGAAGCTGATTTTTCAAAAATGAGCTTTCAAGAATTGGCAAATGCCATTTATAAGACAGCATACGACCATTATCAGGTTAAAATTGAACGAAATGCTGCCACTGCTTTTCCTGTTATTAAAAAAGTATATGAAGATAGTGCCAACAAGTTTGAACGTATAGTTGTTCCATTTACTGATGGTATTAAAACATTAAATGTTGTTACAAATCTTCAAGATGCATATGACAGTAATGGTAAACAATTGGTAACCGATTTTGAGAAGAATATTACGTTAGCAATAATTGATGATTCGTGGAAAACACACCTTCGCAAAATGGATGAATTAAAACAGTCTGTTCAATTGGCGGTACATGAACAAAAAGACCCTTTATTGATTTACAAATTTGAAGCTTTTGAATTGTTTAAATCAATGATTGAAAAGGTAAACAAAGAAGTTGTTTCTTTCTTGTTTAAAGGTGAGTTGCCTAGTGGTAATCCTAACGAAATTCAAGAGGCTCGTCAAACGCAAAGACCTAAGGAAAATATACAAACTTCGAAAGAAGATATTCCTAATAGTGATGAATTAGCTGCTTTAAATAGAGCAGCGGGTCAAAGCCAAGGTCAACGACAACAGGTTACAGAAACGATTGTACGAGATACTCGTAAAATTGGTAGAAACGAACGCGTTACTATTAAGAATATAATGTCTGGAGAAAGTAAAACGTTAAAATACAAACAGGCCGAGGTCTTAATAAGCAAAGGTGAATGGGTATTAACCGATGACTAAAATATTTCAAAACAAAAAAAAGGCGATTTAATTAATCGCCTTTTTTTTGTTCAAAATTCAATATATTTAAGTGAAACTTAAAATAATTGAAAATGACAAACTCCCGTAGAAAATTTATAACCTCAATTAGTATGTTGGCAGCTAGTTCTGCTATACCAATACATGCCTTTGACTTTGGAAAAAACAAAAAACTAAAGGTAGTATTAGTAGGCACTGGTGTTAGAGGTTCTAGTTTCTGGGGAAAAAGACTGGTTGATGAATATTCTGATATTCTAGAATTCGTAGGCTTGTGTGATATTAATCCTGGTCGGCTAGAATATGCTAAAGGCTATATAGGAGTGAAATGTAAAACGTTTACCGATTTTGAAGACATGGTTAACAAATCAAAACCAGATCTTATTATAGTAACTACTAAAGATTCTAGCCACCACGAGTTTATTATAAAAGGATTAGAAATGGGTTGCGACGTACTCACTGAAAAACCCTTAACAACGGATGAAATTAAGTGTCAGGCAATTTTAGATGCCGAGAAGAAATCTCACAAAAAACTAATTGTAGGATTCAATTACCGTTGGAACCCGTACGTAACCAAAGTAAAAGAGTTACTGCAAAACAATAGTATAGGCAAATTAACCTCTGTAGATTTTCATTGGTATTTAAACACTTATCATGGGGCATCTTATTTTCGACGTTGGCACGGCTTAAAAGAACACGGAGGATCACTTTGGGTGCATAAATCTACGCATCATTTTGATTTGTTAAATTGGTGGATAGATTCTGATCCAGAGGAGGTATTCGCTTACGGTGATTTAGAACATTACGGAAAAAACGGACCTTTTAGAGGAGATAATTGCAGAACATGCAACCATAAAAAAGACTGTAATTATTACTGGGACATTACCCAAGACAAGCGTGCTATGGACCTATATGTAAATAACGAAGAACATGATGGGTATATACGTGACAATTGTCTTTTTAGGAAAGAAATTGATATCTATGATAAAATGTCTGCCCAAGTAAAATACAAGAATAATACAGTGCTTAACTATTCACTAACCACCTACTCTCCTATCGAAGGCTGGCGTGTTGCATTTAATGGCACAGAAGGGCGTATAGAGGCATGGTTAGATATTCCGTATACAAAAGCAACTGTAGTCGATCAAGAGGCCTTACATAAAGCTGAAATGGACCAATCGAATAAAGAATTGTTTGATTTAGAGCCTATAATTGTACATAAACTCTGGAAGGACTATGAAACTGTAGATGTTAAAACCACCAAAGCCGGCCATGGCGGTGGTGACAAAAAACTGCAAGATTCAATGTTTAAAAATTCAGAAGGAGAAGATCCATACCAAAGACCTGCAGGTATACGTGATGGGGCTATGTCTGTTTTAATTGGCATTGCGGCCCGACGAAGCATCGAAAATGGTAAACCTATAAGTATCGGAGATCTTACCGACCTTGTACCACAAGAGAAACGGAAAGTATGAAGAAAAATTTAGTAGTATTTTTTATTTGCTTCATCTTTTCAGTCTCGAATATAATTGGACAATCGGAACTACCAAGAATTATTGTAAGCACAGACATTGGTGGTGATGATCCAGATGACTTTCAATCACTAGTACATTTATTAGTTTATGCTGATAAATTTGATATTGAAGGTTTAATAAGTTCTCCTCCGAGTTCAGGTAGAAAGAAAGATATTCTTGAAGCCATTAGAGCCTATGAAAAAGATTATGAGCAACTTAAAAAGCATTCATCAAATTATATTGAACCTGAAATTCTCAGAAATCGCACAAAACAAGGAGCTTTAGAGCCACAAGTAGAAGAGATTCCGCAAGATGTATCTGAAGGGGCTAACTATATTATCGAAAAGGCTATGGAAGATGAAACAAGCCCACTTTGGATTCTAGTCTGGGGCTCAATTACAGATGTTGCACAAGCTGTACATCACAACCCAGAGATTAAAAAGAAAATACGTGTTTATTCTATAGGATCTTGGAACACTTGGCAAGATCCAAAAGCAAGAGAGTATCTTTTTAATAATCATAGTGATTTATGGTGGATTGAAAATGACCACACTTTTAGGGGGATGTACCAAGGCGGATATCAGGAAAATGAATACGGTAATATTTCATTTGTATCAAGTTTTATAAAAAATTATGGTGCCTTAGGGCAACTTTTTTATCAACAGAAAAAAGATATAAAAATGGGAGACACTCCTTCGGTTCTATATTTTTTATCTGGTAATATTGATGACCCAACAGATTCTAGCTGGGGTGGTGCATTTATTAAAAGTTCTCATGGAGATAATTATTGGGTGGATAATCCCATCGATTCACTTAAAACTTCAAAACATATTGGTGCGAAAACCGTAAGTATACATAGAAAAATGTACCTCGATGATTGGAGAAAAAGGATGGCTTTTCTAACTAAAAACCCTTAGAAAGTACTTGTTAATCAATATAATTAAGTGTGATAAGTCTTGAAAATAATAGAAAACATAGTTAGTTTTACTTATTCAAACATCCCATTAAATGATAACTAGCGTATTTCTCTGACTACTATTATCCAAAAGGAAAACATTTCTACTATGGAAGAAAAAGATATAATCAGGCACGATCGCCTTGCAAATCAAGCCAGATTAGTTAAACGGGTTTGTTATTTTACCTCGTTTTTTGCACTTGTTTTCGGTACGCTTTGTTTTTATGCACTTAATATTACCGAAGTTATTCCATATATATTTTGGACATTCGGTGTTATAAACCTGATAAATATAATTTTATATCAATATCATAAAAACTTAGTACTCACCTATAATATTGTGTCAATTATGACACTTGCTGGAGCCATAATAATTACCTTATACAGTGGGGGTATTAACAGTCCTTTTATTTTTGTTTTAGCCCTTATAGTGGTAGCAGGCTATGTTTCAACAAAATCGTATGGTAGCCTTTATTTAAACCTGAATTTACTAATAATCTTATTAATTTATTCCCAGAGCATTACCGATTTTAGTTTTTCAACAAACGTAATACCAGAACAATCAAGGGATTTGTTTGCACTAGTTAGTGTTTTGTTTTCTGTATATCTAATAGGTGGGGTATTTGGTAAAAACTTACTTCGTGCACACCACAATCTCTATAAGAGTAAAGAAGAAATAGAAAAGCGAATTCATGAAAAAGAGACTCTTCTAAAAGAAATACACCATAGAGTAAAAAATAATTTACAAACAGTATCCAGCCTATTGAGTCTGCAATCGAGAAATCTAGAAGACCCAAATATGAAAAGTTTAATTAAGAGTAGTCAAAACCGCGTTATTTCAATGGCTATGGTTCATGAAATGCTGTATATGCGTGATGATTTATCGAAAATTGAATACAAATCATACGTAAAAGAACTCAGCGAATATTTAATTCGCTCATTAAAAGGCTCTGAGAATAATGTGAAATTGAAGTTGAATATTGAAGATGTAAAATTAGGTATCGATACTGCTATTCCATTGGGATTGTTGATTAACGAAGCTATTACCAACGCCCTAAAATATGGCATTAAAGATGATTTAGAAGGTGAAATTAATATTGAACTGAAGAAAGAAAGCTTAGAAGATTTTGTTTTAAATATAGGTGATGATGGAGTTGGCATGCCTGAGGAGGTAACCTATAAAAACACAAAATCACTTGGTTTAAAACTAATTAACAATCTTACTCGGCAATTAAGAGGTACAATTACTCGAGATCTTTCTAAAAAAGGCACAAATTATATTATTAGATTTAGAGATGTTGGTCAAAATTTGCACTCTGTTGCCTAAGAACAAATTTTTACCAAAAAAAACTCTGCTTTTTTAGAAAGCAGAGTTTTTTTTTACTTGTTGTTATTCTCGTTTATTTTTTAACTCGAACTTTGATAGGACGCATTTGACGTTTCTTTTTAAAAGAAATTGCTATCGTTCCTAAAACTAAAGCTATTGTAGTAATAAGTGCTATTAGTATCATTATCATATTTTAGATTAGTGCTTCACCCCCATTCTGGACGGCCCAGCCAATTTTTTAGATTCAATTATTATGCCAACTTTGAACAATTTCCTCTTAGGCTAAAAACCAAAGCTTTTTTAATTCTTGTGTTCTTAAACCTATACAACCTTACAAGGTCCGATTTATTGTTGTTTATTATCTTAATCTTTTCACAATTGTTATCACTAAAAGTGCTATAATCCAAAAGAATGCCCACTTTACTATGTTGAATTTTACTTTCATGGATTTCCTTTTTTTGGGTCAATGCCAAAACACCAACCAAGATTATAAGAATTAAAGTTAAAATTACCTTCATGATTAAGTTTTAATATCTGAAACTTAGAACTATATAAATATAACTTTGATATTCGATTTACTTACTTAAAAAACGTTCAAAGCCTTTTAATATCGGTAATTAGAGAAATGTTAGTTGAAATGTGATGTATTATCGATATTTCCAATTCAACTACTCTCTATAAAACGTCTTTTAAGACATTTCGACGAAGACTTTTAACCTAAATATGGTCGTTTATCCTTATTATTTGCAGATTTTCGAATAGATATTGTAATGCGTATATTTTGTGCCTAATTTGTAGTAGACCACTTCTTACCTAGACCTCCCTTTTTATAGAGCCCAATCCTCCGATGGGCGAAATTTAAGTGTTGCTTTTTGATTATCATTTCAACTAGTATGAACTAGACATTTTCGTAAAATGAACTAGTAAAATGCAATAGTGCAACAGAAAAAATATATGCTCATGCTCTGGTATTACAGGATATTGAAAGACATAAACAACATATAAACACAACCATTAACTACACTTAAATGAGCAAAGTGCCTATTCCTGAAATAGTAACAAAAAAGAAAAGTGGAACAGAAAAGTTTCAATTTAATAATGAAATACTAAATATTAGCCTGTCAAAATTTTGGAGTTGGAATCAATCTAACTTAATTGAAAACAGAACTAGAGGTCTTTTAGCTGAATTTATAGTCAAAAATGCACTCGAGTTAAAATCTGATTACCGCATTGAATTTGCAAACTTTGACTTAATAACAACACAAGGCCTTAAAATTGAAATAATTTCGGCTGCCTATATACAAAGCTGGTCACAGCAAAAGCACTCCGAAATTAAATTCGGAATTGCACCAACCATAGGAAATAAAGAAAACCCCAATTTTGATGGTAAGAAAAGACGATGGTCTGATTATTATATATTCTGTGTTTTAAATAACAAAGATCAAAACACGATTAATCCATTAGATTTGAGCCAATGGACGTTCTATGTTCTAAAAACAGAGGTGCTGAATATATTCAAACAAGATCAAAAAACTATTGGGTTGAACTCACTTCTAGAGTTAAGACCCATAAAATGCGATTATTTTGGACTTAAAAAAGTAGTTAAACCTTAAGAATTAACGAATTCTTGAGAAGTCTTTTAAATTGCTATAAGCTTAAAAAGATGAGTAAGATTAATTATTAAGCTTTTTTACTTTTGTTTCTTTTAGTAGTAAAAGATAAAGCCTTCTTAACTCTACTGTTTGTTCTTCTGTATAAACGAGCTACTTCAGTGTTCTTTTCAGCAGTAACTTCCTTTACTGTAGTTTCTGTAGTAATTGTCATTTCAACTGTGTCGATATTAACTTCTTCTGTTGCAGTTTGTGCTTGTGCAGCTACTCCGATAAAAAGAACAAAAATTAAAGTTGCGATAGTTTTCATGACTGTTTGCTTTATATATATAAAACCCACAGACCCCATTTTACGGGGGATTGGTTCGTTCAACGAGAACAAATACTCGTTAACTAACAAAAACTCTGTTTAACTGTAAAAAAGCCTCGATAACGGTAATCAACCCCTAAAACACCTTATCGAAAGAAGTTGTTTTTAATCGGAATTAAATCAATATAAAATGAAGAAAAACAATAATTAATAGGGAAATTTGCGCTTGCTAAACCAAATTACAAACCCTGTTATAGGCAAAGAGGCCATAACTAATGAAGTTAGACAAACCAGAAAACGACCGAAGAATCCGCCTATATTACCCAAATGAATATCATAAGCAAGTCCGTTTATCATTTTAAAGGCACTAGACTCGTTATATAAGCCATTTTCAAATCTTCCTGGAATTAACTGTCCTGTATATTGATCGAAATAATAATTATTTGTTCGATGAATTCTACGCAGAACATCGGATAATGCAACTGTAATAGGGTCTGAAGCTTCATGCGGATAAATAATTCGTATTGATGTATTCTGATTATTATCTAGAAAGCTATAGGCCAGGCTATCTACTTTTAAAGCTAGATCATGCTTATTCGAAATACCATTTACATTCGATTCTGGAGAAGTATATAAAATGTCATTATCTGCGGTAGTCTTCTTTATTATGTTTCGAAGGGGTTCAAATCCCCAAAAGACCCCTGTAAGTATTATACAGACTCCAACCCAAGAGGCATAGAACCCAAGAACATTGTGTAAATCAAAATAAAACTTTAAGGACTTTGACTTCCATTTAATTATAAAATGATTCTTTCTCTTAAACTTCTTATTTGGCCACCACAATATTATGCCGGTAATTACCATAATTAGTGCTAGAAGTGTGACCCAATGAACTATTGTTTTTCCAAAATCGCCCAAAAGCAGGTTCCTGTGCAGTAATTTCAATTTATTTAGTCCGCCCTGCTTCATATCCTGTAAATGAATAAGTTCACCCGTATATGGGTTCATAAAGGCATAATAATAAGTTCCGGGGACATATAAGAGTACGTTTGCTGTCCTTGACTTCCCTTGGAAGAGTACCCCTCGAAAATCTCCATCAGGAAATTCTTTAGACTAATGTCTTTCAAAGTCGAGACTTTAACGAAAGTCTGATTTTTAGGGCTTACTTTTTGCTTATAAATAATAGCAGCTATTTCTGGCACCCAAGTATATATAGCTCCAGATAAGGCAATAATAAAAAATAGGATTCCTACAGTTAGACCAATATACAAATGAACCTTGTATAGAATTTTATTCAAAGTGAAGCTGTTTGATATCGACTTTTACCTAATCAAATATAACTTTTTTGAAATCGTAAATTTATAAGCTAGTACTTTGAAAGCTACTTGTAGTCCTATTAAAATATGCATACTCTTAAATGAAGAGTATTTGAATTAAGCTTTTTTACTTTTGTTTCTTTTAGTTGTAAAAGATAATGCCTTCTTAACTCTACTGTTTGTTCTTCTGTATAAACGAGCTACTTCAGTGTTCTTTTCAACAGTAACTTCTTTTACTATAGTTTCTGTAATTATTGTCATTTCAACTGTGTCGATATTAACTTCTTCTGTTGCAGTTTGTGCTTGTGCAGCTACTCCGATAAAAAGAACAAAAATTAAAGTTGCGATAGTTTTCATGACTGTTTGCTTTATATATATAAAACCCACAGACCCCATTTTACGGGGGTTTGGTTCGTTCAACGAGAACAAATACTCGTTAACCAACAAAAACTCTGTTTAACTGTAAAAAAGCACCGATAACGGTAATCTACCCCTAAAACACCTTATCGAAAGAAGGTGTTCTTAATCGGGTTTATTACCCTGTAAATTTTCTTCAACTAGCATTTATTGATGGTTTTCATAAAAAGAATGGAAATCAATAATTAGATATACTACTTATACCTTATTTTTAATGAGATGGAGAAGATATTTGATATTGATAGGCTGGACCATGTTGCGATTACTGTAAAAGATATGGAAGCTTCTATAAAGTGGTATGAAAAAGTATTAGGTCTAAAATCGTATAAACTACCCAGATGGGGAGAGTATCCAGTGTTTTTATTATCCGGTAAGGCCGGAATAGCCCTTTTTCCTGCAGAACCCGAACATCATGAATTACCAATTAATGCTACAACTATAAAGATTGATCATTTTGCCTTTCATGTGAACCAGCAAAATCTTAAAAAGGCAATAGATCACTATGAATCTTTGAATCTTGAGTATCGCTTTAAAGATCATTACTATTATCATTCTGTTTACACTAATGATTTAGATGGACATACTGTTGAACTTACGTCGCTAATTGAAGAATATTCCTTTTTTAAGTAATTATGCTTTTTTACTTCTGTTTCTTTTAGTTGTAAAAGATAATGCCTTCTTAACTCTACTGTTTGTTCTTCTGTATAAACGAGCTACTTCAGTGTACTTTTCAGCAGTAACTTCTTTTACTGTAGTTTCTGTAATAATTGTCATTTCAACTGTGTCGATATTAACTTCTTCTGTTGCAGTTTGTGCTTGTGCAGCTACTCCGATAAAAAGAACAAAAATTAAAGTTGCGATAGTTTTCATGACTGTAGGTTTTATATATATAAAACCCTCAGACCCCGTTTTATAGGGGTTTGGTTCGTTCAACGAGAACAAATACTCGTTAACCAACAAAAACTCTGTTTAACTGTAAAAAAGCACCGATAACGGTAATCTACGCCTAAAACACCTTATCGAAAGAAGATGCACTTTATCCCAATATGCCTCTTCGGTTTTTAAAGATAAAGGCTATTTATGCTAAAAAATAACTTCTTTTAGATGTTGTTTTAAATAACCATCAATTTTATTACAATCAGAATTTGACAATTGTATTTTAGCGGCTGTAGCATTTGCCAGCGCTTGGTTCTCGTTCTTAGCTCCCGCTAATACTGATGTAATTCCTTTTTGCTGAATTGTCCAAGCTATGGCAGTTTGAGCCACCGTACAGTTATGTTTTGTTGATATTTGGTCTAAACACGATAAAAGCCCTTGAATATTTGGCCATATGTCTTGGTGGTAATAATCGTAGAAACGCCCTCGATTATCTCCTTCTTCAAATTTAGGAAGGTCTCTAAACTTACCCGTTAATAAGCCTCCAGCTAGCGTACCATATGAAATCACACCCAAATTTTCATCTTTACAAAAAGGTATAATATCCTTCTCTATTTTACGATTAAGCATGGAGTAATTAGGCTGTAAACAAACGATATCAGTCATTTTCTGTGCTTGTTGCATCAATTCTACTGAGAAATTTGAAACCGCCAGATATCTAAATTTACCCTGTTGTTTAAATTTCATTAAAGTATTTATAGAATCTTCTAAGGGCGTGGTAGTATCTGGCCAATGGATATAATACAAATCAATACAATCAGTTTCTAAGCGACGTAGCGAATCTTCCATATCTTTTTGCAGATGAGCAGGACTCAGATCTCTCCTATATTCGGTTTTAGTGCGAATAACTCCAGCCTTAGTAGCAACTATAACTTTATCCCTTCTATCCTTAATAGCTTTTGCCACAACAGTCTCGGCATGGCCCGCACCGTAAACAGGTGCAGTATCTATAAAATTGATTCCTGCATCCAAAGAAGCATGAATAGCCTTAATAGAATCCTTATCATTAACATTGCCCCAAAAATCATTTCCCATGGCCCATGTACCAATTGCAATTGATGAAACTTCTAAATCTGTATTCGGAATAATATTATATTTCATTTCTTAAATAATTAAATAGGAAGTTAGATGGTTTAAACTCCTTCTTTACGAAGAACTTCTAATGGCGGACTCTTTATTACACTATTGCTGTTAGACAGTCCTATAAATAACACTAGAAGTGCAATAGCCGGTAATACAACTAAAAATGGAATTATTGATGGAATAAACGGAGTATCGAAGACGAAATAAGCTAGGAGCTGACTACTTATTAATGACAAAAAGATACCTATACTAGCTCCAAGAACCCCTAAATAGAGATATTCTAATGCCGTAATTCTTAGGATTTGCTTATTTTTCGCTCCAAGCGTTCTAAGCAAAACGTTTTCCCTAATACGTTGATACTTACTAGTTCGTACAGCTCCTATTAAAACAATAATACCGGTTAGAATACTGAAAAATGCCATGAAATTAATAACCCACGAAATCTTATCTAAAATACCTTCTATTAAAACAATCATCTGGCGTAAATCAAGAATAGAAACTGTTGGGAATTTTCTAACCAATTCTTGCTGTAATTCGGCTGATTTTGCCTCATCCGAAACCTTAGTAGACAGCACATGAAACTGGGGTGCATTCTCGAGGACCTTCGTCGGAAAAACAATTGAAAAGTTTAATTGCATTCTACCCCAATCTACTGCTCTTATATTTGCTACAACTGTTTTCATAATAACGCCTTGAACATTAAATGTCATCTTATCACCCACTTCTACCAGAGCGTCTCTTGCTACATTATTAGCTAATGAGATTGGTATGAAACCATTTATTTCACTTTTATTAGACCATTCACCACTCTCAAGTGTTTCTGAACCTATAAGCGAATCTCTATAGGTAACTCGAAACTCATGGTTTAAAATCCAGTGGTTAACTTTCGACAAAGTATCTTTTCGAATATCATTAACAGATCTCCCATTAATATCGTGTACGCGCATTGTTACTATAGGTATTTTATCAATTACTGGAAGCCCCTGTTCAGTAATACTTTGCGCTATAGTCTCCTTTTCGTCAGATTGAATATCTAATAGAATAATATTTGGAGCCTTAGAACCGGCCTCCATATTCGTTTTCGCAAGGAGAAAATCTTTGGTGAAATACAAATTACTAATAAGAAATGTTCCCACACCGATAGCCAGAATTAGAACCATTGTTTGGTTATTGGGCCTAAAAAGATTTAAAAGACTTTGTCTTGCAGTAAAACTCCAATTAGATGGAAAATACTTTTTTATAACCCACATAAATAAATTGGCGATTCCCGCCAAAATTGCAAAAGTTACTGCAACTCCTAGAACAAAACCTATCGCTAGTTTAAAACTTCCTAAAAGCCAATGTGAAAAAAGATAAACAAAACACACAATTGCTATAACAATTAAAATATTTACAATTCGTGATTTATCGGTAGTATCAGCCTGTGCTCTTAATACTTGTAAAGGAGAAACATACCACGTGCTCATTAAAGGAATTAAAGCAAATAATACAGCCATAAATAGTCCTAATAAAAGCCCTATAAATATCGGCTGAAAAACCCATGTTAATTCTACTTCGAAAGGTAAGAAACCTTGTAATAATAGTGGAAATGACCACTGTAAAGCTAATCCCAATAGCGTACCTAATACCCCTCCTAGAATTCCTATTCCTGCTATTTGAATCAAATAAATTAGAAATGTTTGCTTTCTAGTCGCCCCAATACATTTTAAGACTGCAACAGATTGCAACTTTTCTTTAATATAAATATGTACAGAACTAGCAATACCAACACAACCTAATAAAAGTGCTATAAAGGCAACTAAATTTAAAAACTTTGCGACATTATCGTATCTGCGGCCTAACTGGCTAGCAGTAGAGGTATGCGTGTCAAGATCAGCATTTTCAGCATCTAAAATTGGGTCTAGATCCTCATCAAATTTTTTTAAATCTAAATTTGGGTCGGCTACGAAATAATAGTTGTAACGAATTCGACTACCTTTTTGAATTAGGCCAGTTTTCTCGATAAATTTATATGGTATAATAACAGGTGGTGCTATAGAAGTTGTTACACCAGTACTTCCAGGAGCTGAAGATAAACTCCCGGTTATAGGTAATTTTAAGTTTCCGACTTTAATAGAGTCACCAACCTTAAGTTTAAATTGCAACATTAATGTTGCATCTACGAGAGCTCCACCAATTTTCTGGTATTTATTTCTAGAATTTAAAGGATTTGTCAGCAACTCACCATAAAATGGAAAATCACCTTCTATTCCCCTTACTAAAACCAATTTTGTGGATTCCGTATTTGAAAATGTTGCCATTGAAGGAAAGTTAATTTCCTTACCATCTGCGCCGCCTAGAGAATCGATAATTCCCAAAACCCTTTCATTTGGCTCACTATTACTATCAATTTTATAATCTGCCCCCATTAGGGCCTTCGATTGGAGCGCTATATTATGTTTAAGGTTTTCACTAAATGATTGAATCGAAACCACTGCCGCAATACCAAGAACTATAGAAGCCATGAATAGAAACAAGCGTTTACTGCTTGCTTTTCCATCTCTCCATGCCATTTTAAACAACCACGAAGTACCTGCCAGCTCATTTTTTATGGGACGGTCACTCATAATTGAACTTTACTTTCATTAGAAACAATTTTACCGCCCTTTAACTTAAGTATATGTTGGGTTCGTTCCGCCAAATCCAAATCATGTGTAACTATTACCAATGTTGTTCCGGCTTCTTTGTTTAAATCGAATATTAACTGAGCAACTGTTGCTCCTGTTTCTTCATCTAGATTACCAGTTGGTTCATCTGCGAATAAAATGGATGGCTTGTTTGAAAAAGCTCGTGCAAGAGCAACACGCTGTTGTTCTCCACCTGATAGTTGCGTTGGATAATGATGATACCGGTCTGCTAGTCCTACTTTACCCAATAACTCCATTCCAATTTTAGCTGCATTTTTTGCTCCTTGTAACTCCAAAGGAACACTCACATTTTCTAAGGCTGTAAGGGTTGGAAGCAATTGAAAATTCTGAAAGATAAAACCAACCTCCTTATTTCGAAGCATTGCCCGTTCATCCTCGTTTAAAGTGGTCAACGCAGTGCCACACAATTCAACTTCACCGGAACTAGGACTATCAAGACCTGCACATAAGCCAAGAAGGGTTGTTTTTCCACTACCAGAAGGTCCAACTATTGAGAAAGTTTCACCAGCTTCAATTGAAAAAGAAATATCATCTAATACAGTTAAATCTTTAGCACCACTTGTATACGTTTTTTTCAGGTTATTTACGTTTAATATCTTTGTCATAAAGTTTTCAGGGATTTTTCTTTTTCAAAGGAAACAAAATAAGCAAATCATTTCCATTTATCACTGCAATTGCTATGTATAAACTATTAAAGTTTCGTTATTTTTTATCATTTATCATTTTATTTTCTTGTGGAGAATCGTCTCAAAAAAAAGTTGACAACGATACTGAAACAGAAAATACCGATCAAACCGAAATTTCGAACATCACAAATAATAAAATTATTTTGTTTTTTGGGGATAGCTTGACCGCTGGAATGGGACTAGACCCTGAAAACGCGTTTCCTGCATTAATTCAAGCAAAAATTGATTCCTTAGGTCTTGATTATACAGTGGTAAATTCTGGTTTAAGTGGCGAAACTACTGCGAGTGGAAAAAACCGACTAAACTGGGTGTTAAATCAAAATGCTGAAATTTTTATTCTCGAATTAGGTGCAAATGATGGTTTAAGGGGAATTCCACTTTCAGAGACCAAGAAAAATTTACAAATAATAATTGATGCAGTTCATGAAAAAAATTCCTCGACTAAGATTATTCTTGCGGGAATGCAAATTCCTCCAAACATGGGACCTGATTATACCGAAGAATTTAAATCTATTTTCCCCGACTTAGCCAAAGAGAATAATTTAGAATTAATTCCGTTTCTACTTAATGGGGTGGCAGGTGAACCTGAGTTAAATCAGGCAGACGGAATTCACCCAACAATTGAAGGTCATAAAATAGTCTCAGAAAATGCCTGGGCTGTTTTAAAGAATTTTATTGAGTAAACATTTAGAATCGAATTCATTTAAAATATTGACAATATGAAAGTACTTTTTTTCCAAAGTATGATTCAATAGTCACAGAAAGGATTTATTTGCATTTTATCTTAAAATTCTATAGTTAGAACGGTGGCTTGAAAATGAGTGATTTAAATCATTCCGTTTAAATCAATAATAATCAAAAAATCAATATTAAATACTGTAAATCAACATGTTAAATAAAAACAAATAAGAATAGCACGTACTATTTTAGCACATTATTTGAAGAAAATACTTAAAGTGATTTGTCGAAAATTTTAGTTTAAAGTTGTTAAATGGGGAATTCTTCGATAATTTTGATTAAAAATTTTTAAATACTATATTAAAAACAAAGACTATGAAAATTAACTTTATTACTAGAATTCTGGCTTTAGTTCTGCTTGGTTCGTTAGTGGCGGTGCCAATAGCATGTAGCAGTGATGATGGTGGTGGAGACACTCCAAAGATGGAAAATCCTGTTCCTGATCCTACAAATGCAAATTCTACGATTGTTGCGACTACATCTGCTGTTGCCGATGGTACAACTACAGCAATGATTACAGTTACAATAGCTGATACTGATGGAACCAAATTAACAGGTAGTGGTGGAACTGTAGCATTAAGTAGCACAGGTTCAGCAACCGTATCTTCTGTTACAGATAATGCAGACGGCACGTATTCAGCAACAGTTACTAATACCGTTGTTGAAACAGTTACTATTTCAGGTACTCTAGGAGGAACTGCAATTACTAAAACTGCTGAAGTTGAATTTACAACACCACCTGCGGTTGACCCAACGAATGAGAATACTATTATTGAAGCAACTGGAACAACAATTGTAGAAGGCGTTTCAACTTCTATAGTAACTGTTCAATTGGCTGATGAAAATGGCGATAACTTTAATTCTAGTGGTGGTACAGTTATTTTAGCTGTAACCGGATCAGCAGACATTTCTGCTGTTACTGATAATGAAGATGGCACCTATACAGCAACTGTAACAAATACTGTAGAACAGACAATAACTGTTTCTGGTACTTTAGATGATGTTGCTATTACCAATACAACTGATATTACTTTTAATCCAGATGATTCGAATCCAGCACAAGAAGCTACACAATCTACGGTGGCTTTAGGACCTTCACAAATACGCATTAATTGTGGTGGACCAGAGGTGACATTTGATGGAATAACCTTTTTAGCGGATCAATATTTTAGTACGGGGACTATATCGTATAAGAATGATTTACTTACCGAAATTTCAGATACGGAAATGGATGAACTTTTCTTTACCGAAAGAGTACCAGCCAATGGACCAATGCAAAAAGGACCAATGGTATATAACATACCTGTTACGAATGGCTCGTATACGGTAAAACTATATTTTGCTGAGATTTTTTGGGGAGTTGATAACCCTCAAGGAAATCAAGGAGGTAACGGCAGTAGAATATTTAATGCAACATTAGAAGACACTCCTGTATTTACAGGATATGATTTATATAAAGATATAGGGGCCGCTAAACCAGATACACGTATGTACGATGTTGAGGTTACGGATGGTGTTTTAACTATCTCTTTAGAAGCTACTGTAGATAAACCAAAAATTTCAGCTATTGAAGTTCTAGGTAATGGAACTGTTGGTTCATAATCCTAATTTGATTATAATTAAAGCCTGTCAATGCTATTGACGGGCTTTTTTATTTATAATAAGTAAGTTAAATTAATAGTTAAAGACTAAGAAATTAAAACGATTGCTATGAAATACATTAATATATTTATTCTCTTACCGTTTTTAACTATAAGTACAAGTTGTCAATCCATTACTAAAAAGAAGGTCGTAGAAGTTGACAATGGTAACATAGTGGAACTTAATCAGATAAAAAAACAAGACTTAAGCAAATACGAAACTGCATATTTTGCCAGTGGTTGCTTTTGGTGTGTTGAGGCAATTTTTGAAAGCGTAAAAGGTGTAGAAGAAGTGATTTCTGGATACTCTGGTGGCACGGAAAAAAATCCGACCTACCAGCAGGTTGGCGGTGGTATGACCTCTCATGCAGAAGTTGTAGAAGTTTATTACGACCCAAAAATAATATCTTTCACCGCATTGGTTCAGGTATTTTTTGGTTCACATGACCCCACCTCCTTAAACCGGCAAGGACCCGATCGAGGAAGACAATACAGATCGGTTGCTTTCTATAAAAATGAATCTGAACAAAAGATTATTACAGATTATATTGAGCTATTAACTAAAGAAAATGTTTATGACGGAGCACAAATTACGACCGAGGTAACACCTTTAAAAAAATTCTACAAAGCCGAAGATTACCATCAAGACTACGAGCGTAAAAACCCGAATAATTCATATATCAGAAATGTTTCGGTGCCTAGATTAAATCGTTTCAAAGAAAATTTTGGAGACTATTTAAAAGAAGATGCCCATTAAACATCCTTATTATTAAAACAAATTATCACAAAGCGACTTCTATATGGTCGCTTTTTTCTTTGTAAATTAGTTGCTTACCAAATTAAAATCTCAAAAGAATATTATGACCACTAGAAGAAATTTTATCAAAAAAACCTCTGCTGGAACAGCTGCCGTAACTCTCGGTGGACTAATTTTTCCGAAAAATAGTTATGCAAATATCCTTGGTGCAAACGACCATATTAATTGTGCTATTATTGGCGTTCGAAGTCGTGCAAAAGCACATGTAATTGCAATTAATGCAGATCCAAATGCAAAAATAATTTACAGTTGTGATGTTGATGATGTTATATTGGAAGAACATAATGCATGGTGCCAAAAAAATATAGGCTATATACCTAAAGTTGAAAAAGATTTTCGTAAAGTTTTAGAAGATAAAGATGTTGATGCTGTTTTTATTGCAACTCCAGAACATTGGCATGCGCCAATGGCTATTATGGCAATGCAGGCCGGTAAACATGTTTACGTAGAGAAACCATGTAGCCATAATCCTCATGAAAATGATTTATTGGTTGCTGCTCAAAAAAAATATGGAAAGAAAGTACAAATGGGTAACCAACAACGTTCTGCTAAAACTTCAATATCTGCCGTAAGTGATATTCGTAAAGGAATAATTGGAAATGTTTATAAAGGTGAAGCGTATTATTCTAGCAATCGCGGATCTATTGGAACGGGCAAAAAAATAGATGTACCAAAAACATTAGATTGGGAACTATGGCAAGGTCCGGCACCAAGAAAAGATTACAAAGACAATATTCACCCATATAACTGGCATTGGTTCCGTAACTGGGGAACTGGAGAGATGCACAACAATGGTACGCACGAGGTAGATATTTGTAGATGGGCTCTTGGCGTTGACCTTCCTGAAAGTGTTACTTCATTCGGAGGAAAATATACTTTTGATGATGATTGGGAATTTGTTGATAATCAACAGGTGACTTTTAAATTTGCTGATGATAAATTTATAACCTGGACAGGCCATAGTAGAGGACTTATAAAACCGAAACAACCAGGAAGAGGAATTACATTATACGGTAGTAAGGGAACTATAATGTTGGATAGAAATTTCTACAAACTTTTTGGTTTGGATGGAGAACTAATAAAAGAAGAAAAAGAAGGAGCGGCTAGCGCAACGACAAACACTCAAGGTATTGGTGGATTAGATGTAAACCATGTAGGTAACTTCTTTGCAGGTATTCGTTCTGATGTTTCGTTACATGCAGAAATTAAAGATGCAAGTATTTCCACAATGCTATGTCATTTGGGCAATATGGCTCAAGACGCTGGTGATACATTAAAAATTGACACTGCTACCGGTAAAGTCTTGAATAATGAAAAAGCTATGCAAAGCTGGAAGCGTGAATATGCAGCTGGTTGGGAGCCCAAACTTTAAAAAATGAAAAGAAGGCATTTTGTAATTAGAAGTGGTTTAGCTACTGTAGCTCTTACCACTTCTAATTTATCTTTAGCAAATATTCCTAAAACAAATTCTAACCAAAATTGTAATATTGGTATAATCGGTATTGGAAAACGTGGAACAGAATTAATTTCATTTATCGCTAAAATTCCTAATTTAAATATCGTTTCTTATTGTGATATTATACCTTCTAGATTAGAAAATGTCACTAATTTAATTGATAGCTCAGCAACTTACCACAGTGATTATCGTAAACTTCTAGAGCAAGACGATATCGATGCTATACTTATTGCGACGCCATACAATTCTCATGCTCAAATAACCATGGATGCCTTAAATGCAGGTAAGCATGTTTATTGTGAAAGTACTTTGGCAAAAGGTTATGATGGTATTTCAAATGCAATAAACAGCAGTAAAACCGCGAAAACTACAGTACAAGTAGGTCATCAATTCAGAAGCTCAAATTTATTTTATGAAGTTAGAGAATTGGTTAGAAATGGCACCTTAGGTAAGATTCATAGTTTTGAATGCACTTGGAATGTTAACGGTGATTGGCGGAACTCATTAACAAATCAAAACTTAGAAAGATTAATAAATTGGCGTATGTATCGTGAATTTTCAGGAGGACTTACGGCCGAACTATGTTCACATCAAATCGATTTTGTTAATTGGATTCTTGATGCAGTTCCAGAAAAAGTGACTGGAAAAGGCGGTAATGATTACATCTCTGATAATAGAGAAATTTTCGACAACATTCAATTACAATATACCTATCCAGGTAACATTCCTGCTAGTTTTTCTTGTAAAACCAGTAAAGAACCTAAGTCCTTTGAAATCAAAATCAACGGAAATAATGGTACGATAATACTAGATTTAGAAAATGCATGGATATTTAAAAACGGACAAAGAACTACAGTTCAAGTCGATTATCAAAATCCAAGCAAACAAGCGCTAATAGATTTCAAGGATTGCATTCTAGAACAAAAACCTCCATTTTCAAATATTGTAGCTGGAGCTAAAACCGCTATTGCGGTTCAAATGGGAATTGATGCATTAATAACTAAGAAAACTATATATTGGCCATCCAAACTAGGAGTATAATTTATACTTAGTGTAAGACCACTTCACTAAAAACTGACTTAAGACTAATGTTTTTCTTAATATTTTTATTTAAATAAAATCCATTATAAGTTACAACACCTGCAGTCTCAGATTTATTTAAATTTATAGTTTCAGGTACATTAATTTTCGAATCAACACTTTCAATATTTATTGTACTTGCTGAATTCGGCAGCTTTAAAATAAGCTCTGCATTTTTTAAATTTACATCTATTTTAGTAAAATTCTCTGCAATTGAATTAATATGAATTGGACCAAAACTATTTTCCGCAACCAACGTATTTATCAAATTCGTTATAATAATTTCTGATGAATTCGATTGTAAAATTAAGTTTCGAACTTCATTCAATTCAACATAATCAGAATAATTAGCAAGCAGTTGTCCATAATTCCAATTTAAAACGCTTACAGGCGTATAAGAAGCATTAATGATAGTTTCATCACCATCAATAGTCGTAGCTACTAGACTGGCGTGTGATAGCGTTGCATTTAAATTTTTTGTGTTTTCAGCCAATGTTACCTCACCATGCTTCACATTCATCTTTAGTTTTACTGATTTTGGCATTCTAACCTTAATTGTTTTCTTTATCTTGATAGTGCCCTCTCCTCCATCATTCGAATCATAATAAAACATGCTTGAATTACCAGATCTAATACTATCATTATGTGTTAATAAAAAGCGAGTTGAATCCCTATGTTTAAGAATTTGGGCTCTATGTATGGCAAGATCACTTCTACGCTCTTGTAATTCTTGTTGTCGCTCTGCTCGTTCTAAAGCTCTCTCTGCCATTCGCTCTGCCCGATCTTCCATTCTTTGTTCACGCTCCTTGTTTCGTTCTTCAAATCGCATGGCCCGCTCTTCCATTCGTTTTCCCCACTCCTCTATTTTTTGTTCATAATCCTTATCAAAACCCTTTGAGAATTCTTTTTGCCATTTTTTCATGTATGCTTCACCATCTTTTTTATATGATTTATGATCAAATTCATGAAAATGTACTTTTGGCAAAACAGGCATTTCTGCTAACTCAATTAGCTCATCTTTTCGAGGCATGTTAAGACCTAATGGATTATCATCATCCCCTTGATAAACATAATTAAATATTGACGATGTAGTTGGAATAAAAGTCCTATTACCTTCACTTGTAGAAACTTTAATTTTTTTGCTATTTCCTAAAATTTCGAATGAGTTATTCTCAAAATAGTTTGCTGCATCTTCTTCAGAAATATCGGCTATTTCTATTGTAGCCTCTATGAACACTTCATTTTTATTCCAGGTTTCAAATTCAATATCGGTATGACTGGTATTGATTTCTAATACAGCTTCATCACTAACATTAAATGATTCCTCGAATGTTTTACTTTGATTCTGAGCAATTACACTAAAACTGATTAAGCCCAAAAGTAAAACTGACTTTTTATATAATTTGATCTTGTTCATTTTTTGATGATTTTAATTCGCTTAATTTTATTTTTAACTTTTGAAGTAATTTCAATCGTAATTGTAAATTTTCTATTAATGCACTTATAGTTTGATCGTTAGGGCCCAATTCATTCAATTCAATATTCAATCGTTTATACTCTTTGCCCAGTGCCTCCAATTGCTCTAAATAGCTATCAGCCAGGCTCTTATTTGTTTCATTAAGTTCAAGTTTAGAAAGCTCAAAATTGATAGTTGACACATAATAATTTTCTATCTTTTTTAGATCTGGAGATAAATCACCTAATGAAAATGTTTTATTATTCTTCGTAGGTAGGCTTTTTTTAACCACTGAATCTTCAGAAACAACCATATCTTCTCTATTAATATAAAAAAGAGAAATTCCTACTAATACAATTATTGTAGCAGCCACTTTCCAGATTACAAAACTTGATTTTTTCGAAGCTGGTAATTCTGTTTCCAAACGTTCTAAAAATCGTTCAGTGTGCCCTTTAGGAATTAAATTTCCACCACTAGAGTTATCCTCTTTCAATATTTCTCTAAGATCTTTTGACATCCATTTAATTTTTTAATAATGCTCTTAAATACCCCTTACCACGCAATAAACGAGTTCTACAAGCCGATTCAGATAAATTCAATATTTCTGATATTTCTGAATGATCATAACCTTCCACTAAAAAAAGACGAACTACATATTTATACTTTTCAGGTAACTTGTCCATTGTTAATTTCACCTCCTGTACAGATATAGAATCTGCTACCGACCAATCATCATTCTCTGTTATTTTCAGGTGCGATTCGTTCATTTCTACTCGTTCCAACTTCTTATTCTTAAGAAAATCCAGACTACCATTAATCACAATTCTTTTAAGCCAAGCACCGAATGTTACTTCACCGCTATATTGTTCAATCTTCTGAAAAGCTTTAATAAAAGATTCTTGTACAACATCTTCAGCATCGTCACAATTTTTTAAAAAACCAAAGGCGACACAATACATAGCATCACAATATTGTTGATACAATTTTAATTGTGCTTTGCGGTCGTTGGCCTTACACCTTTCTACCAAATTAATTTGAAACATTTAGGTGGTTTCGAGTGATGATTAATGTTATTGTTTTCCTAAAGACGACGAAAAAATTAAGATGTTGCAAAAAACAATTATTTTTATGTAGCCTTAAATTAATTGAGATTGAAACAAGTTACAATAAGTACTCCTTTTATTACATTAATAGTTATTGATTATGGAGCTCGTATACAAAAGCTATTAGTAAAGGATAAATTTGGTAAATCGACCAATGTTGTAGTCGGCTATGACTTCGCATCTAAATATTTAAATGACACCGTATGTCTTGGTGCATCGGTAGGAAGGTACGCCGGTAGAATATCAAATGGTAGTTTTGAATTAGATCGCGAAACTTTTAATCTTTACGAAAAATCAGGTGTTCATTTACATGGAGGCAAAGAGGGTTTTCATAAAAAATATTGGAAATTCGAATCTGTTGATTATGGAAAAGAACCTCAAGTTACATTGTCTTATTTTAGTAAGCACTTAGAAGAAGGGTACCCCGGAAATTTAAAAACAACGGTGACTTATAAGCTTAAGAATAACGCACTTTACATTTCGTATCACGCGGTAACAGATAGAACAACAGTTGTAAATCTTACAAACCATTCTTATTTTAAACTTGATGACAATAACAGTATTTCTGAACATCAACTACAATTAAATTGTCCAGATTATTTAGAAACCTTTGAAAATTTACTACCAACAGGTAAATTACTTCCTGTTCGCGGAACTTCTAATAATTTTTTAGAATCAAAACCTATAGCTAATAAAAGACTAGATACTACTTTTGCAGTAGGTCTTAATAGTGAAGTAATCGCTAAACTGGTATCGAAAAAAACAGGAATTAGTATGGAGGTTACTACCAATCAGCGTGGTGTAGTGGTTTATACACCATTACACTTTCCGGGTATTTGTTTTGAAACCCAGAATTTCCCTGACGCACCAAATCACAGTAGTTTTCCCAGTAGTATTTTAAGACCGGATCAAAATTATTCGAATCAAAGTAAATTCGAATTTGATTTGATTTAAAAACCCCGTATAAAATATACAGGGCTTTTTATATGTGATTTTTAAACTACTATTCGTCGAGTAACAAATTTAATTTAACAGTTATATTATCTCTTGTTGCTTTACTATATGGACAGATTTCATGCGCTGCATTTACTAAGTCTTCTCCTTTATCCATATCAACAGTAGGTAAATATGCATCTAATACGGCACCTAGAAAAAAACCTTCCTCTTCCTTGTTGAAAGAAATCGTAGCCGTTACACTAAAATCTCCTAGATCTTTTACACCATGACTTGGAGCTATGGCTTGTATGGCGCCTGCAAAACATGTAGCATAAGCCGCAGCAAACAATTCTTCAGGGTTTGTTTTGTCTACACTAGAGTCACCATTATTATCTGGCATTTCAATATCAAAATCAATAGGCCCATCTTCCGATTTCACATGACCTGACCTACCGCCCTTATTTGTTGCTTTCGTTTTAAAAATAGTTTTCATATAATCTTAATTATTATTTATCTTATAATACTACATACTTTATTAATTCACTAAAAATGATTATTAAAATTATGTGAAATATAACGTATTAAAAAATAAATGTCCTTTATTAAAATGGTTTAGTAATTTTATAAAAAAAAGAAAAGATATGAAGTTTTTAAAGTGGTTTGGAGTAATTGCTGTTGTAGCGCTTTTAATTGTGTTTGTAGGAATGCCATTTATGCAACAACAAACCAAGAAACACAGTCCCGAAAAAATAAGTACATATGCACAAGATGGATTAGATTTAGCAGTACATTATTCAAGCCCTTCTAAGAAAGGACGTGCTATTTTTGGGGAACTAGTCCCTTATAATCTTGTGTGGAGAACGGGTGCTAACGAGCCCACTACATTTACAACAAAAACTGATATTAAAATTATTGACAAAAAATTAAAGGCAGGCACCTATTCCTTGTGGACAATACCTGGCAAAGATTCTTGGAAAGTAATGTTCAATGAAGAAATTCCTGATTGGGGAGTTACAGTTTTGAGTGGTGGTAAAGAAACTACTCGTGATGAAGAAGCTGATTTTATTAATGTAGAAATTCCGGTTAAAAAACTGTCTAAAACTGTTGAGAATTTTACAATTGATTTTGAAAATACTACTCAATTGAGCTTAAACCTTTCATGGGATGACACCGAAATTATTGTACCTATAAACAATTGATTTTGAGTTCAAAAAACAATAAAAATATTTTAAGAATTTCTGAAATTAAAGCAATTCGTAAGGTTGAAATTTCTGTAGATGAAATTTTTGAAGGATTAAAATCTAAAGATAAAACTTCGCTGGGTCGGGCTATTACGCTTATAGAAAGCACTAATTCTAACCATCATAATGCTGCTCAAGATTTAATTGAAAGGTGTTTGGCCATCAAAGCAACAAGTATACGAATAGGCATCACGGGGGTACCAGGAGTTGGTAAAAGTACTTTTATAGAAACTCTAGGTACAAACCTTACCACTTTAAAAAAGAAAATTGCCGTTTTAGCAGTTGACCCAACTAGCATTAAGAATAAAGGAAGTATTCTTGGTGATAAAACCAGAATGCAACAGTTGTCTCAAAACTCCAATGCATTTATACGACCATCGCCCGCTGGAGAATCTTTGGGTGGTGTTGCTCAAAAAACGAGAGAAGCTATTATTATCTGTGAGGCCGCTGGCTTTGACATTATTTTAATAGAAACAGTTGGTGTAGGTCAGAGTGAAGTTGCTGTACATAGTATGGTAGATTTCTTTCTTGTATTAAAACTAAGTGGTGCCGGCGATGAATTACAGGGAATTAAAAGAGGCATTCTTGAATTGGCGGATGCTGTGGTAATAAACAAGGCAGATGGTGACAATAAAAATGCCACCAATATAGCTGTAAAAGAATTTACGCGAGCATTGCATTTGTATCCACCAAAAGATAATGGTTGGATTGCAAAAGTAGCGGCATGCTCCGCAATTGAAAATTCTGGAGTTAAAGAAGTATGGTCAATTATTACTTCATATATAAATGAAAATACCCAATCCGGATTTTTAAGTAAAAAAAGAAATCAACAAAATAAATACTGGCTTTTGCAAACTATTGAAAATCGCCTATTAGATGATTTTTATAAAAATAAAAAAGTAGAAAAAGAATTAGAAAAAGAATTAGAAAAAGTTACCAAAGGCAATATTTCTCCATTTAAAGCTGCGGAAAAACTCTTATCCTTGGCTAAAAACCATGATGATTAAAATTCTTTAAATTTAATTTAAATAAGTCTTCCTAGAGCTATTAATTGGAAAATTTAGTTCAGTGTTCTGGTAAAAAATGTCTGCAATAATTTTGCAAATATCCATCCGAATAAAATACCCAAAAACATACCAGTAAATACATCTAATGGAAAATGCACTCCAATATAAATTCTACTATAAGCAACCAAGCTAGCCCAGATTAGAATAAAACTTATAATCACTAACCTATTGGACTTTAATATAGAACTAAAGAAAATAGCAACGGCAAAAGAGTTGGCCGCATGTGCTGAAAAATAACCAAATTGCCCTCTATTCTGACATGAATCTAAGACTTGGCGCATGAGTATATTTACATCGTTATCGAAACAGGGTCTAAGTCTTCTAAATCCATATTTAAAAAAATTAGCAAGTTGATCAACACAGAGAATCATTAAGGCCACGGCTACCAATACAAACACTGTTTTTTTAATACCAAATTGGCGATATGTTAAAAATAGCAGTATCAAATAAATTGGAATTGAATGCAATTTATTAGTAACAAAAACCCAAAAACCATCCCAATTAGAATTGCCTAAGCTATTCAGAAAAAGAAAAAAATCTTTATCAAACTGAAGAATGGTTTCCATACAAGTAATTAATCTTCGTACCTAGCTACTTCTCTATCGTAAAAATCAGTTGCTCCATTAATTAAGGATTGCATTTCTTCTTTTAAATCATTTTCATCTTCTTTTGAAAACTCCTCAAACCATTCAACCTCATCATTCTCAAGATTAATAATAAATCGCGGGTATTCCGTATGAATGATATAAATCGCATCAGGATGATCTGTATTATCACCTAAGATATATTTTGGTAAATCCATTGAAAACATTTTTAACTAATAACTATTACCGAACAACAAATAAATAAAGCTATTGTGCAATTAATTTTTTGGTTAAATAATTAAATCGAATATACAACATAATGGCAGATGCAGTAAGTCCGGACAAAAGACCTATCCAGATACCAACACTTTTTAGTTCTGTATGTAATCCTAAATAATAACATAGCGGAAAACCAATTACCCAATAGGCAAATAGCGTTATCCATGTAGGTATTTTTACGTCTTGCAAACCACGTAATGCTCCAAGTACAACTACCTGAATACCGTCTGATATTTGAAAAACTGCGGCAACAATCAATAATCTTGCAGTTAATTCAATAACTTCTGTATTATCAGCCAAGTTTTCCAAATCTTTTACATCCAGATACAATGTTGGAAACCAATTTTTGCCTAATAAAAATAAAATGGCAAAAACAATTTCAAGCATTAAAGTTAAAATAAAGATAGATAAGGCGATGCGTCTCAATTCTTTATAATTACCCAAGCCCTTCTGATTTCCCACGCGAATCATTGCTGCAACACTTAATCCCATGCCCACCATAAAAGTCATACTCGCCAAATTCAAAGCAATCTGATTTGCAGCCTGCGGATTCTTACCTAAAACACCGCTTAACCATATTGCCGCAGTGAAAATTACCACCTCAAAAAACATTTGTAATGCAGATGGGAATCCTAAACTTATAATTTTACGCATGACTTTCTTTTCAATTTTCTTAAAATTAAATGCCGTAACATAATCGTGAAACTTCTTTTTATTTTTCAGCATTAACCAAATGAATAAAATCATTACAACTCGCGAAACTAGAGTACCTATAGCGGCTCCGATTATACCCAACTGAGGAAATCCGAAGTTTCCAAAAATCAACAAATAGTTCAGTAAAATGTTTAAGACATTTGCAATGACGGCAGCATACATTGGGTATTTGGTCTGGGATAGTCCCTCCGAAAATTGTTTAAATGCTTGAAATATCACCAATGGAACAAGTGATAGGGCAACCAAATCTAAATACGGCATTGCTAATTCTACAACCTCCGCAGGTTGGTTCATATAATACAATACAGGTTTACATAACGTAATGACCCCAAAAAGGGTTAAACCTATTAATGTGCATAAAATTAGGCCATGTTTAAATGCACCTTTTGCATCTGCCTTTTTACCCGCGCCATCTGCTTCCGCCACTAATGGGGTAATTGCGGTAGAAAAGCCAATGCCAAAAGACATTCCTATAAAAACAAAACTACTACCCAAAGAAACGGCAGCTAGCTCTGCAGTGCCCAACTGCCCTACCATAACATTATCTGCAAACTGCACTAATGTATGTCCTATTAAACCTAAAATAACTGGTGAAGCAAGCTTTAGATTGTACCGAAATTCTTTAAAATATTGTTGCAAGAAATCTAATTTAGAAAGGCAAAGTTAAATCATATAAGACAGTTAAAAGAATAGAAATAAACCTAGTTTTTTACAAATAAGTAGGTATTTTCTGACTATATATGGTATTTTTGTGGTTTATATGTGTATTAACTATTTCGCTAACAACTTTTCATTTACAATTATACCCTAGTGGGTATTCTAAGCAAAAACAATTGACCGACCCATTTTAATTAAATACTCCACTTTTGACAAAATCCCCTAAATTAAGATATATCATATTTATTGTAACGGTAATTGTTTTAATTTTTGCTGACCAATATATGCTATCTAGTCGACTTGATAATCAAAAGTTAGATGCTGAATTAATTAATTTATCTGGCCGTCAGCGCATGTATAGTCAGAAAATAGCTAATGAGCTGCTTTTTATTGCTCAGAAAACGGACGACGACTCTTATAATACCGAAAGTCTAAAAGCACTAACCAACGAATGGAAATCAGCACATCGAAAATTATATCAGACAAATATAGAGCTCAATGATAACCCATTACTTGATTCACTTTTTTTAATTAGTTCTAATCAATTAGAAAATATGTCTGAGGCTAGTCTTCTTTTTCAACAAAATCAAAGTGATAGTGTTTTACAATTTTCGATAAAAACTATTTCAAAACTTAAAACACCTTTTCTATTGAACATGGAAGCCATTGTTTCTGAATATCAAAGTCTAGCAGAACAAAACTTGGTGAAAACAAAAAATGCGCTATTTTGGTTCTCTTGGTTCTCATTGATAGTATTAATTGCTGAATTTACCTTTATAATTATTCCCTTTTTAAATAAATTACAAATTAAAAATGTTGCCTTAGAAAAAGCCAATATTCAGCTGGAGTCATTTGCAGATATTGCATCTCATAATTTGAGAGCGCCTGTTAGCAACCTAAATTCATTACTTCAAATCTATAACTCATCGGATAACATTCAAGATAAAGAAACAATATTTACAAAAATTGAAACCGTTATACACAACTTAACTAACACACTTGGTAATTTATTAGAGTTTTTAAAAATTAAGAATGATACCGATATAGAAATTGAAACTATAAAACTTCAAGATGTTTTTGACACAACTAAAGACTCATTGTCTGATGTTATTTTTCAAACTTCAGCATCAATAAAGGCTGACTTCAGCTCTGCACCAAATGTAAAATTCAATACGGTTTATTTAGAGAGTATTTTTCTAAATATAATTGGAAATTCTATAAAATTTAGAGCTAACAACAGAATACCAAAAATTATTATACAATCTGAAACTTACAAAAAGAAGACCAAAATCACCTTTCAAGACAACAGTTTAGGTATAGACTTACAACGGCATGGCAAAAAGCTTTTTGGGTTAAATAAAACTTTTCACAGACATCCTGAAGCTAACGGTATTGGACTCTATATGACAAAAATAAAAGTTGAATCTCTAGGTGGTATAATTTATGCAGAAAGCGAAGTTGACAAGGGGTCAACATTTACAATACTAATTTAATTGGAACAAATGATAAGGCCTTTACATGTATGTATAATTGACGATGACGAAATTCACCAATACGCTTTAAAAAGAGCATTAAAAGATATAGAAATACCTCAAGAAATTTCGACTTTTTCTGATGGTGAAGAGGCTATTAAATTTATAGTAGATAATATTAACGATATAAATAATCTGCCAGATGTACTTCTACTTGATATAAACATGCCTATTATGGATGGTTTTGATTTTATGGAAGCCTACGTAAAATTAAACATAACTAAGAATATAACCATTTATATGGTTTCTTCTTCGGTAAACCCCAACGATATCGAACGTGCAAAACAATTCACTCAAATATCCGATTATATTATTAAACCAGTAGCTGCTGAATTACTCAAAAATATTCTTACAAAAGCTGATAGCTAATCGTTATTTTTAGACTCTTCCCAAAAAACATCCATTTCTTGAAGGCTCATTTCACTTAATGATTTATCTAATCCTTTAGCTTTCTCTTCCAAAAACTGAAATCGTTTAATAAACTTTTTATTGGTTCGCTCTAATGCATTTTCAGGGTTTATTTTTAAAAATCTTGCATAATTAACCATAGAGAACATAACATCACCAAACTCTGCTTCCATTTTATCCAAATCAGCAGATTTAACCTCATCTGTAAATTCTTGGAGCTCTTCTTGTAGTTTTTCAAAAACTTGTTCAGGCTTTTCCCAATCGAAACCAACACCAGCAACTTTATCTTGAATGCGATTTGCTTTTACCAATGCAGGCAAACCATTCGGCACTCCTTCTAATACACTTTTCTTTCCTTCCTTTAACTTTATTTGCTCCCAATTACGTTTTACATCTTCTTCATTCGCAACCTCAACATCTCCATAAATATGTGGATGCCTATTTATCAATTTTTCACATATGTTATTTGCTACGTCTGCTATATCAAAATCAGCCCTTTCAGAGCCGATTTTGGCATAAAAAACGATGTGTAAAAGCACATCACCAAGTTCTTTCATAACTTCCTCCAAATCATTATTGAGAATAGCATCACCCAATTCATAGGTTTCTTCTATTGTTAAATGACGTAAACTTTGCATAGTTTGTTTTTTATCCCAAGGGCATTGTTCACGCAGCTCATCCATTATAGTTAGCAAACGATCAAATGCTTCTAACTGTTCTTTTCTATTGTTCATCGAAAGGTGTTTCCGCAAAAGTACAAATACAGACACAGACAGTGTGCTTAATATTTACTACTTTAGAAGTCGTTTTATATTGAAATTTATTTATTCAATTAGATTAACAAACCTTAATTAACTAATGAAAACCAAACTATCTAAATTATTTTTTGTTCTTTTTTTTATTACCATTAATATATCAGCCCAGAATATTACCGAAAAAGCAAACCTGTTTATAGCTTCGCTTTCTGATGACTTAAAATCAGAAGCAATTTTTTCTTTAGATGATGAGGAACGTTATAACATGAAATATATACCCATATCTAGAAAAGGGCCCCGTTTTCATGATTTTAATGAAACACAAAAAGCAGCTGCAATCGATTTACTAAAATCTTCATTGAGTGAAGAAGGTTTTCGAAAATCGAAAGATATAATGTCGCTTGAAAAAGTGCTTCGCGTTATTGAAGATGACGACAATGATTTAATGCCTGATGGAAGGCCACGAAGAGATCCTTTAAATTATCACTTCTTAATTTTTGGCAATCCTGCATCGGGCAACCCATGGGGATGGAAATTTGAAGGCCATCATCTTTCCCTAAATTTCACTTCTTCAGATGGTAAAATATCATCAGCCACTCCAATATTCTTCGGCACTAATCCAGGTCTAATTAAAATAACAGGTCACAAAGAAAAAGAAGTGCTTAAAAAGGAAACCGAATTAAGTTTCAAATTAGTAAATTCACTATCGTCAGCACAATTAAAAAAAGCAAAATTCGCAGATATTGCACCCGAAGAAATAATTACTACAACTATTAGAAAGGTTGAAAATTTTGAACAAAAAGGAATTTTTTATAACGACTTCACCGCAACTCAAAAAGGTATTTTTAATGAATTGCTCGATTTGTACATGAACAATTATGAGAAGAATTTCTCTGACGAATATCGTGCGAAAATCAAAGAGGCCGGAATTGAAAATCTTTCATTTTCTTGGGCAGGAAGTTTAGTTCCTGGCACTCCGAATTACTGGTGCATTCAGGGTCCTGTTTTAATAATCGAATATGACAATACACAAACAGATTCCAACCATGTGCATACAGTTGTTCGCGATCCAACAAACGATTACGGAGAAAACACTTTAAAGAAACATTACGAAGAAGGACATCATAAAAATTAGAATTAAATTATATGAAATATAGAAGGTTCGGAAGAACAAATTGGCAGGTAAGTGAAATTGGATACGGAATGTGGGGAATGGCCGGATGGACAGAATCAGACGATGCACAATCTGCAAAATCACTTGACTTAGCAGTTGAAAATGGTGTCAATTTTTTTGATACCGCATGGGGTTATGGCGAAGGACATAGTGAAGAATTATTAGGTGAACTAGTAAAAAGACATCCGAATAAAAAAATATATACTGCTAGTAAAATTCCACCTAAAAACTTTCAATGGCCAGCTAGATCAGAATATACTTTTGATGACTCCTACCCTACTTCGCATATAACAGAATACACCGAAAAAACGCTTAAAAATTTAAAACTTGAACAAATTGATTTAATGCAATTTCATACCTGGGATGACGGATGGAGCAACCGTGAAGAATGGCAAAGAGCTATAGAAGATTTAAAAACTTCAGGTAAAATTGTGGCCATGGGTATTAGTGTAAATCGCTGGGAACCTACAAACGGAATTAAAGCGCTAAAAACTGGACTAATTGATGCTGTTCAGGTTATTTATAACATTTTTGATCAGGCACCGGAAGATGAACTTTTTCCACTTTGCGAAGAATTGGATATCGCCACAATAGCTCGGGTTCCTTTTGATGAGGGTACATTAACTGGAAACATAACAAAAGAAAGTACGTGGCCCGAAGGAGATTGGAGGGGTACTTATTTTGTACCCGAAAATTTAATTCCTAGTGTTGAGCATGCTGATAAATTAAGACCACTTATTCCTGATAATATGACTATGGCCGAAATGGCTTTGCGGTTCATTACCATGAATAAAAATGTAGGCACTATTATTCCAGGAATGCGAAAAGAACGAAATGTTTTGGCCAATACAGCAACCAGTGATGGCAAAGGATTAAATGAGAGTTTATACAACGAATTAAAATCACATCGTTGGGACCGCGTTCCAACTTCGTGGTCGCAATAAAATAGAAAATGAAAACACGTAGAAATTTTTTAAAACAAGCAAGCATTGCCTCTGCAGGTGCTTTAATACTGCCTTCTTGCGGATTTACAGAGAGCGCACAAAAATACGGAGTGCAATTATATTCTTTTAGAGATGCAATGGCTAAAGACGCACTAGCTACTTTAAAACAAATTGCAGCTATCGGAATTAAAGAAATAGAATCGGCACGCAGCCCTAAAGGCCATTATTATGGTCTTTCACCAGTGGATATGAAAAAGGCTTGTGAAGATTTAGGCATGAGCTTAAAAAGCGGCCATGTGGCTTTAGATGATAATTTTCAAAAAACTATGGAAGAGGCTGTAGCCTCAGGTCAGCCTTATTTAATTTGTTCTTCACTACCAAGTAAGGGGCAAACTATTGACAATTATAAAAAAGTTGCTGATGCTTTTAATAAAGCTGGTGAACAATGCAAAAAATTAGGATTAAAATTCGGTTACCATAATCACGAATATGAATTTGAATCTGATAAAGGCAAAGTACTTTACGATGTTTTAATGGACAATACAGATGCAGATTTAGTGCATATGGAATTAGACCTCGGTTGGATAATTGTTGCGGAAAAAGATCCTTTAGACTATTTTAAAAAATATCCTGGACGTTTTCCACTTTGGCATTTAAAAGATATGAATATGACCGAAAAAGAAAGTACCGAATTCGGTAAAGGCGGTTTGGATATTAAGACGATGCTTCAAAATAAAAAAGCCTCTGGCGTAAAACATATTTTTATAGAGCAAGAAGAATACGCAAGTAAACCGCTTGAAAGCATGAAAGAAAACATGGCATATTTGGCAAACCTTTAAAACGTTAAAATGAAACAGATATATTTATTTGCACTAGTATTAACTTTTTTCGGCTCGTGCAAAGCTCAAAATATTATCGCTAATAATGCTGAACTGACGTTGGTTTCGGATGAATTCAATTTCACAGAAGGGCCCGCAGTTGCAAGAAATGGCGATGTTTATTTTACAGATCAACCTAACGATCGTATTGTAAAATGGAGCGCCGCCGATAATACTGTTACGGAATGGATGAAACCTTCTGGCCGTTCAAACGGACTTTATTTTGATGCTGATGAAAATCTAATTGCATGTGCAGATAACAAAAACGAGTTGTGGCAAATAGATGCTAAAAAAAATGTAACTGTTTTAGTCGATAATTTTGAAGGAAAAAAATTGGGAGGCCCTAATGATTTATGGATTGATGCAAAAGGAGGTATTTATATTACTGACCCTTTTTACAAAAGACCGTGGTGGGATTACACAGAGCCTGAAATAAATGCACGTAGAGTGTATTATGTAACTCCAGAAGAACACAAAGTAATTATTGTTGCAGAGGACTTTGTTATGCCAAATGGCATAATTGGTTCCGCTGATGGCAAAACTTTATATATTGCTGACATTGGAGATAAAAAAACCTATTCGTATAGTATTAATGATAACGGAAGTTTAACCAACAGAAAATTATTTACAGAATTAGGTTCGGACGGAATGACCATTGATAATTTAGGAAATGTTTACATGACCGGTGATGGAGTTACCGTTTTTGATAAAAATGGAAAACAAATTAAGCATATTGATATCCCTGAAAAATGGACGGCCAATGTAACCTTCGGAGGACTAAGCCAGAATATTCTATTCATCACTGCAATGGATTCTATTTACACATTAGAAATGGCGGTAAATGGTATAGGCAAATAGTATTTGCTATATGTTTTAAAATAATCTTATAAAATGTCCTTTTACTTACATTGAATACGTCATTATAATTAGTAATGCTTTTTTAATAACCATATTAAAATAATTTAATCATGAGCTGGAAAAATTTATTTGACGAAAAAGAAACACAAGAAACCATTGTACGGATTAATAACCTAAGCCCTGAGACTAAAGGACAATGGGGCAAAATGAGTGTCGCCCAAATGATGGCTCACTGTAATGTGGCCTATGAAATAGTTTATACAGATAAACATCCTAAACCAAATGCATTTGCAAAATTAATGGTGAAAATTTTTGTCAAAAATATTGTAGTTGGTGACAAACCATACAAGAAAAATTCTCCTACTTCACCTATTTTTAAAATGACGACAGAAAAAGATTTTGAGGTAGAGAAAAAACGTTTAATAGACCATTTAATCAAAACGCAAGAATTAGGGCCAAAACATTACAATGGACTAAATAATCCTGCATTTGGTGATTTGACCGATATACAATGGAACACGCTTTTTTCGAAACATTTAGAACATCACCTTAAACAGTTTGGTGTATAACTTCTTTCGTTTGAACTAAATACAATAAAAAAACGTCTACTTATTTAGTAGACGTTTTTCTTTATTAGGATAAACTCTGTAGTACTATCCTAATTCTTCTTTTAATAAATAATAAAATGCAGGACGACTTTTCATTCGAATACCAGACATTTTATCAGCAACACTTTTGATTGCACTCATAGCTTTGTCCTTATCTGTCACCCCCAATTTTTTCTCTACAAAATTTCTACGAACCGTTTCAAGCTCAGATTCGTCTGTACCAGAAACCAATGTAGCATCTTTATTATTTACCATAGATTTTAAACTATTAACATAGCCATCCAAAGTATCGTTATCGATATTAGAAATACCACATTCAGTTAATTGGCTTGCAGCAGTTGCCTTCAATTTTGCTAATTTTTCGCTTAAATCACTCATTGTAATTGATTTTTATTTATTAATTGAGTTCGTGATTATGCAAGTATTAGACACAAAACATAATCTACCCTAAGTTATTGATTTCTTATAAAAATAATAGAACCCTGGGCTAAAAATTATATTGTTATCACTGTATTTCACAATGATTTAACTAAAATATAGGTATATTGAGTTTTATAGATTGACATTTTTAATTTAGCAATATCTAAATCATTTAAAATACCTTAAATAATTACAATCAAAAGAAAAAACCTCTCTTCAACTTAAACCAACTAAAATTATGACACCTTATCTTTTTGAGTTTATCGGTACTGCATTATTAATCCTTTTGGGTAATGGTATAGTAGCCAATGCTAATTTAAAAAACACCTTTGGCAGTTCAGCTGGTTGGGTAGGAATTACTATTGGTTGGGCCATGGCAGTTTTTGTTGGTGTTTTTGTTGCCGCTGATGCTAGTGGCGCTCATTTAAATCCAGCTGTAACTATTGCTCTTGCAACTGCAGGTAAATTTGCATGGAGTTTAGCACCAGGTTATATTTTCGCTCAAATTTTAGGTGCAATGACCGGGACCACATTAGTATGGTTGAGTTATAAAAAACAATATGAAACAAGTGAAGACCCAGGTGCAATACTAAGTACATTCGCAACAACACCGGCCATAAAAAATACATTTTGGAACTTCTTAAGTGAATTCATTGCAACTTTTGCTTTCATTTTAGCAATATTTTATATCGCTGGCGGTTCGGTTGGCGAAGACACAGTTAAATTGGGTTCTTTAGACGCACTTCCAGTCGCACTATTGGTTTTAGCAATTGGAATGAGTCTTGGTGGAACCACGGGGTATGCAATTAACCCAGCACGAGATCTTGGGCCGAGAATAATGCATGCTATCTTACCTATTGCAAATAAAGGTGAAAGCGCATGGTGGTATGCCTGGATACCCGTAGCTGGTCCAATTTGTGGAGGTGTTTTAGCTGCCATTACATACATGGCTATTGGAATTTAAAGTAATCATATTTTAAGTTCATAGTATCAAAAGATTTATCTTTAAATTTCAAATAACAAATTAGTATTCATGAAACATTTTATTTTAGTATTCCTATTAATAGGGTTTATTTCTAATGCTCAAGACCCAGCACGTTTTTCTGAACAAGTTGAAGCTATTCAACAAAAATATGACACCTTAATAGATACAAGTAAAAAAACAATTGTATTTACAGGAAGTTCAAGTATACGGATGTGGAAAGATGTTCAGAATAGATTTCCTGACAATCAAATAGTAAATTCTGGTTTTGGCGGATCACAGGCCAGTGATTTACTTGCCCATCTTAATCAATTGGTTTTAAACTTTAAACCTGAAAAGGTTTTTATTTATGAAGGTGACAATGATATTTCAGCCAAAAAAAAATCTAAAGATATCATCAAGACTACACATCAAATCATTGAAAAAATAAGGCAGAATAATGCTAATACCGAGGTGATTTTAATTGCAGCGAAACCTAGTATTTCTCGATGGAATTTGAAAAGACGCTATAAAAAATTAAATAGAAAGTTTAAAAAGCTAAGTAAAAAAGATCCACTAACTAATTATGCAGATGTTTGGACACCGATGATTTATAATAAGAATGTTCTGCAAGATATATTCATTGAAGATGGTCTACATATGAATGCAAAAGGATATGATATATGGTATAATGTCATGAAAAACTATATACCTTAGCATTTTAAAACCAAAATCAGCATATATTTTATGAAGTCTTTTTTCACCAAAACGTTATTTACTATTGGATTTTTACTGACCATAGTCTCCTGTACACAAGAAAAGAAAAAACGAGTTTTAAACTTTCCGGAAACTAATTTAGCTACCGAAAATTTAATCCCTAAACCTTTAAAAATGATTCCTACTAATGGGGGGTTTGCTTTAGATGAGTTTACCGCCATTTATACTTCAAAAAATGCTAATGGCTATGAGGAAGTAGGAGAGTTTTTAGCAAAGAAGATAAAAGCCAAAACAAATATTGATGTTCAAGTAAATGTAGATGAAATACCAGGCAGAGAAGGTGTTATTTATATTAATCAAAGTGATAGTCTAGAATTAGATACTCCAGAAGCATATCAAATTTATATAACTTCTGATTCTGTTATTCTTAATTCGAATACCGCTGCAGGTGCTTTTAGAGGCATACAGACATTAAGACAACTTATTCCTGAAGTTAGTTCAGACACTTTAGCTGAATATCCAGTATGGACAATTCCTACTGGTAAGATATTAGATAGTCCAAATTTTGGATATAGAGGAAGTATGTTAGATGTGGCCCGTCATTTTTTTAGTGTGGAAGATGTTAAGAAATACATCGACCTTTTAGCCTATTACAAATACAACGTATTGCATTTACATCTAACGGATGATCAAGGTTGGCGAATTGAAATTAAATCTTGGCCAAAATTAACAGAAGTAGGTGGTAGTACAGAAGTAGGTGGTGAAAGTGGTGGATTTTACACCCAAGAAGATTATAAAGAAATTGTTGCCTATGCAGCAGAACATTTTATGACTATTGTACCTGAAGTAGATATGCCTGGTCACACAAATGCTGCATCTGTTTCATATCCATTTTTAAATGGAAATGGAAAAACTCCAAAATTATATGAAGGAATGCATGTCGGTTTTAGCACTTTTGATACTAGAAAGGATACTGTTTACGCCTTTATTAATGATGTAGTTCGTGAAATTTCTGAACTAAGCCCTGGCCCGTATTTTCATGTTGGCGGTGATGAAAGTCATGTAACAAAGAAAAATGATTACATCTATTTTATGGATAAGGTTGTGGAAATTGTTAAGCAACATAATAAGATTCCAGTTGGATGGGATGAATTAGCTACGGCCAATGTAGATTCAACTTCAGTAGCACAATATTGGGGTTCTAAAGAGAATGCTGAGATTGCTGTTAAAAAAGGAATGAAAATAATAATGTCACCTGCAAAAAAGGCTTATTTAGATATGGAATATGATACCGAATCTAAATTCGGATTGCATTGGGCTGCTTATATCCCAACGGATTCTGCCTACGTATGGTCTCCAGAAGCATACGACGGTATTCCTCTAGAGAATATTTTAGGTGTTGAAGCACCATTATGGTCAGAAACTATTAGTGATATCAGCGAAGCAGAATACTTGGCATTTCCTCGGGCAATTGGCTATTCTGAATTAAGTTGGTCTACAGAAGAAAATCGCAATTGGGAAAACTACAAAGTGCGTTTGGCAAATCAAGCTCCATATTTAGAACGTATGGATGTTCAATATTACCCTTCACCTTTAATTGATTGGAAAAAAAGTAAAAATACTTTTGAAGAAATAAAAAAGGATTAAGAAAAAGAAGGAGAATAAAGTATAACATAAAAAAGCCTAACATTACTGTTAGGCTTTTTTATGCTTTCAACTTTTATAAACTACTCTTCTTCGGAACCTTCTTCTTCTCCATTTTCAGAGAAATCGTTAATTCCATTTTCATGTAGTATGTTATACCACTGAATTACCTTTTTAATATCGCTAGAATAAACACGATCTTCATCATAATTCGGTAATACTTCAAAAAAGTATTCTTCTAATTTTAACTTATCAGATTTATGTGGAATTGCTGTTTTCTCTCCTTTTTCCTTTACTTGAATTTTAAGAAAAACATCACGTAACGGCAACTCTTCTTCTAATGTGTAGATAGCAATCTCAGAAAGTACGCTTACATTATTGCGAAGTCCAACTGTAATTCTTTTACCGTCTATTAAAGACTCTGCTACAAAACCAGCACGGGTTTGTGTAATCAACTTAAACAATCCGGGTTTACCGGCAATCGATAATATTTTATCTAAACTCATTTATTATTTATTTCGGGCCAAACCTTAATTTTTTTAAGGCTGACAAATATGTAATATAAATTGCGATTTAAAAACTCTTTTAACGTCCTTTTTTCATAGCAGGAAATTTCATGCGATATTCTATCTTTATATTTCCCTTAGAAATGTTTGTCAAACGTTTTTTCAATAAGCGTTTTTTCAATGATGATAATTTATCCGTAAAAAGAATTCCTTCTATATGATCATATTCATGCTGGATAACGCGAGCACGTAATCCATCAAAAGTTTCTCTTTTCTCTTTAAAATTCTCATCCAAATAAGAAATAGTTATTGTGTCTTTACGAGTTACATCTTCACGAACATCTGGTATACTTAAACAACCTTCATTAAATGTAAAATCTTCTCCAACTTCTTCTTCTATAATAGCATTAATAAATACCTTTTTAAAATTAGATAATTCATTTTGCTCATCTTTACTAAGACTATCATCGTCTGCAAAAGCACTGGTATCAATAATAAACAAACGAATCGCTAAGCCAATTTGCGGAGCTGCTAAGCCAACACCACTTGCATTATACATGGTTTCCCACATATTGGCAAGTAGCTCATCCAATTTGGAGTAATTACTATCAATATCTTCACACTCTTTTTTCAAGACTGGATCGCCATAAGCTACAATAGGTAATATCATTTACTTTCTATTTAAATATGCCTGTAAAATAAGTGTTGCACTTATCTCGTCTACTAGGGCTTTATTTTGTCTCTTTTTTTTTCCCATTCCTCCAACTATCATAGACGACATAGCCATTTTTGAAGTAAATCGTTCATCTTGTCGTACTATTGGAATTTCGGGTAATATCTCTTTTAACTTCTTTATAAATACTATAATATCAGCCTCCGATTCAGAAGGTTCATTATTCATTTGCTTTGGCTCACCTATGACTATCTGGTCAACTTTTTCGTCTTTAATGTACGTTACCAAAAAAGGTAATAGTTCTTTTGTACCAACCGTGGTTAAGCCCGATGCAATTAACTGCAATTCGTCAGTTACTGCAATACCTGTTCTTTTTCTACCGTAATCCAAGGCCAAAATTCTTCCCAAACGATTTTTATAAAGGTGTTGTGCTGAAATATTCAGCAAAAATAACCCATATTATGTTATATGTATAAATTTGGTCGATGAATTCATAAATGAGCGTGTATATTTGCCAACTTCAACATTAATAAATTTGCAAATAATAACGATATTCGCTGATGCCATGTTGAATGAGCAGGTAAATTCGGTTAATTTAAAATGCCTGTTTGAAATATAAAATAATTGAATACTACTTAAAAATGACAGAACTACAACAAACAATAGAAAAAGCTTGGGACAATAGAGAGCTTTTAAAAGAAGATGCAACTCAAGACGCTATAAGAAAAGTAATAAACCTTCTGGACGCAGGTGAATTACGTTGCGCAGAACCTACAGCAGACGGGTGGCAAATAAACGAGTGGGTAAAAAAAGGAGTTGTTCTATATTTCCCAATTCAAAAAATGGAAACACTAGAAGTAGGCATTTTTGAATACCACGATAAAATTCCATTGAAACGTGGATATAAAGAAAAAGGAATACGCGTTGTACCACATGCAGTAGCCAGACACGGTGCTTACATTTCAGCTGGTACAATTCTAATGCCTAGTTATGTAAACATTGGAGCATACGTTGATGAGGGCACAATGGTAGACACTTGGGCAACGGTTGGTAGTTGCGCTCAAATTGGTAAAAATGTTCACCTAAGTGGTGGAGTTGGAATTGGTGGAGTTTTAGAGCCTTTACAAGCAGCACCTGTAATCATAGAAGACAATGCCTTTATCGGTAGTCGTTGTATTGTTGTTGAAGGGGTCCGTGTAGAAAGTGAAGCTGTGTTAGGAGCCAATGTTGTACTAACAGCATCTACAAAGATTATTGATGTTACTGGCGATTCTCCTGTTGAGATGAAAGGTAGAGTTCCAGCAAGATCTGTAGTTATTCCTGGAAGCTATACTAAAAAATTTCCAGCTGGGGACTTTCAAGTACCATGTGCGTTAATTATTGGTACTAGAAAAGAAAGCACCAATAAGAAAACATCGCTTAATGATGCTTTACGTGAATACGATGTAGCGGTGTAAAACCTTATTTAAGATTAATGAAAATATTGCTCGTACAGCAAAAAATGATTGGTGACGTATTAGTCAGTTCATTGCTGTGCGAGCATATTAAAGAACACTTACCCCATGCTGTTGTACATTATGTAGTTGAAGAGCATACAACTGCTGTAATAGAGCAAAATCCATTTATTGATAAAGTTGTACTTTTTCGAAGAGAATATAAGAGTAGCAAATCCGAGTTCTATACTTTTCTAAAAGCTATTGGGAATGAAAATTATGATGTGGTAATTGATGTTTACGGGAAAATTGAAGGCAATCTAATTTCATTCTTTTCTAAAGCGCCAATTAAAATCTCATACCCAAAATGGCGTTCCAAATTTATCTACAACCATCGTATTCCTATTAAATCTAGACAACCTAAAAGTACTTTTACCACTATTGATGATCGTTTAGCACTACTCGCTCCTATTATTAAAAGTGAATTAGATTTGAATAAAAAACCTAAAATATATTTGAATCAGGATGAGATTAATGACGCTGAAAATTTCTTAATTACGAATAAAATTAATATAGAAAAATCGATTATAATGTTAGGGGTTTTAGGCAGTGGAGATAGTAAAACGTACCCTTTAAATTACATGGCTCAACTTATTGATCTTATTGCAGATCAGACTGATGCAACCCTTTTGTTTAATTATATTCCTTTACAATTAGAAGACGCTCGAAATGTATATGAATTGTGTAATGAAGCAACGAAAAAGCGTATTGCATTTGATACTTTTGCACCTAGTCTAAGAAAATTTTTAGGCCTACTAAATTGTTGTGATTATTATATTGGCAATGAAGGCGGAAGCACCAATATGGCCAAAGCACTAGGCGTTCCCACTTTTTCTATTTTCGCCCCATGGATTGATAAAATTGGCTGGAGTACTTTTCCAGATGAAAAAAATATTGGGGTACACGCTTCTGATTATTTTAATGAGGAATTTGAAAATGTTTCTAAAAAAGAAATCAAAAAGAAATCTCAAAAATTATATAAACTTCTTGACCCTACTCTTTTTCAAGATAAATTGACCGCTTTCTTAGATGCTTAATTTAAAATGCAACCTTTCCTTTAACGCACTCTTTGAATCTTGTTGATCTTAAAATAGATCAATTAAAACTAAAATTGTTTTTCACTAATAATACCTGGTAGGCATCTATTAGAATTTTCCAATCGTTTTTAAGCATATAAGCAATTACAGTTTTTCCTTTACCTCCATTTGGTAACCTACAGTCATCAATTAATACAATCGTATTATCATGAAGTTGGTTTTCAATAGCTATAAATTCTTTTAAATGATGTTCTTGACTAAGTCTTTGTACTTCTAAATCTTTACTATAATCGTAACTATCTAGATACAAAAAATCTACCTTTTCATTAAAGTTCTTTAAAAATTCTAAAGAATCTGATAGATGCACCTTTACAAAATCATTTAAGTTTTGTGCATCTACTTCAGCTTGAGAACCTTTTACTGAATCTTCACTTATATCTACAGAATGCATAAATGCATTATTTTCTTTCGCCCACTTGCCAAATACAATAGTCGCAGCTCCATCACCTTTTGCGCCATTTAACCCGGATCTAGAAGTTCCAGTCTCAACTATCATTTTTGCATTTGTTTTTTCTAAAAGATCTAGCACTTTTTTAAAAGTTATTCTGCGTTTACCGAAATTATATTTAAACGGCATAAAGGGTGTTAGTGGTCGATGTTTTAAGAATTTAACTATAGCATATATCACTACAATTAGAAAAACTATCCAAAGAAAAATATACATGCTTTGCTAACTTTTAGGTTGATTAGAAGAAAAAATAAACTTGGCTAAAAATAAATGATTGGACTCTCGTATCCTAAATTCAGTTAAAATATGTGTAATAAAGTTTATAACTATCTTTGATTCTTAAAAGGATACCTTAAGTATGAGAGTCGGTTTTGATGCCAAAAGAATATTTCATAACAACACCGGACTTGGTAATTACGGTAGGGATGTAATTAGAATACTCCATAAATATACCCCTGTTGATAAATTTATACTATACAATACAAAACCCTCTAAAACAGAACGCCTTAAGATTTTAAATCGTGTTGTGGTGCGTTACCCAAATAGTTGGTTTTGGAGAAAATTCTCATCCTTATGGCGACTTGGTGCCGTTAGTGATCAAATAGCTGCGGATGGAGTGCAAATATACCACGGCCTTTCTGGTGAAACACCCGTTGGACTAAAAGAAAGAGGCATTGCTTCAATTGTTACTATACATGATCTTATTTTCTTGAGTCACCCACACTATTATTTTTGGATTGATAGATTGGTTTACAAAAGAAAATTTAAACATGCAGCTAGAACTGCCGAAAAGGTCATCGCAATAAGTGAACAAACAAAACGAGATATCGTTAAATATCTTAAAATTGACTCCGAAAAAATTAGTGTAGTTTACCAAGGCTGTAACGATGCCTATAAAACAGAGTATAGCAATATTCAAAAAAAAGAAATACTTAAAAAATATAATTTACCCGAACAATTTATTTTAAATGTCGGCACTTTACAAGAGCGAAAAAATGCGTTGGCAATTGTAAAAGCTATAAAAGATAGCAACTACACATTAGTTTTAGTAGGTGGTGAAAAGAAGTATGCATCAAAAATCAGAGATTACATAAAAGAACATAAGCTAACGGAACAAGTAATCTTTTTAAAAAATGTTCCGGTTTTAGACCTTGCCATAATATATCAATTAGCTACTGTTTTCTGTTACCCTTCTATTTGTGAAGGCTTCGGAATACCGATTATTGAAGCTCTTTTTAGTAAAACCCCAGTAATTACATCAAAGGGCAGCTGTTTTCCTGAAGCTGGCGGTTCTTCATCATTATATATAGACCCCTTAGATCATGTTATGTTGCGTGAGAAGATTGATCTTTTATTTAATGACATTCCGTTGAGGAATGAAATTATAGAAGGCGGTTATACCTTTGTTCAGAAATTTACTGATGAACTAGTTGCCAATAATGTTTACAATGTTTACAAAGAAGTTTTATCAGAACCTAATGCAATCGATACTGAAAGAAAAAAACTTTCTGCAGTAATGATTACCTATAATGAAATTGAACATATAGCAGACGTTTTAGAAAATTTAAGTTTCGCTGATGAAATAATAATTGTTGATTCATTTAGTACAGATGGCACCATTGAGTGTATTGAGAAGTGCAAAAATGTTAAACTAATAAAACGACCATTTAAAAATTTTACGGATCAAAAGTCCTTTGCTTTAGAACAGGCGTCTAATGATTGGGTACTTTTTATGGATGCTGACGAAAGAGTAACTAATAATCTAAAACATGAAATATTAGATACTATTAATAACAAACATAAAACTGCAAGTGCTTATTTCTTTTATAGAACTTTTATGTTTAAAGACGAAGTATTGAATTATAGTGGTTGGCAAACAGATAAAAATTATCGGCTTTTTAGAAAGAGTAAAGCAGAATTTACCCAAGATAGAATTGTACATGAAACCTTAATTGTTGATGGAGAATCTGACACGCTAAAACATAAACTCATTCATTATTCTTATAAAAATTACGATGATTATAAAGGGAAAATGGTTAAATATGGCCGGATGAAGGCACAAGAAGAAGCCTCAAAAAGCTACTCTCCTAATATTTATCATTTTGCGTTTAGACCCTTTTATAAATTTATGTATCATTATATTTTCAGATTAGGTATTCTAGATGGTAAAAAAGGGCTAATTATCTGTTACTTAAACGCATACGGAGTGCATGCTCGTTATAAAGAGTTAAGGCGTTTAAAAAGTCAGTAATAGACAGTACCGCTCAATTTTATAGTCTTTTCTTCAGAATATTTTATGGCCTTGCTCCATAAAAGGTTTACAAATTATAATAAGAACATAATTTTTTATTCTTTTTTTAGTTATAGATACGTATGTATTCAACTCAAAATAATAGGAAAAACCTTACAGCACTAATAATTACCTATAACGAAATAGGTTATATTGAAAAGTGTATCGATTCGATTTCATTTGCTGATGAGATAATAGTTGTCGATTCATATAGTACCGATGGCACCTACGAGTATTTAGTGAACCACCCAAAGGTTAAGGTAATTCAAAAGACATTTGAAAATTTCACCAAACAAAAAACCTTTGCACTTGCACAGGCTTCAAACGATTGGATTCTTTTTAATGATGCCGATGAAATAGTTACTAACCCATTACGTAAAGAAATAGAAAATGTACTTTATTCTAAAAATACTGCTAGTGCATATTGGTTCTACAAAAAGTTCATGTTCAAAGATAAACCCTTGAATTTCTGCGCATGGCGCAGTGATAAAAATTATAGACTTTTTAAAAAATCAAAAGTTAATTTTACAACATCTAGAATTGTACATGAAACACTAGAGGTAGAAGGTAAAACTGCAATTTTCAAAGAAAAACTAATTCATTATTCTTATAAAAATTATAAAGGTTATAAGGGTAAAATGCTCTCTTACGGTAGATTTAAGGCCAAAGAAGATTATTTAAATGAAAAACAATTTTCTTACCTGTGCTTACTAATAAAACCAATTTGGAAATTTTCTTATAACTTCTTTATACGACTTGGCTTTCTTGATACTAAAAAAGGCTTAATAGTAAGCTATCTTGCAGCCCTTGGAGAAAATGAGCGCTATATACAATTAAGAAAATTACAAACCGCACCAACTCCTGTTTTCAATTATAAGCACATAGAAGCGTAAATCTCATATTACCTTTATCATTTACCATTTTCCACATCCCTTTCACCCTGTTTAAATAAACTCGGGTATCTTTGTCGCAGTATAACTCACTATTTCTATTAGTTTCGTTAACGACATGCTGAATAACCCTTGTGAAATTTCGATAATTATTATCAACTACAATTCTTCAGAATACACATTAAAATGTGTTGAAAAAGTACTGGAGAAAACTACCAAAGAAATAACTTTTGAAATTATCGTTGTAGATAATGCTTCTGAAAAAGCAGATTTTGAAGTTTTAAAATCTTCACTTTTACAATTAAATTCAGAAAAAACTAATCTTTTAAGGAGCAGAATAAATACTGGTTTTGGTGGAGGTAACATGCATGGTGTTCAACATGCCAAAGGCAATTATTATTTGTTTTTAAATAACGACACCCTGCTCATAAATGACTGTTTATCCATATGTTATGATTTTTTAAGAAATACATCAGATGCTGCAGTTTGTGGAGCTCAAATATTTAATGAAAAGCAAGAAAAACAGGTGAGTTTCGATCACTTTACATCTTTTTGGCGTGAAGTTTTTGGAAAGCAATTTGTTGAAAAATTATTCTCAAAACCTAATAGAAGAAAAGAATACACAAATCCCATTGCCGTAGATTATGTAAATGGAAGTTTTATGTTTTTTAAAGCCGAAGACTTTAATGATGTAGGAGGCTTTGACACCAATCTATTTTTGTATTATGAAGAAAGTGATATTTGTTATCGTCTAAAACAAAAAAATAGAAAAACTTATTTCATTCCAAATGCTGCCTATTTACATTATCAAGGAAAAAGCATTGGTAAAGCTGTGATGCCCTTAGCTACCAAAATAGAGCTAAAAACATCACTATTTTATGTGATTCGCAAAAACTATGGTTATTTCCATTATCAAATGTTACGCTTAGTTTTTATTCTCAGATATGGTCTAACTGCTATCATTAAACCCAAATATATTAAACTTTTTACTCGAATTTTAATCGGACTCCCGTTAGGAAAATCAATAAAACATAATCAGAAAATTTACTAATGATTGACGAAATTAATAAGGCCGTTGATGTTCTCAAAAACGGGGGACTCATACTCTACCCCACTGATACCGTATGGGGCATCGGTTGTGATGCTACAAATGAAGAAGCTGTAAAAAAGGTCTACAAATTAAAAAAAAGAAACGATTCTAAAGCTTTAATTTGTTTAGTTGCTAACGATTTTATGTTGGAAAAACATATAACCAAGGTACCCGAAGTTGCTTGGGACATAATAGATATCGCCGATAAACCAACCACGATAATTTTCGACAATCCCAGGGGTATCGCAAAAAACCTAGTTGCCGATGATAATTCGTTAGCAGTACGCATTGCTTCCGATAAATTCTGCCAATATTTAATAAATAAGTTTAAAAAACCTATTGTATCTACATCAGCTAATGTATCACAATCTCCCACTCCTAAATCTTTTACTGAAATAAGTGAGGATATTTTAAAAGGCGTAGACTATGTGGTAAATTTGAACCGCGATAAACAGAACGGCGTTCCATCAGCCATTATCAAATTGGCAAATGACGGTACGGTTAAAATAATTCGCACATAAATATTTTTTCTAAAAACGGTAAAACTATAAAACACCGGTTTAGTACTATTAAAACTTATGAGTGTACCACATTATAAAGAAGCATTACAAAATCCAATTTTTAAGATTATTGCCGATGCTGCAAAAGAACTTAATATAGACAGCTATGTAATCGGTGGTTTTGTTCGCGATTATATTTTACAACGAGATAGTCCAAAAGATATTGATATAGTGGCTGTGGGTAGTGGAATAGAACTTGCTCAAAAAGTTGCTTCAAAATTAAGTGACAAACCACATGTTTCTGTTTTTAAAAATTTCGGTACAGCGATGGTAAAACATCAAGATATAGAAATCGAATTTGTAGGCGCAAGAAAAGAAAGCTATCATAGAGATAGCCGTAAACCTATTGTGGAAGATGGGACCTTAGAAGATGATCAAAAAAGAAGAGATTTTACGATTAACGCTCTTGCTATTTCATTAAATGAAAATAATTTTGGTGAATTATTAGACCCTTTTAATGGTGTATCAGATTTAGAAAAAGGAATTATCAAAACCCCACTAGAACCAGGAATTACGTATTCTGATGACCCTTTACGAATGATGCGTGCCATTCGATTTGCTACGCAATTAAATTTTACAATTGAAGCCCAATCGCTAAAAGCCATTACAGAAAATAAGGAGCGAATTAAAATAATATCTAATGAACGTATTGTTGATGAAGTTCATAAAATAATGATGAGTAATAAACCATCTAAAGGCTTTGGTTTATTACATAAAACAGAATTATTAGCATATATCTTTCCCGAATTGGTCGCATTGCAAGGTATAGAAGAAATTGAAGGTCAACGACATAAGGATAATTTTTGGCACACACTTGAAGTGGTAGATAACATAGCTGAAACTACAGACAATCTATGGCTGCGATGGGCAGCTTTATTACACGATATTGGCAAGGCTCCCACCAAAAAATTCCATAAAAAAATTGGTTGGACCTTTCATGGTCATGAATTTGTTGGTTCAAAAATGGTTTATAAGTTGTTTAAACGTTTGCGAATGCCATTAAATGATAAAATGAAATTTGTTCAAAAAATGGTGCGTATGAGTTCACGACCCATTGTACTTGCCGAAGATTATGCCACAGATTCTGCTGTTCGTAGATTGGTGTTTGATGCTGGCGATAATGTTGAAGATTTAATGACGCTTTGTGTAGCCGATATCACTACAAAAAATACGAGAAAACAGGAAAAATATAAAAGTAATTTTGAGCTAGTACGTAAAAAAATAATTGAAGTTGAAAATCGCGATCAAGTTAGAAATTTTCAACCACCAGTATCTGGAGAAGAAATAATGAAAACATTTAATTTAAAACCTTCAAAAGAAATTGGTATTATTAAAGAAGCGATAAAAGAAGCTATTCTTGAAGGTGAAATTCCTAATGAATACGAAGCTGCCAAAAAGTTTATGTTGCTGAAAGGCAAAGAACTAGGACTTAAAAAATAGTGCTTTTCTTGTTTATCAAATCAAGCTTTAAAAATATAAGATACAGCAAATAATTTATTCAGTATATTCAGCTATTCCATTCAGCGAATCCCAATTAACAAACCATTGCAAAAACGGTATGCCCTGTTCAGATAAAGATCATCAACTTAATAGAAGATCTGAGTTTATTGTTATTGAAAAATAAGTGATGGCCTACATTTTAATCTCCATTTTTCATCCACTTATTTTCCTTCAATTTAAATATTCCTAAAACCCATAATAAGGTCTAAATATTTCTGTATTGCAAGATTATTGATTGAAATATCAATTATAAGCTTTTTCTTACAATATGTATTTCATCGATGAACCCCCATGACTACTGGTCTAATTGCTAACCACATTTTTCTGGCTTTTCACAACAAATACAATAGAAACCGCCAACAAAAATAAATTTCTTCATAAGCTCCCATATTATATTTGTTAAAACCATTAACACATTAAGTTACGCTTAATGATAAAACATAAATGAATTTTCTAAAATAATTCATTTACTATATAAAAAAACCCCGTATTGAATTCTGATTTCAATATTAATTTCACTTTCAAAATATGAAAATTTCTAATCTATTATTGTTAAGAAAAAACTCATTTTTTATCATCGCTATAGGTGCTTTTCTATTCTCACAACATGCGGCAGCGCAATGCAATGGTCCTGCTAATGATTGTGATAATGATGGAGTCTTAACCTTAAATGACCAAGATGATGATAACGATGGAATATTAGATATTGTTGAGACCGATGGAAATGAACTTAACGGTGATGAAGATGGAGACGGTATTCTTAACTGGATGGACAATACTGATAATGGAAATGCTGGTGACGGCTCTACAACCGACTATACAGATACTAATAGTGATGGCATTCCTGATGTATATGATTTTGACAGTGACGGAATTGCAAATCATTTAGACTTAGATAGTGATAACGACGGCATTACTGATACTGTAGAAGCTCAACCTTCTATAAGTTATGTAACACCAGGAATTATAGACCCCATAACAGGTATACCTGCTATAGGATCCGATTCTGATGGAATAGACCCTATTAATAGCGATTTCGATACTCGACCAGACTATTTAGATATCGATAGTGACGATGATGGTATTTCGGATAGTGTAGAATATGGTGTTGAATTTAGTTCAGTTGATTTTACAGTAGATACAGATTCAGATAGTATTCCTGATGAAATGGATGCTTCTTTTGGTGGTACCGATACCAATAGTAATGGCATTGTTGATAGTTTTGAACCGATTGATACAGATGGCGACTTAGTTGTGGATTATCAAGATATCGATAGTGATAACGATGGTATTTACGATACTGTAGAAGCGGGGCTAGGTGCTTTTGATGGCAATAGAAATGGTCGATTTTCTTCAAATGCCACTACAGATACAGACGATAACGGAATGGCAGATGCCACAGAAAGTAATGTGCCTACAAGTACTGATAGCGATGGTATTCCAGACTATCTAGATTTAGATAGCGATAATGATGGTATTCCAGATAATATCGAAAGCCAAACAACATTAGGTTATATCCCTCCTAACAAAGATGCAACTACTGTAAATGCTGGTCTCGATTCAGCATATCCATTAGGAATTTTACCAGTTAATACTGATAATTTAGATAATCCTGATTATTTAGATCTCGATTCTGATAATGAGGCTGGTGATGATACAACTGAATCCGGACTTACCCTAAGTGGTTCCGTAGGCACGAATGGATTGGATAGTAATAGTGAAAACACAGATGATTATTCTGATGTAAACGGTTCTTTTGATAATACTCAAAATGATAATTTCCCTGATACAGATGCTGATATCCAAAATACAGGAGATGTAGATTTTCGGGATGCCATCGATGATGATTTAGACAATGATGGAATTCCAAATTATGTGGATTTAGATGATGATAATGACGGAATTCCAGATGTAGACGAATGTGGACCGGGAGCTTCTATTTCAATACTTAATGATGGAGATTTTGGAGTAGCAAATGTCGGAACAGATACTTTTTTTAATGGTACTGGGAATGGCACCGGTAACCCTGACAACTATAACACATACACAAAATCAATGCCAGCTGGTATTACTACAACCTATGGGTATGAAGCCCCTAGGCCGTCAGATGGTAATTACGCTATTGTTACTAATTCTGTAGGTTTCTCATATGTCGGTACAGAACCAATTCCAGATTTTTGGTTAGATATTGAAGACTTTACAAATGACGCCACTGGTGATTTAGGATACTTTGCCTTGTTCAACGCCGATGGTAACCCCGGTAGATTTTATGAACAAAATGTGAGCAGCTTATCAATTGGCGAGCAATATGAATTTAAAACAGCAATTATAAACCTATTCAATCCAGGGTATTTAAATAATGGCACCAACCAATTTCAAAATAATACTCCCCTTCCACCAAATGTATCTATGATTATTTTAGATAGTGGTGGAGGTATAATTGCTCAATACGATTCTGGAGATATTGCCAATGATGGAACATGGAAACAAATTTCCGTAGTATTTACAGCTACCGATACTGATATAACTGTAGTAATTGAAAATAATTCAGCAGGAGGTATTGGAAATGATTTTGGAATTGATGGCATTTCACTTCAATTAATGTGTGATTTCGATGGAGACGGTATACCTAACCTCCAAGACTTGGATAGTGATAATGATGGTATTCTAGATATTTATGAAGGTGGTGGTATCGACACTAATGGTGATGGAATTGTAGACAATTTTACAGATACTGATAATGATGGATTAAACGATGCCCAAGACAATATTGATAATGGGTCCGGTTCTGGTGAAATCAGTAATGGCACCCCTTATGCTTATCCAAATACAGATAATAACGGTAGCGTTGACTTTTTAGATATCGATGCTGATGACGATGGAATTGTAGATAATATTGAAGGTCAATCAACTATTGGATATAATGCTCCACTAAATGCAGATGATGATAAGGATGGTATTGACAATCAATACGATATTGATTTCATAGGCAATAATGCGTTCACCCCTGTAAATACTGATGGTGATACATTGGAGGACTTTAGAGATTTAGATTCAGATAATGATACAATTCCCGATTTAATTGAAGGATGGGATACAAATGCCGATGGTACTGCAGAAACAAACCCTATTCTTGTTGATGCTGATGGGGATGGTTTAGATGATGGTTTTGATGCTGATATTTTGACTGTTAATCCTACAAACGGGCAAGTGCCAACCGATTTCCCTAATGTGCAGCAACCTGGAGGTGATAGAGATTGGAGACAAGGAATAGATAACGATAATGATGGAATTCCCGACACAGTAGATTTAGATGATGATAATGACGGGATACCTGATACTTTAGAAGGAGATATTGATACTGATGGTGACGGTATTAAAGATAGTTTTGACTTAGACTCAGACAACGACGGAATTCCAGATATTATAGAAGCTGGAGGTACTGATGAAAATGGCGACGGTCAAGTAGATAATTTTACCGACACCGACAATGATGGTCTCAATGATGAACAAGATAATATTAATGGTGGACAATCCGGTACTGAGCTTACTAATGGAACACCTTTACCAAATCCAGATTCTGATGATGATGGTATTGATGATAGAATTGATTTAGATGCTGATAACGACGGTTTACCTGATGTTTTAGAAGCCGGAGGTAGCGATATAGACGGAGATGGGATAATTGATGGATTTACAGATAACGATTTTGATGGCTTCTCGGATAATGTAGATACCGATGATGATAATGTACCAGGAGAACTTGATGGTGGGCAAGCCTTGCCAATACCAGATAGCGATTTAGATGGTGTTGATGATTATTTAGACGTAGATTCAGATAATGATGGCATAACAGACGTTACAGAAGCTGGTGGCGATGACTTAGATGGTAATGGCCGAATTGACAATTTCATTGATGCCGACAACGATGGCTTTGCTGACAGTGTTGATACTGAAGACAGTACAACGCTTGTAGCTCTTGATGGAACTGGAACTCAACTTCCTCGAGATGATTTCGATAATGATGGAACACCAAATTATTTAGACATTGATTCTGATAATGATGGTATTACTGATGCTACCGAGAATAGTGGTGGTGACGATAATGCTGATGGTGAAATCAATGGTTTTACAGATTCTGATGGTGATGGACTTAATGATGCCACTGCTGCTTCACCACTAACACCTCCTAATACCGATGGCAATTTAAATGATGGAGTAGATTATTTAGATATTGATGCTGATGATGATGGTTTACCTGATAATATTGAGGCTCAACCAACCATAGGTTATGTCGTGCCGAATGGAACTTCTGCTACAAATGGATTAGATACTGCATACACTATTGGATTTATTCCTGAGGATACCGACGGAGATTTAATTCCTGATTATATCGACCTAGATTCTGATAATGATGGTATTGATGACCTTACTGAAGGTGGTAGAGGTACTTTTACCGATGTAGATACCGATAACGATGGTTTAGATGATGGTTTTGAAGGAGTAAATGTGAATGACCCATATGATACTAATGACGAAATAGAAGATCCAACAACATTACCGGACACTCAATTACCTGGTGACGATGTAGATTATCGACAAGGCTTAGATTCAGATGGTGATGGCGTATTAGATACTCAAGAAATTACGGATGGCACTAATCCTAACGACCCATGTGATTATGTAATAGCTAGTATTACAGAAACTCAAGGTGGAGATTGGTTGTTATCTGATTGCGATGGTGACGGAGTTACTAACGAACAAGAAGTAATAGACGGCACTAACCCAGAAGATTCATGTGATTATGTTTCAGGGAGTATCACAGTTGCTCAATCTGGAGATTATTTAATTGGTGATTGTGACGGGGATGGAATTATAAATGGAGATGAACTTACCGATGGTACTGATCCTTTAAATCCATGTGATCCAGTTCAATTAGCAAGTTATAGTGGTTACGATGCTACAAACGCTATTTGGAGTGCTTCCGATTGTGATGGTGATCAAATATCAAACGGTCAAGAAGTTGTTGATCAAACTGATCCTTATAATCCATGTAGTTCTATTGGTGGCACACCTCCTTCAGGTGAAAATTGCGATATAGAAATTGAAAGTGATCTGGTACAACCAAATCTTAATGATGGCATTTTCCAAATTAACAATATTGAATCTTTTCCAAACAATACGGTTAGAATATATAACCGATGGGGTATACTAGTTTTCGAAACCATAGGGTACACCAGAATTAACTCTTTCCGTGGAATATCCAATGGGCGAGCTACAGTTAAAATGGATGAAGAACTACCAGTAGGTGTTTACTTCTACCTCATAGAATATGAAAAAGATGGAGCCTCTAACACCAAATCAGGTTATTTATATGTTAACCGATAATATCCCCCAACAGTTAAAAAGACAAAATAAAATCATGAAAAAATTCATTATAATAGTTGTATTTCTTACTGGGTCGGTCTGGGGCATTCATGCACAACAAGATGCTCAGTATACACAATACATGTACAATACAGTTGCGGTTAATCCTGCTTATGCGGGGTCTCGAGGCGTTCTAAGTATCAATGCCTTACATAGATCACAGTGGGTTGGATTAGATGGTGCACCAACAACCCAAACATTAAACGTTAATACTCCAGTAGGAAAAAGAGTTGGAGTCGGATTATCAATCGTTAACGATAGAATTGGTAATGGAACAAATCAAGATACATATTTCGATGCTGTCTTTTCGTACACCATTCCAACCTCAGAAACAGGTAAACTTTCATTTGGTTTAAAGGCTGGTGGACATTCCTTAAACTTAGATTTTAATCAGCTTAAGAATTATAATAACGAAGCCTCCTCTTTAGGGGTTAGTGATATAGATAAAAAGTTTTCGCCCAATTTTGGTGCTGGTGTTTATTACCATACAGATCATTTTTATGCGGGTCTTTCTGTTCCGAATTTCTTAAAAACAGAACATTTTGACACATCAAGTACATCTATCGCGCAAGAACGAATGAACCTATATTTAATAACAGGCTACGTTTTTGATCTTAACCCAAACCTAAAGTTTAAACCTGCTGCTTTATTAAAAGCCGTAAATGGTGCGCCTTTACAAATTGATATTTCGGCAAATTTTATGTTAAACGAAAAATTTATTCTTGGTGCTGCATATAGATGGGATGCTGCTTTAAGTGGATTGTTTGGTTTTCAAATAACTGATCAATTTATGTTAGGATTAGCATATGACAAAGAAACTACTGAATTAGGTAATACTGCTTTTAATGATGGTTCGTTTGAAGTGCTTTTGAGGTATGAATTATTTACAAGATATAAAAGGGTAATTGCACCTAGATTCTTCTAAAAAAATTTAAAATGAATAAAAAAATAAACTATCTGCTTATTGTGGCTGTATTTACTTGCACCATTATAACCGCACAGGATAAAAAAGCTAATAAGGCTCTTGAAGAATTTGAAAGCTTATCATATGAATCAGCTATAGGTTCTTATGAAGATCTAATAGAAGAAGGATACTCGCAAGAGCAGATTTATAAAAATCTCGGACAAGCTAACTATAAAAATGCAAAATATACCGAAGCTGCGAATTGGTTAAGTAGACTTTTTAAACTTCAAAATAGTGAAGTAGAGTCTAACTATGTTTATATGTATGCGCAATCGCTTAAATCATCTAAAGAATACGAAGCTTCTAACGTTTGGATGGAAAAATATGAAGCTGCAAAAAATACGGAAATTAGAGCTGAAAAAATTGCTGCAAACCCTGATTATTTATTAGAAATTGAAAAACAATCTGGAAGATATGACATAAAGAATCTAAGTATTAATTCTGCTGCTTCTGATTTTTCACCTTCATTTAAAAATGAGCAATTAGTATTTTCAACAGCAAGAGATAGTGGTACTGCTGCTAAATATATACATAGTTGGAATAATAAACCTTTCACTAATTTATACATAGCCTCGCCAACATCAGGTGATGATTACGGAACACCACAAAAACTATCTACTTTAAACAAAAAGACACACGAAACCTCAACCGTTTTCACTAAAGATGGCACTACGGTTTATTTCACTCGAAACAATTCAAAAAACGGCAATTTCTCTCGCGATGATGAAGGAGTGAGTCGTCTTAAAATATATCGCGCAAAATTGCAAGAAGGAGTATGGAGAAATATTTCTGAGCTGCCCTTTAATGGTGACGATTTTTCAACGGCACACCCTGCATTGAGTGCTGATGAAAATAAATTATATTTTGCATCTGACATGGAAGGTACAATAGGTGCTTCCGATATTTTTGTAGTAAACATTAATGATGATGGAAGTTTTAGTACGCCGAAAAACCTTGGAAATAGCATTAATACTGAAGGGCGTGAAACCTTTCCGTTTGTAACAGTTGATAATGTCCTTTACTTTGCTTCTGATGGTCACCCAGGTCTTGGCGGACTAGATGTTTTCGCAACTCAACTAGAAGATTCTGAAAATTTAAATATAGTAAATACAGGAAAACCTATTAATAGCGAACAAGATGATTTCTCATTCATTATAAATAGTGAAACCCGTAAAGGTTACTTCGCTTCTAACAGAGAAGGTGGACAAGGTAATGATGACATTTATGGTTTTACCGAAAACGAACGTATTAACCTTCACACAAACACTATATTATCTGGCATTGTTCGCGATGAAGAAACCGGAAAACTTCTTCCGGGTGCTCAAGTTATTATGGTTGATACGAACGGACAAACTGTTGCAGAAACAATATCTGATGAAAATGGTTCATTCTTATTAGGCGACGATTTTAAAGATGGAGTTTATAAAATTATTGGACAAGGAGAAGGTTATAATCGCTTAGAAACAAATGTTGATGTAATACGTGGTCAAGATAAAACTGCTTTAGAAATTAAGCTTAACAAAGTAATTAGAAAAGCATCAGCAGGAACCGATTTAGTAAAATTCTTAAACTTGAACCCTGTATATTTTGATTTAGATAAATCTAACATTCGCCCAGATGCTGCCACTACCCTAACTGCTGTTCTTAAATATTTAGAATATTATCCGAATCTGAAAGTTCAAGTACAATCACATACAGATGTAAAGGCTAGTAAATCATACAACAACAAATTATCTGACAGAAGAGCCAAAAGCACTGCTTCTTACTTAATTGAAAACGGAATTAGTAAAGAAAGATTAACGAGTAAAGGTTTTGGTGAGTCTCAATTAATAAATGATTGTACCACCTTAGAAAAGTGTACTGATCAAAAACATGAAGAAAATAGACGATCCGAATTCATTGTCATAGAATAAATATAATTAACCAACTTAAATAAGGGCTGTTCGCAAGAATGGCCTTTTTTTGTTTTCATCTTGAGCGTAGCTACTGAAATCTAAAAAATGATTTGAAATCAAACTCTTTTCTCTTTAAAGTGTAGTAATTTTGCAATTGAATAGTTGTATGAGAAAATGAAAGAAAACTTTCGGAAAACTGCAAAAATTACTTTAATACTTGTTTACCTAGTCATCATTGCTGGTGCTGTGGTACGTATGACTGGCAGTGGAATGGGGTGCCCAGATTGGCCAAAATGTTTTGGTCACTATATTCCGCCTACCGATATCTCTGAGTTACAATGGGAACCCGAAATGGAAGTTAAAAAAGGGCAAATTATTATTGTAAATGAAGCCCTCAAAGTTTCAAAAGAAAATTTTACAACAGGTATTTCTTATGTCGAAAACAATTGGTCGCCATACACAAAACATAAATATGCTGAGTTCAATGCTACTCATACTTGGATTGAATATGTAAATAGATTATTCGGTGCTTTAGCTGGTATTGCCACATTTATATTAGCAATCTTATCAATAAGATTCTGGAAAACTGATAAAAGTATAACCTTAATTTCTTGGCTAACGGTATTTGCCATGGGTTTCCAAGGATGGCTCGGTGCAACTGTAGTTTATTCGGTTTTAGAACCTGCTAAAATCACAATTCATATGATTATGGCCTTGGTCATAGTTGCATTATTAATTTATCTAGTTTATAAATCTGAAAGAAGAAGTACAATTTTCACTTATAAAAATAAATTGGGAACGCTATTAGGTTTAGCGCTACTGCTGACTTTAGTGCAGATAGTATTGGGTACTCAGGTAAGACAATTTGTAGATGAACAAATTGATATTGTCGGGTATTCTGCTAAAAATTTATGGTTACAAGATGCAATAGTTCAATTTTATATACATCGTACATTCTCTGTAATAGTAGTGCTTTTAAACGTTTTTCTATTATATAGCATTCGAAAAGAGCGTCTCGGATTCGATAAATTTAATTGGGTCATATTTTTAATAGGATTAGAGATATTAACAGGTATTCTAATGTATTACATGGATTTCCCCTTCGCTACACAAGCAATACACCTGGTTTTAGCATCATTACTATTTGGTGTTCAATATTATTTACTCTTGGAAGCCTTAAATGCTAAAAAAAGTAATAAAACTTTGTAACTTTGCCAACTGCCCAAAATAGAGCATATGATTTACAAAATCAGGATAATTTTAGATGCCGATGAAGATATCTTTAGAGATATTGAAATCGATGCCAGCAATACTCTTGAAGAATTGCACAATGCCATAACACAAGCTTTTGGCTTTTTAGGTAATGAGATGGCCTCATTTTATACTTGCGATGAAAGTTGGAACCAAGACGAAGAAATTGCTCTTTTTGATATGAGTGACAGTGGTTCTGATGTTCGATTAATGAACGAGACGTTTTTAGAAGACCTATTAAGTGTTAGAAACCCAAAGCTCATATATGTGTATGATTTCATGAGCATGTGGACTTTCTTTGTAGAATTGGCTGATATTGTTAAAAAAGAAGATGGCCGTGCATACCCCAACCTTTTGTTTACTTTTGGAGAAGTACCAGATTCTCCTCCAGAAAAGAACTTTAAGTCGGACCGGGCTGATGGTGAAGAGGACGATGATGATATTGAAGAACATCTAGGAAATTATGACGACCTAGATTTTGATGAGAATTGGAATTAATTAATTGCCAATTGTTACTATTTATTCCTAACCTATAATTCTGTTTAAGAAATGATTAACCTGTACTCTACCCAAATTGAAAGTCTATCATTGCATCGAGTGGGTAATAAAAATAAAAGTGAAAGTTTATTTCTATCTGATGAAGCCTTTTCACTTAATGACGAAATTTCGGGTTTATTAAAAGAATATTTCTTCAAACCATTTCGAGAAAAGGAAGAAAACTATTTCAAATTAGCAAATGAAGTAGATGTGGAATTTAACGAAGTATACAAATTGGCTGTTGAAATTTTCGAAGACCCTGATAATATTCATGAAGCTTCAAAGAAAATTGCTAAATTCTTATACGATCAAGGTGATCATCCACATATTAAAAGTGGAGAATTATATATAAGTTTTTTACATGATGTTGTTCTGGACAATAAGAAAACAGATGCTATTGGCATCTTCAAGAGTGAATTAAAACAAGACTTTCTTCAGTTCGATGAGAAAGGTAGCAATTTAGATTTATTAATAGAACAGGGTATAAACATTAATAAATTAGATAAAGGTTGTATTATATTTAATGTTGAAAAAGAAGAAGGATACAAAGTTTTATCTGTTGATAGTAACCGATATGACACCAAATATTGGTTAGAGAATTTCTTAGGATTAGAACCATTAACCGATGATAATTTCTTAACCAAAAACTACCTTAAATTTTGTCAGAATTTTGCTAAAGATGTGGTTCTACCTGCAGAAGATAAACAACAAGAAGTAATGTTTATGAACAAAGCAGTAAACCATTTTGCTAAAAATGATGCTTTCGAAGAAACAAACTTCTTAAACGAAGTAATGGACAATCCGGAATTAATACCGGAATTTAAAAATTACAAAGTTGAAAAGGGACCTAAATATAGTATTGAAGATGTTTCTAACTTCGACATTGCGAACAAAGCGGTTTCTGTAGCGCGTAAAAAAATAAAAAGTGTTATTAATTTAGACACCAACATCCAAATAAAATTAGACTTTGTGAACCCCGAATCAGCAGAGAAATTTGTTGAAAAAGGTTGGGATGAAGAACGTCAGATGTACTACTATCTTGTATATTTCAATAAAGAAAATAATTAGATAATAAATTTAAATTCTTAAGGGAATTTAGAAATGTTAGTCTTCAATTAAGTTAATTTTATTTATTAGTAACTCTAAATCTGCGATTTTCATTTTGCTTATTTCATATTCGTGAAGTAAATCTGGATAATCTTTGAATTTCAATCTAATCCAACGGGTGAAGGATTTAATTTCATAATCTTTCTTACCCAAATTATTAGTATCAAAAAATCTATAACCTTTTTCCATTTTAATTACATATTCGGTAAAGAGCTGTTTATCTATTGTAGTAGTTCTATGAAAATATAATTCTATATATCCACTTATTTTCTTGTTAAATAATATCCACCTTCCATAAGGATGTTTGATAGGATAATATAATTCCTCGTTATCGACCTGAACCACCAATATTTCTTTAAATGGTACTTTTACAGTCTTATTGGATTTATTTAATTTTAGCTTAATAAAGTTATTTGAAGTATCATTTTTAATTCTTTTAACTTTACCATAAAAAATGTCATTCCTAGTTGAAACAATATATTCTTGTGAAAGAACAATGTTAAAAGTAAATAGAAATAGTATTAAGAATATTTTCATTTAGTTATTTAAATTCGGTTGTGATTAAAACCTACGAATTAAACATTCTCACCAACACTACATCTTAATATTATGCTCAATTATCTGCTTAACACTAACATCTTCATAGTTTCTACGTACAAAATTTAACGCCAAATCTAAGACCTCACCCATAGTCTTGCATTTGCCAAAATTAGAATCGGAAGTAAGCTCTTCTATTTGTGCCTTAAGCAATGTAATATTCTCGTCTGTAGAAATATTATCTTTTTTACAGATAGCTCTTAGTTTTTTAATCCGGTTTCCAGAACTTAAAATACGCTTGGCAACCATAGAACGTTCTTCCAGCTTATATTGATCTACAGAATCTCGTAAAAGCTTCTCTCTTACCAATTCTACCATTTGAAAATTTTCCTTAAAAAACTGTGGTCGATAGACCTTTAACTTCCCTTCGTAACATTGTTGATCAAAATCAATGGCTCTAATTTTATACACCACATGATCAAAATCGTGCGTCGGTACAATTACATAATTATAAGAGCGCATATCACCCAACAAACGTATCATACAACGTTCATTGAACTTTACAAACTCTTTGGCTAATTGTGATTTTTCAGGCTCAGAACATGTTGGCAACATATTCTTAATAAACTCATCGCCAGGTATCCCTGCAATATGTTCTTCAATAAGCGTATCCTTATAAACCAGAAAATTTAAGTTGTAAGGTGAAAGCATATGTTCTAATTCCAACCCATATATTCGGGAAGCATCTGTCTTTTTTATATAGAAATAAGTGAAATTATCATTTAGAATATTTCTAACTTTAATACGGAATGGTTTAGAATTTCCGAACGTACAGAAGTCAACAGCATCAACATTTAAATATTGATTGATATTCGTACTACCATCGGAAAGAAAAATAGAATACACCTTTTTTAAACTATCATCAATTTCTTTTCTTTCAAACTCAGAATAATAGACACGCACCCATAAGGTATCTACATCATTTTTGTCATATAAAACCACAGAACCGGAAAAGCGTAATAGGTCATCATAGAAAATAGGTATCTCACTTTTTCTATTGTAATTCGCTAAATATTCGTCTAAGCCTTCACTTACTGGGTAAGCTGGCTTCTTTTTCGACATTAATCTTTCTTCCGACATTCTTTTTCTGTATCAATTGTAACAAATGTATGCTTTCTTCGTCAACTATAAAGAACGCCTTTAAAGCCATTATATTTTGGAAAAAATTCTCACTGTAAAAAATCTGACAAAAAAATTTGGTTCCCTTACCGCAGTAAACGACTTGTCCTTTACTATTGAAAAAGGCAATGTTTACGGAATTTTAGGCCCTAATGGAAGTGGAAAATCTACAACTTTAGGAATAGTACTAAATGTAGTTAATAGAACAAAAGGAGATTTCTCGTGGTTCGATGGTAATACCTCAACCCATGAAGCCTTAAAAAAAGTTGGAGCTATTATAGAACGCCCAAACTTTTACCCGTACATGACGGCCAAGCAAAATTTAAAACTGGTTTGTAAAATAAAAGAAGTGTCCTCCGATAAAATTGAAGAAAAACTAGAATTAGTGGGTTTACTAGAGCGGCAAAATAGCAAGTTTAAAACCTATTCATTGGGTATGAAACAACGTTTAGCTATTGCCTCTGCTCTTTTAAATGATCCTGAAATTCTAATTCTAGATGAACCAACGAATGGACTAGATCCTCAAGGCATTCATCAAATTAGAGAAATAATCAAAAAAATTGCGAGTCAAGGTACTACCATATTACTAGCCTCTCACCTTCTCGATGAAGTTGAAAAAGTGTGTAGCCACGTAGTAATTTTACGCAAAGGTGTGAAATTATATTCTGGCCGTGTTGATGGAATGCTATCTAGTCATGGATTTTTCGAATTAAAAACAAATGATAATGAAGGCTTAGCCAACTTCTTAAAAACCAATGATAGCTTCGGTGAAATAAAAATTGAAAATGGTTTGTTAACAGCATTTCTAACTCAAGAATTAGATGCGGGAACTTTAAATAAAATATTACTGGAGAAAGGAATAATACTTTCACATTTAGTCAAAAGAAAAGAAAGTCTTGAAGAACAATTTTTAACATTAACCCAAAACCAAGCAAATTAACTAGATATGTTGCGATTATTAGAAATAGAGTTCATAAAACTGTGGAACAATAGAGCTAGCAAAATATTGGTTATTTCCTATTTTGTATTACTTACATCAATAGCACTTGTTGCAGCTATTAAATTCGATATTGGCCCTATTAAATTTCACCTAGCCGACCAAGGAATCTTTAATTTTCCATACATATGGCACTTTAATACATTTATAACCGCCTTTTTTAAACTATTTCTAGCTATTGTAATCGTTTCTATGATGGCGAATGAATACAGTAACAAAACAATTAAACAAAACCTTATTGATGGACTTTCTAAAAAGGAGTTTATATTATCTAAGTTTTTAACTGTAGTCTCATTTTCACTTATATCAACAGTATTTGTTTTTGTGGTTTCATTAATCCTTGGATTAACTTATTCTGATTTTAATGAGATTTCTATAATTTTTTCTGACTTAGAATTTCTATTGGCATTCTTTGTAAAACTAATGGGCTTTTTCGCTTTCTGTATGTTTGCCGGCATATTGGTAAAACGTTCAGCATTCGCCTTAGGTTTCTTAATACTTTGGCAAATTTTTGAAGGTTTTGTTCGAGGAATGCTCCGATGGAAACTTTTTGACACAAATACCACGGATGCTATTATGGGCTTCTTTCCATTAAATGCCATGTGGAACCTTATAGATGAACCTTTTAGTAGATTAGGCGCCGTACAATCATTAGGAGATCAAATAGGAGAAAACTTCAGATTCGACTATGCTGTACATTGGTACGAAATTGTAATTGTATTAGTTTGGACGGCTATTTTTGTCTATCTATCTTACGTATTATTAAAAAAGCGTGATTTATAGTACCTTATGCGTTCGAGAGAACGCGAAATGAAAAACTACTGCTTACTTATTATGCTGCTTGTTTTCGCCATAAATTATGGCCAGGACGAGACTGCTAATTGGTATTTTGGTAACGGAGCTGGACTTCATTTTAATAATGATGGTAGTGTTACGGCTCTAGAAAATAGCAGAATAAGCACCGAAGAGGGCTGTGCTACTATTTCAGATAAGAACGGAGCCTTACTTTTCTATACAGATGGCATTACCGTTTACAATCGAAATCATACAGTTATGCAAAATGGCAACGGACTCTATGGTGACCCATCAAGCACACAATCTGCATTAATTGTACCTGCACCTGCTAGTGATGTTATATTTTTCATCTTTACGGTAGATACCTCAATCGAAGAACACGATACAGATTTTGGACTAAATTATTCTATCGTCGACCTTTCTGAGGATAATGGAAACGGAGCAGTTACCGTTAAAAACATTAATTTACTACAATCTTGTTCCGAAAAAATTGCAGCTGTTGTTAAAGATTGTTCGAAAGAATCGGTTTGGATAATGACCTTATCGACGGAAGATGGGCGCGATGGCTTACCTGATACTTTCCATGCTTTTGAAATAAATGAAGATGGTGTTAATGCAAGTGCTGTAAAAAGTCAATTCACCACAACTTTTGGAGATCAAAGAGGTTATCTTAAGTTTTCATCAGATGGTAAAAAAATGGCCAGTGCAAATGAATTTGATGGTCTTTTTTTATACGACTTTAATGCAGAAACAGGAAAGGTTACTAATCCGGAGAGAATACGGATTTCAGCACTAAATAAGAACCCATACAGTGTTGAATTCTCACCGAATAATCAATATTTATATGTACATACCCATTCTGATGCACCAGCATTAGAAATAAATCATAATTCTAATTTAGTGCAATATGATTTGGCGAGTGCTGATATACCGCAATCAGAAATAGTACTTGATCAAAGTAATAATTATAGGGGTGCGTTACAACTTGGTGCTAATGGTAAAATTTACAGAACTATTACCAAATCATATTTAGAAGGAACATCCTATTTAGGTGTAATAAATAATCCTAATGCAAAGGGTATTACAGCAAATTATCAACACAATGCAGTGTATTTAAATAGTGGTATTGCCATGCAAGGCCTACCTCCTTTTATACAATCATTTTTCGCAAAAACAGGCCTCATAAAAACAGCAGACGGCACCACAAGTACTAGTGCTACTTTTTGTTCAGGCCAAGAATTACTTCTGGAGACTGAAGAAATTGATGGTGCAACTTACATTTGGGAACATGATGGCACACAAATATTAGAGGCTACTTCTAATGTTTTGCAAGTTGACGATATAGACGAAAATAATGCGGGTCAATATCGCCTTACTATAGTCCACGCTGATGCAACGCAGTGCGATATTATTGGCAATGCACTAATAAATATTACCGAACCGCCGATAGCAAACAGTTTTAAGTTAGTTCAATGTGATATTGAAAATGAAGACTCGAATGCTAGCTCAGACGGCTTTACGTATTTTAACCTAGATCAGGCAAAAAATGAAATTAGTCCGAACCTAGATAATTTGGTTACTTTTTATAGAACATTAGCTGACCAAGAAAATAATTTTCCGATAGAATTAACTTTTGAGTATAGAAATGAAAGTGCTACTAACCAAACTATTTTTGTGAAAGTTACCGATGAGAATGGCTGTACGAATGAAACTCAATTAACACTTGAAGTGCTTCCGACGACCTCCGGAATAGAAGCAACGAAGGCATACTATACTTGTGAAACGGATTCGCAATCTACTGAACTAACCGGAATTTTTAATCTACAATTAATTAGGGAAAGTGATTATGATGGTTTTGATGTAACTTTTTACACTTCTACTCAAGATGCAACTTTAGAAACTAATGCTATTAGTGAAAATAGCTACAGTACAGCTGCTACTAAAATTTATGCACGGATAGAAGCTATGAATCAATGTTTAGGTGTTGAATTATTAGAATTTATTGTAAACCCTTCTCCACATGTAAATATAGATTCCGAATTTTTGATTTGCACAAATAACCCTGATTTAAGTATTCAAGCTGAACAAGGTTTTGATAGTTATGCGTGGTATAAAGTTGAAAGCGAAAACATTGAAAATTTGATTACTAATGAAGAGAATATTACAATCTTAGAGCCTGGTGAATATCGATTAGAACTTGGTTTATCTTATAACAATGGTGCACAAAATTGCAATTCCAGTAAAAACTTTAAGGTACTTCCCTCCAATAATGCGCAAATTTCGAATATTGAAATAGAAGACTTTCAAGAGAATAATAGAATAAACATTATTGCGCTTGGAGAGGGCGATTATGAATACGCATTAGAAAGTGAAAACGGCCCATATCAAGATAGTCCTATTTTTGAGAATATAACTCCGGGTTCAATTACAATTTATGTGAGAGATAAAAATGGTTGTGGAGTTACGAATGAGGAAATCTCCGTACTTGGATTTCCTAAATTTTTCACTCCTAATGGTGATGGCATTAATGAATCATGGAATTTAATCGGAGTACCCGATAATAAATCTGTTGAGTTATATATTTATGACCGTTATGGAAAATTGATACATCAAATAAATCAAGTAGAAAGTGAAGGTTGGAATGGAACGTACAATGGTGAATTTTTACCAGCTTCCGATTACTGGTTCAAAGTAAAATTGGAGGAGGATAGGATTTATAATGGACATTTTACTTTAAAGAGGTGATTGTAGCACTAAACAAATATTCTTTGAAAAAATTATTTATTATAATAGCTTTTATATTTAGCAACTTAGCGATAAGTCAAGAATGCCCTGTAATTACAGTTCCTGTGGATGGTGCCGAAAACGTACCTGTAAATACAGAAGTTACTTGGGAGGAAGTTAATGGTGTAATTGGCTATATAGTTTCATTGGGTTTAACACCCGGTGGTGGTGAAATTGTAAATCGACGCTCCTCGGGCCAGAATAATTTTTATATTCCAGAAGTAGGTCTGCCAGAAAGTACACGAATTTATGTTACCATTCAATTATTTCTTTTTGGGCAACCAGTTAAAACTTGTCAAGTAGAAAGTTTTGTAACCGAAGATGTAACAACACCTCCGCCGTGTACGAACATATCTTTTCCTGAGCATCTTGAAAAAGGAGTAAAAACTTCAACAGTGGTACGATGGAATTATGCGCCCACGGCAACAGGTTATCGCATTACAATGGGTACTTCTTTAGATAAGGGTAATATATTATCAAACTTTGATGTGGGTAACAAACTCTTTTATAAAAGCCCATCGGATTTTCCTTTAGATGAAGATATTTTCATTTCAATAACTCCATACAATGAAAACGGGGATTTAAGTCCATGTTCTGAAGAGCAATTTAGTACCAGCGCGGCAGCTGAAGTATGCGACCCTCGATTTGATAGTACCATAGGTGCAGTTGTAACAAATAAACCTAAATTAAACTTTCCAGAAAGAATTGGCATTTGTCGTAATAATTTACCTAGTGTTTTTTCTAGTAAAGATATTGCAGATGGCTATCGTTGGTATAAAATAAATCCTGATAACTCTGAAACGTTAATTTCTCAAACTGAAGATGTTTCCTTAAATGAAATTGGCCGTTATAAGTATGAAGCTTACAATAATATTAATCAGGCTGTAGGATCTATTGAATGTAGCGCAGCTAGTGAGTTTGAAGTTGTAATGTCTGAGCAACCCATTATTACCGAAATTGTAGTAGAAAAACTAAAAGATAGTAGAATACTCACAGTTTTAACCGATGGAATTGGAAGCCACGAATTTGCCATCGACAATATAGATGGCCCTTATCAATCAGGTAATATATTTAATAAAGTTATTGGCGATAAACACACTATTTATGTACGAGATTTACATAGTTGCGGAATATCACAAAGAAATATTCCTCGAGATTTAAGCCGTGATAATTTTCCTATGTTTTTTACGCCCAATGGTGATAGTATAAATGATCATTGGCAATTTATTCTAGTTGATGATTCACAACAAATAAGTTTAAACACTATTTTTATTTACGATAGATATGGTAATATGTTAGCCCAATTAGATCCTAAATCTAAAGGGTGGGATGGCAACTTTAGAGGAAAACAAATTCCTTCTTCCACATACTGGTATAGGGCTATTGCTAAAAATGGAGATGAAATTAATGGACATTTCGCCTTAAAAAGGTAATAATTAAAGCTTGTTTTTTATGAAAAGAAATATGCTAAACTTAATACTCTTATTAGCTGTCTTCTTTTCGCATGCCCAAAATTGTACTAAAGTTAATTTTCCATCAGATGGCTCAACAAATATTCCTGTAGATGCTACTATTACATGGCCTGAAGTAAGTGGTATTAATGGGTATTTAATTTCGTTAGGCACTTCTGTTAATGGCACTGATATAGTTAGCCGAGAGGCTACTGGAATAAATAATTTTTATAAAGCCCCTGTTGGATTACCGGAGAATACCCTTATTTATGTTACAATAAGTGTCCTTTTATTTAATGCTACACCTACAGATTGTGAATCATCTAGTTTCAGAACAATGGATGTAACCCAAGCCCCAACATGTACACAATTAAGTGCACCTGATAACAACGCTGCAAATGTAACGGTAGTTACAGATATTATTTGGCAATATTCATCTGGAGCAACGAGTTACAATATAACTATGGGGACTTCTATTGGTGGTGACGATATTTTAGATAATTACAATGTCGGTAATGTTCTTTCGTATGACCCACCTATTGACTTTCCGCAAGATGTTCGCATTTATGTTACTATTAGACCTGAGAATGAAAACGGTTCTTCATTTACTTGTTCAGAAGAAAGTTTTTTTACTGGTCATGTTGACAATCCATGTGAAGAAATAGATTTAATTACTGGGGATGTAAAATTTTTAGCACCAGAAATTGAATTCCCAACGCTTTTTATTAAATGTAAAAATAGTAGTCCTATACCCGTAATTGCTGAAGGGGAGGCAGATGGATTTCGCTGGATACAAATTATTGAAGGTGAAGAAATTTTACTATCCGAAAATAGAAATTATCAGTTAAACCAGACAGGGAATTTCTTACTTGAAGCCTATAATTTAATCGACCGATCCGGAGTTCAAATAGAATGTGTTAGTACCAATAATTTTAATGTAATACCTTCAGAAGTAGCGGTTATTGAATCAATTAAAATTAGACCACTTTATCTAGGCAAACAAGTAACTATAAATACCATTGGATCCGGTAATTATGAATATGCTATGGATAGTGAAAATGGTCCTTACCAAGACGATGCAATCTTCAATGCGGTATCGGAGGGTTCACATATAGTTTTTATTCGAGATAAAAATGGGTGTGGTATAGTATCTCAACTCATTGAAAGGGGTTTAAAAACAGAAGATTTTCCAAACTTTTTCACACCAAATGGTGATGGTATTAATGATCATTGGCAACTTATACATCCTCCAGAAATAAAAGAGATTAATGAAATTGTAAAAGGTAAAATTTCAATATTTGACAGATACGGAAGCCTTATTGCAGAAATAGACCCGAACTCCCATGGATGGGATGGTAATTTTAACGGAAACCCTGTTCCGTCTACAGATTATTGGTTTAAAGCAATGTCATTTAACCAACAAGAAATTAATGGTCACTTTACTTTAAAGAGATAATTACTTCAAAAGTTCTACTGGTATTCCAGTAGAAAACAATCACTATTTCCTTGTATTTTTTTGCCTATAAATGCGGGTAAATCTCCATTGTTCTATATTGTTGATAGAACAAAATTGCACAATGAAAAAACTAGTTTTTACCTTTCTAATTTTTAGTATATCATATTCCTATTCCCAACAAGCTAATGACTGTATAGATGCCATTATAGTTTGCGGAAATACAAACATTTCAAGTAACGCAACAGGATTTGGAATTCAAGAATTAGATGGTTCTAATGACTGCTTGTATTACGAAGAAAACAGTTTATGGCTTAGTCTAACCATAGGTACTGGTGGAAATTTAGCTTTCAATATAATTCCAAATAGTACAGATTTAGTTGTGGATTATGATTTTTATATTTTCGGACCAAATAATACTTGCGGAAATCTTGATGATCCAATTCGATGCAACACAACAAATCCATTACAAGCAGGTTTAAGTTACAATCAAACTGGATTAAGAGATTCTGAAACAAATTTTTCTGGAGGACCAGCTGAGCTAGGAAACGGATATGTTTCTTCAATTCCTGTAAGTGCTGGCGAACATTATTATATATTAATTGACAGACCTGTTGGCACTGGTGGATTCACACTAGAATGGACTGGCACTTCAGGATTTCTACCAATGCCCAATGTTACCAAACCTGATAATATTCAAACGTGTATAGTCGGATCTTCTGGCTCAATTGACCTTACTATTAATGAATCTCAAATTACCACGAGTACTACAGATAGACTGGATTACTTTTCTACATATGAAGATGCCTTTGATAACGAAAATGATATTAATAATCCAGGTCAATATTATTCTACAGGGGGTTCCGAAACTATTTATGTGAGAGCTACAAACGCCAATGGATGTTTTGAAATAATAGATTTCCAGATTGAACCAGTACAATTTGATAACTCACCAAATTTGAGCTACACTGCATGTGATAATGATCGTAATAATATTGAACCTTTTTCTATTGCAGAAATTAAGAACGATATTGAAAATGGCATTAGTAATGCATCTCAATTTGATATTTCTCTACATATAAATGAGTCTAATGCTAATAACAATACAGCACCCATAGAAAGTCCCTTTTTAAATGCTGCAACAAGTGAAATTTACGCTAGAATAAGCCTAATTAATAATATATCATGTTACCAAACATTTCCTATAGATTTACAATTAATTACAAGCAACTTCCCAAAAGTAATAACTTTTAGTCAATGTGATTTAGATGAAAATAATTCAACTGACGGTATAACGGCACTTAATCTTAATCAGACTTTTACCGCACTACCAGAAGGTACTGCAATATTCTACGAATCTAATGATGACCTCATAAATAATATCCCAATTTCAAATCCAAAAAACTATAGTAATACTACACCTTTTAATTACACTATTTATTATAAATCAATTTCAGAAACTTGTAATGGCACAGGAGAAATTTCGATTGAAATAAAGCCTACGACTATAGGTTTCCATGAAGCGAATCCGATTATCACTTGTGATGACGATTTTAATGATAATCAATTGTTAGGCACCTTTGATATTAATAACATAAAAAATACTTATTTTACTAATACTGAAGTTTCTTTTTTTGAAAATTTTAATGATGCTAGTTTAGAATCAAACCCAATTCTGGGTAGTTTTAGAACTTCATCAACCACAGTTTACATCCGTTTTGAGCATGCAGATGAATGTCAAAATATTCGAAAAATTGACTTCGTGGTAAATACTATACCGATAACAGATGCTATTGAAGATTATCAAATTTGCTCAAATGGACCTCCCCTTTTAATCAATGGACCAAACGGTTTTGATTCTTATGTATGGTATAAAATAAATGATGATGCATTTCAGGAAATAAGTACGACCAATCAAGTATCAATTTCTGAAGAAGGAGATTATTTTTTAGAGATAGGCAACTATTTTGACACCAACGAAAACGCCATAATTTGCACGAACACTTTTGACTTTAAGGTTTCAGTTTTACACCCTCCAATTATTGAGAAAATAAATATTAATAACGATTTAAATAATAACAGTATAGAAATATTAATTTCTGGAGAAAGTGATTATGAATTTTCAATTGATAATGAAAATTACCAAAAGGAACCTGACTTTTATGGACTCGAATCTGGACTATATACAGTTTTCGTACAAGATATAAATGGCTGTGGAATTACCGAAAAACAAATTTCAATACTTGGATTTCCCAATTTCTTCACACCAAATGGAGATGGAGTTAATGATACGTGGCAAGTAACGGGTTTGGATAATAATATGGCTGATACTTCAATAAATATTTATGATCGTTACGGCAAACTGGTTAAACAAATAAATACGAATGATATTGGATGGGACGGTTCAATGGGGGGAGCACTTTTGCCATCTTCAGATTATTGGTTTCGAGTGAGCTTAAACAATGGTCAAATCTATCAAGGACATTTTACACTAAAAAGATAAAACCTTAGATTGTTAAAGGAACTGACTTATTCTTTTAAGTCCTCTATTCTATTTCTGAAATTAGCTTTTGTTCCTAATTATAGAAATTTACTATTTCTTAAAACAATTATCTTCAATTCCTTGATTAACAGCTATTTTATTTATTTAATGATTTATGAAATTAATTTAAATATCAAAAAACTAATTGCACCATTGTTACTATCCCTGAATTTTTCTAAGACTTTTCAGCGAGCTTTTTCGTTAAAACAAGAAACTATTAGATGAAGTGAAGTGCCTGAAATGAATTACTTCGTTAATTTTGTTAAGTATCAAAATTGAAACAGAAAAAATTCAACTGGTGTAGTTTCTTAGAGAAAATCTAATGAATATCACTTTTTGCGAATTACATAAATGGTCCCCATCAAAATAGCTACTGAAAAAAATGTTTATTATAATCAAATGAAAAAGATTAAACTTTTTTTCTTGTTACTTCTTTTTTCTCAATTTATAATTTCTCAGGTAACGCCTCCTGAAAAAGCAGCGCTTTTAGCATTTTACAATGCTACCGATGGACCAAATTGGGCTAGTGAAAATGATGCGGACCTTACAAATAATTGGGATTTTACTGGTCCAGTAACAGATGATTGGTATGGCTTAACAATTAATGGTGGCCATGTAACCGGGCTTGACCTTAATCTAACCAACGATCTTGCGGGCAGCAATAATCTAGCTGGAATAATTCCTGACGAAGTAGGAGACTTACAATGGTTAACAATTCTTGATTTGGCTATTGGTGAACTAAATGGACCTATACCTTTAAGCATCACTACTCTAACCGATTTACGTACACTTAACCTTTTTAGTAATGATTTAACAGGAACAATTCCCGCTGCTCTCAGTAATTTAACGCAACTGCAAATTCTCCATTTAGCACAAAACGAGCTGACAGGCGGAATTCCGTTATCATTAACAACTTTTGCTAATTTACAATGGTTAACCTTACGAAATAATAATCTAACTGGTGAAATTCCGATTGAGATTACAAACTTGTTAACCCTAACAGTTTTACAATTGGATGACAACCAATTTACGGGTTATATATACCCAGAATATGGTAATTTAATAAACCTTACAATTCTTGGTTTAGAGCACAATATGTTAACTGGTACTATTCCTACCGAACTTGGCAATCTTATAAACATAGAGGATTTCAGAATTGGAAATCAAGACCTAACAGGAACACTACCGGTCTCTTTGCGAAATTTAGTAAAGGCAATAAATATTCATATCAATTATACTAATGTAAGTGGGGAGATACCTCCAGAATATGGTGAGCTTCTTAACGTAGAATTACTTTTACTCTCTGAAAATAATTTAACGGGGCCAATTCCAGATTCCTTTAGCAATCTAACTTCCGTAAAATGGTTGGATTTAAGAAATAATCAACTTTCCGGGGCTATACCAGATATTTTTTCAAATCTTACACAATTAGAACACTTAGCTTTGGACTATAATGAATTTACAGATAGTATTCCAAATAGTATTTCTTCCCTAATTAGTTTAATTAGTTTCTCAGTTTCCAATAATCAATTAACAGGTAATATACCATCTGACATTACCTCATTAATGAATTTCCGTTCTTTTTATTTAGAAAACAATCAACTGGAAGGAACAATACCCGATTTCACATCATTGCCGGATTTCAGAACGCTAGTTTTCAGTAATAACCTTTATCAATTTGGTGATTTTGAAAATCAATTCGACCAGTATAGTGTGAACCTCCCAATATTTAGTGATAATCCCCAAGGAAAAGTTAATGATATTGAAATTTTAAACCATAATAACGGCGAGGACATCACTTTCACAACAACAGTTAGCGGCACTCAAAACCACTATACATGGTATAAAGATGGGGTTCTAATTGAGGGAGCTCCAGATAGTGCTACATTAACTTTAAATAATATTCAGACAAGTGATGCGGGGATATACCACGCAGAAATTACGAGTGATATTGTAACCGATTTAACTTTAGTTCGAAACGATATTACTTTAAATATCGGTTGTACCACTCCAACAGCAGATAATCTTGAAGATGTAAATTCCTGTGAGGGTTATATATTGCCAACCCTTTCTGCAGACAATAATTATTATACTGAAACGAACGCTGGTGGAATGCGGTTAAATGCAGGAGATGAAATAACTACCTCTCAATTTATTTACGTGTATACCGGAATAAGCGATTGTTTTGACGAAAGCAGTTTCTCAATAACCATAAATCCTTTATCGTGCGAAGAAACACCAATGCCTGAGTCAGAAGACCCCTGCGCGATTGTTTTTCCTAATTTCTTTACCCCAAATAATGATGGAATACATGACAACTATGTTCCAATTACTAAAGCCTGCTCCCCAAACGGAACATTTAGCATTTTTGACCGCTATGCTAAATTAGTATTTCAAACAAACACAATAGATCAAACCTGGAACGGCACCTATAATGGCAAACTTTTGCCATCGTCTGATTATTGGTACAAATTCGAGAATACTGAAAATAAAGAAGTAGTCACTGGTCATTTTTCTTTAAAACGTTAGTTTGAAATTATTGAAATCCTCTTAGGCCTAAACCGTTCGTCTTTCGTAATTTTAAGGCATGAAATTTAAGATTGTTTCAGAATTCGAACCAACAGGTGATCAACCACAAGCCATAAAACAATTAGTTGATGGCATAAATACAAAAGAACGTTATCAAACACTCTTAGGTGTTACGGGCTCCGGTAAAACTTTTACGGTGGCTAACGTTATTAAAGAAGTTCAGCGACCAACTTTAATCTTAGCACATAATAAGACTTTAGCTGCACAATTATATTCAGAATTCAAACAGTTTTTTCCTGAAAACGCAGTTGAATATTTTGTTTCGTATTACGACTATTACCAACCTGAAGCATTTATTCCAACAACAGGAACATATATTGAGAAGGATCTTTCTATAAATGAAGATATTGAGAAATTACGTTTGAGTACTACCTCTTCCCTACTCTCGGGTAGACGCGATGTATTGGTTGTTGCCTCGGTTTCATGTTTATATGGTATTGGGAATCCTATTGAATTTCAAAAAAATGTAATCAGCATTGAAAAAGACCAGGTAATTGCACGAACTAAATTTTTACATCAGTTGGTACAGGGATTATATTCCAGAACTACAGCTGACTTCAGAAATGGAAATTTTAGAGTTAAAGGTGATGTTGTTGATGTTTTTCCTGGTTACGCAGATCATGCCTTTCGAATCCATTTTTTTGGTGACGAAGTTGAAGAAATTGAGGCATTTGACCCCTTTAACAATAACATCATTGAGACCTATGAGACTTTAAATATATATCCTGCGAACATGTTTGTTACCTCTCAAGATGTACTGCAGAATGCCATTCATAAAATTCAAGATGATATGGTTGCACAAGTAGAATACTTCAAAGAAATTGGCAAGCATTTAGAAGCAAAGAGATTAGAAGAAAGAACAAGTTTTGATTTAGAGATGATTCGTGAATTAGGATATTGTTCAGGAATTGAAAATTACTCGAGATATTTGGATGGTCGCGAAGCAGGTACAAGACCTTTTTGCTTAATTGATTATTTTCCAGATGATTATTTAATGGTTATTGATGAAAGTCATGTTACCATACCACAAGTACATGCTATGTATGGTGGTGACCGTTCTCGAAAAGAAAACCTGGTTGATTACGGCTTCCGATTACCAGCAGCTATGGATAACAGACCATTGAAATTTGAAGAGTTTGAGGCCTTGCAAAATCAAATAATCTATGTAAGTGCCACACCGGCAGATTATGAATTACAGCTAAGCCAAGGAATTATCGCCGAACAGATAATACGACCCACAGGCTTATTAGATCCAATTATAGAGGTACGACCAAGTCTTAATCAAATTGATGATTTAGTTGAGGAAATACAACAAAGAGTAGAGAAAGACGAACGAACTTTAGTAACAACACTAACTAAAAGAATGGCTGAAGAGCTTGCAAAATACCTAACACGTATTGATGTGCGTTGTCGTTATATACATAGTGATGTAGATACACTTGAGCGTGTTGAGATAATGCAAGATTTACGAAAAGGTATTTTTGATGTATTAATTGGTGTAAACCTTTTGCGAGAAGGATTGGACTTACCAGAAGTTTCGCTGGTGGCTATTTTAGATGCAGATAAAGAAGGATTTCTTAGAAGCAATCGTTCACTAACACAAACTGTAGGAAGAGCTGCGAGAAACCTTAACGGTCGTGCTATAATGTATGCTGATAAAATTACCGCTAGTATGCAAAAGACTATTGACGAAACCAATTATAGAAGAGAAAAACAAATTGCTTACAACACCAAAAACAATCTTGTACCGAAAGCACTAAATAAAAGTCTCGATAGCGTATTATCTAAAAATTCTGTTTCAACATATCATTTTGAAAAAGAGGAAATGCGTGCTGCAGAACCAGATATGGATTATTTGACAAAAGATCAAATTGAAAAAATGATTCGATCGAAAAGAAAGGAAATGGAAAAGGCGGCTAAAGATTTAGATTTTATGAACGCTGCAAAACTTCGCGATGAAATAAAAATGCTTCAAGAAAAATAAAATAAATCGTATAAATTTGAATTTTTTATAACTCTATTAATTTAGTGTCAAGAGCATTCTATCTGAAGTTTTCACGGGTTAAATAGCCAAATATTCGAATATATTTTTATATCTTTTAATACCTTTTATTACTTATAATTTAAATAAAAAAAGCACCCCTACAAGAGAGGTGCTTTAATAAACAACCAACCAACTCTGCATTATCACAACCAATGAAAATGCAATTTTATCATCCTAATCTAATAAGATATTTCTTTTAGGTTTCGGTAATGCTTCTTCTTTCTTTGGAAGATTAAACTTTAAAATTCCGTTTACGTAATCAGCCTTTATTTTTTCCTCATCAATTGACTCTGGTAAGGTAAATGCTCTTTTAAATGATGTGAATCCAAACTCTTTTCTAGAATAATTTTCATTAGACTCTTCTGTTTCTGTTTTAACTTCTGAAGAAACTGTGAGTATATTATTATCAACTTCTATCTTAAAGTCTTCTTTTTTTCCACCAGGCACCGACAACTCAAGATCAAAATCCTTTTCATTTTCTTTGATGTTTACCGGTGGTACTTTTGCATTTAAATTTTCTATTCCCCCAAACCAATCAGGCTTTAAAATTTCATTCATTAATTCAGGAAATAACATATGACTTCTTTTTACTATGCTCATGATATATTTTTTATTTGTTAAACTTCAATTGCGATATTGAAAAGTCAAATTATATACCAAAACAATAATTACGTCATTTTGTCATTTTTCATTCACTAGAGTATGACATATTGTCATTTTTATGTAATGGATGTTAATTGTAATGTGCCTTGAAGATATTTATAAGCACTTTTGGCGGTACAATTTTATTTGGATATTCATGCATTATAGTTAAGACCTGCTGTATTGCAGACGGCGGTAAACCCATTCCTAAGCCAACATTATGTATTCTACCTACTTCTACTTCACCCTGTTCTTCATCTACATTCATTAGAAGTACCAACCGATGGAACTGAAGTATTCGTTCTGCCTGAGATTTAGGAATGATATGCTTACTACTTTCTTTGAGTAATGAATCGAAAGTATCACGGTTAACCCCTAATTGCCCAGCAACACTTATAAGAAAATTATATTCAGATTCTTTAATGGTGTTGTCAACTCGAGCAAACGAAATCATTTCTGACAAAATACTAAGCTTTTCTTCGTAGGTGCTCATATTATAGGGCTTGATATTTACAATCACTAGTATAATAACAGAAAAAAAAAGGCTTTCGTATAAATAATTCACTTAAAACAAGGTAATTAGTACTGCTATGTTTTACTTTGCAATATCAATAAAAAAGGACTATGACAAACAACGATGTATTGAAAAAATTACGAGTTGCATTGCGATTGCGAGATGATGAAATTGTTCAAATTTTAGCGTTGGTAGATTTTAAAATTTCCAAAAGCGAATTGGGGGCTCTTTTTAGAAATGAAGATCACCCTAATTATCGCGAATGTGGTGATCAGATTTTACGTAATTTCTTAAATGGTTTAGTCTTGCATCTGCGTGGCACAAAAGAAAACCCTTTAATTCCAGGCGAAGTATTACTTAAAATGAAAACCAAAAGTAAACCCCTACCGACACCAATGAAAAACAAACCGAAGCCTAAAAAACAATCAGACCTCAGTTATGTTAAGTATAAAAACAAGAAAAAATCCTAATTGAGATTTGCTTCTCAATTAGGATTCTTATATAATTTAAGTATCGAATTACTATTCTTGTACGCGAATAGCTATGGTATACAATTTACCCTCCTTTACTTCACTTACTTCAACTTTCTTGTAGTTTAAACGCGCTTTAACAAATGATTCAAGCTTTTCGTTTTTAGTATCAACTGACATTACAACTATTTCACCTTCGTTATTTAAAGTGAAACGTACTTGAGCAGATTGATTAATAATATACTCGTTCAACTCGTTGTCTTTTAAAATTTCAGAAATTTGTTCTGATAAACTTTTTGTTGGATCGTTGCTATTTACTTCGTTTGCAAAAATACTACCTGTGAAAAGTAACATTGCAGCTACCATAACTAAACTAAATTTTCTCATGACTTTTGTTTTTTACCCCGACGATTATCGAGTGATTAATAATTGATTGATGAAATGATGAATAAAAGCCCTTTAAAAGGCTTCTATAAAAAAGACGTTTCTGGAATGAAATTGTTACAGGAAAATTTTATTTTAACACTATTTTAAAGAACATTTTGTAGAAATATACATTTAAAATTAAGTATTAAAATAGCGCCAACAATCTAATTTTATTGATGTTAAACAAAATATTATACACCTAAAATATTGAACATAAAAAAGGCTGTGAATTAACACAGCCTTGACTCACTTTATAATTTTCTGAAGTATTATGCCAATACCTCTTTAACCTTATCGGCAGCTTCTTGAAACTGTACTGCCGAATGAACGGCTAGTCCAGAATTGTCAATTATCTCTTTCGCTAACTCTGCATTTGTACCTTGCAATCTAACGATAATTGGAACCTGAATAGCATCACCCATATTTTTATAAGCATCAACTACACCTTGCGCTACTCGATCACAACGAACAATACCACCAAAGATATTGATTAGAATTGCTTTTACATTAGGATCCTTTAAAATGATTCTAAAAGCCTCTTCAACTCTTTTAGCATCAGCTGTTCCACCAACATCTAAAAAGTTTGCTGGCTCTCCTCCTGCCATTTTAATTAAATCCATAGTCGCCATTGCTAAACCAGCTCCATTAACCATACAGCCAACATTACCATCTAAATCAACATAGCTCAATCCAACTTCACCAGCCTCAACCTCTATTGGGTTTTCTTCACGTAAATCACGCATCTCAGCATATTTCTTTCTGCGAAATAAAGCATTATCATCTATCGTTACTTTGGCATCAACTGCCATTATCTTGTCATCAGATGTTTTTAAAACCGGATTAATTTCAAACATACTAGAATCACTTTCTACATATGCTTTATATAAACTTGAAACGAATTTTGTCATTTCCTTAAAAGCCATTCCCGATAGGCCTAAGTTAAAAGCAATCTTTCTAGCTTGAAAAGGTAAAATTCCCGTTGCAGGATCAATTTCCTCAGTAAATATTAAATGAGGTGTACTTTCAGCAACCTCTTCAATATCCATTCCTCCTTCGGTAGAATACATAATCATATTACGACCCGTACCACGATTTAATAAAACTGACATATAAAATTCGCTAGTTTCACTATCACCAGGATAATAAACATCTTCAGCCACTAATACTTGATGTACTTTTTTACCTTCAGCAGAAGTCTGCGGTGTAATTAAGTTCATTCCAATAATTTGGCCTGCAATTTCTTCAACTTCTTTCAAGTTTTTGGCGAGTTTTACACCACCACCTTTACCACGACCACCTGCATGTACTTGAGCTTTAATTACGTGCCAGCCTGTACCGGTTTCCTCAGTTAATTTTTTTGCAGCCTCAACTGCTTCATTAGCGCTTTGAGCAACTATACCGCGTTGTATGCGGACTCCAAAACTTGCTAAAATCTCTTTTCCTTGATATTCGTGAAGATTCATTGATTAAAGGTATATATGTTTACGTGCAAAAATAGGAAACGAAGGCCGAATTACAAGCATGTTGTTCTAAAAAGGGTTGGGAGACTAATAAATTTTACAAATTTTTGAAATCGAGTGGGTCAAAATTCTTAAAATGACCATTCAATTCTATAGTCTTTTTGGTGCGACCTACTTCTTTAAGCACTGCAATTGTCGATAATAAGTGCGCCTTTATAAAAGAAAGTCGTTCACTCTCTTTAGCTAATTGAAGTAATTGAAACTCTTGCTCAAAAGAAAGCCCCATTTTATGTGCTAAAATGTAACTATTAAATTTGTCTAGTGGAATAGGCGTAAAGGGAACATCCATTAAATCATAAAGTTGCTCAATTTTATTTAGCACTCTTCGGCGCATAACATCGTTAGCATCATTTACAGTATCTAAAAACTGCACTTCTCCTCCGGAATATAATTTATTCGGCATTTGTCTTTCAAAAGATATTATTTTAAATGCTTGGCGCGCAACACAGGTAACATCCATTGCACCGTTTTCATATGTTGTTACTACTTCAACCAACTGTACTTCGGTGCCATAAGCTACACTGTCGTATATATACACAGGTATACCAAAGGTTATAGCCTCTTTACGACAATCGTGAATTAAATCTTTATAGCGATCTTCAAAAATATGCAACGGCACAGTTTCACCAGGATAAAAAACCGATTGCAATGGAAATAAGGGTAGTTTCATTTATTAAATTTCAGATTTTAAAAATACAATTCAATGCGCAACCCTACAAGTACAAAATAATATAAATGTTATAAATATAACTTTTTGTTGTATTTTTTATATAGTTGATATTATTTTTTGCGGAATAACGTTTAACAACCTAGATTTGCTATAAATACTACCACAATATGAAGAATGCCGATTTATTAAAAATTGCAAAAACATTTGGAGACCCAGTTTATGTTTATGACTCTGGAAAAATTATAAGTCAGTTTAATAGACTTACCAATGCATTTGGCAACGTAAAACAATTACGCTTAAATTATGCTGCTAAAGCTTTATCAAATTTGAGCATTCTCAAATTAATGAATTCTTTAGGAAGTGGATTAGATACAGTTTCAATTCAGGAGGTTAAATTAGGACTTTTAGCAGGATTCAAACCCGAATCAATAATATTTACACCTAACGGAGTTTCACTTGAAGAGATTGAAGATGCCTCTGCCCTTGGTGTTCAAATTAATATTGACAACCTTTCAATATTAGAGCAGTTTGGAAATAAACATCCGGATGTTCCTGTTTGTGTGCGTATAAATCCGCATGTAATGGCCGGTGGAAATTCAAATATTTCTGTAGGACATATCGATTCTAAATTTGGAATTAGTATTCATCAAATTCCGCATTTACTACGCATAGTTGAAGTAACCAAAATGAATATCAATGGAATTCACATGCACACCGGTAGCGATATTCTTGATATTGATGTTTTCTTATATGCCTCTGAAATTCTTTTTGAAACAGCTAAGAATTTCAAAAACCTAGATTTTATAGATTTCGGTAGCGGCTTTAAAGTTCCCTACAAATCAGGTGATATCGAAACCAATATTGAAGAATTTGGAAAAAAATTAAGCAAACGTTTTAATGAATTCTGTACTGAATATGGGAAAGATTTGACATTAGCGTTTGAGCCAGGTAAATTTCTTGTTAGTGAAGCAGGTCATTTTTTAGCAAAAGTTAATGTTGTAAAACAAACTACATCAACTGTTTTTGCGAGTATCGATTCTGGATTCAATCATTTAATACGCCCCATGTTATATGGCGCCAACCACTCTATTTTAAATATTTCTAATTCAAATGGTCGCGAGCGTTATTATTCTGTAGTAGGTTATATCTGCGAAACCGACACATTTGGCAATAATGTTAGAATAAATGAAATATCAGAAGGTGATATACTTTGTTTTAAAAATGCGGGCGCCTACTGCTTTACAATGGCGAGTAACTACAATTCTAGATTTCGTCCGCCAGAAGTATTGTGGCACGAAGGAAAAGCGCATCTTATAAGAGAGCGAGAAACCTTTGATGATTTAATTAAAAACCAAGTAGACATCAAAAATCTCTTTGAAAAGAAAACGGAAAAAGCAGGAGTTTAAAAACTATAAAGCGATCAATTAAATTGGTCGCTTTTTTTATGCGAGAACCCTTAGGATAAATTAAAAAGTTGATTTAAAAAATATATTAACTGAAATAAGTACCGCTACCAAAACCCATTTAAAATAAACATGACGAAAAATCGTTAGTTTTGGTATAGAATTTGGACTAAGCTCAAGTATAAATAAAAGTTTATGAATATTTTACCCCAAAACACAAATAAGATATTAGCTGTTATTGCTTGCGCTCTATTTGCATTCAACGTAAATGCCCAAGAAGTTGAATGGTTATCTTGGAATGAAGCCGCCGAATTAGCTGCTACTGACAAAAAGCCAAAGAAAATATTTGTAGACATTTACACAGATTGGTGCGGTTGGTGTAAAAAAATGGATAAGGATACCTTCCAAAACGAAGAAGTAGCTTCTTATATGGCGGACAATTATTATATGGTGAAATTAGATGGCGAAGGAAAAGAGGTTATTGAATACAAAGGAAAGACTTTTAAGTTTGTGCCTTCTGGTAGAAATGGTTATCATGAATTTGCTGCAGCCTTAATGCAAGGTAAAATGAGTTACCCCACTACTGTTTTCTTAGACGAAGAAATGAATATGCTTTCGCCAGTGCCCGGTTATCAAAAGCCAAAACCCTTCTTAGATATCGCTAAGTACTTCGGGGAGAATATTTACAAAAATAAGGACTGGAAAGAATACACACAAAGCAAATAACAACTACTTACTAATCAGTATTTTACACGATTAAATTGATGTTGATCTTTGATCTAATCTACGGAATATTTTAAGCATTTTTAAGTACTATAATTATCTTAACCCTAGCTGAAATATTTATTAAAACATTGGTCTTATTTTCATACCAATACTTTGTTTTCGATAGAATCCAAAATTTTTAAAAGATTTATACTTACCAATAACTACTAGTACTAGCTAATCTTGAAGACTATTAATACATTCATATACTACATACTAGCTCTTTTTTATAAATAAGTATTTCATTTTCATTTAGTTACCTTATTTGTTTTAATACCGATCTTTAACCCGGCGTAATACATATCTTACAAAAGAGAAAAAACATGTAATGCCTCCTAAATTTTGACTATAAATTAGACTGTTATAGATCTAAAGATCATACCTATTTAGGTAAGACAGTACATTGCAAATCACGCCTATTAATATTGCATAAATAAATAACTAGCAACCTGACCCTAACACCTTCATTCTCATTAAATTATGAATATTTTAGCAAAAATTCATTGTAAAATGAAATTTTCACCTAGAAGTAGTTGATCTCTATAAAATTAGAATGCTTGTGTTAAAGTTGATCTTTAATGTCGTAGTAAAATACTGCTCTTTATAGTTCATAAAAGCATGCTATTTTTCCAAAATAAATTGCGAATTTTAGTTTTGGAAATCAAAGATCTGATCTTTATGGTTTTAGTGATTGTTACTTCATGTAGATCTATAAGTGCAAAAAAATTCCTGACTAAATGAATTAATTGGTAAACTTATATGCAATGCTATTAAAACATAACTAATTACTCATTCAACTATCCAAAAAATGTAAGCGAAATGGAGTCTAATTATTCTAAAACAAGAATGAAAATCAAACTCAAATTGCCTAAACTACCAATGGTATACCTACAAGTTATTTTATTGTAAAGTTGACGATATTTTAGAGTTTCAAGAATAGAATAACAAATCTAAACTCGCTTAGCAACAGTTGCATATTGCAAATAGAACATGTCCATGGCTGTGAAGAAAAATGGAATGTTGTATAGGTATGGTTTTAGAGATCTTGTTCTATTAACGCCTTCGTGTTTTACAATTTGATAGCCCAAATCTTTATACATTTTAGTAATGCTGCTTTTGGTAAAAAATCGCAAATGTGTTTTATCGAAAATACCGTGCCCCTCGTATTCGAACTTTTTTTGTAGGATTATTTTCTTAAAAGCATCGTGATAACGAATATTAGGAATTGAACTTATAATTACTCCGTTAGCTGATAATTTCTTTCTAAGAATTGTTAATACAGTATATGGGTCTACCAAATGCTCTAGAACATCATTACAGTAAATGGCATCGAAATAGTTGTCAGGTAGTGCATCTATATGATTTTCACAGGGACCGATAAATACTTTATCTAACTTTTTACCAGCTTCTTTCCCTGGGCCTTCCATTAACTCAATTCCCCAAGCTTCAAGGTTTTCTTTACTCTTTATATAAGCAGCGAAAGAGCCTTCACCACAACCTATATCTAAAAGTGTTTTGCATCCCTTTGGCAGGTACGCCAACATCTCTGGCCTTCCATGTTTGTAATAATCGTCAGCCTTATTGTCGTAGTCCATATGGTTTTTTAACATGTAAAAAAGCCATAAATGCAGACTAATCAACCGTTTCACCCAAAAATACTATTATTATCCTCAGATGCAATTTTTGGAATAAAAACTTTAGTACACTATTTTTCTAAAAGACCATCAAAACTAAAAATGTATTTATACCCCTTTTCATTAGATGAATAACCGTGACTAAAAATTATATTCTCAAGAATAATTGCATCTTCATGATCAACTAAATCTACCTTTAACTTCTTACCACTATCGATTGAAAATGAGGGGCTTAGACTAGTAGAATTCATTAACGTTAGAACCTCATCTGGATGTTCTAAGGTATAGATTGGCAAACTAATTTCTTGATTGTAGTTTTGAAAAATTCTCCAACTAAAATTCGAATAATCATCTTGTAAGTTTTCAGTCTCATCTATATACCTTAGAACGGAATAATCAAATTCTCTCTCTCCTGTAAAGGATAATGAATTATTAAGCTTCGTTACATTCATTATAGGAATATTGATTTCCGTTTGATTCTCGGCAATATGTTGATGAACTTCTACTGTAGAATTATTTTCTAATTTAGTAGCGAACTTAACCTGATAAAGATTGAATTCATCTATTAAAGGAATCCTAATTTTATAATCTGTTTCTTCAGATAAGTAGTCGGAATTTACCATGTTAAATTTATAATTAAGGTAATCCTCATAATTTTTATAACCTTCTACTCTATAATTGAAATAGGGAGTATTGACCAATGATACCGTAACTTCCTTAAAATTTTCAACCGGAAGAAAATCTTCTTCGGTATAAACATTAGTGGCTAATTCTTGAATATTGGCTTTTAAATATTTGTTCTTAAATACAGGTTCTTTTTCATAAATCGAAAACAAATAGAAATCTTCTTCTAAATCAATATTATATAAAAAATCATATTCTCCGCTTAACTGAGGTAAATAACTAAGGTTGCCATTCGCCGTTTGTATTACACCATTATAACTTCCTACTAAATGCTTGCCTAATGAAGAAAACGCGATCTGTTTTTTATCAGTTACTCCTAAACGCAAACCATTAATTTCTTCTTCCTGTTCTTCAAAAGTTAGATTACTGGCTCCGGGTTCTAAATTTAAAAATGAAGTAATATAGGTGGTATTATTAAAACTGTTCAATTGATATGCTGTAACTGTAAAATTTTGCCGCTCAAAATTATCATTGGAATATAATTTTAAAGGTTCTCCTTCATATTGTTCGTAGGTTATTAATGACCCGTCAGCTGCCTGTACCGCAACAAAATCTGCTATTGGTGTTATGTAATTAAGTGTGATTAATAATTTTTTATTTACAAAACTATGTGTTACTTCCTTTATATCTCCATCTATAGATTTAACAACTACCTTTATTGTCCTATTACCAACAGGATAATCAAATGGATCTATACTTATTGAAAAAGATTTATCGGCAACCGTTGTAACCAATTCTTCGTCAATAAAAATTGTAGTCATAGCGATATCAATATCACTTTGAATAGTAATATTTAAATCAATTGTTTCCTCCAAAATATCTGGAATATCCGAAAGACTTATCCCAATGGATTCAGAAATAATTTTATCGTTTGCAACATCATCTTCACAAGAAAAGAAAGATACTGACAAGATTAATGCAATAAGTATGATTCGCATAAGAAATGTTTAGAGGAATTAACATATTAACGAATCACAAGAGACTTTATTACCTGCTATAGTTTGGAGACTCTTTGGTTATGGTAACATCATGTGGGTGACTTTCATTGATACCGCTAGCAGTGATTTTTACAAATCGACCGGTCTCTTTTAGAGTTTCGATATCCTTAGCACCACAATATCCCATACCTGCTCGCAATCCACCTACAAACTGATGTATACTTTCATATAACTCACCTTTGTAGGGTACGCGACCTACTATTCCTTCCGGTACTAACTTTTTAATATCGTCTTCTACGTCTTGGAAGTAACGATCCTTACTACCTTTCTTCATGGCTTCAACGGAACCCATACCACGATAGGTTTTAAACTTTCGTCCTTCGTAAATAATAGTTTCACCAGGAGATTCTTGGGTACCTGCCAATAACGAACCTAACATTACAGTATCTGCTCCGGCAGCAATCGCTTTTGGGATATCACCAGTGTAACGAATTCCACCATCTGCAATTACGGGAACGCCAGTACCTTTTAGTGCTGCAGCTACCTCTAAAACAGCCGAGAATTGAGGGAAACCTACTCCAGCTACAACGCGAGTTGTACAAATAGACCCTGGACCAATACCAACTTTTACGGCATCTGCTCCGGCATCTGCCAAATATTTTGCCGCATCGCCGGTTGCTATATTACCGACAACAACATCAAGCTCTGGAAATTTCTTTTTTACTTCTTTTAATACATCAACTACTCCTTTGGTATGACCATGCGCAGTATCAATAATAACAGCATCAACACCCGCATTCACTAATGCTTCTGCTCTTAAAACAGCATCTCCAGTAACACCTATAGCCGCTGCAACACGTAGCCTACCAAAGCTATCTTTATTGGCAATTGGCTTTTGTGTGAGCTTGGTTATATCTCTAAATGTAATTAAACCAATTAGCTTATAATTATCATCAACGACAGGTAATTTTTCAATTTTACTCTCTTGTAAAATATCTTCTGCTTGCGTTAAAGAAGTGCCTTCACTTGTAGTTACCAAATTCTCAGAAGTCATTACCTCAGATATAGGTCGCTCATTATTCTTTTCGAATCGTAAATCACGATTGGTAACAATACCAAGTAATTTACCAGCTGCATCAACTATAGGAATACCCCCGATACTAAATTCTTTCATTGCAGCCTTAGCATCTTTCACCTTCGACTCGAGCGGTAAAGTTACCGGGTCGATTATCATACCACTTTCAGCGCGTTTTACTTTTCGAACTTTCATCGCTTGTTGCGCAATAGTCATGTTTTTATGCAAAACACCAATACCGCCTTCTTGTGCCATAGCAATAGCCATTCGAGATTCGGTAACGGTATCCATAGCTGCCGAAACAACAGGAACGTTGATTGTAATGTTACGTGAAAATTTTGTTTTGATATCTACTTCTCTAGGAAGTATTTCTGAATAGGCAGGTACTAATAACACATCGTCGTATGTAAGACCTTCTCCTAAAATTTTATGTTGGTGGGCGTTCATTGCAATTACAGATTAATTGCGTGCAAATATAGGGATTTTTATGGCTGTTTTTACACAGTACGGCAATCTATTAACTATTGACTTTTTCTTAACGTTTGTGATAAAACTAAGAGTGCTGAGACCGCAAATGTGACAGTCATTAAAATACCCGAACAAACTACTACATATTTCATCCATAGCACTCCTGTCCATATAAGATAAATTCCGCCGAAAGTTAGAATTACAGAAAGAAATGGCTCTATGGTTAAAAATAATTTTAGTTTTTTAGATGCCTTAGTGAGCCAAACCAATCCGCCTAGAAGAAAGAAAATTAAAGACATTGACAGTATATGAGTATGTACAATAGTAAGCATCTGTCGGTCGCTTTTTTTGAATTTCATTTCTTCAGCTTCCTCATCATCTTCGTTACCCAAATAATTCTCTTCAATTCCTGCTGGATTGTTGCTGTCAGTTTCGGAAATAAATAAAAGACCCGTAAAAAACCCTACAGAAAGCACTATAACAAAACAAGCTATAAATAATTTTATTTCCTTCGGAAAAGTGAGCAGCAAACCGTTATACTGCATTATAGAATATTCTTTTCTTGTAATTTACCAACAGTCTGAAGTAGATTATCTATTGCTGTTGTCATTGAGCGCACAGAGATTGTGGCTCCTGAAATTCCATCGATGTTAGTTTCAAAATTAACACGATCTTTTCCTGATTTACCGAAAAATTGTTTCAACCATCTTTTGCTTCCAATTTCACCACCATACTCCTCACGATAAATTAAAACCTTAGAATTAACAATTTCAAGATTATTATTAAACAACACTAAGTAGTCGAATTTTGCTGTCTTACTCGATGCTTTATCCACAAAAACATAACCTAACAACGCCTCGTTTTTATACACTGCATTAAAGTTGTTTTCAGTGATTTTTGATGGGAGTTCTGCATTTAACTCACCAGCTACAACAATGGATTTAAAGGAAATATCGGTAACCTCAAATGTTCTTTCTACCTCCTTTACCACTCTTTTTTCAATTTTCTTAGGAAGACCGAAACCAAGCAATAAAAAAATTGTCAATAAAAAAACACCATATGTTGCTTTGGACAATTGCATGAGGCAAATATAGTTATTTGGAATTAATCTTAATAAAGATGAAATCGTTTTTTATAAAAAATATGAACTATAGCTCCTTTTCTGATTTGGCTTTTAGAACCAAACTCCAATACCAAAATTCAATTGATTATCCACATCGCTGCCATTAAGCGCGTTGCTTTTAAATTGATAATCCCCTTTTAGTACTACCCCTGGCGCTATATGGTACGAAAGACCCGTAGTAACATCTGTTCTATCATATAATGGGTTTTGCTCTAAATCACCTGCTGTATCGGCATGTGTATCGTAATTTTCATATCTGGCAAAAACAAACAGTTTTTGTTTTTTATCTGTTGACAAAAGATTGTAACCTCCTTCAACATAGTATCCCATTAGCGAGCTACCCAAATCTTTGCCTGTTAAAACATTATATGCTTCAGTATCTGAAAGTGAGTTGTAAATAAACTGACCTCTAGCGGTGAATCTATTGTAAGCATATCTGGCATCTAATCCAAACATAGACACCCCAATACTTGACCCTTCTAATACTTCGAATTCATCAGAAGCCTGCGTTTGACCCAAATAAGTTGAAAGTCCCAATCTCAAGCCTGATATTCCATAATAATCCAATTTCGCTGAAAATGTCGGACTATCCATAGTTGACAGTGCTCCACTTTGTCGTCCAGAACGTAGTCCATCAGAACCCTGTAACAATCCAGAAATTCCACCTAAACCATCAGCTTCAATAGTTTTAAACCCGTTGAAAATATAAGCTTGATAACCTAAAGACAAATCATTAAACTTACCACTTACCCCTACTCCTATTTCACGCCAAGTAGTTGGAACTATAAATCTATCAACAGATGGCCTATTTGTACCGTTGAAAGTTGTTGGTTCATGAAATTCATTTACGATACCCATAGGTACTAGCATTAATCCACCTCGTAAGTTTACATTATTCGCAATATTGTAATTAATAAATGCCTGCTCAATTACCAATAATCTTATATGTTCCATTTCAACCTCAGTTACAAACTGAGCTTTTTCATTAAAGCGATATCCAAAAAGCAAAACCATTCTCGGTATATCCAAAACAGCATTATCACCTTCAGGCTGGTTGTATACAATTTCGGCATAAGCACTAACGGTAACCGCTGATGCATAATTACCAGAAAGTAAACGCTGAGCACTGTTGAGTTGACTTTGCGGATTTAAAGCGATAGAATCGGTCTTTGTCTGTGCAATTATTACTGAGGAAATAAACAAAAATGAAAGAAATAGAACTTGCCGCATTTTGGTTGATATTTTAAAATAGGCTGCAAATATAAATCAGTTTTAAGATTCACAAAAGTTTATTTAAATTAAATCTAAATAAAAGTAAAGATTTAACTTATAACTCCCCGAAACCAAAAAAATCGACCTCTGTTAAGAGGCCGATTTTTTAAATATATGTGATTTAATATGTTTTAAGCTTCGCAGCTTGCGCAATCTTTTTTCTGCTTAAATTTCTGTGCAGCATTCATACTATGTTGATAGTACAGCGACTTTAAACCTAATTTCCATGCAGTAACATGAATTTTATTTATTTCTTTCACTGGCATATCTGGGTGCACGATAATATTCACAGATTGCCCTTGATCAATATGATTTTGACGGTTTGCAGCTTGATAAATTATATCCATCTGGTCAATTTCAGAATACGTTTTAAAAACCTCTTTTTCTAAGTCAGATAAAAATTCTAAATGTTGTACAGAACCATCGCGCTCACGAATACTGCGCCATACCTCAGTAACATTCTGTCCTTTTTCTTCTAACAAATCAACCAAAAATGGATTCTTAATTGTCGTCTTTATTTTAGCAATATCTTTTACATAAATATTTGACCATATTGGCTCTATACCCTGTGAGACTTGACCTAATATAAAAGCTGAAGATGTTGTTGGCGCCACAGCATTTAATGTAGCGTTACGTCTTCCGTAACCTTTAAGAACAGAAGTTTCTCCAAATTTATCGGCTAATTCTTCTGAAGCCTTATATGACTTTTCCTTTATTTTTCTAAATATTTCACTATTTAAATTAAAAGCTTCTTGGCTATTAAAAGGTAACATTCTAGATTGTAATAATGAGTGCCATCCTAAAACACCTAAACCTAACGAACGGTTTTCCTTTGCAAAATTATAAGCGCGTTCCATAAAAAGGAAAGTCTGACGATCCTCTCTACTATCAGAATCACGGTATGCTTCAAGCTTTTCTAAGAATTCTGTAATAACAGCATCTAAGAAATAAACCATAGTTTCAACAGCATCGGTATCTTTCCATTTATCGTAATGCAAAACATTAACTGAAGATAAGACACACACAAAAGACCAATCGTCGTTTGAAGGTAACATTATCTCTGTACATAGATTACTAGCATAAATTGGCATTTGCTTGTCCTTGTAAACATCTGCAGCACCATTATTTGCATTATCCTTAAAGAAGATATACGGATAACCCATCTCGCCTCTTCGTTGTAATACTTTTGCCCAAATTGAACGCTTAGCCGTATCACCAGCAATCATTTCTTCCATCCATTTATTGGTCACGGTGACACCATGAGTCAATTCTTGAATTGGATTTCCTTCTGTACCTATTTCTAAAAACTCTTCAATATCTGGATGCTCAACTGGTAAGTAAGGTGAGAAACGTCCACGACGCACAGAACCTTGACTTACAACATCTACCATAGATTCAAAAAGCTGCATAATGTGCACAGCTCCTGAAGCCTGACCGTTATTTTTAACGTCAGCACCACGATGTCTTATTTTACCGAAGTAACCAGAAGTACCACCTCCTAATTTAGACATCATTCCTACTTCAGATTGGGTATATAAAATATTACCCATATCATCATCAATATGTGATCCAAAACAACTTATTGGTAAGCCCCTTTCTTTACCAAAGTTAGACCAAACTGGTGATGCCAATGAGAAAAAACCTTCTGACATGTAACCGAAAAACTTATCTGAAAAGCCCGGCATATCTAAAAGATGCTCTGCTCTATCAGCAATTTCACGAATGCGCTGCTCCGCAGTAACGCCTTCAGTTAAATATCCTGAATTTAAAAAGTTGCGACTGTGTTCGGTTAACCATTGAAAACCTGAGTCATTATTTTCTTTGTGTTTTTGTAAAGCTTCTTTTCTCGCATTAACAAGATGATCAGTGTCTGAAATATTGGTTGTTTGTGTTTCCTGGGTAGTGTTTAATTCATTCATTTAAAAAAGATCGTCGCTAGTTATACTTTGTGTTCTTTTGCTATAGTTAATAGACCGTTTTACGAAGAAGTCGCCATGTTTAGTGCCGATAATTTCATCATCAAACCATTCGGTTTGTGCTAATAATGTTTCGTCTACTTCGAATATTTTTTCAATTCCAATGCTCTCTAAAGAACTATTGAAACGGTTCTTAATAAATTCATTTACCACTGCTTTTGGTAAAAATTCTAATTCTCCTTTTTCAAAAATCCAATCTACAATTGAACTCTCAGATGTGAATGCTTCTTTACACATTTTCTGAATTGTTTCTTCATGTGCTGCATCGAACCATTCCGGATTTTCATCTTTAATTATCTTAATGATATCAATACCAAAATCCCCATGAATTTGCTCTTCTTTAGAAGTAGCCTCAACTACATTAGATATACCTTTAAGCATATTTTTATGTTTATTGAATGCCATAATAATTAAAAACTGTGAGAACAATGATACATGCTCAATAAAAAGTGAGAACAATAAAATAGACTCTGCATACTCTTTATTATCGTCACTTTTTGCATTCTTTAGTGCAGTTTCTAAATACTGCACACGTTTCATTATTACAGGTTTTTTCTTAAGCTTTTTAAATTCTGCATTTAATCCTAAAATTTCAAGTAAATGAGAATACGCATCTGCATGTCGCACTTCACTTTCTGCAAAAGTTGCACCAACCGAACCTATTTCTGGTTTTGGCATTTTATGATATATGTCGCCCCAAAAACTTTTCACCGCTACTTCAATTTGCGAAATGGCTAACATGGTATTTTTTATTGCACTTCGCTCAGTTTCATTTAAACGAGTTTTAAAATCCTGTATGTCACTTGTAAAATTAAATTCTGAGTGAATCCAATACGAATGACGAATTGCTGGAACATATTCGTACAATTCCGGATACTCATACGGTTTTAAATTTATACGCTTCTCAAAAATATTTGTTTTCCTTTTTAAAGCTTGTTCATTTCTGTAAAGAATGTAACCCTTAGCCACATCAAAAAAGCCACCTTCCATCAGTTTATTCTCAACAAAATCTTGGACCTCTTCTACAGTAGGCACATAGCTTTCATCTAATACTTTTCGCTCTAAAAGCGATGCATATACATTGTCTGAAATACGAGTTGCATCTGCAAATCCGCCATGTTCTACAGCTGTCATAGCTTTTAAAACGGCGTCAGTAATCTTGTGCAACTGAAAGGGTTTCTTTGTGAAATCCCTTTTGATGAGGTGGGTAATTTCCATGGAATTAAATCGGATTATTAATGGTGTTCTTAGTGTGTTGTAAAGTTCAATTTTTATTCCCTTTACTTTTCCTTAACATACATTGGGTTTTCCACATGTTTATTAACATAATAAAGTTTAACAAGAGATGATTTATTTTTAAATGCTGATAACCAATATTTTACAAAAAAAATAAAAGACGAAAAAAAATAAATATAATTTTTGATTAAATAAAAATTAAAAAGCGACCCATTTTTTTTCTTTCATTTTAAAGAACAAATATTTGATTTTCAATGGAGTAAAAAAAACAAAATATTTATCTATTTTTATTCTAAAAATCGAATGGAAAATCTTAAGGAAGATTTATAAAACCGCTCGGTTAACACCTCAGTTAAATAATTATGAGCAACAAAAGCAATTTTCATTCACTCAAAAATTCGGATTAAGAAATGTGTTTTAAAACCTATTTATAATCGTTGAAATAAATACAGTAATTTTAATAATTAGAATGGCCAGAACAAACATATGAAAACTACATTTTTATTATTACTAATACTATTAACCCTACCCTGTCAAAGTCAGAAAAATAAACCATCGGTGAAATCCATTCTGCTTGAACAATTAGAAAATACGCACAAAAAGGAAGGTTGGTTTGTTCCCACAAGTAAGGCATTACAAAACATAACCGTAAGACAAGCTAATTGGAAAGACAAAAACGCAAACCATTCTATTTCAGAATTAGTTTCACATTTAATTTTTTGGAACGAAAGAGAATTATTAGCTTTTAAAGGTGAACCATTACCAAGTTTTGATAATGATAACGATGTCACTTTTAAAAAACTTAATATGAATGAGTGGACGGATGCTGTTAAAAGATTAGATAGTATTCAATCCGTTTGGGTTAATACAATTAAAACAGCAACAGAAAGTGAGCTTAATGAATGGAGTTCGGATATCGCTAACATGTGTTCACATAATGCCTATCACACTGGTCAAATCGTATATATTAGAAAGCAAAAGGGATGGTGGAAATAGTTATAAAAACTACAATTTAGGGCAACGACTACAGTTCGATTTCCCCTTTTTCTTGTACTTTTTACAGCATTTTTTCTTTTTATCGCCCGTACAACCTCCACAATCAGCGGAAACCATTACACAAGGACTCATTAGAATTACTGGGCTCATTATTTTTATTAAATCTAAATAATAACAAACCTACAAAAAAAAAGATTCCGACAAACGGAATCTTTTACATTTTTAGAACATCTTATATATTATTCTGGTACATCAACGGAACTAACAATAGTATTAATATCTCTGTCAAACATATAATGTCCAGATTTATCATCTCCAATAATATTTAATTTATCTAATAGTGTGCGTGCAACAGCCTCTTCTTCTAACTGCTCAGTAACATACCATTGCATAAAATTATGTACGTTGTAATCTTTTTTATCTAAACATTCAAAGATTACATGGTTAATTTGTTCGGTAACAAACATTTCACTTTTTAGAAATACTTCAAAAAGCTCATTAAGTGATTTATATTCTGGGGTTGGTTGATCAAGCGCAGGCACAAGTACTTTACCACTTCGTTCATTTATAAACTTCACCAACTTAATCATATGAACTCTTTCTTCTTCAGATTGACTGTAAAAGAATTCTGCAACACCATTGTATCCGTTGGCATCTGCCCAAGACGCCATTGCCAAGTAATGCATTGATGCACTTGCTTCAAATTTTACTTGATCGTTTAATAACTTTTCTATTGATGAATTCATGGTTTTAAAATTTTTAACGAAGTTAATCAGCTTTAAGGTCTATTCAAATAATAGGTTTATAAATTTTATGTGTTTAAGCGAAATTCATTTAATGTATCGTCCATATTAAGCATAAACTGAGTTCCTTTTATTAAATCTTCCATTAAATGCAGTACAGGTTCATTTACTTTTAAGCAAATATCTACTAACGGATTAGAACACCAAATTTTATTGCAAGAACCACCTTCACAATCTTCGCAATTACATGGCTCATTTGTTTTTAAAACAATAATCATTAAATAATCTAGGTCACTCTTAGACATATAAATTCCTACCGAATCGACAATTAATTGCACGACGCAATCTGGGTTAGCACTATTTGTAACCTTAAATGTTGCACCATAGTCGTTTCTATATAGTAATTCCATTATCTATTTTTAGAAAAAAACCGAACACCTAGAAGTGTGTTCGGTTTTAAAATTAACTCAAAATCAAAATCATTGTAATCCTTATTATTCTAATAAAGTATACTCAAAAGCAGGATAACCTCTTACACCACTTTCATTAACTAATGCTGTAAATTTTAATTTATAATTATTCCCATCAAAATCTTTTAATATAAAATACACATCTTCCTTTAATGAAGGTAAAGTTCCTGGTCCGCCACCATTTCTCCAATTACTACCTATTACACGTTGGTCATTTTCAAAAGATGATTCATCAATATCTGTAACGGAGAAATCAGCATAAGCTAAGGTTGCCACTTCAACCATATAAGCTACTGTGCCTGCTTTAGAATTAGTTGTTACAAAATCGGAATATCCATAAGACCCATAACCTTCAATTTCATTTGTAAAAACTGTAAAATTGATATCCCATTTGTCTTTTGTTGGTTCTACAATTACTTCATTTTCTGATACCAGGCTAAAAAATTGAAAATTATAAGCAGCATTTTTAATTATACTTAGCTCAGTGTGAGACGCATCATCTAAGCCTGCATATTGTAATGTATAATCTGCTCCATTTCTCAATACTCGAATTTTCATCCAACCACGAGATTCACCAGAAACAGCTACACTTCCATTTTCGGGCGTTTCGGCACCTATTTCAGAACCTAAATTCACTAAATAAACTTTGTTTTCCGAATCGGTTTCAGATACTTCGGTAATAGCCGTACCAGTAATTACCCCATTTGGAGCATCAACAAAAGTAGTATTTGCTGCATCAAAAGTACCAACGGCAACAGTAGGTTGTAATTCAGCAACACTAGCTGCATCCACTGCATCTATATCAATCGCTTCTAATTCTGATACTGCCATAAAAACAGAACCATTAATAGCGACTCTAAAAGCATCTCCACTGTAAAAAGCAAGATCCCAGCTTTCACGATTAACTGAAGTTTGATTTTGCCCACTTAGATCAACATAAACTTGATTGGGTTGGTTTGGCCCACCTACTTCAAAATCTATAGTTCCACCTAGCGCAGCGGTCTCCTCAAAAGCAACTTGCATTGTGGTGTTTCCATTAGCTATACCATTACTAATATCTACAGAAGCAATGCTGAAATCAATGCTTTTTTCTTCACCTTCTATAGCATCTTTCAATTTTGAAAAACTAAATGATGCGCTCGTAGCACCGCTTGGTATTGACACTAAAATAACTCCGTTTTCAGCAGCCGGAACTGTTACGAAATCTTCACTTGAACCATAAATAGCATTTAATCCCGTAAACGAAATACTTATTGTACCAGCTTCTGTTGCGGCCGTTGAAAGTACTAAATTGATTTCTTTATCGCTTTCCGTTGCCTTAAAACTAACAGACGGGTTCTCAAAAGCCACCACAAGTTCTTCAGGTACAACATTGTTATCATCTGAACTGCATGATGCCAGTACTAGTAAAAATAAAATAGATATTAGTTTGATTGTGTTTTTCATTGGAATCGGTTTTAAAAATTAAGGTTATATAATAGTTTTAGAAAAAATGAACGGCCGTAGCCTAGTAATACAGTATTAGACGGACCAGAATGAACTGCACCGCCTGTAGTTGCAGTATTTACCCGGGTAACATCTAACAAGTTTCTTGCGCCAAGAGCGGCTTGAAATTTATTTTTAAAGAATGACTTCTTTACAGTGGCATCTAACCAACTGTATTGATCTTGCTCGCCTCTGATGAAAATTACATCACCCGCCGAATCTTGTGTTTGCAAAAATTGATATTGCTTGCCTGTGTATTTATAAAAGGCAGAAAAAACAGTATTCCACTTTGGAATCTTATACGATAAATTGCTGTTTACTTGAAGTGAATACAGATAATCATCATTGAAATCTATTTGACTTTCTAATGTTTTGGACTGACCGGAAAATGATATTCCTGCACTTAATTGAAGATTTTTATATGAAGTTACATTCGTAAAAGAAAGCCCCCAAGTGTTATAAGTATCAATATTATTAAATTGATAAGCAAGCGGACTCGTATTGACAATCGTTAATTCAATTCGATCATCTACTGACATATACCAAGCGGAAAGTTTATTCTTTAGTAACCAGTTATTATCTGGAGTCCAGAATTCTTTTTTTAAATGTAAAAAACCAGAATAACCACGTTCTGGATTTACCAAGTCATTACCGCGTACATCGTGATTTACATCTACAAAATAGGTAAATAATTCATCGTAATTTGGGTTCCTAGGTGATGACCCCAATACAGCCCTTAACTGATATCCATTATTAAAAAGATACCTAGAACTTAAAGAAAGGGCCGTTTGCACATCAAATTTTGAAGAGAACATAACCCGTACCCCCGGTCGTAACGCAAACTTTTCTGTAACTGAATATTCTGCTGACGTAAAAACGTCATAAGATTCTAATCGTCTCTCAATATTTTCAGTTTCAAAATCACCAGCTAATGATGAAGAGTAGCCATCTATACTACTAATCTCATATCCAAATTGATAATTAGACCAATTATTAGTAAATAAATTATTTAGAGTGCCGCGAGAATACAGTCCTTTGCGAGACTCATATTCGAACGCTTTATTATCAAATTCTTCTTTAGTTTTTATTCGATAATTATAAGTCTCTACATTTCTTTTTTGCTGCTGATACGAAAACGATGCATCGTAATTCGCGCTTTTAAACAAATTACCAGAAAAGTTAAGATGATGGTTGAATCTTTCGGATGTGAAAATCTCATCTGAAGCTGTAGGATTAGTGGTCTGTGTTGCCGAATTTAAATTCGTACGCACTACGGAATCGTATCTTGATACTGTTTCATCAAAATATTCGAACCTGTAAAAAGCATTTGTATTATTCGAATTGTACCGAATTAGTGCCTTGGCATTATTTTGCAATTTTGGCAACCATTCGTAACCGCGATTTCCGTCATTAAACTCATAATTCTGACCTTCACGATTGCCAAAATGACCCGCAAAATCATTACGCGTATATGTACCATTTACGTACCACTTTTCAGAAATATTATGCCCAACTTTAATCGATTGTATATGTCTACCTTGATCAAAAAAACCATACTCGTTACTAATGGTTTCTTCTTGTATATATGGTGTTATTTGCCATTTGTATTTTGATGATTTCTTGGTAATAATGTTTATAATTCCAGAAACAGCATTCGAACCATACTGCACCCCCATTGACCCCTCTACAATTTCAACTTTTTCAACATCATCCAGATTTAATTGTGTTAAGTCAGTGTTATTTCCGAGACCCTCGTCATTAATTACAGGAATGTTATCAATTAATATTTTAAAGTATTGCGAATCAAGACCAAATAACTGCACTCCACTTTTTCCGCTTGAGGCATTGGGTATAATATTTATGTTTAATGTTTGATTTAATACGTCGGCCAAATTATTTGCCGCCAAATTATCAATCACCGTTCTAGGAATCACTTTAACCTGAAATACTGCTTTATCTACACTTTGTTTATTGTATTGCCCTGTAACCACAACTTCATTTAAATTGGTTGTCTTAACCGAATCAATGGACTCTTGCTGCGCATTTATATCTGTTAAAAAAATGAAAGCAAATAACACAATTGAAATTCTAATTAACATGAATATTGTTTAGACTGATTCTTAATAATGCTCAAATATATATCTTATTTTTATTCAATCTAAATAAAAATACTATTTTTGTTGAAGAAATAATTTGTTCAAACTTTTAAACTATTAGTAATGAGAAAATTGACGCTATTAGGAATGTTGTTCCTTTCAATTACAACATTCGGTCAAGTCGAGACCAACAAAAAACAACAGGATATTGATGCTATAAAAGCAATGTGCGGTTGTTATGAAGTAACTTTTAAATACACCGAAACGTTCGCTCCCGAAATAGATTATGAGAAACATTTAGACTACACCTCTGGAGCACTAGAGTGGGCCGAATTAATAGAGGATGGAGAAAACAAACTATCAATCCAACATCTATTATTAGTGCGTGATTCTATGGTAATAAAGCATTGGCGCCAAGATTGGGAATATGAAAATCAAGAAGTATTTTATTACGATAAAGATAACAATTGGAAATTCTCAACCTTACCTAAAGAAAGTGTAAAAGGACAGTGGACTCAGAAAGTTTTTCAGGTAGATGATAGCCCTAGATATTCTGGTTCTGCTACTTGGATTCACGCTGATGGTAAAAATTACTGGGAAAACACTACCTATTCACCATTACCAAGACGTGAATATTCAAAACGAAAAGATTACAATGTTATGCTACGTGGTAATCGACAAGAAATTACTGCTACAGGTTGGATACATGAACAAGATAATGACAAAATTATACGTGAAGATAATCAAGAAGACGTGCTTTTAGCTCAAGAAAAAGGATACAATGTTTACACAAAAGTAAACGATGAAAAATGTAAGCCAGCAAAAGATTGGTGGGTTAACAATTACAAATTCTGGAATAAGGTTAGAAATTCTTGGGATAAAGTTTACAATAGGTCTGGAGACTTAACATTACTAAAATCGGTTGACGAAGAACCTTTGTTTATGCATTTTTATAAACTTGAAAAGCAAGATGCAAAACCACGTGAGATAAACAAATTAATTAAAAATTTCGTTACTGATAAATCCGTTTCTAGTGTTGAAGGTAAATAGAAATCTATCTAGTTTAGGGTTGCTAATTATAGCAACCCTTTTAATCTCATTTTCAAAAAATGAAATTGACCCAAGATTGCAAAAAAAGATTAACACAGCTATTCTATCTACCTACGAAGTAGAAACGAAGGTTTTAAAAAAAGTCATTATTCCAGAAACTATTAATAATGAAACGCCTGCAACTTTAGTTGAAAATAGCTTCTTTGAAATCTATAGTGAAGAAAATAAAATTGGCTACCTATATTTAGGTGAAGCCCCTAGTATGAAGAGAAAATTTGACTATATCGTTCTTTTTAATATTGATTTAACCATTAAAAAATCGAAGGTGCTAATCTATAGAGAAGACCATGGAAAACAAATTGGAAGTCAACGTTGGCTTAAACAATTTATTGGTTTATCTACTGAAGATGAACCAACATACGGCGAATCTATTGATGCTATTTCAGGTGCAACTATTTCTGCATCAAGTATGACAAAAGCCATGAATGACGTTCTAAAAAGCATTAAAATTTTAAAGGAAAAAAAAGTGATTAAAATCGAATAATATGCCTGATATAGACACCATTTACCACAATAAGTTAGGCGTAGCCTTTCAATGGAAAAATAACCATACTAAAGATTGTAATAAGGTACAGATAGTTTTTCGGGATAACGGACTATTACTAACCCGAGAGGAATTATCTAAATTCTCTAAAAACATTAAATATACAAAAGACAATAACTTTCTTTGTAAGGATTGTGCGGAAAAAGAAACTTGTAGAACACTGCTTGTAGAATCTCCACTACCTCAAGTCACTTTTGCGCTAAATGCAAAAGAATTAATTGAAATTCAAGATTTAATTGATGGCACTTTATTTCAACTAGATCTCGGTATTTATTTAAACAAAATGTGTAATCCATAAATCAGTTTGGAATATTATTTTCAAGAATAAAAACACCATTCTTGTTGGCAATAACAATGTCTGGTTTTTCATCTTTGTTTATATCTGCAATGGCGATATTTAAACCTGCTCCAGAATCAGAGTCAATTAAATGTTCTTTATAATATGGAGCAGTCTTAGGTGTAAATTCAATCCAGAATAATAAAGGCACATCATCATCACCGGCATCATTCCCATTATGTGCTAAGAAGCGTTTACCGGTTACAAAATCTTCACTTCCATCTCCATTTAAATCAACCATTATTGAAGAATGCGTCTGAGCGGTAGTTGTACTTATTAAATGTGTTTTAAACTCATCGCCTTTTTTTTCATACCACCAAACTCCAAGTTTATGTGCCGATGCGGTTAAAACATCATTATTTCCATCACCGTTTACATCTAATACTTGCATATGCGAACATGGTTCACTTATCCTTGTCGAATGAAATTTCCAATCACCAGATTTATTATCCTCAGTTCCTTCAAACCAACCTTCCGCTATAACAACATCATTATTTCCATCATTGTTAATATCACCATAACCAATACCATGAGAAAACCGTTCTGTTCCAGGAACGTTCTCAGTACTAATTGCGAATCGCCTCCATTCAGTTTCACCTTGCTTCAATGGTGCCTGCAACCAAACTATTTGATTTTTATCTACATCTCCACATAAAATTTCAAGTCTACCATCTCCATCAATATCTATAAATCCTGGTGATTCATTTGCTATCCCCATCGAATCTGCAATAATGTGTTTCCGCCAGACACTAGGTTTGTTTTTAGGATTCTCAAACCAAAAGGCATGCTTACCAGGATAATCAATAATGATTACATCTTCCCATCCATCTAAATTGACGTCCATAGCCATATTTAAAAAAGATTCGCAATACTCTTCACGTGGATTGTAAGTGCGTGAAGGTGCCATCTCACGACGTTCCCAATTAGGAGCTTCAAACCAATAATATCCAGCAACAATATCAATAGCGCCGTCTTTATTTAAATCGGCTGCTGCTACGCCTTCCGAAATAAAGTCTCTAGTGATAACCGTTTTTTTAAAATCAGAGGAAGTCTCGGATTGCGCAAAAGAAAACGATAGACAAAAACACAATACGAAGGCGACAACTAATAAGTTATTTGTGGCACTGTATAGTTTCATTTTTAAACATATTATAAATTCTCAATTCTAAAATTGAAATTGATTCGTATTTGAATATCATAAGAAGCCTTATACTTCTCATAAACCTGTGAACTAAAAATAAAGAATAATGTGTTGGAAGATATTAAATACTACCTAATCTTTTTAATAAAACTAATTGGCAAGATTTATTGGTGCAACTTCTTAGTCATGATATTGAGAAAAAAGCTCTGTAGCCTTATTAAAAGCTGCTTCAAAAACCATCCAATTAACACCAGTATCCACCTTATGCGTGGTAAAATAAGAAAGCAAGTTTTCGGTGGGCATGTTACCTGTTAACTCATCTGTAGCCATTGGACAGCCCCCAAAACCTTGAATAGCTCCATCAAACCGTCGGCATCCTGAATTATAAGCTGCATCCACTTTTTCCATCCATTTAGACGGTGTTGTATGTAAGTGTGCTCCAAATTCTACTTCAGGATATTTAGGAATCAAATTCGAAAAAAGATATTCAATATTCTCGGGTGATGAAGAACCAATCGTATCTGACAAAGACAAAATCTTAGTCCCCATTGATGCTAACTTTTCAGTCCACTTCCCTACTATATCTACATTCCATGGGTCACCATATGGATTACCGAAGCCCATAGAAATATATGTGATTACCTTTTTATTTGCAGCATCGGCTATGTTTAAAATTTCTTGTAAAGTAGCTACCGATTGTGCTATTGTTTTATGCGTATTACGCATTTGAAAATTCTCTGAAATAGAAAATGGGAATCCTAAATAGTCAACTTGTTCATGTTTAACAGCATCTTTTGCTCCTCTAACATTTGCAACAATTACAGACATTTTACTATTTGTTTCCGAAAAATCTAACTTTGAAAGGACCTCAGATGTATCTACCATTTGAGGAATTGCTTTTGGGGAAACAAAACTACCAATATCAATAGTATCGAAACCACACTTTAATAACGATTGTAGATAAACTACCTTCGCATCTGTGGGCATAAATGTCTTTATACCTTGCATGGCATCTCGTGGACATTCTATGATTTTAACTTTATTCGACATTCTTAATTAGGCAATTTTTAAAATCTTTTTATTACTACTATCCAACAAAATTAGCACTATTTATCTGATAATAATATGTAAACGCCAATCGCAATAAATACGTATACCTGTAACCATTTTAATATCTTACCAAGATTAGCATTCTCTTTAATATACTTCGCTATAGCGGCCGATAAAATTGCAATACAACTAAAAATAATGGCTGATACAAACATAAAGAGTAACCCTAAAATATAAAACTGTATTACAGTACTCATCGTACTACTAAATAAGAATCCTGGGAAAAAGGCCAAAAAGAAAATGGCAACTTTTGGATTCAACACATTCATTATAAAGCCTTGTTTGAATAATTGAAGCACTCCTTTTTCAGAAACAACATTATTTAAATCAATTGCGGCGCTATTTTGATATACCTGATATGCCAAATAAAACAAGTATAATGCACCTAATAATTTAATTATAAAAAATAGTGTATCATTTGTTTTAATTATTGCCGAAACACCAAAAGCTAACAAAGTAGTATGCACCAAACAGCCCGTAATTAAACCCGCTACGGTCGCTAAACCAAACTTCTTTCCATTAGCAATACTTTGCATAAGCACATAAATATTATCGGGGCCAGGTGAAATAGCCAAAGCTGTTGTGGCCAGAACAAAACCTAATAATATTTCATAATTCATACTCTTATTTGTTCCACGAAAAATACGAATAACTTTTTCGAAATTTTATTTTCTTTATCTTTCAAGGAAAATAAATACAAATGAAAAAATATGGATTATCAGTTGTCTTCATGTTAGCAATTTTGGCATGTGGCTTTACACCTAAAGACGATGCAAAAACCGAAGAAAAAGAAGTAATAATGGAAACAACTAAAACTGAAGATAGCGTTTTAAGACACGTTGTTCTTTTTAAATTTAAAGATGGCACATCTCCTGAAAGTATTAAAGAGGTAGTAGATGCCTTTTCAGCATTACCATCGAAAATATCTGAAATTGCGGATTACGAATGGGGAATTAACAATAGCCCTGAAGGCTTAAACAAGGGATTAACTCATGGTTTTTTATTGACTTTTAAATCTGAGGCTGATAGAGATATCTATTTACCGCATCCAGCGCATAAAGCGTTTGGTGCTGTATTGGGTCCGCATTTAGATGATGTAACAGTTTTTGATTACTGGAGCAAAACTAACTAAAGTATGAGCGGTGATAATTTAAATTGTTGCCGCTTATTTTTTTTCAAGAATCGCCTTATTAATTTGCTTAATTAAGGCAGGACCTTCGTAAACGAAGCCTGTCCATATTTGAATAAGTGCAGCACCAGCATCCAATTTTTCGATAGCATCTTCTGCAGAATGAATTCCCCCAACACCAATAATCGGAAAAGCTTTATTGCTTTTTTCAGATAAAAAACGAATAACCTCGGTACTTCTATTCTTCAAAGGTTTTCCACTTAATCCACCTTTTTGTTCTGTAGAAATTAAATCAGACTTCAAACCTTCTCTAGAAATAGTTGTATTAGTTGCAATTACTCCTTCTATCTTAGTTTCTTTAACAATCTCAATTATATCCAATAATTGGTCTTCTGTTAAGTCTGGAGCTATTTTTAATAATATTGATTTTCCCTTACCATTATTTTTATTTGCACGTTTTTCATTCGCTGTCTTTAACTCCTTTAACAAAGCTGTTAATGGTTCTTTATCTTGTAAAGCTCTAAGACCTGGAGTATTTGGAGAACTTACGTTCACAACAAAATAATCAACATAATCAAATAATGAATCAAAGCAAATTAAGTAATCTTTAGTAGCTTCCTCATTTGGGGTAATTTTGTTCTTTCCAATATTTCCACCGATTAAAACCTTATGCTTTTTCTTAAGCTTTTCAACAGCTTCCATAACTCCATCATTATTAAAGCCCATTCTATTTATTATAGCCTGATCAGCTTTTAATCTAAAAAGCCGCTGTTTGGGATTACCGGATTGTGCTTTTGGAGTTAATGTCCCAATTTCAACAAAGCCAAAACCAAAATTAGAAAGCTCGTTATATAACACAGCATTCTTATCAAAACCAGCAGCTAAACCAACCGGATTCTTAAATTTCAATCCAAATACTTCGCGTTCTAAACGTTTATCTGAAACTGAATAAAGTGCTTTAAAAATTCCACCGAAACCTAAAGATGATAATACCTTTACAAGGTTAAATGTAATATGATGTACACGTTCAGGATCTAGAAGAAATAATAAGGGTCGAACAAGTGATTTGTACATAGTTTAATAAAATATTTGACACAAAAGTACAAACTAAAAAGTTCTTTTATTAACAGTTGAGATAGAATTAAATCTATTTTTCTTCAACCGCAGTTGCCTCATAAATAACAGGGGTTACTTCTATAGGATTACGCACTGCTTCATGGCAAAGGGTAAGGTAAAAATCGTATTGTTGTTGATTAAAAGTTGCAATTAATTCTTCATCAATATCTCGTGAAGTTTGCATCAGTTTCAACTGTAATACTCTATATTTTCTAGCTAACGTCAATAATTCTTCTGGAGTACTTTGTGGGTGTTCAGCCAAAAGTTTGGCTATTTCATCATCAATACTTTTAGATGAAAGCGAATATTTAGCTTTTAATTCTTCAAGTTTTTGTATTTGAGTTTCATTAAGTTGAAAAATCTCAACTACGGGATTAGAAGCTTCTCCTCCAATATCTAACGTACAATCAGGCGATTGCGCATAGGAATAAGCAATTGAGAGAAAAAAAACAATAATTACATTTAAATGCTTGAAATAAACCATACAGATTTGGGCTTAGTAGGTTATACAACTTACTAATAAACAGTATTTTTACTAAAAAATTATATCAATGAAGCAGATTATTGACCGCTTTTTGCGTTATGCTATGATTGACTCGCAAAGCAACCCCAATTCAAAAACTACGCCAAGCACTGAAAAACAGTGGAATATAGCCGAAGAAATAGTGTTCGACCTACAAGAAATTGGCCTTACAGATGTAACTATAGATAATAACGCCTATATCATGGCTACATTGCCAAGTAATGTTGATTATGATGTGCCTACGATAGGTTTTATATCTCATTTCGATACATCACCAGATTTTTCTGGAACCGACGTAAATCCAAAAATTATTGAGAATTATGATGGGAAGGACATTGTTTTAAATGCAGAGAAGAATATTATTCTATCGCCTGATTATTTCGAAGATTTATTGCAATACAAAGGACAAACTTTAATAACTACTGATGGTACTACTCTTTTAGGCGCCGATGATAAAGCCGGAATTACTGAAATAATTACTGCAATGCATTACCTTGTTAGACATCCTGAAGTAAAGCACGGAAAAATTAGAATTGGTTTTACGCCTGACGAAGAAATTGGCCGTGGAGCACATAAGTTTGATGTGGAAAAATTTGGGGCTAAGTGGGCATACACGATGGATGGAAGTCAAATTGGTGAACTTGAATATGAAAATTTTAATGCCGCAAGTGCTAAAATTACCATAGAAGGCAGAAGTGTACACCCAGGTTATGCTAAAGGCAAAATGGTTAATGCCATTAGTATCGCCAACGAATTCATGTCGATACTTCCTCCTGAAGAAACACCGCAAAATACTACCGGTAGAGAAGGCTTTTTTCATGTACATTCTTTAAAAGGTGAAATTGAAAATGCAGAATTTCAATTAATTATTCGAGATCATGATAAAGCTAAGTTTGAAGAAAGAAAACAATTATTACAAGCAATTACAGATAGTTTAAATTCGATACACAACAACTGTATCACAATAGAAATGAACGATCAGTATTATAATATGCGTGAAAAAATTGAACCTGTTTTGCATATTGTAGAAACTGCTAAAGAAGCAATGGAGGCTGTTGGAGTTACTCCAATTATTAAACCTATTCGCGGAGGTACTGATGGTTCGCAATTGAGCTATATGGGATTACCATGTCCTAATATTTTTGCAGGCGGGCATAATTTTCATGGTAAATTCGAATATGTACCCGTACATAGTATGGTAAAAGCTACAGAAGTAATTGTTAGAATTTGTGAATTTACTGCACGAAAGCCAATGGAATAAAATTCAATGAAATGGATTATTCAGAAAAAGTTGAAGCCTATTATAGCGAAGAACATCAGTTTAAAAAAGGAATACAAAAACTTCGAGAATTAGCACTAAAAGCTAATGCAGAAGAATTTTTTAAATGGCAAGCTCCTGTTTATGGTATTGATGGTAAAAATGTATTCTGGATTGCACGATTTAAAAATCATTTTGGAATAGGATTTTTTAACGGTGTGTTCTTATCAGACCCTAAGAATGTACTTATAAATGTTCAAGAAGAAAAAACAATGGCTATGCGTCATTGGCATTTTAAATCTGACATTGATATTGACGAGATAAATGTACTTAACTATATAAAGGAAGCTTTAGAAAATCAAAATAAAGGATTAAGCCTAGCTCCTGTCAAGAAAAAGAAAGCAAGAATACCGTTGCCAGAATTACTAAATAAAGCACTTGCTAAAAATAGTCTAGCCAAGAAAAATTTTAAAGCACTATCAGCTTACAAACAAAAAGAATATATAGCGTATATCGCAACTGCTAAACAAGAAAAAACAAAACTTTCTAGACTTGTAAAAATTTTACCTATGCTCGAAGAAGGCAAAGGATTAAATGATATGTATCGGTGATATTGCCTGTGCTAATAATTAGTAATTTTACTTATTCATTATTTTCATTTAAAAGCTCATTTTCAAAAGAACGCCGTTGAAGTTGTTACGGGATAAAAGTCCTTAAAAACTAATCCAAAAAATTATAACTTCAAAAAGGAACTCGGCCAGCTACATGCATCTACCTTTTTTCCTTTTACATCGCGTATCCAAGTGTTGAAGATGCGTTCTCCTTCTTTTAAAACAATAATTCTAGCACCTTCTAATGGAGCTTTATTATAAGTTTTTGTTTTTGTAACTCTACCATAAGCCAATGCAATATCGTAGTAAGTTCCTATGTAATCGTTGTTGTGGTCATGACCTACAAAAGTTCCCATAACATCTTTACACTCTAACATAGCCGCAAACATCCCGGTATTGATTTCAGGGCCACATTCTTCCTCTTTTCTTTGTCCAAATGTTTTACTCTTCTTATTCTTCCAAGCTTGATAATATTCGGGTAATGGAATATGAAAAAATGCAATAGCTGGCAATGGCTTTCCGCTGTTCATTTCCGTAAATTCTCTGCTTTTTTTCTTATACCAAGTTACCTGCGAACTATCAAACCAACCCCAACCATCGACTTTAGGTTTTAACGTACTATATGCATTTGAATCCATTATGTAAATAAGTGCTTCACTCATATTCTCTTTGCTTTGAATCGGTAATACAAAATTAGAGTTGCCATAAGTTTCGCCCTTGTCATCATTTAAACAATAGGATAAACCCTCAAGAAACTTAGCTACTTCTTTTCGAGATAAATCTGCTTGAGAATCATGATTTCCTAAGGTAACAATCCACGGAATTTTTGCATTAGCAAAAATTTTCTCAAACTCCTTATACGTTTTTTCTGGATTTCCATCTGTGGCCACGTCGCCAGTTAACACAACTAAATCTGGGGTTTCTATTTTAAGTACTTTTGTAATAGTAGCAAATACCTCTAAATTTTTACCTTGTTCAACATTTACATGTGTATCTGTAAATTGAACAACTTTGAATTCTTTCTGATTATTAAAATGTAAAGTTGAGTATTCCTGAGACTGAAGTGATAAAGTCAGAAAAAAAAATAAAATACATGTTGCTTTCATTGACACTTTTTATTGAGATTTAGTTGTTTAAATTTTCATTAAAATAAATGAAAAAGCAAGTTCAGCAAAATCTAAAAAAACTGCAACTTTACGCAATTCAAATAAATTACATTTAACATTAAATCTCTTATAAATTAAACAAGAGGTTTAACAACTTCTTTATTAATTAATCTTGTTTTGGTTAGTACAACATGAGTTCCTGGTACCTGCCCAAATAGGTATGAAATTCCATCAAACGGGTTTAAATGCAATATGATTCTCATAAGCACCTTTTCCAATTGTAGGCTTCGAATTATGTAAATCAACAACAACAGTTTTGATTCCTATTTTTCCAATTATTTGATCCTTGTAAAATTTAAAAAGCACTGAAAATTAAGCTGACACATATAATATCAGCAGTAAAGTTTATAATTCTTATGCCTTTGTTAATTTCCTTCATTTAAATTGAAAACTACTTGTGAATAAAAGTTAACTGAACAACCACATTTATATCAGACTATATATTCTTTTCTAAAGCATTGGCAACTTATATCCGTTCTGATAATTTGCTTTTAAAAACTGATTGGCATTTTCTTCTTTAAACTGATTGGCTTCTGTATCCCAATAAATTCGATTACCAGTTTTAAATGCAACATTACCCATATGCGAAACTAAAGCGGCATCGTAACCTACCTTAATTGGTGCAGTTAACTTTGCTGAATCTCTAGACTTCACAGCATCAATAAAATTAATAGTGTGTAAATCTAGTCCACTAAAATTTCCGGTGCCTTTTTTAATAGCTTCCATTTTTGGGGTTTTGTCTTTTCCCCAGCCATTAAACTTCCCTTCAGGAATAACTTCCCAACCATGCCTATCAACTACTAATGTTCCATTATTACCAATAAAAGAAATACCGTGATCTCTACCATAATTTCCACCATCTATTCCTGTAGCATGCTCCCATAAAATAGAAAAATCATCATACTCAAAAACGGTCTGCAAAGTATCTGGTGTTTCTGCAGCGTCATCCGGATACGCAAATTTGCCACCCAATGCCATCACCGATTTAGGTCTACCTGCTTTCATTCCATAAAGTGCATAATCAATTAGGTGTACGCCCCAGTCTGTCATTAAACCGCCTGCATAATCCCAAAACCACCTGAAATTAAAATGAAATCGATTTTCATTGAATGCTCTTTTTGGTGCTGGCCCTAACCACATATCATAATCTACTCCTTTCGGAACAGCAGAATCTGGCACATTGGGTACAGGTTCCATCCATCCTTGATACGCCCAAGCTTTGGACAAACGGATATTACCTAACTTACCGGAATGAACATATTCTATGGCATCTACAAAATGTGGCTGACTTCTTTGCCACTGCCCTATTTGAACCATACGGTCACTAGAATTCACATACTTTAACATAATATCTGCTTCTTGTACAGAATTAGCAATAGGCTTTTCGCAATAAGCATCTTTACCTGCTTGTAGCGCATCGGTAAGCATTAAACAGTGCCAATGATCGGGTGTGCCGATTATTACTGCATGTACATCTTTATCTTCTAAAAGCTTACGATAGTCTTTATACCATTTTGGTTTTTTAACTCCTGCTTTTTCTAAATCAGTAGTTCTAGCCTGAAGTACATTTTCATCAACATCACAAAGTGCAACAACTTCCACTTCGCTTATTTTTAGCATTGAAGTTAAATCTGAAAAGCCCATGCCTTTACAACCAATTAGTCCAACTTGAATTTTATCATTAGGACTTACTTTCTTCCGAATTGTTGCCAAAAGTTCCATTGGAAACATAAAAGCAGCGCCAGTACCGGCAAGTGCGAGTGAACTTTTCTTTAAAAATTTTCTTCTATTGCTATTCATCATGATGTATTTAAATCTGATTGAAGATAACAATTTTAAGAGATTATTTTGGAATATTTTATTAGCCCCGTTACTTCGGGGGGGTATGGCATATTTTTCATGCAGTATGAGACAACCCCAACAGTTCGGGGTTAAGTAAAACATCGCCACGTTTCAATTCCGAAATTTCGGGATGAAGAAATAATGCGGAAAAAGTGGTTATAAGAAAATAATTGAGATATTTCAAAACAGTCTTTAGGCATAAAAAAAGGCGTCAACCTTTTGGTTGACGCCTTTATAAAATAATTATTTTACAACTACTTTTTCTCAGTTGGTGTTGTATTCAACTTCTTGCTCATTTCCATTGAAATAGCAGTACGGTCAAACTTTAATTTTCCCGCCATAGTTTCTAAAACGCAAGAGTAATCTTTTTCATTTAATTCTAAAATTTTACCATGAAGGCCACTTTTAGTAATGACGCGATCACCACGTTTTAATTCTGCTGCAAACTTTTTTTCATCTTTTTGACGCTTCATTTGCGGTCGTATCATAAAAAAATATGCAACGGCAAAAATTAGAATCATTGGCAAAAACTGCCCTAAATTCTCCATAATATAGTGTTCTCGTGTTGGTTAATTTATTTTGTTGGCCCTACTGCTGCTGCAGTTTTAGGGGTAACAAATGCTTTTATTCTCAATAACTCTGAACCTTTTTCAGTGTTAGCTTTTACGGTAATAGTTTTAGTTACTTGATTCTGACCAGAACCATTAAACTTTACAACTAACTCACCTGTTTCACCTGGTGCAATAGGATCTTTTGGTGGGTTAGGCACTGTACAACCACAACTACTTGTAGCGTCTGTTATTATCAATGGTGCATTACCTGTATTCTTAAAAACAAAAGCTGTCTCTTGTGCTGCGCCCTGATCTATTGTTCCAAAATCGTGTTCAGATTCTACAAACTCCATTACTGGAACTTGCTTAGCTGCTTGATCGCGTTCCGCGGCAACAGCTACATTTTCAGTGTTGATTTTCGCAGTAGCATTGCTGTCTTTACAAGAAACAATTGCTAAAGCCCCCACTAAACCAAATACTAGAAAAACTCTTTTCATCACTTTACTTTTTTTGACTTACCCTAACGGTAAGTTGGTTGTTAATTAATTATAATATCATACGATAATATATATAAAACGTAAAATTACAGAAATATTTTATAAAAGGCCTCTACCCATCTTTTTAAGTTTACCATCAGCCTTGTATTCCTTTACAAGTTTATCTAAAATTCCATTAATAAATATGCTACTTTTTGGAGTGGAATACTCTTTAGCTATTTCTAAGAATTCGTTAATGGTTACTTTTTCTGGAATGGAAGAAAAATTTAATAATTCGCAAATTGCCATCTTTAATAAAATTGAATCAATTTCAGCAATTCTATCTTTATCCCAATTGGGTGTTTTACCTTCAATTTCTTTTTCTAATTCTGCATCGGTTAAAAGTGTTTTGCTTAAAAGTTTTAAAGCAAAATCCATATCTGCATCATCCTTTAAAAGTGCAGGTAAAAAGAAAGATTCTGGTTGTTCTTCTTTTGCCTTTTTCAATTGCTTAACAATAAAAGTATTTACAATAGGAATATCGTCTACCCAAGTAAGTTTATCATCTTCGAAATAATCGTAAATTTTTTCGTTAGGGGCAATTACATTCTTGTAGAGGTCTAATATTAAATCGCGATCTAATGCATAAGAATCTTTAGTTGAATTCATGTAAGCATCATAACTTTTACTTTCAACAATTTCCTTATAAAGAAGCTTTACATACTCTTCATTTAGATACCAATTTTTTAATTTACGATGTTCCAACTCCTCTTGCAAAGTTTTGTTACTTGCTATTTGTTGTAACAACCGATTATTTACAAATTTGCTTTTGTTCGGATAGTTATTGGAAGTATTCTCTAGGTAACTTTTATTAGCAAGCTTAACTTGATTATCAGCCATATGCTGAATTTCTGCCAACAAACTTAAAAGTAACAAGTATAAATTATACATGTTCTCAATACTAGTCTTGAGAAATTTTTGTTGTTTCTCAAGTGATTCGTCTTTTGATTGTATCAAGGCGTAGATACACTGCATTACCTTCACCCTAATATGTCTTCTTGTTAGCATTTAAAAGAACTTTTGCGATTTGGTATTAATTCTTGGCAAAAATAGGAATCTAATTTTATCTATCTACTATATATTCGTGGATCTTATGTATTTAATAACATTTGTTTAATCCCCAAACCGCTATCTTTGCCCCTTTAAAATCTGAACTTCCAGATTTACAGGCCAACAAATGAAAGAACTCAAACACTTAAACAAATACTTTCGCAAATACTGGTTAAAGCTCTTGATAGGTATAATAATCACTATTATAGCTAGAATCTTCTCTTTGGTATTACCTTCATATGTCAACAAATCTTTTGAGGTAATAGACAATCTTATATCTGAAACTATTAACAAAGCAGAGGCGACAGATTTATTAACCCAGTATATTTTAATAATAATCGGCACTGCCATTTTATCGGGAATTTTTACATTTTTAATGCGACAAACCATTATTAATGTTTCTCGGTATATAGAATATGACTTAAAAAATGAAATTTTTGACCATTACCAATACCTAAATCTAGATTTTTATAAAAAAAATAGGACTGGTGATTTAATGAATCGGATAAGTGAGGATGTTGGACAAGTCCGTATGTATGCAGGTCCAGCTGTGATGTACGGCATTAATGCGTTAACGCTATTTGGCTGCCTAATCCCTTTAATGTTCATTAAGGCACCAACATTAGCACTCTACACTGTACTACCATTTCCTATATTATCTTTTTTGATTTATAAAATCAGTAAAATAATACATAAGAGAAGTACTAAGGTTCAAGCATTTTTATCAACACTTTCTACTTTTACGCAAGAGTCTTTTTCAGGGATTTCTGTAATAAAGGCCTATGGTTTAGAACCTCAAACACATGAAGAAGTGGTTTCTTTAGCTAATGAAGGAAAAGACAAAAGCATGAATCTTGCAAAAGTAAATGCATGGTTTTTTCCGTTAATGGTTTTATTAATTGGCGTAAGTAATCTTTTCGTAATTTATATCGGTGGAAAACAATATATAGCTGGTGAAATTGGATTTGGATTAATTGCAGAATTTATTCTCTATGTAAACATGCTTACTTGGCCTGTTGCAATAGTTGGGTGGTTAACATCCATTGTTCAAAGAGCTGGTGCTTCACAGACTAGAATCAATGAATTCTTAAAGGAAGAACCAAAAATTAAAAATGAAGTTTCAACCGAAAATATAATTAGTGGTAAAATAGAGTTTAAGAATGTTTCTTTCACCTATGATGACACCAATATTAATGCGCTGAAAAATATTTCTTTTACAATTGATAAAGGTGACACCGTAGCAATTCTTGGAAAAACAGGTTCTGGAAAATCTACAATTCTAGATCTTATTGCTAGATTATATGATGTTACTGATGGTGAAATTTTAGTTGATGACATTCCTATAAAAAAATTAAATCTAAAAAGTCTGAGGCAATCTATAGGGGCTGTACCACAAGATGCCTTTTTGTTTTCTGATAGTATTAAAGAGAACATAAAATTTGGAAAAGAAAATGCTACTGATGAAGAAGTAATTACCGTTGCAAAAAATGCAGTTGTACATAAAAATATTATGGGCTTCTCAAAACAGTACGAAACTGTTTTAGGTGAACGTGGTATAACTTTAAGTGGTGGACAAAAACAACGTGTTTCTATCGCAAGAGCTTTGCTTAAAAATCCTGAAATTTATTTGTTTGATGACTGTCTTTCCGCTGTAGATACGGAAACGGAAGAAGAAATATTGAACAATTTGGAGAAGGCATCAAGTAACCGAACCACCCTGATAGTGAGCCATAGAGTATCTTCAGCAAAAAATGCAGATAAGGTATTAGTACTTGACGACGGAAAATTATTACAAGAAGGAACGCATGATCAATTGAATACGTCAGAAGGTTACTACAAGGAACTATACCTTACCCAGCTATCCGATAAAGAAAACTAACAATATAGTTGCCGTATCGACATTTTTTCTTCATTTTTGGTAGTACAAACACTATAATACCATAAATAATGAGCGAGAAAGACATGTTGGATCAGGAAGAGATTCATTCAAAAGTTTTGCGCGCCGGAAGACGAACATACTTCTTTGATGTTAGAAGTACAAAGGCGGGTGATTATTATCTTACAATTACTGAGAGTAAAAAATTTACACACGACGATGGAACTTTTCATTACAAAAAACACAAAATCTATCTTTATAAAGAAGACTTCGCAGCATTTAGAGAAAATGTAGAAGAAATGATGGATTTTATAATTGAAGAAAAAGGCACCGAAGTCATATCTGAGCGACATAAGAAAGACTTTAAAAAAGACGAAGATATTGCAAACGTTGAAATCTCTGAAAATGGAGAAACACAAACAGCAGAAAATTTTACTGATGTTAATTTCGATGACATTTAAAATCTTAATTCACAATTATTAAACGACCCTTTTGGGTCGTTTTTTTGTTTTAAACTAATATGAAGAAACATCTCTCAATTCAATTTCACGTATAACCAATTAAATAAAAGAAGACCTATTATTGTAAGTGCTCCAATACTCCAGCTCAGATAAAAAGTAAATAGAATAAAAAGCAATGCATAATATAAAGGAAACACCAATAAAGAAAGTGCAAAACGCAAGGTATCTGTAAATTCGCGTTCCCAAACTTTAGGTTTTAACCATAATCGCCATAGCAGAATTACGGGTGAATTCAAAATCCAAAAAAGCGGATAAATCATTTTTTTTAAACCACTATTTTTAGATTTTAACTTAGCGTTTTCTTGAAGGTGTTTTTCATCTCCAATAAATTTATTAGTCTTAATGGGATTGAGATAATCTACATTAGCGGTATCTAATTTCTGAACTAATTCGATATAATTTTCTTGTGGTATATGTGTGGTTAGCCCTTGAAGTACTTGCGTAACTTTTTTCTTAATATTATCAATCGAAGCCTTTTCGTCATCTGCAATAATCAACTCTTGTAGTGCAAGAGGTTCTCCATAATAAATGGCAACCTCATCTGTAAATTTAGTAGCATTCAAATAGTTTAATCCTACTGGTACTAGCTGAATATCTAATTTTGGATTCTCATTTAATGCACGAAACAGTATTCGAGTAAACCCTTTAGACAAAGGCCGAACACGTCTTTCTAGGTTATGATTTGCCTCCGGAAACATTAAAAGCGCCTCACTTTCTTTCAAGAGCGCTGCACACCTTTCAAAAACTGCTTCATTATGTTTTAAAGTATCCCTCCCGTCCCTAATTCGGTATATAGGAATCATCCTAACCAGCTCAAATAACTTGTTAAAAATTGGACTCTTAAACACATCAGATCGAGTAAGAAAATAAGGTTTTCTATTGCAGTCAACTGCAATTAATAAGGGATCAAGAAGTGCATTTTGGTGGTTTGGCAAGAACATCAAAGGCTTCTTTAATGGTACGTTTTCAAGCCCATTAATTTTAATCTTCGCAAAGTAAAGATTTAAACTTATTCGTATCCAAAATTTTATAAAGTTATACACTATATTTTTCAAGCCAATGTTTCCTTTTTAATGGGTTTATAACCCCAAATAGCTGCAAGTAATAATCCTGAAATTAAATGCCAAATCCCCCAAAAAGCAGCCAACAAAGCCATTCCTCCTAATCCTTCAAAAAAAGTAAAAATCAATAATAATCCTAAACCCGAATTTTGTATCCCAGTTTCTATAGTTATTGTGCGCACATTTACATTGGATAAACCCATTATTTTCGCAAATGAAAAACCTGTGAAAAAAGCAATTAAATTATGTAAGAGTACAATCCAGAAAACATAAAAAATGTACTTTGAAAAAATGTCAAGATTCTTATAAAAAGCAATAAATATTAGCGCCACAAAAATAATCACAGACACAATTTTTAGCACTTTAGCCATTTTTTGTGCTAGTTCTTTTTTAAAATAATTAATTAACATACCAAGCAACAAGGGTACCCCTAGCAATAAGGAAACTAGTTTAAACATTTCGAAAGGTGAAACAGAGATATCTTTCAATATTAAAGCCGTTGGCGCATATAACCCTCCCCAGAACTGAAGATTTAGCGGCGTCATAACTATCGCTAATAATGTGGCTATAGCTGTAAGACTAATAGATAGTGCAGTATTGCCTTTAGCCAAATGCGTAATGAAATTTGAAATATTTCCTCCGGGGCATGCCGCTACCATAAACATACCTAATGCTATGCTAGGTGTGGGAGAAATAAAATAAACTATTAAAAAGGTTACTGCTGGCAATATTAGAAACTGACTAATAACTCCGGTAACAACGGGTCGAGGATTTTTTAATAAATCTTCAAAGTCTTTAACTGAAATCTCGAGTGCTATTCCGAACATAACCAAAGCCAAAGCACTATTCAATAACCAAATGGTTTCTGCGTTAAAATTAATGCGTACAGTATCTATAAGTGTATCGGTCAAAAACGGTTATTCAATGTTTGTTACAACAATCTTAGTTGTATTCAATTCTAAACGAAAGATAATATATTATTATCAAAGGTATTCTGAACGCAATACGAGAATGTAACTATAGCTCTGGAATAATTGTAAGAAACTAAATTTTAAGCTAGTCCCATTGCGCTTGAAGAATAGACAATGAGGCTAAAATTACTTTATCTTTTATATTTGTTTATAACTAGATAAAAATTAATAGTAATATCAATAAGCTAAAGCTGAATATACATTTTTTCATAATGTTGGTTAGATTGGTTTCTATACTATAAACAATCGATTCACCGAAAACCCTACTTCTATATTTTTAATTTCGTTCAGATCAGTTTACTTTTATTCACCTAATTAGCTCATTGAGCAAATGAAAACAGTAATCTAATTTACTATAAAGCTTTATCATTGTGGTCGAAATATGAGTTAATTCTTAAAAATAAATAATGTCTGATACGCCGAGTAATATGCTCCCATTAGGTACAGTCGCAACCGATTTCAATTTATGGGATACGGTAAGTGACCAGCACCTACAACTGAATAATTTAAAGGGTAAAAATGGGACAGTTATCATGTTTATTTGCAATCATTGTCCTTTTGTAATACATGTTAACCCAGCTATCATAAAATTAGCAAAAACGTACCAAGAAAAAGGATTTGGCTTTATTGCTATCTCTAGTAACGATGTTAAAAATTACCCTCAAGATGCCCCTGATCTAATGAAACAAGTAGCACAGAGAAATGGATACACCTTTCCTTATTTGTACGACGAAACCCAAGCTGTAGCAAAAGCATATCGCGCAGCATGTACGCCCGATTTTTATTTATTTGATAAGAATCTAAAGTTGGTGTATCGCGGGCAATTAGATGATTCTCGCCCTGGTAACGGTAAACCACTTACAGGAAAAGATTTGAGTAATGCTATTGAAGCCATTTTAAACGATGAGGATATCAACCAAATCCAAAAACCTAGTATTGGCTGCAACATAAAGTGGGCCACTAAATAAAAATTATATTATGAAGGTTGAAACTAAAGAAGCTTTACTGCAACTTTCGAAAATAGATTCTAAATTTCTAACAGTTTTTGAACATGGTACATTGGCTGTAGAAGTTTATAAACCAGAAAATATAGACCATCAAAAACCGCATACAAGGGATGAAGTTTATGTGATAATTTCTGGTAGTGGTACTTTTTTAAATAATGGCGTTAGAACCAGTTTCGCTAAAGGTGATTTTTTATTTGTAAAAGCTGGATTTGAACATCGGTTTGAAAACTTTACAGATGATTTTTCTACTTGGGTGATTTTTTATGGACCTGAAGGTGGGGAACAAGAATAAAATCATAAACTACGCCCAACCTTCTCTTAGTAATAAATTTTGGATATGGGCGTAATGATGCCTTCCATGCCATGCGTATTTACAAATATTTTCAGCAACCGTCACCACACATTTATCTTCTGGATGAGTGTAGCAATTTTGCATATCTTTGTCAGACAATCCCCGAAGTAAATAAACAATCTTTGCATGCAAAGCGTTTAAATAAGTCAATGAAAGTTGAATTGGCGCAGTTTTAGCATCAAATAATTTACTCCATTCTTTCTCTTCATAAGCTTTTATTAAAGCTTTATTTTCTGTCAATGCCCATTTAAAACGCGTATAACTATGATGGTGGCTATCGGCAATATGGTGAATAAGCTGCCTTACCGTCCAACCTTCTGGTCTGTAAGCAGTATTTAATTGCTCTTCATTTAAAATGGATACCAATGCAGATAATTTTATAGGAAATTCATCAAGCTCGTCAATGCTCTGTTGAATTAATTCTGATGTTATTTCTGCAGGTGATTCAAATTTACCAATTGGGTATTTTAGTTTTTCTATTTCTACTGTATCCATTTCATAAAAGTAACAAACTTTAATACATTTTTAACCCAAATGAAATTAGTTTTATTCTTTAATCTAGTAAATTTGTAGACTTATTATTTTAAACTGATTTTTAACTTAAACTTTACAATATGGCAGTTATAAGATTAGGCGATAAAGCCCCAGATTTTACAGCAGATAGTTCCGAGGGAACAATTAACTTATATGACTATTTAGGCGACAGTTGGGGAATTCTTTTTTCGCATCCTGCAGATTTCACACCTGTATGTACTACCGAATTAGGTACGGCAGCACAATTTAAAGGTGAATTTGATAAAAGAAATGTAAAAATGCTTGCATTAAGCGTTGACGGAGCAGCTTCGCACAAAGAATGGATAAAGGATATTAATGAAGTGCAAAATACTACTGTAAACTTTCCTATTCTAGCCGATGAGGATAAAAAGGTAGCTACGCTTTATGATATGATTCATCCAAATGCCGATAATAATCTTACCGTTCGTTCAGTGTTTATTATTGCACCAGACAAAACAGTAAAGCTAACGTTAACTTACCCAGCTTCAACGGGTAGAAATTTTTATGAGCTATTGAGAGTTATTGATTCATTACAGCTTACTGCGAACCATAAAGTTGCTACTCCAGCAAATTGGAAAAACGGTGAAGATGTGGTTGTAAGTCCTGCAATAGCGACTGAAGATGCTAAGAAAATTTTCTCAAAAGGTGTAGAAGAAATTAAGCCTTATTTAAGAATGACACCAGACCCTACAGCTTAAATTACACATTTTAAAACACAAGATTAGGTGTAAATTACGCGGATACCATTTATTGTAAGTAGATACAACATAAGAAAGTCTGAATAAATTACTTAGGGTGCTATTATTACGTAATTCTAACTTTACGAAAATATAACCCTAAAACCCTTTCTTTTAATTATTTAACACTATATTTGCGCTTTAATTTAATTATTTAATTTTTTTGTATTATGAGTAAAGGAACAGTAAAATTCTTCAATGATTCCAAAGGTTATGGTTTTATCACTGAAGATGGTTCAAGCGAAGATCACTTTGTACACATTTCTGGTTTAATCGATGAAATTCGTGAAGGTGACGTTGTAGAATTTGAACTACAACAAGGTAAAAAAGGATTAAACGCCGTAAATGTGAAGGTTGTTGACTAGGTACGAATAAACTTTTTTATAATAAGCCCCAACTGCTGTTGGGGCTTTTTTTACACCATATTTATAATAATTTCTACTTCACGAAAACTTTTTTACAATTTCTCACGTAAGTAAAGCAACCTTTTTAAGATTTCGTTATCTAAAGGTTAAACTAGTAGTAAGTAGAACACACTATTATTAATAGAACACGTTATGATTACATTTTTTGGCATCCTTTTTTTACTTTTAGCAGTAAACCTAGTTTTACTTTTTTTGAGTACTGGTCGCGCTAAGTCGAAATAGAGTTCGATAAGTAGTATTTTTCTTCAATAATATGCTTGCCTGGGCAAGAACTCCCTAAATTGAACCAAAAAAATATAAATAAAACATCAACTATTGGTGTTTTATTAAGTACTAATAAAAAAACTTCCACCCTTTTAGTAAGAATGGAAGTCCTTTATTATTTATGTGGATGTAATTTAGCTAACACCCATAAGCTCTACATCAAATATTAATGTGGCATTTGGTGGAATTACTCCGCCAGCACCCGCAGCTCCATATCCTAAATTTGATGGAATAACAAAACGTGCTTTATCACCAATTTGCAGTAAACTAATACCTTCATCCCAACCTGCTATAACCTGTCCAACACCTAATTGAAAATCTATTGGTTGGTTTCTTTTATAAGATGAGTCGAAAACCTGACCATCTAATAATGAACCTTCGTAATGCACTGAAACTTTCTTACCTTTCTCAGCTTTAGCACCACTACCCTTCTGAATTATCTTATAACGTAGACCGCTTTCAGTTTCATCAAAACCAGCAGCAACTTTATCTAGTTCTGCAGACTGCGCTTCTTTTTCTTTTTTAAGGCGTTCTTCTTTAGATTTTTCAAAATTTTGAAATGCAGCAAGTCCGTCAAAATTTTCAGCCTCATCACCAACTCTTATTATTTCAAGTGTATCAATTGTATCACCTTGTGCAATTGCATCAACAACAGCTTGACCACCATCTATAACATGTCCGAAAACAGTATGTTTGTTATCTAACCATGGTGTTGGTACGTGCGTAATAAAAAATTGACTTCCGTTAGTGCCAGGACCAGCATTGGCCATTGATAGTACTCCAGGTTCAGAGTGCTTTAATTCTGGATGAAATTCATCATCAAATTGAAACCCTGGATTACCAGTACCTGTACCTTGAGGACAACCACCTTGCACCATAAAATCTGGAATTACCCTATGAAAACTAAGTCCGTCATAATAAGGTGTTCCTTCTGCTTTTGCTGAGTTTTTTTGTTTTCCTTCTGCCAAAGCAACAAAATTACCAACTGTACCAGGTGTTTTATCGTGGGTCAATTTTACTAAAATCTCGCCTTTCGAAGTATTAAACTTCGCATAGATTCCGTCTTGCATTTTACTTGTTTTAAATGAGCGGCAAAGATACTAAATAGTGAAGGAATTTATTGAATATGAATTAGCCTTTGATTTTCTTACTAGGTTCTACTCCATACTTATCTACTAAATAAACTAAACTAGCCATTGTAGCTGCCCCCATTTGCAATTCCCGTTTATTTACATGTTCAAAAGTATCGTTGGCGGCATGATGATGGTCGAAGTACCGCTGTAAGTCTGGTCGTAAACCAGCTAGTAGCATTTCTGAGTTCTTTAATGGGTCAATATCTGCTCCACTTTCTCCTCGTACAAACATGTGAATTAAATACGGTTCGAAAAGAGATTTCCAGCTTTGTACTTTTTCAAAATTAGCATCAGAACAATCTAAAGAAAATCCACGTGGGGTAAATCCACCAGCATCACTTTCCAATGCAAATACATGGTTTTCCTTTTTTTCTTTTGCAACTTTGGCATATTCATTTCCACCACGCAAACCATTCTCTTCATTCATAAAAAGAACAACTCTAATGGTACGTTTCGGTTTATAACCTGTTTCTTTTAGAAGCCGCAGTACTTCCATACTTTGCACACAACCGGCACCATCATCATGAGAACCATCACCTAAATCCCAAGAATCTAAATGGCCACCTACTATCATTATTTCATTGGGGTGGGTACTCCCTTTAATCTCACCAACAACATTATATGACTTTACATCCTCTAATTGTTCACAATTTTGCTTGAAATAAAATTTAGTTTCAGAATTTAATTTCAACGTAGTGCTTAATAGATCCGCACCTTTAGTACTAATTGCGGCGGCAGGTATTCTATCTTTAACCGGAATATCACCATAACTCATCGAACCTGTATGTGGCAGGTCATCTAATCGAGAGCTCATAGACCGCACAACTATTCCAACTGCTCCATACTTACTAGCTTCAGCCGCTCCCATATAACGTTGATCCACACAACCCGCATATGCAGCAAAAGTGCTAATTAATTTTTGATCAAATGGGCGATTAAAGAATACAATTTTTCCTTCAATCTTTTCGCGACCGAGTTTTTCTAGCTCCTCTATACCTTGCACCTCTATTACATTTGCCTTTAAACCACCAGGTTTAGTAGCAACCGACCCACCTAATGCGCAAATAGGCACATTTGTACTTGTACCAGGTGTGCTCTCATAATAAGCAAACTCTGGTGTACCTCTTACCCATTTAGGCACTATTACTGGCTGCAGCCAGACGCGGTCTAAGCCAAGCTTTTCTAATTGGCTTTTTGTATAATCTACAGCTTGTTGCGCTTGCATGGACCCTGACAGTCTTCCACCAATTTGATTAGATAAGTGATTCAACCAATCGTAACCTTTAGCATTCATCAACGATACATCGTATATTTTTCTTAATTGTGCTTCATCTGCTGTTTGCGCATATGTGAACATCCCAAGCAAAAAAATTAACAGGCATACTTTCTTCATCAATTCTCGTTTTCTAATTCGTTTTTATAAATCTCTAAATTCTTTTTTACTTTATCTTCCAATTCAGGCTCGGCAATATCTGTATATGTTTTAAGTACTTCTAATAAAATAGTAGCCACAATCACTCTTGCGGATTTCTTGTTATCGGCAGGAATTACATACCAAGGTGCATGTGGTTTCGAAGTTCTATCAATAGCATCTTGATAATACTTTTGATAAACATTCCACAGTTTTCGTTCTTTTAAATCACCAGGAGAAAATTTCCAGTTCTTCTTTTTCAAATGTAATCTTCTTAACAATCTCTGTCTTTGTTCTTCCTTAGAAAGATTTAAAAAGAATTTAAAAATTAAAGTACCGTTATCAGCTAAGTGCTGTTCAAAATTATTTATTTGCTCAAAACGTTTGTTCCAAAAGGCATCATCAATATCTTCAATTGAATTAATTCCGGGTAGTTTTTCACCTAAAATATATTCCGGATGCACTCTTGTAACTAATACATTTTCATAATGTGTTCTATTAAATACGCCAAATTTGCCGCGAGCAGGTAAAGCGATGTAATGTCTCCAAAGATAGTCGTGTTTTAACTCATTTTCGGTTGGCACCTTAAAGCTATACACTTCTACGCCTCGAGCATTAAAATCTTTGAACACCTCACGAATAAGACTATCTTTTCCGGCAGTATCCATTCCTTGTAAACAAACCAAGACATTATACTTGCCATGAGCATACATAGTGTCTTGAAATTCACCTAGTTCTCGACGAACGACTTTTAACTCTTTCTTAAGTTCTTTCTCACTTGCCCCCAAATCAGTATTTGTTGGAGAATCCTGTATACTTACCGTTTTTGCTGCCAAATAGTTAGCAATATTAACCTTTTTCATGGGTGGAATATAAAATATTTAATCGATGAAGTGTAATTTATGTTAAAGAAATTGGTAGTTAAACTTTATTAAAATCCACTTTATCCAATATTCAGGTTTTGCTATGTTGACCATCGAAAAAAATAGGTCACTACCCTACTCTATGCCTAACTTTGTAACGTAAAACGTCCCAAATTTTACAGTATAAACTTTGTATTATGAAAGCACATTACTTAGTGTTTTATAGCCTACTTCTAGTACTTTTCTCATCATTTGAGATAAGTGAAGAATGCGAATACGCAGGGTCCAACATGGGTTATATAAAAACCCAAACACAAAAGGCTATTACAGCATCAAATGTAAACCAATCTCATTTTTTGGCGTATAAGGCCCTCAATGCGATGGAAAAATCACAAAAATTATTTGATGATTGTGGTTGTTCAGATGCTTATGATTATATGAAAGCGGCGTTAGACCAACTAAAATCGGCAACTAGAGCTACTACTTTAAATGAGACTAGACTCCTTTTGAATAAATCTTTAGAAAATACGATAGCAACTATAGAGGCTATTGAAGATCATGAGAATCATAAAGGTTCTTACGGTACTGGTGTTTTAGCTTTAAATACTGTTGGAAGTGAGAATGTTACTACAACATATAGTACTCCCAAAAAAGAGTACGATTATAAGCAAAAAATTGACATTTCACTTATAAGTTACGAAGCTTCCTTACAAACTGTAGTTGAAACAGTAGATTGCACGGAAGCATATGCCTTTGCCATGCGTATATATAATCATTGTGAAGCACAATTATTAAAGGAAAACTTATCTGAAGGTAAAAAATATTACAACCTAAGAACAAAGGAAATTACAAAAGAGGCCCTCGATCAAATAGGTGATTGTGCTGCGAAATAAATTATTTGCTCGCAAACAATTTAACATCTGCATCAGAAACCTCAGCACCACCTAATATTATTAGTCTTTCAACAACATTGCGTAATTCACGAATATTGCCTGTCCAATCATAACCCTTTAGCATTTTAACTGCTTTATCAGAGAATTTTTTAGGCGAGACACCTTGTTCGGATGCTATTTTCTTTGAAAAATGTTCAATTAGAATAGGAATATCATCTCTTCTATCGTTTAAAGATGGTACTTTGATTAGGATAACCGCTAATCTGTGATACAAATCTTCTCGAAACTTTCCGTCTTCAATTTCCTTTTTCAAATTTTTATTTGTCGCAGCAACCACACGAACATCAACTTTAATGTCTTTATCTGTACCTACCCTAGATATTTTATTTTCCTGTAAGGCACGTAGCACTTTTGCTTGCGCCGATAGGCTCATATCTCCAATTTCATCTAAAAAAATAGTACCCTTATTTGCAGCTTCAAACTTACCGGCCCTATCTTTTACTGCAGAAGTAAATGCACCTTTTACGTGACCAAATAACTCACTTTCTATTAATTCTGATGGTATTGCCGCACAATTTACCTCAATAAATGGCGAACGACTACGTTGACTTTTCTCGTGGACCCAGTGTGCCACTAATTCTTTCCCAGTACCATTAGAACCTGTTATTAAAACCCGAGCATCTGTTGGTGCTACTTTTTCTATAATATCTTTTATAGCAGATATTTCATCACTATTACCAACCATTTCATAATTTTTACTAACCTTCTTTTTTAAAATCTTGTTAGCAACAACCAATTCTTTGCGGTCTAATGCATTTCGTACAGCTGTTAAAAGTCTGTTTAAATCTGGTGGTTTCGAAATATAATCAAAGGCACCTGCTCGCATTGTACCTACTGCCGTGTCTAAATCTCCATGACCTGATATCATTATAAATGGAATTTCAGGCTTAATTTTCTTCGCAGCTTCTAATACTTCAACACCGTCCATTTTTGGCATTTTAATATCACATAACACCAAATCATAATCGTTATTTTTAATGGTTTCTATACCTCTTAAACCATCTTCTGCCTCTTCAACAATATAAGACTCATTTTCTTCTGAAAGTATTTTAACTAAAACTCTACGAATCGCTGATTCATCTTCAATTACCAGTATTCTTGACATATCTATATTATTTAAAGTCCTATTCTAAACCCTGCTCTAAAATAAAAGCTAGGATCATCGTTTATTGTAAAAATATCATTTCTTTCCTCATCTCTCAAAACTCCTGTCTGAAATAAAGTGTGTCCCACGTAACCATAGACCGACATTACTTTTGATAAATTATATTGATAACCTATCGTGGCTAAAGCTGCCGAAGACGATATGCTTGAAGCAAAACCAGCATCTGGCAATATGGTACTATTTTGAAGGTTTACAAAATATCCATCTAAAATAAACTCCAATTGTATCAATTGCATATCATTTAAATGAAATTTCATACCTGTTTTTGGCACACCTATAACATAGGTCCATTTTGGGTGAAAACGCTTCTCGTAATAAACGAAAGGTAACGGAATTCGTGGTGTTACCGTTGAATTATATGAAACACCTAAAACCAAACGCGTAGGTTTATCAATATTTTGTCTTTCTCTAAAACCGCCTATCGTAGCATTTATAGAGAAATCTCCGTTCTCTAATGGATTAGTTAAAGTTGATGCTAAACGCGGTGTTACCACACCAATTAAACGCCAATCATCATTATATCGATGTACATATGCCAAATTGAAATCTATAATATGAAAGTAGTTTAATCCTTCAGCACTTAATTGCACATCTGTTCTATCTAAATCATATGCTAGTCTATTGTATTCACCACCAATAACAAGGTTATGAGAATCTTTTAATTTTATGGGCACATTGGTTACTAGTTTTATACGTGACAATTTTGCCCCAGCATCATTCCTAGGCATTAGCATATATTCTACTCGAAAAACATCGGGAGTTTGCGCAGCACAAACAGTAGAAATTAAAAATAAACCAATAATATATATTGATTTTAACCTATACCCAACTTCTATTTTTTGCATGTATTCTACAACTATATTATTAAGATGCATTAATGCTGATAAATATGCACATCTCTTTGCGGGAAAGGAATAGAAATATTATTTGCTCTAAACTTTTCATCTATAGAAAAGCGTATGGCGCTCTTTATTTTTGGATCACCAAAACTATCATTTATATAGAAGTTAATTGTGAACATTAAAGCAGAATCACCAAAGTCTTCAAAGATTACAAATGGTTTCGGATTTTTTAAAACACCGTGTTGGTTTTTCACAACTTCTTCAAGCAGTCTTGCCACCAACTTTACATCACTACCATATGCCACTCCTACTCTAACGTACTCCCTAGTAGTTTTATGATTTTGGGTGTAATTATAAATACTATCTGTTAAAAATATATGGTTCGGTATTACCACTACTTTGTCATCTCTTGTAAGGGCTCTAGTGGTTCGCAAACGTATTTCAAAAACACGACCGACCTTTCCATCTACTTCAATGATATCTCCAACATGCAGCGACTGATCCATAATCATCATAATACCAGAAATAATATCCTGAAAGAGATACTGTAGTGCAAAACCAAGACCAACAAATAAAGCGGCAGAAGCTGTTAATAGGACTGTAAGATTTACACCTGAAGAATGTAAAACAGTCCCAACTACAAGAATATATAATAAGTATCTTAGAAAGTTGAAAATACTAACAAACTTGTTTTTATCTTCTATTGGAAGCTTTTTGGTTACAAGTTTATTTATCAGCTTTAGAAGAACGGATACAAGAATAAGTATAACTACAATAGCAATTATTGTACCTATACTAATATCTATAGCATAAGTATTAATAATGGGGTATGATAAAAAATTCTTCAATATAGAAGAAATACCATCTAAACTATCCATTTCAATATTTTAACCATTTCCACAATTCTCTATAGGTAGGTTTTTTGCCATACATTAAAATACCTACACGATAGATTTTTGCTGCTAACCAAACAATACCAACAAAGGTAACAATTAACAAGATGATCGAAGTAATTACTTGCCAAATAGGAACACCACCTTCTCCTATTCCTCCTGGTAAACGCATTAGCATAACTATTGGTGATGTTAACGGAAATAGTGAAAACCCAACAGCAATGGGTCCATGTGGGTTACTAAATACAGAAAAGAAACCTACATATATTGCTAACATTAAGGGTAATATAATCGGAAAAATAAATTGTTGCGTATCAGTTTCACTGTCTACAGCCGCGCCAATTGCCGCATAAATAGAACTGTATATTAAATATCCTAATACAAAATATATAATAAAAAAACTGATTAACATTACCCAAGGAATATCAAACAACTCTTGAGCATATAGCTGCATCGTTTTATCTATAGTTGGTACTTGGGGTGCCATATCACCTGTCATACCATTAGTAATGTCGGCAGTAGCATCTAACGCTGAAGGATTAATGTCGAAAATGGAAAAAGTAACAAGCATTAATATCGAAGCAGAAACTATCCATATTGCAAATTGGGTGACCCCTGCTAATGAAGTTCCAATAATTTTGCCCAACATTAATTGAAAGGGTTTTACTGATGAAATAATAACTTCTATTATTCTACTTGTTTTTTCTTCAATAACACTTCTCATTACAAATCCACCATAAATAATAATAAACATCATTATAAGATATCCAAAACCTCCACCAATAAAAGCCTTAATTTCATTGATGCCTTTTAAGTTTTTTTGTCCACCAAAAGTTGCTGTTTTAAGTTCGAAACGATTTTCCATCGCTGCGAAATCTTGAACGGAAACTCCTAATTCTTGTAACCTATTTAATCGAAGTCTATCTTGAAAAACTCCTTCTATCTTATCCAATATTGCTGTGCTCGGTGTATCTTTTGTATAGAAAAATGATTGCTTTGCCAGTTCTTCTAAATTATCTTTATCAGGAATATGAAGGAGCCCAATATAGCCCAAACTAGCCGCTGAATCCTTTGCAGCTTCTAAAGAAATATTATAAAAATGTAAATAAGAAGTACCCTCTTCTCCAACAAAGTCATTAGTAAAAAAGTCGCTCTCGTTTAAGACGCCAACAACCTGTCTTTCATTATCGTTTATCTTAGTTAGATATGCAATTAGCACTACCATACCGACCATCAGAATAGGACTCAAAAATGTCATTACAACAAATGACTTGTTTCTAACCTTGGCTAGATATTCTCGCTTGATAATTAATCCTAGTTTACTCATGTACTCCTTTGTCTTGAATGTTTTTTATAAATATTTCATTGGCTGAAGGAATAGTCTCCACAAAGCGATTAATATTTGCTTTTGTCGACAAATAAGCAAGCATTTCTTTTGAATCACTATTGGGTAATTGCACTCTAAAATCTAGTTGCCTTTCTTCTGGATTATAATTGGATAAACTAATATCAAATTTACTCGAAAGCTCCTTTATCAATTCATCTCCTTGTTCTACCTCTAAGCCAATTTGAAACATATTATTTTTATATGCTTTCTTTATATCAGCCAACTTACCATCTAATATCATCTCAGATTGATGTAGTAACGCTATATATTCACACAATTCTTCTACAGATTCCATTCTATGAGTAGAGAAAATTATAGATGCTCCCTTCTCCTTTAATGTTAGAATTTCATCTTTAATAATATTTGCATTAATAGGATCAAAGCCACTAAAAGGTTCATCAAAAATTAGCAATTTAGGCTCGTGTAAAACAGTAACTATAAATTGTATTTTTTGCGCCATCCCCTTAGAAAGCTCTTGAACTTTTTTATTCCACCAATCACCAATATCCAGTCGGTCAAACCAATACTTGAGGCGTAATTTTGCATCTACTTTACTTAAACCCTTTAACTGGGCAAGATATAATGCTTGTTCACCAACTTTCATTTTCTTATACAAACCTCGTTCCTCTGGCAAATAGCCAATATTTGCTATGTGCTCAGGTTTTAATGGTTCGCCATCAAAAAACACCTCTCCAGAATCTGGAAAGGTAATCTGATTAATTATTCTAATTAATGTGGTTTTACCAGCACCATTTGGTCCAAGAAGACCATAAATACTGTTTTTAGGTATTTCGAGAGAAACTTTGTTTAAGGCAAGATGTTCACCATATTGTTTGGTAACCTCTTTAGTAACCAAAATGTTCTTCATGCAGGCATTTTGTTCAAAGATATGGAAATGAATCAAAAACCAAATCGGAATTTAACTACGATTTCAACGCCAAATACTAACTATTTACTGTTGTTACTAATGAGAATGTCATAAAAAACAAAACCCATCCTTAAATAAAATTCAAGGATGGGAAAAAAATTGCTATGAAAAAGAAAATTATACCGGTTTAACCGATATAGTCTCAAATATACGTTTTTTATTTAAACTGCAACTTACTTTTCGATTAAGAGAACATATCTTTGACCTTCTCAAAGAAGGACTTATCTGATTTCTCGGGCTTTGGCTCAAAATTCTCGTTGTTCTGCATGCGTTCAAAAAAGTCTTTTTGCTCCTTATTTAACTCTTTTGGAGTCCAAACGTTCACATGAACCAACAAATCGCCACTTCCGTAACCATTTAAATTTGACACACCTTTACCTCTCAATCTTAATATTTTACCGGACTGAATACCAGATTCAAGTTTAATTCTAACTTTACCTCCTACAGAATCAATTTCTTTTGAAGTTCCCAATACGGCCTCAGAAATACTAATATAAAGGTCATAGTGTAAATTATCACCTTCCCGCTTTAGTGTTTCATGATCTAATGTTTCAATAGCAACTAATAAATCACCCGAAACACCATTACCTGGTGCTTCATTACCTTTACCAGGCACTTTTAGTTGCATTCCTTCTTCTACACCAGCAGGAATTTTTATTGTAACCGTTTCTTCATCAACAACTAAACCTTGGGCGTCTGCCCCACTTGGCTTCTTATCTATTTGTTGTCCACTACCGCCACAGACAGTACATGTAGCCGCAGTCTGCATTCTACCAAGTATAGTATTGGTAATCTTAGTCACTTGACCATTTCCATTACAAGTACTACAAGTTTTATAAGTTACTCCGGCTGCTTGCTTCTTACGGCGAACTTTAACCTTTTTCTCAACGCCATTAGCAACTTCTTCTAAGGTAAGTTTAACGCGAATGCGTAAATTACTTCCTTTAACTCTTCTTTGGCCGCCACCTCCGAAACCACCGAAGCCACTAAAACCACCGCCGCCGCCGCTAAAAGCACCGCCAAATATATCACCGAATTGGCTAAATATGTCATCCATATTCATACTGCCACCTCCGCCAAATCCGCCGCCACCTTCAAATGCCGAATGACCAAACTGGTCATAACGTGCTTTTTTATCTGGATCACTTAACACCTCGTAAGCCTCTGCAGCCTTTTTAAACATTTCTTCAGCTTTAGGATCACCTTGATTTTTGTCAGGGTGGTATTCTATAGCTTTTTTTCGATATGCTTTCTTAATCTCTGTAGCCGATGCTCCTTTGCTAATGCCTAATATTTCGTAATAATCCTCTTTCACTTTATTTTTTTAAATAAAAATCTGTACTCAGTTTTATTTACCGACTACTACTTTTGGATGTCTAATAATTTTATCGCCTAGTTTAAATCCTTTTTCAACTACATCAATAATTTTACCTTTCAATTTTGGATTGGGTGCAGGAATTTGCGTAATCGCATCATGAATTTCAGCATCAAAAACATCACCTTGCTTAGCTTTAACCTCTTCAAGACCCTTGGATTTAAGAGTTTCACGGAGTTTATTACTGATTAACTCCACACCCTTAAAGGATTCTTTATCTTCTGATTTCTTAAGTTCTGGTAAGGCACGATCAAAATCGTCTAATACAGGTAACATAGCTACAATTACTTCTTGACCAGCCGTCTTAAAAAGATCCATTCGTTCTTTAGAAGTACGTTTCTTATAATTTTCAAATTCCGCAAAAAGTCTTAAAAACTTCTCTTTTTCTTTTGCTAAATCACTGCGAAGTTCATCTTCAACAGAAACTTCTTCCTCTTCAATTTCAGTTTCTTGTTGTTCACCAGTAACTTCGGTTTCGTGAAGTATTTCGTCTAATTCTTCAGTGCTATCTTTTTCACTCATGGTGTGTGTAATTTTTTATCCATTCAAGGGATGGCAAAAGTACTGCCAATTCTTAAAAAATGTCAAAATGTCACTAACTTTATTATGAAATCAGTCAAATAGTAGAATTAAGAAATGAAATTATTGCGCTATTAAAGAAGATTTATGGTAAAAGGGAGATTTTAGAAAAGATTAATTCTATTTGATTCTTTAGGTTTTATTTCTCCATAAAGAGACCCAAGAGCTGAAGAAATATTTGGGTGTTCGAAAATAAAACCATCTTCTTCAATTTTTTTGGAACTAACTCTTTGACTAGAAAGAATTAAATAAGACATTTCTCCCAATACCAATTTTATTAAAAAGCTAGGAATATTTGGCAGCAATAATGGCATTTCTAATGCCTGTGCTATTTCTTTAATTAATTTATTTTGTGATATCGGATTTGGTGCAACAGCATTATATATACCATTCAAATTATTCTTTGCAGTGAACATAAAAACACGTGCTAAATCGGTAATATAAATCCAAGATTGCCATTGTTTTCCTGATCCAAATGCAGCTCCAATATACATTTTAACAGGTTTTGCCATCTGAGGTAAAGCTCCACCATCCGGTGCTAAAACAAGGCCGATACGTATTTTTGCTACTGGTATTTTAAACGTTTTGAATTTACTCGCTTCATTTTCCCATAAATGAACCACCTCTCCCAAAAAACTTTTATCAATTTCTTTCTCACGCTCATCATAATACTTTTCAATAGAACTAGGATATATACCTATTGCTGAAGCTGACACAAAAGATTTTATTTCATGCGAATCTAATTCACTCATCGCCTTATGCAAAGTCTGCAATGAGCTAATACGACTAGAAATAATTTTCTTTTTATAGACTTTAGTCCATCTTTTTGATATTGAAGCACCAGCAAGATTTATAATAACAGAAACACCTTTAAAACAATTTGAATCTATTTCACCTGCCGTGGGATTCCAATAATAACCCTTGTAATTTTCTTGAGATACAATCTTTTTGCGACTTGTAGTAAGATAATTAACAGCAATATTATTAGCATGACAAAGTCGTACTATTTCTTTGCCTACCAAACCAGTTGCGCCTGTTATTAAATACCTCATACTACAAAGGTATTAGTAATAATGTTTGTCACCTTGAACTTTAATTATGATTTAACATCTTTTACACTTGATTAGGTGTTAAACCAGTTTTCTAGCACGTAACATCTCCCGTTTACCAGGCGGACCGGGTAGTCTTTCAACCTCAAAACCAACAGCTTGCATAGCTCTTCTAACACTTCCTTTTGCTGAATAGGTGACCAATACACCATCTGTTTTCATAGCTGAAAACATTTTTTTGAATACCTCTTCAGTCCAAAGTTCTGGTTGAACGCGTGCACCAAAAGCATCGAAATAAATAAGATCAAAAGCATTAACATCGTCAATTTCTAAAAAATTCTGCTGCCTTTTTCTCAATATAAAATCATTGGATAATAGCACATTGGTTTCCCATGAACTTTCATGCATTTTATTAAATTCTGAAACGAAATCTTCCGCATCCAAAGAAGTAATATAATTTAATTGGTCTAACTCATTTTTTGTTACAGGATAAGCCTCAACGCCCGTATAATTTATATTTAAACTCATTTCACTACTACACATCAAAGTAATCAATGCATTTAAACCCGTACCAAAACCTATTTCTAATATTGAAATCTTTTGATTTCTAAAGAGTGAAAGACCATTTTTGATAAAGACATGCTTTGCCTCTTGCACTGCGCCATGAATAGAATGGTATTGTTCATTCAAATCTTCTATTTGAATGGTCTTAGATCCATCTGAAGTCGTAATTATTTTTCTATTCAATGTTCTATTATTTCTTTAACAAAACCCCATCGGCTATAAAACCATAAGTCATTTTAGGCGCTACAATTTTCTTAATTCCCTCTTCCGATTGGCCACTGTCTTTTGCATAATGCCTTTGCTCTGCAACACTTACTGCATTAACAAATGCGCTACCATTAACCACAACTTCTTTCCCAGTAATATTTAGTGGCATAAAAAAACCATAATCTTTAAATTTTATCATAGCCTCTTCTCCATTATCCAACTCTAATCTCATCCAACAACCCTTTGCCTTACATACATCTAACACTCTGGCAGTAAACTTTGTTTTCAAAGAGTCCAATGCCCTTAGATTTAAGTACTTTTTATGCATCGCTTTACTAGAAATACTATTTAAAGCATCAGTTTTTTCGCCAAAAACTTCATAAGCCAATTTGGATTTCTCAATAGATGGTACTTCTGTCTTAACTTCCTGCGCTCTAGACAAGTTAACAACAATCAATAATGTAACTAAAAGGTGAAATCGATACATAATTCATAAAAAATTGATTCAACCAACAAAATTCATCAAATTTATTTGAAAATGCTGGGGTAGATGTCAGAATTAGTTAATTTTATTCATTAAAACATAATTCAGCATGAACCCAAGTACATTTGACATTCAAATAGAGAAGGCCAAAAATTCTAAAATTAGCCAAGTTGATTTCAACAACCTTGCTTTCGGTAGCATTTTTTCTGACCATATGCTAGTCTGTGACTATAAAAATGGAGCTTGGGAAACACCAAAGATAGTACCCTACGGACCTATCACATTACAACCATCTGCCAAGATTTTCCATTATGGCCAATCTATCTTTGAAGGTATGAAGGCTTATAAAGATACGGCAGGTGCGATGTGGTTGTTTAGACCGAAAGACAACCATTCGAGATTTAATATTTCTGCAAGTAGAATGGCAATGCCTGAAATTCCAGAAGAATATTTTATGCAAGGCTTGGAAGCACTTTTACGTTTAGAAGAAAAATGGGTTCCAACAACAGCTGGTAGTGCCATGTACATTAGACCATTTATGTTTGCTTCTGGGGAAGGCTTTCATGCTTCACCTGCTGATGAATATAAATTTATTATTTGTTTAGCACCTTCAGGTGCCTATTTTTCTGGAAAAGTGAAAGTGCTTATTGAAGAGAAATATTCTAGATCAGCAAATGGTGGCGTTGGATATGCAAAAACTGGTGGGAATTATGCCGGACAATTTCATCCAACACAATTAGCTAAGGAAAAAGGGTACCAACAGGTTGTATGGACTGACGACCATAGTCATGAAAATATTGAGGAAGCTGGGGCAATGAATATATTTGTTCGCATTGGTGACACTCTAATTACTGGTCCTACAAGTGATCGAATTTTAGATGGTATAACACGTAAAAGTATACTACAGATTGCTGAAGCAAATAACATTAAAACAGAAGTAAGAACTTTAACCGTGACTGAAGTGGTTACCGCTGCGAAGAACGGAACACTAAAAGAAATGTTTGGCGCAGGTACCGCAGCTGTGGTTTCACCAATATCAGGTTTTGGATATAAAGGTGAAGATTATGAATTGCCTGAAATTGAAAATGGTTATGCTGATTTAATGAAAAAAACAATAACTGACATTCAATATAATAGAGCTGAAGACAATTATGGCTGGCGCTATCGCGTTTCGTATTAGACAATCAATAAAATATTTAAAACACAAAACCCTGATGTCTCCATCAGGGTTTCTGTCATTGATTCAACTATACTAAACACTAACCATTAACTATAAACATATAGTCTTATCAACGACCAATTTTTTTAAACATAAGCATTTGTGTAATGTAAACTCTACTATAGACGACTATAATCTTGAAAAGTTACATTTTTCAACACTATTTAACACCAATTTTAACAAATGAAGAAAACACTTGTCCTTGGAGCCTCTTTAAAACCTGATCGCTATAGTAATATGGCAGTAAACAAATTAATAAACCATAACATTGATACTGAAGCTTTCGGATTAAAAGCAGGTAAAATAGGGCGTGTACAAATAAAGACCAATTTTAACGATTTTCAAAATATTCACACCGTAACATTGTATGTCGGTCCAAGCCGTCAACCAGAATACTACACGTCTTTACTGAAATTGGCCCCTAAAAGAGTCATATTCAATCCAGGTACTGAAAATACCGACTTTTATAAAATACTAAAAAACAATAACATAGAAATAGAAGTTGCTTGCACATTAGTTCTTTTATCTACAAATCAATACTGAATTTTCCTACAAGAAAAGTATTAGACGAAATACACTAAATTTTAACATTTGTGTTAACATTTATATCGGCATATTGTAGCTTTTCATCGTTTTTTCTATCCTTAAATAGTACTTGTTTTCTCTCGAATTAACCAAAGACCAATGAATGTTATAAGACCATTTATTGGTAACAGTTCATAACCAAAAACATATCCACCTAAACTTTCAGTTGGTATTTTACCAAGTGTAAAAGTTATAAGCACAGATAGTAAAGCAATCAGCCAAACATATTTATCTTTCACCTTGTATTTGGTAAGAATCCCAAATGAAAACAAGCCCAGTAATGGACCATAAGTGTACCCCGCTGCCTTTAATAAACCATCAATTACATTAGTATCTAGAACATATTTAAAAATAATCACCACCACTACTAGTAATACACTCATAGCGATATGAATTCTTTTTCGTACACCTTTTTGTAGCGCTTCTGGCTTCTTATCTATTGCTAAAAAATCAACACAAAATGAAGTAGTTAACGAAGTCAATGCACTGTCTGCACTACTATATGCTGCTGCAATAAGTCCGAGCATAAATGTTGTTCCCACCATGATGCCAAGGTTACTTTTTAAAGCAATTTCTGGAAACAGCAAGTCAGTTTTTGCCTGGCCGTCCATCATAGGTATAGCTATATTAAATTTATCTGCATATATAAATAGCAATGCACCCAAAAGCATAAATATAAAAGTGACAACACCCAATGTTAAACTAAAAGAAACCATATTCTTTTTGGCATCTCCGAGGTTTTTACAGGTAAGGTTTTTTTGCATCATATCTTGATCCAATCCTGTCATACATATGGTAACGAACATGCCACCAAAAAACGACTTGAAAAAATAGTTCGGAGCAAAGAAATCATCAGTAAAAAAAGTTTTACTGTATTGTTTTAGTTCATTTGAATAAAGAAATTCACTAACCGTCCAATTCAATTCATTTAAAATGAAATAGATTGAAAACCCTACGGAAAGCAACATAAATAATGTTTGCAAAGTATCTGTCCAAACAATAGTTTTTATTCCACCCCTAAATGTATATACCCAAATGAGTAAAATTGAAATTGTTACGGTCAATTCAAAAGGCACGCCTAAATCATCAAAAACAAATTGTTGCAGTACAATTGCAACAAGAAATAAACGAAATGCTGCCCCAAGAACTCTGGACACGAAAAATGAAATGGCACCTACTTTATGACTCACCACTCCAAACCTTCTTGCCAGGTATTCATAAATTGATGTAAGATTCCATTTATAATAAATGGGCAAGAGTACATAAGCTACCACAAAATAACCGACCATATAGCCCAACACCACCTGCATATAACTAAACTGCGAATCTGCAACCCAACCAGGTACAGAAATAAAAGTGACCCCAGAAAGCGATGCGCCTACCATACCAAAAGCAACCAGATACCATGGTGAAGATTTGCCTGCCTTAAAAAAATCTTCATTACTATCGTTTTTTCCTGTCAAATAAGAAATTAAAATGAGCAATAGAAAATATCCTGCAATAAGTAATAAAATACTAGTTGGTGTCATATAGGCCAATTTGGAATTGCAAAATACAAATTAAAACCTGATTTTATTACCGCGTGTCATCAATCTAAAAGTGTAAATTTGCAGCTATGGATTTCTCATCAAAACTTCTAGAAAATGCAGTGTACGAAATATCGCAATTACCTGGTATTGGTAAGCGAACAGCACTTCGTCTTGTGCTACATCTACTAAAGCAACCAGAAGAACAAACTACTAGTTTATCAACAGCCCTGGTGAGCTTAAGAAATCAAATAAAGTTCTGTAAATCGTGTCATAATATTTCTGATGTAGAACTTTGTGAGATTTGTGCTAGCCCAAAAAGAGATGAAAGTGTAGTCTGTGTTGTTGAAGATATCCGCGATGTAATGGCTATAGAAAATACGGGCCAATTTAGAGGTTTATATCATGTTCTCGGTGGTAAAATATCGCCAATGGAAGGTATAGGACCACAAGACCTTACAATTAGCTCATTAATTACTAAAGCCAAAAAAGGTATAATTAAAGAATTAATATTTGCCTTAAGTTCAACTATGGAAGGTGACACCACTAATTTCTACATTTATAAGCAAATTGAAGGTCTTAAAATTAATACATCTACAATTGCACGTGGCGTAGCTGTTGGCGATGAACTAGAATATGCAGATGAGATAACTTTGGGTAGAAGTATTATCAATAGAATTCCATTTGAAGGTTCGTTAAAAGCAAATTAAAACGCTTTCAATTATTGCAATAAATTAAACGTTTCGCACGTTTTTTCTTTACTTTTGTATAACATTTATCAAGATTATTAGGTAATAAAAAATATGTCAAAATTCGAATTAAAATTACCGAGAATGGGTGAAAGTGTTGCTGAGGCAACCTTAACCACATGGTTAAAAGAAATAGGTGAATCTATTGAAATGGATGAGGCTATTTTCGAAATTGCTACTGATAAAGTAGATTCTGAAGTACCTAGTGAAGTAGACGGAATTCTTGTAGAAAAAAGATTTGAAATAGATGATGTAGTAAAAGTTGGTGATGTTGTTGCCATTATAGAAGTAGATGGTGATGTACCAGATGAAACGGAAGCATCAAATAATTCGGAGGAAATAATCCCGCATGAAGCTGTAGCAGCGTTAGAAAATGACATGGAAAGTGTGACAGCAACCACTACAAACGCTAGTCAAGATTTTGATACAAATCGCTCGAACGATTCAGACAGATTTTATTCACCTTTAGTAAAGAACATTGCTAAACAAGAAGGTGTTACTATTGCTGAATTAGATAAAATTAGTGGCTCTGGTCTTGAAGGTAGAGTAACGAAAAATGATATTTTAACCTTTGTAAACTACAAGAAGAAAAATACAATAGAGGATAAGACTACAGCTCCTATTCAACAGGAAACTCCTATTCAAAAGGAAACTCCCATTCAAAAAGTTGAAATTAAAGAAGTAACCAAAGTTGAAGAACCAAAAACTACCACCCCTAAACAACCGCAGGAGACACATCAAATTAGTACAGTTAAAACGGTTGGTGGTGATGAAGTAATAGAAATGACTCGTATGGGCAAAATGATTGCCAAGCATATGACAGATAGTGTTTCAACTTCGGCTCATGTACAAAGTTTTATTGAGGTAGATGTTACGAATATTGTTACTTGGCGAAATAATGTAAAAGATGCCTTTGAAAAACGCGAAGACGAAAAGTTAACCTTCACACCTATCTTCATGGAAGCCATAGCCAAAGCCTTAAAGAAATATCCAATGATGAATATTTCGGTGGATGGAGATAAGGTTATCAAGAAAAAGAATATTAATATAGGTATGGCAGCGGCACTCGCAGACGGAAACTTAATCGTACCCGTTATTAAAAATGCAGATCAATTGAATATGGTTGGCATGGCTAAAGTTGTAAACGATTTAGCAAATAGATCGAGAAGCAATGCCCTAAAACCAGATGAAGTACAAGATGGTACTTATACAGTTACCAATGTTGGCACATTTGGCAGTGTTTTCGGAACTCCAATTATTAATCAACCACAAGTTGGTATTATTGCACTAGGTGCTATCCGTAAAATTCCTTCTGTAATAGAAACTGAAGAGGGTGATTTTATTGGAATTCGTCATAAAATGTATCTCTCACATAGTTATGACCATCGCGTAGTTAACGGAGCTTTAGGCAGTATGTTTGCCAAAGCGGTTGCAGATTATTTAGAAGCTTGGGACGTTAATCGAGAGATATAAATTGAGAATTTGTTAATTTATTTAGCCATAAACTTTATTCATTTATCGAATCGGTAGTTTTTGAGCATTTAGGCTTCAATTTTCACTATTAACATTATTCTAACATTCAAACGTCTTCGTAGCGCTTAACTTTAGCGCACCAAACCAGCTTTACCAAAAACCAAGAATGAAATTATGTACTCTTCGATGGAGCACTATTATTAATATGCTCATCCTTTTAGTTCCCTCCATAATATTGGCTCAAGAAACAGCTAGTAAAGAAACCATTAAACTGTATACAGATTGTAATTGCGAAAAAAGTTATATCCGGCAAGAAATCTCATTTGTAAATCATGTTAGGGATCAAGCTCAAGCGAACGTTACACTCTTTATTTATGATATTGCAAATGGCAGCGGTGGACGCACCTATAAATTAGAATTTGATGGTAGCGAAGATTATGATGGAATAATTACTAAACTTTCTTACGATTCAAATGCTAATATGACGGCAGATGATGTTAGAAAAGGATTAGTAAAAAAAGTGAAAATTGGACTACTAAGATTCGTAATTGAGTCCGATATGGGCGAACATATCAACTATTCTATAAATCAAAAAGGAATGGATGGCATTCAAGATATTGATTTTAAAGATCCTTGGAACAATTGGATATTTGAAATTTTTGGTAGAGCCAGATTAAATAAAGAATCAAGTAGGAAATCATTTTCATATGCCCTTGGTTTTGAAAGTGATCACGTAACCGAAAAATGGCGTATTCGTACAGATTTGCAATTAACCCAAGCGAACAGTGAATACGAACAGGACGATGAAATTTACACCAGTGAACGATTCCGGTATTCGGGAGATGGAAGCATTGTTAGAAGTTTGTCCGACCATTGGTCAATGGGGATTTTTAGTGGTGCAAGACATGACACTTTTACAAATTTAGATTTCAGATACTATTTCTCACCTGCAATCGAATTCAATATATTCCCGTACAATGAAGTGCTTCGAAGAGAAATAGTATTCGCCTATAAAATTGGTTATTTCCATAGTGATTATATTGACCCAACAATCTATGATAAATTAGAAGAGGGTATTTTTAATCACTCATTAGATGTACAAGTTCGCTATAGACAACCATGGGGTAATATTTATGCTAGACTTGTCGGGTCTACTTTCTTAAATGATTTTACTAAAAATCGTATTCAGTTATCGGGTAGCACTTCGCTCAGAGTTTTAAAAGGTTTAGCGATTAGCTTTTCTGGAAACTTTCAGATAATTAGAGATCAAATAAATTTACCTGCGGGTGATGCTTCACTAGAAGATGTTTTATTACAACAAAAACAAATTGCTACAGATTATCAACTAGGCGCTAGTGTTGGCCTTAGCTACACCTTTGGATCTGCTTATAACAATATTATTAATACAAGACTCTAATAAGTTCTATATCTTTATTAGGTTTTAACTAGCAAACTTACATTTGCTTTGATAAAAATATCTACTACTAAAATCTAACTATTTATCAATCTCTAGAACTATTGTCTTCCGATTACGATTTATTAATAGCTAAACATTACGCAGCATACCGCCCTGCATTACACAAGATTATTCTAGAAAAATGTTTCGAAAATAACACCACATATAATTCAGGCTTAGATGTCGGTTGTGGCACCGGTAATTCGGCAATTGCGTTAACCTATTTTTGTAAGCACGTTTTAGGAATTGATCCTAGCGAAAATATGATTGCTAAAGCCAAAATTCATTCGAATATTAGTTATCAATATTTTGATGGCCAAAACATCAGTATTAATTCAAATTCTTTTGATGTTATAACATTTTCCGGTTCATTATTTTATGCAAAATCACAAACTTTACTCAATGAAATAATTCGTGTTGCAAAAAACAATTCTTTAATAATAGTTTATGATTTTGATATTTTATTAAATGATGTGCTGCAGCCATTTGAATTTGCCCCCACCATTGAAGAAAATTATAATCATCAGGTCGATTTCTCCGGACTTCAACAAAATTCCATTTCAATTATTGTTAATAAGAAAGAAATTATTCCCCTTTCTGTAGCACCTAATAATTTAGCTCACCTTTTGTTATCAGTTAAATCTCAACAACAATTTTTTCAGAAGCTATACCAAAAAGAAAAGCTACACCAAATACTTAGCGATAAATTAAAGTCAATTTCTGATAATAAAGATTTCAAAATTGACGCCGAGGTTTTTTATAAAGTATATACTGTTTCAAAATAATAATAGTTGTTCTAATAAATTCGAACCATAGATTTCACTTAACTTATCTAAAACCTATCTTTGCAAAAATAAAATTTTAGATGGACTTAAATCTAACCAGACCTATTTGCTTTTTCGACCTAGAAACCACTGGCACGAATGTTGCAAAAGATCGTATTGTCGAGATATCAATTCTAAAAATATTTCCTAACGGAAATAAAGAGAGTAAAACATGGCTAATCAACCCCGAAATGGAGATTCCTGCAGAGGTTACTGCTATTCATGGTATTTCTAATGAAAAAGTAGTTAATGAGCCAACTTTTAAAGAATTGTCTAAAGAAATTTATAAAATGATTAAAGATTGTGATTTGGGTGGTTTTAACTCGGATCGCTTTGACATTCCGTTATTGGCTGAAGAAATGTTGCGAGCGGAAGTAGATTTCGATATGAAAAATATGTCCGCTATTGACGTACAAACTATTTTCCATAAAATGGAAAAACGCACCTTGGTAGCAGCATACAAATTTTATTGTGACAAAGACCTTACTGATGCGCATAGTGCAGAAGCAGATACTTTAGCCACCTATGAGGTTTTGCTATCGCAATTAGATCGTTACCCTGATCTAGAAAACAATGTTAAGAAACTTGCTGAATTCTCAAAACACAAGCGTTTTGCAGATTTTGCTGGTTTCATTAGTTATGATGAAAATGATGTTGAAATATTTTCGTTTGGCAAACATAAAGGCAAAAAAGTCTTAGATGTTCTTGAAAAAGAACCCGGTTATTTCGGATGGATTCAAAATGCAGACTTTCCGTTGTACACAAAAAAAGTACTAACCCAAATAAAACTTAGCCAGTTCAATAATAAATTAGGTTAAATGCGATTTCTATTATTCCCCCTATTATTTGTCGCTCAATTAAGTGCCCAAGAAGTTTTATTTGAAGGCAAAGTTTTCGACTCAAAAACTAAAGACCCCATACCCTATGTGAATCTTAGTTTTTTAAATACTTTAAAAGGAACTTCTACAGATGAAGATGGACACTTTTATTTAGACATACCAAATGAGCTACTAGAGAACCAAGTACATATTTCTTCACTAGGCTATAAAGACACTATTATAGTTGCACAGACTTTATATAAATCTAAAATTTTTAATCTAGTCGAAGAATCGTTTGAATTGGAAGAAGTGGTTGTTTCAAAATCATTAGGAGACTCCTATGTTCTTAATCCAATTAGCAGTTATAGTTTAACCGGGGGGTTCGCTTCTTCGTCTACACCTTGGGTTCTAGCGCTATATTTTCCTAATATTGGCGCACAAAAAAAATATATTGAGAACATAACTGTATTTTTTCAAAAAGATGCGAAATTTAATCAACGCTCATCTAAATTTAGAGTGCGAGTTTATGATGTAGATCCTATAACAAAAAACCCTAATAAAGATTTAGTTCGAAAAAGTTTAGTGCTAGAATCTGATATTGAAAAGGATTATGTTTCACTAGACCTTTCTAGTTTAAATATTGAAATTCCAGAAAATGGCGTCTATATTGGCTTAGAATGGTTGTTTATTTCCAACAATTGGTTTCGTAATGTTGTAACTGACCCAATCACCAAGGAAAAATCTGTAGTAGACAGATTCGCCCCAACTTTTAGCGGAGTTTATGTGAAAAATCAAAATTATCGAGCTATGGTTTACGGAATGGGAAATTGGACGGATTTTACGGTAAAATCTAGAAATGGAACTGAAAATTTCGTTCCTGCAATTAGCTTAAAACTAAAAAAGAGTAATTAATTTAGTCTTAGTTATAATTACACTAATTTTCTTAATATGAAAATAATTTGCATTGGCAGAAATTACACTGATCATATAAATGAATTGGCTAATGAACGACCTACCGAACCGGTGGTGTTTATAAAACCAGATTCTGCAGTTTTACCGAAAGACCAGGATTTCTATATACCCGAATTTACCAATGATTTACATTACGAAGTAGAAGTTTTACTAAAGATTAAAAAGGTTGGTAAGCATATTGATGCAAAATTCGCAGCTTCTTATTACGACGAAATTGGCTTAGGAATCGATTTTACTGCCCGAGATTTACAATCTTCTTTAAAAAGTAAAGGCCTTCCATGGGAAAAGGCAAAAGGCTTCGATGGATCAGCGGTAATAGGCAATTGGGTAGATAAATCACAGTTTAAAGACTTAAATAATATTGAGTTTACGCTTTCTAAAAACGATAAAATAGTTCAAAAAGGAAATACTAATTTAATGCTCTGGAAGATGGATGAGCTCATTGCTCACGTTTCTACCTATTTCATGCTTAAAAAAGGCGATATTATCTTTACTGGAACACCTGCCGGTGTTGGTAAGGTTGCGCCAAATGACTATCTTGCAGGCAAATTACAGGGGCAAGAACTATTTTCTGTAAAAATAAAATAATGATCTACAGCTTAGACAAAATTAACGAGATGGCCGAGGGCGATCAAGATTTTATTAATTCGGTAGTAACCGTTTTTTTAGAGGAGGTACCGCATGACCTTGATGAATTAGAGAAAGCTTTAGCGGGCCAAGACCACGAAAAGGTATACCAACTAGCGCATAAAATTAAACCTAATGTAGATTTATTAGGAATGGAGCAAACTCGCGCGGCAGCCCTTGAGATTGAAACAATGGGAAAAAACAAAGCAAGTATTGCCGATATCGAAAAAGTATTTCCTGCTCTTAAAACTGACATTGTACAAGTAATGTCAGAGCTTAAGAACGATTTCAACTTATAATTTATGTTTGCAGAGATTATCACGATTGGCGATGAGATACTCATCGGCCAAATTGTAGATACTAATTCAGCATTTATAGGTAAAGAACTCAATAAAATAGGAGTTTCAGTCTATCAAATAACTTCAATTCAAGACGATAGAACGCATATTTTAAATGCACTAAGTGAGGCAAAAAAACGCGCTCAAATTATTATTGTTACGGGGGGTTTAGGTCCAACAAAAGACGATATTACCAAGCATACATTTTGCGAATACTTTAACGATAAATTGGTTGAAAACAAGTCTGTTTTAAAACATGTCGAAGAATTATTCGCTAAATATATCGCCACACCTATTTCCGATGTAAACCGACAACAAGCACTCGTTCCTTCTAAAGCTACTGTTTTGCACAATGCTAACGGAACAGCACCAGGAATGTGGTTTTATGAAGATAATACGGTGTATGTATCTCTACCCGGCGTTCCATTCGAAATGAAACATCTTATAACGAATGCTGTTATTCCGAAGATTGCAAGCCAATTTGAACGACCTTACATTTTACATAGAACCATTGTTACATACGGCCTTGGAGAAAGTGCACTTGCGGCAAGAATTGAAGATTGGGAGGATAATTTACCAAATTTCATAAAATTAGCCTACCTACCCAATTTAGGTAAGGTTCGCTTGCGTTTAAGCGCTAAAGGACCTGACAAAGAACAAGTGAAAATTGCGATTGAGGACGAAATACTAAAACTCACCAAACTTATAGGTGATTTAATCTACGGAACCGAAAGTGAGGAAACTTTAGAACAAGTGGTTGGTCAATTATTAACCAAAAAAAATCTAACACTTGCTACCGCAGAAAGTTTTACTGGTGGCCGAATTGCCGAAAGAATTACTTCAATTCCTGGAGCATCAGCTTATTTTAACGGTACAATAGTAAGTTATGCCACAGCAATTAAAATTGATGTTCTTAAGGTTGATTCAGCACTAATAAACAAGTACTCTGTAGTAAGCGCACCTGTTGCGCAAGCGATGGCTGAAAATGTTAAAAAATTAATGAAAAGTGACTATGCAATAGCAACAACTGGTAATGCCGGCCCCACTAAGGGTGATTCCGACGCTGATGTTGGTGCCGTTTTTATAGCCATTGCCACTCCGCAAAAAACTGTAGTTGAAGGTTTTACAATGGGTAGTCAGCGTGAAAGAATCGTTGAAAAGTCCGTAAACAAGGCTTTTGAGCTATTGCAAAAAGAAATATTAAAATTCTAGATAAGAATTTTGCCATCCCGTAAAATTGGTATAAATTTGCAGCCTGTTTAAAGAAAAAGTAAGCATAATGTCTAAAGTTTGTGAAATTACTGGGAAAAGAGCGATGTTCGGAAACAACGTATCATTCTCAATCAACAAAACTCGAAGAAGATTCAACGTTAATCTATCTAAGAAACGTTTTTATATCCCTGAAGAAGACCGTTGGGTAACCCTAAAGGTTTCTGCTAAGGCATTAAAGACCATCAATAAAAAAGGTATTTCTGCAGTCATGAAAGAGGCTCGCGCACAAGGAATACTTAAATAGTCCTTTATTAATTAAGAAGCAATGGCAAAGAAAGGAAACCGAGTTCAAGTTATATTGGAATGTACAGAGCATAAAACCTCTGGACAACCTGGAACTTCTCGTTACATTACAACAAAGAACAAAAAGAACACTCCGGAAAGAATTGAGTTGAAAAAATACAACCCTATTCTAAGAAAGATGACTGTTCATAAAGAAATAAAATAATTTAAATTTCTGTTGAAACAGAAATGACAATAAAAGATATTAGTCATGGCAAAGAAGACCGTAGCAAGTTTACAAACTAGTTCAAAAAGATTAACCAAAGCTATTAAAATGGTTAAATCTCCAAAATCAGGCGCCTACACATTTGTAGAATCTGTAATGACTCCTGAAAGTGTAAACGAATGGCTTTCAAAGAAATAATTAACTAACTCAAAGAGTACCTACCGCCTTAACTTTTAGTTATGGCGGTTTTTTTATTATATTATTTACCATATAATAATAAAAAATACACCCACACTAGTACTTCTGCAGCCTTTAGATTTATCTTCCATTGCTTATCTTTGGGTTATCAACCTTTAAAGAACTAATGAGCTTATTTAAAAACATATTCTCTTCAAAGAAAAAAGAGTCACTAGATAAAGGCCTTGAGAAATCGAAAACGTCATTTTTTTCAAAATTAGGTAAGGCTGTAGCAGGGAAATCTAAGGTAGATGATGACGTGCTCGATAATTTAGAAGAAGTATTAGTTTCTTCTGATGTAGGTGTTGACACCACATTAAAAATTATTAACCGTATTGAAGCTCGAGTAGCTAAAGATAAATACATGAGCACCGATGAATTAAACGGTATTCTACGTGAAGAAATAGCCAATTTACTATCTGAAACCAATTCGGGCAACGAAACTGAATTTGTTGTGCCAGCAGATAAAAGACCTTATGTTATTATGGTTGTTGGCGTTAATGGTGTGGGTAAAACAACGACAATCGGCAAGCTAGCTAATCAATTTAAAAATCAGGGCTTGAAAGTAGTTCTAGGTGCAGCAGATACTTTTCGGGCTGCAGCTATTGACCAATTACAGGTTTGGGCAGACCGGGTAGATGTGCCCATTATTAAACAAAAGATGGGTAGTGACCCTGCATCCGTTGCCTTTGACACCCTAAGTTCAGCTGTTACTCAAAATGCTGATGTTGTAATTATTGATACTGCGGGGCGCCTACACAATAAAATCAACTTAATGAATGAGTTGACCAAAGTAAAAAGAGTAATGCAGAAAGTTATTGATAACACACCGCACGAAGTATTACTAGTTTTAGACGGTTCTACAGGTCAGAATGCATTTGAACAAGCCAAACAATTCACCAAGGCTACCGAAGTGACTTCCTTAGCGGTTACCAAATTAGATGGAACTGCAAAAGGAGGAGTGGTTATAGGAATATCTGACCAATTTCAAATTCCTGTTAAATATATCGGCGTAGGAGAAGGTATAGATGACTTGCAGGTGTTTAATAAAATGGAGTTTGTTGATTCTTTTTTTAAAGTTTAAAAATTGAAAGCGAATGAAACAATTAATAATAACTGCCTCTGTATTTTTCTTAACGCTCGGAATACATGCTCAAAAACAGCTTGCATTAGACATAGACACGACTAATAATGCAATTCTAGGTTTCAATAAAAAAACGAAACGGTTGTCGTTTGCTTCTAAAAAATCTGCAGATTTAAAATATCACACTTTGGCATTTCAAGTACCGAAAAATATCAAAAACGCAACTGGAAATAACGCTTCCACTTGGAATATTCCGGTGTACAAGCCTAAAAGCAATCACACGATGCCAGCACATATACCAGATAGTACCATCATTTATTCGTTGGAAATTGTTCAGCCCAAGAATGTTTATAATTAAACTTTGTTGATTTCTTTAATAGTACCTAAAGTGGCCTTGATTAATCTAAGCTGTACTAATTAATAACCTCATTTATTTTCGCCCACAATTCTTCATCGAATGAAGACAATGCAAAATTAACACCATCAGCTGCATTACCCAAACGCACTACAACCAATTTTTTGCTCGGTACAATGTATATTTTTTGGTCATTTTTGCCTAATGCCGTATAAGTTTCATCAGGAGCAGTAGGTATTAACGAACCATTGAATTCTTGCTGAGAACCCGGTAGATGATACGTAAGCTTCCCATTCAACCACCACAAATAACCATACGCTTCATTAATATCTTGAGACGTATTATGCGAAGCCAAAATATAATCTTTCGACACCAATTGTTGGTCTTCCCATTTTCCATCAGCTAAAACAAAGAGTCCGAATCTTGCCATACTACGCGTTGTACTCCAATAAACGTTTAGACCATTGTTGGCAATCCAACTTCCAGTCATTCCAATTTTATCTTTTAATTTTGTGTCAAAATAAGTAGACCAATCTTCATTACTTGCCGCAGCAATAATATCCTGCAATTTCACATATACGTTATGATACGCCCATCTATCGCCCGCATCAGCTAAATACTGAAGATTATCAGATGTAACATCATCACCTAGACTATCATCCAACCCAGAAGTCATCGAAAGTAAATGTTTAGATGTTATTAAATCCTCCTTTGCTAGAGTTGCACTGGTCCAGCCTTCGCCTAAATATTCAGATACTTTATTATCTATATTTATTAAACCTTCATCTTGTGCCATTCCTGTTACTGTTGCAGTGAGTGTTTTACCTGCACTTGCCCAATACCAAGGTTTAGAAGCTGAATGATCGTTTAAATAACGTTCTACAACAATTTTACCATTATGCAGAATAATAAAGCCTTTGGTGTTTTTTTCTTCTAAAAAGTCGATTAAGGTTTCTAATTTACTTTGATTCCATTCTAATTCAGATGGCTCAATAGTTTCCCATTGACCTGAAACAATTGGTGGAAAGTACAATTCATCAACTTCTGGCGTCTCTTCGATTTCTATTTCATCAATTTGCTCTTCCTGATCCTGCGAGCAAGCTAAAAACATCAATAGTAATACAGCAAATAACAAATTTTGAAGTCTCATAATATTACTCATTTTAGCTTTGACTAAACTTTTACTTTTTGGTTTAACGCATAAAATGAAGAAATATGATTGAAAACCACCCAATTGCATAGGCTTATTGTATTTTTGCGCTTGCTTAGCATAAAAGCACGATTTCATTTATAATTATGAGAACAAAAACGCTTAAAAAGAACAAAATCAATGTAGTAACCTTAGGTTGCTCTAAAAATGTGTACGACTCTGAAGTACTCATGGGGCAATTGAAAGCGAATGACAAAGAGGTTGTTCACGAGGAGGAGGGCAATGTAGTCGTTATTAACACATGTGGATTTATAGCGAATGCAAAGGAAGAAAGTGTTAATACCATTCTCGAATATGTACAGAAAAAAGAAGCTGGCGAGGTTGATAAGGTTTTTGTTACCGGATGCTTAAGCGAAAGATACAAACCCGACTTGCAAAAAGAGATTCCGAATGTTGACGAGTATTTCGGAACTAGTGAATTGCCTAATTTACTAAAAGCTTTAGGCGCAGATTATAAACATGAGCTTATTGGTGAGCGTTTAACAACAACTCCTAAGAATTACGCCTATTTAAAAATTGCTGAAGGTTGTGATCGCCCCTGCTCTTTTTGTGCTATACCAATAATGCGCGGTAAACACAAAAGCACCCCGATAGAGGCTTTAGTAACTGAAGCCGAAAAATTGGCTGCGAAAGGCGTAAAAGAACTAATATTAATTGCTCAAGATTTAACGTACTACGGGCTCGATTTATACAAAAAAAGAAATCTTGCTGAATTACTCGAAAACCTTGTAAAGGTTGATGGTATTGAATGGATTCGTTTGCATTACGCATTTCCAACAGGTTTTCCTATGGAGGTGCTAGATGTAATGAAACGAGAATCTAAAGTGTGTAATTACATAGATATTCCATTGCAACATATTTCAGATGCTATTTTAAAAAGTATGCGTCGTGGTACTACACATGAAAAAACAACTAAACTCCTAAAAGACTTTAGAGTGGCCGTTCCAAACATGGCGATAAGAACCACTTTGATTGTTGGTTATCCGGGTGAAACCGAAGAAGATTTTCAAACCTTGAAAAATTGGGTGGCAGAAATGCGCTTCGAAAGACTAGGTTGCTTTACATATAGTCATGAAGAAAATACACATGCTTACACTTTAGATGATGATGTCCCCGAAGACGTAAAACAAGAACGCGCCAATGAAATTATGGAACTTCAGTCACAAATTTCATGGGAACTTAATCAAGAAAAAATCGGTAAAACGTTTAAATGCATTATCGATCGTAAAGAAGGTAATCATTTTGTTGGACGTACAGAATTTGACTCTCCAGATGTTGATAACGAAGTTTTAATTGATGCGACAAAACATTATTTAAAACATGGCGAATTCTACGACATTGAGATTACAGAAGCTGCGGATTTTGATTTATACGGTACACCAATTATATAAGTACTAGGCAGTTTTATTAAAATAAACTTTTATGGAGGTTGACTATCTGTACTTTTACGGACAGCTTGTTTGTATAGTATATGGTACTTATTAATTTATTATTTTAGAAGAGTTCAACTAAACTCTAAAATAACATGGCAATCGCTAAAAAATTTTATTACCTCGCCCTACCCTACTTTTTTATTTTGAGTTGTCAGGCGCAACATAATTTTAGAATTGAAATTCTTGATGATACAGCTCTCAATTTAATAGAACCTAATGCTGAAATTAAAGTAATAGGTGAAGGTTTTAAGTGGACAGAAGGCACCCTTTATATTGAAGATGGAGATTACCTTTTGTTTTCAGACATTCCTAACAATACCGTATTTAAAATTGATTCCAAAGGAAATAAATCCACATATTTAAAACCAGCCGGATATTTAGGTGATGGTGATTATGGTGGTGAGCCAGGTTCTAATGGACTACTACTAAATGAGAATAATGAATTAGTATTATTACAACATGGTGAACGTAGTGTTGTAAAAATGAAAAGCGGCTTAAATAACCCGAAAGCCGAATATGAGGTTTTAGTTAATAAGTATGAAGGCAACAGATTTAATAGTCCCAATGACGGAGTTTATGACAAAGCTGGAAATTTGTATTTCACCGACCCTCCATATGGCCTTCCAAAAAGAATGGATGATCCAAGAAAAGAGTTAGATTTTCAAGGTGTTTATTGTTTGCTTAATTCTGGAAAACTAGTTTTATTGGATAAATTAACTAGACCGAATGGAATTGCATTGTCACCAGATGAATCAAAATTATATGTGGCAGTATCTGACCCGGAGCATGCTGTATGGTACCAATATGATTTAACTTCAGCCGGTACGGTAGAAAATAAAAAAGTTATTTACGATGTTACTCACCTCGTAGGCAAAGCAGGACAACAAGGCCTCCCTGATGGCATGAAAACGCATAGTTCAGGTCACCTATTTGCGACTGGCCCAGGTGGTCTATTTATTTTGAATCCTAAAGGCAAACCAATTGCAAGAATACATACCGGCCAAGCAACTGCTAACTGCGCTTTTTCTGCTGATGAAAAACGTCTCTTTTTAGCTGCTGATGATTATGTAATGGAAGTAGCACTTAAATAATCTTTCTAATCCTCTCTTTTATTGTTGCAAAAATACCAGCAAATCTGCCATTTCTTTGTGACTCATACCAGCTTCTAAACCTTCAAACATCATGGAAGTGCCTAAAGATGAAAAGTCTTTTATATTTTCTTTTAAAATAATCTTTTCCGTACCACCAATCATTTTTAAACCTATCTCGGTGTCTGATTCTAAATAAACCAATCCCGTCATAATTGCGCCATCTTTAGTTACAATTTTATGATTTAAATATTTAGTATCAACCCCGGCATTTGGGTCTAAAATATCATAAAGCAGTGATTCTTTACTTTTTCGACTAACCTCTGTAAGTACTGGCCCTACTTCATTACCAACCTCACCAAACTTGTGGCATTGTGCGCATAAATTCGCAAATACTGTGGCTCCATTCTTTTTATCTCCAGACAATTCTAGTGCCGGGCGCATCTTATCTATTGCATCTTTTCTATTTACGACACCAGCATCAGAAAATAATTTTTTAGCTCGTATTTGTATTGATTCTTCAGACCACATTAATAATGTTCTTCTTCGTTCTAAATCGAGATTAAACTCACCTAAATTCACCTCTTTATTCTCCATTGCTGTTAAAAGCACATCGTGATTATACGACTTATATAAGAGAATATCCGTAGCTTTTTTTCGAGCTTTAGGACCGAGTTCTGACCACATTTCAAGTAATCGCTTACCAATAGTCTTATTGTCAGAATTTGACAATTGCAACATGGCTTCATCTTGTAATATAATCGGATTCCTATTATCAATTAAATCAAATAAAATATCTTTTCTATCTGCAATAGCGTTCAGGTTCAATAATTTTAACTGTTCCAGTCGATTCTCAATCGTTAAATTCTCATCAACAACCGCCTCACTTGAATTTACAAGCATTCTTTGAATTTTGACTGAAAGTGGAATACCCACAGCTTTTCTAAGATATCCAGAAGCTCTTAAAAGCGTTACTTCATTATTAGACTCAATTTTATCTAATGCTATTGATAGATTTTTAGCATCAGACGCATTAATATTTTTATGTACTCTGCCTTTAAAGCCTTGCGTAAAGGCATCAATTATATCCGACAATCTTAAAATTGAAACATCCTTAGTATCAATAGTATTGAGAAGTCTTACCATTGCTTCGACTTTCTGCTCTTTAGCTATTTTCTCCAGTAATATTTTTAACAACTGCATATAATACTCAGAAGAATTCCTCCCATTTTCAACGATTAGTTTTTCTGCAAAATCTATTGATTGAGATTTGACCGCTGTAGCTTTGGCATAGACAGACCATTGGTCATCAGAAGAATATGACATTGACTCAAAAACTATTTCGGAAATCTGATCTGCAAATTCACTATACACATCTTCATTTAAAGTACCTAAACATAAGGCAGCTTGCAAACTAACTCGTTTATTTTCATCATTTAAAAGATTCAATATTTCATTGATTAAGGCGGCATCACTATTTACTTTTCGTTCGGCAATTTTAATTGCATTTTCACGTACACCTGGCGAACTGTCTTTAAGTGCACTTTTTAAAATAGCTAAAGTGAGCTTATCTAACCCTTCTAATGCCCAAAGTGAATGTAATCGTGCAAATTGATTTTCAGAATTTTTGAATTGTGCTTCTAAATGCGAAAAGGCTTCCACTTTATTATTTGTTACTATTTTTTGTTGTGCCATTAAACGCCTCCACTGATTTTCACTACCCAAAGCTTTTACTAAACCTTCCACATTGTCTGTATTAACTTTATCGTTTACAGAAACCCAATTCTCACGAGGTGTAATTTTATAAATTCTACCCTGATCTTTACCCGCTTCTAAATCCATATGAGATTCTAGCTCATCTGGTATCCATTCAGGATGTTCTATTACCGCTCTATGAATATCTATTACGAACAGCGATCCGTTCGGCCCTACTGTCATATTTACTGGTCTAAAAGACCGATCTGAGGAAGCTAGAAACTCTACTCCTGCTCTATTTCTCGAAGCTTTATGCGTACTTCCATTAGGCGAAAGAATATCTAAATGAATTAAATTCAAAACACAATCTGCAACCAATAAATTGTTATTAAACTGTTTTGGAAATACCCCACCGCCATAAAAAGTAATGCCGCAAGAACCTGAAAAATAACCAGATTGTTCGGGATGGTTTACACGAGTTTCTTGTTCTCCGATTGGATAAATTCGGGAAGAACCATTTTCTTCATGATCAGAAATATTATCCAATGTTCTTGACGAGGGCATCGAAAATTCATCCAAATAATAATCCTCAAATACTAAACCGGACGTATGGGTTAAATTATGGGTTTCAAACATATGTCCCCAATTATCGAATGTCAATTTATAACCTCCTGAAGAGCGTCCTACTTTAGATATTTTCTTAGAGTCAATATCAAACTTTACATCCATGCCCCGGATGTCAATTGCATCCTCTGGGTGATCTATAAAAAAAGGTTTGCCAGAATTTCCGCCATTCGCAGCATAAATCCAATTATCTAATCCATAATAAAGTCCATTAAAATTATGCTGTAAATTATCGTTACTAAATCCACCCATTAATTTTTTACTGAAATCTATCTTACCATCGCCACTGGCGTCCTTTATAAAAAGTAGATTTGGCGGGGCGGCAACAAGGAATCCATTTTTATACGGCATAAACGAAGTAGCAACACCTAAATCATCTGCCATAACTATTCGTTCATCAAATACACCATCAGCGTCTACATCGAGTAATTCAACAAGACGACTTTCCACATCACTTAATGGATAGCCTGGCATTTCTAAAACAAAAGCTCGATTATTTTCATCATACCGCATCTCAACGGGATCAAAAACCAACGGTTCTTGCGCAACTAGTTCGAGTTTAAATTCTGGATGAATTTGAAAGCCCTCTGGTGTCTCATTAATATTAGAGTTACAACCTAAAAAGTATGCGATTAAAGGTATTAGTAAAAATAATTTTTTCATTACTCTCTCTGCCCTTGTATATACGATGTAATTTCACCAACAGGGGCGGTCCATATATTATTTTTTGGGTCTTTTAAATATGGTAATAATTTCTCAAGCATAGCAACTTCTGTAGTTTGAATATTCTTATCACCTATATCATGACCGGCCAGTACAAGCCATAGTCCATTGGATTTAGCCTGGTTTATAAGTTCCATAATCTCTTCAAAGGTCTTTCCATCCATTTCAACGCCTGTAAGTTGAGACAAATCACAGAAAGCAGGATCATTCGGCACCTCATCTAACCAAGTTCTTCCCGAACGAAATTGCTCAGCTATAACAGGTACATAACTCATAGTTTTTTCTCCTCTCCCTACAAAAGTCTGCCCACATGGATAAGCAAAAACACTTGGGGCTACTCCCAGCATTTCTTCAACCTTTTTGTTTGCTTCTTTTAGTTCCTCCTGCATTTGAACTATTGAATATTCTTCTAAAGCCTCATCCCTAGCCCACAAAAAATTACCTGAGCATGGGTGATTAAGTGAATGATTTCCTATTTCATGACCATTTTTAGCAGCTTCTTTCCATTTATCAATTTCCTCAACCATTAAAGAAGGCACCACATAAAAAGTAGCTTTTATATCATAAGCATCTAAAATAGGGGTACCAGTAACTACCTGACTACTTCGACCATCATCCCAAGTTAAGCTAATAGCCATTTTTTTTCCTTCTGGCCATTCGAACGAATTGCTTTTTTGTGCAAAGAAAATATTTGAAGACAGTAGAAAGATAAAAAGTATGTAAGTTTTCATATTCATTTTGGTTTATAATAGTGTTTTATTATCAATCTTTTAAATAATTAAGACAGCAGATTAACTAGTTTCAATCTAATCATTAACTTAACTAATATAAATTATTATTTAGATTAAAACGAATGAAAAGCTATTATCAATTTATTGGTAACATTAATCTATTGGATACTTATTTCTATTATCTGCATAAAAAAGCCCCGCTTACAAATCACATTTAAGATGCAGACGAGGCTCTAAAAAATAAATATATTATGCTATTTCCCTAACATTAAAAGCTCATTACATTTTATTTCAGTAATGTATCTTTTTTCACCTTCCTTAGTTTCATATGACCGATGCGTCAATTTTCCCTCAACAGCGACTTGCTTACCTTTTACCAAATAATTTTCTACAATCTCTGCAGTTTTACCCCATGCTACAACATTGTGCCATTGTGTATCCTCAACCTTTTCACCTTGCGCGTTCTTATAAGAATCGCTCGTAGCTACTGAAAATTTAGCGAGTTTTGTACCGCTCGTTAAGTTTACAATTTCTGGGTCTTGCCCAAGATGTCCAATCAACTGTACTGAATTTTTAAGTGCGTTCATAATAATAGATTTAATGTTTAACAGTTAATACTACCAAGCCTCCTTGACTTGACACTGCAAACATAAAGCGACACTAAACATTTATTCGGTTGAGAAATAATTACTTTCGTTTGTAAACGCTTACAAACATTTGCATTAATTTTTTATATTGATTTACAACCATTTAAAAACAAATATTCTTTTAATAAATTCAATGTACATTTATTACAAGAAACGTTTAATTCGGAAAAATGAATAATACTATTGTTTTAACTCTAACCTTACTATTCAATTTAACTGGTATTAATTCGGCAAAAAGTCAGTCAATTTCTTTCTCCCAAGCCATTGATATTAGCCATGGAACGGTCTCTGGAGTGAGTGCCTTAGATGTTGCCGATTTTAATAACGATGGCCTTATTGATGTAGCAGTACTTGAAGGAGGTGTTCATGCGAAAGGTCGTTTTACATTAGCATGGTTCGAACAAACCAAATCCGACAATTGGATAAGACATGACTTTAATATACTTAGCGAGTTTGATGATTTTATCGGCTCAGCTAAATGTGGTGATGTTGATAATGATGGTGATATCGATTTAATTTTCAGTAATGACGGTCATGCTACAGGACCGATAAATATCTATTTATTGATAAACCCCGGGAAGCTTCATATAAATGAAGCTTGGGAATTCAAATTAATTTCAAGCATTAAGGGTTACCACGCAAATGATATGCGATTAGCCGATATGGATGGTGATGGCAAACTAGATGTAATTGTGCGACATAAAAATCCTGAATCAGTAAAAATCATATTTCAAAATAACAATGATAGTTGGAATACGAAAACAGCTTATGAAGGTCAAGCAGGCGAAGGTTTAGCAGTTGGTGATATTAATAACGACGCTATTATTGATATCTCAATGACCGGACATTGGTTTCTGGCACCAAAAAATCCAAGAAATGAAGAATATTCAAAATATGATATAGAATCAAATTTTAAGAATATAAATAAGGCAACTAAAGAAGAAATTGGTGATATAAATAATGATGGTAGATTAGATGTATTACTTTCTCCGGCAGAACATTTTAAAAAATATGGCGGTGATAATTATGATCTTGCGTGGTATGAAGGTCCAAAAAAACCAAAGAGCAGAAACGAATGGAAAAAACATATTATCAAAAGCGATTATAACAAAGCACATTGTGCTAAACTAGCAGATTTTGATAACGATGGCGATTTAGATGTTTTAACAGCAGTGGCATGGGACGATAGAGAAATAAGAATCTACTTAAACGAAAATGGAGTATTTAAAAATTCTATTCAGATTGCAGTTGGGAAAGGAATATATTCTGGCGCAGTAGCAGATATGGATGGAGACGGTGATTTAGATATTGTAGGTGAAGACAAATATTCTAGTGATTCTAAACCTTGGTATTTTGAAAATAGACTTATCAAATAATTTATACCTCAATTATACTTGGTCGTTAGGCTTCTTAAAAAAGTCTTGCCAATTACAAGAATAGATTTTAACGTAAATTAGCGCACTTCTAACCCGCTAAACAAACGAACAATTCCACAGTTAAAGCGCTTCACCCTTATAAATCCAGCTAATAGTCCTATTTTCTACGGTTATGTTATACTATTAATCGGCACAATAGGCATTTACTGTAGTATTCCAGGTCAAACTATTGGAGTATCTGTATTTACAGATCCTGTAAAAGATGCCTTAGGCTTAACAAGAAATCAATTTAGCAATGCCTATATGATTGGTACCATAGTAAGTTCTTTAATTATAGGCAGAGCTGGAGTTTGGTTTGATAAATACGGAGCAAGGTTGGTTGCTTTTTTTGCTGCCATAGTTTTAGCAATTGCACTTTTCCTATGTTCTTGGTCGGTACATATGAGCACTTTTGTTCAAGAATTATTGAACAAAGATACGTGGCTAATTCCTTTTACAATAATGACCTTACTTTTCTTTTTATTACGCTTCGCTGGACAAGGAGTATTAACAATGGCATCGCGAAATTTAATTATGATATGGTTTGATAAAAACAGAGGAAAGGTAAATTCGTTTAGTAGTGTTGCTATATCATTTGGCTTTTCTTCTTCTCCACTCTGGATTAATTATCTCATAGAGAATAATAGTTGGCAAAGTGCTTGGCAATTTCTTGGATATGGCTTGCTCGTAGCGAGTATACTCATATTTATTTTCTACAAAAACAATCCTGAAGAATTCGGGCTTTTTCCAGATGGTGTAAAGGAGATTTCTAAATCTGATATTAAAACTGCAATTGCCCACAAACAATTTACTTTAAAAGAGGCAACAGCAACTCGAGCGTTTTGGATGTATGCCCTTATGCTATCGTTTAATAGTTTTTTTATTACTGGCTTAACCTTTCATATCGTATCAATTTTCAAAAGCGAAGGATTCCCAAAAGAAGATGCAATTGCTATTTTTTTACCTGCCTCAGTAGTTGCTGTTTCTATTTCGACAATTGCCAACTTTTTAAGTGATTACCTGCAATTACGTTTGTACCTTTATTTAATGATTAGTGGTGGCATAATTGCTTCTATCGGATTTTTATATTTACCTACCACACTAGGCATTCCATTATTAATTATAGGTTTTGGTATGATGAGTGGATTTTTTGCTGTACTAAATACAATTGTTTGGCCAAGATTCTATGGGCGAAATAATTTAGGAGCCATTACTGGCAAGGTTATGTCATTCTTAATACTAGCAAGTGCACTAGCTCCAAGTATTTTTAGCCTTTGCTTTACTACTTTTGGATCTTACCAATTACTAGGGTGGTTAGGATTGGTATTTTTGATTTTCTTGATTATAGGCTCCTTAAATGCTCGAAATCCCCAGTAGTTATATCAATAATTCTTGCCGAATATTAAGTTTGAAGTATATTGAGGAATAATAGCAATCTTTTACTGAAGTACATATTATAATTTGATACTTATGAAATTAGTTATCGACCCAAAAGTAAAATCTGTTTTTAAAAGCTATCCAGATTTTGTTCACTCTAAAATGAATCAAATCCGTGAATTAATCCTTTCGACCGCATCAGAAATTGAAAACCTTCAATCTTTAGAAGAAACATTAAAGTGGGGTGAACCGAGTTACTTAACAAAACACGGCAGCACTGTACGTATGGACTGGAAAGCTAAAAACCCCGATCAATATGCGATTTATTTTAAATGTACCTCTAAACTAGTTCCAACTTTTAAATCAGTATATAAGGACACCTTTGCATATGAAGGAAACAGAGCTATTGTTTTTAAATTGAACGATGAGATTCCAGAGAAAGAATTAAAGCATTGCATAGCAATGGCTTTAACATATCATAAAATAAAACAACTACCATTACTAGGAGCGTAGAAAACAACCAAATTTAAATCTTGTATTTTTAATTAAACTAAAACACTATTAAATTATGAAAACAATGACCTGTAAACAATTAGGAGGAGCTTGTGAAATGGAATTTAAAGCAAATACCTTTGAAGAAATTGCTGAATTAAGTAAAAATCATGGCACCGAAATGTTTCAAGCTGGGGACACTGATCATTTAGCCGCTATGGGAGCCATGAAAGATTTAATGCAAAAACCTGGCGCTATGCAAGCTTGGTTTGCCGAAAAAAAAGCAGAATTCGAAGCACTTTAAACAGGACTTCTAATTATTACTTTTCCAAAATCTCTTGAATGTTAGGCTTAAAATAATTTGGTCCTTTAAGCACTTTTCCATCTTCGCGGTAAATAGGTCTTCCATCAGCGCCTAGCTTACTCATATTACTTCGCTGAATTTCTTCAAAGACTTCTTCTATTTTATGTTGCATACCATGCTCTAGAATTGTACCACATAAAATATATAGCATATCGCCTAATGCATCGGCTACCTCAACCATATCATCATTCTGGGCTGCCTCTAGATATTCTTTATTCTCTTCATCCATCAAATTAAAACGAAGCATAGTCTTGGCTTCACCTAAATCCGCCCTTTGTTCTTGTGATACTCCCAAACCAAAAGAGGTATGAAACAATTCAACTGCGGCTATTTTACTTTTCATATTCTTCTTATTTGAATTAGCTTTGCGTAAAAATATGGAATATGTTCAGCACAGGACAAATCATTTTTACAATACTTTTTATAATTGTTTTTGCTGTAGCACTTGGTTTTGCCTATAGCGGTGATAGTAAGCTACACAGCAAAAACTACAAAGGTGTTAAATGGATTGCAATCACTTTTATTCTGTTTATTTGCATATTATATGCTCTAAAACATGTGTTACGTTAATATCAGACATCGTCTCTTTATTCCTACACCACAAAAATAGGCTGTTTCACAACAAAACCATTTTATATCCCTATTTCCATACGAAAACCCTTTAGTTTTACGTTAAATTAGTAAAGGGCGAACAATGATTACTTTCTTTAGCATATTATTAGTTTTAATTGCAATTAACGCAGTTTTAATGATTTTTAGTTTGAACAGCGTTGATTCTGCTGACAAAAAACCTGAAAAAGATATAATAAACGACGTTATCTCTAAGGCGTATCGTGTAAATTTCACTTCTTCAAACGAAGCATAAAGAGTAATAAAATTATTTATTACTTTTTTCAGAACTCCATTTCAGACTACTGATCACCAAAATATTTCTATTAAATTATTGTACTTTTCGCATATGAAACAATTACTACTTGTTTTTATAGGTGGAGGTTTGGGTAGTGCATTGCGTTATGCAATAGCGAAATCTTTTAATGATTATTTTCAACATTTCTTCTTAGGTACATTTTTAGTAAATATAATAGGCTGTCTTATTATTGGCTTTATACTGGGGCTTTCAGCTAAAAACAATTATATCAATGAAAATTACACCTTATTATTAGCCACTGGCTTTTGTGGTGGTTTTACAACATTCTCTTCATTCGCTTTTGAAAAGCATACGCTTTTAAGCGCTGGTGAATATTTAAACTTCTCTATATATACCATATCTAGCATTGTTGTTGGTATTCTCGCTGTTGTCTTAGGTTTATGGTTATCTAAATTAACATAACCATTTGATCTTAAATTATTTGTACTTATAGGTAGCTAAGGCTATTTATAGCCACATATCTCTACGCTACATTCAAAAATTCGATTTTACTACTCATGTTTTGCATTTCTTCACCAACCCCAATTTCGGTATTTGGAATATTATTAATTATTTCGACAATACCCCTAAATTTTTAGGGTGTATTGTGAGATTATCATAAAAATGAACTCAATACCCTTCATTTTTTAGGGTATATTATACAAAACATACATATTTGCGTCAAAATAACTGTTTATTTAACCAATGTGATCTTAATAGATCTCTTAAAAACCTTTACTAGAAAATGAAACAGATTGAAGCAATTATTAGAAAATCCAAATTTGATGATGTCAAAAAGGCATTACACCAAATTGAGGTAAACTTTTTCAGCTACTGGGATGTAACTGGAGTTGGAAACGAAAAGCAAGGTCATGTATATCGTGGCATTTCTTACAGCACATCAGATATTCAACGTCGATATTTATCGATTGTAGTTTCTGATGAATTTTTTCAGAAAACAATAGACACACTTTTAGAATCTGCTTATACAGGTAATGTTGGTGATGGTAAGATATTTGTTTCTGAAATAGTAGAAGCTTATAGAATAAGAACAAAAGAAAGCGGCCATGCCGGTATTAACTAAATTTTAAACTGACTAAACTTTTATAATTATGGACGCAGGATTATTTACAGCGAATAATGTTTGGATGATGCTAGCAACGGCGCTAGTTTTTTTCATGCACACTGGCTTTGCCTTTTTAGAGATTGGCCTAACCAGACAAAAGAATACTATTAATATTTTATTTAAAAACATCTTTATTATTACAGGTGGTCTATTACTTTATTATGCATGGGGGTTCAACATGATGTACCCAGGCTTTGAAGATGGTGACCCAGGAATATTCGGATTCGCAGGTTTCGGTATTGCAGCTCCTGAAGGAGGAATGACTCCGGAATATGCTGATGGCGGCTACACTTGGTGGACAGACTTCTTATTTCAAGGTATGTTCGCAGCAACAGCAGCAACAATTGTTTCTGGAGCAGTTGCAGAGCGTATTAAAATTGGATCATTTATGATTTTCACCGTAATCTATGTAGGATTGGTTTACCCAATCGTTGGAGCATGGAAATGGGGTGGTGGATTTTTAGATTCATGGGGATTCTATGATTTTGCAGGTTCTACTTTGGTACATTCAGTTGGTGGATGGGCTGCTTTAGTTGCTGTGGCATTATTAGGTTCACGAATTGGAAAATTCGGAGAAAACGGAGAATCTAAGGCAATACCTGGTCACAATATACCTTTAGCTACAGCTGGTGTATTAATACTATGGTTAGGCTGGTTTGGCTTTAACGGTGGATCAGTACTTTCTGCAGATCCAGAATTAACTTCATTAGTTCTTGTTACTACAAGTTTAGCAGCAGCAGCTGGTGGTTTTGGATCAATGATTTTATCTACAGTATTGTACAAAAATTTAGATTTAACAATGTTCTTAAACGGAATATTAGGTGGACTAGTAGGTATTACAGCTGGCGCAGATTTAATGTCACCAAACGAAGCTATTGTAATCGGGTTTATTGCCGGTTTAATTATCGTTGGTGCAGTTGCTTTAGTTGATAAAGTAAAATTAGATGATCCAGTTGGTGCAATTGCAGTACACTTAGTATGTGGTATCTGGGGTACATTAGCAGTTGGTATCTTCGGCGCTAAAGCTGGTGGTGAACAATTCATGACACAATTATATGGCGTATTAATAGTAGGTGCATTTTGTGTAGTTACCTCATTAATTATCCTTGGGTCACTTAAAGCAATTCTTGGACTTCGCGTTTCTAAAGAAGAAGAAATTGAAGGACTTGATATTCACGAACATGGTATGGATGCATACCCTGATTTCACAAACGACTAACAATCAAATCATTTAACTCAAATTAAAAACGGAGCGTTTTGCAGAACGCTCCGTTAAATTAAAACTTTCAAAAATTAAACATCCTACATTATTGTAGGCTCAATCAAACAATCGTCCTATAACACGGACAACTTAAATTTAAAAATATGAAAGCTATTACAAATATAAAATTCTTAAAAAATATTTTTACCATTACACTCGCACTTTGCGTTTCAACAGTAGCCTTTGCTCAAGATGATGAAGTTAAGAAACCAGCATTAGAATTTAGCGGTAGTGTTGATGCTTATTACAGAACTACTTTTGCCGATGCAGGTGTAGCTACTACAGATCCAGGAACTGCATTTGCAAATCAAACTGGTTTTGCTTTAGGTATGGGTAACTTAATTGCTAGTTATGGTACTGATAAAGTTGGTGCTGTACTAGATTTAGTTGTAGGCCCAAGAGGTGCTGGCGCAACTTTTAACACTGACATTATGGATGGTATTGTTAACCAAGCATATGTTTACTGGAATGTTTCTGAAAAAACTACTTTAACAATGGGTCGTTTTAATACGTTCTTAGGGTACGAAGTAATTGCACCACAAGCAAACTTTAACTACAGTACTTCTTATTTATTTTCTAACGGACCATTCTCTCATATGGGTCTTAAAGCTGATTTTGCTTTATCTGATGATTTTAGCTTAATGGTCGGCATAATGAACCCTTGGGATACTAATGATATCAGCGCATCTGGTGAATATTCTTTCGGAACTCAGTTAGGTTTCTATGGTCAATATTTAAATTTTTACTATGATAGTGGCAAAGATGGTGGTTTAGGTACTGAGATTGATTTTACAGGTGGGTTTGATATAACTGACTCTTTCTTCTTAGGGATAAACGCTGCTTACGACACAAATTCTAATGGTATAGTAGATGTTGAGGGTACTGAACTTGGAGCTACCACAGGATTCTACGGTGTTGCTCTTTACCCACAAATAGCTACTTCTGATTCTTTCTCTATAGGTTTAAGAGGGGAATATTTCCAATCTGTTGTAGATGATGTTGATGGAATAGGTGATTTAGATATAGATGGTATTACTGCTATTACACTTACAGGTAGCTACTCCCTTGAAAATTTCATTTTAAAACCAGAATTTAGATTAGATAGTCTTAAAGATGGTTTTACTGATAGCGATGGTGCTGCATCTGATAGTGTAGCTGCATTCACTTTAGCTGCGATATACTCTTTCTAAAATAGTTGGTTGATTGTCTAGTTTGAGTTTTTAAGTAACCCCGATGTTTTTAGAGGTATTTACATCGGGGTTTTACTTTTTACCTTTTTTAAAATCCTTAACTCCTGCCAAAATTCTAGTATCCAAAGCGTTTATACCTGGCACAATCGGACAAGAATATTTTTTATTATAAGCGCAATACGGATTGTAAGCTCTATTAAAATCTATAATCATTTCAGTTGAAGAAGGTAATCGCAAATCGATATAACGACCACCTCCATAGGTTTCTTTAGTATTAGTTTGGTCGGTAAAAGGCAAAAACAAATAATCTTCGAAACCTTCTTTTTTCATCAATTCTTTATTTTGATAGATTTCTAATTGATGGTTTTTTCCATTTAACGCAAACGAAATTATTCCATAAACTACTTCTTCAGAATTATCCCCAGTAGTTCTTGGCATTAAAAAAGGAATAGCCTCAGGCGTACGTGTAAATTTTGCATGGACAATATAATTAGTATCTGGCTCAAAGAAATCTAAGCCCTCGAAATTCTTGCGAAACCTATCTGGTAAAGGTGATGTGTCTGGATCTCTAAACTCAGCATTTAATTCTCTTTGGAATTCTAAAATAGCTCCCAGCGCATCGGTCTGAGGTTCTACCATTTGTTCTTCTGCAATATCGTGGTATTTTTTATCCTGTTTGCAGCTAAGTAAGAATATAGAAGCGAATACTACTAAATAAATCTTTGAAAAATTCATATGTAAAATCTTATCTATCAAAAATACAATTAATAGCGTATTATTTCTTTATTCCCAAATCCATGACAAGCCAACAACGACTTAAACTGTAGCTTAAAATAAAACTTAAGTTGTTATTCTTGTAGAATATCGTAACGAGCTTCTTTTAGATATTGCGCTATTATCTCATTAAACTCTGGCGTTATCCTTAACAATGTAGTATTCTCTATTGTATACAGTCGTTCTTTATTCGTATACCCTTGCTTCAACAATTCTTCTAAGTAAAAAAGCGCCGTATCGTAATCATTGATTTTAGAATTATATGAAATAACATTTATATAACTCTCATATTCCTTTGGAGCTAAAATCGTTTTAAGCATCCATAAAAAATTCAGCGCTTCTTCATCCACTACTTTATCTTGTTGAATTAAATAAACATTATCATCTACCAGCGCATTAATATAACTTTCTAGTCGAGCACCCATGTTTTTCTGAAAAACATTTGTGCTTTTTTCGTACTTAGCAAGTTCTTCTTTTTGATATGCCCACCATCCTAAATTATTATAATTATAAGTTTGAATGTCTAACTCTAGATAATAATCATAATCATCTTTAATAAGGTTCTCCTTAAATAAAGTGGCGTTGTATACTCGCTTATTAACTTTGTAATCTTTACTCCTTCTTAAAGATTTTTGAGTAGTCTTTATAGTATCTATTTGGCCTTTCTCTTTAAAAACACGAAGCATTTGGTTTAATCTATTGTCCGCCATTAATATTCTTCCTTCTGTTACGAGACCACTTACTTCACCTAGATTTTCATAGAAAATATTACTTACAAATTCCGTATCCTTTTTTGTAGTTCCTTTTGTCATTGATGCCAAAGTAAAGTACTCTAGCGCCATAGATAAATACTCAGAGGTTGGCCAATTATGCCCCCCTTCGAAAACCAATAATTGGTTCGGAAATTTTAATTGATTCAATAGCTTTTCAGAAGCTATCATATTCGCATAGTTAAAATCTTGATTGCCCACAATACCGATAAAATGAAATTGATTTTTATTAGACAACACCTCAGTATTTGCAATTGGAGAACCACACGATAAAACTCCTTCAATATCTTTAACAAACGTTGGAATTACGGAGGCCAGACGAGCACCCTGCGAAAAACCAGCAGTATAACTTCTATCGCGCCTAATTGGTAGTATATCAAAAACAGAATTGAACATCCTATTGGCTATGATTACATTTTGTGTAATTGAAAGACTATCTTTTATATTATTTGATGCCGCCAAAATATAGCCGTTTTTCTCAGCCGCAGGTGCCAATAATTTCAGTGCTCTTTTTCCATTACCTTCTATATCAAAGACAAAAATAACTGGCCATGATTCGCTTGCTTTAAATTTTCTTGGTAAGTATAACGAATAGCTATCGGGTATAGAATCATTAATTGGAATTGAATCTAATACAACACCTTTTTTTAAAACAAGTTGCTGTCCAATTGAAGTAAATGTAATAGCAAAAACCAGTAAGAATAAAATTTTCTTCATATATATTTTTACATCAAAAATCTAGCCAAAATATTTAATATAATAAAACAGACTTAAAAATTAGAATAGCAATAAAAATTCTATCCAATACTACATTCCTATTTTACCTATTTCTACACCTTCAGAATAAGCTACTTTTACATCATTTTTATTAAATGCCTTTTTTATTGCTCTATTACTCGCAAAAGTAACATCCCAGAAATTATCAGGTAATGCATACGGTCGTACTGTAAGCTGTATGTTATGAGAATCGAAATTTTTAATTCCAATTTCTGGTTTTGGTTCTTTTAAAATATTCGGAACATCAACCAATGATTCCTGGATAATTTGCTGCACCCGTGGAAAACTTTCTTCATACGGCATGGTTACTTCTAGCTCTAGTCGAATCATTCCTTTTTCCGAAAAATTAGTTACCACAGAATCGGTAATTTTAGAATTAGGAATAATAAGTATCTTATTTCCTGGGGTTAATACATCTGTACTAAATATACCTATCTCCTCTACTCTTCCGAATTTGTCTTCTACTTCAATCCAATCACCAACCTTGTATGGTTTTAATGTTAGAATTAAAATACCTGATGCAAAATTACCTAGACTACCCTGTAGCGCCATACCTACAGCAAAACCAGCTGCTGCTAAAATTGCAACCAGACCAGTAAGGTCTGCTCCTAATACGGTTGCAATCGCAAAAAGCACCGCACCTTTTAGTATAATTCCAACAGTAGAAGATAAAAATGGACGTAAAGTTTCAGAAAATCCAGTGCGCTCAAGTGCAGTACCAAGCATTTGAACTAACTTTTTTACAATCCTAAATCCAATCCATAAAATTAAACCCGCAATGATTATTCTTGGTAAATAAAAAATTGCTTTTTCTATTCCAATTTGTAAATATTCGTTTGCCTTTTCTAACCAATCCATACTTTAAATTAAATGATAATATAGCGCTATTACAAATAATCAGTTATTTTTTCTAAACTGCAACAGATTACCCCTTTTGAATTGGAGCCCTTGAAACAACATCCGACAATACAATATGAGTACGAGTTTCACCATATTGAATAAGCTTATCGATAAATTTTTCAAGGTGAAACTGATCTACAAAAACAACTTCCATTATAATATTCTCATTCCCCGTTATTCGGTAGCAATTAATTACTTCTTTTAAAGAATCTACCATGGCTAAAAATGGTTTTAATTTTCCCATAAATGCGCGAACCGTTATTATCGCTCTTAAGGCATGACCAGTTTTAGAATGAGATACCGTTGCGTGGTAACCCGTTATTATTTCAAGATCTTCCAATTTCTTCACTCTTTCAGCAACTGCTGGCGGTGTTAAACCAATTTTTCGGCCAATATTGGCAAAAGATTCTCTTGCATTTTTTTGAAGGCAATCTAAGATTTTCCAATTCAAATCATCTATCTTATTATTCAAAGCTATAGTTGTTAAATAATTAATAATCAAAAGCTAAATTAAGCAATTGCCTTTTAATCTAAACATAACATATTGTTTTTGGCCGTAACTTTATAGTTGAAATTGCTATTCACTATGTCCTCACAAAATCTTAGAACCGTACCGGTTTATAGGAAATCTCTAGCTCTATGCGAAATTAGCAGAGAGATTGCATCATATGTTTCACTCAATAAAGATTTATTGAAGCTGTACAAGTCCAATAATTTAAGAGATATCATCGCTGATGCTATCTTAACCGATGCTATTTTAATTCCTCAAAAAATTGAAATCGCAGAAAATACAAATTGTCGTACCGAGCGCATGAGAACTGCTAGCTACATTAGCATTATGTTGCGCAATATCAATTCGTACTGCAACGGTTTGGAACATGATGGCGTAAAAGAAAAGGAATATCTTAACTTACTTCGCGGTGAAGTTGCTACCTTTCGTAGGTCATTTAAAAAGTGGCGCAAGTCCTTATTAAGTGATGACCGGCATTAAACTCTGACTTCACAATAATATCTTCATTTATCATATAAGTACAATTTCTTCGTTAGCTATTAATTATGTCCTAATTTTGACAAGTAATTGATATCTTAATGAAAACAACTATTCTTATTAATTGTCCGGATCAATCTGGAATAATTTGCGCTGTTACAGGTTTTATACATGCTCATGGTGGAAACATTATTTATTTAGACCAACATGTAGACAAGAAATCTAATGTATTTTTTATGCGCTTAGAAAGTGATTTTTCAGACTCGACTTCTTTAACCGACTTTGAAAAGGCATTCAATCAAGGTTTGGCGAAAACCTACGCAATGGAATGGAATCTTTATTCCGATGATGTCAAACCCAAAATGGCAATTTTTGTTTCAAAATACAATCACTGCCTTTACGATTTACTCAGTAGGTATAAATCTGGAGAGCTCAATGTTGAGATTCCATTTATTATAAGCAACCATACTGAATTAGATGATATCGCTGCACAATTTGGAATTGATTTTCATCACATACCAGTTACTGCTAAAACAAAAGCTAACGCCGAACAAGAACAATTAAGACTTCTAAAAGAAAATAATGTGGACTTTGTGGTACTTGCACGTTACATGCAAATAGTAACAAAAACGCTAATTGATGAATATCCCAACAAAATAATAAACATTCACCACTCATTTTTACCAGCATTCGCAGGAGCTAAACCGTATCATGCAGCTTTTGACAGAGGTGTTAAAATTATTGGAGCTACAAGTCATTATGTTACCGAAGATTTGGATGCAGGCCCAATTATAGAACAAGATGTTACTACAGTATCTCACACTCATAGTATCCAAGATTTTATTGCTAAAGGACGAGATTTGGAGAAAATTGTGCTATCTAGGGCAATTAAATTACATTTAAAGAGAAAGACAATGGTTTACAACAATAAAACTGTAATTTTTGCGTAACCTAAATACAAACCCCCATATAATTTAGGTTGTTATGAAGAGAATTATAGTATTATTTGTTATATCATTTCAGTTGGTCTCATGTGGAGAATTACAACAAGTAATTAATCAATTACCACAAGAAGGCTTAGGCAATACAGAAATTGCTAGTGGATTAAAACAAGCTCTAGATTTTGGAATCGACAAACAAGTTAGTAAACTAACCAAAACAGATGGTTTTTTTAAAAATGAACTTGTAAAAATAATGTTACCTGATGAATTGCAAAAAGTTGATAAAACTCTTCGAGATATTGGGTTGAGCAACTTAGCAGATGAAGGCTTAAAAGTATTAAATCGTGCTGCAGAGGATGCAGTCGGTGAAGCAACACCAATTTTTGTTAGCGCAGTAAAAGGCATAAACTTTAATGACGCAAAGAACATTCTACTGGGTGGAGATGGCGCCGCAACGCAATATCTAACAAACGCTACACAAACCGATCTTTATAATAAGTTCAATCCTGTTATTAAATCTTCTTTTGATAAGGTTGGTGCAGATGATATTTGGGCAAACCTGATAACAAAATACAATAGCATTCCCTTAGTAAAAAAGGTAAATCCAAATCTTACAGATTATGTAACACAAGAGGCTCTAAACGGGGTTTACAAAATGATTGCTGTAGAGGAAAAGGAAATTAGAACAAAGGCATCTTCAAGAACTACAGCCTTACTTCAGAAGGTTTTCGCCCTGCAAGACAAATAGAATTATAATATAAAAATGCTAACGGGATTAATTCGTATAAGAATTAACTAAAACTGCAATAATTAAGTAGTTCGTCCGTTATTTATTTAAGAACATTGGCCAAGTTGGCCTACTAAAAAATTATTTGAGTTAGTATTTTTTGAGTTAGTTAGTTAAAACCGGTGGGAGCACCGGTTTTTTTTTATTTTAGAGTATTTGAGTACTCCGAGTTAAAAAACCAATTCTTTATCTGGAATGTTTATTGCGAATCCGAAACATAACCAATTACCAAATTATTAAAAATCTGAGATTCTTCTACATTTACCACATGTCCGCAATGTTCTATAAGTAGTAAGCTAGCAGAAGCCGACTTTTGAACTAGTTTTTTAACAGCTGGCAAAAAAAGATAATCCTCACCCCCCATCACATAAAGCGTGGGTATCTTAACCTCTTTGTTTCTAAAAAAAGACAACAATGGATTCACTTCTGAGGATAGTTTAAACCAACGCAAAAATTCATTCTGATATAATTTTCGTGCTTCCTTAAGTAATAAAGATCTAGACTCTTTATGATTACTATAGGGCATAATGGCAAAAAAGAACATTCTATATAACCATAAATGCGGCACAATCGACTTAAAAGTTTTACCAACGCCCATCAAAATTTTCCAACGGAAATTAAGATTCATAACTGCGCCCCCTAAAACCATACTTTGAACACGATTAGGAAATTGTTCGGCTATATTACGAATCAAAATAGTACCCAATGAAATTCCAATAAAATGAGATTTTTCAATTTTCTCATAATCGATTACCTCAATAATATCATTGGTTAATGAATCAAAAGTATATGCGTCAATTATAGTATCATCAAAATCTGGTTTTGATTCTCCATGACCACGCAAATCCAAAAGCAACACGTTAAAGTGCTCTTTAAAAGCTCGTAATTGTTTGAACCAAACTGAAGAACTGCCACCAGCTCCATGAACAAATGTCACCCAAGTATCGGCAGTTTTATGTCTATATGTTGTATAATTAAGCATAGTGTTCTAGTCTATGAATCAAAATGATAGCTTTGCAATGTATTAAATCTTTTAACATCATCGACGAAATGCATTATTTTTAATCAACAATACTTGTGGTTATTGCATATACCATTAAGTAAAGGTTAAAAAAATGTCAAATGAGCTAGTTTTAGCGCCTATATATCGATTAAATACATCCAAAATCTTGTTTCGCCCGTATATTTACAAAGTATAATATCACGACTATGGAAAAGCAGTATTGTAAAGTAGGAACAATCACCCCAATGACGACTGGAGAACAAGCAATCGCATTATTAGAGTATCAATATCAATCTTTTAAAGAAAGAGCTTCGTCTAATACAAACCTTAGCGATTACTTTGAGCAAAAGGCCGTTAAGATTCAAAAAGTTCTAGAAAAATTGGTTTAACCTATTTGGTAAGACTCTGTAATTCTGTTGCCATTTCTAGCTGTAATTTTTCAGCATTTCTGGCTGCTGCTTCAGCAAAATCAAGGCCTTTAGATGCGTAAATAATTCCCCTTGAGGAATTTACCAGTAGACCTACGTCTTTATTCATACCATAACGACAAACTTCAAAGAGATTCCCGCCCTGAGCTCCCACACCAGGAACTAATAAAAAACTGTCAGGAATAATTTTTCGTATGTCGGCAAGATAACTTGCTTTGGTCGCTCCCACCACATACATCAAGTTTTCACAATTTTGATATGTTCTAGAGACTTCTAAAACATTCTTGTACAACTCGGTTCCATTAACAATTTTGGTCTGGAAATCAAAAGCACCATCATTAGATGTAAGTGCCAATAATATCGTATGTTTATCCTTAAAAGCTAAAAAAGGCTCCACAGAATCTCTGCCCATATATGGCGCTATTGTTAACGAATCGAATCCCAATTCCTCGAAAAATGCTTTAGCGTATCTTGTTGATGTATTACCAATATCCCCTCTTTTTGCATCTGCAATAGTGAATATTTCGGGATGCTTGTCATTTAAATATTCAATGGTTTTCTGCAAAGCTACCCAACCCTTTAGGCCATACGCCTCATAAAATGCAATATTAGGTTTATAAGCCACACTAAGGTGATGCGTAGCATCGATAATAGCTTTATTGAAAGCAAAAATCGGATCTTCATCTTGAAGTAAATGTTCTGGAATCTTTTCTAAGTCAGTATCGAGACCGATACATAGAAAAGATTTCTTAGCGTGTATTTGCTGTACTAATTGCTTGGTTGTCATTAACCTACTATTGTATGGAATAGACTTATTTAATTACTAATTCTTAGAAAATCTCTGAAGCCTCTTTTAATTTCTCTGTATTTTCAACAAGACTAAGTTCATCTATAATCTTTTGAACATCACCATCTATAATATTCTGCAAATCATATAGTGTTAAGCCAATTCTATGATCAGTAACTCTACCTTGTGGATAATTATATGTTCTAATTTTAGCAGAACGGTCACCACTACTTACCTGTGAATTTCTTTTCGCTGCATCTTCTTCTTGCTTTTTTGCTAATTCTAAATCGTACAATCTAGAGCGCAAAACACGAAATGCTTTGTCCTTATTTTTATGCTGTGATTTTTGATCTTGACACTGTGCTACTAATCCCGTAGGAATGTGCGTTAAGCGTACTGCTGAATATGTAGTGTTTACCGATTGCCCACCAGGACCTGAAGAACAGAAAAAGTCTATTCTAACATCTTTTGGATCTATCTGCACATCAAAATCTTCGGCTTCTGGCAACACCATTACCGTTGCTGCACTTGTGTGAACTCTACCTTGTGTTTCGGTTTGTGGCACACGTTGTACGCGGTGTACTCCAGCCTCAAATTTTAAAGTACCGTACACATCTGTTCCTGAAACTTCAAATTGAATTTCTTTAAAACCGCCACTTGTACCTTCACTTAAATCAATAACGTTTGTTTTCCAACCTTTTGATTCACAGTACTTTGTATACATTCTAAATAAATCACCAGCAAAAATACTAGCTTCATCACCACCCGTTCCGGCTCTAATTTCAACGACCACATCTTTAGCATCTTCAGGGTCTTTGGGAATCAACATCAATTTGATTTCCTCTTCGAGATTCGGAATACTAGCCTTTGCTTCTTCTAATTGCATCTTGGCCATTTCTACCATTTCGGCATCACTGCCATCTGAAATAATTTCTTCTGCCTCGGCAATATTATTTGTCAGTTCAATGTATACCTCTCGCTTGTCCATAAGATCTTTAAGATCTTTGTACTCTTTTGTTAATTGCACATAGCGTTTTTGATCCGATATTACATCGGGTTGAATGATAAGATCAGAAACCTCATCAAAACGCTGTTTTACTACATTTAATTTATCTATCATCTAGGGTGAACTGTTGGATTGCGAATTTACGATTTTTAGAAGTATTTCTAGGGCACGTAATTTAGAATATTTAATCTACAATAAAAGTTGCAGTTATACTAACAATAAGAGTGCTGAGCACAAGATTTTATAAAAGTCATTAATTGCTAACGGTCTACTTTCTAAAACATTAATGTTATCGAAATTTAGAATATAAAAACTTTAGTCTCTGGCATTTTCAAACAAAATACCATCACTTTTAAACATTTTATTTTTGTCGTCAACAATAATAACTTCCGTTTCAGCAAGTTGATTGATTAAGGCGAGACCTGTTTCCACACCCATTATATAAACTGCGGTTGCTAGCGCATCGCAAAGTTCTGCCTCTTTTGCAAAAATAGAAACACTATTAATTCCGCTGGTCGGATAACCCGTTCTTGGATCTATTATATGAGAATAGCGTTTCCCTTTAAATGTCACATATCGCTCATAGTTTCCCGAAGTAGCTACAGAAGATTCTACAACTGGCAACCAAGAAAATATGCGATTTTTACTTAATGGATTTGCAATTCCTATTAACCATTTATCTCCACTAGCTTTAGTTCCCCAAGTAGTTAAATCCCCACCTGCATTTATCAATCCAGCAATTACTTGTTTAGACATTAACAGACTTTTGGCCTTATCTGCCGCATAGCCTTTACCCATAGCGCCAAATGAAATTTTCATTCCCTTCAATTGTAAGAAAACAGTTTGCGCCTCATTATCTAAAATGATTTTGTCATAGCCTATTTTTGATATCGACTTTTTAATTTCTTCTGGAGAAGGTATTTCTTGCATACTCCCATCAAACTTCCATACCTCATCTAACGATGAATACGAAATATCAAAAGCCCCATCGGTAAGGTTAGAAACTTGCTTGGCACGTTCTATTAAATTGAAAAGTTCCGAACTTACTTTTACTGGCTTTATTCCAGCGTTCTTATTAATAAGTGATGTTTCAGAATCAGGATTCCAAGCAGATATTAGTTTTTCAATACGTGTTATTTCAGCTACAGCCTCTTCAATATTAATATGACCCAACTCCTCATTGGTAGATACAACAGTAATCTCAAATCGGCTACCCATTAATTTTAGCGTCTTATGAGAAGAAACATATTTTTGTTGGCTCTGCGCACCTAAACAAAAAAAACAAAGCATGATTGTTGCTAAATATCTCACTTTAGAAAAGTATTTAAATGTGAGATATATTCAGTTGGGGTACTCTTTTTATATCCTGTTTTTCCTAGAACTGTTTCTTCTTTATTTAGTACTACAACTAAAGGAAAATGTCCGTTAGGGTTAAATGAGTCGGCCAATTTTTTATTCTGTGCTTCTAAATCTTTTGGAAGTTTATTACTTTTTTTTCTAGGAAAATCTGCGCGATATAATACATAATTCTCGGAAGCATAACTATCGAATTCTTTCGATTGCCATATTTCTCTATCTAATTTAATACAAGGCGCACACCAATCTGAACCTGAAAAAACCAGAATAATTGGTTTATTTTCATCCTTAGCACAAGTAACTGCAGCGGCATAATTATTTTTCCATTCTTGTGAAAAGCTGTTTACAGTAAACAGGACAAAAGCAAAAATTGCTAGATATTTAGTTTTCATAAAGTGTTTGTCTCTATAGTCAACATGGACTTACTCAAAAATTCGAAGTATACCATCGGATTCTTCAACCATATATACTTTTAATGCTTTAGCTGCATTACCATCTACTTTGTTTAGCGGTGTACCGTCTTGTTCAAATTTAGAACCGTGAACATCACAATAAAAAATACCGCCATCAACATTTTGAAAACGCACTTGATCGTATCCTTGGTGGCTACATATTTGACTTGCAGCAACATAATTGCCTTCTAGATTTTTTGCTATTACCACATCATTTTTTAAAATATAGCCGCCATTGCTACCTAAACTTGCAGCCTCAGATGCATCTAAATCTACCGTAAAATCAACATTGTTCGGAACTTCTTTAATTTCTCCTGAAACAGGATCATCGCTTTTAGAGCATCCTTGAACACAAGGAAAAGTAAGTGCAAAAGCCGCACCAGCGCCAATACTTCTTAAAAATTCTTTTCTTTTCATAGCTATGGGGTATATACTAAGAAAACGTTCGAAACACCGTAATCGTATGCTTTAATACGTAAACGTACCGTATTCACTAGTGATAGTGAGTTTTTTCGTCGCAGATGCTGCGACCTTGCCAATAATTTGGGCATCTACGCCAAAACTTTTAGATATTTGAATTAAGTCTTCAGCTGCATCCGGACTTACATATAACTCCATACGATGTCCACAATTAAATACTTGATACATTTCTTTCCAATCGGTATTCGATTGTTCTTGTATCAGCTTAAATAAAGGAGGAACCGGAAATAGATTATCCTTAATGATATGAAGGTTATCTACAAAATGTAAAATTTTTGTTTGTGCACCTCCACTGCAATGTACCATTCCATGAATTTCTTTGGACGAATACTTCTCGAGGATATTTTTAATTATGGGCGCATACGTTCTAGTTGGTGAGAGTACTAACTTACCAGCGTCTATCGGCGAATTTTGCACTGCATCTGTCAGTTTCACACCTCCCGAATACACTAAATCTTCCGGAACCGAAGCATCAAAACTTTCGGGATACTTCTCGGCTAAATATTTTGAAAAAACATCGTGGCGAGCAGAAGTAAGGCCGTTACTACCCATACCTCCATTGTATTCTTTTTCATATTTGGCTTGACCAAAAGAAGCTAAGCCAACAATTACATCACCCGCTTTTATATTTGCGTTATTAATTACATCTTTACGTTTTAGACGAGCAGTAACCGTAGAATCCACAATTATTGTACGTACCAAATCTCCCACATCAGCAGTTTCGCCGCCTGTAGAATGTATGGTCATGCCATGCTCAGCAAGATCAGCAATCAATTCTTCGGTACCATTAATTATAGCTGATAGCACCTCACCTGGTATTTTATTTTTATTTCTCCCTATGGTAGATGAAAGCATAATATTATCAACTGCACCAACACAAATTAAATCATCAATATTCATTATTAATGCGTCTTGCGCTATACCCTTCCACACAGAAACATCACCTGTTTCTTTCCAATACATATATGCAAGAGAAGATTTAGTACCTGCACCATCTGCGTGCATTACCAAACAATAGTCTTCATCATTCGTTAAATAATCGGGTACAATTTTACAGAAAGCTTTAGGAAATAACCCTTTGTCAATATTCTTAATGGCATTATGCACATCTTCTTTGGAGGCAGAAACCCCTCTTTGATTATACCTTTCGCTAGTTGAAGAACTCATTTATTCGTATTTGAGGCAAAAATAGTGGAAACCTATAAATAATAGATTCGTTAAAAAGCGAATAATTTAAAAAGTTGTTATCAATTAATAGTCCAACTCAATATAAAAAAATAGAGCCACCTACTTTCTTAAGAAAGCGGTGACTCATCATCAAGGTTGGTTGATAATATTATTCCCAATTAGGCATAATGGCTGCAGTAAATAACGGTTTCTTTTTATCCACCCCATTATCTTCTTCAGTTTTATAAATTTTTCTTTCAGAAATACCATCGTTAGAGGTATTCACAAAAATAATTGATCCATCATCTGGTGAATATTTCGCATCTAAATCATTCGTGCCAGAAGCTTTATCCGTTTCAATTTCTGTAGCTGTATTACTCGTAAGATTATATTCAAAAATTCTCGAATCTAATTGTCGATATGCGGTATTTTCTGCTGCTGACATATCCCTGGTATAAAGCACTTTGTTGCCATCCGCAGAGAAATCTAATCCTCCTAAAGCTCCTGACTCCCCAGAGATGACCACCTCAACTTCGGTATCTGTCGTTACATTTACAACCGCAATTTTTGCATTGTATCCGTCAATATTGTTTGTTTTGATCACTACCAATTCGTTTGTTGGATTCACCGCAACCTCAGATATAAAGACACTACCGGCGTGATATACTTCTTCGATACCAGAACCATCTAGATTGATAGAATATAATTTATTAAAATTTGTGTAATATAATTTTGCCCCATTATTGTACCAAGTAAATTCTAGCTCATCTTGTCTAAATCCTGCTACAGGCACGGTACTTGTAACTTGTTTTAAATCGGTTCCGTTTATATTCATAGTGAATAAGTGGGTCTCGGCCCCAACTGTTCTTAAAAAGGCAATTTTATTTACTGTAGTGTTTTTTATTGGTCGATAGCTGTTTAAACTAGAACTTGTTAATTGTACTTCATTTTGATTTAGCTCGGCATCAGTTTCACCTATTGGGTTCGTTCCTGAAAATATAACATTATTACCATCTATTTCTCTCACATATAAAAAACGATTTGCATCTAAACCTGAGGTAACAAAACCGCCTAAATCACTTTTTACAGCCTCATTAACACCATCGTTAGCTGAAATTTGCCAAATATAATTATTACCAACAGCCAAATTCTCTACTAGAAAGGTGGTATCCTTAATTTCATTATATGTGGTCACTTCACTGGTAGACCCATTTCTTAATTCTAAGGTATAATTAATTTCATCATCATCGTTTTTAGAAGATGACCAAGTAAATTGTACTTGTGTACTAATATCCTCAGCCCCATCTTCCGGAAACTTTAAAGTAGAAACTAATGGCGCTATATTATTTGCATCATCGGTGTTGAGCTCAAAAACAACATTTGTTGTCTTGCCTTCCAAAATACTCACTGCCTCAAATCCAGTTTGATATTCAGTTAATTCTGCTTGAAAAGAGTATTCTCCTATTTGAATATTTTCTATTATAAAATTTCCTTGCTCATCTGTAAATACCGTTGTAGAAACAGGTGATGAAGAAATCTTCACATTTGTCAATGGCATATTTTCGCCATTGGTAACTACCTTACCCGTTAAGGTGCCAAATACGTTTTCGTCTATAGGCTCTTCGGAACAAGATGTTATTACGAACACCATGCTTATAGCCAAAAAACAGTTTAGAATATAATTTTTCATTTTTAATTTTTTAGCGATGAATTAACGTTTGTTTGGTATCATAAATTCTGAAGGTGCTCGATTGTCAATATTTTCAATTTCTTCCACTTCTTCTTTCTTTAGCTTTTTTTTGCCGCCAATTTTATATTTAAGTCCTAAGCCAAAATTGTAATAATAGTCATCGCGTTTACCACTAATAACACCATCTAATTCATCTGAGAAGGTGAAATTACTCTCCGCAAAAACACGAATATCTATATGTTTTGATGCTTTATAATTTAACCCTGCACCTGCCTGCACTTTGGGCGCTGTAATTTGTGTTGGTTTGGTTTCATCAATATGCCTAATATCAAAGATTACTCCCCCACCACCATATATATAGGGCGACAAATTATCATAAGGCAATACATTCAATTCAAGATTTAATTGAGCAGCCATATGCTCTCTTTCAAAAGAACTGCCCCCTTTAAAGTTTAAATAATCTACATTTAGGGCGAGACCAAATTTCGGACTTAATGTTCTCAGATATCCAAAATTATAGCCTGCCGCAAATGTTTTATTTCCTAAATCTCCATTTAATACAGATGCAGTACCATTAACAGTAATCGCATTTTTCGATTCTTCAGTTTCCTGTACCCGATCATATAACAATTGAGATTCTTCAAACTCTTTTTGAGCATAATAAGCATCCATCAATCTTTTATTGGTCAAGCCTCCATCTTTTGATGTCCAAAGACCAGCTTCTATCCCCTCAACAATTAATGCTTCTAATGCTTTTTCAATGGCATCTTTCATTGCCAATTGTACAGGCTCATTTTTGGTAAAACCTGTTTCTGCTTCTAACAGCCTTTGGAAACTTACATACCGAAACAAACTCGCATCTACAGATTGTGATAAAATAGTTTTAGACACATATACCGTTTTTAAAATTTTCCCATTACTGGTGGACACTGCTCGTAAGTAAATTGAAATTCTATCTTGACGATATTTTGTAGAGGCACCTGCTCCAAAATAACGTGCACCTGCTCCACCAGTTATAATATTGGTGTCGTACGAAACGATGCCGCCTTCTAAAAGAATACCAGCATATAATAATGGTGGTAAATTAGGTTGAGGCGAATTGGTACTGCGACCAAACTCTTCTCTTGTGGAGCGAATAATGTTTCGTTCGTTTAATAAATTTCCAAGATTTTCACGCTCTATTGGCGTAAACCATTTAGAATCTTCTAAGGCCTGAATCAACATTGTTGTAGCACCTTGCGAAACAGCTGTACTAAATGTACTTCCTCCTTCTTGTGCTTTATATTGACCCGTTTGATCTTTAAAATTATAAACACCAACAACAAGCTCTTGATATGGTTCTGGCAAATCTCTTAAGACCTGTGTCTTAGAGGTCAACTCCCCTATTCTAGCATCTTGAGGTGTGTATGGCTGATTAAAATAAGCACCACACCCTGTTAAAAACAGCGCAAGAAAAGGTATTAAAATACTTGAAATTCTTCGAAACATGGGGCGGATTTAAATTAGTTTGGGACGATTATTTGAGTCTGTTCTCCAGTGATTGTATCTAGAATATTTATAACGAGACCCTCGCCCGATTCAAAAATTTCTAAGGCTAAATCACCTACATTAAAAGAACCTTCTTCAAGTTCTTCTCCAAGTTGCGAACTAAATACATTGCGCGAAAGACTACTTAATAACTGACTATTTAAATTTTCTTGAAAACGTTCTAATTCTGTTTGTTCCTCATTAGCGTTAGCAGGATCCGTAAAAGAATTTTGCGACTCCGCAGAACTTAGCAACCATTGATAATTAAAGGTATTACCACCAAATGCTGGATTCACTGGTGTATAAACCATCTGTTGTCCAAAACTATAACCGCTAGTAAGTATTGCTAACACAAAGAAAAATTGTTTCATAGCTCTATATTTAATATCGTGTAATCTGTTCTTTATTTGCTTTTAATCTCTGAAAATAGGCGTTCACGCGATAAATAGAATTATCTGCCATTGCCTTTAAATACTGCGTTCTCGGATTGACAAAAAACTGCACGACTACCTTATCTTCAACCAACACAAGTATCTGTGTATTACTACCAATTGCCAAACGTTCCTCAATTTTTACAATCTTATTTGCGTTAATATTGTTACTTAAATACAGTGAATAGAACATGTCGTAAAAATCATTTCCGGCCTTTGTTTTGGTATCTTCAATTACCACACCTCTTAAAACAAAACCGTCTTCTTTAGAAGCTTTTACATCAATATTTTCTTCTGATCTTCCAAAATTTTTCACTGCATCTTCTTCTCCTTCAATTCCGTTGAGCACTTTACGATCTTTACCAACAACATTATCATTTTCGTAGACGAGTAAAAGAATAATAGTCCGATCATTCTCATTTACATTAATACTCGAATTCGAAAGGTTTTTTTTAACTCCAGGTTCCAGAACAAAGCGACCCTCTTGCTTATTTGTATTGCTATTATTACCTGTTTTTATAACTGACAGAACATAGCGTAAACTTTTATTTATTTCTGTTTTGTTATGAGCCGATCCTGTAATATTTAAAATGCTATTATCTTGAATTTCAAGATTTATAGCCGCTGAAACCTCTGTATTATAGATTTGCGAATACGACACCATTGGTCGGCATAAAAGGCAAATAAAAACTATAAAAGAGAATTTCATTTTATATTTTTTTTAATCAATTGAAATTGCGAATGGTTATTGATTTCGCGTTTCCTTGAAGGTTCAATTGTATTTTTTCTGTCAATGAGTTACTACCGAAAATCACTACATTTTGTTCATTTCCATTTTGAATAATGTTTCGCTCCAGATTTAAACTAGGGGATTTTCCATATTCTAATAAGAAATTATTGTTTCCATTTTGCAATACATTAGTGCTGAATGTTTTTGCATTTACATTAATATCTGTAGTATTCGCATTGCCATTTTGCACTAAACTAATGGTGCTATAATCTGTTTGTGTTTGAACTGCTGAATTATTATTCGACCCTATTTGCTGAATATAAACCGCATTTGAAGTCGCTTGTGGTATATTTGACTGTATTTGTGAAACCGATTGCAAATTTTCAAGTCCTACATCACTGACTAATGTAGCCCCAGTATCTTCTGCAACTTCTATTTGTGCATATAGCGTATTAAAGCCCACAAAAAGCAGGGCCACAAGAATAATTTTTATTTTGATTTGATGAACACGCATAATTTTGGTTCGTTTGATGTGATTAAATTTCGTAAACAATCTGACCTTTTTAAAAAATAATGGTTCAACGTGCCAGTTAATCGCTTACTTGCTATTTGTCAACACTTTAACCGCTGAGTTAAAGTGATAATCTAATAAATGGGATGGCGATTTTATCGCCATCCCATTAAAACTTCAAAGTTTAGGGGGAAATCTATTAATCTTTAATAATTAGTTACTCTGGCTGACATTCATTGAATTACTATTACCGTTCTGCATAAGATCAGATGTATGACCATTTCCTGTTTGCATTAAAGTAAAGTTATTACCGTTACCATTTTGCGAAAATGTACTCACGTGAAAATCCCCAGTTTGCATTATACCAGATGTATTATTGCTGCCATTTTGCGTTAACACACTACTGTTACCCAGTCCATCTTGAGAAACCTCGGCAATATTTCCAGTACCATTCACTTGCACTAAATTACTCACATTACCAACCCCTAATTGATCTACCGTAGCTTCACCATTATTAGCTAATTGTAATATAGTACTTGTATTTAAGCCGCCATCTTGGTTAACTGTTGCAGTGTTTCCGCTACCAATTTGGTATATATCACTGATACCTTGAATAGCTTGGGTGACCGATGCAGTATTATCATTACCCAATTGATCAATATTACTTAAGTTTAATAAACCTGTTTGGTCTACCGTAGCCCCATTACCATTACCTGATTGTAAAATATCACTTCCGTTACCTCCATTTTGAGTAACCATTGCAGTATTATCGTGACCTGACTGTAAAATATCACTTTTATTAGATCCTGTCTGGTCTACATTTGCGTCATTATCATCACCAGTTTGAATAATAAAACTACCTCTATCTAAATTTAAAATACCATCATCATTACGTTCTACTTGTGTAACAATTGCAGTATTCGCACTACCAGATTGCGTAATTTCACTTAGATTACCTTTAGCAACAAAGAAAGGTCCACTAGCGGTTCCATCTTGTGTTACAGTAGCTGTGTTTTTATTACCAGTTTGATTTATATAACTTCTATCAGAATCACCCGCTGTTTGTGTTACTGAGGCAGTATTTTCAATACCAATTTGATCAATATCACTATAGTTTCTATTACCGGCTTGATCTACATTAGCTGTATTTGTATCACCTCCTTGGTCGATATCGCTATAAGCACGATTACCTGCTTGCATTACCTTTGCTGTTCCTGACACTCCTGTCTGATCAATATCACTATCCGCTCGGTTACCAGATTGATCTACTGTTGCATCATTATCATCACCAATTTGGTTAATATTACTATCTGCATTAGTACCCGCTTGATTTACATCTGCAAAGTTGCCATCACCACTTTGGTTGATAATACTATACGAACTACTGCCATCTTGAAAAACCTTTGCATCGTTATTATCACCACTTTGGTCAATGATAATTTCTCCAGTAACATTACTATTCCATTGTTCTGCTTCTGCATCATTGTTATCTCCTGACTGTGTAATTCTAGTATCGTCGTTATCACCATCTTGGTCTACTTTTGCCCAGTTATCATCACCACTTACCTCTATAGTCGCATAATTGCCATTGCCACCAGGTGTATGTTGTCTTATTTCGGCATAGTTTCCATCCGCTTCGGCATTACTACCTCTATCACCAATTTTAATAAAACCTTGGTTATCGTTTCCATTTTGTTCTACCCAAGTTTCATTATTATCGCCATAAATATCAATACCGCGAGGCGTAGCAAAATACTCAGCATTTGGATGTAAATTGTTATTATTGGTTCCTCTTTGCTCTATTTTAGCTTTATTGTCGTCTCCACCGATACGTACTGTAGCATTATTATTATCGCTTGCAGATTTTTGTCGGATTAGCACTTTATTATCATCTGACCCTCCTGCTCCAGCAATTTCAATTACAGTATTTTGATTAGCATCTTTTTGTCTAACCTTAGTTTCATTATTATCACCCCATACTCTTATCACTGAGCGGTTGTTATCTTCTGTTTGTTCAACGTCACCGTCATTGTTGTTGCCATTTTGGCTAATGGTATTCGAATTTTGAGCTTGTACGTAGACACCCATTGTAAGCGCAAGCGCGCCTAAAATCATTTTTTTGTTCATAATACTAATGGTTTAAAGGTTATAAATTAATTGTTTACATTATTCTAATTAATTGATATACAGCATCTAACAAATAGCTAAATGTTGTTTAAACCAAGGCATACGAAAGCTTCATTCTTAAGATATGTGGGGTATCAAAGAAAATTAATTACTACAAAAAATGTCGGGGGAGTGAAATGTGAAATTCATTTCAGGAAATTGCATTACGAGGAAATTATTAATGCACTAAATTGAATCACTAAACTAGAATTATTTTAACATTTGAAATTTAAATACTCGTTGAAATGCACATTGTTTTCGTCAAACGGTAATATTTACCGATTAAAAATGTTAAATCGATATTTTAAAGGTGTCATATTTATCATATCATCAGTTGTTACCCTACAAGAAAAGTCAGAAAACTAATAAGGTATTGATTATCAATCATTTTAGCTTAAAGCTGTATGGCTTAAATACCATAACCTTTATAACAACCCACAAGCTATTTTTAGGTGCATTTTTTTTATAAAAACTGAAACTAAACGCTGATATATGCTACCGGTTAAACCAATAATAGTTTACTTCTTGATATAAAGTAGACTAAAACTTACCATAAATTCCCGCACCTAGAACAGCTCTCCGAGGTACATTATTACCAGATAAGGCACCGGTGTAATTCGCGAGAATACCAAAGCTATCCGTTGCTTCGAAAATCAACTTTAGTCCATAGGCTACATATTCCTGGTCATTCACGTAAAAACCAGTAACCAAATTAGAAGCTGGTAAACTTACCTCGCCATTATTAAAAGAAGAAGATGCATTTAAAAATCCGATAGTCCACAATCCTTTTAATGGTTGTGCACCTAATTCCGCATCAAAAACAAAGCTAGAACTATAATCGTTAAAACGGATATCTACACCTGTAGATCCCTGCGCATAAAACGGACCAAAACTTCTGCCTACATTAATTTTCGGCGATACTGTATAGGTGTCATACCCAGTACGTAAACCTGAATCTTCAAAGAATTTTCCTGTATTTAAACCAAGGTTTACTTGTGCTGCAATCGCCCATGTACCTTTATGAAGTTGTTGCTTCACACCCAATGTAATATTCCCTAAAGCTGTTTCTGAACCTTCTGTGGTAAGCGGTGTACTATTCGTATCAACTAATCCTTCAGCTTTAATCATTCGTATGGGTAGACTTAAAACAAAGGTTGTTTTATCACTTGCGCCATACTCTGAATATAATTGAATTGTATTATCGGTTAACTTACGTTCCGACTGATACCCTGGGTCACCATAAATACCAGAATAACCACTTATACTATAATAAGACAACTGGGTATAAACTTCGTTTTTAGGTTTCGTCCATGCGCCCTGCGAAAAAAGAGAAGCACTAAAAAGGAATGCAACTACTACGGTCAACTTTTTCATACAATCAATATTTATAGCTTGTTTAGTGCACTAAACAACATAAAACTTACATGTGCTTCGAAGAAAACAATTAATAATCGATGAACGTATGACCGATTTAGTTAACAAATAACAACTCTTGGTATTTTGCTAATGGCCATAAACGATCATCCATTAAACGTTCTAAACGATCTGAATGATATCTTATTTTTTCGAAATATGGCTTTACCGTCCCACAATATGCTATTGCCTTTTTATTTGAATCTGTAATACTATTAGCACTTTTTCTAGCTTCGGTCATGGCATCACATTCCTTCTTTAAACCTGAAATATGCTCTACAAGGCCTTCTAATATAATGTGTTGCGCTTCAGTCATTTTTTTATAACCCGCACCGTAAATATTTTTTAATCCAGAAATATTTGCCACAACCTTACTTTGATATTCCAAACACGATGGTAAAACATGATTATTTACCATCTCATTAAGCACCCTACCTTCTATTTGATTATTAAGAATATAATCTTCTAAATCAACTTCTTGTCGCGCTCGTAATTCCACCTCACTCAACACCTGCATGCTACCAAAAAGTTCAATACTTTCTTTAGAAGTCATTACTGCCAATGCATCTGGTGTATTCTTGTTGTTACTTAACTTTCTTTTTTTAGCTTCTTTTTCCCAATCAATACTATAGCCATCACCGTCGAAACGAATTCTTTTCGATGTTTTTATATATTCTCGAAGCACATTAAATACAGCTTCATCCTTTTTTAGGTTCTTCTTATTTACCAATTCATCAACTTCCTTCTTAAAATCTCTAAGTTGTTTGGCAACAATCGTATTTAAAACAGTCATTGGTTTGGCGCAATTGGTTGTTGCCCCTACTCCGCGCATTTCAAATTTATTACCGGTGAAAGCAAATGCTGAAGTTCGATTGCGATCTGTATTGTCTAAAAGTATTTCAGGGATTTTACCGACTACGTTTAATTTTAATTCTGTTTTTTCTTCTGGAGACAATTTTCCTTTGGACACGCCTTCCAATTCATCTAAAACATTACTTAACTGCTCACCAATGAAAATTGATATGATAGTAGGCGGAGCTTCTCCTCCACCTAAACGATGATCATTACTCGCAGAGGCTATGGAAGAACGCAGTAATTCTTCGTAGCTATCCACAGCTTTTATAGTGTTTACAAAAAATGTGAGAAACTGTAAATTCTTCATAGGTGTAGAACCCGGACTCAATAAATTTACTCCAGTGTCGGTAGCCAAGGACCAATTGTTATGCTTACCAGAACCATTGACACCTGCAAAAGGTTTCTCATGGAAAAGCACTTTAAAATTATGACGATCAGCAATTTTTTCCATAACATCCATCAACAACAGATTGTGATCCACCGCTAAATTTGCCTCCTCAAAAACAGGAGCCAACTCAAATTGATTGGGTGCAACTTCATTATGGCGCGTTTTTACAGGAATACCAAATTTGGTACATTCCATTTCTAAATCCATCATAAAATTCAAAGCCCGCGACGGAATCACACCAAAATAGTGATCATCTAACTGCTGCCCTTTTGCTGCCTGATTACCCAACAGGGTTCTTCCTGTTAACATTAAATCGGGTCTGGAGTTTGCCAAAGCCTTATCTATTAAAAAATACTCCTGTTCCCAGCCCAAAGTTGCATTTACTTTAACGACCGTCTTATCAAAATATTTAGCCACCGCAGTAGCAGCATCATCTATTGCATTTAGTGCACGTAGCAATGGTGCTTTATTGTCTAAAGCCTCACCGGTATACGAAACAAATATTGTGGGTATACATAAAGTAGTACCATATATAAATGCTGGTGAAGTAGGATCCCATGCAGTATATCCACGAGCTTCAAAAGTATTACGAATGCCTCCATTCGGAAAACTCGAAGCATCAGGTTCTTGTTGCACCAATTGTCCTCCTCCAAATTTTTCTATTGCCCTACCATCGGCTAACAAATCAAAAAATGCATCATGCTTTTCTGCAGTAGCCCCAGTTAAGGGTTGAAACCAATGTGTGTAGTGTGTAGCTCCTTTACCTATTGCCCAACCTTTCATTGCTTCAGCTACCTGGTCTGCAATCTTTCTATCAATTTTAGATCCCGAAAAAATTGCACCCTTTACACTTTCTAAAGCGTCTTTTGTAAGGTGTTGCAACATCCGTTCTTCATTAAAAACGTTTTGTGCGTAAAGTTCTGAGCGTCTGCCAGTTTCTTCAATCGGTACCGGTTTTCTATTTCTACTTTTAGATACGGCCTGAAATCTCAATTTCGACATATGATAATAATTTGAACCGATAAAAATACCCATTATACATATTATAAAAAAAAGTTGTTCTAATTATTATACCCATAAAAATATAGGGGGTTATTAATAAAATATCAATTTTTTTAAAATTTACCCCCATACTTCTAGGCTCATTCACAAAAAATCATATTTTTGTTTGTCTTAAAAATTTATTTATTTAAATCAAACTATCAATAATTATGAGCAAGATTAAACTCGAATATATTTGGCTGGATGGTTACTTTCCTACCCAAAATTTAAGAAGTAAAACAAAAGTTGAAGAGCATGAAGACTTCAAAGGCACTTTAGAAGAAATAGGAAACTGGTCTTTTGATGGATCTTCCACGCGACAAGCTGAAGGTGGTTCTTCTGACTGCTTGCTTGTACCTGTTGCAATTTACCCAGACCCAGATCGTATTAACGGTTACTTAGTAATGACTGAGGTAATGAATGCTGATGGTACTGCTCACGTTTCAAATGGTAGAGCAACTATTGATGATGATGACAACGATTTCTGGTTCGGTTTCGAACAAGAATACTTTATAATGGATACCAAAACACAACTTCCATTAGGTTTTCCTATTGGTGGTTACCCAGCTCCACAGGGTATGTACTACTGTTCAGTAGGTGGTAAAAACACACATGGTAGAGGTTTAGTAGAAGAACATGCTAATTTGTGTATTGACGCTGGCTTAAACTTTGAAGGTATTAATCAAGAAGTTGCTTCTGGACAATGGGAATTTCAATTGTTTGCAAAGGGTGCTAAAAAAGCAGGTGATGAAATCTGGATTGCTAGATATCTTTTGGATCGTTTAACTGAAAAGTATGGTTACTATATTGATTATCACCCAAAGCCATTAGGTAAGGATATGGACTGGAATGGTTCCGGTATGCATGCTAACTTCTCTAACGAGATTTTAAGAACATGTGGTGATAAAGAAGTTTACGCAAAAATTTGTGAAGCTTTCAGACCAGTGGTTAAAGAACATATTGCAGTATACGGCGAATTTAATGATCAGCGTTTAACAGGTTTACATGAAACTGCTGCTATTACAGATTTCTCTTGGGGAGTTTCAGATAGAGGTGCATCTATTCGTATTCCAATTATTGCAGTTGAAAAAGGATGGAAAGGTTGGTTAGAAGATCGTAGACCGGCTTCTAATGGTGATCCTTATAAGATTGCAGCAAGAATTATTAAGACAGTTAAAACGGCTGACGTTTAAAATAAAATTAATTGTTGATTATAGAAAAACGCTTTGGGCTCGCCTAAGGCGTTTTTTGTTTATATCCACTACTATTTCAAAAATATTAGCTTCAATTACAATTAAAATAGTGCGCTAAATTTGATGTAAATAAACATATAAAACGCACATGCTACTGAATTGTCAAGTAAACAAAAGCAACATAAACGCCAAGTAAAATTATTCCATCGCGCCATCCTAAGCGTAGTCCTTTGGGAATAAAAACGAGTGGGAGAATAAGAAAAGAAATACCCAACATCCAGAATATATCGTTACTCAACAAAGTATCATCTACCACTTTTATAGGTGTGATAATGGAGGTTATACCTAATACCGCAAGAAGATTAAAAATATTAGAACCTATTAAATTCCCTAAAGAAATCGCTTTCTCTTTTTTGATAACTGCAATTACAGAAGCTGCCAATTCCGGAATACTCGTGCCAATAGAAACTACGGTAACAGCAATTACACGTTCGCTAACGCCATATAAAGTTGCTAAACCTACAGCACCATTAATTAATAATTCTGAACCTCCCCAAAGTGCTGTGCCACCAAGTCCTAAAAATAAAACTAACTTATACAAAGGCAATGGCATATCGTCTTCAGGCGCCTCATCTTCCACGGCTTGTTTTTGATAACGGAGTAGGTATACTAAAAACAAAAACAAAACGCCAACCATAATAATGCCCTCGTATTGTTGCAATTCGCCATCGAAGAAAATAAACCCAAAGAAGAGTAACGATGCTGCCATCATAACTGGCCAATCGGTGGTGTAAAAAGTTTTACGCACATCAATACTTCCCAACAGCACAGTTATTGCCAAAACCAAACCCAGGTTTGCAATATTCGATCCAACTACATTACCCAAAGCCAAATCTGGAAAACTATCTAAAGCTGCCTTTATACTTACAATAAGTTCTGGTGCCGAAGTCGCAAAAGAAACCACAGTCATACCGATAACTATTTTAGGAATGCTTAATCGCAATGATAAGGCTACTGCAGCTTTCAAAAGCCAATTACCGCCTGCGATTAAAAGAACAAGACCAAGAACGACAAAAAGAAGATTCTGCATTAATTAGTTTTTTTGTAAAGATAAAGTAGAACATTGAATTGCATCAATTGTTCATTTCATTTTTAGGAAATAGAACTGTAAACAACAGGTGCTAATTTTTACTTTCAAAATGATGAAATCCCTAAAAACAAACATTTTTATGACCGTAAGCCCCTTGGTCACATGAAAAGCACTAAAAACAACCCTACAATTATTTCATATTGTAATAAAAATTACTTTTTTAATTTTATTTTAGAACTATAATGAAATAAGGCTGTTTTATTTTGTAACTAAAACTATTTATTTAATTACAAAATCGTATTCAAACTCACAACTTTAACAGATTTTACTTGCAAAATTCATAACCCTTGTAGTATATTATTTAGATAATCAAACAACGAACTGTATTCCTCTTTTTTTAATGGCCATTAAATGCAAAACAGTTCACGAGTACTATTTACTCAAGCCCGACAACGGGTGCAACCTTAAAACCATTTCATATGTTCGTACTTGCCAAATTTCTTTTTTATTTGCTCATATCACTAATCATGATATTTGTCTAAGTAGTTACATTTAGGCCTAAACAAATTGAGCTGCCAATTGGCGGCTCTTTCTACTTATATTTGTATAAATCGTTCGAAATGAAAAAGTCATTCTTTCAATTCTTAGCAAAAGTGAATAAACTACTTCTCCCCTCTTTATCTAAAAAAAGGGTAGACCTTGCAAAGGCATCAAAATTTCAGATGGCTATTATTGGGTGGCGTTATTTTGTTACGACCAATGCACTAGACTAATAGTGTAGTATTGACTTAACATCGAAAGATTGTAATTTTTCTCTTCCATTAAGAAAGTCTAATTCGATTAAAAAATTACATTGTATTACTTTACCTCCCAAACGTTCTACTAATTTACAAGTGGCTTCAGCGGTGCCTCCGGTAGCAAGCACATCATCGTGTACCAAAACCACATCACCTTTTTGTATAGCATCTGCATGAATCTCCAAAGTATCTTTTCCATACTCTAAACCATAGGTCTCACTAATGGAAGCACTCGGTAGTTTCCCAGCCTTACGAACAGGAACAAAACCAGCATTTAATTTCAGTGCCAACATGGGTGCAAAGAAGAAACCACGACTTTCCATCCCTACAACTTTATCAATTTTTTGATCACCTAAGAAATTCTCTAGTTCGGTTAGCGCATATTTAAATGCTTGCGGATTATTTAACAACGGGGTAATGTCTTTAAAAACAATACCTTCTGTCGGAAAATCATTAATATCTCGAATGTAGTCTTTTAGATTCATTATTATGTGCTGCTTATTTTGCAGTAAATGTAAAAAGAAATATATTTGCACCCCTTTAAAACGGGAATTATCGGCCTCGTGGCGCAACTGAATAGCGCACTTGATTACGGCTCAAGAGGTTACAGGTTTGAATCCTGTCGAGGTCACTAAAAAGCCATGCAATTGGCAACAAAACCATGTAAGTCTTATGATTTACATGGTTTTCAAGTTTTTAGGAGTACATAAGATTTGAATTGATTTGATTTTAAATGTGTGCTTAAAAGGTACCTTTTTTAAAAGTGTGTGCTTAGCACACACTTTAATCGAATTGATTCATTGAATTAGAATAGTTGATTTGACTTTCGTCTCGATAAATGTTTAACAATTTAAAGACGACAACTATGCGTACACAAAACACCTTTTCGACACTATTTTTAGTGCAGAGCTCTAAAGCTATTAATGATGAAGCACTACTCTATGTGAGAATCACAGTAAATGGCAAACGAGTAGACATTAGCCTTAAAAAGAAGATTCCCTTGCTCATTTGGGATGCCAAAAGAAAAAAAGCTAAAGGTACTTCGAACGAAACTCGACAAATAAACGAGTATTTAACACAAGTCCAAACACAACTTTTTCAATGCTACCAAGATTTGAAATTCAAGGGAGAACTTATTACTGCAAAATTGATTAAGGCTGCTTACTTGGGTGAAAGCGATAGTTGCAAGACACTCCAAAACCTTCTTGAATATCATAATAAGAAAACTGAAAAGACATTAGCCAAAGGCACTTTAAGAAATTTTGAAGTAACAGAAGGCTATGTCAACAGGTATTTAGATACTATTTTGAATACTTCCGATATCTATTTAAAAGATTTGAATTACAAATTCATTTGTGACTTTGCGCACTTTCTTCATACATATTGGCCAAAAGAACATCCTAAAGCGTTGAGCAATAATACTGTAATGAAACATATACAAAGGTTTCGAAAAATTGTCACTCTAGGGTATCATATCGAATGGATAGATAGAGACCCTTTTGTTAGATGGAAGCCTACCTATGAAAAAAGAGAGCGACCTTTCTTAACGGATAATGAACTATCAAACATTGAAACCTATTACTTTCCAATTGCACGACTAGAAAGAGTGAGAGATTTGTTCATTTTCAGTTGCTATACTGGAATTGCATACATAGATATAATGAATCTTACCAACAATAATATCCTTAAGGGCATTGACGGTAATGATTGGATATTTACAAACCGTCAAAAAACTAAATCTCCAGTAAAAGTTCCTCTTTTGGTAAAAGCACAGGAATTAATTTATAAATATCAGAATCATCCAATGACTGAGATAACTGGAACTTTGTTTCCTGTTATTACCAATGAAAAAGTGAATTTATATCTAAAAGAAATTGCTGAAGCTTGTGGGCTAAAAAAGAATCTCACATTTCATATGGCACGCCATACATTTGCAACTACAGTCACCTTGAGCAATGGTGTTCCCATTGAGACTGTCTCTAAGCTCCTAGGGCATTCAAAAATTGCCTCTACACAGGTTTATGCAAGAGTAGTTGAACGAAAAGTTAGTGAGGATATGCAGATATTAAAAAATAAGATAGAGACACCTATTAAAAACAAATTTCAAATAAAACGTAACATGTAATTAATAGCTCTATAAAAAATGCTTTTGAGTTGGTCAAAAGCATTTTTTATTTCTAATTTTTCAGTGTGATTTTCCTACTACCTTTCAATTCCTTCAATTCAGCCATCAACTTTTCATCATCTCCAAGAACAAATTTAGGCAAGACGTAGACAAATCGTCTGTAATCTCCAGTCTTCACTATAATTGGCATCTTGTGTTTGTAAATTACTAATCGAGATAAACGTTGGAAAGAAGCTTTTCGCTTTTTATTTCCATTAGTTCTGTAAATATTAAGATAATCAATCTCAAAATCGATTCCAGAGCTATTCTTAATTTCAAAGACTAAGTATACCTCTAAAGAATTATATACTCTTTTTTGCAACTGCAATTTGATACCTTTCTTAAGCTTGGTAGCAATTGGTTTGTATGTTGATTTTAAAAGATAATCACTAAATTTCTGAAAGTATATATTTCGGTTTTCATTTGTAGGTTTAACAATGGATTCTTGCTTGATTTCTCCAGGCTTTTCATTCCCAATACTTTCATATTCAGGAATAAAATAATTTAACTTTGAAAGCTGCTCTTTATAATTTAAGATAAAAGAATAGACTTTGCCGTTATTGGTAATAGTCAAGAGGTTACTTTCAGTTCCAGGTGTTGCTTGTAACAATCCAAAGTATTGTTGTTTTTCTCGGTTATAGGTGAATACAAAATTATTAGTACCTGTTATGCCCTGGCGAATTGGGTCAGGAAAAAATAACGCTACATTCTTTTTATCATTGGCGTAAATGGTATCTAGTGATTGTTGTGCTGTAATCCAGTTTGAGGATAAAACTAGCAAGGTTATAATGTACGTTTTCATAGTTCTGGTTTTAAAATAAGTTGATAATTATCAGTTACGGTAACTTTTACAGTTCGATTATTGCGTTGGAATATTGTTTTGATACCGCTTACTTGTGGAACGCCTACTATATTGATATCATCTACTAAATCACCCACAACTTCCTGTCTGGCTTCAGCTTGGAAACTATTTTCGATATAAATACCTTCACTACCATCTTGTAGGTCAAAGGCTTTTAGTTTAACTGGTTTGTGATTTATGTTTTCAATGGTGAGTATTGTTCGATTGGTTTTGAAACTTACAAAGCCATAAATCGGGGTGTTTTTAGGAACGGATATATCATTGATGATGGCATTTTTAGTAAGGCGCATTTGTAGGCGATAATCCTTTTTTACAGTTTGTGTTCCATCTACTCGAACATAAATGGTTTCATCCGTATTTTGATGTTCTAGTGTTTCATTTTTAATGGGATTTGAAGCGAAAAACAATTGATGTTCTAATCCCAATTCTTTGGCCATAACAATGGTTTCTATTTCCTCGATATGAGGAATAGTATCTTTTATGATTTGTTTTGGGGAAGCTTCGGTTTCCAATTTTCTAAAACCTCTATCGGAATAACTGATACGCCCTTCATTGTATATGCTATCTACAATCCGCATCTTTTGTTTGTCCAATAAATCGGAGTCAAAGACTCCCGTGGAATCCAATAAGCGTTCATCATAAATACTGGGTGCATTTGTCTGTCTTACTTCTTTTAGGTCGTCTATAGCCTCTAATTTAGATTCGTATTCTTTCTGGTTGCCTTCCAATTCAGGAACAGGGATTTGGTTACTTTCAAAGGTCGGTTCTTCGTCTTCGCCAAGCATAATTACTGAGTACGACCCAATAAAAAGCACCACACATATTAGGACTGCTGCAAAGACAATTTTATTCTTCTCTATTTTCATAATCTTGTTATTTTAATGCCCATTATGGGCTTCATAATTTTCTATTTTTTTAAGGGTGTTTTCAAAAAAGTTGGTCATCAACAATCCGTGGGTGTTTTTTGGGAAGTTTCTGTCTACATGGATAAGGTTTCCTGTAGTGTTTAATTCATAAGTATCTGTTATTGAACCTCTATTAATTTCAAAAACGGTTGTAGTTTCAAAGCGATACGGTTCTTGTTGTATATCGATTCTAGATTCAATCTTCAGCACCTTTTGAACCAATGAATATTGTAATAACCGATTGTAAACCCCATCTGCTTTTTTCTGTCTGTACAAAGCATCCACAGAACTATTTCCTAACCATAAAGCTTTCTCTAGATTCTTTTCATAATTACTGGCATCTATGTTATAGAAATAAGTATGAAAAAGCTCTAAATGCGCCAGTATTTCTACTTCTAAATTTTCCTTTTGAGAAACGAGTTTTAATGGAATTACATGTCCATCGGTATTGACTACAAAAGCGTTGTTAACTGTTTCTTTATGGAGTTTTACAACGAGTACCACAGAAATGACACAAGTAAGAGCAGCTGTGGTAATGACGGCTAATACAATGAAACGATTTAGCTTCAGTACGTTGTAAATATTTTTATAAGGTGTTTTCATAATTGATTAGGCACTAAAGAGTTTAAATACAAAAGATGTAGCTCTGCGATAGAGTTTGAATTTGAGTAAGACGATGAATCCTATTGAACCAAATTGCAGTAAGGGTGCAAAAAAGTCGCTCCCCCAATCTGTTCCGAATAAATCGGACCAGAAATTGGTATTGATTTCTGTGTAGAGATTATTTACAAAGACATTCACCAGGAAAAAAGCAGGCACTAGCATATAAACTCCTGCATAGAGTTTAAAGAAGTTGTAGGCTAGTGTTCTGAACTTTTCGAATACGGCTAGACTGATTACCAAAGGGAAAAAAGCTTGCATGATTCCTAATAAGAAATAACGTTCTGCTAGAAATAAAGGATAGATGAATAAATCTAGTAACCAGAGGAACATTCCAATAATAAAGGACAGTACTTTGAGTCCGTATAAAGGCGTAACCAAAGCTTCGTATAACATAGCTAAGGCTTTTTTGGCGGCTTCCAATGCGCCCACATCCTGTTCCAAATCGATGTCTTGCATTTGCAATGGGAGGAGCGCAGGAGCCGTGTCCCGATATTGAGCTTCAATAGCAACTAAAACACTATCAAAAACACCCAATACCTGTGTGGAAAAAATGACTAGAATAATGACTGCAAAATTCTTTGCTAATTCGGAAGGTGTTAGTCCCCAAGTATAACCCTCATTATTGGCAACACCTTCATTGTATTTTTTTAGAATATTAATAAGAAAGAATAAGATGGCAAGCGTTTTCATTCCAGTAATGGTATACTGAGAAAAATCACTATTCTTGATGGTGGTAAAAACTGCATCAATATATTCTAGCCCTATGCCTAAAAAAAAGCCTGCCATTAGTAATTAGTTTCTCTGTTGTTGATTTTATCCTGCATTCTTCTAAAGGCAATAATCTCTCGATAACGTCTGGTTTTAGCTTCAATTTCTGCTACCATTTCTTTGGATTCTAGTTCTTTTGCTTTTAGTACTTCGGCACGTTCGGCATCTGTCATTTTTAGATTATCGCTTGAAAGTACCTGGTCAATAAATTCCAAACCTTCTAAAGAACTTTCGATAATGGAATTAAAGGATTCCGATACCCGATTAACTTCATCTGGCTTGATGTATGGTGAATTGAGAATCTCTCGTAAATCGTCTTGAACAATATCAAATAACTTTTGATTATTCCTTGCTAATTCACGCACCGCCTTTAATTGCTTGATGACATTGTTTACCTTCTCGATATTCTCTTTCTGTTTTTTTAAAAATTCAACTGATTTTAATAACTGTGAGGTCTGTTTTGCAGATTCAATCAAAGATTTTGCAAAACTGATAAAGTTGGTATTATCATATACTGGCATTCCCTGGCAGGCAGCGCCTGCTGGCATTAAAAGGGCAAAGGTCAACGCTATCCCTAAGATTTTGATTTTTTTCTTCATGAGTATTTATTTTAAAGATTAATATTAAATCAGCCTATGGCTGTTGTTTTATGAATGTATTTATGGCTTTTTCCATATCATTTGTTTTTTCATAAATCCGCATTATGCGGTCGCTTTCTTTACCGTCTGTGAGGTATGCTGCGTAAACCTCCTTTGGAACTTCTAATCGGAAAATGTTACTTTCCTTTCCAATTTTGATAAACATTTCGGTGTACTTTCTTGCTCCAGTAAGATTGTTTCTAATGGATTTTAATTGGTTTAAATCATGGCTAGAAAGGTTCAATCGTTTTTGAAGTTCTTCGTACCCTTTTTCGTTATTAAGACTATACACGACTTGGGTGTTTTCCAGAATACTTGCTGATGTTGAATTATTAGGTAACTGATTTATGGACTGAAGGATAATGCCAATGGCTCCATTCTGTTTTCTAATGGCTTGATAGTAGAATTCTACACTTTCTAGCACGTTTCCGAATTTGAGTTGCTTCGCAAACTCATCAAACATAATGATGCCCTTTTCGGCTCTGTTTCTCCAGATTGTACGTTGTATTGCCGATTTAATAAGCTTCAACATAACTGAAAGGATTTCCTTGTTGTCCTTGACTTCATCGAGTTCAAAAACAATCAACCGTTTGTCTTCAATCTTGTAGGTTTGGTCTTCGCTTACGTTAAAAAGGAAACTGTACAAACCACCGTCTACATATTCAGATAGGATGTGTAAAAAGTTATAGATATTGAAGTAGTCTTCTTGAATTTTAAGTTCAGATATGAGTGTATCTTTTTTATCATCAATAAATTGATATAACGAAGCTAAAGAATGTCCTTTTCGGACGTGTTTATAGTAATGTAATAACACTTTCTTGATAGCGACTTCCTCTGCTTTTGTAGCTACTTTTCCTGAAGCCATCAACTCCAATAGGAAAACACCTAAATCTTCTAGTCGTTCTGGTGTAAGGTCACTTTCCCGAGAAATATAAAAAGGATTGATACCAAGGTTCTTTCCTTGTTCGTAACGAAGAATAATATGCTTATCTGGATACAATTTTGCGAACTTAGAATACGAGCCACCCAAATCAATAATCACTAGCCGGACGCCGGCCTCGAAATATTGTCGAAGTATATTATTTGCTAAAAAGGATTTGCCTTCTCCTGTAGGTGCGAAAATGGCAAAGTTTCTTGCTTTGATACGTTTCTTCCGCTCATCCCAAACATCTTTTAAAACAGGAATGTTATGTTGCCTGTCATTAAAGATGATACCTGTTGCATCTGACTTGTAATTACTATTATTGATGTACAAACACAAAGCGTGTTTTAAATCGGTGACATATAAATCTTCATTAGAAAAATTGGATGTAAAACAACAATAGGAATTCAAGAAATAATGCTTTCGTTCTTCTCCTTTTGGGTAGTAAGGAACAATATCAAGCTCCTTAAACTCCGTCTTTATCTTTGAAGCAATAGTACTTAGCTGTTCGGCTTCCCGACACCAGAAAACGATATTTAGATGTCCGCGGATGATACGTGAACTATCATCTTCATTGATTTTAGAAACGATATCCTCAATCTTCTTTAAGATGACTTTGTTCTGTGTTCCGAAATTGGAACTTTTGTTGAGTTCTTCAATTTTCTTATCGAGTAGCTTGCGCCATTTCTGTTTATCATCCAAATAGATAATTTGATTGACGATATGGTTTTCATTGAGATTTAATCCTAATCCGTCAACAAAACCTTGATGAAACACAAAGTCATCTGAAGTAAATTTATCATTGGTTTTACTGCTCTGTACCACATCCCCAAAACACAGTTCGCTATTTACCGCTAATACATCAAAATGATTTTCTCCTATTTCTATGTTAGATTTTTTGAGTTGTATATCAGTATCAAAACCTTCATTAAAGCCATTGAAATAGTTGTTGGTAAGTGCTATTATTTCATTTTGATTTAATGGTTTTAAAGATACCTTTCGGCTGTTATTAATAAAGGAAATGGCATCGTTCACCGAAGCGATAAACTCGATTACATTATGGTCTAGTTTCTTATGGATTCCCTTTTCAACCTTGCGAAACGGATTCGTGAACTTGGAAGCATTCAAAGCCTTATTGATAGGTAGTGTAAAGAACAGATAAGAGGTGTGTTCAATATATTCTCGTCCTTTAAAATAGGTGTTGGTAGCCTTCGCTAGGAAACTATCATTTGGAATAGTCTTGGCATCATAAGCCGTCTTTTGATAAATATCCTGCTTATGAATAATCGTGCTTACGGGCAACGATTTAAAGGCTTGAAACCAAGCCCCATGCATATCTTCAAAGTCGTTTTCCGATAAGGAATATATTTCGGGAAAATCAACTTTATAACCCAATACTACATTCCCATTGTTGGAGAAAATAGTATGGTCTTTGATATCTAAAATAGGATGAAATGCGGACAGATTAATCTTATTCATAATATAATTGCGTTTCCTTTTTGTTACTGATAGTTTGTGGAAATACTTTTTTAAAGTGTAAGAGTGCTGGATTTTTAGTGAGGTGCGTTAACGCCACATATAAAGTTGCATTGATGACAAATACGGAGATGATTACCAAAAAACTAAAAGAAAAAATGATGAGTAATAATGAGCCAATAACGGATGTCATCATTAGCGCGAACAGTGAAATAGGTAAGCCCATAATCACCGCTCGCTTTCTAATATTTTTATAGACCTCGAAGCGTTTCATATTACACTACGATACCGATTAGGTAGGTAAAGATGCCGACTACAGCTCCAGCGATGAGTACAAATACCAATACTCTGGTAATTCCTTTTTTGAGGTCTGCATTTTCACCGAAAAAATGACCTGCATTAAATAAGAAACCTATTAGAAAGATGACACCCAATATGATTGGGAAAATGGTTCTGATGGTATCGGAAACATCGTTAACGGAATCTTCAATACCTCCAATTTGTGCAAATAAGGCGTTTGAAATAAAAAGTAACAAGGCGGTTAAAAAGAGTGATTTTTTCATACTAAAATGGTTTAAATTTTGCTTCATTTTTATAGTATGAAAAATACATTATATTTGAATTCAAATAACTGATAATCAATATTTTATGAAAATAATATTATTTGAATTCGTTTGTTTTCAATTGAAAACAAAGAGGTTTAAATCTTATGAAAATTGATAGAAAAAATCCACTCGATTATGAAAATAAAATTCAAAAAGATGCTCCAAAACGTCAGTTTTGTGATTTTACTACTGAAAATGTGCTTCATTTTTGGTCAGAAAAAAGTAGTTGTAATTGACCCTGGACATGGCGGAAAAGATACTGGTGCAATTGGTGTAAATAATATTCAAGAAAAAGATGTGGTTTTTAATGTTGCCAAGGAAATTTTAAGCCTGAATAAAACGATTTTGAATAGTGAGTTTGACATTTATCTAACTCGGTATAAAGACACCTTAATTTCTTTATCAGATAGAACTCGATTGGCTAAACGTTTGAAAGCGGATGTGTTTGTGTCTTTGCATTGCAATGCATCTCAAACTTATTCTAAGGGAATAGAAGTGTATGTACATAATTCTGATAATTTAAATATCGAAGAATCTATAGTACTTGGTTTATCAGTACTGAATGAAAGTACTCAAAAACTAGGGTTTAAAGAACGAGGTGTGAAGTTTGCTAATTTTCAAGTGTTACGTAAAACCGTAATATTTTGTCCAGCGGTTATTGTAGAATTGGGATTTGTAACCAATACCGATGAAGCAGATTATTTTTTGAAGCCTAAAAATGTTAGGGCTATGGCGCTGACTGTTTTGATAGGTATTATTAATTATTTAAACACTGGATTATGAAAGAATTTTTTGTTGAGATTGTGAAGAATTTAAAGAATATAGCTATCAGCATATTGAAAGAATTTAAAAATAGTGCAAAATAGAATGAAGCTATCTTCTATCTGGTCTAATAAATTTTCTCATCCTTTCGGACTCAGCACTATTATACTCCGATTGTATTCGCTTTTTTAAAAAGCTCTTAATTGGTATGTAGCGTAATTGGTCTTTAGAAGTATTCAAAATACCTAGTACCTTTTCCCATCTTTTAGCGTTTAATTCCCCCCAAATGACTTCGCCCATTTGCACTCCTGCATTACCAATCCAATCTATTGTCCGGAAAAATTCAACATCATTGTTTATACTTAAAAAATATAAGAACAACTCATCGTGTTTCACTTGTAAATTTGTTCTAATAGTATCAAAAATAACTTCAATATAAGTGCTATTTTTATGATTCTTTTGAATACTTTTTTTCAAAAAGTTGAAAGCGGCACTTAATCGTGTTTCATCTAAATCATTAAAAAGAATCGAAACAGAATGACCACCAAGACCAATGTAATAATCTTTATCCAATAGGAAAGTAATTACTTTCTCTATTTCATTTTCTCTTTCAGGATAATCCCAGATAAATGAAATGTCAATATTTTTATTATCACCGTGTGATTTATAACTTGAAAAGAAATGTGAGAAAAAATCGAATAAGAATTCTTTATGGTTTTTGTAAATGTTTGCGAATCCTTTCATTTGATAATCAAAGGAAACTGTAGATGCAGCTAATCCTGACTGCTGAAAATAGGATTCTTTAATAAGAGTATAGTCATCTTCAAATACCTTCAAGGCATCTTTAAAGGGATACTCAGATAATCTTATGGTCCGTGATTCATTTTTAATTTTAGCATGAACAATTCTCAGAACTTCATTTGCAGCGTTTCGATTTTCTGTTGAAAATTTAATGTATTGTTTGATGTATAAGTAGGCAAAACCTTTAATGGAATTGATAGTTTCTATAAGCCTATCATAGTAATCGTCACTTACAAATTCACTCGGTAATCGGTCTAAAAAAGCAAGCTTCCAATTTGTAGAATCGACGTTGTCCCAATTCTCTAATAGTTCCCATAGCTTTAAGGCGCTATTTTCAGAGTCAGTTACAATTGTTGAAATGGTTCTATATAAACATCGAATGTCATAATTTCTGTTTAAATATGCCTCTAAAAAAATAAGCCCACGTTCATTATTTTGAATAAAGTTTTCTGATATAACTACTTCTAACGAGTTTTCAATTTGGGAATGAGAACTATCTTTTATGCTTTGGAAATTATCAACAGCACTTAGAAAAACATCAAACCCTTCCTTAGAATTGCAGGTAAAATTATCTTTTAAATCCGCACTCTTTATTTCTTCATACTCTTGCCAATTCTCAAACTCGTACTCTTCCTTATCTCTAAATCGATTCCAATCTAGTTTTTTATAATCCCTATACTCTTTGGTGTCAAAGATTGGTTTCAACTCTAAATAGGTCATATTTGATATCTTCTTTTCTCTACTAAGAGAAGCAATCAGTCCATTGACTACATAGGTCTCCTTAAAAGAATCAGGAGAAAATTTTTCATTTATAAATGATATTAATAAAGTCAAGTCAAAATCAAGAATTTCAGGATTACGCTCTCTATAATCAGGCTTGTAATTCCTTATGGTATTTATGACTTCGTTTCTGTAATCAGAAAATAATGAAAATAGTGTTTTCCATATATTAGTTCGTATTTTTTTTACTTCATCGGTAGTTGGCAATGGATAATCATAAAAGGAAATTGTATGCTTTCTACCTCCATGGGTAATATGATGAGAATGCTTTAAAAAGCTCCTCGCGATTGCGAAAAAAGCAATTTCATAATGCTCTTTTTTATTATCTATATTACCTTTCAAATGCTCAATAAAACCAGCTTGTCTTTGAAAACCATATCTTTCATCAGGTTCATCAAAAAGTAGAGTTTCTCTAATTCTTCGAATAAACTCAGGCAGATGTTCAGGTCTTTTTCGAATGTATTCAAAACCAAGTTGTATAGCTGGAATAAATGACTCTGTTTGTTGTCTAAAAAACCTCGATATATAATCTATAGTTTGCTCTTTATTATAGACAAAATCATTGGTTTCATAATGAGTATTGTAAATTGGGTCTTGTGGTTCAGGAACAGCATCTACTTTGGAAAGGAAATATGAAAGTGTTTCCTCTGATTTACTGAACCAAAACAAGTCTAAAAATCCAAGTAATTTTTTGTCGTTATTCCTAACCGCATCAATATATTTGTCAAATGAAGGGCTGATTTTTGAAAATACATTTTCATATCCAAATGATTGGCTAGATGGGTAAAGAGCTTCTTTAAATGAAAATCTATGGTCGTCAAAATAGTTAAACAAAAGTTTTTCAAAGGACAAACGATTATCTCTTATGAAAACCACATAAAAAAAATAAGTAGCCATTACTTGTTCGGAAATACGTATATGATTATACTGGACTTCCACTAATTCTCTTTTGTGCAGCTCCTCTATAGCCTCATTGAATGTATAGTAATCTATTTGAAAAATTGACAGTAGTTTTTGTACTGCTTCTTTATTTTCTCTTTCTATTGTAAAGAAAAATGAGACTAAACCTAAAGCCTTCAGTAGTTCAGGTTTCTCAAATAAATTAAAATCCATTGAGAAACTTGAAAAATAAGCTTCAAATAAATCAGAAACATCGCCAAATAAAAAATCAGATTGCTTTTCTAAAGCCACACGAGCACCCATAATTGCTAATCTTGGGTTACCATCGGCTATTTCTACAATTTTCTTTTGATAGTTATGGTTTAGAATACCAAATGAATCACTTTTAAGTATTTCAGTAATTTCTTCATCAGTAAACTTTGGTAAGTCTATTGTTTCTGACACAAATTCAATGCTGCAACTTCTTATGTCAACTAAGGCATAGTTCCTAACTGTAATAACCAGTTTTAATTTACCTGTTCTAGTTTCTTTGAAGATTCCAAATATTTGTCTTAAGTTAGGAAGCTGTCTGTTTGCATCATCAATAAGTAATATATAGTTCTTGTCTGGTCTTAATTGAATCTTTAAATCTTCGAAGATATCCACATCTTTTTTTGCAATTACGTAGGAGCTAAATGATGGATTTTTTCTTGTGAAATCCTGAATAGCTTGGATGCCTATTTTTGTTTTTCCAACTCCTGGGGCTCCAGAAAGAATAAGTAAATCTTTGTTTGTTAGAATATTATCAATTTGTTCCAATTCATCATTGCGATGAAAGAAAATATTGTCAATTGGAGTTGACAATTGATTTGCCTTATTATTATACTCTTCTATGAATCTATCGAATGGTAAGATTTGTCCAGTATCTAATGCAATACCTAAATATTCCCTAGCTAATAATAAATATTTGGACATTATCTCCAAAGCAAGAGTATCAATCCCTATAAGTTCTATCGAAATTCTTTTATCTTGAACATATTCTTGAATCTTGGTTTCCTCCTCAACCGAAAGTCTACTATTAAAGCAAATAATTATTTTATGAATCAGTTTAGGATTAACACCCGTTTTTGACTCATCCAAACACTTGTTTATATCATCTATTACTTTTGAAACTATTGCGGTTGCTTGCGTAGTAAATTCAACATAGGCTAGTTTATTTTCTGTCAATCTTAGGAAAGTATCAGGGGTACCTACAATTGTTTTTTGTTTGCCCAATTGACTACCACTCCGATTAAGACTTGAATATTCATCTTCCCTAAGTGATAAGTAGTTATCACACAGATTTTGAAATGCCGCGCCATCTATTGCTAATAACTTTTGTTCTATTAATTGTAATCTTCCTGACATAAATAATATTAAGAGCCCAGTTTTATTTTTAAACCTTTCATTATTAGAAAAATAATCTCTGATGAGTGAATAGTTTGAAAAAGACGTTTATTTTCATCAACTGTCAAACCATTATTTTCACTCAAACGTTCTAATGTATATTCATTTAAGAATTGAGTACTTAACTTATAATCAATTTTATCTTCACTCTTTTTAGAATTATAGTAATCTACAAATTCTTTGTAACTTTCGTTTTGAGATGATTGCCATTCAAAAGTTAGTTCTTGAGGTTTTTTTCCTTTAAGACCTTCTATTATTTTAGATGTTACACCTCCAAATATTCCCATAAAATAAACAGGTGTATCACTTTGTAATGCAAAGATTGATTCTTCTAAAAGCCCAGGGTATTTACCTTTAAAATTTGACATACTTCCGCCTGTGAAAATTCTTGCATCTGTACTACTTTGCATCTCTTGTCTCATCTTTGTTAGACTTTCAGCCCATATAAATAGGTTCTCTTTTCCTTCAGGAATATAGAATTTTGACTCATCTATACCTAAACCAGATGGTGGCTTCACAGTAACGGGTAAAACGCCATTTTTTTTAAACTCTAAAACATCTGTAGTTTTAAGATTAAGATGAATGGGAAAACTGAAGTAATTTTTGAAAAATAATTCCCCTGCTTCTTTACTAGGCCTATATTGATGCACTAAGTTTGAGAATAATCTCGTATATCCATTTTGACGTAAATCACCACCATAGACTAGATTACTACCATGAATTATTAAAAACCGTGTTATCTCTGTTATTAAGTTTGTTTGATGCTCTAAAGAGAAACCCAAATTTTCTATTTCAGAACTATCACTTATAGAAATTGCTATATTCTGACCATCAAAAAGATGAATTTCTTTTTCTTTGGATGTATCCTTTATTTCACTAGCGACGAACTTATCTAAGTCTTTGTTAGTTACTTTCTTTTTATTTTCTTTTTTCATAGCTCTGGAATATAAGTTGGTAACAGTAGCGGTGTTAAGAATTTGATTTTTTTATCCACATCATTTAATAAACTAAGTTCTTCTATTCCTATCGGTGGATCTGGATACAAAACAATAAGAGATTTAACTTCTTCTTTTTCTTCTTTGAAATTCTCTATGTCTATGTAATTAAATAATTCTGGTGCCTTTGGGAGTACTAAACAACTGTACTCTTTTTCAAGGTCATACATCTTAACTATTGATTTTAAGTAAAGCTCATTGTATTTATCACTTATAACTTGAGATAAAATTAGATTTATGATTTCTTCAAAATTGTTATTCCATATGATGGTAGGAAAGTTTCCACTATACGGAAAACTCCTTCTTTCTCCTTTCTTAATATCCATCACACCAATTATTGGGCATCTGTAGCGCTTTGCAATAATTACTTCTTTTCTACACCATTCTCTGTTTGCATATTCATCTGTGTTGAATATCACAAATGCAGAATAGTCAATATGCTTCTTTATTTCCTGTTCAAATTGGTGGCCATCTGCAATATCATTAGCATCAAAAAATGCTTTAAGCTTTGTGTTACTATATATGTGATTTCTAAACTGAATTGCTAAATCTTCCCCATCATGTTTGGCATGGGAAATAAAAAGCTTGATAGGTGGATCACTATGCTCGTTTGTATCATAATCATCTTTTACATTAAATAAAAACTTAGCAATACTCTCTAGTAATCTGTATTTAATTATTTTATTATTACTTTCTATATCATTACCTGTATTTGGATTTTTTTGAGCCGTTTTAATAAATTGAATTGGACTTAAATACACTTCATTAATACTAAAAGCATAATCGCTAAAAGACACAGGAAATACTCTAGTATTAGCTGGTTTTGATTTTAATACCTCATTTATAGCTATTGTCCAATTAGAATCATTAAACATATGCTCATCTACCAAAACGATAAGTGCATTTTTAACAGATTCTGAAAATGGTATTTTAGCAAATGTTTCCTTATTATGAGAGTGTGTTCTATAATGAACTGGTATATCATATTTTGCGTGGGTAACATTACCGTTTTCACCGCTGTAAGTATTGTATATACTTTTTGCATATTCTTTGCCTTCTTTAAAATCCGGATGCCATAAGACATATATTGATAGTGGGCTTTTAAACTTTTTCATTCGCATAAATTTTCGGTTAATCTTGGTATTGCTATATTTACAATTTTATCAGAATCATTGTTCTTTCTGTAAAATGCTAATTCCATCGCATTTTGAAACTTTAGCCTATTTTCAGTCCAATCAATCACAACTGCATAACCTGATTCTACGTTCGCATAAAATCTCTCAGAGTAATTAGCTTCGTTGTATGTTTCACCTAAACCATAATCAGGGTGAGATGGAAGTCTAATCCCTAATAAGCCAGCATATCTATCTCCAACTTTTTTATTAAGCGCTCCACCAATTTCCCAATCAACGTGTTTACGGCATTTTGTATTTGGACCAAGAAGAACAGCCAAAACCGTTGCATCTTTCATAAAACCTTCATTAATGAGTCTATGGATATAATCATCACTATTTTCATCATCAATATCATCTAATTTTACTGACTGGTCAATAATAAGGTCATTAAAAATTTTTTCAAACTCATCTCTTTTATCTTGGTCGTCATTGTGATAATAACTCACGAATACATTACGTTTAGATATGTTTTTAGGAAGGCCATAGCCCCATTTAAAATAGCCATTTTCCATTCTGAAACTTTCTTTTTTAAACCAATTACCATTTGAACTTTTAAATATGCCTCCTATTGTATGACCCACATTATATGCGTTAACTAACCAATTACGATCCTTAGTTTCAAAGTCATTAACTGATTTACCATCTGTTGGACTAATTAGTACATCTTCAATAAGATTTCCATCAGCTCTAAAAGATAATTTTGATATTAAATACTCCATGATTCTTGCTTTTTATTTTAAAGTTGCCAATCCAAAATTTCGTCTAGTGAGTGACTCATTGTACTGTTTTTATTTATATAATTATATCTCTCAAGATAGTCTTCACTATACCCCGTTATATCTGAAATGTATTGATTTAAAGATTTTGTGCCTCTTACAATCGGTACAGTTTTAATATAATCTGGTAATGCAGTTGCCGTAATTCCTTTTAATGTTAAAGCTCCTAACTTTGTTTTATCATATCCATAACCTATTTCCCAAGGGACCCATTTAGAATAAATTGTACTAGGTGAAATAACACAGAGCATATGCGAGCTATTGTTGATACCTTTTTTAATACAACGAACAACACCAGCTGGATTGTTAGTTTGTACTTGGTGTTTTAAATCGTAATCATACTCATCCAAATAAACATCAATGCCAGCTTTCATAATATATGCAGCCACTTTTTTACAATATTCTAAATCACTTTTGTGATGACTTATAAAAACGCATTTCACACTACTCGCTAAATTTTTTCTAGCTTGTGACTCATTTAAACTAAGTGCTCTATTAATGCCTGCCATAATTATAATCTAAAGCCTAAAAAGTTAAAGGCGTTTCTTTCGAAGCGTTCTAAATTGTTTTTTATCTCGTGGCTAGCATTATCTCGTTTCCATATTGCGTAATTGATTTTGCTTTCTAAATCGCGGTCAATATTCTTCCACCTCATTGAGACTGCATAGCCAGAATCAATATTAGCTTGTAAACGTTCAGGTACAGAGTGACTAGCTGTTGGTAAATAAATAGCTAACAACCCTTTAGGTCTAAAAGACCGTTTAGGGTTCCTACTATTTTTATAACCTCTAAGAGATGCCCATAACTCCCAATCTATCCATTTCCTATGTCCTGTGCGCTCACCTATAAGCACTATTGTAACAGAACAAGCTCTCATCTTATTCCTTATTACCTTATAAATTTCCTCATCTGTATACTCAGATATATCCTCTTTTAGTGAATAATCTGCCACTTTCATTCCTTGCTTGAGTTGACGTAGCTTCTTTACATAGACTTGGTTATAATCATGATGATAACTCAAGAAACAATTTCTAATTTTCCTTACCATACTTTAGTTTTTATATAACAAAAAAGCCAATGAATACTCATTAGCTTTGTCAAACTTTATTCTCTTTGTAATCGTCTATAAATATATTAAAAAATTTAACATAATTTCTTACGGATTTCCGTAATTAACTACTCTTTTTATAAGATTATACTCTCTTATCCAAACTTCCCTTATCAAAAGCAACCAAATTAAACAATTGCCGCATCCGACTACGTACTCGATTACCGTATCGTTCCTCTAACTCTTTAGCATTTAGGTTTGTGGTGCAATGCGTTTTTACTTTATGCTCAACGAATAAATCATAACGAGATAAAATTATTTCCCCCATCACATTACAATCTTTACCATAATGTCGCCCCATAGGTTCTACACCTAAATCATCAAAACAAAAGTATTGGCCATCACCATAATCTTCTATTGTTTTGAAACCGATATGATTAAAAGCAAAAGCAATATTCCGAGTGGGAACAATTTTATAGGGCTTTTGGTGCGGTACAATATGCCGTAATAATTTCATTAAACTGGTCTTGCCACAACCAACAGGACCAGAAAGTAAAATACCTTTGTTAGTGTCGATGTTTAGCTTTTTGCAATTCGCTTCGTCTTTGATAAAGTAATTACACAGCTTAAAAAGTATCTCTCGGTCTTCTTCATAAATTTTAAAGTTTTTGCCAAATAAAAGCTTCCCTTTTGCATTGAGATAGATGAGTATTTTATCAAAATCGTAAAGCACATTCCTTCCATCAAACTTCCCAAGTGAATATTGTACACTTCCTTCAACAATGATATGTGGTTTAATGTTGTTCATAAAGGCTCGTTGTAATCTTTATCCGAACAGGTCTTTAGGTTGTCCTGATATGGAACAGTTGCAGCTTGTTTCTCAATAGTTTTAGAATTCTGAGAATTTGAATTTTTAAAATTTTGCCGTTTGTTTAAGTTTTTATTGTTTTCTATAGTTTGTATATGTTTGTTTATAGATACCAATGCTTGTCCATTACTTGTCTCGATATTGGTACGACTTGGGTACAGAGCTTGTTCAGTACTTGTCCCAAAATCGAACATCTTGATTCTGCTGCCTTTAAAAGGATTATAAGATGGTGTGTACAGCAAGTATTTCCAATGGCTTAATTCCTTAATGCAACGATGATAGGTAGACTTAGAACCAATCTTTGAAAACTCCATGACTTCTGCTCGGTTGATATAGAACTCTTCTTTAAAAAAGTGGGTATTCCAAATTTGAAACAACGCCACGTATAAACTTATATGCGTTGGATTTAAGCGCGTGTCTTTAGAGAATTGCGCAAACACCCCATTGAGGTGTTTGATGTAGTTAATGTCTTCCAAAGTGGATTAAAACTTATTGTGAATCCTGTTCTTTTCCAACACTTGCATGATTTCCTGATAATCATAATACAATACACCTCCAACTTTAGTGTAGGGGAGTGTACCGTTAATTCGTAGATTCTGCAATGTACCTGGAGAGATTCCTAAAAGGTCTCTAACTTCTGGTGATTTTAGCCATTTTTTAGAAGAATGACCTGATTGATTGTTGAGTAGTTGTTTAATGTCATCGAGTAGTTCCATTTTGAATTCTCGAAGGTCTTCCGTAGTAATAATTGTTGCTGCCATATTTGTAGAACTGTTTTTAGAAAACAAAGCCGCCAATTGTTATAATTTTTAAATGACGACTTTGAATTGATTTGACTTTCGTCCTACAAATTTGGTAAGTATAATTCTACTTTATTCAATAGACAAACCCACTATGGGTTTCTTTTAACATTTCATTTTCAATAGATTACATTGATGTAATTTACTTATTCAAGGGAAAATCGAATTAACAATTTTGAGCAAATTTTATGAATAGCTTCTTTATGCCATGATTCCCCAAGGTGGGTTTGTAGTGGGAGATATTGAGGCTAGGTATTTATATACCAGTCGAATGCATTTTGGTATAAAATGCGTTCTTGTTCATAATCTGAAAAATTATCAATAATACTTTTTAAATGATTAAATGTAAACGGTGTTTTTGCTCTTGTAGATGGTAAGTCTGTTCCAAACATTAATGACTCTGGGTTGATTGAATAAATCTTTTTCATTGTAGTAATTGGGTCAAAATCTAACCTTCCGAATCCTGTAGCCTTAATTTTCACCCCCTTTTCTGCCCAATAATATAAATCCTTTAATCCTGTTTTAGAAAGTCCTAAGTGGTCTATCGAGAATTTTGGAATTTGCTCAAGGGTGGATTTCAGCTCCTTTAAGTTTTTGCTGTCAACATAAAGTTCTGTATGCCAATTATAAGCATCATATAATTTGTTTGCTAATTCAACCATATTTTCTAATTTTTCAGAACCTCCTCTTTTTAAATTAAACCTGACCGCACGAATGTTAGATTCATTTAAGTTGTTTAATTCATCATCTGTCATTTCCATTGGAATATTTGCTACTCCAAAATAGTTTTTTCCAAAAGTATTAAGTGCATCAAATAAATAATCTTGATCAAATTTTTGAAATGATCCTGAAACTATTGCACCCCCTTCAATTCCATAACTTTTGACTTGCTCAACATAGTTTTTAACAGTAAATTCAGGAGGTAAATAACCATTATTTTCTACTAAAGGAAATTTTGGATTTATAATATGGAAATGAGAATCGAAAATTTTCATACTTTTTTAGGTATTTATTAAAGAACATTCATCGCAGTAAAAGCTTCTAGCGTTAAATCCAATCTTTTCTTAATGAACAAATCAGTTTTAAATTCTTTTTTGGGCTCTAAGTTTGTAGCAAAAATATAAGTGTTGTTTTCTAATTCAATATACCCAACAAACCACCCATTGTAGTACTCTCCATCATTTGACAAACCAGATTTACCACTAAGTTTAAATTGTTCCGATTCTTCAATAAGCATAATATCTTTTATTATTTTATATGTTCTTTTGGAAATAGGAAGTTCAAAGGTGTAGAGTCTTTTCAAAAAATTAATTTGCTGTATTTGACTAATTCGAGATCTTCCTTCCAACCAAAAATTATCGATATTAGTAGAATCGATTTTTAAATTTCCGTAATTTAATTTTTGAACATAATCATTCATCCTTTTAGCCCCAATTCTTCTTGCAACTTCTTGATAGCAAGGAACACATGAAAATTGAAAAGCTTTTCTGAGCACTAAATCTTGCTCCCAATTTTTTAACCACTTCTTTTTTCCATCCCACTTAAAGACAGTACTGTCACTTTCAATAACACCGGTTTCTAGTCCAATTATAGAGTTCGCTATTTTAAAAGTTGAAGCTGGTAAATTGCCATTCTTGGACCATTCAAAATCATTAGAATAATACATGTCTTTTTTTAGGTCATAAATTAAAATTGCCCCGTTAACATCAGAAGAATCAATAATAACTTGAAATTCTGGCATTTGAACTTCATTACTAATCGATTTTACTATTTCAGTGTTTTTCGATTCTTTCTGCTTTTTGCAAGAAAAGCAAAGAATTAGGAGAATTACAGTTAAAGTTGTTTTCATTTATAATAATATTAATTTAAAAGTTTCATTAGCCATCTGAATCTCTCATTCTATTGATTAAAGCATCTTTTAGACTATCCAAAAATTTTGTATTGTTTGATTTACGAGACCTAAGTTCTATAAAAGTATGATAATAATTCCCCAATTCCACATTAAATAGCTGTTCACAAGCTGTCGCCAATTCCTTTATATCAGCAGTTCCATTGTTAACTGCTCCGGTGCTATGTAGGGCATAAATTAATTCAATCAAATCGGTTTTACTACCGGTCCAAAAGAGCCTTGACTGCTTTTGAATTGAAGCGTTTTCTGTTTCCATACCATTACTATTATCTAATTTATCTGTTTCTTTTTTTAGATGGATTATAAGCATATCATAAGCTAAAATTGTTGCTACAGCACTGTCATGACTGGTTGAGAATTCTTTATCAGTAAAAAAATGAAACGTTTCAGGATTTAGCCGTATATCCGCCTTATCTCTTAAAAAATATAAATCATCTAAAAGTGTTGCCCCTCTTCGGTAATAATGATAAAATTCAAGGTTATCATTAAAATATACTTGTAATTTGTCGATATGGTTATTTAAGTATTCTATCTGGGACTTTTTACTGCTTCTCGGCCTTTTTGTTTCAATATTAAATAGCTTAACATAATAAATGAGTTTACTAAAAACTTGTGGCTTATAATTTTTAAAGAAGTTTATTTCAGAAAAATCATTTTCAAAAGTTTTTTTTATGACTAAATCCCTTAATTTTTCTAATGTATACTTAGACAATTTTATTCCTTGCTCAGCTTTATAAAGAATATCACTTGAATCAGCTTCTAAGGATTCAAGTTTGTATTCCAAATTCTTTATTAGTTCTAAGTGCGATTTCATTATTAGACACCATTTTTATTTTTTTAGCACCTGAATAAATATTATTTAATGTAAATAATAGAATTATATATTATCCTTGGTTACCCACTTTGCTGTAATAGATGGGACATAATTTTTCATTCTTTCAAGCAATTTTTCAGTATCATTATCAACAATTAACATATTGTGATATGTATTTTTAGTAAATCCTTCAGATACTGTTTTTTTGGAAAAATTTATTAATTCATCATAGTAACCATTAACATTTAAAATACTAATTGGTTTACAGTGAAGTCCTAATTGAGCCAATGTTGATATTTCGAAAAATTCCTCCATAGACCCATGTCCACCAGGTAAAACAATAAACCCATCTGAAATTTTTTCAATCTTACGTTTTCGTTGATGCATTGTATCCACTTGAATCAATTGAGTTAATCCTTTGTGAGCTATTTCTTTCTCTATTAGAAACTTTGGCATTACACCAATTACAATTCCATTAGAATTTAACGCACCATCGGCAAGCTTACCCATTAAACCTACAGAACCACCCCCGTAAACAATTGTAATAGATTTTTTTGCTAATAGTGCACCTAATTTAAAGGCTTCTTTTCCATAATTCTCATTCACGCCAATACTTGACCCACAAAATACAGCAATACTCTTCATTTTCTTTATCAAATTATACTATTCCTAGTTTTAAAAAACTCTACCATTTTACCTTTTTAAACTTTTTATTTCATCCAAGTTGGCATTGTTTTAGAATCATGGTTGGCTCCAACAATATCACGATACAGATCTGGTCTTCTGGCTTGTTTGTATCTCCAACCTCCAGAAAGTGATATTTTACCCTTAGTAAGTTTTGAAATTGAAATTTCATCTTCAAAAGACTTAATTTCAGACAACACCTCTCCAAACGGGTCAATTATCATAGAATTACCATTCTTCAAGTGCTCTCCATCATAACCGATTGGGTTAGTAAATGCATAATACACACCATTATCATAAGCCCTTGCAGGCAACCAACGCATTAACCATCTCCTTCCTTTAGGGCCATCAAACTCCAACCTCAAAGATACGGGGTCGGTTTCTCTGTTCTCCCAATACTTCTTTTCGACGTAGCCCCTTAATGGCATTGCTGATGGAGTACAACCTGTAACATGAGGAGCAAAAATTATTTCTGCCCCCAAAAGGCTAGTGGCTCTGACATTTTCGATAACATTGTTATCATAACAAATTAATATTCCACATTTCCAACCAAGAAGATCAAATACACAATATTCATTTCCGGATGACATATACTTATTTATAAAAGGATGTAATTTTCTGTATTTTGCAATTACTCCCTGTTTAGTTACGCATATATAAGTATTGAAAATTTTATTATTTTCTTTTTCAATTAATCCAGCCAAAATGGGTATGTCAAATTCCTTAGCAATTTCTATTAAAGCCTGAGTACTTTCTCCATTTGGCACTTCCTCTGCCAAATTAAATATCTGTTCTTTATTTAAGTCCTTAGTAAACGTATAGGCAGTAATACACATTTCATGAAAACTTATAACGTTTGCCCCCATAGATTTTGCTTTCTCTGCGAGACTTTTAATTACAGAAAGGTTGTACTTCTTATCCCCGTCTTTGGGTTGAAATTGGGCTACAGCTAAATTCATATACATTACTTTAAATTATGGTTACAATTTTTACTAAATAAGTCAAAATATTCATTAATAATATGTATTAGTCAAAAATATTAAAATTTAGTACACTATACTACTAAATTATACTATATTTGCTTAAAATAAATTAAACCCGTTTAATTATGATAAAAAATTTACACGAAACAAGTGGTTACAAAATACGTAATGTGTCTTTGCTTTTGGTAAATAAGATAAATCAGAATTTTATAAAAGAAGGTTTTGATATCACTGCAGAACAACTTAAAATGTTAGTTGTTTTATGGGAGAGTGATGGTAAGACACAAAATGAACTAGGAGAAAGTGTTGGTAAATTTAAAACAAGTGTAACTAAACTTGTAGATGGTCTTGAAAAGCGAAAGTTAATTCAAAGAGCTCCACATCCTACAGATCGTAGAGCAAATGTTATTTATTTAACTGAAGTTGGCAAAAACATTAAAAAACAACTCATGCCAATTATTGAAAATACGTTAAGCGAAGCCCATAGTAATATATCTAATGAAAAATTAACAGTCTTTCATGAAGTCTTAAATCAAATAGAAAAGAATTTAAAATAAAAAAATTTAACCATATAGTACACTATGCTACTAAATACTATTTAACTAAAATGAAAAATAACATTAAAACTTTAAAAAAAACACAAGCTAAAATACTTATAGGGATTTTGTTCTTTTTTGGAACATCCATAATGCATGGACAAAATACTTCTGATTCTCTCTCTTTACAAAATGTATTGAAGATTATATTAGAGCATAATCCAATATTGAAACAATCTGAAGGCAAAATTGAAATAGCTCAATCCAACATAGGTGTCGCTAAAAGCTATAAATATCCTAAAATGATTTTAGAAGGGTCTTTTACTTACGTAGATCCTGTCTCAGAGGTAACCTTACCCATAGGAGATAACCCCATAGTCCTTCCTTTGTTTCCTAACGACAATTATAATGTATATGCCGGAGTACAGTATGTACTCTATGATTTCGGAAGAACAAAAGAGGTTATCAATATATCTAAAATTGAAAAGTTAATTTCAGAAGAAGGGTTAGAAGCTGCACAAAAGCAGCTTACATATGCGGCAACAGAACTATTCACAACAATTTTATTTACAGAGAACGCAATTAATGTTCAAAACCAACTTATTTCTTCTTTACAGCGAAATTTAAAACGGATTAATGGTTTTGTAGACAATGGGCTGGCAACAAGTTTTGACCAAGTGAATACTAATGTTAGAATAACAACTGCACAAAATAAAAAAGTAAGTCTTCAAAATTCTTTAAACAATCTAAAGTATCATTTAGGAGAATTAATGGGGAGGTCTCCTAATGCAAAAGAATTAGCAATAAAAGGAGTTCTAAATATTGAAAAACAACGTTCTGAAAAAACCCTTGAAACAAACGAAATTCGAAGTGAACTAGCTATTGCAAAACACGTAGACTCCATATTAGTTAGTGGTCAAAATTTGGCAAATAAGGGAAATCTACCTTTTATAACTATAGGAGGCACTACAGGTTTTCACAATGGATACTTACCTGACCTGGATGAATTCAGATTTAATTATGCTGCATTTGCTAAAGTGACGGTTCCCCTATTTCAAGGTTTTAAGGTAAAACATGAACAGCAAATTGCCAAAATAAAAAAGGAGAACAGTAAATGGCATCTAAATGAAGTAAATACAAAAATTAATACAGAATTAACTTCTGCCTTAGAAACTTTAGAGAACGCCTATATACAATATGAAAACAATAAAATATTAATTCATCAAGCCGAAATAGCAGTAAAACAGGCTCGAAAAAAGTATGACAATCAATTAATTACCAATTTGGATTTATTGGATACTGAGGTAGTATTATCTGGTGCACAATTATCCTTATTAGAATCTGAATACAAATGCATAATAGCTCAGTATAAAGTAAAACAAGCAAAAGGAATAAAAATTTGGCAATCAACTTTTAAGTAATAAAGAAATGAAAAACACAAAAGATTCAAAAAACACGAAGAAAACAATCATTATATCTATCTTTTTAATTGCGTTAGTATACTGCTGTTATCTTTTTATTGGGCATTTAAGATATGAGAAAACTGATAATGCCCAAGTTGAAGGTCACATTTATCAAGTTAACCCCAAAATTGGTGGGCAAGTATTAGAAGTCTTAGTAGACGACAACGAGTTCGTTGAAAAAGGTCAGGTTTTAGCACGTATAGATAAAAGTGATATAGAGTTAATGTACGCACAAGCCAAAGCAGGTTTAGCACAAATACAAGCAGAAAAAGCTGCTGCTTTAGCAGCTGTAGAAGCTTCTAAATCTGCATCCCGAGCTGCATTTACCAATATAGCTGTAGTAAAAGCAAAGAAAAAAAGACTAAGCACAGATTTAGTACGCTTTACAAATCTTCGTAATGAAGACATCATACCGCAATCTAAAATCGATGATATCAACACCAGTTTTGATGTCGTTACCTCACAAGTTGCGGCTGCGCAGCAACAATATAATGCCTCCAATGGCCAGTATAATGCTTCCTTTCAAAAGATAAGTAGTATAGATGCGGCTATTGAAGCCGCCGAGGTTCAAGTTCAAAACACAGAGTTAAAACTATCTTATACAGAGATTAAAGCCCCAGCGTCTGGTGTAGTATCCAGAAAAATGATTGAAGCTGGGCAAGTAATTGGTCCTGGACAGCCACTTATGGCCATAACAGATTTTTCAGAATTATGGATTGTAGCAAATTTTAAAGAAGGTCAAGTTTCCAAAATGGTAGAAGGTCAAGACGTCGAAATTAAAATCGATGCATTTTCTAACAAGCATTTTACAGGAAAAATAGAATCTATTGCGGCAGCTACTGGAGCTAAATTTTCACTTTTTCCAGCGGATAATGCAACAGGAAACTTTACAAAAGTTACGCAAAGGATTCCTGTGAAAATTCTTTTTAATGAAAATGAAATAAAAGATGAAAAATTACGAGCAGGTATGAGTGCTGTTATAAAAGTAATTAACAAATAGTTTTATATGCGTACACCTGCTATGACAAAAAATATAAGTGAGACCGTTAATCTAAGGAGTCCTCTTTCTATAGCTGCAAAAAAAAAGTGGCTTATACTTTTAGGACTCACACTTTGTGCTGCATTGGATATATTAGTTGCTACTTCTTCATCTGTGGCTATTGATGAAATTGCTGGTTTTTTAAGTGCAACGGCAGACGAAATAATTTGGATGAATATAGGATATTTTATATCCAAGTTAATTTTCCTAATTCTCTCCATTCAGTTAACTAAAATCATAGGAGGAAAAAGATTATTACTATACTCACTTATCATATTTATTATTGGAGCTTTTTTGTGCGGCACTACTGCTTCTTTTGGTCTTTTTATGGTTGGACGAGTGTTTTTAGGAGCAGGTAGTGCTGCTTTTTACACCGTTGCCCAAACAGTTCTATTCACCATATTTCCAATTAAAAAACAAGGAACTATACAAGCTATTTTTAGCTTAGCCATTGTTTTGGGTCCTAATGTTATTCCTGCTTTTAGTGGTTGGCTTACGTATCACTATATGTGGCAGCTAATATTTTTATTTACGGTAATCGTAGGGATATGTGTAATGCCATTAATTAATAAAATACCAAAATCCGTTTTACCTAAGAATTCTGACAATCAAGCAAAAATTAATTGGCTAAATGTTATTTGGTTATCGATAGGACTGGGTGCTTTTCAATTCGTAATGGAGGAAGGATCTCGATACGATTGGTTTGAAGAACAAAAAATAACACTATTATCAATTACAGCACTAATTGGATTTATTTTATTTTTCATTCAAAATAAAAGAGATGATCAAAACTATAAATTAATTGACTTTTCTGTATTTAGAAATTCGTCTTTCTCACTAGCTTTTTTAATAAGTTTTGTGTCTGGATTTGCCTTATTTGGAAGTGGAGCAGTTATACCTGGCTTTGTCCAGAATGTACTTCGGTATCAAAGTGCTGCGGTCGGGTTTACATTGTTTCCGAGTGGCATTGCAATATTATTGGGATTAATTACTAGTGCCATCATTGTAGATACCAAAAAAATACCTCCTTTTGCTAGTGCAGCTTTAGGTGTTGTCTGTGTTATAACTTCTATGATTTTAGTATCAGATGTTACCGTAATATCTGGTTTTCCAGATATGATTCCTGCAATGATGCTTAGAGGCCTTGGTCTTGGGCTGCTATTTGTACCTATAATCTTTATTGCTTTTAACGAATTAAAAGGCAATGAACTATTAACTGGTACTGGGCTGTTCAATTTTGGGAGACAGTGTGGAGGTTCGTTTGCTATGGCTTTTCTGCCCACTTATCTATCACATCAAATGGCATTCCATAGGAAAAACTTACTACAACACACCAATCCGTATAACACTCTTTTTAGTGAAAGGGTACAAGGTGCAACACAGGCACTTATTTCTAGAGGATATAATCCAATAGAAGCTAAAAGTGCAGCACTAGGAACAGTTGATATTGCATTAAATGTACAATCCGCAGTTTTAGCTTTTCAAAACACTTTTTTTGCTATTTCCATGGTGTTTTTATGTGCGGCACCAGTAATTATTGCTACAAAAATTTATTTAACCAAAAGAGATTTAAACCAAATACAATTATAATGAAATTAGAAAGCATACTTTTTGAATCCACTGAGTTAGGAGCATTAAAATTAAAAAACCGCATAGTGATGGCTTCCATGACAAGAAGTCGAGCTACCGCAGATGGTGTGCCTACTCCTATAATGGCAACCTACTATGCCCAAAGAGCAAGTGCAGGTTTAATTATATCAGAAGCGTCACAAATATCATTGCAAGGAACAAGTTACCCAAATACACCAGGAATTTACAACAAAGAGCAAGTAATTGGTTGGAATAAAGTAACCGAAGCTGTACATGAATCGGGAAGTAAAATATTTATTCAGTTATTTCATGGAGGACGAATATCTCACCCTGAGATTACAAGAGAAGATGAACCTATAGCACCTTCCGCAATAGAACCACAAAGACTTATATACAAATCATCTTTAAACGAAAAAGATGATTTCATCGCCCCAAGAGCAATAGATATCCAAGAAATTGAGGATATTGTATCTCAGTTTGGTAATGCTGCTAAAAATGCCTTTGAGGCAGGCTTTGATGGTATTGAAATTCATGCTGCGAATGGATATTTAATTGATCAGTTTTTAAGAGATAAAACTAATAAGAGAACTGATAATTATGGTGGCTCATTCCAAAATAGAACCCGTTTATTAATAGAAATACTTAAAGAAGTACGTAAGTACTTTAGTTTACAAAAAGTTGGAGTGCGATTATCTCCATTAAGCACTTTTAATGATATAAGCGATAGTAATCCGTTAGGCTTGTATTCCTATATATTAAAAGAGTTGAGCAGCTTTAATTTGGCTTATGTACATTTAATTGAAGATGCTACCGCCTATAAAAATCTTGATTTTGAAAATGGTATAAGTGCAACTTTAGGTAAATATTATGATGGAAAAATCATGGGTAATGGTGCATATAATCTAGAAAAAGCAGATTTTGAAATATTTAATGGTATTGTAGATGTTGTTGCTTTTGGTAAATTATTTATTTCCAATCCAGACCTACCAAAACGGTTTATGATAGAAGCCGATTTTAATGTCCCTGATGAAAGCACATATTATGCTGGAGGTGAAGAAGGTTATATTGACTATGAAACATTAGATCTATAGGGTTTTTAATTCATGACAGTAATTGTAATATATAGTTTTAATAGCTGTGAAAATTCTAAAACTCTAAAGGAAGTTCTTAATTATTCCCCGGGAACCGTATTATTTCAAAATGATAAGACTTTTTGTTACCAATGCGAGTTTGCACATATTTATACGTTATGCGTTGAGATTCATAAGGTTTTCAATAGTTGTAAAACATTAAAAAAAGAGGATATTATTGAGTTACTCCATATAAACGAAATTGGAACAGAAGCAAAAGTTATCAGAATAAAAGAACAAGGAAACAAGAAGGTTAACAAACATGTTTTTGAACATTTATCAAAAAACAATTTGACATATATAAGTTTAAAAAAAGTATGATAAAAAAAAACATCTTACATACCCTTTTGAAGGGCAGATGTCCAAAATGTCGAAAAGGAAGAATGTTCAAAAATTCAAACCCTTTTATTTTGGCTGAACTTTTTAAAATGCATGAAAGATGTTCCTCTTGTAATATAAAATTTAAAATAGAACCTTCTTTCTTCTTTGGAGCAATGTATATAAGCTACGGTTTGAGTGTTTTAATAGCTGTATTAACTTTTATTTTAAGTTATTTAGTATTCAACTTATTATTAGTTAATTGTTTCAAAGTAATTGTATGCCTGCTGGTAATTAGTTCCCCAATTATCGGTAGGCTATCAAGGAATATTTGGATTATATTTTTTATTAAGTATGACCCTAATTTTAAAGAAAAACAATTAAGTTAATCTAACAATTATATATAATTATAACAATGGAATCAACATTTAAAACTTGGAGAACAAGTAGGAACTTATTCTTAGAATACTTTGACAAATACACGTTGGAACAACTGAATAAAATCCCTGAAGGATTTAGTAATAATCTAATATGGAATATTGGGCATATAATAGTTGCACAACAGGCATTAATATATAAATCGTCTAATGTCAAAGAAAATATCTCTGAAGAATTATTTGAACTTTATAAGCCAGGAACAAAGCCAACTGAACAAACTACTGCAGATGAGATTAAGGAACTAAAAGAGCTTTTGATATCCTTAATTGAAAAAACAGAACAAGATTTTTATAACAAAAAATTTGTTTCTTTTAATGAAAGAATGACAGGAACAGGATTTCATTTAAGCTCATTAAAAGATGCTTTTGAATTTAATAATTATCATGAGGGCTTACATTTAGGGTGTATGTTGAATATTCGAAAGTTTCTTTAAAAAGATGAAACACGAATTATTTCTTTAACTGATTCAAAATTAGAACTTATCCGCAAAACTTATTAAGATATAACATGATTAGTACAAGATATGTGAGATACCTTTTTTTAACTGTGACGGTATGGCTATCCTTTTTTATAACATTTCAGATTTCTCTTTCTTATGTCTTAAATGATTTTCAAAACCCGATAGATTCACTTTTATTTTTAATAATTGTAAGCTTCCCAGTAGCATTAATATCGGGAATTGTTACTGAAACTATGGATTATGTCATGTTCGATTATAACTTGTTACGTGATTCTTACTTTTTAAAGATATTTTTAAAAAGTGTTTTACATGTTATTGTATTTTTAATAGTAATATACAAAGTTGCAATTTTCTTTTCCAATCAAGCCGTTGAACTCGGTATTAAAACTACAAATGCATTTAAATTTGTCACCACTGAAAATGGCTTTTTATTACTATTACTGTACTCATATTTAATTAGCTTTTTAGTAAATTTTCTACGTCAAATCAACCAACACCTTGGGCGAAAAACGTTATTAAATTTTTTAATTGGGAAATACCGAAAACCTAAAGAAGATAATCGTATTTTCTTATTTTTAGATTTAGATAACTCAACGACGTTAGCTGAACATATGGGACATTATAATTATAGTTCTTTAGTGCAAGATTGCTTTAAAGATTTGACACAAGTAATTTATAAGTATGATGCAGAAGTATATCAATATGTAGGGGATCAAGTTGTTTTACATTGGGAAAATACACCTAAAAATAAATCATATTTAGTTGAGTTGTTTTTTAATTATGAGTCGGTTCTTCTAAAAAGAAAGGAGTATTATCAAAATAAATATGATACTCTTCCATCATTTAAGGCTGGTGCAGATGTAGGACCTGTTATGGTTAGTGAAGTAGGTGAAATAAAGAAAATGATTGCCTATCACGGGGATGTTTTAAATGTTGCAGCAAGAATTGAAGGTTTATGCAAAACACTTGACAAAAAATTTCTAGTATCTCACAACTTTTTTGAGAGTGAATTCTCCACATCAATCAATATAGATATAGAATATGTAGATACAAGAATATTAAAAGGGAAAACAAAAAAAATTCATATCTATGACATTTCCAAACAGAATAATCAATCAATATTAATTTGAGATTTTGCTATAGTAAAAGAGCAATTAAAAATAAAAACACATGAAAAACTATTTAATCATCCTATGTTTCTTTTTATCTACTTTTAGCTGTTTTTCACAAAAAATGACCTTCAATGTAGAGTTTTCAAAAAATTACGCAACGCTTGATTTTTTAAACAACCTTTCGTCCAATTATTCATCTAATCCATACAAAGAGGTGTTTAAAAATTCAAAGTATGACACAGAAAAATACAAAGAACTTATAATTGATTTTGAGAAAATCAATATTTTTTATCAATATGAATACCCTCAATACCCTTATGGAAACAAGATAGGAGGCAATACTTATTTTATTTTAGGAAGAAATCTTATTGAAAGTAATAATCTGAAAGAATTTAAAAGAAAGTCCTTTGGTATAATTCCTAATCATGATTTAAATAAGCTATATGAAATTTTGCTTGCGTTTCAACCAGTTTATGACGAATTAGTTTTTAAACCTTGTAGATTAAAGTTCAATCAACAGATAAAGAAAACCCGTGAGTTAATTTCAAAAGTAGACATTGACAAGCTATTTAAACAAACAGTAAACTTTCACGAATCCAACTGGGATTTCTCTATTCCTTTTAAACTTTCCATGTACCCCATACCTAATCCACGGAAAAGAGGTTTTAGTGCTACAGCTTTTTATAATATTGCAATCGCCGGAATCCCTCAGGGGTTTGAAGATTTTGAAGAACTTTTAGCAGTACTATTTCATGAGTCCTCACATATTGTATATGATGAACAATCACTTCTTGTAAAAAAGGATATAGAAACTTGGTTTAAAAATAATAATTCAAAATCATCAAATTATGCTCAGCTTCTGTTTAATGAAGCTATCACCACTTCTATTGCTAATGGGTATCTATATCAAAAATTAAGCGGAGAACTCCCTGAGGGAAATTGGTATAGAAACAAATTCATTTCAAATATGGCTCAGAAAATATATCCGTTAATTGAAAAATATTTTAATGAAAATAAAACAATTGACCAAGAATTCATAAACGATTATATCTCTGTTTTGGATGAAGAATTTCCAAGCTGGATTCAAGATATTGACTTTATATTTATGCAACGATTCGTGATTTCTGAAAATAAAGAAGTTTATAAAAATTTGATGAAGAATCATAGATTCTCGAATATCAATGAATATGAAGCCAAATTAGATGCTCTTACCATTGAAAAAATGAAGACCCATCCAATAACCAAGATTATCCTTGTTTCAGATAAAAACCAGCATAAGTTAGATTTGATAAAAGAAAGTTTTGAAGAGTTGAAAGAATGGAAACCGGACGTAAACTCTGAATTTACTTATATAAAATTCTTGAAGGATAAAACATATTTGATTATCATTAATTCTCATTCAGAAGACATTTCCATATTAATGGAGAGTTTATCTTTTCAATAAATCGACAAAATCGTAGAGCTAGCATAAAACTATTTTATAATCTTTTATTCCAAATTTATAATGATAAGAGTAGTATATACTTGGCATGTAGAGCCAGAAAACTTAAAATTATTTATTGAAACTTGGAAAGTAACTACAAACAAAATTCACAAAACTGTTCTAGGGGCTAGAGGAAGCTTTATGCTAAAAAACTATGAAAATCAGAAGGAAATAAAAACTATTGCGCGATGGAACGCTATGAAAGATTGGAGAGCTTTTTGGGGTTCAAAAAATCCTAAGCAGATGCAGTTTATGCATCAATTGGGAAAAAGAGTATCTGTAGAAACATATGAGGAAATTAATGATTATACTCAATAATTTTAATTTTCCAACATTCTAATATTTACTTCATTGCCTTCTTTCAAATAAAAAACAACAAAGGTCAATGCCTCTTCTTTGGAAGCATTATCAAAATGCAAAATTGTTTTATTTTTTGGCTCGTAAAAAGCATCTCCCTCGTGTAATGTTTTCTGTTCCTCTCCTTCAATTTGAAAAATAACGCTACCAGAAATAACATATCCCACTACAGGGCATGGGTGCATATGTTTTGGCGCTCTAACTCCTGCGGCCAATGTTATCTCTTGTGTTTCAACTGATGATAAATTTTGATCAACTATTTCTTTCAGTAGTTCCTTTCTGCTCACATTTTGTGCAAGGCTTGAGAAACAGCAAATGGTTATGCATACTAGAGTGATAAAATTTAGTTTTTTCATTATTATTATTATGAAACTTTAATTTGCTAATTATCATTTATTTGATCAAAAACTATTGTAATGTATGTTACTAAAACATTACATCTAATCTTTTATTTGAATCACTTAAAAATATATTATAGTAATAAAATTACAATAATAAATCTTCTTTTTTTATTGACGTTTTCTCAATTTCAATTTTGAAATAAAAAATATTTCTAGATACAATTTTACTTGTATACTAGATAGAAAAACATACTTAAAAATATTTAAAAACACTTTACTTTCACAAAACATATATATGGTTTCTAGGTTAAAAATTCTTGATAATAAAATCTTATAAAATTGAAATAGATGATATCTTTAATTATATTAATCATGTGGTATTTTAACCGTAACACCAAATCCAAAAGTTGGCACTATTTTTTTAGCTTCATATCCTACACTTTCTATTTCATTGAAATCACCATCTGTTAAACTATGCTCTGATATTAAATTTATTCCAGCTCTGGCATAGGCGGTAATATTGTTTGTTAAATAATAATTTATTTGTGGAGTAAAAGTTAGGTTTGTTGTTGTTTGATACTCAGGAGTCACATCCATACCTATCAATAGGTCTTTATTAAATTCGACGTCAAATGCTCCAATATCATAATTCACCATAAAACCTAATTCAAGTTTTTTTGATAATTTCCGAAAAACGTTTAATCGAGGATACATTAAATCAATAAGCCAATTATCTGTTTTATAATAAAGAAACGCAACGGGAAGTATGAGAGCATCTCCCATTTCCTGAGAATACGTTATTCCTAAACCAAGCCTGAAATTATCTTCGCCTTTTGGATGAAATCCTACCGTAAATGCGTTAATTCCTTTGTAAGCATTAGAAAAATTGAAATTTTTGAAATCAGATTTAACTGTTGAAAAATTAACATAATTCAAAGCCCATTTCCTATTGAGCCTATAATTAAAAATAGAGGTTAAACGAACATCGTGTAAATCTTCAGCAAATAAGAGTTCTTCACCATTTTTACTAGTGAAATCATTTTGGTACCATTTATATTCTGCATTGTATATAACTCTCAACTTCCCTAATTCTATAGGAGGTCCTGCTAAATAAAATTTGGTCAAGGATGCTTTATTTGATTTTATATTACTGTTTTCTATGTCATTATCTATTTCTGAAAATATATTATGACTAGCATTAAATATTTCGTCAAAGGACTGTGCACTGACATATAAAGAGGTAAAAAGTGCTATACTTGTTATAAATATTAGATTCTTCATTCTCGTTTACTTCTTTTAAATAATATTTTCTAAAAAAACCTTTAGTAATAAAGCCTAGAGTATTACTTACTTGTCCAGATCTTAAAAATAGATCCCCCTTTATTATAATTCTTTATGGTAATTTTTTCCTTAATTTTCTCCCAATCATTATCAGGAAAAGAAATGAATTGTTGAAATGCTTTTTTAAAAGCTAGTGTTTCTGTTGCTTCCAAGAATAATTTTAAAGGTTTTTAAATTAATTTCTGAGTTTTCTATAGTCTCGACTTTCTTATATGGTAATAATTATTGAACTTTAAGAAGTGTGATAGTATCCAATTTAAATACAACTTTTTAATTAAATAGGTTTGTATTATTTCTTAATTTATTACCATATACAATAAGTCAAATAGCCACTGTAATATTAAAAGAATAAGCAATATTTCAAACTTAAGTTTTAATATTATTAATACTATTTAGATTAACTCTTTCACCCAAATTAAGGTATTGGAGAACATCTTTTTATCATATTAAGTTTAGAAATGAAAACTGAATTAATGAATATCTATAGCATTAATAAAATGAGTCTTGTATGTTCAAAAGTTATAATTTTGAAATACAATCTTGATTATAATTAAAAGTAATTGCAATACTTTAATTTAGTCTAATTTTATTTTTCTTCGCCTTTATCTATTACTATAATTATGAGTTTTACCTAAACGCTTTCGTATCCTACTAAGAGCTTCTGGTGTAACGCCAAGATATGATGCTAACATGTATTGTGGCACTCTTTGTATAACCCGAGGGCGGTCTTTTGCTAAGTGTGAATATCGCTCCTCTGGTGTATTTAGAATAAAAGAAGCTTTTATGTCACATACCTTTATATATAAGCTTTCTGCTAATAACTTACCAAATTCTACAAAATTTGGTATTGTTTTATACATATGTTCTACATCTTTTTTTTCAAAAATAATTACTGTACTATCTTCAATAGCTTGTAAATAAGTTAAAGATTTTTTACCTGTTAAAAAACTTGAATAGTCTGTACAAAAACCATCTTCAAAGAAAAATTGCTTACTATATTCTTGACCATCTACAGAATAAAACCCTCTAAAAGCCCCACTATTTATAAAAGCAACAAAAGAACACACCTTACCTTGTGTTAGAATAAATTCATTCTTTGAAAATTTCTTTACCGTTGTCAATTCCTCAATTCTAAGAATATCCTTTTCTTCTAATTGTATAAATTTTTTAAAAAATGCTATAACCTGTTCATGCATAATTATTTTATTTAAAATTGAAACCGGTAACCAAAATCAGGAAAGAAACCTGCTTGATTTATTTGATTAACATTATTAGTAATTCTGTTATATTGTCTTACAAAAACATTATCTCTATTGGTAATGTTCTGTAGGTCAATGTAAAATTTGTGAGATGATTTCTTTTTATTACTATTTAATGTAAAACCTAGTTTTAAATCTAGTCTCATGTAATCATCGTACTGTTGACTAAACGCCAAATCATCCTGCAAAATTTCATAGCCAGCATTTTGAGATGCTTCTAAATCAACAGGAGTATAATATTTTCCTCCAGAGGATACAAAACGAGCATCTATTGAAAAAATATTTTTCTTTTGTTTTCCGATTTTATATTCCTTACCTGCTAAAAAATTAACAATATAACCATTATCAAAAGGAGTACTCCTTTTTATTCCATCACTACCTTCATACTTACTTTCAAATATAGAACTCGTTATTAAAGCATGAAAACCTTTACTAAATGATTTTTCTAAAGTTAATTCTAATCCCTTATTTTCTCCTGTTCCGGAACTTACCAAGTTCGTATTATCAGACGAGAACGTAAAATCAGCTCCTTCAGTCAAAGAAGAATAACTAGATGGAGTTTCATCAATTGCAGCATTGTCTATCTTTTGATAATAAGCTTCTATTTTGGCTCTCCAACTTCTTGTTAGCTTAAAATCATATCCCAAAACATAATGCTGACTTCTTACAAAATCTAAATCTTCATTAGGGTTTAAGGTCTCTCCATTTACTTCCTCACTTAAAAATAGCAAGGGTGTGGGTACATTTTGATGGTGAATACCATACCCTATATTAATCGTATGCTGTGGTTTTATCTGCCATGACATTGATGCTCTAGGTTCTACAACAAACTGCTCATTTAGGTCACTAAACATAGTATGTATTCCCGTATTTAACGTCAAGGTTTCAGTTAATCTATATTTTGTCTGTACATAAGGTTGAAATACATTATAACTTCCATTAATATTCCTAATAGTAACTAAATCTGGATCACCATCATTATTTCCATCCTCTTGCTCATCTCTCTCTTTTCTGTTCAAATCTGTTGAAAAATTCTCAAATAAAAGCCCCGTTCTTAAAGTGAATTTATTATTAATTTTGGTGTTAAATAAGGTTGAAAATGTTAATCTGGATTCCTCATTATTGCTTTCAGCATATCTTATAATTCTTTCATTATCAGTATCTAAATCAATGATTCGATCTTCCTCGTAATCACTATTGTTAAAAGCACCCGCTATAACCGTTTTTAAATACGAACTTTCACCTATACTTAGTAAGTGTTTAGCACCTAAAACACCAATAGTGGAGGAAACATAGGAGTTTTCGTCTTCTGCCGAAAAAAGGTCATCTTCATCATAATCTTCACCAATTAAATCGATACTTGAAGTGCCCATTATTCCAAATAGAGAAAAGCTACCTAATTTACTTTTTCCTAAATTGATATTATAGGAGATATCAGCATAATTTGGTGTGTCGCTTGTACCTGCTCCTCCTATAAGTCCAATAAGGGAGTATCTCGCAGCTACTAAAAATGAACCGTTATTCTTTTTATTCAATGGCCCTTCTGCGGTTCCTTCTAAGCCTGAAAATGCTCCCATTTGGAACGAGTACTCATATTCATCTTTATTTCCATTTCTAAAACCTAAATCAAAGACACCTCCAATAGCGTTACCGTATTCAGCAGGAAATGCAGAGGTTATGAAGTCTGAATTTTTAAGAAGATTAGGATTTAAAGCAGATACAGGGCTACCAGTTGTACCCAAAGCCGAAAAATGGTTAGGGCTTGGAATAGGAATACCTTCTACACGCCATAATAATCCAGTTGGAGAATTTCCTCTAACTACAATATCATTTCGACTATCATCAGGGGATGCAACTCCAGCAAAATTACTTGCTAATCTAGCAACGTCATTTCTTCCTCCAGCATATCGCCCAACTTCTTTAACACCAAATTGACGTGCGGAAACTGCTGAGAATTTGTTTAAAGATTTAACTTTGTTTGTACTACTTGTGAGAACCACTTCGTCCAATTTAGCAAAAGATTCTGTTAGTGTAATTGTAATATTTATATCTTTCCCTGTACTCACTTCAATATTAGAAATTGTATTGGTTTCATAGCCTATATAACTAATTCTAATTTCTTGTCTTCCAATGGGAACATTATCTAGTGTAAAATAACCATCAAAGTCAGTTATAACACCTACTAGTTTATCCGGCAATAATAGTTCTACACTCGCCCCTAAAAGAGGAAGTTCTGATTGTTTGTCTATAACTTTCCCCTTTATTGTTCCTTTTTGACTGTATGAACTTATAGTCTGTAAAATAATAAGTATAAATAGGATTTTCTTCATGATTCTAAAATATTTATTTGATTTTCAGCAAAGAAACATTCTTTAAATCCCTAAATTCATTGATCAAAATCAATAAAGGTTTTTTTTAACAAATCATAAAGTTTTCATCCATATTAGTTATTTAAATAATAATAATATCACTAATTTTTAAAAGATACCTAGTAATCCCAACTTTTGTATTTTTTATTATTGTTTTTCATGTCTTCAAAGAGCCAAACCATTCTATCCAAATACCAACTCTTACCTAAATATGCAAGGGCTACACCAAGTATTGCACCCCATATTGAGTAATTTACAGTAGCCCAAATAGATAGTATCATCCCAATAGAAGAAATTGTATTTAGAATTTTATAAATAGGACTATTGTGAATTTCGGGTATGGAAACTTGATCTCTATTTAAATAAACACGTTCACCCATTACTGCTTTTGACGCCCAATTTTTTGTTGATGTTGGTTTTTTAAAAAAAATAGGATTAAAAAACATCCAAAGCAGAGAAATAGAGCCTGGGAATACACACCACCAACCAATCCATAACCTACTCCAAAATGCAAAAATTATAATTGGTAAAACCGAATATCTAGTCCAGACACTCCATGGATTAGAATGTTTTAACCAATTTTCGTCAGTCAAATTAAATATCTTGGCAACTTTTCTTTCTAATGTCATTATCTATATTTTTATGAAGTATATTTCTTTAAAACCATGGCTGCGCAATGGCCACCAAAACCAAAACTATTAGTAAGTGCAAAGTTGACACTTTTATCGGTTTTCTTTTTCAAAGAAAAATTTAGATTAGTAGGAATACTCTCATCTATACTTACTGTGTTTATAGTTGGCGGTATCACATTTGATGATAGTGTTAAACATGTTGCAATTGCTTCAATTGCCCCGGTAGCTCCTAATAAATGACCAGTCATAGACTTTGTTGCACTGATAACAATCTTATCCAGGTTTTTTGCAAAAAGCTTTTTTATTGCCATAATTTCGGATATATCTCCTAAACCTGTAGAAGTAGCATGAGCATTAATATAATCGATTTTATCTACTGATATTTCACTCTCTTCTATTGCTTGTTTCATTGCCAAGTACGCTCCTTGACCTTCAGGGTGAGTTCCAGTAATATGATAAGCATCTGCAGTTTCTGCTCCTCCAATAATTTCCGCATATATTTTAGCACCTCTTTTCTTTGCACTTTCTAAACTTTCTACGACTAAAGTTCCAGCACCTTCGCCAATTACAAATCCATCTCTACTTGTATCAAATGGTCTCGAAGCTGTTTTATAATTTTCATTGTTCGTAGATAAGGCTTTCATAGCATTAAAACCACCGATAGAAGATTTTGTAATCGGAGCTTCAGATCCTCCTGTGATAATAATATCAGCTTTTCCCCATTTGATATAATTGTACGCCTGAATCAATCCATTTGTTGATGAAGCACAAGCTGTAACCGGACACGAATTTACTCCTCTTAAACCATGTCGTATTGATATAAGACCAGCAACACCATTTGCTATTAGTTTAGTAATAAAAAAAGGATTAAATCTTGGAAGACTTGCATTTTCAAAGAAATTTAATATTTCGTTTTCAAAAGTTTCAAAACCACCAATTCCACTAGAGAAAATCACACCAATTCTGTCTTTATTTAAATTTTCAAATTGCAAATCCGCATCAATAATTGCTTCTTCACAAGCTATGAGCCCATATTGGTTAAATCTATCCAATTTTCTAGATTCCTTTCTATCAAAGTAATCTAATGGGTTATAGTTTTTGACTTCACAAGCAAAATTCGTTTTAAAATTAGTGGTATCAAAACGAGTGATTTTATCTGCTCCAGAAATACCCTTCAACAAGTTTTTCCAATAGCTTTCCACTTTATTTCCAATAGGTGTTATGGCGCCTAATCCAGTTATCACTACTCTTTTCATTTTTTTAAAGTTATCATATACCGTAAAGTATATGGGTTTGTAAATTTTTTTATTTAACAATTAGACTATTAATTTCTCCCTCTATATATTCAATATTTTTTAATAATATACTGGACTGATTTAGTGTTTTGGATAACATGATACTTCCTTCAATTAATGCAACCATTCTTGTTGCGAATTCCATAGTATTAACTTTTTTTAACTCCTTTTTTTGGATACCGTCATCTAAAATATCAGCAATTCTCGTAATCCAATTTTTTATAGATTTTATAACTTCATCTTTCAATATATGATTTCCATCATCAGCATCTATTGCCGTATTTAAAATGGCACAACCACCATTTTCAAAAATAATTTTATATTCTACTTTGTAATGGTTTAGAAATGCGAAAAGTTTGTCAGCAGATCGTTGCTCTCTTTTAATTTTATCATTAATACCCTCACTTTGAAAGGCGTAATTATATCTGAACGCTTCTAAAGCAACTTCATTTTTATCTTTGAAATTTCCATAAATACTACCTTTAGTTAGGCCAGTAGCATTTGTAATATCCGACAAATATGTGCCTACATATCCCTTCTTGTTAAATATACTTGCTGTTTTTTCAATGATAAATTGTCTGGTCTTATCTGATCTTATCATTCGGCTAATATACTCTACGGTATATGAAAAAACAAGCTTTATATAAAATTACTATTACATTATTCTATTTGGAAAACACAAAATATGTTTACTAGGTAGATTTAATTGTTTCAAAATTTAAAGATTGAATAAGATATTATAACTTTGCGACTTTGTTCAGTATCACATTATCTGCAAAGTAAACAAGGAACATTATCCTGAGTATATTCAAATTATTTAAAACTTGAAAAGCTAATAGAAATATTTTAATATATTTTTATTTTGTAAACTCCATTACTAGGAAAACGGAGAAGGTTATTGTAATGAAAAGTTCATTCCTAAAATGAAAGTGTTATACAAATAATAAAATCAGCCGTTATGTTAGTAGTTTCTGGAATTAGTCTATCATTATTCTTAAGTGTACTTATTTTTTTTAAAAAAAACAGAAAAAATGTTGATACAATTTTGTCTTTTTGGTTATTCATCGTATTCATTCATTTGATTTTATTTCATTTATCCAATAATGGTACAATTGAAGAATATCCTTTTTTAGCTGGTATCCAGATACCATTTCCTCTATTGCATGGTCCTTTTCTTTTTCTTTATGTTTCTGAACTGACCAAGACACATAAAAGAATTAAGATTCCATCTTGGCTTCATTTCATTCCTTTTATTTTAGTCATTATTTATCTTATAAACTTCTTCATTCTACCTGGAAAACAAAAAATAGATATTCTTAAAAATGATGGATATGGATTTGAAAATTTTATAGTTTTTAAACACATTCTTAATATAATTTCTGGTCTAGCTTATATAATTTGGAGTTTGTTTTTGATAAAGGCTTACAAAAAAGCGCTTCAAAACCAATTTTCTACACTTCCATATATCAATTTAAAATGGCTTGAATTTTTATCTGGGGGATTAGCTATTGTTTGGTTTGTAATAATATTTGCTAATGAAAGCTTAATCTTTACCACAGTTTCCATATATATTATATTAGTGGGGTATTTTGGTATTAAAAAAGGTGAAATAAATTCCCATACTAAAATTGATGTATTAGAAAGTCACAATGAGTTAAAACAAAGTGAAATAGTGCCACGTACGGATTCTTCTAAACAAACTACAACTCGGTATTCTACTTCTGGCTTTAATAAAGAAAAAACAGAATTAATAAAATCTGGTCTTGAAGAATATTCGAAAAAAGAAAAAGCCTATTTAGATCCAGATTTATCATTAAATATTTTAGCAAATAAAATTGGTGTTCATCCAAATTATTTATCCCAGTACATTAATGAAATTTTAGAAACTTCATTTTTCGATTATATTAATTCACTACGTATTGAAGAATTTAAAAATAAAATAGCCATGGAGGAACATGAAATATATAATGTTTCTTCATTAGCATATGATTGTGGCTTTAACTCCAAGTCTTCTTTTAATAGAAATTTTAAAAAAATAACTGGTAAAACTCCAACTGAGTTTATAAAATCATCGAGTAAATAAAATTCTCTCTATTCAATTTTTAAGCTTCATTATTTATTCTAACAAAGGTGTGTCATATTTCAATATGGGTCGTTTAGAGTATGAATATAAAGCACCTTTGCCGAAAATTTAATAGATAACTTTTATGAAAAAACTTAATTTTATTTCTGCTCTAATATTTTTTATGGGCAGTACAATTATTTCAAATGCACAAGAAAATCAAACAAAAAAATTCTTTGTGGGTTATGAACTATTAGAAATGTCAATGAATGAGTTCAAATACTTTGCTGGTGAAGTTGGTTATAGGTTTAACCCAAAGCACCAATTAAGCTTAAGTATTGGAGAAATTGATATGACAGAGAGGCACTTATCTAGTAATGAAGCCGCAGCTGTAGATGGCGATAATGTAGAGGGCTACTTTAGAATTTATGAACTTACATACAGTAGATTTTTTGGCAAACGAAAACTCTGGCACTATGGCGCAAATGTTGGCTATGTATACGATGAGTATGATCATTTAATCTCGGATAATGAAATTAAAAACCATACCCTTACAGCTGGAGTTAATTTCGGTTTTCAAAAAATGGATATTTTTAAAATTAAGCATCTTTATTTGAGAGTCTTAATACCGATCAGGTATAATTTTAATTCAATACCAGAGCAAGAATGGGGAGAAACTACAATAAGAGAGCATAAATTTGTGCCCAACACATGGCTCTTCTTAGGATACAGGTTCTAAAATTAAAACGCCATAATAGATAATAGAGTTCAAAGGTTTTGTAGATTACTATTTTGTATCAATGGTTAAGTTGAGTAAATAATAATGAGAATACATTCGAATTTATAATATTCAATATATACTTGGGAGGTACCGTAATCTAAAAAAAAAAACAATATATAAGCTTTGAAACTTGTAATTTCGAACCATTTAAAAAATCATGATATAAAAACCAAAATCCGTAACCTATAATTAACTAAAAAAAAGTAACGTTTATTAGCTCAGAACTCGGAATTACAAATCTTATATGAAAATACTATTTAGTTTAACAATCGTTCTATTCCTCTTCTCTTGCAAATCTGAATCTAAGGATAAAGACCAAGTAAATAAGGAAAAAATTGAAATAGGAGAACGATTTAGTGTATCATCCCATATCTTAAAGGAAGATAGAGATATTTACATTTCTCTTCCATCTAATTATGATAATAGCATACACAGTTATCCCATTATTGTGGTTATGGATGCTGAATATTTATTTGAAATAACAAGCGCTATTGTAAAGATAAAAGCATCAAGAAATGAAATGCCAGAGAGTATTATTGTAGGCATCCCGAACAATACAGATAAGCGTTATGATATGGCATTTGAGTTAAGTAATAGCCAAGGAGAATATTTTTTTGGGAAAGGTCATAGTAATGCTAAGGATTATCTAAAGTTTTTTAGAGAAGAACTTTTCCCAAATCTTAATAGTAAATACCGAATTAATTCTGGTAAAACAATTATTGGAATGTCTCCGACATTTAGTCCTGTTTTCGAGTCTTTTTGGAATGAGCCTGACTTATTTAATGGTTACATTGTTCTTGCTGCCGAGTTATCTTTACGCACTATCTCTGGGGAAACGATAGCTCAAAAGGTTCTTAAATCCGTTAAAGATAGTCTTCATCCGAAAGCGGCAATTTATATAGGTAAGGCCGATGACGATTTAAAAAGAAGACCCGAAGAAGAAGCTAAAGCATTTATTGAACTAAATCAACAACTGGTATCGGATTCAAATCCAAGAATTAAATACAAATTTGAGGTAATTGAAAATCAAAATCATTATGGAATGTCAATAACCGGAATTCAAAATGGCCTCCAAACAATCTATCCTTCAAAAAAATGGAATGTACCTTATAGAGACTTTTGGAATTCAAAAAATCCCTCAAGAGAAATCAAATTATTTTATGAAAATCTTTCTGTCGATTATGGATTTGAAATCGCACCAATTGAGAATTCATTCTATGCGGCTCAAACATTATCAGGGACTATAAAAAGGTTAGAGAAACAAGGTCGTAGAAAGGAATCTAAAGAGGTTTTGAATTTAGCGTTAAAATATTATCCAAAATCCAAAGAATTACAAGACTTAAAATCTATTGTAAAATAAAAAGGCTATAATTTATTTATTAATAATAAGAACTTAACAACTAAAATAATTTTCATGAAAAAGGCTTTTTTTTTAATCACATATCTTTTTTGTATTAGTGTAACCTGTCAAGAAAAAACAATGTGTATTACAGTTGATGATTTACCTACCGTTAACTACGGATTAAATAACCTAGATGTGGAAATCACTTCAAAATTGATTAAATCTTTTAAAAAATATAACATACCGGCTATAGGCTATGTAAATGCAGGAAAACTTTACAGTAATAATCAATTGGATTCTAGTAGAGTAAAAAATCTTGTTAAATGGCTTGAAAATGGGTATGACTTAGGGAACCATACATTTTCTCATCTTGATTATAATAAAGTTCCAGATTCTGTTTTTTTCAATGATATTTTAAAAGGAGAAAAAATAATTAAACCATTAATGCAAAAATTCAAAAAACAGCTTAAATATTTTCGTCATCCCTATCTGCATGCTGGATATGACTCACTGTCTCATAAAAATCTTGAGAGGTTTTTAAAAGTTAACAATTATGTAAGCGCACCAGTAACTATTGATAATGACGATTATTTATTTGCAAAATCTTATCATAATGCGTTCGTAGCAAAAGATAAGGTTTTAATGAAAGAAATAGGGGTTGAATATATAAAGTATATGGAAAAGAAACTTTTATATTTTGAATCCAAATCGATAGAATTGTTCAATCATAATATCCCTCAAACATTACTAATCCATGCGAGTTTGTTGAATGCAGATTACCTAAAGGAATTAGCTAAAATGATTCAAAAACACGGCTACACTTTTATTTCTCAAGAAGAAGTATTAAAATCGACAGAATACAATACAATAATTAACACATATAGTAAAAGAGGGTTTTCATGGATTTTTAGATGGGGAATTAGTGAAGGTCGTGGAAATGATTTTATGGAAAGGGATGTGACAACGCCAAAAAAAATCATTGAATTAGCAAAACAATAACTAAATTAATTTCATCAGCTTGATCTATATCATCTGGTATTATTAATCGTAGGGAATAACATAACAACTAATTTTTTACTATTTAAAAATAGACTTCACATCGCAATATGTTTTCTCAAAATTAGATTCAAGCTCCTTTTGAGAAAAAGATACACTTTTTTGTGGTAATGTCTTTTCAATTTTCGGAAGTATCATTTGTACTTTCTTGTCCTTACCATCTGCAAAAGTTATAAATTCACCTTGTTTCAATCTAAAAAACACATCTGCTCTTTGCTTAGAAACCTCTTTTTCTCCTTTAGTTACTCTAGTATCAAAGTTGAGATTAAAACCCTTGTTAATACTTGTAGTTTTCATTTTTACAATTTCAAAAAAGCGTTCGTAATATTTAGCGGTATCAGGGTCGTTCACTTTGCCAAAAAACTGATATGATAAATTACTTAGAATGGCTTTACTTGCCTTGTCACCATACATCATATCATTCTGAATCTTGTCTTGCATTACGTAAACTGTAGCAATATTGTAACTTCGTAATGTAGCAGGAATACGATGCATATTCAATAATCGAATGGTGGGTGCTTCTTCCATCATTAAGAAGGAAGAGTTGGCATTTCTCACGCTCATTTGTTTGGTAATGGTGTGGATAATAGTTGCTATAATTGGAGAATAAGCGGTTTCATATTTTGGATTATTAACTACAGATATTACACCTGATTTTTCTGTGTTATTAATATCTAATGGGACTTCATCTGCGGATAAAGTCATAAAAATACGTTGTGTACTTATTTTTTTAAAGGCATTGGCTAAAGTGCTTTTTACTCCTGCGGTTTGCCTATCAGAATCTTTTCCGCTTATAAAAGCATCTGCCATAGCTCTAGAAGTCGTATTACTTTCTAAAAACACAATAAGGCTATCTGTATCTAAAAATTGGTAAATAGCTATTAAATGAGGTAATGTGCAGAACTGCGGATAAGCCGTTTTTAGTTTCCAAATTAGCCCTCCAATTAAACCTTCTGCGGCATCATTAAAAAACCTTGTTGTACCTGAGCTACCAGATTCTTTTTGTTCCAATAAGTTTTCAATCAACACTCTGGAAACCTCGTTGACACTTTCTTCGTTTTCCATATAACGAGGTGCAATAGGATTTACTCGGTCATAAATTGTATCAAAAGAAATAATATAAAAAGGAATTTCAGCAGCCTTAAAAAGAGGATACGCCATTTCGGTCAATTCAAAGTTTTTATAATCATGAATGACACCACTAAAAGCATGTTTGCTAAAATGTCGCAAAAAATTGAAGACAACACTTTCTGTTTTTCCACTTCCCGCAGAACCGATTACGGAAGCTCCACGTTTGATGTTGTCAATTTTAAATCTACCAGATTTGACTTTAAATTGGATTTGATATTTTTTATCCAAAGTTTTATTTCCTTCCTTATGAAAGAATACATACAGAACAATAATTAAAATTAGCGCAGGAACTATGATATAGAGTATGATATATGGCATAGACAAATTCATATCCCTATAGAACTTGATTTAATAGCTATATCAACACCGCGTTTCAATTGTTTAATGGCTTTTATTGCCAATTGCACTTTGTTTGTTGGGATATTCATCATTGGAAGACCAGACTTTCCTAACATTTTAAAAGCAATAGCTTTTTCATTTTTTGGTAAACCCATTAATACAGAAAAATATAGCTTCGGATTCTTAACAAAATCCTTTTTTGCTTGATAGGTTTCCGCATAGTTTCGTTTGTAGCCAAATTGTCTGTCAAATGTGTTTTCAGCTTTATCAAAAAACGCATCTCTATCAAAACCACGTTTTACCTTTTTACCGTTCATCACCACATCCGAAGCTTTGTATTTACTTCCTGGTGACAAACTCGCCGAATTAGAAGCATCTTTTCGGCTCACTATAATATGAATATGGCTTTGGTTGCCATCTTTTTGCAAGCCTTGAATAATCCGTTTTCCATTTTGTTGATGTGGAGCTTGTTTTTCTAATTGATTTATCTTTTGCATTAACATTCCAATATTTCCTGTTAATTCTCCACGTTCTATCTTTCGAATTTTTTGTTTGTTCTGAAGTATTTTTGTGGCAAAATATTGGTTCTCTTTTACCTGCTTATCTGTTCCTTTATAACTTCGTTGATGTTCTATTTTGGCAAAGTATTTTATATCATTAATAGTAATCGGCTTGCCATTGATTTCTCTATTAAAAGACGTAACATAATCTTTCATTACTTCACGAGTATATGCTTTTAAATCTTTACTGCTATTTTGTAATTGCTTTAATTCATATGTACTTGGACTTACTGTTATGGAATAAAATTTTGGTTCTGTCTTTTTTAGTTTCGCTCCATTTCCATCAATCTCCTTTATTACATCTTTGGTATTTATTTCATCTCCATATTGATTGAAAAAGTGTTCCATATCTTGTTGTTCCAAACCTTGATTTTCCTTTTCTAAATACGCCACAAAATCGGCAACACTTTGTGAATAAGCGCCTCCTAATATCTGTGGTGTAATGGTAATATACATATGGAATAATCCTATAATTTTACTTTTCACGAAAACGAATTTTCTCTACTTTTTTAATACTCTTCCTCTCCACTAAAAGCGGTTTGCTTTTAGGTTCTGGTGTTACTTCCTCAAAAAGCGACTGCATCATTGCAGCGGTAGGTTTCGTTTGACTCTTTTCCATATCTCGTAAAATGGCAATAACGGCACTTACTCTTTTTTTTATCAAGTTTTCTAATGTGTGAACTGTTGGACCAATAGATTCTTTTGGCGACAGATTATTGGTTTCAAAAAAGTCTAGCACCATTAATAAAGTCATAGAATTGGACGCTCCCATTTTCTTGCTAAAAATTCTGAATTTTTTAGCAACGGAGTCTTTAAAACTAATGGTGGTAAACTGTTCTTTTTCGTATCCGTTATCCATTTTACTCTAAAAATTGATTGATTTTACTTGGCTAAACGTCTTTTTACTCTAAAAACTAATATCGATTTATTAAATTTCATCTTTTAAAATTTTCAAACAACTGATTTTTAGATATTTAAAAACAAGAGCGTCATTGAAACATCGCATTGCGTGTTACCCTCTTGCTTTTCGATTTCGTTCGCCTCAAGCGAACAAAATTTTCAAACAACCTGACTAAAAAGTCAGTTGCTTTTTTCCTTAAAATCGAGTCTTATAAATGTATCTAATTGCGGTACAAAATTGAAACGGGTATTGTTGTCAAATGCTCTGTTTTTATAGCATTGTGTATGATTTTAAAAAGACGAATGAAATCGTACGTCAGATTTTAGAGAATCTTATAAAATAATTACCCAAAGTAAAGTAATTTAATAATTGAAATTTTTAATTTGGCAACATATAATATCTTTACTGAAAAAACAGATGATTACAGATGAAAGGTACTCCTATTATAAAAAGTTTTTCAAATTTTTGGGCTTTGGATAAGAAAGCTATTGAAATTCTTAATAATCGAATAATTGAAAAAAAAACAAAAAGAAAGCAACTTATATTAAACCAAGGAGAAGAGTGTAATCATTTTACTTTTGTTGTAAAGGGTTGTCTAAAGATGTATAAAATTGATAAAAAGGGAAACCAACATAATCTTCAATTTGCTACTGAAAACAGTTGGATAACAGATTATGGTAGTTTTTACAACCATGAACCTAGTGATTTATATATAGAAACTCTAGAGCCTTCACATATCTTACAAATTAGTAAAAATGATGTTTTCCATTTATATGACCATTCCCCATTATTCGACAGAAATATCAGAATTGTAATAGAAAATACATTTATTGAGCAACAAAAAAGAATACTTCAGACCATTAGTTCCACCGCGGAAGAACGGTATTTATACTTCTTGAAAAAATACCCTAACCTACACAACAGAATCTCTAATGTTCAAATTGCATCATATATAGGAGTTACACCCGAATTTTTGAGCATGGTACGTAAAAAAATAGCCAGTAAGTAATCCTTTTTCTTAAACTATCTTATTGTTGGTTCAAAACATCTGATTGTATGTTTGTACTCATAATAATATGAAGTAAAATTTAGTACCATAAAGAATGTATTACGATTAATACTCTTAGTCATCCTTAATAGTAATTTTTCTTGTAATACGTATAAAAAAAACAATATTATGATTGTAGAAATCACAAAGTTTAAGCTCAAAGATGGAATAACCGAAGAAATGTTTAATCAAGGTTCCTTAGAATTTAATGAAAACTATTGTTCTCGTTGCAAAGGGCTTTTAAATAGGCATTTAGTTAAAACTGATGATGGGTATATGGACATATTTCTATGGAGGAGTAAAAATGATGTTGAAAAAGTTCAAGAAACATTTATGCAAGACAAAGATGCTATGAAGTTTGCAAACTTGCTTGATTCTGAAAGTTTTGAAATGAAAAATTATGAAACCATAGGAACTTACAATTTTAAAAATTAACCTTTTTGAAATGACCTTTTCTCACTGCTGTCATAGGGATAAAACCTATTTAATATACCTAAAATATAAAAGACCTTTGAAATCGCAAAAGGTCTTTTATGAATTATTCAAATGTTAAAAACATATTGATAGCTGTATAAGTTTTTTATAGCTTCTTCATATAAGATAGTTTCATATTCTATATGATTCTCTTTGGCATATTCTTTTAAACTTTCTCCAATTTTGCTTTCCAAATCTTTCTTAGAAGCGGAAAGTAAATATTGTTGAGTTTTTTCATCCAGATTGTTATAATTCAAATAGACCATAAGTTAAAGAATTGAATTATCTGCAAAACTGTAGTAATCTCCATTTGGTACAATAATCAAATGGTCTAATACTTTCACATCAAAAAGTTCTGCAGCTTTTTTAATCTTTTCCGTTATTCTTTTATCAGCTTCACTAGGAACTAATTTTCCCGATGGGTGATTATGTGTTAATATAATAGCCACAGATACGGTTTTTAAAACCACAGCAAACAATATCCGTAGGTCAATCATAGTTCCCGTAATTCCACCTTGTGAAAGTTGGTAAATACCTTTTACCTTGTTACTATTATTTAATAGAACAACCTTAAAGGATTCATGTAATTCAATAGTGTTTTTGTTCCAATGCTCATATAATAATTCACTAGCATCCTGCGATGAACTTATCTTTTTCCAAAAAGGTGATTTTACACGCTCCTTGTAACTAATCTGTATTTCATTAACTTTGTCTTTCATTGTTCTTTTCTTAAGAGATTAATAATGAAAAAGAGGATAGAACTTTTGCGGGTGATGTCCTCTTTATTTTTTTGATTTATTTACTACCTAATAACAAAATTTCGTTTGCTTCTACTTCCGTAACATACCGTTGATTTCCGTCCTCGGTTTCATAGGTTCGGGTCTTTAGTTTTCCACCAATTCCAACCTCTTTACCTTTTGTTACATACTTTTCAATGATTTCGGCAACTTTGCCCCAAGCAACAACGGTATGCCAATTGGTGTCTGTTTGTTTTTCGCCTTTGCTATCTTTGTAATTCTCATTGGTAGCCAAAGAAAAGCGAGCTACTTTTTTACCGTTTTCAAGGTTTGTAATAGTTGGTTCTTGTCCAACGTTTCCGATTAACTGTACATGATTTTTAATAGTACTCATAACTATAGATTTAAAGATTAATATTCATTTGTTTTAAAAGTGATTTACTTATTATATCCAGAGTGTTTTTCTTTTTTTGATTTTTAGTTCCACTTCCTTTTTGGATATTTTGAGATGATTTCATAGTTCGATATTTTGATTTACTTCCCATAGAGCCTTCGTTGTTACCTTTTTTTGATGCCCTGTGTGATTCAATATTCAGATTTGATAAGACGTATAAAAAAGAGGGCGTATGCGCCCCTGGTTTATGCCGTAGTTCAAATCTTAATGTTGTTGTTTTGCTGACAAAAAAAGGTGATGATGGAGGCTCAGTAAGTGGATTAAAAAACTATGTGAAGCTTAAAATGGAAGGAAGTGGAAGTAAATGCGTTAATGATTTTTATTAAGCGAACAGGCTCTATCTAATTTTTCATTAGGAATGAACTCTCTTTTTAGTAAAGTAGGAAGTGCGGGCATAATAGAAAGAAGAAATCAGGTATAGTACTCAAGACTTTTATATGGAAACCATACTAAAAGCCTTAATCACTATTACACGTAATTTTAAGAGCAATAAATTATACGAATTGTACATTTTAAATTGTTTGAAAACTACTTCTGTTTGTCACATTGAAAAACTTTTCCAATGAACAACAAATTTAGAAGGAATTTAAATGCTAAATATCATATAGATACAATACTATTGGAACATACTGAGGTCTAAGTTTTGAAACTTATCTATTTTGTTATCAACAAGTGGTAGATAGGTATTTTTATTTTCGTTGGTAAAAGCTATCACATTCATACCAGCCGCTTTTGCTGCTTGCATACCTGAACAAGAATCTTCTATGGCATAACAATCTTTAGGTTGTATGTTTAACTTTTGAGATGCAGTTAGATAAACTGCAGGGTCAGGTTTTCCTTTAATTTCAAATTCAGCGGAAACAATGACATCAAAAGTATTCTCTAATCTGATTTTTTCAAGCACTACCGGAATAATATTGTAAGGAGAATTAGTAGCCAATCCTAATGTGAAATTTTCTTTTTTGAGAAAGGCTATGAAATTCTGAATTCCTGAGATTTCACAACCTTCCTTTTTTATATATTCTATTACTTTAGAAACTACCATTTGTTCAACTTCTTCAAAGTCAATTTTGTCCCAAGGATATTTTTCAAACCAAAACCTCGTTACTTCTATTGTTGTCATATATTTCGTGATTTTAGTAAGCTCATCGGTTACTTGAACACCTAAAGATGTAAAAACCTCTTTTTCTGCCTGCTTCCAAAAAGGTTCGGAATCTATAAGTACTCCGTCCATATCAAAAATAACTGCTTTCATTATTTCAACATCAATTAATTTATTACCATGTCTTTAAATTATAAGCTCCATCCCAAAATTGAAATTCCAAGTGACTTGAAGTAATAAAAGCATTTGTCATTAAGTTTTGCTGAGATTTAGTACAATGTGATGCCAACCTATCTGCAATGGCAATTGCCTGTTGAGCCAAAATATCAAAGTCTTCTCCTGCATAAGTGTCTATCCATCTTTGATACGGGTTATTTAAAGGTGTTTGATTTATATATATAAAATTCCCTACCTCTCTATAAATCCAAAAACAAGGTAACACAGCTGCAACCGCTACTTCTATATTTTCTATAGAGGCCGTACTCTTTAAGGTGTTCACATAGTGATGACAGGTAGGTTGCATAATGCCTTTACCTTTTAGATTAAACTCTTTAAAGTAAGATTCATGGAGCGCATTTTCTACAACAATTGCACCCTCTGCAAAATTTATAAAAGCAAGGGTATCTGTTATATTTTGAATTCTGCTGGCAATTATGGACAGGCTTCTACCAAAATGTTCTAAGTAGTGAGAGTCTTGTGCCATATAGAATTTAAATTTTTCTATGGCTAACGTACCATCTGATAATTCTGTAATAAATGGCATTTTCAAAATAGAGTTATAAATGGGTTGTATTTGCTCCCAAGCATTAGTTGACCAATTCATTTTTTATAAGTTTTTGTGGGTTGAAAAAATGATTTAACGGACCATTACCTTTTCCAATAATAACATCCTTACCGCAATAGATGGCTTCTTTTATATAATTCTGGCCTAGGGTAACAGCATCCAACATTGATTTCCCTTGTGCCAAGTAACTTGCAATTGCAGAAGATAAACTACATCCTGAACCGTGGGTATTCTTTGTATAATATTTTTCAAAATGAAATTCATGAATTTCATCATTTTCACTAAAAAATAAAGAAGTAAGTTGAGCTGTTTTTAAATGACCTCCCTTTAGAAGTATATTTTTGGCCCCCATTTTTTTTATTCTTTTTCCAGCCAGATACATATCTTCCACAGTTTCAATACTCATTTTAGCTAGTATTCCAGCTTCATCAAGATTAGGTGTTATAATATCTGCTATAGGAAAAAGTGTGCTAACTATACTTTGTATGGTCTCATCCTCTATTAATTTATGACCACTAGTAGCCACCATAACAGGGTCAAAAACTATAGGTATTTTAGGATAAATACTCAAAGTTTCAACTATTGTAGCAACCAGTTCGCAGGTATGCACCATTCCTATTTTTAGAGCATCCGGAAAAATATCCTCCATTATGGTCTCTATTTGTTCTTTTACAGCTTGATAGGAAATAGGGTAAATTGTGCCAACGCCCATTGTGTTCTGAACTGGCAATGCTGTTAATACTGAAGTAGCAAAACACCCCAGAGCTGACATCGTTTTAATATCCGCTTGAATACCAGCGCCTCCACTAGGGTCGAATCCTGCAATGGTCAGAGTTGATGTGTACCGATATTTTTTCATAGCATTTTTTCAATTTGATTTCTAATTTCTGATGCTGCTTTCATAGGATTTTTTGCTAAACAGATTGCTGAAGCTACAGCGATACAATCGGCACCTGATTTTATGACTTTAGATATATTCTCTTTATTCATGTTACCTATTGCTATAAGTGGTTTATCTGTTAATTTTCTGATTTTAGAAACTCCTTCTAATCCCCATTCGGTTAATGTGTCCTTTTTTGTTGAAGTCCTAAAAACAGGACTTACAGCCAAGCAGTCGGAAACCTCCGCTTCTTTATTGTTCATCTGTTCTAAAAATTCAATGGAGTAACCTATAGACCTGCATTCTTGCCACTCAGAGCGAATAAAAGTTGGTGCTAAGTCATTATTCCCAACGTGAATTCCATAAGCATTAACTTTTCGAGCTACCTTTAAATTATCGTTTATGATGAGCGGTGTGCCCGTTTTAACAAGAGCATCCTGTAAACGAAATGCTTTTTCAGTAAACACTATATCCGAAGCTTTTTTCTCTCGCAATTGCACGATATCTACACCTCCCAAAATAGCTTGTTCAGCTACTTGTAAAAAATCTCGTCCCTTACAACTTTCTTCTGAAATAACTAAATACAATCTAAAAGGAAACTTTTCTTTCATCATAATTTTTCTAAACGAATATGATGCATAAATTCCTCTTCTGTGATGTTATACAGCTTATCGAGCAATAACATTTGTAAGCTGCCTGGCCCCTTTGCGGTTTTAGCAGCAATTTCACCACAAACACCAATTAAGGCAGTTGCAGCGGTTACGGCTTCTGTTTTATCTTCAATTACCCCTATAAATGCCCCGATAATTGCGGTTGCTGAACAGCCTAGCCCTGTTACTTTTGTCATTAGGATGTTTCCATTCTTGACCCGTATTTGTTGTCCCTTTGAGATAACAATATCCGTTTCACCCGAAATGCAAACTACCGAACCAAAAGTTCGATTAAGAATCTTAGCAGCTTCAATTGCTTCTGAGCTTTGAGCGGTACTATCGGCTCCTTTTGTTTTAGTTTTATTAAATTTTGCGAGTGCAAGTATTTCGGATGCATTCCCTCTAATTACCGTGGGCTTCAAAGCTATTAATTTCGTCAAAGCACTGTCTCTATAATGGGTTGCTCCAGCTCCTACTGGGTCTATAATGAAAGGTTTGTTTAACTGATTTGATTTCTTAGCAGCATAAAACATTGATTCTACCCAGTATTCGTCTAAAGTTCCTATATTAATTACTAAAGACGCACATAAGCTAGTCATTTCATCGATTTCCGGATGTGCATGAGCCATAATCGGAGAAGCTCCAATAGCCAATAATGCATTGGCCGTATTGTTCATTACCACATAGTTGGTAATATTATGAACCAAAGGAGATTTTTCACGAACAAGAAGAATATTGTTCCAAAGAGATATTGCCATAAATCTATTTTTATTAAAAATATATACAGCTAAAAGGACCTCTTAAATAAAGAAGTAATGAAATGAAAGGAAGAAATGTCATTCTAACTTTTCCCTACGCCAGTCTTAACTGAATCAGGTTCAAAGGGACTGTCTCAATTCTTTGCAGAATACCCCTAAAGCTAAAACAAAAGTAATTAAAAAAACAACTGTTCTTCACTTTTATTTGAAGTATTTATCAATAAAGTATTTAATTCAAAGTCAGAGGCTTATAAAAATATTATATGGATATAAGAACATCTTACGAGTTTCCCTTTTGGGAGAATTGTTTAAATAACATTTTACCTAGACAAGAAGTCTCTATAAAATGAGAATGGAATTATTAAGCCCGTAAAGCGTTTGGAACCAATAAATTTATTTCGTAAAATATAAAGAAAGATGACTACCATTTAAGAATTCTATGATAATTTAAAGAAAAGAATTTGGGATTTTGATGGTAAATTTGGTTATATTAACCAATCTAAATTCAAATAACCATAAAAATGATGGAACATTGAACAATGGAGTCCTTAAAGTTACTTTCAAGTCTAATTCAATAAATTGAAATCTGACTAAAACGTACTAAATTTGATTAAAAATGTTTAAAATATAGTTAAAAATAGGCTAATTCGGGTTCAGTAGATTTTTGAATCTCTCAAAACACCTTTAAAAACTAACAAGGAGAGATTTTTGGATAGTTCCTCATTGTTTCCATCCATATCAAATATTACTGCGTTTTCAATTTTCATAATTCTAACTTTTATTGGCAGGTTTTTGTAGGTTTGTTTTGGCTGCAAAATACAGGGCCACAAATAGCAATCCGACACTTAGCCATATCCAAATACTAAGACTTTCATTAAATATGATTACTCCCCAAACAATACCGGTTACAATAGCAACATAACTTGATTGAGAAACAAAAACGGCACCTGCCAATCGTACAATTTCAAAATACAGATAGATTTCGACTACAGAAAGACAAATCAATATTAGAATTGACCATTCTCCATTTCCCCAAGTGCCATTAAGTAGAATAAAATCTCCTGACCACATGTAAATGGGAAGTAACATAATTAATGCCCCTAAAGATTCTCCTGTAGCTACTTGCCAAGAGTCAGATTTTGATGGCCATGCAATGGCAACATAATTATGATAGATACCATATGTGATAGGTAGAATAAGTGCTATTGCCACCCATTTAATCATTTCAGCTTCTGGTAAAGCATTTTCAGGCAGTACTATAACCGCTGCGGATGCTACACCAAAAAGAATACCTATTAGCCGTTTTCGCCCAATTTGTTCCGTTCCTTTAAAATGAGCAATAGCAAAAACGAATAAAGGTGTTGTTGATACGACTAGAGATAGCAAGCCAGCAGGTATATAACTTGCAACGTAGAGCTCCGTAAAAAGTGGAATAACATAACCCAATACCCCACAAAAAACATAAAATTTGATGGAAGTTTTATTGAATACGGGCAATCGTTTTCTAAAAACACAAATGGTTATAAATGCTATGGCAACGCCAAGTGTAGTTAGTACTGCAATGCCTTCATAAGGTAAGTTTGATTCTGATGCTATTTTTATTATTGAGAAATGAAGCCCCCAGGTGACACCCAAAATAAATATTAGTAAAACAGGAAGCCATTTGATAGATTTAGAATTCAAAGGATTTACTTCGCTTTTGTTAATGCCATTTTTACAGCAAGTCCTGTTAAAACAGAGGCCATAAACCATTTCTGAATTCTTAACCAAATTGGTTTTTTCGAGAACCACTTTGCCATTCTAGCTGCAGATATGACAACCAAAAAATCAATTGGAAAACTGATTAATATTTGAATTAAACCGAGTTGAAGACCTTGACTTAGAACAGAACCATATTCAGGTTTTATAAATTGAGGAAAAAATGAAAGATAAAATATTGCCATTTTAGGATTCAGAATATTTGTTAGAAGTCCAATATTAAAGAGTTTAAGGGCTGTGTCCGATTTCAGGTTTTGGTCAGCATCAAAAATTTTATTTTTTGATTTAACGGTATTATATGCCAAATAGAGCAAGTATCCGACTCCAAGAAATTTAATAACTATAAACGCATAAGGAACTGCAAATAATATTGCGGTAAGCCCAAAGGATACTAAGAGTATATGGAATAAAAATCCACACATTACCCCCATAAGAGAGATGATTCCTGCTTTTTTTCCTTGAGATATAGACCTTGAAATCAAATAAATCATATTTGGACCAGGAGAAAGCACTATAATTAATGAAGCTAGTCCAAATAGTAATAAGTCGTTAATTGGTATCATATTTCTGTTTTTTTAATTGTTGTTATTTAATTGAATAATGTTTTAAACCAGTCCGTAACACAAATAAACATTTTAGGGTATTTCAACCCAAGTTCTCTGACAATCGATTTCCAATCATTGCCTCCGTGACTGTTAAGAATCATTAATTTGTATACTCCTTGATTATTTAAGACTTCGATAATAATGCATATTATACTTTGCTAATGGTATGAATACTAACTTCATTATGTTTTCCTTTTAATAATACCGTTCCCAAGAATTTGGAGGATAAATACTTTTCAATTTTTAGATTTTTTAGTAATTTTTCAGATATCAGTAAGGGGACTTTATACGTGTTACATTCACTCTGTATACGGGCAGATGTATTGATGACATCGCCATGGTATGCCAATTCTTTTTTTACGACACCTACCTCTGCTACCATTAAGGTTCCACCATGCAATCCTGCTTTGAAAACTGGTGTAACACCATATCTATTAAGGTAGTATTCTTTCTTGTCGTGTAGTTTATGTGTAAATGCAAAAAATAACTCTACACAATTATTGTTCGTCAACCCCTTTTTGTATGGCCAACTTATCACGGCTTCATCACCTACATATTGATATATTTCGGCATCGTATTTTAGAACTACTCCATTTAAATCTAAAAAGCAATCTTGAATAAGTTGACTATATTTTAAATGTCCTAGCTCTTCTGCATAGGAAGTCGAAGATTTTAAATCGAGAAACATAAAAATGCGTTTCTCCTCTTTAGGTTCCCTATATTTTCCGAATAGCATTTTTAAAAAAACACCTTTACCAAATTTATCATTGGCTATCTTAATAAATGAAAAAACTACAGATGCAATGAACATGTATATAATAGCGGCTCTAAAAATTAAACTTTTACGCCACCACCCAGGCTCAATGTTAAGCTCTAGGTCTGAAACTGTATTGGCGATACTTCTTATAAAAGTGGAAATAATGATTACAGATAAGAAATAAAAGAAGATGCTTAAAACGATATTAAACCCCATAGAAAACCTTTTTGAAAAATACTTTCTCAAACCAAATTCTATATTGGCATAGATGATTCCCATTAAAAAGCCAGAGAGAGCAAACAAAATTACCTTTATCCTTAAATCAGAGTTTATATTCAATCCGTTTGCTTCTTTTATTGAACTCCCCTCAAAAATGCCATAGTACCTAAAAACAGCAAAAAAAGCCATGGCAATGGTCCAGAATAAAACGGATTGCCAAAGGTTTCTTACGTACTGTTTCATGATTTTAATCCAATCATTTATTTTGAGTTGATTAATCATTCTTAATAGTTGTATTTTACTTTATGCTTCATAGTCTATATTAAGTTTTTTAGTCTTCGATATGTAAATCGTTACACTTGTTTTTTATAACTCCAAACCGCCAACCCATTAAAAATAATAGCTAAAATGAATGTATAAAGGAATTCAAATCGGATGTTCCAAAAGCCGCTACCTTTCATTAATACTTTCCTGCTGACAGAAATAAAATGTGATAAAGGATTTCCAATAGTTAATTGCTGCGCCCATTTTGGCATACTATCTATAGGTGTGAAAAGCCCCGACATTAATACGAAAATGATAATAAAAAAGAAGGCAACAAAAATGGCTTGTTGTTGCGTATCTGCAAAGTTAGAAATGAGCAAACCTAGTCCTAGTACAGCAATGATATTAAGCGTTGTATAGCCAAAAAGCAAGGGTAAATTTCCTAGCATAGGAATATTAAAAATTAATTTACTGGCAATAATTCCTACCGTAAAAAGTACCAATCCAATACATAAAAATGGAATTAATTTACCTAAAATAAATTGCCATTTTTTAAGTGGGGTTACGTTAATCTGTTCTATAGTACCTACTTCTCGTTCTCGTACTACATTCATCGCCGAAAGTATAATGGTCAATAATGCGGTAAGCTGAGCTAGAATACCTGGAGCCATAAAATGGGTGTATTTTAACTCAGGATTATACCAGTATCTCGAGGAGATGGTAGTGTTACTTTTCTTTGATAAAGAAATATCTGGTTTTACTTTCTGAATCAATTTTGCATTGAACGAAGCAACAATAGCTTTTAAGTAACCCGAACCTACTATAGCCTGTTGCCCATTAGTAGCATTAACTAACAACTGTATCTTGGGTTGCTTACCATTTATATAGTCTTTTTCAAAATCAGGTGGAATCTCTATGACAATATCACTCTTGTTTTCTTGTAAATAATAGTAGGCTTCATCCGTATTAAAAGAAGCAGCAATAAGTGTTATTCTATCATTTGCTATTATTTTATCGTTGAGTGTTCTTGAACTCGCACTCTGGTCCATATCCACAACTACTACGTTTACATTTTTCACTTCATTGGAAGCTGCATTAGATAATACGATGAGTTGAACAATTGGTAATACGGTCATCATTGGCAAAATAGCCTTGTTACGTATAATCTGTATAAATTCTTTTTGTATGATAAATGCTAAAATGTTCATTATTCTAGTCGTATTTTAAAATTCTTTAATGCCAATGCTAGTAATACAATGGTCATTCCTAGTAAAATTGTTATTTCGATTACAACGGATTGAAAACCAACACCACGTAGCATTACAGCTTTTAATATTTCAATAAAATATGTAGCTGGAACTACAATACTTCCGATTACTTGTAAAGCTTGAGGCATGCTTGAAAAAGGAAAAATGAACCCTGATAGTATCATTGTAGGTAGCATTAATCCCATCATAGAAGCAAGCATAGCTTGTTGCTGTGTTTTTGCCTTGGTAGAAATAAATATGCCTAGGGACAAGGCCAGAATTACATATAATAAGCAACAAAGCAATAATAAGGTGAGACTTCCTAGTATGGGTACTTTAAAAACAAAATGACCAATAATAAGTACCAGAATAGCATCTATAAAAGAGAGTAAGGCATAAGGTGTTACTTTACCTAAAATGATAAGTAAAGGCGGTAAGGGTGAGACCAATAATATCTCCATGGTACCCAATTCTTTTTCTCGAGTTATGGCAAGAGATGTAAGCATTGCCGAAATAATTAGCAAAATAAAGGCTATGGTTCCTGGAATAAAATTATAAGCACTTATCAACTGAGGGTTATATAACATTCTATCCTCCACAGTAATCAGAAAAGGATTTTCTATTTGTTGTAATTTGTTTTTCTGAAAGCTTTGAATCAACCTTGTAGTATATTGAACCAAAGTATTTGCTTTATTGGGGTCTGACCCATCTGCAATCAATTGAATAGTTAGCGGATTGTTTCCATAAAAATCTGAAGAAAAATCTTTAGGAATTACCATAACCATAGCTACATTTCCTTCTTTAAAACCGTTTTCTATATCAGCTTCAGACGTTAATACTTTGTTGAGTGTAAAATGCCCTGAGCTCTGTATGTGTTGTATGAGTTGTATACTGGTTTCATCTTTGGCATAATCTAATACATCTATAGAGGCGTCTTTAAATTCTGTGCTAACAGCATACCCAAAGAGTAGCACTTGTACAATGGGTATTCCAAAAAGAATAATTAGGGTACGTTTATCACGAATGATGTGATATAATTCTTTTTTTACAAATGCTTTGAATATTTTGAACATTAGCGTGCCAGTTTTAAAAATACTTCGTCCATAGACGTTGCTTCGAATTGTTGTTTTAAATTATGTGGTGTGTCCAATGCCTTTATTTTTCCTGCGACCATAATAGAAACCCTATCACAATATTCTGCTTCGTCCATATAATGCGTAGTCACAAAAACGGTACGCCCCTTTTCGGCTACCTGATAAATGGTCTCCCAAAACTGTCTACGCACTCTAGGGTCTACACCACCTGTGGGTTCATCAAGAAAAACAATCTCTGGGTCGTGTACCATAGATATGGCAAATGCTAAACGTTGTTTCCACCCCAATGGCAAAGACACCACTAATGATTTTGACACTTCGGTTAGCTCTAATTCTTCCAGTATTTCTATGGTTTTCTCTTTTATTTTATTTCTTGAAAGCCCATAAATGCCACCATAAAACCGAATATTCTCAATTACGGTCAAGTCATCATATAGACTAAATTTTTGTGACATATACCCAATGCTTTTTTTGATTTTTTCAGGCTCAGTATCTACATTAAGCCCTGTAACCTTGCCCATACCCTCTGTGGGTTTACTTAAACCAATTAGCATTTTAATAGCTGTGGTCTTACCAGCACCATTGGCACCTAAAAACCCAAATATCTCCCCTTTTTTCACTTTAAAAGAAATAGCATCAACAGCAGTAAAATCGCCAAAACGCTTGGTTAGTTTGTCTACTTCTATAGCAAAAGATGTATTCATAATATTTAATTAACAGGTTGGCTTACATCTAAAAATATATCTTCAATCGTAGGCTGAATTGTTGCTACTGTGCTATCCAGAAACCCTGCAACTTTTATATGATGCTCTACTTGTGATGCTTCATACGATTCTTTAGTAATTAGATGTAAATTTTCTCCAAAAGGCAATACACTTTCAGTAAAATTCTGCACTCGTAGGTAGTTTAATAACTTATATGTTTCTGTAGAATTTATGGAGAACAGCGGTTTGTTAAAATTGGCAATCATTTGTTGTGGCGAATCAATTTTTAGAATTTCTCCATTTTGGATAAGGGCAATTCTATCACACAACGTGGCTTCGTCCATATAGGGTGTGCTCACCAAAATGGCAATACCTTTGGTTTTTAGTTTTTTAAGCATGTCCCAAAATTCAACACGACTCACGGCATCTACTCCTGTAGTGGGTTCATCTAAAAACAATACCTCGGGTTTATGGATTAAAGCACAGCATAACGCCAATTTTTGTTTCATGCCTCCCGAAAGTTTACCTGCCAATCTCTCTTTAAAGGGTTCTATCTGAACATATATATCTTTTATCAAGTCATAATTTTCTTCTACTGTTGTGCCGAATATGGTGGCAAAAAAGGATAGGTTTTCTTCGATACTTAAATCTTGATACAAAGAAAAACGCCCTGGCATATAACCTACTTTTTTGCGAATTTCTTTGTACTCGCTTGCTATTGGATGTCCAGCAACGGTTCCTTCTCCTTTATCGGCAAGTAAAAGTGTTGTTAATATTCTGAAAAGTGTTGATTTTCCTGCACCATCAGGACCAATAAGGCCAAATAATTCGCCTTTACCCACGGTAAAGGATACATCATCCAAAGCTAGAATGTCTCCATATTTTTTTGTGATATGTTCAATAGTGATTGCATCCATTAGTCTTTATTTTTAATAGGAAAAACAACTTCAGCTGGCATTCCTATTTTAAGCAATCCATCGTTTTTTACTTCTACATCTAGCGCATAAACTAAGTTTACTCGCTCCTCTTTGGTTTCAATGCTTTTAGGCGTAAATTCGGCTTCATCTGCAATCCATGTAACGATACCTTCCAGTTCTGTATAGCTATCTTTATCACTATCTATTAATACAGTTACCTTATCATTCAATTTTATTTTTTGAAGTAACAAAGCGCTCGTATATGCTTTTAATTTTAAAGTGTTTAGATTGGCAATTTTATATAATGGTCTACCTTGATTTACCAGTTCGGCAGCTTCAACAAAAGTGGATAATACGGTACCTTCTATAGAATTATTAATCTCATGGTCATTTATTTTATTTCTCAGAATAGCAATTTGTGCTTCCAAAGGTTTTCGCTCTGATAAAATGCTGCGATTGGCAATATTTATCTGTCTGGTAGTTGAATTTATTTGTTGGTTGACGACATCTATTTCGCCATTATAATCATCGAGTTGTTTTTGGGTTGCCGCCTTTTTAGCAACTAGATTTTGGGTTCTGTTCCGTTCTCTATCCAAGTTGCTTTTTCGTTTTAATAAAACAGCAATTTCTGGAGCTGCTTCTTGTAATTTAAAGTCTAAAGCTTCTAATTTTGCAATAACTTGTAATTTTTCTAGATGCAATTGTGTGGTATCTATTAGACCCACTTTAATTCCTTTTTGAAGTTTCATTCCTTCTTTAATATTGAATTGTAGCAACTCGCCATTTCCTTTGGCGCTAATGGTTACGGTAGTGGCTTCAAAATTTCCATAAGCATCCGATTTTTCTGAATTTCCGCAAGAAAACAGCAATGCGACAATGAAGATGGCGGCTATTGATTTTATTTGCATAATATTATAATTTTCCAAATAGGGTTAAATAATTTACTTGTAATTGTTGTATTTGTATTTGATGTAATTCCAGTTGTTGGCGTGCCGATAGTTCGGCATTGATTTGAATGAGGTAATCGTTGGTTTTTATAACACCTTCTTGTAACTGCACTTCTGTCTGCGCTAAAATATCTTTTTGAAGTGCTGCTATTTGATTATCCTTTTTTACTTGTTCTTCTAAAGCAGCTATTTTTTCTTGGTATTCCTTTTGCTGTGAAACAATATTAAATTCGAAAGTCTCTTTATTTACTTGTACTTGTTGTACTTGTATATCTATTTTTTCGCGCTCTTTTTTGGCCTTACCCCAATCTAGAATGTTCCAGTTTAAACGAACACCTCCCAAGGCATAGGTCGCATTAGAAATATCAGAAAAATTAACAGGGTTAGGATATCCAACACCTCCTTGGGCAAATAACGAAACTTTAGGTTTTCTTTTAACATCTATGGTTTTTCCCTGTGCTTGCAACAGCCTTTTTTTGGAATCATAATAGACTTGCTCTGGTCTTGAAATGATAGGGAGATTATCCATTAAGACCATTTCGGGAATCTGCAGTATTGTATCTTCTGAAAGGTTTGTTCCCAATAGTGTATTAAGTACTCCTAAATAGGCTTTTATATCTCCTGTAAGCCTACCGTCTTCCGATTCTAATTCCAGCTTACGTACTTTTAATTTTGAAAGCTCACTTTCTAAAATTGTTCCATTATCAAAACCAACTTGCAATGATTCTATATTGGTACTAATATCATGTATAGAGGTATGTAGTAATGATTGGTGTTGACGTGATAATTTAATTACAAAAAACAATGCATTCACTCTATCTTTTAGATTACGAAGTGAAACATTAAGTTCTTGTTGGTGCACTTCCAACGATGCAACTTCAATATCCTGTTGAGCCTTGGTTAAGCCTCCATCATAAATATTATAATTAACATCTAGATACCCTTTGTAGCTCTCTAAAGGAAGGTCTATATTTACAGGACTCCCAGCCGTTCCAATAGTTAAATTCTCAGATTGTATTTGTCCTATACCGTTAAGGCTAATGGTAGGTGATTTTCCTTTTTTAATAATGTCTGTATTGGTTTTAGAGACTTTATTTAGGAGCCCTTTATTTAAAAGAAGTGGGTAATTTGCCTCCACTTTTATATAGGCTTCCTTCAAGGTTAAGACAGACGTGTTTTGCGCTACTGTTTTCATACAGGAAGTGAGTATCACAAAGGCTATGACTATTTTTTGAAACATTTTATGCTTTTATTGAATTGATAATAAAATTTGCTACTTCGATTTTACGTTCCTCCAACAGCTTTTCAAATGCAGTATCGTCAATATTTATTACGGCTTTAAGCAAAGGGGCTCCAAGAAACGGAAAAGCATTTAGTGCAATTATATTGATAAATAATTGCTCGCTATTAATGGGTTTTAGATGTCCATTTTTTATCTCATCATCTACTTGTTTTTTGAATTTTTCAAAGTTAGGAAACCCTATTTCTTCTTCTATTTTTAAGATAAATTCTGGATTTCTGTTAAGTTCTTGAAAAATAAAACTTGGCAAATATGGATGCTCCATAATAAATGCAATATAGTTAGATGTAAAACTTCTAACCTTATCTTCAATAGACACATCTTTATTTAAAATTTCACCAAGTTGTGTTATTAACATTTTAAACGCGTTTTTAAATACTGCTTCAAATAAGAGTTGTTTACTCCTATAATAATAATGAAGCATTGACTTATTGATTCCTGCTTTATCGGCAATTTCTTGCATTCTAGCGCCATCCATTCCTTTGCTTTGAAATACACTTTTAGCTGCTTCTAATATGAGATTCTCAGTGGTTGTCTCTTTTGTTTTTGCCATTACAAACTATTTAGTTTAACTATTTGGTTAACAATATATAAAAAAATGACTGCTTTATATTTAACGTAAATAAAAAAGGCTCTGTAATATTCATAGATTACCACCTCATAAACTATCAATCTTAATTAATAATAACGGTGCTGATGAATCTCTTGATAGCGCCTACTTCTCTTGGTTAAATTACAGTAATGAAAAATATTTTAACTTTATCAATACGCATTAGATAAATTTTCTATTGCTTCTTTGGTTGAAGAAACAAAGTTTACTTGTTTACTATTATTGCTCTCGCGAATAAAATCTTTTAAGCTTTTACTAGTATACATTGAAAAATCACCAACAATAGCCAATCGAACACGATAAGTCGAGAACTTTTGAAGGATTTCACCTGCCATACGATTTTTGAGTTTGAAAAAGTCTGGAGTAATATTTTCTTGATGGATAACAACTTTATCAAAACTTTGATAATATAAATTACCTAATAAGTTTACTCCTTCTTCAATATTATTTATAATGTTTTGCTCTGAAGTTACTTCTGCAATTTTTGAATTATTTATTTCGTGTATATTGATGTTCATTTTAAATTATTTTTAAATTCTGACTAACGTCTCAGCTATATTTAGTGAGAGTTTGCGAAGTTTTTAAATTTGCATATAGCCGAGAGTCTATTTTTGTTTTATTTTTTCATTTCTAAAAGCCAAATTTTTAATTTGACGGTCTTTGCAAATGGGCATAAATCTTTCAATTTAGCACTTATCGCAATCCATTATTTACGTCTTTGTTGGGCATAGTATTTCTATATTCAGTTTTTAAAATCAGACATTCTTATATTGTTTACAGTTATCTTATTTTTTGAACACCTACAAAATAAAAATCATTCTAATTACAAGTAACATCGCTATCTACTACAAGATTTGTACCTCCATCTCTTAAATCACAAACCTTTTGTGGTATAGTAGTTAACGGGTTATTTACTAAGTGTAAAGCTACAAGGCCTGTTAAATTCCCTATTTCTTCTGGAATATTAGTAAGTCCATTTTGGGATAAATACAATCCAACCAAGGTGTTTAAATTTCCTAGAGAAACTGGGATACAAGTTATTTTATTATCCAATAATCCTAAACTTGTAATAGAGGTTAAATTTCCAAAACTATCTGGAATAGTTTCTAATTGATTCTCTGATAAATCGACGCCTACTAATTGGGATAAATTCCCCATTTGTTCTGGTAGCGTAATTAATTGATTCTTTTGCATTTCTAAATATTTTAATTTAGATAATAATCCAAAAGAGTTTGGTATTAGATTAATGTTATTGTTATCTATTTTCAAATATGAAAGTTCCGATAAATTTCCAAATGAATCTGGCAATAATGTAAGTTCATTAAACTCTATATATAGTTGTTCTAATTTTGATAAATTTCCAAATGAATCTGGTAAGTTTCTAATATCGTTATATTCTAAATTCAAAACTTCTAAAGCACTCATATTACCAATATGTACAGGAAGATTTATTAAATTATTACCTGCCAAATTCATGGTCCATACTAAGTTCAAATTGCCTATCTCGTTTGGCAAGCTACTTAATAGATTATTACTTATACTTAGGTTTAAGAGTGACGTAAGCTCCCCAATTTCTTTAGGTATACTAACTAATTTATTTCTATCCAAATTAAGCACTATCAGATTGCTACTTAAATTTTTAATGCTCGAAGGAAGGCTTCTTATCTCATTTTGACCTATAGCCAAAACCTCTAACATCCCCAATTCTTCTAGTGCTGTAGGATATTCTCCCAGTAAATTATTTTGTATATTTAAAATCTTAATTTTTGATAAATTATAAAAAGAGTCCGGCAAATGTTTTATACCGTTATTGTAAAGGAATAATTCTTGCAACTCAGTAAGTCCTCCAAATTCTGTAGGGATTACAGGTATCTCCTTATTATGTATTACTAAACGAGTTACTCTACCTTCATTATTGGTTTCTACACCTTCCCATGTTGACATAGAATTGGTCGTTATATCCCAATCTAAAGTATTATCTGGGTTTGAATTATAGAGTAATGTTAATATATCTTTATCGGTCAAAGAGGTAGGTTCTTCAATAATAACTTCAACGGTATATACAGTTGTCGACTCATCTTCTGCGGTTACGGTATAAGTTACAGTATTGGTGAAATCTACCTCTTCTTCTGAACTTGGGCTTACTGTAGCATTTTCTGAAATTGTAAGTGCAGGTTTTAAATTGGTAACGACAGTATTCGCAAGAAAAGTAACGGTAATTTTGTTGCTGTCTTGATCTACTGTTGCTTCTATTACAGTATTTAAATCAGTATTCAAATCTGTATTAAAAATAAAAATTTCAATGCTCTTTTCTGCACTTAATACAGGAGGAACTTCTGAATTGTCATCATCGGAACTACAGCCAATAAATAAAGTTGTAAACAATATTAGTGTTGTTTTTAAAATTTTTTTCATGAATATTGTGTTTGTTTTTTATTCAAATTCTTTTTTTTACTTATTTAACATTTCCTTTTTTATGCAAGCGTATTTTAAACTTCTTCTATTATGAGAAGGTCAGCAAATATATTTTCGTTTAATCAACCATAAAGTTCAACCATTTGGTTGACAAATATACAAAAAATGATTAATGGCTATTATTTTAGTTCAAAAAAATTATATTAAAAAAAATCAAATGTCAATAAATAAATTGCTTTTTTATTTTTATTAGAGTTTCTAAATCCTGTTTCAAAATCTTTTCAATTCCACCTTGGCTGTAACATTACGTGGATTAGGAGGAAAATTTTCTTTACATGAAAACTGGGAAAAAGAAACACTCTCAGAAGAAGTCATAAAGTTGATTGATATTTTAAAAATTAAAGAATTTGCTATAATTGGGCATGATTGGGGTGGTACAATAGCATATCTCATTTCAATGGATTACTCTACTCGAATTTGGGGATTAATAATAGAGGAAGAGATTTTACCGGGAGTTAATCAAAACATTCCGGAACCAGGAAAAAAATATTACCCCAACTGGCATGGAACTTTTAATCGCCAATTAGGACTTGCTGAAAGCCTAGTCCCAAATAGAGAATCTCATTATTATGGGATATTTTTAGATGCTAGTGCAGGGCCAAAAGGTATTGATAACGATGCCAGAGAAATATATCTAAAAACGTATAAAAAACCAGAATTTTTATCGGCAACACTAGGTTATTACCGAACTCAAGAAGAGGATATTAGGGCAATAAGTTCAAGAAATTTTAAAATTGTTTCATTTCCTGTTTTAGCAATTGGAGGGGAAAATGCAATGGGAATTGCTGTGAAAGAAGGATTAGATAAAATAATGAATAACCCTGTACAGTTTTTGGTCACAAAACAAGCAGGACATTATCCTGCCGAACAAACTCCAGATATCGTGAATAAAAAAATTATAGAATTCCTAATAGCGGCTTACAATTCTTTCAAAGAAAAAAGGGAAGAAAGAAAGAGTTAATATTTTCTATTTCATTTGAATACCATAAAATATATTCATCCTAATGTTTATTACAGAGCTCCCCATAGATAGAGTTTAAGAATATGGATTAAAAACCTAGATGAAGTTTAAGATGGAAGGGAGCAGGCTAAATACAGATATTATTTCGCCGAATTTGAGCGTATTTGTTATACCTTTATCATAGATTGAAATTCATTTCACAACAATCTAATTCAATCAAAAAGGTAGTTATTTAACTACCTCTTAATTTTTGATGTTCTTAAACACTTGAAAACACTACAACTTACAAGACAGGTTTGAATCCTGTCGAGGTCACTTAAAGCAGAAAGTCCATTCTAATTACAGAATGGACTTTTTTGTTCTTCAGAAAGACAGAAAACACCAGTTTTCTAAGATTGATGAAAAGCAAAAAAGATAATGGCGTAGCCATGGACTTTCTATTTTCACTCGGGAGCTCAATAGGATATGTAATCCTGTGGCTATAAAAATCAAAGGATATAGAAAGACAGAAAACACCAGTTTTCTAAGATTGATGAAAAGCAAAAAAGATAATGGCGTAGCCATGAACTTTCTATTTTCAGCCGGGAGCTCAATAGGATATGTAATCCTGTGGCTATAAAAATCAAAGGATATAGAAAGACAGAAAACACCAGTTTTCTAGGATTGATGAAAACAAAAAAAGAAAATGGCGTAGCCATGGACTTTCTATTTTCACTCGGGAGCTCAATGGGATATGCAATCCTGTGATGATAAAAATTATTAGTAGCAGAAAGTCCATTCTAATTACAGAATGGACTTTTTTGTTTTTCAGAAAGACAGAAAACACCAGTTTTCTAAGATTGATGAAAAGCAAAAAAGATAATGGCGTAGCCATGGACTTTCTATTTTCAGCCGGGAGCTCAATGGGATATACAATCCTGTCGAGGTCACTTAAAGCAGAAAGTCCATTCTAATTACAGAATGGACTTTTTTGTTTTTCAGAAAGACAGAAAACACCAGTTTTCTAGGATTGATGAAAACAAAAAAAGAAAATGGCGTAGCCATGGACTTTCTATTTTCACTCGGGAGCTCAATGAGATATGCAATCCTGCCGAGGTCACGAATACATAAAACAATGACACGGCAATCAAGCTCGCTTGAAATTGTAAGTGGATTTGTTTTATTTTCAAAGCGGAGCTTTGTCAGGAAAGACGCAGTCACTCCTGCCGAGGTCACGAATACATAAAACAATGACACGGCAATCAAGCTCGCTTGAAATTGTAAGTGGATTTGTTTTATTTTCAAAGCGGAGCTTTGTCAGGAAAGACGCAGTCACTCCTGCCGAGGTCACGAATAAATAAAACAATGACACGGCAATCAAGCTCGCTTGAAATTGTAAGTGGATTTGCTTTATTTTCAAAGCGGAGCTTTGTCAGGAAAGACGTAGTCACTCCTGCCGAGGTCACGAATAAATAAAACAATGACACGGCAATCAAGCTCGCTTGAAATTGTAAGTGGATTTGTTTTATTTTCAAAGCGGAGCTTTGTCAGGAAAGACGCAGTCACCCCTGCCGAGGTCACGAATAAATAAAACATTATCACGTGCTGGCCGTATCTGGAAAGCCATGTAAAAGGAAGATTGTATCACCAGTTCCTTTGGAAATATAGTGATGGTCGAGATTGTTAGCCTTTATAGAACCAATAGGATGCCTACTTAAACTTTTCATAGCCCATAATAAATGGGCAATCAAAAAGCTTCAATTTTATTCTCATGATAGAATTCATAAAAGATTCACTTATTGTTCTTCTTGGGGTGCATTTATTTTTAGATAAATAGAAACAAACCAAAAGACACCAAAACTGATAAGTAAGGTTCCTATGCCAGTACAAAAAGCGCCTATATTAGCCAAATGTTCCATATTGTTATTAAATAAAGATTAATGATAGCGTTACCTATTAAAATTTTCTTGTTGATGTATTAGTAAATAACTAGCTACAATATTATTCAACAAAGGTGTCTAGATATGGGCAGAAGAAGAGTCGGGTATACAGGGGGAGAGCTACTTTAATCCGTATTGATACGCTCTCCTTTCAAAATTATCCAAAGTAAAATGCACATTGTTAGCGTTAGTAATGTAAATAATTTTTCAAAATTTGATTCGGCAAAAACGTTTCCAATGGTATTCAACCCAAAAAGGATAAGAAATATCCATAGCGTTATTGTCACGAATTTTAAAGAAACAAGTTGTTTTATATAGCGGCCTTTAATTAATAATGCAAAACCTAAAATCAGATTAAGTAGTATCGAAATTGATTCAAAAACATACATTTCGGAGTCTGTTGTAAGTCTCCCGCCCCAAGTTATCTCATAAGGAATTATTTTTAAAATTATACTCGAATGAAAGAGCAATATTGCCACTACTAAACATAACATTATTTTAATCGCAGTTTTCGAATTCATTTTTTGTGGTATATGAGTTTTCATGATTTTGATGACTTTTATTTTTGTCGAGATTCGCTATTTTTATTAATTATCTCAAAATTAAACCCTTTTATTAGTAACCAAATCGCTAAAAACAATTCATTCAATACAATTGGTAGTACTAATGCGTTTAGTATTTCTAATTCAATGCCAAACAGCTTAATAATTGTTACTATAAGAAGTGTTAGCGTTGCAATAATTCCCCATATTGAGATAAACTTTGGAATAATTCGGGTGCGAAATAATAAAATATAAAAAAACAATGCTCCAAAAATGAAAAAATAAATTTGAACATCACTGTATATAATATCTCGATAGGATTCTATTGAAGGATTCAAAAGAATTATTCCGCCAATAATCATTAAAAAACCTTCAATAACTCTACAAACCAAATATGCGTAATTCAGTTTTTTATTTTCATCTGATTTAAAAACAGGAAACAGTAATAAAGATATTCCGATTACAGCTAGTCCACTTACCATATCGGTAATAAACCCTAATGTTATATTTTTTGTGATAGTGTATGTTAGCATACTATAAGCAGCCAAAATTAACACCCCTATTATTGAAGCTCTTTGTTTACTTAAACTACGATTCATCATTTTTATTTACGTTATTGCCTGCTTGCTTTTTTTGAAAATATTTTCGGCCTGTAACAGATGCCTTTCGTTATGAGCGGAAATAAACCTAAAAGTATCGCCTAATCTTAGTTTTATTAGTCTTGTAATGCTAATTGCTGTTTTCGTTTTAGTAAGGTTTACGTTTTTTGATTGTTCAATTAATTCAAGGCATTCCTTTTGTTGGTTAATAAATCGATCAATAACATTTTTATCTAAACAACTTCCTAAAGGATTGTTTTCCTTTAAGGTCTTCATTTTATTCAATTTCTCTTTCGGAGCTATAAGGTTGACAAAGTAATTTCCTAGCACTCCACTTTTGAATGTTTTGCTTGCTGATGTAGTTGTTTTTTGAATACTTTCTGTAATCTTTGAGTTATAAAAATCCCCGTATCTATTTAAATGTTCAATACATTCTAAAATGCTCCATTCATCGCTACTTTCCTTATAATTTAATTCATAATTGGATAGTTGTTTAAAACCTTCTGCCTTATGGATGGTCATTCTTGTTTTTTCTAGTAACTCCGTTATCAATTCTTTCGTTAATATTTTCATTTGCATGTTTTTAAATGAGACTACAGTGCATATCATTTATAGCTTCAATAATAGAAATACCATATCCTCTAACGATTTCATATTCTGACAAATCATTGAGAGTTACAATATAGATTCCATTATCTACCTCAAACTTTAGATATTTGAGATGGCTAGATTTGTCAATAATCTCTTGTGCTGTTATATTTAGCTTATTCATTTTGCTATTATTTAATTGATATTTCATTTTGAGTACCTAGTCTAATAAAGTTTCTATAGCCTTTAACACTAATTGTGGTTCGTCAATTTGAATATAGTGACCGCTATTTTCTGTAGTAATATGCGTAAAATCGGTTACGTTATCTCCAAGCGTAGCGTGCGCATTTATCCAACGTTCCTCATTTTCTCCTTCACGGTCTCTTATACTTGTAAGTACTACTGTTGGCACATCTGGCAAAGTGGCTAATGCACTAAGTATTTCGAAATTCTCGATGAATTGTTCAGCTTCATTTGCTATCTGTAAAAGGCCTTCTCCGTTGAAAAATTCAACCATCTCATCTTCTTGAACTTGAGTCATGACCTCGAAATCTTCATGACTAGGGTCAACAAATACAATCCCTTCTACCATTTCTGGATGTTGAACGGCATAATATCGAACAACAGCACCACCTAAAGAATGTCCTATTAGAATCACTTTATTGTTTTTTGATTTACTCAAGATTACTTGATGAAGATCTTCGGCTAATTGAACAATACTTCTTTCATTTTTAGCGGTTTCTGAAGGCTCATATCCAGCTCTATTATAAGCTATTACCTGGTTCGTTTCTGAAAGCCCTAGAAGCTTATACCAACTTTCATAATTGTCTCCAAGCCCTGATTCGAATACTAGGGAATACTCTCCATCACCGGCAGTTTCTGTAAAGAGATTGTAGTTACCTACATCGACCAAGTTTGTTGGTGTCAAAATTTGTTCATCGTCATTGTTGCATGAAATTGCAAATAAGCCCACTATGGCTAATAAAATTGATACTTGTTTTGATGTTTTCATTTTATTTGTTTTTAATTGATAAATAAACTCATTGAAATTTTAATTTTATAAATAGTGAAAAGTGTAAGGCTACAGATCCTTTGCTGTTTTTAAAGTCTTAATTCATAAGCTCTACATCTATTAAACCAGTAATCACTTCAATCTCGTGTAAGGCCTCGTGATACACTTTATCCTTTTCTTCCATGATTTTTAGCAGTGATAGCACTAGATTTTGAAACTCGTAAGTGTATACTAAATCTGGTTCTTGAATCTTCCCGTCTGAAAACTTTAGAGCAGGGTTTACAGCAGTTATTACATGTGATATCATGGCGTCGTAATGAATGTTCTCCATTCTGTTCATGTAGAGGTATTTTTCTTCCAAGACCCGAATTCCATTTATGACATCATGATTGTGCAGGAGTTTGACTTCTCCGCTGTTTACCATGGTTTCATAAATATTACCCTGACGATCGAAATCAGAATATTCCATTAGATTACGAACTATTAGGCCCAAGGTGTCCATTCGGGTACGGTCATCAGATTCCAAAATCACATTGGCGTATTGAAATTCGGCCATATACCCTTTGTTGAAATCTATTTGCGAGAGGATTAAACTTCCATCACCTGCTATCTGATCTCGAATATTTTCATAGTATCGAATTTCAGAATTACCTTTTATTCGATTATCGTTCCAGTTATTCACTTGAAAGGCAAGGCTTATCCCAATCATGACCAATAGAATTTCTCCTAAGGCATAAAGCACATACCGTTTTAAGTTTCCATCTTTGATAAGGGTCTGTCGTATCTTTCTGAATAGTTTCATCTTGTGTATTTTTTAAGATTGCAGTAATTATTTGTCAAATACGGGGGATTTAAGCGCTTGCACTTCATTGGTGACTTGCTTCTTTGGTTTTACTTTCATACCAAAGGCAACTCTTAAGAAATTGAACTTTCTAATAATAAACCAATAGAACCCTATACTAGAAACCAATGACAAAAGGGTAATTAAGAGAGCTTGTAAACCATAAGATATATCCCATTGCAATACCACATAGCCCACAAAAATCAAAGCGGGTTGATGCAATAGATAGAAGGGGTAGATGGCTTCATTCAACACTTTTCTAGAGCTATGGTCTTTGTTGAAATAGTGCTTGAAATAACCTATGGCGGTCAATCCGCAGGACAGTGAAATAATCATTTCAGTTATTCCGCGAGAATAACCCTGAACTATTGATGACGCTCCAAAAATGGTAGGCAATGAAAAGAGGAGAATTGTAAAAACAACGGTTTGGTACAGATATAACCTTCTGTTATTGCTAAGTGTTTGAATTACTTTATCACTGGTAAATAGTACAAATCCACTTAAAAAGAATAGCAAGTAAAACGTGAAGTAGGCCCAATCATTATACAAGGCGTGTGTGCTATTCGGAAAGTATTGTCTTAAAATGAATTGAGATAAAATGATGATTGGCAACAACCAATTCAATCCCATTTTTCTTGTTGCAATGTTGATTAGTTTACCTCTAACCATATTGTAATGTCCACTTTTGGTATAGTTTAAAAAAGGGGTTATCAATAAAGAAATGACAAACAAATACAGAATAAACCATAGGTGGTGCCATGAAAGATTCCCTATTGGGTATGCACCTCCATCGAACATGTGCGGAATGAAATCCAAGAATGAACTGTAAAGGTCAATTCGTTCTACGTAAACCATTAAGGGTACTAGCGTGAAGAAACCAATCGCAAATGGAATGAATAGCCTTGTAAAACGCTCTTTCAAATACTGCCAGCTGGTTCTGTGACCAATGGCATAATAGGTACCTACACCGGAAACCAAGAATAATAAGGGCATTCGCCATAAATGCAACCACCACATTATAGGGTCTAGAAATGCAAAAGATTCTGCACTATTTACATGCCATTGTTCTGGTCGAAAAATCATTCCGACATGAAAGAAGAAGACACTTATAATAAGTCCGATTCTAAGCCAATCAATAAAGTACTTTCTTGTTTTTTTTGATGTAGTGCTTTTGTCCATAATACTTTGCTTTTCGATTATGAAACAAATCTATTACACGACCTGTGCTTGTAACGACTTAGCCTATAAGCACGTTGTTCGTGCTTATAGGGAAGCACGAAATAGTATTGAATATCAGATAGTTACGAATCTCTAAAGGAAGAGGGAGTTTCGGAGGTAAATTTTTTAAAAGCAGAATTAAATGCTGATTTAGAGTTATAACCTACTTGTTCAGCAACTTCTTCAATGGTCAGTTTTTTGCCTAAATCCGTTTTTAGAATGGCTTTAGCTTCCTTAACTCTATAGGTTGCTAAAAGCTCGAAAAAAGACTGACCCATTTTCTCATTGATTACTTGTGAAACATGATGCGGTGTTTTATGTATCGCTTTTGATAATCCAGATAAAGAAGCCGTACTATTCATAAAATATTTCTCATTTTCCATCTGGGAAACGATGCTATCAAGAATGGTGCTTTTTTCAACCTCCTCTAGAGAGGACTTTTTATATTTTAGGGACGGGACTTCCAAAAAAGTTGAAACTTCATCGTAATAGTTGGACTGGTTCATTATCTGAACAGCGGTCATAAAAATCATAATGGACAAATAGAGATGAATGAAGTGGTCGCCCACATCGTCATGAAAAATATTCTTTACCAGAATAAAAATGACCGTCACGATTATGATATGCAACGAAATATTCCGTATCGATATAAGGGTCTTATTGGTAGTCGTAAAAATGGGTTCCCCCAGAGTTTTAGCCTTGAGCAACAATTTTCTTGCACCTAAAAAAATGTAGATTATAAAATATATGCCCGTCAGTAGGTTGGTATAATTGCGAATTCCCAACGGGTCATCTGAAAAGGTTTGGTTTTCATCCAATAACGGATAAGCCAAATTCATTACCTGAAGACTGTCGTTGTGTTTAACCGCATCTGGTTGTAAGAAGTAAAAAATACAGTAACCCAGCCAAAACATAAAGGGCAGAAAATGCAACCAATATCGTTTTTTTCCATTGCCATCAAGTTGAGAATCGATAAATAAATAGAGCAATCCGGCCATTAGAAAATTCAAGGGTTCGGCAAAATTTGACAACCATAAAAATTTGAAGATGTAACCCGTATAGTTCAACCATCCTTCGAACATTGTAAGCGATATGGCGAGAATAAAAAGCCCCATAAAAAGGTTAGGCGTATTCTTCCCTAATGATTTTTTTATAATGAAATAGGAGATAAAAAGCCCTAAAAAGACACCGATACTAATAATTAGTGCTATAAAATCTATATGTACAGGAATATCCATGCTACATTAAAAGTAGCGATAATTTTATGAGTGGATTTATCAGCAATTTCGAAAAAAATAGTTTTTAATAGAATTCTATATATATAACTGAATATCATTAGATTACCTTTATACTTTATGAGAATTCTAAGTCACTCCTGCCGAGGTCACGAATACATAAAACAATGACACGGCAATCAAGCTCGCTTGAGATTGTAAGTGGATTTGTTTTATTTTCAAAGCGGAGCTTTGTCAGGAAAGACGAAGTCACCCCTGCCGAGGTCACGAATACATAAAACAATGACACGGCAATCAAGCTCGCTTGAAATTGTAAGTGGATTTGTTTTATTTTTAAAGCGGAGCTTTATTATAAAACTTTAATTCCTTGAAACCCTTTTATTATTTTCCGCTTGCCATCAATTGGACTAATTATCTGTAGTTAAAGATATTTCCACTACTACATAGAACTATTATTTCCATGATAAACTTGTTAAGTGTTACCATTTAATGCTTTCGTATACTACTGTTACCTATTTTTACAAAAACAATAGCGCATGCTTCATTTAAAATTAGCAACGGACCCACGTTGGGTTAATATAGTTGAAAAAAACCTAGAAGAAATACTAACAGATCATGCATGGTGCGAACAAAAGGCAGCTACTAACGCTATTACAATAATTACCCTTAATTCTGAATACCCCGATTTGGTTACCGATTTACTTCTTTTAGCCCAAGAAGAATTAGAGCATTTTCAAATGGTCCATGATATTATTAAAAAGCGCGGATACACTTTGGGCAGAGAGCGCAGAGACAGCTATGTCAACGAGCTATACAAGTTTATGAACAAAGGCGGCAATAGACTGCAATCAATGGTAGATAGACTCTTGTTTTCCGCGATGATCGAAGCAAGAAGCTGCGAACGTTTTAAACTACTTTCAAAAGAAATAAAAGACCCAGAACTTTCTAAATTCTACCACGATTTAATGATTAGCGAAGCAGGCCACTATACTACCTTTATAAGCTTTGCCCGTAAATACGGCAAAAATATAGATGTAGACAAACGCTGGCAAGAGTTGGTTACATTTGAAGCTGAAGTGATTAAAAATTACGGTAAAGAAGAAACCATACACGGATAAAAACACGTGAGCTAAGGTTGCAATTTTCTAGCAACTAGTTCATTGTTGTTTTAACCCATTTTAGGTTAATAAACTTCGTTTTTTTAATTCCTAGTCCTGTACTATTAAAACTGATTGATACGCTATTTCCTGAGTAGGAATAGACAATAATATCCTGAATACTAGGCAACCCTTGCATAGAAAACCCCTAATTATTATGTAAAAATTTAAATGAAAACAAAATATCAATGATGATTATGCAAATTAATTGACCTTCTAAAGCGGATTCAATAATTTGAGCGCTTAAAAATGGCTTTTAAAGATTATTTTACCTCCTTTTAAAATTGTAACATATCTTTGAAAATTGAAGTAAGTATTTAGAGTAATTCCCCCAAATAATTAAAATAAATGAGTTCTAAATGCAGGCAATTTATTGCCAGCGTATAAAATTATAGTGCCAATGTCAATTATGAAATTTAAAAGGTCAAGTATCGTTATGCCGCTGTCGCTTCTAGTTCATTTGACTATAATTAATTGCGCCTTATTCTATTTTACTCCAGAAACGTATTTGCATTTAAAAAGCATCTTGTTTTATAATATTAGTTGGCTACTAGTTAGCGTCGAATTCGAATTCTACACTATTTTAAGAAAAGAGAAATTTCAATCTAATATTCGTAAAATACTTCATGTTTACATCAGTTTTGGATTACTCTATTTTGTGTTTTTCGTTTTTAATCCAGAATTTAAGATTGATATAGCATATCAATTAAAAATATATCTTCTTATCTGTTTAGCATTAGCAGTATATCGCTGGTTATTCTTTTGGTTGCGTGGCAAATATCGTTTTGAAGGGGGTAACTCTGTACAAGTAGTTGGCATCGGTAGAGATAAAAATTTAAAAAAAATACGTCGGGTTTTTGACGACCCTAACCTTGGGTATCGCTACAAAGGATTTTTCGACGATGGTAAATCGAAAAGCCCAACCTACTTAGGTAAAGTGGCGGATTGTTTTCTGTATATTTTGGAAAATGATATCGATGAAATTTACTGTATCGCATCAAAATTCTCGAATAAAGAATTGCAGAACCTCATCAATTTTGCTGACAACAACCTTATCAAAATAAAAATCATACCGGACAACAAGGACATCTTTACACGAGCGATGACCATTGAAATGTACGATGATGTTCCGGTACTTAATATTCGGAAGGTACCCTTAGAAACGGCTTATGCAAAAGTCACCAAACGCATATTCGATATTATTTTCTCGTCGCTTGTAATACTCTTTTTACTCTCGTGGCTCACACCTATTCTTTATATTTTAATAAAATTAGAGTCTCCAGGCCCACTATTCTTTAGACAAAAAAGACATGGTTTAAAGCGCAAAGTGTTCTGGTGTTATAAATTTCGATCCATGACAAGTTTTATGGATGCTAACACCCACATGACTACTAAAAACGACCTTCGGGTCACCAAAATCGGTCGTATTCTTCGTAAAACCAGTATTGACGAACTACCACAGTTTTTCAATGTATTTATGGGTAGTATGAGTGTTGTTGGTCCGAGACCACATATGGAGTATCATACCATGGGTTACGAAACCAGTGTCGATAAATATTTGGTGCGCCATTTTGTAAAACCGGGCATTACAGGCTTAGCTCAGGTTAGAGGATATCGCGGGGAAATTACTGTACCTTCAGACATTGTCAATAGAATTCGACTCGACATATTTTATGTTGAAAAATGGTCATTATTTTTAGATATAAAAATAATTTTCTACACGGTCTACAACACCCTAGTCGGTGATGACAATGCCTATTAAACAGAAATTGATTCACTAAATTTAAACTCGAATTAAATAGCTACGATGAATTGGTTTGTACTGCAGGTAAAAACAAATAACGAAATAAAAATTGCTGCTGCACTTGAAAAAGAAGGCATCAATACATTTTGTCCTGTACAAACCGAAGTACGCCAATGGAGCGATCGTAAAAAGAAAATAGAAGTCCCCCTTTTTAAATCGTATGTATTTGTACAACTTTCCGAAGCTGATAGAAACAACGTATTTGTAGTTAATGGGGTATTACGCTATTTGTTTTGGCTAAACAAACCAGCTGTTGTGCGCGATTCCGAAATTAAAACAATTAGCGGTTGGCTTGCCGATGAGACTATCCAAAAAGTAGTTTTAGAAAATTACAAACCTGGGGACGAAGTAACTCTAAAAAGCGGACCCTTGAAAGACCGAAAAGGCGTACTACAACAAATAGATTCCAAGTATTCTAAAATCATTCTAAAAGACATTGGCATTATTGTTACGGCAAAGAATAAATACTTTCATTAATCCAATCTCCTTTTACTTCTATTATGATCTCAAAATTTTTGCGAAATATCTAATTTCAGCATTAATTATTGCAATTATTTCACAATACCCTTTATATAAAAAGGTAATCTTTAGTCTATAACTTACTGTACTGATAATTTGATAATTACCTTGCTGTATAGGTTTTTACAAAGCCTTCTTTGATGCCCATTTTATTAATAAAAAACTGTTTCTTTGCAGCTTTTACAAGGCATTGGTGAATGCGAATAAAATTGAATTGAACAATACCTAATTTCCCCCGTAGCTTGTTCAATGTTCACCTTTGTGATTAATAAGGCATTACCGAGGGATTACAACCTGTGACCCCATGCGGCGGAGCCGTGTAAAAAAGGAGGGATATTCCATACTAATTGGATGAAATTCCGATTGAAAAACCGATTAAATCGCTTACAACTTTTAGCTATATTTGCGGCTAAATAAGGCTTACTTAACCCACTTTGTATCGCTATTAGTATATAGCAATTATTTATTTTTAGTTTTTTATAAATTTAAAGTACTTACAATGTTTCGAAAAGTATTGCTTATCAGCATCTGTTCTGTGTTCCTTTTCTCTTGTTCGAATAGAAGTTTAAGTTATTTTAACGACTATGACCAGAGCCAAGTATTAAAAGAATCTATTTTAACAAAGGCTAAGAACCCAATTATTCAACCGGGCGATTTACTAGAAATTATAGTCACCGATTTAAACCCAGATGCAGCAGCTCCTTTTAATAGAATTAGCAATTCATCTGCAGATAGTGGAGGTGGACAAGGTGGTACCGGATCTTCAGATGGTTATTTGGTAGATGACAACGGTATTATCGATTTTCCGGTGTTAGGTCGTGTAAAGGTTGGCGGTGTTTCTAAATACGATGCCAAATTAAACCTCACGAACCTACTCACTAATTATTTAGGCAAACCTAATGTAAGTATTCGCTATTTAAATTATAGAATTACGGTGGTTGGCGAAGTTAAGAACCCGAATACTTTTGTAGTACCTTCTGAACGTATTAGCTTAATAGAAGCATTAGGTATGGCTGGGGATTTAACCATTTATGGCAAGCGTGAAAACATCATGATTATTAATGAAACCAATTCGGAACGGACTATAGTACATCTCGATTTAAATAAAAAGGAGACCTTAAATTCGCCTTATTTTTATTTACAACCAAACGATGTGGTATATGTAGAGCCAATAAAAACAAGGAAAGACCAGGCTGGTCTTGCAAGAAGTAATGTAGCTCTTTTACTTTCAGTAGTTACCGCGGCCTCATTGGTATATTTGAATTTTAAATAATCTCTTAGTACAATGTTTGAACTCAATCAAATGCCGAACACTCCTGTAAAAGCAGTCAATATTAAAAAAATTGTGGCGCGCTATTTAAAGTATTGGTACTTGTTTGCCGCCAGCGTATTTCTTTGCTTGCTCGCTGCGTTTCTATACTTGCGCTATAAAGCTATACCGCAATTTCGTGTTTCGAGTACTGTATTGGTGCGTGACAAAGATAAAGGGGCAACGTTTAATGGTGATGAAGCATTGGGAGATTTGGGTCTATTAAAACCTTCAGGAAACATTGAGGATCAAATCGGCATTCTTTCTTCTAGTAGTTTAATGGAAAAAGTACTGCGCGAATTAGATTTATATGTCCAGTACCGTGTGGATGGCAAAATAAAGGATATTGAAGTTTATGGCAAAGGGCTTTTTTTCAATGTATTACTAACGGATCAAAATCAAAATCCAAATTATCCCGAGCCTGTTGAAGTAATCGTGAAAGATTCGACTCATTTTATATTAAAAGATTTTGATTTTAAAGGTGGGGCAAGAACTACAACGCATCAATTTGGCGACACACTTATAACACCCGGCGGTAGTTTTCAATTGGTACGAAACTGGAGTGAAACTGCAGCAGGATTTAACCAAAAACCTGTCTATATCAGTTTTGTTGATGTAGAACAAAGTGCGGTTGATTATAGCAGTGGTCTTAGTATTGAACCAGCCAATGATACTGGAAGTCTACTTGCTATTAGTTTATTAGATGCGATACCTGCACGTGGCAAAGATATTGTTCGTACACTTATTGAAATTTATGCAGAGGAATCGGTAAAATATCAAAACCAAATGGCTATTGGTACTATTGAGATAATTGATGAACGTTTAAAAACCCTTACCGGAGAAATTTCTGATGTAGAACGGGACATTGCTACTTACAAACGCCAAAACGACCTTACCAATGTAAGTTCCGATGCCGCTGTGTATTTACAAAGTGCACAGCAATCGAATAGAGAATTGGAAGAATATCAAGTACAAATAGACATTCTTAATTCATTGGACAGTTATTTAAACAGGACAGGCACAAACGAATTGGTGCCGAGTTCCCTAAATATTCAAGACCCTACCTTATCGGGACTTATTTCGCAATTCAATCAAAAGCAGTTGGAGAAAAAAACGCTATTGCGAACGACGCCTTCTGATAACCCACTCGTTGTAAATCTAGATCGTAGCCTTAGCGATATTCGGGTAAATATTTTGGAGAACCTTAAGAATGTTAAAAATGGTTTGGTAATTGCACAAAATAATGTGCGTAAAAATATTGGTCGCTCTAGAGCACAAATTGCAAAAGTGCCTACAGCGGAAAGTGCTTTATTATCTATCAATAGAGATCAAGGCATTAAACAAGAACTGTATTTATATCTTTTACAAAAACGGGAAGAAGAAGCACTTTCTTTAGAAGCTCCCATTTCCAATACGCGTATTGTAGATGCACCGAAAGCTAGTCGTTTTCCAGAGAGCCCTAACAAAATGGCAGTTTATTTAGGTTCTCTAATTTTTGGCTTATTTATACCTTTTGCCTTTGTATTTACGAAAAACCTTCTAGGGAATAAAATTCAAGATCGTGAGGATATCGAAGCCTTAACAAAAACACCTTTTCTTGGTGAAATTGCACATAGCAAAGCGGAACAAACTTTGGTGGTATCTAAAAACAATACCGAAGCCGTTGCCGAATTATTTCGCCTGATGCGTTTTAATTTAAAATACCTGGCTGCGGGCAGATCTGATAAGGTTATCTTAGTTACTTCAGGTAATAAAGGCGAGGGTAAAACTTTTTTCACCATTAATTTGGCTGCAAGTCTGGCGCTATCAGGTAAAAAAGTAATTGCACTTGGTTTTGATTTACGTGCTCCTAAACTATTGAGTAAATTAAACCTTAAAAATCAGACTGGTATTACCGATTATATCGTCGATAAAAAAATTACGGTTAAAGACATGTTGGTTGAAGTTCCCGAAATTCGCGATTTTCATGTAATTGGCGCTGGGCCTGTTCCGCCGAATACAGGGGAGTTAATGCTACACGAACGTATTGGTTCGTTAATAGAAGAATTGAAAAGAACTTATGATTATATTCTAATTGATAGCGCTCCAGTAGGCAAGGTTTCTGATGCCTATGCTTTGGCCCCTTATATAGATGCTTCTATTTATATTGTTCGAAAAAATGTTTCCGGTAAGGAAGAGCTCGAAGTTTTAAATAACATTTTTGAAGAGCAAAAATTAAACCTACCCATGGTGGTATTGAATGATACGCCAGCAGCAAATAATTATGGGTATCAGTAGAGAACTTGGTGTACAAACTCAAACTTCGTATTCAGGTTGCAATTACTGTTAAATTTACTATGCTAAATTGTTAGAAAAGTATAAGCAACATCCGATTATAAATAAGGCATTTGACTGGGTAAAACTTATAAGCATTACAGGTGGAGCTCAAGTTGGCGTGCAAGCGATTGGCCTTATCTCAGGAATTTTGGTAATTCGTTTACTCCCTACCTCGGAATATGCATTATACACTTTAGCGAATACAATGTTAGGCACCATGGTTATGTTGGCCAATGCAGGTATTCCTATTGCCGTACTATCTGAAGGGGGTAAAGTTTGGCAAGACAAAGAAAAATTAGGCCAAGTATTAGTAACGGGCTTTAATTTTAGACAAAAATTTGCCTTGGGTAGTCTTATTGTTGGGTTACCAATTTTAATTTATTTATTGCATCACAACAATGCAAGTTGGTTGATGATATCACTCATTACAGTATGTATTATACCCGTATTTTACGCACAACTATCTGATGTTTTATTACAAATTGCGCCGAAACTGAAGCAAGATATTGTTCCCCTTCAAAAAAATCTAGTAGGTGTTAATCTGGGTAGACTTCTATTATTAGGAATAAGCATTTTCGCTTTCCCATTTGCATACATTGCCATTCTATCTGCTAGCATCCCACAGGTTATTGGTAACATACGGCTTCGAAAAATTACAGCGAACTACGCAGATTGGAACCAAAAACCTTCCTTAGCGCTCCAAGCTAAAATGAAGGGTACCGTAAGAAGAGTACTCCCGGAGGCCATTTATTATAGTATTTCCGGACAAATAACTATTTGGCTATTATCTATATTCGGGTCCACAACGGCTATTGCCGAAATAGGTGCCTTAGGTCGAATAGCAATGGTAATAAATTTAGTTTCCATCTTATTCGCCACTTTAGTTATACCACGTTTTGCACGCTTACCCGAAATATTTAGTCTAATTCTCAGGCGCTACTTACAAGTACAATTTCTGTTACTACTAATATTTGGTATGATTGTTTGCTTGGTTTATCTATTTCCAAACCAGGTTTTATGGATATTAGGACCCAATTATGCGGACTTACAAAATGAGATTATTTTGGCCGTAATTGGCAGTTGCCTCAATGTTTTTTCTGGGGTTGTTTTTGCACTATACTCCAGTAGAGGCTGGGTTTTAAACCCTTTAATTTCTATCCCGTTAAGTATTGTCATACTAATAATTACTATTTTATTTACCGATGTAAGTACTTTACAAGGAGTACTTATATTGAATATAATTGTTGGTATTAGTCAATTATTATTGCATGTTTTCTACGGTTTATTTAAAATAAGAGGACTTTTAACAAAAAAAACTTTTTCATAAACCGTTACAACCTTTTTAATTATGATTTTAAACTTTAAGATTAAGAATGATTAAAACTCTTTTAAGCGAATTAAGACTATATATCTGCAACAATTTAGTTTGTAAGATACCAAGTCATACATTTAGAGGTTGGTTTTATAAAAATATAATGAAGTTCAAAATGGGTGCAGATTGTTATATTTATCTAAACTGCAAATTTGACGCAACATTAGGACTATCTCTTAAAAATAATGTCGTAATAAATCCGGGTTGTAGACTAGATACCCGTGGCACTATCACTATTGGTGAACATGTTGGAATTGCTGAAGATGTAATTATACTAACCGCAGATCATAATGTGAATTCTAAAAAGTTTGAAGGTAGAAACAAAGCAGTTCTGATTGAAGATTATGCTTGGATTGGCACACGAGCTATGATTCTTGCAGGAGTCACATTAAATAAAGGATGTGTGGTAGCTGCTGGATCTGTTGTAACTAAATCGATACCTCCTTTTGAAATATGGGCTGGAGTGCCTGCAAAAAAAATAGGGGTTAGGGATAAAGACTTATTATATAAGATAGACTATAAAAGAGTTTTTCATTAAACATTAATGAATTCTAGAATTGATTGATTAAAAAATTCAAAATGAAAGTATCCATTTGCATACCTACCTACAATAGACCTGATTTATTAAAAGAAACATTAAATTCATGTTTAACACAAACAATTCTTCCTTACGAAATCGTAATTGGTGACGACTCTAAAAATGATGAAACTGAAAAACTTATCAAAACTTATGACAACCCTACTGGGGTTTTAATTAATTATCACCATCATAAGCCTTCATTAAAACAAGCGGAGAACACTAACTTTATATTTCAACATGCTAAAGGTGATAAAATTGTTTTACTTCATGACGATGATCTTTTAGTAGATGATGCCATTGAAACTTTAATTAACGTGTTTTTAAAAGATCATACTATTGAAATAGCATTTGGTAAATCTTATGTGATGTCCGACGATGGTATTATTAATGAATCTGAGTCAAAATTGGCTAATGATTATTTCTATAAAAAAGCGGAATTTGAAGGTTCTGTCTTATCTCCTTTAGAGGCCGGAATAATACAACAATTCCCTAATAATGGTTATATGATAAATTCTAAAATTGCAAAAAAAAATAAATGGCGCACTCAAACACCATACGCAAAATTAGGTGCTGGATGTGAATTTGATTTTGGAGTAAGAATAGGCCAACAAGGTTATAAAATGTATTTTATAAATAAGTATTTGGTTAAATATAGAATTACAGCAATTTCCAGTACAACTTCTTCCACAGATTCAGCATATAAAGCTTATATAATACTCGAGAATACAAAAGTAGAAAAAGAGTATCAAAAAATTAAAAATATTGCGTTACAACGCAAAGCTCCAAAAGCTATTATGGAAGCAATAGAACAAAATCAACCTAAAGATGCTCATCGTATATATTTAAGCAAAAATCATTTAATGCATTCTAATTTTTTAGGATTATTAAAAAGGACATTAATTCTTGCTAAGAACTTAATATCGACTAAAACTAACTAATTTCCTTATTCTTTCTACTATTTCCTAATTCAAAGCATAAATGAAATTGTTCATAATTCGAATAAAAATTAAAATGTTTGTTTTTATAAAAGTCATTTTACAATCAAAAGTTGAATCTCCTTGTTTTAAATATGCAATATAATAGCAAGACTAACGCTCAATGAATAATTTTCAATCAACTAACCACAATTAAAAACAATGATAACAATTGGAATCAGCTTTATTGGAGATTTGGGTCACGATTCGGCCGCTGCATTGGCTATTGACGGTAAAGTAGTTTTTGCTATTGCCGAAGAAAGATTATCTCGAATTAAACAAGATAATTCATTTCCGATACAGGCAATTCAGGCTTGTCTAGACTTCAAAAACCTAAAAATAGAAGATATAGATGAAGTAGTTTTCGGTTGGCCCCAATTTAAAGAACATCACAAATCAACTTTGAGATTAAAATTAGGCGGTAAAATACAAGCTGACCTTTCGCATCTTGCATTTGGGTATTTTAGAAGTATTACTACCAGAAGTATCCCGAACATTCTAAAGAAGTTCAATTTCCACCCTAAAAAGGTCTATCATATTAATCACCATTTGGCTCATGCCTATAGTGTCGTTCCCTATCTTAAAAAAGAGGATTCTTTAATTTTTGTAGTTGACGGTAGAGGTATAAAGGAATCGACCACGGTTTACCTAAAAAAAGGAATGCAACTTGAACTACTCAAGCGCATTAATTTTCCAAATTCCTTAGGTGTTTATTATGCTGAAATGACCTCAATGTGTGGTTTTCGTAAATACTCGGATGAATGGAAAGTCATGGGTCTTGCTCCATTCGGTGCAAAATCGTTTGATTTAGAACATTTGATTTCTAGTAAAAATGGTGACCACCAGGTGGATTATAAAACATTAATGGGTGTTGAAAAATTAAACCTTAATGGTAAGGAAATTGTCCGCCCCGATAATGATGAGGTTGCTATTAATGATACCAATTTAAAAGATTTGGCACATTCTGCGCAATACCATTATGAGCAAACTATTTTAAACTTTATTAAATACTATACAGACAAATACCAAATTAAATCCATTGGTATGGCTGGTGGGGTTGGTTTAAACTGTAAAGCGAATGGTTATGTAATGCGAGAACTGCAGTTGGATGAATTCTTTATTCAACCAGCCGCAACAGACGATGGTACCGCAATCGGTGCGGCATTATACCCCTTTGTAAAAAACAATAGTCTAAAAAAAGACACTTTTTTTCCGTATTTAGGAAATGAATATTCGGATGAAGAAATACAGGAGGTTTTAGAAAAATACCACCTTTCGTATTCAAAAATAGCTAATGTTGCCGCAGACGCCGCGCAAGAATTGGCCAATCAAAAATTGGTAGGATGGTTTCAAGGGAGAGATGAATTTGGTCCTAGAGCCTTGGGCAATCGTTCGATAATTTCAGACCCTAGAACTGCAGAAATGAAGGATAAGGTCAATGAAGTGGTAAAATATCGCGAAAATTGGCGCCCTTTTGCACCTTCCCTACTAGAAGAAGAAGCTGAAAATGTCCTAAAAAATATTAAGTCTTCCCCGTACATGATTTTAACCGATTATGCCAATCCGGAATATGAAGACAAAATACCAGCCGTAATTCATGTAGATGGTACCATGCGACCACAAACGGTAAACAAAGAAATGAATCCAAGATATTGGAACCTCATCAACGAATTTAAGAAAATTACAGGTGTACCTGTGGTTATGAATACTTCTTTTAATCTAAAAGGAGAACCGAATGTTAGTCACCCCACCGATGCAGTTCGTACCTTTTTCACTTCTGGTTTAGATGTGCTGTATTTAGGAAATTATAAAGTTTCTAAAAAATAATATTTCGTTTAATATTAGTCATTTGATTAACTTTTCTAAGCTCAATTATTAGATGAAAATTCTTTTTTTCTGCGGAAGTCTAGAGCCCGGCAAAGACGGGGTTGGTGATTATACAAGGTGCTTAGCAAGTGAACTTATTAAACAAAATCATGAGGCATCGATTATCGCGTTAAATGATAGTTTTATTTTATCAAACGATAGTGGTTTACAGACTTTCGAAAATATTGAAATTAAAACCCTACGCTTAGCGTCAAATTCACATTTGAAAAATCGTAAAAATTTAGCCAAAAATTGGATAAATAAACAGGATCCAGAGTTTTTAAGTCTTCAATTTGTTCCCTTTTCATTTCACCCTAAAGGATTACCATTTAGCTTAATAAGTTTATTAAAAAATATAGCTCCTGGAAGAAAATGGCATATCATGTTTCATGAAATATGGTTAGGAATGAATATAGAGTCATCAGCTAAGCATAGATTTATAGGGGAAATTCAACAACGCATAATAAAAAAGCTATTAAAGAGGATAAAACCAGAAAAAGTACATACACATTCTCAACTATACAAGAGCCTATTACAAAATAATGGCATTTCGGCAGACATTTTACCACTATACTCTAATATACCTGTTTACAAAAAAATCCAGAGAAAGAGTATTGAAAATTCCATTCAATTTGTGGTCTTTGGCGGAATAGCACCGAGCTCCAATTTCGAGAGCTTTGCAATAGAAATTGAAAATTTTTCAAAGACACATAATAAAAGGATACACCTAACATTTATGGGTAGAAACGGGTTTCATCAAGAACAATGGGTGGAAATTTGGAAAAAATTAAACTTAGACCTTACCATCTTAGGTGAATTATCATCTAAAGAAATCTCCATTGCTCTAAATACGATGGATATTGCTATTACAACAACACCTTTAGCATTAATAGAAAAAAGTGGTGCCGCAGCAGCAATGGCAAGCCATAAAATACCAGTAATCAGCATTTCCAACAATTGGACTGAAACCATTCCATATGAAACAAATAATTCTAATGGATTTTTTGAATATAATAAAGGGCAACTTGAAAAAACAATTGCGGATTGTAATTTAAGTAATATCAACTCCTATACAGCAACAGCTATTGCCCAAAAAATGATTGAGGATATATTCCCAGAATAGTATACTGTATTAAAGTCCATTCTAACGAAGCATGTACAAAAAATAAAGATTTGAAAATTTTATTAATATCCCATTATTTTGACCCCTCAATTGGAGGTATAGAACTTGTTTCTAAAATTTTAACAAAAGCTTTTGTCGATGCTGGGCATTCAGTACATGTCTTAACCTGGACAATTAGTGAAAACGACGCAAAACATCCCTATAAAGTAATACGAAACCCTAGTCTTTGGGTGCTATTGAAAGAACATGCTTGGGCAGATGTAATTTTTGAAAACAATATTTCGATTCGTCTTGGTTGGCCAAGAATATTATTTGGAAAACCAACTCTAATTGCTTTACATACTTGGTTAACTACTATTAGTGGAGAAAATAGTTTTCAGTGGAAAATGAAGAAATTTTGGCTCAGAAGTGCAAAAAACGTTGTTGCCTGCAGTCAAATTATTAAAGAAAAATGTTGGCCGGAAGGGCAAGTTATCCGAAACCCCTATCAAGATGAAATTTTCAAAAACACGAATACCTATAAACGAACCAATGATTTTGTTTTTCTAGGTCGTTTAGTTTCCGATAAGGGTGCAGATTTAGCAATAGAAGCACTGCATATATTATCAAAAGAAAATATTAGGAAGGCAATTTCCTTAACGATAATTGGTGATGGTCCAGAAATGGAAAATTTAAAAAAAATGACAACTGATTATAATTTAACAGATCAGATTACTTTTACTGGTGCCATGCAAGGCACAGAACTTGCAGAAAATTTAAATAAACATAAATCTTTGATAGTACCTTCAAGATGGCTAGAACCATTTGGCATAGTTGCATTAGAGGGTATGGCATGCGGTTGCGTACCAATTGTTTCGGATGGAGGCGGATTACCCTTTGCGATTGGTAAAGCAGGTTTAACTTTTTCAAGAAACAATGCGGAGGACTTATCAAATAAAATGAGAGAATTACTCGATAATACAACGTTAGTTGAACAACTAAAAAAAGAAATTCCAACGCACTTAGAAATTCATAGTTCAAAAAATATTTCAAAACAATATTTATCTGTTATTGAAAACTTAAAGAAAACTTAGATTTCTTAAAACTTACATTTTACCCAAACTAACCAAATTTTACAAAATATTTAAACCTTATTATTGATATGAATGAGAAAAAAATATTAATTACAAACCCTTTTGGGAACACCTTTGTTAGAGGTTTATTACCCTCGCTAGAAAAAGCCGGAGTTTTAGGTAAATACTTAACTCTAATGGCCACTAAAAGTGATTCAAAAATAATTCAATTATTACCCAAAGGAATAAGGTCAGAACTTCTAAGAAGGACATTCCCTATTAATTCTTCTAAAATAGAAACTTCAAGTCTACAAATTTTCGATGTTTTTAGGAAAATTCTAAATAAGATGGGTCTTCATAATAAAAATTATGAACTTGTAGAATATATTAACCAAAACTTTGACAAACATGTTTCTAAAAGACTAAAAGATGTTTCTACGAAGGAGAATATTAGCGCTGTTTATGCTTATGAAGATACTGCGTATAACACCTTTATAAAAGCGAAAGCACTTGGCTTAAAATGTGTTTACGATTTACCTATTGCATATTGGGCCCATGGTCGTAAATTATTAACAGAAGAAGCTGAGCGATATCCAAAATGGGCTATTACTATGAAAGGAGGCATTGACGATTCGCAGGAAAAATTGGATCGCAAAGTTAAAGAAATTGAACTTGCGGACTTAACAATAGTACCCTCAACATTTGTTAAAGACTCGATTCCTGATTCGATACCTAGAGATAAGATTTTAATCAGCCCTTTTGGAACACCAGAAAACTTACCCATCTTAAACAAGAACCCATCAATTAAGAAAAAGGGGAAATTGCGTGTACTTTTTGTAGGATCAATGGGCCAAAGAAAAGGTCTTGCCGATTTATTTACAGCAATGAAATTATTAAATAATACTAATGTCGAGCTTGTAGTTTTGGGCTCCTTGTTAGCACCAATGAAATTTTATAGAAATGAATATGCCGATTTCACCTACGAACACGGCAGACCGCACCATGAAGTTTTAGAACTTATGCGTACATGTGATGTATTTTGTTTGCCCTCTATTATTGAAGGTCGTGCCCTAGTAATGCAAGAAGCAATGAGTCAAGGACTCCCTTTAATAATTACTCCAAATACGGGAGGATCAGATTTAATTCAGGAGGGTGAAACTGGATTTTTAGTTCCTATAAGAACACCGGAAAATATTGCCAATAAAATAAAATGGTTTTTTGACAACCAAGAGAAGATTCCGGAAATGGGAAAAAAAGCACAACAACATGCAATGAGCTACACATGGAAATCTTATGGAGAAAAAATTATTAATGAAATAAATAATTTAAGTTAAAGCTTAATTCTTCAATCTTTTTGATACCAATAACATCAAATAGATTGTTCCCCTGAAGAAACACAATGCATACAGATTTTAAAAAGAGCAAGGAGGTTTCCTTTGAATGTGATATTTGTATTATAGGCTCGGGAGCTGCCGGATTTGCGAGCGCTCTAAGTTTATTACAAAGTAAGCACCATGTACTAATTTTAGAAGGTGGTTTACACGAATACAACGCACAAGCTGCGGATATACATCAAGGAGAAAATTCGGGAATACATCATGGCGGATTACACGAAGCAAGAGAACGTATAGTTGGTGGTACTACTACTACATGGGGTGGTCAAGCATTGCCTTTTATGAAAGAAGATTTTGAAAAAAGAACTTTCGTACCCCAAAGTGACTGGCCAATTAATTTGGAGGACCTTGCTCCCTATTACAAAAAAGCAGAAGAAATTCTTGGCACAGATCACTCAGTCCCATTTTCGTATAAACCTTGGAAAAATTGGGGGCTAAAAAATATGGACTTAGATACGTCCATTTTGGAGCCTATAATTACAAAGTGGTGCAAAACTCCAAATTTTCAAACACAACACGGTGAAAAAATAAAAAATTCGAAACACGTACATCTATTAACCAACGCTAACGTTACTGAGATTTTACCCAGTACAAATAATGCTGTAGCCTCATTAACAATAAAATCTTTAAATGGTAAAATGGGCTCTGTAAAAGCTAAATATTATATCGCAGCTGGAGGTGCTTTTGAAACAGTTCGGCTATTTCTAAACTCGAAGCAATTTAATGCTAAGGGAATTGGAAACCAAAATGATTTAGTTGGGCGTTATATTCTTGATCATGTGGCAGCAAAAGTAGGGCAGATACAACCAAAGTCTGGAAGTCAATTTCGTAACATGTTTGATACTTTTTATAAAAAGGGATTTAAATATTTACCACGTATCAAATTAAACCCGAAATTCGCCATAAAAAACAAACTGTTATTTGCTTCTGTGCAAATCCTCTTCACATTAGACCCCGAAGGAGATTTAGAAAAATCTAAAGAACTATTATCTCAATTACAGCAGAGAGATTTTCAAATAAAACTTCTTACTTCTATAATTAAGAAGCCCTCCATATTAATTACTCTTTTATCTACTTTATATCGATGGAAGATAAGTAAGAGAGGGACATCTCCAAAAAATGGACCGATATGGTTGGAAGTCCACAGTGAGCAAGCACCAAATGCAGAAAGCAGGATAATACTAAATGATAAAAAAGATAAACTTGGCATGCAGCGCATCAATCTGAATTGGAAAATATCAGATGAAACCATTAGAACTATCCGGGAAATGGCGTTACAAACTAAAAAAGAGTTTGAAAAAAATAATTTTGCAGCAGTAAAACTTGAAGAATGGGTTAACGATACCGCTATCGAATGTACTCCCCATCTTACAGATACTTATCATCAGGCTGGAGGCCTAAAAATGGGTGCAAATCGAGAAAATGGTGTAGTAGATTCAAATTGTATGGTTTATGGTGTTGAAAATCTGTATATTGCAAGCTCCGCGGTATTCCCTTCCTCAAGTTTTTCGAACCCTACAATGACCATAATCGCAATGGCAATTCGTATATCTGAAAAGATAGACCGTAAGTTAAATTGCTAGCACAAATTGTAATTTAAAGGTGAAAAAAATCATTTTTATCAACTCGCACCCCATTCAATATTTCGCACCCATGTATGCTTATATGAATTCCCATGGACTTAAAACACACGCATGGTATTGTTCCAAAGATTCATTAAAGGGTAATTTAGACAAAGAATTTGGAATTAATATCAAATGGGATATACCACTATTACAAGGTTATGATTATCGCTTTTTTAAAAACTATTCTTGGAAACCTTCAATTTTCAAAGGCTTTTTTGGTTTAATAAACTTAGGATTAATTCGACAACTTTTTCGTGAAGAAAAGTCCGTTTTTGTAGTACATGGTTGGAACTATTGCACGCATTTTCTGGTATTAATACTTGGTAGATTTCGAGGGCATACAATTTGTCTACGAAATGATATGCCTTTTAAGCAGGAAGGGTTTAAAAAAGGTTGGAAACAACCCATTAAAAAATTTGGATTAAAATATATCGTTTTTCCTTGCATTGATTATTTTTTATTTGTTGGTAACCAAAACAAATTGTTCTATAAAAGTTATGGTATAGAAGATTCCCGGCTAGTCTCCAGCCCTTACGCTGTAGACAATGACCGATTCACAAAAGAAAATGTAAGACTGCTAAATGACATTTGTATTTTAAAAAAATCTATGAACATTCCTGTATCAGATAAAGTAATTGTGTTTACAGGAAAATATATCGATAAAAAACGTCCTTTAGATTTAATACAAGCTTATAAAGAACTAAATCAACCTGATTGTTGGCTGATTCTAGTTGGGGAAGGGCAACTGCGATATGAAATGGAAGAATTAATTCGAAAAAATAATTTGAATAAGGTAATCCTTACTGGTTTTGTTAATCAATCAAAAATTTCAGAATTTTATGCCATAGCCGATGTTTTTGTAATGTGCTCCTATTTAAGTGAAAATTGGGGACTTTCGGTAAACGAGGCAATGAATTTTGATTTACCTATAATTCTATCAGATTTAACAGGTTGTTCTGACGATTTGGTAATAGAGGGCGAAAATGGCTATGTATTTGAAACAGGAAATGTAGTTGCCCTAACAGAAAGGCTAAAACGAGTATTGGTAGATAAACAATTAAATTATGCGACTACATCAAAGCAGTTAGTTGCAGATTATAGTTATCAAGCCGTTTTAGATAATTTGAAACCAATTACTAATTGAAGAGTATTCTAATTCTAAATTTAGACAATACAAAAAAGTGGTAACGGCTATAGTAGAACAAGAAGTAGTACAGGCAGCGCATTATAAAAAATTGCTAAAGCAAGGTATATGGCTTTACCTAATTTTATTATTATTTGAAGGCGCACTTCGGAAATGGTTTTTACCCGCACTTTCAGGCCCCTTAGTATTGGTTCGTGATCCTTTAGTTATAGTTTTATTATACTTGGCTTTCAAAAGAGGCTTTCTAAAACTAAATTTTTATTTAGTGGCTATGTTTTTTGTAGGTGTATTGGCCGTTGGCACTACATTTATTTCGGGCCATGGGAATTTAGGTGTTTGTATTTATGGGGCTCGCATCATACTCTTATATTTTCCATTTATTTTCGTAATTGGTAATGTGTTAGATCATGAAGACGTACTTAAAATGGGGCATGCACTACTTTATTTAGCTGTTCCCATGTCTATTTTAATGTTCTTACAATTCTATAGTCCCCAATCGGCTTGGGTAAATAGAGGTTTAGGAGGTGACATTGAAGGCGCTGGTTTTGATGGTGCTTTGGGCTATTATAGACCGCCGGGTACTTTTTCTTTTATTACTGGACTGACCCAGTTTTATGGGCTTTTAACAACTTTTGTATTTTATTTTTGGATAAAACCAAAACTAGTGAATCGAACCGTATTAATTCTTGCAACTTTAGGTCTAATTGCTGCAATACCCTATTCCATTAGTCGTACTTTATTATACCAAACTATAATAGCTGTATTATTTATGTTATTTGCAGTAGGTAGAAATTCTAAATACCTTCCTAAGATAATTCTAGGAGGTATCGCTGCGATTTTTCTCTTTTTAGCTTTAAGTAGTACTAGCTTACTTAAAGCACCTATTGAAGCCTTTTCCTCTAGATTTGAAGGTGCTACTAAAGTTGAAGGTGGGGTAAGTGGTTCGTTAATAGATCGTTATTTAGGGGGTATGGTAAACTCCATTTCAGATTCCGCAGAAACTCCGTTTTTTGGATATGGACTCGGAATTGGTACTAACGCAGGAGGTAAATTATTGACTGGTGAGAAAATCATGTTGATTTATGCTGAAGATGAATGGTCTAGACTTATAGGTGAATCCGGACTTATATTAGGTTTAATCCTTATTTTTATTCGTGTTTCTTTAGGATTGCACTTAGCATATTCATCACTACGAGCCTTAAAGCAGAATAACCTATTACCTTGGTTATTATTAAGTTTTTGTCTTTTATTGCTACCGAATGGACAATGGGGTCAACCGACTACCTTAGGTTTTAGTATTTTGGTTACAGGTTTATTAATAAGTGCTTTTAAAGTAAATAAAAAAGATACAATCTAGTATCTATATGTAACCTTTTACAAAAAGGTGGATACCACTATAATGAAAATTATCTTTTTTACACATCCCGATTTTTTAAGTCATCAAAGTATGCCGCGTTTTGCTAAAATGCTTTCCGATGGAATGCAACAACGTGGGCATGAAGTTGCAATTTGGTCACCGGTAGCCAAATTTTCAAAATTGCCAGCTCCTGCCTTTTTAAAAAAATGGTTGGGTTATATCGACCAATTCGTCGTTTTCCCGAGAACGGTAAAAAAAATGCTTAATAATAGCGATCAAAACAGTCTGTTTGTTTTCACCGATCATGCTTTGGGGCCATGGGTGCCATTAGTTGCCGATAAACCTCACGCAATACATTGTCATGATTTTTTAGCACAACGATCGGCCAACAATGAAATTGAAGAAAACCCTACGAGTTCTACTGGTAAAATCTATCAAAAAATGATACGCAGGGGTTATTCAAAAGGGAATAATTTTATTTCAGTATCAAAAAGAACAAAAGAAGACTTACATCGTTTTTTAGAAAATAGACCAGCTATTTCCGAAGTGGTTTATAATGGAATGAATCGAAATTTTACGCCACAGAATGTTACCGAAGTTCGCGAAAAATTATCACAAACCACTAACATCGAACTCGCTGCGGGTTATATATTGCACGTAGGCGGGAATCAATGGTATAAAAATAGAATTGGGATTATTGAAATTTACAATGCACTTCGTTCTAGTTATAAAACAAACCTACCATTGCTTTTAGTAGGTGAAAAACCTGATTACAACTTACAGCATTCACAAAAAGAATCGCCTTATCACAAAGACATACATTTTCTTGTCGGTGCTAATGATGCAACCGTGAAAAATGCTTTTGCAGGGGCAACTTTACTTTTATACCCCTCGTATGATGAAGGTTTCGGTTGGCCAATAGCAGAAGCTATGGCATCTGGCTGCCCGGTAATAACTACGAATGAACCACCGATGACTGAAGTAGCAGCTACTGCAGCTATTTTAATTCCAAAGCGAACCACTGCCAATAAAAATCACTGGGCAGCTGACGCTGCGGAAAAAGTCAATCAACTTCTTTCTTTAACACCAACTGAACGAACCTCTGTGATAATGGATGGCTTAGAAAATGTAAAGCGCTTTGACCAAAAGAAGGCTTTAGATGCTATTGAAAAAATCTACTTAACTATTCTAGACAAAGCCAAATAGCAATGAAGGTTCTACATGTTATTGATAAGATGGATCCGAAACGAGGGGGTGTGTGTCAAGCAGTACGTACAATTATAAAAGGTTTGGCACTACTTGAAGTCGAAAGTGAAGTGGTAAGCACAGATATGCCAACAGAAACTTTTTTACAACAAGATCAATTTATTACCCATGCATTGGGGCCGGCCAACAACCCGCTATGTTATACTAAAGAACTGAAGCCTTGGTTAGTGAATAACCTCAATCGTTTTTCAGTTGTTATCATTCACGGCTTATGGCAATATCCTAGCTATGCCGTTTATAAAGCGAAAAAGTATTTAAACAAAAAGAATAATGGTGTAATAACACCACGAATATATACCATGCCACATGGTATGCTAGACCCTTATTTTCAAAAAGCTCATGAAAGAAAATTAAAGGCTATTCGAAATGTGTTGTATTGGGGATTTATTGAAAAAAATGTAGTGAATACTGTAGTTGGTTTATTATTTACTTGTGAAGAAGAGAAACAATTAGCGCGCATTCCATTTAATCCGTATGAGCCAAAAAGTGAGCTAGTAGTAGGACTTGGCGTTGAACAACCTCCGAGTTATCATACTAATATGACTACTGCATTTGTAGAAAAATGTCCCGAAACAAAAGGGAGTTCCTATTTTCTATTTCTTAGTAGGATTCATGAAAAAAAAGGTGTGGACATTTTATTAAAAGCCTATTCCGAATTTAGTAAGCAGCAGTTAGCACTAGATGCTACAGTTGTACTTCCAAAATTGGTTGTTGCCGGCCCAGGTTTGGAGAGTAACTATGGCAAACAAATTGAAAAGATAATTTTAGAAGACGCACTTCTGCAAAAAAATGTCTTGCTGCCTGGTATGCTTTCAGGCAATGCTAAATGGGGAGCCTTTTATGGTTGCAAAGCTTTTGTTTTACCAAGTCATCAAGAAAATTTTGGCATTGCAATTGTTGAAGCGCTGGCCTGTGGTAGACCCGTATTAATTTCGAATAAAATAAATATTTGGCGTGAGATTAAAAGCGGTGGTGGCGGCTATGTTGCAACTGATACTACAGTTGGCACAATTGAGTTATTTGAAGCGTATTCTAAACTTAATTTGGAACAATGGCAGCATATGTCTGAAAATGCAGTTGCAACCTATCAGCATTATTTCGCGGTTGAAAGTGCGGCAAAAAGCTTCTTAAAAGCAATAGCACCTAAGTAGTACTATGAAAGATAACAACGAAAAACCCACTTCAAAAGTAAACCTTCAAGATTTTAAACCTTCCATGGGTTTAGATAGAGGTGTACCACGATGGAAAGAGGGGCTCTGGTATTTGTTAAAAGTATTTCTCTTTAGATCTACATTACCCTACCCTAGCAATTTGAAAGTATTTCTATTACGCGCTTTCGGTGCTAAAATTGGCAAAAGAACTGTAATAAAACCAAACATAAATATTCATTTTCCTTGGAAATTAGAAATTGGAGATAATGTCTGGATTGGCGAAGAGGTATTTATTTTAAATTTTAAAAAAGTTATAATAGGTGATAATGTATGTATTTCGCAACGTGCATTTTTATGTGGTGGAAATCACAATTATAAATCACCAGCTATGGACTATAGAAATGGTCCAATAACTTTAGAAGATGGTTGTTGGGTGGGTGCTTGTTGTTTTGTAGGGCCTAATGTAACTGTTGGTGTTGATACGGTATTAGTAGCAGGCTCCATTGTAACTAGTGATGTACAACCCAATCTGGTCTGTAGAATAAACCCTGTAGCATTTGAAAAACCACGATGGTAATTATTTTAATTATCAATTCTTTTATGCGTAACCAATTCACTTCTAACCTAACTAGTTAAGCAATTTAAAGTATTGTGAAAAACAAAATACTCCTAATAGGGTACAATTTTTACCCCGAACTTACTGGTATTGGTAAGTACAGTGGCGAAATGATAGAATGGCTTGCCAAGGAAGGCTACGACTGTACGGTCATTACCACCTACCCTTATTACCCCTACTGGAAAGTTCAAGAGCCCTATCGTAAAAATCGCTTTTGGTATAAAAAGGAAAAAAGCTCCTTTAAGTCTGGTGGTTCAATTACTATTTATCGGTGCCCAATGTATGTACCTAATGTGCCTAGTGGAAAAAAAAGAATGCTCTTAGATTTGTCTTTTTTCGCTTCTGTAACATTTCAATTAGCAAAGCTTGCATTCTTTAATAAATTCGATTTTATTTTTACCGTAGCTCCTTCATTTCAACTGGGTTTACTCGGTAACTTTTTCAAAAAATTTAGAAACGGAAAACATATTTATCATGTGCAAGATTTACAGATTGAAGTAGCGCAAGATCTTGAAATGATAAAATCTAAAAAGCTTCTAAAAACGCTATTTCGATTAGAAAATCGCATACTGAATAAATCTGATGTTGTAAGTAGTATATCCGAAAACATGGTCGCCAAGATTGAAGATAAAACAGAGAGTGAAGTGATATTGTTTCCAAATTGGGTAGATAATAAAATATTTCATCCGTTGGAGAATCAAAATCAATTGAAAGTGAATTATGGCTACCAACCCAAGGATAAGGTTGTTTTATACTCTGGCGCTATTGGCGAAAAACAAGGATTAATTGCTATACTTAAAACTGCCAAAAAATTTGAAACCCACCCAAACATCAAATTTGCAATTTGTGGGACAGGGCCTTATAAAAAGGAATTGCAACGCGCAGCAAAAGAAATGAATTTAAAAAACCTTGGTTTTTTTCCGCTACAACCCAAAGAAAAATTTAATGCTTTTTTAAATATGGCTACCGTACATCTAGTCATGCAAAAGACCAAAGCGAGTGACTTGGTGCTGCCATCCAAACTTACCGCTATTTTAGCCGTTGGTGGGCTTAGTTTAATTACTGCCGACAAAGGTTCCAACCTTTATAATCTAGTGGACAAATATCAAATGGGAATTTTGGTTCCTACAGAAAATCAACAAGCCTTAGATAATGGTTTGGAAAGGGCCTTAAATGAAGAAGACGGAAAGCTACTAAAACAAAATGCCAGATTGTATTCCGAAAAAAACTTAAACATAGACAATGTTATGCGGACTTTTAGAGATGCAGTCTTGAACTAGTTATTCTTAATTATGCCAGCCAACTATAAATTAACGCTAGTAATTCAATAGTTAATTTAAAATAGGAGTCGTGTATTCCCTAATACTTTTCAAATTTGAAATTTTCCAGCGATGGATGCCGCCATGCCACGATTCATCAGGATGAAATAAATAGCCTATATCCTCATTTGTAGGATGTGCAACTGCATAAGGCGAAATAGCATTACCTGCCATTCCCTTAAATGGGATGTGTTTTTTAGTGTTATCCCAAGAATCATTTGGATTTAAATATTGGTTAGTTCCAAAAACACTAAGTAATAAACCATTCTTGTTATAATGTGCATATTGGTTTGTTTGGAAGCCTCCTTTCCAAAATTCGCCATAGTAACCCCATAGAATATTATCTCGAAAAATCATTACCCTACTCCCCGCATTGTGTACCTCATTACCAGTGTCAAAACGTCCATCTAACGGATAATCCCCGGAGTAATTATTTCCTGTGGCCATAGAAGTTTTAAACAACCATTCATTGGTGCTAGTATCAAGCAGACCTAAATGATAACCATTACCCATTCCATATTCTTCAGGCCGATTATCAAAGGTGACTAACTTATCGTCATCAATAAATCCTAAACTTAAGATGCCTCCCATTCGATACAACGGATCTGTACTTTTTATATTCGAACGTGAGGTAATACTCGTCCCATTACCATATTGCGGATTGCCTTCAACAGTAAATCCATTCAATTTATAAGCAGACCAAATTACTTTACCACCAAGTTTCGCAATATCTACATAGACTAAAGTACCATCTGCCAACCAAACCCAATCAAGTCCATCCAAAACTATATCAGTAATTCTAACCCCTAATGAACCTAGTTCTGCAACTGTAAAGTTCTGGTCTTGCCTTAAAAGAAAATATGTTTTTCCATTGGACAAAGTAACAGGTTCTCTAATTCGTCCGAAAGCATTATTGTATTCATCAGTAATAGTATAGCCCCAATTATTTTTTAGCGTCCAGCTTTTGGCAACATCAACTTGTGCGTAATCAATTTCATATTCTAAAAAGTCTACAAATAATTTGCTAGAATTGTTTTTGTCAATCGACATCGTTAGCCAATCTGGCGTGTACTGAATTTTTTCAATGAAATTTCTGTTTTGATTGTAATGCATCATGCGATTATTACCAACATCTAACACCCAAAATGAGCCATCGTTCTGAAAGCTTAATGCCGCATGATTGTATTGCGGTGTATAGATATCAGCATCAAATTTCTTGCTTTTAGAATCTGAAAAATAGAATTTATCATTCGCAACAGCTGGGCTATTTTTGTAACCTCCCAACTGCCCAAAGGCATTCGCTTCTACCCCATTTACGGCATTAAAAAAACGCACCTGTTGTCGCGTGCCGCCGTCACAAATTGCTATTTCATTTTCATTTGTATTAAACGCTAAGGTTAAAGGTTCTTCAATTCCCTGTAGTATTTGCGTTGGAGACCCTAAAATGCCATTGGCGCCAATTTGGTATTTCGCAACCTGATTGGCATCAGAGATAATCCATAAATTTCCATTCCCATCTGCTGTAAGTTCTCTTGGGGCACTAATTGACTTTATTGTTTGCACTAAAGTGCCACCATTAGCAATGTCTAAAACATGAATGGTATGCTGCAACTGCCGTGCGATAAACAAATAGTTTCCGCCGCGGGCTAAACCCGTAATATAGGAGTCCTTGCCTTTTATTGTATTTAGGGTAGAGTTATGCGTTCTGCCATAAGTAACCTCATAATTACTGGCCTTGGAAAATTGGTATTCTTCATTTTCTGTGCGCGTTGTAACAAACACAAATGAGGTATCGCTGTGTACATCGTGGGCACTCCAAAACACATAATTGTCGTCAGCACTAATATATTTTATAATAGCTCCTTTATCTAAAACAGGCGTAGTAACTTGCGGATTATGAATTGAAGATCGATTGGCTGCACTCCGTTGTTCGTTATAACCGTTCGTCCAATAAATATCATCGTCCGCTACGATAAACTTAAAAAATCCACTTAGACCATGGTACCGATTACCCCCCGTTAAATCTTTAGAAGTGTTTCCTATTTTTGCACCTTCCCATTCATATTGTACATTATTAGCTAAAACCTTAGCATTATATGCCCCTTTTGCTACTGCAATGCCTTCATCATCTAAACCATCCCACTTCGCCGAATGAGATCCTTTATTTTTATATTCATTACTCCATAATGTCCGCAGTAAGACACCATCTTTAGTATAAATACCAGCACTTGTAGTTGCAGCTTCAACTAAGGTATAGGTAAAGCTATTTTCTTGCGCATCTGTATCAGGAGTATCAACCGCGTAATGATAATTCTGCCCCATTAACTGCGTAGCACAAAGCAATAAAAAAAGTAAATATCTCATTGCCCAGAGATTATAAAAGCATTGGTATCACTTTTTCGTAACAAGCCAAATCGCACTTGTTTTTGATTACTAGAAAAAGTTGCTGTGCCTCCTGCTTGGTAATTAAGTTGCACCCCAGCAGCTGCTTTTACCGTTAAAACAGCTCCATTATGCGCTTCTAAATTGATAACATCGCCGATGGCCATATTAAAATTTTCAGGTAATGTTAATTCTGCAGTACTCGTACATGCTATAGTATTACCAATATCACTATTCGTTACTATTCTAGAAAGCGTAAAAGAAACAATTGCTGCTTTTTTGGCATAATCCCCATCAAAACCAACTAAGGTTTCAGCCGATTTGGAATGTAAAGCATACGGCACGCTTAAAAGTTCAGTAACACCTACAATCGAATAATCGGTTCCTCCTGTTGGGTCTATTTGGGTTTCAATAAAATAAGGGCCTTTCGCCCATGTTACACTTTCGAAATCTTGATTTTTACTTAGTCCTGCACCTATCTGAATGGTGACTAAGCCACCACTATTTGTAACGGGTGTATGTGATTCTGAATACACTACAGTGCCGTCTATCGAATTTTGAAGTATGGAAATCTTTAAACCTACGGGTTTGTTAATTACTAAATTCTGGTCTGCATCGCGAACCATTGCTTGGTAACTAATTTTTTGAGGCGTTTGACTCTGAACAAATACACCTACCAAAAAAATAACTATAAAAATAACCTGCCTCATTCTACTTAACGCTTAATAATTTTTAGGGATTTTAAAAGCACATTGCCTTCTAAAACACTAATAATATAAATTCCTTGATGTAAGAAAGTAGAGGTTATTTTGGTTTTGAAATCTTGAATTAGATTCTTTGTCAAAATCTTTCCTTGCAAATTTACAAGCTGGTAATTTAAATTCCTACTTTTAAATTCATCAACTTCAACAAAAAAATAATCGGTTGTCGGATTCGGATATGCTGCTATGGCTATCGTATTTGTATCTACCGATAAAGAATTGTCTTTTTGTTGTAAAACCCCCTCGGTAATAGTATGTGCCGGTGAATTCATATCACCAACAAATAATTGACCAATTGCATAGCTTCCAGATCCATTTTCTCCACTAACAGATCCGCCAGCAGTATTTATTGAATGCAATAGCTTTGGGCTTTCAAATGTTGAACTAACAGTATCTACGTTTACAATATCTTGCGCAAAACATCCAATCGAACAAAAAAATAATAAAATAACAGGAAATAACAATCTCATTTGGGAAACACTAATCATCATTAATGGCCATTAAAACACAGCCCTTCTACACACTATACTATACAACGAAAGAATATCAAAAAAGTACTTCGGAATTTGAGAAAATCGACAAACTGAAAGAATACGAATAAATTTTAACCATATCTTAACTTTTTTATACCACTCATCGATGAAACCCAAGCAATTAGGCGCATTAAAGGATTGCATTATTGGCATTATTACAATTGAAAATTCTAAGATATGTAGCCAATATGACCAATATTTTAAGACTATGTTAATTAAGTGCTAAAGCTGACTATTTCTAGGTCTGTTACTTCTTTTAACCCCAAACATTTAGTACTATTGTTTATCGACTAAATTTACTTTTAATCGATAATACGCTTTTAACTGTTCCCCCAACGAAAGCCTCAATTGTACAGCTAAAAATTGTATGATTTATAATCTTATTAGTGAAAAATCTTAACCTAGAACACATGGGAAAGAACCTATTATTGGTGGGCTACAATTATTACCCAGAACTTACAGGTATTGGCAAGTACAGTAGCGAAATGATAAATTGGTTGGCAGAACACGACTACGACTGCGAAGTAATAACAACCTATCCATACTACCCTTATTGGAGCGTTCAAGAACCCTATCGTAAAAAAAGATTTTGGTATAGTACCGAGATTCAAAAAGTTGGTGATAAAAAAATAAAAGTACATCGTTGCCCCATGTATGTGCCTAAAAAACCCTCGGGGCTCAAAAGAATGCTGTTAGATATATCCTTCTTTATTTCGGCTTTTTTAATGATTCTCGTTTTACTACCCAAAAGAAAATTCGACTATATACTTACTGTAGCACCTTCTTTTCAAGTAGGACTACTGGGTTATTTTTATAAGAAAGTAAGGAAGGCTAAACATATTTACCATATTCAAGATTTACAAATTGAAATGGCTAAGGATTTAAAAATGATTAAATCTCCAAAAGTGTTAAATGCGCTTTTTAAATTGGAGAATTTTATTATGAAAAATTCCGATACCGTAAGTAGTATCTCGAAAAAAATGGTGGATAAGGTTCAAAAAAAATCTCAGAAAGATGTGGTATTATTTCCGAACTGGAGCGATACTACAAACTTCTACCCTTTACCCGACCGCAACAAACTAAAAGAAGATTTTGGCTTTAACCCAGAAGACAAAATTATTTTATACTCCGGTGGTATGGGTGAAAAACAAGGTTTGGATGCCATTTTGTTTGCCGCGCAAGAACATGGGCAGTATCAATTTATCTTCTGTGGAACTGGGCCATATAAAATACAATTACAGAAAATTGCGAAGAAAATGGAATTGGAAAATGTTCATTTCTTTCCGTTACAACCGCATGAAAGTTTTAATTCGTTTTTGAACATGGCCGACCTGCACTTGGTGGTACAGAAAAATGTTGCTAGCGATTTGGTAATGCCTTCGAAATTAAACACTATTCTCTCCGTTGGCGGACTTGCTTTGGTTACTGCCAATAAATCTACAGGACTGCATAATCTTGTAAAGCAAAACAAAATGGGAATTCTAGTAGATGCAGAAAACCAAAATGCTTTAAATCAAGGAATTAATCGTGCTTTCTCTAAGAACGGTGAAGAAACTAGAATGACAAGAAATGCTAGAATTTATGCAGAAACACATTTATCACTTAACAAAGTGATGAAGAATTTTGAGGACTCTGCATTAAAAAATAGTTAGAAACTATTTAGCACTAAACTTACCGTTGTCACTTAACAACAATACCATATTTGTAAAAGGACTTTCTACAGTAATGTTCCATCCGAATTTATGCTGCTCAAATACCGGTGTTAGCTGCTTCCCATCAATTTCGAATTCAGTTTCTATTTGTTGTTTTAATTCCGCACCAATAACCGACTCTTTATTTGACCAAAGCTTTCGTGCCAATGCATACAAATGCCTTTTAATTTTGTCATCCTCAGGAATTTCAAAAGTCTCCGTAGCACCTTCTGCAAAAAACACATAACCCCAATGTTCCGGTTCGTGCATATTTATTACTCCTTGTGGCGACCATACCCAATTGTATTCGCGCTCGAATTTGCCCGCCGCATTTTTCTTTCTCGAATAACGCCCATCGACTAAATCGAAATCCCAATTCACTCGTGAAAAATTAATACGCCAAAACTCATTTACAGGCACTTCGTTCTTATCACTTGCTTCTAAAAGTGCTTTCCAAGGCATTGCAATTTCTACTTGCCACCCTTTATCGGTATCTCCCGAATTATTTAAAGTACCATTAATATGTACTGCAGATTTTAATCCGGCGATATCCCAACCATCAATAACCTTAGGACCATTGCGATAGGGCTTTGTCAACCATAAATCCCACACCGTATTTAGGGCATTCATTTCAAATTCCATATAATTATGGGTATCCCCATTGGGGTCTAAAAACACCTCGAAATCGTTATTATAGAATATTACCGTATCGCGTTCTTTTAATGTTCCCCATACATGCGGTTCTTCCATTTCCACATAAAAATAAAGGTTGGCATCATCCCAAGACATTTTCATGCGTGTGTCGTATTTTGGTTGCTTCTCCCCTTCTATATCGGTAAAATTCATGGTCCAGGCAGCTGCTTTCCAAGTCGTTTCCGTTGCTTTTCCATCGATAACAATTTCATCATTCGCCTTTTGCGCACGATAACTTCTTGGCAAATCTTGTGCTTTAATTTCAGCGCTACCTAATTGTAAGGTTATGACCAGTAAAAAGACAAAGCAACTTGAAAATCTCGTTTTATGCATGCTAATATTTTAGATAAATATAGATAGAAATGCTATAAAGGTTGAGACAAATAATTACGTTTATCTTTGCGCCAAATAAAAATCTATGGAGTTCCTCTTAAAACCATGGCCCTGGTATGTTTCTGGTCCATTAATATCTTTAGTAATGCTATTGCTTATCTACTTTGGTAAGACTTTTGGCATGTCATCTAATCTTAGAACATTATGCACCATCGGAGGTGCTGGAAAATATTCCGATTTTTTTCGCTTCGATTGGAAAGCTCAAAAATGGAACTTAACGGTTGTTTTAGGTGCTATAATTGGTGGGTATATCGCCGTAACTTTTCTTTCTGATGGTAGTGCCATTGATTTGAGTTCAGCTACGATAACCGATTTACAAGCACTCGGATTTTCGAATATTGGTGAAACTATTTTACCGCAAGAGATATACGGACTCGATAATGTATTTACCTTAAAAGGAATTTCAATTCTAATAATTGCTGGATTTTTGGTTGGATTTGGAACGCGCTATGCCGGTGGTTGTACCTCTGGACACGCTATTACTGGATTAAGTAATTTACAGCTACCTTCTTTAATTGCCGTAATCGGATTTTTTATCGGTGGTTTACTAATGACACACCTTCTTTTACCCCTTATCTTTTAATTATGAAGTTTTTAAAATTTTTACTCGTTGGTATCTTCTTCGGAATAGTACTCGTTAAATCGGAAGCTGTTTCGTGGTACCGGATTTTTGAAATGTTTAAATTTCAATCGTTTCACATGTATGGTATTATCGGTTCTGCCGTAGTACTAGGTATTATTTTTATCTGGGCACTTAAAAAATTCAATATCAAAAGCATTGAAGGAAACACTATTAATGTTCCTCCTAAAGCCAAAAGTGTTGCTCGTTACATTATTGGAGGAACCATTTTTGGATTGGGTTGGGCCTTAGCTGGTGCTTGCCCTGGACCTATGTATATACTTTTAGGAACAGGAGTTTATAGCATGATAATAGTTATTGCTGCAGCAACTTTAGGCACATTTGTGTACGGACTTATCCGAAACAAGCTGCCGCATTAAATAGGGCCTTGTAATTAGCGTATTTCCAAGATTCGTAAGTACTATTGATATACACGTATATAGTCGACTTCCATAGTGTCTTCTGTAAATGCGCCATCTACTACACCACCCAATGTGCCGCCCATAGCAATATTCATAATGAAGAAAAAGTCCTCATTAAAAGGTGTGCCCGCTGTATTCATTAAACTGTTGTGAATAACCATATCGTCTACAACGAACTTAATACTCTCAGGAGTCCACTCAACCGTATAGTTATGAAACTCTGTAGTTGCTGTACTAGTTGTAGTGGTGCCTACTACCGCAGTACCACCAAAGTTTCCTGGGTAATGTAGCGCACTTGAAACAACATTATTATTATTTCCTACGTGTTCCATAATATCTATTTCACCACAAGCAGGCCATCCAACGGTATCGAAATTAGCACCCAAGGCCCATAGAGCTGGCCATGTACCTCCTGCAGAAGGCAGTTTTGCGCGTACCTCAACACGACCATAGGTAAACTCATATAGATTTTCAGATTTTATTCGGGCAGAAGTATAACTTCCCGCTGGTGATTTACCAAAGTCGAAGAAAATTACAAACCTATCGTAAGTAAAGGCCGGAGCACCACTAAAATCAAAGGTTAATTCTTCCCACGCCCCTGCAACTGAAGTTGTTGCATCTACCTCATGACTTTCATCACTATTAGCCGAATTTTCTAATTTCACTTTTACGATAACATCCGCTTCTGGAGACCAAGCCTTAAGTTTTATATCTGAAAAAGTATTTAAATCTACAGGTGCTGACAAATCGAAATAAGATCCTGCCCAAGTTTCTGCTCCAATAGGTTTTGTAAATTCTGCCACCATTGTGGAAGTATTCATTCCAGAGGCATCTGGGTTATTCGCAGTAATCGTTGCTGCACCACCAAAATCTGAAAAAGTCTGAGAAGCACCTTCAAAGTCCTGTAAAGACTCTGATGTAGTAGTGCCTTCTAGTGAAACATCATCGAAATAATATACACTAGGCTCACCACCTTCTGATATTGCTGTTATTTTTAATACACCCTCTTCTACCCTAACATTTTCAGCATTATCGGTATAGGTCTGCGACTCGCTATTACCCCATCCTCCAGCACCGAGATCATAACCCCAATTTGCTGGATTTGGTGCACCATCAACATCAAATTCATCAGACCAAACGAGATTTGTATAGCTTGTTTCGAGTACTTCATCCCCGCCATTTATAGCCGGTTCTGAAGAAAACCGTAAGTACCACGCAAAATCGGCATTGGCACTATCATAAGTTCTTACGTACAACATATCTTCACTAATTGAAAGTATTTCATACGTTGAAGAGCCTACATAATAACTCATAAAACCTGAATCTGAAAAATCTAGTTGCATTCCTGTAGTTTCCGCAGTTGGAACATTACCCGAAACCGAAGACAAAGTAACCTCCTTAACTCCGGTAGCATCAAAATCGTAGCAGAAATCATCAGTTACCGTACCACCAACAACTTCTTTATGAGCTCCATTAAAAAATGTTTGCCCTTTATTATCTAACTCATACGATAGTGCACCATTACTTGCTACAGTGAACGTTAATTCATCATCACAAAAGCAATCGGAATCTCCACTTGCACATTTTTCAAAGGCTTGTGCAGAATACCATTTTGGATACCACCAGTCGCCATCTATTCCTTCTCTTGCAGGTCCAAGCCCTAAGTGTCCTGGTTGCGATGCTGCTAAATACCATGTTTTGGTAGTACCACTAGTTAGTAAGTTTATTACCTCCATGTCTTCAGCAGACAAAGTACTTACATTCACTACAATATCAAAAGTTTCTGAGATACTCGTATCACCAGTACCAAACGCTGTAATTTTTATGGTAAAAGTATTTTCACCTTCTTGACTGTAGACTTTAGCTACCTTACCATTAAGTGACTCTTTAGAAGTGCCATCACCAAAATCGAATACATAAGAAAAAGCATTTGTAGCAGTCGCCGTAAATGATACACTACCCGAACCATCATCACTAACATCTGTAGTAATGGCAAGATTAGATGGACCTACACTAGCGGTAGTTTTGTCATCGTCTGAACAACTAAAACTTATTAAAATTAAAGATAGAACTAGGGGGAAAAATTTGTTCATAATTGTAGCTTTGATATATTTTTTCATTTACATTATCAAAAATAAAATGTAAATGATTTCTAATGGAATCAAGCCAATATAAACAATATTGCAAAAAATTAACTACTTAATATGAATTTTCTCAGTATTTAAAAAAAATAATAATAAACTCACATTATCTCAGCACTTAAGCCAGCTTGAAGTAAGCGGCTGCAACGTGGTTTTAAGTCGTCGTATTCACCCGTCTTTACGGTGCATTTTCCTTTGTAATGTACAATTAGTGAGCACTGCTCTGCTTGTTCTGGTGAATGTTCACAAACATCTACCAGAGTATCTATGACGTGATCAAAAGTATTTACATCATCATTAAAGAGAACTATTTCGTTCTGTTTTACGGTTTCCTCTTCTACTAGAACTTCTTCTAGTATTCTTTCATTCGTGTCCATAAACATATTTTCAACTAATATATAAAATTCTAAAAAATAGTCTCTAAAATTTATATGAAATTACAAACTACCTGAAATTTAACACATTATAACATTATTTCTTCTTAAAAGAAGCTGCCACCCAATCGCCGTTTTTAATACTATTCTGAAAAACCATTCCCGATTCGATACATCTCTCTGTAAGCATTGGAATATCTTCAGCATAAAAACCACTTAGAAAGAGAGATCCTTCCGATTTAAGAACATTGGCGTAGGTTGGAATATCTTGTAGTAATATATTTCTATTGATATTAGCTAAAACAGTATCATACTTATCTACTGTAACTAACAAACTCGCATCGCCTTCGAATACTTTTATGTGCTTGCAATTATTGCGCTCTACATTTTCCAAGGCATTTAAATAACACCAATTATCAATATCAATTGCATCTACAACTGCAGCACCACGCATTTCTGCTAATATGGCCAAAACACCCGTACCACTGCCCATATCTAAAACAGACTTTTTACTAAAATCATTTTCCAGCACATAACGCAACATCATCTGCGTGGTTTCGTGATGCCCCGTTCCAAAACTCATTTTAGGTTCAATAACAATATCGTATTCAAAGTCTAATTTTTCGTGAAACGGTGCGCGAACCCTACATCTATTCTCCACTTGAATAGGCTCGAAATTTGATTCCCACGTTACATTCCAATTCTCTTGTTCTATTTCTTTTGATTCAAATAAAATTTGAAATTCTGGGTTTTCAAGAATGTCCACGCCTTCTAAAATATCTTCTGACCAGTCACTTTTCTGAATGTATGCCAGGAGTCCGTCTTCTTGCTCTACGAAACTTTCAAAGTTACGTTCACCAAGTTCAGCCATTAATATTTCTGCCCCAGGTTGCACTGGATTTATTCGAAAAGAATATTCTACGTAGTTAGAATTGGACACAGTTCGTTTTTATAAATTAAATAAGAAAAGTATTAACCAAAAAAAAACACCTTCTCAATACTTTAAGAAGGTGCTTTTTTTGGTTAATTATATTGCTTTTACGATAGCTATAAAGTCATCTGCATTTAAAGAAGCCCCGCCAATTAAACCACCATCAACATCAGGCTTTGAAAAAATTTCAGCTGCATTTGCTGGCTTTACACTACCACCATATAAAATGGTAACGTTATCAGCAATAGCCTCATCGTACTCGTTAGATATTGTCTTTCTGATGAAAGCGTGCATTTCTTGCGCTTGCTCTGGAGAAGCCGTTTCACCCGTACCTATTGCCCATACAGGCTCATAAGCCAATACAATATTTTTCCAAGCATCTGCCTTTAAATTAAAAAGGCCTTTTGTCAATTGATCCGCAACTATATTAAAATGATTTTCAGATTTTCTATCTTCCAATTCTTCACCAAAACAGAAAACTACACGAAGGTCTTTCTCTAAAGCAGCAATAACTTTTTTAGCCAACAGCTCATCCGTTTCTCCAAAAATAGATCTACGTTCTGAATGGCCTAAGATTACCGTATCTACGCCGATAGCTTTAAGCATATCTGCCGATACCTCACCAGTATAAGCTCCACTTTCTGCAAAATGCATGTTTTGTGCAATAGGCTCTATAACTGAAGATTCAAGCATTTTAAATGCTCTTGGTAGATTTACAAAACTCGGTGAAACCATTATCTCGGCATCTGTATCTGGTACTTTTGCTTCCAATTCTCCCAATAAGGTCTCCATCTCATGATAGGTCTTGTTCATCTTCCAATTACCTGCTACTATTTTACTTCTCATCTTTTTATATTTATTGTTCTCTGAAAACTCTTTTTTGCAAATAAACCAATTATTTATGAATTCGGATTATTCGAAAATTAATTCGTCTAAATCGTTATAATGTACTTTTTGTTTGATTGTTCCTTTTTCCAGAACCAATATCCCTGGATTACTTCTAACTATAGTTTTTAAAGTAGTTTCATCGGTATAATAAAAATCGAAATTTAATTGATATTGTTTCTTTACATCTAGTGTTTGCTCTGCATTAGAAGCCGACATCCCAATTACTTTATATCCATTTTTAATGGCCAAATCGGCTACCGCTTTTACTTCTGCGAATTCTTTTAAGGTGCTCTTTCTTAAATCGTATGCAATGACCATTACCAATTTTGGCTCTTGCAATAAGGTAGCTGCAAAGTCTTCGCCATTCTGTTCAACAGTAAAATCGTGAACGGGTGGCTCATAGCCTTTTTGAACTTCTGTAGTTTCTACATCAATAAACTCGCCATCTACCGATGGATAATCACCCTGCGTAACTATTATTTGCTCTTCTCCATTTACCTTAAATCGCCATGCATAATCAAAAATGGACTTTGGTGCATCCTCTGGCACGGTCATTCCTTCAGTAATATTCGCTCCTATTTTATACGGTCGAAAATCGATTACCGGTAAATGCTTAAGCACATAATTCGCATAGAGCGCACAAGCCAATATGGATACCACCATTACTATTCGTTCTAAATTGAAAGACAAAATTGGCTTTATATATTTCTTTCCGACAAATAATATTATAATTAATACTAATAGAATAACATCTTTACTAAAAGACTCCCATGGAGTTAATTTGATTGCATCACCAAAACAGCCACAATCGGTTACTTTATTAAAATAAGCTGAGTAAAAAGTAAGAAACGTAAAGAAGATTATCATTAATAATAAGCTCCATAAAGTAAATTTCGCACGATAACCTATCAATAGCATTACACCAAGCAATACCTCTACAATTACAACAATTATAGATAGGATTAAGGCATAGTCCATAAAAAATGGAAGATCCAATACACCCTGACTAAAATATTCTTCTAACTTAAATGAAAAACCAACAGGGTCGTTTAACTTAATGTACCCACTAATAATGAATAGAATGCCAACAACAATTCTAGAAAATGATACTATATATTTCATGCTTGTATTGAATTTTCCTCGAGATGAATCATCGCAAAAATAGCATAATTCACCATGTCTTGGTAATTGGCATCAATACCTTCACTAACTAGCGTTTTACCCTTGTTATCTTCTATTTGTTTTACGCGAAGTAATTTTTGAATAATTAAATCTGTAAGTGAACTCACACGCATATCACGCCAAGCCTCACCATAATCATGATTTTTATTTTGCATTAATTCTTTTGTAGCAGCAGCATGTTTATCGAATAAGGCTACCGCTTTTTCTGTAGTTAAATCTGGTTCTTCGGCCACACCCAATTCAATTTGGATAAGTGCCATTAAAGAATAATTAATAATTCCGATAAATTCCGATTGTTGGCCTTCATCAACCTTGTGAACTTCATTTTCCTGAAGTCCTCGTATTCTTTTTGCCTTTATAAAAATTTGATCGGTAAGCGAAGGAAGGCGTAAAATTCGCCATGCACTACCGTAATCTTTCATCTTTTTTTGGAACAGGTCTCTACAAGTCTTTATAACCAGATCATATTGTTCCGAAGTGTACTGCATCTACTATATAATTTTGCGTAAATTTCGCTTAAAATATTGGAAACATCAAGGCCACATGCCGATATAGCTGAAATGAGGTCTCAAAAGTCCAAATATAATTATTCAATGACCATTAATTGCAAGCAAAAACTCATTAATCTTAGTTCTCCTAAAGTAATGGGTATTTTAAACCTAACGCCAGATTCTTTTTATGATGGCGGCAAACACAATAATCAGAAGTCCGTATTGTTACATTGTGAAAAAATGATTACCGAAGGGGCTACCTTTTTAGATCTAGGTGCTTATAGTTCTAGGCCTGGTGCAGATGATATCTCTACAGATGAGGAATTAAAAAGGATGCTGCCTATTGTTGAACTGTTATGCAAAGAATTTCCAGAAACGCTTTTATCTATAGATACATTTAGAAGTAAAGTAGCTGAACAATGCTTAGAAATAGGTGCCGCACTTATTAATGATATATCTGCAGGATATTTGGATAATGATATGTTGAATATGGTGGCGAAATATCAAGTCCCCTATATTATGATGCACATGCGAGGAAACCCTAAAACCATGCGCGATCTTACCGATTACAAGGATATTATTATTGAAATGCGTAAATATTTTGCCGAGCGAATTAATGCTGCGCGAAACTTAGGAATTAATGATATTATCATTGATATGGGCTTTGGATTTTCAAAAACTAGAGCTCAGAATTTCGAAATATTAAATAATTTAGAACTATTTAATACTTTCGAGTTGCCTATTCTAGCTGGACTAAGCCGTAAATCGATGATTTTTAAAGCGCTACATACAAATGCTGCAGCTGCCCTTAATGGCACGACAGCTCTAAATATGTTAGCTTTAGATAAAGGTGCCAAAATTTTGCGTGTACACGATGTAAAAGAGGCAATGGAATGTGTTCATTTATATGAAGAGCTAAATGGTATAACAGAATAAGCCCTTTTTTTTCTAATTTTACAAAAACACTACGGATTGGATTTTCTGAATTTTATCGATTTTAAGATAACCGACTTCATCGACATTATTCTGGTCGCTATCTTACTTTACTACATCTACAAATTGGTTCGCGGTTCGGTTGCAATCAATATTTTTATTGGAATTGTTATCGTTTGGGGTTTCTGGAAATTGACAGAATTATTAGGCATGCAAATGATTAGTAGCCTTGTTGGTCAATTTATGCAGGTAGGACTTATTGCACTAATCATTGTTTTTCAACAAGAAATAAGAAAGTTCTTATTGATGATTGGCTCAACAAACTTTTCTAACAAACGCAACTTCGTAAAACACTTTAAATTCTTAAGACCAGAAGAAGGCTTAGCTAGTAATCTAAATTTAAGTGGATTATTAAACGCATGTGAACGCATGAGTGAATCTAGAACAGGGGCTTTACTTGTTATAGAGCGTGCTAATTCACTTGAATTCGTAAAAACCTCAGGTGATCAAATGAATATTGAAGTTACGCAACCAATTATCGAAAGTATTTTTTATAAAAATAGTCCGTTACACGACGGTGCAGCTATTATTGAAGATAATTACATTGTTGCAACGCGAGTGGTACTACCAGTAGGTAATGATCGTAAAATTCCATTAAAATATGGTTTACGCCATAGAGCAGCCTTAAGTATAACTGAAAAAACGGATGCCCTGGCTATTGTGGTTAGCGAAGAAACTGGGAAAATATCTTACGTTAAAAATGGTGAATTTGTACACTACAAAGACATGGAAAATTTAGAGGAAATCATAAAAGAAGATTTAGTATAAGATTGTACAATGAACTGTAAAAATTGCCAAAATTCATTGGAAGCAACTAATAATTTCTGTCCTATTTGTGGAGCGAAAGTAATTCGCAATCGATTGTCTTTTAAAAATCTTACCACAGATTTCACTAGTCGATTTCTGAATGTAAACAATACAATCTTTCAGACTTTTTTACATCTATTTACAAAACCTGATGTGGTTATTAAGGGATATATAGATGGCGTTCGAAAGAAATACGTTAATCCTATTAGTTACTTTGCTTTTTCGATTATTCTATCTGGATTAATGTTCTTTGTTTTAAAAAAAGTTTACAAATTAACATTAATGGATTCGTACCTTATTAGTGGCGGATCTAAAGCAGATGTTATTTTCGATTATCAAGGACTAATGACTTACGTAAGTCTTCCCATTTTTGCATTTATTTCATGGCTCATATTTATTGACAAAAGGAAATACAACTTTACGGAACATGTAGTTATAAATATGTATATCGTTGCGCACTACGCAATAGTACAATTTGTAATTTATCTAGTCGTATTGGGGTTGTTTAATGTTGGATTTACCACTTTTACTAATTTTGCGGCTGCGGTAATTTTGTTTTATACACTTTACGTATTTAAAAAATTACACCAATTAAATTTTAAACAAATTGCATTACGTGGATTACTGTACATTCCCTTATATTTTACTGGAACTACGATTGCCACTATACCTTTTATAATCTACTTATTTTATACAGGCCAGTTGGAATTGCCAGATTTAGCTCCAAAACCATAGCACTATTAAGCTACTTCATCAGCCAAAAATTGAGCTTCGTATAGGTTTCTGTAGTAACCACCTTTATCTAATAACTCTTGATGTGTTCCAGTTTCAACAACCAAACCAGCATCCATCACCAAGATTTTATCTGCCTTTTTAATCGTTGCCAAACGGTGTGCAATAATTATTGACGTACGTCCTTCTGTAATTTTTTCGGTAGCACTTTGTATCAGTTGTTCCGAATAGGTATCTACAGAAGATGTTGCTTCATCCAATACCAGTATACTTGGATTACTAACATATGCACGCAGAAAAGCAATTAACTGACGCTGACCACTACTTAACATAGTACCCCTTTCCTTTACATTGTATTGATAACCGCCTGGTAAACTAGAAATAAACTCGTGCACCCCAATTTGTTTTGCAGCAGCTTCTATTTCAGCTAAACTTATATTCTTATTCTTTAATGAAATATTATTAGCAATGGTATCCGCAAAAAGAAAAACATCTTGTAAAACAACTGCAATTCGCCCTCGTAAAGAGGCTAAACGATAATCATCTATATCCACATCATCAACTAGAATACTTCCTGAATCAATTTCATAAAAACGATTTAACAAGTTGATAATTGTTGATTTTCCAGCACCTGTTGCACCAACAATTGCAACAGTTTCACCAGCTTTTACCTCAAATGAAATTCCATGAAGTACTTCTTCATTTTCAACATAACTAAAATGAACATCAGTGAATTTAATATCACCTTTTACCTCCTCTTTCGTTACCGTACCTATATCATCGATACGGCTTTCTGTATCTAAAATATCAAACACTCTATTTGCTGCTACCATTCCCATTTGCAACGTATTAAACTTATCTGCAATCTGGCGCAGCGGTCTAAACAACATATTTATCAAAAAGAAAAAAGTAATTATAGTACCTGCATATTCCTTATTTAACTCATCAACACTTTGCAGAATGCCAAACCATACAACAAGTCCAATAGCCAAAGCATTTACAATCTCAGCAATCGGAAAAAATATAGAGTTATACCAAACTGTTTTAAGCCATGCATTTTGATGTTTCTCATTGATTTCTCTAAACTTCTCTTTTTCAATTTCTTCGCGTGTAAATAGCTGTACTATTTTCATACCAGTAATTCTTTCTTGTACAAAAGAATTTAAATTAGAAACCTGAGCGCGAACTTCTTTAAAAGCTACCTTCATTGCTTTTTGAAAAACTCGGGTGGCATATAAAATTACTGGAAGCAATCCGAAAACGATAAGTGCCAAGCGCCAATTCAACCACAACATAACACCCGCAGCTGCTAGCATTTTCAATAAATCGGCTGCAATCACAAAGAAACCCTGACTAAAAATTTCACCAATGCGTTGCATATCTGCTACCGCCCTAGTAACTAAAACTCCTAAAGATGAAGAATCAAAATATTTCATTTTAAAACCAAGCATCTTCTTAAAAAGTGAAATACGAACATCCTTAATTACCGATTCACCCAACCAATTGGCGTAGTAGTTAAATCCCAATTGCGCTATTACCTCAGCCAATAAAAAACCGAACATCATCAAGGTTAATTTTAATAACATTGATGCATCTTTTGTTTTAATTCCTTGATTGACAATATCACCTGCAAAAACAGCCGTTAAAATGGCAAATACAGAAATTAATACTGCGGCAATTGCCACAAACCAAAACGTTAATCTATACTGTTTTGTAAGTGCTACTAGCCTTTTAAAAAGTCCAAAATCAAATGCATTACCCGTTTTATCGTTACTCATTAAACGTTAGCTCTTTATTATTTCGTGAGGATATTTTATTGCCAACAAATATAAGCCTTTTGCAGGCACTGAAACGCCAGCTTTAGACCTGTCTTTACTTTCTAAGATAGTTTTAACATCTTCTAATGTCCATTTCGCCATACCTACTTCTATTAGGGTACCGACAATTGCGCGCACCATATTTCTTAAAAAACGATTTGCTGTAATTGTAAAGACCAATCGATCATCTATTAGTTGCCATTCCGCTTTTTTAATAGCACATAAAAAAGTGTGCACTTCTGTTTTAGATTTTGAAAAACACTCAAAATCGGAATAAGTTATTAAAAGTGCTGCAGCAGCATTCATCTTGTCAACATCAAGTGTTCTATTTAAATAATATGCAGTGTCTAAATAAAACGGATTTTTCTTTTGAATCAACCAATACTCATAGGTTCTTTCGGTAGCATTAAAACGCGCATGTGCTTCTGCAGGGACTTCAAAAATGCTTTTTACCGCGATATCTTCAGGTAAAAAAGAATTTAATCGAAATACTAAATCTTCTGTATTTTCTAATTGTTCGTTATCAAAATGTGCATACATCTGCTTGGCATGTACACCGGCATCTGTTCTACCCGCTGCTACTAAAGCTATTTCATTACCCATTATTGTATTCAGCGCTTTTTCCAACATCTGTTGCACCGTAATGGCATTGGGTTGAATTTGCCAGCCGTGATAGGCTTTTCCGAAGTATGAAAACTCAATAAAATATCTCAAATCGATTCTTTAGCTTTGTACCACAAAGATAATCAAGTTATGAGTTAAGAATGACCAAAATACTACTACTCTCAGATACACACAGCCATATTGACGAAAAGATTTTAAAGTATGCCGCGCAAGCAGATGAAATTTGGCATGCTGGTGATATTGGTTCACTAAAAGTTACCGATGCTTTACAAAAAATTAAGCCCCTTAGAGCCGTGCATGGTAATATAGACGACCATATTATTCAAAAAGAGTTCCCACTAAACAATCGATTCTATTGTGAAAAGGTCGATGTTCTACTAACGCATATTGGTGGCTACCCTCCAAAATACAACGAAAGAACGCGAAATGAAATTAAAGAGAATCCACCTAAATTATTCATCTGTGGGCATTCGCATATTCTAAAAGTAATGCGTGATAAAAAACTAGATGTTTTACACATGAACCCCGGAGCATGTGGTAAACATGGGTTTCACCAAGTACGTACTATGCTACGTTTCGAAATTGACGGTGCCAACATTAAGAATTTAGAAGTTATAGAACTTGGCAAACGCGGATAAAAAAAATCCGATAAAATAACGTTGTTATTTTATCGGATTTTCGTCCCCACAATTTCACTAACAATAGTGAAAACTGTATTATTTACTAAGCTGACTGTTTAATCTTCGCGTTTGACTTTGACGATAACGTAAAATGTCTAAATAACGAAGTGCTTCACTATTTCTATAGTCAGAATATGATTTAGAAGCAAACTCTACAGCTTTATCTAAATCTCCATTAATTTCATTACTTATTGCCATATTGTAATAAGCTCTACCAGCTACTTTCTCGTCAGAATTATCTAATTCACTTTCCCATAACTGAGCAGCCCCATCCCAATCTCCTGTTTGAGCTCTTCTTTTGGCCACAACAAAATTATCAGTTCCTTTCACAAAATAATTACGTGTTACCCTTCTCTTATAAGGTCTTATTCTTCTAGCATATGCATTACCAATATTCTTACTATGCTCAACTACTGCCTCTTTTCTATTGATAACCGTTTTTACTGCTTCTATTGGATTTATTCCTTTACCAACTCCAACAACATATTCATTAAAATTATACTCATCTAAAATAAGTTTACTCTGCGGATCGTAAACCCTCCAGCCATTTTTAATATGCGTTCTTAAAGTTACCTCGTGTCCTGGAATTGGAAGTTTAACACCAAGACTGTTAGGGTACTGAATAGTAGTTTGCTTATAATCTACCTTTGTATCTGTATCGTAATAAGCCAAAGAGAATATTACATCAACTGCATACTTTTCACAAAGCGCTTCTACCTGAGTCCATGTTAAAGTAGCTGGTAATACTCCAAGTCCTTTTTGCAATTCAGGTTCATTTTCAATTTGAACAATATTTGAAAATCTACCTTCTGCAATTAACTCTTCTTGTAAAGCAATGGCTGCGGCTTCTGCACCATGTTTATCCAAATTTTTCCCTTCAACAGATAATATTTTATCTATTTGATCAATAGTCTTATGCCCTTCTGAGGGTAGACTCCGATTAATAATACCAATATTTTGAACATCACCAGCAATGGTTACAGGTGCGGGCTCAATAGCATTCATTGTTAATTGATTGGTTGACACACATGATCCTAAAAAAGATAAGGAACACACAGTAACGACTAAATAAAGTAGGTTTTTCATTGTTAAGTTTGGTTAAACCTATAATTCAAAAATTATAGATAAGATTATGGGTGAATATTAAAACTCAAAAATTGGTAAGATATTGTACTTCAGACACTTCAATACATGCAAAAACCCTGATGTTTCCATCAGGGTTTCTTCGCACTAATACTACTAAGATGTTTGGTTTAACGTAAACGATCAACGGATTTTACAAGATCCTCATCCTTTTTGATGGCTCTATTGGCTAGAACCAGAAAAACGATAGAAACAATAGGAATAAGCATCCCAATACCCTTCTCAGAAATGTTACTTTCTCCGGATAAATTTAGCGACCGGTAAACGAAAAATCCCAGTAAAAAAAGATTCAATATCATATTCAACCTGTTAACCACAAATTGATTTTTTCTGTTTTTATAAAGTACAATGGCAATAATAGCCAATATGGAAGAAATAATAAATGCGATTAATATATAAAGTTCATTTTGTGCAAATACTTCATTTCCATTCACATCTGTCCAAAGACTAATCAACAAGGGCAATACTGCACCTAAAAGGCACACTATTATTAAAAATACCGTCTGAATTCTTTGAATCATCGTCTTAAAACTGTTTCGAATGGCAAAAATACGTGTCTTTTTAAAAAATATCGACTAATTATTTAAAATAATTCGTATCATTGTGTCGTTATTAGTTGTAGTACTTACCTATCGGGAGTTCAATCCCAATCGTTACCCAAATAACAAAAAACTTCATAACTTCTTATTTAGTATAATTTATTTACCAACTTCATGTTTGAAATTTCAGATTTAAAAGCTAAAAAGCTGCCTGAATTACAGGAAATAGCAAAAGGGCTGAATGTTCCAAAATTCAAAACCTTAAAAAAATTAGATTTAGTTTATCAAATTCTAGATCTACAAGCCGCCAACCCTAAAGCTGCTGCAGAAATATTGCCAGCAGAGAAAAAGGAGGAGCAAAAACCTCGTCCTAGACGAGTTGTTAAACCGGCACAAAACAAAAAACCTAGAGTGGTTAAAGAAACTCCAGAGGTTAAAAAACCAGAAAGTACTGCTACCGGAAAAGAAAAAGTAGACAATATAAGTACCCCAACCGAAACTACAGAAAGTAAAAGGCAACAGCCAAATAGGCCAAACCCAAGGAAGGATACTCAGAAAAACAATCAGCACCAAAAAAATAACAAGAATCAAAGACACCAAAATCAAAAACAACCTCACGACAAGAGTAATTTTGACAAGGAGCTGAAAAATAGATATAAACAGCCTGAATTTGAATTCGATAGTATTATTGAAAGCGAAGGTGTTTTAGATATTATGCAAGACGGCTACGGCTTTCTTAGATCATCTGATTATAACTATTTATCTTCTCCTGATGATATCTATGTTTCGCAATCTCAAATTCGACTTTTCGGATTAAAAAATGGAGACACTGTATTAGGTAATGTTCGCCCACCAAAAGAAGGTGAGAAATATTTTCCACTTATTAAAGTGAATAAGATAAACGGAATTGACCCTCAGATTGTCCGTGATCGTGTTGCTTTCGAGCATTTGACTCCATTATTTCCTGATGAGAAATTCAAACTAGCAGAACGCCAAAGTTCTATTTCTACAAGAATTATCGATTTGTTTTCTCCGATTGGAAAAGGACAAAGAGGTATGATTGTTTCGCAACCTAAGACGGGTAAAACAATGCTCTTGAAAGACATTGCAAATGGTATTGCTGCTAACCACCCTGAAGTTTATCAAATTATACTTTTAATAGATGAACGCCCTGAAGAGGTTACTGATATGCAACGTAATGTGCAAGGTGAAGTAATTGCTTCTACTTTTGACAAAGAACCATCCGAACATGTACGTATTGCAAATATTGTTTTAGAAAAAGCAAAACGCTTGGTTGAATGTGGTCATGATGTTGTGATTTTACTAGATTCAATTACTCGTTTAGCAAGAGCTTATAATACTGTACAACCAGCTTCTGGTAAAGTTTTAAGTGGTGGTGTAGATGCTAACGCTTTAAACAAACCTAAACGTTTCTTTGGAGCTGCTCGTAATATAGAAGGTGGTGGATCACTTTCGATTATCGCAACAGCACTTACTGAAACTGGTTCTAAAATGGACGAAGTAATATTTGAAGAATTCAAAGGTACAGGTAACATGGAACTACAATTGGATCGTAAGATATCTAACCGTAGAATCTTCCCTGCAATTGATCTTACTTCTTCTAGTACACGTAGAGACGATTTACTTTTAGATAAAGACACTATACAACGTATGTGGATTATGCGCAAGTATCTTGCAGATATGAACCCTGTGGAAGCCATGGAGTTTATAGAACAACGTTTCAAACAAACGAAAAACAATGAAGAGTTTTTATTGACAATGAATCAATAAACTTTTCTGATTTAAATATTAAAAATCCAATGATTAATTTCATTGGATTTTTTTATACTCGAAACCCTATTCATCGATTATCATTAAAATAATTACCCTTTACATGGATTAAATACTATTTTAGTAAACAAACTTGTTCCCCTCTAGCGTATAAGCTTACTAACACATAAAACTTACACTATGGTGAACACAAAAAGTACCCGCTCCTCATTACTCTTACTACTCGCTATTTGTTTTTTATTTTTCAATTGTAAGGACAAAAATGTCAAAGCTCCTATTGACGAAAATGCTCTTGAAGAGGTAACCGTTAAAAGGCCCGATGAAATTATTGAAATAGGTCAAGCCCATAAACAATATCTTTCCTATGAAAAACGTAGGGTAGATTTAATTCAGCGCTACGAAGACTCTGTAGATGGCCAACGTAAAGGATTTAAACATGAAGCACCCACGAATAATGAAAAGGATCCCAATGGAAATCGTTTTGATGTTGCCAGATATGTTTATTGGGATTATGAAACCATAAAAAATTACCTTAACTATATAGAAAAAGAAGCTGCTGCTGCCAATGTGGATATTTCAACACTACGATTTTGTTTTACTAATAATCCACCAGAAAATAAATCGGCTATACATCCGAGACAAAATTCTATAATAATTACGCCTACTATAAATGAAAATAATAGAGAGTACATTTTCGCAATAGATGATAGTGATATTAAGAATATTAAACCACAATTGCTTACCGATGATTTTGTTCCATTAGATGGCACTATAAAGGGCAATGGTCAAACTAATAATAATCTGGATAAAAAGTCATATGCATCGTTTTTGCCAAATGCTAGTACAAACAACGCCTCAGTGAACCCTGCGCCTGTTTTTGCCGCTAGAAGTGTTTCTATGAACAAAGGAAATAGTGCTCCACCACCTTATTAAAACATAGTCATATTGGAGGTAATAGATATTTTAAAAAGCAACTTTTTCATAGTATTGTATGCCATTACGTGGGTATTGTCTATTCTAAAATTACCAAAGTATTTTGATTCCACATTAAAGTATTTTTCAATTATTATAGGCTATACAATGTGTACTGAAATTTTAGGGGCATTAATATATAACATACCTGATTTCACCTTATTTTCTGAAGAAAAATATGCCTCGTATACCGTTCTAATTTACAATATATATGATCTAATTTTCTTTTCGTTTTTCTTCTATGTGTATTGGAAATCAATTAATAAAAACAACTTAAAAAGAATAATTAAGTATGGCGCTTTTGTATTTCTAATTTGCCTAGTGCTAAATGCTTTACTTATTAATCCAACGGTATTTGAGCTATGGTATGCCTATGTAGTTGGATCACTTGTTTTAATCTTTTCATGTACAGCGTATTTGTATATGATATGGCAGCAAAATAGATTTAAAGATTCTCCGACAAATTTACTTTTCTGGATAAGTATTGGCCTAATAGTTTTTCATTTAGGATACACTCCAATTACTGTTTTTAAGAACACAAACTTATCCATCACTATTGGCGAATATGAAATGCTTAGAACAATGCATATCGGCTTAATAGTTTTAATGTATGTTAGTTTTATTGTAGGATTTTTAAAAATGAAACGATACAAACTCTAATGATATACAACAAAAAAGCCTCAACGAAAACGTTGAGGCTTTTTTTAAATAGTTTTAGTAAGCTTATAAAGCAGCAATATGCTTAGATAATTTACTTTTTAAGTTAGCAGCTTTATTAGCATGAATCACATTGCGTTTTGCAAGTCTATCTATCATACTAGAAACTTCAGGAAACATTTTCTCTGCATCCTCTTTCTTCTCAGTACCACGTAATTTCTTAATAGCATTACGTGTAGTTTTGTGCTGATATCTATTACGTAAACGCACAGTTTCGTTTCTACGAATTCTCTTTAATGCTGATTTGTGATTTGCCATTCTGCTTTAACTAAATTTATTATACTCTTTTCGAGTGTTTGTAGTCCGTAGGGGAATCGAACCCCTGTTACCAGGATGAAAACCTGGCGTCCTAACCCCTAGACGAACGGACCATTATTTGCGCAATTGCGGATGCAAAAATACAATTATTTTTTACTATCACAACTACTTCGCAAAAAAATTAATAAGCTTTTGCAAAAAAGACTCTTTTACTCGATGGTTTACCCGTCACCATACACACTCCTTCTTCCTCTTTAACATCTAAAGGAATGCAGCGTATAGTGGCTTTTGTCTCTGTTTGTATGCGATCTTCGGTCTCATTTGTACCATCCCAATGAGCAGAAATAAATCCACCTTTTTCTTCTAAAACTTTTTTAAATTCTTCATAAGAATTTACTTCAGTAATATTTTCTGTTCGAAAATCGAAAGCTTTTTTATAAATATTCTTCTGAATATCGTCTAGTAAAAACTCTATTTTATTAATAACCTCATCGGCAGCTACTGTTTCTTTTTCTAAGGTATCTCTTCGAGCAACCTCAAAGGTTCCATTATCCATGTCACGCTGCCCTATGGCTAGCCTTACCGGCACTCCCTTTAATTCATATTCATTGAATTTAAATCCAGGTTTGTGAGTATCTCGATTATCAAATTTTACAGAAATACCTTTCGCTCGCAATTCCTTTACAAGTGGTGCCACTTTATCAGAAATAGCATCCAACTGTTCTAAACCTCTATAAATTGGAACAATTACGACTTGTATAGGTGCCAACTTAGGAGGTAATACAAGTCCGTTATCATCACTATGTGTCATGATTAAGGCCCCCATAAGTCTGGTAGAGACTCCCCATGAAGTAGCCCAAACATGTTCTTTTTTCCCTTCTTTATTAGCGAATTTCACATCAAAAGCTTTGGCAAAATTTTGACCTAAGAAATGTGAGGTACCTGCTTGTAGTGCCTTACCATCTTGCATCAATGCTTCTATACAATAGGTTTCAACTGCACCAGCAAAACGCTCACTCTCCGTCTTAACACCTTGTATAACAGGCATTGCCATGTGATTTTCTGCGAAATCTGCGTAGATTCCTAACATCAATTCAGCTTCTTCAATAGCTTCCTTTTCAGTTGCATGAGCCGTATGACCTTCTTGCCATAAAAACTCAGCTGTTCTTAAAAACAGTCGCGTTCGCATTTCCCAACGTACAACATTGGCCCACTGATTAATTAAAAGTGGCAAATCTCGATACGATTGTATCCATCTACGATAGGTATCCCAAATAATAGTCTCCGAAGTTGGTCTAACAATTAGCTCTTCTTCTAGTTTCGCCTCTGGATCTACAATTATGCCGTCTCCATTTTCATCGTTTTTTAGTCGATAATGTGTAACTACAGCACATTCTTTAGCGAATCCTTCTACATGACTTGCTTCTTTGCTTAAATATGATTTCGGGATAAAAAGCGGGAAATAGGCATTTTCATGTCCCGTTTCCTTAAACATTTTATCTAATGCAGCTTGCATTTTTTCCCAAATAGCAAACCCGTAAGGCTTAATGACCATACAGCCACGAACCCCCGAATTTTCGGCTAAATCAGCTTTTACAACTAATTCATTATACCATTTGGAATAGTCTTCTTCTCGTTTGGTTAAATTTTTACTCATTAACAGTACTTTGGCACAAAACTTGTGCTATTGATAGAAAATAGTTGGGTAAAACTAGTTATTTTTAGTATGTTCAACAATAAATTCTACAGCTATGATTAATTCTCTACCCCTGAAAAAATTTCGTGCTATCACCCTTATGGGTTTAGTGGGCGTTTTATTTGCATCCTGTGGGTCATACCAACAAGCTACGTATTATGATAATGATGGTATTTACGCAGATAACGCTGACCGACCTGTTAGAACTGAAAAGCAACCACAAAATCAACAAAAACCAGTAGAAGAAAATAATGTTTATTCGGATTATTTTGCCTTGCAATCTAGTCAGTATGAAGATGTTAATGACGGTGAGATTTTTACGGATATAGATTCTTACTCAAGTATAGAAAACGATAGTATTTCGGGAGGTGATTTAACCGACTACTACAATAATGAAAACGATTATGCATCTTACGGTGGTTGGGGAGATAACACAACTAGCGTAAATGTTAATATATATGATAATAGTTGGGGTTACGGTTGGAGCTCACCTTGGTTATGGAATGGCTTCGGATATGGTGGATATGGCTGGGGAGGCTATGGATATGGCTGGAACCGTTGGAATAGATGGAACAATTTTGGCTGGGGTGGATATTACGGCTACGGCGGCTATGGTTATGGTTGGGCTGGTACATGGTGCCCTCCTTTTGGTTATTACAACGGTTACAACAATTACTATTACGGAAGAAATAGATACAACAATAGTTATGGCAGAGCTTATGCCTATAATAATAGTAGACGAGGAATTTATAGAAATACAAATTCTATAGTTGGAAAATCGACGGCACTTCGTGGACGTTCTAACGCCACTACCGCTAGAGGAAACACATCTAGATACAGAACGTCTTCACGTTCAACGGCTGGAAGAAATGTGGCAACTAGAAGCTCTAGAACTAGTAGTGCTACGAGAAGGAATGTAGGTGTGGATCAAAATCGCAACTACAGAACTAGTAGAACTACACGAGCAACACCACGTTATAATTCAAGCTCTAGAAGCAGTCGAACGTATAATAGAAGTTCTAGCCCTAGAAGCACAACGTCTAGAAGTTCTACTGCAACACGTAGTAGAAGCACTACACCGAGAAGTTCTACGTATAGAAGCTCTGGAACTAGAAGCAGCGGAAGCTATAATAGATCAAGTGGTAGCAGCAGCAGAAGTTCTGGAAGCTACAGAAGTTCTGGTAGCTCAAGCAGGTCTTCATCAGCAACTAGGTCTTCTTCATCGTCTGGTACAAGCAGATCCTCAGGCTCTAGAAGTAGCAGCAGCAGAAGAAATTAAACTTGATTTAAACTAATTCTAGAACGATTTTAAATATTTCCCAATGAAAAGATATTTAACTTTCATCACAATATTTATATGTGCAATTGGTAGTGCCCAGAATATTTCTGATGTATTACGATATAGCAATGAAAACCTACAAGGATCAGCTCGCTTTCAAGCTATGGGTGGCGCGTTTGGAGCATTAGGAGGCGATTTATCTGCCTTAAATGTAAACCCGGCTGGATCTGCAGTTTTTAATAACAGCCTGTTTGGTATATCTGCCACCAATTACAACAGAAAAAATGATGCTTCATATTTTGATGGTAAAACCAACTCCAAACTAAATTCGCTAGAATTTAATCAGATTGGTGGGGTTTTAGTTTTTAAATCAAAAAATGAATCTCCATGGAAAAAATTAACGCTTGCCATTAATTATGACCTTGCTGAGAATTATGATAATGAAACCTTTGTAAGAGGCAACAGCTCAGAAGGTATAGATAATTATTTCTTAGATTATGCACAGGGAGCTCCATTTTCATCAATTCTATTGCAAGATGGTGAATACCTAGAAGATGCTTATTTAGATATTGGTGCGCAGCAAGGTTTTGCTGACCAGCAAGCTTTTTTAGGATATTATGGTGGTATAATTAATCCTGTGGATGAGGATGACAATAATACAGCTTATACAAGTAATTCAGACTATAGCACAGTAAATCAAGAGTTTACTAGAAGCACAAGTGGTTACAATAGTAAATTTGTAGTGAACGGTGCAACCCAATTTGGTGAAAACCTATATTTTGGGGCTTCTTTAAACTTTCATACGATTGTTTATACCCAATACGATGAATTTACAGAAAGAGGTTATAGCGCCGGCTCACCCAACGATTTCACAACCTTCGACAACTACTTAAGCACGGAAGGCAATGGATTTTCATTTAGTTTAGGAGCGATTGGTAAAGTTAATGACCTTATTCGTTTAGGTGCGAGCTACCAGTCACCGACATGGTACCGCTTAACAGATGATTTCTCTCAACGTATAAATTCAACAGATGCAGATGATGAGATTGATTATATCAATTTTGATATTGTAAACCTTTTTGAAGCTTATAAAATTAAAACACCTGGTAAATTAACTGGAAGCTTAGCATTCGTATTTGGTAAAAATGGTCTATTAAGCTTAGATTATGGATATCAAGATATGTCTAGTGCTATTTTAAAACCTGATTCAGATCCTGCATTTGCTACGGTTAATAATGATATTGCAAATACTCTTGGTACTGTTTCTACAATTAAACTAGGAGGAGAATATAGAATACAGAGATTTAGTTTACGTGCTGGTTACCGATATGAGCAAAGTCCTTTTGAAAATGGAAACACAATTGGTGATTTAAATGGATATTCGGGCGGTCTTGGTATCAATTTTAGAAAAAGTAGACTTGATATCGCTTTGAATCGCACAGAACAAGAAGTGAATGAAAGCTTGTTTAATACTGGAATAACTACCCCTGCAACAATAGATAGAATAAATACAAATGTTTCTTTAGGATATACTATAAACTTCTAGAAGCAAAAAAATATACAATAAAAAAGGGCTAGTTTTCACTAGCCCTTTTTTATTATCGTTTTAAGGTAAAATGTGTTTGAACTGTTCTCGCAACCACCACTGTATCATCGGTACGTTCGTATTCCAGTCGAAACCAATAATCTGTTGAAGGCATACGCGCTCCATTATAAGTACCGTCCCAATCAGCATTTACAGCTAATTGCTCTAAGAGTTTGCCGTAGCGATCAAAAATATATACTGATGGATTAATTAGCTCCTCTATACCTTTTACATTCCAGGTATCATTTGCTCCATCACCATTAGGTGTAAAGAATTTTGGATACCCGACAACCAAAAACTCAATAGGCTCGGTAATACCACATCCATTTTTATCATTTATAACAACTGTATTTACTCCAGGAGGAATATCATTAAATATTGGATTATCTTGAAATTCACCATCATTAATAGCATATTCATAATCGCTATTACCATCAACAATAATTTCAACACTATAAACATCGTGAATATCACTAGCAATTAAATCATCTATAACCCGAACTTCATCTAAAATTGGTTCTCCATGAAAAGTTATTAAAATCCCGCCATCATCCGCTACCGTTGGTGGCGTACCTGATGCTGTTGTAATCTCCGCAAAATATCTTCCTGTATTCGGACTAGCAACTACGTATTCTGCTCCAAAAGTACCGGTACCCGCCAAAGTGGCATCAACAGTACCGTCATCATCATAATCTACTGTCCATTCTACAGTAGCAATATCTGCTCCGGCAGGTGAATTTAAAGCACTTAAGGTAATATCTGGATCTCCTTCGCAAGCAACAATATCCAATCCTAAAAACTCATCACGCAGCGTACAATCTAACGCAGTATCTTGATCCGAATCAACAGAGCTACCTGTAAATGTCAACATAAAAGGTTCTGCCTCGTCATCAAAATTGGTATTGAAATTATTGATTAGGATATAATATATTTCGCCCGGCTCAACCTCTAAAAACTCATCGTAGGTATTTTGACTCTGTGTAACATTAGGTGCACCTTCTTGTCCATTTTCTGGGTTTATACCCAGCCCAGTGAAATTTGTATTGTTTACTTCATAATTACATCGAATAGGAATTGCTGTACCGTTACTAATATCACCACAATCTACATCTGGCCCATAAACAGCAAAATCCCATTCAGCTGTAGGAGTGCTACCACTAATTGGAATTGATTCGATATCGAAACCTACTTGCCCACCTGTTCCTGCTCTAAAAACGTACCATGAAGTATTATGCTCTATGTTCGCATTAACGAGACTTCCTTTTTCTAAACAACCGGTTTCGGTAATAACCTCAGGGTCAAAATCATCAATATCGCCACCACCATCTGCCATACCCATAATTGGAGCATCAGCACAAACAGGGATTGCACTTCTACAATCTGGCGAATTTGGAGCGGTTTGCCCTCTCATGTCCAATGAAAATAATAGACACGCGCACAAGGCACTAAGTAGGATACGCATAAATGTGGGGCTATTAATGAATCGAAAGCCATGAACGATTGCAATCTTTGTTATTATTTTTAGATTTTAGCAACATTCAAATACGACTCAAAAAAATTAAAACACTCATAACCCGTAGGTTGTGTTGAGTACTCTTTTCAAAACATACTTTACAGTTGCCAAAGCCTTTTTTCAAAGCTTTCTTATTTGCAATCATAATTAATAACTCATATGAGCGGCATTTAGTATGCATTAGACGGAAAAATATTACAGTTAATCGATTAGCCCGTACCCTGTAATACACAGGACTGTATAATTTTTTTGTTAATCATTTTAACAGATTTTTAGCTCCTGCGCATAATAATGAATGTTCGCACAATTTTAAGATACTGTAATGGCGTACTGAATTGAAAATTTCAAAGAATTAACATAATTTTTCTTAACATCAATTTATGTCCGCTTATGCACAAAACAGGAGATAAAGTTGCTTTTTATCCATATCTTTGCCTTTCGTTTAAGCCATATTTGAATGAAAATTGACAATACTTTGGAAGAGCAATTTGATGAGCTAGGAAATGACCACGTTTCTTCAGCGCAAGACACACCAATGCGTGAAGATGCATTTGTTTTAACAGATGAAGAAAAGATAGCGCGTATTCGTGAAAATATACGGGAAGTTATGCTCACACTAGGTTTAGACCTAGATGATGATAGTTTACAAGGTACGCCTAACAGGGTTGCAAAAATGTTCGTTAATGAAATATTTGGTGGGTTGAATCCTAAAAGGAAACCTAAATCTTCAACTTTCGACAACAAGTACAAGTACGGTGAGATGCTCGTAGAAAAGAATATCACATTATATTCTACCTGCGAACACCATTTACTACCCATTGTAGGTAAGGCTCATATTGCTTATATCTCAAATGGTACTGTAGTTGGACTTTCTAAAATGAATCGTATTGTAGATTATTTTGCCAAAAGACCGCAAGTACAAGAGCGCTTGAATATTCAAATTGTAAAAGAATTGCAAAAAGTATTGAATACAGAAGATGTTGCTTGTGTTATAGATGCAAAGCACCTTTGCGTAAATTCTAGAGGCATTAGAGATATTGATAGCAGTACTGTTACAGCAGAATATGGTGGCAAATTTAAAGAAGAAGCTACACGTCGCGAATTTTTGGACTATATCAACTTAGAAACAAACTACTAATTGTGTTCCATACAGCATGAACTTGTACGAAGAGCAATCATTAAAAATTTACAATTCACTTTCTGGTAAAAAAGAAGTTTTCAAACCCATAAACGAAGGTCATATTGGCATGTATGTTTGTGGTCCCACGGTATACAGCAATGTACATTTAGGTAACTGCAGAACTTTTATGTCCTTTGATATGATATTCCGATATTTCAAACACTTGGGATATAAAGTTCGTTATGTACGTAATATTACAGATGCTGGGCATTTAGTTGATGATGCAGAAGATGGAGAAGACAAAATAGCTAAAAAGGCAAGACTCGAGAAAATTGAACCGATGGAAGTTGTACAACGCTACACAGTTGATTTTCACAATATATTAGAACAGTTCAACTTCTTACCACCGAGTATAGAACCGACGGCCACCGGTCATATAATTGAGCAAATAGAGATTATTAAAGATATTCTTGAAAAAGGATATGCTTATGAAACAAATGGCTCTGTTTATTTTGATGTTAAAAAGTTTAATGAAACTCATGAATACGGTAAGCTAAGCGGACGGAAATTAGAAGACATGGTTTCCAATACGCGTGAACTTACAGCGCAAGATGACAAGCATAGTCCACAAGATTTTGCACTATGGAAGAAAGCCGAACCACAACATATTATGCGCTGGCCTTCGCCTTGGGGTGATGGTTTTCCGGGTTGGCACCTTGAATGTACAGCAATGAGTACTAAATATTTAGGTGAAACATTTGATATACATGGGGGCGGAATGGATTTAAAATTCCCCCATCACGAATGTGAAATCGCTCAAGCTGAAGCCTGTAATGGTCAATCACCTGTTAACTATTGGCTGCATGCCAATATGCTAACTATGAATGGCAAAAAGATGGCAAAATCTACCGGTAATAATATTTTACCAGGTGAGATTTTTACAGGTGAAAATGATATTTTAAGTAAAGCTTTCGCTCCTTCTGTTGTCCGATTTTTTATGATGCAAGCACATTACACAAGTATTCTCGATTTGAGTAATGATGCCCTTTTAGCGTCTGAGAAAGGTTACTTAAAATTGATGGAGGCATTAGAAGCAATTAAAAATTTACCCGAAGGAAATAAAACCGATTTTGACATTAATTCTTGGCAGCAAAAATGCTATAATGCCATGAATGATGATTTTAATACTCCAATATTAATTGCACAATTATTTGATGCTGTAAAGCACATTAATTTAATTAAAGAAGGTAGCGAAACTATTTCCTCTGATGATAAGAAGCTTTTAGAAAAAAACATCAATGCCTTTGTTTTTGATATTCTTGGATTAGAAAATACTCAAAATGCCAATGCTAATTCAGATAAATTATCTGGCGTAGTATCGTTATTAATTGAACTTAGAGATGAGGCGAGGGCAAATAAAGATTTTGCCACTTCAGATAAAATTCGAGATCAATTAACTGCACTTGGCATTCAATTAAAAGATAGCAAAGAAGGCACTTCTTTTAGTGTCTCTTAATTCCAAATTAGGGATTAAAAATTATTTTTATCGTACTTATAATTTAGACCAGTATTGATATTATAAATTTTAGCACAAATGAAAAAGATACTGATAGCGCCTTTTGTTTTCCTAGTAAAGTTCTATCAGAATGTTATATCTCCATTCACTCCAGCAACTTGTCGCTACTCCCCTACTTGCTCACAATACTCTTTAGAAGCATTACAAAAACATGGGCTTTTTAAAGGAGGTTGGTTGGCTATAAAACGGATATTTAGTTGCAATCCTTGGGGAGGTAAAGGTTACGACCCAGTACCTTGATTCAGCAGCTATTTCTAGGCTATATTCTGTAGCTTAAAAACAAAGCGTTCTAGTATCTATTTTCTATCTTAGCCTTTCAAAATAATTACTATGCATTTTTTAGGTATTACTTGGAACCCTAGTGACACACTTTTCACGCTCGGACCACTTCAAATAAAATATTACAATCTGCTTTGGATTACTGCTTTTGCACTTGGGTGGGCTATAATGAAAAAGATTTTTCAGAGTGAGAATAAGTCGATGGAAAAACTCGATTCACTTTTCATTCATACGGTAATAGCCACTATGCTCGGAGCTCGTCTAGGTCATGTTTTCTTTTATGATTGGCCCTATTATAAAAATCATTTATTAGAAATATTACTACCTATTAGAGAAGGTGCAGACGGATTTGAATTCACAGGATTTACTGGTTTAGCGAGTCACGGTGCTGCTATTGGTATAATTATCGGTATGATGCTTTTTATTCGAAAATGGCCAGAATTCACGTTACTTGGCATTTTAGATCGCGTAGTTATTCCTGTATCAATTGGTGCAGTGTGTATTCGAATTGGGAATTTTTTCAATTCTGAAATTAACGGAAAACCTGTTGACGAATCTTTTGTATTTGCAACAAAATTTATTCGTGACTCAGATGATATGCATCCGTCAAAAGTATTGAGTATTACAAAACAAGATAACCTAAATGCTGCTTACGATGCATTAGCAACAAATCCACAGTTTTCAGAATTTGTAGCAGCTATACCGTATCGACACCCAGCACAATTATACGAAGCATTTTGTTACATATTTGTATTTATCATTCTGTGGTATTTATTTTGGAAAACGGATAAAAAAGAAAAAGCAGGATATCTGTTCGGGACTTTTCTTGTGCTGCTTTGGACCATTCGCTTTTTTGCTGAATACCTTAAAAAAAGTCAAGGAGGCTTCGAAGAATCTCTCGGACTTTTATCAACTGGGCAGTGGCTGAGTATACCTTTTATCATTATAGGTTTATACTTCATGTTTAGACCTAAAAAAACCGCCTAAATATATTTGTCATGCTTGTAATAAAACGTTTTCAGCATATATTTTTCGGACTAACTTTAATGCTGTTTGTACAATCATCATGTAAAGACAAACCAAAAAATATAATTAAAACAGAAGAAGTTACTTTTACAAAAGAAGGTGAATTACAAATTTTTAAAAAAGATAAAGATTCATTATTAGCGGTGCTAAACATTGAATTTGCAGAAAGTGAATATGAAACCCAAACGGGATTGATGTATCGCCATAGTATGGAAGACAATCAAGGTATGTTATTCATATTCCCCAATGAGGCTGTGCACTCCTTCTATATGAAAAACACCGAATTTCCGATTGACATTATTTTTATTAAAGCAGATTCTACTATAGGTAGCTTTCAAGAAAATGCAGAACCCTTTAATGAAAGCGGACTTTCTTCACAAGTGCCTATAAAATATGTACTCGAAGTTAATGCTGGCTTAGCAGAAAAATGGATGCTTGAAGTCGGAGATAAAATAGAATTTCAAAAAAAATAAAGTTTGAAAGTCAGGGTAAATGAATTGAATATTGCTACAACTAACGGCTATTCAATAGCTGCCTGCCAATTCTTACCAGAAAAAGATAATAATAGAGTTTTAGTAATTTCTTCTGCTACGGGTGTTTTGCAAAAGTATTACTCAAGATTTGCTGATTACTTTGCAGAACAAGGATTTACAGTTTACACATTTGATTATTATGGTATTGGCAAGTCTGACGCTATCCCCAATAAGCTCAAAAATAATAACTGTGATTTAAAAAGCTGGGGACAAAATGACCAAGCTGCTGTGGTCGCTTACGCTAAAGACCTAAACAAAAATGCTGAGATTACCTTAATAACACACAGCATTGGAGGACAAATAGTAGGATTTAATCCAAATCATTATTACATAGACAAAATAATAATGGTGGCTTCTCAAAGTGGTTATTGGAAATACTTTAACGGTATTCATTATATAAAAATGTGGCTCTTATGGTATATTATAATTCCGTATTTAACTCCATTGTTCGGGTATTTTCCATCTAAGAAATTCGGACTCTTCGAAAATCTTCCTAAAAACATGGTCTATGAGTGGGCTAAATGGGGCAAGCAAAAAGATTACTTCATGCACTTTTACAATAAAAAAGAATACTATTTTCATCAAATTGAAATACCTATTCTTTCCTTAAGTTTTAAGAATGACAACTTTGCACCACAGGAAACAGTAGAATGGCTTGCGCATCAATATAAAAATGCAAAAGTCGAGCGCGTACATTTTAATAAAGCCATTAATTCAGATTTAGTGAAACATTTTGGGTTTTTCAAGCAAAAGTTTAAATACCCACTTTGGAACATGACATTAGAATGGATACTTACCGGAAAAAAGCCCCATGAATGATTTGTTGCTTTTTGGCGAAACGTCCGAACGCCTAAGCTTTCGAAGGTTTGAACAATCAGATTTTAAAGCATGGCTCCCTTTTCACCAGGACCCAAGGTCTTCCGAATATTGGAATGGATTACCACAAGAGCCTATTCAGGCCTGCACCGAACAATTTAAGAGGATTTTCGAACGCTATGAGAATAACTTAGGAGGAATGAATGCTCTTGTTCACAAACCTACAGGAAAACTTATTGGAATGGCCGGACTTTTATTGCAAACTGTGGATAACGCGCAAGAATTGGAAATTGGATACTCAATTCTTCCTGAATTTTGGAAAAAAGGATATGCTACAGAAGCTGCAAAAAAGTGCAAGACTTTTGCTAAGAAACATAAATTGTCAAAATCGTTAATTTCAATAATCCATATTAACAACATTCCTTCACAGAAAGTAGCTATTAATAATGGAATGAGTTTAAACAAAACAACTACCTATAAAAATAACCCCGTGCATATTTTCAGGGTATCTTTTTAATAGCGAAATCGCTTTTTACGAAAACTTTAAATTCATTTAAAACCAATATGGTATTTGTTGTTCTTATTTAAAAGTAAATTCCTGGCAAAACTTAACAGTGATTACAAACCGAACAATTTGCCTCCCCCACTAACTTCCCTCCTTTATCAAATTCATATTTACAACAGGCTCTAAACCTATCTTTAAGAATATCTTTTGCTCTTCGTATTCTTACTTTTACATTTTCAATGCTAATTTCTAATATTCTAGACACATCTTTTTGTTTTTTTCCTTCCAGATATACTAGCTCAATTACATTCTTATACTTCTCAGGCAACTCATTAATGAATTCATCAAAACAACAAATCTGTTCGTATTCCTCTGAAGCAACATTATCATCTCGGTCAAACTTCTCAACATAATTAGACTCCGTATTAAAATGATTTGCAATTTCATTACGTGCTATTTGATACACCCATGCCTTCACCTTAATCTCGTCCTTTAGTTTTGAAAGATTCTTATGTATCTTGAAGAATGTATTTTGAAAAATATCATTCGTAACTTCTTTATTTTTCACCCTTTTCAGGATAAATAAGTAGAGCTGATCACTGAATTTATTCCAAATATTTTGAGTCTCCATATTCAAAAATAAATAACAAGGTTGGTAATTAAACCAACCTTTATTAATTTAACAACAATTACACTTAACGCATTCACATACAGTACAAGGACAACCATTTTCTAAACAATTATTACAATTACACTTAGCGCACTCACAATGAGTGCAATTACAATTATTCATATCTAATTATTTTATAGTTCAATAAGTAGACCAAAAAGAACTAAAAAAGATACATTTAATTTAGTTTTATTATCCAATATTTCAATTAACTATGACTGTATGTATGTTAAAAATACTCATTTATCAATTCCATATTCGCAACTACACCTGCAACATTACCTGTGGCAACAGCATTAGCTATAGACCGCATTCTCGAACTATTATCTCCGCAAGCAAAAACACCTTCAACAGTTGTTTTCTGCATCATATTCACTGAAATATAACCTTGCTCATTTAATTCACAGCCTAAAAAATTTGGCAACGTAGAATGCTGCAAAAATTCAAGAGAAGCATAAGTGGCATCAAATTCTTCATTACTACCATCATTAAAAACCACATTCTTCAACATGCCATTTTTGTGATTGAATTGTACAATTTCCTTTTCGATAATTTTGATGTTGTTCATTTCTAATTTTAGCAGCTGCTCTTTGTCAAAATCTGTAACATTTTGAGTTAATATAGTAAGATCATCAGTTAAATTATTTACCAATGAAGCTAAATGAATGGCTGTTTCCCCATTTGCTATGATTCCCGTTTTTTTACTTCGAATCTCATATCCATGACAATAAGGACAATGCATGATTGATATTCCCCAACATTCGGAGAAACCCTGTATATCCGGAAATACATCTTTTATTCCAGTAGCGAAAATTATTTTTTTAGCAGTAAATGTTTTTTCTGATGTTGTTACAACTTCAAAATATTGATTTACTTTTTTCGCACTTGTTGCTATATCTTTCAAAAATTCAACGGTTTCATATTTCAAAACTTGAGCTTTAGCATTAGTAGCAATGTCCATAGGTTTTTCTCCGTCTTGTGTAATAAAATTATGAGCATATGGTGTTTGAATATTACAAGGAGAACCGCCGTCAATTAATAATACTTTTCGTAAGGAACGCCCTAAGGACATTGCTGCAGATAGACCAGCGTAACTACCACCAATTATGATAACATCAAAACTATTTCTATTTTCCATTCTATAATTTTTATAATTATTGCAACTAAGTCGCATTAATAGTGCCTCAAATATATAATTTTTTGTACTATTGCAACTTAGTCGCAATTATCTTTATTTAATATTTTTTAATGAATAGAAGAAACACCCCAACAAAAGAAGCTGTACTTTCTGTTTTGTCTTCATCTACCAAAGCAATGAGTCAAACTGCTATAGAAAATAAAATAGGAGTTAAAATTAATAGAGCTACTATTTATAGGGTTTTAAATAGATTCTGTGACGATGGTGTTTTACATAGAATCGTGGCTGACGACGGTAAACAATATTTTGCATTGTGTGTAAAATGTGATGACAATCAAAAACAACAATATCATTTTCATTTTCGCTGTACACAGTGTGAAACAATTGAATGTATGCCAGTACCTGTGCATTTTTCAATACCGAAAGACTATGTTGTAAATAGCGTTAATTGTGTACTTACTGGTATTTGTACATCTTGTTCATAAAGTTTTCAATCAACTTACAAATTAGTAAAACCTATTCAATATCCTTAACCAATCTCATTCCAATAGGGTAGGCTCTGGTGTCAATGGGATGTACATAATAGCGATGAAAAGTAGTGAGGCATGCAAAATTATTAAAAGTAGAACCGCCTCGAATAACTTTATAAGTTTCGCCGTATTCTTCCATTTGGTGGGTATTTCCGGGGTATTGTTGATACCAATCTGCCGTCCACTCCCATACACTGCCTGCCATATCAAAACATCCATAAGGACTAGCAGGTTTTGCAATGGATTGCCCTCTTGTGTTCTTCCCAGAATAAATAACAAAGCTATCATCATAAAAATTTCCCCAAGGCAACATTCGACCATCGGTGCCGCGCGCCGCTTTCTCCCATTCTATCTCGGTTGGTAGTCTTTTCCCAAGTGATTTTGCATATGCATGTGCTTGCTCCCAATTTACTTTCGCTGCTCTTTCTTCATCTCCTTTGTTATATTTGTATTCAGCATCGAACAATGCATAAGCAGCATTACTTACTTCGTATTTGTCGATGTAATAAGCGTTAGTTTCTGCAATATGTTGCGGACTAGCATCGGGATCATCAATATCGCTACCCATTATAAAAGTACCTGCTGGAACATAAACCATACCTTCAGGGGTTGTTATTTTTTTATCTGACGTGTTATCTGCAGCAATAATTATGAAGGCCACTAAACATAAAAGTGTCAATATCCCAATTTTCTTTATCCAATTTCTCATTTCCAAATTTTATATGTTTTACCAAGATGGGTCTATAAATCCAAAATATCTACCAAACCAATAGTTTCTAATAAAAGCGGTAGACGCATGGTCATATTCCGTTTTTATCTCCTTTTTTGTTCCATCTTTATTAGGAACCTTAAAAGTTCTCATTTTTCGGGCATGGCCATTCATATTTTTTAAGACCTCAATTCTAGCTGGATCTTTCATCTTTTCTTCCTCAGTTATTAAATCATAGAGCATTATGTAAAAAATAGTGCTTTCCGATTCAAATGTAATATCCTTCCATACATGCCATTGCCGATTTAAGGTCATCCGATACTTATTTAGCAAATCTGGGTCAGTTTCATATTTCATCACCATATACAGACTTCGTACCGCATGATAATCGTCCCATATATGCCTCATGCTCTTTGGGTATAAATGATTGCTTAATAACTGTCTGTCATCATAATGATACGTATCAATCAATAATTTATATGCAGCCCCAAACTTTGCCTCACCGGTTATTTGATGCGCCACCTTTACAGCCGCCAATGCTACCAGTGAATTCAATTTATTGTGCGGTAAATCGGGACACATATTTCCCCATAAAGTTAGCTTACCATCTAAATCCATTATTCTGAAATTGTCATCGACAATTTTACCAATAAAGCGACTGAGTAAACCCGATACTTTTTCTTTCTGTTCCTTATCTGCGCAAAGTTCATAATACATTCCCAATGAATGAAAAACTGAAACCAATTTATCAATACTCTGATCACCAAGCCAACGATAACCTGGCATAGAAGAAGACGAATGCCATTCGTCATACCACATTTTTTCAAACCATTGGGGCTCGTCTGTTTTATAGAAACCTCTTGATAATAATCCCGGAACACCAGTTACTCTTTCCGCTTTTAAGATACCATCAAATACTTGGTCTGCTATTTTTTTATCAGACTGTTTTTTAGTGATAGCAAATTTGCAGGAATAGGCAACCAGCATCTCACCAGTAGCATCTATTAAATCCGAGTGACTACCAAATCCAGCCATATCTTTTCCTCCAGGAGGATGATACACTTGAAACATGATTGTTCCTTCATTCCAATGGTTATCTAAAGTTAACGCTTCATACTTTTTAACCTTGACATGAAGAGGATCATCTGCTTTCGGATATATATTATTTTTTTGAGAGCTACAAACAAAAGATCCAAGTAAAGTATATAAGAGAATCCAATGCCTCGAAATTTTAGTTGGCATGATTTAATATAAAAGAATTGATATAATAATTTAATGATTGGTTTGGTAAAATAATAGATTGCTTTACCCCACTAATTTAATTAATCTGAAGAATAATTTAGGTATTAAAACACTGTTATTAGTAGTGTTTTCAGCTATCAATTCCGCTATTATGTTTAAAATGTAACAAAGCGATAGAATAAATATTTTCTTTTAGACATTACTACAAAACGTTAATTGAGAAGTTTTACTTTTTGGATTTAATACTCAGTTCCTTAATTTTCTCATCTAGCGCTTTAAATAGTAGCATGTGACCTTCAACGTTAGGATGCAGATAGTCTGGCATTAAATCTGACCGAACCGCTCCACTTTCATCATAATAAGTATGACCAATATCCACATAGTGGATTCTCTGATTCTCTTCTGGGAATTTTGAAATTATTTTATTGGTAGCTTTATTTATATTGTCTCGATGGTTTGGTTTATTCCCATAAGGTAAAATGCCCATTAATAGAATTTCTGTATTCGGAAGTTTTTCAATTAATATAGAACAGATTTTAGCTATCCCTGCTGCTAATTCTTCTGGAGTACTAATATTTAGATAATGATTTCCGTCCGTATTGTTTGTACCAATTAAGACCACAGCAACTTCCGGATTTATATTTGCTATCGATCCATTTTCAAGTCGCCATATCAAATTCTCTGTTCTATCTCCAGAGATACCCATATTAATGGTATTGTAATTATCCAAGTACTTTTCCCATACCTCGGTGCGGTCTTCATTATCTAAAGAATGAAAAATTGAATTGCCAACAAGTATTAATTTAGAATTCGGGTCGAGTTTACTAATTATTAACTCATGTCTTTTAAGCCACCATTCCCCTTGTATTTTTGAAGCTATTGCTGCGATGTTTTCAGTAACTACTGAAACATCTTCCTTTTTAGGTTTAATCTCGTTTTCGTTAGACCTGCACCCGCATAGCACCACTGTTAGAATGAAGTAAACAACTATTTTATTCATGATCTTTTTTACTTTTTTAGTACCATCATATATAGACATCTCTTTTTAGATGCGCTACCCATTTTTACAAAATAATAATAATAATAATAGGATAAATACATTCACTAATTCATTATCGTAAAAAGATAAATTAGAATAGTGTTACTATACCTCTTTTAACTCTCGCAGTATAATCTCAATACTTTTTTTCGCATCACCAAAAAGCATCTTAGTATTATCTTTAAAAAATAGTGGATTTTGAATTCCTGCATATCCAGGATTCATACTCCTTTTCAGCACTACAACATTCTTAGTTTTTGCCAAGTTCAGAATTGGCATCCCATAAATTTTACTAGACGGATCATCTAATGCAGATGGATTAACAACATCATTGGCACCCACAATTATGGCAACATCGGTAGTGTCTAAATAATTATTTGCATCATCTAAGTCTAACAGTTTATCATACGAAACATTAGCCTCTGCCAACAACACATTCATGTGCCCGGGCATTCTACCAGCTACAGGGTGAATTGCGTATTTAAATTCGACATCTTTTAAATCTAAAACTTCCTCCACTTCTTTTACTATTTTCTGCGCTTGCGCTACTGCCATTCCATAGCCTGGCACTACACAAACTCGCTGCGAATATGCTAATTGAACTGCCAAGTCGGCCGGAGATATTTCTTTTGCATTTCCGTGCACTTGATTTTCCGAACTTTGAGCTGATGAGAAGTTTCCGAATATCACACTTAACAGTGGTCTATTCATTGCCTTACACATTAACAAAGTTAGGATGATACCAGACGAACCTACTAACACCCCTCCTAAAAGCATTAGTTTATTATCTGTAATTATCCCTGATACAGCTGCCGTAATACCTGTTAATGAGTTTAAAGAAGAAATTACCACTGGCATATCTGCGCCACCAATAGGTGCTACAAATACAACACCATATAAAAGTGAGAATGCTAAAAACAATGACAACTGTGCAGTGGAAAGAATTCCTAAATATGAAAAATAAAAAATGGCTCCAATGGTGACTAACAATAAAACAATATTCACCGCTGTGCTAAAAGGAATTCTTAAGTGTTCATCTTTTAATTTTCCACTTAATTTACCATAGGCTATCATACTACCACTAAATGCTACTAACCCAAGAAATAGATTAAACAAAACTACTCCCAAATCGGAACCTGTTCCTGAAGACCCATTATTTATTAACCAAACCAATGAAATTAAACCAGCGGACAAACCTCCAAAACCATTGAATAAAGAAACCATCTCTGGCATTTCTGTCATCGCTACTTTCTTGGCCGAAACAATACCAATAATGGCTCCAATTAATATACCCAATCCAATATAGGCGTAATTATTATTTTGAGTTTCCAACGGATAAAAAATAGCTACAACCACACCCATTGCTAGTGCGATAGCTGCCAATGTATTACCCCCACTTGCAGAATCTGGATGCGATAATTTACGCAGACCAATTATTAATAAAACTGCTGCTACAAATAATACTATATCAAATACTACCATGATTATCTTACTTTTTCTTATTCTTTTTCTTGTTGAACATTTCCAACATTCTACCCGTCACAGCAAAACCACCTACTAAGTTTATCGTTCCTAAAATGATTCCCAAGGTTGCCATTATCAAGGCCAAATAATTTGTTGGCTCTGTAACGCGAATAAGTAAAATTGCCCCTATTAGCACCACACCACTAATTGCATTAGAGCCTGACATTAAGGGAGTATGTAAAACCGTTGGTATTTTTGAAATTACTTCAAAACCAAGAAAAATTGCAAAAGTCAGAAGATATATTATCTCCATATTTTGCTCTATAAATGTGATAATCGAATTCATACTTTAATTTTTAGTTTGTCTAGCAATACATGAAGACGTAAAAATTTCATCTTCTTCAAGATCTGTTCTCAATTGTAATTCACTAGAGGTGATATACTTTAAAAAGTTAAAAACGTTGTTTGCAAAAAGTGTACTTGCATCAACCACAGCGGCATCAGATAGATTAGAATCACCAACAATTTGCACGTAATTAGCCGTTACAATAGTTTTATTATTCTGTGAATATTCGCAGTTTCCACCCGCATCCGCAGCTAAGTCGACAATTACAGAACCTCTACGCATAGTATCAACCATTTCTTTAGTTACAATTACCGGAGCTTTATTTCCCCTTACCGTTGCTGTACATATTACAATATCTGAATTGGAAATTGCATCGAACATCATTTGCCGTTGTTTATCAATATATTCCTGACTTTGTGCTGCACCATATCCTTGATCAGTAGCTTGATTTGCACCTTCTACTTTTAAAAATTTTCCACCAAGACTCTTTACTTCATCTTCGGTTTCTAACCTTGTGTCCACAGCCTCTACAATCGCCCCCAATCTTTTAGCAGTTGCTATAGCCTGAAGCCCTGCAACCCCTGCACCAATAACAAATACTTTAGCTGGTTTAATACTACCTGCAGATGTAATCATCATTTGTAAATATCGTGGTAATAAATCAGCTGCACGTAACACTGCTTTGTAACCCGCTATGGACGACATTGAAGACAATACATCCATCGATTGTGCAATTGAAGAACGTGGTATCATATCAAGGCTAAATGCCCAAATATTTTGCTCCTTCAATTTATCAGCAACATCTTTATAAATAAATGGTTTAAAGTGAGAAATATAAATCTGACCATTTCTAAGTAGTTTAATTTCTTCATCAGATAAGACTGTATATGAAATTAAAATATTGGCCTTATCAAATAATTCGGTCCTACTACAAATTATTGCTCCAGCTTCTTCAAAATCTGCATTTGCAATAAAAGAATTTCGTCCTGCCTTGTGCTCGACTAACACATCGTAACCACTGGCAATTAACTTTTTAACCACAACTGGTACGAGTCCTACTTTGTCACCTATCGTTTCTTTAAAAACTCCAATTGTCATATTATCATTATTATTTGAGCAAAAGCAAAATAACTTAAACTTTATGAGGCAACAATTGAATATCCTGTAATATATTAACCTTCTACCTTATTTTTTGTGATATAATTTTGGCTTCATCTTTTTAAACTAAATTTGAAAAGTAACTAGTACCACTTCGATTGCACATTACATTACCGAAACTTGAAATGAACAAAAAAAATCACTGGGCTGTATTTATAGATAATAATTCTAACAAAGGTCATTTTATAACCTCTATTTTAAATCAAAATCCTCCAGAAGATTTTGAAGACCTAAGAAATTTAAAGGGTGCACTATTTTCAAAATTAGCTTTGGCAAAATTTATTGAACTTGAAGATCGCCATGGAAATAAAATAATTACAGATACTACACCACAAGCTTTAAAAACGATGTCTAGTGGAGAGCAGAAAAAAGCATTGCTCCTGCATATAATAAATAGCAAGCCTGATTATATAATATTAGATAATCCTTTTGATAATCTTGATGTAGAATCACAGGCTAACTTAAAAGATAAGCTACGCGAAATTTGCGATACAGTTTCTCTGGTACAAATTATTAGTAGAAAGTCTGATGTTTTACCGTTTATAAAATCTTTTTATAAACTGAATGTAGAAAAGATTGTAAAACTAGTTTCTTTAAAAACTGAGGAAAACCTAACCAAAAATTTATTCTCAGATAACATTCCCCCTCCGATTGAAAAGTTGAAATATTCTGAAAAAGTATTAATCGAATTAAAAGATGTAAATGTTTCTTACTTAGAAAAACCAGTTCTAAAAGATATAAATTTAACTATACAGAAAGGCGATTTTTGGGAATTAAAAGGGAATAATGGCACGGGTAAGACTACTATTCTTTCTATGATTACTGGTGAAAATCCTAAAGGCTATGGCCAGGAACTTTACATTTTCGGAACCAAAAAAGGAAGTGGAGAAAGTGTATGGGACATAAAAAAGAAAATCGGTTATTTCACCCCTTCAATGACTGATAAATTTACTGGGTATCATTCTGTTGAAAATATGATAATAAGTGGCCTAAACGATTCTATTGGACTTTACACCAAACCAACAGAGATACAACTAAGAACTGCTAAAACATGGCTTCAATTAATTGACATGTGGGAATTAAGAAGCAAACTTTTTCACGATTTAAGTATGGGCCAAAAGCGATTAATTATGTGTGCTAGAGCCATGATAAAACATCCAATCCTTCTTATTTTTGATGAACCAACCGCTGGGCTCGATGATAATAGCGCATCACTATTTGTACAACTAGTAAACAAATTTTCTAGTGAAAGTGAGACGGCAATAATTTTTGTTTCCCATCGAACAGAACCAGATCTTAAACCCGATTTTATCTACGAACTAAAAAAGACGGACCAAGGTTCGATTGGAAGCATAAAAAAAGGCCACTAAACAGTGGCCTTTTATATTTTAAATAAAATATTTGTTTATTCTTCACTACCGTCTTGAATCTTCTTTTTTAAAGTATCAAACATTGTAGGTGTAGCAATAAATACAGACGAATATGTACCAATAACAACTCCTATAATCATTGCGAACATAAATCCTCTTAAAGATTCACCACCAAAAGTAAAGATGGCTAATAATACCACCAATGTAGTTAAAGAAGTATTTAAAGTACGACTTAAAGTGCTGTTTAAAGCCAAATTAATATTAGCGCCAGATTTCCATCCTTTTTCTTCAACTATTTCACGAATACGGTCAAACACTACAACGGTATCATTCAATGAATAACCAATTACGGTTAAGATTGCAGCAATGAATGCTTGATCAATCTCCATATTAAAAGGCATGATTTTTCCAAAGAGTGAGAAAACACCTAATACAATCATAACATCATGGAATACTGCAACAACAGCACCCAATGAAAATTGCCATTTTCTAAATCTAAACAAGATGTATAAAAAGACTACCGCTAGCGAACCGATTATTGCTAAGAATGCATTCTTCTTAATATCATCTGCAATAGTCGGACCTACTTTCATAGATTGCATTATACCTATTGCTTTATCTTCTGTACCAAGCACAAAACTATCATACGACATTCCGTCTGGTAAATACTTTTGTAAAGAAGTGAATAATTTATTCTGAATCTCATCATCAACTTCTATACCTTCAACATCTACCTTATAAGGTGTTGTTACTTTTATCTGATTAGATTCACCAAAAGTCTTCACATTTGTACCACTACCAAACACAGTGTTCAGCTCCGAAGCAATTTCAGATGGATTAACAACTTTCTCGAAACGTATTTGATACGACCGTCCACCAATAAAATCTACACCTTGCTGTAAACCATTTGTCATTAATGAAAAGATACCAACGCCAACTAAAATAGCCGAAAAGATATAAGCGATTTTTCTTTTAGATAAGAAATCAATATTGATATTATTAAACAAGTTTTTAGTTAAACCTGTACTAAAATCTAATCTTCTTTCTCTGCCACTTAAATACCAATCTACTAATAATCTAGTGATAAAGATTGCAGTAAACAATGAAGTAAGTATACCTATTAATAAGGTAGTTGCGAAACCTTTAATTGGTCCTGTTCCAAAAATGAATAGAATTACAGCTGTAAGACCAGTGGTAATATTCGCATCTAAAATTGATGACAAGGCGTTACTAAAACCATCTTGAACGGCCTCGCGCTTACCTTTACCTTTAGCCAACTCTTCTTTAATCCTTTCAAAAATAAGTACGTTCGCATCAACAGACATACCTATAGTTAATACAATACCAGCAATACCTGGCAATGTTAAGACAGCTCCTAGACTGGTTAGCACACCAAAAATTAATAATATATTGAACAGCAAAGCTATATCAGCAAAAATTCCGGCTTTACCATAATAGAACACCATCCATAGTAATACGATGGCCATGGCAATCATAAACGACATAAAACCACTACTAATCGCTTCTTGACCTAAAGAAGGACCAACTATCTCCGATTGAATAATTTCTGCAGAAGCGGGAAGTTTACCAGCACGTAGAACGTTGGCAATATCCTTTGTTTCTGTAATTGTAAAATTAGGACCAGTAATACGCGTACTACCACCTGAAATTGGACCTGATGAAACACCCGGCGCAGTATACACCTTATTATCTAAAACAATTGCGATACCAGTTTGATTATTAAAAGCATCACCTGTAAGCTTTTCCCATTCTTTAGCTCCTCTAACATTCATGTTAACGCTAATAGCTGGCTTGTTATATTCATCAAAAATATCACTAGCATCAGAAACTACATCACCACTCATTCTTGGCACACCATCTCTACTTGCCTTAACAGCAAAAAGACGTACACGCTCTGCATTTTCATCAGCCGGTCTTTCCCAGAAGAATTTTGTAAACTGAATCTCAGTTGGTAATAACCTTCTAATTTCTGGCATTCTTAAATACGACCCTACTTCTGCAGTATCTTTAACGGCAGCAGAACCAACTGCATAACCTAACGGTGCTGGTTCAAATTTGCTTAAAAGAGGATTAAACTCACTCGCTAAATCCAAAGAGTCTTGAGCTACATCTGACAATAACGAATCAATTTCCGATTCAGCTTTATTTATAGTCTCATCGGCTTGTACAGTTGTAGGCTCCAAAATATCCTTCAACTTCATGTTCGCATCATAGAAGAATTTTAAAATATTTTGATTTCCTGTTTCATAAGTTTCCCAAAACTCTAATTGAGCAGTACTAGATAAAAGATCTTGTGCACGAGCTATATCTCGAGCCCCTGGCAGTTCAACCAAAATACGACCTGAGTTACCCTCACGTTGAATGTTTGGTTGTGTAACACCAAAACCATCAATACGTTCACGTAAAACTTCAAAAGCAGACTCAACAGACTCATCAACCTTAGTTCTTAAGATTCTTTTTACTGCATCATCCGTAGCATCATCCATACTACCAATCTCTTCACTAAGACCTTTTGTAAAAAAGATATCTGGTGAAGCCAATTTTGAATCTCCTTTTATATTATCCCAAGCATCAAAAAATAAATCGAGATAGGTATCATCACTATTTTTAGATGCTGTATCAGCATCAGCTAGAGCTTTATTAAATACCGGATTTTTGGTATTATTCGCCAGACCTTTTAAAATGTCTTTCACTGAAATCTGAAGCGTAACGTTAATTCCCCCTTTAAGGTCAAGACCTTTATTAAGTTCTTTTTTCTTAGCGTCATTATAATCAGTATAACCAAAAACTGAAACGTCTCCAATAGAATCGAGATAGCGAACTTGAAGTTCTTCTCTTTTGGTTGTAAAATTGTCTTCGCTCTCTGAAATGCGACTATTGGCAAAAACTGTTGCCTCTTTTTCTACTTTGTTTGTAACAAACGTATAGGATAGTTGGTAAATACTAACTAATCCGAACAAGAAAGCAAAAAGCTTTATAAGTCCTTTATTTTGCATTGTATTATTATTTAAGTTAACAATATTCTACAGTCGTTATACTATAAAATATCATTATGGATTACATTAAATTAATTATGATGTTGTTTGATTAGAAAAACTAAAGACTACTTGACGTGAAGTATATGTACTCTTTAGCGGTGCTATTTATATTAAAATAATCTTAGAATAATTCTAGGTCTATTAATTATTAATCAATAAACACTTAACTATTCATATGAACATAAGGCCCTGCCCTTACTTCTGGAATAGTCTGTGAAGTATTATCTATGGTAATAGCAATAACGTTATTAGTTTTGAATGCTACTTGTACATAGGCATCCTGACCAAAAACTATAGAATTATTACGCTGTAAGACAACCGGAACAAAAAGTACTTTATAATCTTGATTTAATTCATAAGCAAATTTTCCATTCAAACCCAACCCATCTTCAGTTTGTTGCTGAATATTAGAAACAACTAGACTATAAGTTTTAGGAAGTTGATCTTTTGGAAAATCAAAAGGAGTTTGGTCTATATCACTATATATTATTGACAGTTCACTATCTTGAGAAAGAAATTCTTCTACACTAACAGCATCAATATCACTGTAATAACGTATACTTAGTTGCGTACCTTTATTTTCTATTATTTCAAGATTAGCAATACCTAGTTCTTGTAACTTTATGGTAATTGCCGCCAAAGCTTCATCATGTGAGCCTTCCGAAGTCATTTCTGCATCCGCAAAATGTAATACAATTTGCTGATTAGCGACTCTAGTTTGTTCATGATTTAGACCTATTAAGGCTAAAATAATAAGTAAAGTACTTATATACCATTTTGTATTCATGCGACAAATATAAAAATAAAGAAGTATTGCGTAATCTATTTTTTACAATATAAATATTTATGGAACTTATCCTTGTAAAAAGAAAGTCTTCATAGCTTAACTATGAAGACTCTTTATTTATTGCATGTAGCATTTAAAGCCTATAATTCTAAAAGACCATTTGTCTTAGAAACTCCTGCTGCACTTTCTTGCATTTTAGCCTTCTCAGCATCAGTTAATGGAATATCTACAATCTGTTCGATACCATTTTTACCTAATATTACAGGCACTCCAATACAAATATCACTTAATCCGTATTCTCCTTCTAAATATGTAGAACAAGGAAACATTTTTTTCTGATCACAAGCTATAGCCTGAACTAAACCTGAAACCGCAGCACCTGGCGCGTACCAAGCACTCGTACCTAAAAGACCTGTTAGTGTTGCACCACCAACTTTAGTATCTTCAGCAACTTGCGTTAAGCGTTCTTCTGATAAAAACTCAGATACCCTGATACTATTTCTAGTTGCATGTGATGTTAAGGGTACCATACCTTTATCACTATGCCCACCGATTACCATACCATCAACATCTGATATTGGCGACCCTAAAGCTTCAGCCAAACGATATTTAAAACGAGCGCTATCTAATGCACCACCCATACCAATAATTCTATTCTTAGGTAAATCAGTTGTCTTATGCACCAAGTATGTCATTGTATCCATAGGATTACTTACTACTATAAGGATAACATTAGGTGAATGCTTAATCAAGTTCTCAGATACAGTCTTAACAATTCCTGCATTAATACCAATTAACTCTTCACGAGTCATCCCTGGTTTTCTTGGAATACCAGATGTAATAACAGCAATATCACTATCCGCAGATTTTGAATAATCTGATGTAGTTCCCGTTATTTTGGTATCAAAACCATTTAAAGAAGCCGTTTGCATAAGGTCCATAGCTTTACCTTCTGCGTAACCTTCCTTAATATCTAACAATACTACTTCAGAGGCAAAGTTCTTAATAGCAATATATTCTGCACAACTTGCGCCAACTGCTCCAGCGCCAACAACGGTAACTTTCATACTTTTTTATGTTTTAAAATGATTTTTTCTTCTTTTCGGATTTCAAAAATACTGATTTTAAAGCAACCCTGCATTTTATCGAATCATTAATCGGAAAAAATAGTCATTACAACGATCGTCAAAATGCACTCTTGTTAAAAAATGAAGACTTACGTCGAAGTAAACGATAAAACTGTACCGTACATCGAAATACACAAATAATAAATATAGCATAAGCGTTTTAATAAAGGTCCCAAACCCGAAACCTACTTATTATGAAACGCTTATACTCATTTTTAGCCATCCTAGCTATCATTTTTGCAGCCAACTGTACAAGAATAGAAGATAACAATGATCCCATAATTGGAATATGGAATGATAAGAGTATCACTGAAGCCGAAAAAAGCACTGAGGCGAAAAATCAAGAATGGATTTTTAACGATGCCTACCTTGGAAGATACCAAAGTTATAACAACAATAAAATAGATTTTAAAACAGATTTTAAATGGTCAGAAGAAGACGGCGTATATACGATAACATATCCTGGAACTGATTTACCTTCCACTAAGGTTAGTATGAAAGGTTCGCAAGATGGTGACATGTTAGCATTTACGAACGGAAGCCTTCTAGCCATTAGAGAATAATTGTAACCTACAATTCGAAACCCCTTTTACCTTAATTAAAAAACGCCCTGAAACTTTGCACCCGCGAAATCTCAGGGCTTTTTTCTATCACTAACACGCAGTGCACAATACTATATTTCTCTTTCCGGCTTAACGTTAATTTTTCATCCCCAATATTTTGCTCTTTTAGTTAGGACAGACGCTACATAAATTAAAATTCAACAACATATTGCTTGGTATTACATTTAGAAAATTACTAATAAGGTTGATCATTAACTGATCTCATTTATAGAACAATGTAGAATCTGAATAACTTAAATTTTAAAAATGATTTATACTGCTAGATGTATTTTTCAGAACGCTCAGTTTTAATTTTCTGTTTATAATATTGACTTCAAATTCACCATGCATTTCATCGGATCTTTAATCGATGAAAACAACCCTTACACCGATCGACAAAATGCACTCTTGTTAAAAATTAAATACGTTCATCGAAGAATGCCTTAAAGGCGTGTCAGTCGTCGAAACGCACTAATAATAGTCTTTCCAATCCCGTTTTAATAATGTCCCCTAACCTAAAAATTTTAAAATCATGAAAAATGTATCTACCCTTCTAACCGTCGTGTTTATCATTTTTTTATCAAGTTGTTCACAGATAGAAGAAAACGATGATCCAATTATTGGTATATGGAATGATAAGACTATTTCATCTGCTAGTAAGAGCAATGAAAACATATCTCATGAATGGACTTTTAATGATGCATATCTTGGAAGATATCATCAATACAATAATAATGTAATAGATTATAAAACAGATTTTAGATGGACTGAAGAAGATGGTGTTTACACTATAACATACCCAGGAACTGATTTACCTGTTAATAAAGTTAGCATGAAAGGTTCGTTAGATGGTGATATGTTAGAATTTGTAAACGGAAGTCTATTAGCCATAAGAGAATAATTGTAACCTACAATTCGAAACCCCTATTTACCCTAATTAAAAAATGCCCTGAATTATATTTCAAAGATTCGGGGCTCTTTGATTTGTGCAAAGAAAAAACCCAGCGAATAGCTGGGTTTTTTTATAAACTAAATTGAGTTAGAAGCTATTAACATTTAAACATCAATGTTGGCGTAAACTGCATTTTTCTCAATAAACTCTCTTCTTGGTGGCACCTCATCACCCATTAACATAGAAAATACACGATCTGCCTCTGTAGCATTATCAATTGTAATTTGACGTAAAGTTCTAAATTCAGGATTCATTGTAGTATCCCACAATTGTTCTGCATTCATTTCACCCAAACCTTTGTAACGCTGTATGCTTACACCTCCACTATAACTATCTGCTATTTCATCACGCTCTTCGTCACTCCAAGCATATCGTTTTTTCTGACCTTTCTTCACTAAATATAAAGGCGGTGTTGCAATATAAACATGACCACTATCGATTAGTTCACGCATATATCTAAAGAAAAAGGTTAATATTAAAGTTTCAATGTGACTACCATCGACATCGGCATCACACATAATTACAACTTTATGATAACGTAACTTTTCAATATTCAAAGCCTTACTATCTTCTTCAGTACCGATAGAAACACCTAATGCTGTGTAGATATTTTTTATTTCTTCATTATCAAAAACACGGTGCGGCATTGCTTTTTCAACATTTAATATCTTACCACGTAAAGGAAGTATCGCTTGGAAAAATCTATCGCGCCCTTGTTTGGCCGTTCCACCCGCCGAGTCACCCTCAACTAAGAATACCTCACAATTTACAGGGTCTTGATCTGAACAGTCTGAGAGTTTACCTGGTAAGCCACCAATACTCATTACTGTCTTACGCTGTACCATTTCTCTTGCTTTGGTAGCAGCATGTCTTGCTTGCGCGGCAAGGATTACTTTTTGCACAATTATCTTAGCATCATCTGGATGCTCTTCTAAATAATTCGTCAGCATTTCAGACACAGCCTGACTAACAGCAGAAGATACTTCTCTGTTTCCTAATTTTGTTTTTGTTTGACCTTCAAACTGAGGTTCGGCAACTTTTACAGAAACGATAGCCGTTAAACCTTCTCGGAAATCATCACCCTGAATCTCGAATTTCAATTTATCGAGCATTCCTGAAGCATCTGCATACTTTTTAAGCGTACTTGTTAATCCTCTTCTAAATCCGGATAAATGAGTACCTCCTTCGTGCGTGTTGATATTATTTACATACGAATGTAAGTTCTCGGTGTATGATGTATTGTAAGTCATTGCAACTTCAACAGGAATGTCATTCTTCTCACCTTCCATGGCGATAACATTCTGAATTAAAGCTTCTCGAGAACCATCTAAAAACTTAACAAATTCTTTTAACCCTTCATCAGAATAAAAAGTCTCACCAACATAACCTGTTTCGCTTTCTTTATCCTTCTGGCGCTTATCCATTATACTAATGGTTACACCTTTATTTAAAAAGGAAAGTTCACGCATACGATTAGCAAGTGTCTCGTAGCTATATTCTATTGTTTGCTTGAATATGGTTGTATCTGGTGTAAAGGTAACAATGGTACCACGGATGTCTGTTTCACCAATACTTTTTACAGGATATAATGCTTTACCTCTTTCATACTCTTGTTCCCATATCTTCCCATCTTTATGAACGGTAGCTCTCAAATGACTTGATAAGGCATTAACACATGAAACACCCACACCATGCAAACCACCAGAAACTTTATAAGAATCTTTATCGAACTTACCACCTGCTCCAATCTTGGTCATTACAACTTGAAGTGCCGAAACACCTTCTTTCTTGTGTAAACCTACAGGTATACCCCTACCGTTATCTTGTGTAGTAACAGAATTATCTTCATTTATTATGACACTTATAGTATCACAATGGCCACCCATTGCCTCATCAATAGAGTTATCTACTACTTCGTAAACTAAATGGTGTAATCCTCTCACTCCAACGTCACCGATATACATGGAAGGACGCATACGAACATGCTCCATACCTTCTAAGGCCTGAATACTGTCTGCTGAATAATCCTTCATAGGTGCGCTTTCATTCTTTTTGGCGTCCTGCGGTTTTTCGTTTTCTTGACCTTCGTTTTTAGCTTCTTCGCTCATAAATTATTGAGTTGTTTTCAATTCAAATTTTGCAATCTTACAAATATACGCAATAGCCTATAAAACATAGCTTCATAAGACCTCAGATACCCCTAAGTTATTAACAACTATTGTGGAAAATTTAAAGTGTAAAAATGTTCTATTTAAGGAGACATAAAAAAGCTTTTAAACAACATCCTTATTACACAAAAAACCCTGCCAATTGGCAGGGTTATATTTATTTAATTGATAGAAATTACTATTTATCGTATGCTTTATCATGAACTTTAGCAATTGCTCTTCCCGAAGGCTCATTCATATTTTTAAAGGCCGCATCCCATTCTAACGCAATGGCAGTACTACAAGCAACACTTGCTTCTTGAGGTACACTTAACGCAGCTGCATCGGATGGAAAATGCTCTTCGAAAATAGATCGATAATAAAACTCTTCTTTGTTTTGCGGAGTTTGAATTGGAAATCTAAATTTTGCATTCGCTAATTGCTCATCAGAAACAGCTTCGTTAACTACTTCTTTTAAGGTATCAATCCAACTATATCCAACTCCGTCAGAAAATTGTTCTTTCTGTCTCCACGCAACACTTTCTGGTAGCATATCTTCAAAAGCTTTTCTTATAATCCACTTTTCCATACGTTCACCATTAATCATTTTATCTTTAGGGTTTAAACGCATTGCTACATCTATAAATTCTTTATCTAAAAACGGCACTCGCCCTTCGATACCCCAAGCCATCAAACTTTTATTTGCTCTTAAACAATCATACATGTGTAACTTGTCTAATTTTCGTACTGTTTCTTCATGGAATTCTTGGGCATTTGGAGCTTTATGAAAGTATAAATAACCTCCAAATATCTCATCTGCACCCTCACCAGAAAGCACCATTTTTATTCCCATAGACTTAATAACTCTTGCCATTAAATACATAGGAGTCGAAGAACGAATTGTAGTAATATCATAAGTTTCTATATTATAGATAACATCTTTTATTGCATCTAATCCCTCTTGAATTGTAAACTTAATTTCATGGTGTACCGTACCTATATAATCAGCTACTTTTTGTGCCGCCGCTAAATCTGGAGAACCCTCTAACCCTACTGAAAAAGAATGCAATTGTGGATACCATGCTTCTGATGTATCGTCTGACTCAATTCTTTTTTGAGCATATTTTTTTGCAATGGCAGACGTTACTGAAGAATCTAAACCTCCCGATAATAATACTCCGTAAGGCACATCAGACATTAACTGTCTGTGTACTGCTGCCTCTAAAGCTTCCTTAACTTCTGCAATACTCGTTTCATTTTCTTTTACAGCATCGTATTCGCGCCATTCACGATTCCACCATTTCACAAACTTACCATCACTACTGGACATGTAATGTCCGGGAGGGAAAAGCTCTATTTTAGTACAAACTCCTTCTAAGGCTTTTAATTCTGAAGCTACATAAAAAGTTCCGTTTTGATCCCATCCAATATATAAAGGAATAATTCCCATATGGTCTCTAGCTATAAAATACTCGTCTTTTTCAACGTCGTATAAAGCAAAACCAAATATGCCATTCATTTCATCAATAAAGTCGACACCTTTTTCTTTATATAATGCTAATATTATTTCACAATCAGAAGCAGTTTGAAAATTATATTTTCCGTCAAATTGTTTTCTTAATTCACGATGATTATATATTTCACCATTTGCAGCTAAAATCAAATTCTTGTCTTCGCTAAATAATGGTTGCTGCCCAGATGCTGGATCTACAATAGCCAATCTTTCATGAGCCATGATTACTTTATCATCACTATAAATACCACTCCAATCTGGACCTCTATGTCTAATTTTCTTAGACATTTCTAATACTTGAGGTCTTAAATCTTCTGCCTCTTGCTTTAAATCAAAAGCACATACAATTCCGCACATAATCTAAATATTAACTAATTGAAAGGCAAAGATGCATTCATTTATTATATATTGAAACACAAAAACATATTTAAGTTACAAATTGCAATCATTAAATGGTTTTTTAATATTAATTATTATTTTTAACCATAAACTATTAGTGATTTATAGCATTCTGTAAGTTGTATAAATTTTAACGACTGCTTTGTTACTATTTATAGTTATATGAATTAGTTTTAACTTTTCTAAATTTGGAATAAATCCAATAATACACAGACACATTATGAAAAACTTACTTACCATCGCTTTTATGGCGATAGCAATGACTTTCGCAACGCAAGCGAATGCTCAAAATTTTAGTGGACTTGATAAAAGCCCAGCCGATATTGAAACTTTTCCATCAGGACATAAAAGCTCTGAAAAATCTATAAAAGTTGTATACAGTAGACCCCAGCTTAAAGGACGTTCGGTTTCGGAATTAGCGAAAGCTGGCGAAGTATGGCGTACAGGTGCTAATGAAGCAGTAGAAATTACTTTTTACAAAGATGCTACAATTGGTGATTCTGCAGTTAAAGCCGGAACCTATTCTTTATTCTCAATTCCAGGTAGCGGAGAATGGACTATTATTTTAAATAAAAATTTAAACCAATGGGGTGCTTATAGTTATAATAAATCTGCTGATGTTGCTCGAGCTAAGGCTAGCGAAAGTACTAGTGATGAATCAATAGAAGCTTTTTCTATAATTTTTGATAAAACTGACGATGGTGCTAATATGATAATGGGTTGGGGCACGACTAGAGTTAGTTTACCTATTAAAATTTAAATTGGAAAAAATTTAAACTAAAAAACCGTCAATGTAAAGTTGACGGTTTTTTTTACGTATAAATTCGTACGCTAATTCTAGCAACGTAATCATTATATTATTTTCGACTACCTGTCATTGTAAAAGCTCCTTGATTAGTATTTCCTGAGCCAGTTAGTGCATCACCATCAATTACAATATTTACATTTACAAGCATACTTTCTACATACAAAGCGAATGAAATTTCATTCTCCTTAACTACAACATCTTCAGTTGGTATTGTTCCTCCAGGTAATTCTAGATTTACAACATAATCCCCATTAGATTTAGTAACATGCATAATGCCCTTTGAGTAAGCTGGTTCAACTCCTGGCACATAATAATCCCATGATCCTAAAACCGCATCTTTAGCTTCAACCATAGTATGCGATGTTTTTATTTCATGATTTGCCTGTAAAATACTAGTGCAAAACAATAAAGTAAATGTCAGTAACAACGAAATTAATTTAAAAAAATTCATGTCTTAATTATTAGATTATACTCAAGCAACTACCTGAGCCTAACAAAAATAACCTTTTTGTGATATTGACCAAACTTCAATGCATTAATAGGAAATTCCAATTCACTTTCATAAGTTTATCGAAACTAAAATTAAAAAAACATGAAAATAATATTTCAACATATCGTCTTTTTACTGTGTTTCGCACTTTTTAGTACTTCTACTTCTCATGCACAAGACCAACAACAAGAATTTTATCAGCTTAAAATATATTCTTTCGACAACGCACAACAAATTGAAACAACTGATAACTATTTAAAAGATGCCTACTTACCGGCATTAAAAGAATTAGGTGTTCCAACAATTGGTGTATTTAAAGACCGAGATTCTGTTATTGGCAAAACATATGTGTTAGTTCCGTTTTCGACTTTGGATGATTTTCTTGCAACAAACGAAAAGTTAGCGAACAACAAACTTCACAATTCTAAAGGTGCCTCTTACTTAGATGCCGCTTATGACAATGCTCCCTACAAAAGAATTCAGACTATTTTAATAAAAGCCTTTATCGATATGCCCAAAATGGCATTGCCGAAACTAGAAGGACCAAGAAAGGAACGAGTGTATGAACTTAGAAGCTATGAATCATCGACAGAAAAGCAACATTTGAATAAAGTAGATATGTTTAATGCTGGCGGTGAAGTACCGTTATTTGATGATCTTGGTTTTAATGCTGTTTTTTATGGCACTGTTATTTCTGGTGCTAATATGCCTAATCTAGTTTACATGACAACACACGAAAACGTAGAGGCTCAAACGGCCAATTGGAAATCTTTTTCTGACTCGCCTATTTGGGCTAAACTTAAGGTTAGACCAGAATACCAGAACAATGTGTCGCATATTGATAAATATAACTTATACCCAACTGACTATTCCGATTACTAGATAATTGAATTTTATCTCTTTGCTATTTTTTTGAAATTACAAATTCGACTCGTCGGTTTTGTTTACGACTAGATTCATCTATATTATCTAACAAAGGTGCAGTACTGCCATACCCGTTGCTCGAAATACGATTTTCACTTATTCCGGATTGCTGCAGGTAATCTGCTACCGCAGCGGCCCTTTCATTTGACAACTGTAAATTATATTTTATTGAACCTACATTGTCCGTATGTCCATTAATTGTAACCTGAAGCATTGCATTGGACTGTAAATGATGCACTAACTTTTCCAATTCTTTTTTCGAATAAGGTAATAGCACCGAATTGTCAAATTCGAAAAGGACATTTTTAAAAACATAACTTTTATCTAATTCAATATTCTTTGTTTCCTTTCCATCGGCTATGGCTACGAGTTGTTCTTCATGCTTGGGTGGGTCTTCCAAGATAACAGAAACCATGTCTACATAATAATAGGCACCTTGGTTTGCATTACGTTTCGTTTTGAACATTCGTGTTCTCTTGTTACTTTTAAAATTACCTATAACAATGAATCTCTCGTTTCCTTTTGCACGAAATTGAGTATGTACTAATATCCAGTCTTTTGTATCCGAATAAAAATTGCTATATCCTATTTCTAAATAATGATATTTGTAACCCTCTTGTTTGTACAAATGCATTTTAGAAAGTTCTTTCTTTATTGCTACATCTAATTTATTGTTGGAAAATAATACGCCAAATTCTTTTATAGCAAAATCTGAACGTTCGGCTAGACTTACATAAAATGAAACTCGATAATTTTTTCCTTTTACCAAAGAATGTTCTAATTCTACTTGCAAATATTCTCTATAATCATCGGGAGCATATAAATAAAGTCCAGCATAGCCTTTACCAAAATTTGATGGTTGAGACCCATTAAAATTCTCAGGCGTTCCCATGGCAACACTACAAGAATTAAAATAATCTGTAGAACCTAAAGTTGGAGCAGACCAATCTTGTAAATCGTGTTTTAAATTTCCAAGTCGAGTAGGACAATTGTTGTACGTTTCAAAACTGGCATTTTTCACCAAGTTTTGTCCAACACCAGAAAGAGAAATGAATAGACAAAATGTCTGGAAGAAATTGTAGAATGTAGTTCTATTTAGCATCAAAGACCTTCTTCTGGTTCAAAAAAACAACGATTCAGATACTCCATAATACTTATAAATATCGATTTACGCCCTTTAACCCAATAAGTATCTTTAGCAACTCGCTACTAATCTAATTACACATATTACAGACTATTTATGTAGTCCTCAATTAGTTGAACACCTTCTGCATGTTTAATGGTAGTACCCGTATATGGCATCGCGTAATTAGGAAATCCACTATTTATACGTTGTATAATATCTACCTTTTTATCTGAAATGTTCGTATCAGCAAATGGAGTTTCAAATCTAAAGTCAAGCGTTTCTACTACTGGGTTTCCATTAAAACCACCCTGCTGATGACAATGGGCACAATTAACCTCCATATAAGCTCTAGCTCTATTTTCTAAAGTTTCTGAAGTATCATCCCAATCTGGCAATACCACAATTTGAGAAATATCTGTAAGTCCACTTAACATATTTTTGTCTGCAAAACTCTCTAGTTGATTCTTCCCATTAACCTCTAGATTCATATTTCGAGCTTTTGGACCAATTGGAAAACTCGTACCGTTGTTATTATGACATTGTATACAGGCGGTCATATTAGGCACTTCATAAGCTATAGACTCCCAATCTCCATTATCATCTTTATAATCTACAATCACAACTTTCACATCATCAGTCTCTTCTAATACAGCTTCAGTTTGAGCGTCATTCCAAATGTATTCCCCCATTTCCCAACTACCATTCTTTTTTATTAAAACTCGTGTCTCAATTATCTTTTTACCTAATGATTCATCTCTGACATCATTTAAATAGTAAAAGGTTTTCGTTATTACAGAATTATCTGGAAACTCTAATAAACCTTCACCACTATAGGTCATTTCAGCATTCTTAGGAAGAGATATTGAACGTAACTTATAGGCATAATCGGTATACAATGGTGTTATTAAATTATACTCGTGTGAAGTTCTATTGAATTTTAAATCTGAAAGTGCTCCATCAAATATTTTTAACTCAGACAGATTTGGCAACAATTCTGCAACTGCAAAAACACGATCATCAACATATGGATCTGTTGCATTTGTTACTTCGTCTCCATTTAGTACACCATCAGCATCACAATCTGCAGCAGACCAAGCGGCATTACTAGTATTGTATTCGTCATAATTAGCATTATGCATTGGATCACATGGGTCATTTTTATCAGTACCATCTAGTATCTCTTCTGAATCTAACAAACCATCTCCATCGGTATCTAAATCATCTACATACGGGTCTGTACCATTAGTAGCCTCCACAGCATTAGTAATACCATCATTATCACAATCTGCGGCCGCCCAGATAGCATTTGAAGAGTTATAGGCCGTATAACCAGAAGCATGTATTGGATCACATGCATCATTTTTGTCTGTACCGTCTGTAGTTTCTTTACTATCAAAAATACCATCACCATCCGTATCAACTTCTGGCGTAGGTGTAGGTGTTGGAGCTGGTGAATCTGATGAACAAGATAAAAGCCCAATAAATACAAAAATCAGTAAGATTTTAAAATTCTTAATAGAGAACATGTACAAAAATTTTCGTTTAAATAGCGTAACAAAAATACTGAAACCTGCATAATAAAAGAATTATAACAGGTTAATCTGCTTTGTTTTAACGATTAATGCCAATCGATAAAGGATAACTTCTTAAAAATCGAATTTATACGTTGCACCAGCTAATATTTGAAGTCCTTGCACCTGATAATTAGACCAGCGTTGGTAGTTGTTATTAGCAATATTAGCAGCCTTTGCAAAAATTGATAATTGTTTATTTAAACGATATCCAATATGGGCATTCGCGTCAAAATAACCATCCAATTCAATTATTTCAGAAGCAAATAAATTAGCTGGAGTACTTGGCACTGCTGTAGATGAAAAATCATTCCGTTTTCCTACGTAAAATAAATTGGCTCCCATATACCATTTTTCACCAATTTGATAATCCATAAAAAAGTTCCCGGTTAAATCAGGAAGGTTCCATGCTGGGTTGTCTGTTTCGGTATTGTACGAATAATATTCAGCATTAACTCCTAGTGTAAAGTTTCGATTTACATCTACACTTAACTCACCAAAAACACCAAAGGTTTTTACATCATCATAAAAAACATCAAATGAATTACCAAAAACATATGGCCCTTCACCTCTATATGTATTTATAGGGTTCAATTTATATAAAGGTAATCTGTTTTCTGCCTTATATGAACCCTTTATATTATAGCTTAAATTAGTTAACAATTGTCCTTTTAATCCCACATAAGCATCGTATTGTTGATCAGTTGGTTGCATAGATAAAGTTGGCGAAACAAACGGATTCTCTTCAACAAATTCGTAATATGAATTTTGTCGCAAATCTCCAACTACTCCAGCATATGCAATTGCTACATCATCTAACAAACGATAAGATGCCGTTACATCTGGATAAATATGAAAACTACCATCACTATTTTCCAAATCCATTCCATATATAAATTTCGCTCCCAATCGTAACGTTAAATCATCCCGCAAAATTTTTAAATTAGGATTCAGTCCAACTTGCAAATTATTGTATTTTATCTCTCCAGTATTATCCGTATTATTTAAACTTCCGTTGGCAAACTTGCCGTTTACCCAATCAACTTTTGCTCCTAAAGACAATTCTTCATCTGTAATTGGAAAATCAAATACTGGTTCGAAAACAACTCGATTCTCTCCCGATTTATATTTATCCCAAAAACGACGATATAATATCTCACCACTTTTAAAAAACGAATCTGACATATTAAGTTTTGAACCAACCTCAGCCATAAAATAATTCTGACGTGCATCTTTCTCGTCAACGGTTGCAAATTCTAAAGCCCCTTCTGGCGTACCATACCAATTGTACAATTGGTGCTGAAAACCAACATTAGCAACCCAATCAAAATCTCTATCACGTTGCGAAAATGAAGCATCTAATTTCGAATCTGAAAATATGTTATCAAAAGTAACGTCATCAAAATCGCCACGAGAAGAATTATGTGTTAGTCCTAAATCTAATCGGTCTTCACGACCTATAGATCTACTGGTATAAAAATCGGCTAATATATTTCCTGGGTTTCCAGCTCCAACTGAAGCATACGAATTAAACAAAACAGGAGGCGGCGTTCTCTTTACTGTTGCCGCTTTACCCTTAGAAGGCGTAAACGTTGACGCAACTGGTACCGAAAAAATATTGTATTCAATATTTTTCTTTTGCAGCACAATAGAATCGTTCATTTCTGGTAACGATTTTATCTTAAATGCATCTGATATTGTTGGCGTGTAAGCTTTCGTAACCGTCACCGTTTCCGTACCCAAACCATCTTCGTCGTCACCTTCATCTTCTTGTGCCGATACATTTACACCCCATAGAAAAACGGGAATAAAAATTATAAATATATGCTTGTACATTGCTGTTCTCAATTTCATTTTGTTCTAGTTACCATTAGGATTAACTGAAGAATTACTTTTTGATTCATTGGCCTTAATCATAGCCAATTCACTTCTTGCTTCAGAAACAATTTCTGGGTATTGCGTAAAATTAGAGGTGACGTTTTCAAGAATATAAGTAGCTTGATAAGCATCGCCTAAAGCATAGAAATTTTTAGCCATTAACACTAATCCTTTTCCACCCCATTCTTTATAACTGGCATAATCTTTTGCGAGTTTCTGAACTGATATATTCGAACCTTCATGGTCTTGCGATTTGAATTTAAAATACGCATCATAATACAATGCTTCAGCGGCTAAACTACCACTAGCAATTTTCATTACATCTTGATAAGCTATTTCTGCTCTCGCTTCGTCATTAGTTGCTATTGCGGAACGCGCTATAAAAATTTGTGCATCACTTTTAATACGATTATCAATAGATGGCGTTGCCAAAACCTTTTCTGCATAAGCTATGGTCTGGTCATAATTTTTCTGTTCATAATAACCCTTCATCAAATTACTTTGTGCAAAAATCTTATTTTGTTGAATGTTTGCCTGACTTTCTAAACGCTGTAAATATGGTAATGCTGCAGCATAATTATCTGCACCAATATATATTTCGCAGACCCTTGTTAAAGCCTGTTCGGTATACTCCCCTACTCCATTATCGGCTACAAATTTGTAGTGTGGCAACGCAGTTTCTTTTTGTGATTTACCAAAGTATAATTGTGCTAAATTAAAATTAGCATTTACACTATGTGATCCATTGGGAAACTCTTTTAAATACTTTTCATAGGCCCTAATTGCAGCATCATTATTACCATCTCTCAACTGTTTTTCAGCAGATTCATAAGTAGCATTATCTAGTTCAGAATCGGTTACCTCAACAAAATCCAAGTCACGTACCCATGCGGCATACTCATCTACTCTACCAGTATCAACATAAATTAACTTGGCAGTGGCTACAGCCTGTATTGCTTCTTGTGTTTTAGGAAATTTATTTACTACAGTTTTAAATCGCTCCAGAGCTCTTTCATTATTTCCAGAATTGTAATACACTAACCCTTGACGCATCATCGCCTGTGGCACCAAAGAACTTCCACTATACTCATTAATTAATCTATCGTAAGACTGCAATCCTTTACTTTCTTGTCCGGCTGTGATATATGTATTTCCTAATTCATAAAACGCATCATCTTTTAATGTGGAATTGGAATACTTCGAAACAAAACTAGTTAGCTCTTGTATTTTGGTATCTTGTTTACCAACAAAACCATAACTAATAGCTTTATGATAAGCAGCATAATCTTTTTCTGGACCTGATAATGCAAGTGCCTTATTATAGGTTTCAATTGCTGGCCAATACTTACTGGTAACAAAATAACTATCACCCATTCGTAAATAGGTATCGTATAATTTATGCGTATCATTTGTACCGGAACCTGCATAACTGTTATAGCTGGCTATTGCCTGTCCATAATCTTTTAGTTTAAAATATGTGTACGCTAGATTATAATCCAATTCTTTTTGTTCGCTAGTTCTAGATGCTTGAGGATTACTCTGAAAACGTTTAAAACCTGCAAGAGCTTCATCATAACGATTCAACATATAATCAGATTCGGCCTTCCAATAATTCGTTCTAGCAGTAAACAACGCATCTTCTGCACTATCTAAAGATTTCTGAAATGTTTCTGAAGCCCCATCATAATCGGCAGCCACAAAAAGCTCTACCCCTCTATAAAAAGCCACACGCTGATATGTTGCTTTACTAGCATAGTTTCTATTTTTTTCAAGTAAGTCCATCGCTCCTTGAAAGTTCTTTGATGTGATATATGAATCAACCAAAAGACCTTGCATTTCTTGTGTATTTTTCCCGTTCGGATATTTCTCTAAATAATTTGAAATAACCTGAGGCACAGGCTCGTATGCATTTCCAATTTCATAACTTAAACGAGCATAGTTTAAATAAGCATCTTGTTGAATCTCTACACTAAAATCCATTTGAGAAGCATTGCGAAAAGCATTTAACGCTTCCTGCTTTTTACCCAATTTTAAATAACATTCTGCCAAATGGTAATATGCATTTTGCGACACACTATTTGTACCACCTATAATTTTATTGAATTGTTGTTCGGCAGCGGTATAATCACCTTGCTTATAATGTGCATAACCCAATAAATAATAATCCGTATTACTCCATTTACCGCGCTTGCCTTTATATTCTTCTAAATAAGGAATTGCATTATCATATTGATTTAGATTGAAATAACTCTCACCAATAATTTTATTCAATTCAGAAACTTCCTTACGGTCTGCTTTTGGAAGATATTTTTTCGCTAGCCCAATTGCTTCTTCGAATTTGCCAAGCTTAAAATTCATATCAGCTTGGTAATAGCTCATCTTTTCTTCTAAAATTTCTGGATCCGTGATTTCATCAAAACGTTGATTAGCACCTTCGTAATCATCTTCTTGATACGATATATAACCTAAATAGTATTGTGCTTGAGATCCGTAAACTGGAGAGTCTACAACTTTATTTAAATATTTTTCAGCTTCCTTAGTTTTCTTTGAAGAATACAATGAATAACCATAATTAAAATTAAAGCGCTCCATTTCCCCTCTAGAAAGTGCTCCTTGATCCACGCGGTTATACCACTTTAAAGCATATGGATATTTGCCGGTTTCAAAATAATATTCTGCCACATCGGCAAATGCATTATTTCTTTTTGTAGAAGTCGGATATTGTTCTACAAAATCTTCCATTAAGCGATCGGCCCCTAATTGATTTAAGCGAACAGCGGCGTTAGCCTCGTAATAAGCACTATTAGATTTTGTTTCACCATCTTGTGCATTGTTTTTTACTTTTTGAAATAAAGTTTGCGCAGCTTGGTATTGTTCATTGTTGTACAATGCTAAAGCATCTTGGTACATCTTCTGATCGTGCGTGTAGATTTTAGTTTCCTGGGCATTCCCAATAAAAACCATCCCCGAGAAAACGAGGATTAAAACGGTGATTCTTTTTAGCATAGCGTTCTGACTAACCTTATATTAATTTTAATAACGTCAAATATTGTACCTAAGTATATTTTAATACGCTTTTCACTGTTATTTATTGACTTCTTATTATTTTAAGTAGACATAGAGCCTATAATATTACAAAGGAAAAATATTTATGAATCGAATGGAAGTGCATTCGGTTATAACTTATTACTTTTATATCAACAAAGCTGTAAGTAGTTTTATTAATAATTTAGATTATTAATACGAAACCTACAATAAAATACAAGCATAGCTAATGTCAGAAGCAATACTAGAACTTAAGGATGTAGCGGTTTTTCAAAAAGAAAGTCTGGTACTAAACAATATTAGTCTTCAGGTAAATAAAGGTGATTTCGTATACCTCATTGGTAAAACTGGTAGCGGTAAAAGCAGTTTTATGAAAACACTTTATGGTGATTTACCGTTACGCCAGGGTACTGGCCAAATTGTGGATTTTGATTTGACTAAACTTCAGGAAAAAGACATTCCTTTTCTTCGTAGAAAATTAGGAATCGTTTTTCAAGATTTTAAATTACTACCAGACCGAAATATTTACAACAACCTCCTTTTTGTTTTAAAAGCTACTGGTTGGAAAGACAGTAATAAAATAGACAAGAAAATTCAAGAAGTTCTTGAAAAAGTTGGCATGAAAACCAAAGGTTTTAAATTCCCACACCAAGTATCGGGTGGTGAACAACAACGTGTTGCAATTGCAAGAGCTTTACTAAATGACCCAGAATTAATAATTGCTGATGAGCCTACTGGAAATTTGGACCCACAAACCAGTGTTGAAGTCATGAAAGTATTGCAAGACATTAACAAAGCAGGACGCACCATTTTAATGGCAACACATGATTACGCCTTGATTCTAAAATTCCCTTCTAAAACCTTAAAATTAGATGGCAACCGTGTATTTGAAGTTATACAGCGTGCTGGATAAAAGCTTTAAGATTCTACCATAACAATAATTAATTAAAAGTGTTTATCCTTTTATTACTTTCTCTGAAATAAATGGCTGATTATAATGCCTTGTTCCTGTAGCTTTATACAATGCATTGGCCACCGCACCGAAAACAGGTGGAAATGGAGGTTCTCCCATACCTGTTGGGTCGATTTCATTCTGCACGAAATGCACGTCGATTTTTTTTGGCGTTTCTTTCATCCGAATCATTTGATATTGGTGGAAATTATTTTTCTGAGGTACCCCGTCCTTAAAGGGCAATTCTCCAAAAAGGGCATTTCCTACACCATCGGTTATAGCACCTTCTGCCATATTCGTAGCCGCATCAGGATTTACCACAACGCCGCAATCAATGGCACAACAAACTTTTTCCACCACAGGCTTGCCATTTTCTATCTTTAAATCTAGCACATGTGCGGCATAAGAGTTATGACAAAAATAGGCAGCAACGCCACGATGTTTCGTAGTGTCATTTGTCTTCCAACCCGATTTTTCCCGAACCAGTTCCAAAACTTCGGCATAGCGATTGGCGTCGTATTCATTATTTTCACCGACCGGATTTTCCTTTGCTCGTTTTAATAGATTCAATCGAAATTGTATGGCGTCTTTGCCCATGGTTTCGGCAACTTCGTCTAAAAATGCCTGTTCGGCACCAGCCATAAAATTGGATCTTGGGGCTCTAAAAGCACCTATGGTAATATTAGAATCAATGCTCCACTCTTCGGCCATATAATTATCAATGGCACCAGCAGGAAAGCGATTAGCGAATAACGGACTTTCTGGTATTCCGCCAGCCTTCACATGTAAAGCTGTTAGATTATTTTTTTCGTCAAATGCAGCGCGGTAGGTCGCGTGATAAGTAGGACGATAAATTCCTGTCGTCATATCATCTTCGCGACTATATATTAATTTTATAGGAGCACTTACCTTTTGGGATATAAGGGCTGCTTCAACCACGAAGTGCGCATAGCCCTTTCGACCAAAACCGCCACCCATTCTAGGCAATTCCATTTCAATATTCTCTTTCGGAATACCCAAACTACTAGCAAGGGTAGGAATAATAAAGGCTGGAATTTGAATAGGCGCAGCAATTTTCACGGTATCACCTTCCACATGTGCAAAAGCATTTATAGGCTCCATACTATTATGCGCAAGAAAAGGAGCCGAATAGCTTCTTTCCAAAACCTTTGTTGCTTTACGGAATGCATCCTCAGGATTCCCATCCTTACGAACAACATTTCCAGGTATAGCCGCAAGGGCTGCCATTTGTGTCTTATGGGTGTCACTAGATTCTAATGCTGCAGGGGTATTTCTTGTTTCCATTCCAAAAAAACCATTGAAAATTTCAGTACTTGCAGTAATGGGCTTCCAGTCCACATTTAATTTCTTTTTGGCCTGCATGACTTCCCATGTAGAGTTACCTACTATCGCAACTAGTTCAGGAAAAGCGTTGGTATCAAAACCGTGTTTTTGAAATCCCTCTTTGTAGCTTTTTATAGTAACTATATCTTTGATGCCCTTCATGGCTTTTGCCGCTTCACTATCAACTGATTTTAAGGTCATGCCAAAAGCGGGTGGATGTACAATCATGGCGATTAACATTCCTTCCTTTTGGTAATCCATTCCAAACATGGGTTCGCCAGTAACGATACTTTTTGCATCTACATTTTTTTGTGAGCGGCTGATTAGTTTAAAATCTTTTACTTCTTTTAATTGTACTACTTCTGGCACGGCAAGCGTTGCTGCTACCGAAGCCATTTCACCGTACCCAGCAGATTTTTTCGTAGGTGCGTGTTGCAATACCCCAGCCTCTGTGGTAATTTCATCTACAGGCACCTGCCATTTTTGCGCAGCTGCTTCTTTCAACATGTGCCTAGCAGTAGCTCCAGCCATTCTAAGGGGTTGCCATCTAGCACTTATTCCTCTGCTACCTCCGGTGAATTGAAAACCATATTTTTCTTCATGATAAGGTGCTTGTTTTACTAGTACGTTTTTCCAGTCCACATCTAACTCTTCCGCCACCAACATAGGCATTGAAGTTCTGATATTTTGACCGAATTCAGGATTGGGGGTGTAAATGGTAACGAGACCGTTATCGCCAATCTTAAGATAAGAGTTCATGTCGAACCATTCTTCGGGCATTTCAATAGCCGCCATTTCTGCCACTTTTTCTGGCTTACAAGAATTCAACCAACTAAAACCTAAAACGAGTCCGCCCCCAGCGAGGCTAGTATTTTTTATAAAAGAACGTCTTCCTATGTTTGTTTTTAAAAGTGTCATAAATTCAGTTTTAGGAATTAGATGGGGCTTCAGCAGCAATTTTTATTGCTTTTTTGATTCTTGTATAGGTACCACAACGGCAAATATTTCCATTCATAGTATCTTCAATTTCTGTATCTGTAGGGTTAGGATTTCGTTTTAAAAATGCACTCGCATTCATAATTTGACCGGCTTGGCAATAACCACATTGGTAGACATCTACTTCCAACCAAGCCTTTTGAACAGGATGATCTCCGTTTACAGAAAGCCCCTCAATGGTCGTTATCGATTGCTCACCAACGGCAGAAACTGGTAGCTGGCAAGAACGAACCGCATTATCACCTAAGTGAATAGTACATGCCCCACATTGTGCTATACCACAACCAAATTTTGTTCCTACCAATTTTAGATGATCTCGTAGCACCCAAAGCATTGGGGTAGTTGGGTCTACATCTATTTCTTTTGTTTGTCCATTAACTTTTAAACTGAAATTTGCCATAGTAGATGCTTTTAATTGAGTTCCTTTAAATTAAGATATTTTTTCAATTCTATATCAGGTTTAGTACTATTAACCTTACGTAAATCAATTATTTTTGGGCTATTTAGCGTTATAGACTTCATCTGTTACCGGTTCCATCCATTCTACAATCCCCTGTTCCGTATTGGGAATAATATAAAGTTGTTGTAAACCTACGTCAGGGCTTGCCCCGTGCCAGTGTTTTACATTAGGCGGACATTTTACCACATCCCCTTTTTTGATGATTTCAATTTCTTGCCCTTCGACTTGGTGATAGCCGACCCCATCGGTAATAATCAGTATTTGACCTGAGGGGTGGGTATGCCAATGGCTTCTTGCCATTGGTTCAAAATGAACATTACCAGCAAGTGTTGTGAGTGTTGAATCTGGTGCAACCAATCGAATAGCATAGGCATTCCCGGTAAACCATTCATCCGAACCTTTTTTGCCCTTTGGAAAAATGGCATTCAATTCGGTCTTGTCCGATTCCGTATTTTCTTGTTTATCATTTTTTGTGTTGCAGGCTTGACCTAACAATAGTAGGATGGCAATTGCGAGTGTTATTGTTATTTTCATTTTATCTATTTTAAATTTTATTGATTATTTCTTTTGCAAAAGCACCTCCTACCATAACATCATCAGGAACATCTTTGGAAACAACCTTAGACAAAAATAAAAATCTCTAATCTACATTTGTTACACCAATTACGTACATAATGTCAAATATCACTTATTTTTATAAAAATAATAACTCAATTGAAAGAACTAGGTCAAAATAAGCCTCGCATTGTGCTTTTGGAATTATCGAAGGAAACAGGATTTCCGATAGATTTTAATACGCACTACCATACGCATTTGCTTTGCCATCAAGGAAGTATTTCTTTTCTGTTCAATAACATTGAGATGACTTGCAAAGGCAATGAATTTTTGTTCTGGTTTGCTGAAAGCCAATTGAAGAATTTGGTGTTTTCCAAAGCCTTTAAGGCAACGGTTTTGTTGGTAGAAAAACGTTTTTTAGATGATAATATCCCCAACCAAAGTTGGAGTATAGATTCCATACTGCATTCCCGTCAATACCCTATCAAACAATTGAAAGAAAAGAATGATAGGCAAAGGGTTTTATCAAATTTTACAATGATACACGAAAGATTCCAAAATAGGGAACATCGTTTTTATGATGAGATTTTGAAACTACAATTGAGAGTATTCATTCTTGAAATGTGGCACACGTTTGCCAAGGAGTACGAGCGAAGAAAACGCACCTTGCAAAGCGGGTCATTGTACGAACGGTTCGTTCATTTAATTCAAGAGCATTGTATATTAGAAAGAGAAGTACAGTATTATGCAAATAAACTTAATGTCACTCCCAAATATTTGAATTTTGTATGCAAACAGAACTCAGGTGTAACAGCTTCTGAATGGATCCAACGTTACGTAAAAGAACGTATTATTCTTTATTTGCAGAATAAAAATCTTAGTATAGCAGAAATTGCCGATACCATGATGTTTTCAAGTCGCTCGTTTTTCACGAGGTATGTGAAAAAAGTTTTAGGCACAACTCCAACCCAATACAGAAATCGATTAGAATAATGCCATTTATAACTGTCAGTTTTTGACCTCTAGAGGTAGTTCATCAAAGTTCTTTATAAAGGTTTGATGTTTTTAGTTCAGAAATACCTAAACCCAGTTAAACCCAAAACATTAGGACTCCCATCGGTTGGGTATTTTGCTGAAAAATTACATTTATCCTCAAACTATTTTGGTGACTTGGTAAAAAAAGAAACAGGTAAATCTGTTTTATAACTAATCTGGATAATCTAACTGAAGAGGCTAAAGATAGAGCATTCCAATTTAGCAAAACAGCAAGTGAAATAGCTTACGATTTAGGTTTTAGATATCCCAATCATTTTAGTTGACAGTTTAAGAAAAAAGTGGGTTACTCGCCAAATAAAAATAGGATGCTCTATTGAAAATTTAGGATTAGTATTTCAACAACTAGTTTATCTAGAAATTCCGCCATCAATTGTAAGACATTCTCGATACATTACTTGCCTCATCTGAAGCAAGATAAAGATTACCGTACCCAATATCTATAGGTTGGGCTGCAGATTGTAAAGGGCCACTTTTTTTAATACATTCTATTCTACCATACTTATTTTTTTTCATATAAGGCACTACTGCTTGTGCACATATAAAGACTCCTTTTAAGTTTACATCAATTAAAGCATCCAAAGCCTCTTCAGACATTTTTTCGAGTGTTTTATCTCGAGCAATTCCCGCATTATTTATTAAGATATCTATTTTTTCATATATGGAATATACAGCTTCAAACAGCTTTTCAATAGCCTTTTTGTCCGTTACCGAAACAGCATGATATTCCGCTTTACCACTATTCAAATTTATCTAATCTGCTACTTATCGCCCTTCTTGTAAAAGATCTATGATAATTACAGTAGCTCCCTCTTTGGCGAAGAGTTCTGCGATAGCTTTTCCTATTCCTCTTGCTCCACCAATTACAGTAACTACTTTACCCTCAAGTCTCATTGTAACTTTTTGAATCGCTCCCATCATTACAGTGCTATTCTTAAAATTTGAACATCTCAAATCTTGACAAAGATTTTCTTTTTATAAAGTATGTAAAGTAATAACCAAACCAATGCTAAAGCCCCTAAAGCATTAATTACTTCATGCCACTTTTCTGGTAACGGTGAATAAATACCGCCTAGCAATTGTTCTGATGTGTATGAGAATTCTATAAATCGGTAGGCATAGTAAATAACTAAGGAGTTCATCCCAATTACTTTAAAGAAGAAAGTCCACTTTTGATAGCCTTTCACATCAATAACCCAATAAAACAATGCCATTATCAAAAAGCCCAAGCCGCTAGTTAGCGTCACAAAAGAACTTGACCAAAGTCGCTTATTTATAGGGAAATGCAAGTTCCAAATTAAGGCAATAACAACACATATCACACCTACAATAATTAGGGTTTTCGTTTTTTTATTTTCCGTTGATTTACTATTAAGAATATCCCCGGCAATGCTTCCAAAAATAGCAATACAAACTGCCGAAAAAGTGGTTAATATGCCAAGCTCATCGAATGTTACTTGATGAAGTCTACCTGGCAAAAAAGTTCGGTCGAACCAACCTACTAAATTGCCTTCAAAAGATAAATCACCAGCTCCGTAACCCGGAACGGGCACCAAAAACATAGCAGCGTAATATGCTATAAGAATTCCTGCAATCCAATATGCTCGTTTAATTGTTGAATAATTCAAGTACAACAAACAGGTAATAAAACTAGCAATACCAATACGACCCAAAACGCTACCCAATCTAATTTTAGAAGGTTCGAAATATGGAAATGGGCTATTCTTATACAGTAACCCTAATAGAATAAGAATTACCATTCTAGTGAAAACCTTTTTATATAATTTCTTTTTGGGAATGCCCTTAGATATCCCATTACGTAATGAGAATGTTAATGACACACCTGTCATAAATAGAAATAAAGGAAAAATAAAATCATAAAAAACGAAGCCATTCCATGGAACATGTTCTAATTGATTTGCAATTGTGTCTACCCATGACATTCCTGTTTTACCATGTAATAAGGTGATGAAAGTCCCACCTCCTGCAATAAAAAACATATCGAAGCCACGTAATGTATCTAAGGAGAGTAAACGTCCTTTTCTCTTTTCTGACATTAGTTTGGTTGGTTTGGTTATAAATTTTTGTCAGATGCAATTTACACAAACTTGCAAATTTATGATCATTCTAAACTTTAAAACCTTCTCTTCTGACCAGAATATTGCATTGCTTCTCCTTTACCAAAACCGTAACTAAAACCTAATGCAACAAAAGTACCACGTAACCCACGACTGTATACTTCATAATCGTTTTGTGCAATTAGACTTTCATTAATTCGGGAAGCAAACAAATCGCGTACACTTAAATTCAATACAGCCTTACCTTTCATTATATTTTTACGAACACCCATATCCATAAATAAATAATCACTTTGAATACCTTGAACAGTTTTAACCTCAGATTTATAACTTCCAGTAGTTTCTACTTCAAAATCAGCAGGAAGTTTAAATTTGGCCATTAATTTAGAAGTCCATTGGTTGCCATTAAAATCGAAAACAGTATTCTCAAAAGTACCTACACGATCAAATTGGCTCCAATTGAAATCACCATTCAGGGTCATCCATTTCAATGGACTATATTTTCCATTAAACTCAATTCCTGTAGTGTTGTTTTCCCCAATATTTTCTGGTCGCACGGTGTTTACTTGATTTTCAAAAATTGAAACACGTTCGATTACATCTGTTGTATATCGGTGGTATACTCCAAAATTTAAGGATGCTCTTCCTAAAATGTAAATACTATTTATTTCATACGAATCGGTGAATTCTGGTTGTAAATCGGGATTTCCCTGTCGTATGCTAAAATTGTTTCTGATATTAAAAAACGGATTTAAGTCCCACATTCTTGGGCGGTAAACTCGTTTTGAATATCCTGCCTGAATTGAGATTTTATCTGAAAATTTATACGAAGTATGAGCACTTGGAAAGAAATTTGTATAATCGTGTTCATTCTCTTGGTTTGTATTAGCCAGTAAAGTATTTAAGCTTGTTTGCTCCAATCGCAGACCGGCCATTACACCCCATTTTTCACCTTCGTATGAACCAGTACCATAGAGACCAAGTACATTTTGTTGAAATTCAAAAACATTAGTTAAACCAGGATCTAACACAAAACTGATACCATCAAAATTACTTACCTCAAAATCATTGGCAACATCATTTAAAACATATTGCGCTCCTGTCTCTACTTTCCAGTGTTCTAAAAATGGTTTCGTGTAATCTAATTTAAAAGTATAAACTGCCTCTTTAAAATCGGTTCGAGTATTTTGTTGCGAATCAACATAGTCACCACTAATTCTAGTATTAAAAAATTCAGAAGATTGATCCTTAGCAAAAAAGCTTCCCAACGAACTGAAAACTAAATTATGATCTTCATCTCCTTCAAAATCTTTTTTATACTGTAATTCAAATTGCAATTTAGGATTCGTTGCTTCCGTTACTTCTGTTCGTTGCCATTCAGAAACGATTTCATTTGCACCAGCAATTTCACTGAAATTTGTACTCGATGGTTGATCTTCAATCTCCATCGCAAAATTACCGGATAGGGTTAATACATTAGAATCGTTGATGTAATAATCCGTTCCCAAAACAATATTATAATAGGTTTCATTTCTATATTCTGTTCCCGATGAAACTATAGTAGTATCGCTTACCAAGTCAACATTTCTATTAATTTTATCTTGTGGCAATTCACGTACGCCAAAACCTATTTGTGTAAAGAGATTAAACTTTTCACTTCTACGATTTAAACTTACTCCAATACTATGCGCATCCGGCGCACCAGTATTTACTGATACTGATCCATTTAAACCTTTTCGCTGTTCTTTTTTGATTACAATATTGATTATACCTGATGTTCCTTCGGCGTCATACTTGGCAGACGGGTTAGTTATTACCTCTACCCTATCAATCATGTCCGCAGTAATTGTACCTAATGTATTTCCTTGTTCACTAGCAATTACTGAGGGTTTTCCATTCACAAGAATTTGTACACCTTGACTACCACGTAAACTTATTTCTCCTTCTATATTTACATTTACAGAAGGCACATTATTTAGTATCTCCAATGCACTAGCACCTGTTGAACTTAAATCTTTACCTACATTAAAAACTCGCTTATCTAGTTTAAACTCTGTACGAGAAATTTCACCTTGCACCACGACTTCTTCAAGTTGTTCAGCATCTTCAACTAAGACTACTTCACCTAAATCTATGGTTTTATTTTGTGCAGGGGGCTGGGCATACGATTTCGTTTGAAAACCTAAAAAGCTAACTTCTATATAAAAATTAACTGCATCTGTTTCTAATGTAAAACTACCGTCTTCAAGAGTTGTGGTACCCTCAATTGGTTTCTTGGTTTCAGAATCCGCCACCAATACAGTAGCGAAACCAATCGGCTCATTGTTACTTTCTACAACTTTACCAACAATAGTTGTTGTATTCGTTTGCCCAAAAACAATCCCTAAATTTAAAAGCAAGAATACTAACATAAATAGATACTTCATGTTGCTCTTCATAATCCCAATTAAAATTTTGTATAGTAAAATATAGAATTTTATTTCAATAAATCAATTCATTTTCTTTGAACGACAGCGATAGTCATGTAAACGACATTTAAAATAAACATATGGCGTTTAACTACATAAATCTGTCGTTGGCAGTATTTTAAAATATCACCTAAAACTAAAATACTATTTTTATAATATGAGCACCAAAAAACATTTTTTAAACAATACTTCGAAAGAAGTGATTTTTCAAGTGGTGTTGAATATTGTTTTATTTTTATTCTTTTCTTTTGATAGAAACGAACCGCAAATACCCGAATTTAAAATAGTAGCTTATTTAAATTATGCTCTAGGTGCCTTGGTGATAAACTTTGTGCTTTTGCCTCGTTTTTTCTATCGAAAAAAATATCTACTTTTCTTTTTATATGTTTCTATAATGATAGCAGTGATTATTGCTATAGAAGAACTTGTACTTGAACAAATATATTATCCAGACACAAGAGGTAAACATTTTCAAGGTGTAATCTATTGCCTCTTAGATGTTATGCCTGTAATTACAATTTTAGCAGGTTTTAAATTTGCATGGGATGCATCAAAAAAGCAAATGGAAGTAGACGAATTAAGAGTATCTGTTCGCGATAGTGAACTGCAATTTTTGAAATCTCAAATTAACCCCCACTTCTTATTTAACAATCTAAACAACCTTTATTCGTATGCAATAATGCAATCGCCAAAAACACCGTCTATAATACTTGAACTCTCATCGGTACTTCGATATATGCTTTACGATTGTAAAGAAAAATTTGTGTTGCTTACTAAAGAAATTGAACATCTGAAAAATTTCACCAAACTTAATGAGCTTCAAATTGAAGAACGTGGTACAGTTGATATTTCTACTACAATGGCTAAATCTGGATTTAAAATTGCCCCGTTAATCCTAAATGTTTTTATTGAGAATGCTTTTAAACACAGTACCGCTAGTCAATCAAAAGATATTAGCATAAAAATTAACCTAGTTGTTGATGACGATGGAATATTAAATTTTAATTGTTCTAATACATTTCACCCTCTTGGAAATACCGAAAGCTTATCAAAAGGTATAGGCTTGAAAAATGTAAAAAAACGCTTGCAACTTTTATACCCAAATGCACATACTTTACAGATTGATGAAAGTGAAAATAATTACAACGTATCTTTAAAAATGGAATTAAAACCAGTTTAAAATGATTAGCTGCATTATCGTTGAAGATCAACCACCTGCACAAAGAGTGTTGCAGAAGTACATAGGTGAAATGGATAATTTAAATCTTAGAGCAACCTATGCTGATGCTATTCAATGCATGGCCTTTTTGAAAACTGAACCTGTAGATTTAATTTTTCTGGATATTCACTTACCCAGAATATCCGGAATCGATTTTTTAAAAAGTCTTAAATCTAAACCCCAAATAATTTTAACCACTGCGTTTTCAGAATATGCTTTAGAAAGCTATGAATATAATGTACTTGATTATTTATTAAAACCTTTTTCGTTTGAGCGATTTACTCAGGCAATTTCTAAAGTGACTTTATCTAGTGAAAGAAATTCAGATATACCAATTGAAAAAATCGTAAATACAAATGACATACTATTTATTAAATCTGGATACGAACATATAAAAATTAATATCGACGAAATTCTTTATATTAAGTCAGATGCTGACTATACCGAAATTTTTACCATCAAAAAAAAACACCTCACCCAAGAATCGCTTCGCTATTGGGAAAGTAATTTAGATATTAAAAAATTCATTCGTATTCATAAATCGTTTATTATTAACATATCGAAAATTGAAAAAATTTCGGGGAATCAAGTTCAAATTAATGAGAATACTTCGCTACCAATAGGTCGTGCTTTTAAAGAAGAATTCATGAAACTTGTTTTACATTAACACTTTAATTTCTACACCATGAAAGAGATAAAAAAAGAAGACATTAAACAGGAAGTATTTGACCTTTACGACGATTATGCACACAATAGAGTAAGTAGAAGATTATTCTTAGACAAACTATCTACATATGCAGTTGGCGGACTAACAGTTTCTTCATTACTCGGATTTATTTCGCCAGATTATGTAAAGAAAATTCAAATAACCCAAGATGATTCTCGCCTAAAATCTGAGTTTATTAATTACAAATCGGAGAAAGGTGGTGGTACTATAAAAGGTTTACTTTCACGACCAATTAACGCAGATAAAAAACTACCTGGCATTATTGTAGTGCATGAAAACAGAGGTTTAAATCCGCATATAGAAGATGTAGGTAGACGTGCTGGATTAGCAGGATTTATCTCTTTAGCTCCCGATGCTTTAACTCCACTTGGTGGTTATCCAGGCACCGATGATGAAGGCCGTGAATTACAACGTAAAAGAGACCGTGATGAAATGTTAGAAGATTTTATTGCCGCATTTGAATATTTAAAAAACCACCCAGAATGTTCCGGTAAAGTTGGTGTTGTTGGATTTTGCTTTGGCGGATGGATTTCAAATATGATGGCAGTTAAAGTTTCTGATTTAGGTGCAGCTGTTCCGTTTTACGGTGGTCAACCAAAAGAAAATATTGAAAAAATAAATGCGCCATTAATGCTTCATTTTGGCGAATTAGACAAACGTGTAAACGAAGGATGGCCAGCTTATGAAAGTGCGCTTAAAGCTAATGGAAAAGAATATGAAGCTTATATTTATGAAAATGCCAATCACGGTTTTCACAATGATACAACGCCAAGATATGATCGTGAAGCTGCGGAATTAGCGTGGACCAGAACAATAGAATTCTTTGAGAAAAATTTAGAATAAATTAGCTTAACCACAGCTCGTTATTCTTCTAACTTTGTAACATATTGATATATATTATCTGCAGAAGACACTTGCAATAAATCTGTTGATGGGGCTATAAATGTTTGCGAGCTTCTACCGTTAAGCGATACCTTTGAATTTACAAAGATTGATAAATTCTTATTACCATCAGAATCAAAAAGCAGTTTTAGATGTTGCGCAAATTGCCAAATCATGTCTGGTTGAAAACTCATTTGCTTTTCTTGAATAACTGATAAATATTGCGATGGATATACTGTGAATTTTCTATCCGTATCATTATCTACAACAGTAAATTCGGCGAAGCCGTTTTTCTCCATAACCATTACATGCCAAGCAAAACGAAGTCCGTTTTCAGTCCACAAAACATTATTTGATAATAAATAATGACGGAGCGGAAACGTAACTTGAAAGAAAATATAGAGCGACAATAATGGTAGTGTTATTCGGTTTGTTTTAAAACTCCTCGCATTACTAGACAATTCTTTTAATTGGACACCAATAAAACTTAACAGCCTTTTCCATTCATCAGCGGATATAAAAATAAGACTGGCCGCAATCATCATCCAAGGAAACATTCCAATATTGAAAAGCACATACGTTAATACATGAAAAACCACTACCAAAATATAGGCCCATGGTCTTGTACGTTTACAAAAAAGCAAACAAGGTATTGTTAAATCGTACAATACACCTGTATAACTAAATATATATGCAGCAATATCATGTTCAAAAAGACCACCTATAATTGGCGTATCTGTTCGAGCTTTCAACCAAATTCTTAACGGTTGGGCTTCAAATAACCAGTCAGATTTCAACTTGGCAATTCCACCAAAAAAATAGACAGTAGCTATTTGCAATTGTAAAATAAGAATTGTCCATAGCGGCACTTTAGCTAATCGAATATTCTTAAAAATTAAACTATCAAAACTATAGTTTCTATGCGCCGGAATCCATATTAATAAAAAAGCTACTAAGGAAGCAAAATAGTAGTGATTTAAATACCAGGATTTTTCTATGAGCTCCAAATACGTAAACGAAAGAAAAAATAGTACCGTTGCTATTCTATAGAAAAAACCGAGTGCAATGCATAAGGCAAATACAGCAGAAGCAACCACGATAATGTACATTGTTGATATATCGAAAGGTTTTATCCAATCGAAATATTGATATGTAAAATGAAAATCTGTTGATGTATAACAGGCTTCAACCCAGCCTTTATACATAAATCGTATTTGAGAAAAACAAAGCAATAATCCAAACGCAATTCTAAAAACCACCAAAGGGAGTATAGACTTTGGAGTTATTAGTTTAGTGCCTAATTCACTAATCACCGTCGTTATCGTTGAATGTTATTGTAGAACCTAAGATATTGGCCATATCAACTTTAACCAAAACCAACAAATCTCTGAAAGCGTTTTTTAAATCTAATACTGCATCCGGATTTGTCTCTATTTCTGTAACCAAGGAACCGTTAATAGCATCCAATTTTTCTTGACACACTGTAAACTGAACATGAATTTTATTAGAAAACTCTTCACTACCAATTAGCACTAAGAAATCATCAAAACCAATTCTAAATGGTGTCTCAGCGAAATCACCTTCATAAACACGTTTAAGAGCAATTAAATGTTGTTGAATAATCTCTTTAGAAGTTTCGCTTCTATACGCTTCTAATCTATCCGACTCAATAAATCCACCATTAGTATCACCTAAAGGATTCCCTAATTTTGAAATAATTATTTCTTCAATCAACGTGACCATAGCATTAATAACCTGGTTTTGAGTTCCGCTAATTCCGTTTTCTAATCCGCCAGTAAAAACATCTTTATTGGTTTCCCATAAACCCTCAAGTTGCATTGATTTAACAACCAAATTTTCTGTCATTGCAACTAAATAAGACAACCTTCTATCTGCGTTTTCTAGAGTTGTAAATACAGTTAAATCTTGTTTATTCTCAGCACCAAAAAGCAAATACTCGAGCCCCGAAATACCTTTTGATGAGGAACCTATAGAAGCAATAAAATCTGCATTAATAATATCTTCACCCGCAATATTTTCTTCAATACGTTCAGAATCTGTTGGCCAACGGTTAATTTCAAATGCTACAAAGCTATTTGCTACCTCACCTAAATCGTACAACTCTAATTGCTTCCAAACCCTTTGAACAACTTTCCATTGCTCTTGTAGTGCATTTAAATTAGCGATAGTAACTTCAGTCTTAAATACTGCTGCTAAAGATTCCAATTTTTCGGTTTCAGCAATAAAACTAATATTTAAGGGTGCAATTTCGTTATTATAAATATTTGCCAATTGGTTATATTTATAATATTCAACTTCAGATGAGTACTCCGCATCCTCCTCCTTATTACAGCTTATAAAAACCGTAAGTGAGGTTAAACAAAATACTAGTCCGAAAATGTAAATTCTTTTCATTTATTAGCTCTTATAATCCTTTACATATTATTCAAAAAAAGAAGTTTCTATTTTATAATGAATTTACAAAATCAATTAGTTTGGTTCTATCCGTACTAGACAATTTCATAAATGCTTCTTTTGAATTTGTTGCTTCTCCCCCATGCCATAAAATAGCTTCTTCAATATTTCTAGCACGACCATCATGTAAAAGATTGGTATGACCATTTACTGTTTCTATTAACCCTATTCCCCATAAAGGCGGTGTGCGCCATTCGGTACCAGTTGCATCAAAATCGGGTGTGTGATCTGCCAAATCTTCACCCATGTCATGCAATAATAAATCTGTATAAGGCCGAATCGTTTGATTTTCTAAGGCTTCAATATTATACGTTCCTGTTTGCATTTTTGGAATATGACATGCAACACAATTTATACTTTCAAAAAGTTGTTTTCCCTCTAATATATTTGGTTCATCAAAATCGCGCCTAGCAGGCACAGCTAAGGTTGCCGAATACAAAGTTACTTTATCCAAGTTTTCATCTTCTACTTCTGGACTTCCACCATTTGCCAATGTACCACAATCGACGCCTGGAGGACAATTCTCATCAGGGAACAAAGAAGAAGTAATTCCTAAATCTCCAGCAAATGCACCAGCTATTTGTTGTCTTAAATTTGGCTGATTACTTTTCCATCCAAACCTTCCTAATTTTTTAGTTCCGCTAGCTATATCATAAACATAATTCGGTTTTCCCGATACACCATCACCATCGCTATCACTTTCATCTGCATAACTTAAAATAGTATTTTCTGGCACAGCATCTAATAAACCTAAACCTATCATCTGATTGGCAACTCTTGGTGACACTTGCACATTAGCTGCCATGTCTCCATAATTTAAATCTGTAAAATAATAATCTGGTTTTTGGAGACTAACAGTAGAACCATCTGCATAAGAAACAACCATTGGTTCATAGGTGATTCTAATATTACCTTCTACTACTACGGTCTGGATAACATCGTCTTGAAATTGGCCTCCATAAATTGGATCTGGTAGATTTCCCCCATAAATATCTTTTCCAGGAATACTTAAGCGAAATAATAATCCAGTTGATTTTTCATCATCGTATTCAGGTGCTCTACCCCTACCGTCTTTAAAGTGACAACCGGAACAAGAACGCGCATTGAATAAAGGACCCAATCCATCACGCGCTGTTGTCGAAGCTGGAGCTGTAACCCAATTTTGATTAAAAAGTGAATTCCCGGTAAAGAAAAACAAACCATTTTCTTCATCTAGATTGGGTGCTTGAAAACCAAAAGCATTCTGTGAAAAATCGAAACTGGTAGTTTCACCTCCTGATAATTCTTCATTTTCTTCAGCCATCAATGGCACGTAACTTTCATCATCATTTTGACAACTAAAAAGTAATGAGAATAGCACTACAATCGTAATTTTCTTTACTAACAACTTACTAATCTTTGGTTCCTATATCAACAATAAAATCAGAACCGCTCATATCGAGTTGTTCTGATTTATAATTCTTTCTGCAAAAATAATACTTAGTCTGGTAATTCCGATGATACTGAAATACCTAATTCTGAAGCACCTTCAACAAATTTATCTCCTAAAGCACGTAAAGCATTTACTGCTTCTAAAACTTTTGGTCGTTCATCGGTATTTGAAATTGCAAAATCGAAAGGAACAGCTGTTGCATCTACCGCTGTTTCAGCTGCTACTAGTTGCGCTGTGATTTCCGCTCCTAATGTAGCATTAGCCTCAGTAATTAAATCTTCTAAAGAATTTCCACTTACCGAAGAATAACTTCCTCTAAAAACATTTGCTATTCCAGCCAAATTCAAGCGTAAATCTCTGTGCGTATTATCACTAAAACAAGAATGTTCATCTTCTTGATCTTGGTTATCATATGCAACAAATACACGTTCACCAGCCAATTCTGATTTCGATAAAGTTGAAATACCTGTAAAAATATTTTTCAAAGCTATATCCTCATCTAAGGCTAAAAATGTAGTTCTGTACGCACCACTTGGCTCCCATTCATCTAACATTAATTGTAAGTGATCTAAAAGCAATTCGGCAGTTGCAGCTAAATAAGCTCTTCTTCTATCTTGATTTGCCGCTGTTCCTTCATCAACAAAATCAGTATATGGTCGTTGTCCTGCTAATTTATCTGAAGGATCAGTATTGTCTTGACCCCACAATAAAAACTCAATAGCATGATAACCTACACTTATATTAGACTCTCCGCCTGCTTCATTTAAACTTTCTAATGTTGCTTTATCGATAGTTGGGTATGTGGTTAAATCATTAATAATACCTGAAGTCTCTGCTCCCGCTACATAATCAACATAGTTTTCATCAAGTGGCCATGCATTTAACAAACCTTCTGGACCATCGTTATCATCTATAGGTCCACTTGCAAAACGAAATGCTTCTGTTTGACCATAAGGCTCTCTAGCTGCTTTCCATGCAGTTTTTGCTGCTTCAAAATTATCATCTGTTGGCGTTGCAATGAATGTGTTAATTGCGGTTTGAAGAGACGCTGCTGCGTCATACGAATCTTGATAATTTTTATAAACTAAATCTGCATAATTCACAATGATAGTTAATTTTTCAATACCAGATTCCTCTTGATCTTTAGGTACTTCAACACTATTATCATCACTTGAACAAGCACCAATGATTAGGGCAAAAAGGCTGAAAAGGTAAAATTTAATTAAACGGTTTGTCATAGTATTTTTATTTAGACTGCTTTTAAATAGAAGCGCAAATATATTTTCATCCCACGAATTAAACAAGTTTATTTAGATTAAATTTAAATAATAATTATGTTAATTTTTTAAGGAAACGCTATCTACTATCCTTATCTGCAATAATCAATTTCGTAACTTTAATACATACAATACTTTTTGTTTAAAGGTTTAATTCTATTTGTTGTAATAATAAATACGAATTACCCATTAAAAAACACAACAAAACCAATGCCCGCTCAAGATTTACAGAATTCAGACTATCGTATTCGGAAGCTAATTGGTATTCTGGGTTTAGCCTTGCCCTTTTTACTACCATTGACAGAAAGTCAATTTCTTTCATCTATAAGTCACTATTATTACTTACCATTTTCATCATTATTATTTACCATTATCCTCTCGAGCTTTGGGTTGTTTTTAATATCTTATAGAGGATATAAATTGGATGATTCCGAAAAAATAAGTGATGATATGCTCACAAATATTGGTGGTCTAGCAGCACTAATTGTAGTATTTTTTCCAACCTATTGTTTTGGCAGTGAGAGTGTTATTATTGAAAAAATTTGTATTACCGAAAATTATCCGTTATTAGGACATAATGATAAAACGACTAATACCATACACCTCATAAGTGCAGGGATATTTATTTTTATCATGGGATGGATGTCTAAATACAAATTCACAAGAGGTAATGACATCACTAATAATAAAATCTATAGAATTTGTGGAAACATTGTTTGGGGCGCTATTGCCTTATTATTTGTATTATTTGTAGCAGACTTAATAGATGATGGATTTAAAATCACAAAGTACGATGTATATATACTTGAAACGATTGCAGTAATACCCTTTGCATTTTCATGGTTAATTAAAGGTAAAGCCATGGAAGACATTAAAGAACTTTTTGTTAAACCGACTAAATAACATCAGCTTGAAAAGCAATTTATTTAAAATTCAAATATTAGTAATTTCAATCTTCTTTGTCAGCTGCACTCAGGAGATGGAAAAAACGAAACAGCCTAATGTTTTATTTATCGCCATCGACGACCTTCGCCCAGAATTAGGGGCATACGGAAACGATTATGTTATTTCTCCGAATATTGATGCTATAGCAAATGAGGGTTCAATCTTTATGAATCATTATGTGCAAGTGCCCACTTGTGGTGCCTCTAGACACTCTTTATTAACAGGATACCGTCCGTGGAAACCAATTCATCTATCTAACCGAGCTATTGAACAAGAATTATCTAATAAGGCTGAAGATTCTGTACCAGAAACATTTATTCATCGTTTTAAACAAGAAGGATATCACACTATTGGAATCGGAAAAATTAGCCATTCTGCTGATGGATATCTTTATGAATATGAAGAAGAACCTACTCAAAAACGAGAATTACCACACAGTTGGAGCGAGTTACTTTTCAATTCAGGAAAATGGAAAACGGGATGGAACTCGTTTTTCGCTTATGCTAATGGAGAAAATCGGCAGAGCTTAAAAAAACAAGTGAAACCATATGAAGCTGGTGAAGTTGATGATGACGGATATCCAGATGGACTTACTACAGAAATAGCACTAACAAAAATTAAAGAACTCAAAAACCAGAACAAACCCTTTTTTTTGGGCGTTGGTTTTTTTAAACCCCACCTACCCTTTAATGCTCCAAAAAAGTATTGGGATTTATATAATCGTGATTCATTGCCGATTTCTAATAATCCATATATTCCTGAACATATTAATTTAAAAAGCTTGCATGAAAGTGGTGAATTCAACCAATATGCCTTAGGCGAAGAAAAAGCAAGTCTTTCTAAAGCTGTATCAGATGATTATTCCAGAAAATTAAAGCATGCCTACCTCGCTGCTATTAGCTATATAGATGTTCAAGTTGGACAAATTATGCAGGAATTAAAAGTATCGGGACTTGACAAAAACACCATCGTCGTTATATGGGGTGATCATGGCTGGCATTTAGGAGATCAGCGTGTTTGGGGCAAACATACGTTGTTCGAAAAAGCATTAAAAAGTACGCTTATAATCAAATCACCATTTATAAATCATCAAAATAAAAAAGTAGAAAACATTGTTGAATCTGTTGATATTTATCCAACGTTACTCGAATTAACTAATTTACCTATAAAACAAGTTTTAGATGGAGAAAGCTTTGTAAAAGCTATGACTACATCAGAGACAACATCAACTGAAGTTGCCTATAGCTACTATAAAAATGGAATTTCAATGCGAACGCCCAAATACCGCCTAACCAAATATTTTCGCGAAGACGAACCTAAGATAGAATTATATAATCATACGCTAAATATTGAGGAAAACCGAAACGTAGCTCCTGAACATCCTGAAATTGTAGCCGAATTAATGCCGCTATTAGAAGAAGGTAATTCCGGACTTTATAACAAAAATTAAGGACTTGACATCTTTACTTTAATTCTCCCAAAAGTTTTTCTTATTTTGCGGCTCTTAACAAAAAAATAACAATGGTTGTACTAGGTATTGATATTGGTGGTTCTGGCATGAAAGGAGCCTTAGTGAACTCTATTACGGGTGAAATGTTGACGAAACGTCACAGAATACCTACTCCAGAAGGACGCAAACCAAAAGATATGGCCAAAGTAGTAGCGCAACTCGTGGAGCACTTTGATCATAAAGGCCCTATAGGTATAGGATTTCCAACCAAAATAAAACATGGCATTTGTAAATCTCCTGGTAATCTTCACAGAAAATGGACAGGAATTGACGTAAAAGCACTTTTTAGTGAAGCCACCGGCTTACCTGTTGTAGTTGTAAACGATGCTGATGCTGCTGGATATGCCACAATGAATTATGGAATAGGTAAAGACAAGAAAGGTTTGGTAGTTATGATTACTATCGGCACAGGCCTGGGTAGTGGTGCATTTTTTGATGGAGAACTTATTCCAAACTTCGAATTAGGGCAGATACCATACAAAAAATTTAAAAAAATTGAACTTTGGGCTGCCGATTCTGCCAAAACTCGAGAAGAACTTACTTATAAGCAATGGGGTAAACGTTTTAATAAATTCTTGACTCTTGTTGAATTGATTGTGGCTCCTGATTTAATTATTTTAGGGGGAGGTGCTTCAAAGGATTTTGCTCAGTTTAAAAATTGTATTAAAATTGAAACACCAGTAGTACCTGCTGAATTAAGAAACTCCGCAGGAATTGTAGGTGCAGCCGCAGCGGCCTTACACGAGGCTCCACGAGATTAATTCCATTTAAGAATAAATACAAAAAAGCCCAAAGTTAACTTTGGGCTTTTTTGTATTAGACTATAACGTATCGTACTTATATTAAAGTATAAATGCACTTTAATATAAAAGCTAATTAGTCAATTATTTTAGCGCCCACTGGAGCAGAAAAATAACCATCTTCTAAGTTTTTAATATACTTAATATCTGATATTTCAATTTTGGTAATATATTCACCTTGTTGTTGGTTTTCTAACGTCCAATGCGTTTTTAGTCCGTTAGGCAATAGAATTCCATTCACATTAACTAATTCACCTACTTCCATGAATTTCTCCGGATTGTGACCTCCATCTTTAAAATACTTTGGATATGAAACTATATATCTCGTTGCTGTCAACAAATGACTTTCCTTATCGAATTGCAAAATATAATAATCATCAGGTGCATCACCAGTTCCCGCCTCAAAGGTTACTTTTACTACGTCATTAGATTTACCTTTAAACTTAGCTTCCGGTAGCAATTCTAAATTAACACCTTCTCCATCAAGAATAAAGGGGTGACCAAATAGATATAATGGAGTTAGTGCCCAAAATTTAGTATCGTATGCAAATGCCGTAGAATCTTTTGCTTGTACCCAAGCAGTAGCGCCATCCCATCCAAATTTAGCTTCCTCATCTGTTGTACTCGTATGCAAAGCTCTGTTATGCCATACATCTACAACTTGATAACTATCGCGAACAGTACTACCATCTAATGGTTGGTAGTTAAAGCGAAAAGATAAAGCTCCATTACTGTACCATTTTTCAAGTCCTCCATGAGCCTCCATAGCTTGCCAAACAACTTTACCAGCTTCACTACGCTCTAATCTTTCTTTTGCTTTTGCAACCCTATTCTTGACCCAAGAATTAGGAATCATCCCAGTTTTTTCTGTGGATTCATTAACAATTTCGGACTTCGAAATTTTGGTTTTTGTTTCTTCTTTACAACTAAAAACCAAAAATATTATGGCAAAGCTGAGGGTTCTTAATATTATGTTCATAAGCAATTTTTAAATTAAAAAAAGTAGTCGTTCCCATTTTACGGACATTACAAAAAGTTCAAAAAAAAACCCTGAACAAATGTTCAGGGTTTTCATATTAAGCTATTTTATTTCGCTTTCGTTCATTTTCTGTTAAGTAAATTTTACGAAGTCTTAAGTGCTTTGGAGTTACTTCTACATATTCATCTTTCTGTATATATTCTAAAGCTTCTTCCAAAGAGAATTTAATTGCAGGAACAATTTTTGCTTTGTCATCTGCACCTGAAGAACGTACGTTAGAAAGCTTCTTGGTTTTAGTGATATTGATTGTCATATCATCGCCACGAGAATTCTCTCCAATAACTTGACCCTCATAAATATCTTCACCTGGATCAACAAAAAACTTACCACGATCTTGTAGTTTATCAATAGAATAAGGAATTGCTTTACCTCTTTCCATTGAAACTAACGAACCATTCTGACGTTGAGGAATTTCACCCTTCATTGGTTGGTATTCTAAAAAGCGGTGTGCCATAATTGCCTCACCTGCAGTTGCTGTCAATAACTGGTTACGTAAACCAATAATACCACGAGAAGGAATTAAAAATTCGCATACCATACGGTCACCTTTAGCTTCCATACTAGTCATCTCACCTTTACGCATAGAAACCATTTCTACTGCTTTACCAGAAACTGTTTCCGGCAAATCGATAGTTAATGATTCAATTGGCTCACATTTAACACCATCAACCTCTTTAATAATTACTTGTGGCTGACCAATCTGCAATTCGTATCCTTCACGACGCATAGTTTCAATTAAAACCGATAAGTGTAATACACCACGACCAAAAACTAAAAATTTATCGGCACTATCTGTTTCATTAACACGTAATGCCAAATTCTTTTCAAGCTCACGCTCTAAACGTTCCTTGATATGTCTTGATGTTACAAATTTACCATCTTGACCAAAAAACGGACTATCGTTAATGGTGAACAACATACTCATTGTAGGCTCATCAATAGCAATAGTTTTCAATCCTTCAGGAGCTTCAATATCAGCAACTGTATCACCAATTTCAAATCCTTCCAAACCAACTATCGCACAAATATCACCTGTTTCTACTTCTTTTACTTTTAGACGACCTAAGCCTTCAAAAGTAAATAACTCCTTAATTTTTGTCTTAACAATACTACCATCGCGCTTTACCAAAGAAACCTGCTGTCCCTCTTTTAAGCTACCACGTTGTAAACGACCGATAGCAATTCTACCTGTAAACGAAGAGAAATCCAAAGAAGTAATCAACATTTGAGTATTTCCTTCTTCAGTCTCAAAAGTAGGAATATGCTCAATAACCATATCTAATAATGGTTCTATGTTTTCTGTTTCATTTTGCCAATCGTCACTCATCCAGTTATTCTTAGCTGAACCGTAAACAGTCGGGAAATCTAACTGCCATTCTTCGGCACCTAATTCGAACATTAAATCGAAAACTTTTTCATGCACCTCTTCTGGTGTACAGTTTTCTTTATCTACCTTATTAATTACCACACAAGGCTTTAAACCTAAATCAATAGCTTTTTGAAGTACAAAACGCGTTTGAGGCATTGGTCCTTCAAAAGCATCAACAAGTAACAAAACACCATCTGCCATGTTTAAAACACGTTCTACTTCACCACCAAAATCGGCGTGACCAGGGGTGTCAATAATATTGATTTTAGTGTCTTTATACACTACAGAAACATTCTTAGAGGTAATAGTAATTCCTCTTTCACGTTCTAAATCGTTATTATCTAATATTAAGTCTCCTGTGTTTTCGTTATCACGAAACAACTGACAGTGATACATAATTTTATCAACCAATGTAGTTTTACCGTGGTCAACGTGGGCAATGATGGCAATATTCTTTGTTACAGACATAAGTTCTAATTTCAGCGGGCAAAGATACTGCTAATTTTAAAGCAGTACCAATAAGTTACATTAATTTTATATCATTGATTTTGAGCAGGTTTGAGTGTATAATTAATACTTTTATGATAAATTAATTTCATTAAACTGAAAAACTTTCAATACAGTTTCTAAAACTGCTTTTTATTTTACCTTTAATGTTATAACCTTAAGTGTAATTTATGTCTCGAATTCATTGCTTTCTGGCACTTCTTATTATTCTTTCATTTTCTAGTTGTTCCGACAATAATGAAGAAAAAGTGACAGAGCAAACCAGCCCAAAAGATGAGGGCATTGGTGAATTTTTAGATGACTGGACATTTCAAGTATATCCAAAAGCACCATATTATAGTATTGATGTTGCTCAATTTCGTCTGTGGGTTCCCGAAAATATTACCGATTTTAAGGCTATAGTAATCTTAGCACATAGTTTTAATAGTAATGCATTGGGCCTAGCTAGCAAAGATGAATGGCAAGAATTTGCTAAAAAAGAAAAACTAGTATTATGTGGGGTTCACCTTAAAGGAAATAACTACGCAAATGCTCATGATGGTAGTGGACAAGCCCTAGTTGATGCTATTGAACAAATTGCTATTAAAAATAATATTCCTGAAATCACCGAATTACCATATTTAATGCGCGGATATTCTGCTGGAGGTAATTTTAGTTATCATTTTTCAAATTTCAAGCCTAACAAAGTAGTGAGCATTGTTTCTATTAGAGGTGGATTCATAAGTCAGTCAACAGAGAATATTAATGTTCCGGGATTAATTTTAACAGGAGAAATGGAGGGCGAGGAAAGAAATAATTTTCTAAAAAGTATAATGTTGTATAAACGAAAAGTAGCTGGACTTTGGAGTTTTGCTATCGAACCTGGTGCCGACCATTATGCAAACTTAAATGAATCTGACGATTTGGCCAGATTATTTTTCTCTAACACATTAGCGAAAAGAATTCAATCAAACTCTTATGAATTAAAAAGTATTCCTGAAGATTCTGGATGGCTTGGCAACGATAATGAAACGTCCATTTATTCTTTTGACGAGTTCACAGGAAATAGAGAAAGTGCATCATGGTTAATAAACGAAGAATTCGCAAATGCTTGGTTGGAATTTCAACGCTAATTAAGTTAGTTAAATGTTGGTTTTCTTGATTTTCGTTTGGTAGCAACCCATCCAAAACTAAAATTCAACAATCCACCGTATCCGTTTAACACCCCATCGCCCCTATAATAACCAGCACCTAATTCAATATTAAAATTAAAGCCCCTTGGATAAGTACGTTGCACTCCATAAACACCACCATAAAAAGCCATGGCATAATCGTCTGCACCTTCTAGATTATTGGAAATTTGCAAAGGAGCCCAAAAAACACTTCGAGCAGCCGAAATATAATTAGCCGAATTCCCAACTACATTTTTACGCATATCTACTCTTCTTGTTAAATTATGATAATACCGCAAACGTGTATGCCAGGCATAACCAAATGAATAACCCTCAGTATAATAAGCAAGTGCCGGGCCAAAACTAGTTGAGGCTGTTACATTTTTAAAAAGGCCTAATTCATAACTAATACCTGGTCCAACAAGGTTTAACTTAAACTGATGACGTTCTAAATTTATAAGCCCAGATCCCTTTTCATTAAGTTTCCCTAATTGAGCGAAAACAAAAATAGGAGATAAAATAAGTAAATATAGGAGTAGCTTTTTAGTCATATTTTTCAATTTATTGCTCTAAATCTAAAAAGTATGCTTGTGTTTTAAACTATGTTTATGTAAAATTTAAGATATAGATTTAAGAATGTCGCCCAAATAAATACGAAATTTTAAAATACTCAATTTCAAATATTTAGATAAACCATTTTAATGTTTACTTCCCTACACACCACCTTTTCTCACTAATAATCCAACCTATACTAATATTTGCTATAGGATAAATTCCATCATTTGAAGTGCCAAAATAGTATGCAGCTCCTGCATCAATTGAGAAATTAAAACCGGAGTCGTAGCTACGTTGCAAACCTGTTACTGCACCCGCATAACTAATAACTTCCTTTACAACTACGTTTTCAATTGTTCTCGAACCAGGAATAAAAACTGCTGCAGCAGGTGCAATATAATTAGCTGAGTTCCCATAAATTTGTCGTCTATTCCGTTGTCGTTGATCAAAATTATAGTAGTATCTATATTGACCAGCTATAGCAGGAAAAAAACCTAACTCCTTATAAATATAGGGTTCCGCTGGATCTATAGCCAACTGTAAACCGACTTTTAAATCAAATGTAGTATTAACACCTAAAGCCATTTCATATTCAATACCTGGATTAAGGATATTAATTTTAAACTGTCGTAGTTCACAATTTTTACCAAATTGAGCAGTAACATGCATACTGCCAAATAGCATCGCTATTAGTATAATTCTTTGCATAGTAGATTGATTTGGGACCAACACTTTTCACAAGTTAACATACTATTTGTCTTGTATGCAGTGCATAACTTACAATAGTTCTAGTTATAACAAATACTATCTCAAAATAGTATCTTTACATAAAATATTATTTATGCAATTAAGCCATATACCGCAACTAAAATATTCAGACGGAGACAACTTTTTTCTACTATCGGGCCCTTGCGCCATTGAGGGAGAAGATATGGCGCTACGCATTGCAGAAAAAATAGTTACTGTAACTGACAAACTTGAAATCCCTTATATTTTTAAAGGAAGTTTTAAAAAAGCAAACCGGAGTAGAGTTGATTCCTTTACTGGAATTGGTGATGAGAAAGCTTTAAAAATATTACGAAAAGTTTCGGAGACTTTCAACGTTCCTACCGTTACTGATATTCACAAAGAATCGGATGCTGCGATGGCCGCCGAATATGTTGATGTCCTACAGATTCCAGCTTTTTTGGTTCGCCAAACAGATTTAGTTGTGGCCGCAGCCAAAACTGGTAAAGTGGTAAACCTTAAAAAAGGACAATTTATGAGTCCGGAAAGCATGAAACATGCGGTAACGAAAGTGACTGATTCCGACAACCAACAAGTTTGGATAACAGATCGCGGTACGATGTTCGGTTATCAAGATATGGTAGTTGATTTTAGAGGTATACCAAAAATGCAACAATATGCACCTGTAGTCTTAGATGTTACGCATTCGTTACAACAACCTAATCAAACTTCAGGGGTTACTGGAGGTAGACCAGCACTTATAAACACGATGGCCCGCGCAGGAATTGCCGCGGGTGTAGATGGTATTTTTATGGAAACTCATTTCGATCCGGCTAATGCCAAGAGTGATGGTGCTAACATGCTTCCGCTAGACCAATTAGAAAAACTATTGACCAACTTAACCATGCTTCGCAAAACTGTAAACAAACTTGCCTAATGAAAATTAAAATTTCACTATTTACTATTATTCTAGTATTATTCTCTGCCTGTAACTCCAAAAAAGATACACTTAAAAAGGAAAACAAAAAGCCTAATATAGTTTTTATAATGTCTGATGATCATGCCTATCAAGCAATTAGTGCTTATAGCGATAAGCTTATAAAGACCCCAAATATAGATCGCATCGCAAAGGAAGGTATGCTATTTACCAATGCCACGGTTACCAATTCCATTTGTGCGCCATCAAGAGCTGTTATTCTTACTGGAAAACACAGTCATATAAATGGTAAGATTGATAACCGAATGCCGTTTGATACTACCAATGTTACTTTTCCGCAACTGCTACAAAAAGCAGGTTATCAAACTGCAATGTTTGGTAAGTTACATTTTGGAAATAATCCAAAAGGATTTGATGAGTTTAAAATTCTACCGGGACAAGGTGATTATTATAATCCAGTATTTAATACCGCGACAGGCGACACAACTATTACTGGTTATGTAACGGATATAATTACCGACCTCGCAATCGATTGGTTCGACAATCGCAGAGATACTGAAAAACCTTTTATGCTAATGTACCTACACAAAGCACCACACAGAACGTGGATGCCAGCAGAACGACACTACAAAGATTTTACAAAAAAAACATTTCCGCTGCCCGAAACTCTTTTTGAAAATTATGTGACTCGAGAAACTACAGCTGCACCAGCAGAAATGAATCTTTTAAAACACATGCAATTAAGTTACGACCTAAAATTAACGGATAGCATTGCCGAACAACTAGACATCAAGAATTGGAATACTATTGGCAACCGAATTGGCAGACTAAATCCAGAACAAAAAGAAGCTTGGGATGCCATTTACGACCCTATTAACGAAGATTTTGCAAAGCGTTTTCCTCAAATGAACGATAGTACATTAATGGTTTGGAAATATCAACGATACATGCAAGATTATCTTGGAACTATTGCCGCTGTTGACGAAAACGTTGGTCGGTTACTAGATTATTTAGATGAAAATAAACTAAGCGAAAACACACTTATTGTTTACACTTCTGACCAAGGCTTTTACTTGGGAGAACACGGTTGGTTCGATAAACGTTTTATGTATGACGAGTCTTTTAAGACACCTTTATTGATTAAATGGCCAAACGTTATAACCGCTGGTACCACGGAGCAAGAGATGGTGCAAAATCTCGATTTCGCACAAACGTTTTTAGAGGTTGCAGGAGTTACAGCCCCTAATGATATGCAAGGTGAAAGTCTTATACCGCTATTAAGAGGTGAAAAAGAGAAGTGGGAAAGAGAGGGAGTGTATTATCACTATTACGAATATCCAGGAGAACATGCTGTAAAACGCCATTATGGCCTTGCTACGAAAGAATATAAATTAATCCATTTTTACTATGATGTTGATGTCTGGGAACTTTACGATCGTAAAAAAGATGGTTCGGAATTAAATAATGTTTATAGTGATCCAGCATATGCTGATGTAGTAAAATCGATGAAAACAAAACTTAATCAGGTTAGAGAAAAGTATAAAGATTCAGATTCATTAAGCAATCAATACATAGAATTATATAAAGAAAATGGGTGGATTAAGTGATTAGTTGATGTAGTCGATTTTTAATCAATTAATTTATCTAAATGTCGCTCAACTTTCATTTCTAAACTAACTAATTCGCCCTTATAAAAAACACTATTTATAATCCACGGAATTGGCATATTTCGTCCATCTTTTTGTGTACTTATGTGATTTATTTCAATAGGAACATTTTTCTTTATGGCGTATTCTCGTAATAATTTATTTGTATAATATTCTGTAAATGGACATGTATTTGAATAATATGCTGTAATTCCTTCTTTATTGGGGCAATTACCAGATTTAGAAGTTTCGCTAAATTTTGGGTATTCAGCCTTTGAATTGGTTTTTAGTCCCCATAATTTAAAATAAGGTTCTGCTGAATCAATAATTTCAAAGCCGTGGTATTTTAAGAATTTTGGATCAGACATAAAAGGTCTTTTTTTATCACTGGAAACAGCGACAATTCCGTCCAAATTTTTAGCGTCTTCCATACATTGATTGAGTAATCTTTTCCCATTGCCTTTTCCTTTAAATTGTCCGGATACCCAAAAGCAATTTATAACCATAAAATTCTTTCCAATCAACGGAAGCCATGAACTTTCTATGGGCACATATTCTATAAAAACTTTTCCACGAACGTTAACTTTTTGGAAACTATAGCCATTTTTAAATTCTTTTTTTAGCCACTTTTTTTTCTTTTCATATCCATTCCGACATTTCTTATCACTTATCGCGCAACAAATATGCTCATCTTGAATATTTTCATCCGTCAAGTTTAGAATTTCCATTATCTCGGTTTTATCCAAAAATATTAAAGGCACTATCCATTTTATATGACAGTTATCAAGTTTTCGTATTGATTTTCGATATTAATTCTTAAATCAATAATTTTTTATACAGATTGAATTTACTGCTACTTATAGAATTTTCCACTTCGTACCGAAAATGCTTCCTGTAATACTGAAATTAAGATGGCATCGTCTATTTCTTCTAACGAAGTGTATCGTAACGACTTCATCATTTTTCTGCCATCTGAAATCAAATACTCCAAATTATTAGACAAATGTGATGCACGCCAAAAACCGACATCAACATAATTTTTTGATTGATTCAGATAACAAAAGGGTTTTCCATCTATATAATAAAAAGGTATCCGATACTTATACTTTAGGTCAACCACTACAATTGTCAATTCAATTATCGATTGCAAATGCAATAGAATTGCCCTGTACGGTTCTGGTTGATTTAAAATATATTCTTCTGAAGGATTCATATTCTTAAAATTACTATTAATTAACTTTAAGACAGCATTTATGACTAAATTGAAGGTGCTTTTTTAAATACATTTGAAAAAACCAATCACCATGAAAAAATCAATTCTACTTTACTTCTCATTATTCACTTTTTGTTTTCTTTCTGCCCAGAAACATTCGCATGCTGGTGCACAACCAATGCATTATCCGGATATAGAAAATTATAAAACATTAAAAACGGATTTACATATGCATACCGTTTTTTCAGATGGAAATGTATGGCCTACAATTCGCGTGCAAGAAGCATTGCGCGAAAATTTAGATGCGATCTCGCTTACCGAGCATTTAGAATACCAACCGCATGCTACAGATATTCCCCACCCTAATCGTAATCGTGCTCATGAAATTGCCCTTGAAGAAGCTAAAGAACATGATTTATTAATTGTACAAGGATCAGAAATAACAAGATCAGAACCAGTTGGGCATAATAATGCTGTTTTTATTACGGATGCAAATAAGGTATTGAAAGATAAACCTGAACAATCTTTTAGTGAGGCGAAAAAACAAGGTGCATTTGTATTTTGGAATCACCCGGCATGGCACAGGCAAAGTCCGACAGGGAATCCAATCTTAAGTGATTTTCAAAAAAAAAGAATTAAGGATGGCGAATTACATGGAATTGAGGTTATTAATACTACTGATTATTCTAAAGAATCATTAGCCATAGCTTTAGAACAAAACCTAACAATAATGGGTACCAGTGATATTCATGGACTTATTGATTGGGATTATACCGAAAAAGGGAATCACCGACCTATTACATTGGTTTTTGCAAAAGAAAAAAGCTTAGAAAGTTTAAAGGAAGCACTTTTTGCTGGTCGAACTGTTGCCGTTTACAACTCACTTTTGGTAGGAAAACCTGAATATTTAAAGCCACTGATAAAAGCAAGTATTAAAATAAATTCAGCTAAATATGAAGAGGACACACAGGTTCTAATTATCGAAATTGAAAATACTTCTAGTAGTGATTTACTTTTCGAAAACGCCATGCCCTTTTCATTTTACAGTAAGCCTCCTATTTTCACAATAGCTGCGGGCAAAAAAGAAACAGTACAGGTTAAGACCTTAACAGCGCTAAAATATTTTAAATTACAACTTACTGCATTGGGTGCATATACGGCGCCAGATGTACACCCTGTTTTAGCATGGGATATACCTGTTGAAAAATAGGGTATATAAATAATAGTTTGAAACTATTATTCTTTCCCGTCTACATAGTTCTGAAGATAATTATAACGCTTGGTCAGCTTACCATTTTTAGTCATTCGAGCGCGCTCTAAAATTCCATCTTTATCGTTATTAAAAAAAGCAGGAATAACATTTTTCACAAATGCATCGCCAAAACCGTTACTTGCATCACGCGGCAATTCAGCCGGTAAATTGTCTACCGCCATAACGGCAATAGAAGATTTATTTCTATAATTAGCTTCCTCTTCTTTCTGTGGATTATAACCGTAAATTGGTTTCTCTATCGTACTCGCACGAATGGTTGTTGCCACTGGTCCATCAATATCACAACTAATATCTGCTATTACCTGTATTTTAAAATCAGGATGCTTTGCATCTTCTCTAGTAAATAAATAGGGTGCACCATCACCATAAAAATGACCTGCAATATAAAAATCGGTTACCCTAGCAAAACGGAAAAAAGTAGATTCATATTTTTTTGGATTTTCGAAAAAGTCAGACATAGTTCCTCGCGTACCATCTATACGTTTGTTATAATCAGAAACATCTATTTGACAGTATACAGGCTCTTTAAAATCAATGTCTAAAAATTCCTTTACAGATACTTGTTGCAAACCCATGGCGTCCAACATTTCTTTAGCGCCATTACCTACCCTACCTTTTCCTGTCAACAGTATTTTTATGTTAGGTAGCTTTATATTTTTAAGCTCAGCAATTAATGCTTGTTGGTCGGTTAAAGATTGTGCCTTAGGTAGTTTATATAATTTGAATTTGAGTCCGTATGCGCGAAAACCATTGTAGGCGCCTACAATACCTGCATATCTACCAAAAGCAACCAAACGTTGTTCTTTTTGATTAGTAATAACCTCATGATCGTACATTTCGATATTCTTTTTTAGAATAGCCTGTAACAACTTTCGATTGTACGGTTGTTTTTTAATAGTATGCGAAAAGAAGAAATATTTTTTATTCGGAATTAAAGATTTAATCGGCACTTCTTTAACGCCTAAAAGCACATCGCATTCTTTCATTTTTGATGCTACTTTTATATCTTTTTCTACATATTCCTCATTGGAGAACGTTCGAATATCCGATGGCTCTACAATAATCTCAGCATCTTCAAAAGTTGATATGATTTTTTGACATGCCAGAGGTGACAAAACTACACGTCTGTCTGGCGGTGTTTTGCGTTCTTTAATGATTCCGAATTTGACTTTCATCTTTGGTACGGCTTTTGTTCAAAAATACTATGAATAGTGAGGGTACACAAGCTTTTAAGCTTGACAAAAGATTGTGGGGTCTTTTAGTGCTTGAATTGTGTACCTTTGCTATCCTTTTTTAAATGAAGGTTGCGTTAGGGATAGCAGCGGCATCTTTTTTAATAGTCCTCGAGTCCGCTCGAGATGTTATTAAAAAAATACAGCGAATAGCCCGCTCGAACGCCATAAAAAAGTTCTTTAACATAATGGGGCCGACTGGTTTTGACAGCGAGACCAATGGTAATGTAAGCATGTCGAGCGCTGAGAAACAGCTCGTTAATATCATTTTTCACACTTTTAATTGGCGATAATAACTACGCTCTTGCCGCTTAATCTGAATTATAGTAAGATTAGCCTCGTCTCTACTAGGTAGAGAAGCGAGATGTTCGTGAATAGCCTCTGTCGACGGCGATTCAATTACGAGCACCATAAATGTCGATATAAGGCTACTAGCGCTTCGATAGTAGCACCAAAATCTTAAGAAGATAAGTGTACAATAGGCGGTCTTTGGTCGGTTGTGCATCGAAAATTGAATAAAGACTACACATGTAGAAAGCTTTAACGTTGCTTGTTTGGACGGGAGTTCGATTCTCCCCGGCTCCACAATTTTATAATTAAGATGCCTATTGTTCTCACAATGGGCATCTTAATTTATTTTCCACATTATTCACAGTAACACCTTACCCCTCACTTCAAAACTATTACACAACTGCATCAACAATTTATCATACATTTTCACCAAAACGCCACCAAAGAATATTTGTTATACATTTTTTTAGTAAAAATGGGCAGTTTTTAGTTTGCATATAGTAAATTCATTGTACCAACAAACCAACTTTAAACTGTGTGAACCACCAAACTATGCACATTAAAAACCACTATAGTACCCTAAAAAAACATTTGATTCTTTCAATTCAGCTTCTAATTTTATTTACCCTAATCTTAAGCTCCTGTAATGAAGAGTCTCTTTACGAAGGTCCGCTTAGCCCAGAAGAGTCTTTAAGGACTTTTCAATTTGCCGAGAACTTTAATGCTGAAATATTTGCGGCGGAACCATTAGTAGTTGACCCAGTAGCCATGCAATTTGATGCTGACGGAAATGCATATGTAGTCGGCATGCTGGATGCATACAAGCCAGATGCTACAAAGGGAAAAGGTAACATAGTTTTACTAAAAGACACCGATGGCGATGGACAAGCTGATACCTCTACAATTTTTGTAGACAGTTTAAGAGAAGCTACTAGTATTTTACCTTGGAAAGGTGGTTTACTGGTATGTGCTGCACCAAATATCACCTATTACAAAGATACAGATGGTGATGGCCGTTCAGATTCTAAGGAGGTATTATTTACTGGTTTCTTTAATAAAAACGAAGAAGCACAAATTACGAATCTCCGTTATGGAATTGATAATTGGATCTATGCAAATAATGCCGGACAAGCAGGTGAAATAAGTTTTAGCCGTAATCCAGAAATAGCTCCAATAAAAGTACAAGGTGCCGATTTTCGTTTTCGACTCGACAAAAATTTATTTGAACGTAGTACCGGGCCTGGACAATTTGGACTTGCAGTAGACGATTGGGGACACCGGTTTTTTACCGCAAACTCATTGCATATTCGCCAGGTTGTTATTCCGATAAGATATCTCGAAAGAAACCTATACTTACCCCCTTCTGCAAAAATTGCAATTCAAAATATTTCCGACCACGATCCACTTATGAACCAAATAAGTGCAACGCCCTATTGGCGACAAGCACGTACTAATCGTCGCAATAAAAATTATAAGGAAAACAACCTAGATCGAGTAGAATATGCCAGAGGTCATTTTACAGGAGCTTCTGGGGGAACATATTTCGGAGGCGACAAGTTCAACAATGAATATTATGGGAATATTTTTACCGCAGATGTTGCAGGCAATCTTATACATAGAGATATTTTAACCGTAAGTGATAGTGTTCCTTTTTTGACAGCCCAACAAGGTACGAATGAAATGGAAAAAGAATTTATGGCTACAACAGATACATGGTTTCGTCCTGCAAATTTTTCGGTTGGTCCCGATGGATATTTATATCTCATGGATATGTATCGACAACATATAGAAACTCCGATGTCTATTCCTGAAGACTTGCAAAAAACTATGGACTTCGATGCTGGCAATACTTATGGGCGCATATATAGAATTACACCAAAAACTGATGGTTCATATAAGGCAGTCAGCCCGAACCTTGCCAATGCAAGCTCGTCAGATTTGGTAATAGCTTTACAACACGAAAACCGTTGGTGGAGGCTTACCGCACAACGATTACTTTTAGAACGCCAAGATAAAAGCGTGTTATCAGAAGTAACTGATTTGTTTAAGCAAAATGAAGATCCTAGATTCCGATTACATGCTTTATATGTTTTAGAGGGCATAGCTGCCTTGGATGCAACCCTAGTAAAAACCGCTATGAAAGACCCTTCACCTGGAGTCCGAGAAAATGCGGCCATTCTTGCCGAACAATTTCCAAGTTGTTTATCACTCTTAGAAGAAATGGTTAATGATTCGTCGGCGCGAGTTGCTTTCCAAGCAACTTTGAGTTTAGGGCAATTTAAAAATGATAATGTAACCTTGGCATTAGCAAAAGCTCTAGAATTACATGGACAAAGTTCATGGTTTAGAACTGCAGTCTTAAGCTCAGAAAAAGGGTCGAGCATAGCCCTATTAAAAACACTAGAAAAGAATACATTTTTTAAAGAAAATTCAACTTGGAAAAATAAATTTTTCGAAAATTGTACTATTATTATTGGCGCTAGGAATGATAAAGAAGAAGTCTTAGATTTATTAAATATGCTAAGTCGATTTAAAGAGTCAAATAAAGAAGAATTGCAGTCGTCAGGTTTAAAAGGACTAATTAAAGGATTAGAAAAAACAGTGGAACTTGAAAATTCATCAAAAGAAAAATTAAAAGGTATTTCGTCCGAAGCAGAAAGCAATACCGATAATGCAATACAACACCTAAAAGAATTGTACTCGAAAATATAATAATTAGTACAGTCCTATTACTAGAATTAATAGAAGAAATAAATCGATAAAACTTACACTTAGCATACCTATCAAATAAACAGTTTTTAAAATGACCGACAAAGATTATTCCAGAAGAAAATTTATTAATAGATGTTTAAGTTCATGTGGATTATTTTTCGGGGGACTTTTACTACTGAACTGCAGTGAAAAAAATAAATCATCTAAAATTACAAATGATAACGCCAAACAAAACTCTTCTGAAGACCCTTGCAATGATTTAACTAAAATAAGTGATGGAGAAATTAAAAAAAGACAAGGTTTAGGCTATGTAAAGCAATCTGCAGTTCCTGAGAATTCCTGTAGTAATTGTGCGCTATTTATTCCCGCTAAAGCTGACGAAAAGTGTGGGGGCTGCATTCTATTTAAGGGACCAGTTTATGCCGAAGGTCATTGTGTTCAGTGGGCTGGTGTTACCACATAAATTAAAAATTATAACTCATAATAAATAAATTTAAAACCATTCCCCCAACAAACTAGTATTTATGTCACATTCGAAAAAAGGTTTTTCTAGAAGAGAGTTTATAGCAGGTACTAGTTTACTAGCATTAGGAACTTCACTTAAGTTAAATGCATTTACTGAAATTTCAAGTTTAAAAAAAGAACCCATTATTGATATTCATCAACACACCCATTATGTGCAACGAAGAGATAATCAATTGCTCGAACACCAAAAAGCAATGGGAATTACAACTACTATTCTTTTACCTTCTGGGCGACCGGTAAATTCGCCAGCTACCCATCAAGGCAAAGCAAATGGTCTTCAAGCAGAAGCTGGTGGAAATGCTGAATGTTATTTATTTGCGAGCAAGCACAAAAAGGAATTCCGTTTTGGAGCATGTGCTGTACCAGATATGAAAGATGGACTGTATGAAATTGAAAAATATTTAAAATTGGGCGCAGTAGTTATAGGTGAATTAAAATTTGGCGTTGCATGTGATTCGCCAGAAATGCAAAAAATTTACCAATTAGCACAAAATTATAATGTACCGGTTCTAATGCATTGGCAACATGAAATGTTTAATTATGGCTTTGATCGATTTTATAAAATGTTGGAAAAATATCCGAAAGTAAATTTCATTGGTCATGCACAAACCTGGTGGGCTAATATCGACAAAAATCACAAAGACCAATCAATTCTCTATCCTAAAACTTCTGTTGAAGAAGGTGGAATTACAGACAGATATCTTAGCAATTATTCAAATATGTATGGCGATCTTTCCGCTGGCTCAGGACTGAATGCCCTTAAACGCGACGAAGAGCATGCGAAAATGTTCTTAAAAAAACACCAAGACAAGTTATTGTATGGTAGTGATTGCGCGGACCCAACAGGCTCTGACCCTGAAAGTTGTTCCGGCACATTAGATATCGCTGAGATTCGAAAATTAGTTTCTAAGCCAATCGAGCGAAAAATACTATTTGAAAACTCGAAAAAATTATTCCGATTGTAATTATTACACACTCAAATTACTTCACTAAATAAACCATAATAAAGCCCCAAAAAATTATCTATTATAGCTAAAAGTATATTTTGTCTAATTTATTTAATAAATAGTTAGACAAATTGTATATTTGTTTTAATTTTTCTAGAAAGATTCTTCTAGAACACAAAATCAAAAGTTATGTTTAAATTTTTTAAAAAGAAATCAACCAAAGAAAAATTGCAAGCGCAATATGAACAACTTTTAAAAGAAGCACACGCATTATCTACTACGAATAGAAAAATGAGCGATCAAAAAACCTTTGAGGCAGAAGCTGTAATGAATCAAATTTTAAAATTAAGCTAGTATTTATTCATTACCCATGACTAAAGAAAAAAAACCAGATGCTATCGTTTTTAACTCTGACACCCAAAAATAGGATGCTGCTCTTAAACCCTATGCTACTTCAGTTGGTGCACCTTTTATAACCACCACCGATACATTGGCTTGGAAGAATAGGAGTATTACTAAAATAAATCATCAGGTTAAAACAAAGTACCTAACTCTAAAGGCGGAATACGAAAAAATGATGCGCGAGTTTGAATATAACAAACTCATTTTTGAATCGAAATTTAGTTTTGAACCCATCATTGGAGAAGTATATCATCTATATAAAAGAGAAAACGATGAAACTTTTCTTTCAATTATAGCACCAGAACAATGCAATTTTAACGCGTTAGGCAGTTTTTACCTAAATTCAGATCAAATCTTGGAAAAAATTTAATACACTATGGCTACTAGAAAAGCCTTAACGGATCGAGAGTTGGACCGTGTTATTGAAATGGCATGGGAAGACCGCACTCCGTTTGAGGCAATCTTGTTTCAGTTTGGACTATCAGAAAAGGACGTTATTAAAACAATGCGCAACGAACTAAAGGAATCAAGTTTTAAGCGATGGCGTAAACGTGTGAATAGTGGTGTGAGTCAAAAACATTTAAAAAAAAGGAATTCAGCTATTACCCGATTTAAATGCTCAAGACAAAAGGCTATTTCAAATAATAAAATTAGTAAACGCTAGTTGGAGTTAATCAATTTTAGCAGCATATTCTGAAACATCAGTGAGGGTTTTCATAAACGCTATGATATCTTTAATCTCTTGTTTCGATAAGTCTAAAGGTGCTTCAGACAAAGTTTGATTCTGTACTTCTAAACCCATTCCTGCCCCGCCACCGAGATTATAAAATTCTAATACTTCTTCTAAGGTTGCAAACAAACCATTGTGCATATACGGCGCTGTTAATTCTATATTTCTGACTGATACCGTTTTAAAAGAATTTTTAAAATAAGGATGATGATCCAATCGCAATCCATTTGCAAAACGTCCTAAATCAGTGTCTAACTTTGGATTAATGGAATCAAAACCAATTGTAACCCCTAAAACTTCCGATTCTGATTCCAAATAAAAAGGTGGAATCGTACCATTAAACATTGGTACAAAGTGACAACTACCACAAGCCCCTTTCCCCATAAATAAATTAAAACCACGTTTGGCATCGGCGGGATAGTTCCTTATTTCGTTTCGAACATATTTATCAAAAGGACTATTTATAGATTTCAAAGAGTTTACATATGCAGCAATAGCATTACTTATAGCACGTTGATTAATATCCTCCTTTTGAATACCACCATAAGCTTCATTAAATAATTTTATGTAATTAGAATTGCTTTTCAGCTTTTTAATAATAGCATCAAAATTCGTATTAAACTCTAGGTCATCATCTATAACATGTGTCACTTGTTTTTCTAGATTAAACTCACGCATATCCCAAAAATAACGGGTAGAATAACCTGCATTTATTATTGTTGGAGAGTTTCGCGCCGTAAAGAATCCTTTTTTATTTGACAAGCTTTTAGGAAGGCCATCCGTAAAACCTTTACTTGGATTATGACAACTTAAACAAGACATTTCATTATCGTTAGAAAGTTGAGGATCCTCAAATAACCGCTTCCCTAATTGGATGGTCTTGGGATTATCTAATGGTAAATAAACTAATTCCGAATAAAATCCAGAATTGAGAAAGTTGATATCAAATATATTTTTTGCTTGATAGTTTTGCGCATGCTTTTTATAGGGTTCTAGTTTGATGTTATTTAAATTCTGAAATTCTAACAACCCTTTGTATAAAGGATTGATTATTTCTTTCAAGAATTCCATGCGATCAAAATCATTAAAATCGGTGTTGGATTTTAAGGATGCTTTTCCTTTTACAAATAGCTGTTTAATTGATAAAAAAGTGGAATTCGCCTCTGATATTAAACCATTTTCAAAATAACAAAAAGCAGTTTCCATACTTTGCAGACTCACAAAACTCTCCTCCAAAGCATTAACAGAACCAGGAGTATCATAACCTGTAACACCCAATGCAAAAATACGTACCATTCCCGAACGAATACATTCAATAATCTGACTAGATTTTAACTGTATGGGTAAATGAATTTTTGATATAAAATCTACACGATTTTTTAATTCATTTGCCAACATTTTAATGTGTTGGAAATTCTCTTTTGATACGTCATCATAAACAGCTTCATCTAAGGCTTGCAAACCACAGGGTTCGATTATTTTTCCCGCTTGAAAATACTCGCTCACCTTCGGCAAAGGTGCTCCGTTTATATAAGTTCCACTGTAAGAGGTTTGGTAATAGTCGAATATAAACTCAACCTTTTTATAAGATAATCTGGTTTTTTCAACTTGTTCCTTTAGTTTTAAAACATCCGAAAAATTAGAATTCTCAGCAAGGTCCGCCAACACTTCTACTTCATTTTGAAACTTGCGAAAATTAGCCTCATATAATTCGGCTACTTTCTCAGGAATAGTTTTATTTTTTTGGGGTACAACTTTACTCTTGCTTGACAATATCAAAAAGCATAGTAGTACTGACCCCAATAAAATGCTTACTTTTTTCATTTAAAACAAAAATGCACTAAAGCTTTTCAACCCTAGATTTTCTCAACACATATGATATATGCTTGTTGAAATAACAACTACTTATTCTATAGTAATTGTTTCGGTGTTCGTGCTTTTATCGGTTTTAACTTCAACCACATACATTCCTTTTTGTAAACCGCTTACATCGATATTTGATTTTTTACTTTTTATCACCCGCTTTCCAAGGTTATTATAAATCTTAACCTTCTTTAGTCGTTCGCCAGGGTTTACTTTTATGTCGACCACATCTTTGTCTGTATCGTAAAGTGCAATAGTGTTTTTTTCAATGACTATTACTTTTTCTGTTTTTGATATACTTTCTACTTTTTGCGAAATGCCTTTTTTATTGATGGTAAAATAATCATCTACCTCATCATTATCTCGGATAAATTTAACCGTCAGGTTTTGACCACCTGCACCATCATCCTCAATTTCCATAACACAAGAACCTAATTCGTTTAATGATATAGACATGGCCTTGTGATTTAAATCACCTCCAGATTTTTTACCAGCAGACCCCGTAGTTATATAAACAGCACCTGCAGTAGCTTCATCTGTTTTCTGGTAGATTCCATCACCATCAGTTTTACCATTGCCTTTACCTGTTATCCCTACTGTATGCCCACCATTTTTAATCTCATCTGGATTGAAAGTATTTGAAAATCCATAATGACCATTTAAAAAATAAGAACGCTCATAAGAATGACTATGTCCATTTAATATAAGATCAACGCCATTGTCTTCCATCATAGGCATAAAATTTTCTCTCATTTCAATAAGCCGATCTTCAGTATCCGAGTCATGAGATCCTTTAGTATATACTGGGTGATGAAATAAGGTTACTATCCAATCTTGTGTTGTGCTCTGTATATCATTTTGTGCCCAATTGTACATAGCACCCCCTACCTCACGGCCTGAATGGTGCGAGTCTAGAATTATAAAGTGAATATTAGCATAATCATAAGAATAATAAGCCTCGGTTCCGGAAGGAGTACCTCCAGCTTGGCCTCCAGTCGGAAAAGAAAAAATATCATAATATGGTCCAGATTGAGTTGCAGAATCTGCTGAATAACCATCATGATTACCTAAACAAGACCAAGCCACGGATTTTTTAAGCATGTTGTGATATATATCAAAAAAAGCATTTTGATATTCTACATCCGTTCCAGTACGATACGCATTATCCCCTAAAAACAACATCATATCTGTCTTTCCAGTATTGGTAGATTCTGTATCAACATACTTGTAATATGCATCACGTACATTTCTCTGATTATTATTTGCAGTACCAGCATCCCCTAAAATCCATGCACGCACAAATTGTTTGGTTCCAACTTTCGGTGCTGTAATAACATACATATCACCAGAAGTACTTTCAGACAATACTTCCTTTTCATTTCCAATATTGAAATAATATTTTGTGTTCGGTTTTAACCCTATTAATGAAACTTCGTGTTCTTTCATTTCATTAGAGTTTGTAACTTTTTTTGATAATAACCCAAGTTTTGTACCATAATTCACTACAGACTCTGTAGCGACATCTGTTCTCCATTTTACAACAACGCTAGTTGGTGTACCGCTTTGCAAATAAGGACCTCTTTCTACTACTATAGCAGCAGTATCATTTTCAATGACTATACTTTCAATTTTAGTTGAACTTGTAATATCTGGAATAACCGCTATTGCTGTTTGCGAAAATGAATACACTGTAAAAAGTAGTATTACGAATTGAGCACTTCTTCTAATCATAATTTCTAGTTGTTGGTTGTACTTTCTAAACTTTTAATTTGTTCTTTTAACTTAATTATAGACGGCATATTTTTAAATCTAGGAGCTAATTCAGCAATACTACTAGCGGCTAGCTTTAAAGTTATATTTGCTTCTTTAGTCCGGTTTATTTCAGTTAAATACTTTGCTTTTTTATAATACCAGAACTCCTTTCTTTTGAATTGAAGAAGAAAATAATTATACTGCTCTAGCGTCTTTTCAACTTGTTCAGATTCTTTGAAATATTCTAATTTTTTAAGTTGAAGCGATAAGGTATTATTGCCAAGTTTTTGCAATCCAAATTCGATTGTATCTAAAGCACCTTTATAATTTGTATTATCCGCTACTAGAATAATATTCGTGTATTCTATGATATCCTCTGGCCGGATGTCAACCATGTTCTGCATTACATAACGGTAAGATTCTAGAGACTTTTCATATTCCTTTAGTTTAAAGAATATTTGAGCTTCTAACTTTTTAGCTTTTACATCAATACTATCAACAAGTAAATAAGTATTAATATTCACCAATGCACTATTGTATTCATTAGTTAAATAATGTACTTCAGCCATTCTATAGTGTAAAACCTTATCAGTATTGCCTAAAGATTTGGATTTAAGATAATCATCTAATGCTTCATCATAATCAACATGTTGCTGATACAAGAAACCTCTTTCGTAGTATAATTTATAATTGTCCGGGTTCTCTATTATCTCAATTGTTTTTAATAAAATTCGTTCAGATAAATCTCCATGCGCAAACATTTCAATCGTTAAAAACAAAGATGAAAAAACAAGAAGTTTTCTATTCAATAAAAAACTAAATAAGTTATTAAGCTGTCGCTTTATTAACATTGAAAATTAGAATTATGAGATTAAAACAAATGTACCCAAACTTACAGTAAAAGACAGTCTTACCAAGATTTTAGAATCTTAAAAAAAGAATAAAAAATTGTTAATTATTTAAGTCATTGCCTATCTTTTCGCAATACTTCTTTTAGTACTGGATATGCTACCCTTTGAACATTAATATTTTCATCAATCGCAAGTGACGCTGCAGCTGCTGTTGACTGTATTGCAATTAGATATAAACTTTTAGCTAAAATCGGCATAAGATTGAAAAGGAGCACTAAAAAGTATAGTACCCCTTTAAACTCAACTCACTCAATTGTAATATCTTTAAATAGCGCTTATTTTTATTTGTCTTTTTCGATGCATGTACAACGAAAATAATATGATAACAAAAAGTGTAATAAGAGCTCCACCTAAATATGACATATCGTTTTCTAGTTCAAAACCTTCAGGGGCAATTAAAATATAAGTGCTGCATACCATAGTCATAAATACCGCTGGTATCAAGGTTAACCAATACTCTTTTTTCTCTAACAACAAATAAGCCGTAATAGTCCAAAGTACAACAGTGGCTAAAGTTTGATTACTCCATGCAAAATATCGCCATATGATTCCAAAATCAATTTGTGTAAGTGCAAAGGCAATAATAAATAATGGAATGCTTATATAAAGCCTATTCATAATCTTTTTTTGGTCCGACTTAAAAATATCAGATAGTATTAATCTAGCTGATCGAAATGCTGTATCACCAGATGTAATCGGTGCAGCCACAATTCCTAATAATGCAAGAACTCCTCCTACCTTACCTAACATATTTAACGATATCTCATTTGCCGCCCAAGCTGCATTATTATTGTTGGCCAACATAGCATCATTCAATTCAGTCACGTTACCAAAAAAAGTCATTGCAGCCGCTGCCCAAATCAAAGCAACTATTCCCTCGGTTATCATTGTACCAAAAAATATTTTCCTGCCTGATTTCTCATTTTTCATACAGCGAGCCATCAATGGCGACTGCGTTGCATGAAAACCAGAAATTGCACCACAAGCTATAGTAACGAACAAAATAGGAAATAAAGGGGTTTCTTCTGGGTTGGTAGTCATGTTACGAATATTTGAAGGAACAAGCTCTGGTATTTGATAATCTCCTAAAAATAAAGCTATTATTAAACCAAGGGCCATCAACAACATCGCTGCACCAAAAATTGGATAAAGTTTACTTATTAACTTATCAATTGGCAGTAGGGTCGACAATATATAATACAATAGAATAATACCAACCCATACCCATAGGTTCAACATATTACCTGTCATGCCATCAATGATTTTTGCAGGACCCATTAAAAAAACTGTTCCTACGAAAATCAAGAGTACAATCGTAAAAAACCGCATTACGTGTTTCATGGGTACACCCAAATAAATACCGACAAACTCACTGATACTTAGACCATCATGTCGAATGGAAAGCATTCCAGAAAGGTAATCATGTACAGCTCCTGCAAAAATACTTCCTAATACTATCCATAGAAAAGCCGCAGGGCCAAACATTGCCCCTGCTATAGCTCCAAAAATGGGACCAAGTCCTGCTATATTCAAAAATTGAATTAAGAATATTTTCCAAGTCGGTAAGGGCACGTAATCAATATCATCCTTCAATCGAACAGCGGGTGTTTCCCGACTCTCATCAACCCCGAAAACCTTTTCCACGAACTTGCCATATGTAAAATAGCCTAAGATTAATACCAAAATGGAAATTAAAAATGAAATCATAATATAAATTTCTATTCTAACACCTGTTCTTTTTCTAAAAGAGCTGCCTTTAGCTTCGTATAATCGACATCTTGAACCGCCAAATCTTCATCAATAGCCATTACCGCTGCCACCGCTGCCGATTGACCTAAAATCATAAATACAGGTTCCATTCTAATTGAACCGAAAGCTATATGGCTTGATGAAACACATACCGGTACCAAAAGGTTTTTACATTCCTCCTTTTTCGGTACTAGCGAACCATACGATATGGCATACGGACCTTTAGTACTCACACCAATATCGCCTTCATTTTGTACAAAACCATCTTCTTTAATGTAACGCTGAACATTATGGGAATCCATAGTATACGAACCCATGCCTACAGATTTTGGTGTGGGTCTTTTCTTTAATAATTCATTCTCAGTCATAACATATTCACCAATCATACGCCGTGCTTCACGCACATAAATTTGATGTGGCCAATTGTCATTATCAGTAAACTCGTCCTTGGCCAATCCCCATTTTTGCATTTTAGACTGAATATCTTCTGGAACCCTAGGATCGTTCGCTACAAACCACAATAGTCCTTTTTGGTATTGTTCGTGTTGCTTAATTATTTCTTTTCTTCGTTCATAGGATGCCTCTGGGTAGTCGTAGTTCATTCCGATGTTATCACTACTAAAAGGACCGTGATTATTTGTATCAGTCTTATGATTGGGAATCGCGTCGAACTTATTGAACCAATCCTTCCAACCTGCGTCAAATACACGGGCCAACAATTCATATTGAATGGGGTCGTAACCTTCAGGCTTGGGAAAGGGCACCCTATTCGGCTCATGATTGGTCATACACGTTCTAAAACAATAAGCCTGTATTTTATCATCACCACTATGTTTTTCCCCAGGATGATTACCTGAAATCAAAGGCAACAAACCACTTGATGGGTCACCTGGAACTACATAGGGAGAAATATCGGACTCAAACCAATGGTTGTGATGCAAAACACCGGTCTGTACCCCGTTCCATTCTTCACCATAGACGTCTTGAGCTTCCCGACCAACATGATAACTTACTCCTGAACTGGCCATTAAATCACCTTCATATGTTGCATCAAGAAACATTTTACCAGTATATGTTTTGCCAGATAACATGGTAATCGATTGGATACTGCCATCGTTCAATATCACACCGTTTTCCCTATTTAGCCATTCATCACGGTCGACACGTATTTTTTCCTCTTTGACTAAATCTTCGAATACATTTTCGGCAACGTGCGGTTCAAAAATCCACATGGTTCTATTCTCGCCATCCATTGCAGGCGTACCCTGTCCGGTATTTCCATATTCGCTATGGGGCTGCCACCGCCAAGCCTCATCTGTATTATAATGATTGTATACTCGATGATAAAACTCCCTTGCGAGTCCGCCAATTACGCTTTTATTTCCGGTATCAGTCCACCCTAGACCTCCAGAGGTCAAACCGCCCAAATGGATATCAGGAGACACTACAATTACGGATTTTCCGGATCGCTTTGCTTCTACGGCAGCGGAAATCGCTGCCGAGGTACCTCCGTAAATTATAATATCGGCCGCGTTAGGGTCTTTTGTAACAGCTGCCTTATCATTGCAGCTCAACAAGCACGTTGCCGCAAATAATACGACAACTATTGAGAATACAGTTCGTTTATTTTTTTTCATTTGTCCTTTTTTAAATTTAAGATTGGTTGCTTCTATTTTTTACAAAGTTTTTATGTGTGCTCGAATGTTATTCTGAAATTATTTCCTCCAATTCCTTTTTCATCAATTGAACCAATTCAGGATGCTCATTGTATCGATTAACCGATTCGGATATATCTTCTTCGAGATTGTACAATTGCCCTTCTTGACTTTCATTCTCAGGTGCAATGTATTTCCAATCGCCTTTCCTAATACCTATTCCATCTTTAGAAGATTGAACAACTACCGATTGCCTAATATCTTCATTCTTTCCCATTAAAACCGAACGTTGGTCATAACTATCAATTGCCGAATCGTTTGGAAGTTCAATATTTAAAATACCAGCAATGGTAGCAATTACGTCATTCAGGGCGAAAAGTTCATCCGATGTACCACCTGAAGGAAACTTCTCTGGCCATCTGGCTATAAAAGGAGTGCGCACTCCTCCTTCATATATCGTCCATTTTGTTCCTCTTAAATCGCCATTCGGATGATGTCCATTAGAATTTACTCCTTTTTTTACGACATTTTTCGGACTATTGCTAGCATTTGCAAGATCCAAGTGGTTACCCGTCATTTCAAATTGTGATCCGTTGTCACTGGCGAAAAGAACTATCGTATTCTGCAACTGCTGTAAACTATCTAATGTATTCAAAAGTTCACCAATATATGTATCTAATTCATAGACATAATCTCCGTATAAACCCGCATTGGTAGTACCTTTAAATTTGTTACTTACCGACAATGGAATATGGGGTACATAAGGCGCAAAGTACAGAAAAAATGGACTATTGGTTTTCGCCGAAACACGTTCTTCTAAAAAGCGCGTACTTTTCTCAGTTATCATATTGAGATATGTATCGGATGGAATACTCTCAATATGGCCTTTTTGAGGGGCTGATTCGATATTATAAAAGTCGTGCTGTAAAGCGGCAACGATTTTATTCCCGTCCATAACCCAACATTCACTTGCGCAGCTAAAACCGAACCAATGATCAAATCCATAGTCAACAGGACCATCAGTAATAGGTTTTTTTAAATCGATATTCGCACCATTGTCTTCAGCTTTAAACTTTCCATAGCCCGCAGGTTTCTCCCCATCTATTGTTGGAAATGTCGCGCCCAAATGCCATTTTCCGAAGCCTGCCGTCGTATACCCAGATTGTTGCAACATTTTTGGTAGCGTCAATTGACCACTAGCCATCATCGATGGTTCATAATTCGATAACACCCCTGATTTTTTCCAGCTTCTAAAAGGATAGGTTCCAGTCATCAGGGCATATCGAGAGGGGGAGCATACCGAAACAGGGCAATAGGCATTGGTCAATCGCATTCCTTCGGATGCCAGGCGGTCTAGATTTGGTGTGGGTATCAAAGAGTGCGGATTGTACGATCCCAAGTCTCCATACCCTAGATCATCAGCTAGAATCAATACAATGTTCGGCAATTCGGGCGGTGCCTTTTCCTTTATTTTACAAGACTCAGCAAACAGCACCCCTATCAAAAGGGTAGCTCCGAACAAGAATGGACGCCATTTGGAATAATTATAAATATACATAATACTTTCGGAAAGGAATTTTAAAAATTTTATTACTGTTTGTTTTTCTTAATAACTGACACTGATTACCAGTCTATCGCCTATTATTTCAACCGCTGTCCGTCTTTCAACAAAGCAGCTTTTAAACTTTCATAGGGAATATCTTGAACGGTTGTACCCGCATCGATAGCCAAGGCCGCTGCCGTAGCCGCGGATTGCCCCAAAACCATAAATACGGGTTCCATTCGAATAGAACCGAATGCAATATGCGTTGCACTTACACATACGGGAACAACTAAGTTTTCACATTCTTCTTTTTTGGGAACCAAAGATTTATAGCTGATCGGATAAGGTTTGAATCCGTGTGCTTCAACATTCCCTTCATTTTGCACATATCCATTGGCGTCAACATAGCGTTGCACATTATGGGAGTCCATTCCATATGCGGCCAAACCGATGGCGTCCTTGGCGACCGTTAGCGCTTCACAATTTTGCTGTGTCATTACATAATCACTGATCATGCGCCGCGCTTCACGAACATAAAGTTGCTGTTGCCAACCATCGGCCCTTTCGAACTCATCCTTTGAAGTACCCCATCTCGAGGCCTCGTCACGTACTTCCTTTGGTATTCTGGGGTGATTGGCCAAAGTCCACATCAAACCCATTTGATAGTTTCGATGGTCTTCGATAATTTTTTCCCGATCGGCATAGGATGCATCCGGGTAGTCGTAATTTTTTCCTATATAATCTGTTGAAAAACCAAATTTGTTGTTCGTATCAGTTTTGCGGTTTGGCATACTGGAGTTGATCCATGGTAAAAGCGAATTACCATAACTGTACATATCACGTATGGGTCCTTTTCTAGCTTCATAATTCCGAAACAGCAATTCATAATTGATCTCGTCATAATTCTCAGGTTTTGCAAACGCAATACGGTTCTCTGGATGATCGGTCAGGCACATTCTAAAACAATAGGCCTGTATTTTATCATCACCAGCTCCCTCAAGACCAGGTTTTTCATTGACATTCGGCAAAAGTCCACTCTTGGGATTACCTTTTTCAATATAAGGATCGACTCCCTGAACAAAATTATGGTTAAAAGCGTTTCTAGACACGAACCCGGTCAAAGAACGATTAATAATGTTGGCCTGCACCCCGTTCAACGTTTCCCCATATTCGTCATTGCTCTCACGACCTACCGCATAGGATACTCCGGCTGCGGCCATGAGGTCTCCTTCATAGGTAGCATCAAGAAATACCTTGGCGGTAAACTTTTTTCCACTTTCCATAGTAATTGACTGAATTTTCCCTTCGGACTTGATTACACCCGAAGATCTATTCAATCGTTCCCCATAAATTAGTTTTACTTTTTCATTATCCAACATATCATGATAAACGTTTAGTGCCACAGAAGGTTCAAAAGTCCACATCGATGACTCTCCCTCTTCTGTACGGGTCTGCCCGCCATCAAAATACTCAGCTCTATTCTCCCACTTCCAATTTTGAGAATCGTCATAATACTTTTTGATGTTTTCATAAAACTCCCGAGAAATTCCACCAATGGCCTGTTTATTACCAATATCGGTTTGCCCCAGTCCACCAGTGGTCAATCCCCCTATTCTATTGGTCGGCTCTATGAGTACCACGGACTTGCCCATTCTACTACTTTGAATGGCAGCAGCCACCCCTGCTGAAGTTCCGCCGTATATAACGATATCGTACTTCTTGGTTTGACCGTTCGATAATTGAACAATCAATAACAACAAAAACAAGCTTATTATTTTTTTCATCTTCTACTTAATTAGTGGTTAGTTAATAATTTCTTTTGGATAATATTCCTTCGGATAATTTGGGCTAAACAATATGTTTTCTTGACTTATTACAAGTTTACCGTCTTTGACCCATTTATCACCCCGTTCAGATAAATGATTGACCATTTTTTGTCTCCATCGTCCAAGGATATTTTTGAACTGTTCAAGATTGGCCAGATTATTTTTTTCTCCAGGATCTTTTACCAAGTCGAACAATTGTTCTTCCCCGGTAACTGAATAATAGATATACTTATATCTTTCATCCGTTAACCCTATCCAACTGTTTTCTTTCCAATAGCATTGACCATGCTCCATGTCCAGGACCATTCGCCAACCCTTTTTCTTCCCTTCGATTAACCGCATCATACTCTTTCCATCCATTTCAGATGGTATGGCAATCCCAGCTACATCAAGAAACGTTGGAAGTATATCCCTAAGTTCAACCAGTTCGTTGATTACCTGCCCTCGATTAGCCTTAACTCCAAGACTCTCAGGCCATCTTATAATCATTGGCACACCGGCTGACCCCTCATAAGGATAGGATTTCCTCCATAAATGATGATCACCCATCATATCCCCATGATCGGATGATATTATTATTAAAGTATTTTCCAACTCTCCTTTTTCTTTCAAAGTAGTTAGGATATGCCCTATCTGTTCATCCAAAAAACTAATGGCGGCTAAATAACCTTCCCTTGAATCGCGAATAATACTATCATTGTAATTCCCCCTTGGAGCGTTTAACTGTTCTTTTGGTGAAGGCACTTCATTAAATCCTCCGTATTTCTCTTCGGACCATTCACCCACAATGGCTTTTGGAATTTCCCTGTTTTTATAAAAATCCAACCATCTTTTTGGCGGGTCAAAAGGTGGATGAGGCCTATGAAAAGCAACTTTAAGAAAGAATGCGTCATTGCCGGATTGATTATTTATGAATTCAATAGCCTGATTTGCAGTCCAGGCCGTTGGATGAAATTCATCACTATAAGGATATATACCAGTACGATGATCTGTGGGTCCCAATCCCGTACCATCCATTGTTGAATTAGGTGCATTCTCTTTAAACCATATGTTATACGCATTTTGAGGATGCCCCCAACCTTCGCATAATTTTATTTCATGAAAGCCATGCATGAATTCTCTATTATCCAGCTCGCCCAATTTCACATTTAGCTCAACACTTCCAATAGGCTTAAAATGCAGTTTCCCAGAAGCAAAAGTGACATAACCAGCTTCCCTCAACATTTGGGGCATTTCATACTTGTATTTAGTTGCAATGGGTGCATATGACAATAAACCATTTTTCCATGGACCCATTCCGGTAAGCAAAGCGGCCCTCGCAGGCAAACAAGTTGGAGAAGCGCTATAGGCTCTAGAAAACAAAGCTCCTTCATTTGCAATAAGGTCCATATTGGGCGTATAGGCTATATTATTGCCCTCTGCTCCAATATAATCCGACCTTAATTGATCTGGAAAAATAAAAATTATATTGGGCAACTTCTTTTCAATCTTTTGAGAGTATCCATTAATGGAAAAAACGGATAATTCCAAAATTAAAAGCACAGCGAACCTTATGGGCAACACCCTCAAAATTATTAAGTACTTAGTCATGTCCTTAGTGTAATTAACGATTGGAAAAAGACCTATTAAGGGCTATTACAGGCCCGACAAAAAGCCTGTAATACTCTCCTTAATTAAAATATCTATTAATACCCTGGATTTTGATCTTGCTGGTTAACAGCAGGGTTATTGTTGATTTCATCTTCAGGAATTGGCCATAATAATCTTTCATCTAATATATCTTTCCCCGCTGCCGCAAACGCTTCTTTTACAGTACCAGTTCGCTTTAAATCAAACCAACGTCTACGTTCTGTAATAAACTCATATGCCCTTTCTTGAATTACAGCATCCCTAAATTCATCACCACTCATTCCTGAAGGGTAATCTACAGCAGATGCTACATTGGGGTCAAAACCATAAGCTCTTCTCTTAATAATGTTAAGTCTTTCTAGCGCTAATGCAGATGGATTGCCGCTGGCCATAGCCGAGGCTTCAGCATAAAATAGAAAAGCCTCTGTGAATCTATATATCGGAACACTGTAAACACTCTGCCCGGATGTATTAGTAATAAATTTTTTAAATAAAATTGGTGTTGTGTCAGGCAAAGGTTCCCATTTGCCATCTGAATTTTGAATTTCAGTATATAAATTAAAATCCTTTCTTAAATCATTATCATCCCAACTATCACCAATGAATGAGTTTGAATCTGGAAGCCATGCATAAACTCCACCTGAAGAATAATTATAAGGTATATTTGCAGCACGATGTAAGTAACCTGGTATTGTAGAACCTTTTGTTTCTGAATGATGCATCGACATTATGTCTTCAGTACTTGTATCGACAGCAAAAATCTTGTAAAAATCATCTGGTTCCTCAACTGTTATTAGTGCAAAAGGACCATTACTTAGTACATCTTCTGCTTTTGATGCAGCCAATTCCCAATTTTCCATAGTTAAATAAACATGAGACAACAACATTTTTGCGGCCCATTTTGAGGCTCTACCCGTTTCACTCCCGACTTCACCTAAACCATTTTCAGCTATTTGAAGATCTTGAATAATTAACTCATAAACTTTACTTTCAGATTCTCTCGGTGCTTCGATAGCACTGAGATCAATACTTTCCATAGTTTTAATAGGTACAGCACCCCAACCTCTTACCAATTCAAAATAGCATAAGGCTCTAAGGAAATGTGCCTCAGCTAAAATTTGTTGTTGAACGCCATCATCAATATTCTCAATAATTGATACATTGTCTATAATAGCATTTGCTCTATTAATAGTATTATAAAATGAGGACCAATTCGTAGCACACCTACCTATATTTCGTTGATCTAATATTTGATTCCATATAGTAATGGGTGCTTGCGAGCCTCTTCCGAACAAATAATCACCATGTAATTCAGTCATGAGGTAATTCGTAATACCAAAAAAGTCATTTTGCATTCCTGCGTATGCACCTGCTATTGCAGCTTGAGCATCCTCTTCGTTCATATAGAAGTTAGCTTTTGAAACGAAATCTTTTGGAACTTCCTCCAATGTTTTTTCACATGCGGTTAAACACCCAAATATGATTATTACTAATATTATATTTTTCATTTTTTTTTCTTTTCTATTAAAATCTAAATTTTAAACCTATGGCATAAATCTTTGCAGCAGGATAGCTACTTTGATCATGACCAAATCTTAACCTGTCTCCTACATCACTTGAATCTGTTCCTCTGGTATTAGCTTCAGGATCTAGTCCGGTGTAGTTTGTAAATGTGAAAAGATTGGTTCCAGACACGTATAGTTGAGCCATATCAAATCCTTTTAAGCCTATTTCAGAAACTGGTAAATTATATGCCAACCTCATTGACTTTATTCGCAAATAACTGGCATCTTCAATAAATCGTTCCGACACAGTAATTTGTGTGGCACTACTTAATTTAGGATATTTAGCATCTGGATTCGGATTCTCTTCAGTCCAATAATTTCCAATTATATCTTTAAATTGGTTATTTCCACGTTGGAAAGAATTTAAATGAGTTCCATTGGTTGCATTGAACAATTCATTGCCATGCACACCTTCCACTACAACATTTAATTCTAAGCCTTTATAACTAAAATTTGAAGTTAAACCATAAATAAAATCGGGATGATAACTACCCAAAATTACTCGATCAAGTGCATTAATAGTACCGTCAGGAATTCCATCCGGACCACTCACGTCTTGATATTTAATAAAACCATCTTCATCCAAGCCATCTTCTAAAAGACCATAAAATGCTCCCAAAGGTTCACCGACTCTAGCAATATTAGCACTTGGCCATACAGCACCTTGATCTGCTCCAAATATATCGCTATCACCAGCTAAGGATATTACTTTATTTCTATTAGCAGAAATCTGGGCCGACGCGTTCCATTTAAAATCATTTCTCAAGATATCTGTATCTACACTAAACTCTAAACCACTATTTTGAATTTCCCCCAAATTTCTCAAAATAGAACCAAAACCTACTGTTGGCGGAAGTGGTACTGATGCAAGTAAATCTTTAGTATTCTTTTTATAATAATCAAAGACAAACCTTATCCTATCATTAAATAAATTAAGATCAAGCCCTATATCAAGTTGACCTGTTGTTTCCCACTTTAAATCACTGTTGGAAATTCCAGTAGGATAAAACCCTATTACATCAGTTGAATTTCCATAAATATATTTGACTGAATTTAAGCGATCCAAAGATTGATAAGGATTAAGTGCAGTGTTACCGGTAATACCATAACTAGCTCTTAGTTTCAAATTTGTAATTGTATTACTATTTTCTAGAAAATCTTCATCCGATACACGCCAAGCCAAAGCACCAGATGGAAAATAACCCCATTTATGATTTGCACCAAACCTGGATGAACCATCAGCTCTAACACTAGCAGTTAACATATACTTACCATCAAAAGAATAATTTACTCTCGAAAGAAAAGAAGCCAGCGTCCAATCTGAATATCCTGAATAAGGATTACCTACTGTTTCAGCTGCAGCCAAATTAAAATTCTCAGTAATATTATTTGCAAAACCACTAACTCCTATACCTGAATATCGGCTCATATTTGTTTGATATGTCCCTCCACCTATTACATTTAAACTATGTTTATCATTAAAAACCTTTGAATATGTTAGTACGTTTTCTGTTAAAAAAGAATTAGAATATGAATTACTTTCAGAAGCAGAACCTCTATCATTGGCATAAATAATTGGAGCAAAATATTCACTTCGTGAATTTTTATATTGCAAGCCTAACAAGGTTCTAAAAGTTAAATTTGAAGCTAATTCAATATCAAAAGTTGTATTTGCAAGAACACTATTCGAAAAAGATAAATCTTTCCTACTTGTATTTATTAATGGATTTCGCATATCAGCAGATCCAAAATTATAAACTTGTTCTATTTGTGTAGGCAAACCATCTTCGTTATATAATGGAAGTGTTGGTGGAGCTGAGGCCGCTGCAGAAAGCATTGAATTACCACGATTTCCATTATCAACAGGTACTGAATTTCGATCATTCCTTGATAATTGCACATTAACCCCCATTTTCAACCAACTTTTCAATTCTTGATCAAGATTAACCCTAACAGATCCCCGTGAAACGCCAGAATTTTCAATAATCCCCTCTTGGTCATAATAGTTTCCAGAAATGGAATATCGACCTTTATCTGAACTACCTGAAAATGTAACGGTATGATTGTGAACTGGGGCTGTTCTAAAAATAGCATCCCACCAATCAGTACCAGGGTTTTGCACTTCATTAATATTAAAAAAAGGATCCAACCCTTCATTCTTCAACCATTCATTAGCTACAATAGCATATTCTTGGGCATCAAGTAATTCATATTTATTAATTGATTGTTGCATACCGAAAAAACTATTAATCTCAACTTTACTTTCTTGTCCCTTTACACCTCTTTTGGAGGTAATAATTATGACACCATTTGCTCCTCTAGACCCATAAATTGCAGTAGCAGAAGCATCCTTTAATATATCAACAGACTCTATATCTGCTGGATTTAAAAAATCGATACCACCTGTTACTGGGAAACCATCAACTACATAAAGCGGTTGATTATCACCAATCATTGAGTTACCCCCTCTGATTCTTACTTCAATACGTGATCCGGGAGTACCTGAATTTTGCGAAACTCTTACTCCTGAAGCTCCTACTTTCAAAGCTTGTTCCATATTATATACAGGCACAGCTTCAAGATTCTCACTTTTAACCTGTGAAACGGCCCCTGTTAAATCAGCTTTTTTCATAGTACCATATCCAACAACAACAACCTCTTCTAACCCTGCGGCACTCTCGGCAAGTGTTATGCTTATTTGAGATTGTGAATTAACTAGCACCTCCTTCATAGCAAAACCAATATAAGAAACTACAAGCGTGGCATTTTCATCTTCAACAGAAATTAAAAAATTGCCATCAAAATCAGCCGTGACACCATTAGTGGTGCCCTTTTCAACAATATTCGCACCAGAAAGTGGGAGTCCTTGAGTATCCGTAATTGTACCTGAAACACTAAATTGTAGCATGGTTTCATTCAACAAATCAACACGATCAAGATTAGATGATTGTTTTATTTTGGTAATTTTCTTTAAAACTATTTGTTTGTTTACAACCTTATATGAAACATTTTGATTATCAAAAAGAATGTTCAATATTTCCTTAATTGAAGTATCTAATACTTTTATTGAAATTTTTCTTTTGACATCTATTTCATTCGTTTTATAGAAAAAATTAAACTTACTTTGAGATTCAATTTTTACTAAAACATTTTCAATAGTTCCTTCATGTATATCCAATGAAATCTTTTTGTTTTGCGCATACGAATTGGCATGTAGATTAAAAAGTGCCAAGGCAAACAAAAGAAATGAAAGCTTCATTGTTCGGTTTTTGTTTAATATGTTCCTCATAAATATGAGAAACCCATGCTTTTTTTGCATAATTTTGAATGGTTTTGATTAGTTATTTGTATCTGGTTAAAATCTATATTGGTCGGGAAACGTTGCCGCGTTTCTCGACTTTTTTTATTGGTTACTTATCTTTCATACGGTCTATTATTATTTTGTTATTAACTATTTTATATTCGAAACCTGCGCTTTCTTGAAATGTATTTAATATATCCGTTATTGTTTCTTCTTGTTTAAATTCACCTCTAAATTTAACTTCGTTTATATCTGTATGATTATTCTCAATCGATACTCCGAAATGCCGTTCTATTTTGCTGACAATATTCACAAAAGATTCATTAGTAAAAGTCAATCGGCCTTCACGCCAACTTAAATAATCATTGATATTGACCTCATTAACAGCTATGGTATTCTGATCTAAAGTTGCTATTTCTCCTGGATGTAAGATTGTTCGATTCTCTTTTACATCATTCTGTTTATGAACTGCTACACTTCCTTCCGCTAATAGCGCATATGGTTTAGCTCCATCATAAGAACTTACACTAAAATGTGTACCCAATACTTCAATTTCAATTTCATCAGTAGTGACAAGAAAACGTGCCAACGTATCTTTTGTAACTTCAAAATATGCTTCACCTTTTAAGAAAACTTGCCTTTCCTTACCTGCAATAAAGTTCACTGGATATTTAAGGGTAGATCCCGAATTCATATGTACCAATGTGCCATCAGAAAGTGTAATTTCAAATTTTTTACCATCAGGAACAATTAACTCATTAAATACTAATTCCTGTATTTGTTCATTCTCACTATATATTATTTGATTTCCTTTTTGCTTACCGATAACTTTACCTTCTTTATCAAATAAATCTTGTTCAGCATTCGAACTTATGTTTTTTACAGCGTTATTCGATGTTTTTAATATCACTTCAGTTTCAGAAATAGTATTGAGATTAGGTACATCTACTTTAGTACTGGATTGATACCATAAAAAACTTCCAACTAATCCAATAAAAACTGCAGCATATTTTAAATAATGTTTTATCGAAAATCTATTTTCTTGACCTTTGGAATCAATGTCGGACTTAATTTTCATCCATAATTGATCTTTAATTTCTTCATCATACTTTAACTCAGACCATAGCCTTTCTTTATCTTGATATGATTGCAAATACTTATCAAGCATTTCAATTTCTTGAACTGAACACTCATTTTTTAAATACTTATCGAAAAGCTGTTTTGCTTGTTTTTTGTTCATCAAATAGTTAATTACAATTATGGCCGTGAATATCGTCGTTATAAATAAGTACCCAAAAATTAAAAAAGGTACACGTCCAATGTTAACTTTTTTTAAACAATTAGTAATTTATAGTGCATTATATTGATATTATAGCATATAATTTACAATTAAATGTCAATTTAATAATACACATGTACTAACCTAAAATCTCCCTAAAATGCTATTAGCGAACATTTTAAATTTAATATAGATAAATGTTTATAAGAAAATAGTAGGCTAAAAAGTAGTTGCGAAAAAAATAAGAAATAAAACTCCCTCTTCTAAAACGATGTTCTTTCTTAAAAAGGAAAGTGCTTTTGATATTTGATTTTTTACAGCCTGTACAGAAATGCCTAGTTCGGATGCTATTTCTTTATTTGACATGTGCTGAAATCGACTGAGCACAAAAATCTGTTGACACCTTGGTGGAAGTTTATTTACTTGAATGTTTATTAACTCCTGCAATTCGTCAAATTCCAATTTTTGTGTAATGCTCATGGAAATATCTACAATGGTAAGTCTTGTTAAATCTTCATCTGAAATTTTTCGATTTCTAAGCTGATTAAAAATTTGATATTTTACGGCTTGAAAAAGATAAGGCTTCAATTGTTTAACTTCTACCTCTTTCCTTTTTGTCCAAAAATCAATAAATACATTTTGAACAATATCTTCACAAACTTCTTTCTTTTTAAAAATATTGATTGCAAAAAGAAACATGCTTTTGGAATACCGCTCATATATCTCTTCAAATGCCGAAACATTATCTTGAGAAATCAGTTTTAATAAATCACAATCAGTAAGCTTGGCCTTCATGAAGTTGGTTGAAAAGTTGAGTTTAATATGTTAATTTGGCAAGATAAACATACAAATAATATTAATACAACAATTATGAATTCTAAAACTGTAATTCATAAAGAGCAGAAAAAAATTGCGATAACCTTAAACTTTTACATTTATTCCCACTTTATTTTATGCACTCAAACTTCACTTAAAACACTATAAATAATAAGATTGCTAAACTTATAGTAAATAAATACCCTGATATCAAAAACTACTACTTCTTAGTCTTCACTTTTATGTCCTTACTTTTCTGATTTCTAAAAATAGTTAAGCCAATCACTCCTTTCCATTGATGTTCTTGAACCACTTTTAACAAATCGAAAATTGTATCAACTGCTTGTCCTTCTGCTGCAATAATTACATCGCCAATTTCCAATTTTGAACTAGACAAAATACTTTTCTCTTCAATCTCTGTTAGTAAAACTCCCGCCGTTTTACTTAAACCAAATGCAGATCTATCGGCCATCGATTCAATATTTTTAAAATTACCGCCCAACCAGTTTACAGTACTAGTTTCCTTATTAGCTGTACTATTAAGTGACCATAATTTCGGCAATATTGGTTGCTTTGCTAATTTACGCAGACTAGTCTTCTTCACTCCAAAACTATCCATAGAAAAATTCTTAAATCCGATTGAAAGTGCAGGTGAATCTTCGGTAACTGTATAATCTCCGTTTATAGGATTTACAAAATTTGGATTTCCAAATGTACTGTGTAAATCTGTTCCATTTTGCTGCGCTTCAATAAGTGCTTTTTCATCAGGGAAAAGATTAAAATCTACTTCTTTTCCCCAGGCTTGCAGCCGTATATCTTTATGATCTGTCATAACAATATTTCTCCTAAAAATATCACCACTATTCTTAAACCAAACATGCGGATGAAAACCATTGTTAATTATGATGTTATTCTCAACTGTTCTATGGAAACCTTCTCTCAGTTTTAACCCTCCATTTAAGCAAACATTATTGTAGATTTTATAATTACTAGACCCATCATCCAAATCAATATCCCAGCCATGTTCGCATTTAAATCGATTATTTCGGATGATAGTCGTATGTACAGCATCCCATAAAGGCATTTCCGGATTCTCTTGTGCCAATTTATCCATAGTTGGTCTATCCGGGTGCCAAAAACGATCCCTACCCCATGAATTAAATGACCCATGATCACCAGACTCCAATACAGTATTAAAAACATCATTATACTCAATTATGTGACCACCCCATGTTCCTTCGCTTATATTAATTCCTGCCCTCGGAACTTCGTATATACTATTATTGCTAACAGTTATATCCATTGCAATCGAAATTTCGACACCTGCCGTTTGTTTTTCTATTCTTCCAATACGATATATCAAGTTATTATCTACGATACAATTACTAGGATATTTATTGTTCAGTGGACCTTTAATGGTATCTAGTTTTGAAAATTCTACAAACTCACGATATTGAAATGATGGCGACCGAACGGCAGCAGGACTCCCTACAAAACTAACACCAGTTGCACCACAATTGTATATGTGGTTGTCGACAATATTTGTATTCCGGTTATAATTGCTAACAAAAATTGCGTTCCCTCCTAAATTTGTAAACTCACAATTCCTTATTTCAACTTGCTCTGTACCTTCTATAAAAACTGCACCTCCTCTAAAAACTGTCCAGTCACTTCTTAATAGCGGTTCATATTTCTGATCTATAGTTCGTTGAGCATGTTCAAACTTTATACCCGTTATTACAACTTTCCTTACCGGACTTTCTTCACTTCCTTGTACAGTGATTAAATTCTTTAATTGAACACCTTCAATAACACTATTTTCCAAGTTTTCTTCAGTTCTTGGCCAATAATATAAAATGCGATTATCGCTATTTAAAAACCATTCGCCAGGACTATCAAGTTCTTCGTAAACATTTTCAACCATTCGATATGTTTCGTGTATTCCAGCACTTTTACGATTGTTTTGATGACCGCCTTTTAAAATAGCTTCCCCATTTTCATCTACACCAGATACCTCAAAATGAAAACCTCCCCATTCTCCGGCATGCATTACATGAAAAATAGCACCAATAGGATTTGACCAATTTTTTATACGTTCTGGTGAAATAGCATCGGCAGCATGACCTTGCCAATGGCCGCCGTCTTCATTGTAATTTGGATACCGAGCTAAAATCTGCTTCTCCTTATTTACAAATAACTGGTCGAATTCTATGTTCTCTGGCACTTTAGCCTGCCAAATATTTCCCTCTTTCTTAGTCCATGTTAAGTTCAGTTGTTGCGATCCTTTTATCGAAACTTTACTATTCGCGGTTGCCCTCAATTGAAGTCCGCTTAACTCTGGAGTAATTATTAAAGGGGACTTTAAATGATAATCTCCTTCAGAAATATTAATTAGTATTGGGCTGATTTTATCTTTTTTACGAACGTCTTTCGCCATATTCAAGGCCTCTTCTATCGTCTTAAAAGAATTTTTTACCGAATTAACATCAGTCTGATTAACATGAATTTGGATTACCTCTTCTTGAGTCTCACAACTTTGAAATAGGCAAATTACTGACACATAAAAAAAATGCTTTAAACTAAATTTCATTTTTAAAACTTTACCTTAATATAAATTGAAAAATAATTGAGAGTTTATAATGGTCTCGCAAAGGGGAAGATATTCAATTTAAAAGAAATTTAAGATATTAAATGAAAACTGAACAAAACATAGTTTTTATTGTAAAATAATTTATTAAGTAGCGTAATTTTATTTCTGATTATTTTTAAGTTTTGTAAAATCAGTTTTAAAATAAACAGCCATTCGTAGCCGGTCGTAATTGCCACTATCGAAATGGTTATTAAGGTAACCCACATCAAATTGTAAATTTTTCGAGAAACGATAACCTAGGCCAATAAAAAATCTATTCTGATTAAAATGTGGCGCTTTTAGATTTATAAAATATTCGTTGTATGATTTTAAATAATACTTTTCACTTAAAGGAAATTTACCTTGTATTCTATATCTGATACGATTATTAACAATTGTACTTTCGGAATTAGAAATCCATCTAGATTCTAATCGTACTCGATTAGAAATAGCTACTTTATTAATTTTTGATAAAAAGGTAATTGCCTCATAAATCCATATTTGCCTATTTGGAATAGCCGTTTCACTTTCAATATAAGGCTCCCAATCTAAATACGCGGCCCCGCCAGTAACAAAAATCTTATTATTAACCTTATATGTGAGGCCTGTTCTAAAAAATGAAAATTCATAATTATCGAACATCTTATAATGCCTCAAAATTCCGACTGTAGGAATACTAAGTCTGTTTGAAATTTTATTATTTCCTGCTAACACAACCCACGAACCTAATAAACCCTCGCGTTCTTTTTGACCATAATTTAATCCTGAATACAAAATAAATAAAATCAAAAGGGACACTCTAATAATGTTTTTTAGCTCATGAAAACTTCCGTTCGGTATGGTAAATTTTATCATTTGAAAATCTATGCCTTAAATACCCCGCAAGTTTTTAAAAAATAAATAGCATAAAACATGATAAAAAACAGCTCTTGAAAAATCTTTCATAGAAACTAGTTTACTATAAGGTTAAATGATGCGCTCAATTGCCTGTAAATTACCAAACATGACCGTTGTCATATTATAAAATCGAATGCGCATATACTTTTGAAAAAATAATTGAAACCTTAACACCTAATTTCTTATGAATACGATTTCTAAAATATTGGTTCCTTACGATTTTTCGGATAGTGCTAAACGAGCTCTAGATTACGCAGTTGATTTTATCGGAAACGCTGAAATAAAAATTGACCTTATACATGTATCTGACAATCCAGATGAAGGAAAAATGCGTGCTACTTATGAGGCATTGTGCGAAGAATATAAAAGTAAGCTTAAAGTACCAATGCGGTGGACTTTAGGATGGGATGGTGCTGTAACTAATATTATTATTGAAGCACAACAGGAAAAGAAAGCTGATTTAATAATTATGGGGACCTCAGGATCTTCAGATGACAAAGAGGTTTCTCAAACCGCCAAATTAGTCAAAGACGCAAGTTGTCCCGTTTTAGTAATCCCTGAAAATTCAGAAAAAGAAACTGTTAAGAATATTAGTTTAGTGTTGGGTAAAAATGAAATTGATAAACCTAATTCACTAAACACACTATTAGGTATTTGTCAAAAATTTAATGCTAAAGTTCATGTATTAACAATACAAAATACTCCTGGAACATTTGGATATTCTAAAAATGATGAGAAGAATGAAAATACACTCATGTATTATTTAGAAAACTTTTATAGTGAGCACACCTTTATTGAAAATGACGATGTTGTTGATGGTATCTTCTCATATGTTGAAAAACATGATATTGATATGATAGCTATCCTACCAATAAATCATGCAAAAAATGTTGCACCATCAGACGGATTACTTACAAAAGAATTAGTGTTAAAAGCTAATGTTCCTGTATTAACTATCGAATAATTAATTCTAATTCTAGCGTATTGTTAACCGTATCTATAATCCTAACTATTACTATTGTTCTTTTTATCTGGGGTAAATATCCACCAGATGTAGTGGCAATTTTATCAATGTTAACCCTATTTTTAATGGGTATACTCGATTTAAAAGAAACTTTAAGTGGTTTTAGCAACCCAACAGTTATAATGATTGCCGCACTCTTTATCATTGGCGAAGGTTTATCAAGAACTGGGTGGACTGCATTAGCAGGTAAAAAGTTTGTAGAGTGGGCTGGAAATAGTGTTCCAAGATTATTAATTATTGTAACTCTTGGTTCTAGCGTACTATCTGGTTTTGTAAGTAATACAGGGACAGTAGCTTCGTTGCTACCAGTAACTGTTTCAGCAGCATGGAATGCAGGTACATTACCTTCTAAATTATTAATGCCAATTGCCTTTGGGTCAAATACAGGAGGATTATTAACGCTCACGGGTACTCCGCCAAATATTATAGCAAGCAATGTTTTAGTCGAGTCCGGAATGGAAGGGTTTACATTTTTCGAGTTTGGGTTGATAGGGTTGCCTTTATTAATTATAGCGCTACTATACTTTAGATATGTTGGCTACAAACTGCTACCATCTAATAAAACTAAAGATCGTCCTATTAACATCGATTCCGAAATGCACAAATGGATTGAAAACTATAGTATTGGAGATAATATGTACCGTTTTCGTATTCGTTCGATGTCACCATTTGTCAATACAACTATAGGGGAATGGAATTTTGAAGAAGATGCAAAAGTTACCATTCTTCGTCTCCGTCGAAGACATCCAAACAAGCTAAAACGGATACCTGAATTTGTTGAGTTTCCAAAGCCAAATACAGAAATGCGTTATCACGACATTATAACTGTAAAAGGCGAACCAGATGAAGTAGATTCTTTAATGTTGAAATACAAATTAGGTATTATTCCTTTTAAACACACAGATGCTGAACTAAAAGATGAACTAATTAATCAAGAAGTTGGGTTATCTCAAATGCTGATTACACCTAACTCCGCTTTTGTTGGTCGGAAAATGCTTCTAGGTAGCTACTTAAATAGTAAGATTCAACTTTTAGGGTTATCGCGAGATAATGGACCTCTTGTAGCAAAAGAAGTAACTATAAAACCTGGTGATGCTTTTATCATTCGCGGACCGTGGGATGCCATAGAAGATTTACAACAAGAATATGAACATGTTGTTATTTCTGGTAGTCCAGAGGCGATGGCTAAAAATGTAGATCAGCTAACTGCAAAATCATATATAGCATTAGGAACACTACTACTAATGATTGTGCTTTTGGTTTTTAAATTATTACCCGGTGCCATTGCTGCCCTGGTTTGTGCTGGAATATTAATGCTTACCGGTTGCGTACCAATTTCCAAAGCTTATAAAGGTATTAGTTGGACCAGCGTGGTAATGATAGCTGCCATGATTCCTATGGGTACCGCTTTACAAAAAACGGGTATTGCACAATGGGCTGCAAACAGCCTTGTTGACTATTTGGGTTCTATTAGTCCGATCATGCTTTTGGGAGGTATCTTTTTATTAACTACTGCTTTTAGTCAAACAATTAACAATTCGGCTACCGCAGTTCTCATGGCTCCCATTGCTTTAATTGCAGCGTCGTCGTTAGGGGTTTCTCCTAAACCATTTATGATTGTTGTTGCAGTCTCAGCATCTACTGCTTTTTTAACTCCAGTAGGTACTACTACCAACGCAATGGTAATGGCCGCAGGCGGATACAAATTTATGGACTATGTAAGAGTTGGAGGACCATTACTCTTATTATTTTTTATTACAACAGTGCTTTTAGTGCCATTGATTTGGCCATTTTAAATATTAACTCAAAAATTAAAAATTATGGAAATTCTATCGAGAAAACCCAATATTACCAATCTTGAAAAATATGGTATAAAAGATGCTAATGCACACTGGAATCTGGATGCGGAAACATTGCAAAAAATCACTCTAGAAAAAGGAATGGGGACAGTAACAGAAAACGGAACCCTTTGCGTAAACACTGGAAAATTTACCGGTAGATCTCCTCAAGACCGCTTTTTGGTTAAAGATGACTATACAAAAGATAAAGTTTTTTGGAATCGTACAAATAAAGCCATAGCCCCAGAAAATTTTGAAAAATTATACAACGAAGTGGTTAACTATCTTTCTAAAAAAGAAATTTATGTACACGATGGCTACGTTGGAGCTGCACCTGAGTATCGTTTAAATGTACGTACAGTAACAGAATATCCATGGTCTAGTTATTTCGTAAATAATATGTTTTTACGACTTGAAGATTCGGAGATAGCTGAATTTTCTGAAGATTGGCTAGTGCTATGTGCTCCAGGATATGAGGCTCCAAACCCTAGTGAATTTGGAATACGACAAGGTAATTTTTCCATATTAGATTTCACTAAAAAGGTAGCTTTAATTGGTGGTTCTGCTTATACCGGTGAAATGAAAAAAGGTATATTTAGTGCTCTTAATCTTATTCTTCCAATAGAAAGAAATGTACTACCAATGCACTGTTCTGCTAATGTCGGTGAAGATGGCGAAACAGCAATTTTCTTCGGATTATCAGGTACTGGTAAAACTACATTATCTGCAGATCCTCATAGAAAATTAATCGGTGATGATGAACACGGTTGGACTGCAGAAAATATAATTTTTAATTTTGAAGGTGGTTGCTATGCTAAAGTGATTGATTTAACGGAAGAAAAAGAACCCGATATCTTTCGTGCTATTCGTCCAGGAGCAATGTTAGAAAACGTAGTTTTCAAAGAAGGCACCAAAGAAGTTGATTATGCAGATACTTCAATAACACAAAATACTAGAGTAAGTTATCCAATTCATCATATTGATAACATAGCTCAACCATCATATGCAGGTAATCCAAAGAATATTTTCTTTTTAACTTGTGATGCTTTTGGTGTGCTGCCTCCAATATCTAAACTTACACCCGGCCAAGCAGCATATCACTTTATATCCGGCTACACCGCAAAAGTTGCTGGTACAGAAGCAGGCATAACAGAACCAGTACCTTCATTTTCTGCTTGTTTTGGAGAGCCATTTATGCCATTGCATCCAACAGCATATGCAGAGATGTTGAGTAAAAAAATGACAGAATCTGGGGTTAATGTTTGGTTGATTAATACTGGTTGGAGTGGCGGCCCTTATGGAGTAGGTTCAAGAATAAAATTGAAATATACCAGAGCAATGATTTCTCAAGCTATGAATGGAGGGTTGAACGATGTAGATTATAGTGAGCATCCTATTTTCGGACTTCATATGCCTAAGTATTGTCATGATGTTCCAACAGAAATGCTAGACCCTATGAACACCTGGTTACAAAAAGGTGCATACATAAGTAAAGCAATTCAATTGGCGCATTCATTTCATTTAAACTTTGATAAATTTATTGATCAAGCATCCAATGAAATTATGCATGGTGGACCGCTTATCGATTCACATCAGGTATTAGACCACATGTAATGACAAAGAAGCGCATTTAACTTTTCTATAGAAAAATTGCGTTTGTTTTCACTTCTTTTTTAAGAGGATGAACTTTATTTATTGGCCTCAAGTATTTTAATTTTTAATAACTAAATTTAGTTAAGTAAAGAGAAATATTTGAGGCTTGTAAATTGGCTATTATCCAAATAACTGAATTTTAAAATTAACTATGGAAAAGAATTTCACGATTACATCTCATGGGGAAGCATTAAATAAATCACCACTTGGACTTAGCACAAAACATGGTGATAATATTTTTAATTTTATTCCGGATGAAGAACGAGTTTTATATGACCTCTCTTTAAATGGATTTATTAAACATGTTGAAGAAAATAGTACACCCGTATGTTTTGAAAAAGCTGGTCCACGAGAAAATATTTATTTTGACCCCAAAAATACTAAAGCTGCCATTGTTACTTGCGGTGGCCTTTGTCCAGGAATAAACAATGTAATTAGAAGTATTGTAATGGCCTCACATTACTTCTACGGCATTGATGATATAATTGGTATACCCTATGGATATGAAGGCTTAAACCCAGAAAAAAAGAGAGGGTTTATAAAATTAACTCCAGATAAAGTAAAAGATATACATGAATTTGGCGGTACAATTTTAGGCTCCTCTAGAGGCGCCCAAAGTGTTGAAGTTATGGTGGACACCTTAGTCGAAAACAATATAAATATATTATTTACTATTGGTGGTGACGGAACCTTAAAAGGAACAGATGCCATAGGATCAGAAATAGCAAAAAGAGGATTAAAAATTAGTGTTGTTGGAATTCCTAAAACCATTGACAATGATATAGACCTTATTGATAAATCTTTTGGCTTTGAAACATCTTTTGACGTTGCCACGCCAATATTACGCGATGCGCACAACGAAGCAATGGGTGCCTATAATGGAATTGCAATTGTAAAATTAATGGGCAGAGATAGTGGATTTATCGCAGCATCAGCAGCACTTTCTAAACCTGTGGTAAATTTTGTACTTATACCCGAAATGGATTTCGCTTTAGAAGGAAAAAATGGACTATTCGAGCTGTTAAAAAAACGCTTAGACCAAAAACACCATGCGGTAATTGTAGTTGCAGAAGGTGCAGGGCAATCTTTAATAAACAATCAGAATGATATTCTAAAAGATGCCTCAGGAAATATTAAACATAATGATATAGGCATTTTCTTAAAAGATAATATTTCAGCATATTTCAAAGGCATTAATCAAGAAGTAACTATAAAATATATTGACCCTAGTTATATAATTAGAAGTGCTGCTGCTAATGCAAGCGACAGTGTTTTCTGTAGTAGGTTAGCTTATCATGCGGTTCATGGAGCCATGGCAGGGAAAACAAGATTTGTGGTAGGTATGGTTAATGGCAAGTTTGTTTATCTACCAATTCCTGCAGTCGTTAATCGACGAAAAAAAATAGATTTGGAAAGTGAATTTTGGTTTGCCGTTATACAAAGTACTGGACAATCTTTTACAATGAAATAGTAGTGCGAAGTATCACCTAATTTCTTTAAAAAATCTAATTCATCCTCAAATGCATATCTCTGTTTGTCTTTTAAACAAAGAACCTCAGCCATTTTAGATCTATTTAAGATAGGTTCTTTTTATAGCTTTGGCCATTTATATCAAATAGCTAGTCATTAGTTCAATTTCATTATTTATTTTTGAGGATTAAAACTAAAAAATGGCTTCAGGATTTTTCGCTATTCTAGATGATGTAGCAACTTTATTAGATGATGTCGCTGCGATGAGCAAAATCGCGACAAAAAAAACTGCTGGAATTCTTGGTGATGATTTAGCCGTTAATGCTGAAAAAGCATCTGGATTTGTGTCAAAAAGAGAACTTCCAGTATTGTGGGCTATTACTAAAGGTTCACTTTTAAATAAAATAATAATATTACCAATTGCTTTTTTATTAAGTGCATTTTTACCTTGGGCTGTTACTGTAGCACTTATTCTTGGAGGTCTGTATTTAGCTTTTGAAGGCGCAGAAAAAATTTATGAATTTTTCGTACCTCATGAAGTAGAGCATGCCATAACGGAAGCCATGGTAAAAAGCGAAGAAGATATTCTTGAAATGGAGAAGGCAAAAATAAAATCGGCAATTGTGACAGATTTTATATTGTCTGTAGAAATTGTAATCATCGCATTGGGCGCTGTTATTGAAGAACCTTTAATTAATCAAATTGCAGTGGTCTCCGTTGTCGCTCTCCTCGCTACAATTGGTGTGTATGGAATAGTGGCACTAATTGTGCGAATGGACGATTTTGGCCTCCGTCTAATAAATTTGAATGAACAGGATAATAGTATTTCAGATAAAATTGGTCGGTTTTTTGTAAACGCTCTTCCGAAGGTTATTAAATCTTTATCTGTAATCGGTACAATTGCATTACTCCTAGTTTCTGGTGGAATCTTTGTTCACAACATATCTTTTTTACATCATATTATACCAAGTGTTCCCGATATTATTATAGAATTTTTTGTGGGATTAATTATTGGGTTTATGGTTTTTCTAATATACAAGGGAGTAAAAAAATTACTCCCAAAACATTGAGTACAGATTGCTTAATTCATTTACTATAATTAACCTAATCTTTTAGCGGAGTTACACGCAATAATACCGTAGATTTCGGTTTTATTTTTAACTCTAATTGTTTGGTTGAATCTGATAACACTTTGTTGCTAATTGGATCTATTATTTCTGCATAATATGGAAAATCTACTTTTCGCTTCCCTCCTGCAATACTATGTATACTCATCCAATTTCTGCCGATGTAAAAAACATCTTCTGTTTTTATATATCGGTGTATTCCGGCTTTACCCCATAATTCCCCTAACTCAACAGCCGACCATTTAAACTTATTTTCCATAAATATTTGCTCGCCATTTGGTTGATATATCTCGGTTCCACTTCCATTTGTCCAAAGCACAGTTATATCTAAGTTATTCCATTCTTGTATTTTTTGTATTTCACCTTTTTCTAACTTCAAAACACCCATTAACCAAATCACTTTATACTGTGCGATTGGCATATCATTTATATCCGTTCGTAGAAATAAATCATAAGAGTTCCCTGTCTTGGCAAGCTGATATCGATTTGACAAAATATTCTCTGTTAGACTACCGTAGGTTGGGTCCCAAAAACAAAGTTCTTCATCAACCACTACACCTACTTGAGCTTTCATTTTCGAATCAATTTTTAAGTTCGAAAATGCACTCAATTTTTGTGTTTCCTCTATTACACTTAAAAGTTGAGGGTCACTAAACCATCCACCCCACATGTCGAACCACCAGCCACCATATCCATAAGCAAGCATTCTAGCTGTGTTTTTCCATAATAACGACACTGAAGTTTCCATATCTTCAGGCCCTAACCAAACACCCGATTCATATTGTCCAGGAGGCGCGATACCTTCCGATTGATCTTTTAGTAAGGTTGTAATTGAAGTGCGAGTATCATTTTCAGCAAGCCATAATTTTCCATGTAGCTGTACAGAATTAATTGCCAACATCGGCGCCCAGTCTTCGCCCAAAACACGATTATAGACATTCGGACTTGACAAATAATCTATATAAGGTGATTTTAACAATTTGGCTAATGCACCATGACCTCTTCTAGCATCACCTACAAAATAATGATATCCAGAAAAAGCACCTGTTAACAAATCGCCATCACTGGCATCCTTAACAATTTTACTAAAATAAATAATGTTATTAACCAATACCTCTGCTAGATAGCGATAGGTATCTATATAATTCATGTCATTATTTGGATCTCGCCATGTTTTACTTTTGGTAGGTTCATCGACATTTGACAATTCAGCATTTTCAAATGTAACTTTAGAGTTGTTCCATGCTTTCCGTAACACGCTAGTGTTATTATATTTTTCCTTTAACCATTGTCTAAAGCCATCTACTTTTGCGCTATTCTGATCTCGGTATTGTTTTGGATGATAAAACCATTCTTCAGTAAAACCACTTGCAACATGAATCCCAGCCAAATAGTTAGCATACTTAGAATTTAGTAACCAGTTCAAACAGTCTTTTAAAACTTCACCTGTATTATTCCTCCATATTTCTGAAGAAAAACACTGACGAAAGTTACTGCCATCTGGTAGCAGTGCAGAAGCTTCCGGGTTCTTTACTATCCACCAATCAGGCGGGTCGAGATAAAATCGAATTACTACTTTGGCCTTGGTGTCAGCTTTAATTATTTTTTCAAAATCTACTTTCAAACTAGAAAAATCATAATCGTCTTCTCCAATCCATATCGGAGATCGAAAAGCACCAATACCAGAAACACTATTAATTCCGCCATCGGCCAAATAAGCTGGAATATTATAAATATGAACACCAGAATCCGCGATTTCTTTATAATATTTCTCTTCTCCCAAATAAGACATGTAAGCAAAAGGTGGATATGTTTTACCATCAATTTGTAGTGAAGGGCCACTATCCTTAAAACTTATCTTGGCCTTTGACTGTGCAAAAAGGGAACACTGTAGTATAAAAAATCCTAGAATAAATAAATGATAGTGCTTATTCTGAAATTGCATGTTGTAAAAACATTCTATTTTAGTCATTGTAATTTTCAGAATTGTTCGATTGATAATCAGATTTGATTCGAAAGTTCTAGTTTAAATCTTAGAGAACAAATTAATTAAATCTATTAGAACATAGAAATTATATAATCAACTAAAAAACAGATAAAAGACTTTTAGCAAAAAAAAGTTTTAAAATCTAATTAAAATTCAAAAATGCTGCTTCAATTATTTTATGAATACGAATTAATACCATTAAAAAAAGATAGGCTTGATGAAGGCCTACCCTTTTTTGGATTGAATTTATTTGATTGATGAATTCACTATTAAAATTTGGTTTTATTTATTGCATAATTGACATAACGACATTACCTTTTTTACGCCCTGTTTCTATATATCTATGTGCCTCACCTATTTGTTCCATTGCATAACGTTTGTCAATTATAGATTTAAGTTTTCCGGCTTCCATAAGTTCTTTTATTTCATTCAGAAATGCTCGATGTGCTGTAATAGGCAGTGTTCCCGTTGCAGAAAACAATGCTTTTTTACTCCCAAACATAGCGGTTCTCAAAACCTGATAAAGTAATGATAGTCCGAGTACAGGAGAAATATAGGCGCCTCTTTCAGTTAATGACTTTTTGCATATTGCGAATGAGCTTTTGCCTATTGTGTCATAAATAATATCATAGGTGACCCCGTTTTTAGTAAAATCTTCTTTAGTGTAGTCAATTACATTCCCTGCGCCTAGAGATTTTACTAAATCTATGTTTCTAGTACTGCAAACTCCAGTAACTATTCCTCCGAAATGTTTTGCAAGTTGCACCGCCGAAGTTCCCAAACTTCCAGACGCACCAATAATCAAAATACGCTGACCGGTTTTAATTTTCGCCACTATCTTAAGAAAATTTAATGAAGTTATATGTCCGTCGCCAACTACAGCCGCTTCTTCGTGTTTTATATTATTAGGCTTTATAGCAATTGTTCCCATTTGATTGACACATACATATTCTGCTTGGGTTCCGAAATGAGAAAGTGATTCCCCGAAAACTGAATCCCCTATCTTAAATAAGTTTACATCTTTACCGATAGCTTCTATTACTCCCGAAAAACCAGTTCCAGAAACGCTATGTTTAGGTTTTGTTAGACCCATAAAAAGTCTACCAATAAGTGGATATCCAGTACGCATCATTGTTTCGGCTGTAGTAATGGTCGCTGCATGAACCTTTATAAGTACTTCGTTAACTTTTGGGATAGGCTTTTCAATTTCTCTTAACTCTAATACATCGGGTGAACCGTATTTCGTTGTTATAATCGCTTTCATCTTTTCATTTTTAATATACCCCAAAAGTAGGGGTAGGATGACAGTAAGTCGTTCGGGTTTGGAAATCGGCACCAATTAATAGAATCGCGTATTCGTATTAGAATTATTTGTTATGAGTCTTTAGATTTTTTCAAAATTTTCACGATACGATTAATTAAAATTTCTGATAAATTCCATTCGTAACCTTCAAAATCAGTAGTATTAATAAATTGTACAACCACAGTGTCAATGTCTTCATGGTATTCTGCAAGACTTTGATAGCCTGGTACGAGACCACCATGTTCATATTCATATATAGTAGCATATATTTCTTGCTCCCCTTCTGCAAACACTGAACCATCATTTAATGCTCTTAAGAAAATACCGACATCTTCAGCAGTTGCCAACATTCCATTTTCATTCTTCTTTAAATCTTCTTCATAGCCTACATAATAGCCACTCATTACATCATTGATACTTACTTCTCGAAGGGAAAAAAATGTATTGTTTAACTCAAGTGGAATCAAAATTTCTTCCTTAATATATTGCTCATGACTATAACCGACAATCTTATCAATTATCCGCCGAAGCAATAAATAATTCGTGTTCGAATATTCATAATCTTTATCTGGTTTAAAACTAGCGGGTAAATCAAGTGCGAAGTCAAGTGCCCTTTTCCCATTTTCCTGTTCGTCTTCCCAATATGCCGGATTACTCGTAAAATTTGGAATTCCACTTCTATGTTGCACCATCATTCTTACCGTTATTTCATCTGCATTTTCAACTCTACCCACAAGTTCTGGAAAGTATTCATCTAATGTATCGTCCAAAGACATACGGTTGTTGTTCACTAATTTAGTAATTGCAACGGCAGCATATAACTTACTAATACTGGCAATTTTGAATAATGATTTATGGTCTGCAGGAATTTTTTCTTCTCTATTTTTCCATCCTCCAGTATAATAAGCAGGTGACTTTCCTCCTTCATCTACGTAAACTATCATTCCATCAAACCCATGACCTATTGCTTCATATACTTGTTCTTGTACTGTATCTGGCAGTGGCAATATCCATGCTTTTACTAAAATCCAAGGAACAAACCACAATGAGCTTATACTTACAATAATGAATACTATTCTAAGTATTCTTTTCGTTTGTTTGTTCTTCATAATATCATATTTATTGCAGAGTTTTTTCGCCTACATAGCCCAATAGATTTGCTAAACTTTAATTTTTACATCGTTCAGTATCTGATTTGAAATTATAAGATTGTCTTTCTGGTTTTGAACATGTTTTGAACTATTTAATAATAAGGTGTTTTTAAGCGAAGGAAAAATTCTCTTAGCGCGTTTTATCATTTTATTACCGGGAAAAATAATGTCATCCTCAGCAGCAAATATGGTTATGGGCGTTTTAATAGAATTTGCCTTAGCATTGCTAATTACCGGCACGGGGGAGAAATCCATATTAAAATACAAAAATACTTTTGATAAATACTTAATGGCAAAATCATCAGGTTCTGTAAAGACTTCGGCTAAAAACTTTAAGACATATTTTGTTTTTTTCGTTTTTATAAAGCGCTTCATTGGAATAAAAAACTTGAATAAGGCTTTTATTGGATTTCCATTTACAATGTACGCAGGGGCAGATAAATAAACTTCTTTAATTTTACTTTCATCAAATTCAAGCGTTTTAAGAATGATTAATCCACCAAAAGAAAAACCTGCCAATGTAACATCTTCAATCTTAAGTGTGTTTAAAATCTCATTCATCCATTTACCATATGAATCATCTTTCATGCTTAATCTTGTTTCAGCACTTTTGTTCGGTTGCGCTAAAACATCAACTGCATAAACTCTGAATTTTGAACTTAAATCAGCATATGTCTCAAGAGCAATTGGTGCGCAACCATTTGAACCATGGATTAGGATGATTGGCGGATTTGAAGATAAGCCAGTTGTAATAATATTGGTTACTCCAAAACTAGTATCAACATTTAGGTATTCATAATGTATATTAAGTTCTTCCAGTTTTTGGTCATATAAACTTAAAATTTCCTTCTTACCTTGCTCTGTTTTAAAAAGTGATATCATCGATTTATTATAATTTTATAAAAAAATAGTCTTCGTTATTATCTACCCGAAAGGGGAACCTATAACATGAAAGGTTAAATCAAAAGCTATATGTGACACTATAGCGACTAACAATCCTCGTTTCCAAAAAATCCAACCGAAAGTTGTTCCTGTAATGAAATTTCCTAACATGGTTATAGTAATTGTAAAGGGGGAAAGTTCAAAGAAATTACTAGTTATCGGAAAGTGCATCACCCCGAAAATTAATGCGGTAATAAAAATACTAGACCAAACCATTTTATTTGTTGGCTTATCTACTTTTTTCAAAGATTGTAATGCAGTAACAAATAATGACATCAACCCAAGGCGATACAATATCTCTTCATTAGTACCCATTACAAAAGAAACAAGAATATAATAGAGTTTTGAAGGACGTTCTTGCAAAGATTCTACAGGATATAAAAGTTTTTGTAATTCAAATAGCCACAATAAAACAAGGGCTACACTTATAGCCAATGCAACGCTCGATAGAACCGACTTCCAATTTATCAATTCACTATCTCTTTTTTTAGCATATAAACGAGCAATAACTGGTGCGCCCAAATTTGATTTTTCCGAGACCCATAGACCTATAAAAATAATTAAAGCACCAATGATTACATTAATAGCAAAGGTATATGCATAAACAGATAAGGCTTCAGGTTGAATCTTACCAGGACCCAATGCTAACCGCTGCATCTCCCTGATAAAGGGTACGTTAGCCAATCCACATAATATATAAAGACTGAAAATACTAAGAGCCACCTTCCAGCGATATTCTTTTTTTTCACTTTTATTCTGACTCATTGATCTTTGAATTGTGTTTTCAATTTATATCAAAATTAGTAGTTGTTTAAAAGCATTTCGTTCCGATTTGGAAATCAGTACTAATTTGAATAATCTTTTAATTTTGATTGTATAAATTAATATTGGTTTTTTGCATTTTGCGGAATTTCCATTTCAATCCAAACAAAGGTTTTAAGAAACCAATCCTTCTAATAATGAATTCATAAATGAGATAGCATGTTAATCCGGTAAAAACTACAATACCTACAAATTTTAACTCGATTGACATATCTAACGGTAAAACGAACATGGCAATAGTATATAATACGAACATGTGAATAATGTAAACGGGATACGCTGCTTGACTCAAGTAACTTAGGATTTTACTTGGTTTATTTAAGTATTTAAAACCAAATCCGAAAACTCCAAAAATCCAGCAATTAGATTCAATTGCCATAAGATACCCAGGCGCTTCAGTTTCAAATAGCATGAATCTTATACCATATAGAAAGATAGCAAGACCAATATATAACCATCTCCATTTCAAAACAGTTCGCCAAAACGATTTACCACTGTAAACCAAAAGGAAACCGAAAAAGAAGGCAAAAAAACCATTAAAAAAACCATGCCATGTCTGGGCATACATCGCAAACAGCTGAGGCTTTACCAATAAAACCTCAATTATAAAAAACAGTGATATCAACAACGGACCACCTGGGTGACTCATTAGAACAGATAACATTCTTTTTATTTTGCCGTCCTCATGCTTTTTTAGGTAGTTACAAAACGGTAAAAGTAAGAGTACGTATACAAAAATATTACCCAAAAACCATAAATGTCCTTGGTGCGGATAATAACCTAATGGCATATTATAGTACTTCTGAAAAATAAACATATGCAATGGAGTTATGGCTACTATTCCAAAAACGAATGGTAATAAAATTCGCTTTGTTCGCTCTAAAAGCAATTGTTTCCAGTTCCGTTTGCGCATTGCGAAATAAAATCCAATTCCCGATACAAAGAATAAAAGTGGAATTCGCCATACATTTAACATGGTCATCGGAGTCCATATTGCTTCAACCGATTCGTCACTTTTTATAAAGCCAATGAACATTGCCCAAGGCTGAAAAATAATGGCTATATGATAGATAAGTAACAAACCAATAGCAATTACTCGTAGCCAATCGATATCATATCTTCTTTCCGTTGTCATAATGAATTTATTTTTAATTTAATTGGAGTCCGTCTTTATAAAGTTAAATTCGAATTCGATATTATTATAGATAGGTTCTTACTGTAGCATCATGGCGATTACAGGGCGTGTTTTTTCTATCTCATTTAAATCAATTTGTAAACCCAGTGGACTTAACTGCTGCTGAAGCATTTCATAGATGGGCTTAATATCTGTAAATGAGCCCATAACACTTTCCCGTGGTGTAGCCCCAAAATTATTTTTTATCGTCTTTTTCGCTTTAGCATCAATAAGCAGCTGTACGATTTCAACCTGACAAAAGAATGCGGCGTTGTGCAAGGCAGTAGCCCCATCATTATTTATGAGATTCAAATCTGCTTTAGCATCAATTAGTGCTTTAACAATAGTGGTTTTACCGAAAGTAGCCGCGGTCATTAAAGGAGTTGAACTGCTCATTGCTTCTTTTTTGTTAAGATTGGTCCCTGCTTTAATGTGAAGTTTGACCGCTTCGATGTTGTCGGACAATATTGCAGTATGAATGTCCATTTTTGGTGCCGCAACTCCTGACTTCGAATCGGTGCTATTAGTTATCTCTCCTTTTGACTTATAATCAATCTGACCGCATGCGGATGTAATTAATAGGATTATAAGTGACATATTTACTAATGTTCTCTTTGAATTAATTTTAAATGTTTTCATTTTTTTTAAGTTTAAAATTGTTATTACTTTTTGTTTCTACAAAGATGCGATGACCATTGTTGCGGGGCCTATGAGCTATACGTCAAATTGTATAAAGTTTCAGGAAGGCATAAAAACTATGGCGCAAGAGTATCAATTATGGCGCAAGCAGACCCTTTTGTCCCAATCTTGGAATTGTTTAGCGGTATGGGTTTACCATAATTTTTATCTAATTTTGAGTAGCAAGAAACACCATGTCTGACCAATCTTTTATTGGAGAAAACTTTATTGACAAGGCAGAATCCCTAATTGTGGAGAATCTCTCTAACGAACAATTTGGAGTTTCTGAACTGGCGGAGGCTATGAACATGAGTCGTTCTAGCTTATTAAGAAAAATAAAAAAAGAGACGAGTCTTTCAGCAAGTCAATTTATTAGACAAGTCCGTTTGCAAAAAGGAATGGAGTTGTTAAAACAGAAGTCACTGACCGTTTCCGAAATCGCCTATCAAGTGGGTTTTGGAAGTACTTCTTATTTTATTAAATGCTTTCGTGAACACTATGGTCATCCCCCAGGCGAGGTAGGAAAAAAATCTTTAGAAACAGAAACCGTAATAACACCTTTCTGGAAGCGTTACCAATGGCAAATTATCACCTTTGCTTCATTACTAATTATAGCCACATCGTTTTTGGTTTTCAATAAAACAAACGTAATTTCTGAAGTAAAACTTGAAAAATCTATTGCATTCTTACCCTTTAAGAATGAAAGCAACGATTCTACCAACCTATATTTCGTAAATGGAATTATGGAATCAGCACTGGGCAATCTTCAGAAAATCGAAGACCTGAGGGTGATTAGTAGAACTTCCGTAGAAAAGTATAGGAATGCAAAAAAGGGAATTCCCGAGATAGCCAACGAACTAAATGTTAATTATCTGGTAGAGGGCAGTGGACAGCGCGTTGGAGATCAGGTATTACTTAACATTAAATTAATTGAAGCATCTAGCGACCAACCTATCTGGATTGAGCAATATAGTCGTGAAGTAGGCGATGTTTTTGCACTTCAAAATGAAGTAGCCAAGAAAATTGCAGTTGCGATAGAAGCTATTGTGACTCCTTCTGAATTGGAACAAATAGAAAAAAAACCTACTGATAACTTAGTAGCTTATGATTATTATCTCCAAGCTCTTGAGCCATTTCTATCTAGATCTAATGAAGGACTTCAACAAGCCATAGGTTTATTTGAACAAGCCATTGAATTGGATCCTGAGTTTGCATTAGCCTATGCCAATATCGCTATATCCTACTATCTTCTCGAAATGTCTCAAAGCCAGAAACAGTACACCGAAAAAATCAATAACTACGCTGATAAGGCATTGCTCTACGATTCAAAATCCGATGCAAGTCTAATCGCCAAGGCTTTTTACTACGTACAAACAGAGGAGTATAAACTAGCCTTACCACATCTAGAAAAGGCCCTGGATTACAATCCTAATTCTTCATTGGCAGTGCAAATGCTTGCGGATTTCTATTTTCGTTTGATTCCCAATACTGGTAAATACTTAGAATATGCATTGAAAGGAGTTCAGTTAAATATTGCTAGTGATTCCATCACTCAGAGCTATACCTATTTAGGGCTGAGCAATGCCTTCATCGAAAATGGTTTTGTTGATGAAGCTATAAAATACATCAATAAAGCTACTAACTACAATCCAGATAATTACTTTGCGCCCCATTTGAAATTACTTATTTTATTTGCAAAAGAAAACGATATCAAAAACACCACAAAATTATTTGAACGCGAATGGCAAAAGGATACTACGCGCTTAGACATATTGGTGGAGGTAGCTAATTTTCATTATTACCAAGAAGATTATGATAGGGCCTTTTTTTACTTTGAGAAATTTATCGAAGCAAAAGAAAAATATGGATTAAATATTCGTCCGGATGAAGATATAAAAATCGGAATAGTCTATGAAAAGAAGGGGTTGAATGAACAAGCAAGTGATTTTTTCAAATCATACACCGAATTTTGCGAAACAGATCAATCCATCTATAAAAGTGCAAGTATGGCTGCAAAGTTCATCCAAGAAGGTAAACATGATTTAGCAATAGAGCAGCTTAAGGTATTTGCAACACAAAATAATTACAAGTATTGGATTCTGTTATTCTATAAAATAGATCCGCTTATGAAATCTTTAAAAAACCATCCTGAATTTGACGAGACTATACAAAAAATTGAAAATCGATTTTGGGAAAATCAGAATCAACTGAAAAAATCACTTAAAAATAAGGGACTTATTTAATATTTTAAAAATCCCGCTTTATTATCAAAAAACGGCTGTTAATTCTCGACTACAGACTTCCAATAGGTTCTTGGAGTTATGCCCATTGCTTTTTTAAAATATGTATTAAAAACTGTTTTGGAATTAAAACCACTATCATAGGCTAATGCTAGAATAGTTAGATGCTGCTGTGAAGCGTCTGCAACTTTTGATTTAAAGGTTTTTAAACGATATGAATTAACAAATTCAGAAAAATTCTTATCAAATCCTTCATTAAGTAATTGCGATAAATGGTTCGGAGGAATTTCTAGCATTTCAGCCAAGTCGCGAAGTGTCAGGTTAGGGTCAAGATATGGTTCTTCTTCAGATATCAAATATTCTAATTGCCGTCGATACTGTTGCAATATTTCTTTCTCGAATAAAGGCTTTTGATATTTTCTTTCAACCACGTCAACAGTATTCTCCTTTTCAAAAATTTGCTGCATCAACTCCTGAAAGCGAGCATTTGTACGAAGTGGTTTTAAGATAGGCTCTGTGTTGAACAATAAAACTCTCGGCAATCTATATTCGATTCCTTTTTCAATCAAATTAATTGCGTCTTCATGATTACCATTCATTGTATAGCAAAGAATTAGAAAGAAAATAGCATTTCCCATATTATCGGTTTCTAGCTCCTCTTTTAATTTAGACAGACCCTCTTCTACTTTGCTTGTGTCACCAAGAGTTATATACGCCATGGTAGCCCCAGCTAATTTTGTCAAATTACCTTCGCCCAAAACAGGAAGGTTCTCGAAAAAAGATAGTGCTTGTTTTCCATGACCCTTTATAACGAGTATGCTACCAATATAAAACGGAGGAAAAACAAGGTCAGGATTAAGTACAAGTGCTTTTTCAAACATAGAAATGGCTTTATCGTAGTCTTCCATTAAGTAAAACAGAAAGCCTTTATAGTGATTGTTCATTGCCGAGAACGGATCCAATTCAAGCGCTTTTTCTATATAATTTAAGGCAGCTTTTAATTTTCCTTCAACGGTGAGGGTATTTGAAAAAGTTAAGTATATATCATCAGTCGGTTGAATTTCTAAAGCGTTATTGAGATGCCGATACGCTCCGACAAAATCCCAGTTTTGCCAGCAACTTATCCAGGCAAGGTTGAGTTGTGATTTTGACAAGTTCTTATCCAATGCAAGGGCCTTATCTAAATAAAGTTTAGCCTTTTCAAAAGCGATAGGAGCAGGTAACATTCCCATCGTACCCAAATATGCATACCCTTGGTTAACATCTAGGTATGGCAGAGGAAAATCAGGTTCTTCTTTAATTACTTCATTAAATATAGCAATCGCTTTTTCAGTTTCTGGTAAGCTTAATTTCATTAAATGATATCGACCCAATAGATACTTTTTATAAACACTGACAGAAACATCGGGCGCATTTATTAACTTATCATTCATATTAAAATGACCAATATGCTCACGTAATTTATCTGCAATAAGAAGGCTAACCTCATCTTGTACTGCAAAAATATCTTCTAAATCATGGTCAAAAGTTTCTGACCAAAAATGAAAATCATCAACCACATCAATTAATTGAGCAGTTATTCTCATTTTCTTACCAGAAAGACGAACACTACCTTCTAGAATTGTTGATACATTTAAAGCTTGACCGATTTTTTCAATTGGGATGTTTTTATTTTTAAAATAAAAAGAGGATGTTCTAGATGTTACTTTAAGACCTTTTATTTTAGCAAGGGCATTGATAATTTCCTCAGTCATTCCATCAGAAAAATATTCATTCTCAACATCAGAACTCATATTTACAAAAGGTAATACGGCAATTGTCTTATTTTCTTTTTTCGAAACTTCTTTGAGCGCTAATCGATCAGGCACTTTTATACCCGTATGCTTCACAGCAAAAATCTCTATTGGTTTTATGATATTCTTTAACTCAAAATGGCCTAGTGATTTTGTATAAATCTGAGGTTTATTTTTAAGTTCATCGTTCAATTTCCCTGATAAGAGAATAGATCCAGCAACACCTAACCCTTCAATTCGAGAAGCTAGATTTACACCGTCACCATAAACTTCGGTTCCATCAAAAACTATATCCCCCACATGAAGACCAATACGTATTGGTACAGGATTCTCTTGTTGTAAACTTTGTTGAATAGCAATGGCACATTCTACCGCTTTTACTGCACTCTTGAATATACTTAATGTTCCGTCTCCGTAATACTGTACTATTTCACCATAATGCTCCTTGTGACTTTTTTGAAACTCAAGACGATGCCGCTTTCGCATATGAGTTGCTGCCATCTCATCTTTTTGCATCAAAGCGGTATAACCAACAATGTCGGTAAACATTATAGCTACAATACTTCGATTTTTCTTATTACTCATAAAAAAGGTGTACTACGTGCTGAGAGAAGAATCCCTTAAAATTAAATGTATTTCAAAAACTAAAATACAACAATTATATACTTTGGTAAATTTTCAGTTTAAACAGTCCTAATTATGACTCACAGGTATGAACAAATATTTGAGTTTTAAGAAATTTTGCTATACTGAAACGAGATTATTGATAATATTTGCTGCTTCTTTGATGAAAAAGAGTCCTTTATTTGTTGAAAATGAATTTTTAGAAAGTAAGAAAATGCTCTCAAAAATCTATTTGACTAGTTCAAAAAGTAAAAAAAATAACGTTTTTTTTACTCAAATGGTCATAAAACATGCTTAAAGTGGTTAATGTTAACATAAATTTTCACTATATACCAATAATTAATTTCTATTTGTTATATTCCGCCAGTAAACGCAATAGCATTAATTTTAAATAAAAATGGAATTACTTAAAGAAGCACTTGAGCTCGAAAATATGAAAATGAGCAATATGTCAACCAGTGATAGAGTTGTAGCATCAAGATTGGCCAAAAGACTGATTCTTGAAATCAACGAAATTTATAAGGAAACGAAAGATCCTGAACTTATGGATGTCATGAAAAGGCTCACTGAGAAAAAGAAAAAAATTGAAAAAAGGTTAAAAGGAAGACCAGCAGCTTAGATTTCTTAAATCAGACTGCAAAAAGCTCTCAAGTTTTGTTAATAACAAAACTTGAGAGCTTTTTCTTTTTATAAATCTAAAAAATAATTTTCTCAAACCACTATCAAATAACTATCTTATTTCATGCAGAGAAACTCCATCATTAAGTGTATAAGAAAAATACCCAACATTGGGTATTGATTTTAAAAAAATAGCTTAGTATTTTTATTACATAATTTACCAAACCATGCTAACAATTTATAATTCTACCTTAAGATCAGTATTGGATAGTATAAATGCAAAAGAATTAAAACGTATTAAAAAGGAATTTGGTTTAACAGAAAAAGAATTATCTCATTTGTTAAGTTTAAGTGTACGTTATAGACAAAACTCTAGTACTATTCTTAAAAAGCTTATTTTAAAATAATTTATATAAAAACCTCTTAAATGAGTATAACTGTAGGTCGGGGGAAATACAGTTTTATGAATTGAGAGGTTTTATTTTAGATAACTTTTCTAAATATTTCGACTTTATAACGAAAAAATCGACGTAATGCTTAATTAAAGTCATTTACCCATACTACACAACGTTTATCGCATTTATTCCTCAAAATGGATAAAACAGCTGAATTTTGTACAAAATAATGTAGTATGAAAACAATGCTGATTAAGATTAAGAAAGAAATTAATAAAACCGATACACTAGCAGCCATCAGTTGCTTAGTTATATCAATTACCATATTTTTTATAATTAAAGTACTAGGAAATACATATGGTTTCTAATAGAAAATAAACCAAGCTTTTTCAAAAGTGTCGACAAGAAACCTTGCCGGCACTTTTTTTTACCACTCTGTCTGAAATACCTTTTTCATTGGCAACCATTTTTCACCAGGTTTTGCAAAAGGCAAAGCTTGTTGATAATTCCACATTAATTCTTCCCATTTTTCATTTTCAGGATAATTGGCATCTACCGCTGCTTTTTTATCAAAAGTAAAATCGTCGTCTACGTCTATAATCATAAACATTCGATTACCGACTCTATATATCTGCATCTCTAGAATACCAGATTCTTTTATACTTGCTAAAATTTCAGGCCATACCGCGTTGTGGTATTCCTCATACTTTTCTATTAAGGCTGGGTCATCTTTTAAATCTAAAGCCAAACAATGTCTTTCCATAATATTAATTTATAATATTCTATTTTTCTGTTATTATATCTATCTCTGCGAATGAGGCTCTAAAATCTACATCTTTCAACTCACCTTCATGGCTAGCACCAGAATTAACCTTAATACCTCTTAATTTAATAAACCTCGCTTCAGTTCTATTAAAATCTATAGTTTGTTGCAATCGACTATTTACAATATTGGAAAACTCGCCTGATGCAACTTTGTTCCAATTTCTACCATTTATACTGGTTAAAAATTCATAATTCGTTATTATACCCACTGGGTATCTATCTTGATTGGGCCAATATGTAAAGCCTTTAACAAAATAAGAATCCCCTAAATCAATTACCACTTCTTGTGGACGTTTTAAATCTGAATCGGTAACCCAAAATGTATTCGGGTCTTCATCAATTATTAAATTTGTTTTAGTCGGGTCACCCGAGGTTGTATTTACAATGCTCCAATTTTCTTTTGCGATATCAAAATATTTCGTAACAGGCTCCGTATTTGCCTCATTGACTGGATCTACAGCAATTACTTTTAAAGTTGTCGGCGAATTAATTAAGAAGGGGGCTTTGTATTTAATTGAATTTACTGATGGAATACTTCCGTCCAATGTATAATAAAGTATAACTTCATTATCAGGTACAGTAATGCTAACCATGCCATTTAAGTTTCTTGAAATCTTCGGAGCAACTAAGAAGTTTGGCGCTCGATATATTTCAAGATTAGAGATTACAATAGGGGCTTTAGCTTTTTTAAAATCAACTTTTAGTTTAGTAGCCTTTACAGTTTTAAATTGCAAAATACGACGATTCCCAATTGTGGTCTGCCCATCTATTTCAACCCATTCACCATCTACCTCAGCCTCAACTATAAAATTTTGAACACGCTGCCCTAAGGGAATATACTCTTGCAGCAGTAATCGATTAATTTCTGTTGGTGCTCCAAACTCCACAATTAATTCAGCACTAGAAACTCCATCATCAGTTGCCCAATAAGTCTCTGGATTTCCATCAATGGTATTTTCTGGTTTAAAAGTTGATTTATTGCCTCGATAATTTGAAGCTACGATATCTTTTCCACTAGCTAGTTCATATTCAAAATCTTTATCTATTTGTGCTCTTAGGGCATTCAATTGTTCAAGGTCTTTTTCATGTACTAGTCCGCGTTTATCAACCGGAAGATTTAATAAAAAATTTCCGTTGCGACCGATAGACTCGTAATAAGTTCTGACTAGGCGTTCTAAAGATTTCACCTGATGGTCTTCTCGGGCATGATAATACCATCCTGGCCGTATGGATGTATTTACTTCTGCAGGAAGCCAATGTGTTCCATCTTCATGACCAGACCGTAGTTCGACGTATCTAGGCCATCCGGGATAGATTTCGTCCCTGCGCATTATACTCCAATTCGTTTCATTTGCCCATCCTTCTTCTGTTCCTACCCAGCGAATATCTGGGCCACCATCACTAAAAATAACAGCTTTGGGCTGAAGCTCTCTTACAATCTGATGTGTTTTATCCCATTGATAATATGTTTTATTATCAATTTTTCGTGTTTCATTTGCTCCTCCATAATAACCAGAACCACCATTTGCTCCATCGAACCACACCTCAAATACATCACCATAATTGGTAAGCAATTCTCTTAATTGTTCATGAAAATCATCCACATATTCAGGCGACCCATAATTAGCTGCATTACGATCCCAAGGCGATAAGTATATACCAAATTTGAGTCCATATTCTTTACATGCTTCAGACAAATCTTTTATCAAATCACCTTTCCCATCTTTCCAAGGAGAATTCTTCACAGAATGTTCGGTTGTTTTTGTAGGCCAAAGACAAAAACCGTCATGGTGTTTGGCGGTAATAATAATTCCGGTCATGCCAGCATCCTTAGCTACTTTAGCCCATTGTCTTGTATCCAATTCTGTAGGGTTAAACTGTTTTGGCGATTCACTACCAGTTCCCCATTCCATATCGGTAAATGTGTTCATATTAAAATGAACAAATGCATAATATTTCATATCATGCCAAGCCAATTGTCTTTCTGAAGGTATTGGCCCAATTGGCTTCGGGGGTTCAACTTGATTACAAGAAATCAAAAACAACCCTAAAATTAAAGAAACAAATAAATTCAACTTCATCTTCATAATACACTTTTTAGCGAATCAAATACCAAGTATGTGATTTTGCTGGAATATTAACATTAATATCAATTTCAAAATCTCGATTAAACTGACGAGGCATCAGCAACCCTCCCTCTTTAGACATTAAGACTTCATTTTCTGTACCCGTATAATATACGGGCACTTTAATCTGCTCCTTAATAACCTTATCAGTTGGATTAAAAAGCATAATTAACCCTTTATCTTTACCGTTAGAATCAACATGCATAAACCCGTCCCAACTTCGCCCATTAGGTCTACGCAAATGAATGATATCTGCATTAAGTATTGCTCTGTACTTTTTATAATGTTCTATCTGCTGAATTACTAGCGCTTTAGTTTCTTGGGTATCATAAAGTCTTGGTCCTCGATAACAAGCTTGTACTCCAGAGCCATAATTTTGAATCATATGTGCTTCATAGGAATCTAAATGTTCTGAAAGCGGCTCTAAAGTTGCCTCTGCCCCACCTCCGTGGTATTCGGTAAGCGGCACGAATGTCCATGCCATTGAAGGTGTTTTCTCCCAAGTACCATCATAAATGTTTTGTCTTCCTAAAATAATCTGTTGTTCTCTGGGTAACGACCAATTTACCTCTCGATATCCTATTCCGCATTTATTAGATCCTTGAAGAAAATAAAAATCAGGGGCATTTAAATAAACATCTTTTTCTTTTAGCCAATGATAAAAATCTTTTGTCATCGTCCATTGGACCCATTGCGAATCTTCATAACCTTTATGGTATTTATGACTTGTTGAAGCACAAAAATCTCCAGGATACGGACCGTCGTGTTCTAACAAATCAAAACCTGTTTTTACAAAAAATACTTTTAGTTTCTTAAGGTAATCATAACCCCATTGGCTTGCTAAACAAGGGGCATTATTAAATTTAGTGCCACCTGGTTCTCCTGTTTCATTATTAATTACATCTACTTCTTCGCTTATTGTTCTACTTGAAAAAAGTGAATATCCACCCAATTCTATACCTTTTCTATGTGCATAATCTGCAAGTTTTTTAAACTTTTTAATATTTGTCGCCGTGGTATCTTCCATGTTCAAACCGCTACCAAAACTTAAAATAACCATTTCATAACCGGTAGCTACGCATTGATCAATCGCTCTTTTCACTACTTTAGGCTCGGTAGAAGTAAGATGCATAAAAATGGGGTTCTCAGAGGACCAAGGCGCTAATGTTCGATACATTTTTCGAATTCCTAAAGCATTTCGCTCGCGATCAAATCCGTTTTGCAGTAATTCATATGTGCGGAAACTTTCAAAACGCCCACCACTTGCAATAGTCATATTTGGCCCAAGAAGTAATTTAGACTCCAAAAGACATTCGGTTTCCATTTTCCAGTTTACTTGTGATGTATATTCTGGATCTGGCTCCCAAAAAGTTGTTTGATTTGCTTGATCTGCCGTAAATCCACCAAAAGCAAAATCGCTTTCTACATGAATATTTGGTCGTAACCATCTACTTGGGGCTTCAGTGGGGTTTTGAGATTCAGGAAAGGCAAGAATTTCACTTTTAAAACTATTTAATATGATAGATTTCTCACCTCTATTTTCTAAAGTAATTCTTTTAGAAATTAGTGGCATGCCATCATAGATTTCATAGTGTACGTATACTATAACGTCTTTTTGTTCTTCTGAAGGGTGCACAAACTTTAAACGAAGTTCTTTGCCCTTGGCTATTTCAGAATCAGCAGTATTCCACCTTTTCTTTGAATTCCATTTCACTAATTGCTTAATATCGCTAATCTCATACGAATCGAAGCGAAATGCATTTGAATCCACTTTTAAATTTGGAATCCATTTGTTTAATAAATAACCATGCTCCTTAAGACCAACTAAACCACCAACCGGATATACTTCTTTATTTATAGTAACCTCAGCTTCAGGTTTTATACTGCGTAAAAAGGTTTCACCAGTAATTAAATTTTTATACTCTGTGGTAGCAGCATTAGGCTGTATCGTAATTTGCCGTAATGTTAGTCCATTGGAAAGAATTAAATTATCACCTTCTACAATAATATTAGCAACATAATCCTTGTTACTTATTAACCAATCTTTTTGACCTGCCGATTGTGCAAATATTGATAGACAGAAAAATAAATTTAAATAGATAAAAAGACTTCGCATTAGTTCTCTTGAATTTCATCAACAACTAAAATAGTGTCAATTTTTATTGAGTCTAGTACTTCATCAGGATATGGAACAACCAAGCCTGTATCTTTTTTTAATGGCATCTGTGCTTCAACCTCTCTTAGATAATCGGACAAAATTTTAGCCAACTCTTTTGTCTTCTCTGGTTGTTCTCTAATCAAATTTTTTGACTCTCCAATATCTTCGTTTAAATCAAATAGTTCTATTTTAGAATCTGCATGATAGTAAACAAGTTTCATCATTCCATTTCTAATAGCACTACTTGCCCCTATTCCTGGTCCAGATGGTCCCCATTCATTTGGAAAATGCCAAAACAACGATCTACCGTTATCTTTTAATTCTCCTTCTAAAACAGACACAAAACTTTTACCATCAATTTTTTGTACAGTTTCTGCACTATCAATTTGAGCCATTTCTAAAATTGTAGGGTAAAAATCTTCAATAATCACTCGCGCATCACTCATGGAATTAGGAGCTGTAATTTCGGGCCACTTGACTATCATAGGCTCTCTAATTCCGCCTTCGTAAACTGAGCCTTTACCACTATTTAAAGGTGAATTATGAGTATGTAATTCCCCTGCTCGAGTATGAGCACTTAGTCCTCCATTATCCGACATAAATAGAATGATTGTATTATCTACAATATCCTTTTCTTCTAAATAATCCATGATATCGCCAAGACTCTTATCCATTCCCTCTACCATACTGGCGTACTTTGCCTCTACGGTATCTAAACCTTTTTCAAGATATTTTTGGTAAAATCTCGCATCCTCCATAAGGGGCGTATGAACAGCATAATGAGACATATACATAAAGAAAGGTCGTTGCGTTACTACCGCAGAATCCATCGCCACTAAAGCTTCCCTGGTAATTGCTTCTGTAAGATAAATATCCTCACCGTAGTATTTTTCTAGTCCGGGTACGGCCCATATTTCTTTTCCTTCTTTGCCATTTCCAAAATTTTCAGTTCCTAAATAACTTTCAGGTGCACCCGCTGCATGACCAGCAATATTAACATCAAAACCTAAATTAGTAGGGTCTGCCCCTGGCGTTCCAATTGCTCCTAAATGTGCTTTACCCGCATGTATGGTATAATACCCAACATCATGAAGTATTTGAGGTAACGGACTCGCATGCACTGCATTTGAAATTCCAGTTACAGGACTTAAACCATTAACATTCCATCTCGGAAAACTTAGAGTTTTATGATTGGATTCCATTGGCTTTATGGAATCTTTAATCAGCGTCCAATTCGTAACTCTATGTCTAGCAGCATTCATTCCAGTCATTAAACTCACCCTGCTAGGTGAACATACTGGCGTTGCATAGGCTTGTGTAAATTTCATTCCCTCAAGAGCTAAGCGCTCCATATTCGGTGTTTCATAAATATCATTAAAACTTGTTCGTTCTTTATAAAATGGCACCGAAGTATCTTGCCAACCCATATCATCTACCAAAAACAAAACTATATTCGGAGGTGTTTCAGTAATTTCTTCAGGTTCACAAGAACCAAAAAAAACAACTAAGAATACTATTAAAACGGCTTGGTAAAATTTCATTTAATTAGGCTAGGGTCTGTTTGTAATTGTTAGGGAACTTTCTTTTAAGTTATATCATTCCAATTGAATTTCCCAATCATCTGTTCTAAATGCACTAGCTGGGAGTCCTTCTTTATTCGATAAATTTGGTAGCGCAGTATCAGTAAAAGCAAATCTAACGGCTAAAGGTTTTTTAACCTTTGAAGACATTACCTGTAATTTATCATCTACTATTTTTGCTTTAGCAGGATAAAACTTCTTGTCTTCGCCAGCTATAAAAAATTCGGTAAGTATTTTTCCATTTTTCACTAGTCCAGATTCAGCATTATTAAAAGCTACCATTATCTTATTATTTTTTATCGTCATTGACTTATAAACTGGTCCACTATAAACAATGTCCTTGTTATACGTTTTAGCCAATGCCCAAAGTGCTAATCGTTTTCCAACATCCTGTTTATTAGTAGGATGAATATTTTCTACATTTCCAATATCATTAGTCACTGCCATTCCAGTATTAGGAATACTTAACATTGTTTGCAGTTGCGCATCTCGTACTACCGCCGCCGCTACATTTTTAACCGAATCATATCGATAAGGAGCAATTTGTACAAAATAAAAAGGCAATTCCTTTTCCCATTTTTCTCGCCAGCTATTAATTAGCAAAGGAAAAGATTTGTAGTATGAAAATGGATTAGCTCTATTGGATTCGCCTTGATACCATAAAAATCCGGCTATATTGAATTTTGTAATAGGATTTATCATGGCATTAAAGTTTACACCTGCAGTAGTCGGCCAGTTTCCATTGTCATTTAACTTATTCGCCGCAATTTTTAATTCATCATCTTGAAAAAGAACTTCTTTCTCAATCCACACTTCCACCGGTGTACCTCCCCAACTCGAATTAATTAATCCAATAGGAACATGTAAATCTTTAAATAATTTTCTACCAAAGAAATAAGCTACCGAACTAAATTTTTGCATAGTTTCTGGCGTGCAAACTACCCACTCTCCTTCTAAATCATCTTGAGGATTTTTCGATTTTTTACGTAAAACACTAAAAAATCGAATATTTGGATAATCGGCATTTGAAATTTCTTCCTCAGCGTTTTCGAGACCATTTTCAGGTGTCCATTGCATATTTGATTGGCCTGACCCCAACCAAACTTCACCTATTAAAATATTATTTATAACTATTTCTTCATGACCACTTACAGTTAATGTATAAGTACCTCCTCCTTCTGGAGTAGCTATTTTCGTAGACCATATACCTTGATGTGCTTTAACCGTTACCGGAGTATTATTCCATGAGCCCGTAATTGTAATTGTTTCGTTGGTTGCTGTTGTCCATCCCCATATATTAACTTCAGAGTTTTGTTGTAACACCATATTATCCGATAATATGGAAGGCATCCATATTTTACCGAAACAAAATTGTATTGTAAATAAGAGAATTAGGGTAAGAAAATTTTTCATTGTATTCGTTTGGTTTAGATATATTTTTGGTCTGGTATCTGGTATGTTTTAATTCATAAAATTCAAAAATTAATTGTGGTTCTGAGTCTCAAAGACTACTAATTGTTTCCATTCTGCATCTTTAAAATTAGCATCATTCATTTGCTTTTCTCCTTCATTGCTTCTTCCATTATCAATAGTATTTTTTAATAACAATTTTAATTCTTCGACTACTTCTGGTTTTTCTGCATACAAATTATTCTCTTCTGCGGGATCTTCATTTAAATCAAAAAGCTGTATTGGCGGCAATTTGTCGATGTCTTTATCATTCGGCTTTGGATAACTCCACCCTCCAGAACCTGCAGACATAACTAATTTATAATTACCTTTTCTAATTGCAAAACTTCCGTTTATAGAACTATGAATTGTTGCTTCACGTTTAAAAGCAGCTTTAGAATCGTCAGAAAACAATGGCAACATGGAATAACTATCTTCGCCTTCATTAGCATTTAAATCTACATTTGCAATTTCCGCACAAGTTGCTAAAAAATCAGTCGTACAAATTGTAGCGTTAGAAATACTACCCGCTTCAATTTTCTTTGGCCAACTTACAATAAAAGGTACCCTGTGGCCACCTTCATAAATATCTGCCTTATGACCTCTATAAATTGAGCTTGGATCATGATTTTTTTCACCGAGCACTTCGAAATCTGCTTGTGGAGAACATCCATTATCACTCGTAAAAACTATAATGGTATTCTCATCTAAGCCATTCTCTTTAAGTAAGGCTTTTAACTTTCCCATATAATCATCTATTTGCATAACAAAATCTGCATATGGGTTTAAATTACTTTTACCCAACCAATCTTCTGTTGGTAAAATAGGGGTATGTGGGGAAGGCAAAGCCAAATAGAGAAAAAATGGTTGATTAGTTTTAGTTTGATTTTCTATATAGGCAAAAGACTTTCTGAAAAAATTTGGTGTTACATCATCATGCTTAAAATCATCTCCGGTTGGGCCTTCTCGCCACCATGTATATTTGCCCTTATCAACTGTAACTTTTTGAGGAATTGATGTTGGCATGCCATTCTCAACATAAACATAAGGCGCCATATCTAATGAGCCCGAATGTCCATAGGAATAATCGAAGCCTAAATCTTTGGGGCCATTTGTTATGGGCTTAGAAAAATCTATATTTTTATAATCTGTGGCATTCCAACCTGTTCCATAAACACTATCTCCTTCTGATAATGCCCAGTCCCAGCCCAAATGCCATTTACCAATAAAGCTCGTACTATAACCTGCCTTTTTTAATAAAGAAGCTGCTGTAGTTCTATTGTTTGGAATTAATGCTTTTGAAATACCCGTTAGTACTCCTTGCTTTAAAGGACTGCGCCAGTTATATCTGCCTGTTAAAATACCATAACGTGTTGGTGTGCAAACTGCAGATGAAGTATGGGCATCTGTAAATTTCATTCCAGATGCAGCCAAAGCGTCTATATATGGTGTTTTTATTTTACCATTTTCATTAAATGCATTTATATCACCATAACCCAAATCATCTGCTAAGACATAAATTATATTAGGTAATTTATCTTGTTCCGTTGTTTTAGTGGTTTCCACTTTATCTTTACACCCTATAATTAAAATCAAACAAACAGCACTAAGCAAGCTTAAAAAAACAAAACTATTCGTATTCATCATCTTATTTTCCTCCATCCATTAAAAATAAACATTCTCAATTATTCAGAAGAGTTATCTGAGGAAAAACTATTGAATAAAAGCTGAATTAATATCATAACTTTATTGCTTCAAAGAAGAACATGTACACAATAATTGATATCGAAACCACTGGCAACGGAATTGAAGGAAATCGAATTACCGAAATTTCGATTTTTAAATACGATGGTCATGACATTATAGACGAGTTTACGTCCCTTGTAAACCCTGAAATGCCAATTCCCTATTTCATCACTGGTTTAACAGGAATTGATGATGACATGGTGCGGAATGCACCTAAACTAATTGAGCTTATTCCAAAAATTATTGAAATAACAAACGACACAATATTTGTAGCGCATAGCGTCAATTTTGATTACAACGTAATAAAAAATGAATTCAAAAATTTAGGATACGAATTTGTAAAAAAGAAACTCTGTACCGTACGACTTTCTCGTAAATTATTTCCTGGTTACAAATCGTACAGCTTAGGGAAATTATGTACAGCTTTAAATATACCACTCAAAGATAGGCACCGCGCTAGAGGTGATGCACATGCTACAGTACTTTTGTTTGAAAAACTATTGCGAGCCGAGAGTGCGGACAAAGTCTTTAAGACCTTTTTAAATTCTCGTTCTCAAGAAGCTACTTTACCCCCATTACTTTCTAGAAAAGTATATGACGAATTACCAACCAAGCCTGGTGTTTATTATTTTAAAGACACCAATGGTAAGATAATTTATGTTGGAAAAGCAATTAATATTAAAAAACGAATTACAGGACACTTCTACGATAAATCTGAAAAAGAAGTAAAACTTTGTAGAGAAACTGCTCATATAGATTTTGAACTTTCAGGTAGTGAAGTACTTGCGTTATTGATGGAATCTGCAGCTATTAAACATCACTTTCCAAAATATAATTCTGCACAAAAAAGGAAGTCGCAACAGTATGGTATTTTTTCTTATCAAGATCAAAACGATATTATGCATTTAGCCCCAAACAAATTAAAAGCTATGCCCAACGCCTTAGCTACTTTTAATAGTATTTCTGAATGTAGAACCTATCTAGAAAACGTTTGTAGAGACTTTAAACTTTGTCCAAAATATTGTCATTTACAAGAAAATGTTTCTAAATGTTCGCATTATAGCATCGTAAATTGTGAGGGTATTTGTAGTGGTAGTGAAAATATTTCAGACTATAATTTAAAAGTTGAAAATGCTATTGCATTTATGCGTTCGAAAAAAGAAAATTATTTTATTAAAGAAAAAGGAAGAACACTCAAAGAAGAAGCCATTATTTTAGTTAAAGATGGCACCTATAACGGTTATGCTTTTATTGAAAAAGAAAGTAGCATCACAAATTTTAATGACCTCGAAGCTTATATCACACTACAAAATAGTACGATAGAAACACAACAAATAATAGATTCATACTTAATTAAGAATATTATGAATGTATTTTCCTTTGAAAAAGAATCCAATATTTAATTTACAATTGGGTGGTTACAATTTAAGGTTCTAAACATTCATAGTTTATTCTTTCTATTTAATAAATTTTTACAACGTTGTCGGGCAAACAAAATCTGTTACAGAGGCCCCTGCTTCTTTTAAGGCACCAAAACCACCTTCAATATTTATTAAATTATGATAACCTCGACTCTTTAGTATAGAGGCAGCGATAACGGAACGATAGCCACCTGCACAGTGAACGAAAAAGGTTTCATCCGGTAACTCGCTAAGGTGAGCATTTAAATTGCTTAATGGCGCATTGTGCGCATCTGTTAAATGCTCCGATCCAAACTCAGTTTCCTTTCGAACATCAAAAACTTGATTTTTAACCGTATTAATTTTTTCTGTTGCCTCAATAGCAGATACAGAATTTATGACATCAATATCCTTTCCTGATTTTTGCCAGGCGGCAAGTCCACCTTCTAGATATCCAATAGTGCCATCAAAGCCTACGCGCGACAATCTGGTAACTGCTTCTTTTTCCTTCCCTTCTGGAGTGATTAACAATAAAGGTTGCGCAACGTCACCAATCAACGCCCCAACCCAAGGTGCAAAATCACCATTCAGTCCAATAAAAATTGAACGTGGAACGTGGCCTTTTACAAAATCATCTTGATGACGAACATCAAGAATTAAAGCTCCCGTTTCGTTAGCCGCAGTTTCAAAGGCTTCTGGTGACAAGGCAGTAGTACCTCTATCCAAGACTTCGGCTATATCCTCATAACCTTCTTTGTTCATTTTTACATTCAATGGGAAATATTGTGGTGGTGGCAATAAACCATCTGTTACTTCTTTTACGAATTCTTCTTTGGTCATATCTGCTCTCAAGGCATAGTTCATCTTCTTCTGATTACCTAAAGAATCTACCGTTTTTTTCATCATGTTCTTACCGCAGGCAGAACCTGCACCATGAGCTGGGTAAACAATTACATCATCGGCTAGTGGCATTATTTTTTTACGAAGACTTTCAAACAGAATTCCTGCTAAATCTTCTTTGGTCATATCGGCAGCTTTTTGTGCCAAATCTGGTCTTCCAACATCGCCTAAAAATAAGGTGTCACCAGAAAAAATTGCATGGTCTTTTCCATTTTCATCTTTTAGCAAATATGTTGTACTCTCCATTGTATGACCTGGAGTATGGAGTGCTGTTATACTAATTTTTCCCAATTTAAACTCCTGACCATCTTTTGCTATTATCGCTTCAAATGACGGATTCGCATTAGGCCCATATATAATTGGAGCCCCAGTTTCTTTTGAAAGCGTTACATGACCACTTACAAAATCGGCATGAAAGTGTGTTTCAAAAATATATTTGATTTTAGCGTCGCTCTCCTTTGCCTTCTTTACATAATTTGTAACCTCGCGCAATGGATCTATAATAGCTACTTCCCCATCACTCTCTATATAATATGCACCTTGTGCCAAACAACCTGTATAAATCTGCTCAATTATCATAAAACTATTATTTGCTATTACTCGTAAAGTTAACTTGAATTAATTTTTAAAAAAATGATAAAAATCAACAATGATTTTTTTGATATGCCACCTTATCTCGTAATAAATTTACCTTCTCGGGGTTATCAAAATAGTCGACGGCCTCTTTGGTTTTCACAAAAAGAAAATCTTTCTCTAGGGCATTAATTATGCCACTACTAAAAATAATATCTCTAGTAGGGCCAATAGCACCCGCTATAATAAACTGTAAATCTCTATCATGTAATTCATTAATAATTTGAACTAGCATCGCAGCTGCGCTAGAATCTATATAATTAATTGCCTCCGCATTTAAAATAACACCCTTTAAACTTTTGCCTTTAGCTGCAATATATTTATACAATTCTTCTCTAAAATATTTCTTATTCCCGAAATATAGTTGTGAATCGAAACGCACTATTAACAAATCGTCTCGTACAATTATCTCATCTTCAAAACGATCTACGTTTTTGTAATAGTCGGAATCTTTAATATTACCTAACTCTGCAAAATGTGGCTTTGATGTTCGATAAACCATTACCAAAAGGGAGATTAATACCCCGGTTAAAATTCCTTGTGGGATACCAATGAACAACGTAATAAAAAAGGTTAGTAATAAAACTACAAATTCATCTTTTCGGTTTTTCCATAATTTTCTAGGATAGCTGATATCTAGTAATCCAAAAACCGAAACCATAATTATGGCTCCTAAAACAGCATTAGGCAGGTAATAAAATAATGGTGCCAAAAAGAATAAAGTAATTACTACCAAAATCATTGTAAAAAAACCAGCCAAATTTGTTTTACCACCAGCTTCACCACTTATTGCTGATCGCGAAAAACTCCCCGTTATAGGATAGGATTGAAAAAAAGAACCTACCAAATTAGATGCCCCAATTGCCACCAATTCTTGATTCGCATCCAAATTGTTTTCATTATTTTTTTCTTCTAAAGCTGTTCCTATTGAAATGGCTTCCAAATAACCAACAAGTGCAATTGTTAGGGCTATCGGCCACATGGTAATAATGTTTTTAAAACTTATTTGGGGAATTTCAAATGATGGTAAGCCAGTAGGTATTTCACCAACTATTTTAATTCCATTCACATCTAAATGCAATGCATACACCATTAAAATTCCAACTATAACGGCTAAGAGTATAGCCGGAATTCTTTTATTCCATTTTTTTATTAATACTATTAAAGCAATTGCTGACAATCCAATCATCAAATCATACATATTTGTTTCGCCAATGTTTACAAAAACATTGCTTACCAGTTGTAAAAACTGAGGGCTATTTTCGACATCCGTTCCTAATATGTGCTTGATTTGACTAAAAATGATAATCAATGCCGCACCCGATGTAAATCCATTTATAACTGGCTTAGAAAGAAAATTCACCAAAAACCCCATGCGAAATATTCCCAATAACAATTGTATTGCCCCAACCAAAAAAGCCAAGAAAATTGCCATGGCAATATAGTTTTCGATGCCAGTAATGGCTAAAGCGCCTAGACTCGCGGCCACTAACAAAGAATCCATAGCAACAGGACCAATAGCCAATTGCCTAGATGTACCCAAAAAAGTGTACATGAATAACGGAAACAAAGAAGCATAAAGTCCGTAAACTGGAGGCAAACCTGCAATCATAGCATAGGCCATAGCCTGAGGTATCAAAATAATTGCCACAGTTAAACCAGCAAAGATGTCTTTTTTTAAAAATGTCCAATTATAATTTGGAACCCATTTCAGAAATGGAAGGAATTTTTGCATTATTCAAATTTAACAATTATCTGCGGAAAGTATTCTTTCTAGTGGCCTTACATTAAGTTTTGAAAGAATGATTACACGATCTCAATATCATACTATTATTTGTTCTATAGGGTCCTACTTAAATATGGATTAAAAGCAGCAAATAGTGTCGGATATTTTATTATTAAACCATCAATTTAACTACTATTAAATTGAAAATATAAACTAGATCTTTGAGTGACTCTTCTTAACGACCTAGGCCCCAAGTAATAGCTGAAATTAAAAAGCTAAACGAAAAAATAAATTGCTTTGCATGTCTTTAAAAGATTAATTCACAGATGCCAAATAACCCATAATTTCATGAATTAGATCTTTTAATAAAACCTTACAAAGAATTATATATCAACTTGTAAACTATCTTAAAAAGATATTAAATCATCACCTGTACTAATTAGTTATCACCCAAATTTCCGGATCTATAGTATTATGCTTTTAAATAATTCAATTCAACAGTGGATTTCTTTAAACTATACAACTACTAATTAACTAAGGTTCATGTAATGTAGTCTGAAGAAAGATAATTAGATCAACAAGATCTTTGAATAGCCCTAAATAACGATCTAGTATTCAAGTTTTAAAAAGCAATAAAAACAAAAATAAGTATTTGGTGTTTTCGAATAAATAACACCTGATTTTCAACATAAAAGAAACAACAATAGAAAGTTAAATTGGCCTAATAATTTCATATTTATCGCCATTCAAAAAATATTCATCAGAACTCAATTACAACCATAAATGATGTAGTTTAAAAACAAAAAAAACTCTCAAATAACCTATTTTTAAATTAATAGTATGATTACAATACCTTCTCAAAACAAACACTGTTTTCTACTCCAGAATATTGGCCATAATTTTCAATAACTACATACTTGTTTTTTTTATACAAGGCAATTGCATCTTGTTGACGTTTACCTGTTTCTAATATACATTTAGCAAACCCTAATTCATGAGCCCAACTTTCTAATTCAATTAAAGTTTTAGAGGCTAAACCTAAACCGCGAAATTTAGGAATTGTATACATACGTTTAACCTCCATTGCATCATTACCGTATTGTTTAATTGCACCACAGGCTACAGCTGTTTGGTCTTGATAAAAAACAACAGCATATTTTATGGCATCCAATCCATTGTACTGATTGTAGAAAGAATGATCTTCTCCATCAATTTCTGCTAACTCTTTATCAAGCATAGCTACGAGCTTTATAAAAGTTTTATCAGATGAATCTGATCTTTGAATAGTTTCCATTAATGATCTAATTTTCAGGCAACAAGTTAATTTTAAAAAGCATGAGAATAAAATAAAAATTTCTAGCCATTACATTTAAACCATTGGCGATAAAAGCATAAGAGCATGGTAGATCAATTTGATCTTTGAGTAGATAATATTAAGGATCTAATTATCAGGAATTAGATAAACTTTAAAAACCATTGAATCATTTTCAAGTGCCATAAAACCTTTATATAAATCACTAGCTTCTAGGGCATATGGGTAAAAGGTAATTGGTTCTATACATATCATATTTGGTACTTCTGTCCACAGCATAAAATTGCCAAAACCTTCTGTTTTAATTTTTAAATTTCTCTTATCTTTCAATATGATTTCTTTAGAATCTACCACTTGATACGCACGACTACCGACAGCCAAAACCTCTTTTAATAAAATACTTTTTCTGTTGGATTCTATAATAGGATTCTCAGTGATTAAATTAAATGCCGGATGATAGCCCAACATAAAAGGCATTCCTTTTTCTCCTTCTATGACAAAAGAAATTATTAATCCATTTTCAGTAAGATTAAATACTTTTTTAAAAGTGAAATTATAAGGCCATGAGAGATTTTCAGCGGTTGATTTATTCGGAAATTTTGAATTTGAAACCTCCGTATTTGCTGCATATGTTTTTACATAATTTGCTTTAGAATCAGTTTGTCCATTTAACTCATACTTTAGTTCACGCAACAAACCATGCTGATCTTGAATGGCATATCCCCTATCTGTTTTAACTCTAAAATCAGCCTCACTAGTGGGGCCTATAATTGGAAACATTTCTGTATCAGCATTTCTCCAACCTGGACTACCTTTCTGATGAATAAATTCGTGTGCATCAATCTTGTAGCTAATTAATTCTCCATTATCAATATAGACGATTGCATTATTTAATACTAACTTTTCCATGAAACCCTAATTTATATTTCCTCCAACTGCTAGTCCACTAGGCACCGCATTCGGAATTTCTCTATCAAACTCTTCGTCGTTCAAGGTATTTAAAAAAGATATTATTAACGACATTTCCTTAACTGATAATTTCAACTCTCGAACAAATGGATCAAATTGTTCTGCGGTCACATCTGCATTTCGCTCTTTACCGTTTGAGATATCCTCATAAAATTCTAAAACTCTTTTTAAAGACACCAAACTACCGTTGTGCATATATGGGGCCGTAAATCTTAGATTGCGTAAACTGGGAGTTCTAAAGGCAAACGTATCTCGAATACCTTTGTCTATTTCTACAAGCTTATTGTTTTTTGGTACTCCTAGCACATGTGGTAGGTAATCGGAAAACATAGGACCATTATGACAATTGATACAACCCACCGATTTAAAAAGTTCAAAACCATCTTTTTCAGAAATATGAATTGCATCCTTATCGCCACGCATATACTGATCAAATCGAGAATTGTTCGCTACTAATGTACGTTCGAATGATGCAATTGCTTTAGACAAATTTGAAATAGTAATTGCATTTGTACTATCGAAAGCTTTATCAAAAAGCTCTTGGTACGCTGGGATGGCTTTGAGACGTTGTATGACAACATCTAATATTTCGTCTTCTGCAAAATTATTCCCGCGCATCTCCTCTAAAGCTTTTATGGGCTCTAAGGCTTGTTTCTCTAAGCTCCTTGCTCTTTCATCCCAAAACATAGTTGCTTGCTCCGGATCGTACCTATTATTAGCGTCGATACCATTAAAAGCAGCATTTAATATTGTTTGAGCATTTCTTTTTACAAAGGGAATATCATTGGGACTTTTAAATCTTCGTTTAGAACCCAAACCACTAGCATTAGGGCCAATTGATATATCTAAAAACTCTGAATACCCCGTATTTGGATGATGACAGGTTACACAAGCTAAATCTTTATTACCAGAAAGAATAGGGTCATAAAAAAGTAACTTCCCTAATGCAATTTTATCTATTGATTGTTGATTATTGGCCGGAGATTTTACCTTATTTGGTAAAGCCGAAACACGATTCAATAATGCCGTTTTTCTTGTAGACCGCTCTTCTGAATTAGATTTCCTATTATTCGAATTATTGCATCCAAATAGCACGGTAACCGATAAAAACAATAAGAAATATTGAAACTTAAACATCTGAAAAACGTGAATTTCTAATCAATTTATAAATCTTTAATTAGAATTAAGGGACTGTAAAGCAAAAATTAAATAACTCTAAAGGTCATTTATAGCTCCATCGAGCCAATTTAGTCGATTTTCTAACCAATCTGACAGAAAGTCTAATTCCTCATCATAACTGGCACCAACAAAAGAATTTGGCCAGATATACTCATTAAAAACGGGCCATTTACCAAAATTCGCGTCAATGGCGCCAGCCTTTAAAAGTGTAGCTTCGTAAGAGTCGATTTTTGCTTGCACAGTAGCATTTGACAATAATCCTCCACGTAAAGCATTATAGCGCGTTTGAAGTTGTGCAACAAAAGCCGGATCTTTCATAAATTGATCCCACCAAAAAGGTGTTAACGAATTGTCTTCTGAACAACGTTCATTGTATTTGTAAGCCCAAATATTATAGGCATCATTACCACAATAATCAACATTACCAAAGGCTATATTAAAATCCCATACCGGACCCATTTTTAACTTCTCGTTTTTTTCTTTATGCATAAAAGTGCTTAAACGATAGCCGTCAATATTATTAGAAATTTCATTAAGAATAAAAAAATCGATAAAACTATCTACATCTATATAAGCAGTATATCCATTTACCGAATCTTCAAAGTCCTCAGAAACTAATGCATTTTCAAATTGATACACATAATCTGATATATAAGCTCTTTGTTCTGTTGTAATATCATCTACATCAGGATATTCATACTGAAAATATATCTTTTGCCCTGTGGAGGCAAATAAAGGATCAAAATCAGATACAAATGAATTACGACTATTAAGGTCATCGTCTACATTGCCTGTAGTTTTATCAATTTTTAAGATATATCCGCCGGTTAAATCTTCACCAGAATTCTCATCATCCTTTAATTTGTTAATGTCTATTCTGTTCGAATCTCGTTTAAGTTTTTCCATAAAAACATAAACCCCTTGATATTCCTCATTAATTTCGAGTTCCACAAATTTTGTTCGACTTGCATATTGTCCAATATCGCGAGACAAATCATACACCAACATATTCCTGACCAAAGATTTATCACTATAAGGCCCATGTAAGACCCAATCTTCTTCTTCAGGAAATCCTAATAACTCTACTTTAAAATCTTCTCCATTTTCATCCCTAGTTTCTATACCATAGCCCTTTTTAGGAAACATCTGAGAAGAAGAACCCCTGTATTCTATGCCTAGAAAACCTTGAAGAGTTGCTTCGCCAGCTTCTACTACAGTATAATTTGCATCAATTTTGGGTTCATCAACAATTTCAGAACCGTTTGTATTTATTTGAATTAATGGCAGTTTATCTTCCGGTGCAATTACAATCTCTTCAGGCTCTTCTTCTTCACTCTTTTGCGCCTGAATAACTGGTTCTATGGTATTATCACTACTACATGAGCTACCGAAAATTAATAGTATTCCGACAACAATTGAAGAAAAACTTATGCGGTATATGCGGGGTATACTTTTCATAATTAGAATTAAAAAATCAATATACCAAAAACTATTCTAAAAACCCTTTTTCACGCATCCAATCGTCATTATACATTTTACCAACATAGCGACTACCATGGTCATGAAAAAGCACAACTACAACATCATCTTTCTTAAAATGTTCTTTCAATTGTAATAATCCCTTAATTGCTGCCCCTGCAGAATTACCTAAAAACATACCCTCTTCTTTCGCCAAGCGCTGTGTATAAATCGCCGCATCTTTATCGGTAACTTTAGTAAAACCATCTATGACTTTAAAATCTACATTTTTAGGGAGTATATCTTCACCAATACCTTCTGTAATATATGGGTAGATTTCATTTTCATCAAAAATACCGGTCTCATGATATTTTTTAAAAACAGAACCATAAGTATCAACACCCCAAATTTTAATATCAGGATTTTTGCTTTTTAAAAATTTCCCCACTCCAGATATGGTACCACCCGTACCAACACCAACAATGAAATGAGTGATTTTTCCATCTGTTTGCTGCCAAATTTCCGGACCCGTGCTTATAAAATGGGCCTTTGTATTAGATGGATTATCATATTGATTTACATACCACGAATTCGGAATTTCTGTTGCTAATCTTTTTGCAGTAGAATAATAGCTACGAGGATCATCGGGTGCTACATCAGTTGGACATACATGTACTTCACTACCCATAGCGCGGAGTATATCCATCTTCTCTTTGGACTGCTTGTCACTCAATACACAAATTAGTTTATAGCCTTTTATTATCGCGACAAGTGCTAACCCCATACCGGTGTTTCCTGATGTTCCTTCAATTATCGTACCTCCCTGTTTTAGTAATCCAGATTCTTCTGCATCCTCCACTAACTGCAATGCCATGCGGTCTTTAACCGAATTTCCAGGATTAAATGTTTCGTATTTAGCTAACACTAAACAAGGCAACTCAGAAACTAATTTATTTAGTTTTACCATTGGTGTATTTCCAATAGTTTCTAAAATGTTTTTTGCGTACTCCATTTGCTGAAATAATAATTCTTAATTAAATACTAATCTTAAAACTATTCGAATTTAATGGCCTTTACAGGTGAAATTTTGGAAATAATTAATGATGGAATTAGTAGCATTAAAAAGCAAAGCAACAATACTCCCAGATTTAATAATACTATAGAAGCTACGTCAATATGAACTGGTATGTAGTCAATATAATATTGTTCTGGATTTGGAAACTTAAACCATTTAAATTTTTGCTGTAATAATAAAAGACCCAACCCAATTAGATTTCCCCAAAAAAGTCCGATACCGATTAAGTATGTCGCATTGTATAAAAAAACCTTTCTCACCATCAAATCGGAAGCCCCCATTGCTTTTAAAACCCCTATCATTTGTGTGCGTTCTAAAATCAAAACTAGTAGTGCTGTAATCATATTTATACCGCCTACAATTATCATAATTCCAATAATCATGGCGATGTTAAAGTCGAATAGACTCATCCATTCAAACGTGTCGTAATATTTAGTTTTTATATTTTGCGCATCTAAGTTAGACACTGTTTGCCCATAAATTTCTTTGCTTTTCTCATCTATTTCATCAAAATTTTCAAGGAACACCTCAAAATTTCCAACTTCATCCGCCGTCCATTTATTCATGCGCTGAATATGTCGAATGTCAGTAAAAAAATAAGTGCCGTCAAATTCTTCAAACCTACTATCATATAAACCTACAATGGTAAATTTTCGCTGATTAGGACTTTTTAAATCATCTTCTTTCGGGAAAAAAGTAAAGAATGAATCCCCAACCTTTAACTTTAAACGATTCGCCATCAATTTAGACAACAGTACTTCATCATTTAATTTTCCTGAATAATCTGGCAAACGACCAGCTACAATATATTCTTCGAGCAAACTCCAATCATAATCCGTACCTACGCCTTTGGCTATTGTTCCTTCAAAAGTTTCTTCAGTACGTATAACGCCTCCCTTGGTAGCGACGGCCTGAACATGTGTTATACCATCTATGCTTTTAAATTCTGGGTAAAAATCTTGATTTAAAGAAACTGGTGAAACCGAAATATCAGAATTATTATTGTCGTAATTTTGTATTTGGATATGGCCATTAAACGCAGTGAGTTTTTCCCTTATTTTATGCTTAAGACCCACGCCTGTAGCAATAGCCATTAACATCATAATAATACTAACCGCAATAGCGACTATTGCAATTTTTATTATTGTTGCGGATATACTAATTTTATGCTCCGCCCCTTTAATTAACCTTTTAGCGATAAAGAATTCTAAATTCAAAAGATGCCCATTTTTTCCAATTTCAAAAATACAGTTTTATTATGGGTTTTAATTCCCATAATCATAGTCAGCTCTTGTGGCAATCAAAGTAAAACCGCGAATAAAAAAAACGATACAGCTTATGATAAAAGTGAGCTATCTCAATCGCGCATAATAGTTGGAGCCAATAACATGAACGCTTATCTACCGCAATTAAAAGGACAAAGAGTAGCTATAGTCGCTAACCAAACTAGTGTTATTTTTAAAGAGCAAAACCAACATACGCACCTAGTAGACTCTTTACTAGCCTTAAATGTGAATATTAAAAAGGTTTTCGCACCCGAACATGGTTTTAGAGGTGAAGCTGATGCTGGAGAACATGTAAAAGATGGGTTTGATGCAAAAACTGGACTTCCCTTAATTTCTCTATATGGTAAAAACAGAAAACCAACTCCTTCGCAACTAGCAAATGTTGATGTGGTTATTTTTGACATTCAAGATGTAGGTGTGCGTTTCTACACTTATATCGCAACATTGCAATTGGTGATGGAGGCCTGTGCGGAAAGTAAAAGAAAAATTATCGTTTTAGATCGACCAAACCCAAACGGACATTATATTGATGGTCCAACAATGAAGACGGAAAATCAAGGATTCTTGGGCATGACCAATATTCCTTTGGTTTACGGCATGACCATAGGTGAATATGCCAATATGGTAAATGGAGAAGGTTGGCTAAGTGGCAATAAGCATGTAAATCTCACAATTGTACCCTTAGACAAATATTCTCATGATTCTGAATATAAATTACCCATACGGCCTTCTCCAAACTTACCAAACGCCGAATCTATAAACCTCTACCCTAGTCTTGGTTTATTCGAAGGGACAAATATTAACGCCGGCCGTGGCACTGAATTTCAATTTCAACGGTATGGAGCTTCGTTTTTAGACTCAACACAATACAGTTTTAAATATTTCCCAAGGCCAAATTTTGGATCTAAAAGCCCTAAGGAAAATGGAAAAAAATGTTATGGCAAAGATTTATCGGCCATACCAAAACTCAATGAAGTTTCTTTAAAATGGATTATTGATGCCTATGCTAATTGCACCGACAAAACTTTGTTTTTTAACACCTCTGGGTTTACAAAACATGCGGGCACAGAGTTACTTCAACAGCAAATTGAAAAAGGGCTTTCTGAAGATGTAATAAAAGAGTCGTGGCAAGAAGATATTGCCGCTTTTAAACTAATTCGCGAGAAATATTTGTTGTATTAGAAATATCTGCAGCTTATTATTTTTTCTCAGGATTATTTGTAGGCTTCCGATATTTATGAAAGGGTTGTTTTAAAAGAACAGATAACTTTGCGTTTTCTTCTTCATTAAAAAAAGTATCCACACCATAAACAATTTTATCAGTATCTAACTTCATAAAAGTACCGAGTAAACGATCCCATATTGAAAAAATATTACCATAATTAGAATCAGTATAGGGTAACATATGGTGATGATGTACTTTATGCATATCTGGAGAAACGATAACCCAACTCAAAATTTCATCGATTTTTTTCGGTAAGCCAATATTCGCATGTCCAAATTGTGTAGCTACCAATGACAACGACTGGTACAGCATAATCACCCCCATTGGGGCACCAACTAAATAAACACCGAAAAGTGTGAATGCGTAACGAATCATACTTTCAAGAGGATGATGTCTGTTTGCTGTAGTTGTATCTACATTATGGTCTGTATGATGCACCAAATGAACCATCCATAATGGTTTAACATTATGTTCTACAAAATGTGCTAAATAGGCTCCAATGAAATCGAGCAACATAACACCTAAAAGCACGTATAGCCATAGTGGCATTTCAGGTAACCAGTTAATAATTCCGAAATCGTTTGCTACTGCCCAATCACTTGTTTTTAATAACAAAAAAGCCAAAAAGAAATTAATAATAATGGTGGTAATTGTAAAAAACAGATTCGGCCAGGCATGTTCCCATTTTTTATAATTGAATTTGTAAAGCGGCACTAAACCTTCAAGAATCCAAAAAAAAGTAAGCCCTCCTACCAATATTAAACTACGATGGGCAGGAGGTATATTTTCAAAATAATTTAATAATGATTCCATATCCTAAATATAACAAACTTCCTTTTTAATTATAAAATCAATGTTTGATAGCCTTTTTCATAGCCTCTACAATATTATATGCGGCTGGGCAAATGGCGACATTTTTCATCGTAAGATTACTAATTTGCTGAAACTTCTTTCTATCTGTATGCGGAAATTCACGACACGCCTTTGGACGAACATCATAGATTGAACAATAGTTTTGATCATCTAAAAAAGTACAAGGCACACTTTGTAAAACATGATCATTCTCTTCATCTACTCTTAAATATGTTTCAATAAACCGCTGTGGTTTTAATCGTAAATATTTGGCAATACGCTCAATATCAGCATTCGTAAAAAGTGGTCCTGTGGTTTTACAACAATTGGCACAATTTAGACAATCAGTATTTTCAAATTCAGTTTCATGTAATTCTTGCATTACATAATATAAATTTTTCGGCGGCTTCTTTTTTAGTTTAGCAAAGAACTTTTTATTTTCAGTATGCTTCTCCTTAGCCTTTTGTGCAAGGTCTTCTAACTGGCTATTCACTTTTTAATAAACTTACAGCAGTTTCATACAAATCACGACTCCAGTTCTCAGAGGCAATGGCAATTTCTGCCGATAATGATTGTTGTTTTTCTACTATTTTCTGTCCTACTGCAGTATTGTAATACGAATTCAATTCTTGCTTCTGTGTATCACTCATTTTTGTGCGATCTAACATTAACTGTTTTCCTGTATCTGTTTGATAAAAATCAATCATTTGCCCTAAATCTTCCTTCGTGAAATTAGAATTATAAATTGGCACCAATAGCGCTTTCATATCGGCTATAGCCTTATCCTTATTATCATTAAGAAATTGCCACCCTTGAGCGTTTTCTTCAGATTTAGGATATTGTTTATCCAACATTAAAAGCAATTGACCATAGGCATAATCGTATTGCTGAAGACTACCATTTGATTCTAAATATGTTGAAGCTAATGAATCTTCAGTTGTATCTTGAGCAATTACAAATGCTGTAATGAACATGAATAGTCCGATAAATAAGCGTGTGAGCTTTTTCATAATGTGCGGGGTTTATGCTTCTTCAATTAAATCAAAAGTGCCACATTTGCATGCAAAGTACAAATAATATGACTACCGATGTTTTTGGCAAGGCGCTACTTGATTATCAAAATGGAAATTATTCTGAAGATATCGTTACAAATTCTTCGTTAGAAGAGGAAGATATTATTCCCCTGCCCCATCTATTTAGAAATTTCCAACAAATGCCTAAAATAGAGCAAATTGCACTAGAAAATTGCACTGGAAAGGTACTAGACATTGGTTGTGGCGCGGGTAGTCACAGTTTACATTTACAACAAAAAGGACTATCAGCAACTGCCTTAGATATTAGTGAAGGGGCAATTTCGGTTAGTAAAGCAAGAGGCGTGGAACATGCAATTTGTTTGGATATCATGAATTATTCTGCTAAAAAATATGATACACTTTTACTTTTAATGAATGGAATTGGTATTGTTGGTAAATTATCCAATTTAGATGATTTTTTAAATCATGCTAAGAAATTATTGACTTCTGAAGGTTACATTTTACTTGATTCTAGTGATATAATATACATGTATGAAACAGAAAATGGTTATTATGATATTTCAGATATAGAAAATTATTACGGGGAAGTTGAATTTAAAATGACCTATAAAAATGAAGTAAGCAGCCCTTTTGACTGGTTATATATAGATTTTGAGACCTTGGAAGCTGTAGCACTTAAAAATGGTTTTGAATGTGACATGTTATTTACAGGAAGTCATTTCGACTATTTAGCAAAGTTATACCCCATAACATAATAGTAGGCATGGAAATTGCGTTCTTAAACTAAAGCAAATGATGAATATTCGCAAAATTGGATTTTACACCCTACTGCTATGTTTTATAATACTTACCAACTGTTCTAAAAATTCTGATGATGAAACGGAACAAAAAATTGACAAAACATTAAATCTACAAGCAACTGGTGATTCTGCCAATGATATACTTTCAAACACAAAATACACCAAATTACTTATTGAAATAGGCTATGTTACTGGTTTTAAACCAACATCAGCTTCTATAACGAGTTTTACCGATTTTTTAAGAGCGCATACTTTTAAAGACGATATTGAAGTAATCTATAATGAGCTTGCTTCCCCAGAAAAAGACTCCTTGTCGCTCAATGAAATTGCCGAGCTCGAAACTGAAAATCGCACCAAATATAACAGTGGTGAAACTTTGGCTATTTACATTTATTTTAGCGATGCCTCTGCTGAAGATGACGACGAAGACGAAGGCTTAGTAACACTTGGAGCAGTTTACAGAAATACTTCGATGATTATTCACGAAGCTACTGTTAGAAGCCTAGCTGCACAAAGTTTTTTTATCACCAATACAGATATTGAAGCTGCTACATTGAATCATGAATTTGGTCATTTATTTGGATTAGTTGATTTAGGAACTCCTGAAGTTAACCCGCATGAAGATCCCGATGCTGAAAATCATTGTGATATTGAAGGTTGTTTAATGCGCGCTGAATTACAATTTGGCGGACCTTCTAATAAAGGACAGGTAAACAATACTACTGAAAGTACAGGCGGTTTAAAAGCAGGATGTTCTTTAAGCGGCAAAACTGTTTTAAGTATGCTATCGAATAAAACATCGAAAGGTGCAGCTACAGTGTCCTTAGATGATGAATGTATACTTGACTTACAAGCTAATGGTGGGCGCTAGACTTACTACGCACCACAAATAAACTACGGTATATTCAAGTATTTGTGTGTTTGCAACGAAACTTTCCATTTCGGATTTTTCATCACATAATCTACAATTAGTGGCACTACTTTGTCTCGCACACTCCATTCTGGTTGTAGATATAAAATGCATTCATCATTCACCAAGGCTGCTTGTTCTTCTGCAAAAATCAAATCGTGTTTATTATAGACTATTGCTTTAAGTTCGTGTGCTGCAGCATGTACTGCTGGAGTAGGCAGTTTATTTTTTTTTGGTGAAAGACAAATCCAATCCCAAATACCCGTTAATTCATAAGCACCTGAAGTCTCAATATGCGTTTGCAAACCCTTTTCTTTTAGCGATTGCGTTAAGGGAAGCATATTCCACATTAAAGGCTCACCACCCGTTACAACTATAGTATCAGAATATTTTGCAGCATTTTCTACGATGCTCGCTATTGCTGTTGGAGGATGCGACTCCGCATTCCAGCTTTCTTTAACATCGCACCAATGACAGCCTACATCACAACCACCAATTCGTATAAAATACGCTGCAGTACCTTTATGATATCCCTCACCTTGAATTGTATAAAACTCCTCCATTAGGGGTAACATACATCCTTTTTCTACTTCCAGTAAAACATCTTCCTTAAGCATTCGGCAAAGATACATTTTAGCTGGCAGTAACTATAAGCAGTCTGCAAAAATCATAGTACAGATTGCTTTTAAAAACTGTAATATGGCCGCTGAAAAACCATCATCAACCATGATGTCGGCGGCTATTCTTTCAAAATGATCTATTTTTATGGTCAAATTTGTCCAAATGTCTAAAGAAGAAGATTTTTACGCACATATTGAAAAAGGATACACCACTAAGGGTGACTATATTACAATGGGTGCTGCAATGTTAAACGGAGTAGCAGTTAACAAAGCTTTTGTCAAAATACCATTAAAGACTTTAAACCGTCATGGATTAATAGCTGGTGCAACGGGTACCGGTAAAACAAAAACGCTTCAAGTATTGGCTGAGAATTTATCTGAAAAAGGAATTCCAGTACTTTTAATGGACCTTAAAGGTGATTTAAGTGGTTTAGCACAACCGAGCCCTGGTCATGCGAAAATAGATGAAAGGCATAATCTAATTGGATTACCATTTGATGCAAAAAGTTTTCCTATCGAAATTTTATCCTTGTCTGAACAAGACGGTGTAAAACTAAGAGCAACTGTTTCTGAGTTTGGTCCTACACTTTTATCACGAATTTTAGACCTTACCGAAACGCAAGAAGGAATTGTAGCTGTCGTCTTTAAATATTGTGACGATAACAAGTTACCGCTTCTAGATTTAAAAGATTTTAAAAAAGTACTACAATATGCTACGGGCGCTGGAAAAGCAGAATTCACTAAAGATTACGGAAGAATATCAACAGCATCAACCGGTACAATTCTTAGAAAAATAATTGAACTTGAACAACAAGGCGCCGATTTATTCTTTGGTGAAAAATCTTTTGAAGTAGATGATTTAACACGTCTTGATGAAAATGGTAACGGCTATATAAATATTCTTCGACTTACTGATATTCAAGATAGACCTAAACTATTTTCAACTTTTATGCTAAGTTTATTAGCTGAAATATATGCAAGTTTTCCAGAACAAGGAGATAGTGACAAACCTGAATTGGTATTGTTTATAGATGAAGCCCATTTAATTTTTAAAGAAGCTTCAAAAGCGTTGCTTGATCAAATTGAAAGTATCGTAAAATTAATTCGTTCGAAAGGCATCGGTTTATACTTTGTTACTCAAAACCCAACAGATGTGCCTAATGAAGTACTTGCTCAGCTAGGCTTAAAAGTTCAACATGCCTTACGAGCATTTACTGCAAGAGATCGTAAAGCAATTAAATTAACTGCTGAAAACTACCCAGAATCGGAATTTTATAACACAAAAGAAGTACTTACTTCTTTGGGTATTGGTGAAGCATTAATATCGGCATTAGATGAAAAAGGTCGCCCAACTCCATTAGCAGCAACTTTATTACGGGCGCCAATGAGTCGAATGGATGTATTGACAGATAAAGAGTTGAAAACGGTTATTAAAAAATCGCAACTAATTCCGAAATACAATGATGTTATCGATCGTGAAAGTGCTTATGAAATATTAAATGAAAAGATAGAAAAAGCTGAAGCAACCGCAGCTAAAGAGAAAACCAAAACATCTAGTAGAAGTACAAAAAGAGCAAGTACTAGACAAAACCCGGTAATTAAAGTATTAACAAGTGCAACTTTCATTAGAGGAGTTCTTGGTGTACTTAAAAAAGTTATGCGATAACACATAGTTAAGAATTTGCAAAAAACAATGATTGCATGAAAAAAATTAAATTTCTACCACTATTTGTAATTCTACTTGTAATTATTAACTGCAAGGAAGAAAAAGACAATACTTTTTTAATTGGTCACGATAGTATTGGCAAACTGAACAGAAGTAGCCTTGCCCGAGATATTGAAATTATATTTGACAAAGATTCTGTGGTAAAAGATACGGTTGCACTAAAATTTGGAAGTGGAGCTCAAAAAATTAAAATTTTCGAAAAAGGTGGTAATCATTTATTAACCCTTACACCGACTCGTGATTCCATACCAATGATTGAAAATATCCGAGTTGAAGACCCCCGTTATACAACTAATAACGGTGTGGGCTTGTTAAGTACTTTTAAGGATATAAAAGACAATTTTACGGTTAAAAAAGTTATTACGTCAAGAAAAAATGTACTGATATTACTTAAAGATAGTGATGCTTATTTTACCATTGATAAAGAGGAATTACCTTCTAGTCTGCGCTATGCTACTAGCACGAATATTGAAGCAGTACAAATACCTGACAAAGCCAAAATCAAATATTTAATGATTGGCTGGAATTAGTTTTAGCCAATTCATGAGGTTTTAACCTTTTTCCTTCTTTCAATTACAAGATCGCTATATTGGGTTATCCACTCTGTGAGTTCTATTAATTTTTGAAGGTATGAAAATCCGAAATCTGTTAATTTGTACTCAACCCTTATTGGCACTTCTGGATACATTTTTCTTTCTAGATAACCATCTGTCTCTAATGTTTTAAGCCTTTCACTCAACACTTTATTAGAAATTCCAGAAACATATTTTTTTAATTTATTAAAACGTAAAACCTGTGAATATCCTAAGTTTAAAATTATAAGAATACTCCATTTATCTGAAGCCAAAGCCATTACATCACGAATAGGACAATATTCGGCAGTTTTTAAATCTATATGACCAAACATTTTTTTTATCTTTTTTTTTGATGCAACCTTCTGATTTTCAGTAATAGTTTCCATATGCTTACCTTGTGCGTTTTTTGTAACTAATAAATATGTCAAAAAAGAATATTAATTTAGTATCTATTAAAGAGTAAGTTACATAAAGTAACCTATATATCAAAATGAAGAAAACCCTCAATCGAATTCTACCAAAAGCCTATGGGTTTTATTTTAACTCTTTAGCTATTTTCTCAAAAAAAAAGGCTGCTGAGAAGGCATTTCATTTATTTTGCACTCCTAGAAAGGGTAAAGTTCAACCACATCAAAAAAGCTTTTTAGATGCTGCAAAATCTGAAACAATAGAATCGGAAGGAGTACATTTTCAAACCTATAAATGGAAAGGAAATAAAGACACTGTTCTATTACTTCACGGATGGGAAAGCAATTCCTTTCGTTGGAAGAATTTAATTTCTTACCTAACAAAGGAAGGTTTTAATGTTATCGCTTTAGATGCTCCCGCACACGGATATTCAAGTAGTAAAACCTTTACCGCAGTATTATATTCACAAGGCATAAAATCTGTTGTAGATAAATATAAACCAAAACATATTTTAGCACACTCCATTGGTGGAATGAGCGCAATCTACTATAATTATCATAGTATAAATAATGGTGTGAAAAAAATAATTACACTTGGTAGTCCATCTGAATTTTTACCCTTTATAAATGGTTATAAAGACATTTTAGGTTTGAATAAAAAGGTAATGAATGCGATGGGAGAATACTTCTTCGGTATGTTCGGATTTCAAATGCATGAATTTTCTACAGTAAATTTTGTAAAAGACTTCGAATCAAAAGGACTGTTAATACATGATGTTTATGACAAAGTTACTCCAGTAAGTGGTTCAGAAAAAGTACATGCAAAATGGAAAAACAGTAAACTTCTTAAAACGGAGGGCCTAGGTCATTCACTTCACCAAGATGAAGTAAGCGAAAAAGTTATTGCATTTCTGAAGTCATAAGAATTAGCTAATTTTATTATAAATTATTTTTCTTATGCAAAACATTACTCCTTTTCATATCGCAATACCTGTTCATAATTTAGATGCATGTAGAAAATTTTATCGTGATATTCTTAATTGCGAAGAAGGCAGAAGTAGCGACCAATGGGTTGATTTTAATTTATTCGGACATCAATTGGTTATCCATTACAAACCAAAAATTGAAACTAAAAACCTTCATCACAATCCTGTTGATGGACATGCAGTACCCGTACCACATTATGGAGTTGTATTACCATGGGAAACTTTTCAAAATTTCGCTGAAGAATTAAAATCCAAAGGAATCGAATTTATTATTGAACCCTATATTCGTTTTGAAGGGCAGGTTGGTGAACAAGCAACGATGTTTTTTTTAGACCCTGCTGGAAATGCTTTAGAGTTTAAATCATTTAAAGATATTGGGCAATTGTTTGCTAAATAATGTGAGCGCACTTTTATCAGAAATATAGCTTTACTATTTCAGGTAAACTGTTTCACCAGACTTTGCACTTATACGCGCAGCTTCTAATATTTCCATCGTTACTATATTATTTTCTAAAGAATATAAATTGTCTTTCGGCAAAACAATCTCTTTACGAATTACTCCTGCTAATACCGAAAAAGGGTCTGCATATGGCGCAGTACGTTCTTCTAAAACTTTACGCTGTTCTTTTACTTTCTGACTTAATCGAAAGCGCATGTTGTGTCGGTCTTCACTAATTATATAACCCGTTTTACCATAAACTTCCATGTCTTTTCTCCCCATTGGCCAGTTCCAAGAAGCTTGAATCACACCTTGCATTTCTGGGTAGGTAACAATTATTGTTGCCTCATCATCAACTTTTGGATAAATATCAGGTTTTATTGTTTGTGTAACAGCGGTAACACTAATTGGTCTTTCATTTTTCATTAACCATGTAATTAAATTAGCACCATAACAACCAAAATCCATTAATGCTCCTCCTCCATTTAAAACTGGATCGGTAAGCCATTCTAAAAATTCTTTGTTTACACCAATTTCCTGTGGCCCCTCATGTCCATCATGTACCACTATTTTTCTTAAAGGACCAATAGCACCATTGTTAACCATTTCAAAAGCCTTATGATTTGTTGGATACCATGTTGTCTCATAATTAGTAAGTAAATGAATTTTATGTTTTTCTGCTAAGTCCTTCATTTTTTGAGCATGCTCAAAGCTTACCGCTAATGGTTTTTCTACCATGACATGAATGCCAAGTGGCGCAAAGAATTCTACTACAGCTAAGTGCTCGTATATTGAACCAAACGCTGTAACTGCTTCCGGTTTTGTAGCTGCAACAAATTCCGCCAGAGAATCGTAAACCAAATCCATAGAAAAACCTTTATTCTCCGAAAAACGTTTTGCTAATTCTTTATTTGGCTCAACAATACCTACAATCTCCACATCTTTTAAATGCGGCCTACTCCACAGCCAATTTACATGCGAATGTGACAACCCAATTACCCCAATTTTTAAAGGTTCAGTTGACTGGCCAATCAATGTATTTGTTGAGAAAAATGAAATCACAATTAAGAAATAACAATAAATATTTTTCATGATATTATTATTTTTTTGTCCTATTGAACGCCTTCAAATGTCATTATTACTGGTTGAATGGTTCCATCAGTATTGAATTCCATTTTATCAATACAGGTAACACGATGATCACGATCTTGGTTAGGTATTGGCCTTCTATGATACACCATTAACCATTCATCTGTTCCTGGTTTATTAATTACGGAGTGATGCCCAGCACCATTTGCAATATCACCTGGTTTAGATTCTAAAACTGTACCTATTCTTTTGTATGGACCTGTAACTTTATCAGACATAGAATAAGCTACTTTATATGAACCGTCTCCCCAACTACCCTCAGACCACATAAAATAGTAAATACCCTTTCTTAGAAACATAAATGGACCTTCCACATATCCTTCTGGTGTAATTTCTTTAAATAACTGACCATTTTCCCAAGGAATAAAACCTGTAAAATCTGAATTCAGTTTTCCAAGATTACAATGACTCCAACCTCCATAGAAAAAATAATAAGTACCATCTTCATCTTTAAATGCAAATTGATCTATTGGTTGCGCATCATTGTAAAAATCAGATATTAATGGTTTACCTAAATAATCTGAAAAAGGACCACCGGGTGTATCAGCCACTGCAACCCCAATACCACCATAGTGGTTGATATCGTTAGTAGGGTCGTACGAATTTCTACCTGGTCTCTGTATATCATTTGCGCCAAAAAATAGAAAATATTTATCATCCTTTTCAATTATTGATGGCGCCCATAATGCTTGCCGCAACCATTTAACTTTGGTAGTATCAAGTATATTTTTATGTTTTTTCCAAGTGACCAAATCTTTAGATGAAAATGCATCGAAATGCAATTGCTTATCATAAGCATCTGAATAGGTAGGATATACCCAATATGTATCATCAAAAACGGCACCTTCGGGATCGGCATACCAACCGCTAAAAATAGGGTTTCCGTTCTCTACTTTTTCTTTAACAACGGACTCCTGTATATTTTTCTTTGGTGATTCTTTACATGAAAACAATAAGACGAAAGATAAAAGCAGAACGAAACTCCGTTGTTTAAAAAGATCACCAACACAACTCATAGCACCAATCAATTTAATTCTGATGAAAAGCTTGTGATACAAATTCTAAAACTTTCGGTAGTGAGGCTCGCCAATAAACCCAACTGTGCCGACCATCTCTAACCCGATATTCGTGCGGAATTTTCTTTTTGGTCATCGCAATATGCACCAGACTATTTCCTTCGTACAGAAAATCATCATCACCACAATCAATATACCATCGAACAGACTTTATATCTTCTACCGGAACAGTCTCAATTAAATTGATGGCATTGTGTTTGTTAAAATACTCTTTAAGTTCTGCATTTGAGCGTTTCTCATTATTTCTAGCAAGGCGTTCTTTAAGATTTTCAATAGTTAATGGCCCAACATAAGCACTTAAAGGGCAGGCAGATGAGAAAAGTTCTGGATGATGCAAAGCATACATAAACGAGCCACCGCCACCCATTGAAAGTCCGGCCACTGCCCTATACTTCTTTTCACTTCGAATTCTATATTTTTGTTCAACGTGAGGCATCAATTCTTTAAAAAAGAAATCTTCATACAACCAATCTCCTTGATTAAAATAACCCATTTTACCAGTATCTGCATCTGGCATTATGATTATCATAGGTGTTGCTGAACCATCTTTAATAGCCGCATCTGTAATACGGGACACTTCTCCAAATTGAACCCATCCGGTATGGTCATCAGTTGCTCCATGCAATAAGTATAATACGGGATAGCTGCGTTCAGATGTTTCATAGTCTGGTGGTAAATAAACTGCGTAATTCCGTTCCATATCTAATATTTTACTAGACATGCTAAGGTTATCAAATACTTTTCCGGTTTGTGCTATTGCTACATACGAAAAACAAAATGCAATTAAATAAATGATTTTTTTCATGTTGGTCTATTGGTTCTAAATAAAATATGTAAATAAATATTGACATTCTTAAGAATCAAAATGCCAACTTAATTAGTGCAAAAAAAATGGTAAATCATAAAACAACTAAATATGCTGATCTATTAAAATGGCATTCCCATCTGGATCCTTTAAAACGATACTTGCTGCTCCTTTTGAATTTTCATCAGCTTCTGTCTCCAACTTAATACCATGATTTTTTAGGTCTTTTTGGATATCGCGAACATCATCGAAATTTGATAATGCATTTGCATTTTGATCCCAACCAGGGTTAAACGTGAGAATATTATTCTCAAACATTCCTTGAAAAAGTCCAATTAATGAATCTTCATTTTTCATGATTAGATAATTTTTATCCATACCACCTGCGAAAACAGCAAAACCTAACTTCTCGTAAAAATCGCGTGATATTTTCAAATCTTTAACCGCGAGACTAATTGAAAATGCACCTAGTTTCATAATCGTGTTTTTAAAAATTTATACTCAATTCAAAATATTTTAAATTCGTTCAAATTAACTAGTAATAAATATTTAACATCTGGCTTTACCTGTACAAGGTGATTTTTGTATACTATTTCTCTCCAATATGCATCTTATAAAAATCCCATGCCTCATGTGCCACTTTTCTTCCCAATTCTAAACCTGCAACATTATCTGCCTGTATATGATACCCTCCTAAAACTCTTGACACACCTGCCATTTCAGCGGTTTCAGTAAATGTTGGGAATTTTAATGTAATGGTATCACCCACCATATCTGGTTCAGTCATGGCCCCTGCAACCAAAACTGCTTCCGAACCAAATTTTTCGCTACCTGTCCATAATTTTAAGGCCTCAGCACAACCACCACTAATTGTACTATGCCCTGACGTATAGCTTGGAAAAGGTGGACATAAGAATATTTCAGGAGAATAAGGTCGCCATTGCGATCCATCCATTTCAATCATTCCCTTACCTTCTCCACCCCATCCTTTTATTTTTTTACCTGAGTAATATTCATGCACTAAAGCATAAGGTCTTGCGTAATCATAAAACATTTTTGAATCCCAAGAGGCTATAAACGCATCCATTGCAACTACTTGATTGTAGAAATACATTTTCACATCTTGATCAAGGGTATGAGAATCTCTACGAGAAACATCTTGCGCGAATTTTAGCCAGTGGCCTGCTTGTTGAACAGATTGTGGTCCGTCTCTCATAAATTCTACCAAAGCTTTTTGGTAATCGGTTAAGTTTGCCTGCATTTCAACAACTTCTTTCACCTCTTGTTCTAATTGTTCCGATCCTACTAAAGGTGGTGGACCTGGTCGAAATTGGTCACCTGTTTTTAATGCAATAGGAGTTACCTTATCCCAAAAAGGAGTTAAACACCCAGGCGCATATTGTCCACCCATACCATCTGAAAAATACTTTGGTTGCCAACGATTTATATCTACGTTTTTATCCGCAGAATTTACTGGCTCATACCCTACATAATTAAAATAGAATTCTCCATTAGAACCTTCTTCTTCAGCATACTGATTTGCCCCATCACCTTTTCTAGCTTCAATTACTGCCTTTGCTGCTAGGTTTCCAATACCTTCTGGCGTCTTTGGGTCCAACGATTTGTTATTTGGATCTAAACCCATTTCTTTCATAAAATTGGCAAACAATTCCTTATCCGAAAAATAATATTCAGACATGGCACCATATGCCGCATAACTAATTGCAATTTCTTTATTTTTAAGTGAATGCTCGTCCATAGGTCTACGGTCGGTATTTTTTAAATAAACGGGAATAGCATTCTCATCATATCTAGACCAGGCATCAAAAATTGAAACAAAAATTAATCCTAAAAACCGCGAAGTAATGGTCGGTCTAGGTTTAAATTTTTCAGTATCATTTGCGGTAGCCGTTAAAGCCATTTTACCCCATTTATAGGCAACGTTTTCTACACCAATAGGTTCTGTTAATTCGGTTGTATTGGACTCTGATTTTTTATTCGGATTTTGCTTACACCCAAACAACAACAATGTGAATAAACACAGTATTATAGTACTCTTCATGATTTTTAAAAGAATTTAAATAGTAATGTCAGTTAAGTTTAGTTATATAATATTCTGCAAATACTTCATTTGGAGGAGAATGAATATTTGCTTTGCATACAAAATAGATTTTGTAATAATTTTAAATGTACAGAAACTTATAAGCAACAAGCAAATTTTTAGCCATAGATTGGATAAAAATAATATCACAACTACAATTTAATAAAAATTAATCGTAAGAGAACGTTTTACTTATAGTGACTAAAGCTCTCGTAATTTACTGAAAATTTTAGGCATATTATCAGAATCAAGAGCATTCAAATCTATTAATTTCAAGCCTTTTACCATTTTTTTAGTTGATGTTTTATATTTAATAAAATGAGGTGTTTTTAAATGCGTTTCATAGGCTGCTTCATCCACATAAATCTCTAAAATTCGAATCGACGTTCTATTTTCCTTTAGATACATTGGAAAAATAGAAATCACCCCTGGCTCTAATCGCACTGATGCTTCGGATTCTTCTTTTAAAATTTCGATATATTCTTCTAAAAATTCTGGTGCAATCTCGAGTTCTGCTATGCGAACCATCATATTTTTCTGTATCATATTTGGTTCTTCTTGTATTTTTTCAGTGCAAGAAGCTGGAAGTAAGGTCATGAATAATGTTGCAAGCATAAGTTTAAAAAGTTTCATAATTTGTGTTTGACAATTTCAATTTTAGGCAAAACCTCCATTAGCACCCATGATTTGACCCGTAATCCAACCAGATTCATCGCTAACTAAAAACATAATTATCTTAGCAATATCTTCTGGCTCACCTATTCTATTAAATGCTGACATTGATGCTAATCTACTAATAAATTCGTCACTTTTCCCTTGATTAAAGAGTTCTGTATTTACAGGCCCCGGAGCTATACAATTTACGCTAATTCTTCTATCCCCTACTTCTTTTGCAAAAACTCTCGTTAACTGATCAACGGCTGCCTTTGTTGCAGAATAAGCACCATATGTAGGTAACATCACACGTGTAGTTGTACTTGAAAAGTTAACTATTTTACCGCCCTCTGATAGTACTGTTGCGGCCTCACGCATCGTATTGAAAACACCCTTCACATTAATATCAAAAATTCTATTATAATCATCGTCTGTAGTGTCCTTCAGAAGTTTATAAATTGCTATCCCTGCGTTATTAATTAATACATCTACATGACCATAAGTATCAATAGTTTTTGCAAATAACCTTTTTACATCTGCCGTATTACTAACATCTGCTTGAACTACTATTGCCTCACCACCATTATTTACTATTTGACTTACAACAGAATCTGCCGCAATTTTATTTCCGGCATAATTAACCACAATCTTTGCGCCTTTCGCAGCTAGGGTTTTCGCCAATTCTGCTCCAATCCCTCGTGAAGAACCTGTTATTATAATTACTTTGTTCATTTCGCTTTTATTGATGATATTGATATTACAAACTTAAAGACAGTTTTAATACAACAAGTAATAAATACAACCTTTTATTTAACTAAAAGAGACATTTACAATTCATACCAAAGAAATCCTAAATACGATAAAAAAAGGTTAAACTTTTTTTTATTTCAAAGCACTTGCTTAGTTTTGCTTTATTATTTCTAATAAATGGCACGTAAAAAACAATATATAGAAGCAGAGGTTATAGCAAAGGCAATGCGCTTATTTTGGCGTAATGGATATGAGAATACTTCTGTTCGAATGTTGGAAAAGGAAATGGGTATTAATCAGTTTTCTATTTATGCCAGCTTTAAGAACAAAGAAGGTGTTTTCTTAGAAAGTTTAAAGTATTATAATTCTCAAATTAAAACTATCACCGACAAATTAGAAAGCTCTAATAACGGAATTGAAGGCATTAAAGAATATTTTCATGACTTTTTAGAATTCTCAAGAGAAGGTGCAATTTTTAAAGGATGCCTGGTTACCAATACAGTAAACGAAATTAAAGAAGTTACGGAACCGACTATTATGGCAGCGCTGAAGAAATTTTCTTCAAACATTAAAAATATGTTTGTAAGGAATCTCAAACAAGGCGACTTAGGGGATGAAAAAGTAATTAACCAACAGGCTGATTATTTAATGAATAGTATTTTAGGGTTATCGATATCCTCAAAAGTATTTGATGAGAAACAACTCAAAGGAATAATTGAAATTACATTTTTAAACATATAACATTTTTTTTAATCTTTATCTAAGCATTTGCTTAGATATAAACAAATTATAATTATGACATCTTTAAAAGTACACAACATTGAAACTGCACCAGAAGGTAGCAAAGCATTATTAGAAAATTCTCAAAAGGCATATGGAATGATTCCTGGTTTGCACGGTGTTTTAGCTGGATCTCCACAAATTTTACAGGCTTATCAAACACTACACGAGTTATTTACGCAATCTTCACTTAACGAAGAAGAATTGACTGTGGTATGGCAAACAATTAATGTTGAGCACGCTTGTCATTACTGTGTACCAGCACATACCGGAATAGCAAAAATGATGAAAGTAGACGACACTATCACTGAAGCTTTACGAAATGAAACACCACTTGCAGATGTAAAGTTAGAAGCATTACGTACTATGACTTTAACAATTGTGCGTAAGAGAGGTAATGTTACACAAGAAGATTTAGATGCTTTTTACGCAGCTGGATATGGAGAGGCACATGTATTAGACATTATTTTAGGATTGTCTCAAAAGACAATTAGTAACTACACAAACCACATTGCGCATACCCCGGTAGACGACGCTTTCAAAAAATTTGAATGGTCTAAAGAAAATATGGTTTCATAATTCCCCCGAAACCATTGGTTGATTGATTGTTGTAAACCTTCCACTTAACTGTGGAAGGTTTAATATTAAAACTAATAACAAAGAGATATGATTAAGTTGACAGTGATGTACCCAAATAGTAAAGATTTAGAATTCAATAAAGAGTACTATATTAAAACGCATGGAAGTTTATTAAATGAATTATTAGGTGATGCAATAGTATCTTCTGATGTGAATTTCGGAATTTCAGGGGGCAGTCCAGATGAAGCTGCACCTTATGTAGTTATCGCCAATTTAATATTTGAATCTATAGTTACTTTCCAAAACTCTTTTGGTGTAAATGCTCAGAAAATATTGGCCGACTTACCAAATTTTACCAATGTAAAACCTGTAGTGCAGATTAGTGAAGTAATATAAAACAGACAACATGAATGAGAAATTGAAAATAGATATCGTATCTGATGTAGTTTGCCCTTGGTGTGCCATTGGGTATAAGCGTTTAGAGAAAGCGATTACGGAACTTGGTATTGAAGATCAAGTAGAAATAGAATGGCAACCTTTTGAATTGAATCCGCAAATGCCACCAGAAGGTCAGAATGTAACCGAGCATATTACCGAGAAATATGGTTCAACCATAGCGCAACAGCAAGCATCGCAACAGAATATGACCGATATTGGTGAAGAGCTAGGCTTTAAATTCGATTATTTTGATGACATGCGTATGGCAAACACTTTTGATGCCCATGTACTTTTAGAATACGCTAAAGATTTTGGAAAACAGACTGAACTCAAATTACGCTTAATGACTTCGTTTTTTGGTGAAAGAAAAGATGTATCTGACAGAGAAATATTAAAAGAAGCTTTGGTAACTGTAGGTTTAAATGCCGATGAAGCATTAGCTAAGTTGGATAATGAAGAAGCAAGATACGAGGTAAGAATCAAACAAGGCGAATGGAAAAATATGGGTGTAAATTCTGTGCCTACTATTGTGTTTAATATGAAAAGTGCAGTTACAGGAGCACAGCCTGTAGAAACATTTAAGCAAATACTTGGAGAGCTAATTGCGGAATAATACAGATGAAGAATTCAGTAAAAATACTAACAGGAATATTAGGTTTTATTATGCTAGTGCCCGGTTTGGCAAAGTTCAAAGAACCTTTTAAAACATTTATTTATAAGCATCTGACCTTAATCGGTTTTCCGTTGCCAGACCTTATGCAATACGTTGTTAAGTTCAGTGAAGTTGGGGTAGGTTTGGTACTATTGTTTTTAGCATTTAAAGGGAATAGCTTAAATCAAAAGCTTAGAGAAAAGATATTTTACCTGGGCAACCTAACTATTGTACTTATGATGATCGTTGCGGTATACACGCACTTGCATCCGGCGGTGCCTGCAGAGATATTACCAATGGAGCACAAACCACCCGTAATGCCTATAGCTTATATAATTTTGGTGATTGCAAATGTGTTCTTATTTAGAAAATCTGCTAACGCTTAATAAATATAAATAATTCATTTAACCACCTTGAGCATGAATACCAATAAGATTATTTATTACGTAACCACAGGAATATTTACATTGGTAATACTTTTTTCTGCTGGTATGTATTTTTTTAATCATGAATATATTAAAACGGCTTTTGTAAGCCTGGGCTATCCAACTTATTTAATTTACCCATATGCTACGGCTAAGTTGTTCGGTTTATTTGCCATTTGGAACCCTAAGTATTATTTGATTAAAGAATGGGCATACTCTGCATTTTTCTTTGCAATAACATTAGCATTTTTTGCGCATATCATGGTCAGTGATGGTGAACAAATGGCAGCCGTAATTGCTTGGGTGGCATTGGTAGTTTCTTATATTTATAGTAAAAGGATTTAATCACATTAAACGAAGATTGTAATATGGATACTATTATAGCGCATAAAAATATACGTCCAAAAGTATTGTTCTTTGATGTCAACGAAACACTTTTAGATCTTACAAAAGTTCAAAAGAAAGTAGGTGAAGCTTTGGGCGGAAGAGAAGATTTACTCACCCTTTGGTTTACGACGATGTTGCAGTATTCATTAGTGACTTCGGCTAGTGGTCAATACAAACCCTTTGGACATATTGGTGCTGCCGCATTACAAATGGTAGCGGCAAATCATGATATTAATTTGTCTGAAGAGGAGGCTCGTACAACTATTTCTGAGTCTATGGGTAACTTACCCGCGCACCCAGAGGTAATAGATGCACTTACACAATTAAAAAATGCCGGATACAAATTAGTAGCCTTCACCAATTCATCTAAAGACGGATTAAAAAAGCAATTTGAATATGCCGGATTAACCGAGTATTTTGATGAAATGCTAAGTGTAGAACCAACCGGAAAATTCAAACCTTTTACGGAAACCTACGCATGGGGAGCAAAACAAATGGGTGTAGAACTAGAGGAATGTATGCTCATTGCAGCTCACGGCTGGGATGTTGCCGGAGCCCTTTGGGCGGGATGGCGAGCAACTTTTATTAGTAGACCTGGTCAACAGATTTTTCCCTTAGCGCCAAAAACAGAAATAGTAGCGCAGGACTTATTAAAAGCTGCCGACAAATTGGCAAGCTATGATTGAAGCAGGTGCAATTTATAATTTCACTATTGTTTTATGATTAATCGCACATTGTAATTGCCTAGGGTCGTATTCGAGAATAAGAAAAGATTGTTTTTTTCGTTATCTAAGAACAATTTGATTATCTCAAAGCACTAAACCTCACCAGTATGAAAAAAATTCTAGCAATCTGTTTGATTTTCACATCAATAGTTGCCATGAGTAGTTGCGATTATGATGATAGCAATGATATCGATGTATTAACGCCACACGATAGTATTGTAGATAACACAGAAGAATCTACCTGAATTTATTTAATAGCGTTATCTATTCATCCAATAATAGTTGAAGGACGTTTAATATCATTTTAAAACATCTAATGAAATACTCCTATTTACTACGATGACGTTCTCTTGCTAACAGTGTGTTTTTTAACAACATTGCAATAGTCATTGGTCCTACACCACCAGGAACTGGAGTTATATATGAGGCCTTTTTACTAACATTTTCAAAATCTACATCACCGGTAATATAATACCCACGCTCTCTAGATTCATCTGGCACTCTGGTAATACCCACATCAATAATTACAACATCATCCTTCACCATTTCAGCTTTAAGGAAACCAGGAACTCCCAAGGCAGAAATAATGATATCTGCTTGTGTAGTAATCTGACTAATATTCTTAGTTCTACTATGTGTTAAAGTAACTGTTGAATTTCCTGGAAAACTTTTACGACCCATTAAAATACTCATCGGCCTACCTACAATATGACTACGACCAATTACAACGGTGTGCTTGCCTTGTGTTTCTACTTGGTACCGCTCTAAAAGTTCTAAAATTCCGAAAGGCGTTGCTGGAATAAATGTACTCATATCAAGCGCCATTTTACCAAAATTCATCGGATGAAAGCCATCCACATCTTTATCTGGATCTACAGCCATTAATACACGTTGCGTATCTATTTGTGGTGGTAACGGAAGCTGTACAATAAAACCATCAATATTAGGGTCAGCATTAAGCTCGTGAATCTTTTTTAATAGTTCTTGTTCTGAGGTTGTATTCGGCAAACGAACCATGGTAGATTCAAAGCCAACACGCTCACAAGAACGCACCTTACTACCCACATAGGTTAAACTAGCTCCATCATTACCAACAATTACAGCTGCTAAATGCGGTACTTTTTCACCACGTTCCTTCATCTGAGCTACCTCAGCAGCAATTTCCTCCTTAATTTGATTTGATATTTTCTTACCGTCTAAGATTTCCATAAAAACGCTATTGGTCCACTATATTATTATCTAACTCTGATTTTGGCTCTTCATTAATTATCTTGAACATGAATCTATCGCATACCATTCATGCCACCCATCATTTGCATCATCTTTTTACCGCCACCGCCTTGCATCATTTTCATCATCTTACTCATTTGATCAAATTGCTTCAACAATTGATTTACATCTTGTACTTGGCGACCACTACCCTTTGCAATTCGCTTTTTACGACTTACATCTAATTTTGAAGGATTAGCTCGTTCATCGGGGGTCATGGAATGGATTATTGCCTCAATATGTTTAAAGGCATCGTCATCTATATCTAATCCCTTTAAGGCTTTACCGGCTCCTGGAATCATACCCATTAAGTCTTTAAGGTTACCCATTTTCTTAATCTGCTGAATCTGACTCAAGAAATCGTCGAAACCGAACTTATTTTTGGCGATTTTTTTCTGAATTTTACGCGCTTCCTCTTCATCAAATTGATCTTGAGCTCTTTCCACAAGTGAAATAACATCACCCATACCCAAAATTCTATCAGCCATACGGTCGGGATGAAAAACATCAATTGCCTCCATCTTTTCACCAGTACCAATAAATTTAATTGGCTTATCTACTACTGATTTAATCGAAATAGCTGCACCACCGCGAGTATCACCATCTAACTTAGTTAATATAACGCCGTCAAAATTTAAAATATCATTGAAGGCTTTTGCCGTATTTACAGCATCTTGCCCTGTCATAGAATCAACAACAAAAAGAGTTTCTTGCGGTTCGATAGATTTATGAATGTCTGAAATTTCATTCATCATCTTTTCGTCAACAGCCAAACGACCTGCTGTATCTACAATTACCACATTAAAACCTTCTGCCTTTGCTTTAGCTATACCTGCCTTAGCAATTGAAACTGGGTCGTTATTATCGCGATCAGAATATACCTCTACACTAATTTGCTCACCTACAACATGTAACTGATCAATAGCCGCTGGTCTGTATACATCACAAGCTACTAATAAAGGTTTCTTAGATTTTTTAGTTTTTAAATAATTAGCCAATTTACCTGAAAAGGTGGTTTTACCAGAACCTTGAAGACCAGACATTAATATTACCGATGGATTTCCAGAAAGGTTAATACCTTCAGTTTCACCGCCCATTAATTCTGTTAGTTCATCTTTAACGATTTTCACCATTAATTGACCTGGCTGTAATGTAGTAAGTACATCTTGGCCCAATGCCTTCTCCTTTACCCTATTGGTAAATTCTTTGGCAATTTTAAAATTAACATCGGCATCAAGTAAGGCTCTACGTACCTCTTTAGTTGTTTCTGCTACATTTATCTCGGTAATTTGGCCATGTCCCTTTAGTACATGCAAGGCTTTATCGAGTTTCTCACTTAAATTGTCGAACATAGTCTTATTGCTTTTTGAAGAAAGGCAAATTTAACAATAACTATGGGAAACTCGAGAAAATATCAACTAAAAAAGCACCCATCTAAGACGAGTGCTTTTTATGATTGTGGGGCATTATGTGGGACTTCTAAATATTATTTTTCAAAAGTGAGTAATGATATACCGTCATCTTCACTATCTGTATACTTTAATTCGATTTGTGAATCTGTATATTTCTTAACCTGCCAATCTTGGCTTAATTTTTTAAACTTATCTGGAGATGAAAAATGAACATCAAAATCGACAGCACTTGTTTCATCATCACTTCCACTTTTTACCAACCAAGCTCCTGAAAGCGAACTATTTCCATCAGTAGTAGCTAAAGTTCCATTTTCATTAAAAATGAATGTAAAGTCAGCGTAGTCCGTTGTTAAATCGTTTTGAGCATCAAAATAGTGGGTTATTTGCCAATTGCCAGACATTACAATCGCTTTTATTTCAGTTACATCTGCAGCAGTAATCATGACATCGACTGTATTTTCATTTTTTTCGCAAGAACTAGTAACAAACATTAATACTGTAATTGCAATTAGGTTAAGGATTCTTTTTTTCATCTGTAGTTTATTTGGGGTTAAACGAAAAATGATATTTATTTCTGAAATGTTAAGGTTCTTGATGTTCCATCTTCATTATGTATAGTTAACAATAAATGATTGGCGGTATATTCTACAACCTCCCATATCGCATTTAATTCTGTTCGTTCACTCGTTTGATCAAAATTTAGATAAACCACTAATTTGTTTTCTTTATTTCTTGAAACACGCCACAAACCTAAATTAGTATCTGCTGATTGATATAACTCCACTGAAACTTTATCATTAGCTAAAAAGCTATATAAATCACCTTCATAATCTTGTGTAAGTTCTCGTTCATTATCGACATAACCGTATATATGCCATGACTCACCTAACATATAGTTTCTAACCGTTACCACATTCGTATCATCATTATTATCATCACAAACTCTTTGCAAATTCAATTGATTTGTAGCATCTGAAGTATTAAATATTAAGTAGGTGTCTTGAAGACTCTCTAATGACCAATCGTAATGAATTCTTGGTTCATTGTACATATCAATGGAAAGTATTGTTCTATCTTGCTCATTTAAGTTTATGCTCCATGTTCCTTCAGAAACCATTTGCCCACCACTCATTACAACAGTTTCATCTTCATTAAAAACAAACTTATAGCCCTGAAGCATATCTGAGGTTTCACCAATAACAACATTACTATTTACTACCCATTCACATTGCAATAGTACATTGCGAAGTGGGTTTTTCTCAGGAACAACTATCTGACAATCGGTAACTATTATAATTTCACTCTGTTCTTCTGTATAAAATTTGACTTTCCCTTGTTTAATTTCATAGACATACCATTGTTTATTGAAATCTGCCAAATCATCAAAATGAATCTCTACTAATAAATCATAATCAACCATTCGAGTATTCCATTCGCCTATGACTGTATTCCCAGCTTTATCAACCGCCTTTACAGCATTGTCACTATCAAATTCTAACACATACTTTTTGTAATGTTCAATTTGACTAATAGCATTCTTTTTAAATTCAATAATTGACCAAGGACAATCAACTAATAATGCATCAAGACTTTCTTTTGTATAATCATCATCATTATGATTATCATCATCATCTTCATCACATTGATCAATAGCAGCTGTAATGGTATTTGAAATTTCATCTAAAGAGTTAACAACCAATTCTGTGCTATTATTCATTTTAAATGTCATAGGAAATTGTACAGTCAATTTATCACTTTCATTTAAACTTGCAATAAACCGCCTGAGCTCAAAATCACTTTTAAAGGTATAGTTGTCAAGAATTTGAATATTAGAATCAAATGTGAAGACCTTTATTGGATAAACGATATCAATACATTCAATATCATCATCAATACCCCCTTCTAAACATAGTTTTGCAGCAGCTACTAATTCCTCTTTATTACTAAGTACTACTTCTGTATAATCTCCTAAAACTATGGTAATAGGAAAATTGATAGTTAACAAATCTTCATCAGTATCAATAGCATCAAAAATCTCTTCAACTAATATGAGACCTTCTATAGATTCTATTTCTATTTGTTGCTCATTTGCCCAAACGGTATATGGGAAATTAATATCAAAGCAACTGGATCCATCTATTATGTTATCCCATGAACCATCATTGGAAGTAGTTCGGGCTAATAAATTTACAGTTGATGAAGAAGCAGATAACGATTCTTGTTGATCCTCATCTTGTATTACAACATGCTTTTCTTTTTGACATGAGATAAATGCAAGTACTAGAACCATTAAGCCCACATACAATACACTCTTTAAAACCTCTCTCATAATCTATATATTAACAAGCTAATACCATCTTAAAACAATACCAAATGAAAATACCCTACCCTTTTTTCAAATATTTTAAAATATCTTTGGTAAAAACCATTCCATTGAAACCTGAAATAAGTAACAATATTTGCGATGAATCTGTATTTGATACGGTATTCAAAAGTAATTCTAAAACGGTTTTTAACTTCATATATTATAAATTCGGAAACGAAGAAAAGGCTTATGATGCCGTACAAGAAGCTTTTGTAAAGTTATGGGAAAACTGTGCAAAAGTTACCCCCGAAAAGGCAAAATCATATTTATATACCGTTTCCAACAACTTATACCTAAATGTTATTAAAGCAGAAAAGGTACGTTTGAAGTATGCCGACAAGAAGTTAAAAACAACGAATGAAACCCCAGAATTTATAATGGAGGAAAATGAATTCAGAGCAAAACTAGAAAAAGCACTTAACGATTTACCAGAAATTCAACGAACCACTTTTCTATTAAACAGAATTGATGGTAAAAAATATGCCGAAATAGCTGAAATGGAAGGTGTTAGCGTAAAAGCAATAGAAAAACGCATACATTTAGCATTGAAGTCTCTACGAGAAAAAATAGATGGTATTTAGCAGTTTACAGCTGTAATTGAAGACTATTTCATAAAATAAACCGCATAATTACTTAAATCAGATTCCAAAAGGTAGGGTTTTTCCTGAATTAGTTGTTAATAACATATAAAGCTCCAAAATGATACAAGAAAATCACTTGGCAAAATGGCTTAATAATGAGCTTTCTGAAGAAGAATTGAATACTTTCAGTAAAACTGAAGAATTTAAATCATATCAGAAAATTGTTGCCGCTACCGATAACTTGAAATCCCCTGATTTTGATGCAGAAAAATCATTACTCGATTTTAAGAGTAAAACTAACGGTATAGCACCTAAGGTAATAGCCATGAGGCCTTACAAGAAATTCTTCAAAATTGCTGCTGCAATAGCAGTACTTTTAGTTTGTTCTTATTTTTATCTGAATACACTTGGTGAAAATGTAGCCACTCAATTTGCCGAACAAAAAGAAATAACATTACCAGATAATTCTGAAATTGTTTTAAATGCCGATTCTAAGATTTCTTATGACAAAAAGAATTGGGCTACAAAAAGGAATATTAAACTGGATGGTGAGGCCTTTTTTAAGGTTGCAAAAGGAGAAAAATTTACGGTAATAACCGAAAATGGTACTGTTTCTGTTCTTGGTACACAATTTAATGTAGAAAATAGAAATGACTATTTTGAAGTTAGTTGTTACGAAGGATTGGTAAGTGTAATTCATGATGGTAAAGAAACTAAACTGCACGCAGGTAATTCTTTTCTTGTAATAAACGGGAAAATTGCTAACCTTGATGCCCCTAAAAATGGTCATCCATCATGGATTGACAACGAAAGTACTTTTAAAAGCATACCTCTAAAATTTGTTTTAGCCGAATTTGAAAGACAGCATAATGTTACCACAACTACTGATAACATTAATGTTGACCAATTATTTACTGGTGCGTTTAGCAATACAGATATAAATCTAGCGTTAAAAAGCATAAGTGTACCTTCACAATTAAAGTTTAAATTAGAAGGGACAAAAGTGCTCTTCTATGCCGAAAACATGCCGTAATTTTATTATCGGAAGACTACTTGTTCTACTGGTATTTATGTTTTTACAAACGACCATAGGGCAAGAAGAAAGAACACCAAGAATATACCTTACCTCCTATTTACAAGATTTAGAGCATAATTTTGATATCAAATTCTCTTATACCGATGCCGCTATAAATTCTGTAGAAATCGCGCTTCCCTCAGAAGAAACACTTGCAGCTATTATTCAGAATATCCAACTTCAAACTCAAATTTCTATTCAGAAATTAGACGAGAGATATTACGCTCTAATTAAAAATACTTCTATTGACATCTGTGCTACAGTACTAGATAATTTTGAACAGAATACAGTGCCAGGTGCGACCATTCAAGTTCTAGAAAGCGAACATGCTACAACAACCGACTTGGTAGGTAAGTTTACACTAAAAAATATTCCCAGATCTGCGGTAATTCAAATAAAACACATTGGATATAAGACGCTATTTGTTACTGCGGAAGAATTAGCGAATCAGCTAAATTGTGCTACCTTATTACTTACAGTTAACTATCAACAATTAGAGGAGGTTGTGGTATATAAATTTCTAACTACAGGCATTAGCAAGCAATCAGACGCAAGTTTTAATCTTAATCCCGCCAAATTTGGAATACTACCCGGACAAATAGAACCCGATGTATTACAATCTATTCAGTCACTACCCGGAATTAAAAGTATTGACGAAACTGTTTCAGATATTAATATTCGTGGCGGAACGAATGACCAAAATCTAATTTTGTGGAACGGCATAAAAATGTATCAATCCGGACATTTCTTTGGATTAATTTCGGCTTTTAATCCCTATTTAACGGATAATGTCACCCTAGTAAAAAACGGAACCAGTGCTGTTTATGGTGGTGGAGTTAGTGGCATTATTGATATGCATACCAAGAATACTATAGCAGAAGAATTTACAGGTGGAGCAGGCGTAAACTTAATAAACGCTGATGTTTTTACGCAGTTGCCATTAACAGATAAACTGGCATTTCAATTTTCTGCCCGCCGATCATTGACTGATTTTTTTGATACTGGCACTTATGGGCGTTTTCGTGATCGTGTTTTTCAAGATAGTGATGCCATCGAAAGTGATGAAAGTTTTTACTTCTACGATTTTACTGCCAAAGTGATTTACAATATTAATGAAAATCAAAAATTGAGATTTAGCCTAATTAACACCATTAATAGACTTGATTATTCAGAAGTTAATACCATGAGTTCTTCAAACACGAATAGCGTTTTAGACCAATACAATCTATCGTTTGGTGCAAATCTAGAAAGCAAATGGTCAAAGAAATTCACATCTAATTTAAATATATACCAAACCCAGTATAGATTAAACGCTAGAAATACTGAAATAAACAATGGAGTTCAACAGCTATTTCAAAATAACAAAGTACTTGAAAACGCTGTTAAACTTACCACTAACTTTAGTCTTAATTCCAATCTCAATTGGATAAATGGTTATGAATTAAATGAGACAGGCATCCTAAATGAAACCTTTGTGAATCAACCTCGATTTGAAAGTAATATTCTCGATGTCCTCATAAAACATGCTGTTTTTAGCGAAATAAAACTTAATAGTGAAGATGAAAAATGGTTTGCTAGTATTGGCGGAAGACTAACTCATTTTAACAACATAGACACTTTTAAAGAGTTTATTATAGAACCAAGAATAAATTTAAATTATAGTTTTGCTAATAAGTTTAAGGTAGAAATACAAGGTGAATTTAAGAGTCAAGCTATCAATCAAATCATTGATTTAGAACAGAACTTTTTTGGTGTAGAAAAAAGAAGATGGATTATTTCTGATGGTACAAAATTACCACTTACTAAAAGTAAGCAAGGTTCTATCGGAATTAATTATGATGAAGAAAATCTTTACGTAGGATTAGATGCATTTTATAAGTACGTTGATGGAATAAGTACCGCAACCCAGGGCTTTCAAAACCAGGATCAATTTAATGGCCAACTTGGCAACTATGATATTAAGGGTGCAGAATTTTTAATCAACAAAAGAGCTAAAGATTACAGTGCATGGTTGAGCTACACCTTCACTTTAAACAATTACAATTTTGAAGGTGTTGTACCACCAAATTTTCCAAATAACTTAGATGTAACACACAATTTAACCCTTGCTGGCTCATACACGGTTAATAACCTTAAATTGAGTGCAGGCATCAATTATAGAAGTGGTAAGCCTTTTACCGAACCTGATGCCGACAACCCAATTGATAATACTTTTTTTCCCGTAAGTATTAATTATAACCCTGCCAATAGTAGTCGACTACCCTTCTACTTCAGAGCAGATGCTTCAGCTATTTATAATTTTAAAACCAATGGAAAGTTGAAAACGTCCATAGGTATTTCGGTATTAAATTTTACGGATCGAATTAATCTTCTCGACTCCTATTACAGGATAGACACTAATGGTGAAATTGAAACTATTGAAAGTATGTCTCTTGGGTTAACCCCGAACATTAACTTTAGAGTAGCCTTTTAGGAGGAATTGCTATCGGTGCTTGAAGAAAATCAAAATTTAACATGCGTTGTATAATCGTATATAACTCAGGAAAATCATTTAAAAAAGTACTAGGCGTTTCAACATAATTTTCTACTGCAACAGAGAAAAACTCCTGTAAATTTGTTAGTCCATATTCACGAAAGTATACCGACGCCGCCAATTTTACTTGAAAATCTTTATTGGTAAAAAGTTCTTTTATTTTTATAAGCCCAACTCTAAACTTTCGCGCCTCCCAAGTATTCTTTTTTACCATTTCAAAACTTAAGGCATGTCCAAATTCATGCATGGCTAAGTTTATATTATCATCTGGAATTTTAAACCCTTTGAATATAGTATCAGCAGAAAAAATAACTGCTTTAAGCCTAGGATTGTATTCCCCTAAATGATGTCTTTTATTAATTCTAGAATAATATTTAGAAGGATAAATGATAATTCTCAATACAGAACGAGTCATTCTATAATCTTTCAATCCCAAAGTCATTAATATGGCTGAAGCACTTAATAGTAATTTTAGTTCTTCCTTTTTCTCCATATCCCCATAAAACACAATTTTCTTTCTGCTCCGAAACCAACTTATCCTTCGGTCGCATTTTTCTTTTATTTGTAGTGGCAGTTTAAGGTATATCGGAAAAGTATTGCCGAGAAATGCTTTTTCTGCAGGAGTCAGCGGCTTTAATCTTATAAAAGGGTTGATTTGATATATGCCCAAGGCATAATAAATAAAATAGCATATACAGCCAATAACATAGACATAAAAAAATATACGCGCATTTAGAGTAACTAGCATTAACTTATAACTAAAGTGCTGTATATAAATTGCACCCTTATCTTGGAGACTTTACTTCTCACTTCGTTAAAATCTGTCCTTTTTTCTCTAAGTCCGTTTTTAGTGTTGCATAATCCACTTCTTGTACTGGTATATTTTTATCTATTGCTAAAACTGCCGCAGCCGCAGCAGATTGACCTAAAATCATAAATACAGGTTCCATTCGCATAGACCCAAAGGCAATATGACTTGAGGACACACAAACAGGGACTAATAAATTTGTGCACTCTTCTTTTTTAGGTACTAAAGAACCGTATGAAATTTCGTAAGGCCCACTTGTATTAACCCCAATATCACCTTCATTTTGAACAAAACCATCTTCTTTAATATATCGTTGTACATTATGAGAATCCATCGTATAAGACCCCATACCAACAGGATTTGGAGTTGGTCGCTTTTTTAATAATTCGTTTTCTGTCATTACATGATGTCCAATCATTCTTCGCGCTTCTCTCACATAAATCTGATGCGGCCAATTACCATTATCTGTAAATTCATCTTTGGCCAAGCCCCATTTTTGCATTTCGGACTGAATGTCTTTTGGCACTCTTGGATCATTTGCTACAAACCAATAAAACCCTTTTTGATAATCCTCATGTTCCTTTATAATCTCTTTTCTGCGTTCATAAGTCGCTTCGGGATAATCGTAATTCATACCTATATTATCACTGCTTAATGGACCATGATTATTAGTATCTGTTTTATAATTAGGGATAGCATCAAATTTTTCAAAAAAATCTTTCCTACCTGTAGTTAAGGATCGAGCCAACAATTCATAATCCATCGGGTCGTAATTAGTAGGTTTTGGAAACGGTAATCTATTTGCTTCATTATGGGTCATACAAGTTCTAAAACAGTACGCTTGTATTTTATCATCACCACTATGTTTTTCTCCCGGAGCCTCTGCAGAAACACGGGGTAATATACCACTTGATGGGTCTCCCGGAACTACATATGGTGAAACATCCGACATAAACCAATGTTTATGATGCAATACACCAGTTTGAACACCGTTCCATTCTTCGCCGTAAATATCTCTACCTTCACGACCAACATGATAACTCACTCCAGATGCTGCCATTAAATCACCTTCGTAGGTTGCATCTAAAAACATTTTACCCGAATAAGTTTTACCACTTAATGTTGTGATGGTTATAATTTCACCATTTTTAACAGCAACGCCATTTTGGCGATTAAGCCATTCATTTCGATCAACTCGAATTTTATTTTCTTTTATAAAATCTTCAAAAATATTCTCAGCCACATGTGGTTCAAATATCCACATAGTTCGACTTTCACCATCCATTGCTCGCGTACCCTGTCCTTTATTACCATATGCCTCTTTTGGTTGCCAGTTCCATGCTTCTTTTGTATTATAATGCATAAAAACTCTATGATAAAATTCTCTAGACAAACCACCAATCACACTTTTATCACCGGTATCTGTCCAACCAAGTCCGCCAGAAGTTAAACCCCCTAAATGTATATCTGGAGAAACTATAATTACCGATTTGCCAGATTTTTTGGCCTCTACCGCTGCAATAACTGCAGCTGATGTTCCGCCATAAATAATAATATCTGCAGTGGATGTAGCAGATTTATTTTGACCATTAGATACAATAGAAACAGCTAACGTAAGGGTTAGCATTAGGACGAATGTTAGTTTGGATATTTTCATCCTTAAATATAATAATTAACAACAATATACATGCGTCTAAAAAAAACGCATACTGTTATTTTTGTTATAGAATAATTAAAGAATTTATGACACTTGTAAGGGATAATATTACATTCTTTCTGGAACTTCGATGCCTAATAATTTAAAGGCAGATTCAATTACCTCACTAACTTTTTTAGAGAGTTGTACTCGTAATACCTTTTTCTGTTCATCACTCTCTCCTAATATTGACACCTGCTGATAAAAAGAATTAAATTCCTTTACCAAATCATAGGTGTAGTTTGCTATTAAGGCTGGACTATAATTTTCTGCAGCTAGTTGAATTATTTCTGGGAATAACTGAATTTGCTTAATTAGTTCTTTCTCTTTTTCATGCAACTGCAAAGTCTCATCTAACTCTGTTGTAGAAGCAACATTTGTTTTAGCTGCCTTTCTAAGAATCGATTGAATTCTTGCATAGGTATATTGAATAAAAGGACCGGTATTACCTTGGAAATCTACTGATTCTTCCGGATCAAAAAGAATTCTCTTTTTAGGGTCCACTTTTAAAATATAATATTTCAAGGCCCCTAAACCAATCATTTTGTATAAGGCCGATTTCTCATCTTCTGAATAGCCTTCTAGTTTACCTAAATCTTCAGATATCTTAGCAGCAGTAGCCGTCATATCAACCATTAAATCATCTGCATCAACCACAGTGCCTTCTCTACTTTTCATTTTACCACTTGGCAAATCTACCATACCATAGCTTAAATGATGTAAGTTTTCTGACCATGAAAAGCCTAACTTCTTCAGAATTAAAAACAAAACTTTAAAATGGTAATCTTGTTCATTACCAACGGTATAAACCATACCTTCTACATCAGGATAATCCTTTACACGTTGTATTGCTGTACCAATATCTTGAGTCATGTAAACCGCCGTACCATCTGAACGTAATACTATTTTTTCATCTAGACCTTCATCAGTAAGGTCTATCCAAACACTTCCATCATCTTTAGTAAAAAACACGCCATTTTCTAGACCTTCAGCAACAAAATCTTTTCCTAATAAATAAGTATTACTTTCATAATATAAAGTGTCAAAATCTACACCTAATTCTTTATAAGTCTTTTCGAATCCATCATAAACCCAGCCATTCATTTTCGACCATAAAGCAACCACCTCTTCATTTCCAGCCTCCCATTTACGAAGCATTTCTTGAGCCTCAACTAACAAAGGCGCTTCTTTTTCGGCAACTTCTTTTTGAATACCACTTTCAACAAGTTTTGCAACTTCAGCCTTATATGCTTTATCGAAAGCCACATAGTAATTACCAACTAACTTATCACCTTTTAATCCTGTGCTTTCAGGGGTTTCTCTATTTCCAAACTTTTGCCATGCCAACATACTTTTGCAAATATGAATACCACGATCATTAATAATCTGAGTTTTATATACTTTTTTACCAGATGCTTTTAGTATTTCAGAAACAGAATATCCCAATAGGTTATTTCTAATATGCCCTAAGTGGAGCGGTTTATTTGTATTAGGTGAAGAATACTCGACCATAACAGCACCAGTATCACTACCATTTACAAACCCATAATCAGTCTTATCTTTTATCGAATTAAAAAAGTTTAGATACAAAGCCGGACTAATTACTAAATTTAAAAAACCTTTTATGACATTAAAACTAGTAACATGATCAAGTTCTGATACAAGGTATTCTCCTATTTGATTTCCAATCTGTACCGGATTACCCTTTAAAACCCGTAACATCGGAAAAACCACAATAGTAATATCACCTTCAAAATCTTTACGAGTAGGTTGAAATTCAACAGATGGCAACTCCGTATTAAAAATAGTAGAAATCGCCTCTTTAACTTTGGACTCTAAAACAGCTTGAATGCTCATTAAATATAGTTTTATCGGCTGCAAAACTAATCATTTTTTACGCTTTTATTGGTAATACCACACTCAATAACCAAAGATTGATTAACTTAAGAATGCTTATGTAAAAGAAACGCTATGTTGGTAAATGTGTCATACAACAATAAAAATATAACTAATAAAGTAGAAAACACCGTTGGCAAACCCTTTACCATAAAAGAACGATGGCAAATGAATGGAATCGGGTCCCCAAAATTATTCATTATTAAAACTAGTTTTGAAATCAATAATCTATTGATCTTAGATAACAATACTAATTCGTGCAACATAGAACTAAGACCAAAGGGTATTATTCTTCGTTTTCGTTCGTTATTAGAGACTTTCGCTTTGGTTATACCCTATTACAAATTAAGCGTGTATAAAGGTGATTTAGCTACTTACACCATTTACCGCGACAATTACTTTATTAAGATTAAAGCAGATACAAAAGCAATTCAAAAGTTTCTTCGTAAAATGCTAGATTATAAAGCTGATAATTTACCACCCTCAATTCACGATTTATGAATATATTACTCACAGGTGCCAATGGTTATATCGGCATGCGATTATTGCCTCAACTATTAGATTTAGGACATCATGTTATTTGTGCAGTTCGTGATGCTGGACGTTTATCGGTTGACAATGAGATTAAAAAAAGAATAGAAATAGTAGAGATTGACTTTCTAAAAGAGGTTGATGAAGATATTCTTCCGAAGAATATTGATGCCGCTTATTTTCTTATTCATTCTATGAATTCATCGGCCAAAGATTTTGATGAGAAAGAAGCAAATACAGCTAGAAACTTCAACGCTTATTTAAAAAATACGAATGTAAAACAAGTGATATACCTTAGTGGTATCGTAAATGACGATACACTTTCTAAACACTTATCTTCAAGAAAAAACGTCGAAAATATTCTTTACAAGGGTACATTTAATTTAACTGTTCTTCGAGCTGGCATCATCGTTGGCTCGGGAAGCTCTTCATTTGAAATCATACGTGACCTCAGTGAAAAGTTACCAATAATGATAACCCCCAAGTGGGTTAAAACAAAAACACAGCCCATTGCTATTCGTGATATAATTCACTTTTTAACTGGAGTTCTAGGCAATGAAAAAACATACAACGATTCTTTCGATATTGCCGGACCAGATGTTTTAACCTATAAAGAAATGTTACATCAATATGCCAAGGTAAGAGGCTTTAAAAATTGGATTTATACTGTACCGGTAATGACCCCAAAACTATCGAGCTACTGGTTGTATTTTGTCACCTCTACATCGTATCGATTGGCCTTAAATTTAGTAGATAGCATGAAAATAGAGGTAGTGGCTAACGATAATCGATTAGAAAAAATTTTAGGAATAAAAACACATTCTTATACGGAGGCTATAAACATGGCTTTTAATAAAATAGAGCAGAATCTTGTTGTAAGTAGTTGGAAAGACAGCATGGTAAGCGGCAGATTTACCAAAAACTTAGAAAAGTTTATTCAAGTACCCAAATATGGAATTTTAAAAGACGAAAAAAAACTTAAAATAAATAACCCTGATGTCGTATTAGAAAACATCTGGAAAATTGGTGGCGATAATGGTTGGTATTATGGAAATTGGCTATGGAAAATAAGGGGATTTCTTGATAAAATTTTAGGTGGAGTAGGTTTACGAAGAGGAAGAACACATCCCGATAAAATTTTTGCAGGTGATGCACTAGATTTCTGGCGTGTTCTTTTGGCTGATAAAAAAGGAAAACGATTATTGCTTTTTGCTGAAATGAAATTGCCAGGTGAAGCCTGGTTGGAATTTAAAATTGATGAAAACAATATACTTCATCAAACTGCAACCTTTCGTCCTCGTGGCCTAAAAGGTCGCCTCTATTGGTATTCCATCGTACCATTTCATTATTTTATATTTGGTGGCATGATTCGTAATATTGCTAAAAAACAAAAGTTAAATTATAACTAGCTTTTAGCTTTTGGTAAAAAAACTTCTGCCATCATACAACGTGCACTACCTCCACCGCAAGTTTCTATGGTGTTCAAAGAACTATGCAGAATTGTGTTATGTTTTTCTAATGCGGTAATTTGTAATTCATTTAAACTATGAAAAGCAGCAGAACTCATTACCATGAATCTCTGACCTTCGGCACCTAATACCTGCAACATATTGCCTGCAAAATTATGCATCTGTTTTTCACTAATAGCTATTATTTCTTTTCCATCACCTTTAAGATGATTAATTATACTTTTACGCTCTTGCTTATCATCTATTGCATCTAAGCAAATAACTACAAATGATTCACCCATTGCCATCATAACATTTGTGTGATAAATCGGTAAACGCTTGTCGGCTACAGTTTGATTTGCCGTGAATATTACTGGAAAGCAGTCAAAATCCTCGCAAAATTCAATAAACAATTCTTCATTAGCACGTTCAGAAAGTGCACAATAAGCTTTTTTGTTTTCTCTATCCAATAGTATACTTCCTGTTCCTTCCAAAAACAAACCTTCCTCCTCCGCAGAAGTGTAGTCTATTATATCATTTATTACAAAACCCTGCTCTTCCAATACAGTAAAAACATCATCTCTACGTTCTTTTCGTCTATTTTCGGCAAACATAGGGTATACTCCAACCGTACCATTTTCATGAAAAGAAATCCAATTATTAGGAAAAATTGAATCTGGAGTATCTGGCTCTGTAATGTCTTCTATAACAATCACTTTAACACTATTCTTACGAAGGACGTTTACAAAATCATCAAACTCAGTTTGTGCCTTTTTATTAATTTCTGAATTCTTAAAATCAAGATCTTCTTGAAAATAATTATTCACAGCAGTCTGTTCGTTCATGCGAAAACTAACTGGCCGAATCATTAGTATTGTATTGGTTATCTGCATATTTAAATTTATTTTCTTATCAATGGTAATGTACTGCAACGTAATAAACCTTCTTGTTTAGATATTTCGGAATATGGAATTTCTTCAACTATAAAGCCTTGGTCTCGTAACCAATTGTTCAGTCTCGTAAAACTTTTCTCAGAAACAACCACTTCCGGTGATATAGAAAAAACATTACTAAACATTTGATACATTTCGTCATTACTTATTTCAAAGATGTTTTGTTTACCAAAGAAATCTACCAACCATTGATACTCTTCTTCAATTAAAAACCCATTTTCATGAATTATCGCTTTCCCTTTTCCTAAGGGTTGAAAACAACAATCTAAATGAAGCGCATTTTCACGAGCATTTTTTGATTTACGCAATTCGAAAGATTTTATTTTTTTATCTGGAAAGAGTTCTGCAATAAAAGCTACGGCCTCTTTATTAGTTCTTGCTGTTATCCAATCTGAGTAATCATCTCCTGAATATGTACCAATAAATATATATTCATTCCATGGCATAACATCTCCTCCTTCTACATGAACTTCCTCTGGTAGTCGAATAATATTCTCTGGGGCAATTCTATCTAACACGTGTAATATAGCTTCGATCTCTTTTTCTCGATTAGGAAGGATATTCGCTAAAATTAATTTTTGTCCAATAACAAAAGCAATATCTCGCGAAAATATCTGATTACAATTTTCTATTACTTCTGGTCGATGGACTAGCACGCCATATTTCTCAAACACATTGGCAAATGCATCCATTTCCAAAATCATATCTTCTTCTTGCGGATAAGTACCAGCTAGGATATGTTCTAATGATTTTGGGTCATAGGCCTCTTCTGGTTTTGGTGTAGGTCCACAACTATTGGCTGTACCTAACAGAACAGCCTTTAAATTTGAAATTTCATCATTAACATTTAAGTGCAACATATAAATATCTTTTTTATCAATCGTAATACTATATAAAAAAGGCCCTTTTAATTAAAAAAGAGCCTTTTTTGTTTTTTATTAAGGTAGCAATCTACCGCGATTCGAGATTTACAAACGGACGATGTTTTTCACCAATATATACTTGTCTTGGTCTTCCAATCGGCTCATTTCTTAGTCTCATTTCACGCCATTGCGCTATCCAACCTGGCAAACGACCCAATGCAAACATTACAGTAAACATCTCTGTTGGAATACCTAATGCTCTATAAATTACACCAGAGTAGAAATCTACATTTGGATATAATTTTCTATCAACAAAATATTGATCTTCTAAAGCTTCTTTTTCCAATCCCTTAGCGACTTCTAGAATAGGATCTTCTATACCTAAATCTGCTAAAATTTCATCAGCAGCTTTTTTAATAATTTTTGCTCGTGGATCGAAGTTTTTATAAACTCTATGCCCAAAGCCCATTAGACGAAATGGATCCGATTTATCTTTAGCTTTAGCCATATACTTTTTTGTATCGCCACCATCAGCAACAATGGCTTCAAGCATTTCTAATACCGCTTGATTAGCACCACCATGTAATGGTCCCCAAAGTGCAGAGATACCTGCAGAAAGTGATGCAAAAAGTCCTGCATGCGAAGAACCTACGATTCTTACTGTAGAAGTTGAACAGTTTTGTTCATGATCAGCATGCAATATTAGCAATTGATCTAAAGCATTAATAACAACCTCATTTCTAGTATAATCTTTAGATGGTTTTTTAAACATCATCTTATGGATATTCTCAACATAACCAAGAGAATCATCTCCATAATCTAAAGGTAGTCCCTTTTTCTTTCTTAACGTCCATGCCACTAAAACAGGAAATTTTGCCAAAATCCTTACAATTGCACCATACATTTCATCTGCAGAAGTAACATTTACTGAAACAGGATTAAAAGCTATTAATGCACTTGTTAAAGATGTAAGTACGCCCATTGGGTGTGCCGATTTCGGAAATGCATCTAATATCTTTTTCATTTCCTCATCAACATGCGATTCATTTTTAATATCCAAATGAAAAGCATCAAGTTGCTCTTTATTTGGTAATTCACCAAAAATTAGCAAATAACATGTTTCTAGAAAATCTGCTTTTTCTGCAAGTTCCTCAATAGAATATCCACGATATCTTAAAATACCTTTTTCCCCATCTAAGAACGTAATTTCACTCTCACAACTTCCGGTGTTTTTGTACCCCGGATCAATAGTAATCATCCCTCCTGTAGCACCTCTCAAGGTTTTAATATCTATAGCAAGTTCATCTTCGGTCCCCTTAATTACTGGAAACTCATACTTATTACCATTGTATTCTAATGTAGCTTTATCTGACATTCTTTGTGTTTTCTATTAAATTAAATCGATTGTAAAGTTACGTAAAAGGTACTATTTTGACAATTATCATTTCCATTTTTAGATATATTAACAACACTGCTAAAAATAGTCTAATTGTTTAGACCATTATGCTGAATTAATTGCTCATATGATATAAATGCTCATAGTACTGATCAACTGATTTTTTCCATGTAAAACGCATGGCTTTAGCATTTTTTTGTATTTTTTTCCACTGCGGTTTATCATTTGTATAAATATCAATTGCTAAACCAAAAGTATCTACCATACTCCTTATTTTATCGTCATAAGAATCACCATCAAAACTAAAACCTGTTTCCAGATGCTTAACTGTATCTTTTAGACCCCCAGTATTATGAACTAAACAAGGATTACCATTACGCATTGCTAACATTTGGCTAATTCCACAGGGCTCAAAAAGGCTTGGCATAAAATACAAATCGGATTCTAGATAGATAGAATCTATAAGATCTTCCGATTGTCCATTGGTAAAAATAAAATTCTTATGTTTATAGCTTAACTCCCGAAAGGTTTCTTCATAATCCGGCGCACCAGTTCCTAAAAGCATAAAAACGCCATCAATTTCTTCTAGTTTTTTCAGAATTTCAACAAAAGCTTCTGGCGACCGTTTTACAAAGTAAAATTTTTGTTCTGTTAGCCGCGCCACACTCGAAGCAATAAATTTAGGACGATTACCTTTCACATACTCCATCACCTTCTCGCCAGTATGTGCTAAAAAATCTGATTTATATTTTTTATCCTCTTCTTGTAACCATTTGAATAGCGCAGAAACCGTATTCCTATACAATAGACCTTTTTCAGCAGCTCTTATATTTGCGTAATTAGAACCATTTAATATTCCGAATAATCGACCTTCATCATTCGCTTTTCGCAAATCGTTTTCTAATCCTTCACCACCAATGAATTCTGGCGGTGCACTAGGTTGGAGTATATCATCTTTATATGACGGCGAAACTGTTTGTACCGCATCAGACAATCGTATGCCTACAGCCATTAAATTGATACAATCAGTATAACGGTAATCCATTAATCTTTCCTTATCCAACACTATTTCAGGAAACCAATTTAGCATGGAAGCATAGTTATTTTCGAAAGGTCGTATACCTTGAATCGCCAAATTATGAATGGAATAAATATATCTGTATTGCTGAAGCGATTTATATGCAGGTACATATTCTTTTAAAAATAACAACAGACTAGAATGCCAATCATGCATATGAACAATATCTAATTCTCCAAAAGCATTTTTTTTCATTGCTTCTGCTACGGCCGTACAAAAAATAGTAAACTTTAAAAAATCTGTGTAAAAAGGCTCTTCAGGATCATCATGATAAATATGTCCAATCTCACCAGCTTCAATTTCCGGATGATGAATGACATAATGTTTTAAATTTTCAAATTCCTTTTTAGGCGCTACTTCATAAAGTTCAGCAAAATAAGTTGTACCTCTTAGTTCAAATTTAAGAGCAGATAACAATACACCTCCTTGGTGCAATCTAGAATATGAAGGCACAACCACATGAACCTGATCTCCTCTACTAACAATTTCTCTTGGCACATCTCTAACAACATCTCCCATACCTCCAGCTTTACATTTATCAAGAGCATCATTTTCAGCGGCGACAAAAAGAAATTTATTCATATAGTACGTTATTTGCGAGTTAGTGTTTGCGTTTTTAAAGAATTAATAAAAAGGTAAGTAAACTTTTAAGACCTCACAAAAAAAAAGCCTTTCTAACCTAGAAAGTATAGGAAGAAAGGCTCTTTTATTATCAATTAGATAAATTATTTGATTTTAAATGCTTTTTCTTGTGGATAATATGCCATGCTACCTAACTCTTCTTCAATACGCAAAAGTTGGTTGTATTTTGCCATACGATCAGAACGAGAAGCTGAACCAGTCTTTATCTGACCAGTATTTAAGGCAACTGCTAAATCAGCAATCGTATTATCTTCTGTTTCTCCAGAACGGTGACTCATTACTGAAGTATAACCAGCATTTTTAGCCATATTAACTGCGGCGATAGTTTCAGTTAAAGTACCAATCTGGTTAACTTTAATTAAAATTGAATTGGCAATACCATTCTCAATTCCTTTCGAAAGTCGCTCTACATTAGTAACAAAAAGATCATCACCAACGAGCTGCACCTTATCACCGATTTTTTCTGTTAGTGCTTTCCAACCATCCCAATCATTTTCATCCATACCATCTTCAATTGATATGATTGGATATTTAGCACTCAATTCCGCTAAATATTGAGCTTGTTCTTCAGATGTTCTAATTACTCCTTTATCACCTTCAAATTTGGTATAATCGTATTTTCCATCAACGAAAAATTCTGCAGCAGCACAATCTAATGCAATCATTACGTCATCACCTAATTTGTACCCTGCTTTATCAACAGCTTTAGCTATTGTATCTAGAGCATCTTCAGTACCACCAGCCAAATTTGGTGCAAAACCACCCTCATCACCAACGGCAGTACTTAAACCTCTGTCATGAAGTACTTTTTTAAGATTATGAAAAATCTCAGTTCCCATTTGCATAGCGTGACTGAAATTTTTTGCCTTTACAGGCATTACCATAAATTCTTGAAATGCAATTGGTGCATCTGAGTGCGAACCACCATTTATAATATTCATCATAGGAACGGGTAAAGTATTTGCACTTACACCACCTACGTACTTATATAAAGATTGACCCAATTCATTAGCTGCAGCTTTAGCCACTGCTAAAGAAACGCCTAATATTGCATTAGCTCCTAATTTTGACTTATTTGGAGTACCATCTAAATCAACCATTGTTTGATCAATTAAATTTTGATCAAATACCAACATGCCTAAAATTTCTTCAGCTATTAATGTATTAACATTATTTACGGCTTTCATCACAGCTTTACCCATAAAGGTATCGCCACCATCTCTAAGTTCAACAGCTTCGTGCTCACCTGTTGAAGCCCCAGAAGGCACGGCAGCACGACCCATTACGCCATTTTCAGTTACTACATCTACCTCTACCGTAGGGTTACCTCTTGAATCTAAGATTTGTCTTGCATGTACGCTAAGAATGATACTCATATACTATGTTTTAAATTGTTTTTTTCTAATATCAAATATACAAAAGACCCGCCTCATAATATGCTGTCCTTTAGGTATATTAAAAGGAATAATGATTTCTTAACTATGACACCGTTTCTTTTGCGGTTTTCTTAATTAAATCATGAAATTGATCAAAAAGATATTCTGCATCATGAGGACCTGGACTTGCTTCTGGATGATACTGTACAGAAAAAACATTTTTATCCTTCATTCGAATACCGGCAACTGTTTGATCGTTTAAATGAACATGGGTAATCTCTAAAGCATTATTAGCTTCAGTTTCTTCTTTATTGATGGCAAAACCGTGATTTTGAGATGTGATTTCCCCTTTACCAGTTAGTAAATTCTTAACTGGATGATTTATACCCCTATGCCCGTTATGCATTTTATACGTTGATACCCCATTGGCTAATGCTATTACCTGATGACCTAAACAAATTCCAAAAAGTGGGCTATCACTTGCTATTATTTTTTTAGCAGTATCAATTGCTGCTGACAAAGGTTCAGGATCCCCCGGACCATTAGAAATAAAATAACCATTGGGTTGCCATGCTTTCATTTCTTCAAAAGTAGCATCGTAAGGAAATACCTTTATATAGGCATCTCTTTTAGAAATATTTCTAAGTATATTCTTCTTTATACCAATATCTAATGCTGAAATTCTATACGTGGCGTTTTCATCACCATAATAATAAGGTTCTTTTGTCGAAACCTTAGAAGCCAACTCAAGACCTTCCATACTAGGCACTTCAGCTAATTTCCCCTTTAATGATTTAATATTATCCACGTCTGTCGAAATCACAGCATTCATAGCTCCATTATCTCTAATGTAACTAACTAGTGCTCTAGTATCGACATCTGAAATACTAAATAAATTATTCTTATCTAAAAACTCTTCAAGGCTACTATCTGCATCTGGCCTTGAATAATTATAACTGAAATTTTTACAGATTAAACCTGCAATTTTCACTCCTTCAGATTCTACTTCGTCAACATTGGTTCCATAATTACCAATATGTGCATTAGTAGTTACCATCAGTTGTCCAAAATAAGAAGGGTCAGTAAAAATCTCCTGATACCCTGTCATGCCTGTATTGAAACACACTTCGCCAAAGGCAGTTCCTTCTTTATCTCCTACCGATTTACCATGGAAAATTGTTCCATCGGCCAACAATAAAATCGCTCTTCTTTTAGACTTATATTTCATTTGATATATTTTTAATCCTAGTTTAAATTATTTCGTAGCAATATATACTGCATTCCTAATACAAAACAAATTGAACCCAATTACTTCACAAAATAATATAAAAAAAGGATAAACTATTAAGTTTATCCTTTTCCAATTATTATAAGTAATTAACATACTATTCTTCTGAATCATCTGTTTTAGTCTCAACCGCTACTGGTGGAGTTTCAGTTTTAGCACCGCTACCTCTTCTACTTCTTCTAGTAGTTTTCTTCTTAGGCTTACCTGCATTGTAAAGTTCATTGAAATCTACAAGTTCAATCATTGCCATATCGGCATTATCACCCAAACGATTTCCTAACTTGATTATACGTGTATACCCTCCTGGTCTATCACCTACTTTTTCTGAAACAACTCCGAACAACTCACCTACAGCATACTTATCTCTAAGATATTTAAAAACGATACGTCTATTATGTGTACCCTTATCTGCAGACTGATTATTCTCAGCTTTCGATTTCGTAATTAAAGGCTCAATAAATTGTTTTAAAGCTTTTGCTTTAGCTACAGTTGTATTGATACGCTTGTGTTCAATTAAGGAACAGGCCATATTTGCTAACATAGCTTTTCTATGCGCCGTCTGTCTTCCTAAATGATTTACTTTTTTACCGTGTCTCATTATTTTATTCTATGTATTTCTCCAACTGAGGGAATATCCCTTCCTGTAAGAAATATCAGTTAATCTTTATCTAATTTATATTTTGCTAAGTCCATTCCGAAATTAAGTCCCTTGTTAATAACAAGCTCTTCTAATTCGGTTAATGATTTTTTACCGAAATTTCTAAATTTCATTAAATCATTTTTATTGAAGGAAACTAAATCACCTAATGTATCTACTTCAGCAGCTTTTAAGCAATTTAATGCTCTAACTGAAAGGTCCATATCAACCAATTTCGTTTTCAATAATTGACGCATATGTAATGATTCTTCATCATATGTTTCTGTCTGAGCAATTTCATCCGCTTCAAGCGTAATACGCTCATCAGAAAACAACATAAAGTGATGTATCAAAACTTTAGCACCTTCGGTCAACGCATCTTTTGGATGAATAGAACCATCTGTTACAATTTCAAAAACTAATTTCTCATAATCAGTTTTTTGCTCTACTCTAAAGTTTTCAATGCTATACTTAACATTTTTTATTGGAGTAAAGATTGAATCAATTGCTATAGTACCAAGTGGCGCTCCAGATTTTTTATTCTCTTCTGCTGGTACGTAACCTCTTCCTTTTTCAATAATTATTTCCATATTGATGCTAACTTTTGCATCCATATTACAAATAACAAGGTCTGGGTTTAATACCTGGTAACCAGAAATGAATTTTTGAAAATCACCCGCTGTTAACTGCTCTTTTCCACTTACAGAAATAGCAACAGTTTCAGCCTCTGAATCTTCAATTTGTTTCTTGAAACGAACTTGCTTTAAGTTCAAAATAATTTCGGTAACATCTTCAACAACACCAGGAATAACAGAGAACTCGTGTTCTACATTGTCAATTCTAACAGATGTTATGGCGTGGCCTTCTAAAGATGAAAGCAATACCCTTCTTAATGCGTTACCGACGGTCAATCCATAACCAGGCTCTAATGGACGAAACTCAAATTTCCCTTCGAAATCTGAAGAATCGATCATTATTACTTTATCGGGTTTCTGAAAATTAAATAATGCCATGTGAATCAGTGTTCTTATTAATTATTTAGAGTAAAGCTCGACGATTAATTGTTCTTTGATATTCTCTGGAATTTGCATTCTTTCTGGAATAGTAACAAAAGTACCCTCCATTTTTTCTGAATTCCAAGTTATCCATTCATATACACTACTATTTGCAGAAAGTGCATCTTGAATTGATTGTACAGATTTTGATTTCTCGCGAACACCAACAACATCACCAGCTTTTAAAGAGTAAGATGGTATATTAACCAACTCACCATTAACTGTAATATGCCTGTGAGAAACCAATTGTCTAGCACCTCTTCTTGAGTTTGAAATACCCATACGATAAACAACATTATCTAATCTTGCTTCGCATAATTGAAGTAGTACTTCACCAGTTACACCTTCTTTTCTTTTTGCTGCAGCAAAAATATTTCTAAACTGCTTCTCAAGAATACCGTAGGTATACTTTGCTTTTTGCTTTTCCATCAACTGGACAGCGTATTCTGATTTTTTACCTCTTCTACGGTTATTACCGTGTTGTCCCGGAGGATAATTTTTCTTTTCAAAGGACTTATCGTCCCCAAAAATTGCTTCGCCGAATTTACGTGCAATTTTACTTTTTGGTCCTGTATATCTTGCCATCTTCTTTTTATTTGAGGTATGATTATGAATTAAGGCTTATCCTTCGATAATCGTCATTACACCTCGTGAATGAATAAATTAAAATACGTACTTAAACTCTTCTTCTTTTTGGAGGTCTACATCCATTATGAGGCATTGGAGTAACATCGATAATCTCTGTTACTTCAATTCCAGAATTATGAAGTGTGCGAATTGCAGACTCACGACCATTTCCTGGACCTTTAACGTAAACTTTTACCTTTTTTAAACCTGCCTCTTGTGCTACTTTAGCACAATCTTCTGCAGCAACTTGAGCAGCATAAGGAGTATTCTTTTTAGAACCTCTAAAGCCCATTTTACCTGCTGAAGACCATGAAATAACATCCCCCTTTTTATTGGTCAATGATATTATAATATTATTGAATGAAGCTGTTACATGTGCTTCACCAACGCTATCAACTATAACTTTACGTTTCTTTGCTGATTTTGTACTTGCTTTTGCCATATCTTTTAGTTTCTAGTTGTTAGTTGTTAGTATTAGAATCCTAAACTTTTACATTTCAAACAGATTCAATCCAACTACTAAATACTAATGACTTAATTATTTAGTTGCCTTCTTCTTGTTAGCAACAGTTTTTCTTTTACCTTTTCTTGTTCTAGAGTTGTTCTTTGTACGTTGACCTCTTAACGGAAGACTTGATCTATGACGTATACCACGATAACAACCAATATCCATCAATCGCTTGATGTTTATTTGTGTTTCAGAACGTAGTTCACCTTCTATAGTAAAATTAGAAACGGCTTCACGAATTCTACCGATTTCATCATCATTCCAATCAGACACCTTCGTATCTTCATCTACTTTAGCGATGCTTAAAACTTCTTTAGCTCTACTGTTACCAATACCGAAAATATAGGTAAGGGCGATTACGCCACGCTTTTGTTTTGGTATATCTATACCTGCAATTCTTGCCATAATTATCCTTGTCTTTGTTTAAATCTAGGATTCTTTTTGTTTATCACGTACAATCTGCCTTTTCTGCGCACTATTTTGCACTCGGCACTTCTCTTTTTTATGGATGCTCTTACTTTCATTGTAAATCCTTTCTAATATCTATAAGTAATTCTTGCCTTTGTTAAATCATAAGGGCTCATCTCAAGCTTAACCTTATCACCCGGTAGTAATTTTATGTAGTGCATACGCATCTTACCTGAAATGTGAGCTGTCACTACATGACCGTTCTCCAATTCAACTCGAAACATTGCATTTGATAATGCTTCAATTATACTTCCATCTTGCTCTATTGCTGCTTGTTTAGCCATCCTATAACTATGCTACTTTTCTATTTTTCCCTGTTTTCATCAAGCCATCATAATGCCTATTTAATAAATAAGCATTTACTTGCTGTACTGTGTCTATTGCTACACCAACCAAAATTAATAGTGATGTTCCACCGTAAAATAATGCCCATCCTGCCTGTACATCCAACACTTTAACTATTACCGCTGGTAATACTGCTAATAGTGCTAAGAAAATTGACCCCGGCAATGTAATTAACGACATTATTTTATCCAAATAATCTCCTGTTTCTTTTCCGGGACGAATACCAGGAATAAAACCACCACTTCTCTTTAAATCATCTGCCATCTTATTCGTAGGAACAGTAATTGCTGTATAGAAAAAAGTGAAAACGATAATTAAGAACGCAAATAACAAATTATAAGCCCATCCGAATATATCGGCAAATTGAACTTCTATCCACTGACCAACAGTAGTATCATTAAACATGCCACCCAACATACTTGGCACAAACATAATAGCTTGGGCAAATATAATAGGCATTACACCAGATGCATTCAATTTTAATGGAATATATTGTCTTGATCCAATTGCATTTTTCTCATAACCACCTGAGGCTGTTCTTCTAGCGTATTGTACCGGTATTTGACGCATAGCCATCACCAATAGCACACATGCTAAAATCACTAAGAACCAAATAATTATTTCAACCAAAACCATCATAGGTCCACCGACACCATTCCATCTAGTAACTGCTTCTTGAACAAATGACTGTGGCATTGATGCTATAATACCTATCATTATCAATAATGATATACCATTACCAATACCCTTGTCTGTAATTTTTTCACCAAGCCACATTGCAAAAACACAACCGGTTACTAAAATAATTACTGCAGGAATCATGAAATCTAAACCACGACCCATTAAAAAAGCTGAATCTGGAACACCAAATGCAGATAGGCCAAACAAATACGTTGGTGCCTGTACAATACAGATACCAATTGTTAACCATCTTGTAATTTGATTTTTAGTTTTTCTTCCACTTTCACCCTCTTTATCTAACTTTTGCAAATAAGGAATTGCTATACTCATTAATTGTACAACAATTGATGCAGATATATATGGCATAATACCTAATGCAAATACTGATGCATTAGCAAATGCACCACCAGTAAAAGCATTTAACAAACCAAATATTCCTTGATCTGTTCCGGTACCATCGACTAATCCCCCTAATTGACTTGAATCAATACCAGGAAGTACGATTTGGCAACCAAAGCGATATACCAAAAGAAGTGCAAGAGTCATAAGAATTCTATTTCTTAATTCCTCAATCTTCCACATGTTAGATATAGTCTCGAAAAATTTCTTCATGGTTTGGGTATCCTTATAAATTTATTGCTTCTCCGCCTGCCTTTTCAATTGCAGCTTTTGCAGTAGCAGTAAACTTATGTACTGAAACTTTTAGGCTAGCTTTCAATTCACCACCTCCTAATATTTTCACTAAGTCGTTCTTACGTGCTAACCTGTTTTCAATTAAGGTTTCGAAAGTAATAGTATCTTTTACTTTCTTAGCATCAACAAGCTCTTGCAATTTTTCAAGGTTGATTCCTATATATTCCTTACGGTTTATGTTTGTAAAACCAAACTTAGGAACACGTCTTTGTAATGGCATTTGACCACCTTCAAATCCGATTTTCTTAGAATAACCAGATCTAGACTTTGCACCTTTGTGCCCTCTTGCGGCTGTACCACCTTTACCAGAACCTTGTCCTCTTCCTAATCGCTTACCTGCTCTATTGGTAGATCCCTCTGCGGGTTGTAGATTATTTAAATCCATTGACTTATATATCTTAAGCTTCCTCTGTGGAAACCAAATGTTTAACTGTGTTTATCATTCCAAGTACACTAGCACTATCATCATGCTCCACTACTTGGCCTATTCTATGTAACCCTAATGCCTCTAATGTCCGTTTCTGGTTTTGAGGTCTCTTAATGCTACTCTTAATTTGCTTTACTTTAATCTTAGCCATTTTCTATAGTAATAAGTAATAAGTCGTAAGTAATATTATATCGCAAGCTTTAAAAAAGCTTATTACTTTCTACTTTTTACTATTAATTATTATCCTTTAAATACTTTTTCTAAAGAAACATTTCTCTGTTTTGCAACAGTACCTGCATCTCTCAATTGCAGTAAAGCATCAAATGTAGCCTTAACAACATTATGTGGATTCGAAGAACCCTGTGACTTTGAAAGTACATCTTGCACACCAACTGCTTCCAATACCGCTCTTACAGCTCCACCAGCAATTACACCAGTACCATGAGAAGCTGGTTTAAAGAAAACTCTTGCTCCGCCAAATTTACCTTTTTGTTCGTGAGGTACAGTTCCTTTATTCAAAGGAATTCTAATTAAGTTTTTCTTAGCATCTTCAATTGCCTTTGCAATAGCAGTAGCAACCTCTTTTGATTTACCAAGTCCGTGACCTACTACACCATTCTCATCACCGACAACTACAATTGCCGAAAATCCGAAGGCACGTCCACCTTTTGTAACTTTAGTAACCCTTTGTACACCAACTAAACGATCTTTTAAATCAAGACCTCCTGGTTTAACGGTTTCTACGTTTTTGTATTTCTGGTACATATATTCTTTAAAATTTAAGTCCTGCTTCTCTTGCTCCTTCAGCCAATGATTTCACTCTACCATGATATAGATTTCCACCTCTATCAAAAGCTACTTTCTCTACACCCGCTTTAGTTGCTTTATCAGCTATTGCCTTTCCAACCATAGCTGCTATTTCTATCTTTGTGCCCTTAGCCTTAACTAATTCTTTATCTCTAGAAGATGCCGCAGCAATAGTAACACCATTGTTATCGTCGATAACTTGAGCATAAATCGCACTGTTACTTCTAAATATAGACAGACGTGGTCTCTCTGCATTTCCAACAGAAACTTTTCTAATTCTTCTTCGTATTCTGAGTTTTCTTTCAGACGTTGATAATCCCATAACTCTTAATTATTAGGCTGATTTACCAGCTTTTCTTCTTAATTCTTCTCCAACGAACTTAATACCTTTTCCTTTGTATGGTTCTGGCTTACGGAATGATCTTATCTTAGCAGCAACCTGACCAACTAATTGTTTGTCATGTGATGTTAACTTAACAATAGGATTCTTTCCTTTTTCAGATATAGTCTCTATTTTAACCTCAGGTGCTATATCTAAAACTATATTATGTGAGAAGCCCAATGCAAGGTCTAACTTCTGTCCTTGATTACTAGCTCTATAACCTACACCTACTAATTCTAATTCTTTGCTCCACCCTTTGGAAACACCATCTAACATATTAGAAACCAAAGAACGATATAAACCGTGCTTTGCTTTGCTTTCTTTAGAATCAGAAGGACGAGTTACTAAAACTTGAGCGTCTTCTACTTTAACTTCTACCGCTGAATATTCCTGCGTAAGTTCTCCTAATTTTCCTTTTACAGAAATAACACCATCTTTTACATCGACGGTAACTCCCTCGGGAATTGCAACTGGATTATTACCTATTCTAGACATTTTCTATTACTTCTTAATTATTAATAAATGTAACAAAGTACTTCACCACCAACATTGTCAGCCTTAGCTTGTTTACTTGTCATTACTCCATGAGAAGTAGAAACAATAGCTACACCTAGTCCGTTTAACACTCGTGGTAAGTCTTCAGATCCAGCATATTTACGTAAACCTGGCTTACTTACACGTTGTAATTTTTTAATTACAGGCTCTTTAGTGAACTTGTCATATTTCAAAGCAATTTTAATTGAACCTTGAACTTTATCCTCTTCAAATTTATAACTTAAGATATAACCTTGATCAAATAAAATCTTAGTAATCTCTTTCTTTAAATTAGAAGCAGGAATTTCAACAACTCTATGACCTGCTCGGCTAGCGTTGCGCACTCTTGTTAAATAATCTGCAATAGTATCTGTAACCATCTTTATTAAATTCGGTAACGGTTTTTAGCAATATTACTAAACCTGAAACCAGTTAAAACTTTTCTACTACCAGCTAGCCTTTTTGACACCTGGTATTAAACCTTGATTTGCCATCTCTCTAAATGTAACCCTAGAAATACCAAAATTTCTCATATACCCTCTTGGTCTTCCTGTCAATTTACATCTGTTACGCATGCGTACTGGTGATGCATTTTTTGGTAGCTTTTGTAGGCCTTCATAATCTCCAGCTTCCTTTAAAGCCTTCCTTTTTTCAGCGTATTTTGCTACCGTTTTTGCCCTTTTTCTTTCACGGGCTTTCATTGACTCCTTAGCCATATTAATTCTTTTTAAAAGGTAATCCCAATTCGGTTAATAATGATTTTGCTTCTTTATCGGTATTAGCCGAAGTCACAAAAGTGATATCCATTCCATTTATTCGATTAATCTTATCAATATTAATCTCTGGAAATATTATTTGCTCAGTAACACCAAGACTATAGTTTCCACGACCATCAAAACCACTTGCTTTGATGCCTTGAAAATCTCTTACTCTAGGTAATGCACTTGTAACCAATCTATCCAAGAATTCATACATGCGTTCCCCTCTTAAAGTAACTTTTGCCCCAATCGGCATACCCTTACGAAGTTTAAACGCTGCAACATCTTTCTTTGAAACTGTTGGTACTGCACGCTGACCTGTAATGTTAGTCAACTCTTCAACAGCTTGATCAATTAATTTTTTATCTGCAACTGCAGCACCTATACCACGGCTAACTACAATTTTCTGCAATTTTGGCACTTGCATAACATTGTTATAGCCAAATTCTTGCTTTAACGAACCAACGATTCGTTCGGTATATTCTGTTTTTAATCTTGCTACGTACGACATAATTAAATTACTTCTTTCGATTTCTTAGAAACACGTACTTTTTTACCATCCTTCACTTCATAACCAACTCTAGTAATATTACCTTCTTTATCAAGTAATGCTATGTTAGAAATATGAATTGGAGCTTCCTTTTTTACAATTCCACCCTGAGGATTTTTAGCACTTGGCTTTTCATGTTTAGATACCATATTAGCACCTTCAACAATAGCCTTGTTTTTTACTTTATCAACGCTCATCACCTTGCCCTCAGTTCCCTTATGGTCACCAGCAACAATTCTTACAACGTCTCCTGTTTTAATCTTTAATTTCATCACTTTCAAATTTTAAAGTACCTCAGGTGCTAATGAAACAATTTTCATGAATTGCTTATCGCGCAACTCTCTAGCTACCGGTCCGAAAACACGAGTACCTCTCATTTCTCCTGTAGGATTCAACAATACACAAGCATTGTCATCGAATCTAATATAAGAGCCATCTGGTCTTCTTACTTCCTTTTTGGTTCTTACAACGACTGCAGTAGAAACTGCGCCCTTTTTGATACCACCGTTCGGAGTCGCCTCCTTTACAGTAACAACAATTTTATCACCAATTGAAGCATACCTTCTTTTAGTTCCTCCCAGAACACGAATGGTTAAAACCTCTTTCGCTCCTGTATTGTCCGCTACCTTTAATCTCGATTCTTGCTGTAACATAATTATTTAGCTCTTTCCAAAATTTCAACTAACCTCCAGCACTTATTCTTGCTAATAGGTCTTGTCTCCATAATTTTTACGGTATCACCTTCTTTACAATCGTTTAGTTCATCATGCGCAACATACTTTTTTGTGCGCAATACAAACTTACCGTACATTGGGTGCTTTACTCTCTTTACTTCGCTAACAACAATAGATTTCTCCATTTTGTCACTTGTAACGACACCAATTCTTTCTTTTCTTAAGTTTCTTTTTTCCATAAAGCAGAACCAATTATTGGTTATCCCTTTTAGTTAATTCCGTTGCCAATCTAGCCACAGTTTTTCTTACCTGTTTAATCTGAAGTGGATTTTCTAATGGTGTAACCGAATGGGCTAACTTTAAATCCGCATGTTGTTTCTTGAACTCGGCTATCTTTTCAGACAGTGCTTCGACCGACATTTCTTTTATCTCTGATTGTTTCATCTCAATTAAAAATTAATCTTGGATCGAATAATCCCTAGCTACAATAAATTTCGTTTTTACAGGTAGTTTTTGTGCAGCCAACCTTAAGGCTTCTTTTGCAACATCTATTGGAACACCAGCAATTTCAAAAACTACTCTTCCTGGCTTCACAACAGCTACAAAATATTCAGGAGCACCCTTACCTTTACCCATACGTACTTCCAAGGGCTTTTTAGTAATAGGCTTGTCTGGAAATACCTTAATCCATAACTGACCTTCCCTTTTCATAAATCTTGTCGCTGCGATACGAGCTGCTTCAATTTGACGTGAAGTCAAAAAAGCACCCTCCAAAGACTTCATGCCGAACATACCATTCGAAAGTTGATGACCCCTACCGGAGTTACCTTTCATACGGCCCTTCTGCATTTTTCTGAACTTCGTTCTCTTCGGTTGTAACATTACTCTGTTGCTTTAAAAATTACTTTCTACGACGTGGTTGTTTTCTACCACCGTCTTGTTTTCCTCCTTTACCTGACTGACCCTTTTGCATGCCAACCAACGGAGATAATTCTCTCTTTCCATATACCTCACCTTTCATAATCCAAACCTTAATACCAAGGCGACCATAAGTAGTGTGAGCTTCATGAAGGGCATAATCAATATCAGCTCTAAAAGTAGATAATGGAATACGACCATCTTTATATGATTCTGAACGTGCCATTTCTGCACCATTCAATCGACCTGAAATTTGAATTTTTATTCCCTCAGCATTCATACGCATTGCAGCTGCAATTGCCATTTTTATTGCTCTACGGAAAGAAATTCTGCTTTCTATTTGCCTTGCAACACTTGCTGCAACCAAATTAGCATCAACCTCTGGTCTTTTAATTTCGTAAATATTAATCTGTACTTCCTTATTAGTAATCTTCTTAAGCTCCTCTTTAAGCTTATCCACCTCTTGACCACCTTTACCTATAATAATTCCTGGTCTAGCTGTAGTTACGGTTACCGTAATTAACTTAAGAGTTCTTTCTATGATTACCCTAGAAACACTTGCCTTGGCAAGTCTTACATGAATATACTTTCTAATCTTGTCATCTTCAGCAAGCTTGTCACCATAATCATCACCTCCGTACCAGTTGGATTCCCAACCTCTTATAATACCTAGACGGTTTCCTATCGGATTTGTTTTCTGTCCCATTCTAACTTGCTGTGTTATTATTTGAACCTAATACCAAAGTAACATGGTTCGAACGTTTTCTAATTCTATGTGCCCTTCCTTGAGGTGCAGGTCGTAATCTTTTCAACATACTACCACTATCTACACGTATCTCTTTTACAAATAAATCTGCATCCTCAACATTTGCATCTTCATTTTTAGCTTGCCAATTTGCAATAGCTGAAAGCAATAGTTTTTCCAATTTTCTAGAAGCTTCTTTAGAATTAAATCTTAAGATAGCTAATGCTTTTTCAACTTGTACACCTCTAACTAAATCTGCTACCAATCGCATTTTTCTTGGCGATGTTGGACAGTTATTCAATTTAGCAAAAGCTACTTGTTTTTTCTCAGCCTTAATTCTTTCGGCCATTTCTCTTTTTCGAACTCCCATAGCTTACTTCTTTCCTTTATTCTTAGCTCCCGCATGCCCTCTAAAAGAACGTGTAGGTGAAAATTCTCCCAATTTATGACCTACCATGTTCTCTGTAACATAAACCGGAACAAATTGTCTTCCGTTATGAACTGCAATAGTCAACCCAACAAAATCAGGTGTAATCATTGAAGCTCTAGACCAAGTTTTGATTACTGATTTTTTACCAGAACTCGCTGCTTGCTGTATCTTCTTTTCTAAACTATAGTGAACGTAAGGTCCTTTCTTTAATGAACGTGCCATTTCTTTCTAATTTTATTTCTTTCTACGTTCTACGATATACTTATTTGTACTCTTAGTCTTAGATCTTGTACGATATCCTTTTGCAGGAATACCATTTCTAGATCTCGGGTGACCACCTGAAGCTCTACCTTCACCACCACCCATTGGGTGATCGACAGGATTCATTGCTACCGGTCTTGTTCTAGGTCTTCTACCCAACCATCTACTTCTACCAGCTTTACCAGAAACAAGTAATTGATGATCCGAATTACTAACAGCCCCTATTGTCGCCAAACAATTAACAAGCACCAATCTAGTTTCACCTGATGGCATTTTTACCGTAGCAAATTTACCATCTCTTGCCATTAATTGAGCAAAAGTACCAGCACTTCTAGCCATAATAGCTCCTTGACCCGGTCGCAATTCTATACAAGATATAATAGTACCTAATGGGATAGCACTTAATGGTAATGCATTTCCAATCTCTGGAGCAGCAGTGTTACCAGATTTTACTTCCTGACCTACTTGTAGACCATTCTGTGCAATCACATAGCGCTTTTCACCATCTTTATATTCCAACAATGCAATAAATGCAGTTCTGTTAGGATCATATTGTATTGACTTCACAGTCGCAACAACATCTTGTTTTTCTCTCTTGAAATCGATTACACGATATCTTCTCTTATGCCCACCACCTCTATGGCGCATGGTCATTTTTCCTTGACTATTCCTACCACCAGACTTTTTTAACGGAGCAAGTAAACTTTTCTCCGGCTTATCAGCAGTAATGGCGTCAAAACCATTTACTACTCTAAAACGCTGTCCTGGGGTTATCGGTTTTAATTTTCTAACTGACATTTTCTAATGCTATAGATTACTGTAAAAATCGATTATATCACCTTCAGCTACATCAACGATTGCCTTTTTATAGCCATTCGTCTTGCCATGCTGAACTCCTGATCGAGTAAAACGTGTTTTACGTTTTGGTCCGTAAATCATGGTTCTTACTTTCTGAACAGAAACACCATATGTTGCCTCTACCTCTTCCTTGATTTGTATTTTGTTAGCCTTAAGCTCAACAACGAAACCATAACGATTGAACAACTCGCTATCAGCGGTCATTTTTTCAGTTATAATTGGTTTTATTAATACACTCATGATTTACTATTTATTTAAATTCGCGATAAGACCTTCGACTGCTCCTTCACAAAGGATTACATTATTCGCGTTCATTATCTTGTAAGTACTTATTTCTGAGCTAGTTACAACCTCTGAACGGGTAAAATTACGCGAAGACAAATATACACTATTATTTGAATCACCCAACACCACTAGAGATTTTTTATTTTCTAATCCCAAAGACTTTAAAACTTGTACGAAATCTTTAGTTTTTGGAGCCTCAAAATTGAAATCCTCAACTACCAATATCGCTTTGTTTTTTGACTTTATACTTAAAGCTGATTTACGCGCTAAACGCTTTACGTTTTTATTCAACTTTTGAGTATAATCTTTAGGTCTAGGGCCAAAAATACGACCACCACCTCTAAAAATTGGAGACTTAATACTACCAGCTCTAGCTGTACCCGTACCTTTTTGTTTTTTAATCTTGCGAGTACTACCTGCAATCTCAGCACGTTCTTTAGCCTTGTGAGTTCCTTGTCTTTGATGTGCCAAATATTGTTTCACATCTAAATAAACTGCATGCTCATTTGGTTCTATAGCGAAAACATCGTCAGAAAGGTCTGCCTTTCTACCTGTTTCTTTTCCTTTAATATCTAAAACAGCTACCTTCATTATTTCTCAATGGTTACGTAAGCATTCTTATGACCGGGAACACAACCTTTAACTACTATAAGGTTTTTCTCTGGCACTACTTTTAAAACTCTAAGGTTTTGAACAGTAACTCTATCGCCACCCATTCTACCTGCCATCTTCATTCCTTTAAAAACTCTTGCAGGATATGATGCAGCACCAATAGAACCTGGAGCTCTAAGTCTATTATGTTGACCGTGTGTTGCTTGACCTACACCGCCGAAACCGTGACGCTTTACAACACCCTGAAAACCTTTACCTTTTGATGTACCTATAACATCAACAAATTCTCCTTCAACAAAAAGGTCTACATTTATTGTATCACCTAATTTGTGTTCCCCATCAAAACCTTGGAATTCAACGACTTTTTTCTTAGGAGATGCACCAGCTTTCTTATAATGACCCAACTCGGCCTTATTAGCTCGTTTCTCTGCCTTGTCATCGAAACCAAGTTGAAGCGCTTTATAGCCATCAACTTCTTCGGTTCTGACTTGGGTAACTACACATGGCCCCGCTTCAATGACAGTACATGGAATGTTTTTTCCATTTTCGTCGAAGATGCTGGTCATGCCCACTTTTTTTCCTATTAACCCAGACATTTGATTTAAATTTTAGAAGTTCAATTTCTTTTTAGAAACCTACCCTCTGTTTATATTAATTTTTATTTCACTTTTTGACAAAAAAACAGGGTCAAAAATTATTCAACCCCGAATATATTTTTTTCCGTTTTTCCTCAGCACGCAGCTCAGGACATGTCTATTCCCGCATTCACGGAAATATTTAACTTATACTTTTATCTCAACTTCAACACCACTTGGAAGCTCTAACTTCATAAGCGCATCAATAGTCTTTGATGAAGAGCTATAAATATCAAGAAGTCTTTTATAAGAACTTAATTGAAATTGCTCTCTAGATTTTTTATTCACGTGAGGTGAACGCAAAACTGTAAATATTTTTTTATGTGTTGGCAACGGAATCGGACCTGTTACAACAGCACCAGTTGTCTTAACCGTTTTTACGATTTTCTCAGCAGATTTATCTACCAAATTGTAATCGTAAGATTTTAATTTTATTCTAATTTTCTGACTCATCTTGTAAAAATTAAGCGGTTATTCCTTTTGCTGCTTTAATAACTTCTTCTGAAATATTTGACGGAGTTTCAGCATAATGTGAAAACTCCATAGTTGATGTAGCTCTACCAGAAGATAAAGTTCTTAATGAAGTTACATAACCAAACATTTCTGAAAGTGGAACAGTACCTTTTACAACTTTAGCACCTGCTCTATCACTCATATCACTAATAGTACCTCGTCTTCGGTTTAAATCTCCAACGATATCACCCATGTTTTCTTCAGGTGTAATCACTTCTAATTTCATGATTGGCTCCATTATAACAGCACCAGCAGCCTTACCCGCAGCTTTATAACCCATTTTTGCTGCTAATTCGAAAGAAAGTGCATCCGAATCCACTGGGTGGAAAGAACCATCTTTCAATACCACTTTCATAGTATCCATTTCAAATCCAGCTAATGGACCATTCATCATTGCAGAAGCAAATCCCTTCTGTACTGAAGGAATAAATTCCTTAGGAATACGACCACCTTTTATCTCATCTACAAACTGTAACCCTTCTCCTTCAAAATCATCATCGGCAGGACTCATTTCAAAAACAATATCACCAAATTTACCACGACCACCAGATTGCTTTTTATAAGTTTCTCTGTGAGCAGCCAATTTAGTTAAAGCCTCTTTGTATTCTACTTGAGGTTCACCTTGGTTTACTTCAACTTTGAATTCACGTCTTAAACGATCTACAATAATATCTAAGTGAAGCTCACCCATACCAGAAATAATAGTCTGACCTGAAGCCTCATCTGTTTTTACTTGAAAAGTAGGATCCTCTTCAGCCAATTTAGCCAAAGCCATTCCTAATTTATCTACATCAGCCTTTGTTTTTGGCTCAACAGCAATACCAATTACTGGATCTGGAAAGTCCATACTCTCCAAAACAATTGGATGCTTTTCAGCAGACATTGTATCTCCAGTCTTGATATCTTTAAATCCTACTGCAGCACCAATATCACCAGCCTCGATATAATCGATTGCATTTTGTTTATTAGAGTGCATTTGATAAATACGTGAGATACGTTCTTTTTTACCAGAACGGTTATTCAATATATAAGAACCAGCATCTAAACGACCCGAATATGTTCTAAAGAATGCCAAACGACCAACGAAAGGATCTGTAGCAATTTTAAATGCTAAAGCTGAAAAAGGCTCCTTCACACTTGGCTTACGTGATTCCTGCTCACCAGTATCTGGATTTGTTCCTACAATCGCATCCTTATCTACAGGAGAAGGCAAATACCTACAAACTGCATCTAATAAAAACTGAACACCTTTATTTTTGAATGAAGAACCACATATCATAGGTATGATTGCTCTATCCATCACAGCCGCTCTTAACGCAGCATGCACTTCTTCTTCAGTAATAGAATCTTCATCTTCGAAGAATTTCTCCATTAACTCCTCATCATACTCCGCAACCGCTTCAATCAAAGCTGCTCTGTACTCATGTACTTCAGCTTTCATTTCTTCAGGAATATCAATAACGTCAAAAGTAGCACCAAAACCTTCTTCATGCCATACAATAGCTCTGTTTTTAGCCAAATCAACGATGCCTCTAAAATCAGCTTCATCACCAATTGGTAAAACAATAGGAACTGCATTAGAACCTAACATCTCTTTGACTTGCTTACAAACCATTAAGAAATTAGAACCCTGACGGTCCATTTTATTTACAAAACCAATTCTTGGCACTTTATAATTATCAGCTAGTCTCCAGTTAGTTTCCGATTGTGGCTCAACACCATCTACAGCACTAAATAAGAAAACCAAACCATCAAGTACACGTAAAGAACGATTTACTTCAACAGTAAAATCAACGTGACCTGGAGTATCAATAATATTAAAATGATAGCCTTTAGCATCTGCAGTAGGCTGACCATTTTCCATTGGAAATTGCCACTCACAAGTAGTTGCCGCAGAAGTAATAGTAATTCCACGCTCTTGCTCTTGCTCCATCCAGTCCATAGTAGCAGCACCATCATGAACCTCACCAATTTTATGACTTACACCCGTATAAAATAAAATACGTTCGGTAGTTGTGGTTTTACCAGCATCAATATGCGCCGCAATACCTATATTTCGTGTAAATTTTAAATCTCTTGCCATTTCTGATTAAAATCTAAAGTGAGAAAATGCTTTATTTGCTTCAGCCATCTTATGCGTATCAACTCTTTTCTTAACAGCTGCGCCTTCTTCTTTTGAAGCCGCTAAAACTTCTGCCGCCAATTTTTGAGCCATTCCTTTTTCATTACGCTTTCTCGAAAAACTAATCAACCACTTCATTGCTGTTGAAATTTTACGATCTGGACGAATTTGCATTGGAATTTGAAAAGTAGCACCACCAACTCTACGACTTCGCACTTCAACATGCGGCATAACGTTAGAAAGCGCATCTTTCCAAAGTTCTAATGAAGATTTTTCTTCATCAGTCTTCTTTTCTTCTACAATATCCATTGCATCATAGAACACATTGAAAGCCACGGATTTCTTTCCATCCCACATCATCATATTCACGAAACGTGTAACCAGCTGATCATCAAATCTTGGATCTGGTAAAATTGGTCTCTTTTTTGCCTGCTTTTTTCTCATGGTATATATATAAGGTATAAGATGATTTTATTCACCTCTAACTTTCTCTATTTTTTTGGACGTTTAGCACCGTATTTTGATCTACGCTGTGTTCTTCCAGCAACACCTGCTGTATCTAACGCACCTCTAACAATGTGATATCTCACACCTGGTAAATCTTTTACCCTACCACCACGCACTAAAACTATAGAGTGCTCTTGAAGGTTATGACCTTCACCTGGTATATATGCATTAACTTCTTTTCCGTTTGTCAACCTAACCCTTGCTACTTTACGCATAGCTGAATTTGGTTTTTTCGGCGTAGTTGTGTACACACGTGTACATACTCCTCTACGTTGAGGACATGATTCCAAGGCTGCCGACTTACTTTTCTTCGTAATTGTCGACCTTCCTTTTCTTACTAATTGTGATATCGTTGGCATACTATATTGTATATGTATAAAACTTACCCCTGATTAAGGGTCGGCAAATGTAATACTATTTCATAATATTTCAAATCCTAGACCATTAAATTTATTTTTTTTTTGATAATCGTGTTTTTGAGACCACAAACAACCTAAAATAAAATGCATGCATAACAAATATGATTCTCTAAAAAATAACTACCTAAATGAGTGTTAAAATTAATTTTATTTAAGCAAATTGTCAGATTTTTGCCACATTCATATTTTATACTATATTTTATTGCATTATTTATATTCTATAACAAAAAAGATCAAGAAAGTTGTATTAACGTTACTGTATCTTAAAGTTTTATTAATATTAGTTTGGTTTATTAACATGAAAATGTGATTTTTGCGCTTAGCTAATTCAAATAATTATAAAATGAGAACAAAAATTAAAGGAATTTTAACGCTGCTTTTGGCGTTTGTTGTGCACATTTCCTTTGCACAGGACAAAGCGATCTCTGGTACGGTCACTGACCAAGATGGTTTACCATTACCAGGCGTAAACATCGTTGTAGAAGGTACCACTGATGGTACTCAGACTGACTTTGATGGCAATTATACCATTAATGGTACAGCTGGTCAAGTAATCTTGTTCACCTATATTGGTCAGAAATCTGAGCAACGTACTATAGGAGCAAGTAATTCTATCAACGTACAAATGGCCGAAGATGCCGAAGCTCTTGATGAGGTAGTTGTTACCGCTCTTGGTATTAAAAGAGAAAAGAAGAGTTTAGGTTATGCTACCCAAGAAGTAAAGGGTGATGCAGTTTCTGCTGTAAAGAGTAATAACTTTGTTAACTCTCTTTCTGGTAAGGTTGCAGGTTTAAGCATTAAAAACTCTGGTAACCTTGGTGGTTCTACTCAAGTTATTATTAGAGGTAACAACTCTATTGCTGGCAACAACCAAGCTTTATTTGTTATCGATGGTATACCAGTAGACAACAGTAACTCTAATACTAGAAATGGTAAAGTTGCTGAACAAACTATTGGTCGTGGTGGATTTGATTACGGTAACGCGGCATCTGATATTAACCCAGATGACATTGAAACAATCAACGTTTTAAAAGGTGCAGCTGCAACCGCTTTATACGGTTCTAGAGCATCTAATGGTGTTGTAATGATTACCACTAAAAAAGGTAAAAGAAACAAAGGTATTGGGGTTACTATCACCTCAAGTTTATCTTTAGGTACTGCTGACAGTTCTACTTTACCTAAATATCAAAACAAATACGGAGCTGGTTACGGTCCTTACTATGATTCTGCAGATGGATACTTTAATTTATATGATGTAGATGGAGATGGTAACGATGATTTAACAACTCCTTTTACAGAAGATGCTTCTTATGGTGCAGCTTTCAATCCTAACTTATTGGTTTATCAATGGAATTCTATTTATCCATCCCTAACTGATACGTACCAAGTAGCTACACCTTATGTAGCAGGTGCTAACAATCCTAACTACGTTTGGGGTACTAGTGCTACTTCAGTAAACTCTGTTTCATTGGACGGTGGTACTGAAACAAGTTCTTTTAGATTAGGTGTTACAAATCTTTACCAAGATGGTAACTTACCAAATCAGAACATTACAAGAAATACTATTTCATTTAGTGGTTCTCATGATTTATCAGAAAAATTAACTGTAAGCGCATACTTTAACTTTGTTAAGACTGATGGTCAAGGTAGAAACGGTACTGGTTATAGTTCTGGAAATATTATGCAACAATTTAGACAGTGGAATCAAATGAATGTTGATTTTGCAGAACAAAAAGAAGCATATTTTGCTACTGGTGAGAACATTACTTGGAACCCAAATGGTCCTGATAATTTATCTCCAATTTATTCAGACAACCCTTGGTGGACTTTCTATGAAAATTATGAGACAGATACTAGAAATAGATACTTCGGTAATTTTGCATTAGATTATGAAATAAACGATTGGTTAACTGCAGTAGGTAGATTTACTTTTGATACGTATTCTGCTTTACAAGAAGAACGTATTAATGTTGGTAGTGCTGATGTTTCTTCATACATCAGGTATAACGACAATGTAGCGGAATACAACTACGATGCAATGTTAAACTTCAACAAATATCTTACTGAAAAATTAAGTTTCGAAGGTACGTTAGGTGTGAATCTTAGAAGAAACCAAAACAACAGTATTTTTGCTGAAACTAATGGTGGCTTAAACTTAGCTGGACTTTACTCTTTATCTAACAGTGTTAGTCCAATTGAAGCTCCAGTTGAATATGACGCTACTAAAATGGTGGATGGTCAATACATAAGAGCTAGCTTAGGTTACAACAATTTAGTTTACTTAGAAGGTTCATATAGAACAGACCGCTCTTCAACTTTACCTAAAGCAGATAACCGATATGGCTACTACTCTGTTTCTGGTAACGTTATCTTCTCAGAACTAATTGATGCCGAATGGTTAACTTTTGGTAAATTAAGAGCAAACTACGCGGAAGTTGGTAATGACACCAATCCTTATAGAGTTTTTAATACTTACACTATTAATACTCCTTTTAATGGTAACGGTAGTGCTACAAACCCAACATCTCAAGCGAACTTAAATCTATTACCAGAAAGACAAGAAAGTACAGAATTTGGTATAGAAATGGCTATGTTCAAAAGACGTTTAGGTTTGGATGTTTCGCATTATAACACGCAAAACATTAACCAGATTACAAGAATACCTTTATCAACTGCAACTGGATATGGTACTGCAGTGCTAAATGCAGGTACTATTGAAAATAAAGGTTGGGAAGCACAGATAACTGCTACTCCTATTAAATCTGAAGATTTCCAATGGGATGTTACTTTAAACTGGGCTAAAAACGAAAGTTTAGTTGTTGAACTACTAAATGGTATTGAAAACTTAGAATTAGCATCTTTACAAGGTGGTGTTTCTATTAATGCAACACCAGGACAACCTTATGGTACAATTAGAGGTTCTGATTATATTTACCATGAAAACGGACAACCAATTGTAAACCAAACGGGTTCTGCTAGTAGAATCGGTACTTGGCAACGAACTGATACTAGCAACGAAGTTATTGGTGATATTAACCCAGATTGGACCGGTGGTGTTTACAACACTATTAAATATAAAAACTTAAGTTTAGGTTTCCTAATTGATATTCAAAAAGGTGGTGATGTATTCTCATTAGATACGTGGTATGGCTATGCAACTGGTATGTTAGATTGGTCAGCTGCTGATAATGACTTAGGCAATCCAATTAGGAACCCTGTTACTGGTGACCCAGGAAACTACGGTGCTGATTCAGGTGGTTTAATCTTAGAAGGTGTTGATGAGAATGGTAACACAAATGCAGTTAGAGGTAATTTCGACATCTATGCAAACCCTTACGGTTATGCTAGAGCTCCTAATAAGTTTCACGTACACGATGCTAGTTATGTAAAGTTACGTGAAGCCAACTTAACGTATAACTTAAGTTCCAAGGTAATTGACAGAACACCTTTCACATCTGCTTCAATATCGTTTATCGGTAGAAACTTATGGATAATATCTAAAAACGTTCCTTACGCTGATCCAGAAGCTGGTTTAAGCTCAGGTAATGTTCAAGGGTATCAATCAGGTGCATTCCCTTCAATTAGAGAAATTGGCGCAAGTCTTAAATTACAGTTTTAAAAAAAAAATTATGAAAAAAATATTAATAACAGCTATAACTATTATAGCCCTAGTATCATGTCAATCGGATGATGCTTACGAGAATTTAAACAGGGATCCAAAAAATCCTACTGCTGTTGAAGCTAGCTTCTTGTATAACGGAGCTGTTAACAGCTTAATTGATCAGTTAACTAGCACTAATGTAAACCTCAATGTTTATAAAATGTTGGCGCAACATTGGACAGAGACTACATATACAGATGAAGCGAATTATGACTTTAATACAAGAACAATTACAGATAGTCATTGGTCTGAAATTTACAGAGATGTATTATTAGACTTAAAAACAGCGAGAGAAGTAACTGAAGCTGATGTTGAATTGACTTCCGCTGAGAAAACTTCTAGAATTGCACAAATTGAAGTGATGACTATTTACACGTATGCGCAAATGGTAGAGACTTTTGGCAATATACCTTATAGCCAAGCTTTAAATACTAGCGAATATATATTACCTGCTTATGATGATGCAGCGACTATTTATAGTGATTTACTTGCTAGGTTAACTGCTGTAATTCCCACTATTTCAGGAACTGGATTTGGTTCAGCAGATGCTATCTACGAAGGTAATGCTGCATCTTGGAAAAAGTTTGCAAATTCTTTATTACTAAGAATGGGCTTAAGAGTAATTGATGCACCTGGTATGACAGCTGAAGCTACTGCTGCAATTAATTCTGCAATTAGTGGTGGTGTTTTCACATCTAATGCTGACAATGCTGAGATAAACTTTTCTAGTTCTACTCCTAATACTAACCCACTTTGGGAAGATTTAGTTGAATCTGGTCGTTCAGATTTTATCCCTGCTAATACTTTAGTAGACTTTATGAACAATTTAGATGACCCTAGAAGAGCTATTTATTTTGACCAAAATCTAGGTGAGGACACTTATGAAGGTGGACCTTACGCCCAGAACAATAGTTACCCTTCTTATACCCATATTGGGGAAGTTTTACTTGACCCTACTAAAGCTGCTAGCTTTCTTGATTTTGCTGAAGTATCTTTTTACTTAGCAGATGTTGCTGAACGTGGAATTTCTGGAACTCCTGCTGATGCAGAAGCTTTCTATAATGCAGGTATCACAGCCTCTTTTGATTATTGGGGTGTTGAAGGTGTTGATGCTTATTTAGCTAACGCTGATGTGGCTTATGCGACTGCTCCTGGTACATGGAAAGAAAAAATTGGTAATCAATTATGGTTAGCTATGTATAATAGAGGATTTGAAGCTTGGACTTCATGGAGAGTTTATGACACACCAACATTAAATGTTGCTGCTGTTAGTGAATTACCTGTTCCAACAAGATATACATATCCAGTAGCAGAACAGAACTTGAATCAAACAAATTATGAGGCTGCTTCAACAGCTATTGGTGGAGACAACCAAACGACTAAATTGTTTTTCGATGTTGAATAAATAATGTAAATTAATTTTACATTCTTCAAAAGGCTGGTTTCTATGAAACCAGCCTTTTTTTTTATCCTTTTCTTAAGTTCATTCATAGTGCAAAACCTTGTAAGTAATTGATTGAATTATCGACTCAAGTATAACACTATCGGCATGAAACTAAAATCAACTTTACCTATCCTTGTTTTAATTTTTATTTTCAGTTGTACTTCTGACAATAATATTGTTGCAGATAGTGAAGAAATTGAAGAAAGTTATACGTCATTGTGGTGTGTTCCAGAATCAAATATAGGCGGAGGAACGTCTTTTTTTCCATTACTGGAAAAACCAATCTTCAAGAATATTACTGACATAAATTCATTAAACTATTTAGCAGAGAACTCCAAAGTAGCAATTTTACCATACAATGATAACATCTATGTTTTCCCATATGATTTCACCAATTACTATGAAGTTGTTGACACCCCTATTGAGAACGATAATTTTATTTTCAGCTATTGCCCTTTAACACAAAGCGCACTCTGTTTCGACAATAACTCCGAATCCATCTCATCGCTAACAATGAAAGCTTCAGGTTTTCTGTATAATGATAATTTGGTATTAACTGATACCATTCAAGAAGAATATTGGTCTCAAATGGACTCTAAAGTTATTAGAGGTGTTAATAAAACCGAAAGAATACCAACTTTCAACCTTATTGAAACCACTTGGTCAGTGGCCAAAACAAAATTTCCCGACGCAAAAGTGTTTTATCATGAAAACACAAATTTTTGTTCAGGCTGCGAGATACATGAAATTTCAATAAATTATACTAATTTATTTGGTGTAATAAATGAACATGTTAAAGAAGATACCGTCCATTTATTTAGTTACGATGCACTAACAAATAATGCAGAAATTCAAACAATTACTGTGAACGGCAAAAAGACAATAGTTGTAGGTAATAAAAGCTTACCCTATTTTAATGCTTTCTATGTTCCATCTACTTTAGAGTTTACGATTTTAGATGACACTGAATTTCCATTAATATTATTAGATAACCAAAATACTAAATGGGATGTTTTCGGGCGTGCAATTGAAGGACCGGATAAGGGAAACCAATTAAAAAGTCCCAAATGTTTTATTGCTGGTGAATGGGCTTGGAATGATTTTTATGCCAAAAGGATTTTGTACTTTTAAACATCTACATAAAACTATTTGACATATGCGTTGTTTTAAAAATTATACCCGATTTTTTCTATTAATTACAACCTTTGTATTCTTAATTTCTTGTTCTAGTGATAATGAACCTTCTGACGAACCAATAGAGCCAGAAGTGACCGAGCGCACTGCAGAAAATGTAAAGGAAGATTTTCAGGCTATTGATTTTAAACCTGGCATTAACGACGTTACGCTAGAATCTACAACAAAAGGTGTTTTCTGGAAATTTCGTGTTATGGCTCCTACCAACACAGAGTCAAGTCAACTTCCTTTATTGTTTAATTTACATGGTGGAGCACAAAATATTGATGACAACTTACACAAATCAACTGATTGCTTAACGTCGCCTGGCATTGAGGGTATTCTTGAAGCTTATGTTATAAGTCCTAATAGCAATGGTGAATTATGGTATTCACAAAATAATCAAATACAAATTGTAGCCTTACATGATTTAATGACTACGTATTTGCCGATAGACAAGGAAAGAGTGGCTGTCACTGGCTATAGTGATGGCGGCAATGGTAGTTGGTTTTATGCTCAATTTTATGACACTTTATTTTCGGCAGCAATACCATTAGCTACCTCGTACAATACTATCTCAAACGATGGTGAGTATAAAGCATTTAAAACACCCTTATATGTTATACATGGCGAACTTGATGAATTATTTCCAGTGGAAACTACTCAAGGATTTGTTGATGAATCTGTTGCTGTTGGGTCCGACATACAATTTGTCGTTGCACCTGAATTAAATCACTATCAAATTTGTGACTACTTACCCTATTTCAAAGAGGGGATTAATTGGTTAACTTCTGAAGTTTGGCAATAAATATGTCTTATCGCTTTAACGTAAAATGCCCTTGATTAACTTCACCTGAAGGCAATTTCATAAAATACCAGTAATCATCTGATGTTAACCGTGCATCATTATATGTACCATTCCAGCCCGTGGATTTTAAAGGATTAAATGAATATAGTAGTTTCCCGTAACGATCATAAATACTTAATATCAAATTTCCGTTTTCAGCCAAACTTGAATCAAGTCCATGAACGTTCCACATATCATTTACATTATCATTATTCGGAGTAAAAAACTTAGGAAAGTATAATATATTAAAACCTCTAGAAGCTATTGCACAACCTAAGCCATCTTTTACATATACGTCATGTGTACCCTCAGAAACTTCATTAAAAATATTACTTTCTTGGTATAGTCCAAATTCATCATCTAAAGCATAAAGAAATTCCTGATCAGTATTATTTACAACTTGTACAATTACCTGCTGCTCATCTATTAGCAATTCTTGAATTATAGGCTCTATACTTTCTACAATTGTAATCTGCACTATATCTGAACAGCTTGAATATCGGTCACTAATTTTCACCTCATATTCTCCTGGTTGTGTTACTGAAATTTCGTTAGTAATTTCTGTAGTACTCCATGTAAAATTATAATCTCCTATCTGATTTGTTTCAATTCCGGCACTAATGTTAATTGGAAAATCTTCTTTACAAACACTAACCATTTGGTCTTCTAATTGTATAAATTCTTTCAGTTGTAAATTTAGCACACCATTGCCGTAACAAGTATTATCAGTTTCTGCTCTAATAAATAAAGTTGAATTTTTAGAGATATAATTTCCGGGTAAAGCATTTACTCCAATCGCTGCATCTCGCTCTGTTTCATAAAAAGTTATTTCAACTTCAGTTGATAAGCCTAATCCATTAGCAATCTCTTCTGCTTTGGCAGCTAAATCGAAAATTACATCTTCATTTCTACCTAAGTCACAAGTTACCATAACATGTTCGCCAACATCTAGTGGCGTAGTGGTAGATAATTGTACGGTGGCCATAGCATAACATTCCGTATTCGTGCGATAAACCTTAGCATAAAGAATCTCATCTACTACCTGATTACGATAAACATTATTTAAGGCGTTAATATTTAATGTGTCATTTTCAGCCTCTAGTAAAGAATGATAAAAATAGACTTGTATAGCGTCCGAGTCGTCTAAACTTAAAGATTCGTTGGCTTGCTGAAGATTAAACATAGCTCTACCATCGGTACTGTCATTATCGAAACTATCACATTGTATCAATTCATACGTATCGGGTCTAACATTTGGAGATTCAGATATAATTATTTCCTTTACTATTGGTTCTCTTGTTATACCATTCAATGTAAATGAAATCCCAACTGTATACGAACCAGGTTGGGTAAAATTATGATATGCATCCTCATCTGTTGATGTTTGTCCATCACCAAAATCCCACAAAATACTATCATAAGGTTCATCTGTTGTTATAAAAAAATGAGTCTGCTCACCCAAGCAAGTAAATTCGTAATCAAAATTATATATAAAAATAGATTGCACAAACGGTGGCAACCCTAATTTAGCAGCCTTTCCGCCCAGGTTAATTGAATTCTCAGAATAATCGCAACCAACTCCCGTAATATTTGGTTCTTTTATTACGGATATATCCAAACCTTCGGCAAACACTTTGTAACCAGCTCTATAAATTCGACCGTCAATGGCCAGTTGTAAAGCACCAGCAACATTTTGAGAGGAATCAATTAGTAATTTAGAACCTGGAACATTACCACTTTCCACATTGTATTGTAGTAACTCACCATTTACAAAAATATCAGTTGCATCAAAAATGGAATTTGTTACATACAAAAGTTTAGAATCTGGTGAGAACTCCACACCATATGGATAAGCATTGTTTAATAATTCTGTTTGATTAGACACCACACCAGTAGCATTATTAAAATCGTATAATAAAACTTTACCTGATTTCTTTCTTCCAGTTCTAGGACTACCAGCAGCCGTAGAACTATGTGCTATTGCTATTTTTTTTCCATTCGGTGAAATTTTTAAATAGCCAATTGCAGATACATTTGCACCTTCATCATTAATAATTGGCCGCACGGTTTGTTGAACTTGTGAAACAGTTGCTGTAGTATTTACCCCGTTCCTATCCACTAAAAAAGAATAAAAACGATTCATGAAATAGGTCGTCACCCAAATTGAACTTCCATTACTATGGGTAACTGCGGTAATTTTTTCAGTAGATTTATACTCATTCTCTTCAGCATCACCTGGATTATATGTAATCAAGTGAATATTTTTAACATCAGCTACTACATCACCAAAACCACCGTTTAGTGACAAATCTACTTCTGAAAAATTTACACCGTTAATTGGTTTGCCATCTTTTAAAAAATAGCTCGGAATGTCTATTGTAAAAATATAGTACCTAGATTTACTTCCTGGTTTCGGAATTATTATAGCTGATTCTGTACTAGAACTGTGCCCCAACAAACCCTCGCCATTCGGCATTATATTATGCCTTCTATCCCAAACGGTGACCCCATCAGAATAAAACAACAATTTACCAGTAGTATCAGAAATTGTTGCACAACCTTCACTCGTATCTAATTTACCATCGAGTAGTGGAACAGGTGCTCCTGTATTAAAACTAATACCCGCATATTCTCCAAAATACCAATTAGCAGATTCCTTTTGCGCAACCACAAAACAACCTTGTAATAACACCACTAAAAGGATAATAAAACGTTTCAATTCTAATTAATTTGATTAGTAAATATAGCATAATTAATCTAAGATAAACACAATAAAACTCCTATTTAACAAGGCTTACGTAGAATTTATAATGACATAAAAATCTTAGATAATTTTTATCATTTTGATAATAAGTAATATTCTATTGTTTTGCCCAAATAATTAGGTTTAAATCGCTATAAACATCGATGAACGAAACTTTTTATCGTCCAGGAACACAATAATTTGTAAAGTATTCAAAACCGTTCTACTTTACTACTTTAATAGCTTACTTCTTTATACTAATTGAATAGTATTTATCTATCTTTAACCCATGCAAAAAACGGATCAAATCTATGGTATAAGAGCCATAATAGAAGCAATTAATGCCGAGAAATCTATTGACAAGGTATTTCTTCAGAGGGGACTTAGCGGAGATCTAATTAAAGAACTGGAAAATTTAGTCCGAAAAAGCGGGATTAACACTTCTTATGTTCCTGTTGAAAAATTGAATCGTCTTACAAAAAACAATCACCAAGGTGCAGTAGCTAATATTTCTCCAATCAATTTTTATGATTTTGAGGAATTAATGGAACAAATTTCAAGCACAAAAGAAGCTCCACTCCTATTATTACTCGATCAAGTTTCAGATGTTCGTAATTTTGGGGCTATCATTAGGACTGCTGAATGTACTGGTGTAGATGCAATCATAATTCCTAAACACGGTGCAGCTCCTGTAACAGCAGATACCGTTAAAACTTCAGCGGGAGCAGTTTTTAAAGTTCCCATTACCAAAGTTGACCATATTAAAGATGCTGTATACTATTTGCAAGCATCGGGTATAAAAGTAATTGCAGCTACAGAAAAAACTAATAAAACTATTTACGAATTGCATTTAAAAGAATCTTGTGCAATAGTTATGGGTGCCGAAGGAAAAGGAATTTCACCTTCTACCCTAAAAGCAGTAGATGAAAAAGCAAAACTTCCGCTTTTAGGTGAAATTGAGTCCTTAAATGTATCGGTTGCTTGTGCAGTTTTTTTATATGAGACCGTGAGACAACGCTTGCTATAGTCGAGAATTACTACTACCACTAAAATATTTGCGGTAAAAAACATTCTTATTCTTTCTTGATATTACTCGCATCTTTTTTTAGATGATATGTTATTTTTATTGTTTCTACTTCATCTATAATAACTTCATCTGAGGCCCTCTCTATAAAATTTCCATCTTCGTCAAAATGTTGTAGAAAAACATCTTCTTCTTCGTTGTAATCATCCTTTTCCCAAGCGTATTTCTTCGCAGTCGGAATTTTAGTTTTTATAACCATTGCGAACAGCAGACCAACCAAAAAGCCTCCTAAATGACCTTCCCACGAGATTCCATCTTTAATTGGAAATATGTACCACAATAGACTTCCATAAATAAAAACAACCACTAAAGAAAGTGCCACTAATCGATAATATTTCGTAAAAATTCCTTTAAAAAAAATAAAGCTAACTAATAAGTAAATTATTCCACTTGCCCCAATATGAAAAGAAGGTCTACCAATAGCCCATGTAAATAAACCTGAAAATAAAACACCTAAAAACAATACTTTAAAAGCATGTTCGCGATAAAAATAAAATAAGGAAGCTAACAGTACTGCTAATGGTATTGTATTATTATATAAGTGTTTTATGGAGCCATGAATAAACGGACTAAACAATACACCTTGTAAACCACTAGCCCTTCTTGGGTAAATCCCATGACTATTAAGGTTCATATTAAACTGAATTTCAACCCAATACACAAACCAAATAGCCAATACCGCCAGCATTGGCACAAAGATTACAGAATTGGTATATTTAAAATAATGCTGTTCAGACATAATTGGTAATTAGCAAAAAGTCAGCCAATTTAATTGAAACTGATAAATTGTCATTTATTCGTACTTTATTACAATGCGCTTAAGTTTCCTTTTAAGCTAGAACGTAATTTTCTGCAATTATCTTACTTTTATCAAATGAATCAACCGTTAGCGGAGCGGGTAAGACCCAAAACTTTAGAAGAATATATAAGTCAAAATCACTTAGTAGGTGCAAAAGGCTCACTAACCTCACAAATTAAAAAAGGATTAATCCCTTCTTTAATACTATGGGGACCACCTGGCACTGGAAAGACAACACTAGCAAATATTATCGCGAATGAAAGTGATCGCCCATTTTATATTCTTAGTGCCATCAGTAGCGGAGTTAAAGATGTGAGAGAAGTTATTGAAAAAGCGAAGCAAAGTGGCGGCCTTTTCACTACAAAAAATCCGATATTATTTATTGATGAAATACATAGGTTTAGCAAATCGCAACAAGATTCGCTTTTAGGTGCTGTAGAAAAAGGTTGGGTTACATTGATAGGTGCTACTACAGAAAATCCTAGTTTCGAAGTTATTCCTGCCTTATTATCGCGCTGTCAAGTATACATTTTAAATCCATTTGGCAAAGAAGATTTAGAAGCTTTAATTCATAGAGCGATAAAAGAAGATGACTTTCTCAAATCAAAAAAGATTAATCTAAAAGAAACTGAAGCACTTTTAAGACTTTCTGGTGGTGATGGCAGAAAGCTGCTTAATATTTTTGAACTTGTTGTTTCTTCTGAAGACAAAAAAACTATTAATATTACCGATAAACTTGTTCTTAGTAAAGTTCAACAAAATACGGTGCTTTATGATAAAACTGGAGAACAACATTATGATATTATTTCTGCTTTTATAAAGTCTATAAGAGGCAGTGACCCCAATGGTGCAGTATATTGGTTGGCAAGGATGATTGAAGGGGGTGAAGATGTGAAATTCATAGCTCGTAGGATGTTGATTTCCGCTTCAGAAGATATTGGCCTAGCAAACCCTACAGCCTTAATTATGGCGAATACAACATTTCAAGCAGTAAGCACAATTGGCTATCCGGAAGCACGTATAATTTTAAGCCAGTGTGCGATATACTTGGCTACGTCAGCAAAAAGTAATGCTAGTTATATGGCTGTTGGAAAAGCCCAACAAGTTGTTAAACAAACTGGTGACTTATCAGTACCGCTGCACCTTAGAAATGCGCCAACTAAATTAATGAAGGACTTGGGTTATGGTAAAGAATACCAGTATGCTCATGACTATACCAACAATTTTGTTGAAAGTGAATTTTTACCAGATGAAATTACTGGCACTTCATTTTATAATCCCGGTAAAAACCAAAGAGAGAATGCAATTAAAGAATTTCTCAAAAACAGATGGAAAGACAAGTATGGTAATTAGAACTTGATATTCAATTCCTCCCTAATCAAATTATCTCCTGCATATCGTTCAAAATACCATTTACCATTTTCAGAATAAACCATACCATTACCAATTTCACCACTAGCTAGAAAATAATCAGCTTTCGAAGTTTTTAAAATTTTCATTAGAATTTTCGGTGTACTATCAACCAACTGATAACCATTAGTTATCTCTTGTGCATACAGTACATCTGTTTTCTGTTCTTTTGCTACTACAGGAATCGCTTTAGAAACTTTAGGGGCTTTTGGAGTTTTCGCCATTTTAACATCTGATTCAACTGGCTCCACACTTTTATACGTTTGTTTTGTTCTTGTAGCTTCTTCAATAAGCACTGCATCTTGTTTTTTAGAATTTACTTTAAGCTTTTTCGGCTCTTTTAATTCTTTAACATCGTTTTTAAAACTAACTGTAATTGGTTCATTTACCTCACCATCATATTTATAGTTGATTATATCAAAAGATTTCATAGCATTTGTAATTGACTCTGTATAAGCATCCTTGTAGTCTTTACTTTTACTTTTCCCTTCTTCAGTTACAAATACTTCTTGTCTGTTACAGTCACTTAAAACAACCTTAGTTTTAGTACTAAATAAAGAAGAATCTTCTTTTAGGCTAGCAAATAAAGCTTTACATTGATTGTTGGCTAAATCCTCTGGTAATGCATCCTCCCATACAGCTGTATATCCCTTCTTAGTAAAAAGATATTTCACTAGCGTGTTGGTGGAATACTGATTTTCCTTTTTAAATTCTTCGAATTTTTTTGGAACAACAATATATTTATACTTGTTTAAATTCGTTTGTGCCAGAGCTAAATTGCTACTTCCAAAAAGAATAATTACCAATACTATATAAACTGATTTTGTGGATTTAAACATCTATCTATTTTAATTAAATAAATCGCAACACAATCCTAGCGGTAATTTGCGAAATCTATTGCTGTCTTAATTTAAGTATGCAAAAGATATACCAAGATGATAGGTTGAAGAAAATCTATTTCTTCCCCCAAGATATAATATTTAATCCGAATTGAAAAGATTGATATTGGCTACTAGCTAAATTCTGATACCCAAGTAGGTTATCTGCCAAAACAAAAAAGTTAACTGGCCCTACTTGTAAATTAAGCCCTAAACCGATATTAGTAAATGAAAATTTATCAACCGTGTAGGAAGTCTTCAATGCCAATATGCTACCTATTCGTCGCTGATAGAAAACAGAAAGTGCCGTTTGTGGCCCACGTGGTCTATTAATGGCATATAAGTGGCCTCCAACACTATTCGCATATCTTGTTCCTCTATCACTACCTGATGCATATGGGCCACAATCACAATTTGCTCCAGTAAGAGTTTGTTCTCCCCAATTATACCTCAGTGAAGCATTTAATTTTGTTGGTCTAAACATAATGTAGCTGTCATTGTTCTCTTCAAACGGAATTAATTCTTCTACATCATCAATTAAATCATTCCAAAAATCTTGATCAGGATCTGCTAGAGCATCAGGTAAAATAACCTCAACACCCTCAATCGTTGTTTTACCTTTTAGCGTATAATTTTTAACATCATTAGAATGATTAATGAAACCAAGATCTAAAAGACTTGCCGTAAAAACTGTTTGCTCATTAAGTTTATAAGTAAAACCTAAATCAACTCCAACACCTAAATTACCTCCGAAAAATGCTCGCTTTGTAATAGTGCTAGCTATATCGCCTTCTTTTTCTGCATCTCTAAGCGAGGGTATGCCCGACATTCGGTATTCCATATCCGCATCTAAAGTATTGGCGTAGAAATTATTTATACCTTCTGTGGTAACAAAATATCCTTTATTATGCGTCGAATTAAAATCAAAAATACTAGAATATACTTTTGCGCGAACTCCGATAGTCAGCTTATTGCTAATGCGTTTATTGAGACCTATATGGTATACATTTAGTAATTCACCCCTAGTTTTAAAATCGCTTAAATTAAAACGTTGATTTAAATTATCTGCATTACCCTCAAAGCCTAAGATTGCTAAATCGCTAAACCAATAACCTATTGCGTCACCTTCTGTATAAACCCCTAAAGAATAGAAGTTATCTTCGTTTTTACCACGAAAGCCAATATTAAGTAACTCAAGTTGAAAATTACCACTCAATTCATCTGCCGTGGTCATTCCATAAATAACTTCATTAGCAAATTTGTCTGTAAAATCTAGGCCATCATCTGCGAATATATCGTTTACTGCCACTCCACTTGAGCCGGCCTGAAAAGAAATGTTCGTTGCAGGGATACCAGCATACCAATTAAAATCGACTTCAACCCCAGGGTTTACCATCAACGATTGCGGTATTTCGTTAAAATCATAAAGTAATTGGCTATTTTGACCGTGCCCAATAGCGCCAATCAACAACATAGCAAATATTAAAATTTTCGTATTTCTCATTTAACGGAGAGTCTAAATTTACCGCTTGATTTTATTACTACCTTGGCGTCAGGAATATCTGAAGTGCTTGTGTTATCACCATTGTTTTCAGCGGTAACACGAATGGCAGAAGTATTTATAAGTATATCTAAACTGTGCCCCGTACCTCCATAAGGTATCTCACGTAGTACTGGCACTACAGGAGGTGCCGCTGGAATATTAAAAAACTCTACATCCAAAACATTACCACCATCATCAACAAATTCTACGGTAATATTCAAATCTTTACTAGTCGTATTCTCCACTAAATAGGTAACCACACCATCAATAACCCGATCTGCAAAAAAGGCATCTGAGAAACCATCAAAATTAAAGTCTTGCGAATAGAAATTTGAAGCAATCGCCCTATTTATAATATCTTCCGGGGCTTCTACATACAAAATACTGCCTTCGATAACAGGTTCAATTTGTAAATCATCGAATTGATCAAAATCTAATTCTTCGACACATGATTGTAACGATGTTAGCGCTAATAATAAACATAAAAAATAGCCAATCTTTTTCCCCATCTAACACGAATACTTCTAAAAATCACTGCGATTTTTAGTTACAACTAGTATAACTCTATAAATAAGATTTTATTTCATGTAGATGGTCGATGATTGGGCATACATTATGAGCTTCGTGTTTATGAGAATTAAAATGCAACGTATGAAAACCAGCTTCTTGGGCACCCATTATATCTGCTTCAAGACTATCACCTACCATTAAAGCATTCGTTGAAGTTACGTTGGCGCGCTTTAAAGCCAAATCGAAAATTATAGGATTCGGTTTCTTTACTCCTGCCATTTCAGAATCTATAATCTCGTTAAAATAAGCATGAATATTCGAGTTACGCATTTTTTTATGCTGCACTTCATGAAAGCCATTTGTAATAATATGCAAGCGATAATTGGGCTGAAGGTATTCTAATATTTCTATAGCACCTGGAAATAGATGATCAAATGATGATAAATGTTCTATATACGATTCTGATAATTTGTTGATATCACTATCGGAAACTTTAATACCTAGTTTATCAAATACAGTTTTCAGTCTTTGATATCTCAAATCTGTTTTACTAATCTTTTCTTCTCTAAATAATTTCCAAAAAGCCAGATTTTGCGGAATATAAACGGCTAGAAAATCATCCAAATTAATATGCAACCCATTTTCGACAAGAATTTTATCAAAGGTTAATGCAGAGTTTTTTTCAAAATCCCATAAGGTATGGTCTAAATCGAAAAATATATCAGTGACAAAATTTTTAAACATGTTGAGATTTTATAACAGATTCATAAAATTCAAGCCAATTAACTTTATGTTCACCACCCAATAATTCATTTGAAAAAATAGTAATTAAATTGCCATTTACTTTTTTTACTTCGTTAGCTAACTCAGATAAAACATTCATCATTTCATCATTGTGCTTTAAATTAACCAATGCATAATCATGCATTGCAAAGGAATGTACACGTATAGGCTGCTGAATTTCTAAATTGATATCATAAAAGTAAAAAGGTGTGCAGGTTCCTGCTCTAAAACCAACTTCATGGGTATAACCCATGGTATAATCATCACTAAATTCTGCTTCAACAAGTTTGCGATATGTTATAGGAATATCTACGCGATTATATCGCATTCTCGAAGAATGTACGGGTCTGTTAATAACAGATTCTAGGCGTGATTTTTCTCGTTTTAATAATTCAGTATTTTCAAACGAACTATAGGATGCGGCCAATGAAACCGTACTATAATCGGCCATTGATTTTATTAGAAACCGAAATTTATTATTGGTAGGCGATACATTTTTATCAAAGGTAGAATAGTCGGCAAATTGAAAGAAAAACATACTCTTTGTCTTGTACTTTTTATGCATTTCTACCAGAGCCTGAAAATTATTGTAAGGATCATTTTTACCGAAAATAACACCAAACCTTTGAACAAGACGGCGTATTTTAAAAGTTCCTAAATCCATAAAAAAACCGGCAAGACCACGTACAAATCCCCGATAAGCATAGCTATGAGAAGTTGTTACATCTATAATAGAAGTATAGGAAAACGCTCTAGTCTTATACTGAAAATCTGGAAAACGTTCTTTAAGACTCTTCAACAGTCTTGCAACCCAAATATCTACTATAGGTAGACTAAGAAACTCATTCTTATATGCAATGCTTTCTTTTGGTGAAAAGCGGCCATGAATATCTTTAACATGTGGCAAGTATTCTTCATAACGACTTACTAAATAGAAACTGGCTGAAAAAATATCAAATGGTAATTCGCTCCGTTCACCAGCTCTAAAAAAACATGGAATTCCATCCCAATCTAATACATTAATCTCTATATCATTAATACCTTGCTGAAATAACAAATCGTTACTTCGAACAAAAAATTCATTCTGTAAAGGTTGTTTTGTATAGGTTATTTTTGGGCCTGTATGTTTTATAAAATCCTCTACCTTCACGGTAAACGACACCTCAACACCAATCATACGACTAAATATATGCTTCATTATGTAGGTAAAGCGAGGTGTAATTTTATGGGTATATACTAAAAGCATATTTTAAAGCTAGCTGTATTGTATTAGTAAATTATTCACGAAGTTATTTATTTTAAGGTCATTTACTTTAAATAACAGTATCCTTTTTATAATAGTCCATCATCTGCAAAGCTATAGTAGCTTTTCTGTGTTACGATTAAATGATCAAGAACTTTTATATCTAAGGCTATAGCTGCTGCCTGTAATTTCTGTGTTACTGCCTTATCTGCTTGACTTGGCTTTAAAGTACCTGATGGATGATTGTGCGACAGAATTAATGCGACCGCACCTAACTCTAAAGCTTTTTTCATAACAATTCGCACATCAACCAAAGTACCCGTTAAACCTCCTTTGCTAAGTTGTGCTTTATGCAATACTTTGTTTGCATTGTTTAGGTATAAAATCCAAAATTCTTCGTGTTCTAGTTCGCCTATTATCGGTTGTAAAATTTCAAAAGCATCTTTACTGCTAGTTATTTTAGAAATTTCAAGAATTGCCTCTCCCCTTCTGCGGCGTCCCATTTCTAATGCTGCGGTAATTGTTACTGCCTTTGCCTCACCTATACCTTTAAACTTCATTAACTGTTTCGGGGAAAGTTTACCGAGTTCATTTAAATTATTATTTACTGATGCTAAGATACGTTTGGAGAGCTCTACTGCACTTTCATTCCTACTGCCCGATCCAATTAAAATTGCGATTAACTCAGCATCCGAAAGTACAGAACGTCCTTTTCTTATTAGCTTTTCCCTAGGTTTGTCATCATCAGACCAGTTTTTTATTGAAAAAGATGTTGACTTTTCTTGCATTCTTAAAAATAGTAAATAATAAATAGCATAAGTCAGCATATTGATATTAACCTAACTTTAAGTCACTTAAAAAAACTAAGCTTCAATTAAATCTTTAACTTCTTGTAAATCTAAACCTCCATAGTTCCCAGAACTCATTAAAAGTAGTACCGCATCTTTATAATCTTGTTGAAATACAAAATCTTTAAAAGCAGAAGATTCCGTAAAAATATTTAAATCACCTCTTTGAAATGCCTCCGAAATTTGAGTGGGAGTAACTTCTTTCAACTTTTTAATTTTTACGGATTCCGGCAAATAAAATACTGAAGCTATGTCTGCAGGGTCCAGAGCTCCTTTATAATCTTTTAAAAATTCAGGATTAAAACTACTATAAGTATGTAATTCTAAACAAGCTATTACTTTTCGATTCGGGTATTGTTCTTTTACAGCCTTTGTTGTTGCCGCTACTTTACTAGGAGAATGTGCAAAATCTTTATAAACAACACAGGTTGAATTTTCAGCTATTTTTTCCAAGCGTTTAGATGCTCCTGTAAACGTTGCAATCGCTTCATAAAAATCATTTTCGTCAACGCCCATGTTCTGGCAAATCCATTTAGCACCCGCAAGATTACTTAGATTATGTTTTCCAAATACTTCAATAGGCATTGGACCTTCTGGAGTTTCCAAAAGTGTATGCCCATTTTCAACTATGTATGCCGGAGTTTCGTAAGGTAATTTACGAATTGCGTTTTCAGAAGCTTCAACAACTTTCTTTACTAAAGGATCTTCTACGTTATATGTAATGCTTCCGCCTTTTATAATGCTATCTGTAAAAATTGAAAACTGTTCAACATAATTATCAAATGTTGGAAATACATTAATATGATCCCAAGCAATTCCACTTAACAACGCAATATTCGGTTTGTATAAATGAAACTTTGGACGTCTATCTATTGGTGATGATAAATATTCGTCTCCTTCTAAAACTATAAAATCGTTCTCTTCTGTTAGATGTACCATACGGTCAAAACCATCTAATTGAGCACCAACCATAAAATCTACTGTTCTATTATGATAGTTTAAAACATGTAATATCATAGAAGTTATGGTTGTCTTACCGTGACTACCACCAATTACAACCCTTGTCTTATCTTTTGATTGTTCGTATAAAAATTCGGGATAGGAGTAAATAGTAACACCCAATTCTTGTGCCTTCAATAATTCAGGATTGTCGGCTTTGGCATGCATACCCAAAATTACTGCATCTAGGTTCTCACTAATTTTATCAGGAAACCAACCAAACTCTTTTGGCAATAGTCCTTTATCTGCTAATCTACTTTTCGAAGGTTCAAAAATAACATCATCACTTCCAGTAATTGTATAACCTTTATGCTCTAGCGCTAAAGCCAAGTTGTGCATTGCGCTGCCTCCAATTGCAATAAAATGAATAGTCATTATAGAAATTTAGTCCGTAAAGATAAACATTGAAAAAAAACTAGGTAGAAGATTACAATTTTCAATTGTAAGAAAAATCCGATAAAATGATGGATAATATCGATATAATACACTTTTTTTCATGTTTTTAACAATTTTCGTAGGATTCACCTCTCTTTTAATGCGTTTCACAACATTCTTTACTTTATCGAATACAAGCCGCATACTTTTGTTCGTTCGTAAGCTGTAATAGATTGCTTTAAACTAAAAAACAATGACCTACCAGAATTTCAACAAATCAATACTTGTTCTGTCGGTATTTATATTTCTCTTGAGTTTTACACAAGTAAATGCTCAATGTGCTGGTTCCGACAATACAGTTACTGTATGTAATAAAGAACAAGACACGGGTAATAGAACATACGATCTTTATACCGCACTTGGTGGCACTCCGTTAGCTGGTGGTACTTGGACAGCACTCGCTGGATCCAACTCCACAGCGTTAGATGAAGCTACTGGTGAATTAGACTTATGGCAAATATATGTTGCTGGCAGTCATGAATTTCAATATGACAACCCATTATGTGGCGACTCTGCTATTGTAACCATAGTATTAGGAGGATATCCCGGACAAGATAATATTGATGGTGGTGCAAATGCATGTAATAACGAAAATGATGTAAACCTTTATAGCTTCTTAGGAAGTAATCAAGATGGGCAGGTTCAAGATATAAACGGTGTGTGGTCTGAAGATGCTCCAACTGGTGCATTAACCGACAATACTTTTGACGCAACAATAGTAACACCTGGCGAATATACCTTTAGATATACAAGTGCAGCGGTTGGATCCTGTCCAGCACGTGAAGCTGTTGTAATTCTAGAAGTACACAGAGTACCTGTTGTAGGTACTCCTGAAACACTAATTCTTTGTTCTGAAGATGACTTTTCTGGACTTACAAATTTCAATCTTAATAATCTATTGGATGGTGAAGATATGAATGGAACTTGGAGTCAAAATGATGTTGATCTTCCAAATCAATTTGTTGATATTCAAGATATCTACAACAATTCGGGAGCTGGCTCTTATACTTTTGATTACGAGATAATACCTACGAATCTTGTTTGTGATATTGCAACCGTATCCGCAACCATAAGAATTCGAAATACTTTCAGAGCTTCTATTTCTGGAGCTGATTATTGTATTGGTTCACCATATATTCTTAATGTGAGTTATGATGAACTTCTTTTACCAAATAGCACATACGATATTGATTACACTGTTACTGGCAGCACCGGTAATTACATGTTAACATCAAGTGCCGTTGACTTAAGTAATGGTTCTGGTAGCTTTACTATGACATTACCTAGTGATGTACCAACAAATGAAACATTAGATGTAGTAGTTACTGGAATAATAGATTCTGGAGGTGCTGAAATTTGCGATTTAGTTAATACTCCACAAACTACCTTTAGTATTATCGATATTAATGGACCAGCATCAATAACTGCCGAAGCCAGCCAAACTTTTTGTACAAATGATTTTGCTGCACCTGGACCTACACTAGCTGATATTGCATATACAACTACAGGAAATGTTGCTTTTTTCGATACCGAAACTAGTTCAGCACAATTACCTGATACAACCGAAATTGTTGACGGTGAAGATTACTATCTAAGTAGTACCGATAGTTCAAACAGTTGTATTGTTGCGACTAGAGTTGGAGTTACTGTAGCATTAATAATGCCAACAGATCCAACAACATCAGAATCTGCACCAGTATTTTGTGGATCTGATAATCCAACAATTGCCGATTTACAAGTTGATGCTCCTAATGGCGAAACAGTAGTTTGGTTTGATGCTGCAACTGGTGGAACAGAATTAGCTACTACTACTGCTTTAGCAGATGCAACTAGTTACTTTGCTACATATACGTATGCTGGCGGATGTGAAAGTTCTAGTCGTGTAGAAATTACTCCTACAGTAGTTGCAGTTGAATCAGCTTCTTTACAATTTACATCATTAGAATTATGTGCGCTTGATGAACCAACTGTTGCTGAATTAAGAGCACTAGAAAATACATCAGATTTTGATGTAGAATGGTACGACCAACCACAAGACGGAACACCTTTAGCTGATTCTGCTCTTTTAATATCTCAAACTACGTATTACGCTGAGACTTCTGACCCTGATACGGGTTGTAGTTTACCAGATAGAGTTGCGGTAACAGTTGACTTATCTAATTGCGACCCTGTAACGTATGACTTCTTTATACCAGACGGGTTCTCACCAAATGGTGATGGAAGAAATGACACTTATTTCATTCCTAACATAGAAACTATTTTCCCTGAATTCACTTATGAAATACTTAATAGATATGGTACTTCATTATTTAAAGGAGATATTAACAACCCATCGTGGGATGGCGATCAAGGTAGTGGTGAAGCCCCTAATGGAATTTACTTCTACATCGTAAACTATAATAAAGATGGCTTCGAACCTATTCAAGGCCGACTATTCCTAAACCGCTAACCACACGAATCATTTATTTCAGATAAGATGAAAAAAACAATATATATAAGTATTTTCTTGTTCTGCGTTCAGTTTGCGCTTCGTGCTCAGCAAGATCCACAATATACGCAGTACCAGTACAACATGAGTGTTGTAAACCCTGCATATACCACAAATGATTTGGGCCGAATCAATTTCGGAACGCTATATCGTTCTCAATGGGTTAGTGCTATTGGTGGACCAACAACCTTAAACTTTTTTGCTCACGTACCAGTAAGCGAGAAAATTGAAACAGGAATTTCAATTGTTTCTGATAAAATTGGTGACGGAGCTGTTAAAGAAAATAACCTTTACATTGATTTCGCCTATATTTTAAAGTTGGATGATGTTAGCAACCTTTCATTAGGTCTTAAGGCTGGGGTTACAAATTATGAAACCGATTTTAGTGGCTTCAGACTACCAGAACTTCAAAATGACCCTAATTTTAATGAAAACATAAACACTAGTTTACCAAATATAGGTATCGGTGCTTTTTATAATAGACAGAACTTTTATGCTGGCTTATCTATTCCAAACTTGTTATCTACAAAATATTTAGACTCTCAAAACGGAGTAAGTACTCAAGGCTCTGAAGTTATGCACGTATTTGCAACAGCAGGTTATGTATTTGAAGTTAGTGACAACTTTAAAGTAAAGCCATCTGTAATGTCTAAAATAGTACAAGGTTCACCGCTTACTATAGACGGTTCTTTAAATGTATTATTCAACAATCGTTTCGAAGTTGGTGCATCGTACAGATTAGAAGATTCGGTTAGTGCCATGTTTAACATGAAAGTATTACCATCGCTTCGCATTGGTTATGCATATGATTACACCCTATCGAACTTAAGCGACTTTAGCTCAGGTTCACATGAAATATTTGTTCTTTTCGACCTTGATTTATTAGGTCTTAACAAAGGTTATGATAAATCACCAAGATTCTACTAGAAAACAAGCTATGAAAAAAATTATATATACATTATTGTTTCTTATCTGTGCACAGACAACTTTTGCACAAGACGATTTGAAACGTGCTAACACCTATTTTGATCGTGCTTTTTACACAGATGCAATTCCGCTTTATGAGGATATTGCAAAAACAAACAAGAGCTCTGTCGTAGTTAAAAACTTGGCAGATAGTTATTACAATACGTATCAATTGCCAAATGCAGCAAAATGGTATTCATACTTAACTTCTGTTTATGGAGAAAATTTAGATGAAAGCTATTACTTTAAGTATAGTCAAACCTTAAAAGCAATTGGCGAGTACGAAGAAGCTACGGAGGTTCTTATGGACTATTATGCTTCAATTAATAATACAGATCAGGTAGAAATATTGCAAGCCCAATTAAAACATTTAGAAAATGTTGATGCTATTGGTGATCGTTTTAGTTTAACAAATGTTGCGCTCAACACTCCAAATTCTGAATTTGGTGCTTTAAGAGTAGACGATAATGTAGTTTATGCTGCAGCCAAAAAAACTAAAATCCCTTTAAATGCGAAGAAATATCGTTGGAATAATCAGAATTATTTAGACATGTATTCACACCCTATTAGCGAATTAGCACAGGGTGATAGTATTAGTAAAGATTTCTCATCTAGCATTAATACTAAAATGCACGAGGCTACATTTGCAATTACTAAAGATAGAAGTACACTTTATTTTACACGTAACAACTTCTTAAAGGGTAAAAGAGGAACTGATGGTGATAAAATTTCTAGACTGAAAATTTACCGAGCTACTTGGAAAGATGATAAGTGGCAAGATATAACTGAATTACCATTTAATGGTAATGATTTCTCTACTGAACACCCTGCATTAGATGCTTCGGAAAGCACATTGTATTTTGCTTCAGATAGACCAGGAGGCCACGGCTCATTAGATTTATATTCAGTATCAATTAATGATGTAGGTGAATATGGTGAACCTCAAAACCTTGGTAAAGAAATTAATACTGCACGTAAAGAACAATTTCCGTTCATAGATGAATCTAATAATCTTTATTTCTCATCTAACGGTCATGCTGGTTTTGGTTTATTAGACGTATTCGTATCAAAAAATGAAAATGGAAGATATCAAAAACCTAATAATATTGGCAAGCCTTTAAATACTGGTTATGATGATTTCTCATTTAGTATGGATCAACATGCAAAAGAAGGATTTTTCGCATCAAATAGACCAGATGGAAAAGGTAGCGATGATATTTACCGATTCTTAGAAACCAAACCATTGGTTATTGAAGACTGCAAACAATTTATTGCCGGTATTATTACTGATAAAACTACAAAAGAAATTATTCCTTTTGCTGAATTAAACCTTTTAGATAGTGAAGGTACAGTTATCCAAACTCAAACAGCATCTGAAAATGCTGAGTTTAAATTTACAGTTACCTGCGAAACACAATATACAGTTGTTGGTAGAAAAACAAATTATAAAGAAAACTCAAAAAAGGTTGCTACTGACAAAGAGCGTAGCAGTATTAAAGATGGTTCTTTAGAATTAGTAACATTTGCTGAATTAGATAGACAAGAAGCTATCAATATTGGTAAAGCAAAAGAAGAAGAAAAAAGAATTGCTGCTTTAGCTGAAGAAGAAAAAATTAGAGAAGCCGAAGTTAAAAAGCAAGAAGAAATCAAAGCTAAAGCTAGAGCTGAGGAAGAACGAAAAAATCGTATTGAACAAGCTATTGCCAACGAACCTCTAATCGAAAGAGATGGTGACAGAATTATTATCAAAGCAGAACCAAAGATTTATTTCGATTACGACTTATGGTACATTCGTTTAAAATCTAAAGAAACACTCGATAAGATTGTAACCATATTACAAAACCATAAAGGCATACAGTTAGAAATTGGTACGCATACTGATATTCGTGGAAATAATAAGTATAACCAAGAACTTTCGCAAAAACGTTCAAATTCAGTTTATGAATATTTAGTTGAAAGTGGTATCGATAAAAAACGATTGAAAGCCAAAGGTTATGGCGAAACTCAAACTATTGTTAAATGTGCTACTGAAGAAGCATGTATTGAAGAACAACACGAAATTAATAGACGTTGCGAATTTGTAATTGTTGATTGGAAATAAAATTTAAATACGCCCAAACCACACCATTTTATATATAGTTATAATTGTAAAAACCCAATGATTTAAAAATCATTGGGTTTTTTCTTTGCGCATTATTCTGATTACCTTGTGACTGTTTTACAAACCTCGTATTATAAAAAAATCTCATTCGAATGAACATATCTTTAAAAGGAAAAAAAGCTTTAGTAGGTGGTAGTAGTGGGGGTATTGGAAAAGCTATTGCAATTCAATTAGCCGAATGTGGCGCCAGCGTTACACTCATGTCACGTAGTACAGATAAGCTGCAGAAAATAGTTGCATATTTACCTACAGATAAAGGACAAAGTCACAACTATTTAGTTGTTGATTTCTCTAACTATGATGATTATAAAAAAACGATTACCAATTTTTTTGAGACAAATTCAATAGATATTTTAATCAATAATACACAAGGTCCTGCCGCAGGAAATGCCTTAGAAAAAAATGTTGACGATTACCAACAAGCATTTGATTTACTATTTAAAACGGTAGTTTTAACCACAGAATTGGCATTAAAACAAATGCAAAAAAACAAATGGGGAAGAATAATAAATGTAGCTTCCGTATCTGTCAAAGAACCACTGTCGTATTTGGCATTATCAAATTCTATCCGTGCTGCCGTAGTTACTTGGGCGAAATCTTTAGCAACCGATGTTGGCAAAGACCAAATTACTGTAAATAGTATTCTAACAGGTTATTTCGATACCGAACGAATTTCGCAATTAAATGCAAAAAAAGCGAAACAATTGGGTATTTCTGAGCATGAAGTACGCTCAGAAATGGAATCCAAAGTTCCTGTACAACGTATAGGAAACCCTAATGAATATGGTTATTTAGCAGCTTTCTTAGCTTCAGATAAAGCTGCATATATTACAGGAACACAAATTCCTATTGATGGCGGATTACTAAAGTCACTTTAAAAACTAATACAGCGGCTTTACTAAGTCAAAAATGTATTTCACTAATTATTCATTGCTTAAGATGAAGTATGGAATCATCTTTGCCAATACCTTTGTAACAAAATATAGTATGCTCACCGCAATTTCGCGACTGAAAATTTTATTCGAAAAAAAATAAGATGAAAAAAGCTTTATTAATATTAACTCTAGTTTTCTATTCTCAAATGACACAGAGTCAAGAAAAAGGTGATTCGTACAATAAACTTTGGCAACAAGTGCAAAAATTAGAAAATGAAGCCTTAAATACTTCTGCTCTAAAAATAGTTGAAACAATTTCTGCTAAAGCAAAGAAAGAAAACAATAGTCCGCAAATAGTTAAAGCCATGCTGTATCAATCTAAATACGCCATGACGTTGGAGGAAGATGCGCAACTTGCTATTACAAATGACTTTAAATCTGAAATAGCGAAAGCAGAATTTCCGACAAAAAATATACTCCATGGTTATTTGGCGAATATGTATTGGCAGTATTTTCAAAATAACCGTTATCAATTTTACAACAGGACTAAAACAGAAACTAAAGTTGATGAAATAGATTTTAGGACTTGGGATTTAAATACCCTTTTTCAAGAAATAAACATTCATTTTGATGCTTCGCTAACAAATGCAAAAAAACTCCGTTCATTACCAATTGAAGATTACAACACGCTCTTACATAAACAAAAAGGTTCAGAATTATATCGTCCATCGCTATTTGATGTATTGGCACATACAGCATTACTATTTTATAAGGCCAGTGAAAATAATATTACCAGACCTGCAGATAAATTCGAAATAGATGATCCACAATTTCTTTGTGAATCGCTACAGTATAAAGATATAGAAATAGATCAAACAGATAAAACTTCGTCACAAGCAAAGGCTTTAAAAATTTACCAAGAATTGCTTCAACTACATATTGCAGATGCTACCATTGATGCACAAGTAAGAATAGATATAGAGCGCTTGAAGTTTATTTATACCAATGCGGTTTTTGACAATAAAGACGAAATCTATATTGAAGTGCTAAACAACACAATTTCAAGTTTTAAGAATAATGAAAATATTGCACTTTATCAATATGAAAAAGCCAAAGTTTTTCAGCAATTAGGCCATACGTATCAACCTAAAGAAAGCGTAGAAAATAGATGGAAACTAAAAGAAGCATTGGAAATTTGTGATTTGGCAATTAAAAATTACCCAAATAGTATTGGTTCTGAAAAATGCAAAGTACTAAAATCGCAATTACAGGCTCAGACTTTGACTATTAAAAGCGAAAAGCATATTCCAATAAATAAACCATCACGATTACTAGTAAATTACAAAAACCATAATGAATTAGAGCTTTCAGCTAGAAGAATATCGTCTTCGCAAATAGTATTATTAAATAAATTATGGGAGCAGCCAAAGAAGTTAGCATTCTTAAAAAAACTGCCTATACTAAAAGAATGGAAAGCCAGTTTAAAAGATGAAAACGATTATCAAAATCATAGTACCGAAATAATTATTCCAACATTACCCAACAACCAATATGTACTATTTGCTGAGCCTTCATTAAATAAACATGCAACATTTGCCTACAGCATTGTTCAGGTTACCGATTTTGTATTGGTAGAAACAAGAACTCCTTCTACTATTAATTTTCAGGTAATTGATAGAAATAATGGCAGCCCAATAACGGGTGCAACAGTTAAATTTGACTACAAAACAGGATACAATGGGCCCAGAAAAATAAAATCCAAGACCACGGATAAATTGGGCATGGTTTCTATTGCACTTACTGAACAAAACTGGCGCGATGTTTCAATTCTAATTAAGTATGAAAAAGAGACTGCTTTTTACAAGGATTTCTATCTTAATGCAGCTTATACTGCAGAAAAATTTAAAGGAGACAATGTTGCTTTTATATTTACTGACCGCAGTATTTACAGACCGGGACAACCGTTATATTTTAAAGGAATTGCGTTAAAAAGAACACTTAATAAATCGAGTGTTTTAGAAAATGTAAAAGTAGATGTAGTTTTAAAAGACGTCAACAATCAGGAAGTAACAACACAACAGTTTATCACAAATGAATATGGTTCATTTTCGGGTGAATTTATTGTACCATCCAGCGGCTTAACAGGTAATTTTACTCTAGAAGCATATGCAGAAACACCTTATTTTGATGGTTATGCTAGTATTTCAGTTGAAGAATATAAGCGACCAAAATTTGAAACTTCTTTTAAACCTGTTACCGAAACATTTAAAGTTAATGATAGCATTTCTGTAAATGGAATTGCCAATGCTTATTCAGGTAGTACTATAACTGATGCTAAAGTTAACTATCGTGTAAAACGTGTTGTGTATTACCCGAGATGGTACTATTGGTACCGCCCACATTTTAATACTTCACCGCAAGAAATTGCCCATGGCGAAACCAAAACAGATGCTTCTGGAGCGTATAGAATTAATTTTAAAGCGATTCCTGAGAAGAATACAAATGCAAAAGACCTACCTACCTTCAGTTATGAGATTACTGCAGATGTCACCGATATTAATGGTGAAACACACAGTGCAACTACAATAGTAAAAGTTGGGTACCATACATTAAACGCCGACATTTCTATACCCGACATTTTAGATAAAAATAAAGCAAACCACAAAGCCAATATTGCAACAAGAAACCTCAACGGACAATTTGTACCTGCAAAAGGAACTTTAAAAATGTACAAGTTAATAGCACCAGAAAATGTATTGCGCAAAAGACCATGGGATGCTCCAGATTATGATGGGTTTACCAAAACAGAATTTAAAAAATTGTTTCCCCATGAAGCATATGATAATGAAGCCGATTATACAAACTGGGACAAAGGAGAATTAGTATGGCAAAGCAATTTTAATACCGGGACATCTGAAGAAGTGTCCTTAGAAAATTTAAAGAAATACATTTCCGGGAAATATGTTCTTGAACTTGAAACCAAAGATAAATTTGGTCAAGAAGTAAAAGATATTGTGCACACATCACTTTATAGTGACAAAGACAAACGGCTAGCAGACAATCAACTTTTTCAAATTAATACAGATAAGACATCATATGAAATTGGAGATACCGTAGATCTTACTTTATCTAGTGCTGCCAAAAATATGACGGTGACTTTATTTATTGAAAAAGACCAACACATTGTAGATACAAAAATCATCCGTCTAAACAACAATTGTACATCTATAAATATACCTGTTACGCAATCAGATTTAGGAGGTTTTGCCATTAGCTACAGTTTTTCAGCGTTTAATTCTTTTCAATATAGCAACCAAAATATAAGCGTTCCTTATTCAGAAAAAGATCTAGAAATTGAAACCTTAACATTTAGAGACAAAATAAAACCTGGTACAGATGAAACATGGTCTTTCAAAATAAAAGGCACAAAAGGCGAAAAAGTTAGTTCCGAACTTCTAGCAAGTATGTATGACGCATCCTTAGATGCTTTTAGAGGACATTCGTGGAGTTTTAACCCTATTTATCGCCCATCATATTATAGCGCCATTTACTCAAATGCTCAACAAAGTTATGGCCTAAATTCATTTCGTGTATTCGCTTCTACAGACGGAATTTATAATTATTCCGATCAGAACTTTGACACTTTTAATTGGTTTGGGTTTTACTTTGGAAATGGTGGCCGTCTAAGATTGTTTAATGAACATTCAATGGTAAGAAAATCGCCAAGTGCGCCGGAATCAGAAATGATGATGGATGCTGGCGAATCACTTGATGAAGTGGTTATTGTTGGATATGGAGTGCAAAAAGAGAAAAATATAACTGGCACATTTACAGTGGACACTGAAGAATCTTTAAATATAGAAAATGATAATATTGAAGACACAGAAGCAGTTCAAATACGAAAGAATTTACAAGAAACTGCCTTTTTCTTTCCGCAATTACGAACTGACAGTGAAGGTAACGTATCATTTAATTTTACAACCCCGGAAGCACTTACCAAATGGAATCTGCAACTATTAGCACATAGTAGAGATTTACAAAGTGCATATACTACCAAACAAACAGTTACCCAAAAAGAACTGATGATTACGCCTAATGCACCACGCTTTTTACGCGAAGGAGATGCGCTTGTTATTAGTTCGAAAATTGCAAATCTGTCTAACAAAAATCTTTCTGGCACTGCGCAAATTGAATTTATAGATGCCGTTACAGGGAAAAGCATTTCTGCGGAACTTATAGATTCTTTGGATGATGCTTCAAAAAAATTTCAAGTAGACTCGTTAAACAATACACAAGTCTCTTGGCGCTTAAATATTCCGGAAGAAATTCAAGCGATACAATACAAAATAATTGCTAAAGCTGGTGATTTTAGTGATGGCGAACAAAATCTACTACCTGTATTAACCAATAGAATCTTGGTAACAGAAACTTTACCAATGTGGGTACGTAGCAATCAATCGAAGACTTTCACTTTAGACAAACTAAAAAACAATTCTTCAACTACGCTTAAAAACCATAAGCTAACTTTAGAAATAACTAGTAATCCTGCATGGTATGCCGTACAGGCGCTCCCCTATTTAATGGAATATCCGTACGAATGTAATGAGCAACTATTTTCTAAATACTACGCAAATACTCTGGCCAGCCACATTGTTAATGCTAATGAACGAATTCAGGAAGTGTTTAAGCAATGGCGAAATTCAGATGCCTTATTAAGTAATCTTGAAAAAAATCAAGAATTGAAATTACTCTTAATTCAAGAAACCCCTTGGCTACGAGATGCCCAGACTGAAAGTGAACAGAAAAAACGCATTGCACTTTTGTTCAATTTAGATAAAATGAAAAATGAGCAAGCCAATGCTTTGCAAAAATTACAAATAAACCAGCAATCTTCTGGCGCATGGTCATGGTTTAAAGGCGGTCGTGATAATCGATTTATTACGCAACATATAATAACCGGTTTTGGTCATTTAAAACAATTAAATGTTAGCTCAACAGCATTGGGCAAACAAGATCAGATGATTTTAAATGCAATCAACTATTTAGATGCTGAATTCGTGAAGGAGTATGAGCAGATGAAACGCTATACTGATAATCTTGATGGTGATCATTTAAGTAATACGCAAATTCACTATTTATATATGCGTAGTTTCTTTAAGAATATACCACTTTCTAATAAGGTTGAAGCGATTACCAAATATTATCATGAGCAAGCAAGTAACTACTGGGTGGATCGCAATTTATACTCCAAAGGAATGTTGGCATTAATTACGCACCGAAATAATGATGCTAAAACCGCAAACAAAATATTAAAATCTTTAAAAGAGAATAGTATTACTTCAGATGAGTTAGGCATGTATTGGAAAGAAAATGCCGCTTCTTGGTATTGGCATAAAGCTCCCATTGAAACCCAGTCACTAATAATTGAAGCCTTTGGTGAAATTCGAAATGACACCAAAACAATTGACAATCTTAAAATTTGGTTATTAAAAAACAAACAAACTAATCAATGGAGTACAACAAAGGCTACAACAGAAGCCGTTTACGCTTTATTATTACAAGGTAGCGATTGGCTTTCTGTAACGGATGCAGTTTCCGTATTGGTAGGTAAAAAAGAAATTACGCCTACTAAACTTGACAATGTAAAAGTTGAAGCCGGTACCGGTTATTATAAAACTTCATGGACCGGTTCTGAAATCAATTCAGCAATGGCCGAAGTTAAGATGGACAAAAAAGGAGAAGGTATCGCATGGGGTGCATTGTATTGGCAATATTTTGAAGACCTTGATAAAATCACCTCCGCTAAAACTCCATTACAATTAAAGAAAAAATTATTCCTTAAAAAGAATACGGATACCGGTGAAGAAATTTCCGAGATAACCCCCAAGACCAATTTAAAGGTTGGAGACTTGGTGCGGGTACGGATAGAATTACGTTCTGATCGTGACATGGAATTTTTACACATGAAAGACATGCGTGCTGCAGGTTTTGAGCCTATTAATGTGATTTCTAGCTACAAATGGCAAGATGGCTTGGGTTATTACGAGAGTACCAAAGACGCCAGCACTAATTTCTTTTTTGATTATTTACCAAAAGGAGTTTATGTTTTCGAATATGATTTACGAGTGAATAATGCAGGTGAATTTAGTAATGGCATTACAACGATACAAAGCATGTACGCCCCTGAATTTTCAAGCCATTCCGAAGGGCTACGCGTAAATGTGAATTAATAATATTTTTTTAGCGATTTCACTCAATGAAAGTGACCATTCACTAATTAGACGTTTTTTCTAATCTTATATCACTATAGATTGCGGTATAATAATAAACCAAAGATTATGAAAAACAACATAAGTATAAATGTAAAGAAGCCTTGTTTAGAAAAATTTGATAATTTTAATACTACTAAAAAAGGTGGATTCTGTGGATTCTGCCAAAAAGAGGTAATTGATTTTACCAATATGTCTGATACGGACTTAATTGAACAGTTGCATTCGAATACAAATAAAATTTGCGGTAGATTTAAATCTTCTCAATTGAAAAGCTATGAAACAAATACACAAAATATGACGAACAAAAATTTTATATCCGGATTTGGTATTTTAGGATTCTCATTATTGGCGCTATGTATTTCTAACGATATAAATGCACAAGAATTGGCAAGTTTAAATACAACTACAGAAGTGTGCATTAGTCACCCTCAGTCTACGATTGAAAACAAAATAATTGCTCAGCATACTATAACTGGAACTGTTTTAGACGAAGCTAATTTACCACTGCCCGGCGTGAATGTTGTTTTAAAAGGAACAACAATAGGTGTTATAACCGATCTTGATGGCAAATTTGAATTTCCTAATTCTTTGGAAACTGGTGACGTTTTAATTTTTAGTTATATCGGTTACGAAACAAAACAATACAAAATTCCCAGTAGTAACTTAGACATTATCGATATTACTATCACGTTCGATGCATATGATGTTGAACTTATGGGTGAAGTAGTACTAGATGGCCCCTACAAGAGCAAAAGAGGGGTATTCAATAAGTTGGCTTCAATTTTCAAAAAATGAGAATTGTACTAATACTAGTATTTTTTGTTAGTGCGTTTTCGTTTGGTCAGCGCACTGAATTTAAAGATGCTAATTTTAATAAAGCCGATAGTATTGCGCTTATTCACAAAGATGAAAGTCTAAAAAACCTTCCTATTCTTAGCCATAAATTAACTAAAGACTTAGAGCTTGATGTTGAAAAATTTAGAGCTATTTATACCTGGGTTTGCACCAATATTGAAAACGATTACAGTTCCTATTTACGTACGAGTAAAAAACGTAAAAAGCTAGCCGACGATAGAGAAGCACTACTCGAATGGAATAATGATTATCTTCCAAAAGTATTTCACAAATTGGTTAAAGAGCACAAAACTGCTTGTACAGGTTACGCTTTTTTATTACGAGAATTAGCAAGATTAGCTAATCTTAATTGTATGATAATTGATGGTTATGGGCGTACGGCAACCCTAATTTTAAATGAAAATAGCTTGCCCAACCATTCGTGGAATGCAATTAAATTGAACGACATATGGTATTTATGTGATCCTACTTGGTCTGCCGGTAGAATTTTATTGGAAGAAGATGGTCCACGATTTGAAAGTGATTATTACGACGGATACTTTTTAGCTGACCCGCAGTTATTTATTAAAAATCATTATCCCATAGACCAGAAATGGGCTCTTATGCCAAACCCTCCTTCATTTGAAGATTATATTGAAGGACCAATAGTTTATAAGGAAGCTTTTAAGCCAAATATAATTCCTTTGACACCAGAGAAAATGAAATTATCATCGGCCAAAAATCAAAAAATTAGCTTTTCTCTTAAGCATGATGGTGATATTCAAACTGATACTATTAAGTTGCTAATAGACCGAGGAAGCGGAAATAAAAGTATAACGCCTAAAATTTCTTCAAATGAGCAGGTTTTAACGCTAGAACACATCTTTACTAAAACCGGTATCCACGATGTTCACATAGTGCTTGACGAAACTATTGTAGCGACCTATGTTGTAGCGGTCAAAAGAAAATAAATATCTTTTTTAATAGTATAAATTAAGCACAATAATTTTCTTAGTACATTGTAGCATACAATCAACTAAACACATATTATTATGAATTCTAAAGTCTTCATGGTTTTAAGAATTATTTTCGGAATCTTATTAGTCATTTTTGGTGCCGAGAAATTTTTTCATTTTATGCCACAACCAGAAATGGTTTTACCAGATTCAGTATTAAATTACATGAATGCATTAATGAGTTCTAAAACAATGGATTTAGTAGGCTTTGTAGAAGTAGTCGCCGGTCTATCATTAATCTTTAATAAATTTGGTGCACTTCTCATGATTATTCTTATGAGTATTTCTATAAATGCGGTTCTTTTTCATGCTACACTCTCTCCTGGTGATATTCCCGGTGCTGTTGTATTATTAATTTTAAACATTGTGATGCTATACGGATACAAAGACCAGTATAAAGATTTACTACATTAAATCAAGAAAAACAACTGAAGTAGTTAAGTTATTTTTTATGTGACTTTGGAGGGTATTTGGAAAGCATTTTATCAACTAATTCGGCTAATTGATGCTCCTTAATTGCTGGAGATGCATTTTCTTTAAATGTAGTTTGAGAAGCTGCTGTCCAAAAAATGTGATTTTTTCTGATATCCAAAAATTCAAATCGAATTGGGTTTTGATCCGAAGTTAATGTTTCAGTCGATATTTGGCCCGAATTACCAATCTGTGCTTCCCTATTCTCAATTTTGATTAAAAAATCGGGCTCTTCTGAATACACCATACCTTTTATTTGTAAGGTAATGTCCATAATATTTAACAATCGTTTTTCGTCAATTTCACTTAAACCTGTATTCAATTTTGAATAAAACTTATAGGTGTTAAAATTTGAAAAATCGGTACTCATATCGTAATCATAATTCACTTTAACAGCCCCACAAGAAGTGAATAAAACTGAAAATAAAAGAATAAATAAAGGTCGCATTTATATCTAATTAGCCACTTTTCCCCTTTAAATATGGGGAAAAACTGAATTATGTTAGTTAGTAAAAATAATGAAAAAAGGCACCTGAACAGGTAAATACACCTTTATTTCGATGAATTGTTCAACATAGCCCAAAGTCTATCTTTCAATTCTGTAATACCTTGCTGTGCTACCGACGATATAAACATATAAGGCACACCTTTTAAATCTTTGTCTAGTTCAACCCTCATTTCTTGCTTTAATTCATCATCTAGCATATCACTTTTAGAGATGACTATCAGACGTTCTTTATCCAATAATTCAGCGTTGTACCGCTTTAATTCGTTCAATAAAATATTGTATTCCTTCCCAATATCATCGCTATCGGCGGGCACCATAAATAATAGGGTGGCATTGCGTTCTATATGTCGTAGAAAATAGTGTCCAAGGCCTTTACCTTCGGCAGCACCTTCTATAATTCCTGGAATATCAGCCATTACAAAACTTTGAAAATCGCGATGTTCAACAATCCCTAAATTTGGTTTCAAAGTAGTAAACTCATAGTCCGCAATCTTAGGTTTTGCAGAAGTAATAACTGAAAGTAAAGTAGATTTACCAGCATTCGGAAAACCAACTAAACCCACATCTGCCAAAACCTTAAGTTCTAAGATAACTTCAGTTTCTTGCCCAGGAACACCTGGTTGCGCATAACGTGGTGTTTGATTGGTTGAAGTTTTAAAATGCCAGTTTCCACGGCCTCCTAATCCACCTTCTATCAATATCCGCTCTTCGTTTGGTTCCGTAATCTCAAAAAGGACTTCTTGCGTTTCACTGTCTTTAAAAACAGTACCTAAAGGAACGTCCATATAAACATCTTCACCATCTTCACCAGAACTACGCTGTTTAGAACCATGACCGCCATGACCAGCTTTAAAATGCCTTTTGAATTTAAAGCCAACCAAAGTCCATAGATTGGGGTTTCCACGAATAATCACATGACCACCTCTTCCGCCATCTCCACCATCAGGACCTCCTTTGGTAATATATTTTTCGCGATGTAAATGCACAGAGCCTTTACCCCCGTTACCAGATTCGGCACGAATTTTAACGTAATCAACAAAATTGCCCTCCGTCATTTTCTAAATATCTAAATGCATTAAAATCTTGTTTAAAGCACTTTGCAAAAATACTTATTTTAATTCCTTTTATAAGCATTGGCACTATGTAATACTAGCTTAATAGATATCTAGCTTAATTAATATTATATCACTTATCAAAAGTTTAAAGCCATTTAAATTAAACAATATTGATTTTGGCATAGTTTTAGGTCTTTGTTTTTTACTAATTTCATCTAAAAAAACTATGAAACACATAACCCTTGTTATTGCTCTATTACTAACATTTAATTTTTATGGGCAAGACAGCAACACTAAAGAAGATAAATTCGAAATAAAGGGCAATGCCTTTAATTTATTGGTATTTAAAGCTCCAGAGGCGTCTTTCGAATACCTAATAAATGAGGATTCTTCTGTGGGAGCATCAATTCTTGTAAATCTTGAAGATGCTAATGAAAATTATTATAACAGTAGTCCATATTATGTTGAACAATTTGCATTTACTCCATATTACCGTCGCTTTTTCTCAGGTAAATACGCCGAGCGTTTCTTCCTAGAAACTTTCGCAATGTTTAATAAACAAGAAGATACAATTTTCGACTATAATTATGACTATGAAAATGATACAAGCACTACAACTAGTACAGATGAAACCAGTACTAATTTAGCTTTCGGAATCGCAATTGGCAGTAAATTCACTAGCCCCGGAGGTTTTATGTTCGAGTTTTATGGTGGAGTGGGAAGAAACATTATAACATCTAATGAAGTTGATTCATTCGAATTTGTTCCACGTTTAGGAATTTCTTTGGGATATCGCCTTTAACTACAAGCGGCAGAATTACTTAGATTTTAGTAGCTAGAATTAAATGTCTAGCTACTAAAACCAACTATTATTTTCTAAAGTTCTTCAATTACTTTACCTAAACGCATGGTAATTTCATCAATGGCGCCAATACCATTTACACTGTGAAATTTACCTTGAGCTTCATAAAAATCTTTTAATGGAGCAGTTTTCTGATTGTATTCATCAAAACGATTGCGAATCTTACTTTCATCTTGATCATCACTACGGCCACTTACTTTACCGCGTTCTAAAAGACGTTGAATTAAGATTTCATCATTAGCCTCTAGTGCTATTGTAGCATCTATTTTCATGTCTTTGGTCACCAAAAACTTATCTAATGCCTCTGCTTGGCCTGTTGTTCTAGGAAAGCCATCAAAAATAAATCCACTAGCATCCGGATTACTATCAACAGCATCCTCAAGCATTTTAATAGTCACCTCATCTGGCACTAAATCACCTTTATCAATATATGATTTGGCCAACTTTCCCAAATCGGTATCATTCTTCATGTTATAACGAAACAAATCTCCTGTAGAAATATGTTTCAAATTATACTTTTCCTTCAAAAATTCGGCTTGTGTGCCTTTACCTGCACCTGGTTTACCGAATAGCACTAAATTAATCATATGTTTTTGGTTTAGCTGGTACACTTCTTTTAAGTTGCGGCCCAACTCGTTATAATCAAGTCCGTAGCCTACAATAAATTTATCAGGTATTTCAATACCAACATAATCAATTGTATACTCTCCGTTGTAAATCTCTGATTTATAAAAAAGGCTAGCAATTTTAAATTCTTTCACATTAATATCAGAAAACATGTGAATTAACTCTTTAAGTGTGCGTCCTGTATCTATTATATCCTCAAGAATTATTACACTTCTACCTTCTATATCTTCAGAAACGTCTAATAAAGTTTCAACAATACCTGTAGAAGTTAGGCCTCCATATGAGCTCATCTTAACAAAAGAAACTTCACATGGATGTTGATAAGCCTTTAAAAAATCGGACACGAACATAAAAGCACCATTAAGCACCCCAACAAAAATTGGAGTCTCATTCTTATAATCTAGCGCAATTTTATTCGCAAGTTCTTGAACGGCAGACAAGATTTGAGCTTCGCTTAAATAAGGTTTAAAATATTGATCGTGGAGCTTTATCACAGCATTTTTTATAGGATGGCTAATATACTGAAGTGATTTAAACTTTTCACCTTCTAGCCTAAATAAAATTGTGTTTTAAGTTGCTTTTTTAATAAGATACCTATGGTTTTGCGAATTCGGTGTATTTTTGTGTTATAGCCTTCAAACAAAGCAAAGCATATAGTAATGGAATACTTTTCTTCAGATTTTACATTGGGAATTTTAGGGGGCGGACAGCTCGGTAAAATGATGTTGTATGAAACCAGAAAATGGGACATTCGCACTAAGGTTATGGAGGCTTCTGATGAGGCACCCTGTAAAATTTCTTGCAATCAATTTGTAAAAGGAAGCCTTTTAAACTTTGATGATGTATACAATTTTGGACAAGATGTAGATGTACTTACTATTGAAATAGAAAATGTAAATCTCGATGCTTTAGAAAAATTAGAATCGGAAGGCAAGAAAATATATCCACCAACGAAAGCTTTGCGAATAATACAAAACAAGGCAAAACAGAAATTGTTTTACGTAGATAATGAAATACCCACTGCCGATTTTCAACGATTTGCTTACCGAAGTGAAATAGAAGACAGCATTAGTAACGGTGCTCAAAAGCTACCTTTTATATGGAAAGTTGCTCAATTTGGATATGATGGACAGGGCGTAAAAGTAATTCGTAAAATTGAGGATTTAGAAAATTTACCTTCAGGCGAGTGTATTGCTGAAGAAATGATAAACTTTAAAAATGAACTAGCAGTAATCGTTTCGAGAAGTGCAAGTGGTGAAGTAAAAACATATCCTGTTGTGGAAATGGAATTTCACCCAGAAGCCAATCAAGTAGAATATGTAATTTGTCCGGCTCGTATTTCTGATGAGGTTGCGAAAAAAGCGCAAGAAATTGCCTTAAAAGTTGCTTATAAGATTAAGCATGTGGGTTTGTTGGCAGTTGAAATGTTTCAAACTCAGGACGATAAAATATTGATTAATGAAGTAGCTCCAAGACCCCACAACAGTGGTCATTATAGCATCGAAGCTAGTTACACCAATCAATTTGAGCAACATATAAGAGCTATTTTAGATTTACCCTTAGGTAACACCGCTAGTAAAGTAGCCGGAATTATGGTAAATCTTGTAGGTGCCGAAGGCTATACTGGCGATGTAGTTTATGAAAACATTGATGCTATTCTAAAAATGGATGGTGTTACACCACATATTTATGGTAAAAAACAAACAAGACCTTTTCGTAAAATGGGCCATGTTACCATTGTTAATGAAGATATTGAAAAAGCACGTGCTGTTGCACAAGAAGTTAAAGAACTTATTAAAGTAATTAGTAAATAATATGAGTAAAGTAGCCGTAGTAATGGGAAGCACAAGCGACCTACCCGTAATGCAAGATGCCATTGATATTTTAAAAGGTTTTGATATTGAAGTTGATGTTGATATCGTTTCAGCACATCGTACACCTGAGAAACTTTTCGATTTTAGTAAAAATGCACATACCAACGGTTATTCAGTGATAATCGCTGGTGCTGGCGGAGCCGCCCATTTACCTGGCATGGTTGCCTCATTGTCTCCATTACCAGTAATTGGTGTTCCTGTAAAAAGCAGCAATTCTATTGACGGTTGGGATTCAGTATTATCTATTCTACAAATGCCAGGTGGTGTTCCTGTTGCTACTGTAGCCCTTAATGGCGCAAAAAATGCTGGAATTCTTGCCGCTCAAATTATTGGTAGCGGCGATAAATGCGTACTCGACAAAATAATACTTTACAAAGAAGGATTAAAACAGAAAGTTATTGAAGGTGCTAAATCTGTAAATAAAAAATAATTATTCGATAATTTGTTTATTTATTAATGCGTTCGAATAAGCAAATAAATCTATCTACAAATCAACATTACAAATGAATCCACTTTTATCCTCATTCGATACCGCTCCATTTTCTAAAATAAAGAACGAACATTTTAAGCCTGCTTTTTTACAAGCAATGGAAGATGCAAGAGCTGAAATAGACGCAATTACATCAAATAAAGAAGCACCGACTTTTAATAATACTATTGTCGCATTAGAATTTTCCGGGCAAAAATTAGACAGAATATCTAGTGTTTTCTTTAATCTCAACTCCGCTGAGACTAATGAAGAAATTCAAAAAATAGCACAAGAAGTATCACCACTACTCTCTGATTTTAGTAATGATATTACTCTAAATGAGGCCTTGTTTACAAGAATAAAAAGTGTTTATGAGCAAAAGGACGCTTTAGATTTAACTGTAGAACAAGACACGTTGTTAGATAAGAAATACAAAAGTTTTAGTAGAAATGGCGCAAACCTATCTGATGACAAGAAGAAACGATTGCGAGAAATAGATGCTGAACTTTCCAAGCTTAAGTTAAAATTTGGTGAAAATATACTTGCTGAAACCAACAAGTATGAAATGCATCTAACCGCTGAAAAAGATGTTGAAGGGTTACCTGAAAGTGCCAAAGAAGCAGCTGCGCAACTAGCTAAATCTAAAGAGAAAGAAGGTTGGCTGATTACCTTAGATTACCCTAGTTATATTCCTTTTATGAAATATGCTAAAAATAGAAAATTACGAAAAGAACTTTCTTTAGCTTTTGGCAGCAAAGCATTTAAAGGGGACGAATTAGATAATCAAGAAACGGTGTTACGCCTAGCAAAGTTACGTTTTGAAAGAGCCAATTTATTAGGGTACAAAACGCATGCGCATTTTGTTTTAGAAGAGCGGATGGCAGAAACACCTGAGAAAGTTCATTCATTTTTAAATGAGTTACTTGAAAAAGCAAAACCTGCTGCCGTAAAAGAATACGAGCAACTTGAAGATTTTGCTAAAGAACTAGATGCTATTGATAAACTTCAAAAATGGGATGGTAGTTATTATTCTGAGAAACTAAAACAGAAATTATTTAATCTTGACGACGAACAATTAAAACCGTATTTCAAACTTGAAAACGTAATCTCTGGAGTATTTACGGTAGCCGAAAAGTTATTTGACCTTCAATTCGAGGAAGTTTTTGATGTAGATAAATACCACGAAGAAGTAAAAACGTACAAAGTTTACGATGCAGACAAAAATTTTGTCTCTCTGTTTTATGCAGATTTTCACCCACGTAAGGGTAAACGTGGTGGTGCATGGATGACTTCTTTCAAATCACAATGGATAAAAGATGGAGAAAACAGTAGACCACATATTTCTAATGTGTGCAACTTTACCCCTTCCACAGAAACCAAACCGTCGCTCTTAACTTTTAACGAGGTAACGACATTGTTTCATGAATTTGGTCATGGCCTTCATGGCATGCTAGCAAACACTACCTACCCTAGCCTTTCTGGCACTTCTGTTTATTGGGATTTTGTTGAACTACCAAGTCAGGTAATGGAAAACTGGTGTTATGAAAAAGATGCGCTAGAACTTTTTGCTACACACTATGAAACTGGTGAAGTAATACCGATGGATTTAGTTGAAAAAATTAAAGAATCGGCAACTTTTCAAGAAGGCATGGCAACCCTGCGCCAAATTAGTTTCGGGCTATTAGATATGGCATGGCATGGAACAGACCCAACAAACATCACCAATGTTAAAAGCTATGAAACAGAAGCTTTTGCGGGCACAAAATTATTTCCCGAAACACCTGAAACCTGTATGAGTACAGCATTTGCGCATATTTTTCAAGGCGGATATTCTTCTGGGTACTACAGTTATAAATGGGCCGAGGTATTGGATGCAGATGCCTTTGCTTACTTTAAAGAAAAAGGTATTTTCAATAAAGAGGTAGCTACTAAATTTAAAGACAATGTACTCTCAAAAGGTGGCACAGAAAACCCAATGGTATTGTACAAACGTTTTAGAGGGGCAGAACCTAAAGTTGAAGCTTTATTAGAAAGAGCCGGTTTAATTTAAAACGTACTAGTATACTTACATACAAACTAAATCACATGGTGATAATTTGTCTTGTTGAATCTAAAAAAAGTAGTGTAATTTTTCAGAGTTGTATTTTCAAAATTTAAGGAAATTGAATTTCTAAAATAGTATTGAAAATTTTACTGGTAATTACACTTTTTTCAACATTAAAATATGAAAAGTAGAAGTTCCTAATAAAAAACTGCAGTTTATTACAACAACCATATAAATGGAGCAAAACGGATTTGTTTTGTTCCATTTCTTTCATTAAATGCTTATATTGTAGCATAATACGTACAATTTTGTACGATTTTCTCCCAATGCACAGTATCATTTTAGCACTCCAAAAGTAAATTTAAAAATATTTGAAAGTAAGTATGGCCAAAATAGGATTTGATATTTCTCAAACATTAGAGCTACTCGAAAACGTAAATAAAGCAGCTAACATTGGCATCTTTCAATTTGAAGTTGAAACCAAAAAAATTTATTGGAATGACGTTTTAAAATCGATTTATGAGGTTTCTGAACATTTTGAACCAAACTTAGATAATGTTTTCGAATTCATACATGAAGCAGGCCTTCAAGAACAAATAGAAAAAGCACATATTGATGCAATAGAACTTGGAAAATCATTTAAAATTGAACATGCTATTGTAACTAATAATGGAAATAAACGCTATACTTCAACAATAGGACAACCCGTATTTGAAGATGGTCGCTGTATCTATATTCATGGATCTGTAATGGATATTTCTAAACAGAAAGAGGCCGAAATTGAATTAGCAAAACAAAATCAACAATTAGTTCTTTCAGGTCAAATGAATGAAATTGGCTATTGGCGTTGGGACACTGTAACAAACAAAGAAGTATGGTCTGATTATCAATATCAAATTTTTGGAAGAAAGAAAGGTGAAAAACCATCATATGACACTTACTTGAGCCATATTCACCCAGATGATTTCGATTTTGTTTCTGATAAAATCGAAAAGGCTTTTGTTGACAAAATTCTTCCAGTATATTCTCATCGTATCGTTTTAGAAAACGGCACAATCAAAGTAGTATTAGTATCGGGGCAAGTTATAACCAATAAAAAAGGAGAAGTTATAGAAATGCTTGGCACCTGTCAAGACATTACAAATAAACAGCAGGCCGAGCTAAAATATTATCAAACACACAAGCAACTAAATCTTACCGAAAAAATTAACATGTCTGGCTCTTGGAAATTGAACCTCGATAAAAATGAGTTTAAATGGACTGATAATTTATATAAAATTTTAGACTTTGAGATTGGCACTCCAATGAGTTTTAAATTGCTTACTAAACGTTTTCATCCCGATGACATAGATTTTGTTACTAAAGAAATACAAAAGGTAATTAAGACTAAACAAGGACAAACATTTTCGCATCGTATTATCACCAAAAATGGAAGTATTAAAACTTTGGAGATTTTCGCCGAGCCGCTATCTAAATTGGATAATGAAATAACAGAATTAATTGGAACTATTCGTGATATTTCAAACAACCTAAGTGTTGAAAAAGAACTAAAAGACAAAAATAGATTCCTTGATTTTTCCGAAAAACTTACCACCATTGGTTACTGGAAATACATACCTGAAACCAATTTTGTTTCTTGGTCAGATAATCACTATCAAATATTTGAGGTATCGAAAGAGGAGCAGCTATCTTTTGAAACTTATTTCAACCGCATTCACCCAGAAGACCAAGAATTGGTTTACGAAAGAATTAATCAATCTATAAAGGAATTAAAATTTTATGATTTTACCCATAGAATTGTATTAGACAATGGGGCAATTAAAATAATACAGGTAATAGGTAAAGTTTATAAAAATAAAACTAATAATCACATTGAATTGTTAGGCACATGTTTAGATATAACCGAAAGTGAATCAATAGAGCACGAGTTGTCTAAAAAAAATCAGCAATTGCGTATTGCTGAGAAAATGACCATGATTGGGAATTGGCAATTTAATCCTATTACGAAAAAGGTATTGTGGTCAGACAATCTGTATAACATATATGGGCATGACAAAAGTGACCCTGTTACCTTTGATACTTATGTGAATTATATTCATGAAGAAGATAAAAGCGACGTAGTTGCAAAACTTATGGCCGGAATGGAAGATGGCAAATTTCGTTCTTCAACATATAGAATACGGCTTAAAGATGGAACAATTAAAAATATTAAAACGGTTGGAAAAGTTATTACCAATAAAAATGGTGATGTTATACAAATGTTTGGCACCTGCCAAGATATTACAGAAAGTATACAGAAAGAGATAGCATTAACACAAAAAAATAAAGAATTAAATTTTGCTGAAAAATTAGCGAAATCTGGCTCGTGGAGTTATGACCTAATTACCGGTGAGTTAATTTGGTCCGATAATCAATACGAAATTTTTGGACTTAAAATAGATAGTGAAATATCTTATAAAAATTTTACAGATTTTATTCATGTGGATGATAAAGAATTAACTATTGCTAAATTTCAATCTTCCATTAATTTTAAACAACCTTATAAAGCCATTTATCGTATTCAATTGCAAGATGGTTCCCTTAAAACGCTCAAAACTGCGGCAAAAATAGTTACCAATAAAAAAGGGGAAGTGGTAAAAATGCTAGGTTCATGCCAAGACATTACAGATAGTATTAAAGTTCAAAAAGAATTAAAAGATAAAAATCAACAACTTAATCGTGCTGAACAAATGGCATCGCTAGGTTCTTGGGAATACAATCCGAGTACTGAAGACTTTATTTGGTCAGACAATTTATACCGTATCTATGGTTTTGAACCTGGAATAGAAATGAGCTTAGAATTAGGAACTTCTAGAGTACACCCAGACGATGTAGAAGCAATTAAAAATATTGTACGTGAAATTTTGAACGGAGTACCACATGAGTCGTTTACCCAAAGAATAGTACTAGACGATGGTACCATTAAAACTGTAGAAGCTAGAGCGCATACAATAACAGACAAAGAAGGCAACTTAAAACTAGTTGGTACAACCCAAGACATTACAGAATCTAGGAAAAAAGAAAATGAGATTTTACTAAAAAACCTGCAACTTAATATTGCAGAACAAACAGCCATGTTAGGTTCCTGGGAATGGCAACCACAAAAAAACATCTATAAATGGTCTGAGAATCTGTATAGAATTTATGGTTGGGAACCTGGGGTAGAAATAAGTCATGAATTAACTTTAACCAGGGTTCACCCAGAAGATATGGCTGAAGTAAGGCAATATGTTCAAGGTATTCTTAATGGAGCTGTTCCTAAACAATTCACTCACCGTATAATTTTAGACAATGGTGACACAAAAACCTTAGAAATAAGAGGTAATTCCGCTAAAGATGAAGATGGCAATTTAGTCCTCATTGGTACTACACAAGACATTACAGAGGCTAAGAAAAATGAACTAATAATACTACAAAAGAACCAGCAACTAAATGATGCCGAACAATTGGCTATGACCGGTTCATTTAACTTTAAACCAAAATCTAAGGAGTTAATCTGGTCTAATAATTCTTATAGATTACACGGTTTGGAAATTGGAACTCCAATGAATTGGGACACCTATCTTTCTTGTATACACCCAGATGATGTAGAATATTTTAAAAAGAGTCTAAACGAAGTAATGACTTCCAAAAAATTCGAAGACCTAACCTACCGGATAAAACATAAAGATGGCGCAACCAGAAACGTGATATCTACAGCTAAAGTAATTACCAATAAAAAAGGAGAAGTAGTTGAAATTGTAGGTACAGGTAGAGATATTACAGAGTCTAAAAAAACAGAACTAGAGATGCTTCAGAAGAACCAACAGCTAAACGAAGCTGAACAATTGGCGAAGTCGGGTTCTTGGACTTGGCATGCAAGTACCAATACTTATAAATGGTCTGACAATCTTTACAGACTGTATGATATAGAAGCTGGCAGTCCTATAGACTTTAATACATTTCTTACATGCGTACACCCTGATGACCAAGAATATGTATCAAAAATTCAAAAAGAACTTATACATACCAAAAAATTTGACAACACCCATCGTGCAAAACACAAAGACGGAACGATTAGAACCATTGAAGCAGTAGGTAAAATAATTACAAACAATAAAGGTGAAATTGTTGAAATTCTTGGTTCAAGCCAAGATATAACAGAACGCTTACAAAAAGAACAAGAATTGCAACAAATGAACCAGCAATTAAAAACTGCTGAAAATTTGGCAAAAATAGGTTCATTTCTTTACAAACCCAATATCGATGTTTTTCAATGGTCTGATAACTCCTACAGAATTTACGGATTTGAAATTGGTATTCCTATGAGTTTTGACACTTTTCTAACTTGTATACATCCAGAGGATTATCAAAATGTTTTAGATCATTTTGATGATATTTTTAATTCTAAAGAATTTAAGAATTTAGTTTATAGGATTAAACATAATAATGGTACGATTAAGACTATAGAAGCTATTGGAAAAGTAATCATTAACGATAGTGGTGAAATTGTTGAAATAATAGGGACTAGTAGGGATATTACTGAGCAAAAAAAGGCAGAGAACAAAATTTTAGAAACCAATACAAGGTTAGAAAAAATCACCACTGAATTAATGGCGAGAAATAGGCAATTGGCAGATTTCAATCAAATCACCTCTCATAATCTAAGAGCCCCTGTAAGTAATTTAAGCACCTTACTCGAACTTTATAATGATGATGCTACGGACGAAGAATTAAAAGCAGTACTCTTTAGCAAATTTGGTATTGTAATTGACCATCTCAACCTTACTTTAAATACATTAATAGATTCGTTGAAAATTAAAAACATCGACAATCTGGTTAAACAAGAGTTATCATTTGATGATACATTAGTTAAAACAAAAGAAATTCTGGTAGCCGAGATCTTAAAAACAGAAGCAATAATTAAAAGTGATTTTTCTGCAAAACCCACAATATTATACAATGAAATTTATTTAGAAAGCATTTTTTTAAACCTAATAAGCAATGCTATAAAATATAAATTTCCCGACCGTACCCCCGAAATACACATTGCTTCAGCAAATAAAAACGGAAAAATTGTATTGTCTATCAAAGACAATGGCCTTGGAATTGATTTGGAAAGACATGGTCACAAATTATTTGGTTTAAACAAGGTATTTCACAAACACCCAGATGCTCTTGGCATTGGTTTGTTTTTAACAAAAGCACAAATTGAAGCAATGGGAGGGTCTATTTATGCTGAAAGTGAGGTAAATGTTGGCACCACGTTTTTTATTACTTTAAACTAAGTTTTATGATGGATTATGATGGAAATATTTATATTATTGATGATGACGACATTTACCAATTCACGTTATCTATAAAAATTAAAGCTATTTGCCCGTCTATTACTATTCATACATTTAAAAATGGATTAGAAGGCATTAATTATATATTAGATAACCTTAATAACCATAAGGAGTTACCAGATATCATATTTTTAGACATTAATATGCCAGTTATGGATGGATTTCAATTTTTAGAAGAGTATGTAAAATTGAAATCAAAAGTAAATAAAGAAATAACCATTTACATGGTTTCATCATCGGTAGACCCTATAGACACTGATAAGTCGAAAATTAATAGTGAAATCTCGGACTATATAGTGAAACCATTTAAAAAGCCGCAATTGAAAGAAATCTTTGATCTTTTCGCAAAAAAAAATTAGAATTAAGTGCATCAAAAAGTCTAAAATGAATATAGCTATTCATTTTCTTCGTAAGCATCATAACCTCCTGTTAAGTTTATGACATTCTTATAACCAAGCGAATCAAGCAATTTTGCTGCTTTTGCACTCCTTCCACCCATTTTACAATATACATATACTGTTTTATCTTTGGATATAGCACTGAATTGATCCTTGAAACCTTCATCAAACCAATTAATATTCAATGCATTATCTAAATGACCAGCAGTATACTCGTCTGGAGTTCGAACATCTACTAATATCCCGTTATCAATATCATTCTGTGAAAGTTCTGTGATAGGTTTTTCTTTACTTTGAGCACAGCTCGAAATCAATAAAAAGAAAAAAGCACACGTAAAAAGAGATTTCATAAAAACAGATTTAATCAAAGATAAAAAATTATGCCAGCATTAAAATATGAATACAAAAACGATAGCATGAAGCTGATTAAAACTAATTCCCTTATTTTTGGCAACGACGAAAAACGAATGCCTTTAAATAAACTACATCCTAATACTTGGGTAGATGCATATGCAGATTACCTTTTCAACTACGCTGTTGGCAGGGTAAGTGATGCCGAAATTGCACGAGACCTTGTTCAAGACACATTTTTTGCAGGCTTAAAATCTGCTAAAAATTATAAAGGTGATGCTAGTGAACGCACTTGGCTAATTGCTATTCTAAAAAGAAAAGTAATTGACCACTACCGTAAGATTAACTCAAAAAAAGGTAAGGCAGAAGTTCGCATGAATTATAGTGCTAGCTCAGATTCTGAAGGAGATTGGCTAGAAGAACAAGTTGCAGACCCATTTAGTTCTTTTGAGAATGATGTAATTGAAAATGAAGAATTAGGCCTTGCTATTCATGATTGTATTTCCAAATTACCTAATAAACAGTCTTTGGTTTTTAAAATGAAAACCATACAAGGAATGAGCACTGAAGATATTTGTAATGAACTTGACATTAATCCGTCTAACTTGTGGGTAATGATACACAGGGCACGTACTGCTCTTGTGGGTTGCCTAAATCAAAATTGGTTTGAATTATGACATCTTGCGAAAAAGCAGCAATAATTTGCAATAAAGCACAGTACAAAGAGGCATCTTTTATAGAAATATTAAAATTAAAGTTTCATTTAATTACCTGTAAAGCATGTTCGAAATTCACAAAAAACAATGCGCAGTTGACTTCCATTTGTGATAAAGCTAATTTACATAGCTTATCGGAAACTGAAAAAAAAGCGATGAAAACCGAATTAAATAAAGAAATCTAAAAAACTTTATATACAAGCCAAGCTATAGCAAACCATAGTATAGGCAAAGCTTCAACCCAAAACGAAGCGTAGTATTTGCTTTTATTTTCATTTGAATTTAAAAGTGCCAAAATTAAGGTTAGACTTATAACCGTTTTTACTGTTATTTCAGACACCTTAAGAGTATCTTTTAAAAAGGTTAGAAGTAAAATTACGATAACCAAAACAACCCCTATTATCTTAGTATTACCTATACCAAAACGTTGCGGTATTGTATTTAGTTCTGGTGGATCATAACGTAAATCTCTAATTTCAAAGGGCAGCATTAAAACTAAAACAATTAGAAATCGTTGAATTGTTTCAATATCTGTATCCCAATTAGCCATTTCATCATTTTGCAATAATGGCAAGACTACAGTTGCTCCGGCCCAAACTACCGCAACAATAATAATTTTAAAACCACTTAAATTTCTTAAATTTTTGGTATGAGGCAAAACTGGTATTGCATATAGGCCTGTAATAATTGTGAGGATAACTAGTGCTTCCCATGTTTTATAGTTCAAACAAAAAGCAAAATACCCTAAAAAAATAAGGGCTATAAAACTAAAAAACTGAATGTTTTTGTGATATCGATTTGCGACCAAAATATACTTCTCTGCTTCTAGTCCGTATTTCACAAAATTGTAGCTCGCAATAGTTCCAAAAAACAAAAACAGTGCAAGGTTACTATCAACAGAAATACTTAACATATAGGCTGTTAACCAAACCAAACAATATACAGACAAAGCCACATGTATACTGGCATCTAAATAAAAATTAAAAATGCGTTTTAAAACCTTCACAGTATAAAAGTAACCAAACTGTTAATAAGCTATGATTTTAGTTAAAAACTTTACATCAAGAGCCTGCCAAAACCTCCACTTTTATTAGGATTAATACCTACTTTTGAAGACTTTATTTTTTTTATATATCTATGAAAACAGATTCGTTTGCGCTACGCCATATCGGAATTGGTAAAAATGATTACCAAAAAATGCTTGACACTATTGGTGTCAATAATTTAGATCAGTTAATATCCGAAACTATTCCTACTGATATTAGACTGAAAAACAAATTAGAATTGGATACTGCACTAAGTGAGAATGAGTACTTAGTTCATTTACAAAACTTAGCTAAAAAAAATAAGGTTTTTAAAAGTTACATTGGTCTAGGATACAATGAAAGCTTAACACCTTCTGTTATTAAAAGAAACATTTTAGAAAACCCGGGATGGTATACAGCGTATACGCCATACCAAGCGGAAATAGCCCAAGGTAGATTAGAAGCGCTTCTTAATTATCAAACCATGGTTTGCGACCTTACAGGAATGGAATTAGCAAACGCTTCACTTTTAGATGAAAGTACAGCTGCTGCCGAAGCAATGGCTTTGCTTTTCGATGTACGTTCTCGCGATCAAAAGAAAAGTAATGTGATGAAATTCTTTGTATCAGAAGAAATATTACCACAAACACTTTCGCTACTCGAAACAAGGTCTAAGCCTTTACATATAGAACTAGTAGTTGGTAATCATGAAGAATTTGATTTCTCAACCGACTATTTTGGAACGCTATTACAATACCCAGGTAAATATGGTGAAGTTCATGATTACACGGATTTTGTAAACAAAGCAAAAGAACAAAATATTAAAGTAGCTGTTGCAGCAGATATCTTGAGTTTGGCATTGCTAAAAGCTCCGGGAGAATTTGGTGTAGATGTTGTTGTAGGTACCACCCAAAGATTTGGCATTCCATTAGGTTATGGCGGACCGCATGCTGCATTTTTCGCAACTAAAGAAGCATACAAAAGAAGCATACCAGGTCGTATTATTGGCTTAACCAAAGATGTTGATGGTAAACCAGCGCTTCGTATGGCATTGCAGACACGTGAACAACATATAAAACGAGATAAAGCCACTTCTAATATCTGTACAGCCCAAGTCTTATTAGCGGTTATGGCGGCAATGTATGCCGTTTATCACGGACCTAAAGGGCTAAAATATATTGCCAAGCAAGTACACAAAAAAACTGCATATTTAAGTCAGATTTTAACCGATGCTGGAATAAAACAAAGCAATTTAAATTATTTCGACACCCTTAAAATTCAAGTTGAAAATGCAAATGAATTAATACGTAATGCGCAAAAATTAGGTATTAATTTAAATTTTATAAATAATAGTGAAGTTTCTATTTCTATTAATGAGGCTACGACTACAGAGGACATTAAAACGCTTGCGAAGCTTTTTGGTATAGCCGGTGAAAATATTCCTGATGCTTACCCCCAAGAAATAATTGATTCGAATTTAAAAAGAAACACGCCATATCTCGAAGATTCTGTTTTCAACTCGTATCATTCAGAAACTGAATTGATGCGATACATAAAAAGATTAGAGCGTAAAGATCTAGCTTTAAATCATTCAATGATTTCACTCGGTAGCTGTACAATGAAATTGAATGCTGCTTCAGAAATGCTTCCGTTAAGTTGGGCAGAATGGGGAAACATTCATCCGTTTGCTCCGGTTGATCAAGCAGAAGGTTATCAAATTATGCTTAAAGCGTTAGAACATCAATTAAGTATTATTACTGGTTTTGCCGCAACATCTTTACAACCTAATTCTGGTGCACAAGGTGAGTATGCCGGTCTAATGACAATTAGAGCATATCATGAATCAAACGGCGAAGACCACAGAAATATCTGTTTAATACCAGCTTCTGCGCACGGTACTAATCCCGCTTCTGCTGTAATGGCAGGAATGAAAGTTGTTGTTACCAAAACCGATGAGAAAGGGAATATAGATGTAAATGACTTAGAAGAAAAAGCTGTTTTACACAAAGATAATTTAGCAGCCTTGATGGTTACCTACCCCTCAACTCATGGTGTATTCGAATCTTCAATAAAACAAATTACACAAATTATTCATGACCACGGTGGTCAAGTTTATATGGATGGCGCCAACATGAATGCTCAGGTTGGCTTAACAAACCCTGCAACTATTGGAGCCGATGTTTGCCATCTTAATTTACATAAAACATTTGCTATACCACATGGTGGTGGTGGCCCAGGGGTTGGTCCTATTTGCGTTGCAAAACAATTAGCTCCTTTTTTACCAGGAAACCCTATAATAAAAACTGGAGGAGATAAAGCAATTACTGCTATTTCTGCTGCTCCTTGGGGTAGCTCATTAGTTTGCTTAATATCTTACGGATATATAAAAATGCTAGGAGAGGCAGGTTTAACGCAGTCCACCAAAATAGCCATTTTAAATGCGAACTATATCAAAGAAAGATTGAATGGGAAATTTGATGTGCTTTATGCTGGCGAAAAAGGTAGAGCTGCACATGAAATGATTGTAGACTGCAGGCCTTTTAAAAAGAATGGTATTGAAGTAACTGATATTGCCAAAAGATTAATGGATTATGGTTTTCACGCACCTACAGTATCTTTTCCTGTTGCCGGTACACTTATGATTGAACCAACTGAAAGTGAAAGTCTAGCTGAACTTGATCGTTTTTGTGATGCTATACTTTCAATTAGAGCTGAAATAGACGAGGCAACTACTGATAATCCAAATAACGTTTTAAAGAATGCCCCGCATACACTTAAAATGCTTACCGATGATGAATGGCAATTTCCGTACAGCAGGCAAAAAGCTGCATATCCATTAGAATACATCGCTGCAAACAAGTTTTGGCCTTCTGTCAGACGCGTTGATGATGCCTATGGCGACCGTAATCTCATCTGTATTTGTACTCCTATTGAAGCTTACGCAGAAGTTTAAAAAATACATCAAACCCTCAATAAATAAAGGCTCTTGACAAACTCAAGAGCCTTTTCGATTTGAATTTTACAAGAATAACATCTTGCTGAACATCATAAGAAATGCATGATTTTAAATATTAAAAATTAGGATTGTACTATCTTGACAATACTAGACCAAAAATTAGTTCCTCATGAAAATCGGTATCTCAGGTACAGGTTGTTATATTCCTGGCCAGATTACAGAAAATGCACATTTTTCGGAAAATGAATTTCTAAATTCTGATGGCACTCCGTTAAAATACTCCAATGAAGTAATCATTCAAAAATTTAAGTCGATTACCGGCATTGGAAAAAGACGCTATGTCGATAATAATTTAAACACTTCTGATATTGCTTATTTAGCAGCTGAAAAAGCTATTGAAGATTCAGGGATAGACAAAGAAGAACTCGATTATATCATTTTTGCACATAATTTTGGTGATGTTTCACATGGCAAAACACAAGGTGACACCCTCCCAAGTTTAGCTACCAGAGTTAAACATCATTTAAAAATTAAAAACCCAAGATGTGTCGCTTATGACATGCTCTTTGGTTGCCCTGGCTGGATTGAAGGCGTTATACAAGCAAACGCTTTTATAAAAAGTGGTATCGCAAAAAAGTGTTTGGTAATTGGTGCCGAAACACTTTCTAGAGTAGTTGATGACTATGATCGTGATTCTATGATATATTCCGATGGTGCTGGTGCTACAATTATTGAAGCCACTGAAGATGGTGGTCAAATTCTAGCCCATGCTTCTGAAACACATGCAAATGGCGAAGCGTATTATTTATTCTTTGGCAAATCTTACAATACCGAATTGGAAGAAGACCGCAGGTATATAAAAATGTATGGTAGAAAGATTTATGAATTCGCCCTAACTTGTGTACCTGAAGCAATGAAAAATTGTCTTCTAGAAAGCGGACAAGACATATCTTCGGTTAAGAAGATATTCATACATCAGGCTAATGAAAAAATGGACGAAGCTATTGTTAAACGCTTCTACGAACTCTTCGACATGCGAATGCCAGATGGCATTATGCCGATGAATATTCATGAAATGGGAAATAGCTCGGTGGCTACAATTCCTACCTTATTTGATATGGTGCGTAATGGAAAAATAGCGAATCAATCGATAGAAAAAGGAGATGTTGTTATCTTTGCAAGTGTTGGCGCAGGCATGAATGTAAACGCCATCGTTTACCAAGTTTGATAGCATTAAATTTATGTACGAAAAAACATTTCCGAATAAGCGTTTTCAGCATACCTTAACTTTCCTTCAAAAACATATATCGACCAATGAGTCTATTATAGACCTAGGTGTTGAGAATCCGTTTTCGAAAATAATGGTCGAGCAGGGTTATTCTGTAGAAAACACTAAAGGAGAAGATTTAGACCTGAACTTCGAAAGCGTACTTAACTCAAATGCAGAAGTAGCTACTGCATTTGAAATTTTTGAGCACCTAATTGCGCCTTTCAATGTTTTAAAAGAAATAAAAGCTGACAAATTGGTAGCTAGCATCCCCTTAAAATTATGGTTTTCGCCTGCATATAGAAGTAAGACTGATCCTTGGGACAGACATTATCATGAATTTGAAGATTGGCAATTCGATTGGTTACTTGAAAAATCGGGTTGGGATATTAAGGATCGTGCTAAATGGACTAATCCTGTAAAAAAAATAGGATTAAGACCATTGCTTCGTAGTTTTACACCACGATATTATATTGTTTATGCTGAAAGAATCTCATAGTAGCATTCAGACTAAACAATAGGCTACATCAATTTAATTTTTGTTTTTGAAATAATAGCAATGAACTATTACATAATAATTCCTGCACATAACGAGGAAGCCTTTTTGGCCGATACATTGAATTCTGTATTACGTCAAACGTTATTACCAAAAAAGGTAATTGTTGTAAATGACAATTCTACGGATGACACAGAAACAATACTAGATCAATTTAGCACTAAAAATGACGTATTCACGAAATTAAACACGCAGTCTTCCACAGAACATATGCCCGGCAGTAAAGTGATTAATGCTTTTAAAAAAGGTTTAGACTTAATAGACAACGACTATGATTTTTTGGTGAAATTAGATGCGGACATTATATTACCGAATAATTATTTTGAGAAGATTGCATATATTTTGCAGGGAAACCCAAGAGTTGGAATTGCCGGTGGGTTTGTATATGAAAAGGACTCTAATAAGGAATGGAAATTAAACCACCCGATGAATAAAAATCATGTGCGCGGTGCTTTTAAAGCATATACAAAAAATTGTTTTGGTGCAATAGGTGGATTAAAAAATGCAATGGGCTGGGACACTTTAGACGAACTTTTAGCACAATATCATGGCTTCGAAATATATACTGATGACTCTTTAAAAGTAAAGCACCTAAGACCTACAGGAAAAGCTTATAATGCAAAAGCTAAACTACTTCAGGGCGAAGCAATGTATACTATGGGCTATGGTTATTGGATCACTTTTATAGCTTCGCTAAAGATGGCATGGAAACAAAAAAAACGCAATGCTTTTTTTGATAATATGGCAGGTTTTTATAATGCGAGGACTGAAAAAAAACCATTGCTGGTTACAAAAGAAGAAGCTGAATTTATTCGAAAGTATCGCTGGCAAAATATAAAACGAAAACTTTTTTAAACAAAAAAAATACCGCTCTTTAGGCGGTATTTTTTTTATTCTAATTGTAAATTATATTCCTAATTCAGCTTTAACGTCAGCTAAAAGGTTTTTACCCTTAGCAACTATTAGTCCGCCACCAGCTTGTGCATCAATTACATAATCGAAACCTTGTGCTGCTGCAACTTTTTCAATTGCCGCTTTTGCTTTATCTGAGATAGGAGCAAAAAGTTCACCTTGTTTTTTCTGAAGCTCTCTAGAAGCCGCTTGTTCAGCTTCTTGGATGTTTTTTTGAACGCCTTGAAGTTCTAAAGCTCTTTTTTCATTTTCTTCTTTAGATTTAGCTGCCGCCTCATTTTGATATAAAGTAGCTTTATTTTGGAATTCAGCCATTGAACTTTCTATATCTGCTCTGTACGTTTCAGATAACTTCTTTAATTCTGCTTCTGCTGTTTTCATTTCTGGCATTGATGTTAACAATTGTGTTACATCAATATGGGCAACTTTGCTCTGTGCATTTACAAATCCGGTTGCTGCAATAAATAATACTAAAGCTACCGCTATTTTCTTTACTTGTTTCATTTGAGTATACTATTTGAGTGTTAATTACTTTTGGTTAATTATTATAAATTTAACTATCGTCTCTACTTTCAGAATCAGAATCGTCTTTGTCTTTATTACGATCTGCTTCTTTAGCATCTTTCTCTGCTTGTCGCTCTTCTAAGAGCTTCTTTCTTCTTGCTTCGTACGCTTTCTTACGTTCTTCACGCAATTTTATTTGTTCAGCTCTCTTTTCATCTGCCGTTTTCGCTCTTGCTTCTTGTGCTTGTTTCGCTTTTTCTTGTCGTTCAATTAAAGCTTCACTTATCCTTTCTTCTTCACCTTCTACATCAAATTCCTCTACACGGCTCTTATTTGCTTTCTTCTTAGGTTTGCTCACTTTTCTAGTTCTTGCAATACCTCTTAGGATTAAATCGCTAATATCGTGCCTTTTTTCGGAATACAACATTACAACATCCGCAGATTTATCAAAAATAAAATCGTACTTTTTATTAGCACCTATCTTCTGAACCTCATTGAATACCTGATCTTGTATCGGTTGAATCAACATTCTCTTCTGTACCACCAAGTCTCCTTGTGGTCCAAAACGATCCTGTTGGTACTCCACCATTTCCTTTTCAGCAATCGCAATTTCCTCTTCACGTTCAGAAATTAGCTCATCAGTTAAAAGTACGCGCTCAGACATTAGATCTTTCTTCATCTGCTCTACTGCACTCTGTTTCTGCTCAACTTCAATTTTCCACTTCTGAACTTTATTTTCCAATTGCTCAGTTGCATCTCGATACTCTTCTACATTCTCTAAAATGTATTCCATATCTACATATGCCATTCGAACTCCACGTGCTTGCGCTATAGCATTCGATGAAAACAGCACTATTGCCAAAAGTAAAAGAACGTTCGATTTTGTCTTCATTTCTTAATCGGTTTAAACTATAGAAAATATCGTGCCAAATTTACTAAAACTTTTAAAATGAAGCATTTAGCATATGACAAGATTAATTTTCTGAACTAATTTTTATGTTTAGAACTGTTGACCAATAATGAAGTGCGTTTGTAATCCACTTGGGCCGCTAGCACCAGGAGCAAGACTTTCATCGAACCCGTAGCCAAAATCAATACCCAATAGACCAAACGCTGGCATAAAAATGCGAAGCCCCACACCAGCCGACCGTTTTAGTTCAAACGGATTAAATTCCTGAAAATTGTTGAAACCGCGCCCTCCTTCTAAAAAAGCTAGTCCATAAATTGAAGCTGAAGGTTTTAATGTAAGCGGATATCGTAATTCCAGTGAAAATTTATTGTATACAATTGCACCCTCTTGACTACCTGTAATTTCATCTACAGGGGTAAGTGCTTGATTTTCATAACCTCTTAATTGTACTACATCCCTACCATCTAACGTAAAGTTTCCAAGTCCATCACCTCCAACAAAGAAACGCTCAAATGGCACATCGCCAATATCATGATTATACGCCCCTAGAAAGCCAAACTCTGCATTAGTACGTAATACTAAATCGCCGACAAGTGTTGTATACCAATCGCCTTTAAATTTAATCTTATAGTATTCTAACCAATTAAAACGTTCTTCTTCTAAAGCTTCTCTTTGTGTATTTAATTCAGCAATTTGTGGATTGGTTGAATCTTCTACGCTAAGTGCAGTAATCTCACTCAATAAATCTGTACTCTCTTGAGTAATTGCAGCAAAATCTTTATTACTGAATAATGAATATGGCGGTGTTAATTTCGCAGTAAATTCAAAATTTGAACCACCTCTAGGGAAGATTCGCCCACCTGTTTGTGAGTTTCTTGAAAGTCCGAAAGTGTATGTAAATGAATTTGATTTACCATTACCGAAACTAAATAGACCAATATTGTAATCGTTAAAATCATACAATTGATATCCAATAGAGTGCGAAATAGTAAAGAAATCATCAGGCCATTGTACACGTTTTGCTAACCCTAAAGTAATACCCGTTATCGAGAATCCGCGGTCTGGATCTCTTACGATATTACCACTAGTATCATATGACGCAGCAAACTGTTTTGTCTGTGAAGCATTTACACTAAAACGAACCGGTTTCTTACCTCCAAGCCAAGGTTCTGCAAAATTCAAACTATAAATACGATAGGTTCTACTTGCTTGAAGTCGTAAAGCAAAAGTTTGACCATCACCCATTGGCACTGGCTTATATTCCTCTCCTTTAAACAAGTTCTTCATAGAAAAGTTACTAAAGGAAAGTCCAAGCGTTCCTATAAAACCACCACCACCGTAGCCACCTTGTAATTCTATTTGACTAGATCCTGCTTCAACCAAACCATAATTAATATCTACAGTTCCTTCATTAGGATTAGGATTTAAAACATCTGGTTTTATTTGTTCTGCATCGAAATAACCCAATTGTCCCAATTCTCGAATACTACGTATGATATTCGATTTATTATATTTTTGACCAGGTCTCGTGCGTAACTCTCTAAATATTACGTGGTCATTAGTTCTATCATTTCCTGCAACGGTAACATGATTTAAAAAGGTTTCTTTACCTTCTATAATTCTAATTTCAAAGTTAATGGTATCATTAGCTGCAGAGATTTCTACCGGATTAATACTTGAAAACAAATACCCATTATTCTGATAAAGGTTTGTAATATCTGCCGCATCGGGATCAGAATCATCAGCAATACGCTTTCTTAATTCAACCCCATTATACGTTTCCCCCTTCTTTATACCAAGTACTTGACTCAATTGGCGATCAGTGTACACACTATTGCCTACAAAGTTGATATCTCCAAAGTAATATTTGTTACCCTCTTCTACTTTTATCTTTAATGCAATGTTATTCTCATCTACAGGAAGTATTGAATCGTAGATTACGCGAGCATCTCTATAACCGTTTTCTGCATATTTATCAATAAGTAGACCTAAATCGTTTTGATAATCTTCGTCAATATATTTCGACTTTTTCCAAACACGCCAAAACCTTTTTTCTTTGGTTTTTTTCATTGCTCCGCGTAATTTTTTCGCAGCAAGTTTTTCATTACCAACAAAATCGATGCTCTTAATTTTTACTTTATCGCCCCTATCAATGTTTACAACCATCTTCTGGGTATTAGAGTCAACCGTGTCTTTAGCAGTAATAATACTAACCTTTGTATTTAGGTAGCCTTCCTTTTTATATTTGTTTTGAAGATAATTTTTTGTGTTTGCTATAAGACTTTCTGTAATTTTCTTCCCTTTTTTAAGGTCGGTATCTTCTAAAATTTTCTCAACCTTTCTGGGTTTTACACCATTTACTTTAATTGAGGAAAGTGTTGGACGTTCTTTAATAACCAACTCTAAGAAGATTTTATCATCTTCAATATTTGTAGTATAGAAATCAATAGCACTAAAGAGCTCAAGACCCCATAATTTACTAATAATAGCGCTTATTTGATCACCAGGAACCGTTATTGGTTGTCCTTCTCGGAGTCCTGTATAAGTTTTCACCGTTTGCTCGTTGTAACTTTGCAATCCAGTGACCTCGAGACCCCCTAGAATATACCTTTTACCTTCGTCGTAAGAGGTTTCTTGAGCCTCTATACCGGAAACGGCAAAAAACATTAAAATTGTGAATAAAAGTTCAAAAGGATTGAACTTTGTTGAGTAGTTAATTGAGTTGTTCGCTAGTTTTTCCAAATCTTCGTTCTCTATTCTGGTAATTCTTAATGGCTTCCGCTAAATGATGCTCATTAAAATTGGGCCAAAATACATCAATAAAATATAATTCTGCGTAGGCTATCTGCCAAAGTAAAAAATTGCTTATCCTTTGTTCCCCACTGGTACGGATAAGCAAGTCTACGTCAGGCAAATTTTGCGTGTAAAGATGAGTATTAATAATGGTTTCATCAATATTTTCAGGTGAAATTATATTATTTTTAACTTTGACAGCTATCTCTTTCATAGCTGTTGTTAGTTCTTCTCGTGAACCATAACTAAGCGCCAAAGTAAGCGTGAGACCTGTGTTTTTCTGTGTTTTCGATATAGTCTCTTCTAATTCTTTACGAGCTTTTTTAGGTAAAGATGCAATGTTGCCGATAGTATTTAATCGCACATTGTTTTTGTTAAAAGTTTTAAGTTCTTTTCTTAATGAAGAAACCAAAAGTCGCATCAAAGTATCAACTTCTAACTTAGGTCTGTTCCAGTTTTCTGTAGAAAAAGTATATAAAGTAAGGTATTCTAACCCGAGTTTTACGCAATTCTCAACTGTAACCCGTACAGTTTTTACTCCATGTTCATGGCCAAATACGCGTAATTTCCCTCTTTCTTTGGCCCAACGACCATTTCCATCCATAATAATGGCTAAATGACGTGGTAACTTTGTCTTATCAACATCTTCGATAGTAATCATACCTTCTGGACTTCTTACTGAAAACAGTCTTGGCAGGGTTTTCTGCCGAAGGTGTAAGTTAAGGTTAATCCAGAGAAAACATACCAGTCATCACTAAAAATATTACCAAAAGCTACATCAAGTTGATTGCTAATTAGTTTTGATTTTTCAGGATTACTAGCATCTAAATTATCGGTAAAAGTATATCGAGCTCCTATTTCTGCACCTAATATTAAGAATTGATTTAATCTATACTTAGCACCAATGGTCATTGGAATAGCCATAGAACCATCTGTTTGATTGAAATTAATAAATTGGCCGGCATCAAAATAATTATAGTCGTATCTAAAATACGTAACACCAGTATATAAATAAGGAGTAAAGGCTGGTCCTAACTTATGTAAGTTATACTCAACAAAGTTAAACTCTAGCCCAATTGATGCTTCGGTCATTCTATTCTTTACAACATAACCACGTTGTTGACGAGAAGAAATACTAGACTTAGTATCATCTGCTTTGAACTTACCATGAAAAACGCTAGCTCTCCAGGCATATCTTTTACTTTTATTCCATTTGAATAAACCACCGTATGCTATACCTGATGGTAAAACAAAATTTGTTCGCCCTACATCTCCAATATTATTAGCACCACCAGCAAAAACACCTACTTCATAGGTCTGAGCCGAAATCTGACTAACAAGCAAAACAAAGACTATAACGATTAATCGTTTCATGAAACTTAAAAATTTGAAAATATAACGATTGCCCTCACCTTAGAAATAATCGTTTCATTCAGGTTCTCAAATGATAAACAGGTTTTGTACTTATTTATTGTTTTAGTGTAGTTCAATTACGGCGATCCTCACCCCATAATAATTTGTTACGAAGTGTTTTTAAGAAACTCTCAGAAGTATATTCAATCATCTTTATTGTGAAGTCGGCTCGTTTAACCGTTATTTCTTGTTCATTTTCGATAGAAGCCAACCTAGAATCTAAAGAAACCAAATGATTTTCTTCCCTGCCATATACTTTCAAACGAATTACCGTATCATCTGAAATCACTAATGGTCTGGCGTTTAAATTATGTGGCGCAATCGGAGTTAAGACTAAAGATTTTGCTGAAGGAACTATTACTGGACCTCCACAACTTAAAGAATACCCTGTTGAACCCGTTGGAGTAGAAATTATTAATCCATCGGCCCAATAAGAGGTTAAATACTCATCGTTTAAATAAGTCTCAATAGTAATCATCGAAGTTGTATCTTTTCTACTAACACTTACTTCGTTGAGGGCAAAATTCATTATTTCGAATTCCGGAATTTCGAATCCTGCAGATACTTCGACCAGACTTCTTTCAACAACCCTGTAAGATCCACTCAAAAACTCTGTAACTACCTTTCGAACTTCTTCTTTCTTAAAAGTAGATAAAAAACCTAGCCTACCAGTGTTTACACCAACTATTGGAATACCTAAATCTCTAACAAAAGTTGTCGCCCTTAATATAGTACCATCCCCACCAAAACTTACAAACATATCAAAAGACCCATCTAAGCCGGATGAAGTAGTAAATGTACTATGCTGAATTGCTGAATTTCTTAAGGCTAAAACCGAATGAAAATCTTCCTCTATCCAAACCTCTGCATTTTCTTTTTGAAGTTCTTGCAAAAGCTCTTCGACTGCGTCTAGCGCATCATCTTGATTGTTCAATCCATAAATGGCAACTTTCACTAGCAGAAATTTTATACGTTAAGATATTTTTCTAAGTAATCTGATCGTTGTTTTAGATCCTCTAAAAATTGATCATCATTGTTACCAAAAAGCACATTATAGTTATAACGCCTAAATGTTTGGAGTACTTCATTTAAATCTGTAGTGCCAATTTTTAAGGTAATTTGAATAACATCATTGCGAATATCAGTTATAAATGCTCCAATTACTCTGGTATTATTACTTTCAACAATTTGCGCTATTTCACTAAATGAATAATCTTTTATACCCCTTGCTAAAACTATAATACCACCTGGTTCTGTAAAGAATGGCGTGTTAATAAAGAATGCGCATATATCGGTTAAATCATAATAACCAAGTACTTCAGAATTATCATTAAGAACAGGAATAAGATTAGCTTCATTACGAGCAAAGGTCTCTAAAACATCAAGCCAATTAGTTTCTTTTTTTACGAAAAAAGACTCCAAACTATATCTGTAATCTGCTACCTTTTTACCTTCTTCTAATTCATGAACGTCATCTTCGCTAATAATTCCCACAAATTGTCCTTTATCAATAATAGCTACATGTGAAAATGTACTATCATGAAAAAAATCAACGATTTTGGTAATCGAATCTTCTACCGTAAACACAGCGATATCATCAATAATGTGATTTCTTAAAGGCATATCTAATTTTATTGGCGCAAATTACTAATTAAAATATCAAAAGGTGTGCCTAATTCGTAATTTTGCATCCATAATAAAAGTATAACGTATTTATGACAAAGCTTAGTGTTAACGTAAATAAAATAGCTACCCTACGAAATTCACGTGGAGGCAATGTTCCTGATTTACTAAAGGTAGCCGCAGACATTGAATCTTTTGGCGCTCAAGGCATCACAATTCATCCACGCCCAGATGAAAGACATATTCGATACCAAGATGCTAGAGACTTAAAAAAAATAGTAACTACGGAATTTAATATTGAAGGAAATCCGAATAAAAAATTTATTGATTTAGTATTAGAGGTTAAACCAACACAGGTTACTTTAGTACCAGATGCTGTTGATGCTATCACATCTAATGCAGGCTGGGACACTAGAAAACATATTGATTTTCTCACGGATGTAATTACTACTTTTCGTAAAAACGGAATTCGGACTTCAATTTTTGTGGATGCTGACACCAAAATGGTGGAAGGTGCTGCTAAAACTGGCACGGACAGAATAGAACTTTATACAGAAAGTTTTGCTGAAGAATTCTCTAAAGGCAACAAAGACGAGATTATTTCTTTTGTAAAAGCCGCGAAAACTGCTGACAAATTAGGGGTTGGAATAAATGCAGGACACGATTTAAGCTTGGATAATATTAAATTCTTTAAAGACAATATTCCCAATCTATTAGAAGTATCCATAGGACACGCACTTATTTCAGAAGCCTTATATTTAGGTCTAGACAACGTAATAAACATGTACTTAAATCGCTTAAAATAATGGAACTTCTGCATTCTAAAATTATTGGAGAGGGTGAACCATTACTAATATTACATGGTTTTCTTGGGATGTCTGACAACTGGAAAACTCTTGCGAACAAATATGCTAAAGAAGGTTTTCAGGTGCATTTAATTGATCAACGAAATCATGGCAAGAGTTTTTGGTCCGAAGAATTTAATTATGATGTTTTAGCTTCGGACATAGTAAATTACTTAAACCACTATAAAATAGATAAATGCAATATGATTGGGCATTCTATGGGTGGTAAAGCTGCAATGCAATTTGCTTGCACCTACCCCAATTATCTTAATAAGCTTATAATAGCCGACATAGCCCCTAAATATTACCCGCCTCATCATCAAAATATAATTGATGCTCTAAACATGTTGAATTTATCGGAAATTGATTCAAGATCAGAAGCAGAAGCGGAATTAGAGAAGTATTTAAGTGAATTTGGAATACGTCAATTTTTATTAAAAAACCTTTATTGGGTTTCTAAAGGAGAATTGGGCTGGCGGTTTAACTTAAAGGTACTTTCTGAAAGAATGGAAGAAATTGGCGAAAACATAGCATCAAGCTCCATTTTTGAAGGACCTACATTATTTCTTAAAGGCGATAGATCGGAATATGTTATAGCTACAGACGAGGTGACCATTAAAAATCATTTTCCTAAAGCCAAAATACAAACCATAGACAATGCTGGCCATTGGTTACATGCAGAGAACCCAGCTCAATTTTTTGAAAAATCATTGCGTTTTCTAAAATCCTAATACAAACAAATTATTATTAACACTATAAAATCATAATATTATGAATCTATTATTAAGAGTATTGCTTAGTGCAATTGCCGTAGTCATTTTATCAAAAATATTACCAGGTGTTGGTGTCGACAGTTATTTAACCGCTGTAATTGTTGCTGTTGTGCTTGGTTTATTAAATTTTATCGTTAAACCAATTCTGGTTATTTTAACCCTACCGGTTACTATAATTACCCTAGGTCTCTTCTTATTAATCGTAAATGCCTGTATCATTTTACTCGCCGATTATTTTGTGGATGGTTTTAGCGTTTCTAATATTTGGTGGGCTTTAATTTTTAGTTTGCTTTTGAGCCTTTTCCAATCGATTCTTTTTTCTTTCCTTAAAAAGGATAAAAAGCAATAGAAACCATGCAAAGACATTGGCAACTAGCCAATTAAAAAGTTGCTGTACTTGAGAAAATATATTAATTTTGCATCCCGCTAAAAATGGGAATTAGGAAAAGATATATGAATATTACGAAAGAACAAGTCGACGAGTTGAATGCCATCGTAAAAGTGGCTATTACAAAAGACGATTATAAAGATAATGTCGAGAAAATTTTAAAAGACTACAGAAAGCAGGCGAATATCCCTGGTTTTAGAAAAGGTCAAGTACCTATTGGTCTTATCAAAAAACAATACGGAAAGGCTGTTTTAGTAGATGAGGTTAATAAATTACTACAAGACAACTTGAACAAATATCTTACTGAAGAAAAACTTGATGTTTTAGGTAATCCTTTACCAAAACAACAAGAAAACTTTGATTGGGATAAAGAAGAGTTTGATTTTGAATTTGAATTAGGACTTGCTCCAAGTTTTGAAGTTCCTTTGAAAACAAAAAAACCAATTACGCACTATAAGATTGTTGCTGATCAAAAAATGATTGATGAACAAATTGAGCGTATTCAAAAGCAATATGGCAAATTGGTCAGCAAAAAAGAAGTTGGCAAAGTAGACGAAATCAACGGTGTTTTTAAGAATGAAGCCGAAGAAATCGAAAACAAATTTGTTATCGAACTTGATAAAGTTAAGAGCAAAAAAGCTAGCGATGCGTTATTAGGAAAAAAGGTCGGAGACGTTGTTACGCTTAAAACTAAAGGTCTTTTTAAGGAAGATCATTTACTAACGCACGCTTTAGGTCTTACCGCTGAAAAAGGTGAAGGCTTAAACATTGATGTTGATTTTGAAATACAAGAAATTAACGAGCGTGAACCTGCAAAACTTGACCAAGAATTATTTGATAAGCTTTTCGGTAAAGATGAAGTGAAGTCTGAAGACGAATTGAAAGCTAAAATAAAAGAAGATTCAGAAAAGCAATTTGAGCAACAAGCTGATCAAAAGCTTTTGAATGACATTACTGAATACTTTATTGAAAACACAAAGTTTGACTTACCTGTAGAATTCTTAACCAAATGGATTAAGATGACTGGTGAAAACCCTTTAACAGAAGATCAGGCAAGTGAAGAGTTCGAAAAATCTGAAAAAGGATTGCGTTACCAATTAATTGAAGGTAAAATAATTCAAGAAAATGAAATTCAGGTTCAGTTCGAAGAACTTAAGGATTTTGCAAAAGGATTTATTAAGTCGCAAATGGCGCAATACGGACAAATGAATCCAGAAGAAGCTGAGCTTGATGCAATTGCAGCTAGAGTTATGGGCAACCAAGATGAGGTTAAACGACTTTCTGAGCAATTAATGAGTCAAAAACTTCTTACTTTATATAAAGAGAAGGTTAATTTAAAGACGAAAGAACTTACATATGATAAGTTTGTAACTGAAGTTTACGGCTCGTAAATTCAGTTTATCGAATTAATCAGTGCTTCGCCTTTTTATATGCACTTTTGAGCACATCAAAAAAGGCGATCTTATATAAATTAGTATCTTTAACGTGCCGAACATTATGCTTCGGCACCTTTTTTTATTAAAATATCACTCAAATATTACATGGACTACGGAAAAGAATTTAAAAATTTTGCCATAAATCACCAAGGTATTAATAGCACTTATTACGATAAAATAATGAGTAGCATGTATCCGGTGAATATGACACCAAATATTATTGAAGAAAGGCAAATGAACGTTATTGCTATGGACGTTTATTCAAGATTAATGATGGATCGCATTATTTTTCTTGGCACTGGTATTAATGACCAAGTTGCCAACATTGTTCAAGCACAGTTATTGTTTTTAGCAAGTGTAGACGCTACTAAAGACATACAAATTTATATTAATTCACCAGGCGGCAGTGTTTATGCTGGATTAGGCATTTATGACACTATGCAATTTATCACTCCTGATGTAGCTACAATCTGTACAGGTATGGCAGCATCAATGGGAGCCGTATTACTTTGCGCAGGTGAAAAAGGTAAGCGTAGTGGATTAAAACATTCGCGTGTTATGATTCACCAACCTATGGGTGGCGCTCAAGGTCAGGCTAGTGATATAGAAATTACCGCAAGGGAAATTCTAAAGTTGAAAGATGAATTATATGAAATCATCGCGGAACATTCTGGCCAGACTGTTAAAAAAGTACACGAAGATAGTGATCGTGATTACTGGATGAAAGCTGAAGAAGCTAAGAAATACGGTATGATTGACGAATTATTAGTAAGGGAGAAGGAATAAGGTAGACCAAGGTAGTATGGCAAAAGAAAATTTAGAATGTTCGTTCTGTGGAAGAAAGAAACCAGAGACTAATCTATTAATAGCTGGTCTGGATGCGCACATCTGTGACAGATGTATAGAACAGGCGCATGGTATAGTGGCGGAAGAATCGAAGCAATCGAAAACAAACGATTTGTCTTCTGAATTGATTCTAAAGAAACCGATTGAGATTAAAGAATTTTTAGACACTTTTATCATTGGACAAGAACGTACCAAAAAAGTAATGTCTGTAGCTGTATACAATCATTATAAAAGATTGTTACAACCTAGCTCCAACGAAGATGATGTAGAGATTCAAAAAAGTAACATTATCATGGTTGGGCAAACGGGTACGGGTAAAACCTTAATGGCTAAAACCATTGCACGCATGTTAAATGTGCCATTGGCAATCGTTGATGCTACTGTATTAACTGAGGCTGGTTATGTAGGTGAAGATGTAGAAAGCATCTTAACGCGTCTTTTACAAGCTGCAGATTACAATCTTGAAAAAACGGAAAGAGGTATCGTATTTATTGATGAAATTGATAAGATTGCACGTAAAAGCGATAATCCTTCTATTACTAGAGATGTTTCTGGTGAAGGTGTTCAACAAGGTCTTCTTAAATTATTGGAAGGTACTGTAGTAAATGTTCCACCAAAAGGAGGCAGAAAACATCCCGATCAAAAATTTATTGAAGTAAATACTGAAAATATATTATTTATTGCCGGAGGTGCTTTCGATGGCATTGAGCGTGCTATTTCTAAAAGATTGAATTTACAATCAATAGGTTATAGTGCTTCAAAAGCTGAAGACAACTTAGACGAAGCTAATATCTTGCAATATATTATCCCTAAGGATTTAAAAGACTTTGGATTGATTCCTGAAATAATAGGGAGACTTCCTGTTTTAACTCACATGAATCCTTTAGATGAGAAAACATTGAGAGCAATTTTAACTGAGCCTAAAAATGCAATTATTAAACAATATGAAAAGCTTTTCGCTATGGATGGTATTGTGTTCACCATTACCGACCAGGCCTTAGATTATATTGTTAAGAAAGCAATTGAGTATAAATTAGGTGCTAGAGGACTTCGTTCTTTATGTGAGGCTATATTTACAGACGCCATGTTTGAGATGCCTACCAGTGGAGAAAAAGAATTTAAAGTAAGTAAACCATATGCTGAAAGCAAATTAAATTATGAAACGATTAAGAAATTAAAGGCGGTTTCATAATTCGTTTAAAAGTAAGCACATAAAAAAACCTCGTCCGCTTTTTAGCAGACGAGGTTTTTTATATTATATAGGTAATCACTCTTAGACTACTTTTCTTTCTTTAAATTTCACTTTAGTTACATTAGCCAACAAATCTTGACAAACCTTACCAATAATTTTTTCATCAGTATAAAGTTCATGTCCAAAGTTTGGTATAATTTCTAATTCAGCATCTACTTTTTGCGCCCATTCTTTTTTAGGCATAAAAGAATCATTACCACCATAAATTAAATTCATTGGGCAATCTGGCTTCTGATTTTCTTCACGAATTCTAGTTGCAGAAACAGTATATAAAGATTTTACCGGAAGACCCTTTAAAGCAGCTTTCCAAGCAATTGTTCCACCTGTACTAAAAGCCAAGTAATGCGAAGCTGTTTTTTCTTTACGAATTAAATGTGCTACTGCTGTATCAATTCCACCTTCTACGAAGGCCTTGTGTAAATTCTCTTCATCATTTACGGTTAAGTCAATATGAGCCAATTGCTGCATATCATAGAAAACAATATCATAATACTGTTGAAGATACCCCAAGTACGAAGTAATCCATAATCCTTTTTTAACTCCCCACATATCCGATAAGACGACTAGTCTCTCTGCCATAATTTTGTATTTGTTTGTGTGTATAATAAGATTTAGATTGGCAAATTGAACATTAAACGCTTGAAAACCGCATTTATTTGTTTATCGGAAGTAAAAATTCGACATAGGAAGCTATTGTACCTGAATAGCCTAGTTAAAAACCCCCTAAAAGACAGGCTAAGCGTTCATAGAAAGTAATTCTTCGATATAATCTCTTTGGTTAGATAGGCGTGGAATCTTGTGCTGCCCTCCTAATTTATTATTAAACTTTAGCCAATCATAAAAAAGATTCTCTCGTGCGACATGCACATTAGGCAAATTGAGGGTAATACTATTATAACGTTTTGCCTCGTAATCGGAATTCAAAGATTTAAGGGCATTATCTAAAAGTTCGGTAAAATAATTGAGATCTTCTGGTGGCTTTCTAAATTCAATAATCCATTCATGTGCTCCTTTTTCTTTACCCGCCATAAAAACGGGACCTGCCGTATAATCTTTAATTTCAGAACCAGTTTTTTTACAAACACTTTTTAACGCCTCTTCGGCATTTTCAATTATTAACTCTTCACCAAATACATTAATATGATGTTTGGTTCTACCTGTTACCTTAATACGATAAGGATTTGTAGATGTAAAGCGTATTGTATCACCAATTTTATAGCGCCATAAACCAGAATTGGTCGTAATAATTATGGCATAATTTCTACCAATCCTAACTTCCCATAACGGAATCGCCTGTTGTGCTTCGGTCCCATATTGATCCATTGGAATAAACTCATAGAATATTCCGTAATCCAACATCAACAATAGATCGTTGGCACCATTTCGATCTTGAATTGCAAAAAAGCCTTCGGATGCATTGTAGATTTCGTAGTACTTGAAACTTTTTCGTGGTAGCAGCTTCTTATACTGTTCTTTGTAGGGGTTAAAACTAACACCACCATGAAAATAAACTTCCAAATTTTCCCAAACTTGGAACAAATGATCTTTTCCTGTTTCTTCAATTACATTATTAAGCAACACCAACATCCAAGATGGAACTCCTGCCAAACTGGTTACGTTCTCCTGCGTACTTTCTTTAATGATAGCTTTTAGCTTATACTCCCATTCACTCATTAAAGAAACCTTATTACTAGGCGTACTACTAAATTCTGCCCAAAGCGGCATATTATCAATTAAAATGGCTGATAAATCACCAAACAACGAACCATTATCTTCATAAAGCTCTTTACTCCCACCCAAACGTAAACTTTTACCGGTAAATAATTGAGAGTTTTCATTATTGTTTAGATAGAGACACAACAAATCTTTACCTGATTTATAATGACAATCTTCTAAAGCTTCTGCACTAACAGGAATAAACTTACTTTTAGCATTAGTTGTTCCACTACTTTTAGCAAACCATCTTATTGAAGTAGGCCAAAAGATATTTTGTTCTCCGCGACGAGTACGCTCAATTATAGGTTCAATTTCTTCATAAGATTGTATAGGCACACGTTCGCGAAAGGTTTGATAATTACTAATCGATTCAAATTCATATTTTTTACCAACCTCTGTTTCCTCCGCTATTTCAAGCAATTGCCGTAATACCTCTTCTTGAACTTCTTCAGGGTATTTTAGAAAAAGTTCTATTTGGTGATAGCGCTTTTTCAATAACCAAGAAGCAATTGAATTGAATAATGGTATTGACATTTTTAGGTATATTTAGCCTTCTAAAATAATGTATTAAACTATCATTTTCAAATAACAATTTAAAGCATGCAATACGAAGGTGTTCTACGAAAAATGCAAACTGAATTCGGTAGTCCGATTCAATATTATATGGTATTTGAGAATGATTTTTTAAATGTAAATCAAATACTTGATAAGCAACTAAGTATAGACTTTATTAAGTACCAATGCCTAAATTGTGGAAAAGATAAACCCATTTACCGCCAAGGTTTCTGCCAAAGTTGCTTTTTTGAAACTCCCGCTGCGGGCGACTGGATAATGCGGCCCGAATTGAGTACCGCGCATTTAGGTAAAGAAGATCGTAATCTCGAATATGAAAAAAGAGCCCAACTACAACCCCATATAGTATATTTAGCAAATTCTAGTAATGTAAAAGTTGGCGTAACTAGAAAGGCGCAAGTGCCTACACGATGGATTGATCAAGGCGCACATGAGGCGATAGAAATTGTAGAAGTTCCGAATCGATATTTAGCTGGCATTACCGAAGTTGCCTTAAAAGACCATGTTGGTGATAAAACGAATTGGCGTAAAATGTTAACCAATACGGTTGATGATGAGAATCTAGTAGAATGGCGAGCAAAACTTAAAAAATATATACCTGAAGAAGCTCAAGAATATTTTATTGAAAATAATACCGAGACCAATCTCGATTTTCCTGTACTACAATATCCAGAAAAAGTAAAGAGCCTTAACCTTACTAAAAATCCACACTACATAGGTGTATTAAAAGGCATAAAAGGCCAATATTTTATCTTTGAAGACAATACTGTTTTTAATGTTCGTGGTAGCGAAGGTTATTATGTAGGCCTAACTATTAGTTAGCATCACCCTTCTTTTTACCTAAAATACTACCTAGGATACTTTTGGCCTTTTCTTTTACAGCTTCTTCAGTTTTCACCTCTGGAACGCTATCCTTATCTACTTCAGTGGCTTCCTCTTTTTTACCACCTAATATTCCGGTTAGAATCTCCTTAGCTCCTTCTTTGGTCTTATCTTCCGTTGTGGCAGAATCACTTTCAGTGGTTTTACCACCTAAAACACCGGTTAATAAATCTTTGGCTTTGTCTTTTCCTTTATTAATTAATTTTTGCTTTTCTATTTCAACCAGTTTGGTAGTTAGGCTTTTTACACCACCCGTTAAATCAGTAGATACAGCAGGGTTTGCGTAATTACCTCCAATGTTAGCAGTAACTGGTATTGTTAAATCTTTTAAAGAACTATCATCAATTTTAGCAATTAGACTATTTACTTCACTTCCCAAATATTTTGCAGGTACGTCTATGGTCGCCGCGTAATTTAATTTTTGATCAAAAGTGTGACTACCGGAAATATTCATGTCAATATCTTGATATTTTATCTTAAAAGGCTTCACCTTAACTTCTCCATTTTCAAAAGTTAACGCTGTCTTTAATCCCTTTAAATCTAAATTCTCTGGTTTCAAAAAACTCAACTTCTCCCCTACCTTATTTAGTATTGCTGTCTTTTTAGGATCAAGTTCCGTTTGCATTAATTCCGCCAACACGTCTCCTGAGATTGTCGCCATGTCTGGCGTAAAATCATCATTCAACTTACCTGAAATCTTAATTTCAGAATCAAGAACACCACGTAAGGCACCTGCAACAGGAGCTAAAGTTTTAAAAAGCTCAAAAGACTCAAAGGTTTCACTGATATTAAAATTCTTCATATCTAGTTTCATACCGAAATCTGGAATATCATTCTTTGTAGAAACCTCACCATTGAAAGCCATTTTTCCATCAAAAATAGAAGTTGTCATATTTTGTAAAGTTGCTTTTTCATCTTTAATTAATAGCGTACCCTTTACATCTTTTAAAGTCAGATTATCATATAATACAGTTGCTGCATAGGCATTTATAGTACAATCTAAAAAAGAAGGAATTTTTAAAGACTCTTCGCCTGTTGGTACAGGTTCAGATTTAGAATCACCTGCGGGGGCTACCTTGTCTGCGGTCATAAAATCATTCAAAGAAAAAGTATTTGATTTTAGATTAAAATCACCTTTCACATTCTCATCATTAAACATATAACCTAACAAGTTATCAATAGTACCAGAAGCATTAAAATCTGTTTTACCAGTACTACCTTGTAATTCATTCAGACTAACCTTATTGGGATTGAAGGTTAATTTAGTAGTCGAGATCTTTACAGGATTTGCCATTTCATCTGAATTGTATTCAAAATCTTTTAGGCTAAAATCGCCATCTATCTTAGTATTTTCATACTTTTTGTTTTCAACTGATGCCATATCAAAATTAGCAGAAATATCAGCATCCAATAAACCTTTTAAATTTAAATCGGCTGGTACTGGGTATGCTTTTGAAATATTTGCCAAGTTCATTTTACCATCAACTTTAGCATCAATCTTCATATTACCCATTAAATCTCTAATATTAGATACCATATTAAATCTATCTTCATCAATCATAAAAGATAGCTTATTGATATCAACATAAGTATCTTCAGTAATACCAGTTGTATTATTTACAGCTACATCTATAAATATATTACGTACCGTTTTTGGCAAGTCTGGATATTTAAAAGAGGCATTATTCGAATTTAATTTAATATTAAATTTAGGAATATGGGTTTCATCAACAACACCATTAAATTCACCAGCCACAGTAAAATCTCCTGTTGTTTTAATATTATCGAGACTCTTAGAATATTCTTCCGGTATTACCGCTAAAAAATTCTTAAACTCTGAAGAAGATGTTTTAAAGTTGATATCGATTTCTTGATTCGTATCATTTAACTGTACAAAACCATCAAAAACCAATGGCAGTTGATTAATAAGTGCTTCATTTTTTAGAAATGAGAATTTCATCTTTTCTAAATCTACCCCTATAAGGGCGTCTAAAGCTAACTTATGATTTTTTAAATAATAGGTGCTATCCATTCCAAATGAAACTAGCGCTGTAGTTTTAGTATCTAACTCAGAAGTTGCTAATGATAGGTCTCCAGTACCCGAATGATTAAAATTTGTAATCATTAAGTTCATATCTGAACTTCTATCATCATAAACGATTTTGGAATTTTGAATGCTATATTCATCCATTGCTAAGTTAAAACTAGCGTCATTGGATGAGCTTTCTGTTTCTGCGACACCTGAGTCTTTAGAAATATCATAATTAGCACGCTCTTCAGCATCTACCTTGACATTTACATTGGCACCATCAACAAAGAATCGGTCTATTTTTATAGGCTCATCAGATTCTTTAAAAAATTGACTTATTCCTAATTTCAATTCAACCTCATTTGCTGCGAATAGCGTATCACCCTCAAATGGTGCTTTATTAACTAAAGAAACCTTTTCTAGTGTTACTGTGGCATTCGGAAAATTACTAAACAAACTTAAATCTGCATCGACAAAGTCTAAAGTAGCATTTACATTCTCGTTGACTTTATTCTTGATAATATCATCGATTTTCCCTTTTAAGAAAAATGGAGTAGCTATTAATAGTACTACCAACAACAATACTACAACACCTAATATCTTAAAAACCTTCTTCATGCAATTAATTTTTTTGAGTAGCAAATAATTTAAAACTCCTTAGTTGATTATAAAGCAGAGCTTTTACAATACAATCAAAAAAGCTTAAATCACTTCATTATATAACTTAAAACGGGAGACAATATTTTAACAGAAAGGTTAAGAATTTTCTAAATCTCTAGGTTAATTTCTTCTCCGATTTTTAGACCGAATCTTTTTCTTAAAAGATATACGAAGAAATAGAGTAAAGGGGTGTCGAGAAATGCTATAAATATCTTAAAAAGGAAGCCAGATACGACTAATCCAAAGAACAAATGCCATGGAAGCACCTTAAAAATACATAACAACCCTACGACGACGAAGGTGTCTAAAAATTGAGATAAAAAGGTTGAAAAGTTATTTCGAAGCCAAAGATGATTACCATTGGTCTTCTTTTTCCAGAAATGATAGATTGCAATATCAATATATTGAGCCGACAAATATGCCATCATAGAGGCCAAAACAGCCAACGGAGATAGTGAAAAAACCTGACTAAAAACCTCATTATTTAATGGCGAAGAAGGGATAGCTGGAGCCAAATCTGCAACCAAAATAATACTCATTGAAAAGAAGGAGGCAAAAATACCAGCTGTAACAATCTCATTGGCCTTTTTCTTACCAAAGATTTCTGATATTAAATCAGTAATTAAAAAAGTAATAGGATATGGCAATACACCTACAGAAATCTCAAATAACGAAACACCAAATACTTGTACATCACCAAAGGGATTCCAGTAAAAGAATTTTTGAAAAATTAAATTTGAAACAACCAATGAAGTAATAAAAAGCGCACCTAGATACAAATAGATGCGATAGGCCAATTTTTTATCTTTCAGAGTCATTTTCTCAATCATTCAATGACTATTTAATTTCTAGCACGAATGGCATTCTAGCTTGAACACCTTTTTGCTCCATCGCTGTTTTAAATTGTTTTAATACAGCATAAGCTTCAACACCCACTTCTTCTTCAATAAATTCTTGCTTAGCTTTTAAACTTACTCCTCCAAAATCTTCCATAAAACGCTCCAAACCTGTTTTATACTTTGGATACTTCCTAATTCCGTATTCTTTTAAATCACTCATTTTAGCAGCTTCGGCTATGGCATCTTCTAAATTTCCAAGTTCATCAATAAGGCCTAATCGTTTTGCATCTACCCCACTCCATACTCTACCTTGCGCCATACTATCTGCTTGGGCTATGGTAATTTTTCGACCTTTAGCTACCCGCGATAAAAACGTTTCATAGGTTTCTTCTACACCATCTTGTAACGTTTTTCTAAATTTATCTGACATCGGCTCGAATAAAGAATAATCAACAGAGTTTTTATTTGTACCTACTTGCTCTGCATTAATACCTATATCTTCTGCCAACTCTTTAATATTAGGCACTGTACCAAAAACACCAATAGAACCAGTTATCGTTGTTGGTTCTGCAAATATTTTATCTGCACCGGCAGCAATATAATACCCGCCAGAAGCAGCTACATCTCCCATGGATACAATTACCGGCTTTTTCTCTTTCGCCAATTCTATTTCGCGCCAAATAATATCTGAAGTTAGAGCACTACCCCCCGGAGAATTCACACGTAGAACAATCGCTTTAATTTTGTCATCTTCTCGCGCTTTTATAATGGCCTCATTAATAATTCCTTGTCCAATAACATCAGGACCACCTTCACCATACATAATTTCACCCTGAGCAAAAATTACAGCAATCTTACTTTCGCCAACATGACTTTTCTTCGCATTAGAACGAACAACATAATCTTCCAAAAGAACTGAATTCAGATCTTCATCATCTTTTAATTCTAATGTTTCACGTAGTTTCGCTTCATATTCATCATAAAACAAGGTATCATCAATAAGTCCAGAAGTCTTTGCATATGCTGTAGTTCTTCCCCCTAAAGTATCAGCAATAATATTCAGGTTCTCCGGACTAATATTTCGTCCTTCCGAAATATCTGCAATCATAGAATTCCATAAAGAACCTATTAGTTCTTTGATTTGAGTTCTATTCGCATCACTCATTTCATTTGATAAAAAAGGTTCAACAGCACTTTTGTATTTACCGTGCCTAATAACCTCCATTTTAATACCTGTCTTTTCCTGTAAATCTTTGTAAAAAAGAACTTCCGAAGACAAGCCCTTAAAATCTAATACTCCTACTGGATTTAAATAAACCTTATCCGCAACACTTGCCAAATAGTAATCTTTTTGCATATAAAAATCGGCATAGGCATAAATAAACTTACCACTTTCTTTAAAATCCAACAATGCCTTACGAATAGCTTGTGTTTGAGCTAAACCCGCTAAAAGGAAATTATTTTTAATGCTAATTCCTTTTATATCCTTATCATCTTTCGCGATTTCTATGGCATGTAAAATCTCATCTAACCCTTGAGATTCCTCAAAAATTCCAGCAAATGGATCAACATCATTAGTACCTGTATAATCACTAATAGGTCTATTTAGTTGCAATTCTAATATCGAATTACTCTTTATTGAAACATTTGGCTCTGTGCTACCCAAAACAGTTGCAAAAATGAAAAACATGACAAAGACTATTCCGAATGCAATAAGACAGCCGAAAATAGCCGCCAATAGATTTCTCAGAAAATTCATAGTTTCTATATTATTAGCTGGCAAAGATAACTATTGTGAAATTCTTTTTAATTAATTTGGTTTCCTATTATGAATGATAAAAATACCGTTTACCTCTCTTTAGGCAGCAATCTCGGCGACAAACTAAGTATGTTACAAGAAGCTATTTATAATATTGATAAACTTACAGGTAAAGTAAAATTAGTCTCACCAGTATATCAGAGTGCAGCATGGGGCTTTGAAAGTGATGATTTTTTTAATATTTGTCTGGAACTTACTACGCAACTTACTGCACCTAGACTTCTTAAACAATTAATGGAAATTGAAACTTCTATTGGTCGAAGACGTTCTGGCGAAAATGGTTATGCAGCCAGGTGTATTGACATAGACATACTGTATTATAACAGAATGATTTTAAAAAGTGAACAACTAATTATTCCACACCCTAGATTAGAAGAAAGACGTTTTGTTCTAAGACCACTAGCAGATATTGCTCCACAATTTTACCATCCATTATTAAAAAAAGATTCACGTAATTTATTGCAAGAATGTAAGGATGAAATTCTACCGAAGAAGACAAATTTGGTACTTTACAAAAACAGGTCTGAATTATTTTCACAATTGCAATTCCTTGCCATTGAAGGAAATATTGGTGCAGGCAAAACAACATTAGCAAAGCGAATTGCTAAAGACTTTGATGCCAAACTTATTCTGGAGCGATTTGCAGACAACCCATTTTTACCAAAATTTTATGAAGACCAAAGCAGGTTTGCCTTTCCTTTAGAAATGTCTTTTTTAGCAGATCGGTATCAGCAATTTATTGATGACACCAACCAATTAGATTTATTTAAAAAATTTATGGTTAGTGATTATGACATCTACAAATCTTTAATTTTTGCTAAAATCACTTTACAAGATGTTGAATTTTCACTGTATAGAAAGATATTCGACTTTATGTACCGAGAAGTAAAAAAACCTGATGTTTATGTTTTCCTTTATCAGAATACAGATAGACTTTTAGATAATATTAAAAAGAGAGGACGCGATTACGAACAAGAAATTTCGTTTGAATATCTAGATAAAATCAACAAGGGATACCTCGAGTATATTAAAAGTCAATCAACTGAAAACAGTTTAATTATTGATGTTACGGAATTGGATTTTGTGGAAAATGAGAACGACTATGAAACCGTAATGAATCAAATACAGCAATATGTAATGAATTGGTCTTTTTAAGAATTCAATTTCGACCAAACATCCCATATAGTTACCCCAACGCTAACCGAAATATTTAAAGAGTGCTTTGTACCAAATTGAGGAATCTCAATCACCTCATCGCTAGCATCCACTACTTCTTGTTGTACACCTTTAACTTCATTGCCGAAAATAAGTGCATACTTCTTGCCTTTATCAATTTCGAGATTATTCAAAAAAGTAGCATTTTCTGCTTGTTCAACAGCTAAAACACGGTAGCCCTTATTTTGTAATGCGTTTACAACATCAATTGTATTTTCAGCATATTCCCATGCTACACTATCTGTCGCTCCAAGTGCAGTTTTTCTTATATCTTTATGCGGTGGGGTAGCTGTAATTCCACACAAATAAATTTTTTCTATCAAAAAAGCATCAGCTGTACGAAATACAGAACCGATATTGTTTAGACTTCTAATGTTATCAAGAATAATTACTATCGGCGACTTTGCTACTTCCTTAAACTCATCAGTTGTAAGTCTATCTAATTCTTCGTTTTTAAGCTTTCGCATTCTTTAATTTGAATTTATTTTAGTGATTGTAATAACGACTGATTTTGAACATTAAAAGTTATTCCAAAATATCAACGATCTCCGATTACACCAATCAAAAATGGTATTTTCGTTTGCAACAAAAATAAACGAAATCTACCGGTTTGGCTAGCACAAAAAAAATCAAGAAGGTTACTCCTTTAATGAAACAGTACAATACCATCAAGACTAAATATCCTGATGCTTTATTACTATTTCGTGTAGGAGATTTTTACGAAACCTTTGGTGAAGATGCTGTAAAAGCCTCGAAAATACTTGGCATTATTTGCACGCATAGAAACAATGGTGGTGATCGCACTGAATTAGCGGGTTTTCCACACCATTCACTAAACACTTATCTTCCTAAATTGGTAAAAGCAGGGCAACGTGTCGCAATTTGCGACCAATTGGAAGACCCTAAACTAACCAAAACTATAGTTAAAAGAGGTGTAACAGAATTGGTAACTCCCGGAGTAGCACTTAATGATGATATACTTTCAGCTAAATCGAATAACTTTTTATGTGCCGTTCATTTTGGTAGAAAACTATTGGGCATCTCCTTTTTAGATATTTCAACCGGAGAATTTTTAACCACACAAGGTAATTCAGAGCAAATAGATAAACTATTACAGAATTTCTCTCCTAACGAAATTCTAGTTTCAAAAGCACATCGTAATGAATTTCAAGATTTATTTGGATCAAACTACCATACCTTTTTTGTAGAAGATTGGGTGTATCAAGAAGATTACGCCAATGAAACATTAAATAGTCATTTTAAAACTGCTAGTTTAAAAGGTTTCGGAATAGACCATTTGGCTGAAGGAATTGTTGCATCAGCTGTTGTATTACATTATTTATCCGAAACGCAACACCGGCAATTACAACATATAAATACACTACAAAGGATTGCTGAAGAGGATTATGTTTGGATGGATCGCTTTACCATTAAAAACTTAGAGCTTTATCATTCAACGAATGCCAATGCAGTAACACTTATTGATATTATTGACCGCACCTTATCACCAATGGGTGGTCGGTTAATGAAAAGATGGCTTGCATTGCCCTTAAAAAATGTTGAAAAAATAAAACGAAGACATCAAGTTGTTTCGCATCTTTTTAATGATGCCATTGGTCATGAAAAACTCAAAGGTTGGATAAAACCCATGGGCGACATTGAACGTTTAATTTCAAAAGTAGCAACTGGCAAAATTAACCCGCGGGAAGTTGTTCAGCTTAAAAACTCGTTGGTTTCAATTACTCCAATCAAACAATTTTGTGAAGATAGCGAAAATGAAGCGCTACAATTAATAGGTACTTCTTTAGATACTTGTAAAGCATTACAAGATAAAATAATAGGCATGCTTAGTGAAGAAGCTCCGGTAAATATTCTTAAAGGCAATGCTATAGCCAAAGGATATTCAGAGGAGCTAGACGAACTGCGGGGCTTGGCCTTTTCGGGTAAAGACTACCTTAATAAAATGTTAGCTCGCGAAACGGAGCGTACCGGAATAACATCACTTAAAATAGCCTCAAATAATGTCTTTGGATATTACATAGAAGTCCGAAATACGCATAAAGACAAAGTCCCTGAAGAATGGATTCGCAAACAAACTTTGGTCAATGCTGAGCGCTATATTACGGAAGAACTTAAAGAATATGAGGCTAAAATTTTAGGTGCAGAAGAGCGAATCTTAAGCTTAGAGCAACAACTTTTTGCACAGTTAATAGTCTGGATGCAAGAATACATTGTAGTTGTTCAGCAAAATGCACAGCAAATAGCTAACCTCGATTGCCTTTGCAGTTTTGCACAATTGGCAAAAGACAATAATTATGTAGCACCTGAATTGGATGATTCAACTGCATTAGATATTAAAAATGGGCGACACCCTGTTATTGAAAAACAATTACCTCCGGGAGACACCTATATTCCTAATGATGTTTCGCTTAATCGTGACGACCAACAAATAATAATGATTACGGGACCAAATATGAGTGGTAAATCTGCTATTTTAAGGCAAACAGCACTTATCGTTCTATTGGCGCAAATGGGTAGTTTTGTTCCTGCAGAATCTGCAAAAATTGGCTATGTAGATAAGATTTTTACACGAGTTGGCGCTAGTGACAACATTTCTATGGGTGAATCTACCTTTATGGTGGAAATGAATGAAACAGCCTCTATTTTGAACAACTTATCGGAACGTAGTTTAGTACTTCTTGATGAAATTGGGCGCGGTACAAGTACGTATGACGGCATTTCAATAGCTTGGGCTATATCAGAATACCTTCATGAACACCCGGCCAGAGCAAAAACACTTTTTGCTACTCATTATCATGAGTTAAATGAAATGGCAGAAACTTTTGACCGCATCAAAAATTATAATGTTTCCATTAAAGAGCTTAAAGACAAAGTACTTTTTTTACGAAAATTGGTCGCAGGTGGCAGCGAACATAGTTTTGGTATACATGTGGCTAAAATGGCAGGTATGCCACAGCAAGTAATACATAAGGCTAATAAAATTCTCAAAAAACTTGAGAAATCGCATTCTAGCGAAGAATTAACAGATAAGCTACAAAGCGCACAAGACGAAATGCAACTCAGTTTTTTTAATCTTGATGACCCTTTATTAGAACAGATTAAAGAAGAAATTACCCATTTAGACATCAATACACTCACTCCTGTTGAAGCACTTATGAAGCTAAATGAAATTAAACGATTGCTCACTAAAAATAAGAAGGCAACGAGTTAATTTTTAATCTATTTATTTTTAATACGAAATTCCTTTGCGTTTTATAGAATTGTATTAAATTTGCATCCGCATTACGAAAGAAATGCACGTTCTTTTAAATCCTGTCTATAGGCAGGCAAGTTAAAAATATCACACGCGAAAGTAGCTCAGGGGTAGAGCATCACCTTGCCAAGGTGGAGGTCGAGGGTTCGAATCCCTTTTTTCGCTCTGAGAAAACGCTGCTGGTCAGCGTTTTTTTATTCATGTACTAGCGAGTACATTGAAGCTCGAGTGGTGGAATTGGTAGACACGTTGGACTTAAAATCCAATGGCCGTAACGGCCGTATGGGTTCAAGTCCCATCTCGAGTACAAGTAGTAAAAAAGCCGAGCATATGCTCGGCTTTTTTTATGCATTATACTTTCTAATGAAAATAAGGCACCGTGCCGGTTTCATCCACAGGATAACCCCATTTTTCAATATAATCTAAGCCCGGGAGAAATTCATCTCCTGTTTCAATTAATCGATTAGAAAGCTGATTTTCTAAATCTTGTTGCAATGAAGCATAGGTTTCATTTCCAACAAGATTATTTAATTGATAAGGGTCTTTGTCATTATCAAACAACAACCAAGGTCCGTTTAAATCACGAGCATAAGTATATTTCAAAGTTTTAAGTGCCCTATACTCCCTTCCTCCATATTTTATTCTATTCCATTGGCCAAAAGGTTGTACGCAGGTTAATAAAGTGGAATTCCCCATTTCTACTTTTCCTTCTAAATAAGGTCTATAATCTAACCCTTCCATTGTATTGGGAACTGGTATTTCACATAAGCCTAAAAGAGTTGGCATTATATCTTCAGAATTTATTAATGCATTGCGTATGCCCTTTTTAATCTTTAAATTATTAGGAAGATAATACAACATAGGTACACGGGCAGATTCTTCGTAAGGCTGTTGCTTTTTATATGCCCCATGAGAACCTAATAAATCCCCATGATCCGAAGTGAACAAAACAATCGTATGCTCTAATTGTCCCGAATCCTTTAAGTTTTTCATCACTTTGCCTATCATATCATCAAGTGCAGCAATATGAGCGTAATAGCCGGCCAAATCCTTTTTAGCTTTTTCCTTTAAATTATCAGGTACATTATCTCTAAGTTCAATGTTTTCAGCATTAAATCGATTTCGATATTCTTTAGGTGCTGTATGATAGGGTGCATGCGGTGTTCCATAGGACAAAATCATCAAAAATGGATTTTTAGAATTCCTTTTTCCTTTCATATAATCGATTACAGCATCGGTTTGTTCAAAGGTATCATAGCCCTCCCATACTTGGCTTTCAGGATTGTCATTATCATAATACACCGATTCATTATAGTTGTGTGTGCACTCATTCCCCTTCCAAAATTGAAAACCTTGTCTTCTTTTTCCCGGAGCTACATTCTGTAAACGTCCATGGCCATCTAAATGCCATTTACCTATATATCCTGTATCGTAACCTGCTTTAGCAAAAACCTTAGCCATAGTTACAGCATTGGTATCTAATTGCACATCATTCATAAAAACTCCATGTGTTAAAGGTCTTTGTCCTGTTAATAGGGAAGCCCGAAATGGGGAACAAACGGGCATACCTGAAACCGCATTTTTAAAATTAACACTCATAGATGCTAAACTATCTAAATTCGGAGTTCTAGCATTTACATCGCCAGCATAGCCTGTTGCTTGGGCACGCCATTGATCGGTTAATATAATTAGCACATTAGGCTGTTTTTCGATAACCACATCTTGATTTCCTTTTTTTGAATTGCAAGCCACCATTAAAATAAACGACCCAACGATAATTAGACTTCCCCTTACTATTTTCATTTCCTTTTAATTTCTGTTTTACTTTAATAATAGTGCTTAGCAAGCTATGCCATACAACTAACATTACCCATTTAACTTTTGTTCAATTTATACACCAAATGAGCAATTAAAATTACTGTACAATTAATCAATAATTGCGCTAAAAATAATTGAAGTTCTGATCTTTTAAATTTAATCCAATTTTATTATAAAATAAGTATAGCATAGCTCTCAATACGTTCGATTTTTATTTATTACTCATTATATATCACCTCATAATTCACATATAAGTTTGAATAAATAATTCAACAATTGAGAAAAGATAATTTCAGCTCATTTATAATTCAATTAATCGTAATAATTTGTTTCAAAATGTATTTTCGACGGTTTTAGCCAAAAAATATTTGCATATTTACTTCTCTAAGTTTAATTAGAAAAACTAAAAAAAACACAAAGTCTAATCCGAATGAAAAGTATCCTCCTACTATTACTTATTAGTGTAACACTTTTTAGCTGCACAAATACTTCTAATCAAAAACAAAACAATACTACCGAAACACGTTCTAAAAAAATAACCTCCGGATGGGAAGAACTTGTTACCGAAGCTAATTCCATTGGAAAACCCGAATGGAGACCGATGTTAGCATATGTTGCAGAATTGCACAAAAAAAGTACGCATCCTGCAAAATGGCCTTTTGATTATGAATGGGAAGAAATAGGACCTGGTTATATTTACGGGCCAGCGTTTGGACATTGGGATATTGTAAATCAAGCTATTGACGTTGTAAATTCGCATCCCGAGCATGCGATTAAACAAATGTTTAACAATATTAAAAACCAAGAAGCAGACGGTTTAATTCCTGGTTCAATTTGGATGCCAAATGCAGAATCTGACACCGTTACATGGGATAAAGAAATAGGACATCCACCGTTCTGGCCTTTTGCAATTGAAGATTATAGAACTGTAACTGGAAATGATTCTATTATAAACCAGTTCTATTCGCCATTAATTAGACAGATTACCTGGTTCGAAAATAACAGAAAAGCAGAAGGTGAAGGATTTTTTTATAATGACATCTTATTAAAAGAATGGGAAAGTGGCATTGATGAAGGAATTCGCTTTGACGACACTAAAGATGGGAAATTTGCATGTATCGATGCTACTTGCCATGTATACTTCATGTACGAAATGGCCAGCAAATGGTCTAAAGAATTAAAGTTAGACAATACCTATTTTGACAAACGTGCTAGCGATTTAAAGAAGTTTATTCAAACTGAATTATATTCTGAAAAAGAAGGTCTATTTTATGATTCTTGGGCTATGGAAGACCCAAAGCTTAGAAGTTTAGCTTTCGAAACTTTATTTCCCTTGGTTTTCGGTGTGGCAACACAACAACAGGCAGATCGGCTAATAGATGACTACTTATTGAATACAGAATATTTTAATACCACCCACCCTCTTGCTACTGTTGGTAAAAAAGATCCAAAATTTGAACTAAGAATGTGGCGTGGCCCTTCATGGAATAGTATGACGTATTGGATTGCTCGTGGTTGTGCAACATACGGGAGAGAGGATGCTACTAAAATACTGTTGGAAAAAGCATTAAATGAAAGCTCTAAACAATTTAAAGAGACAGGAACCATTTGGGAATTTTATAATCCTTTAGGGGGGAGCCCAAAAGATGTTTTAAGAAAACCACAAACTGAGAAAAATGAACCCTGTATTGATTACCTTGGACATAACCCTCTAATAGAAATGTCTAGACTTTATGATAAAGTGAAATAGACAAAAGCTAATAGACACCTAACTTTTTTTTCTTCTATTGATAACCAATGACCTTGTAAATAAAATTACAAGGTCATTGAGGACCAAATTTAAAGATTAAAAAATTAGGTGCCTTAACCATTATTAATTTCAACTGGCAATTAATAATATTATAAACTCTACATTATTAATTTTATAAATACTTCGTGCGTACCCTGTGAATTTGTAACAATTTCATTGTTAAATGCTGTTTCATAGGCGTAGCCCATATTTATCCAATTAGCAGCGTTAAACATAAGTAAGCCTCCAAAACCTTCGTTAATTCTGTACGAGGGACCTATTTCTACTTTATCATTAAAACTAAAAGCAGCTGTAAAATCAACAGACAATGGTGTCGATGCTACATATCTTAATAATGAAGATGGTTTAAATTTGAGGTTATCCGAAAGTTTAAAATCATAGCCACCAGCCATATAAACGTGAGCTCTTCCAGCAGCATAAGAGGCAACGCCATTTTCTTGTTCCAAACGATCATTACTCAAAATTCCAGGAATAGAAAGTGATGCAAAAAAACGTTCTCCTTTAATTAATGCACCAGCACCGACATTAGGCTTAAAGCCGCCGTCTATATTAGTTAAACTTTGATCAGAACCTATACCAAAGGTCCGCAGTCCAGATAAATTAGCATCATATGAATTGCCTCCTGCTTTTACCCCTAAATATAAGTTGGTAACTTCAGATAACATTAATTTATACGATACATCTACATTTATGGAAGCACTACTTTCAATGAATGTTTTGTCATTAACAATAGAGACTCCCAAGCCTATATTATCTCCCAAGCCCGTACTAAAAAAAGCACTTTGACTTTCTGGAGCGCCTTCTACACTTACCCATTCACTTCTTATATTTATCCCAATTTCACTTCCTTGAACAGCACTTTTTCCTTCAACACTTTGTGAAACACCAGCATATGAAGGATTAACCAAATTCATAGCATATCGGTAAAAAGAACGATTTGGGTCTTGTTGGCCAGAAGCTGCATATAGCGCAAAGAAACTAATGCAACAAAGTATATTTTTAATAATTGATTTTTTTCTCATGGTATATTTTTTGGTTGTGTTGAGAAGGTCAATAATTTATCTTGACCCTGCTCAACACAACGGTTTTAATTATTTTGATTTAATAGTTTATAAAGAGCCAACCATCTTGTGGGGCCTCTCCATTGGCAAGATTAATTACGAAATAGTAGGACCCTGCTGGTACCTTTTTACTATTATTCTGATAGTTAGCACCCCAGTTGTTCTGGTAACCTACAGCGGCAAATACCTCATGCCCCCATCTGTTGTATACCTTTACAATTGATGACGGATAATTTTCGATTCCTTGAATAACCCAACTATCATTTATTCCATCTCCGTTCGGGGTAAAGGCCTGTGCCGAAACAACAGTCGCAGGTAACTCAACACTATCGTCATCTTTCTGACTTTCGGAACAACCCTCGGCATCAACCGTTTCACCAGCTGGAGTATCCGGACACATATCAAGGGTATCGTTGATACCATCTCCATCACTATCGGCCTCTTTTTGGCTATCGGAACAACCATTCGCATCTGCAGTTTCACCGGTCGGTGTATTTGCACAGGTATCGTTTTCATCTAAAACATCATCGTCATCGTCATCGGTATCGGCATTATCGCCCGTTCTGTCACCATCGGTATCGGTATCCTCGTTTGCATCCAATGGGAAAGCATCTTCGGCATCCAATACTCCGTCTTCGTCGTCATCGGTATCGGCGTTGTCACCCGTTCCGTCACCATCTGTGTCGGTATCCTCATCCGCATCCAACGGAAACGCATCTTCCGTATCAGGAGTACCATCACCATCGGTATCTTTCTGACTGTCCGAACAGCCATTGGCATCCACGGTTTCGCCAGCTGGGGTGTCTGCACAGTTATCCATATCGTCCGATACACCATCTTCGTCAGAATCAACAATGTCACAATTTAGACCGGCATCGGTAATGGTCCATCTATAGCTATCAATTAGATCTTGCCTTGAAGCCTCTCCTGTACAATACACACTATTACCGCCATCGAAATTAAGATCTGTTGGTATTTTTGTTTCCCCGGCATCTGTATCCAAGGTGTTCCAACCCATTAAGGTGTTGTCGTAATTTTTTAAGGATAATGTTGCTCCTTGAAGCATTATTGTCATGTCCCTTACTTTACTTATATCCCAACTACCTAAATCTTGATCAAAAGCTGTTGCATCTAGAAACATAGCTGCCATAATGGTAACACTACTAACATCCCATGTACCGATAGGCCGATTAAAAGCAGTTGCCCCTAGAAACATCTCACGCATAGAGGTTACATTGCCCACATCCCAATTGTCTATATTTTGGTTAAAAGCTGTTGCTTTGTAAAACATACCCTGCATAGTGGTAACATTGCTCACATTCCAACTACTAAGATCTTGGTTAAAAGCGGTTGCACGCGCAAACATCGAATGCATTGTTGTTACATTGCTTACGTCCCATTTCCCGATATTTTGGTTAAAAGCTATTGCGTCAGGAAACATACCTTCCATACTGGTTACATTGCTAACATTCCAATCAGTGATATCTTGGTTAAAAGCATCTGCATGATAAAACGTAAAAGCCATATTAGTGACATTGCTTACATCCCAATCACCGATATCTCCATTGAATTTTGTTGCATGGGCAAACATACTAGACATATTGGTCACCAAAGAAAGGTCAGGAACATCAATCGCATTGATCTGAACATTAGAGCAGTAGTAAAAACTTTGTTCCATAGATTGCCATACTTGGCCTCCCCATTGTTCTACTGTAAGTAACTTGTCATAATCTGTATAATAAGCAAACTTTAAATGCGGAAAATCTCCACTGATACTTACGGTATATGTTCCTTCAGTCGCAAACGTATGGGTTGCATCGCCCGTATACACTGTGGTGTCGGTAGTACCATCGCCCCAATCTACTGTATAAGCAAAAGTGCCATCACCTGTAGGAATGGTTATTTGTTTGTCACCTGATGTACCTTCATTATCGGTTTTCCAAGTTGTTACAAAAGGAGACGGACAATCCTCACCGGCATCCGTAATGGTCCACCCATAGGTATCGATTAAACTTTGTCTCGCTGTTGCTCCTTCACAGTAGATACTATTACCGCCTTCGAATATGATTCCTGTTGGTATTTGTGTCTCTCCAGCAGCTGTATCCAAGGTGTTCCAGCCAATTAGGATGTTGTCGTAATTCTCCTGTGATAAGCTAGCTGCATCGAACATTTCTTCCATATTCGTTACATTACTTATATCCCAACTACCCAAATCATAATCGAAAGCTGTTGCCCCAGAAAACATATATTCCATATCGGTTACATTACTGACATTCCAACTCCCAATATCTTGATTAAAATCAGTAACACGGTAAAACATAGTTCTCATGTCGGTTACACTGCTTACATTCCAATTACCTATATCTTGATTAAAGGCGGTTGCATCAGCAAACATAGCGTACATACTAATAACATTACCTACATCCCATCCACCAAGGTCTTGATTAAAAGCCGTAGCACGGTTAAACATTTGAGCCATATTGGTTACACTACTTACATTCCAACTTCCTAAATCTTGATTGAAAGCAGTTGCCCCATAAAACATATTACTCATATTGTTAACATTACTAACATCCCAACCACTAATATCTCCGTTAAATATGGTTGCAAGTGTAAAAGCCCTAGTCATATCCGTAACCAAGGAAAAATCTGGCTCATCGGTAGCATTATATTCTAAATTTGAACATCCAAAAAAACTATTGGCCATACTGGCCCATACTTGATTTCCCCATTGCTCTATGGAAAGAATCATGTCTTTATCCCCACTATCGTCAAATAATATTTGTGGAAAATTCCCAATAATACTAACGGTATAAATATCTTGGTCATCATAAGTATGGCTTGCATTACCAGTGTAAACGGTAGTATCTGTGGAACCATCACCCCAGTCTACTGTATAACTATAGGTAAATGATGAATTTGTAGGAATCGTAATTGATTGGTTTGGGTTATCCGTTTGCCATTTGGTAATGAAAGGTAACGCACAATCTTCACCACCATCGGTAATGGTCCAGCCATATGTATCTTCTAAATTTTGTTTCGCAGTGGCTCCTGAACAATAGGTGCTATTACCGCCGTTGAATGTAATACCTGTTGGTATTTGGGTTTCCCCTGAGGAAGCATCCAGGGTGTTCCAGCCAATTAGGGTATTATCGTAATTTGTTGTGGAAAGTCCTGCACTATTGAACATATCATACATTCCAGTAACGCTGCTTAAATCCCAAGTACTTAAGTCTTGATTAAAAGCTGTTGCTCCTTGGAACATACCTTGACCTATTCGAAACCCGGGTGGCATCATAGATTCCTCTACAGATCCCATATTTGTTACGTTACTAACATCCCAATCACTTAAGTCTTGATTAAAAGCTGTTGCGTCTGCAAACATGCCCCCCATACCTAAAACATTGCTTACATCCCAATTTCCAATGTTTTGGTTAAAAGAAGTTGCTCCTTCAAACATTCCCATATAAGCCATTGCCCTCCCCATGTATGGATCTAAATAAGTCCCCATAGCTATTACATTGCTTACATCCCAATTACCGATATCTTGGTTAAATGAAATAGCGTCTGCAAACATTCCCGACATCTTCTGCACTTGATTTACATTCCAACCTCCAATGTCTTGGTTAAAACTCGTAGCATCTTCAAACATGCTTGTCATATCCTCTACTTTCGAGACATTCCAATTCCCAATATCTTGATTAAAACTGTTTGCACCATTAAACATATCCTCCATATCCTCAACATTAGCTACATTCCAACCGCTAATATCTTGATTGAAAGCTGTATTCAAAAACATGTTAGCCATTGATGTCACTTTACCTACATCCCAATTAGAGATATTTCCATTAAAAGCATAAGCGTTAAGAAACAAGCCTTCCATATCGGTAACATTAGAAACATCCCAATCGTTTAAATCTCGGTTAAAGGCATCAGCACCGACGAACATTCTAGAGATGTCGGTTACGTTACTAACGTCCCAATTATTTATATCGGAATTAAATAAACTTGCTTGTCCAAACATAGTCTGCATATTGGTTACTTGTGTAAGATTGGGTGCGTCTGACGCATTGATAACCAAATTAGAGCAATAGTAAAAGCTCTTTTCCATAGACCTCCACACTTGGTCTCCCCATTGCTCTACTGAAAGAAGTTTATCACTATCTGTATTATAATCATTTCTTAAATGCGGAAAATTGCCACTGATACTTACCGTATAGGTACCTGCAGCCGCATACGAATGGGTGGCATCGCCCGTATACACTGTAGTGTCGGTAGTTCCATCGCCCCAATCTACAGTATACGCAAAAGTGCCATCACCTGTGGGAATGGTAATTTGATTGTCGTTGGATTCGCCTTCATTATCCGTTTTCCATTTAGTAATAAATGGATCTTGTGCTTGTAGAAAGCCAAAACTGAATAAAGCTAACAGGATAAGTAAGGGGTTTGTAAATTGCTTTTTCATAAAAAAATTAATTGGTTTTGATTTTGGTTTAAACTTTATAAATAGCGTAACCCAATTAAATTAATTGTAAGAAAAGGCTCACGATATTCACAGAGAATTTAGAACGAGAATTTCAAGTCTTTGATATACCTGTTTATGAGGGATTAAGTGCTTAAATCTGATTTAGACATAGTATTTAAGCGTAAAGTGAAAATTGGCCTACAATCAATTATAACATAACTTATTGATATATAAACACTAACATTTTAAACCCTAGTGAAAAGTGATAAAATACAGTTGAAGGTAATTTAAGATACTTTTGAAGCATAAGCATGTGTCCAAATACGATTTGGACACACAAAAACTTATTTCAACGATAAATAGCTACGATTAAACCTATTTTTTTTCAAAGAAGTACACCATTTACATTTTAATTAAAGAGTCCTAGACTAACTCTTAAAACAGTAAACAATAGTTTAATCAATATACAATTTTACTACTAAATTTGGCTTTATAATCATGACCTTTCAGAAGCAAATTGAGTGACATTTTTATTGGTTATTTTCTTAAATATTTTACTAAAAGAACTTCTATTTGCAAAACCACACTGCTGTGCAAGGGCCTCTATTGTGTTTTTATCTAAATAACCTAATCTAATGAGTGATTTTGCTTTTTCGATTCGAACCGTATTTCTATATGCTGCAAAACTTACACCTCGGTGCTGATTTAAAAAATGTGATAAATGATGGGGAGGAATTTCTAGGGCCTTCGCACAACTGTTTAAACTAAAATCATGTTCATAAAACGAGCCTTTTTCCCTTAAGACTTCTAGCCCATTTTTAATTGCGGTTATATCTAATCCAAATTTTAATTCCACCTCCTTTTGTTCTGATTGATGTAAAGCTACTTTTGATTTAACCATTCTTGGATATCCAAGTAAAATGGATGGGAAATAAATGGGCATAATACCTATAGCGAAAAGAACTACATAAAAAACAAAATTGACTATTCGTAATATGGGCCCAGTAGATCGTAAAAAATCTACATCCCACAATTTTTCAAAAGCAAAAATTGTAGCCAATAGTGATAATAGTATAAAAAGAAGGTATAACGCAATTACCCATATTAGTAACTTTCTGTCTTTTTCTTTATATAAATTACGCAGGAAATTAATCAACATGGGCAGAAGACTAAGTAACGCTAAAAATTGCCACAAAAAGCGCATGGCATAATGCTCGTTTATATTTAAAATCCCATATCTAACCTTAAGTCGCTCTGCAGGTTTTAAATAAGCATTCGAAACTATAGTATCGTACAATTCTTGAGGTTTGGAATAAACATTGATAACATCAATTAATCCAATGATGAAAGGGATAAAAACAATTACATAAATCCAACGCCAATCAAATTTATCTTTAATTAAGGTTATAAAATAAAAAAATATTGGAACCGCCAATAAGTTATATAGTGGAAGTGGCCATACGTAAAACCATGTATATTTTAAAAGCAAACCAGATTCAATAACATAGGTCTGAAGCGTATAAATAGAGAATATCGTGTAAAACAACCCTAAGAAAAATGCTGCAGTTCTATTAACCGATTTTCGAGTAAATAATGAAATCGCCAACACCAACCCAAATACGGAAACTATTAAGAAAAAATTCTGCAAATTGTGAGATATTTACTTCGATTTAGAAGCTGTAAATTTACTAGAATTTAGCAGCACACAAAAAATCATTTACGATTAGTTTGTTAATACTTACTATTATTAACACCGATTTTGCATCAAATATAACCTAGTTAAAAACTCAAATTCAATAACAATTTGTCTCTGAGATAATTAAGAAAAAAGCTGTTTAATATCTAATAAGTTTATGGTTTCAATTATAAAATAATAAACAGGTTTGCTAAGCAATTAAAATAAACGCGAAAAACCTATGAATTTGTAATTGTACGCTACGACTTAAAAAGTAGATATAATTACTAAATTAAAAACTTGGCATTGAAAATGAATGACTATTGGAATAGCTAGATAGTCTATTATCTTCATCCCAAACACGAACTTTCCAAAAATAAGTTGCGCCGCTTTTCAAATCAACTACCTCTTGAATAACAGGTAAATCATTTATTATCTCCACCTTCTTACTATCCCATACATCACCAATATTGTTGCTAGCATTTTCTTTAGAAGAAGACACTAATAATTGATAAGCAGTCTGTAAAATAATTTTACCTGGTTTGTTCCATTTAAAATTTGGTTGCAAAGATTCTTTATTATTAAGTTCTTTAAAGACCGTAGTTAAGTTGTTTGGGCCATGAGAATATTCATCAGACAGTTTACTAATAAGACTATTGGTTTTGATTCTGAAACCTTTTAATTTTTCTGCGTATTTTGGTTCCTTAGCAAGATTATGAATCTCTTTTGGATCATTCTTTAAATCGTACAATTCTTCAAAAGACTGGTCATTAACATATCTAAAATACTTCCAATCTTTTGTTCGTACACCTTCACTTGGCGGTATATGTTCAAACTCCCACAGGTGTTCTATTAATACCGTATCTCTTTCAAATTTTTTAGTATTCTTTGCAGTAGCAGGCATTAAGCTTTTGCCTTGCCAAGAAATGGGTTTTTGTAGACCTGCCAAATCTAAAATTGTAGCAGGAACATCAATATTTAAAGCTAAAATATCGCTATCTTTTTGATTCTTAAGTCTAGGGTCAAAAACAATTAAAGGTACTCTAATAGAGTTATCATATAACAACCACTTTCCCGCTAATTGACGTTCTCCTAAAAAATAACCGTTATCACCCATAACAATAATTACAGTATTCTTATCTAAACCTTTCTTCTTAAGTTCTGCTCTTATCTTCGTTATTTCACGATCAACACCAGAAATCATTCGGTAATACCCTTTTATACTGTGTTGATATTTTTCGGGAGTATCATATCGCCATGTCCATCGTAAACGATTAAATCCATCGCGTATAAATTTGGGTTGCGCTTCAAAATATTTGTCATCACTAATTTCAGCGGCTGGTATTTTTATATTCTTGAGAAGCACATCAGATTCTTGTTGCCAAAAATATTGGTCTTTTGCGCCATCGTGCGCATGTGGAGCACTAAAACTAAGTGATAGACAAAAAGGCTCATCAAGCTTTGTTTTTGCAATATAATCTATACCTTGTTGTCCTGTGTACCTTGTAAGATGCACTGTATCCCTTCCTATAGTTTTATAATAATAACCCCGCCTATCTGTAAAAGAGGTCTTCCGATCATAAGATTCAAATTCATCAAACTGTTTTTCGAGGCCGTCATATTTAACCCCATATTTTCCAAAAAAGGCAGTTTTATATCCATTTTCTTTTAAGATTCTTGGATAAGAATTCGTCATATAAGACTCACGAATATTTCCTGTCTGAAAATTAAAACTATGTGTTCTTTCATACAATCCAGTTAAAATACTAGCTCTACTTGCTGCACAAATTGGAGTCGTAACCATAGCTTTTTTAAAGTAGGTACCTTCCCTTGCCAAATTATCCATTTCCGGAGTTGAAATGAGTTTATTCCCTGCATAACCTATTGCATCAAAGCGCTGATCGTCTGTAAGGATAAAAATAATATTTGGTCTCTTGTTTTTTAATTTCTTATTTATTTTTTGCGCATTCATCGGTAGTATGCACAAGAGAATAATAAGACAAGAAAATTTAACACTCATAAAATTGTTATTAATAAAGTTGGTAGCAATTATATATTTACTGTTAATCTTAAGCACTTAGCCAAGTGAAAAATATTGGGACTAAAACCTTCTAAATAACAAATACCTAATACATATTACTAAGGATACAATCTATTTCGGCTACTATAAAATTCGTACCCATAATAGAATTGCACTGTAATTTAAACAATTTTTAAAAATGTAGAATTATCTTTCTATCGACTTGAAGAATTGCAACTAATTTATAACTACTTGTTTAGATTTCGAAGGGATTTTAGAACCTCTAATGCTCCCAATCGCTCTGTATAATTTGCTTCTACATGAGCAACTTCTATTATACCTTGAGAATTAATAATAAAGGTGGCAGGAACAGGAAGTGTTTTTGAACCATTCCCATTTAACAATGTTAAATCACGACGACCGTGGTAATCTTCGCCTGGATCAAACTGTAAGTTAAAAGCCTTTATAACCTCTTGATTAGTGTCGCTTAAAACTTCAAATTCGAGTTCATTTTTTTCTTTAGCAGTTAGGGCATTATCAGGATTTTGTGGACTAATTGCTATAACGGTAGCTCCGTAAGACTTTATTTCTGATAAGTTCTTTTGAATATCGCGTAAATCCAAATTACAAATAGGACACCATTCCCCACGGTAAAATTTAATAATTATAAATCCCTTTTTTAATTCTTCAGAAAGCGACACGTCTTTTCCGAGTGCATTAGGCAAAGTAAAGTCTGGTGCTTTCTCTCCCACTTCCATACCTTTTACTTCTATTGCATTTGCAATTACTAATTTTTGAAAATCCTTTAACTCACTCATTATTTTATACGGCTATTTATTATATTTTAAACTGATACAACTTTGCTATTTCCAAAACATCACTCACTAAGAAAGAAGAAGAAATAACATTGGTTATTTAACTACTTAGTCGTTTCTTACTATTTAGAAATCAAATTTACCAAATCTGTATTAGCAACTATTATAATAATATCATATAATTAAATGATTGTTTATCTAAACAACATCTTTTTTCACCCCTAGCTTTACCAGAATCGTCTCTAACAAACACCATTTAGTAAATGCTGATTGTATTAAATTAATACCTATAAAAACGGTAAACCATAACCAGTTTATATTTACATATACCGCCATTACCACACTAAACAAAACGAATGTGCCGACTAAAACTCTAAAATATTTATTTAACATTTTTATTCTTTTTAAGATTAAATCGATTTTTCAATGGGAACAACAACTGCCTTTATAGGGTTATTAGTTTCAATATTTTGATTGAATGTTTTGATAAGCTCGAAAAGTGTACTAATATTTTCTTCTTCAGTAAAAGAGAAAAACATACTGGATTCCACACCGCTTTTTTTAGCTGGAAACCAGCTAGCTGTCCGTACTAACGCGGTTGAATTTCTATATCCGTCAATATCAGACCCACTATAGCTCTCAATCTTTGCCTCTTTAAAGAGTTGAAGAATTTCTTTTTCATACTCTTCTACGACCGTTACAATTAGTAGTTTCATATTTTTTATTTTAGTCCTGAATATTTTCTTCTATTTTTTCAACTCCTCCATCTGGATAATTCTTGCGCTCTATCATATAATACACCAATGGCACTACTAATAGCGTCAATACAGTTGACACGATAGTACCACCCATTAATGAAATTGCTAATCCTTGAAAAATTGGGTCAAAAAGAATAACGAATGCTCCAATAACAACAGTTCCGGCCGTCAATAAAATAGGCGTCGTTCGCACTGCACCAGCCTCAATGGCTGCTTGTTTTAGCGGCACACCTTCCTCTAAACGTAGATTGATAAAATCAATGAGGAGTACGGAATTTCGAACCATGATACCTGCTAAAGCAATCATTCCTATAAAAGAAGTTGCTGTGAAAAAGGCACCCATAATCCAATGTCCTAGAATAATTCCTATTAATGACAAGGGTATAGCAACCATCATTACAATTGGTGCTTTGAAGTTCTGAAACCATCCTACAATCAAGATGTAGATTAAGATAATCGCTCCTAAAAATGCAATTCCTAAATCTCTAAAAACCTCTAAAGTAATTTGCCATTCGCCATCCCACTTCACCGTATAATCATCTTCAAATTCTGGTTGACCCAAATACATTTCATTAATATCATAACCCAGAGGCAATGGAATCTCTTTTAGCTTTTCTTCCATACCCAAAATCGCGTATGCAGGACTCTCTAATTCACCTGCCATATCAGCCATTACATACACCACACGTTTTTGATTTTTATGGTAGATACTTTTCGCGCTTATAGTTTCTTTAATGTTTACCAAATCAGCAATAGGTACCATGTTACCTAGCTTAGATTTCACTTTCAATTGTGCAATATCAGTAATTGTCGATTTTTCTTTTTCATCCAAAGCCAATACTAAACCAACTTGGTTGCTGGCATCTTCATCATATAAATTGGTAATAGCTCTATTTGATAAAGCCATATTCATGGTATAAGCAATTTGCTGTGGCGCAACGCCGTATAACATCGCTTTTTCTTTATCAATTTCGAATTGGTACTCAGTTTGATCAGCTTCTACCAACCAATCGATATCAACCACATCATCTGTATTTTTCAAGATATCTTGAACACTATTGGCAACTTTTATCTGCTCATCATAATCAGGACCATAAATCTCTGCTACGATAGTAGATAAAACTGGAGGTCCTGGTGGAACTTCTACCAATTTTACATTCGCATTATACTTAGCCCCAATTTTCTGAATGTCGGGCCGAAGTAATCGTGCAATATCATGACTCTGAGCAGAACGCTCGCCTTTATCAACAAGATTGACTTGAATATCTGCCATGTTGCTACCACCACGTAAATCATAATGACGCACCAAACCGTTAAAAGTTATAGGTGCCGAAGTACCCACATAATTCTGATAATTTACCACCTCAGGACGTGTAGATAGGTATTGAGAAATTTCTTGAGCAACAACGCCTGTACGTTCAAGTGTTGTGCCTTCGGGCATATCAATCACCACTTGAAATTCATTTTTATTATCAAAAGGCAACATTTTTACGGCTACCGATTTGGTAAAAAATAGCACCATTGACCCCATCAACATTAAAAAAGTAAACCCTAAAAACAACCAACGTTTTTTACTGTTTTCAATTAAAGGGCGTTCAAATTTGTCATAAATTTTATAAATATATGTATCCTCTAAAGGCTTCTCTTTCTTCTCAACTTTTCCTTTTTTATCTTTTTCTCTCAAGAAAATATAACCCAAATATGGCGTAATTGTCAAAGCAACAAATAAGGATAAAATCATCGCAATAGATGCGCCAATAGGCATCGGTGCCATATAAGGCCCCATTAACCCAGATACGAACGCCATTGGTAACACGGATGCAATTACTGTAAAAGTTGCCAAGATAGTTGGGTTACCAACCTCGTTTATGGCATACAATGCAGCTTGTTTAAAAGGCAGCCGTTTCATCTTAAAATGCCTATGCATATTCTCCGCGATAATTATGGAGTCATCAACCACAATACCAGTAACAAATACTAAAGCGAAAAGGGTAATTCTATTCAAGGTATAATCGAGCATATAGTAGCTCAATAGCGTCAACGCAAATGTTATGGGAACAGACAAGAAGACCACCAAACCACCACGCCAACCCATAGCCAACATCACCACAAGTGTCACAGCAATTATAGACCCTATAAGGTGTAATAATAATTCTGATACTTTATGTGAAGCAGTTTCTCCATAGTTTCTAGTTATTTCTACATTAACATCATCAGGAATTAAACTTGTTCGTAAATGGTCTACTTTATCAATAACAATATCAGCTATTTTCATAGCATCGGCACCCTTTCTTTTAGCAACTGATATGGTAACTGCTGGATATTCAGATTTATAATCTGTACTTTTTTCACTGGCTTGTCCAAATCCCAAAGACACATAACTTTGTGGTATCTCTGGTCCATCAATAATACTTGCTATTTGTTTTAGGTAAATTGGCTTATTCTGCTGCACACCAACAACTAAATTTTCAACATCGGTTACCGAGGCTAAAAAGTTACCTGTATTTACTAAAAATTCAATATCATTTTTGTCGAAACTACCGGAACTTAACTGTGCATTATTTGCCTTTATCATTTCAGAGACAGTCAAAAAATCCAGTCCGCTTGCAGCTAACTTGTCCTTATCTAAAACTACGCGTAATTGACGATTTTGATTTCCAATTTTATGTGTTATCGCAACATCATTAACCTTTTTAATCTCGCTCTCCAATTCTTGTGCCATTTGGCTTAATTGGTACCCATCATAGTTTTCGTTCCATAATGTTAGTCCCAACATCGGCACATCATCAATAGCTCGCGTTTTCACCAACGGAAATGTTACGCCTTGCGGCATTATATCCATATGCTTATTAATTTCATTATATAACTTCACAAAAGAACGTTCGATATCTTCACCTACATAAAACTGTACGATTACCATACCTTGTTCCTTCATCGCAGTTGAATACACGTATTCTACGCCTTTAATGTTTGAGATTAATTTCTCTAATGGTTTTATTACACGTGATTCTACTTCAGTAGGACTCGCACCAGGATATCCTACAAAAATATCTGCCATTGGCACGTCAATTTGAGGTTCTTCTTCCCTCGGAATCAAAAATGAGCTCCATACCCCAATGACCATAAAAACAATCATTAGAAGCACCGTTAACTTACTGCCTATAAACATCTTGGCAATCTTGCCTGCTAAACCTTCCTTCATTCTTTCTTGTTATTTAATTTGGGCGTATCGCCGGGCTTTTTACTTTTACTCCTCGTTGCCCATTGGCAGATGCGGAGTAACCGTTTAATCCCTAACGCAGACTTTTTATTGATTAGCTATTTTAGCACCATTGAATAATTTTCCTTCTGACGAAACTATATATTGCTCATCGGCAGAAAGACCAGACAGCACTTCTACTTTATCACCATAAGTTCTCCCCAAGCGCAACCAACGTAACAAAGCTGTATTGCTTTGACTGACAGTATATATCCCTGTTAACTGTCCATTATTCACAACCGCTTCAATCGGTATCATAACCGCTGAACTTTTAGTTTTGCTTGTAATCGGAAATTGTACCGTAGCATACATACCCGATAATATTTGAGCATCTGTCTTTTCTAAAACTACTTTTACCAAATATTGTCCACCAGTATTTTTAGATGAAGTACTCACTTCGGTTACCTTTCCTTTGACATCCTGCTTTAAAGCCTTTAATTGTACTGTAACTTCTGTGTTGTTTTTTATGTCAAGTATTTCTGATTCCGGAACAAGTGCCAAAACCTGATATTGTCCAGGAGATTCAACTTCCAATAATGGCATACCAGGGTTGGCCATATCACCAGCATTAATAAATTTATTAGTTACAACTCCTGTAAAAGGCGCGCGTATGTTAGCATAACCCATTTGTGCATTAGCTCCATTTTTCATCTGTTTCGCTGACTCTAAACGAGCTTTTGCCATATTATAATTAGCTGTAATGTCATCCAACTCTTTTTGAGAAGCACTATTTTCTTGAAATAATATCGTAAATCGATTGAAGTCTTTTTCAGCATTTGTGAAAGCTGCCTCTGCCTCTACTATACCAGCATTTACTTGGGCTAATTTGGCAGAAACATCTGCATTATTAACACTCATTAATAACTGTCCGTTTTGCACTTTATCACCTACCCTAACATAAATCTTATCTACATAACCCATCATCCGCGTACTAATATTGGCGCTTTTTGTTGCCTCTATTTTACCACTAACTGATAAATTAAAACCGCCATTATCCTGAGTAACAGTTTTAACAACAACGGTAACTGCGGGGGAATTATCAGTTACCGTTTTCTTTTCTTTACTTCCACAACTAGTTATAATTAACGTGGCACCTAGTATTGCTGTTATTATGTATTTTCTATTTTTCATTGTTACCTACTTTTTATTCCTAATTCGGTGAATATGGAAATCTTATCTTTTATTTTTTTTATCTTTTGGCGCTAAATAATTACCGTCATTCTATTTTATTCCTTAGTTAAAAATTGCACATAAGCCAAGGCATAATTGTATTGAAAAACAGTGGCAAAATACTCTAATTGCTTTTCAGAAAATTGTGTTTCAGACATTAATAAATCCGTAGTTTTTTCTAATCCTTGTTCAAATCTGTTAGTGCGAATTCGCAACGCCTCTTTAGATTGTTCTAGTGCTAATCTTGTGAGTTTTAGTTTATTTTCAGCATCTTGAAAACCTCTATTTGCTTTACTAAGCTCTAACTGACTTTCAGATTTATATTGTTCTAATTGTAATTTAGATTTGTTGTATTCTGCTTTACTTTTTTGCGATTTTCCAAAACGTTTACTGCCTTCGAAAAGATTCCATTTCAATTCTGCTCCAAATAGATAACCATTCGCATTGCCCTGAAAAATTTCATCATCATGCATTTCATAAGTCCCAAAAGCATTTAGGCGCGGTAAAAAAGACATTTGGTCTGCTTTGTGCATATGACGATATGCTTCGGTAGCAGAATTCATAGCCAAGATATCTTTACGATTTTCGGATAACTTTACTTCTGTAACCGATTTGTTATTGACAATTAATGAATCTGTAGGTTTTAATATGTAGTTTCTATCATCATTCATTAAAACCGATAAATAGTTACTAGCATTTAAAATATTACTTTTAGCGTATTGTAATTTATTGTCGATTTCGGTTACACGTACCGCTATAGCTAAAATATCTGACTTTTGTAAATATCCTTGTTTGAAACTATTTTCCGCTATACGCTTATTTTCTTGAGCCGTTACCATTGCTTTTTCTAAAACCTCAACCGTCTTATATGCCAGTTGCAATTGCATATAGGACTTATCAACTTCAAGGGACAAGTAATCTTGTGTACGTTCAGACTGCAATTCGGTGGCATTCCACTTTGCTTTTGCTGCTTTACGCTGAAAAATACCATCGAAATTTACTAGTGGTTGTTGTACCTCAACGCGAGTGGCGTAGTCTTCAATTTGTCGTGGATCGTTTAATAAATCTGGATTAAAATCTGCAGCAGTTAAAATCTCTTGGTTAAGCTTAGAACCAAAAGCCATTAACGGATTCGTTGTAGCCATACCCGTATGAGAAACGCTAATATTAGGCAACAACACAGCATTCGTTTGATTATAATCTCCTTTAGCTGCTAACACATCTTCATGTGCCATCTTCAGCGTATTATTGCCCTCTTTTGCTTTGATTAGAACTTCTTCTTTTGTTATTGATTTAACTTCTTGAGCTAATCCTAAAAAACATACAAAAGATGCTAACCACATTAATATGTACTTCATCGCATTAATTTATTTACGACAAAATTAAAGTGGTAAAACATCCTACACAGTAACCAATGTTACCGAAGGAAGAAATAAGAGTTAATTGTATTTTTGAAGAAAAGAAAAAGGCACCCCCCATCACAAAGGTGCCTTATCAAACAACCAAATAAAGCTGAAGTCAGCTTATTCTTATATATTTTCGCTATAGTTAAAATAGATGAAAAAGAACTATTTCTAATTATGGTTAGTTTCTTGCATCACGCGTACCACCATGTCCGCCAGCTACAATGATTAATATTTTTATGCTTAACCAAATAAATTTAAAAAACTGTATGATGGGGTTCATCATATAAAAACGTTTCGATTTTGATATTCTCTGTGTCATCATGTGGTATTTTTATGATTCTATTTTTTATTTAAATTTTATTTCAATCTTTACCTATTCAGGAATGAGCCACCAAAAAGGCTTCATCTTTGCTTTATAAATAAAAGCATAGTGCAGTGCCAATTTTAACCAATGGCCTGCCAAACCTATTTCTCCGAATGTCTTCCCTAATTTTCGACCTTGAGTATCTGGGTATTTATTGTAATCTGGTACGATAGGAAAAGTAGTAATACTTACACCGCTACCCTTTGTCATACCATAGCCAGCTGAAGCAATACATGCAGCTCCCATATTACCCATAGAGCCCTTGTGATGTAAATCTTTTTTACCGTTGATAATATCGATTATATTATCCGCGACTAATTTTGCAGTAATACCCGATGGCATTCCTGTACGCGGTGGAGCTGGTGATATTGAAGTGCCATTTTTGCTAACTCTAGGTTTTGATATTGCATGCGGTGGGGCAAATGCTATACCTGGTGCAAATATGTTTTTATAAGAAGGGTTTTGATACGTTTCTGGCCAATCTTGCACACTCCATTCTTCATAAGGTTTAGGCGTATAGTCTGCATCGACCAACATAAAACCTTTGAACAACTTTTCGGTAATGTCACCATTATTTTTATCATACGCTTTAAAACCATGACCTGAGAAAGCTGGAATCAACATCGCAAAATCATAGGTTTCCGATTTATACTCACCATCCAATGTTTCATAATGCGCGACACCATCTTCAATTTTATTTACTCCCGCACCTATAATCCATTTTATTCCACGGTCTTCAAAAACCATTTCAACCATTTCGCTAGATTTCATAATGTTGTTACCATAACTTAACAACATACCATCCATTCCGAAATCGCCTAATTGATGCTCGTTAGCAATCCAAACAACTTCTGCTTTATCACGTACATTATGTCGTCGCAATTCTTGCTCTACATTTAAAATATATTCAAAAGCTGCACCCTGACAAGTAGATTTTGCATGACCAGTACCAATCAAAATTTTTGCTTTATTACCTTGCTTCATTTGCTGAATCAACTCATCCAAAGCATGCCATGCATGTTCGGCATGAGAATAGGTACAAACAGAATAGGCTTTATTAGTTCCCGGATTTAAACCCTCGGTCATATCAAATGCCAATTTCGGACCAGTTGCATTTATAAGATAGTCGTAGGTCACCTTTTCACTAACACCCTTTTTCTCACCAACTACGTATTCAACATTAACAAAAGGCTCCGTAGTTTCTATATCTCCTTCAGGATAAAATGAAGTCACTTTTGCTTGCTTGTAACTAATGCCTTTTTTCTTGTACAGTGGTGGTAATGGAAATAAAATCTCTTTAGACTTCATTCTCCCGATTCCAACCCAAATATTAGATGGAATCCATTGGTAATTACTGTTAGGAGAAACAACTAAAACCTCATGTTGCTTTGATAACTTTCGACGCAAATGTGCAGCAGCTACATGACCTGAAACTCCTGCTCCGAGTATGACTATTTTTGACATTTTTTGGTTTTTATGTGAACCTAGTACATTTTAAAGATGTGCAAAATGATATTCGTTAAATGAATTTTCGCATCTTCTATTGGATTATGATAAAGTTCATACATTTCAATGCATCTTACTGCAACTTTTGTTACACAAGAAATTTCAATTCAAGAATTTTAAAACCGTAACAGTTCAGTCATTATTCCAAAGCGAACGACGTCTAAGCGATGTTCAAAATAGATATTATAGTAATCTACCCCGTGATATAGTTGCACGAAAAAGCCAATTTCTTCTAAAAATTTTGGATGGTAATAAAACGTAAGCTTTGCATTGAACCTTTTAAAATTAAAATTATCCCAATCATTAACGTTGTCGATTAACCAAGTGGTTTCAAGTTTAACCGATAAATCGGCTCTTAATGAACCACCATGCCCCATTCTTGTAGGAAGTTTATAGGCTAAAAAATCATTGTGCCAACGGAATCCACTATAGCGCCCATGCATCTTATCCAACATCCACCTTCGGGGATGCACTTCTAAAGAACTTTTGAAAAATTTTGAAGCATTCAACGATTTACTGAACGATGTTTTTAACACGCCAAGTTCAAAAAAATTTGTAGCAAAATTGCCATCCTGTAAATTGATATTACCATTATCGTCATAAAAATCACCATCCTGCCCATTGGAATGGTGTGCTAATTTTCCAAAGAGCGTGTAGCCGTTCGCGGGGTTTTTATCCCCGGTTAAATAGTAAAAAGTGATCTGGGGTATGTAACTGGGCGTTTTGACGGGGTAGGAATCCTCATTGTACATTCGGATTCTAATCTGTGCGGTAAGTACCGCCATCAAGTTGGATTCTTTTCGCTCGCGGATGATAAAGCTGGGATTCACATTGGCCTCGAACATCAATGGCTCCAGATTGCCAATATCTGTGGGAAATGTAATATAACTGTCACTCTGGTTGACCTAAGCTATTTTAGCCAAATCAATACTTGGGGTTATAATGCTATCTTGCGCGTATATCGTTCTAAAAAATAGAAATAAAACAATTAATAAGTATGTCGTTTGTTTCATCTATCTTTCTCCCATCCACCATTTAGGCTTTTGTGCTTTTTTAACTAAGTTGAACTTTTTAATAGCATGTGTCTTTATATGTTCAGCCATTTCTTCAACGGAATCGGTGACGAAAAGTAGTTCCATATCATTAGCACTTATACTTTCGTTTTCGGCCATTATTTTTATATGTTGACATAGTTCTTTATGGTATTCCGAACCAAAAATAACAACGGGAAAATTTTCAATCATTTTGGTTTGTATCAGCGTAATGGATTCGAAAAGCTCATCTAAAGTACCCATACCACCAGGCATAACTACAAAGGCGTAAGAGTATTTTATTAAAAGAAACTTCCGTACAAAAAAATAGCGGATATCAATCCATTTATGCAGAAATGGATTAGGTTTTTGTTCAAAAGGAAGTATTATATTACAGCCTACGGAATAGCCTCCAGCTTCAAAAGCACCTTTATTGGCCGCCTCCATAATACCTGGCCCACCACCTGTCATAACCGCAAATCCTAATTTCGCAATGGCTGCCCCAACTTTTTCTGCTTGTTGATAATATGGATTGTCTGACCCAAACCGTGCGGATCCGAATACTGTTACACAAGGTCCTATAAAGTGCATTTTCCGAAAAGCTTTGATAAAGCTGAACTGTACTTTAAATGAAAAGAATAACTCCTTGAACCTCGACAAAGGCCCTTCTAAAAATCTGGATTCCTCGGTCTGCAAACGATTTTTTTTGTTGTTTTCCATTAGGTAACCTTTTTATAACTCCAAACTGCTAGGGCATTCATTATTATGGCGTAAGCAAATGTTTTTAAAAATTGTGGATATATATCTGTAAAACTCGAACCCTTTAACATTACCATTCGCATAACCTGGACAAAATATTTGATAGGATTAAATTCAGTCAGAATTTGTGCCCATTGCGGCATACTCTCAATCGGGGTAAAAAGTCCACTCATTAAAATAAAAATGACTATAAAAAACCATGCAATGAACATGGCTTGTTGTTGTGTATCGGTAAAATTAGAGATGAATAAGCCCATACCTAAAATTACCAATATATAAATAACCGTATAGCCATACATGAGCGGAATACTTCCCACGACTGGAATATGAAAAAGCAATTTTGCAATTATTAATCCAACTGTAAATAGTACTAAACCTAAAATCAAAAATGGAAATAACTTACCGATGATAAATTGATGCTTTTTAATTGGGGTTACATTGATTTGCTCTAACGTACCTATTTCTTTTTCCCGGACAATATTCATTCCTGATAGAAAAAGCGTAATCATCGTGACCAATAATACTAAAATACCCGGCACCATAAAGGTCTTGTAATTCAAGCTTTCATTATACCAAAAAGAGGGGATTGTGGCGATATTTTCAAGTTTGTCAGTATTGCCGCTAACCAGCATCAATTTGACTCGAGCGTTCTTATTAAACTGTTGAACAATCTGATTTACATACACATTTTCTACTCCTGCTGCTGCACCATCAATCGCATTAATACGAATAGATAGATTGGTGCTCTTTTCTTTCACTAGTTCTTTTTCAAAATTGGAAGGTATTTCCATTATAACATCAACTTTACCTTCTAACATATCTGCATTGGCCAATTTTGTTGATGGAAAGTTTGAAATGACATTAAAATACATGGATGCATTAAATCTTTCAATCAGTTCTCTTGAAAAGGAAGTTTTATCATTATCGATATAACCAAACTTGATATTCTTGACCTCAAAAGTAGCCGCGTTTGATAATATAATCAGCTGAATTAGGGGCAGAATAAAAATAATAGGGAGCATTGCCTTATTTCTAAAAATCTGCTTGAATTCTTTTTGTATTATGTAGAGAATCGTGTTCATTATTCGAGTCTGATTTTATACTTCTTCACGCTCAATACAATAAAGAACAAGGTCATTCCTACTAGAATTAAAGTTTCTTTCCAGAGATAGGCCAAGCCCACACCTTTCAACATAATCCCTTTTAAAATAATGATGAACCATTTTGCAGGAATGATGTTACTAATCACCTGCAGCGGAATTGGCATGCTATTGATAGGAAATATAAAGCCCGATAATAAAATTACGGGTAACATCAGCCCCATAAGGGAAATCATCATTGCGGTTTGTTGTGATGCTGAAACTGTAGATATCAAAATACCCAATGATAAGGCATTGATAATAAATAGAATACTTTCAACTCCCAATAAAAAAAGGCTTCCTTCAACCGGCATATTAAAAACAAAAATGCTGAGTAATATAATAATGATGGCGTTAATAACCGATAGAAGAATATACGGTACCACCTTGCCTACAATCACTTGAAAAGGTTTTAGTGGTGAAACCAAGAGAATCTCCATAGTACCCAATTCTTTTTCCTTTGTTATAGAAATTGAGGTCATCATTGCAGATACCAACATTAAGATTATTGTCATAACACCTGGCACAAACATAAAAACACTTTTCAGTTCGGGGTTATAAAACATTCTTGTTTGAATTCCAATTTGATATGGTGTTACTACATCTTTATTCAGAATAGCTTGATAATCACGTAAAATAGAACTGGTGAAATTACTGATAGTATTAGCGGTATTTGGATCAGTAGCGTCAGTTACTATTTGAATGGTCGCCTTTTGTTCAGTTTTTAATTTTTTGCCGAAATCTTTTTCAAAATTCAATACGGCTTTAATTTTACCTTTTTTGAATGCAGTTTCAATTGCCTTTTCATTTGTTAAAACATCTTTGACACTAAAATATTTAGATGCCGATATTTTATTTATAATTTCTTCAGTATTTGCATCTTTTGAATGATCCAGAATGGCAATATCTACATTATTGATTTCATTGGTGATAGCAAAACCAAACAGCATAACTTGAACAATCGGCATGCCGAAAAGGATAAACAAGGAGCGCTTGTCACGAAAAATGTGATAAAACTCTTTTTTTATAAATCCTATAAATCTTTTCATTTCAATTGCTTATTCAATATTCCTTGCTAATTTTAGGAAAACCTGATTCATAGAATCGACCTCATAGTAATCCTTAAGATTTTTAGGAGTATCTAATGCTTCTATTTTTCCTGCTACCATAATGGATACCCGATCACAGTATTCAGCTTCATCCATATAATGCGTGGTTACAAAAATGGTCTTGCCTCTATCGGCCTCTCGATAAATCATTTCCCAAAACTGACGACGAGTAATAGGATCAACACCTCCTGTGGGTTCATCCAAAAATATGATTTTAGGATTGTGCAACAAGGATACAGAAAAAGCTACCTTCTGCTTCCATCCTAACGGTAGTGAACCTACCAATTTATCAGCTTCATCATGCAAATTGAGTTCATCAATGAGGTTTTGAGATTTTGTTTTTATCTCTGCTTTCTTAAGACCGTAAATACCACCAAAAAAAGTGATATTTTCTCGTATCGTTAAATCATCATAAAGTGAAAAGCGTTGACTCATATAGCCAATATTTTTCTTAACATCTTCTGCCTGTGTTTTCACATCGAAACCTGCAACCATTGCCTCTCCTGAAGTAGGTTTTGAAATACCAATTAGCATTTTCATAGCTGTAGTTTTACCCGCACCATTCGCGCCTAAAAAACCAAATACCTCTCCCTTACCTACTTGAAAGGAAATGTTATCGACAGCCGTAAAATCGCCAAACATTTTGGTCAAGCTCTCTACTTGTATAACGTTTTCATTTTTCATTTCGACAATTCCATAAAGCTATCTTCAATTGTGGGCTCGGTCTGAAACACCTCGATATCATTATGTTGTTTTTCTTTTAAAAAATGAGTTAAATCTTCTACTTTAAAATCAGATGCTGTACTGGTAAAATGCATGAATTCACCAAAAGGATAGGCACTATGGGTCTGAGGAAAAACCTTTAAATCTTGAATTAAGCGAAAAGTTTCAGCAGTTCTGACTTTAAATATTTTCTTCGGGAATGATGCGATAACAGCATTCGGCGTGCTTAATTGTAAAATTTTTCCGTCGGTTATCAATGCGATACGATCACAAAGGGCAGCCTCATCCATATAAGGTGTGGACACCAAAATCGTAATAGCTTTTTGTTGCAAACGTTTGAGCATTTCCCAAAATTCTTTTCTCGATACCGGATCTACACCGGTAGTTGGTTCATCTAAAAACAATACTTTTGGTTTATGTATCAAAGCGCAACACAAGGCGAGTTTCTGCTTCATTCCTCCTGAAAGTTTTCCCGCCCTTCTATTTTTGAATGGCTCAATCTGAATGTAAATATCTTTTATGAGATTGTAATTCTCTTCAATAGTTGTTCCGAAGATAGTGGCGAAGAAATTTAGATTTTCTTCAACAGTCAAGTCTTGATATAAAGAAAAGCGTCCAGGCATATAACCCACATGGTTTCTAATAGACTTGTATTCTTCCGCCACATCATATCCAGCAACGGTCGCCTTACCATTATCTGCAATCAATAAAGTGGTTAAAATGCGGAACAAGGTAGTTTTACCTGCTCCATCAGGACCTATTAATCCGAACAATTCGCCTGAATTAACTTCAAAGGAAATATCATCCAAGGCTTTTACATTGTTGTAAGATTTGCTGATATTTTTTATTGATATAGACATACTTATTCTTGCTTGTTGTTAGCAATCCACAGCTCCGCAGGCATTCCTATTTTCAAGCTACCATCATTTTTCACCCTCATTTTAACGGCATATACCAAGTTCACACGTTCCTCTTTGGTCTGTATAATTTTAGGCGTAAATTCAGCGGTATCAGAAATCCAAGCTACTGTAGCTTGGTACGATTTCATACCACCTGCACCATCTATTTTCACAGTAACTTCTTGCCCCACTGCTATGCTGGCTAATTGTGTTTCGGCAATGTAAACCCGGAGTTCCATTACTTCAAGATTTGCAATTTTATAAAGTGGTTTTCCAAAAGCTGTAATCTCGTATGGTTCAGCGTATTTTACTAAAACGGTGCCCTTAATAGGGTTTTTAATATTGCTTTTTTCAATCTGTTCTTCAATTTGTTGAATTTGAACCTCTATACTTTTCACCTCGTTCACGATGGGTGCGTTTTGCGTTTCTACGCTTTTGACCTGTTGCTTGAGAATGTTCATTTGTCCATTGATGTCGTCCAATTGTTTTTGAGTGGCGGCATTTTCTTTTATCAGATTTTCGATTCGAGTCTGATCGTTTTGGGCTAATTTTATTTGTTGTTTGAGTACTTCTCTTTGTGAAAGAACGTTCCGTGATTTTGAAAAAATTGTGTTCTTAGCTGCGATTAGTTGATCTCGTTTTAGAGAAAGTTGAATGGTATCTATAACACCAACCACTTTATTTTCTTCGAGAATATTACCTTCTTCTACATTAAAGAATAACAATTTGCCATTGGCCTCCGCCGAAATTGTGGTTTCAGTAGCTTCAAAATTTCCGTATCCATCTGCTTTATCCCCAATATTATTGCAGGATAGCAGAAAAGACACTATGATAAAGATTAGAATTGTGTTTGTAGTTTTCATCATTTTAATCCAATATTAAATTCAATTATTGATAGCTGCATAGGTTCCTTTAGTAATCTGATACTGTATTTGCTTTAAAAGCAGTTGTGTTTTGTGTAAGGCCAAATTATTTTTAGCTTCATAAAGATTAGTAAATTCTGTAATGAAAGCTGAAGAAGTAATGACGCCGTTTTTAAGTTGTGATTCTGCAGATTTAACCATTTTATCTTGTAGCAAAATAATGACATCGTCGTAGGTTATTAGTTCCTCAATCTTTTTTATTTCTGACTTTAGATTAGTAAGTTCAAGGTTGGTATTAAGATCGAAAATTTCCTTTTGAGTGTTTATAATATCCTCGTTAATTTGAAGAGATTGTTTTTGAATCTTGTTTTTTTTCCAATCTAAAACATTCCAGTTTAGTCGCACTCCTGTCATATAAAATGTGGTGAATGAATTCTCAAGCATATTTAATCCTGGATTACCATAACCACCTTGTGCAAAGGCATTCAATTTTGGAAATTTTGACTTAGCGAGAAGTTCTGTTGAAAATTCAACCTGTTGTTTTTGAAGGTCGAAAAGCATCAGTTCTGGCCTTTTTGATTTGGTATCGGCTGCCATAAATATTTCAGGACGTGCCAAATGCACATTGCTAATAAGGTTTCTACCAATTAGTAATGAAAGTCTTTCAATTAAGCCTGATTTTGAAAAATCTAATTCTGCATAGTTCTGTTTTATCTTGAGCATTTCTACTTCAAGTGCATCGGCCGAAGCAGGTAACAACATTCCGAACCTTACACCAGCTTTCACCTCGTCAATCCGCGTTTGTAATTGTTTTTCTTTGGCCTCTAATAAAATGCGATTTTCTTGTAAAAGTAAAATCGACAAGTAGAGTTGATTAACTTGGTTTTTAAGTCTGTAAAGATTTACTTCAACTTCTTGTTGGCTTATTTTTCCATTGGCTTCCTTAACTTTTGATGAAGCTTTTATTACCCCCCCATTATAAACCAATTGGTTCACGTCGATTGTGGCTCGATATTGATCTTTGTTTGGAGCTTCAATATTTAAATTTGGAATTTGTATTGGCAAACTAGTGACATCTGATTGGTAAGTTGCTTGGGCATTAACATCCAATTTAGGAAGTTTCCCTTTATTAATAGCCTTAATATCCAAACGGTTCTGCTCATTAAATAAAACAGATTGTTTGTTAAGAGGGTAGTTCTTAGACACTAAGTCCAAACATTCGTTCAGCGTTATAGTTTGCTGCGCCATAGTGAGCAACGGTAATATTAATGCCAGAAAAATTGAAATGTTTCTCATTTTAAGAACTTTATTTAAATTATGAAATTCCATATTTTCGATATGTATTCCTATGATATGCATCATGCTTTTATTGAGTTGACAATAAAACTGCTCACCTCTTTTTTACGGTCTTCCATAATCCGTCTAAAGGCTTTTTCATTGGTGTTTGTAAATGCCATTATTAAAGGTTTCGCAACAAAAGGAAAAATATTAAGTGCCAAAATATTGATAAATAATTGTTCGGCGCTTATAGCTTTTATAGTGCCTTTTTTAACCTCATTAGCCACTTGTATCTTGAATTTATCAAGATTTGGGAATCCTTTATTTTCTTTTAGCTTTAAAATAAAATCTTGGTTTCTATTTAATTCTTGAATAATAAAATTTGGCAAATACGGATGCTTAATTATGAATGTAATATAGTTTGAAGTGAAATTCTTCACTTTATCTTCAATAGTGGAATCATCATTTAAAATGGAGTTTAATTGCGGCGCTAATAATGAAAATGCATTTTTAAAGACAGCTTCAAAAAGTAATTGCTTACTTCTATAGTAATAATGAAGCATTGCTTTGTTAATACCTGCTCTATCAGCTATTTCTTGCATTCGAGCACCATCCATTCCTTTGGATTGAAATACATCTTTTGCAGCATCTAATATTTGACTTTCGGTGTTCTCGTCTTTTGCCTTTTTCATATTAACTATACAGTTTAACCATTTGGTTAATAAATGTACGAAAATCAGATAAACCAACATTCATTTCTGCATAATTATATATTAAACATAATAAACCCGAAGAAATATTGTACTAGAAATGAGGCAAATGCAATAAAAACAATAATTAGTAAGTACCGTTATTATTTTCAAAACACACTAACTTATAATTTTACGGCTTAAGGTAACAATTGTCATATTTTAACTTTAAATATACACCTACTTTTGAAGCTATTCTTAAACATAAAATAATAATGAGAGGTGATTCAAATACCATTATCTATATAATCGCTGGCATAGTGGTTTTACACTTTGTTGTTGGCTTTATTTGGCTTATATATAAATTGAATGATAAAAAATAAAAGAAGATAACTTACTTTAAAAAACCAATTTAAATATTACTTGTATTTAATAAGTACATGTATATAAATAACTGTAATATTAAAATTTACATTACTTATTAAATTTGGCATACAATTTCTTTACTAAAACAAGACCTAAAGCGCCACCTATAGCAGACACTACTAAATTAATAGTTAAAAGAAAACCATCTAAATCACCATTATTGATAATAGACCAAGCGTTAAAGCCTAATCTTCCAAAGGTCTTAATAAACAAGATGCTTCCAAAAACACCAACTAGTGTGTTTCCTGTAAAGCCAAAAGAATAGTTATTTTTAAAATAACCCAATACATTGGCAGCAATAATTCCGATTAAAATACTTACTAATGAAATTAATGAACCTGTCATAATATTGTAGTTTTCAACTAGTGCTCACCATAACCCACATCATCCATTTTCCCTTTAAAAATGGTGTACTGTATTATCATATAAACGGCAACTAAAACTGCTGCAATCGCAAACCAATATACACCAACCGAAAGACCATATTCATGTGCCGCCACATTGTATAAGGTTAAATCAGGATTTACATTATTTGTTGATGGCAATACTTTCGGAAAGATTGATGCTACCGTTGTTGTTAAACCTCCAAATAAAAATAAAGTGGAAAACAAAAATCCCATACCATGCTTTTTAAAAGTTCTTACTTTGAAAAGCCCAAACAAGCCTGTTATTGTGGTAATAGGAAAAATCCATAGCCAAGGTTTGTCTAAGAAATTATGAAATGGCTTTGGTTCAATTACATGCCAAACTAGAAGCGATATAACTACCAATGCAAGTAATACCATTGATAAATTAAATATTACTTTCTTTAATTTTTCATTTAAATCTGAATTGGTTTTAAAAATTATCCAATTGGCTCCATGAATGGTTAAAGCTACTACCCCAACTACTCCCAGTAAAACTGTGAACCAATCTAAAATTCCTAATTGTTCTGCTTGTGGGCTAAAAGTTGGATTCCAAAGTGGTAGAAAAAAATAATGAGCTTCATGTGTGGATACTCCATCAACTACACCTCCTAAGTTTACTCCTCTTACTATATTACCCAAAGCAACTCCAAAAAATAAGGCCAATAATAAACTCGAAATTCCAAAAGCCTTATCCCAAATTAGCTCCCACATTTTATTGTGCACCTGCCCTCTTAATTCTAAACCAATAGCTCTAAAAATAAGTAGCCACAAAATCATAATTAACGGTAAATAAAATCCACTAAAGGAAGAAGCATATAATGTTGGAAAAGCAAAAAACAAAACACCTCCTGAGGCAATTAGCCATACTTCGTTAGCATCCCAAAAAGGACCAATGGCATTGGTTATTGCTTTTTTATCTTTTTCAGTTTTTGCAAAAAACAAATGTATTATCCCTGCACCAAAATCGTAACCATCTAAAATCACATAAATGGCCAGCATTGTCATTAAAACGATATACCAAAATAATTCCATAATTAATGTTTTTCTAGTAGTGGTCCTTTATTAATAATTTTTCCAGCAAGCATTAAAAACAACATACCTAACAGTAAGTACAAACCTATAAAGCCAAGTAAAGTAAATAATGTATTTCCGGCAGATACTGTTGGAGAAGCTCCCTCTGAAGTTCGTAACAAATTGTAAACCAACCACGGCTGTCTCCCTAGTTCGGCGGTATACCAGCCTGTAGTATTTCCGATATACGGAAATGGTAGCATAAACATAATGCACCACAACACCCATTTGCTTTCATATAATTTTTTTCGCCAAAGTTGAAAAGCTGCGAGAGCCATTAAAGCTATAAAAATAGTACCAAGACCTACCATAATATGATAGGCATAATAAAGCCCTGGTATATTAGTTGGATAATCTTTTTCATCAAATTCGTTTAACCCTTTTATTTCTGCATCCCAACTTTGATAGGTTAAAAAACTTAGTATGTTGGGAACGGCAATTTTATTATCCAACTTTTTATTTTCCATATCTGGTTGCCCTATCAATACAATTTCCGAACCGCCATCTTCTGTTTCGAAAATTCCTTCCATTGCAGCAAAGGTTACTGGTTGATGTTTCACAACATTTTTAGCAGCCCAATCACCTGTTGGAAAAGCCACTAGCACCGATGAGATTAATCCGAAAATGACACCTGTTTTAACAAATAGTTTTCCAAATGCATTGTGCTTATTATTCAACAAATAAAAGGCACCAATGCTGGCAACTACAAATGATGCTGTTATTACAGACGCTAATTGATTATGTAAATAAGAAGGTAAAAGCCATGGATTACTAAAAAGCGCAGAAAAATTATTCAGAACAAACTTTCCGTTTTCAAGTATTTCAAATCCTACCGGATGTTGCATCCAAGAGTGAGTTGCAATTATTAAATATCCACTTGCCCAAGACCCAAGGAATACCAAAAATCCAGTTAAAAAATGTAGTTTTTGCCCCATCAATTTTTCTCCAAAAAGAAAAAGCCCCAAAAATGAGGACTCTAAAAAAAATGAAAACATACCTTCCATTGCAAGTGTCTGCCCTATTATACCTCCTGTTAACTCAGAGAATTTGGCCCAGTTCGTTCCAAACTGAAATTCCATAGGTATACCGGTAACCACTCCCATCGCGAAATTCAGAGCGAATATTTTCATCCAAAACTTAGCAGCTTCGTTATAATTTACCTCTTGTGTTCTCAGAAACTTCCACTTAAAATACACAATCATTAGTGAGAGTCCCATTGTTAATTGAGGGAACAAATAATGGAACGTAATTGTGAACGCAAATTGCATACGATCATAGAAAAGCATGTCTTCCATAGTCTAATTTCTTTTCGATGTTTTTGAACGACACAAAAATAGGCAACGTGTGATTTCTATACGTAACACTAGTTACATATTTTAAAAACATCTACAAGACACTTATGTGACAAAAGTCACATTTTATACCATTTTTGAGCACTAAATTTACAAGATGAAATTTTCAAGAAATACTATATCGACTTTTCTTGTTCTACTCACTTTAGCGAGCACCTTAAAAACTGTTAGTACATTTGGTTATTACACCCTATTTACGGAAGATTTTATAGAAGAGCTTTGTGAAAATAAAAACCGCCCTGAACTTAATTGCGATGGTAAATGCGCATTAGCCAAAATACTTTTACAAGAATCAAATAATGACCCCAATCCTATTAGTTTAGACTGGTTAAAAATTGAAACAGTATTATTTTTTACTTCACTATTTTCGATAAATTTTTTGCAACTATCTACAGAGCATTTAGATATAGAACATTACGCTAATTTATACGACTACCGTTATGTAGCGCATATAACTCACCCTCCAAAATTTTAATAATTCACTGATATTTCTATTAAACTAAATACACTATTTAAAGTGTATTGGCTGTATTACAATGTATTATTAAAAGACTTACATATGAAACTTAAAAATCTATGGGTGTTGTCGATATTTCTTTTGGGACACCTTATTAACGCTCAGAACTTTACAGGACAAATTGTTTCCAATGATAATCAAGACCCTTTAATGGGCGCACATATTCTAGCCAAAAATGGTTCCGCTACTTTTAGCAATACTAATGGAATTTTCAAACTGGAAATACCAAATGAAGGAACTACATTAATAATCTCCTTTGTAGGCTATGAGACATTTGAACTATATGCAACACCAACTATAGAATTAGTACTAATCTCAATGGAAGAATCTCCCATTGCAATAAATGGGATTATGGTAACTGGCAATATAAAAACAGATCCTGTTTTAACTCTAGAAACCAACGATTATATAAAGAAAATTGTACAACCTAGAAATGTTGCGGACTTATTTACCGATGTTAACGGATTTGCCTTAATTAAGCGTGGCAACTACGCAATCGACCCTAGCTTTAGAGCCACGCAGTATGAACAATTAAATGTACAATTTGATGGTGGAACCAAGGCAATGCATGCATGTCCAAACCGAATGGACCCCATAACCACGCATGTAATACCGGAAGAAATTGAAAAAATTGAAATCATTAAAGGTCCTTATACAGTGCGGTATGGAGCAACTTTTGGCGGTATTATTAATATGGTGACAAAAAAACCTACTACCGAATCTTATGGACTTCATGGAAGCGTAGATGCTGGTTATGAAAGCAATGGTGGATCTATTGTTTCTATGGCTCGTATTCAACAAGCAACCGACAAATATGATATTGCAGGTAATATAGGTTTTCGTGATTTTGGCAACTATGATGATGGAAATGGTATTGAAATTCCATCTTCATTCAGAAGTTTGGACTATGGATTGAAAGCTGGATACAACTTTAAAGAAAATGAACGTTTACAAGCTCATTGGCGACAATCTTACGGTAGAGATGTTTTGCATGCTGGGCTTCCTATGGATACTGAATCAGATAATAGTAGTATTCTCTCTTTGGATTACAAATTAGGTAGTCTGTCTGGTCTCGTTGAAAGTATAGATTCTAAAATTTATTATAGTTATGTTGACCATGTAATGACTAATTACAATAGACCAAGTTTTATGATGACATCTGCGGTTTCTGCAATTGATGCTACCACGGCAGGAGGTAAAGTAGAATTAAAATTAAAACCAACCGACAATCTCGCTCTATTCACAGGTATTGATGTTTTGCATATTGCACGAGATGGTAATAGAACACGTTTAGTGAAAAGAAATGCTATGGGAATTTTAGATACACCCTTATTATTTGAAGATAAGGTGTGGCAAGATTCATATATAAATGATATTGGTTTATTTGCAGAAGGCAAATACCCCTTAACAGAGAAAACAATGTTAACTGCGGGTATACGTTATGATAATGTTACTTCTGAAACTAAAGATCCTGAATCTGATTTTGCTACTTTATACACTAACCTAGATAAAAGAACCGAAAATAATTTTAGTGGTACAACTTCAATTAAATATGTGTATTCTCCACAATTTATCATGGAAGTAGCGTATGGCCGTGGTGTTAGGTCTGCAAATATGATTGAACGTTTTATTAATCATTTCAGCGTAGGTCAAGACTCGTATGAATATGTGGGTAATCCTAATTTACAGGCAGAGGTAAATAATCAATTTGAGGTAGGCTTTAAAGGGAAAATGTCTATTTCAGAAAATACTTCAGATATGTTCAGTTATAGTACTTCTTTTTATTACTCCCTTTATGAAAATTATATTGTGGCTATAATAGATGAAACGCAAACAAGAAAATTCATGCCAATGAACGAACCATCTAACGCAAAAGTTTTTAGAAATTTAAATGATGCTTACAAGACAGGTTTTGAAATTATGGCAGGTGTAGACTTTTGGAATAATTTTAATTTTACCACAGAACTTGCTTATGTATATGCTAAGAATAAAGACTTAAATGAGTCTTTACCTTTGGTACCACCTTTAGTTACAAGATTTAAATTGAACTATGAAAAAGAAAAGTTTTGGGTGAATGCAGAATATAGGCTTACTGCCGAGCAAGATAATATTGCGTATTCTTTTGGTGAACAAACTACATCAGGTTATGAAATAATGGATTTACGTTTAGGTGTAATACCAATGAAGAACTTAACGTTAGGCGTTGCGGCATTAAATGTATTTGACACAACCTATAGCAATCATCTTAATTTCGCTTTTAATAATCAGGCAGATTTTGGCAGTGTTCCAATCAATGACCCAGGACGTAATATATCAGCATTTATTCAATACGATTTTTAATAATTGTAAAAGGGGACCTTTCGGTCCCCTTTATCTTTTTAAGCCAACAAATCGGATAACGGAAGCTATTCCCTGATGGTAGTTACCTTCTTTTAATTGAATATTTGTTTCTTCGAGTTTTGTAAAATTTAACCCATAAAATTCTTTTTGTACTTCAGCTATAGAAAAAAGCATTTTCTTATTCTTTGGTCCACCTGAGGTTTTACCCACTTGGTTTTTGGAGAAAGCTTCGAAAATTACTACGCCATTTGGTTTTAGAAAAGTAAGTAAATGTTGAATCGCTTTTTCACGAATTGTTATTGGCAAATGAACGTAACAAAACACCAATACATCAAATTTTTTATCACTATGAAAATCTAAAACATCTAAGACTTTATAATTCAAATGCAAGTCTAAACTTCTAGCAAGTTTAACTGCCTTATTTTTAGCTGCTACGCTATAATCAAATGCCTCTACATTCCATCCATTTTGCAACGCGTAAACTGCGTTTCTCCCTTCACCCTCTGCAGCAAACAAAACCGAACCTTGAGACAATTTATCTAATTCCGATTTAATAAATACATTAGGCTGAACTCCATATGCATAAGCCTCTTCTTCATATCTTTCGTTCCAAAAATCTGTCATGTACTTCTAATATTAACCTTTTAACAAAATTAAGCGTGTTATACATTTTCACCCTTCATCATTTTATTCCAATACAAATAAGGAAGTCCATATTTTTTTAACATCCAAAGTCTCCAATGTTCTTTTGAAGAATCGGAAATTAGCATTCGTTTTAATTTTGGATCAGGGGTGAAATTATTATTATAATCGAATTCAGCTAAAACCATTTTGCCGTAATCTGTAACTAAAGGACAAGAAGAATATCCGTTATAGGCTTTATTCCCAAGCTTATCATATTTAATTAACAAATCAAGATTATCTACAACAATAGGGACTTGCTTACGAATTGCAGCACCAGTTTTTGCCGTAGGCAAAGCTGCTACATCACCTAGCCCAAAAATATTTGCATACTTGTTATGTTGCATGGTTTGATGATTTACATCTAACCAACCAGCATCATTAACCAATGTAGAATCTTTCACAAATTTTGGTGCAACAGAGGGAGGGGCAGTATGCAACATATCATAATGGATACCATATCGGTTTCCATCTCTTGTCATTTCAACATCTTTATAGTTGTACTGAAATGATTCATCGAGCTTTAAATCATCAGTCTGGTCACTAGAAATTACAACACAACCTCCTGCAGTAATTTCTTTACCCATTTCATACCAGGCAATTTGCTTATCACCATCTACTGCTACTAATTTATGGTGAAAACGAAGGTTTATATTTTTTCTATCAACAACTTCCATTAATGTTTTAGCAATTTTCTTCACGCCAAAAATTACAGTACCACCTGTTGCAAAAACAATATCAGTTTTTTTATCTATTCCCTTTTTACGGAAATAGTTTTCAGCCAAATACATTATTTTTTGGGGAGCGCCACCACATTTAATTGGAGTGGTAGGTTGGGTAAATAATGCCGTACCACCTTTAAAGTTTTGTATAACATTCCATGTGTGATTGGGGTTCGTGTAATTACTACAAACCACACCTTTATCCATGGCTTCACCTAGGCCAGGTACTAAATCAAAATCATATGCTAAGCCAGGTGCTACCACTAGATAATCATAAGTTATTTCGCCTTTTGAAGCAGTGCTAACCGCATTATTTTCTGGCTCAAACCCTGTTGCATAATCTTTTATCCAAGTAACACCTTTGGGTATAACAGAAGACATAGGTCTTGCTGTTTTATTAAAATCATATGTTCCAGCACCTACTAATGTCCATGCAGGTTGATAGTAATGCGTATCTGCTGGTTCAATAATCGCAACGTCTTTTGCGTTTTTCTGTTTTAGCAATTGTGCCGCAACCATGATACCTGCTGTTCCTCCGCCAATAATTAACACTTGATGATGTGAGCTCATTTTAACTATAATTTTATGAATTTCATAAATATAGCCATCATAAACGCATATTTATGTAACATTTGTTACACAGATGAATAAAAACAGTAGTAGACCTTAAGTATAACCCAGTAAACCTCTAGCTGATATAAGATTTATTATAGAGAACATCTATAAAAACTCAACACGACAAACTATTTTAAGTTATCTGCTTTTATCTTCTTCAAAATTTATAGCCCATACGCCACGCACTTCATTTAAACTATAGCCTATTGCCTTATCCGATGGGTATAATTTTTTTAGCGTTTCTAGAGTTTCAGGTTTAATTTGTTCGTTTGGCTTTCCATGGCATTGTAAACACATTGAATTAGTGGTGATTGGGTAGTAGAAATTAATTTCACCATCTGCAGGTTGAACAATTGGTTTAATTTCAGTGCCTGAAGCTACTGCTTTTTTAAAGTAATTAATATATCCAAGTTCTTCATCATTCGCCTTATTTTCAGGATTCCTTGGTTTATCAGACACTCTCTTAATTATGGCATTTTTCATTACAGACATACTATCGGTCAACTTTATTGCTTTTGTATTACAAAACTCAATAGCTGCTACAGTTCCATTCTCATTAATAGCCTTCATAAGGTTTTTACCTAAAGTAGCTTTAGTTGCAAGTGCATAGCCAAGGCCCACATCGGCATTATCAATATCAGAATTTTCTATTTCTTTATAATCAAGTTCCACTGTTCCATTACCATGCTCTTTTTCATAATGAGCATCAAACCATTTCGGCTTTTCAATTTCATAATCATACATATACTCCGCAATCAATTTTACAGTTTCCTCTGAATAAGGCAAATAAGGCATCTTGCCAAACTTTTCTTGCGCCATAGGCATTTTCGAAGGTGCCTCAGGATCATTAATCCACAACATAATGGCATCTGTAAATTCTTCTTTTGTTGCACTCGAATTTTTATAAAACTTTTTTATAGCAATCATAGGTGGTGCTATCATACTAGACTCAGATGCCTTCGGATTATGACACATATAACATTCTGTTTCCATTATCTTTTTACCAGGATGTTGCTGATTTGCCTGTCCTTTTTCGATTGTAATTGAGTCCTCAATTGGAAGCGATTCCGATTTTTTTGCATCTTTACAGTTTACAAATATCAGCAATACTGCTACTAGTATAATATTCTTCATTACTTTGAAATTTTACCGGTTGCACAACTTACATATGATTTAGCTTTTGATAAAACAGTATTTTTAGCCTCAATTGATGGATAACCAATAGCCTTTAATTTCTGTTTTACAAGAATAGCATCGTTAACATCAGCAGAATTAAAAGATACTGATGAATCTTCAGAATCAACATGAACCTTTGAAATTGAATCTATTTCTGCCAATTTAGAGGTGATAGTTTTTGCACATCCTCCGCATTTTAAATTTTGAACTATTATTGTGGTTTTCATGTAGGGAAGCTTTCTTATGGTTTTGTTAGTTTAAATTACTACTAAATAAATTAAATCTGATTTATTATTTTATTTAATCCATTCACAATCAAAATACAATGAGCACTTTATCCCCATTGCATATACCCTCCTCTAAGGTCGTACACCTTAGAAAAACCTAAGTTAATTAATTTTTTGGCTGCTTTTCTACTTCTAGCACCAGACCTACAATACAAGTATATTGGCTCTTCTTTATCATATTTTTTAAAAGAATTTTCAAAGCTTGAAGCATTGAAAAAATCTATATTTTTTGCATTTTTTATATGACCTCCACTATATTCACTAGCAGTTCGAACATCTACTAATTGAACGTTCTTAAGCATTATTGCGTCAGCAAATACCTCTCGATCTAATACTTCAATTTTATCAGCATCTTCTTTTTTAGTTCCAAATAGGGTACTTAATAATGACATATTTATTTATTTTAAAAGATTTATAATGATTTAAAAAAAGGAAACGATCTGATTGAAAACGACCGTTCCCTTAAAACAACCAACCAATAATTTAATTAAGACTCTTTTTGGCTAAATACCAATCAACTTTTTCTAGACTATCATCTGCCAATCTAGCATTTAAATCATCCAAAGTTTTTGGTGGTGATACAATTACCTTATCACCCTTTTTCCAATCTAAGGGCATAGCCACTTTATACTTATCTGATGTTTGCAATGCTTCTAATGCCCGCAAAATTTCATTCATATTTCTACCTACGTTTAACGGGTAATACATGACTAGACGAATCTTTTTTGCCGGATCAATAAAAAATACCGCACGTACTGCAGATGTTTCACTTTCATTAGGTTGCAACATTCCATACAACTTGGATACCTTCATGTCAATATCAGCAATAATTGGAAAATCGAAATACACTCCTGTATTCTCTCGAACGTTTTGTACCCAGCCCAAATGTGCATGAACACTGTCGATACTCAAGCCTAACAACTCTGTGTCCAAAGCATCAAATTCTGGCTTACGAATGGCAAAACCACTCATTTCTGTTGTACACACTGGTGTAAAATCGGCAGGATGTGAGAACATTACAATCCATTTATTCTTTGCGAATTCAGATAATTTTATTTTACCTTTTGTAGTAACTGCTTCGAAATCGGGCGCTATGTCGCCAATTCTAGGCATATTTATTACTTCTTCTTTTATAGTTTCCATTGTCTTATTATTTACAATAAAAGTACTCCAGAAACAAGGAATAGAAAGTAACCTTAGTTACACATAACGTTAAAAATTCCACAAAAAAAAAGCGGTCATATAGTGACCGCTATTTAACTAAAAATGCATACTTATTTTATAGTGTTGAGGGACAAACATATTCCGAAACTGGAGCACCCGTCTCCTTTAATTCTTTAAACCCACCAACTACATCTACCAAATTATGTATACCGCGACTCTTTAATATTGAAGAAGCTATCATACTGCGATAACCACCAGCACAATGAACATAAAATATTTTATTATCAGGGAACTCAGCTAAATGATTGTTTAAATAATCTAGTGGTGTATTTACTGCTGAAAGTAAATGTTCAGATAAGTATTCGCTTTTTTTCCGTACATCAAAAACAGGAACTTCATCAATTTTCAATAAATCACTTAAAGCTTTAGCACTTACTTGACTTACAGTATCGTATTCCATTGCACTATTTTTCCAAGCTTCAAATCCACCTTCTAAAAAACCAAGTGTATTATCAAAACCAACCCTAGAGAGCCTAGTAACAGCTTCTTCTTCTCCTCCTTTTGGCGTAACTAATAATATTGGCTGTTCAACATCGGCTATTAAAGCTCCTACCCAAGGAGCAAAATCTCCATTTAAACCTATAAAAATTGAGCGAGGTACATGACCTTTAGCAAATTCATCCTGATGTCTTACATCTAAAACTATTGCACCCGTTTCATTTGCTGCAGCTTCAAATGCTCTTGGCGAAAGTGATTTAGTACCTCGCTTTAAAACCTCTTTAAAATCTTCATACCCCTCTTTATTTAATTTTACATTTAATGGAAAATATTGAGGCGGAGGAAGCAATCCTTCCGTTACCTCTTCAACGAACTCTTCTTTTGTCATATTCTCACGCAAGGCATAATTCATTTTTTTCTGATTTCCCAGCGTATCAACAGTTTCTTTCATCATATTCTTACCACAAGCTGAACCAGCACCGTGAGCTGGATAAACCAATATATCGTCGGCTAATGGCATAATTTTATCTCGTAAACTATCATATAACATTTTCGCTAAATCCTTTTCGGTTAATTCACCCATCTTTTGTGCCAAATCTGGTCTACCTACATCACCTAAGAATAATGTATCACCACTAAAAATCGCGTAATCTTTACCATTTTCATCTTTTAGAAGATATGTAGTACTTTCTAAGGTATGACCAGGTGTATGTAGCACGGTAATAGTAAGTTTTCCTAATTTGAATTCTTGATTATCTTGAGCAATAATTGCTTCAAACGAAGGGTTAGCACTAGGACCATAAATAATTGGAGCTCCTGTCTCTTTTGCCAAAGTTACATGACCGCTAACAAAATCGGCATGAAAATGCGTTTCAAAAATATATTTAATTTTAGCATCATCTAGCTTAGCCCTATTCATATATGGCTTAACCTCTCTTAACGGATCAATAATAGCAACTTCACCATCACTCTCTATATAATATGCTCCTTGAGCAAGACAGCCCGTGTATATTTGTTCAACTTTCATACTTGTACTTTTAGTAGTTACAAGCGTAAAATTACAATGAAGCGTTAAACTACACAGTAACTTTGGTTACATTGTTAAACAAAAAAACCCACCAACAATATGGTAGGCTTTTTTTAATGGTTAGTGTTACTTTATAATAATGTAGTGGGACATACATAATCTGATTTAGGAATTTTAGTTTTTGACAAATCATCAAAACCACCAATTACATCAACAAAATCATCCCAACCTCTTTGCTTTAATATTGATGCAGCAATCATGCTTCTATAACCCCCTGCACAATGAAGTACAAATGGTTTATCCTTTGGAAATTGTGCCAAGTGCTGATTAATCTCATTTAAAGGAATATTTAAGGCTCCGGAAATATGCTCAGCATCAAATTCACTTTTTTTACGAACATCAATTAATAATGGTCTTTCACCATAAAATGCTTTTTCATAATCTTTTGCAGTAATTCTTCTAATAGTTTCAAAATCCTTTCCAGAATTTTTCCAAGATTTAAAGCCACCTTCTAAATAACCAATGGTATTGTCATATCCAACCCTTGATAAGCGCGTAATAGCTTCTTCTTCTTTACCTGAATATGTGATTAGTAAAATTTGCTGTTTCACATCTGGAATCATTTCACCTACCCACTGCGCAAAACTACCTTCTAAACCAATATTTATGCTATTTGGAATAAAGCCATTAGCAAAATCTTTGGCATCTCTTGTATCAAGTAATAGTGCCGCAGTTTCGTTTGCCACAGCTTCGAAAGCCTCTGGTGTAAAAGCTGTTTTAGCTTTATCCATGACCTTATCTAAACTTTCATATCCTTTTATATTCATTAAGACATTTTGCGGAAAGTAACTTGGAGGTGCTGTAAGACCTGTCAAAACTTCTTTTATAAATTCCTCTTTTGTCATATCTGCCCTGAGCGCATAATTAACCTCCTTTTGATGGCCTAGCGTATCTGTTGTTTCCGCACTCATTTTCTTACCACAAGCAGAACCTGCGCCATGATTAGGGTATATAATTAAATCATCATTTAGAGGCATAATTTTATTTCTTAGCGAATCATATAAATGACCTGCCAGCTTTTCTTCTGTCAGTTCAGATACTACATGTTGGGCCAAATCTGGTCTACCAACATCACCTATAAAGAGAGTATCTCCAGTTATAAGCCCGTGCTCCTTACCTTTTTCATCAATTAGAAGATAAGTTGTACTCTCCATTGTATGGCCTGGCGTGTGTATTACTTTTACTTTATATGCTCCAATTTCAAAAACTTGACCATCTTTAGCTGTAGTAGCTTCATATGCTGGTTTTGCACCGGGGCCAAAAATTATCTCGGCGCCAGCTTTATCTCTCAAATCCAAATGGCCACTAACAAAATCAGCATGAAAATGAGTCTCAAATACATACTTGATTCTTGCATTATCTTTTTTAGCTCTATCGAGGTATGGTTGCACCTCTCTTAATGGATCAAAAACTGCGGCTTCTCCATTACTTTCTATATAATAGGCAGCGTGTGCCAAACATCCTGTATAAATCTGTTCTATTTTCATGCCAGTCTATTTTAAATTATAAAACTCAAAATTATGATTCTAAAATGATGTAAAAAGTGACTTTTGTCACATAACATCACTTTTTTTTGACTCTAAAGAAATCTTTTCTTCTATTGCCGATTTTCGACTCAAAGATTTACAATGGTCAAAAGCTTCACTTGTTTTAACAAATAAATTTTCCTTTCCTATATCATTTATTAATCCACTTGAATACAGAATATCGCGAGTAGGACCTATAGCACCCGCAATTACAAAAATCACATCTTTACTTTTTAATTCATTAATAATTTGCCTTAAGACATGTACAGCACTACTATCTATATAATTAATAGCTTCTGCATTTAGTATTAAGTATTTAACTTCTTTACCCTTTCTCTCGAGTTCCTTAAATAATTCTTGCTTAAAATATTCTCTATTCCCAAAATATAATTGCGCATCGAAACGTACTATCAGAAAATCCTTGAAGATTTCTGTCTCCTCAGGAAAGCGGTCTACATTTTTAAAGTAGTTTGTGTTTTTAATTCGCCCGAGTACAGCTATATGTGGCCTAGAAGTTCTATACACTAATAGCAACAATGAAATTAATACTCCTAACAATATCCCTTCTTTTATTCCTACTGTTAGGGTAATTAAAAATGTGGCTAACAAAAGATAAAATTCATCTCTTCTATTTTTAAACAATTGAATAGGATACTTAAAATCAATTAATCCAAACACCGCAACCATAATTATTGCCGCCAAAATCGCATTAGGCAAATAATAAAACAAAGGTGTTAGAAACAGCAAAGTTAGACCAACTACCAAGGCACTTACCATAGGTGCGACTCCGGTTCTAGCTCCTGCTTGGTCATTAACAGCAGTTCTAGAGAATCCTCCTGTTGTAGGATATGATTGAAAAAAAGCACCTATTATATTTGAAGTACCTAAGGCGATTAATTCTTGATTGGAATCTAATTCGTAATCTGTATGCTTCTCCTCAACTGCTTTGGCAACAGAAATTGCTTCCATAAATGCAATAAGTGCTAGCGTCATAGCTATTGGAAATAAATCAGCTATTCTTGAAAAATCTACTGTTGGCATTTTAAGAGATGGCAATCCACTTGGCACTTCGCCAACAATTTTTACACCTGATTCATTAAGTCCAAAGAAATAAATTAAGACTATTCCTATTAGCACCACTAATAAAGCAGATGGTATATTTTTATTCACCTTTTTTATTATGCTAATAATAACAATCGCAAGAATACCAATACTTAGGGTAATTAAATTTGTTTCTGATATTGAAACAAAAGCATTCTTCAACAAAATATGTACTTGGTTGCTTCGCTCAATACTCGTTCCTAATAAATGTTTTAACTGACTCAATCCAATAATGATTGCTGCAGCCGAAGTGAAACCACTTATAACCGGTTTGGATAAAAAATTAACAAAAAAACCCATTCGTAATAATCCAAGGGTTAGCTGTATTAACCCCATAAACAAAGCCAAAAATATGGCCATACTTATGTATTCATCTAATCCTGAAAGCGCAAGTGCTCCTAAACCTGAAGCAACCAGAAGAGAATCCATTGCTACTGGCCCCACTGCTAGCTGACGAGAGGTACCTAACAGTGCATAAATAACTTGTGGAATTAATGATGCATACAAACCAAAAACAGGAGGCAAACCAGCTATCATAGCATAAGCCATACCTTGAGGAACCAGCATAACTCCAACCGTTAGCCCAGCGCTAATATCACCTGATAAATACGATTTTTTATATGTAGGAAGCCATTGTAGAATTGGCAAATAACGCTTTAACATGAAATTAAATTTGAATTCAAATTTAATTAGTCAATGAAATTCTTGCAGTAACTTAGGTTACACAAACAATTAGAGTGCTATAATCTCTATATAATTTCGATGTAATTCAATTTTACCCATCTGCTCCAATTTTTTTAAAAGTCTAGAAATTACAACTCTAGAACTATGTAAATCGTACGCTATTTCTTGATGTGTATTTTTAATAATATTACCCTCATTGATTCTAGCCTTTTCTTTAAGGTAACCAACTAGCCGCATGTCCATTTTATCAAAGGCTATACTATCTAATGTATTTAATAGTTCGTTGAGGCGATTATGATAACTCTCGAAAATAAAATTTCTCCAAGATTTGTACTTCGCTGTCCACTCATCCATTTTTTGAACTGGCACCATTATCAATTTTGTATCGGTTTCTGCAATTGCCCGTATTTCGCTTTTTGAATCTCCCATACAACAAGTTAACGTCATAGAACAGGTATCACCCTTTTCTAAGTAATACAACAAAAGTTCATCACCTTCTTTATCTTCGCGTAATACTTTTATAGCCCCGGATATTAGTAAAGGCATTCCTCTTACATACTCTCCAATGTCCATTAATTTATAACCTTCAGGCACTTCCTTAAACGTGCCAACCTGAGCTATTTCATTAATTAATGCTTCTTCAAATATATGTCCGTAGCCTTCTTTTAATTCTTGAATCATGTGAACATTATTTAATTTTACTAGCTATTATTTTATCGTATTTGAAAAAAATATTAGCCCAAATTGACTTAGATACCGCTCCTATATAAGGCATTGACAAAATAAGACCAACTACTATAGCAACGAAAAGTCCGAGTGGACTTAAATTTAAATTGAACACTAAAGTTAATGCAAATATTGCAACCGCTACTGCAATTCCTACAGCATATGAAACATACATAGAACCATAATAGAAACTAGGTTCAATACTATATTTTAATTCACATTTATCACAACGCTCTTTAACCCTATTAAACTTATTTAATTTATAAGGATTAGCTTCAAGAAAATCTCCTTCATGACACCTCGGGCACTTTAAAAATAGAATACTGTATAGTTTTGATCCTTTACCTAACATTAATTTTTTTGCAACAAACATAAACCACCAATAAGGTCTGAACAGTAACAAAGGTTACACAGTAATTCTTTAATAGACTAAAAAACTTAAAGGAATAAAAACGGAAATATGATTAAAAAATACTATCAGTAGAAACTAGTCTTTCTTAACCATGGTATTTAAAACGAGTGCAGTGATTATCATGGCTAGGCCTAAGAAACTATAAAAAGTGTAAACCTCGTTAAACCATATTACCCCAATAGTCATTGTAAAAATTACTTCAACATACTTTAAAGGCGCAACCAAATTTGTTTGAGCAATTTGAAAGGCTCGTGTCATGTAAAGCTGCCCCATGAATCCAAAAACACCTAAAAGAAGTAAGAACAACCATTCAGTTCCTTTGGGCTGAAGCCAAACCGTAATAGATAGTAAACCCCCTATTACAGTACCAACAAACATAAAATAATTAACGACTACTGCAGGGTGATCGGATTTACCAATCTTACGTAGCACAACGTAAACCATTCCACTAAAAACCGATGCAATCAAAATTAAGGTCAACCCCGTAGAATTAATATTTCCATCAAACCCTTTCAATACTAAAACTCCAGCGAAAGCCACTATAAAAAACAACCATTGAATATTTTTTATTTTTTCTCTTAAAATAAAAATGGCGAAGATCGTAGCAAAAATAGGCGCTATATAACGCAGTGATACTGCTGTACCTACCGGCAAATGTTTTAATGACAAAAAGTAGAGCGTCATAGCTGTTAAACCTATTACAGCTCTCAAAAGCATTAACTTACGTTTATTTCCAAGTATCGGAATTCGTTTTATCGATATATAGCTTGTTGCTAATATGAAAGAACCCAAACATCTAAAAAATACAATCTGAAATGAAGGAATCCTTTCTAAGTACTTTACCGAAACATTCATCAGCGCAAAGGAAAAAGTACTAATAATCATAAAAAGCAAGGCCTTTTTAAAATCTATACCCGAATGTTTTGCTATTTTAAAAGTTGACAACTTTAATCTATTTTACAGATAAAAAATGGCAATCATTTTACTTCTATTCATCACCATTATAATTACGCTCGACAAGGTAGAACTAAATCAACTGAATGACTAGTTTTTTAATACATTGCTGAAGTGCATTGAAATCAATTCACCTAAATCATAAAAAAAAGACCAGCCTTTTTTAAGTGGATGGTCTTCTTATTCAAATCTGTTTTTTGAATGCTATAATAAATCCAATTTAAACTCTTAAAAATTAGAGAATAAAAACAACACATCAACTATCAATTTAGTAATTGAAAGCTGATGTGATTTTCATTTTATTATTTCCTAATCATTAATTTATGTTTAGATGTGTTATTATCACTTGTAGTAATAGTCATATAATACAAACCACTTTCAAAACTTGAGACATTAAATATAAACTCACCATCACTAACCTTATGAGAATAACCATCATAAGTTCTAATTAAACGACCACTTACATCATAAATCATAAGTTCAGATATATCTAATACCGCATTACTAAGTGAAACTTTAATATCAATAATAGCTGGATTTGGCAATATTTGAATTTTGTTTGGCACTACTTTTAATGCAGTATCACCATTAACAGAATTCTCGAATACACCTTCAGCAATTGTAGATAAATTATCTTCAATGATTCCTTTATTACTATTATTACAGCTAAAGTCAGTTCCACCTAAACCACTTGGAGTGGCACCAGTTTTAGTAACATATAACTTATCTAGACCAACACCTTCCTCGCGATGTGCAAAATCAATTGTATTGGCTCCATCCTGTAAATTTAATGTTACAAAAACATCTCTTCGTTCCCCATCATGTAATTGTCTCCAACTAAAATCCCCATCACTTAAAATGTAATTCCATTTAAGCCAAGAACCACCATTAATACGAACCCAGAAACTATCATTATTTCCTGTAGGAGTATCAGTCAATGCATAAAGCCTATACGTACCAGCCTCTACAGATAAGTCAAATCTTAACCATGAATCCTCATCCGTAGGAGCACCGCTAAAATTATTGCCAGATGGTGACATTACATATTGCCCACCGGATCTAGAATTATCTTTAATAACGGTCCAATTAGAACCTACATTTGCGCATTCTGCTTCTAACCAAACTTCATCTTTAATTGCTGGGTTAACAGTTACAACAACATCATCAGTACCTACTTCATTTTCATCATCGGTAACCGTTAACCTGAAAATATAATTACCCTGCACAAGGTTACTAATTGCAGTGTTAGCACTAGTAACATTTGTAATTCCAGCATTTGTTGGACCATCTAGTTGTGACCACGCGTAAGTAACAACACCTCCATCAGGATCACTACCAGAACCAATTAAAGTTGTAGTATTGTTAGGTAACGTAACTATCACCTCAGTGCCTGCATTGGCTATAGGCGCAATTGTTGGAATACCGCCTGTACCAATAATTTCAATTGCGTTAATTATTGGATGTCTTGTACCGCCCACTGCAGCTAAAGACGAGAAGTCGATATCTAAATTACCACCAGTAACGGTTACCACATGTGTTTTAACTAACATTGTTTGTGCTCCACCAGCTTGTGCAAATACATCTAGATTATCCTCAACTAAGGCACCTTCAACATTTACATCAAATACTCTGCTACCTATTCCACCAGTTCCACCGCCTGTGGCACCGAACCATACTTCAGCAAAATGAAGTCTAACCGTATATTCACCATCAGTTAACGGAATGTCATATGACATCGTTTGAGAACGGCTATAACGAATTGTACTATACGGCTGTGGAAGACCTGTTTGTGGTCGACTCAAACTATTACCCGTATTAAAGTACTGATCAGCAACAAATTCATTACCCTGATAGGTAGTTGTTGGACCACCTGCATTAATTCGCAATGCAAAGTCATTCACAACTTCTTCTGGTAATACTGTTATAGATATATCATCTGAAGCCGAAGCATCATTATTATCAGTTACCGTTAATCTGAATACATAAGAACCTTCAACTAAATTTCCAACTGTTAGTGTTGAAGAATTTGCTCCGTTTAATAAATCACCGTTTGGACCACTTACTTTTGTCCATGCATACGAATCAATGGTTCCATCTGAATCACTACCAGAACCTACTAACTCAATACTATTGGTAGGCAACGTAATTGTTTCATCACCGCCTGCATTTGCAATTGGATTCTGATTTGGAATCACTTCTGCATCTACTTGAACAACCACATCATCAAACGCAGTGGCATCATCAGAATCAGTTACCGTAAGTCTGAATACATACGTACCTTCCACTAAATTCCCAACTGTTAATGTTGAAGAATTTGCTCCGTTCAATGATTCACCATTTGGACCACTTACTTTTGTCCATGCATACGAATCAATTGTGCCATCTGAATCTGTTCCAGAACCAATTAATTCAACACTATTGGTAGGTAGTGTGATTGTTTTGTCATCGCCCGCATCTGCAATTGGAAGCTCATTAGTATCTGTTACTGAACCAAGAATTTCAATAGCCGATAGTTTAGGTTGGTTAACTCCATCACTTCCTGTAGCATCAAATACTAAATTCAGCTCACCATCGGTAATGGTTACATCAAAAGTTTTAGTCACAGCTGTTTGCGAACCTACTTCTGCGTTAATATCATAATCATCGATTATGGTATTACCCTCCATAGTCACATCAAATACACGTTGATTTACTCCACCTGAACCTCCGCCATTGGCTCCCCAATAAATTTCCGCAAAATGAAGTACTACACTATATTCACCGTCCGCTAATGGAATATCATACTCAAATGCAGCCTGATTAGAGCTTCGCTCAGTTTGATATAAAGAAGTAACCGTTGCACTGGTATTTTCATATGCTTTACCGCCAACAAAATTCTGATCCGCTGCAAATACCTCACCATTATGTGTTAACTCTGGACCACCTGCATTAATACGCAATGCAAAATCATTCACAACTTCTTCTGGCAGTACTGTTACAGATACATCATCTGAAGCCGAAGCATCATTATTATCTGTTACCGTTAATCTGAAGACATAAGAACCTTCAACTAAATTCCCAATTGTTAGTGTTGAAGAATTTACACCGTTCAATGACTCACCATTCGGACCACTTACTTTTGTCCATATATACGAATCAATGGTTCCATCTGAATCACTACCAGAACCTAATAACTCAATACTATTGGTAGGCAACGTAATTGTTTCATCACCGCCTGCATTTGCAATTGGATTCTGATTTGGAATCACTTCTGCATCTACTTGAACAACCACATCATCAAACGCAGTTGCATTATCAGAATCAGTTACCGTAAGTCTGAATACATATGAACCTTCCACTAAATTCCCAACTGTGAGTGTTGAAGAATTTGCTCCGTTCAATGACTCACCATTCGGACCACTTACTTTTGTCCATGCATACGAATCAATTATGCCATCTGAATCTGTTCCAGAACCAATTAATTCAACACTATTAGTTGGTAGCGTAATTGTTTTGTCATCGCCCGCATCTGCAATTGGAAGCTCATTAGTTACACCTAAACCTATAACCTCTATAGCTGATAACTTAGGCTGATTAACACCATCACTACCTGCTGCGTCGAATATTAAATTCAATGTACCATCGGACATCGTTACATCAAATGTTTTAGTTACCGCTGTTTGCGAACCGACATCTGCATTAATATCATAATTATCAAGTATGATATTACCTTCCATTGTGACATCAAATACACGTTGGTTTGCACCAGCTGCTCCGCCACCATTAGCTCCCCAATAGATTTCGGCAAAATGAAGCACTACTTTATATTCACCGTCCGCTAATGGAATATCATAACTGAAAGTTGGTGGTGATGCACTACGTTCTGTTTGATACAAACTAGAAACTGTAGCACTCGTATTCTCATACACCTTACCGCCAACAAAATTCTGATCAGCAGCAAATACCTCACCATTATATGTTAACTCTGGACCACCTGCATTAATACGCAATGCAAATTCATTCACAACTTCTTCTGGTAATACTGTTACAGATACATCATCTGAAGCCGAAGCATCATTATTATCTGTTACCGTTAATCTGAAGACATAAGAACCTTCAACTAAATTCCCAACTGTTAATGTTGAAGAATTTACACCGTTCAATGACTCACCATTCGGACCACTTACTTTTGTCCATGCATACGAATCAATGGTGCCATCTGAATCTGTTCCAGCTCCTACTAACTCAATACTATTGGTAGGCAACGTAATTGTTTTGTCATCACCAGCATTTGCAATTGGATTCTGATTTGGAATCACTTCTGCATCTACTTGAACAACCACATCATCAAACGCAGTTGCATTATCAGAATCAGTTACCGTAAGTCTGAATACATATGAACCTTCCACTAAATTCCCAACTGTGAGTGTTGAAGAATTTGCTCCGTTCAATGACTCACCATTCGGACCACTTACTTTTGTCCATGCATACGAATCAATTATGCCATCTGAATCTGTTCCAGAACCAATTAATTCAACACTATTAGTTGGTAGCGTAATTGTTTTGTCATCGCCCGCATCTGCAATTGGAAGCTCATTAGTATCGATCTCTGAACCAATAATTTCAATTGCGTTAATTATTGGATGTCTTGTACCGCCCACTGCAGCTAAAGACGAGAAGTCGATATCTAAATTACCACCAGTAACGGTTACCACATGTGTTTTAACTAACATTGTTTGTGCTCCACCAGCTTGTGCAAATACATCTAGATTATCCTCAACTAAGGCACCTTCAACATTTACATCAAATACTCTGCTACCTATTCCACCAGTTCCACCGCCTGTGGCACCGAACCATACTTCAGCAAAATGAAGTCTAACCGTATATTCACCATCAGTTAACGGAATGTCATATGACATCGTTTGAGAACGGCTATAACGAATTGTACTATACGGCTGTGGAAGACCTGTTTGTGGTCGACTCAAACTATTACCCGTATTAAAGTACTGATCAGCAACAAATTCATTACCCTGATAGGTAGTTGTTGGACCACCTGCATTAATTCGCAATGCAAAGTCATTCACAACTTCTTCTGGTAATACTGTTATAGATATATCATCTGAAGCCGAAGCATCATTATTATCAGTTACCGTTAATCTGAATACATAAGAACCTTCAACTAAATTTCCAACTGTTAGTGTTGAAGAATTTGCTCCGTTTAATAAATCACCGTTTGGACCACTTACTTTTGTCCATGCATACGAATCAATGGTTCCATCTGAATCACTACCAGAACCTACTAACTCAATACTATTGGTAGGCAACGTAATTGTTTCATCACCGCCTGCATTTGCAATTGGATTCTGATTTGGAATCACTTCTGCATCTACTTGAACAACCACATCATCAAACGCAGTGGCATCATCAGAATCAGTTACCGTAAGTCTGAATACATACGTACCTTCCACTAAATTCCCAACTGTTAATGTTGAAGAATTTGCTCCGTTCAATGATTCACCATTTGGACCACTTACTTTTGTCCATGCATACGAATCAATTGTGCCATCTGAATCTGTTCCAGAACCAATTAATTCAACACTATTGGTAGGTAGTGTGATTGTTTTGTCATCGCCCGCATCTGCAATTGGAAGCTCATTAGTATCTGTTACTGAACCAAGAATTTCAATAGCCGATAGTTTAGGTTGGTTAACTCCATCACTTCCTGTAGCATCAAATACTAAATTCAGCTCACCATCGGTAATGGTTACATCAAAAGTTTTAGTCACAGCTGTTTGCGAACCTACTTCTGCGTTAATATCATAATCATCGATTATGGTATTACCCTCCATAGTCACATCAAATACACGTTGATTTACTCCACCTGAACCTCCGCCATTGGCTCCCCAATAAATTTCCGCAAAATGAAGTACTACACTATATTCACCGTCCGCTAATGGAATATCATACTCAAATGCAGCCTGATTAGAGCTTCGCTCAGTTTGATATAAAGAAGTAACCGTTGCACTGGTATTTTCATATGCTTTACCGCCAACAAAATTCTGATCCGCTGCAAATACCTCACCATTATGTGTTAACTCTGGACCACCTGCATTAATACGCAATGCAAAATCATTCACAACTTGATCTTTAGCTTCTACATCTACAGTAAAAGTATCCGTAAGATTCCCTGCATCAGTAACTATTAATGTCACTGAATAAACACCAGCCAAATCATAAGTATGTTGCGTTTGTTCATTCGTAGAAACCGGAGTTCCATCACCAAAATTCCATTCGAAAGTCAGTCCACTTTCTGCATCATTAGATGCACTTCCATCAAAATTAAATTGAAGTGTATTTAACCCTCCTATTGGTGAAATTTCGGCTATTGCATTTGGAGCAGAATTACCAACTCCAGTAACTGTAATAGTTACATTATCAGTATGCGACAAGCTGAAATTATCTGTTACTGTTAAACTTGCTTGATAAACACCCGCAGCGTTATAAGTATAATTCGTAACAGCATCTGTAGATGTTCCAATTCCATCACCAAAATCCCAAAGATATGACACGATATTATTGTTATCATCGGTAGAGCTACTTCCATCAAAATCTACATAAAGCGCAGCAGCACCTTCGATAGTATTCGTAGTTATTACAGCCACAGGTGCTTGATTCACTTCATTAATAGTTATAGACACATTTGCTGTTGCCTGTAATCCTGTTTCATCTTCAATTGTATAACTGAAAGAGTCAGAACCTATATAATCAATTGTTGGAGTATATAACACTTCAGTACCAGCTTCATTCAAATCTGCTGATCCGTTTAATGGATTCTCTACGGAAACAATAGTTATCACATGTTCATTTGGATCAGAATCATTTTCTAATAATTCTAAATTGACAGCTACATTTTGTTCTGTTTCATAACTATCATCAGTCGCAACTGGGGGTTCACTAATACTAATTTCAAAACTAGTCGAAGCAGTTAAACCGTTTGTATCTTCTGCAACAAGTTCTACCGTATAATTTCCAGTAGTCCCTACCGGAGGAGTACCTTCTAAAACACCTGTTGTTGGATCAAAACTCATCCAAGTTGGTAGTGACTCACCATTTGCAGTAACATTAATTTCTAGAATATTTCCAGGGTATCCTTTATCAAAATATTCATTACTATCTACTGTAAACAATTCATCTATTGAAACAAACAAATCTGCTATTGGTTGCGCTGTCGGCACAGCCTCCGGTCTAATATTGATAAAATAAAAGGAGTTATCATTCCAATCGCAATTTGCAGAACCTGCTCCACAACCATTCGCTATAAAGTCCATTAAGCCGATATACTCATTAGGTATAACATTACCATTATGATCAATTACTTTGTACATCCTAAGACCTAATAATTCTTGTCCTGCAGAATTGGTTTTTCCAGACGAAACTTCACCTGAAATATTAATTCTGAATGGCTCATTAATAGTAGTAGCTGTATCAAAATTGATATCACTTCCCTTTTTAGGTAATAAGGTTTGGTACCATGTGTTATCGTGACTAAAGTTAATTCCACCTACTGTATTATTGTTACTAGCTCCAATAAACTTGGCTCCATTGGAACCTGGACCACCATGCAACGCAGATATCTGCATACCTATTACTGGTTGATTAGAATCAGCTTGTACAAAAGTAGATGCTAATACTAAATCACCTTCATAGCCAGCATCAATATTTGCCGGATCAGGGTAGTTAGAACTTGGCCTATAAGGAAGGTTATTTGCAGGTGAAATAGTTCCTTGATCATTGACAACACTCAACATACTTGATTCAAAACCAAAGGCATCAAAAACTTCTTGAGCGTTTATTTCATCGCCACCTTCAGGTTGAGGTGAATAAGCACCATGAAGTGAAGCCTTATTTTCTAAAGCATTATCTGCATTAGAAATAACTTCAACAGATTCTAAAAACATTCCATTACTAACAGTACTGGTACCACCAACAAAAGTAATATCTACTTCAGCATAACTACCAGTGGCTATTGTAATCGGTAATGTTGCTGCAACACCTGTGTTATCTATTAATTCAAATGTAAAATCATTTGCATCTGAAATGTTTACTGCAGTCACCACCAACGGACCAGTACCTGAATTATTCAATCGCATTACGTTTGAATCATGAACCTCTGCTTGACCAGGATTACCTAGTCTATGAAAAGTATAATAGTCATCTGCAGGGAAACCTCTATCAGTACCCGGTATCTTAGTCATATTTTCTAGTGCTAATAAAGCGCCGGAAGGAGTTTCAATAATAAAATTATAGGTCTCCTCAGAAATATTACCATTTGCATCTTCTGCAGTAACCACTAAAGCATGGCCGCCTACTTCTACTACACTAATTGGCGCAGTATATGATTCCAAAGCATTACCATCTAATGTGTATTCTAAACGAACAATACTGCCGCTTTCACTTTCATCTATAGCACTTAATGCAATTGAAACATCACCTCTGTAAGTATCAGCAGCACTGCTATTTCCATCGAAATCAGCTACAATTGTAGGCAACAATAATGATGTATCTATTGGCGCTAATCGTATATAATTTGGTTTTGCATTTGCGCCTCCGGCACCTAATGATAAGCGTAAAGTTCCATCGGTAACTTCTACCATGCTTGTTTGTTCAAAATTTCCAAAATCGTCAGGCGCAGTACTTTCTTGATCATAATTAATAATAGTTATACCATTAACTTCTAAGACATGATTACTATCAGAATAGTCAGGGTCTCCGACACTAATATTAACCGAATATGAACCGTTAGGAACATTTAATAACCAGTCTCTTTGAGGATATGTCGCCGTACTGTTATGTCCAATAATAGTGAACGTACTCAACAATGCATCACCATTTCGGTTTCTACCATTAACGGCAGCATCGGCTGGAGTTAACGTACCTGGCTCAACCCAACCATAAGTCAAATCACCTAAAGTCGTATTCTGTATACCATAAGGTACGCCTAGGTCATCGATATAACCTTGCGGTGAGCTTGCTATATCTTCAGCATCTTGGAAATTAAATTGATATACATATACCAATTCATTTGTTACACTTAGATTTATCGTTATGGTGGCATCTTGATAATTAGGAGCTGAAGCTGTAATGATTGACTGATAAGAACCTACTGAGAGTCCTGAAACATCAACACCAATTTCAAATGAAGTATTTAAATCATAACTGCTTGGTAAAACAACCCAATCTTCTGTAGCTGATAAATTAATTTCACCAGATGTAACCCCTCCATTTCCAGAAAGCACTATTTCTTGAGTAGCTATATTTTCCTGATTTACTGATGCAACAAAGTTTAATTCATCTTCGTTAAAATCTAAAACTAAAGTACCATCTTCATAAGGCAATACATTATCAATAACGAACATATAATCTTGATAATCCCCATTAGATGCATCTTCAAATGCAATTAAATAACTATTTTCTATTGGATTTCCTTCTCGATCTGCCATTGGATAAATTCGGGTACGATGAGTTACCCCTGTTGGCTGAAGAGCATTGAGTGCATCTTCCGTATAATTAACTCTAGAGAAGGTATTGGAATCAACATAGAACCCAAATACTGCTCCTTGAGGATCAAAGCTATTATCTCCTGAAACAATTGGAGGAAACAATGTTTGCGCATTAGCTATTTCGCCTTCTAGAACTCCAATCTCATTAGGAGTAACTACACCTTCTATATTAGTATACCATCCGAATGGCAATTCTTCTGCAGGTGAATATCTTCCAACAGGTGTTACGTTAATTGGTGCATCTGATGCTTTAACCCACAACTCGACTTCCGCTTCTTCGCCACTTGGATCAGGATTAGTACCATTCGAAAGGGAAGTCCAACCTACACTAACTCCAATTCCTAAAGCATCGACAACATCTTGTAACGCCGGTTCCTCACCACCTTCAAAGCCAGCTTTCTTCAACGCATGTAATCCTACTTCGAAATTTGGATTTACTTCATCATTACTAGTAATAACAAGACTTGCTTCTTGATAACCAAGATCAGAACCATTTAAGTCGGGTGCGTATGTAATAGTATAAACCTGAGATTCACCTGGTGCAAGCGTAATAGCACCTGAAGGAGTAATAGCGTCAAACTGACTAGCATATACTCCTGAAATAGTAGCTCCAGAAATATTTAATGCTGCAGTACCATCATTGGTAACAGCAACGGTTTTAGTATCAGAATTATCACCTTCATTATTTACTGTTATCTCAAAAATTAATTCATCAGGAGTTGAAGCAATTTCAGGTCCTACTGTTGCAGGCACTGTAGCTCTTAACAACGTTAATTTAGGCGTTCCATTGTTATCTCTATCGTACTCAGAAATATAAATATTACCCGTTTTAGGATCTTCAATAACATCTAATGGATCATCAAATCCACCTAAGCCTGGCACATCACCATTTACATTTGCAATATCGCCATTCGACTTTGGTTGCATTACAATTAAATCATCTTGACCGCTAAAACGCACAACCATTAATAATCCTTGAAGTTTACCTCCAAAGGCATTACTTTGATATTCTATTGCTCCATTTGGAGATTTATTTTTACCAAAATCAAATGCTGGTTGTCGATAATTTGGATCAGGTAATAAGTCATTAGGATATTTACCCACATCGGTATAAGACGCTTCTTCTTGTCCTGGCAATCCACTATATGGAGCTCCACCATGGTTCAATACAAATTCACCTCTATAAGGATTTGGGTGACCATGGTATGACCCACCTTGAGTTTTAAATAACCAATCCTTTTGTGTTTCACCACCATTTAATGCAGGTGCATCTGGAATTGTAGTTAAACCGTCTATTCTTCTTGCTAAAGGATAATCATCGGTAGAAGGAGAATTCGGTGAATTATTATTATTACCCGCCGTACCATTCGTTGGAATATACAGCCAGCCATTAGAGTGCCATACCAAATCATATGCATTACGAACTCCTGTTGCAAATATTGTTACTGGAGCATTGGTAGCAAATGGATTATAAGTACCATCGCTCATTGTAGAACTACCAGATGTTGCACTGTTTATTACAGCAATATTATCCGTAGTATATGCGCTTAAAGGTAATGTAGTAGGTAATTTATCTAGCTCTACTTTTAAAATAGCACCTGCTAATAATCTTTCTGGTCTATTTACCCAATTCGGATCAGGCTCCCCACCCGCAGTATTACTTCCTTGACTGATAAACATATCACCCTGTGAATCAAATTCTATACTATTTGTTAAGTGATCTTTTCCAGAACGTGGTAAGTGTATTATTAAATCTTCAACTGTTGATAGTGTTGGACCTGTAAGTTTACTTAATACACCATCCCATTCAGGACCATCAGTTACTGATGCCGCACTATGGGTTACATATGCAATTAAATTTTCTGGAGTTGAAGCAGGATCAAAAGCAAGACCGATTATTAATCTATCATTGTTATTTCGAGCTCCATCTTCTGGATGAATTGCTCCTTGCAATTCTGGTGAAAGAATTTCTAAATTCTCTAATGTGCCATCAATGGCCATGTCCCAACGATAAATCTTACCATCAGAATTAAAGTTACCAATTGTACTTGCATATAATTTTCCATCAGGACCAATAACCAAACTTGAAAAACGTTGATTAGTAGTTCCATCACCTAAGGCTACCCCGCCCGGCACTTTTGTAAATTCTACACCCGTTAAATCCAATTCAGCGACTGTATCTTCATCGCCAGTTGTGAATTGAGATTCAAACTCAGCAAATGCCAAACGATTAGAAGTATCACCAACTAGATTTGCTTCAATATTACTTGAAAGCCTAAAAATATACGTAGTGAAGGTTTTTAATGGATTTAATGGTGTTAGTGTAATTGCATCTCCCCCACCCGTATCATTAGAATTTGATGGAACTAAAACTTCTCCAGCTCCAGTTACTTCATACAGATTTACGTTACCAGCATAGGTAGTTTTATCCAGCTCATAACCAACTGGCGTAACAACTTCTACATTTATCTGGAAGTCATTTATAGCTACATTGGTTGCATTATTACTTGGTGTAACATTTGTAAAGTATGGTTCTGTAATTACACCGCCTTCAGTTATTGTTAAGGAGTTAATTTTTGTATTGTGCCCTCCCGTAGCATCAATGGTTAATCTACCATCCGAAACTGTAACGTTAGTAGTACCAGTGGTAAACCTAGTGGCTGAACCTTCAGTTCCTATCGGTATGTAACCATCTATAATATTTATTCCTTCTACATTAATTGTGTGGTTAGGAATGTCATTAGAATTTGAATCCACATCTGGATCCCCTACCCCTACTGAAACTGTGTAATTTCCATTTGGCACAGCAATTTCCCATATCCCTTCTGTAAGAACACCATTAGTTCCCGCACCATTATTTACATCGCCATATTGCATATGTATTAATGTGTTTTGAAGTATATCAACACCCCCAACATCTCTATTTCGTGCGTTATCAGATAAATTTAAAGCAGTTTGCCCATTGGTTGTTAACCAACCATAAGAATATGTATTACCTCTATCTGCGAAGCCTAATCCTGAATCTACTATATAACCTGTCGGAGGCACATCTTCAGGTAATGAGAAATTAATTTTAACTGGTTGAAACGTTACTAGATTTTCTGGGGTAATAGAGAAATCCTCAAATGCGTATTCAACATCAGCAATAAACTCCGTCCGTTTAGTTGCGTAAACCCCCGCAAAACTTTGATTGCTATAATCCGTATTTCCATTTAAATAGACATCAGGTAGTGGTAGCGATCCAACTTCTATTTCTGCACCATTATTTAAAGTATAATAAGCAGTTAGCAAATCATTATTAACATCAACATAAAGTCTAAGCCTAACATCACTCGTATGAAGCCCTGAAACATCGTTAGCAGACACTTTATCAGCATTACTTGAAACACCACCAACCTCAGACCTCAATTCTACTTGACCGCCATTAGTTGCATTTAATTTAACAAAATTGTCTTCATCTAAACCAAACCATAAACCACCTTGTTCGGAGTTATTACTGTCATCCGAATACGGATTTATTACTGTAGTTTGAATACTAAAATTACCGACTGTACTTGCATCAAATGCAACGCCCAAAGTATTTATTTGAGAATTAACGTTGGTACTAGTGCCTGAACCAGACCCATTAATTATATACGCTATACCATTATTTGCATTTATTTTTAAATTATCATCTGAAATACTAAGTTTTGAAGGTTCATAACCGGGTACATTTGGATTAGAAATAGCGCCATCTGCGGTAATTCTAGCCGATGGATTATCCACCATTGTAAATCCAGTGTCATTTAAGCCACCTTCTGTACCATCAAAATCTAGTGTAAATGGAAGTGACACGGAAAGTTCTGTACAATCTAATATACTAATTGGCGAACATGCCACTACTGGCGTATCATCAAAAGGTTGGATATTTCTGGCAATTACAACGATATCTTGGTAATCAAATCCTGAAATATGTTCTTCTGTTGCAATAATATATGCATTGTCTTCACCTGGAAGTTCATAAACTCGAACATGATGTGGTATTGCATTGCTAAAAGTATTTAAAACATCTTCACTAAATAACTGTCTATCACTAAAGAAAGGCCATCTACTAACAAATCCGAAGCTTTGTATTCCTGGATCAAAACTTAAAGCTCCGTTTACAACAGGATTTAAAGTTTGTCCATTTCCAGAAGTAGTATTTTCTACATTAAACACTTCCGTAACACTATTTGCATCGCCAGATTCATACCATCCAAATGCTACAATTGGGTTATCTGCTTCCGGACCGTATACACTTAAAACCTCTAAGGTTACCGGCGCGTCACTTGCTCTTTCAAATTTTTGAATAGCAACCTCATCTCCTAATATATCATTGTATGTTAATCCACTTTCAAAATCAATTAAATTAGTAGTTGCGTTAGTATCGCCAACATTAACAACTCCTTCTCCTAGTTGTGTATTTAAAATCCACTGTAATGAAGGCTCATTAGAACCACCCGTACCTGCTTTTCCTAAACCATTTAAAGAAATAATTACTGGGTCAGCATCTGTTCCAGAAAGTACTAATTCAGCATACTTAGGACCATTAGATGTTGGATCAAAAGAAATTGTAAATGACCCAGAATTCTGAGCGGCTATACTTGAAGGCAATCCAGAAAAACTAAATTGACTAGCATCGTCCCCATTAATTTGAGCAGAAATATTATTTAAAGTTGCATTACCTAAATTAGATAATGTAATCTCCTCAGAATAACTATTTGTACCACTAGTAACAGCATCACCTGTAAAATCTTCAGTATTAACAACAATCACTGCTTTTGGTGTGGATTGATTACTTGGCTTCAGTAAAATTATGGCACTACTGCCATAATCAGAAACATAAATATTTCCAGTATTCACATCTTCTGTAAGGTCTAAGGGATCATTAAACCCAGTAAATCCTGGAATACCTTCTTTGTAAGTAGAAATATCACCATTGGAACCATCAGGAACAAGAGCAATTATATCACTACCTCCACTATACCTAACAACCAAAATAGCACCTTGAAGATTGCCATTTTCAGCATTGCTTCGATATTCTATCACTCCATTAGGTGATTTATTAAATTCAAAATCAAAAGCCGCTCCTCTATAATTTACATCAGATTGAACTCCATCATAAGCCGATTTATCAACATCAGCATCACCCCTGTTTAAAACAAATTCCCCTCGTAACGGGTTCGGGTGGCCATAAAAACCTGTTGAACTATTTGGGTCTATTCTAAAGAGCCAATCACGTTGAACCTTATTTCCATTTGAAGCAGGAATAACTGGATAAAGAGGATTTGAATGATCATAAAATGTTCCATCTGGTCTACGAGTGCCATTTATTGAGGCTGGTGCATTACTGCCACCTGCTGTTCCATTGGTTGGCACATATAATTGACCATTAGTGTGCCAAACTAAATCATAAGCATTACGAATACCGGTTGCAAAAAGAGTTAATGGTGCATTCGTATAATAAGGATTATACGTACCATCATCTGTAAACGTTTGACCTGCCTCCGTATACGTTGAAACCGTAGAAGTTAAAGTTGGCGAACCCGTATTAACACTATTAACAGCAACAGGATCCATAGTTGTTTTGGCATTTAATGGCCATTGACTTTCAGGAAGCTTATCTAAATCTAGTCTTAAAGCAGAAGCTGATAATAATCTTTCTTTGCGATTACCCCAAGCATTATCTGGAGCCCCTGCAGCACTATTACTACCTTGATTAAAATATATTACATTAGGCTCACCAGGTTTAAAAGCAATACTATTTGTTAAATGATCTTTCTTAGATCTTGGTAAATTAGTTACGATTAAATCTTCATTTTCTAAATTTGCTCCCGCAAGTCTGGAAATCTTACCATCCCATGCTGGAGCATTGTTTAATGCACCCGATTGATGCGTGATATAAGCAATTAAATTTGTTGCTGTAGCATCTGGATCAAATGTAAAACCAATAGCAGCGCGAGAACCGTAAGTGGACTTCCATGAATTTAACAATTCTTCATTAGCAAGAGTACCGTCTGCATTCAAATCCCAACGATGAATATCACCATCTATTTCTAAACCATATAATTTACCATCGGGGCCTACTGTTAAGGTAGAATATTTAGCACCAGAAGCAACTGCTCCAGCATTCTCAAAAGACACATTATCTAAATCTGTGGTTGGGCCACCTCCACCACCTCCAGTTGTAAAACTAGAAGTAAAGAATGCGAAAGGCTCTCCAGTGACATCAAGAACACCATCAATTTCTACAACATAAGTTGTATTAGCTTCTAAGGGTTGCGATGGCACTAAACTAATAGCATCTCCTCCTCCAGTACCATTTGCAGTAGAGGCAATTGGCGTGGTATTTCCTTCTTTATAAATTTTAACCGTTGTACTGCTAATAGTACTATTATCAACTCCTGTGTTTCCTATTTCATCGAAATTTGGTAAAAACAGATTATTAGCTGAAATACTTGCGTTAACAGAAACATCAGTTGCTCCATCTGTAGGTGAGATTCCTAAGACAAGTGGTGTTTGAATTTCTCTTACTTCTAAATTGATAGTTATAGATGCATTTTCATAACCTAATTCAGGCTCATCGATTGCAAAAACAGTAGTACTGTATGTACCCGCTGGAACATTGTTTTTTATTGTAAAAGTAACTTCACCTACTTCAGTTTCTGATGGTAAAATCAACCATTGAATGGCGTCAGGATCATCTGAGAAGATTACCGTCGGACTCCCTGAGGTAGAAGAAAGTTGTGTAGTTTGTACTGGTATACTTGTCCCTACATTTCCAATAAAGTTAAGCTCAGAAGCATCAAAAGCAAGTTCTAAAGCAACTTCTTCTGCAATTATTTCGAAATCTTTAAATACAGTAGTAAACGACTGATCTGCCGCAGCATTTCTATGTGTTGTAAAAATTCCCGCGAAATTTAATTCATTAGCTGGATTTGCAGAATCATAAGATATACCAGCAAAATAAGAACTCGGCACAGGTAAGAAATCTGTACTATCAACTACTTGAATTTCAGCAGCACCATCTAAAGAATAATAACCTTTAACCGTATTATTTATTGGATCCAACTCCAATCTAAGTTCAATTTCACCTGTATTCGATGCTATATTTCCAGTATTCAATTCTAAGAAAGCCGCTGCAGACGTAGTTTCGTCCATGTTCTCAACTTGCAATTGTACTTTTCTTGTCGTATTGCCTGTTTTAAGAATCGCTAATTTCACATAGTGATCTTCATCTAAACCAAACCAAATACCAGATTGCTGAGAGCTATTTCCAGTACTTACTGAAAAATCAGGATTATCTAGGGTTGAAGAAATATTAAAAACACTTGTAGGAACGGTTATTCCTGTACCAAGAGCATTTATTTGTGAATTTGTATTATTACTTCTTGGTGACCCCACTGGTTGATTATAAAAAATACCTTTTGTGCTTACTATTGCTAATCCAGATGCATTTTGCGTAATTAAACTCGGTGCATAACCTGGAACATTTAAATCTGCAATACCATCGTCGGTGGCCAAACGTGTACTTGGTTCTAACACCATTGTTAACCCAGATTCTGACATATTACCATTCGCTACTGTAAAGTCGAGAGATAATGGCAATGAAGCTTCAATTTCATTACAAGCTAATGTACTTATTGGTGAACAAGGAATTGAATCTTCGGTTACCGTTATAGTCCAATTTTCACTAGTTATTCCATCTTCAGCTGTTATTGTATATATAAATGGAGAACTAAAATCTTGTGGAGTGTTAGAAAGTGGATTTATAGTTGCCCCTGATGATAACTCAATTACAGGAGTTAATGCTGTTAGTGTAGTTCCGTTTATTACTTCAATTGCAATTGTATTGTTTACCTCATCAATTGTAGCAATACCAGTTTCCTCCACAAAACTAAATGCTGTTATTTCCGTTGCCGTACTTACATTTGCCGACTGAATACTAAAATCATCAAAACTAGCAGTGAATTGTGCACCAGCTCTGTGCGTCGCAAAAACACCGGCAAAACTCATATTATCTTGAGCTCCAGAATCATTAATATCTCGCCCTGTGAAATAATCTGCTGGTATTGTAATAGTACCAAGTAACACTTTATTACCAGAACCAATAGTATAGAAAGCTTGAGCTGTTAAAGTAACTGGATTCACACTTAATTCGAGGGTTACATCATTCCCAGATGCTCCAACATTGTTATCCTGTATTTGTTGCGATGTGTTCGACTGTCCAGCAGTTTCAGCACGGATTTCAACGTTATCATCGTTAACATCAAGCTTAACAAAGTTATCCTCGTCATAGCCGAACCAGATCCCTGCTTGTGCTGAATTTGCTCCCGTTATTATATTTAGTAATGTTGATTTAATTGTAATAGCTTCATTCAAGCCATCAAAACCAACTCCCAAAGTATTTATTTGGTTGTTGTTATTATTACTTGCTGGAGGATTTAAATATGCAATCCCACCTTGTGATTGTATTTCTAACACACCCGAACTCAGAGATAACAGTGAAGGTTCATATCCATTTAAATTTGGATTGGATACTGAAATATCACCAGCTCGTCGCGCTTCAGAATTTTCAAGAACCATGGTAAAACCAGTACCTTGATCTGAACTCTCGAATATTGAATTTTCAACCGCCGTAGAAAAATCCAAAATAAGCGGTAGAGAAACTTCAATATCATCACAATCTAATGTACTTATCGGCGAACAATAATCTAATGTTATTACCTCAGTAACATCAACTGTAATGTCAGCAGCAACAGTATTGACTCCGTCGCCAACTTCAATGGTCAACACATATTGAGGGGTTGTATCAAAATCCAATTCTTCTGCTAAAGTTATCTTACCAGTAACATTATCAATATCAAACGTACTACCAACATTTCCTGCAGTGATTGTATAATTAAGACTTGCAGAATCGGAGTCGGTAGCTACAATAGTACCTATTGAAGAATTTATTGCAAGATCTTCGGCTGCTGTAAAAGTTTGTGCATTTACAACTGGCACATTATTTATTTCTTCAGTAACAATTAATGCATAATCTGTAGCTATACGCACAGGACCTAATTTTGCATCATTGGTATTTGAAGAACTAATAAATAAACGTCCTATTTCAGGTGTACCCTGCACTGTATGTGTACCCGCTGTTGTCCAAATCGTTTCATTGATATTTAATTTTGGTTGGGTTGTCCAAGAATAAGTTATTGTATCAACACCATCCCATTCACCTTTAACAACAAACTGGAATACCTCATCAGAATCAACTGCCAAGTTACCGTTATCCGAACCAGCACCAGCCAAACCAATTCTAGCAATTAATCCTCCAGACCCATCGGTAGAAACTTGTTCGCGAATCCATTGGTCACCTCCAATTTCATCATCAATTCGCAGTGCAGTTCGAACTCTTGCATTTGCACTCGTCACCTTAAAATAAGTACCAAAGTAAAAAGGCTCATTGGCAACTAAAGTTATTGATGAATTATCTAAAGGAATATAATCGTGTGTTTGTCCCCCTAAAGAAAAATCAAGTGAATTCGTTGTATTTGGTGTTAAGCCTTCAGCGATTACTGGAATTACGGCCCCTGTTCCATTTTCTCTTAACCAATCTGAAGACGCCACTACATGTAGATTACCTACTCCGTATGAATCAAAATCTTCAATTAAAGCAAAACCAGTTGTTTCATTAACATCCGTTACAGTTATAGCGATATCTTGTACAGCAGTCAATGACCCTGAATCTGTAAGAGTTACTTGAATATTATAGACATTATCCGCTCCAACATCTAGTGGAGTCTCGAAATCCGGCGCAGCTATAAAAGTTACAACACCTGTTACGAGGTCAATATCAAAAAGTGAATCATCAACTAAACCGCTAAGTGAATAAATTAATCCCGGTCCTTCGACATCAATATCATCAGTAGCTTCAACGTCTATTGCTGCAGTTTGATTTTCCTCAACATTTACTGTGGCAGCACTTGTAATTAAAGGTGCAGTATTTGCAGATGCAGCTTCGGTTACTGTTACCTGCCATACTTGCGTAGTAGTACCATCTTCAGCAGTAACTGTATAATCTACAGCATTTGTAAAATCTTGTGCAACTCCACTTTCAGGACTTATTGTTGCATCATCAGAAATGGTAATTGTCGGTTCTAATCCAGTTACTAATGTGCCATTAGAAACTTCAATTACAATTGTATGTGCTATTTCATCAATAGTAGCTTCAGCAGTTTGTTCGGCAAACGTAAATGCTAGAATATTGTTTTCCGTACTCGGTGCTTCTGTTACCGTTACGGTCCAAACTTGCTCCGATGCATCTTCGGCCGTCACTGTATAATTTATAGGATTCGTAAAATCTTGTTCTACTCCACTTGCAGGGCTAATGGCGGCATCATCTGAAAGCGTAATTGTCGGCACTAAATTGGTAAGCAAAGTACCATTACTTACTTCAATTGCAACTGTTTTTGCTGTGTCGTCAATCGTAGCAGCACCTGTTTCATTCGCTAAAGCAAATGTGAGGATTTCTTTTTCATCATTTAAAGCAACAGGTAAAATTTCTATTGCTTGTACAATTGCATTATTCGTTGAAGCTGTGAAATCTATATTAAGTTCTCCATCAGTTACTATTACATCATAACTTTGTAAAGCCAAAACACCTTTCCCATATGTAGCAAAAAGGTCTAAATCATCTATTACGGTATTACCTTCTATTGTAACGTCAAAAATTCTAGCAGCCGCTGCTGTTTGGAAATTTTCGACCATATGCAATGCTATGGTATAAGTACCATTAGCAATTGGAAAATTATAACTGAATTCTGGTCCATATCTTCTTGGTTCATACAAATTTTCATGACCATCAATTAAGTAAGGTGTATATGCTGTATTAGAAGTAGAAGTTACTTGAGTTTCTTCAAGATATCCTGAAGCTTCGGCAACAAACAAATCAGCATCTTTGGTATAATCTGATCCAAAAACATTCATTCGATAAGGAGCGGTGACAGTTGAAACAACGACTGCTTCAATTGTAACATCTGCAATTAACTCTGCAGGTTTAAATCCTTTTGCAGTTGCAATTATTTTGTTATTACGAGTATCATTTACAGCCAATGCAGTTGCATCCGTAGTAAAATCAAATTGTCCTAAAGAACTTGTTATTGGCAGTGTTAACCAATCATTTTCACCAGTAAGTGTTTTATCTTCGGCATTAATATTATCATTAATTACCAACCCAATATTTGTAGCTCCTGCACCAGATAGTGAACTTGAAAAAGTATCTGTAGCTCCAATTGCTAAAGTTTCACTTATTGTGTTTGGTGAGAATGCAAGAGTACCATTGACAGGGGTTCCTGAGCTTTCTACTACATCAATATAATTGATTTTTGAATTGAAACCACCCAAACCATTAAGTGTCAGCAAACCATCAGTTACATCAACAGTAATCGTACCACTTCTATTTTCATTTGGCGACGGCACAAATGCAGAAACTACGGTATATCCTTCAACCGTTGCACTATGTCTACTATCAACATCATCACCTTGATCACCTAAACCAACGGTTACGTCGTACGTTCCATTGGGAATTTCTAATTCCCAAAAAAGTTCATTTCCTCTGGGTTGTCCTCCCCAAGAAGCAACTCCATTATTTCCACGAATATTATCACCTTGAAAATGAACTAATGTACCTTCTAATTTTTCTTGGTCCGTAGCTGCTAAATAAGCAGTGTTTCCTAATCGGTTTCGCCCAACTCCATTACTATTTGAAGTTGCTTCATTAGAAGCATCTATTGCAATTCCGTCAGAAGCATTTTTCCATCCATAATTGTAATCATTGGAACCAATACTTACCGAAGAAAAGCCAAATTGTTTTCCATAATCTGCTAAATATCCACTTGGTGGAATGACCGCATTATCCTGAAAGTTCACATGTGCTTCAAAAGGTGTCGATTCTTCTGTCACTGAAAAACTATCATAAGAAATCACTAAAGAACCGCCGGTAGAATTTCTAGTACTGGTCATTATTCCAGCAAAAGAAATTGCATCTGTAGCTATATTATTATCATGATCTACACCAGCTAAGAATGAAGAAGGTACGCTTAATGAATTACCAGGACCTACCACTTGAACTTCAGGAGCGCCGTCTAAAGAATAATAACCAGTTACCGTATTTGTAGTGGGATTAATAGAAATCCGTAAGGTTATATTTGCAACGCCATTAGTTGACACATTAGCAGTATTCAACTCATCAATTGTCATCGTAGTACCAGAACCAGTTGCTCCACCAACATTTTGTTCTAGTGCCAATTGAAATTTCTGAGCACTTGTACCAGGTCTATCAACTGCAACTAATTTGACAAAGTTGTTTTCATTTAATCCAAACCAAATACCTGCTTGTTGTGATTTATTATCTGGAGTTGAAGAACTAAAATCTGGCTGTGTAAATGTTGCTTCAATATTTATAACATCAGAACCAAGACCTAAACCAACACCTAAAGCATTCATTTGAGAATTGGTGTTCCCACTGTCAGAAGGTTGATTATAATTTATCCCTTTTGTGGCTGTAACATTAAGCTGTCCAGATGACAATGTTAAGTTACTACTTTTTAGTCCTGGAACATCTGGGTCTGATCCAACATCATCAGATGCTAATCTAGAAGATGGAGCATCTACCATTGTAAAACCAGTAGCTAAAATACCACCTTGACCTCCATTAAAGTCTAAATTTAGCGGCAATCCAACTTCCACTTGACTACAGTCCAGTGTACTTATATTGGAACAAGGTGTTTGGCCAAAAGATAAGGCCGAATAGAAAAATAGAATTGAGAGTAGGGTAATTTTTTTCATATAGTGGAGATTGTTGTTGGTTTATTGGTTTGGTTATAAATAAATAATGGCCTAAATAGACTTCCAATGTGAAATCTAATTGGCCAAAAAAATAAATGAAGTGTAATACCAAAGCTTCGAGTAAAAACATATACAAATATGCTCTGCTCGAAGGCGTTGTTTAAAATAAATATAATACTATTCAATACACCCCGATGATGCATAGGGAACCTTTGGAAGTTATCCATTAGTTTGGTCAATTTAGATGGTTTACCGGGGGAAGCACAACCTAAGCTGGGACCTAATTCAAAATTAAGATTTGGGAAAAATCCTTAATATAAGATGAAATATATATAAATATTATCGATGAAGTACACTGTAATAGCATCTTACCCGATGAACGGTATCATAAATTAGTTGAAATACACTTTTCTAACAAAAACATTTTGCTTAAAAAAAGACTTAGACTCAAATCAAATTTGCAAAAATATACAGTGAAACTTATTTGACGAGTCGACATAAATCATCATTTATAAAATGATAAATTATCTTCAACATTAGAATTCATTTGCTAAGATTTCAACTATTATTCCGGCTATTTCTTCGAATCAATAAACTTGGACTTATCTGTAATTACTATCTTTAATATCCAGACCACTTTTTAAATGAAAAGAAAGCTATTAAAATTAACAACAACCTTTATAGTTCTACCTTTGTTAATTTTATTCATTTGTGACATTACCATTAGTAGTTCGGCCAATGGCAAGACCTTCGACAGCACCGATGATATTCCAAAAAATAAAGTAGGACTAGTTTTAGGCACTTCCAAAAAATTAAGTTCAGGCCATTCTAATCCCTACTATGAATATAGAATTACCGCAACTGTTAGATTATACAATGCAAATAAAATTGAATTCGTTTTAGTTAGTGGCGACAATGGTAGTCGATATTATAATGAGCCAACTACTTTTAAAAAAGACCTCGTAAAAGCAGGTATCCCTGCAAATAAAATATTTCTAGATTATGCTGGTTTTCGAACTTTAGATTCCATGGTCAGAGCAAAAGTAGTTTTTGGCTTGGAAAATGTAACTGTTATTTCTCAGGAATTCCATAATGAACGTGCTATTTATCTTGCAAAACAAAAAGGTTTAAATGCAATCGGATTTAATGCTAAGGATGTATCTGGACAAAATGGACTAAAAGTACACGTACGGGAATATTTTGCTAGAGTAAAAGTCTTTTTAGACATGTTTATGAATACGCAACCAAAATTCTTTGGCGATAAAATTGAAATTAAATAGATGCTATAAAAAACGCTAATTAAGGAGCTAAAATCTTATGTCAAATTTTAAAACGCTACTAAACAACTTAGGTCCAGGTCTTCTATTCGCTAGTATGGCGATTGGAACTTCGCATCTCGTTCTGTCCACAAAAGCTGGTGCGCAATACGGGTGGATAATGGTAATACCAATCGTGTTGGCTAATATATTTAAGTATCCCTTCTTTGAATTTGGTGTTCGCTATACCAATGTCACCAACAAAACATTAATCGAAGGGTATCGTAATCGTGGGAAAGGGTATCTATGGTTTTATGCTATTATTACTTCTGTAACTACTTTTACTATCCTTGCAGCGCTCTATACCGTTACTGCAGGTTTATTTATTAATCTTTTTAAAATTTCAAACGTACCTCTTTCAATAGTAGCCTTAGGACTTTTTATTTTCATAAGTGCTTTATTAATTGTAGGCAAATATCGTTTTCTAGAAGTATCCTTAAAATATGTTATAAGTATTTTATTTGTGGCTTTAATTGTTACCACCGCACTGGTTATTTTTCGTGGACAAGCTACCGAAGCAGAAGGATTTATTCCCACACCAATTTTTAATGAAGCAGGTATTTTGTTTTTAATTGGTTTAATGGGTTGGATGCCTACTACTGTAGAAGCATCTAGCTGGGTTAGCCTATGGAGTATTGAAAAATGGAAAACTCAAAAACAAAAACCATCGCTTAGAGAATCTCTTCAAGAGTTTAATGTTGGTTATATAATGACAGGTGTTTTGGCAATCTTCTTTTTAACCATTGGATGCATGACCCTTTATGGAACCAATACGGTATTAAGTAATAAATCGGTTGCTTTTGCTAATCAGATTGTGCAATTATTTACCACACACATCGGATCTTGGGCTTATGTATTTATTGCAGTTTCTGCTTTCGCTACTATGTTTAGTACATGCATGACTGCCCATGATGCTACAGCCAGAGTATCATTAGATATACTAGGATTGCTATTCAAAAATCCTAAAGATTTAAAAAACAAAACAAATTTTGCTATAGCCGTGTTGGTTTTGGCTATTGTTAATTTTATAGTGGCAGCTGCATTTGGCGCCAACATGTTACAATTAGTTGCCTTAGCAACTTTTGTTTCCTTTGTCGTAGCACCTATTATTGGTTTTATGAATCTTAAAAATGTTTTAAGTGATGAATTACCAATTGAAAAAAAACCTGATAAATGGTTGCAATTTCTGGCATATTCAGGCATTATATTTTTAGGATTTTTCTCAATATATTATTTTATTCTCGTTCTATTTTAAGCATTTTATTCAACTTACAGAACCTAATTAAATATTCAAAATAGCAACCTAATTACAATCATTTCTACCACAGATAAGTTAAATTATTATCATATTTACTAAATGTTAAACGACTGTTAAATTGAAATTGAGGTCAACTTTTTAGTCTTACACCTTCGTAACTAATAAGAACCCCATAATTAATTTGCTGTGAAAACTCCCCAAATGTTTGCGCTATCCCTATTACTTTTTTTTGTTATTAACTGTTCTGAAGATGACGTTGTTACCCCCCCTCCAGAAGACCAAGAACAGATGACACCTGACCCAGATGATGAAGAAAATGAAGATGAAGAAGATGAAGATAACACCGAAGATAATACTATTGAAGAACCGGTGAACTCTATTGATATAAGTGAAGGTTTACCAGTAAATGATCTTGAAAATCACCCAATGAAAGACATTGGAAAACCTGATTATTTAAAAACGATTATTGACCCTTCTTTTGGTACAACTATACGCCGAATATCAAATGCCGCAGAAGGCCAAGTTATTAAGCCTATGTACAGCACTATACAGGCTTGGAACGCTGATGAGAGTTATATGATATTATATGACCAAGGCAACGGTTTACATCAACTTCTTGACGGAATGAACTATAGATTTATTCGGAACTTAGATGATATTTATCCAGATGATTTGGAACAGATTTTTTGGGATTTTAATGACCCAGATATCTTTTTTTATGTCGACAGACTCACAAGCGACTTTACAAAATATAGTGTTAGTACAAAATCAAAGGAAATCATTGTAAACTTAGGTGAACTCTCGGGTTGCTCTGGGAATATTGGCTCTGGAAATGATGTACAAATGATGTCTTGGAATTCAGATATAATCGGATTCAGATGTGAAAATACGGGTGCTTTCGCATATCGCATATCGACAAATGAACTAATTTCTTTTAATCTAAGTGATGTTGAATATACTGCTCCAATGCCATTACCTAGTGGAAATGGTTTCTATCATGGTACGCAAATCTATAACGCCACCGGAAGTGTTGTCAAAGCCCTTAATGAAGCGGGTACAGAACACTCATGTCTTGGCAAACTTGTTGGTGGTGCCGACGCTCATTATGCCATTGCCTTTTCAGAAGGCCCACAAGGTGGTTGCCTAGGCAATATTATAGCACATGATATTGCTACTGGTGATTGTTTTCCGGTAATAAGTGAAAGTCAAGGATATCCTTATCCTTTAAGTGGTACACATATCTCAGCAGTATCTCATAAAAACCCAGGATGGGTAGCAGCTTCAATGGTAGGCTATGACCAGGATGGTCAATCGCTACTAGATCAAGAACTCGTATTGGCAAGAGTTGAAAAAGGAAATGTGAAAATTTATAGAATAGGCCATCATAGGGCCGATGAAGATGAATTCGATTATTGGGGCGAACCACATGCCGTAATCAGTCCTACTGGTACGCGAGTAATCTTTGGTTCGGATTGGAGCGGTGCTGATGATGGAAAATCGGTTGACACATATGTAGTCGAACTACCCTTTTTTAAATAGGATTATATAGCTAAATTTCGAACTTGTTTAAACTAAATGGTTTAAGCAAGTTCTTTAATTGGAAATTGCATCAATATTTGAAACAACAATTAAGGTTCTATCATTTTGTTGATGTAAAAAATCTAAACAATAAACTCCATTTTTACAGTTATTAACTAGCTGTGTTTCTCCAAAACCCGTAGCACTAATAATATTTGAAGTTGGCACTCCGTTGGCAGCTAAATATCCTCTAATAGCATCTGCTCTACTTTGCGAAAGCTTTTTATTGGCACTTGTACTCCCTCTACTATCTGTGTATGTTTCTATTTTAAACTTCATATTTGGAAAATACTTAGCAGCATCCACTACTTTATCTAATTCTACAGCTATATCTGAAGTTACTAAACTCTTTCCTTTAGCAAAGAAAAAATCTTTCATCTTCACTACAGTCTTATCTTCTTTTGTGCCAACAACATCATCTACATGAGCAAGTTTCACATTCAATGGTTCTTTGCCCAATGCATCCATTTCAGCTTTACCAAACTTTTTATAAAAAGTACCAAACTTCTCTTTGTGAATCTTTAACGATGTATTTGCACGCCACGGAACTTCTAATTGATAAGTGCCATTTTCTTTAGTTTTCACTTCTCTAATTAACTTTCCTTCTTCATCAATTAAACTAACAATTGCATCGGCTATAAAATCTTCATTTTTAGCTCTTACTACACGACCATGGTAGGACAATGTTTTTAAACCTGGGGCTCCAGATACTTTAAAGCCATATAAATCATCTTTACCTTTACCTCCTGGTTTATTTGATGCAAAATAACCCATAAGACCTTCATCTCCATTTTCCTTGATTATAAAACCAAAATCATCTGAACTAGAATTAATACCAGCTCCTAAATTTACTGGCACACCATAAGTATTATCTGAATTGACGTTAGATTTATAGATATCCATTCCTCCTAAACCATAGAAAACATCGGAAGAAAAATAAATGCTACCGTCGAAAATATAAGGTGCTATTTCGTTACCAGGAGAATTAATTCGGGGACCCAAATTAATGGGTTCCGACATAATTTGCCCATTATTCGTGTTTACAACATAGATGTCTGTTCCACCATATCCATCCTCAAAGTTCGCGGAGAAATAAAGTTTCTCAGATTCAACATCATAAAAAGGATAGTAAAATGAGGTGCTTAAATCTTTAAGTAAATATCTAAACATTCCATTCTCATAAATCATGCCTATTGCCAAAGAATTTTTTCCTTTATCATTAAAAGAAAGATTATCGCCGTCCGCATTAGACAGCACATAAAATATTCGCTTTAAATCTTCAGAATAATAAGGTGTCGACTTATGATATTTAGTCTCTGGCATACCTTCATACCGATTTGGATTAGTAATATTGCCATTTTTAGAAATTCTAGCTACAAAAATATCCAGATAAGATTCTCCTGATGGTCCGTATACTTTTTTAGATTTTGCACCTCTACTTGAGCTAAATAATAATTTGTCTTTAAAAAATGTTGGTGAAAAATCAGCTTGCTGACTATTGCCATCCAAGTTGAAAACAAAAAAACCTGAACCATCACCCAGATTAGAATCTAAAATTTCATAATTAAAATCAGCATTCTCAATCCATTCACTAGTAAAAGAACCACGTTTTGTTTCTAAAAATGCTCGCACTCTTTCTCGCTCCGAAGTCTTAGCCATGCTTTGTAGCATATTGTTGAAACGATAATTTGACATAATAGTATCATTCTTATTAATGTCTAAGTATATTTTAGAGGCATTTGTATAATCTGATGTGCGGAAATACGCATCAGCTAAATTTAATAACTGCTTATTATTGATTAAATCACCATCAGACATTTGCTTTTTATAAGCTCGTATTGCTGCTTCATAATCGTAACTATAGAAATAAGCATCACCTTTTGACATCTTCTCTTCTTGTCCGAAAGAAGTGAAGGTGATCAATGATAAAATTAAAAAGACGCCTAATTTGTACATATTATATCTCTGTTTAGAAGAACCTCGGTGTATCAATTTGTTTTGGTTTGCCCTTTAATTTTGGATCCTTACTAGTTCCGCTTCCACCAGAACCTTTACCTAGATAAAATTTCAAAATTACCTCATGAGAGCCACTATTAAATTGCCCTAATGGATTGGTATTATAATCATAAGAATAACCCATAAACAAACTGCTACTAATTTGAAAACCTGCCAATCCACTTACTGCATTATCTAATCGGTACGAAGCACCAGCAGTAAAGCGATCATTAATCAGAAAATTAGCAGACAAATTTAAATTAATAGGAGCTCCCCCAATTACATTGGCCAGAACAGCCGGTTTAAACTTTAATGATTCTGATAAATCAAAAACATAACCAGCAATAAAGTTAAACTGTACCTTGTCTTCAATTATAGTGGCAACGTCATCATTATAAAGTCCGTCTGTTAAAAAATTTGGAATAGATACACCCGCATACCAAATATCATCTTCGTACAAAAACAAACCTGCTCCTATGGTTGGATAAAACTTACTAATATTCTCACGGTCCAAAATAGGTTCACCTGGATTTTTAAACGACCCTTTAGCAAAGTCTACACCTAAGAAAGAACCTCCTAAATCCATACCAAAAGACAATTTAGCACTCTCCGTAACATTTATTTGATACGAATAAGCTGCCTCAACATATGTTTGAGTCGCCGGACCTAATTGATCACTAATTACATTAAATCCAATACCCATCTTTTCATTAGATAATGGTAGGTTTAAACCAAAACGCATGGTTCTCGGGGCACCAGGTATGTCTAACCATTGAGCTCTATACAAACCTGAAATTTCAGGAGTCTCTGTAGTTCCCACATAAGCAGGGTTGAAACTACCAATATTGTACATGTACTGGGTGTACTGTGGTTCTTTTTGCGCTTGGGCGTTTTGAATAGCACCAATTGCCATCACCATTGCCAAAAAAATACATTTATATATAAACTCTCGCTTTTTGCTATAAGTCATTCGTATCGTATCATCTTATGAGCTGTATCCAGCCCTTTTTGGTTTGTGATATATTATTTTCTTCATTATCCTTTTCACCAAGGAGAACATTCATAGTGTAAAAATAAGTGCCATCTGGGGATTCTTTTCCTTTCCAAGAACCGTCCCAAACTTCCGCAGTTGTCATATTACTACCATCAAAAACCATATTGCCATAGCGATTGAAAATTTGAACATTGTATATCTTAACCTCTAAGTCTGGGGTCTCAATAGCTTCCAAATTGATTTCAAGAAAATCATTGGTTCCATCGGCATTCGGGGAAAATTGATTGAACAAGAATCCAACTTCGGCAGGGGTAGGCAAACTTACATTCACCGTAACTGTCACTTCATTATTATCGGGATTAGCATCTATAGGTGATGAACGCAAAATTCTTGCCGTATTTGTAAAAGTACCTTCTAACGGCACATTTACCGTAATCGTTAATTCAATTGACTGACCAATAGTTAACGATTCAATACTCCAAATACCAGTGGCTGGATCGTATTGTGACCCCGGTGCCTCGTAAGAAAGATTTGTAAACGGACTATCTACACCACTTGGAATTATTTCTTCAACTTGAATATTATTAATAGTATCTCCATTAGCAGATTGATTGGTTACCTTAATGGTGAAAACAACCGTTTCATTTATTAATGGATTCTGACTTAAGGCTGTTTTTTCCAACAACAAGTCAATTCCTTCTGGTAGATCTATATTTACTTGAACTGTCGCTTCATTATTAGCTAAACTCTCATCTTCTGGTAAGGAAGATAATAATGTTGCTGTATTGGTATATGGGCCACCTTCTATAATTAGCACTTCTACAGATAATGTTGCGCTGGAAGAAGCTTCTAATTCTAAAATATTCCATTCTGAAGTTGATACATCATACGTACCAGTAGATTCGGTGTGCGAAACGTATTCAAAGCCCATTTCGATTAAATCACCAATAATAATTGAACGAGCCGTTCTATCTGAATCAAGATTACTTACAGAAACCGTAAATGTAACAGTGTCTCCGATAACCGCAAATTCGTTATCTACTGTTTTCAGTACCTCTAAGTCAATTGGACTACAATTCTCGTTATCAGGATTAGGACTACATGCATCATCAGGGTCAGAACCATCTGTCTGCTCGTCTAAATCTGAAATTCCATCCCCATCCGTATCACAATTCCCATTAAATCGATTCGGTATACACGCATTTGTATTGGCAGGATCTAATTGATCAACAACACCATCGTTATCTGTATCTGCAATATTGGAATCAAGGGCATCAATTATACCATCTCCATCTTCATCTAACGGATTCTCTATATCAGCACCAACTTCCACTCCATCGTCAATTCCATCTTCATCAGTATCGGCATTATTTGGATCTGTACCTAATATAGATTCCGTACCTCCAAATAAACCATCGCCATCATCATCGGTATCACAACTACTAACAGAAACAGTTACTTCTGAAGTTTCACTAGTACAAGGAGCAACCGCACCTGTAGTTGTATATGTAAAAACATAAGTACCTGACGGTTGACCTGCAAAATCAATTAAACTTGCACCACCAGTCATTGTACCACCGCCTGGTTGACCAGTCACTGTCCACTGGCCAGCATCGGCACCTGTAAGTTGACCATCCAAATCTAATGTTGTAATACCGAATGTTGTATCGTTACAAGAAGATGCATCTGTTGGTGTACCAGCAGAAGGTTGCGATATAACCGTTGCCTTAACTTCGATACGTGGTGTAGTCTTACAATCGTTTTCAGTTGCTTCTACCCAATATGAACGCGATTGTGTGACATTCGGCGTAAAACTTGCGCCACTATCCAATATAGTTGCGCTTGTAGCTGATGTATACCAATTTATGGTTGGCGTACCACTTGTTACGGTCGTTGTAAACGTCACTGGTCCAGGACCACATCGTGTTTGATCAGCAGGATCCGTGATAACGGGAGTATCATTTTTTTGTAACGATATAATTAAAGAAGGACCGGGACAACTATCCGCTGCATTCCAATAGAATGCATAGTAGGTACCAGCACTTGGACTAGTAAGTTGACCAGCATTCTGACCAGAATAAATATGTGCGCTTTCAACTGAAGTATCTGGGTTAGGACTCCATCTTAAATCTACTAATGACCCCGAAATGAAATCATTTAAACCTACAGTTACATCATCACAAAATTTTGTAGGTGTTGCATTGTTTAATGTTGGTTGACTTACACCAGCACATGGATCACAATCTTCCACCACAATGGTAGCATCAACGGTTGCATTCGAACAAGCTCCTGCACCTGTTAATGTATATCTATATTTATATGTACCAACCGGATCATTATTAAAATTAACAACATTATTAGCATTAAAAGCAACATTTGCAGGCCCCGAAAGAAACGACCAAACTCCGCCAGTATCTTGTCCTGTAATAGCATTATCCAAATCTATAGAACTGCCACCAAAGGCATTATCACTACATCTTGATAAACTAGCCACTGGAGCACCAGCAACTGGCGAATCATTAAAAGTTACCACAATACCCGTTGATGGACTAGCACAGACATTTACATTATCCCAATAAACAGCATAATAAGTTCCTGCATCATTTGGTGTAATTGAAGAACCAGTTATTAATTGAGTTCCTACTGTTGGATTCTGTACCGTACTCCAACGCAATGCAGCCCCCGTTGGTGCACTACCAGCACCCCCCGTTATAAGTGTGTTTAAATTTAAATTGGTCGCTCTATCACAAAAATCAGACGTTGCCGTATTTCTTGGCGGAGCAGTAACTCCAGCTGTACAATCATCATCTATTATGGTAACAGTAGCAGTTTTATTGGCCTGATCAATGGTAAAAAGATCAGGACGACTAGTGCTAACCAAAGTCATTATTACAGTTTCATTAGTCTCCGGCAATAAATCATCCAATGGGTCAACATTAACATTTATAAATTGAGTCTCAAAGCCCGAAACATAATTTATAGCGGTACCAGAAGCATTAATTGCTGTTCCAGTTAAATTATAATCTGTGCCTGCTCCAGGACCATTGGCAGTTCCAGACATGGCCACTGTAACATCAAAAACAACATTTAAACCCTTAGGCAAAGTTGATCTTATTCTAAATTGACCTGTTGGACCACTACCTTCATTAGTAGTTGGTCTATATTGGCTTGCCACCAAATCCATTGAAATAACTCCGGTGTCATTATCATTTATATTTACCGTCGCTGATGTACTAGGAGAGCCAAAGAGTGTATATCCACCGCTAGCTATTAATGTCAATATTACCGTTTCAGCACCCTCAACTAGGTTATCATCTATAATTCCGGTCACATCAATATCAGCATTACCGGTATTTCCAGCACCTACTGGTATAATAATTTCGCCAGGTAACGTAGCATAATCACCTGCACCTGCAGAACCACTTATTAGGTATTTTACAGTTACTTGACCTGCAGCTGTCAAACCAACCAACGAAACCTTAAATTGCCCCCCTAAGCTACCAGCTTCTGTCGCATTATTCGTGGCAACAACGTTCGCAACTAATTGAGCATGCGTATTAAAGCCTAGCAAAAGGACAAACACTACTAAAATCCCCTTAAAAAGGTTTAAATCAACCTTAGGGAAGCAATTTTTTTTTCTTTTCATTTTCATCTGTGCAATACTATTTCTTTAAATAGGTCAGATGTAATTCACCATAATCATATATAACTCATACAATTAAAGTTCATTTCATAGACTGTTCTTCGAATGTTCTCAATTCAATTCACAGCGAGTATGTTGGTTTCAGCAAAATTTGGGTTCAATAATACTAAAAAAATCGCCCAACGCCTTATATAAAGGTTTAAATCAGGCTTTTATAGTTCAACTACATAATATACGGATAAAACAGCGCTATGGTTTGATTATGGACGTAGTTTCTGGGGTAGGATCTATCTTTCTTACAAGACCTTGAAGCACCTTCCCCGGTCCAACCTCTGTAAATACAGTAGCCCCGTCTTTAATCATGTTTTGTACACTTTGTGTCCATTTCACTGGGGCCGTTAATTGTGAAATAAGATTCTGTTTAATTTCATCAGAATTTTTAACAGCCGTTGTAGGAACATTTTGATAAATTGGACAACTCGGATTTTTAAATTCAGTCATTTCGATAGCTGCAGCCAATTCTTCTCTAGCTGGCTCCATTAATGGCGAGTGAAAAGCTCCACCTACTGGTAGCACTAAAGCTCTACGCGCACCAGCCTCTTTCATTTTTTCACAAGCTTCATTAATTGCTTCAACCTCGCCAGAAATAACCAATTGCCCTGGACAATTATAATTTGCTGCAACAACAACTCCGTCTATCTCAGCACATACCTTTTCAACTATTCCATCCTTAAGTCCTAAAACAGCCGCCATAGTACTGGGTTGAATTTTACAAGCTTTCTGCATAGCATCTGCTCGTTTTGCGACTAATTTGAGTCCATCTTCAAAACTCAAACAGCCATTAGCCACTAAAGCTGAAAATTCACCTAATGAATGACCTGCAACCATATCCGGTTTAAAACTTTCACCACATATTTTTCCCAATATAACGGAATGTAAGAATATAGCAGGCTGTGTTACATTAGTCTGCTTTAATTCTTCAGCAGTACCTTCAAACATGATATCGGTAATAGAAAAACCTAAAATATCATTGGCATCTTCAAATAGCTCTTGCGCTAAAGGATACTCTTCAAATAAATCGAGCCCCATTCCAACAAATTGAGCTCCTTGTCCAGGAAAAATATATGCGTTCATTTCTGTAAATTTTGATTGGCAAACATAGGCAATAAATACTATTTAAACCAACTCGAATATGTTACATAATTGTTTGCAATACGATCAATTTCACCTGAACTTAATTCCGGACTTATATCTTTTATTTTTTTTGCAGGCATTCCTGCAAAAATAGTACCTGAAGGCACATGAGTACCCTTGGTAAGTACTGCACCAGCAGCTATTATACTATTACTTTCAACTATACAATCATCCATAACAATACTCCCCATACCTACCAAAACATTATCTGCTATAGTACAACCATGAACAATAGCATTATGGCCTATTGAAACATTATTTCCAATTGTTGTAGGCGACTTTTGATACGTACAATGCACTACTGCACCATCTTGTACATTTACCTTATTTCCCATTTTAATAAAATGAACATCGCCACGCAATACAGCATTAAACCACACGCTACATTGTTCACCCATTATAACCTCTCCAACTATTGTAGCATTTTCTGCAATAAAACAATCTTTGCCAATTTCAGGAGTTTTTCCCCGTACGGACTTTAGTATCATAATTTTACGATTTAGACACTAAAAATAACCCAAAAATTCCTTCTTACGCGAAGCGGAAACAAGAAGTTCTTTTCCATTAGAAACTACAACACTTCCGCCTTTTCCTTTTCGATATTTCACCACTTCATTTACATTTACCAAATATGACTTATGAATACGTGCAAAGGCAAACTCAGTAAGTGCTTCTTCAAAATATTTTAAAGTTTTACTAACCAATATTTTCTTGTTTTCGAGATAAATTTCTGTGTAATTATCGTCCGCTTTACAATATAAAATATCACTTACATCAAGTACTTGAAAACCATCTTGTTGCGGAATTGTAATTTTACCGACAACACTATTTAATTTTGGCGTTAGCACTTTATCCTCTAATGCATTTTCCTTTGATAGGATATCAGTAACATATTCTACAGACTTTATTAGTTCGTCTATATTTATAGGTTTCATTAAATAATATGCAGCATGATTATTAAGTGCATCTACAGCATATTGATTATAAGCAGTTACAAAAACAGTTTCGAAAGTCCTTTCCGGTACTTGATCCAACAAATCAAAAGCATTTCCAAAAGGCATTTCAACATCTAAAAAAACTAAATCGAGTGTGTTATTTTGAATCAATGAAAGACCTTCCTGTATACTGGAAGCCTCACCCAGCATAGAAACGTTAGGACAATATTTTCCCAAATAATTTTTAAGGATTTCACGGCTATTAGCCTCGTCTTCAACTATTATCGCATTTAATTTCATTAGTCTTTTTTTAGGGTGAGAATCACTTTAGTACCGCTGCCATCCGTTTCTAAATCGGTTATTGACACATCTACCCGATCTTTATACATGTCGTTTAAAATTGCGACACGCTTTTTAATATTACCCATGCCTTTGGATTTTTGCTTTTTCTGATTTTGAGTTTTAATACTAGCAGATTTTTTTCGACCAATTCCATTATCAGAAATAACTATTTGAATACAGACTTTCTCGTTTGAAATGACAGCTATTTTTAAATCACCCTTTTGCTCTTTATAACGAAGCCCATGCCATATGGCATTTTCGATATAAGGCTGCAATAACATAGGGGGAATTTCAAATGCGGCAATATCAATATGCTCATCTATTTCTAAGGAATAATCAAACTTATCCGGAAACCTCGAATGCTCTAGCTTCACATATAATTCCAGTAATTCTAACTCCTTGGAAAGCGGAATAAAATCTTCTTCAGAATTTTCCAACACAGAGCGCATTAATGTAGAAAACTCGCTTAAAAATCTATTAGCACTTCGCTCATCACTTTTTGCGATATAATTATTTACAGAATTTAAAGCATTGAATATAAAATGCGGATTCATCTGCGACCGCAGTGATTTTAAAGCCAATAAATTGTTTGCTAACTTTTGCTGCTGATTACTTCTGTAAAAGAAAAAGGCTGCTACACCCATTAAAATAAGTCCGGCTATTAGTGAATAAATAACCCATTGCTGCCTTTTGAAACTCTCTTGTACTAATTGCTGCTCTGTAACTGCCAATGCATATTTACTTTGCGACAGTTCACGTTCTTGTTCCAAACCACTTATTCGACTTTGCTTCGATGAAATTTCCCTATTAAACCGAGCCGCTTGCGATATCTCTTGTTCTTTACGCACATAGAGCGTATCTACAACTGCTACATAATCTTGATATGTTTTATAAGCTTTGGTAAAATCTCCTGTAGATTCGTAAAGTTCTGATAATTTTCTGGTAGCATCTTTTTGCACTACTAAATCGTCTTCTAGTCCTGCTTCTACAATACTTTTCTCTAGATAAGGAATTGCTTCTTCATATTTATCTTGTGCTATATACGCTCTACCTATCTTATAATTAATGCGCTGTGATGAGATAGAATCTAATCCCTTACTATCTGACTTTTGCTCAACAATTGGTGCGGGCAAGCTTTTCAATTCTGTCAAGGTATTCTTTCGCAATTTTATTTCTTCGTCATATCTACTCTTATCATTGTAAAAATCCGCAACTTTTTCTTTCTCCTGAATCGCACGTTGTGGCGCTTCTTTACTAGCCAATTTAAGAGAATTATTAAAGTAGCCCTCCGCTTCAATAGTTCTTCCCACCTTAGCATAAGCATCGGCAATCTTAGAATTTAAATCGGTTACTTTAGGGGTAATTTGATTTTTATCAGCAACCTTTAACCCTTCTTGGTAATAAGAAACGGACTTATTAATATCATTTTTACCTTTAAACACATCACCCAATGCCTCATAGAGTTCGGTTCGTTGATATGGAATCATATTTTTGATTTCCAATAAAGGATTTAGGGTGATTTCAGCACTATCGTAATCTTTATTTAAAATATACACTCTACCTAGAAGTAGTGCCGTTCGTATTGTTTTATTAGCAATTTGCGCATCTTTAAAACTAGAAATTGCCAAGTCGTATTGCTGATAATACTGGTATACTTCACCCAGTGTGCTTAATGATTTCGCCAATTGTTTCTTATCAGCATTTCTGCCTAGTTCAGAAATTGATTGCGAAATAAAATCGATGCTTTTCTCAATATCTACTCTTTTATATTGATTTGCAGAATCTAAAAATGATTGATGTGTAGAAATTGTAGGCTGTGAGGCACTCCTTTTACTTACACCTGATTCGGAATCGCTATCATAACCGGCCACTAAGACCTTAATATCTTCATCATTCCTAATAATGTAGCGCAAAGTTTCTATATCGGGGTTTCTAAAAATAAGCTCATCACCAATCGCTACCCTAATTCTAAATTCACCTTGATTATTTGTTTCTGTATACGCACCGCTATTTGTAGAAACCTCAACACCTGAAATAGGCGCATAACTCTCCTTTGCTAGTACCGAGCCTTTAATCTCTATTCTAGATAGACCTTGCTGCTGTGCTAGACAAACATTTCCGCTTAAAAGCAAGATAAAAATTATGTTTAAAATTATTTTCATAGACCTATTACTACAACGTAAACTTAGAAGTTTTATGCGGTTCAAAAAAATGCCCCTCACCATAAAACAGGGAGTTTACAGGCTAAAATGAGCGTTTTACACAATCACCAGTATACTTTACTCATTCAAATGGGTATTTTACTCATTGCTCGTTTTTTAGGGACTGGTTTGGTTTTAGTTTAGCCCGAGATAAATACAATTAATTACTATGAAAAATACAAAACGATTTTTAGCAATTGGCCTATTAGCGGCAACAATAACAAGCGCTTATAGTTGCGAATTAACAACTAAAAAAGCTTCATCCGAACCATTAATCGCCCAAGCAGTGGTTAACGATATAAAAGAAGTAAACAACACAGTGAAAATTGCCTTACTACTAGATACAAGCAACAGCATGGACGGCCTAATAAATCAGGCTAAAGCTCAATTATGGGATATTGTAAATGAATTTACACATGCAAAATGTGGCAATGAAACAAGACCAAACCTCCAAATTGCTCTGTACCAATACGGCAATGACAATCTTTCTTCTCGAGAGGGTTATATTCAGCAGGTTCTTAATTTTAGTAGTGATCTCGATGAAATTTCAGAAAAACTTTTCTCACTAACTACCAATGGCGGTGAAGAATACTGCGGAGCGGTAATAAACACTTCATTAAAACAATTAGAATGGGGTAAAAATGCTGATAACTTAAAGATGATTTTCATTGCAGGAAACGAACCCTTTACACAAGGCAAACTAAACTATAAAGATGCGGTTACCGATGCAAAAGAAAAAGACATTGTAGTGAACACCATTTTCTGCGGAAATTACGAACAAGGCATAAATACAGAATGGAAACAAGGTGCAATGCTAACAGGAGGTGAGTACATTGCAATAGATCACAATAGAAAAGTAGTACATATTGACACGCCTTATGATGATATCATAATTAAGTTGAATTCAAAATTGAATAAGACTTATGTTTCCTATGGCTATTTAGGTGCTCAAAAAAGCAAAATGCAAGTTACACAGGACAATAACGCAGCTGAAATGGAAGAAGCTATTGCAGTAAAAAGAGCTGTAAGCAAGAGTTCACGACTTTATTCAAATTCGAGTTGGGATATGGTGGATGCAGTAGAAGATGACAAATTTAGCATCGCTGATCTTCAAGAAGATGAGTTACCAGACAATTTAAAGGGTAAATCTACCAAAGAAATCGAGAATTATTTATCAGCAAAGAAGTCTGAACGAAAGCAAATTCAGAATGAAATTCAAGAACTGAATAAAAAACGAGAGCTATTCATCTCAAAAAATCAACAGGAAGATTCAAAGGGCGAACTAGAAAATGCCATGTTGGGAGCTATAAAAAAACAGGCAGCAAGAAAGGACTATAAATTCGATTAAAATTTATCTATAATCCTGCAAAAATAGTAGATTGGTGTAGTGTAGAATGGGTCTATGTTGAACATACAATAGGCCCATTTTTTTAATATTAGTTGGCCGCAGGGCAGTAACAATCATACTTTTTCTCTGCTTGGCCAAAGTCATAGCCTACTGTAATTTGATGAAAACCGCCATTATCAAAACGAACATCACCTGCCTGATACGAATAATTATAGGAAACCATAAAATTCTTTATGTTGGCTCCTACAATAGGTGTAAACAATTGTAATCTTTGCTCACCAAAATCTGCTCCATTTTGAAATTGAGCTCCATCAAAGCTTCTTCTATAAGAAACTCCACCCCAAATTCTTCCAAAATCAACATCTTTATACACTTTAGCATTTATATCTAAAGCTTTTTCCTTTGTAAAATCTGTCATTTGAAACAAAACGGAAGGCTCAAATTGCCATTCGCTCCTACCAAATACATATCCCGCTGAGACCAAATATCTTCTTAAGTTATCAATTACCGGCACATCACCTAACCTTCCAAAACGGTATAAACTACGCTCCGTAGCTAAAAGGTTCATTACTGCAAAATGCGCATAAAACTCCATTTTACTGTACGAAATACCCAAATCTAAATTAAAATAGCCTTGACTTATCTTACTACCAACTATTGCTGGGTCGAATTCAACCGAACGAAATTCACTCTCATCCAAACTACTTTGCAAATATGTCGGACTTAATCCAAAAGACAACTGATCTAAATATCGTGCATCACCACCTAATTTTAAATGATGAGCATACGTAAGTTTAAAACCTGTTTGTGCATGATATCCATTAGCATCATTATAAAAAATAGCGCCAACACCACTGTTGGTTTCCCCTATTCTAAAATTAGCATTTAAGGTTTGTAAATTTGGAGCATCTTCTACGCTAAACCATTGTTTACGTACCGTACCACGTATTTTACCACCCTGACTTATACCTGCCATTGAAGGGTACACTAAATAGTAGTTATCCGCTAAATAATCAAAGTAAACCGGGATACCCTCTTGGGCCTTCGAAGAAAAGACAAAGGCTAACAATGCAAACAAAAGCAACAATCGCTGTTTCATACAATATAGATGTGGGGATGTTAAAGCTGGCTGAATATACATTTATAACGATTGAATTGTAAGATTATTATTCACAAAAACACCTTGATTACTGTCTATTATTAGTAATTCTAACCATTTACTCAATAACTTCTGAAATATCTTAGTTAAGCGTACAATTTAACAACAAAAAAGGATTCATTGGTTTAAAACAATACTTTTTCGATAAAACATAGAAAGCTACCCAATGATGCTATCATTTAATAATAGGAATGACGTATTTTTGTAGAAAATAGAAGACTTATGAAGGAGTTTAATATAACAGTTACCGAAACAAACAACCCTACTATTCTCAAATTTGAGACTAATCATATGCTCACACAGGGTAAAAACTATGAGTTCAAGAATATTGATGATGCTCAAAAGTCACCTTTAGCACAACAATTATTCTACCTTCCCTTTATAAAAACGGTCTATATATCTGGTAATTTTATTGGTTTAGAACGTTATGACATAGTAGAGTGGAATGACGTTAAGGATGAAGTTGCGCAGCAGTTGGTTGAATATTTAAATGCTGGCGAACCCATTATAAACGATGAAGATTCTTCTAAAAATATAGCAGCTACTGTCTATGCAGAAGTTACCCCAAATCCGGCGGTAATGAAATTTGTTTGTAACAGAAAAATAGTTCCTGAAACTTTCGAATTCAAAAATATTGATGAAGCTAAAGATTCGGAATTGGCAAAGAAATTATTTCATTTCCCATATGTGAAACAAGTCTTTTTTGATGAAAACTATGTTTCAGTTACAAAATATGATGTTGCAGAATGGGAAGAAATTAATATGGAACTCCGTGAATTTATTCGCACTTATTTAAGTGAAGGTAATGAAGTAGTTTCTACTAATGCAATTGCCATTAAACAAACCGAAGCCGAAGAAGTTAAAGCTATTGTACCAGACCTTGATGATACTTCTCAGCAAATTGTTGCAATTTTAGACGAGTATGTAAAACCAGCTGTAGCAAGTGATGGTGGTAATATTCTTTTTCAATCGTATGAAGAAGACACTAAAACTGTTAATGTTATTTTACAAGGTGCTTGTAGTGGCTGCCCTTCTTCAACATTTACATTAAAGAACGGAATTGAAACCATGTTGAAAAATATGATGGGTGATAAAGTAAATGAGGTAGTAGCTCTAAATGGCTGATAGTTAGTTAAAATCTTCGCTTTTAGCTGATATTTTAGTAACTTACTAATTCACTTAAAAACATTACACATGTCAGTATTAAAAGTAATTGAAGTATTAGCAAATTCAGACAAAAGTTGGGAAGATGCTGCAAACAATGCAGTAGCTCATGCCTCTAAATCTGTAAAAAATATAAAATCGGTTTATATTAACGAGCAGAGTGCAACTGTAAAAGATGGCAAAATGTATAATTTTCGTGTAAACGTTAAGATTACTTTTGAAGTAAAATAACTTAGCATTATTCCATAAAAATATAAAGGCGCCGCTTAGGCGCTTTTTTTATGCATTCATAAATACAAACAGATTGTTCAATCGGTTTCTGAAATAAATATCACTTCTGAAATTTACAGGTTTTAGTTATTGAGCTAAAAGTTTTCTTCTTCCTTTTGAATTGAAAACTAGAGTTAATTTACCTTTGCATCGATGGCATATTCAAGCCTCCTTTAACTCATACGAAAGAAGTTTTAACCCAATTGATTTAATACTACCCATATTAACAATAGTTTAATTGTAAGTGCTTGAACTAAGGACTTAATTTTGCTATGTTGCCCCGAAACATAAATTTTACACATTTAAATGGAAGAATTAACAGACTATCAAAAACATATTGACAACGCCATTAATTGGTTATGGCAGGCTTTACCAAATTTAATTTTGGCACTCGTAATTTTATTTGTTGGTATATGGCTTACGCGCTTCATCAATAAACTAGTGGCTAAATTCTTTGAAAAAGCAGATTACGACCAAACGCTTGAAACTTTCCTACAAAGCTTTATTCGAATAGCTTTAAAAGCAATACTGTTTGTTTTGGTTATTACACAGCTTGGCGTAAAGTCTACTTCATTAGTAGCAATCATCGGTGCAGCAGGCTTGGCTATTGGCTTAGCATTACAGGGCTCCCTAGCTAACTTCGCAGGAGGAGTGCTTATTTTACTTTTTAAACCCTTTAAAGTAGGTGATTTTATTTCTGCGCAAGGTGTGGATGGCACCGTCAAAGAAATTACCATTTTTACCACCAAATTAAACACCTTTGGCAACCAAGTAGCCATACTCCCAAATGGGCAATTGAGTAATAATAATATTGTGAACTACAATGCTGAAAATACCCGTAGAGATAAAATAGATGTTGGTATAGGATATAGTTCAAACATTAAGAAGGCTAAAGACATATTACTTCAAATTTGTGCTGATAATGAAAATATTTTAGAATTACCAATACCTGAGGTTTATGTTGGCGAATTAGGTGATAGCTCAGTTAATTTAACTTTACGGTTTTGGGCGAAAAACGAAGTATTTTGGGCAGCGCATTTTCATGTACTTGAAGAATTAAAATATCGTTTTGATGCAGAGGGTATTGAAATACCTTTTCCACAACGCGTTGTTCACACAAACAACTAGTTTTTTGGCTTCGGCTTTTGAATGATAAAATCTTTTAAATAAAAAGGTTCGAAATAGGCCACATTTTCAAAGGCTGAAATAATAAATTTCTCGTAGGCCAACATGCACATTTGTTTGGCACTAGGCACCACATTTAGCTCATAGGAGAAATTGGAATTTACTAGCACTTCTTTACATTTTTGTGCACCGCTACCTACCAGTAAAACCTTGCCATTAGACGCATATTCATTAAAACTATCTGTGTCAATAATTTCGGCTTTTGTTTTACGCAGTAGTTTTAAATATTTGTCATATACTTCGGAATAAACTTCCATTCGTCTAGCATCTAAAAGTGGAATAACATAATCAGCTTCAGCTACTTTAGATTGATGCGCCATACTTTCTAGAGTAGGTATACTAATTAATGGAACATCTAGAGCAAAACATAATCCTTTAGCAGCAGAAACTCCAATTCGCAAGCCCGTATACGAGCCTGGACCTTTACTAACGGCTATAGCATCAATATCATTTAAAGAAAGTTTTGCCTCCTTAATTATTTCATCAATAAATAAATGCAGTTGTTCTGAATGAGAATAATTAGGAGTATCGTGTTCTTTTATGGCAATTAATTTACCCATATGAGAAACACTAACCGAACAGTTTGTTGTTGCGGTTTCAATATTTAATATTGTGGCCATATTCCGCAAAGATACTACCTAATAAAAAAACCTACTAGTTCTCATTTGGAACTAGTAGGCAAATACTTAAGATTTCTAATTTTAGTTTAAGCCTATAGGTATTCCAAAGTAGAATTCTAAAACTTTAAGTCTGAAAATATAATCATATTTTGTCCGAACCACATCGGCTTCGGCATTATCTACTCGAGATTGTGCCTGACTAAAATCAAATGCATTCATTAAACCCACGTCAAATTTTTCCTTCGAATAATTATAAGCTAATCGTGTTGCATCTAAAGTCTTCTGCGCCGCCTCATAAGCCTTAGCAAAACTTTTGACGTCAACGTAAGCCTGATTAATACTAGTTTCTAAATCCAATTTATCTTGCTCTAATTGTAATTGTGCCTTTTGCACATTAATTTCAGATCGCCTTATATTATTCTTATTTAAAAACCGATTAAATATAGGAACGTTTAATTGTATACCATAAGAAATACCATCGTTCAACCATAGCTGATCTTTAAAACTATCTCGCTGAAGTAAACCAGTTATATTATTAAAATTTTCTTGATCAGAATAACGAGTATTGTAATTAAAAAAAGCTCCTAATGTTGGCAATAATGCTCCCTTAGATATTTTTAAATCTTGTTCTGCTAGCGAAACTCCACTCTCTGAAAATTTTATTTCATTTCGAAAAGTGAGTGCCGTTGCAAATATCTCTTTAGGTGTTCTGTTTATTACTTCTGAAGGCGGTATTTCTATTTCAACTTCTGCCACATCAAAATTCTCATAATCTGTTATTTGTAATAATTGTGCCAAATTAATACGTGAGATTAGAACTAAGTTTTCGGTATTTACAATTTGCTGCTCTAGTCCTGCTGCTGTAGCTTCAATTTCCAACAAATCACCCCTTGGCACTACCCCCGCTTCTACCAGTTCTGCGCTTCTTTTTAAATCCTGTTCGGTTACTGCATATTGTGCTTTTTGTGTAATTAGCACTTCTTTATTTGAAATTATGTTAAGATAAGCATTAGCTACTCCTAAACGTATGTCATCTTTTAAACCGTCTAAACGATATTGATTCGCTAACGAATTCATTTTAGCTCTTCGAAGCCTATTAATATTTCTCATACCATTAAAAATACTTACGGTGGAAGTCACTCCACCACTAGCTGTTAATATAGTAGTAGTTACGGGCTGGTTGTTTGTTGGATCAAATGAGAGACCTGTGTTTGCAGAAGAACTAAGTTGTGCATTTGCATCAGGTAGAAAGTTACCAAAAGCATCAGATTCGTCAATATAAACACTTTCTAAATCCAACTCATATTGTGCGATTGAAATGTTGTTTTCTTCAGCGTATTGTATACATTCTTCAAGTGTCCATTTCTTTTCCTGGGCAAATATTACGCCTATTGAAAACACCATAAGTATGGTTGATAGTTTAAATTTCATTTTTTTGATTTTATATTCTTGATTGATGATGTTAATTACGATTAGGTCCTTTTTCTACTTTTGCGACCTCATTCCATATTTTAATTTTGTCCTTATCTGTTACTCCTGAAAGCACCTCCACATTTATTCCATCACTTACTCCTAATTCCAGTTCTCTTTTTTCGTATTCGTTCTCACCCGTTTCAATCTCCACAAAGGGTTGTTCCGAATCTTTTTCAAACTGAAGCAATGCTTCCTTAATAGCCAGGACACTATCTTTCTGCTCAATAACAATAGATGCATTTGCACTATAACCAGCTCTGATATACGTATCCTCATCAACCTTTAAATCTCCTTCAATTTTAAATTGAACGGCACCATCTACCTCCGTACCTTTTGGAGCTACAAAGCGTAAATCGGCATCAAAATTAGAATCTTCCATTGCGCCTAAGGCTATCTTCAACGGCATACCAACTTTTAATTTAGCTACTTCAGCCTCATCAACTTCACCTTCAAAAATCATTTTAGACATATCAGCAATTGTCGCAATTGTGGTTCCTTCATTAAAGTTGTTTGTTTCTATAACTTGATACCCTTCCTCAACTGGAATCTCCAAAATAGTTCCTGTAACCGTCGCTCTAATATTTGTGTTGGCCGACGCCGCACCACCAGCAGAACCTTTTCGAATAATCTGATAATCTGATTGGGCGTTTTGCAATTCTTGATTCGCCTGGTCGAATTGCAATTGAAGTGTATTAAAATCTTGACTAGAGATTACTCCCTTATCAAATAGGGTTTTATTTCTATTGTATTCAATAGTCGTATTTTTTAAATTAATCTCTGCATTTTTTACACGACCTCTAGCCTGATTTAATGATTGCTCATTTGGCACAACCTTAATTTTTGCAATAAGATCACCAGCATTAACATGAACACCTTCTTCTAAATAAATTTTTTCAATAATTCCAGAGATCTGCGGTTTAATATTAATCTCATCCTCTGGCACTACTTTACCCGTTACCACCACTTTATTGATGATATTTTCTTTTGACAAAGTAGCTGTTTCAAAAAGTTGAGCTGGAGTACTATTCTGCTTAATAAAATAGGCAGTAGCCCACAAAACCGCTATGACCAAAAGGCCGATTAACGAGTATTTTACATATTTGTTCATTGGTCGATAATTATTTATTTATTCTTCTCTTAATGCGTCAATCGGTTTTATTTTAACCGCTCGGTTAGCTGGTATTAAACCGATTAAAATACTCAGCACTACTAATAATGTAAATGAAATTAAAAATTGAGGTATAGAAAAAATAGCGTTCCGAATTGGAACCGCTTCCATACCTTCGAAAGCCATATTAGCTATTGCTAAAATTCCTGTTGACAACGTAAAACCCAGAAGCCCAGCAAATACTGTAATTAAGATAGCTTCCAATACAATTTGTCTTTTAACCACTTTAGGCGTTGCACCTAATGCTCTTCGAATTCCTATTTCTTTGGTGCGTTCTTTTACCGTAATAAGTAAAATGTTACTAACCGCGATTATACCTGCCAACAATGTGAATATGCCAACAAAGAATGAAAAACCATTTAACACACCGGTAAACGCCGCGACACTGTTAAAAATTCTAGACATATCAAAAGTCCCTATGGCTCGTTCATCATCTGGGTGAATACTATATTTATTTTTCAGTAATTTTTTAATTTTAGCCTCAATCGGTGGCACTGTATATTCTGGATAAACAGTCATTGCCATGAAACCAATCTCATTTCCGCCACCAAAAGTTTTCTTACAGGTGGTAAAGGGAATAAAAACGGCGTTATCTCCATCTATATCTACGTTTTCATTCTTTTTATATACACCTACTACAGAGAAAAAGACTCCATTTATACGAATACTATGCCCAATTGCATCTTCGCCTTTATCAAAAAGTTGTTCGTAGGTTTCCTGCCCAATAACACATATTTTTTTACTGTATTCAATATCCTTGTTATTCAAAAATCTACCGGAAACGATATTCTTTTTCATTACATCATCGATTAAAGGATAATCACCCAATACCGATGAACCACTTGTACGACCGTTTCTGTATACCGACACTGGAGTATTATATCCTCCAAGTTGTATTCTAGGAGATATTATATCAATTTCTGGAACTTGCTTTTTAATAAGGTCTACGTCATCTGTTGTGAATTTTATACGCCGGCCCCTTTCGAATCCTTTATAGGGTTCAGAAGTTGATTGACTCCACATAAATAGACTATTACCAGAAGTGCCTTTAAATATATCATCAAAACTATTGCTCATACCATTAGTTGCTCCCAATAGCAGTAATAGAATTATCATAGCAAAAAATACACCCAACATTGTCAAGAATGTGCGAAACATATTCTGACTCAATGTATTGAGTATCTCTGTCCATAAATCTCTATCGAATAACCACATATTATTTATCGCTTAAAGCTACAATCGGCTTAACTCTAGCTGCTTTAATTGCCGGAATTAATCCTGCTAACATACCTGCTACAACTAAGACTATTGTTGCAATTATTACAGTTGACATATCTACCGACGGATTTTTAAAAGCAGGCGCATCCATTAATGGTCCAACTAAAGCTAATAGACCAGTTGCGAATAATAAACCTATCAATCCGGATAAAGCGGTAATAAAAACTGACTCTAATAAAACCAACATTATTATTTGCTTCGGCTTCGCTCCTAGTGCTTTTCTTATCCCTATTTCCTTAGTTCTCTCTTTTATGATAAAGACCATTATGTTGCCAATACCAACAATACCGGCTATCAAAATTAATAAGCCAATAACAACACTCATTATTTGAAGAACACCGGTAAACTTCGCAATATTATTAAAAGCCTCTGCTGTATTCCATATTCTTAAACCTGCTTGATCATCAGGTGATATTCTATGCCTCCTTTTTAGTAGTACTGCAACTTTATTAGAAAAATCTAGTGCTTTGTCCAGATTAAAATCTGGATTATACGTGAGCATAATTTGATCTATATCTTTTGTATTACTGTAGATTCTTTGATAAGTTGTGATGGGCGTATAAATCATACTTTCTGCACCTTCATCTTTATCATTTACGAAAACACCTACAATCACGAATGGCAGACCATTTATCTCAATAAATTTACCAAGTGGATCTTCTTTTTTATATAAATCCGCAGCTACTTTTTTCCCTATAACTGCAACTTTAGCACCTCCAACTACATCACTTTTATTAATATAGCGACCTTGCGAAATATTGATCTTTTGAATATAACCGTGATCACTATTTATAGCCATAACACGGTATGATCCTGTTTCTTTTTTATATCGTGCAGTGGTGCCTCTTTCAAAGACAGGTGTAATATATTCATATTTACCTTTAAAGCTCCCTTTTATATAATCAACATCATCGTTTGTAAATTGAATTCTTCTACCTTTTTCAAAACCAGCATATGCCTTAGAAGTTGTACGAGACATTATGTAAATTGCGTTGCTCGCATTATTATTAAACTGGTCGTAGAAACCATTCTGCATGCCGTTTACAGATGCCAGTAATAATACCAATATGAAGATACCCCAAGCGACCGAAAAACCAGTGAGAAAAGTTCTCAGCTTATTATTTCGGATACTGTGAAAAATTTCTTGCCATATATCGCGATCAAACATATTGAGAAGCTCTTACTTGGTCTACTTTTTTATCTTCTACGATAACACCATCTTTTAAATGAACTATACGCTTACACATGTTAGCAATATCGGGTTCGTGTGTTACTACCAAAATGGTATTACCGTTATCATTTATCTTTTGAATAAGATCCATTACTTCGTACGAAGTAGTACTATCTAAAGCTCCTGTAGGTTCATCAGCCATTAAAACTTTTGGCTCAGCTGCTAAAGCTCTAGCTATTGCTACTCTTTGTTTTTGACCACCAGACAATTCACTTGGCAAATGACCAGCCCATTCTTTAAGGCCTACTTGTTCGAGATATTTTAATGCTTTTTCTTGACGCTCTTTTCTTCCAACGCCTTGGTAATATAATGGGAGTGCTACATTCTCAACAGCAGTCTTGTAATTAATTAGATTGAAGGATTGAAAGATAAAGCCTAAGAATTTATTCCGGTATTGCGCAGCTTTTGTCTCGTTAAGGTTCTTTATTGGAACACCGTCTAAGGTATAGCTACCTTCATCAAGCTCATCTAACATGCCTAAGATGTTCAAAAGGGTTGATTTACCTGATCCAGAAGAGCCCATAATAGCTACAAGTTCTCCTTCATCTATATTAAAATTTAATCCTTTTAAAACATGAAGCGAGTTACTTCCCATTTTATAAGATTTGTGAAGATCTTTAATTTCAATCATTTTGGTAGTGTTAGTTGTTTTGGATTGATAACCTGTAAATAAGACATTTAAGTTCCAAAATTGTTACAAGAACTTGTACAAATTTTATGTTAAAAAAAATTATCCGCCGAATTCTTCCTTTTTTAAGGCATTCCAAACCTTAATTTCGTCTTCTAAGTTTATTCCTGATTTTACTTCCACATGTATTCCGTCACTAATACCAAGTACAACATCACGTCTTTCGAATTCTTGATCACCGGTAGCGACTTCAACAAATGGTGCTTTTGTAGTAGAGTCAAATTGCACCAGCGCTTCCTTTACTGCGAGCACGCTATCTACCTTGCCTAAAATAATGGATGCATTTGCACTTAAACCAGCACGTATGAAAGTAGTATCACTTTTTTTCAATGTACCTTTAATTTCAAATTGAATAGCTCCATTTTCTACATTACCCTTCGGCGCTATATAATCCAAAACAGCGTCAAAAACAGTATTTTCAATAGCCCCAACTGTAATTTCTAATGGTAAATCTTCTTTTATTTTACCCACCTCAGATTCATCAACCTTACCTTCAAAAATCATTTTTTCTACATCTGCAATAGCGGCAATTGTAGTACCCTCATTAAATGTATTACTCTCAATTACTTGGTTGCCAACTTCTACTGGCACTTCTAAAACCATACCTGTTACCGTTGATTTAATTAGCGTGTTAGCTGAGCCACTTAAACCAGACGTAGTTCCTGTTTTTACAATATCAAAGCGTTTTCGAGCAGCCCCATACGATTGTTTAGACTGATTAAATCCAACTTCAGCCTGCTCCATATCTACTTTTGAAATAACACCTTTATTAAATAAAGTCTTTTGACGATCTAAATTTCTCTTTTGATCATCTAAAGCTATTTTAGCTGCATCAATATTGTTTCTTGCATCGTTCAATGCACTTAAATTAGGCACAACTTTAATCTTAGCTAATAAATCACCAGATTTCACATAATCACCTCCTTCAACATAAATTTCTTCAATAACTCCAGAAATATTAGGTTTAATTAACACTTCTTCTAATGGCAATATACTTCCTGTTGCGACTGTTTTTCTAACAATAGTTTCCTTTGATGCTTGTTCGGTTTCGTAAACTACAGGGTCTTCAGCATTCTTTTGATATAAATAATACATAGCTGCTCCAAAGGCTATTATTATGGTCAATAAAATGATTACTGTTATTCTCTTTTTCATTTTTTGTTAGTTTGATTGATTGATGAATTTTTATTCTGTCCGTAAAGCCTCTATCGGCCTTACTTTTATCGCACTATTTGCAGGAATAAAACCTGCAAATAAGCCCGTAACTATTAATATTAATAATGCTACTGTTACTACTCCAAGGTTCACACTTGGATTTACAAACATCGGCACCGGCCCGTTTGAATCTAAAATGTAATTGACTCCATAAATAGTTAAGGCACCCATTACTATACCTGCCATGCCAGAAATTATAGTCAAGAAAATAGATTCCATTAAAATCTGTTTTTTAATAGACCATGGACTTTCACCTAAGGCCCTACGAATACCAATTTCCTTGGTTCTTTCTTTAACAACGATTAGCATAATGTTACTTACCCCAATTACCCCAGAAAGGAGTACCAGAATACCAACAAAGTATCCAATAAATCGTAAAGCCCCGAACAGACGTTGAACACGACTAAACTCTTCGAATAAATCGAAATGTCCAATAGCCCTAGCGTCATCAGGATGAATACGGTGTCGTTCTTTTAAAAGTGCAAATATTTGTTCTTTAATGTCTGTAATTGGTGTTCCGTCAACAGCTGTAATAGCCATCCATCCAATATCATTACCACGATTAAAAACCTGCGAGAAAGTGGTGAAGGGCGTATAAATTTCCTTTTGAGCTTGGCCTCCGCCATTATTTTCACTCTTTTTATATGTGCCAATAACCATAAAATTGACATTATTAATTTTAATGTATGTACCTAAAACCTCTTCATCTTTCTCATATAAACTATTGCGAACATCAACACCTATAATAGCCACTTTTCGCTTTTGTTCAATATCTAATTGATTGATAAACCTACCAGAAGTAATATCCATAGGTTGTTGCTTAATAATCTCAGGATAATCACCATAAATGCTGAATGCCCCAGTTTTTAAACCTCGCACTACATTACCACCATCATTAAAACCACCAGATTGATTTCTTGGAGACACAAAACGCAAACCATCAATATTATTCCATAAGGCCGGGACATCGTCTGTCTTATAATAATAAATTCTATCTTTAGGCAACCCTTTATAAGCCTTAGTTGCTTTCTGTGTCCATGTAAACATTGTATTTGTTGCAATGTCACCAAAATTAGAACGTATGCCATTCTCAAGCCCTTTTCCTGCAGACAACAAAAGTATGAGTATGAAGATTCCCCAGAAAACTCCAAACGCAGTTAAGATAGTTCTAAACCAGTTTGTGGTTAGTACTTGCAATATCTCCTTCCAACGATCTTGATTAAACATAATTTTTTTTTATTCGTCTCTTAGTGCTTCAATTGGTTTAATACTAGCAGCACGCCATGCAGGAAAAAAACCTGCTACAGCACCAGCCACAATTAAAAGGAAAACTGTTGTTATGGCTACACTAAAATTTATTGAAGGATTTAATATGTAATCGACTTTTACATTCGGACCTACAATTTCTAACAAGCCCATACTCAATATTAATCCCGCAAAACCAGAAACTGCAGTTACGAATACAGCTTCATGTAGAATCATAACAATTATTGACCATGGCTTTGCACCTAAAGCTTTCCGTATTCCAATCTCTCTGGTTCGTTCTTTTACGATAATCAACATAATGTTACTTACACCTACTATACCGGCGATAATTGTACAAATACCCACAAACCAGAAAAACATTTTTATCCCATAATTTAAATTATGAAAACGCTGTACGCGTTCTAATGTATTGAATGTATTAATTGCACTTGCATCATCTGGGGCAACAGTATGCGCTTGTTGAAGGTAACTTTTCATCTCTGCAGAAAACTTCTCTGAATCTGCCAAAGATTGCTCAAAAGTTTCTGCTGGCTTTAAAGTAAAAAACACCATGTTTATACTATCTCCCCCATTAAAAACAACCTGAGAAGTAGTTACTGGCATAAAAATCTTTTCTTCTTCTCGTTCTCCGCCAGCATCACTATAAACACCGATTACTTTAAAACTTAAATCATCTATTTCTAATTGTTTGCCTATTGGGTTTTCAACACTATTCATCAGTTCGCGATGAATCTTATTACTGATGACTACAACTTTAGATTTTTGTTGCTCATCATAATAATTTAAGAAACGACCATATGACATGGATGCATTTTCTATTTGTTGAAAATCTGGTGATGTACCCCATACCATATAGGCGCCTGATTCTTTACCATAATTTACGGATGTATTGAAAACTCTGTATTGCGGCGATTTATACTCTAACTTATCATCATATAGCTTTTCAAGCATGTCGTAGTTTTCACGACGCAATTGAATTCGTCTTCCTGGGTTTAAGCCTTTATATTCTTTTGTGGTAACCTGTGTCCAAACACCAATTAAATTACCAGCGTCGCCTTCAAATTCTTTCGCAATACCATTCTGCATGCCTTGACCAAACCCGAGAAGAATTACTAAAATGAAGATTCCTGAAGCAACTGAAATACCTGTAAGAAATGTACGTAGTTTGTTTTTACGTATGGTATCAAAAATCTCTTGCCAGCGTTCGATATCGAACATAAGTTAATTTTAGGTTGGTTGAAATGAAATACAGTTGTATTACATTAAGACTACCACAAAAGAACTTTGTTACAGTTTGAAATATAAAATAATGTTAAAGTACAAATCAAGGATGTTAAGATGTCATCTTTCGATATACGAAGTAAAAAAGAATACCTACTAATATATAAGGAATGGCCATTAAATAAACTATTCCATTATTAACTCCTTCAGCAATTGCAATATTCTCCTCACTCTCCAATACCGCCCTACACATTGCACATTGGGCTTGAGACATCTGTGAAAACATTAAGAGCATAATTGATAATAAATAAGCTAACCTTTTACCTTGAAACATTTGTTCCATTTTTAATGGTCCATCATCTTTAAAAATTGATGCGAATTTATTTCTATTTACTTTTTGCCTAAACATAATAAGGAGATATCATAATGTAAACGATTACACCTGTTACTGCTACATACAACCAAATAGGAAACGTAATTCTTGCTAATTTTCTATGTTGCTCAAATTTCTTTAAATATGCTCTTGCATAGGTTTTAAGTACAAGAGGGATTATTACTATTGAAAGGATGATATGCGAAATCAAAATAAACAAATAGAGATATTTAATTGCACCTGCACCTCCAAAAGAGGTAGACTCTGACGTCATATGATATGCAATATACATCACTAAAAATGCAAGTGATAATGCGATACAAGTTGTCATCAATTTTTGATGTAATTCTCTTTTTCCGTTTTTAATTGCCCATACTGCTATAACTAATAATACAGCAGTAATTCCATTTACAGTGGCATATATCGGTGGAAGAAAATTTAAAGGAGCAACATTAGGTATTTTTACTTTAAATAAAAGAGCAACTACAACAGGTACTACAATAGAGATTATAGTAATTAACCTATTAAATTTCTTTTCTTTTTGCGCTAATGAATCCATTTTACTCTTCTAGTAACTTCTTAATATCGGTTCGTAATATTGAAATTTGCTCGGTTTCCCCCGCTAGGTTTTCACCATTTTCTTCAGCAATCATTCCTCGGTAATAGATAATTGGATTTCCAAACTTATCCATTCTAGAGCGTAAATAACCTCTTTTATCGACCAAAGCAAACAAACCAGAATGTTCAAAACCACCAGGTGCATTAGAAGCCTCGGCTGCAAAAATGTTAAAACCCGAATTTGCTAAATCATAAATAGCATTGTGCTCACCAGTCATTAAATGCCAATCTAAATCGGTGATACCATATTTTTCGGCATATGCTTTTAGAACGGTTGGTGTATCGTATCTAGGGTTAATGCTAAAGGAAGCAACTCCAAAATTTTCTTCGTCTTTAAATTCGTCTTGTAAGGCCACTAGATTCTTGGTCATAACAGGACAAATAGAAGGGCAAGTAGTAAAAAAGAACTCTACCAAATAAACTTTGCCTAAATAATCTTTATCGGTTACTATTAAACTATCTTGATTTAAAAATGTGAATTCAGGAACACGGCGCTTTTGACCATTTAAAGTAATATATGCTAGTTCTTCATCGCCACTTTTGACATTCATTCGGTCCGATTTCACAACAGTACCTTCTTTTACACGGTCTACTATTCTTGGAATAAAAATGATACCAAACACTAATACCACTAACGAAACCCAAACGTAACTATACTTGTTCTGTTTCATTTGTTTCTTTCAGCGTTATTTTTCTTTAAAGCCATTCTGTATTCTGCTAAAATAATTTTAACATCATCTTCCATCTTATTATTCAAATCTGCTACAGAAGTAGTGTTAAAACCGTATTTAGTCCCTTCGTCTTCGTCATCATCTCTACCTCGAAGATTACCATCTTTATCAATTATAAAAACAAATGGTGAACCCAAATCATCTTCCAATTCAAGATTTGTTTTAAGACTATTGAATAGCTTTTTTATTTCTTCTTCTTCAGAAAAAACAAAATTCCATTTTTTTATATCTACGAGATTGCCTAATTCTTTTTTTAATGCTTCAACCTTTTCTTCAGAACCATTCGGAACTACCATCACAAATTGAAAATCATTGAATTTATAAAACCGCTTATAAATTTTCTGATTTAAATTAAACGCATTCCCTTTTTTGTTCGCTATAGTATTACCTAAAAAACCAAGAATAGTAATTTTATCGTCAAAACTTACTTCCTTATTGATATTGTGTATAGCAGCAACATCTTCTGTTAAAACAGGCAATTTACCAAAGTTGTATACCCCAGAGGCGAAGAATAAATAAATAACCACAGGCAGCACAAATAAGCTAACTAAAACGAAAGTCTTTTTCATAATAAATGGATTAGACAAAGATACGACATCGCAAAAAAAAGACGGCTTATAGCCGTCTTAAAATACTCTGAAATATTATGTTATTTCTTAGAAATTCCAAGTTATAAATCCATCGTGGTACACCTCATAAATATAATTTGCTTCTACCAAAAGAATAAATAATAAGTAAGCAACTAAAAATATTGGTGTCCACACTACTGATCTTCGCAACGAAGCTTTTTCATCGCGCATGTGCATGAAATCCCAAGTAATGTAATATGCCTTTACTAATGTAAGTATGATAAAAATCCAATTCAGAACTTTCATACCCAAAACATAGTTATGAGTTAAAAATTCTGGCTTAGCTATACCCAATGCTACTTCTATCGCTGTAATAATTGATAAAAATACAAGTACACCCCAAATCTTTTGTGTATTAGATTTGAACTTAACTAAACCTCTAAAAATTTCTAATTTATGTGCGTGTGCCATGTTTCAATACTATTAAATAATGTTCCACAGATTTGGAACGATGATAAAAATTATACCAGATAAAAGAATGTAAATACAAACACCCATACTAAATCTACAAAGTGCCAGTATAGACCAACTTTCTCTACCATTTCATAATGACCTCTTTTCTCGTAAGTTCCTAAAATCACATTAAAGAATATGATTAAATTAAAAATAACCCCCGAGAATACGTGGAAACCATGAAAACCTGTTATAAAGAAAAAGAAATCGGCAAACAATCTATTACCGTATTCGTTGTGAATAAGATTAGCTCCTTCAACAACATATTTACCATCTTTTATTTTTTCTAAAGATGCTTCACGTGAAAGCACTGTTTTGTGCCCCATATGCTCACCTTCTTGATGAATGTCTTCGGTGCGAATAACAATGTTCGAATGTTCCTTTAAACCAGCCTCAACTTCAGCTAAACTATAGCTAGGCATATAACCTTCATCTGTAAACCACAATCCGTTTTTATTCTCGTGTTGCGCTCTAGAAGATGGCAATGTTTTCGCGAAATCATCTAAAGATGCTCGCTCACCAGTATCAGCATTTACAAATTGCAAAATACGGCCGCTTCTTGTTTCAACGGCTCCATGATCACCGTTAATAAAAGTAGCCCATTCCCAAGCTTGAGAACCAACAAATATTGCACCTCCAATAACTGTTAAAAACAAATACCAGATTACTGAATTCTTTTTCATTTTATGACCCGCATCAACAGCCAATACCATTGTTACAGAAGACATAATCAATATAAACGTCATAAAAGCAACGTAGTACATTGGGAAATTTCCATGGAAAAATGGAATATGCGTAAAAACTTCATCGGCAATTGGCCAACTTTCAATAAACTTAAACCTTGAAAAGCCGTATGCTGCTAAAAATCCTGAAAATGTAAGGGCATCAGAAACGAGAAAAAACCACATCATCAATTTACCATAGCTGGCATTGAGAGGTTGGTTTCCGCCTCCCCAAACTTTTTCATTCGTACCCGTTGTTACCGTAGAATCCATATAAAACGTATCTGGTCAATTATTTGTTCGCAAATTTACATCTTTTTCATTTATTTGAAATTTTAATTCCCATTTAAACTCAAATAAATAGTATTTTTTTTGATGTGTTTGCTACTCTTTTGTTTTAATTATTTGTTTTTATTGAAATATTAGCCATTAAACACCTTGTAGCATAAACTATTGAACTCCTCATTTATTATTCGAGATGCGCTATAATTTACTTTACAAAAGTCATAAATACCACTAAATAAATCCATAGTAAATCTAAAAAATGCCAAAACGTAGCACCCAAAGACAATCCTAAATATTCAGAAGCAGTGTATTTGCCTTTCACATGATTATACAAAACCACTAAAAGTGAAATAATACCCGCTACAACATGTACAATGTGAGCACCTGCCAACACATATATATATGATGATTTTATTGTACTTGAAGGCCCTGTGAAATAATCACCATGAGAAACCAATTGTGCAAAACCATTAAACTGCATTATGATAAAAAGAATTCCCAAGCCCAATGTTAATAACAACCAATACAAACTCGCCTTAGGTTTATTTACCTCAATTGCTTTTTTCGCCATTATATAGGTAACGCTACTTACAACAATAACGATTGCACTTATATAAAACATTGTAGGCAATTCTAGTTCTGCAGACCAATCATCTCGTGAACTACTAACAATATAGGCACTTGTAAGCCCAGCAAAAACCATTAAAAGACTCGCCAACCCAAACCAGAGCATCATTTTTTTAGCTCTATTGTTTTTCTCTTTTAAACTCAACAATGTTACATCTTTTCCCACTTCTATTATTTTAAAATAATGGACTCATATATTTATCAGCCACATACACTATTTGCATTAAGGTTATATAACTAACACTTGCTAACATTAATTTTCGTGCTGATATATTATCACGTTTATTATATAATTGCAAAGCAAAAAACAACATAACCAAGCCCATTACGAATATAATTACTGCAGCAACAATAGACAATTGCAACCTACCCGTAATACCTAAAACAGGTACAATTGAAATAATAATCATCCAAATGGTATACATTACTATCTGCAAAGCTGTTCCTGTATCCTTTTTACCTGTCGGCAACATTTTAAAGCCACCTTTTTTATAATCATCATCTAGCATCCAAGCTAATGCCCAAAAATGTGGGAATTGCCAAAAAAACTGAATCATGAACAGCGTGCCTGGCTCTATTCCGAATTCGTTGGTAGCTGCTACCCAACCTAGCATAAATGGAATTGCCCCAGGAAAAGCGCCAACAAAAACAGACAATGGTGTCTTAGTTTTTAGAGGCGTATACAAACTGGTGTATAGAAAAATTGAAATCGCACCAAACATCGCAGTTTTCGGATTCAATATATATAATGAAACAATGCCAATTGCCGTAAGTAATACAGCAATCACTAGGGCTTTATTAACTGACATCCGGCCTGCAGGTATGGGTCGATTTTTAGTCCGACTCATTAAAGCATCTAGATCTTTTTCAATAATTTGATTATAAGCATTTGAAGCCCCAACCATACAATAACCGCCAAAAGCTAAGAGCAAAATCGAATTAATTTCAATTACTTCAGCTCCTAAAAAATATCCTGCAATAGATGAAAAGACAACACTAACAGCTAGTCGCGCTTTGGTAATCTCTTTAAAATCGGAAAAAACCAACGATATTGAGTTCGTTTTTGCCGTTTTGACCGCAGTCTTCATCTTCATTTTTTAGTAGACGCAAAGATACGGCCCTATTGAATTTTTTGCAACCAATTACAAATGTTTATCGCTAACTATTTGATTAAGAAAATAAACCCCTTAAAAACATAATAAGTATTTTAAAAAATAAACCCCGATGAATTAACATCAGGGTTTATAAATATTATTTAGTTATATCTGCCTTAGGCCCTATAATCTACTGTAATTTAAAGGTAATTGGAATACTAAATGGAACACGTACTGCACGCCCTCTCTGCTTACCAGGGGTCATTTTAGGAAGCTTACCAATAATTCTAGCTGCTTCTTTCTCTAAATTTTTATCTGGTCCACGCATTCTAACATTACCAATGCTACCATCTTTTTGTATTGTAAACATTACACTTACTCTACCTTGAACACCCATTTCTTGAGCAATTTCTGGGTAACGGAAGTTTTTTCCAATATGCTTCTGCATCATTTTTTGAAAACAAGCTCTTTTATCTGACTCACCTTCACAACCTGGAAAAATTGGAACATCTTCAATTACTGCAAAAGGAACATCTACATCTTCCTCGATTTCTTCAACTTCTACATCTTCTACTTCAACAATTTCTTCTTCCTGACTAGTTTCTGTAGACTCAATAACTGTTTCTTCAACCTCAACCTCATCTTCGACAACCTCAATAATTTCGGGTGCTGCTGGTGGTGGTGGTGGTGGTGGAGTTTTAATTTGCTCAGTCATTGGAACCTCTTCATCCAAATCATCATCAACATTCATAGAAATGTCATACTCATTTGTTTCTTCATAAGTCTTCCATTCCAAAGCTCTCCATGTAATCAACATTACAACGGCTAAGCCTATAACAAAATACAAACTACTATTTCTAGTCAAGTCTGCTTGCGGGTTCTTTTTTGGTTCCATTTCTATTGAATTTAGTATTCGCTAATTTAATTAATAATTCGATTTATGCAAAAATTAATAAGAGCTATTTAAATTTGTTTATCTCTCCATTGCATAAAACCACTATTCGAAAACATGTATTTACATGCTAAAACACCGATAAAACCACCAAAACTATTGGCTAATCCATCTAACACATCACCTTCTCTATTCTCTGTAAAACTGTATTGTATTACCTCAATAATTATACCATAAATTACTGCAAAACAAAACATTAACATAAGTGCGTATTTCAACTTTATGTCCCATTTTTTATGCTCTCTCAGAAAAAAAACACCCAAAAAAGCTACATTAAAGTAAAATATAAAATGTACTATTTTATCGGCATTCGGAATATTAAAGCTAAAAGAACTAGTATCAACACCAGAAAATGAAGATAAGCTAGAATAGGTTACAAAGACTAACCAGCTTAAAAAAGCAATAGTAAAAAATGGCTTTTTAGGCACCAATTAATTCTTTGTATGCTTCAGCGCTCATCAAATCTTCTACTTCAGAAGGATTGCTGATCTTAATTTTAACCATCCATCCTTCTCCATATGGGTCAGAATTTACTTTTTCTGGCTCATCTTCTAAAGACTCATTGAAAGCAACAATTTCACCACTTAAAGGTTGAAATAAATCAGAAACAGTTTTCACAGCCTCTACTGTACCAAAAACTTCTTCGCGATCTAAGGTTTCATCTAAAGTCTCAACTTCTACATATACAATATCACCTAATTCGCTTTGTGCAAAATCGGTAATACCAACCGTTGCCACATCGCCGTCTATTTTGACCCATTCGTGGTCTTTTGTATACTTTAGTTCAGAGGGTATATTCATCGTAATTTTTGTTTGAAACAAATGTAAAGGATTCTACATAGGTATTCAACAAAAAAGTACGTTAGTAGTTATTCGAATTCAACTTTATTGAACTTGATTTTTAAATCAGCCCCTACCAATTATAGGTTAAGCTTCAAATTTATTAGTTACCAAAGTTATATCGTAATGTAAAGCCGGTATTGATTGTAGTTTGAGGAAAAGCTGTTGAAACGGCAAACTTTGAAAAAGAATGATCGTAGAAAAACAATGCATTTAAGTTCTTACTTAAAGCATAATCAGCGGTAAACTTTATTGAAAATAAGTTCTGACCCGATGTTATCTGATTATTATCAATATCAAAATTTCTAATAATGGTGATATTGTTTCGCATGGTCATATCAGCCTTTAAATTTAAATCTCCTTTAAGACGTGTCTTATTGCCACCAATATTAGTAACCATTTGCACATCTTTAATTCTATATCCAAGCCCTAAAGTATATTCCTTACCTGTGTTTTCTGTCAATAAATTATTATCAAAACTCAAAGACAACATTCTATCTGAACGTACCTCAGCTAATACACTAACCGAATTTTGCATTTCGAAATCTAAACGTACTAGTGGATTAAACATATCCATCATGGTAACATTACCTATTATATTATCAGGTAAGACATCACCAGTTTCTACATCAATATCTCCATTTTGCTTTTCTAAGTTTGACTGAAAAGATGTTATACTGTAAACAGCTTTATAACCATGACTTAAAGAAAAACGCTTGAATTTCTTTTTAAACCATTTATTCTTCATTAATCCGGTATACTTCACATTCCAATTCGGTATCGGAATTTGTTTAAAAGAATCCATATTAACACCACTCGCATCTTGACCCGAATATGCAGCAAAGAATGCTGGCAATAATACCTCTTGTTGTGTTTTACCAAAACGCTCTGGATAACCATCATCATCAACAATTCCACCACTTGGATTTCCTCTTTCAGATTCTATTCTGTTTGCAATGATGATTCTATTTTCTTTGAACTTCTCAAAATTTTCAGAGGTAAATTCATCACTTTTTGAGAAGAAAGTACCAATCATCATGGTTGATATACTAAAATTCCCTAACTCATTTATTAAAGAATTCTCACCACGGCTCCAAGCATCAACATCATAAGTTTCTTGATAACTATTAGAATATTGACGATTCGCAGTAATATCTATAGTTAAATCTTTCATTGGCTGAGCAGTTGCCGTAACATCCAATTGCTTGTTTGTATTTTCTAAATACTGTTGATTAAACTCACCAAAACCTGTTAACCATCCTCTTCGTGCAGCTTCAAATCGAACATCAGCCTGACTACCAAATACGAAACCTGTAGAAGGTCTTAAAGTACCCAAAAAGCCAACAGACTGTGTATACCCCGGTAGCACTTTACCACTATTTTGGCTATAATTAATATTCAATCGCTTCACCATTGTTAAAACATCAACAGCTGTATTAAATAAGCCACTGGTTTTACTTTTGGATTTTTCTTTGGACTTATCAGCATTCGCCTTGCCAGCTGGAGCTCTTTTAGTAGTTGATTTACCACTTTGCTTTTTCAAGCCCAACAAATCGTAAAACTTCTGCATGGTTAGAGCGGCGGTTAAATTATGCGTGCTTGCATTTTGCACCGTATTAATATTCTCACCTGCAACTTCTAACAATGCATCTCCACCGCGTTGCCAATCAAAATTACTCGTATACGTATACTGCGCATTAATAAAATCTAAGGCTGGTATTTTAGCAAACGGCAGCTCATAATTTAATTGCATTTGCTGTGCGTGCCTATTCGGTTCACCTACATCAAAGAAACCATCCCAAAGACCAAGTGTTTGATCAATTTCTGAATTTGGGTTGCCAGGCTCTGTGAAATAATTTCTAATAATATTATTATTAGACCCTGTTAATTGCAAACGTAGCGATTTGGTTAAGGTGTAATTCACATTGTACTGCCAATCGAACATATAATTCCGTTGTTGTAAAAATGGAAGATCCAACGTTTCTACACCTGGTTCAAAAACCTCTCTAAACTGCTGTTGATTAAATTGTCGATTAATATTTGAGTTCAAAGAAATACTTGCCGGCAATAAATTTAGATTTATATCCTTCAACCACTGCCAGTATGCACCAGTCAACATAGAATCTTTTTTAGCAAAAGGGGCTATTTCTACCGGTTTAAAATTATGGCTGTAAACAAAACCGGTTACCACATTTTGATCTCTTAAATCTGCAATTTCAAAATCGCGATGTTCAATTTCGTTATACGAATAATTAAAAGTGAAATTTTCAACATCATAAAAATTAGCATCAGCTTCTTCACCTCTATCTTTACGAACACCTATTAAATTAATACTTGTTCTTTTAGTATAATCTTCTGCCTGCTCCCGAACTCTTTCCGCATCTTCTGCTGTTTCAGCAGTCGCTATTAAATCATCTAATTTTAAATCATCGTACACTGGGTCAAATTCCGGAGTAATAACTTCTTCTGAGATCCCATAATTAAAAGGTAATTGTATTCCCCATTTCGGTGGAAGCAATTGCCCAACGTTTACATTAGTAACCAAATCATACGAAGTAGCATCTTCTCGTGCACGCTCATTAGGCATTTGGTCTATTGACCCAAAACCTGAAGTACTTTTTGAGCCGGTAGCAGTGAAATTTGCAAAATCCGCAATATTACCATCTACAGCTAAAATAGCCGCCCAGCCGCCATTGTTATCCAATCCCGCTAAACGAAGTTCATTAAACCATACCTCACCTCTGGCAGGTAAATCATCGGTATTCTTAACACCAACCATCATACTTCTTATACTTCCTAAAGACGGATTACCTTTTAATCCAATACGTATACTACCTTCTGGTCGCGCATCAAACTCTCCTACTGGTACTATTTCACCATTCACAACATCAAAAAACTCAACATCTGTTAGCGGCGAATTTTGTCTATTATTAATTCTAGACGATTTCACCTTATTTAAGTGCGCCAACTCAATATTTAACTCATTGGCTTCTGGCCATATATCACGTTCCGTTAAAGTTCCATTGTGATCCGTAAATTCTAATGGCAATTCTATTTGATAATAGTTTTGTGAAAAGTCAGTACCTATTCGAAGAAAACCAACAATTGGTTTTTCACCATCAGGAAAATCTGTATCAACAATTTCTTCAGCGTGAATAAACATTTTTAATTTTTCGTACTGTCGAATATCTATATCTAAGTTTTTAAATACACCTCTTGAATCTTGAGACTCTAAATTGCTAAAATTGAATGAAAGCGATTGTTCGTTCTGGCGAATTATAGTATTGTTATTATTCAGTTGCTCACGAATTACACCAGGAGGCAATACATAAGGTACTGGACTACGATCACTATTCTCTTCAATATTTACTGTATTAACATCTACTATAGTACCGTCATCCGTTGGATCAGCATCAATAGTATCTTCTTGTAAGTTTTTAGTATAGGTTCTCCAATCGCCACGAACTAAATCTAAAGTTGCAAAACGTAAAACAACATCACTATTAAACCCTGTCAGGTACATACGCATAAAGCTCATAGACCTAAAATCTGTAATACCCCCTACAGCATCAGAAAAATCGCTTAATGGAATTTTGTACTGTATCCATCTACGTCTTACTGTAGTTTCATTAGGTAATGTTGGTGTATCTCTTTCATCTAAAATATCAGTTACATATTTATCATTCTCGGTAGTACCAGGCTTAATCGGAATGCGATATTCATAATAACTATTAACTGTATTCATTGTTAAATCGCGATCTAAATCTTCTACATCTGGCAAAGTTGTTGATCCACGATTTGTATTGCTCACCGCTACTGGAGAGTTTCCATCTGGGTTATTAAAATCTAAATATCGCTCTAAAATGCTACCTTCTCTATTTAGGTAATATTGATAGTTATCTAATGCAGGATCATCACCAGGATTGCTGTACACAGCCGCCTCAGCAATATCGTCCATTCCGTCGTAGCCAACATCTTGTAAAGCTCTATTTGCTTCATCAGCATCAAAGGCATAAACTAGTGCTTGTGTTTGTGGCACTTGTCCCCAAGAGGTAGGCGCAGAAGCTTCAGTTGCATCACCATCTGGCAATCCATTTTCATATTGCTTCTTACCATCTTTAAGGATATCTTCAGAAATATTACCAAGGTTTAGAACGAGCTCACCAGGACTTGTAGAAATACCATCTACATAAGGATCTAACACCCAAAATTGAATAAACTCTACATTCGACTGTTCAAAATCGGTACTACTTAACGAGCGCATAATACCACCCCATTTAGCATCAGAACCTTTTGCCTCAAAACTATTTATAGTATTGTCTGTAGGGGATGCATTATAAGGCCCCCTTTGATTTGGATAATACGCTAAATCTAAAGTACTCTGCACAGTGGTTTGCCCTTGAGCAATATCACTCTGCGGGAATACTTCGTCTATATAAATACGACGCGTTTCGTTTGTAGAAATATCATTATCACTTATTTCATCGGGACGTTGATTTGTATAGAAAATAGGATCTATAGTATACCAAGCCATTTTTGCTCTACCAAAACCGTTTTCAAGATTTTGTACTGAGGTCGGTGAATCTCCCTTTAACCTGCCATCAACAAACTCCAGCGGTGTACTTGCTAAACTCCACCCTAAAGAAGCACGAATATCAATAAGTGCTTGCGCTCCTTCAAAATCATCGAGATAGGTTGTTGTTTCTCCTTGAAAATCAGCGTTTTTAGGCGAATTTGGTTTTAATGCCGCAATCTCACCACGAATAGAAATATTAGATGGTACGTCGGTATCTATATTTGGCAGTTTGTTTACCAAACGCGTTAAGAAAGGAACTTCGGTTGAGAAGTTACCATTCATTCCATATATCGTATTATTAACTGGCTCTACTCCAAAATTAGATTTTTGAGTAAGTGGTCGTTCATTTAAGTTCAATAAAGTAGCGCCTAAAACAAAATTCTTACTGAATTGATGTTCAACATTCACACCTGTAAATCGACGTGTTTGCTGGCCGAAGACCGCATTATTTTCTACCGAAATATTAATTGGAGTATTGGAAGCTTCTAAACTAGGGTCCAATATCTGAACTGTACCAGCTTGATAATTTACAGTATAGTCGATACCTTCTTGTAATTGACGACCACCAGCTGTAACTCGCACTGAACCTCGCGGTACATTAAAAGCACCAATTGGAATACCATTATTACCTTCCGATTTATATCGACCCTTTAATTGAAATTTATTTTTTTCTTGTTCTTGTTGAGCAGCAGCCTTTGTAAGCTCATACATTTCTCTAAATACGTACTTTGCTTGGTTTTCATTATATGTGGTTTCATTATCATAGCTACCACCGCCGCCAAGCTTATCATATAAATACTCACCAAATGGCTCTACCGTCGTAAATATAATTTCGCCACCATCACTATTAATTGTTAAACCTTCTACAAAATCGAAGAAACCATCACCACCTGGTTGTATGTCATTATATACATTAAGTCGATCTAGATTGAATACGTCTAATAAAATATCCTCTTCTAAACCAGCTGGCCAAGAAGCTTCTGCTACTGGCGTAATATAGTTACGAGGCGTTGGATCTTCATATAAAATATTTAACTTAAAATCTTCCTGGCTCAAACGAAATGCACCAGTAGCATAAATATTTTTCATCATCAAATCCCAAATAGGATCTGTAATATTGGTGATATTACTTTTTAAAAGTTTTAAAACCAATGTATTATTTTCTATTATAGGGTTTGCATCTTGCGAAAGCGTTGTTGCATCAATACCACCATTGGCAAATTCACCAACTTGAAATACTTCGCCATTATAAGTATACTGAAAAGCAACACCTAAAACCTCATCGTTACTCAATCGCTGATTCAACGATATGTACCCCAATTGCGAATTAAATGTATAATCACGATTCTGATCTAACTTTCTAGCATTTTCTAAGATGGCATAATCAAACCCTTGATTCGCAACAAAACCACCCGTAAAATTGAAACCACTTTCTACAGTAGCAATATCTCTAATCTTATCATTTAAAATACCACCAGCTCCAATTTTAGTTGGATCAAAATCATTACTGGCATTACGAGGCAAAGCTGTGGGCAAATCATTAAAAAAGCCTGCAGGATCACCATTTGCAAGACCAATTCTGGTTTTATTAGGATTCGGTTCACCTAAATCTTGAATCGCAACAATGTTTCGAACATTTAATGTTTGCTGACTTCTATTTGTTATCCAAACTTCTAAACGAGTTATTTGTACTTGACTACGAATAAAAGGGTAACTCTCTAAAGCACCATCATAGGCATCGCGGAAATATTGCGATAAAAAGAAGTGTTTATTCTCATCGTAATCGGCAGCATATAAAGAAAAATCATTTAATGTACCTCCACCTTGCGCAACAACCGTATTATTCTGTGACCGTTGTTCTGAAAATACCGCGGTAACTTTTGTTCTACCAAATTGCAACTGTGTTTTAACTCCAAATAAACTTTGCGCCCCTTGAATTAAAGAACTGTTCAATGGCATATTTACGTTACCAACTTCAATACTTTGAATAATATCATCTTCGGTTGGTGTATAATCTAACTTTACAATATTTTGAAAATCGAAAGTTGCTTCGGTATCGTAGTTTGCCGTTACCTGTAGGCGCTCACCAATTTTACCTAGCATACTTAAACTAATACGTTGATCAAAATCAAAAGAAAGATTTGTTCTGTTTCTCGGAGATAATGATGGGTTATCGTTTTTCTGCCAAATTACTCCAAGATCCATTGCAACCGAACCTTGTGGAATAACCTCTATTGTATTTCCTCCGAATACAGATTCAAAGAAACTATTATTTACATAAAAATTTGGAAGTAAGTTTTTTCTAGCTTCTTCACTGCCTTCTTTCTTACCTGAAAAAGCATCAGATTTTTCTTTGAAATAATCTTTTATCCCCTCTTCACGCATCATTTCATAATACTGATCCGGAGTTAAGATTATAGGATAGCCAATATCAAAATCACCTACTTTTTCTGAGTAGATATACGCATCTAGTCTAGGATCATAGATATACTTAGAAACGATACTTTCGGGGTTGCCCAATTTTAGATGCCCGAGTGCGAATCCTGTTTTTACAGAATCTATTTCTTCCTCAACCTCATCTTTACCTTCGGTTTCTTGTGAATAAGAAATACCGTTAACCATTAAAAAAATGGTAGATAGTAAGATAAGCTTAAATGTAAATTTAAGTTGGTTTTTTGCCCCTTTTTTCAAACTTGCTACAAATTTTTGAGCGCCTGTTTAATTGTTTCTTCAACACTTAGCGCAGGATCTTGACCTAATACTTTGTCTACAGCCTTTTCAGCCTGCTTTCTTACAAAGCCGAGAACCTCTAAAGCAGATAACGCTTCATCTCTATTTGTATTGTTCGATGAAAGGGAAACTTCATCGATGTTGTAGATTTTTAAAATCTTGTCTTTAAGATCCAAGATTACCCTTTGTGCAGTCTTTGCTCCTATACCTTTGATACTTTGTATCGTAGGAACTTCACCAGTTGCAATGGCATCTCGAATTTGTATTGGCGTTAATGAAGATAACATAGTACGGGCCGTACTAGAGCCAATTCCTGATACTGATAAGAGTAATCGAAAAATTTCACGTTCACTTTTTTCTGCAAAACCGAATAAGGAATGTGAATCTTCTTTTACTTGTAAATGTGTATAAATCTGAATGCTCTCAGAATCTAAAACCTTAGAAAAGGTGTTCAAAGAAATATTAACGAAATAACCTACACCTGCACATTCTACAATTAAATGTGTGGGATTTTTCTCAATTAATTTTCCTTTAAGATGATGGATCATTTTCTAAATGTTGACTTTTGGTTTTGACTTAAAATATTCTACTCTAAAATTAAAAACATTCTTACAAAATACTAATCACTAACTACTTCGTATTGCTTCGTGCTTTTTTTCTTTTTTCTCTTTCTTGCGAATCGATTACAGCTATTGCCGCCATATTCACAATTTCGTCTACGCTAGCACCCATTTGCATAACATGCACTGCTTTTTTAAGACCAACCATTATAGGTCCTATAGAAGCAGAACCATTAAGTTCTTTTAATAATTTGTAGGTAATATTCGCAGATTCTAAATTAGGAAAAACCAAAGTATTAACGCGCTTACCTGCCAATTTCGAGAAAGGAAAACGACTTTTGTGTAAGTCTTGATTTAAAGCAAAATCTATTTGCACTTCACCATCTACAACTAAATCTGGATTCTTTTCGTGTAAAATACGAACCGCTTCTCTCACCTTCTTCGCATTCGGATGTGATGACGAACCAAAATTAGCATAAGAAGCCAATGCCATTACTGGATCAAAGCCAAAAGTGGAAGCAACATTTGCCGTCATTTGAGCAATCTCTGCTATTTCTTCAGCATTTGGATCTATATTAATAGAAGTATCCGCTAAAAACAACGGACCTCTTTGCGTGTTCATGATATTTACAGTAGCTACTCTTTTCACTCCAGCGGCACGACCAATAACTTCAAAAACAGGTGTTACCACTTTAGGATAAGCTTTTGAATATCCTGATATCATTCCATCAGCATCTCCTTCAGCCACCATCATTGCTCCAAAATAATTGCGATCACGCATTTGAGATTTAGCACTATACAAAGTTACCCCTTGGCGCTTTCTTGCCTGCCAATGTTTTTGAGCGTATTGATTGCGCTTTTCTAAAGAATCATTTAATTGTAAATCTATTATCTCAATATCTGCGTTAAATTCAAGATCTTCTTTTAAGTCAATTATCGTTTCACTATTTCCTAATAGTATTGGAATTGCGATACCTTCTTCATGAACAATTTGTGCCGCTCTAAGAACATCCATCTGATCTGCCTCAGCAAAAACAATTTTCTTTGGATTCGATTTTGCTCTGCTATGCAACATGCGCACAACTTTATTATCGTTACCTGAACGCAACCACAATTCTTCTTTATACTTTTCCCAATCTTCAATTGGATTTTTTGCCACTCCACTTTCTATGGCTGCTTTTGCAACTGCAGGTGGAATTTCTATTATGAGTCGTGGGTCAAATGGTTTTGGTATAATATACTCTTGACCAAAAGACAAACGTGTTTCACCGTAGGCTATATTCACTTGTTCAGGAACCGATTCTTTTGCTAGTTTTGCTATTGCTACTACAGCAGCCTTTTTCATTTCCTCATTTATGGAGGTCGCTCTAACATCTAATGCTCCTCTAAAAATATATGGAAACCCTAAAACATTATTTACCTGATTAGGATGATCAGACCTACCAGTTGCCATTATAATATCTGGTCTGGTTGTAACCGCCAATTCATATTCAACCTCTGGGTCTGGATTCGCCATTGCAAACACAATAGGTTTCTTTGCCATCGATTTCAACATTTCTGGCGAAACAACATTTGCAATTGATAGTCCGATAAAAACATCAGCATCTTTCATGGCCTCATCCAACGTATCAATTTTTCTATCCGTGCTAAATTCTGCCTTTTCAACAGAAAGACTTTCACGGTCACTTCGAATAACACCCTTGCTATCGAGCATGACAATATTCTCACTGCTAGCACCAAAACTTTTATAAAGCCTGGTACATGAAACAGCGGCAGCCCCTGCCCCGCTAACTACTATTTTAACTTCGCCAATGTTCTTACCAGCAATTTCTAGTGCATTTAAAAGTGCAGCCGCAGAAATAATTGCAGTACCATGCTGATCGTCATGCATTACTGGAATATCCAATTCAGCTTTTAATCTTCGTTCAATTTCAAAGGCTTCAGGAGCACTAATATCTTCTAAATTAATTCCACCAAAAGTCGGTGCAATCATCTTTACTGTTTCAATAAATTTATCAGGATCTTTTGTATCAACTTCAATATCAATTCCATCGATATCGGAAAAAATTTTAAACAGCAAAGCTTTACCTTCCATTACCGGCTTAGATGCCTCTGGACCAATATCACCCAAACCTAAAACAGCAGTACCATTAGAAATAATAGCCACCATATTGCCTTTTGAGGTATATCTATAAGCAAGTTCCTTATCTTTTTGTATCTCTAAACAAGGTTCTGCAACACCAGGTGAATAAGCTAAGGCAAGATCTCTTTGCGTAGCATACGGTTTTGTAGGTACTACTTTTATTTTGCCTGGTTGCGGTTTTGCGTGATAAACTAATGCTTCTCTACGCAGCTTTTGATTCGCCATGATTCTAGAATTTGATTGACAAAGTTAGGATAATACATTCAATAATAAATGCGCCAATTGAATCTATAATGAATCTTTATGAACACTATAAAACAAAATGAAAACCACAAAAAATCCTATTTATATGGGTATAAGTCTAAGCTTCTGCATCGAGAGCAGATTCATTTATATTTAATCGCATTGCTAACACTGAAGCAATAATAAAAAACACCCCACCGAAAAGCATAGCATTAATAGCATTAGCTCCAAGAATTGATTTAAAAATAGGACCGAAAGTCAAAGTTTCAATACCCATAGGAATTACAATCATCATATTTAATATTCCCATATACACACCACGCCTATCTTGCGGAATTATCTTTGAAACCATAGTATAAGGTATACCCATAATAGCTGCCCAACCAATACCAAATAGCACCATTGGTATTAGTGCTAATATTGGATCTGAAATAAAAGGAATACTCAACATAGTTAAACCAGAACCAAAGAGACTTAAGGCATACACTTTTTTACTTCCAAATTTTATAGACAACGGCACTAACGCAAGCGCAACAACTACAGTAGCAATATTATATGTAGTACTCATTTTTGCTGCTTGCGCCACAGCCGAAGACAATTCAAAATTCATAGTTTTCTGTATCATCGGGGTAATATATTGCCAATACACAAATAATGCATACCACTGAAAAAGATATACCCCTGCTAGTTTCCACATAAAAATGGGCATCTCTTTTACCGCATTAGCAATTTCTACAAAGGGCATTTTAAACCGATCTAAAAAAGGCAAATTCTTATGCACACTAATATCTTCGAGTTCTTCTTCGGAAGGTGGAATTTCAGGAGTTTTTAAAACCGACCACAGAATAGTTGCGATTGACAAAACTGAGCCAATAAAAAAGGAATAATACAACCATTTTGGTACAGTGCCAGCTACTTCAGCACCTCCCCCAAACCAATCTTGAAACAAAAAGATAGATGCATTTGCAATAACAATACCTGCACCTACAAATAGGCTTTGCATTTGAAAACCCATGCTTAATTGCTTCTTAGGCAATTTATCACCAACAAAAGCGCGATATGGTTCCATTGCTATATTATTGCCAACATCTAATATCCAGAGTAAACCAACAGCAAACCATAAAGTAGGACTTTGCGGAAAGGCAAATAAACACAAACTACCAAGAATTGCCCCAATTAAAAAAAATGGTTTTCTTCTACCCCATTTTGGCAACCAGGTTTTATCAGAAATAGCCCCTATAATTGGTTGAACTATTAAACCTGTTATGGGGCCAGCAATATTTAATATAGGCAACAACTCTTCTTCTGCACCTAAAAACAAAAATATGGGATTAATAGCACTTTGCTGTAAACCAAAACTAAATTGAATGCCAAGAAAGCCAACATTCATATTAAAAATTTGCCAAAAACTTAAATTGGGCTTTTTAATCATTTTAATTTTTTGACTAGTTCGGTTTATTCCTGGAACCTCAACAAGATAGTTATTTTAACTACCACCTTACAATATTTTCATTCAAGTGTATTACTTTAAAGATTATAACTCGAAAAGTTGGGTTACTGAATTATCGATATTAGAATAGCTAATCTTTAACTGTGAAGAAATGAGATTGATATCCAGTGCCGCCCATGTATTGTTATTTTCCCACTTTAACTGCAGAACATCTAATGCGGTATCAATAATTTCGAATTCACCATTGAAGGCTTCATGCGAGTTTCTGAATATCATTAATTTTTTCAATTTTAAAAACAAATCTGTTTTCAAAATCGAATTTATTTCATCTTTCGAAAAATAGTGTCGATTGATATCGCGACCCACATTTGTTTCAGATAACAATTGCAAATCATTTTTTCCCGCTAACAAGCCTACATAATAAACTTGAGGAACACCTGGAACAAAAAACTGGATAGCGCGAGCAATCAAATATTGATTTACATCTTGTCCTAAAGCATCAAAATATGTACAGTTAACTTGATACAAATCTAAATTACTGGCTGCAGCGCCAGTGGCCTTCTTACTCGTATCTTTACTATTACTATGAATTCTTTCTACAATTTCAATTAAATCTTCATCATTTATTAATCCGGCAACACCATTTTCTGATGCAACATCAACAATACCAATTCCATCATGTGTATCTAAAACAGTGATTACATTTCTTGGTGCGATAGCCAGCCATTTCTTTAGGTTATTGGCATTCTTATTAAAAAGACAATCCAGAACCAAAACTGGCAATGCAAAGTCATAGACAAAATCTACGCGCTTGGCAATTTCAATTTGGGTTTTGTAAAATGAATGTATTTCAACTAAAACTTCTATTCCTTTTGACTTTGCTTTCCGAGTAAGATTTGCAATAAATTCATACGTCTCTTCAATCATAAAACACGAAGTGCCAGGCTTTTTAATTGCATAACCTGCAGCATCTAACCGTATCATTGTAATACCTGCCTTATGAAAAGTATCTAATATATTTTCAAGATATCTCTCGCCCATTTTCGATAGTACATCAATATCAATTTGATTTGCTGTAAAAGTTGTCCAAACAGATTTTTTTGAACCATCACTTAGTCTAAATTCTGTAAAAGGAAGTCCCGGCCGAGGTCTATATATTTTAGCAATTTCAGAACGGTCTACCCCAGTTGAGAAAACTTTGTCTTTTGTTAAAATCAATTCAGCAAATTCAGATTGCTTACCCTTTACAAGAAAGTCATTAAATTGTTTTGATTCTGCCGAAATATGATTAACAATTAAATCAGACATTACATCCACATTACCTGTCAATGCTTTCATGTCTTCCCATTCACCAATACGCGGATCTATTTGTGTGTGATCTATGGGATCAAAACCAGCGTCCGCACCATCAATTGGATTAAAAAAAGGCAGTATATGTATACCTCCAAATAGACCATTAAACTCATTATTTACCAACGAATTTAACTCACTAATATTAGCACAACCTATGCGATTTACATAGGTGATTAATTGTATTTGATTTTTCATTAGGCTTGATTGAATCTTCCATATTAAGAAAAATAATGGGGTTAATTTTCTTATTATTCAAAAAAGACAAACTACAACCTTATAGTACTGAAGAATAAATTTCAGTTAATCAAATTAGACCTAAAAAGTATTCATTTTTGAATTTTGAAAGCAGAAAAACTGGGCCTATTTCAAGAAATTAATGTTCCGTTTTAGCCCAGAAAATTTTGTTCTTTTTACCGCAGATTTCTGAAAAACCTTTCGAAATACATCTTCTGTAATTTCTTCCCAATCTTTTTTTGTCATAGGCAACAATTCTGGATGCGGATTAAAAAGTGGCTCCCTATGTGGTTTCGAAAAACGATTCCAAGGACATACATCTTGACAGACATCACATCCAAAAATCCAGTCATCAAACTGACCTTGAACTGAAGTTGGTATTTCATTTTTTAATTCAATTGTAAAATAAGAAATACATTTACTTCCGTCGACGACATAGGGTTCAACTATTGCCTCCGTCGGACAAGCATCTATACACGCGGTACAGGTACCGCAATGATCCGTCACGGGTGTGTCGTATTCTAATTCCAAATCAACAATTAACTCGGCGATAAAATAGAATGAACCTACTTGTTGTGTTAACAAATTACTGTGCTTACCAATCCAACCAAGTCCACTTTTTGCAGCCCAAGCCTTATCTAATACCGGTGCAGAATCTACAAACGCACGACCCCCAACTTCACCAATTTCATTTGTGATAAACTCTTGTAATTCCCTTAATTTGGATTTTATTATATGGTGATAATCATGCCCATAAGCATATTTAGATATTTTAAACGAATTCTCCACTTGTTCTTCTTGTGGATAGTAATTAAGAATCAACGAAATAACTGACTTTGCATCGTTTACTAATTTCGTGGGATCCAATCTTTTGTCGAAATGGTTTTGCATATAGCCCATTTCGCCATTCATATTTTTATTTAACCAGCGCTCTAAACGTGGTGCTTCTTCTTCTAAAAATTCTGCTTTTGAAATTCCACAAGATAAAAAACCGAGGCGTTTGGCTTCGGTTTTAATCAATTCGGAATAGTTCACTTTAGAATTCATTCGTTAAAAATAAGATAATATCAACTCACTCGTGCTAAAATAACATTGACTTAGTTTGTTTGCAGCTTAATAGAAAGAAACTCTCAATACTTAACTCGAAAAGAAATAATGGACAACCCATCATCAAAAGCTTCATTAGTAATAAGTTCTAATTGATATTGTTTTTTTGATGTTCCAAACAATCTAATTCCATCACCTAAAACAAGTGGATTCAATTTTACTTTTACAATATCAATCATTTCGTTTTCTAAAAGCCAGCCTGCAAAAACACCCCCACCACATAAATATATATCTGTACTAGACTTTTCTTTTAAGTCCTTTATTATATCTAAATCTAAGTTACAAACATGTACTTGCTCACTTTTATTTTCCAAAAGCATATCTTTTGAAAATATATAGTGTTGCATGTGTGGATAAGCTGGCTGACCTGGAACCAAACCATATTTATAACCAAACTCATAGGTTTTACGACCCATGATTACTGTTTCAAAATCTTTTAAATCTTCTAAATATTTGTTCACGCCATCACCAGCAGCTGTAAAACCACTGATATCTTCATTAGTACCAGAAATAAAACCATCGATGGAAGTTGCAACGTAATAGATAATTTTTTTCATCTTAATTTCTATGAAATGACTTTTCATTAAAAATACATAAATGTAAGAATTAAGCTAAACAACATACACAAAATCAACCCTTTAACGGTACAAAAATTTAATAGGGGCAGTTTTAGGTCTTAAAGTGATTAATGGATTTACTGCAATCTCTTTTAGTGATGTTGTAATTTGATATCTTTTAACTAAGGTAGCAATTGTAATCATCATTTCGTACATCGCAAAATTGTTGCCGATACACATTCTTGGCCCAGCTCCAAAAGGGTAATAATGGGCAGACAAATCTTTTTTTCGTTCTTGACCAAAACGATCTGGATTAAACTCATTCGGATTATCCCAAAAAGATTCCGACCGATGCAATTCATAGATACTTAGCAACCATACTGTACTTTCTGGATAACTATTGCCTTCAACAACATCTGCTCCAATACTAGCCCTGTCAAAAAAATATGCAGGAGGGTAAAGCCGAAGCGACTCTTCTACACATTGTTTCGTATAAACCAGTAGCGTCAATTGCTCCATAAAATTGCCTTTAGAAAAATCAATTTTATCAACTTCAGCAAAAAGTCTATCCTGAATTTCAGGATGCTGAGCTAATAGAAGCAAGGTGAAGCTTAATGCGTTTGCCGTAGTTTCATGGCCAGCAACAAATAAAATTAAAACTTCATCTATTAACTGTTCACGAGGCATCGAAGTACCATCTTCATACGTTGCATTTAGCAACATATCTAACAAATCGCTTTTTTCAACATTCGAATCTACACGTTCTTGAATTATTTTGTTCAACAACTCTTTAGACTCCTCACTTAAAGACAAATGCTTTTTAATCTCTCCATTTAAATGAAACCACCATTTAAGATAAGGCAGCCGCATTTCTTTAATAATCATTTCTTGATTAATAGAGGTTATCTCCTTTAATCGCCGCATGGGCTCACGAATATCGGTTGCACTAAACAATGATTTAGCAACAACTTGAAAAGCTAAATCACCCATCTTAGCTACAATTTCTCGCTCTTCTCCTACTTGAATTGTTTCTAGCTCTTCTTCGATAGCTTTGAACATAATCTCAAATAAGCCTAGCAACTTTTTTTTATGAAAAGTAGGTTGCACCATTCGACGATGTTTACGCCAAAAATCTCCATTTGAAGTTAATAAACCGTGGCCAACATACTTACCTAAATCTTGTGTTTGAATGCTCGATTTTTCGTAATTCTTGTGATTTGTTTGTAGCAAATATTTAATTGCCTCCGGACTTCTTGTAAATACCCATTTATTTTTTGAGCCCAGATTAATTTTAAAAGAATTACCGTGCTTTTCGAAATATTTGTGATGAAATGGCAAAGGATTTTCTAATATTTCCTTTCTGTTTTTTAAAACCTCATATCGTGAAATTGTAGCAATTGATTTCATTAGAACAAACCAGGTTGCGAACCACCTTTTACTCTACCTAAATGTTTGTAAGCCAATTCGGTTACTTCTCTACCACGTGGTGTACGCATTATAAAACCTTGTTGTATCAAAAAAGGTTCATACACTTCTTCAATTGTTTCTGCACTTTCAGATACTGCTGTTGCCAAAGTAGTAATACCAACAGGCCCCCCTTTAAACTTATCAATAATAGTAGTTAATATTTTATTATCCATCTCATCCAATCCATGTGCATCTACATTCAATGCTTTTAGACTGTATTTGGATATTTCCATATCAATATCACCATTACCTTTAATTTGAGCAAAATCTCTGACCCGCCTTAATAGCGCATTACAAATTCTAGGAGTACCTCTACTGCGACCAGCAATCTCTATAGACGCATCGTTGGTAATAGGCACATTTAAAATTTCCGAACTTCGCTGCACTATAGTAGACAACAACTCTGTATCATAATATTGTAGTCTACTTTGTATGCCGAATCTAGCACGCATAGGTGCTGTTAAGAGTCCGGACCGTGTTGTTGCACCAATTAAAGTAAAGGGATTTAAGTTTATTTGAACAGAACGAGCATTAGGCCCTGTCTCTATCATAATATCTATTTTATAATCTTCCATGGCTGAATACAAATACTCTTCAACTATGGGGCTTAAACGATGAATCTCATCAATAAAAAGCACATCTCTATCATCAAGATTTGTTAGTAAGCCAGCTAAATCACCAGGTTTATCTAATACGGGACCTGAAGTTACTTTAATACCAACACCAAGTTCGTTGGCAAGTATATGAGCTAAAGTAGTTTTACCTAACCCTGGAGGACCATGAAACAAAGTATGATCTAGAGCTTCATTTCTTTGATTTGCTGCTTCTACAAACACCTTAAGATTCTCAAGAACCTGTGCTTGACCCGTAAAATCATCAAACGAAATTGGCCGTAATGCTCTTTCGACATCAAGTTCGGCTTGGGAAAAATTATCGCTCGAAGGATCTAAATTCTCGTTCATATTCTCAAAGATAATTAAACGCTCTTTAACTCGTTTCAATCTTATTATACTTCCGTTAATTTTCAATAGAAATTCGTAATTTCAGCTTATGCAAAATACTAACTATACCTCTGGAGTTCTTCAATACATTCCTTTCTTTTATGTTATTTGGTCTGATAATTTAATTACCACATCAGAACTAAACGTTGTTCAAAAATCTATTTCAGAAGATCAAAGTCTTTCAAAAGAAGATAAAATCCAACTTAAATCTTGGTTGAACACTAAGAACCCTCCTGCAGATAACGAATTAAAAAACTGGAATCATATTGTCTCTAATTCTAATGTCAATCTCATTGAAAGTGAAACATATCCGTTAGCAGCATTTAGTCAAAAGGTGGTTTGTAAATATCATGATAGTTGTCCATTTAATGATAGCTTAAAAGACATTGAAATTAATTTAGGTATTCAACCTAACCATTATAATCATCTTTTTGATGTTGAAGTAATCCATGAAAGTACTTCTGATTTTTACAACGCTAACGAAATTGACACGATTTTAAAAGGAAAACATGCTAAAGTGGTTGATGATTTCAGGGCTGTTTTAAAAGATGATATTTTTAAATGGGATGTACATCGAAACAAAGAAGAATTTAGAGAAGTTGTTTTGAATCAGGTTAAATTTTTAGCACTTAAAGGTTATGGTGCAATGGCTTATCCTAAAGAATATGGCGGAAGTGGCGACATGGAAGGTTACGCGTACATGTTCGAAAATATGATGTATGTAGACGGTAGTCTTACCATAAAATTCGGCGTACAAGTTGGATTATTTGGTGGTAGCATTCAGAAATTAGGAACCAAAACGCATCACGACTTATATCTTTCAGATGCCGGAACAGCCGATTTATTGGGTTGTTTTGCAATGACAGAGACCGGACACGGTTCTAATGTTCGTGGTATAAAAACTACCGCTACTTATGACAAGGCCACAGATAGTATTATAATTCATACTCCAGGTAAAAATGATAACAAGGAATATATTGGTAATGCCTTGCACTCCAAAATGGCTTCTGTTTTTGCGCAACTTATCGTTGATGGCAAAAACGAAGGTGTACATGCAATTTTGGTTCCGCTTAGAGATGAAAACCATATGGAGTTGCCCGGAATTACTGTAGAAGACAATGGTTATAAACTTGGATTAAATGGTGTAGATAATGGTAAAATTTGGTTTAACCAAGTTGTAGTGCCTCGTGAAAACCTTTTAAATAAATATGGAACTATAAATTCCGACGGAACCTATTTTTCAGATATTAAAAATCCGAATAAGCGATTTTTCACGATGCTAGGAACATTAGTAGGTGGACGTATTTGTGTAGCTAGAGCAGGATTAGGTGGAGCTAAAATGGCATTAGCTGTAGCAGTTAAACACGCTCTTAAAAGAAGACAGTTTAATGATAGTGTGAAAATACAAGAAGATTTATTGATGGACTATCCATCACATCAATTACGATTAACACCATTAATTGCGAGTGCTTATGTCTATCATTTTAGCTTAGATAAAATGATGGCTATTTATTGCGACGAAACTCAACCAGATAAACGAAAAGTAGAAACTCAGGTAGCCGGACTTAAATCTATAATTACGTGGTATGCTAACGAGACCATACAGGAATGCAGGGAAGCTTGTGGCGGCAAAGGCTATTTGATTGAAAACAGAATTGCAGACCTAAAAGGCGATGTGGATATTTTTACAACCTTTGAGGGTGACAATACAGTTCTCTTACAGCTAGCTGCTAAAGGTGTACTCTCTGATTTTAAATCTGAGTTTAATAGTGCCGGATTTAGTTCAGTTTTGAAAATATTAGGAATTCAAATTGCCGATAAATTAACTACTGTTAACCCGGTTTATACCAATAAAATAGACAAGGATCATTTATACAATTCTAAATTCCATAAGCATGCTTTTAATTACAGGACTCGTAGACTAACCTATACTTTAGCAATGCGAATTAGAGGATATATTAAAAAAGGAGTGCCTTCTTATCAAGCTTTTATGAAGGTTCAAACACATGTAATTACCTTAGGAAAAGCCTATAGTATAGAACTTGCTTACAATACTTATTGCGAGTATGTTGATACTATTGAAGATGATAAAAATAAAACACTGTTTATGAAATTAGGAACCCTCTTTGCTTTACAAGAAATACGTAAAGACTCTGAATGGTATTTAGAACAAGGGTATCTGGGGGGTACGAAGTCTAAAGCAATCCGACAAAGAGTTGAACGCTTGTGTACAGAATTAAGACCACATATTGGAGTATTAGTTGATGGATTTGGCATTCCAGACCATTGTATGAGTGCACCAATTGCTCAATAATTAACTAACTCTTAAATTCTAATTCTCTTTATGTAGTTGTGATTTGTCTAAAAATTTCACAATGGATATAGTTGCATTACCGTATAGATGAGTCTTTGCAGTTCCGCGTGAGGTAAGTTCAAAACTAGATAAGGCATTTACGTCGGCATTTGTAGAACTCTCAAGATTTAATACAACTTCGGAAGCTTCCAGACGTGAACCTTTAAAATTTGAATTATCATATAGATTCACATTCAAGATATCTGACGAGCCCTCCATGCGAACTGACGCATTTTTACGCATCTCTATCGCATTGGTTTCGGTTACAGCATATATGCGCGCATCTATACGATCTTTTAGGTATATATTGACTGAATCGGCCTCTATATTTAAATCAGCAGAACTGTTTCCCTCCATATTAATATCGACTATAGCTGCACTAGCTAACATTTCCAATTTGGAAGCATTATAAGTATTTATTTGTAAATCGTCTGGGACGGTAATTTTTTCTTTTATTACAAGTTTGCCTTCACGCAAAGTAATACCGTTCAAATCTCGAAAACGTATAACTATATTAAACTTCTTACTTGAGGTGACCTTATAAAAACAACTTATCTCTAAGGTATTTCCTGTAACCTTAAACTTTAATATATCAATTAGGTTATCATCAGCCTCAATAAAATAACCAGGCTCGTCTGATTGCTCTAAAGATATATCCAAATCATCTTTTAATTCTACAGAACTAAAATCGGGTAACACATCTTCTACAATGACAACATTTCGATTGCCTTTAATTTTCGGCTTTCGTTGTGAAAATCCTTGGAAACAAAAAACTAGGGAAACTATTAATACGAGATTTTTCATCTTAGTGTTCTTTCTTTTTTAAAGATATCATAAAAACTGACATAACACCAAACTGCTAAAATTATGCCACAAAAAAAACCCTGACTCTTTTTTAAGACTCAGGGTTCAAAAATATTCTATTATTTCTTAATGATGAAGCTCTTCTTCGCCGTCTTTCATAGGCACCGTTTGCGGTACAAAATCTTGACCTGGAATAATATATTCACCATTATCATCTGTTTTACTATAGTCATAAGACCAACGGTGTACATGAGGAATTGCACCTTCCCAGTTACCATGTATATGTTTTAATTCAGTTGTCCACTCCAATGTAGTCGCTTTCCATGGGTTTTTAGGACCAACTTTTCCGTAGAAAATACTCCGTATAAAGTTAAAAGCAAATATTAATTGTGCACCTGCCGTAATTAAAGCAAAGACTGTCATTAACACTTGTACATCAGTTAATTCGTCAAACATTGGAAAAGCTGTATTCTCATAATATCTACGAGGAACACCTGCCATACCAACAAAATGCATTGGGAAAAATATTCCATAAGAACCTACAGCTGTTATCCAAAAGTGTACATACCCCAAATTTTTATTCATCATCTTACCTTCAAACATTTTTGGAAACCAGTGGTAAACACCTGCAAATAACCCGTAAAGTGCTGAAATACCCATCACCAAGTGAAAGTGAGCCACAACAAAATAGGTGTCATGAACATTAATATCTAATGTACTATCCCCAAGGATAATACCTGTAAGACCACCAGTTATAAACGTTGAAACCATTCCTATTGAAAACAACATCGCTGTATTCAGTTGCAAGTTACCTTTCCATAAAGTTGTAATCCAGTTAAACGATTTTACAGCCGATGGAATTGCAATCAATAAAGTTGTAAATGTAAATACAGAACCTAAAAATGGATTCATACCTGAAAGGAACATATGGTGACCCCATACAATAGTTGATAAGAAAGCAATTGCAATAATAGATGCAATCATCGCACGGTAACCAAAAATAGGTTTCCTAGCGTTAACAGCCATAACTTCAGACACTATACCCATTGCAGGTAAAATAACGATATATACCTCAGGGTGACCTAAAAACCAGAATAAGTGCTCATACAATACAGGAGAACCACCTTGATAATGTAATACCTCGCCTTGTATAAATATATCTGACAAGAAAAATGAAGTTCCAAAACTTCTATCCATCAGTAACAATAAACCTGCTGAAAGTAATACTGGGAATGATATAACACCAATAATTGCAGTTACAAAAAATGCCCAAATTGTTAATGGCATTCTTGTCATTGACATACCCTTTGTACGCAAATTCAAAACAGTTACTATGTAGTTTAATGAACCTAGCAAAGAAGATGCTATAAAAATAGTCATCGCTACTAACCATAATGTCATTCCTAATCCAGAACCTGATTGCGCCATAGGCAATGCACTCAGTGGTGGATAAACTGTCCAACCAGCAGCTGCAGGTCCCGATTCGATAAACAAAGAACTTAACATAATCACACTAGACAAAAAGAAAAGCCAATATGAAACCATGTTCAAAAATCCTGAAGCCATATCTCGTGCTCCAACTTGCAATGGAATTAGTAGATTACTAAACGTACCACTTAAGCCAGCAGTTAATACAAAGAATACCATTATAGTACCATGTATAGTCACCAAAGCCAAATAAACATCAGCGTCCATAACACCGTCAGGAGCCCATTTACCTAATACTGACTCAAAAATACCGAAAGACTCACCTGGCCATGCCAATTGCATTCTAAACAAAAGCGACATGCTAATACCAATAAAGCCCATTATAAGGCCAGTAATCAAATACTGTTTAGAGATCATCTTATGATCCTGACTAAATATGTATTTGGTTATGAAGGTCTGTTTATGGTGATGTCCGTGATCATCTCCATGTTCGTCCTCGTGTCCGTGTCCTAATTCTGACATAATCAGTTATTTATAAAATTTTTGTCTTAATCTATTATTCTGTAGTTGCCATACTTTGACCAAAAGTCTTTTGATCGGCTATCCATTTATTGAAATCTTCTTCAGACTCAACAATAATTTTCATTTGCATATTGTAATGTGATTTACCACAAATCTTGTTACAAATCAAAAGAAAATCATACTCCCAAGGATCAGAATTGGGTTCACCATTAGCAGCTTTCTCAGCTCTAATTTTATTGGTTCTTTTTACCTTTTCAACAACATCAGGATTTTGTCTCATCTCTGCTGTAGTTGTAATTGGTGTAAACGAAAACTCAGTTATCATGCCTGGAACACAATTCATCTGTGCTCTAAAGTGTGGCATATAAGCTGAATGCAACACATCTTGTGAACGCATTTTAAAATTAACCTTACGACCAACAGGTAAATGCAATTCTTTAACAATTACATCATCACTACCATAAGTATCTCCTTCATCAATTCCTAATATGTTCGCTTTATTAATGTCAATTAATCTAACATTTGAATCTCCTAAAACATTATCATTTCCGGCATATCTCGCTGTCCAATTAAACTGCTGTGCATATAATTCTACAACAATTGGATCATCATCATCATTTATATCTGTAATAACAGTCCAAGTATAAAGTCCCCAAATAATTAATGCCGCTAAAACAATTGTTGGAATAATTGTCCAAATAAATTCTAATTTATCATTGTCCGCAAAATACACTGCTTTTTTGCCTTTTTCACCTCTGTATTTATAAGCAAAATAATGTAGTAAAGCTTGTGTAATTGTTTGTACAACAAAAATTAACACCATAGAAACCAACATCAACATGTCATATTCCCCACCATGCGCAGAAGCTGCCTCTGGTAACAACATTTTGGTATATTTCCAAAAGCTGAAAATTGTGATACCATAAATGAATATCAAAAAGGCAAACATCAAATAGCCATTGTATTTGTTGTCGCTATCAGTAGCAACCTGACCAGCATTTGAATTGGTTTGCGAAAGCTCAAATATTTTGGCCATTTGCCAAACAGCAATAGCTACTAAAACCAAAACAATTAAAATCAAAAATGTATTCATCGTATGACTTAATTATACTTTAAAACTAATAATGAAAATGTCTACTTTCTTCTATGAACGGATTGCGTTTGGGCTGCAATGGAGCAGTAGTAAGAGCTCTAAATACCCAAAACAAAAACAATCCAGCAAAGAATAATATACCTCCTAATTCCGGAATACCAATACCCCAGTGTGTACCTACAGTTGCTGGCATAATGGCATTAAAAATATCCATGTAGTGACCTGCTAAAATAACAATACCGGTCATAATTACAAACCAACTCATTCGTTTGAAATCACTATTCATAAGTAACAACACAGGAAATAAGAAGTTCATTGCGACCATTCCGAAAAATGGTAAATTATAATTTTCTATTCGAGTAACGTAATAAGTTACCTCTTCTGGAATATTAGCGTACCAGATTAACATAAACTGCGAAAACCACAGGTATGTCCAAAATATACTAATACCAAACATAAATTTTGCTAAATCATGAATATGGCTATCATTAACATCCGGCAAATACCCTTTAGACTTTAAGTAAATTGTTACCATAGCTATTGTAGTAATACCTGATACGAACATACTTGCAAAAATATACCATCCGAATAATGTGCTAAACCAATGTGGATCAACACTCATAATCCAATCCCATGACATCATAGATTCTGATACCAAATAGAAAACCAAAAAGCCAGCTGACCATCTAAAGTTTAATATAAAATTTGAATTATCATCAGATTCATCTTGGCGCAAAGACAATTTTCTAGAATACTCACGATAAAAAATCCAGCCACCTAAAAATATAGCCGCTCTTAGTAAAAAGAAATATGGATTTAAAAACCCTGCTTTTCCTTGTAATAATTCGTCATGTGCAACAACCTCTGGATCCATCCAAACAAATAGATGATTCATATGAGCAACAGACATAGCCAATATCACAAATACAATTATACCACCAGGCACAATATATGAAGTAATACCTTCCATTACCCTAAATAATAATGGAGACCAACCTGCTTGCGCTGCCCGTTGTATTGCATAAAATGCCAATGCACCTAATGCAATCATAAAGAAAAAGAAAGCTGCCACATATAATGCTGACCAAGGTCTATTTCTTAATTGTGCTAATGTGTGTTCATCATGAGCCGAATCGTGATGTGCAGCTTCACCATGGCCTTCAGCAGCATGTGCCACTTCTTCACCATGAGAGTCTCCATGACCATCACCATGACTTGCAACAATAGCTTTAGCTTCTTCAACTGTACTAGGCGCAGAAAGAAAACCTGTTACTATGAATAAAGCTCCTACAGCCATCATAATAAAAGAACCTATTTTTAATCGATTTGAAAATGTGTACATATCTTGTATGCTAATGTATTATTTTGTTAAATCTTGTTTCAGTTTCACAACATATTCTGAAACTTGCCACATTTCTTTGGTATTCATTTGAGCGGCATAAGAACCCATTGAGTTCAATCCGTAATGAATAGTATGATAACTTGTGCCTACTGTAATGTTTCTAGCTGCATCTGCATAACTAGGTACACCCAATATCTTTTCGCGTTTTACAAGATTACCCTGTCCGTCGCCTTTATTACCATGACAAATAGCACAATATATAGCATAAAGCTTTTGACCTTCCGCTAAATTCTCGTCCATTTTTAAAGAATCTAAAGGACTCTCCATCAATCTTGCGATTTCTTTACCTTCCATAGTGTTTTCATTACCATATGGCAACCAACCTCTAGATATTGTATTTGCAGGAGGCACCATTGCTTCTTGTCCGTTTGGTAAAATACCAGCCTCACCGTATGCTTCATAACCTACGGGAACATACATATTCGGGAAATACTGATAGTTAGGAGCATTATCGCTTTTACACGAAGACACCATCCAAATCAGTGCAAATACGCTTACTATTTTGCTAAAACTGTTCATATTAATGAAGGTTTTTCTCAGTCATATTGATTTCTACAGCACCTGTATCAAGCAATAAATCTTTTAACTCTTGTTCATTGTCATGTACTTCTATTTCCATTACAAAATGGTCATCAGTCGTACGTACATCTGGATTCTCCGCTTTTTTAAATGGCCATAATTTACTTCTCATATAAAAAGTAATAACCATTAAGTGTGCAGCAAAAAATACCGTTAATTCAAACATAATAGGCACAAAAGCCGGCATGTTCTCTATATAACTAAAACTTGGCTTACCCCCAATATCTTGAGGCCAATCAACAATCATAATATTGTTCATCATCCAAATTGCAACACTAAGACCTAAACAGCCGTACATGAAAGATGTAATTGCTATTCTAGTCGGAGCAAGTCCCATTGCTTTATCTAGTCCATGCACTGGGAATGGACAATAGACTTCTTCTATATGATGTTTGGCAGCCTTTACTTTTTTGACCGCATGCATTAAAACATCGTCATCATTGTAATATGCCTGAATAACTTTAGACGCCATATCTATTTATTGTTATTTAGAATTCTTGCTTGGCCAGCCCAATCATCACGCTGTGCCCTTCCTGGGAATGATTCAGTAATAGAATCTAATAAATTATATTCTTTTTCTGTCATTCTACCAACTTGTGCAAATGTATAAATGCCAATTTGGTTTAATGTTTTTTCCATCTGCGGTCCAATACCTTTAACTTTTTTCAAGTCATCGGCAGTTTCTCTAGTTGCATCAAATGTTCCTATAGAACTCAACAAGTCAGAAACTCCAGTTTTATCATCTTTAGCTGGCAATACTTCACCCATTAAAACGTCATCAGTTATAACTTCTGATTTGGTTTCGATAACTTTTCCACCTTTTTCAATTTGATATAATGGCTGACCAGCATCACGTAATTTTTTATACTTCTCACCCGAAGATTTCAAAATAGATTTTACTTCTGCTTGTGCAATTACTGGGAATGTTCTAGAGTATAACAAGAATAATACAAAGAAGAAGCCGATAGTTCCTATAAATATACCAATATCAACAAAGGTTGGAGAGAACATAGTCCATGAAGATGGCAAGTAATCTCTATGTAACGAGGTTACGATGATTACAAAACGTTCGAACCACATTCCTATGTTCACCACAATAGAAATAAAGAATGAGAACATTATACTGGTACGCAATTTCTTAAACCACATAAATTGAGGTGAAAATACGTTACAAGTCATCATTGACCAATACGCCCACCAGTAAGGTCCGGTTGCTCTATTCAAGAATGCATATTGTTCATATTCTACACCTGAATACCAAGCCATAAACAACTCTGTAATATATGCACAACCCACAATGGATCCAGTTAGCATTATTACAATATTCATTAGTTCAATATGCTGTACCGTTATATAAGCCTCCAAACTACATACCTTACGCATGATTATTAATAGTGTATTTACCATGGCAAAGCCAGAGAAAATTGCACCTGCAACAAAATAAGGAGGGAATATAGTGGTATGCCAACCTGGAATAACCGAAGTAGCAAAATCAAAAGATACAATGGTATGTACAGAAAGTACAAGTGGTGTTGCAAGACCTGCTAAAACCAAAGACACCTCTTCAAATCGTTGCCAATCTTTAGCACGACCTGTCCATCCAAAACTTAATAAACCATATATCTTCTTTTGGAAAGGCTTAACTGCTCTATCTCGAATCATTGCGAAATCTGGAAGTAAACCTGTCCACCAGAAAACTAATGAAACAGATAAGTACGTAGATATTGCAAATACATCCCAAAGTAAAGGCGAGTTAAAGTTCACCCACAATGATCCAAATTGGTTTGGAATTGGTAACACCCAATATCCCAACCATGGTCTACCCATGTGTATCACAGGAAATAAACCTGCCTGTATTACTGAGAATATTGTCATTGCTTCTGCAGAACGGTTAATTGCCATTCTCCACTTCTGTCTAAACAAAAGTAATACTGCAGAAATTAAGGTTCCGGCGTGGCCGATACCTACCCACCAAACGAAGTTGGTAATATCCCAGGCCCAACCAACAGTCTTATTCAGACCCCATGTTCCTATACCCGTTGAAACTGTATAAACAATACATCCAACTCCCCATAGAAAAGCTACTAACGCAATGGAAAAAACTATCCACCAATGTTTGTTAGCCTTACCTTCTACCGGCCTTGATATATCTACAGATACATCATGGTAGCCCTTGTCTCCAAGAACTAGCGGTTTACGTATTGGTGCTTCGTAATGCGACGCCATAATTTAATTTATTATTACTATGCTTATTCTTTAATTATGCTTCGTTTGTATTTCTCACTTTTACATGATAAAACACATTTGGTTTTGTACCAACATGTTCTAACAAGTGATACATACGGTCACTCTCTTTTAATTTCGACACTTCACTATCATGATCATTAACATCTCCAAACACCATTGCCCCACTACTACAAGCAGCCGAACATGCGGTCTGGAATTCATCATCTTTCACAGGACGACCATCTCTTTTAGCATAAAGAATTGATTTCTGTGTCATTTGAATACACATAGAACATTTCTCCATTACACCTCTAGAACGTACGTTAACATCTGGATTAATAACCATCTTACCAAGGTCATTATTCATATGATAATCAAACTCATCGTTATTATTATACAGGAACCAGTTAAAACGTCTTACTTTATAAGGACAGTTATTTGCACAATATCTTGTACCAACACATCTGTTATACGCCATATGGTTTTGACCTTGTCTACTATGTGATGTTGCAGCAACTGGACAAACAGTCTCACAAGGAGCATGATTACAATGCTGACACATTACAGGTTGAAAAGCTACTTGTGGATTAGCTGTTGGATGCTCCAATTCACCAAATCCACCTAATGAACCCTTATCCCCTGAAAGACCATCAAATTCTTCTTTCTTAATGTTATCCTCTTCAAAAGTCTCTTCTGATGAGTAATATCTATCAATACGCAACCAGTGCATATCTCTAGATTTTCTAATTTCTTCTTTACCAACTACAGGAACATTGTTCTCTGCATGACAAGCAATAACACAAGCACCACATCCAGTACAAGCATTAAGATCTATTGAAAGATTAAAATGATGTCCGATTGAACGATCAAAGCTATCCCATAAATCTACACTTGTAGCGGGCACTTCATTATGATCTAAAGATACTTGAGGAACATGATTCCATTCCGCATGATCTTTAGTATTAAATATCTCTAAAGTAGTTTCTTTTATAATATCACCACGACCCATTAGCGTGTTGTGCAACTGCACACAAGCAAACTCATGATTACCGGCCGATTTCTCAATCGTTACTGATTGAACATTCTTTAAATCTTGATATAATGGATACGCATTAACACCAGTTTGCATTTCTGATTTTAATCCTACCTTTTTTCCATATCCAAACGAAAGACCAACTGAACCAGCAGCCTGACCAGGCTGAATAATTACTGGCACATTATTTACTGAAACTCCATTTACAGTTAGTTTGGCATAACTACCATCTAAACCACCATTCGCAACATTTTCATTTACGAATCCTAATTTAGCAGCATCAGCTTTAGAAACTGTAACATAATTATCCCAAGAAACCCTAGTTATCGGATCAGGAAACTCTTGCAACCATGGGTTACCCGCTTGCTGTCCATCTCCCATACCAGTTTTAGTATACAACTGCAACTCCATTCCAGCCATGTTGGCACTTGCCAAACTCTGAACTGCAGCAGCAATAGAAACAGAAGCAACCTCCTCTTCACCTTCTAAACCTTCAACTCCAACTTCTTTATCAGCAACAGCAACAACCGAAATCACAGGATCACCTTCTTCAGTCACAACCTCACTAACAGCATCAGCAGGTACAAAAACTCCAGCTTGTAATGCCCTACCCCAATCACTACCGCCTAAAACAGAAGCACTCCAAGTTTCTTTTATAAAATCGTAATAGCTTATATCGCTACCCATCCAATTTAAAAGTGCAGATTGAAATTGTCTGGTATCAAACAATTCAGTAATTGTAGGCTGCATTAAACTATAATGTCCTTTTTTCAACTGAGCATCACCCCAAGATTCTAAATAATGGTTAGAAGCCGCAGTATATTGAGCCACTTCTGTGGTTTCATTCCAACTTGTTGAAAAAGCAACTGAAAGATCAACATTTTCAAGACCCTCTTTAAAGTCTGCAGCATTCGGCAATGTATACATTGGGTTAACCCCATCAATAAACAGAGCACCAACACTACCCGATTTCATAGCAGAAATCAAAGCACTTAATGCCGCACTATTTCCTTGACGAGTATATCTAGGTGATTTTGCATCGAATGCTTTACTACCCAACATCTCATTAATTGCAAGAACAACTGTTTGTACATTAATATCATCAATACCAGAAACAACAACAGAACCGCTCATATCCTTTCGGATTAATTTAGCAGTATCATCAATTGCTTTTTCTACATTTTCAGGTAATTCACCACCAGCAGAAGTACCATTTAATTTAGCATATAATTTCGCTAGAGCAATCATCTGTTGCGATGGCGTTAAAGGAACACGCTTATCTGCATTAGCACCAGCTAAAGACATATTTGCTTCAAACTGCACATGTTTAGACATCTTTCCATTCTTTGGCACTCGACCTTTAGAATATCCAGTATCATAACCACCTCCCTGCCAATCTCCTAAGATATCAGCACCAAATGAAACAATAACATTTGCCTTCTCGAAATCATAATCCGCTAAAGCACGCTCACCATACTTAGCTTCAAATGCTGAAAGAGCAGCATCTTCAGAAACCGCATCATATGTTACATGATTAACATTTCCATAAACAGCTTTAAACTCTTCTATCAATCTAGCAGTAGAAGGACTAGCATAAGTTTGTGTTAGTAACGCAATTTGCTTTCCTGAACTTTTTAAAGAACCCAACTTAGCTTTTACAGCCGCATCTAGCGTAGCCCATTCTGCTGGCTCACCATTTGTAACTGGTCCTTGTAATCTTTTACTATCATATAAAGACAATACTGATGCCTGCACTCTAGCATTACCAGAACCAGCAATTTTTGCCTCATTATTATTTTCAATTTTTATCGGCCTACCTTCTCTAGTCTTGACCAAAATACTAGCAAAATCAAATCCATCAGCTATAGTAGTCGCATAATAATTAGCAACACCTGGAACAATATTTTCCGGCTGAACAACATAGGGAATTGATTTAATAACCGGTCCTTCACAGGCAGCTAAAGATGCTGCTGCAGTACTGAAACCAACATATTTCAAGAAATCACGTCTATTAGTTGAAGTTTCAGACAAAGTCTCCTTGTCACCTAAAAATTCATCAACAGGTATTTCTTGAACAAATTCGTTCTGTTTTAGCGTCTCAACAATGGAATCGTTCGGATTTAATTCCGCTTCGTTTTTCCAATATTTTTTGTTTGATGCCATACGTATATCTGTAATTAGCTACTTAATTCTTGTTTAATAATGACATTTTCCACATTCCAAACCACCCATTTGAGCAGCAGTCAATTTCTCAACCCCATACTTTTTAGAAAGTTCTTCGTGAATTTTAGCGTAATACTCATTACCCTCAACCTTAACATTAGTCTCACGGTGACAGTTAATACACCAACCCATAGTTAATGGTGAAAATTGCTCAACAATCTCCATTTCCTCAATAGGTCCATGACATGTTTGACACTCAACACCTGCAACAGTAACGTGTTGCGAGTGATTGAAATATGCAAAATCTGGAAGATTATGAACTCGAACCCATTTTACTGGTTCACTTTCTCCAGTGTATTTTTGATTTTCCTCATCCCAACCTACAGCCTTATAAAGCTTTTTAATTTCGCCGGTATAAAAATCATTAGTATAACCATTTGCTAAATCATCCTTACTTGGCCCTTCTGGGTTTCCTTTATACTCATAAATAGATTTATGACAATTCATACACACATTTAATGATGGAATACCAGAAGTTTTAGAAACTCTAGCAGAAGAGTGACAATATTTACACTCCACTTTATTGTCACCAGCATGAATCTTATGAGAAAAATGAATTGGTTGAATGGGTGCGTATCCTTGATCAACACCAACCTGCATTACATAACCATATGCAAAATAAGCTCCAGACAATAGTAATAGTATTACGGTGACAAGAATTAAAAATTGATTTTTAGCAAAAGCTTTCCACAATGGCAAGCGCTTTTCTTTTTCTTCAACCAAATCAACCCCGTTAGCTGTTGCAATTCGCTGCAAAGTCTTATTTACTAAAAGAAGCATTACAACCAACAAACCAAATACCAATGCGAGAGCACCTAATATTACTTCATTTGATATACCACCAGTACCACCTTGCGAAACAACTTCACCGTCGGCAGCTGCAGCCGCTGGAGGAGTTGCTGGTTCAGCAGCAGTATACGCCAAGATATTATCTATATCTTCATTACTGAGTGTTGGAAAAGCAGTCATTGCTGCCTCATTATATTCAGCATAAACTTTATTAGCATATGCATCTCCAGAAGCTATTAAACCTGGACTATTCTTAATCCAACTATATAACCACTCTTTATCTAAACCTTCATCTTCTGCTAATCTAGACTCTACTTTAGCCAACGCAGGACCAGTCATTTTTCTATCCAAAGAGTGACATGCCGCACAATTTTGATTAAATAATTGCTTTCCTTTTGCAGCATCACCTCCAGTAGCGCCCTCTTCTTGAGCAAAAAGCGATAGCGAAAAAAGTAGGAAAAATACTGCAGTAATACTGAAAACTCTAGAAAACTGATTTCGGTAATGAACCTTTTTCATATTAATTAAATTGCTTTCGGAATCTTGGCATGATATTTTCGTTAAGTACATTCTTTGGAGCTTAGTTTAAATATCTACCCTTAAATTGAAGGCAAAAATACAACATAGACTTTATTTTGAAAATGTTAAGTTATTTATAATTTACAATTTATAACTATTCTAAATAATATAAATTCACATGGATTAAATTCGAAAAAATTACCTTTGTTCAAGCGATTAAAAATCAACATTATAGCGCAAATGAAAACACTTATATACACAGCAATCATAATTGGGTCTCTCAACTTAGCTCAAGCCCAGACAGGCAAAGTGAACATAGTACAAGATCAAAAGTTAGACAAATTACTAGCTCAATACAAAACTGCAAACTCAAGTTCGGAATATTATAGAATACAAGTTGGATTTGGCTCACACGCCAAAGCCACTCGCATTAAATCTGAAGTGGAAGTTGATTTTCCTAATTTATACTCAAAAATAGATTTTGATTCACCTACCTACAGAGTAAGAGTTGGTAGGTTTAAAAACAAATTAGATGCTGAACGGAAATTCATAGAGGTACGAGCAAAATACCCTGATGCCATGTTATTAAAACCAAAAAAATCGTCTAATTAAGACGATTTTTTTTATTCCTTAAAAATATATTCTATTTATTATTTCAATTTCTTTTTTACTGAAACTTCTTGGAAACACTCTACAATATCTCCTTCTTTAATATCATTGTAGTTTTTAATTTGTAATCCACAATCATAGCCTTTAGCAACTTCCTTGGCATCATCTTTAAATCGTTTCAAGGATGCTAATTCACCTGTATAAACCACTACACCATCACGTATTAATCGTATACCCCCATTTCTGAAAATCTTACCCGAGGTAACCATACAACCTGCAATTGTTCCAACTTTAGAGATCTTAAAGGTTTCACGGATTTCAGCATTACCAGTAATTTCTTCTTTAATTTCTGGTGAAAGCATACCTTCCATCGCATCTTTCAAGTCATTTATTGCATCATAAATAATGGAGTACATTCTGATATCAATTTCTTCTTTATCAGCAATATCTCTAGCATTACCCATCGGTCTTACATTAAACCCGATAACAATTGCATCTGAAGCAGAAGCCAATAAGACATCTGATTCTGTAATTGCACCCACGCCTTTATGAATAATATTTACTTGTATCTCTGCAGTAGATAATTTTTGGAATGAATCCGTCAATGCTTCAACTGAACCATCAACATCACCTTTCAAGATAATATTAAGTTCTTTAAAGTCACCTAAAGCAATTCTACGTCCAATTTCATCCAATGTTATATGACGTTGCGTACGAACAGATTGCTCACGTTGTAATTGAGAACGTTTGGTTGCAATTTGCTTAGCTTCTCTCTCATCATCCATTACATTAAAACGGTCACCCGCTTGTGGCGCACCATCTAAACCTAATATAGATATCGGAGTTGCAGGACCAGCTGTCTGAACTTCATGACCACGTTCATCATGCATAGCTTTAACTTTACCACTATGGGTACCAGCTAAAACATAATCGCCAATTTTTAAAGTACCATTTTGCACTAAAATTGTAGATACGTAACCACGACCTTTATCTAAAAATGCCTCCACAACTGTACCAGATGACATTCTATCCGGATTTGCTTTAAGCTCTAACAATTCAGCTTCTAATAAAACTTTTTCTAGTAGCTCTTTAACACCATCTCCAGTTTTTGCTGAAATATCATGAGACTGAATTTTTCCACCCCAATCTTCAACTAAAAGATTCATTTGAGCTAAACCTTCTTTAATCTTATCAGGATTTGCAGCAGGTCTATCAATTTTATTTATCGCAAACACAATCGGCACTCCAGCCGCTTGTGCATGACTAATAGCTTCTTTTGTTTGTGGCATTATATCATCATCCGCAGCAATTACAATAACTGCAATATCGGTAACTTGTGCCCCTCTTGCACGCATTGCAGTAAAGGCTTCGTGACCAGGAGTATCTAAAAAGGTAATCTTCTGACCCCCTTCCAACTGCACTCCGTACGCCCCAATATGCTGTGTAATACCACCACTTTCACCTGCAATTACATTCGCTTCACGAACGTAATCCAGTAAAGAAGTTTTACCATGATCAACATGCCCCATTACCGTAACTATAGGAGCACGAGGTTTTAGATCCTCTTCCGCATCAACTTCTTCTACAATAGCTTCTTCTATATCTGAGGTTACAAATTCAACCTCATAGCCAAATTCTTCAGCCACTATAGACAATGTTTCAGCATCTAATCTTTGGTTCATGGTAACCATAATACCTAAAGACATACAAGCAGAAATTATCTGCGTGGTAGAAACATCCATCATTGTAGCAACTTCACTTGCAGTTACAAATTCAGTTACTTTTAATATTTTACTTTCTAATTCTTGTTGTTCTAGATCCTTCTCCGTTTGCTCACGGTGTTGATCTCTTTTGCTTCTTCTATATTTAGCGCCTTTACCTTTTTTAGACTTTCCTTGAAGTTTTTCAAGCGTCTCACGTACTTGTTTCTGCACATCTTCTTCAGTAGGCTCTACCTTAGGTGCATTAAAACGTTTATTTCCTGCAGCTGCTTTTCTAGCTGCAAAAGAACTTCCTCCTCTTGCACCACCGCCGCCGCTTCCAGGCTTACTAACTATACGCTTTCTACGTTTCTTACGATCATTATTATCTGATGCTTTTGTGGCTGGCTTTTTCTTTTCAGGCTTCTTAAATTGATCTAGATTAATTTTATCGCCCGTAATTTTTGGACCTGTTAATTTCTTATACTGAGTCTTAATCTTTTCAGCATTTCTAGGATCAACTTCAGCTGGTGTTTCAGGCTTTTCCTCCTCCTTCTTTTCTTCCTTTACAGGTGCCTCTGCTTCAATTTCTTCCTTTTTAACCTCAGGCACTTTAACTTCAGGAGTCTCAATTTTTTGGGCTACAATTTTTGGACCTTTTAATTTTGGCGCTTCGATTTTAACCTCTTCTATCTTAGCCTTTTCAACAGGCTTAGGAGCCTCAACTACAGGCTCTTCAACTTTTTCAGGCTCAGATTTCTTAGCTTTTTTACCATCAAGGTCAATTTTACCAACAGTCTTAGGGCCAGCCAATTCAACCTTAGCTTTGACAACATCATTTGAAGAAGACCTTCTCTCACGAGCTACTCTTCGCTCTTCTTGCTCTTGCTCAGCACGAACACGGATTGCCTCTTTCTCTTTACGCTTCTCTTCCCCAACCTCTTTAGACGCAACTTTCTTGCTCATATCGGTCTGGAACTCATCTTGGAGCACTTGATATACCTCATCGGATATTTTTGTGGTAGGCCTTGCCTCCACATCATGACCTTTAGAGGCTAAATAATCTACCGCCCGGTCCAATGAAATATTAAGCTCCCTAAGGACCTTATTAAGTCTTATCGTTGCATTTCCTGCCATAAATGATATTACTTTTCTGCAATTTTTCGCTAATATATAGCTATTCTTCCAATTCTTCTTTTAGTATTCTTACAACTTCTGAAATTGTCTCTTCTTCTAAATCGGTACGTTTTACCAAATCAGCAACGTCTTGTTCTAAGACACTTCTAGCGGTATCCATACCAATCTTCTTGAATTCTTCAATAATCCAAGCATCGATTTCATCAGAGAATTCTGTTAATTCAACATCTTCCTCAACGCCTTCTCTAAACACATCTATCTCATAACCAGTAAGTTTGCCAGCCAAACGAATATTATGGCCGCCTCTACCTATTGCTTTAGAAACTTCTTCAGGTTTTAAATATACTTGTGCCGTCATTTTCTCATCATTCAACTTAACAGATGATACTCTTGCCGGACTTAATGCTCTAGTTACTAATAACTGTGGATTACTAGTCCAGTTAATAACATCGATATTTTCATTTCCTAATTCACGAACAATACCGTGAATACGAGATCCCTTCATACCAACACAAGCTCCTACTGGATCAATACGATCATCATAAGAATCAACAGCTACTTTTGCTTTTTCACCTGGAATACGCACCGCTTTCTTAATAGTGATTAAACCATCGAAAACTTCTGGAATTTCCTGAAAAAACAACTGCTCTAAAAATTTAGGAGATGCTCTTGACATGATAATTGATGGCTTACTACCCTTCAATTCAACACTTTCAATTATACCTCTAACGTTATCACCTTTTCTAAAAAAGTCTGAAGGTATTTGTCTATCCTTTGGAAGGATAATTTCATTCCCTTCATCATCTAACAAAATAATAGCTTTATGCCTAATATGATGTACTTCAGCAGTATATATCTCTCCTTCAAGATCTTTAAACTGCTTGTATATGGTAGTATTGTCGTGCTCGTGAATTTTAGAAATCAAATTTTGACGTAATGCCAAAATAGCTCTTCTTCCTAAATCAATTAATTTAACCTCTTCAGATACATCTTCACCAACTTCAAAATCGGGTTCAATTTTCTGAGCTTCGGCTAATGAAATTTCCTCGTTAGGATCTTCCACTTCACCGTTTTCAACAACAATTCTATTTCTCCAAATCTCTAAATCTCCCTTATCAGGGTTTATAATGATATCAAAATTGTCATCAGAACCAAACTTACGTTTAAGGGCACCTCTAAAGACTTCCTCTAAAATAGCCATTAACGTTACTCTATCAATGAATTTATCATCTTTGAATTCGGAGAACGATTCAATTAATGCAATATTTTCCATCAGTAATTACAATTAAAATTTTAATACAACTTTTGCTTCTTTAATTTCAGAAAACTCAATACTCTGTTTTTTCTGAACTGTCACTTTACCCTTTCCAATTGGTTTCGGTTCTCTAGCTTTCCACTCGAGTACTATACCATTTTCAGTGGTTTCTGTTAGATTTCCTTCGAAAGATTCTTCACTAGTTCTAACCTTCACCTTTCTTCCGATATTTTTTCTAAACTGTCTTGGCAATACAAGCGGTGATGCCGCCCCAGCCGAAGTCACCTCTAGAGAAAAATCAGTTTCTTCACGATCAAGATTATGCTCAATAGCCCTGCTCACTCGCATACAATCTTTCAAAGCAATGCCGTTATCACCATCTAGAACTATCTTAATAGAATTGTCGGCAGAGATTGAAAAATCGATTAAAAACAACGATTCATCTTCTTTTAATGCCCCATCTAAAAGTGCTTTAACTTGTTCTTTCAGCATAAAATTTAGCAATAAAAAAGAGGACTTATTGTCCCCTCATGAATACTTCGATATCCTTTCAGTGGCACAAATATACATAAAATTTTGATTTTACTTACAACCTTAGTTTTAAGTTTCAATACATAATTATTTTACACAAAACACTTAGGATTAAATAACATACCATAACTTACGTTATATTAACACTCACCATAAGTCTTTTTTACAAAGACCCTAAAAACCCGACCATGGAAATTTTCTCTTCTTATAATATGATTATTGGCGCAGCAGCCATAGTAATTATCTCTTTTTGGTTTAACGGTATTTCGAAAAAGACAAATATACCATCGGTATTAATGCTTATTGTTTTAGGTATTATTTTACAATTTGGCCTAAAATATTTTATGGGTGATGCTATAGATTTTGAACAAAGCCTACGAGGAACACTTGAAATAATTGGCACTGTTGGACTAATAATGATTGTGCTTGAGGCTGCTCTAGAATTGGAGCTAAAACGAGAAAAGCTTGTACCTATTTTAAAATCGATGGCTATCGCACTCATAGGTCTTATCGGTTCTGCCTGGGTGGCAGCATTAATACTTTATCAATTCATAGACGGCATGACCATGCAAGCTGCTTGGCTCTATGCCACACCGCTTTCAATACTTTCTTCCGCTATAATAATACCAAGTGTAAGCAGTCTTAGCCCTGAGAAAAAAGAATTTCACATTTACGAAAGCACCTTCTCAGACATCATGGGAATAATGATGTTTTATTTTTTATCGGGCGGACTAAATCCTGAAACTGATTCTGGAGCAGCCGGTTTTGCAGGAAACATTGTCCTTACCATAGTAATAGCTATAATTGCTAGTTATGCTTTGATATTAATCTTTCAACGCATAAAAAGTCAAGCAAAACAATTCTTATTAATAGCTGTATTACTTTTATTATATGCCATAGGAAAGAAAATGCATCTTTCTTCTCTTATTATAATATTGATTTTCGGTCTCGTTATTGCTAATGTAAAATTATTCTTCCCTGGAAAAACTGCGATTTTTTTAGAGAAAGAGAAAATGCATCAGATCTATCACGAACTCCACATCATTACTTTAGAAACCGCCTTTGTTGTTCGGACATTTTTTTTCGTAATATTCGGTATTACTATTGTTCTTTCATCACTACTAAGTTTAAATGTGGCTATTGTTAGTATTTTAATAATTGCATCTATTTACGCCATTCGTTTTGTTCTATTACGTGTTTTTATAGGTTCTGACATTCTACCTCAAGTCTTTATAGCACCTAGAGGACTTATAACCATCTTATTGTTTTATGCAATTCCAGTAGAAGCAGAAGTTGCAGGTTTCGAATCCGGAATCCTACTATTTGTAATTATTGCAACAAGCTTAATAATGACTTGGGCTATGATTAAAGACAAAAAGAAAATGGGCACTATGCTTGATGAAATTGATGAAGAACATTTAGAAAGAAACGAAGCTGAAGATGAACTTCGTGAACACAACGAGAAAATTGAAGAAAGTGAATCTGTTGAAATTGATAATGATTCTTCTTCCGAAAATCTTGACCCGAAAGAAGGTGATAGCTTTCAAAACCATTAGAAAACAAAAAATCCCAATGTTAAAAAACATTGGGATTTTTTTTAATCCTGTTGGCCCACAAGGACTCGAACCTTGAATGTCGGTACCAAAAACCGGTGTGTTACCAATTACACCATGGGCCAATCAATATATTCTTACTGATATTTTAGTAAGAGCGTGCAAATTTAAAACAAAGTTTGGTTTGCGCAAACATTTTTTTACACAATACTTAAAAATAATAACAAGCACTTCTTGTTAAACCTTTATAAAATATAGCTACGCATATTTATATTTATCACTAAATTCGTGCCGACGATAAACCTTTTTTATAGTATGTTTTCAAAAGATTTTGAAAAGTGGGACCGCATCTTAGGGTGGGTCGTTTTTTTTATAGCCCTTATAGTATATGCCATAACAGTTGAACCTACCAACAGTTTTTGGGATGCTGGCGAATATATTGCCACCTCAGCAAAACTACAAGTAGGGCATCCACCAGGGGCACCTTTATTACAAATGATAGGTGCTTTTTTCTCAATGTTTGCTTTCGAACCAAGCCAAGTAGCAAGAATGGTTAATTATGTTTCTGGAGTCTCCAGCGCCTTTACCATTCTTTTTATGTTTTGGACAATCACAAACCTTACACGTAAATTAATATCTAAAAGCGAAACTATCACTAATGCCAAAGCCATAGCTATTTTAGGCAGTGGTATAGTAGGGTCTCTAGCTTTTACATTTTCAGATAGTTTTTGGTTTAATGCTGTTGAAACTGAGGTTTATGCCAGTGCAAGCCTTATAATGGCATTATTATTATGGCTAGGCTTAAAATGGGTAGATAATATAGATGACCCACGTGGTAACAAATGGCTCATACTTATTTCCTTTGTTGTCGGCTTAACCTTTGGAGTTCAATTCATGGGCTTCTTAGCAATACCGTCAATCGGTCTATTGTATTACTTTAAAAAATACAAAACCACTACAGTAAAAAACTTTTTATTGGCCAATATTGCGGTTATTGCCGTGTTAATGTTGGTATACAAATTCTCTTTAACATATGTACTTCAACTTTTTGGTTGGGGCGAATTATTTTTCGTTAATAGTATTGGCCTTCCATTTAACTCGGGGTCAATAATTATTGGAATATTATTTATTGCTGCATTCTACTTTGGCCTTAATTATACTCGTAAAAACAATTATAGAACAGCAAACACCATTGTTCTTTGTCTAATGTTCTTATTTCTTGGATTCTCTTCTTGGATAATGCTACCGATACGAGCAAACGCTAAAGTAGTTATCAATGAAAATAATCCTGAAGATGCTAGAGCGCTTCTTGCTTATTATAATCGCGATCAATATCCTGGAGTTGATAGTCCCGTTTATGGAACCTACTACTCTAACATGTTTGCACCTGCAGGCAAAAATCAAGATGTAAAACCTAAGTACGAGAAAGATGAAATACAAGGGAAATATGTAATTGTTAACGATTACATTAATGCGGATCAAGGACCAGACCCAAAGCATGTGGGCATACTTCCTCGTTTATGGAGTAGTCAGCATGCGAAAAATTACATGCAGTATTTTGGTCCGTTGGATTTTAAAATGACACAATCTAATGAAGAATTAGCTCGTGCGGTAAGACAAGTAAAAGAAGGTTTTGCTAATGGCGAATTAGATGCAGAACAATACATTGGTTTTTTAAATAGATTTAGTGATTACATAGAAGTGCAACCACCTTCTGTTTGGGATAATATAAAATACATGGTTCAATTTCAGTGGGGCTATATGTATTGGAGGTATTTTATGTGGAATTTTACTGGAAAACAAAATGACATTCAGGGTAGATATAATGGAAATGGCGAATGGCTAAGCGGATTTAATTTTATTGATAGTCCAAGATTAGGAAGTCAAGAAAATTTACCAACAGAAGTAGAAAACAATAAAGGCAGAAATACATATTTCTTTTTACCCTTATTATTGGGTATCTATGGTCTCATATTTCAGATATCTAAAAACCCGAAACAATTCTGGGTATTATTAATATTCTTCTTATTTACAGGATTAGCAATTCAGTTTTATACGAATCCATATATATTTCAACCGCGTGAACGCGATTACTCTTTAGTTGGTTCATTTTACGTATTTGCACTATGGATTGGGATTGGAGTGTATGGCATATTTCACGATTTTAAAAAATGGATATCCCCAAAAATATTGGCGCCATCAGCAACAATTTTATGCCTTTTAGCAGTACCTCTTTTAATGGCGTTTCAAAACTGGGATGATCATGATCGATCTAATCGATTTACTGCAAACGCTTCTGCTAAAGCATATTTAGACTCTTGCAAAGAAGATGCGGGAGCAATTCTTTTTACCATTGGTGACAACGATACCTTCCCTACTTGGTACGTGCAGGAAGTTGAAGGCTACCGAACCGATGTACGCATTGTTTGCACTAGCCTTTTCGAAACAGATTGGTATATAGACCAAATGAAACAAAAGGCTTACGAAAGTCCTGCTATACCTTCGCAGATAGAACATGTAAAATATCGTTATGGAAACCGCGATGTTCTTTACCATCAGAAAGCAACAGATAACAGATGGCCAATTCAAGATTTTATTAATTGGGTAGACAGCGATAAACCTCAAACTAAATTGAGACACATATTAACGCAAAGAAATGCTGATTTAACCGATTACCCAGAAAGCTTTTTAAACACCGTTTACTATCCAACTTATAAAATTAGGATACCGGTAAACAAAAAGAATGTTTTAGAAAGTGGACTTGTTAAAGAGAAAGATTCAGCTCTAATAGTTGACTATATAGATATTGATATTTCGCAAAGCGCCATCACAAAGAAAAGCATGATGATGCTAGACATTGTAGCGAATAATGACTGGAAAAGACCGCTGTATTTTTCTGGTGGAAGTTTTGATGATGCAGAATACATTTGGATGAAAGACTATCTACAGCTAGATGGCTTAACCTACAAATTAGTACCCATTAAAACAGAGCGTAAAAACGCTTTTGACATGGGACGTATTGATACAGATTTAATGTACGATATTGTTAAAAAATGGGATTGGGGAAATTCTGGTAGTGATAAAATATACCACGACACGCAAACAAGAATACAAGGCATCTCATACCGCAGCAATCTAGCTCGCTTGACAGAAGCACTAATTAAAGAAGAAAAAATAGATAAGGCCAAGGAAATTATAGACATGTCTATAATTAATATGCCCGTTGAGCATTTTGCATACTATACATTTGTCGAACCATTTGTAGACGGCTATTTTAAAGTGGGCGAAACTACCAAAGCAAGAGCACTTTTCGATAAATTAAAAACGATCTATCAAGAACGTCTTGAATATTATGACGGCATGACTATTGACGAGCAATATGAAAATATTGATGAAATAATTGATGATATGTCTGCCTACCGCAGAGTAATTGATATTTTAATTAATAACAATGACCGTGAGATGGCCGAGAAAGAAACCTTGATTTTCAATGAATATATCGACAAATTCGAGCACTTCTATAAAGACAATATTTTAGAAGAAGAAGAATTGCAACCAACAGGCAGCACTAACCCAGACATGTCGGACACCATGCCCGTTACAGACACAATGGCCAACGATGGTTCTCAAACAAAAGATACCGTTTTAGCGACTGGAGGAAATTAGAAAGAAGTAAAATTAATACTATAAAATTGCCAAGAAATTAGACTCCTTATTTCTTGGCAATTTTACTTTTAAGAACTCTGAAAATTACTCTATTCTAAAATTCAAAAATCTATATTGAAGCATACATTTTATCAATTAAAATTGGCGCAAACTTCATTTTAATAAAATAATACTCACAAACACACCATTGTATTTATTAATTATAGCAAATACGCAATCTAATAAGTGTTGAAAATATTTTTTGAAATGTACTAGTGTAGAATCTAATTTAAACGTACTCGTTTAAAATCCCGATTAAGGTATTCGCATCTTGTTCACCGCTTTGGCGCCAGACCATTTCACCTTTCTTATAAATCATCAAGGTAGGCAAACCTTTCACACGTAGCGCCTGTGAAAGCTCTTTGTTTTTATCAACATCTATTTTGATGACTTTACCTTTGTCACCCAAAGCAGCAGCCACATCCTTTAGCACAGGGTGCATTGAAGTAGATTGTTCATTCCATTCTGCGTAAAAATCCAACAAAACTGGAACCTTTAAATCAATAAGTTCACCGAATTTTGACATAATTTAAAACATTGAGTTACTATTCAAAAGTAATGAAAAATGTTAAAAGAGTATATTTGTTAAGGTTTTTGTAGTGCTTTATTGTAGTTAAAATCATGTTAATGATTTTCTTTTCAATGTTATCACGGTAATTTCAGGCCAAATACCCACTCTACCCGGGTATCCCAGAAAACCAAAACCACGATTAACATTAATGTATTGCCCCATTTGCTCATAAATACCAGCCCAATACTTATAACGCCATTTTACGGGACTCCATTTTATCCAACCAGGTATTTCTATACCAAACTGCATTCCATGTGTATGCCCACTTAAAGTTAGATGATAATGCAAATCATCATCTACAACAACATCCTCCCAGTGTGAAGGATCATGGCTTAATAGAATTTTAAAATCATTAGCATTAATGTTACTTACTGCTTTCTTTAAGTCACCTGCTTTTTTAAATCCACCTCTACCCCAATTCTCAACACCAACTAAAGCTATTTTCTCTCCATTCTTTTCGAGGTATCTACTATCATTTAATATTAAATCGAATCCTATTTCTTTCTGAAGGTTTTTTAAATCTTCCAAGTTTTGAGCTTTTTCTTGAGGTGAAGGCCAATCGACATAATCTCCATAATCATGATTTCCCAAAATGGAATACTTCCCATCCTTAGCTTCAAGTTTAGAAAAAAGTTCCGCCCATGGTTTCATTTCAGAAGCTTTGTTATTTACCATATCCCCAGTGAAAAACAACACATCACTTTTTTGCTGATTAATTAAATCTATAGCATATGCTATTTTTCCACGATTATCGAAACTTCCACTATGCACATCTGATATTTGGGTAATTTGATACCCATCAAATGCACTAGGCAAATCTTCAAAAGCTAAATCATACTTCAAGACTTTAAAATTATACTTTCCCTTATACATTCCATAAAGCAGTGCACCGAAGGGCAAAGCAGCAATACTTAAACCCATTATACTCAAGAACCTTCTTCGCGAGGGAAGGCTAAATTCTTTTGAAGCACCTGCGAATTTCTGATAGGTAGCAGATAAGAATCGGAATATATCTTCCGAAAAAAGAAAAATAATACTAACTAATTTGAATGTAATTACAGCCAACAACAATCCTGCTGCATAACTCATAGGCCTACTAAGCACCCGACCTTCAGAAACTCCAAAAGTCCATTGATAAATAAAATTTACAAGCACAAGTATAGAAACAGCTGCAACCAAATAATATACCCATTGAAATTTAGTCGCTGTTTTCAATGCCTGAAGCACATAAAAACCCAACAAGAAATAAACCGCAATAAAAAAAATCCATCTAAGCATAATCTTATTTTTTACAAAGGTATTTTATTAAACTTCCCTATTTAAGGCCTTTGGGTATTATTTAACTGACTTTACAATCTCCTGTATGGTTTCAAAATGAGAAATTGGTAAGGAGGTGTCTGATAATAAATGTGAAGAATTCATTCCAACTTTCGGATTATCATTCAACCTTTTATTCATTTTAACAGCCGACAAATGAATTGCTTTAAATCCTCGTTCTTTAAAAAGATGAGCATTATCTGCATTTATTCCTGACCCAGGCATAATAACGGTTTGCGTTGCTATTTCATTCAATTGGGCAAGCAATTCTATACCTTGTACAGCTTTCGTTTCTTGTCCAGAAGTGAGCACAGCATCCACATTACCATCTAACCTTTGTAATGTTTTAACTGGATTACTCACCCAATCAAAAGCTCTGTGAAAAGTAGTCTTCATGGCACCACATAAGACAGCCACCTCTTCATGCTTTTTTTCATCCAAACGAAAACCTGCACTCAACATACCTAAAACAATACCATCAAAACCCAAATCACAACAAAGCATTATATTTTTTTTCATAATACTAAACTCATCATCAGAATATGTGAAATCACCACTGCGTGGTCGTATTAATACACGAACTGGAATCGATATTTTTTCACTTACCGCTTTCAACAACCCATATGAAGGTGTTATTCCACCCACAGCAAGCTCAGAACAAAGTTCAATTCGGTCTGCCCCGGCTTTTTCGGCACTCAAGGCAGATTCCAACGAATTGGCACAAACTTCTACAATCATATTCATTATATTTAGCGGTCTTAAATGTAACCAGTAAAAGGTCATGAAAAGAAGAAAATTTTTAAAAAAATCATCTATAGGTACCGCTGGTGTTTTCTCAACTCCTTTAACAGCCTCCTACCAAAATAAAACTATAGCTAGTTCTTCTTTAAATGACGAATCCAATATAATAAAACCTATTGTAGTATGCACATGGAACTTCCACAACGCAACAGCTAAAGCATGGGAAATTCTAAATGCAGATGGCAGCGCTTTAGATGCGATTGAACAAGGTGTTATGATAGAGGAAGCCGATGTCAAAAACCAAACTGTGGGTATAGGTGGCAGACCTGATCGTGATGGTAGCGTAACATTAGATGCTTGCATAATGGACAAAGAAAGTAATTGCGGAGCTGTACTCTGTATGCGAAACATAGTACACCCAATTTCAGTAGCACGAAAAGTTATGGAGAATACCCCTCACGTAATGCTTGCTGGTAAAGGCGCAGAGCAATTCGCTTATGAACAGGGGTTTAAAAAAACAAATCTACTAACAGCGGCATCAAAACAAGAATGGCTCGAATGGAAAAAGACTTCTAAATACGAAACCATTATCAATATTGAAAACCACGACACCATTGGTATGTTAGCAATTGACAAAAACGGAGACATTGCAGGTGGCTGCACCACTAGCGGTATGGGATACAAATATGCAGGCCGTGTTGGAGATTCTCCAATTATTGGCGCAGGTTTATTTGTAGACAATGAAATTGGCGGTGCTACTGCTACAGGTGTTGGCGAAGAGGTTGTGCGTACTGTAGGTAGTTTTTTAATTGTTGAATTAATGCGCCAGGGTAAATCACCACAAGAAGCCTGCGAAGAGGGTGTTAAAAGAATTATGCAAAAAAATAAAGGCCGAAAAGATTTTCAAATAGGCTTTTTAGCAATCAACAAAAAGGGAGAAACTGGCGGCTATTGTGTGCACCCAGGGTTCTCTTACAGTCAGTATACCGATGAAGGACAAATAAATCATCCGGCTGAATCATTTATCAAAAGCTAAAAATTAAAACATTACAATGTCAGATCAAAAAAGACTTTTTTTATTAGATGCCTATGCACTTATATTTCGTGGTTATTACGCATTTATAAAGAACCCACGTATCAATTCAAAAGGCATGGACACCTCTGCTATTTTAGGTTTTACTAATTCGTTACTCGATGTAATAAAGAGAGAAAGACCAGACCACCTTGCCGTTTGTTTTGACAAAGGTGGGAGCGTTGCAAGGGTTGAAATGTTTGAAGCCTATAAAGCCAACAGAGATGAAACACCTGATGGTATTAAAATAGCCATACCTTACATAGAGAATATTTTGAAAGCAATGAATATTCCTGTGATTGTAAAAGCTGGCTTTGAGGCAGATGATATTATTGGTACGCTCGCCAAGAAAGCAGAGAAAGAAGGTTACAAAACTTTTATGGTTACACCAGACAAAGATTTTGCTCAATTGGTAAGTGAGAATATATTTATGTACCGACCAATGTTTGGTGGCGGTTATGAAACATGGGGTATACCCGAAGTACAGAAAAAATTTGAAGTAGAACGTCCTGAACAAGTAATTGACTTTTTAGGCATGATGGGAGATTCTGTAGATAATATTCCTGGACTACCTGGGGTTGGAGAAAAAACAGCTAAGAAATTCTTAGCTGCTTACGGTAGTATGGAAGGTCTTTTAGCAAATACCCATGAGCTAAAAGGTAAGATGAAAGAAAAAGTAGAAGCCAATGCTGAATTGGGTATGTTATCAAAAGAACTTGCAAAAATTTTATTGGATGTTCCAGTGGAGTTTGATGAAAAAGATTTTGAAATGTGCGACCCAGATATTTCTGCTGTTACCGAAATATTTCAAGAACTTGAGTTTAGAAGACTACAAGACAACTTCATAAAAACATTTACATCAGGTCAAGAAGCAGCACAGACACCAAATCAAAGCAAATCAAAAACCACAACAACTGCTAAAACTAGTTCTGCAGGCGCAGGACAATTTTCACTTTTTGGTAGTGACCCTGAGAACACAACACCAACAATTGAAAATAGCAGAAAAACAATAACGGACACAAATCATCTATACCAAAGTGTTTCTCCCGGTATGGCAATGAAATTATTTGTTCAAAATCTAATGAAGCAATCCTCAGTTTGTTTTGACACTGAGACCACGGGCCTAAACCCTATTACTGCGGAATTAGTAGGAATTGCATTTTCATGGGAAATAGGTAAAGGGTTTTATGTTCCTTTTCCTGAAGATAAAAATGAAGCACAAGAATTAATTGAAGTATTGCGTCCTTTTTTCGAGTCTGAAGAAATTGAAAAAGTAGGACAAAACCTAAAATATGATATTAAAGTACTTAAAAAGTATACTATTGAAGTAAAGGGAAAACTTTTTGACACGATGTTAGCGCACTATCTTATTAATGCTGATATGCGGCACAATATGGATGTTTTAGCTGAGACATATCTGAATTATACTCCCGTGTCTATAACAGAATTGATTGGCAAAAAAGGCAAAAACCAATTATCAATGCGCGCTGTTCCGTTAGAAAAAATAACAGAATATGCCGTAGAAGACGCTGACATTACCTACCAATTAGCACAACATTTTAAACCTGAATTAGCTGAAGCTAAAAATGAAAAATTATTTAATGAAATAGAAATTCCATTATTACGAGTGCTTTCTGATATGGAATTAGAAGGAATCAATTTAGATATTTCATTTCTAAATTCGCTTGCCAAGGACCTAGAGAAAGACATTAAAGCTCTAGAAGGTAAAATTTATGAAGCGGCTGACGAAGAGTTTAACATTGCATCACCGAAGCAATTAGGAGAAATACTTTTCAATAAATTAAAATTAGTAGACAAACCAAAAAAGACTAAAACAGGTCAGTTTTCAACCGCTGAAGATGTGCTTTCTTATTTGGCCAAAGATCATGAAATTATTCGGAATGTATTAGAGTACAGAGGTCTTGCTAAACTAAAAAGCACGTATGTTGATGCGCTACCATTACAAGTTGAACCTAGTACTGGTCGTGTGCACACTAATTATATGCAAACTGTTGCAGCTACTGGGCGTTTAGCTAGCAACGACCCTAACTTGCAAAATATTCCAATTCGCACGGAAAGAGGCAGACAAGTGCGTAAAGCTTTTATTCCAAGAGATGAAAATCATGTTTTATTGGCTGCAGATTATTCTCAAATAGAACTTAGAATTATAGCTGCCTTAAGCGAAGAGACCACCATGATAGATGCTTTTAAAAACGGAGAAGATATTCATGCTTCTACCGCTGCCAAAGTTTTTAACGTTCCTCTTTCAGAAGTTACTCGCGAACAAAGAAGCAATGCTAAAACAGTGAATTTTGGAATCATATATGGTGTTTCTGCATTTGGATTGAGTAATCAAACTGATTTATCTCGTTCAGAAGCCAAAGAATTGATTGACACCTATTATCAAACTTATCCGAAGCTTCGTAATTATATGAGTGAACTTGTAGATTATGCTCGAGAAAATGGATATGTACAAACAGTATTAGGCAGAAGACGTTATTTGAAAGATATTAATTCTAGAAATGCTGTGGTAAGAGGTGCTGCAGAACGAAATGCGGTTAATGCTCCTATACAAGGTAGTGCAGCTGATATTATTAAAATTGCAATGATTAACATTCACAAAAAGCTAACGGAAGGCGATTTTAAAACCAAAATGCTTTTGCAAGTACATGATGAACTCGTTTTCGATGTTCCAAAAACAGAGCTTACAACAATGAAAGGTTTAATCAAACTTGAAATGGAAAATGCTTTTACGATGGCCGTACCATTAGATGTAGAGCTAGGTGAAGGCAAAGATTGGTTGACAGCACATTAACAAAGAAATAATATTAATATCATTTAGTTAAAACTAAGCTAAAGTTGTATTTCTATTATACGAATCAACTATACACTTCCGTTGAAGTAGAGCAATAATCCCAATTACGGGTTTAAGCTCGCTTAGATGAAAAAGGTATTTTTCTTATTATTATTCGTTTTCACACTGTCGTTTTCGATGAGTGCACAAAGTGATGCTGAATCTAATTTTCCGACACATAAGATTAAGGTCTTTCCTAATCCCGCTGTTAACGTAGTAAACATTCTTGGTTTAAAGAATAGCACAAAAGCTGAAATTACTATCTCCGACGCTTATGGAAATAAGGTATTAGAACATAATTGGGGCATTAAAAACAATGCGTTAAACATTCCGATAAACTCTTTAAATTCAGGAATATTCATCGTTACAATTCGTTCTCTAGAACAACAAGTACAAACGAAATTCTACAAAAAATAAAGCCCTTCTATACAGAAGAGCTTAGATTTTATAACCTAATTCTAAATATCTACCTTTTTGTAAATACCAATTCTCCTTCTGCATCCAAATTAGAATATCCCAAATCCGCAGCAGTTATTGTCATTAAATTTCCATTAATAATAGGAGTAATACTCACTTTTTGATTTTCAGCATCAACATAAGTCAATGTTTCACCATCATAGGTATATACACTTGTTTCCGTATCCATTTCAGTTGGACAAGGAATATCAAGTCCGGAACCAGTTGAATTAACACCTACATTTAGATAATTAGTAGCATTACTAGCTTCTAACGTCATGTCAGCATTAAATGTAAAAGACACTATTGTGCAATTCTTGTTGGTTAAATGGGTTAAAATAGCACTCCCAAACTTAGCATCATCACTTGCGGTTTGATCATCTATATTAAGTTTAGTAGCATCCCAAGTACCATAAATCTTACTTTGATTCATTTCAGCGCTTATATCTTCTTTATCATCCGAACAAGAAAAACTGAGTATAGAAATACTTACTAATAAAATAAATTTTGATTTCATAATTATGTGTATTGTAGTTCGCTACGGTTATTAACGCAAATTTATTATCAATATTTCAATTACTCAAACACCTGTAAATCACAGAAGTAATTGATTATCATTACAATACAATAATATACAACAAAACTATAACGTGTAAAACGTAAAAAAAGAGGGCTAAATTCCCAACAATCAACTATAAGTATAAGCTAAAGTATCGCAAAGATTTTATTGATTACTCAACATTTACAGCATGGAAATAGGCTACAACAATACTCACTAAGAGGATAATCATTTTTAAAAACATAATATTTTTAAGTTACGTATATCAATTTAGCCTATATTTGGCCTCCTTTTATTAAGGAAATAGAAGAAAATAAAGGTCAAATGGCTTCTGAAAAGATTTCAAGAAATAATTCAGAAACAACCATTTGTTATTCAACTTAATAGTTGTACATTTGCAGCCCGTTTAACGGGATTGAAGTGTTTAATACAAAAAATATAAGTAGTGGATACATTGAGCTACAAGACGATTTCGGCCAATAGAAAAACAGTTGATAAGCAATGGTTGCTTGTTGATGCCGAAGGAGAAACTTTAGGACGTTTAGCGTCTAAAGTTGCAAAATTACTAAGAGGTAAGCATAAGCCTAACTTTACACCGCACGTTGACTGTGGTGATAATGTGGTTATTATCAATGCCGAAAAAATCACCTTATCAGGTAATAAGTGGGATGCCAAATCTTACTCTAGATATACCGGATACCCAGGTGGACAACGTACTACTTCGGTTAAAGAATTATTAGCCAAAAATCCAGAACGTATTGTTGAAAAAGCCGTAAAAGGAATGCTACCTAAAAATAGATTAGGTGCAGATCTTTTCAGAAACTTAAAAGTATACGTTGGTACTGAGCACGGACAAGAAGCACAAAAGCCAAAGGCATTCAACCTTAAAGATTTTAAATAGATGGAGACGATTCACAAAATTGGAAGAAGAAAAAAAGCCGTTGCTCGTGTTTACGTTTCTAGCGGAAAAGGTGCAATCACTGTAAATAACAGAGATTTAAACGATTATTTTAGCACTGCTACATTACAATATAAAGTAAAGCAACCTTTTGCTTTAACAGAAAATGTAGATAACTACGATGTAAATGTAAATGTATTTGGAGGTGGTATCACTGGTCAAGCAGAAGCAGTAAGATTAGCTATTTCTAGAGCTTTATGTGCAATAGATGAAGAATACCGTGGTGTCTTAAAACCAGAAGGTTTACTAACAAGAGACCCCAGAATGGTTGAACGTAAGAAATTCGGTCAGAAGAAAGCTAGAAAGAAATTCCAGTTCTCTAAACGTTAATATAATATTTATACTAAAACCTTGAGCAGTCAAGGTTTTAGTACTTTTTATATCATTACAATTAAAACCTTCTCATAGTGGGAAGATTATTTCAAGATTAATCAAGTTCATTGAAAGTTTTTGCTTAATGCAGAAACAATTAAAAATCCTTTAAAAGCTTTCCAAAAGCTAAAAAGGTAAATTAGTTTAGCATCTAAATGTTGAAGGCTTCTTTCGCACAAGCGTTTGATACCACTTCAATATTGCTAATTCAAAAGAACGTAAACTAAATTTAAAAATGGCTCAAAAAGTCGAAGTAAAAGATTTATTGGAAGCAGGTGTGCATTTTGGACACCTAACACGTAAGTGGAACCCGAACATGGCACCCTACATCTACATGGAGCGCAACGGGATTCACGTTATCAACCTTTACAAAACAACAGCAAAGTTAGACGAAGCAAATGAAGCGTTAGCAAAAATTGCAGCTTCTGGTCGTAAAATTTTATTCGTTGCAACAAAAAAACAAGCAAAAGATATTGTAGCTGAAAAAGTTGCTAATGTAAACATGCCTTACATCACAGAAAGATGGCCAGGTGGAATGTTAACTAACTTTGTTACTATCCGTAAAGCTGTTAAGAAAATGGCTATGATTGACCGAATGAAAAAAGACGGTACTTTCAATACATTATCTAAAAAAGAAAGACTTCAAGTTAGTCGTTTACGTGCTAAATTAGAAAAGAACTTAGGTTCTATTTCTGACATGACACGTTTACCTGGTGCTTTATTCATAGTTGATACTATGCGTGAGCACATTGCTGTTAAAGAAGCACAAAAATTAAATATTCCAATTTTTGCAATGGTAGATACAAACTGTGATCCTAAAGAAGTGGATTACATTGTACCTGCAAATGACGATGCATCAAAATCTATTGATATCATCATGACTTCTGTAACTAATGCAGTTGCTGAAGGTTTAGCTGAACGTAAATCTGAAAAAGCTGCTGAAGCATCTTCTAAAGAAGAAAAAGCACAAGCTAAAGAAGCAAAACCTGCAAAAAAAGAAGAAGCTCCTAAAGCCGAAGTTGCAAAACCTGTAGCTGAGAAAAAAGAAGCTAAGAAAGAAGAGCCAAAGAAAAAAGCTGCAAAAGCTGACGATTTGACTAAAGTAGAAGGTGTTGGACCAAAAGCTGCTGAGGCTTTAGTAAATGCTGGAATTGATACTTACGCTAGAATGTCTGAAGCTGATGCTGATAAGATGAAAGAAATCTTAACTGAAGCTAGCTCTAGAATGGCTCATTTAGATCCGACCTCTTGGCCAAAGCAAGCTAAAATGGCTGCCGATGGTAATTGGGATGAGTTAAAAGTTTGGCAGGATAACGCCAAAGGTGGAAAAGAGTAATTAACTAGATTATAATATTAATTTCCGTTACTACGGAAATGACAATAAATAAAAGATTATGGCAAAGATTACCGCCGCAGAAGTAAATAAATTAAGAAAGGCAACTGGCGCTGGAATGATGGATTGCAAAAACGCTTTAGTTGAAGCTGAAGGCGATTTTGACAAAGCAATTGAAGTTCTTCGTAAGAAAGGACAAAAAGTTGCTGCAAAAAGAGCAGATAGAGATTCTTCCGAAGGTGCAGCAATTTCAAAAGTAAATGCTGACCAAACTGTTGGTGTTGCAATTGTATTAGGTTGTGAAACTGATTTCGTTGGAAAGAATGAAAACTTCGTTGCACTTGCTAACCAATTAGCCGAATTAGCACTTAATTACGATTCAAAAGAAGCATTTTTAGCTGCTGATTTTGGAGGAATGACTGTTGCTGATAAATTAGTTGAGCAAACTGGTGTTATTGGTGAAAAATTAGAAATTACTGCTTTTGAAAAATTAGAAGCACCATATGTTGGTACATATGTTCATATAAACAAAATTGCTGCATTAGTTGGTCTTTCTTCTAAAGTAGACACAGCAGAAGTGTTAGCGAAAGATGTTTCTATGCAAGTTGCTTCAATGGGAGCAACTACGTTGTCTTATAAAGATTTTGACCCAGCATTTGTTGCTGCTGAAACTGAAGCTAGAATTGCTGTTATCGAAAAGGATAATGAAGAACTTGGGCGCTTGGGCAAAACCCTTAAGAATGTACCGCAGTACATTTCTATGGCGCAACTTACTGATGAGGTTCTTGCACAGGCTGAAGAAGATGCAAAAGCACAACTAAAAGCCGAAGGTAAACCAGAGCAAATTTGGGATAAAATTCTTCCAGGTAAAATGGAAAGATTTATTTCTGACAATACTACTTTGGACCAAGAACAATGTTTATTGGACCAGAATTTCATTAAAGATGAGAAAATCAATGTTGCAACATACGTTGGTTCTCATGGTGATGTTCATGTTACAGGCTTTAAGCGTGCAACAGTAGGAGAATAACATTCTGGATAAAACCTAATAAAAACCGCTGGAGCATTTCTCTAGCGGTTTTTTGCTTTTGTATACATTCCTAATTAAAATACAACTCTGATATTGCTTTCAAATGAAAACGCTACCAAATTTGGTAGCGTTTTCATTTGAAATTACATTTTGTTTATTTATTTTTTCAACCAAGCTTCTCTTATTGCTGCTTCATTACCAGTCAACCCATCAATTGGAGCAATTGTTTCAACCTGTAATGTAGCAACACCTGCTTTTCCTTCTAATACTTTTTCTTCACCATCACGATCCACTATTATTTTAATATCAGTTTCTGGCGTCCAAGAAAAACTTTGCCCTATAATTGCTCGAATAGCTTCAAGGTTAATAGGAGTATCATTAATACTTTTTAAAACATCACCACCCTGGGCCCCAAGACTAGTAAAAAAACTATTTAAGGTGATTCCATTTCTAATAAATATTATGTTTTGATCCGAAGGGTCTGCATCAATAAACGGAACCTCTCCATCTAAGAAGTACCCAGTTTGCTTCTCAATATTACCACTCGTTAATCCTACCTTGGCTAAAAATTCATTGTAATCGATAGGAGTTGTACCAATTACATGTGTATTAAAAAAATTACGGATTTCTGGATATGTCATAGCCACAATTTCATCAATTAAGTCAGCATCTTTGAAAGGCGTATTATTTCCATATTTCTTTGACAATTCTTTCATTAACCATAATACTCCCTTCTCTCCCCCACTTAATTCGCGCAACTGTATATCAAGAGCCATATTAATCAACGCTCCTTTTTCATATACATTAGCATAGTTTTTCTCATAGGGTTGTTTCAAAATATTCTTGCTCATTTCAGTAAACGACATGGTATCATCATAAGCTTTTGCGTTATTAACCTTCTCCATTAATCTAGAATAGAATTCATCTTCATCTATCAGACCTTGTTGTATCTGAAAAAGGTTTGCAAAATATTCAGTGGTGCCTTCATACATCCATAGATGTTGTGACATTTTTGGATTATTAAAATCAAAATATTGCACTTCTTCTGAATGTACATTTAAAGGAGTAACAATATGAAAAAATTCATGCGACACCACATCTTTCATCGCTTCATCCAATGCAGGTTTTGGCATTTTCTCTGGCAAGACCACTACTGTAGATGTATGATGTTCTAAAGCTCCAAAACCAGCGGCATCTGTATTCTCTAAGGTTGACAAATACAACAAAATATTATACTCTTTTGTCCCATCAATTTCTCCTAAAAAGTTTTTTTGAGCCCGCATCATTTCTTCCATTTGCGGTTTTAAACTAGTTGCTGAGTAAATACCCGTTGGTGAATACACACTTAAAGTAACTGTAATATCATTTACTGTAAATGACTCTGTGTTTGGTTTAGCATACAATATCGGGTTATCAATTACCTCGAAATACCTACCCGCTAAAAATGTATCAGAAGCATTCATCTCATCTTCCACTACCTTCTTTTTTAATGAAGTTGTCGAAACCAAGTCAGTCGGCTTCTTTATAAACAATTCGTAAGGCAGCTCTTTAAAACCCTTAAAATAACCTACAAATCCGTGGAGGTTCAACATAAAATTCTCTCCTTCTAGAATATTTGTTCCTGCGGGAGAAAAAACCGCATCCTTCACATCAGACTCTGTGTCATAAGTATCGTTCACATAATAAGAAACCTTATCAAGTGCTTTTGCATTTGTAATATTCCAAGTATTATCATCAGCCTTAGTATAAGGCAATTCTTTTCCTTTATCATCGAATGCCTTAAAACCTTCTATATATTGTCCGTAGTTATCCGTACTATAGGTGCCCGGCACCGTTTTAGGAATATAAAATGTTACCGTTTGCTGATTTAGAGCACCGGGATCCATTGTTACCATAACTTTATCATCAACTACATTAACTAAATCTATAGTAGTATGAATATTAGATATTCCTTTTGATACTAAGTTTTTTGAAGCACCACAGCCATAAAGTAATACTATAAGAGAAGCTAAAATTGAAACTTTTTTCATATAAAAAAATGTTTATTGTATTTATCTTGAGTTAGATATTTAGATTTTAAACTGGTAGTTTCTGTTAAACTATAATATAACTAGAACCAGCACCTTGAATTACAGGGGGCAAGATTATTAAAATAAATTAACCTAGTAACACATTTTAAGAAATAATTAGTCCTTAAAATCGAATAAGAAACTGGATTTAAGCCTAACTTTTTTTGATTATTTTTGTCTGACTATAAAAAAGCAAAATGCCATACAAAAGAATCCTCCTCAAATTAAGTGGTGAGGCACTAATGGGAGAACGTCAATACGGTATAGACCCAAAGAGACTTGCCGAATACGCCCAAGAAATTAAAGAAGTTGTTGCAAAAGGAATTGAAATTGCCATCGTAATCGGTGGAGGTAACATCTTTAGAGGTTTATCTGGAGCTAGCCAAGGTATGGATCGCGTACAAGGTGACCACATGGGAATGCTCGCTACTGTTATTAATGGATTAGCTCTACAAAGCGCTTTAGAAGTACAAGGGGTACAAACGAGACTACAATCTGCTATACAAATTAATGAAGTTGCCGAACCTTTTATTCGAAGACGCGCTATGCGCCATTTAGAAAAAGGACGTGTAGTAATCTTTGGTGGTGGAACTGGAAACCCATATTTCACAACAGATTCAGCGGCCGTTTTAAGAGCAATTGAAATAGAAGCCGATGTTATTTTAAAAGGCACAAGAGTAGATGGTATTTATTCTTCTGATCCAGAGAAAGATAAAACCGCTACCAAATTTGATACTATTTCATTTAAAGATGTACTTACAAAAGGTCTGAAAGTAATGGACACAACTGCCTTTACCTTAAGTCAAGAAAATGAGTTGCCAATTGTAGTTTTTGATATGAACACAAAAGGTAACTTAATGAAATTGATATCTGGTGAAAATATAGGCACCGTTGTAGATATCTAAAATATTTTACGGTTTGGCATAATATGTGCCAACTTATTTTTGAAATGTATTTATTATGAACGAAGAAATTAAATTTTTACTAGACGCTACTAAAGAAAGTATGGATGGGGCTATTACACACCTAGAAAGAGCCTTTATGAAAATACGTGCTGGTAAAGCTAGTCCAGCTATGTTATCTTCTGTAAAAGTTGATTATTATGGCTCTCCAACTCCATTAGCTCAAGTTGCTAACGTAAACACCCCAGATGGGCGTACAATTTCTGTACAACCATGGGAAAAAAATATGTTACAAGAAATTGAGAAAGCCATTATGAATTCTAATCTTGGTTTCAACCCAATGAATAATGGTGATTTTATTATCATTAATGTTCCGCCTTTAACTGAAGAGCGAAGACGCGATTTAGCCAAACAAGCAAAAGCTGAAGCTGAAGACGCTAAAGTAAGCGTACGTACTGCTAGACAAGATGCGAATAAAGAAATTCGTGATTTGGATGCTTCAGAAGACTTACAGAAAAATGCCGAAGTTGATATTCAAAACCTAACTGATGTATACACTAAAAAAATAGACGCTTTCTTATTAGTTAAAGAAGCTGAAATAATGAAGGTTTAAACATTTTAAACTTGATACGTATCAGTTATCAAAATAATATCTTTAGGAGTTACACCTTCTAGGTAGATGAATTTAAATCCACTTACGATTAATATTAAAGCGACTTTGGCAGTCGCTTTTTAATTTAGGAACACTCCGCACCATTCTTTACCTTTGCGGCGGACAACTACTTACTTATGGCAGGCAGAATAATGCAGGGTTTTTGGGCCAAGACGGCCAATATCATTCTTCGAAATAGAATATTAATGCTTCTGATAGTTGGAGGCATTACACTCTTTTTGGCTTTGCAATGGGATAATATGCGCTTTAGCAACTCACAAGCAAATCTATTACCCGATGATCACCCAGTAAATGTTGCATACCGCAATTTCTTAAATCAATTTGGTGAAGAAGGCAATGCTATTGTTCTAGGTATAAACGATAGCGCATTATTTAATCCGGAAAATTTCAATCGTTGGAACAAGCTTAGTAAACAATTACAAGCATTTCCTGAGATTGACTTTGTAATTTCAATCGACAATCTTCAAGAACTTGTCAAGGAAAAAGATGCTTTTACAATGAAGCCTCTGATAACATCCGAGATAAAGTCGCAATATGAACTCGACAGCATTACCGACCACCTATTTAATGACTTACCTTTTTACGAGGATTTACTTTACAACAAAGAATCGAGAACCATACGAACTGTTGCGAACCTCGACAAAGACATTGTAAACACATCGGTACGCAAAGACTTTATTCTCAAAGACCTAAACAATTTAGTAAAGAATTTTGAGGACGAAACAGGCCTTAATGTTCGCGTATCAGGCATGCCCTATATACGCACAATGAACTCGCAAAATATTATTGATGAAATTTACAAGTTCATACTAGCTGCACTTTTAGTAACTTCTTTAATTTTCTTTTTCTTTTTTAGAAGTATTCGAGCCACATTAATTTCAATGAGCGTTGTTATTGTTGGTGTAATGTGGGCCTTTGGTATATTAGGTTTACTTCAATATGAAATCACTGTACTTACGGCTTTAATTCCTCCATTAATTATTGTAATCGGCATTCCGAACTGTGTCTTTTTAATTAATAAGTACCAACAAGAAGTAAAAAAACATGGAAATCAGGCACTTTCATTACAACGCGTAATATCAAAAATTGGTAATGCAACCTTAATGACCAATGTTACAACAGCTTCTGGTTTTGCTACTTTTATAATTACCGATAGTAAGTTGCTAGCAGAATTTGGCATCGTTGCATCTATAAATATTCTTTGCATCTTTCTTTTATCGCTATTAATTATTCCAATTATCTATAGTTATATGTCTTTGCCGAAGACTAAACACCTAAAACATTTAAACAAAAAATGGATTGACACTTTTGTTAGTTGGATGGAAGATATTGTTCGCAACAAACGAATTGCCGTTTATATAACATCTATAGCGTTATTAGTACTCAGCATCATCGGCATTTATCAAATTGACATATCGGGAAGTATTATTGAAGACATGCCTAAGAAAACGGAGTTTTTTGAAGACATCCGCTTTTTTGAAAAAGAATTTGATGGTATTATGCCGGTTGAAATAGTGATTGATACGAAGCGACCTAATGGTGTTATGAAACCTGCTACCTTAAAAAGGATTGACCGATTGGGTAACGTTATTGAAGAAATTCCTGAGCTCTCAAAGCCCGTTTCTATAGTAAATCTTGTGAAGTATTCTAAGCAAGCTTTCTACAATGGAATCCCTAAGTACTATCAACTACCGACTTCTCAAGAGAATAATTTTATCATGGATGCTGCTCGAAAGTCCACCGGTAATGGGAATTTACTAAAGAATTTTGTAGATAGTACAGGACAAACTGCCCGAATGACAACTTTTATGCGCGATGTTAAAACGGAGCGCATGGAAGATATTGAAGCTCGCTTACAAGAAAATATTGAAAAAATATTTCCTTCAGAACGTTATTCAGTTTATATGACTGGGGGAGCCTTACTGTTTTTAAAAGGCACAAAATATTTAGTTAAAAACCTAGTATTATCATTAGCCCTAGCCATAGCTCTTATTGCATTGTTCATGGCATACCTCTTTCGTTCTTTTAGAATGATTATCATCTCATTAATACCAAATTTGTTGCCATTAATTATAACCGCAGGCATAATGGGCTTTGTCGGCGTACCTATCAAACCTTCGACAATTTTAGTATTTAGTATTGCTTTTGGTATTTCGGTTGATGACACCATACACTTTCTAGCCAAATACAGACAAGAATTAATAGTTAATCAATGGCGGATTAAAAAATCGGTTTACGCAGCATTAAGAGAAACGGGTGTGAGTATGTTTTACACTTCTATTGTTCTTTTCTTTGGTTTTTCAGTCTTTGTGATCTCTAATTTTGGAGGTACAGTTGCTTTGGGCTCCCTAGTTTCGGCAACATTACTATTTGCTATGTTGGCGAATTTAATTCTTCTTCCTTCTTTACTTTTATCCTTAGAGAGAAGTATTGCTAACAAAGAAGTTTTCAAAAAACCACAAATCAACATCTTACCAAAAGAAGAGCCAGCGCTTAACGAATACGACGACGAAGAATAAGCTCGTATTTACCGACATTCTGTTCGAATATTTTTAGTCAAAAGGCTATCTTTGACAATTAATTCAAGACGCATTTTTTCATGAAATCTATTAGCATAAAAGAAATTCTTTCTACCGAACCAAAACATCAAGAAGTCACCGTAAACGGATGGGTTAAGACTTTTAGAAGTAATCGTTTTGCTGCGTTAAATGATGGCTCTACAATTCACAACATTCAATGTGTTGTAGATTTTGAGCAATTTGACGAAGAACTTTTAAAGCAAATAGCTACTGGGGCCGCATTAAGAATAACAGGTACTCTAGTAGAAAGCCAAGGTAAAGGACAAAGTGTTGAAATACAAGCTAATAACATTTTTCTACATGGTGCTGCTGACCCTGAAACATACCCTATTCAACCTAAAAAGCACTCCATGGAATTCTTGCGTGAAAAAGCGCATTTAAGAGTTCGCACAAATACTTTTTCTGCTGTTATGCGCGTGCGATCGGCTCTTGCGTTTGGGGTTCATAAGTATTTTAATGAAAACGGATTTAACTATTTTCATGCGCCAATAATAACTGGATCTGATGCTGAAGGTGCAGGTGAAATGTTTCGTGTTACCACTTTAGATGGCAAAAACCCTCCATTAGATGACAATGGCGAAGTAAACCACAAAGAAGATTTCTTTGGAAAGGAGACAAACCTTACAGTATCTGGTCAATTAGAAGCTGAAGCCTATGCAATGGGATTAGGTAAAGTATATACTTTTGGACCAACTTTTAGAGCTGAAAACTCTAATACATCAAGACATTTAGCCGAATTCTGGATGATAGAACCAGAGATGGCTTTTTTTGATTTAGATGCAAATATGGACCTTGCAGAAGATTTTATTAAAGGCGTGCTTTCTTACGTTCTTGAAAACTGCGCAGATGATTTAGCATTTCTAGAGAAACGTTTGTTGGATGAAGAAAAGACAAAACCTCAAGCGGAAAGAAGCGATATGCCTTTAATCGAAAAATTACAATTCATTATAGGCAACAACTTCAAAAGAGTAACCTACACTGAAGCCATAGATATATTAAGAAATAGCAAACCCAATAAAAAGAAAAAATTTAAGTATCCTATTAATGAATGGGGTGCCGACTTACAAAGTGAGCATGAACGTTTCTTAGTAGAAAAGCATTTTAAATGCCCTGTTATTCTTTTTGATTATCCTGCAAAAATCAAAGCGTTTTATATGCGTTTAAATGAGGATGGTAAAACAGTAAGAGCTATGGATATACTTTTCCCTGGTATTGGTGAAATAGTTGGTGGATCGCAACGTGAAGAACGCCTAGATGTACTGAAAGAAAAAATGGCCGCTTTAGATATTCCTGAAGAAGAACTTTGGTGGTATTTAGACCTTAGAAAGTTTGGTACTGCTGTACATAGTGGTTTTGGACTTGGCTTCGAAAGACTAGTTCTCTTCGCTACGGGTATGGGTAATATTAGAGATGTAATACCATTTCCAAGAACCCCTCAAAATGCGGAATTTTAATTGAAAATGGTTAACTTTATAAGAAGCTGAAACAACCTAAATGCTAAAACAACACTTACAATTTAAACTTTCTCAAAAGCTATCTCCTCAACAGATTCAGCTTATGAAATTGATTCAATTACCTACACAGGCATTTGAACAACGTCTTAAGCAAGAACTTGAAGAAAACCCTGCATTAGAAGGTGGTAAAGAAAAAAGTGATGATTTAGACAATGAGTATGATGACAATTATGAGTCGGATACTGATAATGAAACAATCGCAGCTGAAGACATCAATATAGACGATTATTTAAGTGATGATGAGATTCCTGATTATCGCACGAAAGCAAATAATTATAGCGCAGATGATGATGAGAAGAGCATACCGTATGCTGCCGGAATATCATTCACTCAATCGTTAATCAATCAACTTAATACGGTTTATTTAAGTGATGAAGAATGGAACATTGCAGAATTTTTAATCGGAAGTGTTGATGAAAGTGGTTACATCAGAAGACCGCTTACCGATATTCTTGATGACTTAGCTTTTACACAAAATACATATACCGACGAAAAAACCATTGAAAAAGTTCTTAAAATAGTACAAGAACTTGACCCTCCAGGGGTGGCAGCGCGTTCATTGGAAGAATGTCTTATAATACAACTAAAAAGAAAAGAACCAACTTCTAGTACAGAACTTGCAATTGCAATTTTAGAAAAGTCTTTTGACCAATTCACAAAAAAACACTATAAAAAATTACTTCAAAAACATGGTATTACAGAAGCAGAACTAAAAGATGCCATATCTGAAATAGAACGTTTAAATCCGAAACCTGGAGGATCATACGCAGGTAATAATCGTATTGTTGAGCACGTTGTTCCGGATTTTTCCATTCGCATTGTAGAAGGTGAATTAGAGCTTTCATTGAATGGTAGAAATGCACCTGAATTACATGTATCTAAAGAGTATAGTAACATGCTTAAAGGTTATAAAGATTCGAAAGAGAAATCTAAATCGCAGAAAGACACCGTGATGTTCATCAAGCAAAAACTTGATGCAGCTAAATGGTTTATTGATGCTATTAGACAGCGGCAACAAACGCTTTTTATTACGATGAATTCCATAATGAATTATCAAAAAGAATATTTTCTTACCGGTGATGAGCGTAATTTAAGACCAATGATATTAAAGGATATCGCAGATGAAATTCACATGGATGTTTCTACTGTTTCTCGTGTTGCTAATAGCAAATATGTAGATACCCCTTATGGCACTAAATTGATTAAAGAGTACTTTTCTGAATCAATGAAAAACGAACAAGGTGAAGATGTGTCTACAAAGGAAATAAAGAAAATATTAGAAACCGTAATCGGTGAAGAATCAAAGAAAAAACCCTTAACAGATGACAAGCTCGCTGCCATTTTAAAAGAGAAAGGTTATCCAATTGCTAGAAGAACAGTAGCTAAATACCGCGAGCAATTAGCTATACCCGTCGCTAGGCTTAGAAAACAGATATAATCTTTATGCGGTTTTTTTTACAGTTTATATCTTATCTATTTCATCCTTTATTTACACCCATTGCAGGCACTTTAGCTTATTTTTTATCTTCGCCAAAATATAGTAATCCGGAATTGCAAAGCGCTAACATTTTGCCTATTCTAATTCTCACGGTAATAATTCCAATAATATTCTATTTAATTCTATTAAACATAGGCCTTGTAAGTTCCATCTTTATGCCTAAAGTACAAGAACGCATTTATCCAATTGTTATAAATATTATTTTACTTTTAACTATTGTCTTAAAGATAATTCCAAACAATTATATCGCAGAACTTTATTATTTTTTTATTGGTTTAATTATTGCATCACTTACCGCCCTTATGTTTGTAATTATGAAACTTAAAGTAAGCATGCACTTAATAGGCATGGGCAGCTTACTTATGTTTTTAATTAGCCTTAGCATTCATTTTGAAATTAATATCACTATAGCTATTAGTGTTTTCACACTAGCAACAGGACTTGTAACCACCTCTAGATTATTTCTAAAAGCACATACTAAACCCGAATTATTGATAGGTTTCTTTATTGGACTCACCTCCCAACTTCTTACGATTCAGTTTTGGCTGTAATGAATTCTAATCTAAATTCTTAAACGCATCTCCTTCATAAGTGGTATAGTTTATCTTAAGAGCATTTATTTTTCTCAGCTCATTTTTTATATCCGAAATAAGCCCCATATTAGCACGCCTATCAACTTTTAAAGATACTGTCACAAATGCCCTAATATGCTCCGGCTTGCTTTGTATTTGTCTTAAAACGTAAGGTGCTACTTCAGATATATCAGCAAATTTATCATTGAGCTGAATCCTCGGTTCTTCACCAACAAGGTTACTGTATTTTAATGAAGGTTTACCTACGTGTATTTCTATAATTCTATCCTTTTTCTCTAAACGTTTAATTTCAGATGCATTTGGCAACTCATTTTCAACATTCAATTCAGTATTTTTCATTACAGTTACTGTCATAAAAAAGAATAGTAACATAAAAACAATATCTGGTAAAGAAGCTGTTGAAACTTCTGGAGTTCTTAAACTAGATTTCTTATTAAATTTACTCATGGTTATTGGTTTTTTAGTTCGGCTTCTGATATATTCATCGGATACATATTCTGAATTATTTTTATCCTAGCTTTCAACTTTTCTTTATTCAATAGGGTTGTTTGTGAATTGTGATATAAAGAATCCATCTCAGTATAATTCATATTATACAGTCGATTGGACTCACGGTTACGCAAGAAATTATAGGCAGCTACAATTTCATTTTGCATAGTTATATACGTACCATATTCCGTTTCTCTATGAGTACTTAATACAACCACTGCTTTTTTAGGATTATCTGAAGATGTGGCATCCCTTAAACCTCTGCAATAGTCACAAACCATAGCAGCTTCCTGCAAACCACCGTTGTCTATAAAATTAATAACGATTTTTTTCAAAAACTCCGCTTCAATCGGTACTTCATCAATCAATAATTGACCATTTGTATTGACCAGTACCGACAATATATTACGTTTTTGATATTCAATAAAATCTCCATCTTCTTTAGGAAGCATTCGATCTAAACCAACATCAGTATCAATTGTAGTTGTGACCAAAAAGAAGATTAATAATAAAAATGCAATATCAGCCATTGATCCAGCATTCACCTGAGGCGCACTTTCCCTTTTTCCCATAATAAAATATTTAGTGGTTATTACATATAACTTTGCCTTGTAGGCATAAGCTACTTTATTAAATTATAATATGTAATAGAAGGGTGTAGTAGTAGATAGATGATAAAATCAACTATTTTTAATGAGCAATATTTATGCCAAAAGAAGAGATTTAAACAAGAAATTAAAGAATATAAAATATAAAACCAACCCGCAGTGGTTTAAAGTTTATATCCTCACCTGTATCCGTTTGAACATCGTTAAAAATACCATTTAACGCATAGTAAACTTGTAAATTAAAGGTATTATAGCCAAAATTAAATGTAAGTCCATACTGAAATTTATTCACATCTTTATTTACAAAAGACAGTTTATAATCTTCAAAAACAGCTTTAGATCTTGCACCAAAAACATAGCCCAATTTAGCCCCTGCATATATTCTATAGAACTTATAATTAGTTGCATTTGAAGTTCGCCACCTAAATTCTAATGGAACCTCAATCATATGGGTTTCTATTTTATTACGCTTAAGATTATCTACATCTAAAGGAATACCATAATTAATATTGCCGCCAACCGCTATAGCTTGCAGATTTGTATAATAGGAGTAAACACCATAACCTAAGCCCAAACCAATTGCAACCGTCCTATCTACATTTAAAGGCATATCCTTTACAAAACCTGCTTGAAAACCATACGACAAATTACGTTGACTAACTTCTGTTGGCTTATCTAAAATAAAATTATAAGTAAACCCAAGATAAAATTGATCCTCCAGATAACGTGTATCCGCAGGTAAAGTATCTTGCACTAACTGAGCATTGCCCATAAAGTTTATTAAAGCAAAAAATATAAATAGCTTTATTCTCATTAAAACAAAGTTACAGAACTTGATCAAGAACCCATTTAATATTTTTAATTGACTGAAACTATATTATAAAAAAAACGCTCCAATTTAAATTAGAGCGTTTTTTCAAAATAAGTTTGAACGGTAAGCTATTGTAAATTTCTAAAAGCATCACCTTCGTAGGTGGTATAATTAACTTTAAGAGCATTTACTTTTCTGAGCTCACTTTTAATATCAGATATAAGACCCATATTTGCATTCTTATCCACCTTCAATGATGTGGTTAAGAAATTTTGCAAATCTTGATGTTTCTTAGCTCTTTCTTGTAAGATATAAGAACCAACCTCAGAAGGATCTGAGAACTTATCGTTAAGTTGAATCTTCGGCTCTGTACCGTATACTTTTTCGTATTCTTTTGAAGGTTTCCCAACATAGATATAAATAACTCTATCTTTTTTATCGAGCTTCTTTATTTCGTTTGCGTTAGGCAAAATATTTTCAACCTTCAAACTATTATCTTTCATCACGGTAACCGTCATAAAAAAGAATAACAGCATAAATACAATATCAGGCAAAGAGGCTGTTGATACCGCAGGTACTTCACCACTCTTCTTTTTGCTGAACTTAGACATATTATTATATTTTTATTCTTGTTAATTAGCTGATGTTTCTGCCTCCGATAATTTCTGAGGAAAAAGCTCTTGAACCTGTTTTACCTTTTCTTTCAACTTCTCTTTCTCACTTGGAGGGGTCTGTTGGTCTAAATAGGTAGCTTCCATCTCTGTAAAATCTTTACCAAAAAGCCTATTCGCTTCTCGGTCACGCAAATCATTGTATGCACCTACTAATTCATTTTGAACTGTAATGTATGTACTATACTTTGTTTCACGGTCATTTTTTAAAGAGATAATCGCTTTAGATGGATTATCAGACGATTCGGCATTCTTTCTACCTTTACAGTAGGTACATGTACCATCACCGTTATTATCTAAAAAATCCTTAGCCTTCAACCTTAAAGCCTTAATATCCGTTAACTCATCGTCAACAAGTAACTGACCATTTCGGTTGATAATTACCTGCAAAATATTTTTTTGCTTGATAACAACATCATCTTCTGGCGGCTCCATTGGAGGCAACATACGATCCAAACCTGCATCCGTTTCAATGGTAGTCGTTACCAAGAAAAAGATAAGTAATAGGAAAGCTATGTCCGCCATTGATCCAGCGCTTACTTCAGGTGCTCCTGCTCTTCTAGCCATAGTTATCTATTTTTTTATTTACTAAACATATTTTTTACAGCAGGTAATACAAGAGAAGCCACAGCTACGATAGTAAGAATGAAAAATACATTTAATCCCATTCCAATTTTCTTAATTGTGCTTTCTGATGTTTCAATTCCTCGACCTGCCATTTCCTCGACACTAACATCGGTACCACTAGCAAATACGTAAGCAATTACAACAACTACCAGAAAACCACCTACAACCATCAAAGTCTTTTTAAGACCAGCCGGATTAGCAAATAAATTCATTAAGGTGAATAAAAGGCTTGCAACAACAGCAATAGCCAGTAATATATATGTGATAATGAACATACCGCTCATTGCTCCACTATTTACCGCTTCTGAGGCGGGCATTTCACTTTCAGGCAGCATAAACCAAAGCAGGGCTCCGATTAATCCGACCACTAAAAGTGCAATTTTTATTATTTTATGCATGATGCTTTGAATTAAGAGTCCGACTTATTTTTTGTGATCCACCAACATATCAATCAAAGAGATTGAAGAGTCCTCCATATCGTTAACGATACTATCAATTTTAGCAATAATATAGTTATAGAAAATTTGAAGAATAATCGCAGTAATAAGACCGAATACTGTTGTTAATAATGCCACCTGAATATCACCTGCAATAAGTGATGCACTCAAGTTACCAACAGCAGCAATCTTTTGGAAGGCTTGAATCATACCAATAACCGTACCCATGAAACCAAGCATTGGTGCAATAGCGATAAATAAAGATAACCAAGAAACGTTTTTCTCAAGTTGTCCCATTTGAACACCACCATAAGATACTACAGCTTTCTCTGCAGATTCTATACTCTCACCAGCTCTATCTAAACCTTGATAGTATATTGATGCAACTGGCCCTTTTGTATTTCTACAAACTTCTTTAGCAGCTTCTACACCACCTGATGCTAATGCATCTTCAACTTGTTGCTTCAATTTACTAGTATTTGTACTAGCCATATTTAAATAAATAATTCTTTCAATAGCTACTGCTAAACCAAGAATTAAACATAAAAGAACGATACCCATAAAACTGGCACCACCAGTAATAAACATTTCTTTTAAAACTTGTGTAAAGCTCTTTGCTGCTTCTGGAGCTTCGTCTTGTAACATAACTGCCGTTGCTGTTACAGTTGTCGAAAGATTCGAAACTGCCGATGCAGCGATTGTTTTTGCATTTACCATGTTTGCACTTAAGACAAACAACCCAGTCATTGCTAGGATAGAGAATAATTTTTTCATTTCGTTCAAACTTAAATATTAGTTAGTTAATAGGGTTAAAGATATAAAAATTTTGCAATTAAAAAAGTTAATAAGAAATAGATAGAGAAGCTACTAAAAATCAACTTCTTATCCATCACTTTTGTAGCTCTTATTATTCAAACTACTATATTCATTATGCTGCGAGCAGCTTATATTTCATTAATTCGACTTTCAACTTTATTATAAGTAGTTGAATGGTAAAGCAATTTACACATTCTCTTAAACACTAATGCGAGTTTTTACATTTGTTTCAACTAACATATGTTCTCGCAGAGAGGAAGGGATTCGAACCCTCGATACACTTGTGATGTATACACACTTTCCAGGCGTGCGCCTTCGACCACTCGGCCACCTCTCTAAATTCAGAATTTCAAGGAGTCCAAGAAACAAAAAAAATACTGTACTATGAAATTTGTTTTGATAATTTTAATTCATCTCCCCACGAAGTGATGTTTCAAACACAGTTTTAAACAGTTTAGAAGAAACATCATCACCTATCAGATACATCAATTTTGTAATTGCTGCTTCTGTAGTTAAATTTTTTCCATCAATAATTCCCAACTTTTTTAAATGCTCACTTGTTTTATATTGCCCCATAATTACGCTACCTCCAGAGCATTGGGTAACATTAATAATATGTATTCCTTTAGAATTAGCATATTTAAGTTCAGACATTAGCCAATTTTCTGTTGGCGCATTACCTGCTCCGTACGTTTCAATAATTAATGCTTTTAAATTTGGAGTATTTAAAATACTTCTAAAAACAATCGCGTTTATTCCAGGAAATAACTTCAAGATTGCAACATTTGTAGCCATTTGCTTATGAACTTTTAGCTTTTTGCGTGAATTTATCTTTAACAAATTCTCCTCATAAACCTTTAAATGTACTCCCGACTCTGCAAGAGCAGGGTAATTTAATGAAGCAAAAGCCTGAAAATGTTCTGCATTAATTTTTGTAGTTCTATTTGCTCGGTATAATTTATATTCAAAATACAAACACACCTCGCGTACAACGGGCGTATCTTTTTTACGCAAAGAGGCTATCTGAATTGCAGTAATTAAATTTTCTTTTGCATCTGTTCTTAAATCACCAATTGGCAGTTGAGAACCCGTAAAAATCACTGGTTTTGACAAATTCTCTAACATAAAACTTAAGGCAGACGCCGAATAACTCATAGTATCACTACCATGAAGTACAACAAAACCATCATGTGTGTTGTAATGCTTCTCTATAATTTCCGCTATTTTCACCCAATAATCTGTATTCATATTAGATGAGTCGATAGGACTTTCAAAAGAAACCGAGTCAATTTCGCAATCGAGTTGCCCCAATTCGGGAATATGTTTTTCTAACTTTTTAAAATTAAAAGGCACAAGCGAATCGGACTCATAATCTTTTACCATACCAATGGTACCACCAGTATAGATTAACAAAATAGAAGTAGTATTTTTCAATTTAGACTATTTATCAAATTCCAAAAATATCTTTAGAATTCTGAGTTGTAATTTGCGCTAACTCATTAGAATCTAAATTATAAATATTTGAAAGTTTCTCTAAAACATTAATAAGGTATGCACTTTCGTTTCGTTTTCCCCTATATGGTACCGGTGCTAAATATGGTGAATCAGTTTCTAAAACAATATGCTTAACGTCTACCTGATTTAGAAAAGTATCAATTTTACCATTTTTAAAAGTAACCACCCCACCAATTCCTAATTTCATATTATAAGAAATAGCTTGTTCCGCTTGGTTAATATCGCCTGTAAAACAATGAAAAATACCATACAAATCATCGCCTTTCTCACCTTCCAAAACTTCAAATACTTCATCAAAAGCATCTCTACAATGAATCACAATTGGTAGTTTATATTTCTTAGCCAATCGAATTTGTTGCTTAAAAGCCTCTTGTTGTTGTTCTAAAAATGATTTATCCCAATACAAATCAATTCCAATTTCTCCAATAGCATAAAATTTTCTTTTACTCAACATCTCTGTTACATGTGCGAGTTCCTCAATATAATTTTTTTTTACATGTGTTGGATGCAACCCCATCATTAAAAAAATATTATTAGGATAAGATTTTTCTAGTGCTAACATTGCCGACGTATAAGTAGAATCAATAGCAGGAATAAAAAAACGTGAAATTCCATTTTTCAATGCATTAGCCACAACCTCATCACGATCTTCATCAAAAGCTTCACTGTATAAATGGGTGTGTGTATCTGTTAATATCATGCTGCAAAAATAGGTTTATCTTTACCAAAAAAAAGTATGTCAAGTCTTAAAAAACTTCTTAAGAAAAAAAAATACACTCAAATACCGCTAACACTTACTGGTACCAACCATTTTGAAATTAAAGCAACCTTAAACGGAGTAGCTGGTAAATTTATTCTTGACACAGGCGCATCCAATACATGCGTTGGAATAGACAAAATGGAGTTCTTTAAACTAACCTCCAAAGACTCTAAAATAAAAGCTGCAGGAGCTGGAGCAACTGATATGGACACGCAAATTTCAACTAAAAATAAAATCTCGCTTGGCAATTGGAAAAAGAAGAAAATTAAAATTGTACTTTTTGACTTGGTACATGTAAACGAAGCGCTAACCCAACATAAAGCGAGTCCGGTTGATGGAATTATCGGAGCAGATATCCTAATTAAATCAAATGCAATTATTGATTATAATTCGAAAAAACTTTATTTGAGCAATAAGTAAAGTATGACAAGGAAGAAAATGTGATAAACCATACTATTAATTGTACAAAAAAAATCCCCTTATCAACTTGATAAGGGGATTTTATATTTAATATTATTCGTTTACATTTCCAGTGCTTTTTTCACATCACCATTCATTAATAATTCCTCCGGATTCTCCAAAGCCTCCTTTACGGCAACTAAGAAACCAACAGACTCTTTACCATCAATGACACGGTGATCATAAGAAAGAGCGACATACATTATAGGTGCTATTGCAATAGCACCATCACGAGCGATTGGTCTTTCTACAATATTATGCATACCTAAAATAGCACTTTGAGGAGGGTTTATTATTGGCGTCGACAACATAGAACCAAATACACCCCCATTAGTAATGGTAAATGTACCACCTGTCATCTCGTCAACTGTAATTTCACCATCACGAGCGCGAATAGCCAATCTTTTAACTTCAGCTTCCACACCTCTAAAGGTTAAATTTTCTGCATTTCGTATCACGGGAACCATCAAACCTTTTGGCCCGGATACCGCAATACTTACATCACAAAAATCATACGATATCATCTCTTTACCATCTATCATAGAATTTACTGCAGGATACATCTCTAATGCTCTAACTACTGCTTTAGTAAAGAATGACATAAACCCTAAACTAACTCCATGTTTCGATTTAAAATCTTCTTTGTACTGCGAACGCAAGGCGAAAATCGGTGACATATCTACCTCGTTAAAAGTAGTTAACATTGCCGTTTCATTCTTCACCGCAACTAATCTTTCGGCAACTTTACGTCTTAACATCGAAAGCTTAGAACGTGACTCTCCTCTATTACCACCACTAGTAGGTGTGCCCATAGAAGGATTAGCTTTCACAGCATCGTCTTTTGTTATTCTACCATCTTTACCAGACCCAGAAACAGCCGAAGCTGAAATACCTTTTTCATCTAATATTTTCTTTGCAGCAGGTGAAGCTGTTCCAGTTGCATATGTCTTAGCTTCTACCTTTGCTGCTGGCTGCGCTTTCACCTCAACCTTTGGTTCCTCTTCTTTTTTGGCTGTTTTTGGCGCATCGCCACCGGCAGGTTTTTCCGCACTAGTATCAATCAAGCAAACCACCGCACCTACAGCAACAGCATCACCTTCTTCTGCTTTAAGGGTAATAATTCCACTTTCCTCAGCAGGTAATTCCAATGTAGCTTTATCTGAATCGACCTCTGCAATAGCCTGATCTTTTTCGACATAATCACCATCTTCTACTAACCATTCTGCAATCTCTACTTCGGTAATCGACTCCCCTGGCGAGGGTACTTTCATTTCTAATACCATACTATTATATCTTTAGTAGTCTTTTTTATTATTGAACTCTTGTTGCGTTATTGTTTTGGCTTTCTACGTGTCATATTATCTTTTGTTTTATCGAAAACAAAATCAATAACTTGTTGATGTCTCATCTTAGATCGAACTGCACTACCTGCCGCCGGAGCAGCATAAAATCTTCTAGTTGCAACTCTAAATTTACTTGCACCTTTATAATGCATCATTAAATGACTCCAAGCTCCCATATTTCTAGGTTCTTCTTGAGCCCAAACTAAATCATCAGCAGCTTTATACTTCTTAATTATTTCTTCTATTTTCTCTATCGGAAGCGGAAACAATTGCTCTAAACGAACCAAAGCAACATCATCTCGATCCAACTCTTCTTGTTTAGCCAAAAGATCATAATAGAATTTACCAGTACAGAAAACCAAAGACTTCACTTTTTTAACATCTGCAGTGGCATCATCAATAACTTCTTGAAAACTTCCATTTGCTAATTCATCAACAGTTGAAACCGCTTTTGGATGACGCAATAAACTTTTTGGCGTGAATATAATAAGCGGCTTTCTAAAATTCGCCTTCATTTGTCTTCGAAAAATATGAAATACTTGAGCAGGCGTAGAAACATCTGCCACATACATATTATCTCTTGCGCATAGCTGTAAATATCGTTCCATACGAGCTGAAGAATGTTCCGCTCCCTGACCCTCATAACCATGTGGAAGTAACATCACCAAGCCGTTTTGCAATTTCCATTTATCTTCAGCTGCCGATATATATTGGTCAATCATAATTTGAGCACCATTGCTAAAATCACCGAATTGAGCTTCCCAAATAGTTAGGGTATTCGGACTAGCCATAGCATATCCGTAATCAAAACCAACCACACCATATTCTGACAATAGTGAATTATAAATTTCAAAATTACCTTGCTTTTTGGCAACGTGATTTAGAAGCAATACTTCTTCTTCACTAGCTTCGACCTTCATAACAGCGTGCCTATGTGAAAAAGTGCCTCTTTCCACATCTTGCCCTGATATACGAACATCAAAACCTTCTTCAAGCAAACTACCATAAGCCAACAGTTCCCCCATTGCCCAATCTAGCTTATCACTCTCAAAAAACATTTTTTTACGATCACCTACTAATCGCTCAACCTTTCTTAAGAACTTTTTACCTTCCGGCAATTCGGTAATGGTTTTGGCAACATGAGTTAATTTCTTCTTATCATAAGTTGTGTCAACTGTATCTAACATCTCCCATTCACGAACGCGTTCAAAACCTTTCCAAGCATCTTCCATAAAAGGAGTAATGACAGTTTTCGCCTCTTTACGTGAATCTTCTAATTCTTCTTCAAGTGATTCTTTATATTCTTTTTCTAATTGCTTAACATATCCATCATCAATAATGCCTTCTGCTAATAATTTTTCTGCATAAATATCTCTTGGATTCTTATGCTTAGCAATTGCTTTATACAATTTTGGCTGGGTAAAACGTGGTTCATCACCTTCGTTATGCCCATATTTACGATATCCTAATAAATCAATAAATACATCACGTTCAAATCGCATTCTATATTCTAGTGCAAATATTGCGGCGTGTACAACAGCCTCGGCATCATCTGCATTTACATGAAGCACCGGACTTAATGTAACCTTACCAACATCTGTACAATAGGTAGATGATCTAGCATCTAAATAATTAGTTGTAAAGCCAATTTGATTATTGACTACCATGTGAATAGTACCGTTAGTTTTGTAACCATCTAAGGTTGCCATTTGCACCAATTCGTAAGCAATTCCTTGCCCAGCAATAGCAGCATCACCATGTAATACAATAGGTAATACTTTAGAAAAATCGCCTTTATAACTTGCATCTTGTTTGGCTCGTGAAATACCTTCTACCACAGCGCCAACAGTTTCTAAATGTGAAGGATTAGGAGCGATATTCATGGTAATCTTGTTACCATTATCTGAAATGCGATCGGAGGTCCACCCTAAATGATATTTAACATCACCATCAAAAATCTCTTCTTCATAGTCTTTACCATCGAACTCACTGAAAATATCTTTCGCCTTCTTACCAAAAATATTAGTTAGGACATTTAAACGACCTCTATGTGCCATTCCCATTACAAATTGCTCTACACCCATTTCTGCGGCGCGTTCAACAATTGCATCTAATGCCGGAATTAAAGACTCGTTACCTTCTAAGGAAAAACGTTTTTGACCTACATATTTAGTATGCAAAAAGCCTTCAAAAGATACCGCTTGATTTAATTTTTTAAGAATATGTTTTTTATGATTATCATCGAAATTAGGATGATTGTCGTTCACATTCAACCAATTCTGAATCCATTCAATCCGCTCAGGCTTTCTAATATACATATACTCCACCCCTATAGCATCGCAATAAATTCGCTTGAGATGTTTTATGATTTCACTTAGCGTAGCTGCACCAATACCAATTATTTCACCAGCATTAAACACGGTATTCATATCAGCCTCTGTGAGACCAAAACTTGCAACTTCTAATGTCGGCGAATACTTTCTTCTTTCCCTTACAGGGTTAGTTTCAGTAAACAAATGACCGCGACTCCTATAGCCATCAATCAAACGTATGACCTGAAATTCTTTCTGAAAAGACTCCGGCACTACCACTTGCTCACCATTGGCAATTGTCATAGTTGCACTACCTTCTTGAATTTCAAGTTCATCTAAAGAACTCTCTACTCCAAAATCAAAACCTTGAAAAAAGGCACGTAAACTAGGTTCAACACTATCAGGGTTTTTTAAGTACTGATCGTAACGTTCCGCGTAAAATGAAGTATGTGCGGCATTTAAAAACGAATAATTATCCATATAAAGATTACTCTTTCAGCTTTGTAAAAGTTCTTCAAAAATACAACATTTAACAATTCTAGGCTTATCTTAGCCCTTATATTCAAGTAAAATTACAAATAATGCAAATTGTTCAATTCAGTTGTTTTAAAAACTTAACTATATTTTTCTTTTTGTTATTTATCAACAGCATTGGTTATGCTCAAGACCAAAACCAGTCGACTAAAAGCCCAAATGCTTTTTGGAGCAATGTACGTTTTGGTGGCGGCCTAGGCTTAGGATTCACTAACGGCGGGTTTAATGCCAGCGTCTCTCCAAGTGCTATTTATCAATTCAACAATCAATTTGCAGCAGGTGCAAGTGTATCTTTCAACTACGCAAAATATTTAGAAGATAAACGTACAGCTTATGGCGGTAGTATATTGAGCTTATATAATCCAATACCTTTTTTACAAATTTCTGCAGAATTAGAACAATTACGTGTAAATCAACGATTTGATAATGGTAGCACTCTATACGAAGAAAACTTTTGGTCCCCAGCTTTATTTCTAGGATTAGGCTATACTAGTAATTTTGCAACTATAGGGATTCGATACGATGTACTTTTTGATTCCAACAAAAGTATTTATGCTGGAGCTTGGATGCCATTTGTCCGGGTATACTTTTAGAATTTAAACAACTAAACAACAGAAGCAATATCAACTTCTACTTTTAGTTTACTTTTCCCACTTCCAAAAACAACTCCTTTTAGCGGCGGTACATCGTAATAATCTCTACCCCAACCTACAACAATATGTTGATCCATTGGAATCAAATTATTTGTTGGATCAAAATCTACCCAACCAAAACTAGGTATAAATATAGAAAACCATGCATGAGAAGCATCGGCACCAACTAATTTTTCTTTTCCTTCAGGTGGTAGTGTTTCAATATAACCACTAACATACCTAGCTGGCAATCCGACTGAACGAATGCAAGCTATAGCAATCTGGGCAAAATCTTGACAAACTCCTTTTTTCTCCTTCATTACTTCCGAAATAGGAGTAGATATACTAGTAAAGCCCGAAACAAAATCAAAATCAGTATAAATACGCTGCATTAACTCAAAAGCTGCATCAAAAACAGAACGATTAGGCTTAAATGAAACTTTAGCATATTCACGTATATTGGCATCAGCACGTCTAATAAAAATGGACTCCAAAACAAACTGTTTTGCATCCATAACAGCAACATCACCATTAGTTCCAATCAAAGCCAATAGAGCTTCATTCATAGTAGTACCCTTACATGCTGGAGAGAAAAAAGAATCTTGAAATTGAGAATAATTTCGAACAACTTTACTTCTAGTTGTAACCTTTAATTCTCTATGCTCGGTTTGAATTGAAAAGCGAGTTATATAATTGCCAAAAAAATCTATTCGTTCAGATATTTCTGCTGGGCTTGGCGTTATATCAATTTTATAATCCAACAACTCTTGACCTTTTGATTCTCTTGGTCTTAAAGTAGCAATATTCTGGCAATAATTTATTGGAGCATTATATTTATACTTAGTCGTATGGGTGACATTAAAAATCATACTATATCGGGAATGACTGCGTTACCAATTGATTTTGCTTATCTGTATGATTGAAATACGTACTACTGATAGATTGAGATGTTTGATATAAAAGTTTAGAGAGATTACCCAATAACTCATCAAGTTCTTCACGTGAAAAATCAGAATCACTTTTCGTCTTAACCAAAATAGAAGACTCAGCTAAACGAAGTTTAGAAAATGCATCAAAAATATATTTTTGATAATTACTGAGATTATTATCATTTCGAGAATGTGGTAATCGTGCAATATCTTTTTGAATTCTATTTAACATGAAAGTTAAAGACCTAGGATATTCTAAATCAAACACCACTAAATCTAATACATTTTCTATTTGAATGTAAGATCGATAACTATATCGATAAATATTCAAACTTTCATGACTCGTTAAAAAATATTCGAGCAAATCATATTCTACTTGCTCATCATACTTTATAGTAAGAAGTGAACGACACTTTGTAATCGTTAACATACTTTGCTCCAATTGCAAGCCAATGAAATAAAGCAACAACCCTTGTTGCACTAAAATACTTTCCTCAATCAGACCCATAAATGCAATTAATCGCGTTATTAACTGATTAAGCACTTTCAGTATTTTATTTACAGAACGGTCATCACTTTTCTCAAATGAATTCCAGAGTTTTTGAATATTCTCAAATACTCGCCACATATCCGACGACCACAGATTTCGAATACTGTAATACGAATTACTAAACATTGAAATTGTATGCGCAAGACTGCCAGGTCTATCTTTATCTAATATTACAGACAACATTTCTTCCATGGGATTCTCCATAGCTTGCTTACCATCTTTAGATTTTTCTGCAAAACCAGGATACGTTCCTGTTAAATGCGTAACCGCCTTAAATAAAACCTGAAGTTTAATAGCATCTGGTTTCTCATTTTTATTCTGTTCTAAGGCCATTTGCCTCATAACCATCCGAATAAAACGTGCATTAACTAAAGTACGACCCACATACCTACCAGCCCAATATAAGTTTTCAGCAGTAAGACTTGGTAAATCATTTAAACCAGAAATTGCAATTGGGCTCTTTTTTTGCCACTGCCTATTTGAATTCTCCTGAACAGGAGTATCTTGAATCACCCAAAAATCTTTACTTGTACCTCCACGCTGATTAGAAACTCTTACTGTTTCTCTATCTGGGGCCACGCGAACCAAACCACCGGGCATTACATTGTAATCTTCATTTCCCGCGATACAAAATGCGCGAGTAACCAAGTTTCTAGATTCAATAGAAGCTCCAACCAAATTAGGTGCAGTTGAAAAACTTATTTTTTCTTGAGCTACATATCGGTAAGGTGTTGTCTCTATTTCTTCCTTAAGTTCATCTAACTCTTCCGAACTCATAAATTCAGCAAAATGTATACTTTCTCTATTTGTACGATCTATTCTTTTAATAACCAATTGAGAAAGATTCTCTAACACATATTTTTTCTCTTGCTCTTGACCACACCACCAAGATGCTATTTGAGGCAGAATTAAATCTTCATTTAGAAAATACTTCGCAACCGCAGGCATAAAAGGAATTAATCCCGGGTTTTCGATAACACCACTACCAACTGGGTTTACAATTGATACATTCTTTCTTCGAACTACATCTAGCAAGCCGGCAACACCTAAATGAGAATCTTCACGTAATTCTAAAGGATCAGTAAAGGCATCATCTACCCTGCGTAAAACAACATCAATTTGCTTAAGACCTTGTAAAGATTTCATCCAAAGAAAACCATCTCTTACCACTAAGTCATTCCCTTGAACTAAAGGATAACCTAAAAATGAGGATAAATATGCATGCTCGAAGTAAGTTTCGTTATGTGAGCCAGGAGTTAATATAACAATATTTGGATTTTCCTTTTTTATTGGAGAGGCATCTATTAACATCTGGTTTAATTCCTCAAAGAAGCCAGAAAGACGTTTTACGTTCATTTTGCCAAACATTTCTGGTAATATTCTACTTGTGGTAGACCTATTCTCGAGCGCATAACCCATTCCTGAAGGCGCTTCAGAACGATCATTAACCACCCAAAGCCTACCATCGGTACCACGAGAAAGATCGGCCGCATATATTGAAAGAAACTTTTCTGTCGTATACTCTATACCTGCACATTGTCTCAAAAAACCACGATGGCCGTATATTACTTCATGGGGAACTATGCCGTTTTTAATTAAATTTCGCTCACCATAAATATCTTTTAAAACCAAATTCAGCAATTCGGCTCTTTGCTTTAATCCAGCTTCTACTGTTTGCCATTCGCTCTGTCGGAGTAAAAAAGGAACCACATTTAGGTTCCATGGACGGTGCATTCCATTTGGATCATTATAGACGTTATAGGTAACTCCATTTTCAGAAAGCAACCAATCAATATCTTTTTGACGGGCTATTAAACCTTCGACACCAACTTCATCAAATTCTTTAAGCAATTTATTCCAATACGATTTTACACCATTATCCGGCGTAAACATCTCATCATTTTTAAATGCAGTAATATAATTACTCAACCAACGAGTACTTGTTATCGGCATACAACTTTTCGATTACTTCTTTCGCAAATCCAACACATGTGGATATTCAGGGTTTACAGGCACCTCCTTATACACAAAGGTATTGGAAGCATTCTTAGGTTCAACCATTCTACTCGTAAAATTTGTAACAGGACCCATTTCCATAGGAGTTATCTCTCCTTGTGTGTGACCAAAATCCCAAAAACGATTAATTCTTCTAGATTCTGCCTCATAACTATTCACAGGATATGTTTCATAAGAACGCCCACCGGGGTGCGCTACAAAATAAGTACATCCTCCAATAGATTTTTTATTCCACATATCAACAATATCAAAAACCAAAGGCACATCAACTCCAAGAGTTGGGTGCAATGCCGACCAAGGCTCCCATGCCTTGTATCGCACTCCCGCCACATACTCACCTTTTGTGCCAGTTGAGCTTAGTTCAATTTTCACCCCATTACATGTTAGACTATAACGTTCGTCTGTGAAATTTCTTACTTTTATTTGAACCCTTTCTAAAGATGAGTCAACATATCGCGCTGTTCCCCTACCCGACATTTCTTCACCCAATACATTCCATGGTTCTATCGCCATGCGCAATTCAATTTGCATAGAATTAATCTCAACCATACCATATAATGGGAAACGGAATTCAAAAAATGGATCAAACCAATCTAATTTAAAAGGATAACCAGCATCATTTAATTGTTCTACTATATCTCGAATATCTTCCTTTACATAATGTTCCAACAAGAATTTATCATGCAACTCTGTACCCCAACGCACTAAATCGTGTTTATAAGGTTTCTTCCAAAACCACGAAACTAGCGTACGTACTAACAACATTTGCATCAAGCTCATTTGTGCATGGGGCGGCATGTCGAAAGCTCTTAATTCTAATATACCTAATCTACCCGTTGATGAATCTGGAGAATATAATTTATCGATACAAAACTCTGCACGATGTGTATTTCCCGTAATATCTGTTAATAGATGTCTAAACAAACGATCTGTTAACCAGAAAGGCACTTCTTCGTCATCGGGAATCTGCGAAAATGCAATTTCCAATTCATATAGATTTTCCAATCTTGCCTCATCTACTCTTGGTGCTTGACTTGTAGGACCAATAAATGCTCCGGAAAATAAATACGAAAGTCCAGGATGATGCTGCCAGAAAGTAAGCAAACTTCTTAACAATTGCGGGTTTCTAAGTAAAGGACTGTCAGCAGGAGTAACACCACCTAAAGTTACATGGTTACCCCCGCCAGTTCCCGTATGCTTTCCATCGAGCATAAACTTTTCGGTACCCAATCGTGATTTCTTAGCTTCTTTATAAAGCTTTAATGTATTATCAGTAAGCTCTTTCCAGTTTTTAGCTGGATGCACATTCACCTCAATCACTCCAGGGTCCGGTGTGATTTTCAATACCTCAAGACGATTATCTCGAGGTGGATCATAACCTTCCATAATTACAGGAACATTCAATTCTTTAGCCGTAGCCTCTATACTGGACACTAAATCCAAAAAGTCTTCGGCTGTATCTAAAGGTGGTAAGAATAAAAATAATTTATCATCTCGCACCTCCGCGCAAATAGCTGTGCGCACAAAAGGTTGTTTTTTACTGGTTGTAAAAGTGGAATTATTCTCTAATCTTTTTTGCAAATCCGACCCATAATTTTCTAATGGCGGTTTGGCCTCAAATAATTCTGGTTCTGCAGTAGGTTCCGATGGCACTTCTGGTTCTTTCGGAAGTGATTCTAAAGGCAAACGTAACCCTACTGGTGAATTACCAGGAGTTAAATACAAATGTTTACCTCGAAATTCCCATTGGTTAGTAATCCAATTATCATCTTTTTTCGCCAACGGAAAAACATGACCCACTGGCTTACCTATACCTTGCTCTAACACTTCACCCAACTTGCGTCGCAAGGCTGTATCTTTCTTATCGTAATCTTTCGGCTCTACATCTACTGGCAGTTTTCCTTCTTCCCATAAAAAATAGAAAGCATCTTCAAAAGCAGGAACAATACTATCACTACTGCAGACCAAATATTTAGTCAACGTATTTAAAAATGTACTCGTAATATCTTTTGGCAAAGTATAGGATTCGGTAAAGGAAGCCAATAATTTGTGGTTTTTCCAGATAGATTCTCCATCTTTACGCCAATGAATACCTATTAGCCAGCGAGGAAGCGGTTCACCAGGATACCACTTACCTTGAGCATGATGCAACATTCCACCTTTACCAAAGGCATCAAGTAAACGTAGCGATAAGGAACTAGCTAATTCTCGCTTATGCTCACCATCAGCAGATGTATTCCACTCTTCACCCTCCATGTCATCCACAGAAACAAAAGTAGGTTCACCTCCCATAGTTAGACGAACATCATTCTGCTGCAATTCATCTTCAACAACAAATCCTAAATTATAAATCGCTTGCCACTGTTCTTCGGTATATGGTTTTGTTACTCGTGGAGATTCAAAAATTCTAGTAACAGAATTATCAAATTCAAATTCGGTTTCACATGGGTCGGTTAATCCATATACAGGAGCCGCACTCTCAAAAGATGGTGTACAAGCTAAAGGAATGTGTCCTTCACCAGCAAGAAGTCCGGAAGTAGCATCTAAGCCTATCCATCCAGCCCCAGGCAAATAAACTTCTGCCCAAGCATGTAAATCTGTAAAATCTTCTTCAGGCCCTGAAGGACCATCTAAAGATTTTTCGTCGGACTTTAATTGCACCAAATAACCTGAAACAAAACGAGCTGCCAAACCTAAATGACGAAGTGTCTGTACCATTACCCAAGCAAAATCTCTACAAGACCCTAATTTATTCCCCAGAGTCTGTTCACAGTTTTGCACCCCCGGTTCCATTCGTATGGTATAATTTAAATACTCATATAATTTTTGATTTAATCCTGTGAGAAAATCAATAGTTCGCATCGGAGTAAGATCTATTTTATCGAGCCATTCCTGTAGCAGAGGACCTTTTTCTGTTATTTCTAAGTAAGGTAATAGCTCTTTTTTAAGATCTTCGGAATAAGACGACGGAAAATTCTCAAAAGCTTCTTCTACAAAAAAATCAAAAGGATTAATAGTTTTTAAATCTGCTATAATTTCTACCTCTACGGAAAGCTCTTCTGTTTTCTCCGGAAAAACTATTCGCGCTAGATAATTGCCGAATGGATCTTGTTGCCAATTGAAGAAATGATTCTCAGGCTTTATTTTAATAGAATATGCCTCAATTGGTGTTCTACTATGTGGCGCAGGTCTTAACCTAAAAATATGAGGAGAAAGATTTACCCGTCGATCATATTTATATACTGTTTTATGAGCAATTGCTACTTTTAGTGCCATATGCGATTGAAATTTTCAAGAATTTCTAAGATAAGTACTAATTCTAGCAAAAACTATCTAAATCAGTAAACTAAGTACAACTTTTATTCTATAAAAAAATATAGGTAGCTCTTTTTGCTAGATTGATAATCTATAACAATAATTCCATAAAAATTGTTAACATTTCGCAAGTTTGGATTTACAATAATGTTCTTAGGCATACTTCTAGAAAGAACTCGGAAAATGAAAAACTATTTTCTAATTTTTTGCTCCCACTCCCATGCGGATTTCATAGCCTGATCTAGAGTAGATTTCGCTTGCCACCCTAAAACAGTATTTGCTTTTGTAGTATCGGCATAAGCCGTAGTAATATCACCTGCTCTTCGAGCTACTATTTTGTAGTTCAATTTTTGACCAGAAACCTTTTCAAAACTCTTAATTACCTCTAAAACAGTACTACCAGTGCCTGTTCCAACATTAAAAACTTCGTAATTTGATTCATTTTTTCCTTCGAGTAATCTTTTCAATGCCACAACATGGGCTTTAGCTAAATCTACAACATGGATATAATCGCGAACACAAGTGCCATCTTCCGTTGGATAATCATCGCCAAAAACAGAAAGTTCTTTACGCATTCCCATTGCGGTTTGCGTTATAAAAGGTACTAAGTTTTGTGGAACACCTACTGGCAACTCACCTATTTCTACGCTTGGATGAGCTCCCATAGGATTAAAATATCTCAGAGCTATGGCATTTAAGCTAGGAGTTACATTACAAGTATCTGCAATAATCTCCTCACCCATCTGCTTAGTATTCCCATAAGGTGATTCCGCTACTTTTACCGGAGCATCTTCAGTAATAGGCATTTCATCTGCTTGCCCGTAAACGGTACAAGAAGAGCTAAAAATGAAGCTTGATTTCGCTTTCTGTGAAAGCTCCTTCAAGATATAAACCAAAGTTCCAATATTGTTCTCGTAATACAACAATGGTTTTTCAACACTCTCTCCTACCGCCTTTGAGGCTGCAAAATGTATAACACCTTCTATATCATCATGTTTTTTAAAGAAATTCTCAACTTTATCACGTTCCTTTAAATCTAATTTTTCAAACAGGGGCAACTTGCCTGTGATTGAAACTATACCGTCTAACACTTTTTCTGTAGAATTAGAACAATCGTCAATAATAACAACTTCAAAACCTTCATTCTGCAATTCGACAACAGTATGCGATCCAATAAATCCTAAACCACCTGTAACTAATATTTTCATGAAAAATTATTTTTTCGTTCCAGTAACACCGGAGTATGATGTAATTCTTTTCTAAGCGAGATGCAAAAATAAAACTATTAATTACTTAGCATTAACAAAACCGATAACAGCCTCTGTAATATAGTTTATCTGTTCATCATCTAACTCTGTGTGCATTGGAAGCGATATCACCTCCTTCACCAATTGGTTCGTTATCGGAAAATCTACCTCTTTATAGCGTTTATTTTTATATGCCTCTTGCAAATGCAATGGAACAGGATAATAAACTCCATGCGGAATATCCTTAGATTGTAAATAAGCCGCCAATTCATCTCGCTTACCATTGGTTATTTTCAATGTGTATTGATGAAATACATGACAAGCATAATTTTGATTTTCCTCTGAAGCTTCTGCTATCATTTTAGGAACAACAATATTTTCTTGACCCTCAAATGCCTTCGAATACTTTCTAGCGGCAGCTCTGCGCTTTTCACAATACGAATCGAGCAATGGTAATTTAGATCTTAATACTACTGCTTGAATAGAATCTAATCGAGAATTCACTCCAACCACATCATGATAATACCTGCGATACATACCATGATTGACAATACCTCTAATGGTATGCGCTAAATCATCGTCATTGGTAAAAATAGCTCCACCATCTCCGTAACAGCCTAAATTCTTTGATGGAAAAAAAGATGTTGACCCTACATGACCCATAGTGCCTGCCTTTTTCTTACCACCATCTTTAAATGTATGGCTTGCACCAATTGCTTGTGCATTATCCTCTATTACAAAAAGATTATTTTTTTCAGCAATTTCTAAAACTGCATCCATATTTGCACATTGCCCGAAAAGATGCACGGGTACTATTGCTTTTGTTTTTGGAGTAATAGCGCGCTCGATTGCTTCAATATTTATATTGAAAGTATCTGGATCCACATCGACCAATACAGGGGTTAATTGCAACACTGCAATAACCTCAACTGTTGCGGCAAAAGTGAAATCGGCTGTAATCACTTCATCACCAGGCTTAAGACCCAGCCCCATCATGGCTATTTGCAAAGCATCTGTACCGTTTGCACATGGTATTACATGCTTAACCCCAAGATAGTTCTCTAATTCAGCTTGAAAAGCATGAACCTCTGGTCCATTAATATATGCTGAAGTTTCTAAAACCGAAGTTATTCCGTTATTTACTTGTTCTTTTATCTCTTGATACTGGCCTTTAAGATCGACCATTTGTATTTTTTTCACGAAGGATTTTTATAGCGTTATACAAAAATACAAAATGAGTCTATATGATTTTAGATGCATTTAGAAAAGAAAAAGTATTTTCGTATCAAAGTTTTCTACATTGCACTTCATCTACAATATTTTCGTTCAACTTTCCTGGCTACTCTTACAAGTAGTAGCGCTATTTAATCAAAAAATAAAACTTTTTGTTCAGGGACGAAAAAACACATTCCAGATATTAGACAAGCAAATATCGAGCAATGATAAAATAATATGGATACATGTTGCTTCATTAGGAGAGTTTGAACAAGGCCTTCCTATTATTGAAAAATTGAAAGGAATATATCCGACCAAAAAAATTGTAGTTACTTTTTTCTCACCATCGGGTTATGAAGTGAAAAAGAATACAAAGGCGGCTGATGTTGTTTGCTATATGCCTTTAGACACCATAAAAAACGTACGTAAATTTTTAAATAAAGTCCATCCAGAATTAGTGATTTTTATTAAATATGAAATATGGCCAAACTTTTTAAATGCATTGCAAAAAAGAAACATACCGACCATTTTAGTCTCTGCTATTTTCAAAAAAGATCAGATATACTTTAAAAGCTATGGCAACTTTATGCGGAAGGCCTTAAATAGATTTGACCATATTTTTGTACAAGATGAAAATTCCAAAAAATTATTAGCATCCATTAAGCTAAAAAACACAACTATTAGTGGTGACACAAGATTTGACCGTGTCGCTCAAATCTTAGAGCGCGACAATACGAATGAACTGATAGCAAAATTTAAACAAAACGAGACATGCATTGTTGCAGGAAGCTCTTGGCCCGAGGATGAAAAAATTTTAATTGAATCAATTAATGTTTCTAAAAGATCCGTGAAATGGGTTATTGCTCCACACAATATAAAGAGCGATCAAATTTTAAAACTAAAAAGTTCCATCAACAAAAAAGTCCTACTATTTTCTGAGAGTGATTTATCGACCATTCAAAACTTTGAGGTTTTAATAATTGACAATATTGGCCTATTAACGCAAATCTATAGTTACGCAGACCTGGCATATGTCGGCGGTGGTTTTGCTACTGGTTTACATAATACACTAGAACCTGCTGTATTTGGCATTCCAGTGATAATAGGCCCCAATTTTCAAGGTTTTAAAGAAGCAGAAGAATTAGTAGCGAACAAGGGCATTTATACGATTTACAATTACGAGGAATTTGAAAAATTACTTCACTTATTTTTAGACCAGAACCCCCGTATATTCTTAAATGAAACAGGTGCCATTAATACTACTTATGTTCAACGAAACAAAGGTGCTAGCGTCCAAATAACCGATTACATACGTACATTACTCTAACCTACAACGTTAGTTTAATGCAGTTCCTCAAAAAAATTATATCCCCCCTTTGCCTTATAACACTATTATTAGCCTGTAATAGCACTATTGAGAAAACAAAAGAAAAAAAGCCTTTAAAAAGATATGAAGGCATTGAGAAAATTAAAAAAAACCATAGAGAGATTGACAGTATAAATTCTTTAAAAAAGAAAAAAATCAAACAGTCAGATTCCCTAAAACCAAGTATAGCAGTACTATAATTAGATTATTTAATTTTTGTTAGTTTTACCTAAACCGTAAAACCAACTAAATGAATTCTAAACTTTTTCGAATATCACTTACTGCAGCACTTTCTGGGTTTCTATTTGGATTTGATACTGTAGTTATCTCTGGCGCGAATCTGCCAATTAAGGAACTTTGGGACACTTCGCCGTGGTTTCATGGTACATTTATTATGTCCATGGCTCTCTGGGGCACAGTGGTCGGATCTTTATTTGGCGGCATACCCTGTGACCGTTTTGGTAGAAAGAAGACACTGTTTTGGATTGGAATTCTATACGCAGTTTCAGCAATAGGTTCTGGAATCGCCACCGATCCCTATATGTTTTCATTCTTTAGGTTTGTGGGAGGTTTAGGTGTTGGTGCATCATCGGTAGCTGCGCCGATATATATATCTGAAATTTCTTCGCCAGAAAACAGAGGTAAACTTGGAGCTCTTTACCAATTCAACTTAGTATTGGGTATTCTAATTGCTTTTATTTCGAACTACCTACTACAAGGTGTTGGTGGAAGTAACGATTGGCGCTGGATGCTTGGCGTTGAAGCCATCCCCGCTTTATTATACACCATAATGGTTGTAAGCATACCCAACAGCCCTAGATGGCTCGCAATAACTAAAGGTGATGATGTTGGCGCTTTAAAAACATTAAAACTATTATACAACGAAGAACAGGCACAAATTAAATTAAAAGAAATAAAAGATAGTATGTCTATCTCTTCGGTAAAGGAAAAACTATTCTCTGGCCGCTATAGCAAACCGCTCTTACTAGCCTTTTTAATTGCATTTTTCAATCAATTATCAGGTATTAATTTTATACTATATTATGCCCCGGAAATTCTGGAGCGAGCAGGTCTTGCAGCACAAGAATCATTATTCAGCTCTATCGCTATAGGCATTGTAAATCTAATTTTCACTTTTGTTGGAGTTTGGTTAATTGATAAATTAGGTAGAAGACAACTAATAAAAATTGGATCATACGGCTATATTATTAGTCTTAGCATGGTAGGCTGGTGCTTTTATTCTGGTGCCAGCTCAGCGTTATTATTAACTTTTGTGCTAGTATTTATAGCTTCTCATGCAGTAGGCCAAGGTGCCGTTATTTGGGTTTTCATCTCGGAGATATTCCCGAATAAAGTTCGTGCATATGGTCAATCTTGGGGCACAGGTACACATTGGGTTTTTGCTGCAATAATAACATTAGTTACACCTATATTTTTAGATGCTAATGATGGAATATTCAAAGACAATCCTTGGCCGATTTTTATCTTCTTTGCATTTATGATGGTACTACAATTACTATTTGTGATTTTCATGATGCCCGAGACAAAAGGGGTATCCTTGGAGGAGTTAAGCAAAACACTAAGTGGAGAAAAAAAGACCAACTAAAATTTCTTTAAAACAAGTTGTCGAATATTTTTGCAGTACAACGTACTAATAAAATAAGTTTTATACCAATCATCGAATTAACATAACTCACTGCAATACAGACACTTTTTTTTATTATATTTATTCAAACTAGTAAATTAATTATATGGAAACTGATATTACATTTGGAACCCGTCTATTAAACGGATTTTTAAAAGTTATGGTCTTTTTTCTGGTTATTACTTTAATTGCTGTCGTTGTAGGTCTTCTACTCGTCGGTGTTGGAGTTCTTTAATTAGATTAATATTTCAATTCCCAAATTGAATCTAATTCCTATTTATAATTAAAAATTTGATTTTGACAAAAAAAGATAGCCTTGACAGATGTCAAGGCTTTTTTTTATTTCCTTTTATAAATAAACAAAGCCACCTACTAATGCAGATGGCTTTGTACTGACCAATTCAAAATATCAAAAATGACATCTTAATATAATAGACTGATCTAAACTATAAATGTTACAATTTTAAACCACTATTTCTTACCAATAATATGTAACACGTCAAAGGTTTTCTTAACAATTAATGTATTCCCATTACTTACGTTTAGATCTTTAGAAGAAATCTCTTCGTTATCAATTTCTACTTTAAGAATTTTAAATGGTAAACCATGTAAATTAATTTTCAATGTTTCATATGAAGTAATATACTTGCCTGCTTTGTACTGTTGTATAATTATTTCATCTTCTTTACCTGTAAAACTAAAGTTTCGTTCGCTGTACACTCCATTTCCATACTCAAAACCATCATTGGCATCTTCATACACCATCGACATTTCTTTTCCTTCTTTATAGTATACATCTAAAACTAGTTCTGTAATTTCCTTTTCCCCTACGTACTGTTGAATAGGATATTTTGGAATAATTGCACCCTCACGAATAAAAATTGGCATGAAATCTAAATCGGCATCTACCCATTGTTCTTTTCCACCAATAACAACTGCATCATCCCAGAAATTATACCATCTACCTCTAGGCACATACATCCTTCTTCCTTTTGCATTAGGTTCAATTATAGGACAAACCAATATATGATCACCAACTACAAATTCGTCTGTTCTAAAATGCGTTTGTGGATCTGCCTGATCTATCATTACTAACGATTTCAACATTGGCACTCCCTCATTTGCATACTGCCAGAAGGTACTATATAAATAAGGTAATAACTGATATCTAATCTCAATAAATTTACGAACAACATCAGTAATACCTTCATCAAATGCCCAAGGTTCTTGATCTCCATGATCTCCAGATGAGTGTGTTCTACAAAATGGGTGAAAAATACCCAATTGAATCCAACGTGCATACAATTCGCCATTCGGCTGTTCAGCAAAACCACCAATATCAGAGCCAATAAAAGAAAAACCGGACATACACATACGTTGTGCTTGAATATTAGCTATCCATAGATGTTCCCAATTTGCAACATTATCACCTGTCCATGAAGAAGTATAACGCTGAGTTCCTGAGTATGCTGCTCTTGTTATTACAAATGGTCTTTTTGGATAAATAAACTTCTTAACTCCATGATAGGTTGCCCTAGCCATTTGCATACCATATACATTATGTGCTTTTCTATGACTACATGGATTACCATCATAATCGTGTCTCACATCATTTGGAAAAGTTTTGTTTGGCACCTCCATTACTGCAGGTTCATTCATATCATTCCAAACACCGCGTACTCCAATATCTTCTATCAATTCTTTATACAATCCTGCCCACCATTCTCTAACCTCCGGCTTTGTGAAGTCTGGGAAATAACATTCTCCTGGCCAAACTTTACCTTTCATATATGGACCGTCTGCTCTTTTACAGAAATAATCCTTCTCTAGTGCTTCTTGAAAAACATCATTTTCAGGATCTATTTTGATTCCTGGATCAATAATTACCACCGTCTTAAAGCCATCATCTTCCAACTCCTTTACCATTCTTTTAGGGTCTGGGAAATAATCTTTATTCCACGTAAAACACCTAAAACCTTCCATATAATCTATATCGAGATAGATTGCATCACAAGGGATCTGTAATTCTCTAAATTTATTGGTAATTTCTTTGACTTTAGACTCTGGATAATAACTCCATTTACATTGGTGATAACCCAACGCCCAAAGTGGTGGTAAATGGTGTGGCTTTCCAGTTAAATCGGTATAATCGGCAACCACATCAGCCATATCCGGACCATAAATGAAATAATAATTCATTTCACCCCCTTGTGCCCAAAAGCTTGTTACATTTCTGCGTTCACTTGAAAAATCGAAATATGAACGGAACGTATTGTCAAAAAAGATTCCATAAGCCTTCGTTTTATGCAAACCGACATAAAAAGGAATTGTTTTATATATTGGATCAGTATCCTTAGAATACGCATATGAATCTGTAACCCAGTTCTCAAAGCGCTTTCCTTTTAAATTTAAATGAACAGGCTTATCACCAAGACCATAAAAGCTTTCGCCTTCTTGACTCACTTTACTCATTTTAACTACGTTACCACCAAACTCATAACTCTCTTCCCAATGAAAACCTAATTCGTCTTCACTAAGTAAGGTTTTATCTTCGGCATCATAGATAGCTTTTCGCATATCTGATTTATGAATTTCACAAATCAATTTAGCAGTAGTAATGGTGTACTTATCATCATCTTCTGTTATCTCTAGATGATTATAACCTTCACTATGATATTTAGTTATTGCGTAGGAAAAATCTTGACTTATATCTTGATGGCTAGTATAGCGAAAACGCAATACTCCGTCTCTTAAAATCTTAACTTGTAAGAAAATATCATTATCTGCCTTAAAAATTAAGGTGTCAACATTTTTCTCATATGTAGCTATCTTACCCGGAAAAAGGTTACCCTTATATTCCAGTTCAGTATTAGTAATCATAGTTTTTATTTAGTTAATTACACACAAATGAAATCATTTCTGCTAAGAATAAAAATATTTTATAATGCATTTCACAAATTGCTGAATATCATCAAAATTCTTGTCAATTACATGAAATTATTTAAAATAAATACGAAAATAACATGACTTAATTATTCCCATTTTAAAACAATTACTCCTAATGGAGGTAAATTAATCGTTGCGGAATACAATTTATTGTGCCATGGTGACTTTTTAATTTTAATTGTTTTAGTATTTGAAACCCCACTACCTTCATACTTTTTTGAATCGCTATTAAATATTTCTTTTAGACTTCCTTTTCTTGGGAGTCCAACCTTATAATTCTCTCTAATTACAGGGGTCATATTACAAATAACGACAAGGTCATTTTCTTCATCATGCCCTTTTCTGATATAAGATAGCACTGAATTTTCAGCATCGCTGTGATCAATCCACTCAAAACCTTCGCTACTAAACTGCTTTTCATATAACGCAGGCATGCTTTTGTACAGCATATTTAAATCTGTAACGTATTTCTTTACCCCATTATGAAAGTCATATTGTAACAAATGCCAATCTAAACTTCCTTGAAAATTCCATTCTTCACTTTGGCCAAACTCAGAACCCATAAAAATTAAATTGGTTCCAGGATGCGTAAACATATAGCCATATAACAGTCTGAGATTCGCATATTGCTGCCACTCATCACCAGTCATACGGCCTTTTATTGACTTTTTACCATAAACAACTTCGTCATGCGAGAGTGGTAACATAAAATTCTCTGAAAAGGCATAGGTCATGCTAAATGTAATATCATTTTGATGGTGCCGTCTATAAATACCTTCTTTTTGAAAATATTCAAGCGTATCGTGCATCCAACCCATCATCCATTTCATTCCAAAGCCCAAACCTCCTAAATCTATAGGTTTAGAAACTCCAGTAAAATTGGTAGATTCCTCTGCTATTGTTTGAGTATCAGGATAATTCTCATACACTGCAGCATTTAACTCTTTAATAAAGTCTATTGCCTCTAAATTCTCATTACCTCCAAACTTATTTGGATCCCACTCCCCTTCTTCTCTAGAGTAATCTAAATATAACATTGACGCTACCGCATCTACCCGTAAACCATCTGCATGAAATTTATCGAGCCAAAACAATGCATTACTAATTAAGAAAGATTTTACTTCATTACGACCATAATTAAAAATTAAACTTTTCCAATCTGGATGATAACCTCTTTTTCTATCAGGATGTTCATAAAGGTGAGATCCGTCAAAAAAGCCAAGTCCATGGGCATCTTCAGGAAAATGTGAAGGAACCCAATCTAGAATTACACCAATATCATTCTGATGTAGTTTATCTACCAATAACATTAAGCCTTCTGGCTCACCAAAACGAGATGTTGGAGCAAAATATCCTGTTAACTGATAACCCCAAGATGGGTCATAAGGGTATTCCATTACAGGCATAAACTCTACATGGGTAAATTGCATTTCTTTAAGGTATGCTACTAGCTCTTCAGAAAGTTCAGCATAGGTTAAAGAACGATTTTCCTCCATTTTACGTTTCCATGAAGCTAAATGAACTTCATATACAGAATAAGGTTTATCAAGGGCGTTCTTATCTTTACGATAGCCCATCCAATCATTATCTTTCCATTTATAGTTGAAATCCCATACTACTGAAGCAGTTTTCGGAGGGTGTTCACAGCTCAAGGCAAAAGGATCTGCTTTTTCTGTTTGAATACCATAATTGTTGCTATGTATCTTGTATTTATAAGTTTCACCTTGCTTAACTCCTGGAATAAAACCTTCCCAGATACCAGAATCATCCCACCTCACATTTAATTTATGTTCTCCATCCGTCCAAAAGTTAAAATCGCCTATAACTGACACTTGATTCGCCGATGGAGCCCAAACTGCAAAATAAGTTCCTTTTTCACCATTTACTGTTATAAGATGTGAGCCAAACTTCTCATACATTCGATAATGCTTGCCAGCTTTTATTAGATCTACATCAAATTCGGTTAAAAGACTGTGTACAATAACGTTGCTCATATTTGGTTTTCTAGGTAAATACTGTTTTTAGTTTACTATAACAACCTGTTTATATTTCAAATAACTCACCTATATACTTTTAGCGTAACTTTTTTTTACTATCTAAATGAGTTTAAATTTCAACTTCTACAATTTACTTCAAACTATTTATTACCATGGTTGGGCATTAAATATCGTATTTCTATTTCGTTTTATCATTATATCAATAGTAATTTATTAGCACATAAATATATTTATACAGCACTACAACGCTATCGTAATGCAAATTGCTGAATTAAAACCAATTTTAAGGTTCAAATAAAATTAAGACAATGCCCTTTTGAAAAGATAGTTGAAGTATTTATTATTAAAGTTGATAAGCTAATGGATGCTTAAGATAAGAAAACTATCGTCTAAAAATTAATAGACAACAACTTTCAATTTGTATTTACATCAACTTAAAGAGCTACAAAACGGGTTATTATTCATTCACCGAACAAAGTATACCATTCGTCTGAAGCACTATCTCGGGGATAGCGTACAGCACCATTTTCCACCACATAAAATGACCATTTCACATCTAAAAAGGGTGTAATTCACAACATATAGCAAATGTGAGGCTTACTTCAATCTAACTTTGAATCAGAATTAAAAAACTCAAATCATGTCAAATAAAATTAAAAGTTCATTATTCTTAAGTTGTTTTATCGCAGTCTTTACTATTTATAACTTTAGCATAACTGATTCGGAAAACAATTATAACAATACTACCGAATTTGCTCATGCAGAACTTGAACAAGATGCTCCAGCTTTCGAATTAGAAGTTAAAAACAATAAATAATACATACTTAACCTACTAACTAACCGGGATCAATAAAAACTCAAATCATGTCAAATAAAATAAAAAGTTCATTATTCTTAAGCTCGTTCGTTTTTGCCCTTACTATTTATAATTTTAGTATTGATGAAACCGAGACCAACTTTAGCCACTCGTCTGAAAATATTGAAGGTAAATTTGAACAATTGACAATGATAGATAACCTACAATTTGAAGAAAACAATTAAAACATTACAAAACTAACTTAAAAGAAGGGCTCAGATATAAATCTGAGCCCTTCTTTTTTTTATTATTCGAACACTTCTACGAGCAAAATTCATTACAACCATTATGCTCTAATGACTATTTGCCTTAAATTGCTACAATAGCAATATAATTACCATATACTATCAGTCTCATGCATTATAATTGAAGGAAAGGATGAACTCAAATTCTTTTCAATACAAACGCTACAAGCCTTTATAATGACTAACATATATTCTTGTCATTATCTTTAATTCTACTTACTATTTATAGCACAACCTTTAAAAGTACACGCTATATTCTAGCTTGTGCTTTCAAACCATAAAAAATCAAAAAGTAGCTCGTCGTAGAAATCAAACATTTCATCCGAGGGCCTATATAACAGGAGCTAAACGCAATTATTTTCTACCACAAAAAAGAATCATTTCACATCAAAAAAGGGTGCTTTTCACAACAATTACCCAAAACGAGGCCTACTTCAATATAACTTTGAATCAGAATTAAAAACCTAAATCATGTCAAACAAAATCAAAAGTTCGTTATTCTTAAGTTGTTTTATCGCTGCACTTACATTATATAATTTCAGCATTACTGAAACACAAAATCATTATAGTGAATCAACTGAAATTGTTAAAGCTGAAATTGAACAAGTAACTGTCATTGACAACCTTAATTTTGAAGAAGCTCATTAAGGTTTTTTAATAGCTAGCAACAAAATATACCTACAACCAATTATATTGAAAAACTAAAAAACCCAAATCATGTCAAATAAAATCAAAAGCTCATTATTCTTAAGTTGTTTTATAGCTGTCTTTACTATTTACAATTTTAGCTTAACCGAAACCACTTCTAACAATACTGCAGAAATTGCAATTGCAGAACTAAATGAAATACCTACGCCAAACTATCTTTTGGAAGTAACAAAATAAGCCTACACTTAACCTACTTAAGAAATGAACTCAGATAAATCTGAGTTCATTTCTTTATTCACTTAATTACTAACACTTTAACCTTGTTTTTAGTCAATTAAAATATAATTTAGCAGTTAAACTATTATTGTGGTAGTATTAACTTAATATAACAACTCTTCTCATTTATATATGGTACTATTGCGGTAATTTACAAATACTCCAATGATGTATACCACTTACACCAATAGGTTTAAGAACTGTATTATAAATCCTGTTACAAATTATTTTAACAACAGAAACAACCCACTAAAGCTATGTGGTTTTTTGTTTTTAATAGCGGCTTTACTTTCAACAACTGTAACGCAAGGGCAATTAGAATGTGGTTCTGAACCTTTTCCTAACCAATGGACCGTACATGAATATTCAGCTAACCTATATACAGCGGTTTACACCTTTGCCAAGTATGATTTAGATGGAGATGGTCTTAAAGACATTGTTACTGGAGGATGGTGGTATAAAAATTCAGGGAATGCCTCTGACAATTGGACAAAAAGCACAATTGGTGGCAACTTTGGCAATATAGCTCATGTTCATGATTTTGATAATGATGGCGATATGGATTTATTAGGAACGACGTTAGGCTCCTCAAGAACTGAATATCAAAGTGTTCAACTTGTATGGGCAGAAAATGATGGATTTGGAGTTTTCACGCTACATACTAATTTACCAACTATCAACTCATCATGGTCCGAGCCTTTTCTTGCAGGTTTAGCAGGAGGCGATTTTGGATCAGGAGGTACATATCAAATGGCAATAAACTGGAATGGTGCAGAGCATACAAATGAACCCGTTCAATTACTCACACCAACAGTAACACCAACCATAGGAACATGGAGCTTAGAAGACATAAGTAATGATTCTTCTGGAGAAGATCTTCAGGCGGCTGATATCGATAATGATGGTGATTTAGATCTTTTTCAAGGGGTGAATTGGTTGGAAAATAATGGCTCAGGTACTTTTACTACACATTTAACAGGTTTAAGCTATGGCAGCACTCCAGATCGAGCACAATTAGCAGATTTTGATAAAGACGGTGATTTAGATGCTGTAGTAGGCCAATTAGGATATGGTTCTGATTCTAATAGATATGATTTTGCTTGGTTTGAAGCACCTGCAGACCCAACTCAAACTTGGGACAAGCATTTATTATCTACTGACGTTCATGGGAGTTTAAGTGTATTTGCTGCTGATATTGATTCTGATGGAGATGAAGACATAATCGTAGGTGAATGGTTAGGTTCAAGAAGATTAATGGCATTTGAAAATAATTTATGTAGCAACGAAGATTGGGAAATGCATGTCATTGATGATAGTCCTCAAAATTGGGAGCACCATGACGGCGCAAGAGTAGTAGATATAGATAATGATGGTGATTTAGATATTGTTTCCAATGGCTTTAAAAACCAAAAAGTAGTTAGAATTTATGAAAATTTGTCTACAATTGCAGCTAACCAAGACCCAGTTGCAAATGCTGGAAACAACAAAACAATTTCACTTCCAACCAATTCTACTACCATAAATGGAACTGGAAATGACCCAGATGGTGGAAATGTTTCCTTTTCTTGGTCGCAAACTAGTGGGCCAAATACCGCATCTTTAAACAACTCATCAACAGCTAACTTATCAGCTAACAACTTGTTAGAAGGGACTTATGTATTTAGACTAACGGTTACCGATGATGAAAATGATACTAATTATGATGAAATGTCTGTCACGGTAAATGCTGAACCGAATAATGATATACCGATAGTTAACGCTGGTAGTAATCAAAATATAACATTGCCAACAAATACAATTTCCTTAAATGGCTCTGGAAATGATCCTGATGGCGGCACTGTTACATTCACATGGACTCAAACAAGTGGCCCAAATACAGCGATGCTTTCTAATTTAAATACCACTGAATTAACTGCTACCAATTTAATCGAAGGCACTTATGTTTTTCAATTAAAAGGAACCGATAACGAAAACGATTCGGCATCAGACAATGTTACTGTAATTGTGGCACCACAAGCAAACTCTGATATTCCAGTGATTAATGCTGGAAGTGACCAAAATATAATACTCCCAACTAATATGTCAACCTTAATTGGATCAGGCAATGACCCAGATGGAGGCACTGTTACATTCTCGTGGATACAAATGAGTGGTCCAAACACGGCAACACTGACTAACACAAACACTTCTGATTTAACTGCTAGTGATTTAATCGAAGGCACCTATGTTTTTCAATTAACCGGCACCGATGACGAAAACGATTCGGCATCAGACGATGTTTCTGTCATTGTAACACCTCAAACAAACACCGATATTCCTTTAGTTAATGCTGGAGGCGACCAAAACATAATACTGCCAAGCAATACAAGCACCTTAAATGGTTCTGGCAATGACCCAGATGGTGGTACCGTAACATTTTTATGGACTCAAATTAATGGACCAAATACTGCTATTCTTAGCAATACAGATACTGCTGTTTTAACTACCAATGAATTAATTGAAGGAACGTATGTATTTCGATTAACCGTTACTGACAATGAAAACGATACTGCATTTGACGAAGTATCAATAGTTGTAAATACAGAAAGCAGCACTAATGAACCACCAAATGCAATTTTGGAATCAGATATTATTATTGGCGAATACCCTTTAACAGTAAATTTCACAGGAAATAATTCAACAGACGATTCTGCTATTTCCGCATATGCTTGGAATTTTGGCAATGGCGAAACTAGTGACATCGAAAATCCGAGTTATACTTATACTGCTCCTGGCACTTTCGAAGTTGAATTAACAGTTACGGATTCAGAAGGACTATTCAATAGCACTTCATTAACCATTACAATTAACACACCTGAAGTAATCGAGGAAGAATCTAATATTATTTTAGAAGTAAACCCAGCCAAAGAAGGCATAGCACGTATACTATTACAGAATAAACCAATGGGCACGGAGATAACCTCACTTTATTTACACGATGCGACAGGACGCTTAATAGAAACATTCCACATACAAGCAATTACATCAGATAATAACATTTACGAATTACCTATAAACACTCTCAGAGAGGGCTTATATTATATTAGCATTGACTTAAATAATGGCGAACAAGAAGCGCTAAGTTTAATCATAAAAAATTAAGATTAACCTCATTAGATTAAAATTCAATTAATCTTAAAAAAGTCTTCAAAACCCTATATTAATATAAGTTTTGAAGGCTTTTTCTTTCTATTACATTTGGTTAAATATTTGCCAAAATCAATATCTTCATTAAACCAAACCTCCCTTTACTAGTCAAAGATGTGTAATTAATAAAAAATAAACAGATGAAAAAAGTAATAGTATTAATGATGCTTTTAGTGGGCGTAACCACAATAGCACAAGATAAAAAAGAGAGAAATCACAGAGACGGTATGAAAGATTTAACAGCCGAACAGGTTGCTACTTTACAAACCAAGAAGATGACTTTAGCCCTAGATCTTTCTAACAAACAACAAACGCAAATTCAAGCAATTAATCTTGAACAAGCTACTACTAGAAAGGCTAAAATGGCAGAAAGAAAGGCAGCAAGAGAAGATGGCGAACGTAAAAAGCCTTCTTCCGAAGAACGTTATGCTATGCAAAATGCTCGATTAGATGCTCAAATTGCTCATAAATCTGAAATGAAGAGTATTCTTTCTGATGAACAATATGCTAAATGGGAAAAAATGAGCCATGCTAGAAAAAAGCGAGGTGGTAAACAGAGTAAAAAAAACACCAAAAGAAAATAGGTTGATAGTGAGAGTTGATTGATTGAAAAGGCCATCCGAGTTAACGGATGGCTTTTTGTATTTTATAAACCTTCAATATTATAAAGACAACTTCTCTACTGCTCCTATTGTTTTATCTAAATCTTCATACGAAAGGGCATCATTTAAAAAATAACTTTCAAAAGCACTTGGTGGCAAATAAATACCTTGTTCCAACATACCGTGAAAATACTTTTTAAATGTATCATTATTTCCTTTTGCTGAAGAGGCAAAATCAACAACAGGTTCATCCGTGAAATGCACCGAAATCATACTACCAAAGCGATTAATCTGAAAAGGAATTCCTTTTTTATTAAGGGCCATTTCTAAACCTTCATGTAAGTGTTTGGTTTTCTTGGATAGACTCTCGAAAACCACAGGTCTGTTATTTAATACTGTAAGCATTGCCAGACCAGCACTCATAGCCAATGGGTTTCCACTTAAAGTCCCTGCCTGATACACCGGACCATCTGGCGCCAAATGAGACATTATTTCATTGTTAGCTGCAAATGCTCCTACAGGTAATCCACCACCTATAACTTTCCCAAAGCACACTATATCAGCATCGATATTCAATGCTTCTTGTGCACCTCCTTTTCCTAATCTGAATCCGGTCATAACCTCATCAAAAATTAAAAGAATATTATTTTCAGTACACAGTGCTCGTAATCCGGTTATAAAATCATCAGAAGGTATAATACAGCCCATATTACCAGCCACAGGCTCAATAATAACAGCAGCAATTTCATTTGAATTCGCCTTCACTAAGGCTTCAACACTAGCTAAATCATTATAGTTTGCTAATAACGTATCTTTTGCTGTACCCTGCGTTACGCCAGGGCTATTAGGACTGCCGAAAGTCACAGCTCCACTCCCCGCCTGTATTAAGAAAGAATCTGAATGTCCATGATAACAGCCCGAAAACTTAATAATCTTATCTTTTCCTGTAAAACCACGAGCCAATCGAACAGCACTCATACAAGCTTCGGTACCACTATTAACAAATCGAATTTTATCAATATTTGGCACCATAGAAACTGCCAACTTCGCTAGTTCGGTTTCAATTTCGGTTGGCATACCAAATGAAGTTCCCTTTTTAGCTTTTTCAATAACTGCGTTAATTACCGGTTCGTAGGCATGACCTAAAATTAAAGGCCCCCACGACGCTATATAATCAATTAAACGATTTCCATCTTCATCATAGAGATAAGCACCTTTCGCTTCTTTTACAAAAATTGGATCTCCACCTACGGCTTTAAAAGCCCTTACTGGCGAATTTACTCCACCAGGAATATATTTTTTAGCTTCAGAAAATAAAGCACTGCTTCGTTTATAAATCATTATAAAATTTCTTGTATTACCTTAAATTTTCGAAAAATTACTTTAGACAATCAATCTACTCAACATCAACTATTATCTGTTGTCCAATAGCTAGATTTGAGTTATTCATTTTATTGAGACGTTTTATTTCAGATACTGATATCGCATACCTTCTAGAGATAGAATATAGAGTATCGCCCTGTTTTACTGTATGAATATTATCTGCATTACCTAACCCCGAAGATGCTATAACAACATCACTTCTTATCTCTGTTTGTAAATCGTATTGATATAATTTATGCCTTTCTATTAGTGAAATTAATTTCTGAGGGTATTTTTTATCGGTAGCATAACCTGCTTTACTTAAACCTTTTGCCCACTTCTTATAATCATATGGCTTAAAATCGAATAAGAAAGCATAGCGCGAACGCGAAGTTAAAAAATGACTATGATCACGATAGGAATACATAGGGTGATTGTATTTACGAAAACATTCGCCTTTTTCATCATCATCATGAAAATCATAATCTCCTTGCCAACCAGTATGACATTTTATTCCAAAATGATTGTTTGTTTTGGCCGCCAATGCACCCTTTCCAAATCCGCTCTCTAATAAACCTTGTGCCAAAGTAATACTAGCGGGAATACCAAAAGCCTTCATTTCAAATTGAGCAATTTCTGAAAACTCGTCTATATATTCTGCTATACTACCAATTTCAAATTTTTGAAATTTTCCAGAATCATTAGGCAAAGGATACAAACCATCATCCTCAGTACTGCTAGTTGTACTCTTTTTATCAACCACCACCTTAGGCCCTCTTTTACTTTGATCAGAGTATGTAACTTTTTGCTTCACCTTACAGCTAGAAACAGTAATTAAAATAGCACAAAACAAGATTATATTCTTAATCATATAGCGATTAATGGTTTGTTCTTTTTCTCTAAGATTTGATTCATTCCTGAAATGCCTTGTAGACCACCAGTATGAATAGCTAAAATTTGGGTTCCGGGTTTAAAACAGTCCTTTTGAATCATATCTATGATTCCATAAATCATTTTTCCCGTGTAAATTGGATCCAATACAATTTTGGTTTCTTTTTTAAAATTGTTTAAAAAATGAACCAACTCATCATTTACTTTAGCATAACCTCCAAAATGATAATCTGCTACTAAATCCCAATTTTTCTTCAGTACAAACTTACAAATATCTTCCTTTAAAAAATCACCCTTTAAGGCTGAAAAACCGAGAATCTGCTGTTTTGCACTACTCGAATTTATTATTCCTGATACAGTACCTCCCGTTCCTACAGCACAACAAACCACATTAAAATCTACATCATTTGCACCTAAAATTTCTTCACAACCCTTTACAGCTAATTTGTTAGTTCCTCCTTCAGGAAGCAAAAAAAAGTTTCCAAATTCCTTTTTTAAATCGGCAATAAATCTCTCATTTTCCTTATTTCTATAGGCACTTCTCGATATAAATTTGAATTGCATACCATACTCATGAGCTAATTTTAAAGTTGGATTACTTATAAAGTTTTCATTTAGCTCTTCGCCTCTTATAATGCCTATTGTTTTTAACCCATACTCATTGCCTGCACAAGCCGTTGCTGCAATATGATTAGAAAATGCGCCACCAAAAGTTAAAATTGTATCATGTTTATCCTGCTTGGCTTCAAGCAAATTATATTTCAATTTACGGAACTTATTACCTGATATAACGGGGTGCAACAAATCTTCACGCTTTACAAAAAGCGAAATCTTTTTTTTATTTAAAATTGAAAGTTGTATTTCTTGGTTCTCGCTCAATACTTTGGATATTAAACCCAAAGATATTTAATAAAGCTAAAAGGTGTACGTTGAGAAGTATAGTCTAAATTATCTTCGTGTAAATAAGCCTCTCTTTCAAAACTAATATTTTGATATCCTTTATACCTATCAAAATAATATAGTGACTTTATAATCCATTCAGATACATAGAAAATATAAAAAGGAATTACCAACAACTCTAATTGTTGTTTAAGATGTATTTTCTCATGATTAATTAAAGAAACATCACTCTTTAAAGCGTCATTCTTTAAAATAATGAAAGGCCAAAGAGAAAGGCCTACATAATTCTTGCGGAAAAAATGTTTAAAAACTAAAATCATATTCTGACTTTTAAACGTTTTTTAATAAAGATAATTGTTAAAAAACTCGTCATAACATAAAACCAAAAATCTTGCCAACTATTATCTAAAGTCGATTTAACTATTGATTTATACTATTAAAGACACATTTTCAAACGATATTACTACATCCATAGCAAAAAATCAAGTAATTTTATACTTGAATTAATATCAAATCAAGGTTTGTGAAGAAGCATATACCTATTGAAGAAGGTGATTTTTACTGGTCTGAAGAGGGGTATCGTGTTTTCACAAAGCAATACCATTTAAAAAGAGGCTACTGTTGTGAAAGTGGTTGCAGACATTGCCCATATGGCTATGACTCTAAAACTAATTCGCAGTAAACATAGTTAAGATTATGCATACATAATGGTTCGGCATAGTTTTTGAAGCTTAATCAATTAGAACAAACTGAATCTAATTCTAAAAATATCCGCTATGAAAAAAGTTAGAAATTTTGCACTTCCAGTACTTGTTTTAATGCTTTTAGCATCTTGTACTTCAGTGCGTGTATTATCCGATTACGATAAAGAGGCGAATTTTAATACCTACAAATCATATGCTTTTTATAAAACAGGAATTGACAAAGCTCATATTTCTGATTTAGATAAGAAGAGAATTTTAAGAGCCATTGAATCTGAAATGGATACTCGAGGCTTTGTAAAATCTGAAGATCCAGACATATTAGTAAGTATTTTTACAAAAGAAAAAGAACAAGTAGACATTTACAACAATTACTGGGGTGGTGGTTTCGGTTGGGGATGGAGCCCATTTTATTATGGTGGATATGGCCCAGGTTGGGGTGGAAATAATATCCAAAGCAGAACTGAAGGTTCGTTATACATTGATCTAATTGATGCTAAAAACAAAGAATTAGTTTGGCAAGGCAAAGGAATTGGAAACCTAGGAAACACTACCAATATTGAAAAGAAAGAAGCTCGAATTAAAGAATTTGTAACTAAAATACTTGAAGCATATCCTCCTTCTTTAGAAACAACAAAATAAGGGCTATAATGTTATATTTAAAAGCCTCCTATCGAACGATAGGGGGCTTTTTTTTGTAACTTTCGCTTAGAACAACATATTATTATATCATAAAATGAAATCTCTAATTTCCACTATTTTTTGTCTATTTATTGTCCAAATTGCTTTATGTCAAAACAAGTATGAACGCAATTTTGATGAAAACAAAGTTCCGCAATTTGAAGTACCGAATCCGCTCGTGACCTTTGAAGGTATAAAAATCAACTCTGCTCAAGAATGGACACAAAAGCGAAGACCTGAACTTTTTTCATTCTTTGAAGAAAATGTATATGGAAAAGTACCTGACACTATTGATGACTTATCATTTGAAATTCTAGAACAAGGCAATAATGCTATTAACAATAAAGCAACTCGTAAACAAGTAAAAATCACAATTGCTAAAAACAACGATGCTATTAGCTTTACGGTTTTAATTTATTTGCCAAAAGGAATAGCAAACGCTCCAATATTTCTTAGTACGAATTTTAGAGGAAATCACACTATAAATGAGGATCCAAATATTATTATAACTGATGCTTGGGTTCCGAATACGAAAGAACTGGGGATTACAGATCACAAAGCTAAAGAATCATCACGTGGCACACGTACTAACCGATGGCCTGTAGAAAAAATTATTGATGGTGGTTTTGGACTTGCTACAATATATTATGGCGAAATTGACCCTGATAAAAATGATTTTTCTGATGGATTACATGCTCTTTTTTACAATGAAGGTCAAAAAAATCCAAAGCCTAATGAATGGGGAAGTATCACCGCTTGGGCTTTTGCGCTGAGTAAAACCTTAGACTATTTTGAATCAGATGCAACTATTGATGAAAATAGAACAGTTGTTTTTGGACATTCGCGATTAGGTAAAACTTCACTTTGGGCTGGAGCTACAGACCAGAGATTTGCAGGTGTTATTTCTAACGATTCAGGTTGCGGTGGGGCAACACTTTCTAAACGTAAATTCGGCGAAACCATCGCTATTATCAATACTTCTTTCCCCCATTGGTTTAATGACAATTTTAATCAATATAATGAAAATGAACCTGCATTACCCGTAGACCAACATGAATTATTAGCATTAATAGCACCAAGACCATTATATGTTGCCAGTGCACAAGATGATGAGTGGGCTGACCCAAGAGGTGAATTTCTTTCAACACATTACGCTTCTGCCGTCTACGATTTATTTGAAAAGAAAGGAATTTCTACGACCGAGATGCCAAAGGTGAACCAACCGATACAAAACACGATTGCATATCATATTAGAACCGGCAAACATGATGTTACCGATTTCGACTGGGAACAATATATTAAATGGGCGAAAATAAATATTGAATAACTTAAGAAACTCGACTCTTAATATATCTTATCTGCCCGTTATGATTCGATTCATGTTCAACAACATGAAACCACTTACAATAATTATTAGTTTGCTGATTTGCAAAGAATTTTGTCGATTGCATTAGCCAACCATCATCCCTGTTTTTTAATTCTTTCTTAGATAATTCTCGCACATCGTTTAAAATATCTATATAAAAACTTACTGGCTTACCTTTGAGTAGTTTTCTACCCGAATCTCCCAAATTACTTGCTGCGTTCCACAACTCTTCATTAAGCCCGTAATTCAAACTATTTTTCGCTACGCCAGTAAATGTATCTAATTGATAATAACGTTCCGTAGCGGCAAGATGTAACAACATAGCACCTATTGAATTTGAGTTTTCATCTAACAGAAAATCTATATCCTTCTGAGTTACATTATTTACATCTCTATTTAATGTAGCTCTCATCCAATCCATCATAGAAATTAATATGCTCACTTGTTCTGTATAACCTTCTCGTTTACCGAATTCATGAATATTATCCTTGACTGAAATAGTTCCGCTTGATGCAAAATTTACTTGTGGAATTAATAATCCAGCACCAAATAAACCGGATGCTTTTAAAAAATTTCTTCTCTGAATTGATTGATGGTCGTTATTCATTTTAATTGATTTGCATAGAAGATAGTTACAAACCAATAATATTATCTCCGAATTCTGGAAAGTTTAACATTAATCCTTTAACAACAATTCTGGTAAACCAGAATCTATTGTTTGACCTAAATATTCCAACTTCCACTCCAGAGAATTGGTTAAAATGTAAAACATCTGAAGCTCACTTAAAAGACGATTCTGAGCATTACTTTTTAAAGTTGAGGCTTCAACCTTTTTCAATAATGAATTATTGACATTCTTTTTAATTCGATTATAATCTCGCTCATCAAACGGATTAAAGTAATCTGCAGTAACATCGTAATATTCGAAATCAGGATTAATTTTCACTTCTGCTTCTGGTATGCTTTTTATACGTAATGTTTTATTGGTCTCGTCTATCTCAAAGTCGATTTGTGATAAATCATATGCTACGGTTACCTCCGCATTTACTACCACCAAAGCTTTTTTGTTAGCAGATATTAATGATCCAAAAAGCAATTGCGAATCTTTATAATTATAAACTTCAGCAAAATAGCCTTCAGTTACTACCAACTTAGAAACATTCTCAATCTGTTTTTGAATCAACATTGAATTTTCTTGAAGTATCGTTTTTTCCTCTTTATTATCTGAACACGACCTAAAAATCAGCACACCGATTAATGTAACAACTACCCCAAGCAATATTTTTTTCATAATTACAAAACAGGTTTACAGTTTAACTAACAGCATTAAAATCTGATTTAAAAATGCATAAATGCAAAAGACTCTTTAAGATACATAATTTTCTTTTCGAGCGCTTTTTCGAACTTCATATGTTGTTCTGAATTTGGATTAAATGGTCGGTGTTTTAAATCTTTTTGAACCGATTCAACTTTATCCATTATTGGATAATCACTAGCAGAAATCCACGAATTTTTAAAGCGCTCCCAGATATAATCAATCGCTAATTGGTTAGGATGTACCATATCTGTTTTATAAAAACGATAATCACGTAACTCATCCATCATTATTTCATAAGAAGGAAAATAAAGTCCACTATCCCCACAAGAGGGAACCCCAATCATTTCGTGTATAGCCGTAATCAATCTTGATTTGCTAAGTTGGTTTTCTACAAAGCCATCTTTTAAATGTCTTACAGGAGAAACCGTAAAGATTATTTCAATATTTTTATTAATCGTCTGAATTTTTTCAACACAATTTCTCAAACAATTTAAAATCAATTCAACGCTTAGAATTTCTTTTTCAAACTCTTTCTGGGGTATTTTGTGACAATTCGAAACTATTTTATCATTTTCGATTTTTCGATAAACCCAAGACGTACCAAGTGTAATTATGATATGCGTTGACTCTTTTAATCTTTCATTTGTATATTTAAGTCCAGCATTTAATTGCTGCAATAAGTTCACTTTAGATACATCACTCAAGTCTGAATGCGCATCAAAACAATGCCAACGTTCATTAAAAAAAAATATATCTTTTTCTGAATAAAATGAATTTGATATTGCCCTAGTTATTAGATTTTCAATCGCTAACGGATGAAATAAAATGCCAAATGGGTTTTGAACAGACTGAAATTTATAGTACTTAAATTTACCTCCAATATGTTCAGAAAAACAAGAACCTAAAAAAAACAATTGACTATTATAATCAATTTGGTTTTCGACAGATTCTAAAGGAATTTGTGTTTGTAATTTCATTTAGATCTAGACATTGGACTTAACTTATTAAATACTTGATACGGATATACCTCATAAAACACCTGATCCTCATTTATAGAATTTTTTGCATTTTTATAAGCACTTTTACGAACCTCTTGCGCTTCTAAATCTCTGTTCAATTCGGTTAAACAAATAGATTTAAAAAAAAGTGCATCACCAAAGTTATCATAAACCTTCAAAGACATATCTAAATTTTCTATAGCCTTTTCATAATTTTGAAGTTCGTATTCGGCTAGCCCCAAATAGAACCAATCTAAATGATGAACCGCATGCTCCGGTTTTCGTTTCGGAAAATCAGCAATTTGCTGTTCTTTACTTTTTTCTAAAAACTCTTTTGCCTTTTCAAATTTATTTAACTGCAAGTAATTTAATCCCAAATAAAAATTATGGGTATGATCCATTACATAAGAATCACCATATTTTTCTTTTACACGCATAAATTCTTCAATAGATTCTTGGTGTTCTTTAGAAAAAAGACATTTCATAAAAGCACTATATTCTAAATATTTCTCTGGATTAAGGGCTGCTGCTTTTTCTAGAAAAGGCTTGCCAACTGCATATTTTCTTGATTTATATAGTGGCATCGCTTTTTGTTGCCAGAAATAGGCTGAATCTGGAACAATGATTAAAATTGAATCTAGGTATTTTTGATAACCATTAGAGTACATACCCTGCCGGTTTGCTTTATACCAATAATTAACCACCTTATTCGAATCTATCTTACTTAAATTCGTATTTGAACTCGATTTAAATCCTGATTTATTTTCAGAACAAGATGCTAAGACTAAAAAAAGTAGTGCGAAGTATTTCATAATAAAAATTAGAATTAAAACTTAAACAGACTGTATTACCAATAATTTCTAAGACAAGTATTTTTTAGCATTATCTAATGCCGCTTCAATACCAGAAGGATTCTTTCCGCCTGCTGTTGCAAAGAAAGGTTGACCTCCCCCGCCACCTTGTATATACTTACCTAATTCACGAACAATAGTACCTGCATGTAATTCTTTCGCAGCAACTAATTCTTTTGAGATATAACAAGACAGTAGCGCTTTTCCATTTTGTTCTGTTCCAAATAAAAGAAATAAATTTTCTTGATTATTTCCCATTTCAAAACATAAATCTTTAATCCCACCAGCGTCCAAATCAATCTTTTTAGCTAAAAAACTAACCCCGTTTATTTCTTCTAATTCTTTTGCTAAATCTCCTTTTAGATTTTTGGCTTTAGCTTTTAATAGTTGTTCAACTTCCTTTTTAAGTTTTGCATTTTCCTCTTGCAAGTTAGCTACCGATTTTACTGGATCTTGCGCATTATTCAACAAATCTTTAATCTCAAAAAGTGTTCTATTATTTTCAAAATAAAAATCTTTAACAGCATCAGAGGTAATTGCTTCTATTCTTCTAATTCCTGCTGCTACAGCACCTTCGGATTTAATTTTAAAATGCCAAATATCAGCAGTATTCTTAACATGCGTACCACCACATAGCTCTATTGATTGTCCAAAACGCACCGTTCTAACAGCGTCACCATATTTCTCTCCAAACAATGCCATTGCACCTGCTGCCATAGCTTCATTTATAGGTACATTTCTATTTTCTTCAAAAGGCAAATGACCATCAATACGTGCATTCACAAAATTTTCTACAGCTCTTAATTCTTCAGTTGTCAATTTAGAAAAGTGAGAAAAATCAAAACGCAAATATTTCGAGTGTACAGCAGAACCTTTTTGTTCAACATGTGTACCTAAAATTTCTCGAAGTGCTTGATGCAATAAATGCGTTGCACTGTGATTAGCTTCTGTTCTATGTCTTTGTTTTTCATCTACGACTGCGATAAAAGTTTCGTTTAAATTCTTGGGTAGATTCTTAACAAAATGTATGATTTCGTTATTCTCTTTTTTCGTATCTACAATATAAACAACATCGCCATTTGGCACTTCTAAATACCCCTTATCACCTACTTGACCTCCTCCTTCGGCGTAGAATGGTGTTAAATTAAAAACAAGCTGAAACTGCACTCCATCTTTTTTAGAAGTAACTTTTCTATATTTCACTAATTTAACTCTTGCATTTAAAACATCATAACCAACAAATTCTTGTTCTAAATCTTCCAATAAAACTGTCCAATCACCTTTAGAGACTTCAGAAGCACTCCTCGAGCGATTTTTTTGCTCTTGCATTGCAACCTCAAATCCTTTTTCATCTAATGAATAGCCTTTCTCACTTAAAATTAAAGCCGTTAAATCGATAGGAAATCCATAAGTATCATATAATTCAAAAGCTTTTCTTCCATCAATTTCTTTTCCTGTGGCCCGGGCTATAACAGTATTTAACAACACTAAGCCTTGATCCAACGTGTTTAGAAAAGAATTTTCTTCTTCTTTAACAACATTTTCAATGAGTTGTTGCTGTTCTTTCAATTCGGTGAAATTCTCACCCATTGTTTCAACCAACACTTGGGTTAATCGATAAATAAAAGGCTCTTTAGTATTTAAGAAAGTAAAACCATACCGAATTGCTCTACGCAATATTCTTCTTATTACATATCCTGCACCTGTATTACTTGGTAATTGTCCGTCTGCTATTGAAAATGCTACTGCCCTTATATGATCGGCAATAACACGTATAGCAATATCAATTTCTTCTGACTTACCGTATTTAGAATGTGTTATAGCTTCTATTTCACGAATAATTGGTTTAAAAACGTCGGTATCGTAATTCGATTTTACATGCTGCATTACCATGCATAAGCGTTCAAAACCCATTCCTGTATCTACATGTTTTGCAGGTAAATTTTCTAAACTACCATCTGCTTTACGATTGTATTGCATGAAAACTAAATTCCATATCTCAACAACCAATGGGTGGTCTTTATTAACTAATGAAGCACCAGACACTTTCTTTTTCTCTTCGGCTGAACGAATATCAACATGAATTTCTGAACAAGGTCCGCAAGGCCCTTGATCGCCCATTTCCCAGAAATTATCTTTTTTATTCCCTAAAATAATGCGATCCTCAGGCACAATAGCCCTCCAAAGTGCATAAGCTTCTTGGTCTTTTTCTAAATTATCAGAATCACTACTACCTTCGAAAATAGAGACGTATAGACTTTCTTTATCAATCTCACAAACTTCAGTTAAAAACTCCCATGCCCATTGAATAGCTTCTTTCTTAAAATAATCACCAAAGCTCCAATTACCGAGCATTTCGAACATGGTATGATGATAAGTATCTTTACCAACCTCTTCTAAATCATTGTGTTTACCACTAACTCTTAAGCATTTTTGAGTATCTGTAATACGAGAATTCTTAGAAACAGTGTTTCCAAGGAAATACTCTTTAAACTGATTCATACCCGCATTGGTAAACATTAAAGTAGGGTCATCTTTAATAACCATTGGGGCTGAGGCAACAATCTTATGTGATTTACCTTTAAAAAAATTTAAAAAATTCGATCGTATATCTTTGGAAGTCATAGAAATTGCTAACGTTTTGCAAATTTTAACAATTTGTACAAAACAATTTTTATATTTGTTTGTTCTGTAAAAAAACAGTTGCGCAAAAATAGGATAAAATCCATTTATGTCTAAGGTAAAGTACTATTACGATCCAGATACGTTATCCTATCGAAAGATAGAGGTACAGAAATCGAAACGTTACCGCAATATTGCCTTCTTCTTTTTAGGCTCATTACTCTTTGGAATCCTTTCCGTTGTTTTACTATTAAACACGAATTTAATTAATACTCCACGCGAACTTTCTTTAAGACGTGAAGTTAAAAATTACGAATTACAATTTGAATTGCTCGATAAAAAAATGGAGCAAATTGAAGAAGTTTTAACGAATATTGAAGATCGCGACAACAATATTTACCGCCTTTATTTTGAAGCAAATCCGATTCCGGAAGAGCAGAGACGTACTGGTTTTGGTGGTGTAAATAGATATCGTTCTCTTGAGGGTTTTAATAATTCTGAGATGATAATTTCAACTACGAGAAGATTAGATATTATTAAAAAGCAAATGGCGATTCAGTCAAAATCTTTAGATGAGATTACAAAACTTGCCGAGGAAAAAGAAAAATTACTAATGGCGATACCTGCTATTCAGCCAATAAACAATGAAGATTTAACACGAATGGCATCTGGTTTCGGATGGCGTTCTGATCCCTTTACAAAAGCACGTAAAATGCATAGAGGAATGGATTTTACTGCTCCAAGAGGCACTCCAGTTTATGCTTCTGGTGATGGCAAAGTTACCCGTGCAGATAATGGAGCTTCAGGATTTGGAAATCATATTCGTATTGATCACGGCTACGGATATCTTTCACTTTATGCGCATTTAAGTAAGTATAATGTAAAAAAAGGACAAAAGGTAAAACGTGGCGATTTAATAGGATTTGTAGGTAACACTGGGCGATCAGAGGCACCTCACTTACATTATGAAGTTTGGAAAGACAAAGACCGTATTAATCCTATTAATTTTTACTACGGAAGTTTATCAGCGGAAGAATTTGAGAATATGTTGAAATTCGCAACTCAAGAAAATCAATCCCTTGACTAATGCAAATAGAACTACCTGAAAAAAGATATTACGGTATTGGCGAAGTCGCTAAGGCGTTTGGCGTAAATACATCTCTCATACGTTTTTGGGAAAAAGAATTCGACGCCTTAAAACCTAAAAAGAATGCCAAAGGCAATCGCAAATTCACACCAGAAGACATAAAAAACCTCAAACTTATTTACCACTTGGTAAAGGAACGTGGTTTCACATTAGATGGCGCAAAAATTCACTTGAAAGAAAACCGTCAAAAATCTTTGAACAATTTTGATATTATTGATAAGCTTGAGAAGGTAAAAGCTGAATTAATCAAAATTAAAGAACAGTTGTAATTGTTTATAAGCGAAATTTTTTTCGCTATGCTGTAACATTTTACTACTTTCTGCTGACTAACATGTATTAACTATATTTTCAAACACTAAAATAAACACTATCATGAAAAAAGGACTAATTGCATTAATCGTACTTGGGGTCTTAGCCATAGGCATATACCAATGGGCTGTTGGATTTAATAATACCGCCGTAGAACATGAAGCGAATGCTAAAACCGCCTGGTCTAATGTTGAAAGTTCTTACCAACGAAGAAACGACCTTATTGGTAATTTAGTAAAAACGGTACAAGGTGCTGCTGATTTCGAAAAAGAAACTTTAGAAGGCGTTATTCAAGCGAGAGCTAATGCTACCAAGACAACTATTGATGCTGGAAATCTAACTCCAGAAAAAATGGCTGCATTTCAAGATGCGCAATCTGGACTTACAGGTGCTTTGAGTAAATTAATGGTTGTGGTTGAACGCTACCCAGAGCTAAAGGCAAACCAGAATTTTCTAGAACTACAATCGCAATTAGAAGGTACTGAAAATCGCATAAATGTAGCACGTGATCGTTTTAACGAGGCAGTAAATATCTACGATAAACACACGACCAAATTCCCAGGAAAACTATTGGCGGGTCTTTTTGGTTTTGATGAAATGGCACGCTATGAGGCAGCCGCTGGATCAGAAAATGCACCTGATGTAGATTTCGATTTCAAATAGAAACTTATGTCTAGAGTAGAAGACTTTTTAACTACCGAAGGTGAGCAAGAAATAGTATCGGCCATACTTGAAGCTGAAAAGAATACTTCTGGTGAGATACGCGTACATATTGAGGCTCACACCCGAATGTCACACGATGATCGTGCTAAAGAAGTCTTTCATCTCTTAAAAATGGATAACACTAAAGATGCAAATGGGGTATTAATCTACATTGCTGTAAATGATAAAAAGTTTGTAATCTACGGTGATCGCGGAATAAATAAAGTTGTACCAGTAGATTTTTGGGAGTCAACTAAAAATGCAATACAAGAACAATTTATAAAAGGCAATTTTAAACAAGGTATTATTAACGGTATTTTATCTGCTGGAAACGAATTAAATACTCATTTTCCTTGGAATGCAAATGACACTAATGAACTGAGTAATGAAATATCAAAAGGTTAGCATATTGCTCTTTTTCTTGTGTTGCCTAGTTGGGCATGCGCAGTTTAAAATCCCTGAAATACCTGCGGAACAAACTAGTGTTTACGACTATGTAAACTTACTATCACAGCAGCAGAATAGTGCCTTAGAACAAAAATTAATTCGATATTCCGATAGCACTTCAACACAAATTGTTATCGCCATTATAAAATCCACAGAAGGTGAAGAGATTAACTATTTGGGTGCTAACTGGTTGACGGAATGGGGTATTGGTCAAAAAGGAAAAGACAATGGCATTCTTGTTATTTTAGCCAGAGACGACCGAAAAATTGGAATTAATACCGGCTATGGTGTTGAAGGCTCACTTACAGATGCAATGAGTCGTCGCATCATAGAAAATGTAATTATTCCACATTTTAAACAAAATGATTATTATTCGGGACTTGACAATGGAGCAGATGCCATTTTTCAGGTACTTAATGGAGAATTTGAAGAGGAACGCACATTTGATGATCAACAAGGTTTTCCTTTAGATGCATTACTACCCTTTATCATATTTATCGTTATTCTGATAATCCTATCGCGCAGAAACAACAAAGGTGGCGGTAGAAATGGAGGAAAACGTTCAGGCGGATTAGATCTTTGGGATATAATCATTTTAAGCAATATGGGGCGTAGCGGTCACTCTGGAGGAGGCTTTGGTGGCGGCGGTGGAAGTTTTGGGGGAGGAGGCTTTGGTGGCGGTTTCGGCGGCGGAATGGGCGGCGGCGGCGGCGCATCCGGAGGTTGGTAGTATTATATAAAACACTTCACATTATTATAGACTTCTCCGAGTAATATATTTTACTTTTTACGCATACAAATTGTTGCCGGAACCCCCGTAAAATTAAAGTTTTCGCGAAATATATTATTGCGAGTTTTTTGAAAATTTAATAATTAAACTAGATTCCTTAATGAAAGAATAACTAAATCTACTATAAAGTGCATTACTATAGCATAAACAAAACCGATTCTAATTCGAATATATGAAAATATAAAAGCGTAGATTAAAAAGGGTAGTATTATCAACGGCCAAAAAGCCAATTGTTTCATTGAAAGATCAAATGTTGGTAAATGGAGTATCGCAAAGATTAAAGCAAGCGTATAAAAAAGAAAAGTATTTACTTTGTTCCAATTCCTTTTAAACCATAATAGACTATCTTTTTTTTGTAGTAATACAAGAAAAATAGATAAAGATACTAGTATCGCATTTGCGTGGTACTGAATTAAAAAACTACTATAGAATTCTAAATTGACAAAAAAATAAGGACCAATCAAATCAATAACAAAATAGCCTAAGTTTATCGCAATAAAAACATTGAAGTAAGTTGCATTAAACTTACCAAGTATCAATCGAAATTGCGTCTCCTCCACTACCCCAGCAATAATCGGGATCATTAATGTAGTCAAAAATATATCTATTTTATTCGTATAATATTCCGGTAAATAGCTAATTTGCTCTGGCACTTCCACAGCAAAGAATTCGTGAATTAGTATGGTAGGTATTTGTGCAAGTATAAGAATCAGTAATGCTACCAAATAAAATCGCAATGTAAGTAGGATTCGGTTTTTTGTAGTAGTTTGTAATCGATGTGAATCAGGTTTACGTACGAATTTCAGAAAAGACTTGGTATATCTAAAGTTCTTTTTTGATCTTTTTATAAATTTCTTAGGACTATTGACTTTATCTTTTTCAGCAACAATTGCATTGGGATTATTGATTTCAGAAACATCATTTATTCGATTAGCTAGTTCTTCTTTAGCCGCAATTATTGCTTCTTTTACATATAGGTCAGGAGAATTAATAATGTTTTCAAGCTCAGTCGAATCTTTCTTTTTATATTTTTCTGAAAAAAAGTTAGGCATAAGCACATATTAACAACTTGTAATTTCGTGCTAATATACTTAACTCACAAATGTGTTATTTCTTACGCATATAAATAGTAACCGGAACACCTGTAAAATCGAAATTCTCTCGTAATTTATTCTCTAAAAAACGCTTGTAAGGATCACGTACATACTGTGGTAAGTTGCAAAAGAATGCAAACTGAGGATAGTGCGTTGGCAACTGCGTAATGTATTTTATTTTTACGTATTTGTCTTTGTAAGCTGGAGGAGGTGTATGTTCTATTATCGGTAGCATCACGTCATTTAAATCACGTGTTTTAATTTTTTTAGAACGATTTTTATAAACTTCGACCGCCGTTTCTATTGCCTTATAAATCCGTTGTTTATTCAACACAGAAACAAAGAGAATTGGAACATCTACAAATGGCTCCATTGCTTGCTTTATTCTTTCTGTATATTGCTTCATGGTATTGGTTTCTTTTTCTTCAACCAAATCCCATTTATTTACCAAAATAACTATACCCTTATTGTTTCTTTGTGCCAACCAGAATATATTTTCCACTTGGCCATCAAAACCTCTTGTAGCATCAAAAATTAAAATACAAACGTCTGAATTTTCGATAGCTCGAACAGACCGCATTACAGAATAAAATTCTAAATCTTCTTTAACCTTCGCTTTTCTCCGGATACCTGCCGTATCAACAAGATTAAATTCGAAACCAAATCGATTGTATTTGGTATCCATACTATCTCTAGTTGTACCGGCTATATCGGTAACAATGTATCTATTTTCCCCTATTAATGCATTAATAAATGATGATTTTCCGGCATTAGGTCTTCCAACAACTGCGAACCTAGGAAGTTCCACCTCTTCCTTTGTGTTTTCTGGCAGCACTTTTACGAGGTCATCCAGCAACTCACCCGTACCACCACCATTCATACTAGATAGTGTATAATACTCCCCTAAACCTAATGCATAAAACTCAACCGCGTCTGCTTCTCTTTTTGCATTATCAACTTTATTGATCACAAGGAAAACTGGTTTCTTAACTCGGCGAAGTAATTTAGAAACTTCTTCGTCCATACCAGTGACACCCGTCTCTACATCTACCATAAAAATAATAGCATCTGCCTCATCAATTGCCAATTCTACTTGTCGGTCAATCTCCTTCTCAAAAATGTCTTCACTACCAACAACATAACCTCCAGTATCAATTAGTGAAAATTCTTTACCGTTCCAATCACTTTTCCCATAGTGGCGATCACGTGTAACACCGCTAACGGCATCAACGATAGCCTCTCTACGTTGAATTAAGCGATTAAAAAAAGTGGATTTTCCGACATTAGGTCGTCCTACAATAGCAACAATAGCACTCATTATGGTAATTTAAGCCACAAAGGTAATGTTAATCGCTTTAAACCTTCTAATCAATAAAGGAAATTAGATTTTCTACGTTGTAGTATGCTCTTTATTCTTATGAATGACAATCAAATCGGTTTTCGCATCCTTGTTTTTAGCCAAGTAAGGCTCACCTACTAATCTTTCACGAATAACTTGAGAGGGAGCTCCATAAGCAACTACATGATTCTCTATATTATTCACAACCAAAGCGCCTGCACCAACAACGGTATGTGCACCAATAGTAATACCTTCTATAACACTAGCTCCTAAACATATTGCTGAAAATGCTCCTAAACTCACATGACCACCAGTAGAGGCACGCGGAGCTAAACTTGAATAATCTGCCATACTGCTATCGTGATCCAAAGAAGCATTGGTATTTACAATACAAAAATCACCTATTTCAGCATTTGAATTTATAATAGCACCAGGCATTATAATTGTACCTACACCTATTGTTACGTCTCTGCCTATTACTGCCTGAGGATGTGCGGAAGAAACAAATTCAAAATTGGGAACTATCTCGGTGATTTTATCAACTACTTTTTTTCGTATCCAATTATCACCAATAGCAACAATACCTGCAGTGATATTAAATTTATCTATAAGAAAAGGGAGTTCATCTTCTGTGCCTAAAACTTCATAGCCATTGGCTAAGCGGCATTTTTCTTTGTAGGTATCAATAAAGCCAATTACATTAAAATCGGCCTCTTTCTCGATGATATCTAAAACCACATTTCCATGGCCGGATGCACCGATAATAACAATATTTTTCATTCTCGTGGGGGATTTGGGGGTTCCACTTTCGATTACTCAAATGTAGGAATTATTAAGAGGGAAATAGATAATATGTAATATTATTCGATGAACTACAAAAAATCAACAAACCTTCTTAACATAAGTAATAACGTGCTTTATAAGCCTTTATTGCTAACTATTGTTGTAGCCAAAACGTTTTAACTGACGCGCATCGCTACGCCAGTTTTTATTCACCTTTACATATAATTCTAAATGTACTTGTTTACCAAAAAACTTTTCGAGGTCTTTTCGTGATTCAACGCCCACACGTTTTAAAGCACTGCCTTTATGGCCAATTATAATTCCCTTTTGCGAATCGCGTTCTACCATAATAACGGAACGCATTCGAATAATATCCTCATCTTCAAAAAACTCCTCCGTTACTATTTCTACTGAATAGGGAATTTCTTTTTTATAATGAATAAGAATTTTCTCGCGTATCGTTTCATTTACAAAAAAGCGCTCTGGCTTATCCGTAAGTTGATCTTTTGGATAATAAGCAGGTGCAATGGGAAGTAATTCTATAATTCGTTCAAAAACATTCTTTACATTAAAATTAGATAGGGCAGAAATCGGATGTAATTCTACGGTAGGTAGTAACTCTTGCCAGTATTGCACCTGTTCCTCTAATATTTCTTGGGTAGTGGTATCCACTTTGTTGAGCAACAATAAAACTGGAATCTTACTATTTTTAATTTTCTCAAAAAAAGCTTCATCTTTTAAAGCTTTTTCCCCTATTTCCACCATATATAATAACACATCTGCATCTTCAAATGCGGATTTCACAAAATTCATCATAGAAGATTGCAGCTCGTACGCAGGTTTAATAATTCCCGGTGTATCAGATAATATCATTTGAAAATCATCTCCATTTACGATTCCCAAAATACGATGTCTTGTGGTTTGTGCTTTTGAGGTAATAATAGATAGTTTTTCACCTACAAAAGCATTCATTAAAGTAGACTTCCCAACATTTGGATTACCTATAATATTTACAAAACCAGATTTATGCTCTTTCATTACGGAGGTTTTTGAAATAAGCTTTAGTAGCTTTATTAACCTTTGGAGCTAGCAAAAGTACTGCAATCATATTTGGTATCACCATTAAAGCATAAGACAAATCAATTAAGTTCTTTACTAAGTCTAAAGATGCAACCGCCGCAAACACTATCATAATAACAAAATACCAATTGTAAAATTTACCAATTTTAGCATTTGTTAGAAAAGAAAGACATTTTACACCATAATATGAATATGTAAATAAAGTAGATAGCGCAAAAGCAGAAACTATAATCATTAATAAGTCGTCACCATAACCAAAAAGTGTACGTTCGAAAGCGGTTAAAGTCATTACAATTCCGCTTTGATCTTCGAGATATGCACCACTTAAAATAATAACAACAGCTGTAAACGTACAAACCAAAATAGTATCTATAAATGGTCCTAGCATTGCTACCAGCCCCTCTTTAATAGGATTATCGGTTTTAGATTGACCGTGATACATGGGCGCACTACCTAAACCTGCCTCATTTGAAAACATAGCTCTTCGAATACCTATTATTACTAGACCCCAAAAACCACCAGTTACTACTGTATTAAAATTCCAAGCTTCGGTAAGTATTAATTTTAAAGAAGGTATAATTTGAGAAGCATTCATAGCCATCACTATAATTACCGCAATTAAATAAACAGCAACCATAAATGGCACTATTGCCGAAGCTACCTTCGCAATTTTGGTTAATCCACCAAAAATTACGAATGAGGTAACTATTGCCAACATAAATCCAACAGTCCATTTCCAATTGTTTTCCTCCATCTCAAAAATAGTTTTCGATGGTTCTATTACACTCATAAAAGTTTCAGTAAATTGATTAGCAGTAAAGACTCCTAAAAAACCGAAAAGTCCGCATACAGCAAAGAATATAGCCAAGGGTCTCGCTTTTGGTCCTAAGCCCTGAGTAATATAAAACATTGGGCCACCTTGCAGTTTACCATCAGAATCGGTTCCTCTAAACATTATAGAAAGACTACACGAGTAAAATTTAATACACATGCCTATTAAAGCAGTAACCCATATCCAGAAAACGACACCTGGTCCACCATCATGAATGGCTATTGCAACACCCGATATATTCCCTAAGCCCACTGTTGCTGCTACTGCAGCCGATAGCGCTTGAAAAGAACTTACATCGCCTTTTGCATTTTTATCATCATACTTTCCAGCTGTTATTGCTATTGCATGACCGAAATACCGATAGGGCAAAAACTTTGAATAAAATACTAAAAAAAGCCCTCCACCAATTAAAAGAATGAACATTGGCCATTCTGTGAATGGTATTAATTGCGCTAAAATATCGTTGATTGTCTCCAAAGGCTATGTATAAAATCCGAAGTTATACATTTTACGGACTTTGGAAAACGTAGTTACAAAAAATATTCTTCAAACAAACTTTGAAATAACTAAAAAACGGTTGTATATTTGTCGCCCGTTACAAATAGTAGCGCACCTTTATCTCGTCAGCGTAATGACCTGAAGTTGCAAAACAAGTGAGATAAAAAACCCATATCGCGGGGTAGAGCAGTAGGTAGCTCGTCGGGCTCATAACCCGAAGGTCGCTGGTTCGAGTCCAGTCCCCGCTACTAGCAAAGAGCTTCAGAGAAATCTGGAGCTTTTTTTATTCCCATAACTCAAAACAATATCAGTGCTGGTTCCCCCGAAGCGTCGGGGCTGTCCCCGCTACTAGCAAAGAGCTTCAGAGAAATCTGGAGCTTTTTTTATTCCCATAACTCAAAACAATATCAGTGCTGGTTCCCCCGAAGCGTCGGGGCTGTCCCCGCTACTAGCAAAGAGCTTCAGAGAAATCTGAAGCTTTTTTTATGCCCATAACTCAAAACAATATCAGCGCTGGTTCCCCCGAAGCGTCGGGGCTGTCCCCGCTACTAGCAAAGAGCTTCAGAGAAATCTGGAGCTTTTTTTATTCCCATAACTCAAAACAATATCAGTGCTGGTTCCCCCGAAGCGTCGGGGCTGTCCCCGCTACTAGCAAAGAGCTTCAGAGAAATCTGAAGCTTTTTTTATTCCCATAACTCAAAACAATATCAGCGCTGGTTCCCCCGAAGCGTCGGGGCTGTCCCCGCTACTAGCAAAGAGCTTCAGAGAAATCTGAAGCTTTTTTTATACCCATAACTCAAAACAATATCAGAGCTGGTTCCCCCGAAGCGTCGGGGCTGTCCCCGCTACTAGCAAAGAGCTTCAGAGAAATCTGAAGCTTTTTTTATTCCCATAACTCAAAACAATATCAGCGCTGGTTCCCCCGAAGCGTCGGGGCTGTCCCCGCTACTAGCAAAGAGCTTCAGAGAAATCTGAAGCTTTTTTTATACCCATAACTCAAAACAATATCAGAGCTGGTTCCCCCGAAGTGTCGGGGCTGTCCCCGCTACTACGAGGAGCTTCAGAGAAATCTGGAGCTTTTTTATGCCCATAACTCAAAACAATACCAGCGCTGGTTCCCCCGAAGCGTCGGGGCTGTCCCCACTACTAGCAAAGAGCTTCAGAGAAATCTGAAGCTTTTTTTATGCCCATAACTCAAAACAATATCAGAGCTGGTTCCCCCGAAGCGTCGGGGCTATCCCCGCTACTAGCAAAGAGCTTCAGAGAAATCTGAAGCTTTTTTTATTTCTATACTTTTTTATTTACAAATGCTTTTTAATAAATCCAACACATTATGTATTAGAACTACTCTGTAGTTATAAATGAGTTAGAATTAAATATATGCTCTGGCACATATTTATTTATTATGTATGGCGTAATTTCATCTAAAGTCTTTTTTGTAATCGGATGAAGTCCAGGTGCCGTAAAAAATTCAATTTCCCCTTCCTTCGTTTTATAGTACCAAATTATTGGTCGATTGGTTTCTTCATTAAAAAAGGTTGTAGCCATATTAACTTCTACTTTTTTAAAATTTGCTAATTTAATTGGATCTAAGGGTTCTATCTCTTTATCAAACTTTTTATTGCAATCGACCTTCGCGTAATGTGTTTTATTCCATACCATACAGTCTTCTGTAGCTTGTTTTGACAACTCCCCAGATGTTCGATTTAAAAAATAAAACAAACCAAAAACGCAAAAAGAAACTACACCAACTATGAGCCAAACCCATTTCCCAACAAATAGTCCTTTTTTCGAAACAACACCATCAGCATTTACATATGCAGCATAATTATCATAACCTATATAATTACACAACATATCTACAGTCGTTTGTGTTGGAGAACCAATATTAGGTTTTTCATTTATATATAAATCAAAAGCTCTTTCTACAGTTTTATAACTTAAATCTGAATTATTAGAAACATAAGTTGCCAAAGCATAATTAGCCTGAGAAGTACAATTGCTTTTTGCCTTTTCATATACTTTCCGAACAATTTCTTCAATTCGATTTGATTCCATCCTGTTAAAATACAATTATTAGCTAATACTAAAAGTAACAAAATGATATGGGATTGCCCAGTGTCACTCGTGTCCAATACTTGTCCAAAACAAGTCTTACTCCTGTCTACACCTATTCTAAATAGTACCCTTTTATTTGTCTCAGAAATGATTCATACTGTGCTTTGCTAACATAGTTATCTAGAAAATCATTCTCTATTTAAATCTAACATGCGTCGGCAATTGCCCAATTGAGAAGAAGTGTAAGAACTGGCGCATTTAGATTTTTTCTTCTCAAAAAAGGGAGACGTCTCTTCAATTTTTAAAGCGATGCATTATCGCACAATTCACTGAGTAATAACTCGGACAGCCAAAGGTATGTCCAAAAATTAAAAAAAATGAAGAAAGCAATGATAGCCGTAATGGCAATAGTTTTTAATATGTTCTTATTTTCTTGTACAAACGATTCTACTGCAGACACCGACAATTTATATGATGTTCAAGCAACTGAAGGCGATGATGAAGATGTAAATGACGGCAGAGGTGACGGTGAAGGATAATTTTCCTTAACCAATATTATAGAAAGCCATATCTAACGATATGGCTTTTTTATTTTCTTAAATTTAACGTCAAACTTAATCGATATGAAAAACGCTAGAGGCGTGTTTTTTTTGCTATTACTATTATCTATTGGCTGCAACAGTTTTAAAAAAAGTGAATCATTAAAATTTGAAAAATCTCAAATATTAAAATTACACAACCAGAGTAAAAATGTAAAACTTGAAAAGTCACAAAGACTTATTTTAGCCAACAGTGTATATAACCTTGTTAAAAGAACCCCTGTAGATAGCTTTACACTGGCAACTTTATACAATAAAAGCAATATCCATTATGCCTTAAAACAAATTGACAGCTCTTCTTTTTACGATCAATTATTATTAAAACAATCGAACTTAATACAGAACAAATATTATGCAGGAAAGGCAAGTCAGGCTATAGCTTATTATTTTGATGCTAAAACCCAATACGATAGTGCCTATTTCAATTACAACCAATCGAAAAACTATTTTCAAAGCATTGGTGATAGTAGCCAAGTTGGTCGTCGTTTGCTAAGCATGGGACAGATTCAAAAAAATCAGAACGATTTTTTTGGTAGTAAAGAAACATTAACCGAAGCACTCCAATTTCTTAAGCCTGAAAAGGATATAAATTATATAGCTTCTAGTTATAGCGCGTTAGCATCCAACCATCGCAAACTATTAAATTACGATGAGGCAATTAATTACCACTTAAAAGCTATTAAACTTTCAAAATCATCAAAAAATATTCTTGCCTATAAAAACAATTTGGCGACCACTTATATTGATAATAATGAATATGAGAACGCCATTACCCTTTTAAACACGGTACGCCATGATACTCTATTGAAAAAAAAATCTTCACAATATGCTAGAGTGCTAGACAATTTAGCCTATGCTCAATGGTTATCCAATAACAACCAATCAGAAGACCTATTTATTAAGGCACTTTATATTCGACTACAAAATAAGGATCAAAGAGGACAAATTTCTAGCTATACACATTTGGGTGAATTTTATGCTGAAAAGAACAAAAAAAAGGCATTTGATTATTTCGATTCTGTAATACAATTATCTAAAAGTTTAAAAATTCCGAAAGCAGAAAAAGATGTTCTCGTTCATTTAATGGATTTGGATGACAAGAACACGAATCTAAAAGATCGCTATATATTTTTACAAGACAGTTTGTATGCCGAAGAACTAAAAGTTAAAACGCAATTTGCTAAATACAAATATGACGACAAGCTAAAACAAGAAGCTATTCTGCGTTTAGAGAAAGAAAATGCAGAACAAGCATTGAAAGCTAGCAAAGAACGAAATCAAAAAATTATGTATTTGGGAGGAGCAATTTTTTTGGCCTCCCTCCTAGCCTTTGTATTTTTTATATTTAGCCAGCGTACGAAACAATTAAAACAAAAAAACAAATCGGAAAAGCTAGCTGCTATTTATGAAACTGAAGCAGAACTATCCCGAAGATTACATGATGATCACGGTGGTCGATTAAATCAAACCATGCTATTGGTTGAAAATGATGCTGATAAATCTATAGTCTTAGACAACTTGGAAACATTGTATAAACAAAGTAGAGATTTCTCGAGAGAAATTAATGAAGTAGATACAGGAGCTTATTTTTGGGAGAACCTATTAGCAATGATAAAACTTAGAACACCAACCGATGTAAAACTATTTATAAGTGGTGCTAAAGAAATTAATTGGACTGTAATACCCGCAACAACAAAAACCGCCTTGTTTAAAATAATGCAAGAGTTGATGATTAACTTAAAAAAACACAGTGGTGCGAGTATAGTCGCAATAACATTTGAAAATACCAACGATGTTTTACAAATAAACTATGAAGATGATGGTAACGGTGCTACACAAGAAGAACTTCGACTAAAAAATGGACTGCTGAATACGGAAAAGCGTATTCTAGCCATTGGTGGAAGTATTATTTTTGAATCAGAAAAAGGAAATGGTTTTAAGGCAGCGATACAATTTCCTATTTAATTATACCGTGCTATGTTCAAAAAAGTACTAATTGCAGAAGATTTTCAAGATGCCAATTTAGGTATTATAGACACGCTTAGAGAAAGATTACATATTACCGAAGTTCAAGAAGAACTTTATTGCGACAGGGCTTTGTCTCGTTTAAAAGTAGCCCTTGGGGCTCAAGAACCTTTCGAACTCTTAGTTACCGACTTACATTTTAAAAAAGACCATGTAACGCAGCGTATATCATCAGGTATTGAACTTATAGCAGCTGCTAGGTTACTGCAACCCGGTATAAAAGTGATTGTAAATTCTATGGAAGACAATCCTATTAAAATTAATGCTCTTTTTAAAGACCAAAAGATAGATGGCTATGTTTGCAAGGGTAGACACGGCTTAAACGAACTGGTTTCTGCTACAAAGGAAGTATATCACAATCGAACGTATTATTCGCCGCAAATAAATTTAAATATCGCTGATAACGTTTTTGAACTAGACGATTATGATTTAAAAATATTAAAAGAACTGGCCGCAGGACTCACCAAAAAAGAGGTTTCCGAAAAATTTAAAAAAGAAAATATCTCACCTAGCAGCGAGAGCACCATTGATAAAAGAATTAGCCGACTCTATGACGAATATCGTGCTAAAAACACTACTAACCTTCTCTTTAAATTAGTAAAAGAAGGAAAAATATAACGCGCTAAGCTATAAGCTTTCTTTATTAAAATACAATTTAATATTCCTTACAGATATCTGTAAGGAATTCTTCTTTTATGGGTATAGGTTTGGTGCATCATTAAGTATAAAACAGTATTTAAAATGATAAATAAACAAATCAATTTCAACGTATAACAAATTGTTGGCCATCCTGCTGTGTGGGGTATTCGGGGGAAGTTCTATTTGGCGGGTTTGGCCTTCATTAAGTTTTTACAATTCATTAGATTAACCATTATTTTATAAACATAGGTAGAGGTCGATTTTACAATCGACCTTTTTGTTGCGGTTACTATTTTTAAGAATGCTATGAAGTCTTTTTAAACTTATTTAATTGTAAAACGCATATAAACTGGCAAGTGATCCGATAGATTTCTGGCTTTATCAATATTTTCACAATGCTTAACAAAATCTATAACAGTGCCATCCACTCTATTAATTTCACTATTATAAAAAACGTTATCTATGGCATAATTTAGATATTCATTTTTAGAACATATTTTTTTTAAGGTCGTTTTTTTATTAGAAACCGCGGCATTATAACCCAATCTTTTTAACCCATCAAAAACACTTTCCTTTTCATCTACATTAAAATCGCCTGCCAAAATAATTGGATGCTCGGCTGTACTCGTTTTCAAATACGATGTAATAGCCATTATTTCACTTTCTGGATTCTTATCATGTGGTCTGGAGTGAAAATTTAATATCGAAAATTTCTTGCTATTGCTATAAAAATCGAGATAAAAGGGCTCTCTATCCACCAAAGAATCTAAATCTGAAATTAGTGCACCCCTATTTTTAATCTTTATATTTTTTGTTTTCCAGATAAACGCATAACGCTCCGTCACATATTTGGTACTGTTGGTAGGATTACTAATCACATAATCCCATTTTGCCCCTTTTCTGTTTAATTCATCAGACAATTTAGCAACGGCCTGCGCCCCACCATAACCCGCCACAACTTCTTGCAAGGCGACAATATCAGCATCACGTACTATTTCCGCTATCCGATTCAACTCTTCGCTGTTCTTTGTTTTTCCAAAATCTTGAATATTCCATGAAACTAGACTAATCTGTTCTTGTGCGGTTACCGAAAAATGAAATAGAAATAAAAAAAGGAATGTAATTTTCTTAAACATATAGGCTGACATTATACCTCACGAAAATAAACATTAATCAATTTTCGCATTACGGAATTCCGTAAAACATGCTGCTGAATTTATAGTAGGTTTGAAACACCAAATTCAACCAACTGTTGCGATGAAATACATTTTCAAAAACGATTTCCATAGTTATATAGCCCTTGCCTGTACCATACTTCTACTAATTACTATATTCCCTTTACCTGGAATATTTTACAAGTTTTTAAGAATAGCTATATTTCTTGGTGCAATTATTATTGGTGGTAATGCTTATAAAACACCATTTTATTTACTCTCATTTGCCTTAATCGCCTATTTATTTAATCCGATAATACCTGTGTACCTATTTGAAAAAACCATTTGGATGCCTGTAGATATACTCTGCGCACTACTATTTATTGTTAGCGCTTTTAATATAAAAAACTCAAAAACCTACATCCCATATGCTAAAAATAAAAAAAGCCCAAAAGCATATGGTAGAGATAGAAAATATTAACCCAACAAAAACTACCTATGGAGGAACAAGCTATTACCGAAGAAATAAAAAGTCATTTTCTAAGATTATATCAAATTGCCCTTGCAGATGAAGAATTCAGTCCTTTAGAGATGAAACTTCTCTATCAATTTGCTAACGAACGAAAAATTTCTAACAATCAATTAGACGAAATACTAGTTGCACATTCGGGACCAATTACGATTCCAGAATCTTTAGAAAAAAGAATTGAGTACTTATACGATTTCGCACTAATGATATGGGCAGACGGTATAGTAACAGATGATGAATATAATACCCTTAAAAAGTATTGCCGAAAATTTGACTTTTTAGAGGAGAAAATAATTACGCTAACCGATTATCTAATCAATAGCGCAAAAGAAGGCAAAAGCCGAGAATCTATTCTACAAGAACTTAACTAAAAAATTATGGGACTTTTAAAAAGTATCGCAAAAATAAATCCAATTAAAAAAGTAGAAGAAGAATCACCTATTTTATCCTTTGAAGAACAGCGAAAAAACTTTCACGAAGATGGTTTTTCTTCATCAAAATCTTGTCAAGGACGTTCAGAAAACTTACAAGCTGGACTAGAAGCCATTTATTTTAAGTTCGAAAATAACTGCAAAAAAGAAGAAGTTGAACAACTAAAACTGAAACAACCTTACGTTACAGAATTAAAAGGAAAGAAAACTTTATTACTAACGAAAGATGAAGAACTGCAACGAGAAAAAAACCGTCTTGAGGACCGAGAAACTAAAATTGATAAATTAAAAAATGACATTGTAAGCGTACGTAGAAGTCCACAAGATTACGGCATACCAGTTGACCGAAGATCCACATCTAAATTCTGGATAGGTTCTGTTCTATTATTGTTTTTAACGATATACATTTTTATTTTTTACATCTCAACTTCTTTTTCAGCGTTCTTTAGAACTTTCGACCCATCGACTGAGCTTTTTGGCGGCATGTTTTATCCAAAGGCATTGCAAGAAGCCTATGAAGCCGGAGCATTAGAACTAGGTTTTATTCTCTTTATACCCTTTGTATTCTTTGGACTTGGGTATTTAATTCACATGTTCTCGCATAAAAAAAGTTTTATTAATTATGTAAAAGTGACTTTACTATTTGTAACCACTTTTATTTTTGATGCACTTCTAGCCTATCTAATTGATGAAAAATTATATAATCTAAACAAAACTTTTGAAGACCCTGCTTTTTCTATTTCCGTTGCTATTAACAGCCCAAGTTTTTGGGTTATCATATTTGCAGGTTTTGTTTCCTATATCATATGGGGTCTCGTTTTCGACTTTGTAATGAAGGAACATGCAGATAGAGATAAAATCGAAAATTATATTATTTCTTTAGAGGGTGAAATTAAAATTTTAAGACAAACTATCAACAAACAAAATGATACCATACAAGCTTTAGAGAAATTGATTGACGATCATAAAGTGCGTTGTACAGAATTAGAAGATATTATTGATGGTTTTATTCTACCTATTAGAAATTATAAAGCACTTTCATCTGAATACCTACAAGGGTGGCAAGAGTGTATCTCCTCACAAATTGCATTGGGTCACGACGAAACCAAAGAATATTTAAATGAATGCAGAAAAGTTTATGAGGACCACATTACTAAGTTAGACTTAGACTCAGATGATTATCAGAACAAAGTGTACACTAAAACATTATAAAAATGAAAAAACTATTTCAAATATTAATGATAATCGCCCTTACTATCAGTCTAAATTTCTGCAAATCCGAGAAGTCAGATGCAGCAATTGAAAAGGCAGTAGCAAAAGAATTAAAGAAGCAAACTAAAGTTGATTGTCCAAAATATATTTTTGAGAACAAAGCGAACAATTTAAACATTAGTATTTTTTTAGACCTATCTGATCGCATAACCCAACCTAAAACAATTCAAAAAGATCTAGACTACCTAAAAAGTGTTTCCACCTCCTTTTTAAAACATGTAAAAACAAAAAAATTAATATTACTACAAGATAAAATTCAGCTTTATTTTAATCCAGAACCCACAAATGACACTATTAATTCTGTAGCTGAGAAACTGCATATAGAGTTTACTAAAGATAGTCCAAAAGCTAAAATAGAGGCTACAGAACAACTATACACTACTCAACCTAGTGTACTTTATGATTTGGCACAAGCAGACTCCAAAAACCCTAAGGATTATCCTGGCTCAGATATCTGGCGATTTTTTAAAGACAATGTAAAAGACTACACTATTAGCGATTGTCATAGAAACATTTTGGTAATCTTAACCGACGGGTATATGTATCATGAAAATAGTCAGATGAATGAAGATAATCTAAGCTCCTATCTAACCCCAAAATCTTTGGGTAGACTCCCTTTATCAAATTCTAATTGGGAAACTATCATAAGCGAAAAAGGATATGGCTTTATTAAGGCAAATGATGGATTAGACGATTTAGAAGTTTTGGTAATTGGTGTAGAAAGCTTAAACCCTAAAAATCCGTATGCTATTGATATAATGAGAGCCTACTGGACCAATTGGTTCAACGAAATGGGTATACAAAAATTTAAAATTCAAAATGCAGATTTGGCTTCGAGTGTTGAAAAGGTCATAGAAGACTTCATTAATCAAAACTAAAAATACAAACTTTTGAAAAATCTTATTAGTGTATTATTTATTTTATTCATTAACTATAGTTCCGCTCAACACTGTTCAAACGATAACCCAATATATTACACCAATAGCGCTACAAAAGTTTATCAAGAAATGAGCTCTGATTCAGCTATTAAGTTTATAATTCCGAACGGGAAATCGGTGAGTGTTGAAAGTTCCTTTTTTGGAAGTACTGGTTTTTGGCGTATCTGTTGGAATGGTAAAAGTGGATTTGCTCTAAAAAAACAATTATCATTCAACAAAACCGCTGAACAATCTAATTCTATTGCAATTGACAAAAGTAATCCAGCTTCAACACAAGAGGTAAAATTCAATCCTTTTTTAGGGCAAACTTCTACAGCCATAAATTTTCGCACTGGTCCATCTTCTTCATTTACTAAAATATCAACTTTAGCAGCTGGTAGTACTTTGTATGTATATTCCCATGAGACGGTTAGTGGATACTATAAAGTCATTGATATAATGACGAATGATATCGGTTGGGTTTATTCAAAATATGTAGAATACATTCAAGACATTGAAATTGATGAATCGGGGGTGTTTCAAAATACTGGTTATTCTTCAAATTATAATTCTGAAGTTACTGTTGAAAATAAATCAAATTACACCCTTAAATTAATAATCGACACCGAAACCTTCGCATTAAAGCCCAATTCCACCAAACAACTAGACATTAAACCAGGCAAAAAACATTATATAGCATCTGCCCCTGGTGTTATACCTGCGTCTGGCTACCAATCTTTTGAATCAAACAATGGCTACCAATGGTCATTTTGGGTGTCCACAACAAGAAATTAGTAAAGGAATAAAACTTGCTAAATATGTTACTGTAAAGCCTAATTATTAAAAATACATTTTAGCCAAAAATCAGGTTTTAAACCTCTAATGGAATAGGTATATTTACCCTTATTCAAAATATAAATAATGGCAATAAAAAAATCAGAACTCTACTCATCCCTTTGGGAAAGCTGTGATAAACTTAGAGGCGCTGGCGGGATGGATGCCTCACAATATAAAGATTACGTACTTACGATGCTTTTTGTAAAGTATGTGAGTGATAAATATACAGGCGATGCAATGAGCCTTATTGAGGTGCCTAAAGGTGCTTCTTTTGAAGACATGGTGGCGCTTAAAGGACAGCCCGACATAGGCGACCGTATCAATAAAGAAATACTACGACCGCTATTTGCCTCAAACGGACTAGAAGGCTCGCTAGAAATTGTAGATTTTAATGATGATGAAAAACTAGGTAGCGGTAAAGAGAAAGTAGAATTGCTTTCTAAGCTTATTGCCATTTTTGAAAACCCTGCGCTTAACTTTAAAAACAACCGTGCCGAAGATGATGATGTACTAGGTGATGCCTACGAGTTTTTAATGCGTCACTTTGCCACCGAATCTGGTAAAAGTAAAGGGCAGTTTTACACGCCCGCCGAAGTATCTAGAATCTTATCTAAAGTAATAGATGTACATAAAGCAGATAAGCCATCTTATAGCGCTTATGACCCAACCTGTGGTTCTGGTTCGCTATTGTTAAAAGTAGCTGGTGAAGCACCTAACGGATTAACGCTGTATGGTCAGGAAAAAGATGTAGCGACCAAGGGACTCGCTATTATGAATATGTGGCTGCACGGCTACCCAGAGGCTTCTATTGCCGGCAAAAACACCATTGCATCACCACAGTTTAAAGATGAAAACGGACAGTTAAAACGTTTTGACTTTGTAGTGGCAAACCCACCGTTTTCTATTAAAAACTGGGACAGTGGTATTGTACCGCTAGATGATGTGTATAACCGTTTTAGAGGCTACGGTGTGCCGCCAGATAAAAATGGCGATTATGCCTTTTTATTACACATTATCGCCTCGCTTAAAAGTACTGGTAAAGGCGCTATTATTTTACCGCACGGTGTCCTCTTTAGAGGTAATGCAGAGGCTGCCATTAGACAAAACATCATAGAACGCAGGTTGATTAAAGGGGTGATAGGCTTGCCAGCCAACTTGTTTTACGGTACCGGTATCCCTGCTTGTATTATTGTGATAGATAAAGAAGATACAGACACCCGCGAGGGCATCTTTATGATGGATGCCAGCAAAGGCTTTATAAAAGATGGAAACAAAAACCGACTGCGTGAGCAAGACATTCACCAGATTGTAGATGTGTTTAACACACAGACTAAGGTGGAGAAGTACGCACGCTTTGTCTCTTTTGACGAGATAGAAAATAACGAGTACAACCTGAACATACCGCGCTATATAGATACCCAAGAGGCAGAAGATATACAAGACCTCAATGCACACCTTAACGGTGGTATTCCAGATGTTGATATAGATGGCTTGCAACGCTTTTGGGAAGTATATCCTACACTCAAATCTCATTTGTTTTCTCGCTTTCGCGAAAGCTACTCACAATTAAACGTAGCTGCCAGTGATATAAAAGGTGCCATTTATGAGCACCCAGAATTTACGGCATATAGTGATGAGTTGGCATTGGTTTTTGAGCGTTGGAAAAACAAAATCTATGACGACCTACAAGGCATTAATGAACACACGGCACCTAAAAAACTAGAAAAACACATCTCTGAAGCGCTCCTACACGAGTACAACGGTAAACCACTGGTAAACTCGTATGCGATGTACCAGCATTTTATGGATTACTGGAATGATATGATGAAGGATGATGTGTACCTACTTGCCGAAGATGGCTGGGTAGCAAAAACCAAACGTGTACTAGAAAAAAACAGCAAAGGCAAAGAGGTAGATAAAGGCTGGACCTGTGACCTCATCCCTAAGCAATTGGTGATAGATAATTATCTAGCCACAGAGCAACAAGCCTTAAACGACTTGGTAAGTACCCTAGAAACCAAGCAAGCAGAAATTACAAGCTATAACGAAGAGCACGCTGGCGAAGAAGGACCACTAGCCGATGCTACTAATGATAAAGGAACCATTACCAAAACCACACTCATTAAGTATTTAAAAAGCATAAAAGGAGATACTAGCGAAAAAGAAGCCTATGATTTGGGTAACAAATTGTTGACCGCTTTCGCGAAAGAAGCCACCCTAAAAAAGCAAATTAAAACAGCCGAAAAGGAACTAGACGAGCTCACCTTAAAGAAATTTGGTGCCCTTACCGAAGCCGAAGTACGCACCTTAGTAGTAGATAAAAAATGGTTACAGACGATAAGTGACTTGTTACAGGCAGAGATAGACAGCATCTCACAACGCCTTACTGGGCGCATCAAAGAACTGGCAGAACGCTATGAAAACGCCTTACCACAACTTGCCGAGCAAGCCACTACTGCTGAAGAAAAAGTAGCCAGCCATCTTGCAAAAATGGGATTGGTATGGAGTTAGAAACAAAACAAGGCTTTAAACAGACTGAAATTGGTTTGATTCCAGAGGATTGGGATGTTGCAACTATGAGGTCCTTAACAACCTTAATGACCAATGGTTTTGTTGGTACAGCTAAATCACAATATACTGAAGCAAGAGATGGCGTTCTTTATATTCAAGGATTTAATGTAAAAGAAAATTCATTCAACTTTAAAGGAATTAAGAAAGTTAACCCTGAATTTCATAAGAGAAATAAAAAATCTGATTTAAAAGAAGGAGATTTATTGACAGTTCAGACAGGTGATGTAGGATTAACTACGATTGTCCCGAAAGAATTAGAAGGAAGTAATTGCCACGCATTAATTATTTCTAGATTTAAAAGTAATAAAGCATATCCTTGGTACTATACTCAATATTTTAATTCTAAAGAAGGTAGAGCTAGATTAGTAGAACTAGAAACCGGTACCACAATGAAACACATCAATGTTGGAGAACTTCAACATTGGTTAGTCCCGTTACCACCAACCCTAGCCGAACAAAAAGCCATCGCCACCGCATTAAGCGATGTAGATGATTTAATAAGCAGTCTAGACGCACTCATCGCCAAAAAGAAAGCCATAAAACAAGGCGCAATGCAACAGTTGTTAACGCCACCTAGTAAGGGTGGAAAACGCTTAGATGGTTTTGATGGGGAATGGGTGGAGAAGAAAATAGGGGGAATAGGAAAGACCTACGGAGGCTTAACGGGTAAAACCAAGGTAGATTTTCAAAATGGCTACTTTCCATATATAACTTTTCTGAATGTGATGAACAATACAGTTATTGACTCTTCGATTTTTGATTATGTTAATATTAAATCTGGAGAACAACAGAATAAAGCAAGAAAAGGAGATTTGTTTTTCAATACCTCTTCAGAAACACCAGAAGAAGTTGGAATGTGTGCATTTCTAAATGAAGAAATCAACAACTTGTATTTAAATAGCTTTTGCTTTGGTTTTCGTTTAAAAGAAGATTGTAATATGGATGGTCTATTCTTTTCCTATTTGATGAACTCAGATATTGGAAGAAATTTATTTCTATCCTTGGCTCAAGGAGCTACAAGATATAATTTATCGAAGAATAATTTTAATAAGCTAATTATTACTGTTCCAATTATAGAAGAACAACAAACCATCGCTCAAATTCTTTCAGATATCGATGAAGAATTGGAGGAGCTTGCCACCAAAAAAGAGAAATACGAGCATATAAAACAAGGGATGATGCAGGAGCTACTTACTGGTAAAACTAGGTTGGTGTAATGGAAAAAACAGCCCAAATTAACAAGGTAGTCCAGTCTTATTTTGAAAAAAATAAAGATCTGGATATCGTACCCGCAAAAGAACTAATGCCGGAGTTTATAAAAGCTGGCATATTTACAAAAGATAATAAAAATGGTAAACCTATTAGACAGGTGCTACGTGATTTAAAAGAAACAAACCAATTGCACCTTATACCATTTGCTCACGGCATACAGAAGCCTAAGAATACGAGTTGGTTTTTTATACCCTCAAATAAATCTACACCCAAAATTAAGAGTGTAACTCCAAAATTTAAACGGGTTACAACACCTGATAAATTAACAGCCAAAAGGAAGCATAAAGATGAAGACTATATCATTGATTTATGCGATGAGATTTTAGGTGTAAAAGCATCTAGGCAACACCGTTTCGATTTCTTGCTAGGAGACCTACACACTAATGGAGTTTCAAGAACCAAACTACCAGTTGATGCGTACTATGCGCCTAAAAACCTAGTAATTGAGTTTCACGAAAGACAGCACACCGAGTATGTAAGCCATTTTGACAAACCCAACAAAATGACCGTAAGCGGAGTGCACAGAGGTAAACAACGCGCAAAATACGAACAACTTAGAAGAGACTTATTACCAGAAAACGGAATACAATTAGTAGAGCTAGACTATTCTTTGTTTGAGGTTACCAGTCAAAAGAAGTTGGTGAGAAATAAGAAGAACGATTTAGAAGTGCTTAAAGCAATTTTAAATAAAATATGATGGAAGAGTTATTGAATGCTAAAATGAGCATGGTATAATGATTAAATAATATTTAAAATAATGGCAAGATTAATAGAAGTAGAAGAAAGAGATATCAATTACATTTTTGGCAAACCGAAGCCATATAGCTTAGACGTATACCAACGTGATTATCGTTGGTCAGACACTAAAGAATACAAAATCGTAACTACTTTATTAAAGGATATCGAATTACGATTTGAAAATAATATTCTGAAAAACTCACGCAGTACCAGTAGTGATCTTGCCAAGATTCTTAAAGATGTTGAAGCGAACTTCAAACCTTATTTTTTGAATACCATAATGCTCAATGAACAAGCTGGTAATATTTATATCGTTGATGGTCAGCAACGTTTAACAACACTTCTGCTAATTTTAATAAAATTATATCATATTGGAATGAGCAATAAAACAGACTTCAATGTAAAGAAGTTTATTGGAGACCTGGTTTATGAAGAGGATATGGCAAGTCAGAAACATTTTAAAATTTCAAATCCAGATCGTAATGCCATCATTGAAAAAATCTTCGAGAAGCAAACAGTTGAGAAAAGTGATATTACTAATATCACGCAGCGCAATCTAAAAGAGAATTATGATCTTATCTCTAAGTATCTAGACGAATATTTTAGAACATCAGATGTTTTTGACGCTAAGAAATACAATTATTACGTGTATAATTTATTGCAAAAGGTTCTTATAATAGAACAGGTCATTAAGCATAAAGAAGATGTGGCTATGATTTTTGAAACTGCAAATGACCGTGGCAAGGAACTTGATCCACACGAAGTACTAAAGGGTATGCTGTTAGGAGTTCTTGAGGTTGAAGTTAAAGAAGAGTGCAATACACTTTGGAATCAAGCATTGCAGACATTTTTTGAAATTGATGGCAACTACAAGAATGTAGATGATTTTTTTCGCACCTATTTTAGAGCCAAGTATGCTGATAATGCTGCACAATACAATCGTTTTGCTAATAAATACCACCGCAATTTACTTTCTAATGACAAAATTATAGCAGATTTAGATAGAAGTGACCCTGCTAAAATTGCCTCTTTTATAAGTAAGGAATTTGTTTATTTCTATAAAGTGTACCTTAAATTAAAACGACTGGCTAGTGAGGATGAAAACCTGTATTTATCTTCTAATTACGCCAATGAACAAGGACAACAGTATCTTCTTTTACTTTCCGCTCTTACCTACAACGATGTGGATGAAGATGAAAAAGTTGATTTAGTTGCAAGAAAGTTTGATCAATTCTACACAATATCGCGTTTAATTGGCGCCGGAGACAATAACGACCGTCAAAAACTATTTTATGACCTAACGGTTGCAATAAGAAATAAACCGCTTTCAGATGTTGCAAAAAGTTTTGATACAGTCACTATAAAGTTTTTTAATGAAAAGAGTTTCCAAATCAAAACTATCAACGATATTTTCCAATATAAATATTTTAGCAGAGCAAAAAGAGATGGTAGGTTTACAAAATATGTTTTAGCACGCATAGACCTATTTCTTGCAGGTATATTACACGAAAATTCATTTTCTAAAGAATATTCATTTCACTATTTAACTCATTCAGGTAGCAAACCTGTTAATGGGTTCCACGTAGAACATATATTTTCTTATAATGAGGATATTATGGATCAGTTTGTAGATGATGAAGGCTATATAGACGATAAGCTATTTCATGACGAAAGAGAACGACTTGGAGCCCTTATACTTATGAAAGGAAATGAAAATATTAGGACCAGTAATTGGAAGTATCATCGTAAGAAAAAATCATACTCAAATAGTGGTTTCATATGGAATCGAATTTTAACCGATTCCGTGAATAAAGCTTCACTTAATAGTTGTACTCACCCTATTAAAAATGATTTTAAGAGTTATAAACCTATAGAAGGTGGTTTACTTGAAATAGAAGCAATAGGTGAAAGACAGGAGTTACTCTTTAAATTAATTAAAGAAATATATCAGGATTAATTGAAATTCTAACCTTACAATTGAACTATGATTATAAATCACATAGGCAAATCAGAACGCGACTCTCAAAATAGAATCATTAAGCTATTCCAAAATGAGCTACACTATACCTATTTAGGCAATTGGGAAGAGCAAGAACGTAATCAACCCATAGAGGAACACTTAATATTTGATTACCTTATAAAAGATGGTAAGTATTCAAGAACGCTAGCTCAAAAGGCAGTAAATAAATTGGTTAAGACCGCAACTAGCCTATCTGATGATTTATATGAAACCAATAAAGAAGTCTATAAATTATTGCGTTACGGTATCACCGTACGTGAAGAGTTAGGGCAGCCAAAAGAAACTGTCTGGATTATAGACTGGAAAAATCCATACAATAACGATTTTGCAGTTGCAGAAGAAGTTACCGTAAAAGGAAAATACACTAAGCGACCAGATGTAGTGCTTTTTGTAAACGGTATTGTAATAGGTGTTATAGAGTTAAAAAGAAGTAAAGTAGGTGTATCAGAAGGTATACGCCAAAACTTAGACAACCAGAAACCAGAGTTTATACAAAAGTATTTTACCACAATGCAACTTGTAATGGCTGGTAATGATACGCAAGGTTTACGTTATGGTACTATTAAAACTTCGGAGAAATATTACTTAAAGTGGAAAGAAGAAAGTTCTAAGGAATATGACTATTTAATAGATAAACAAATCAACCAGCTTTGTGAGAAATCGCGATTACTAGAACTCATCCACGATTTTATTGTGTTTGATAAAGGCACTAAAAAGTTATGTCGTCCTAATCAGTTCTTTGGTATTAAAGCGGCACAAACACACGTAAAAACCAAAACAGGTGGTATTCTATGGCATACCCAGGGTTCTGGCAAAAGTCTTACGATGGTATGGCTTACCAAATGGATTCGCGAAAATCTAAAAGATAGTCGTGTCTTGATTATTACAGACCGTGAAGAATTAGATGACCAGATTGAAAAACTATACACAGGTGTAGATGAAAGTATCTACAGAACAAAAAGCGGGCGCGATCTTATAGGCGTACTCAATCAAAAAACAGAAATGTTAGTGTGTAGTCTCGTGCATAAATTTGGCAGAAAATCTGATGAAGGTGATTATGACACGTACATAGAAGAACTTAAAGCTAGTTTAGGTAGTGACTTTAAAGCTAAGGGTGATATTTATGTTTTTGTAGATGAATGTCACCGTACACAATCTGGAAAGTTGCATGATGCAATGAAACTTATTTTACCAGATTCTCTATTTATAGGTTTTACCGGAACACCATTACTTAAAAAGGACAAGCAAAAGAGTATAGAGGTTTTTGGTCCGTACATAGGTGATCCATACAAATTTGATGAAGCAGTAGAAGATGGTGTGGTACTGGATTTATTGTACGAAGCACGCGATGTGGAACAATTCATCACAGACCAGCAAAGTATAGATGAATGGTTTGAAGCAGAAACCAAAGGATTAACAGATGTTGCTAAAATTCAGCTGAAACAAAAATGGGGCACCATGCAAAAGGTGCTAGGTTCAAAATCTAGACTAGAGAAAATAGTATTTGATATTGTAAAAGATTTTAAAGTCAAGCCTAGGCTTTCTACAGGTCAAGGTAATGCGATGCTTGTTTCAGGTTCGGTGTATCAAGCTTGCAAGTATTATGAGTTGTTTCAAAATGCAGGTTTTAAGAACTGTGCCATTATCACATCGTATCAACCACATCATGGCGATATTAAAGGAGAAGAAACAGGAGAAGATAGTCCTACAGATAAGCTCTTAAAGTATGAGGTATACACCAAGATGCTTAATGGTCAATCTGCCGAGGATTTTGAAGCTCTCGCAAAATCACAATTCATAAACGAGCCAAATAAAATGAAGTTGCTTATTGTGGTGGATAAGCTTTTAACGGGTTTTGACGCACCATCTGCTACCTATTTGTACATTGATAAATCGATGCAAGACCACGGCTTATTTCAAGCTATTTGTCGTGTAAACAGAATTGATACAGACGATAAAGACTATGGGTATATCGTAGATTATAAGGATTTATTTAAAAGCCTACAAAAGTCAATAGGTGATTATACTTCAGAAGTATTTGACGGTTATGATGAAGACGATGTAAAAGGATTATTGAAGGATCGTTTTACAGAAAGCAAAGAACGTCTTGAAACAGCATTAGAAGTTTTGAGAGCTATGTGTGAACCTGTACACCCTAAAGATGAACCTACTTATATTAAATTTTTCTGCGGAAATACCGAGGATCCATTAGATGTAAAAGCCACAGAAGATAAGCGTGTAGGTTTATATAAAGCAGTAGTGAGTTTAATAAGAGCATATGCAAATATTGCAAACGAAATTCACAAACTTGGATACAGTGATAAGGAAGCAAAAGAAATTAAGGAAGAAGTAAAATACTATTCAGATTTACGAGAAACTATAAAAAGAGCTAGTGGTGATTACATTGATTTGAAAAGATTTGAACCAGGAATGCGTCAATTAATGGATATGTATCTAGATGCAAAATCAAGTAAAAAAATATCTGACTTTGAAAATAAATCTCTGGTAGATTTAATTGTACACGTTTCAGAACCAAGTGCGGAATATCAATCAAAAAACAGAAGAGAGGCAGTTGCAGAAACTATTGAGAATAACGTAAGAAAGGCAATTGTAGAAGAGGCAAAGGCAAATCCCAAGTACTACGAGAAGATGTCTGCCTTACTCGACGAACTTATCTTACTTAGAAAAGAGGAAGCAATTTCTTATGAAGAATATTTAGAAAAAATCAAAACCTTAGCAGAACGAGTAGCAACACCTTCTAGTGGTTCTAATTACCCTAATACTGTAGATTCCAGAGCAAAACAGGCATTGTACGATAATTTAGATAGCAATGAGCACCTAGCAATCGCAGTTCACTCTACTATTATTGAAAATAAACTTGACGGCTGGCGTGATGGTGGTATTAAAGAAAAGAAGTTAATGCTTGCCGTAGGTAGAGTCGTTAACGATATTGACACTACATTGCATATAATGGAAATTATAAAAGCGCAAAATGAGTACTAAAACAGAAACTATTGCATTTGCAAATGTAGAAGTTGAGGTTCTGCGCAAGAATATTAAAAATATGCACCTTGCCGTTTATCCTCCAAATGGCGCAATAAAATTAACTGTTCCTACTAAAACAGATGAGGAAGTTTTACGTCTTTTTGCCATTTCAAAATTAGGTTGGATTAAGAAGAATGTAAAGAACTTCAAAGAACAAGCAAGAGAAACAAAACGCGATTATGTTTCTGGCGAGAGCCATTACTTTAAAGGTCAGCGGTATTTATTAAACGTTAACCATCATAACGGATATAACAAAGTAGAGATTACAGGCTCAAATAAAATTCAACTTTGGGTAAAGCCAAATGCAACAGTAGATGAAAAAGCAAATATCATTAAAGAATGGTATCGCAAACAACTAAAGAGCCAAATACCAGAACTGCTTGAAAAATGGGAAAAAATCATCGGAGTTCAATCTAATGATTGGAACGTAAAACAAATGAAAACCAAATGGGGTGCTTGTAATGTAGATGACAAACGTATCTGGTTGAATCTTGAATTAGCTAAAAAGCCAACCATTTGTTTAGAATATATACTTGTTCACGAACTAGTTCACTTGCATGAAAGAAATCATAATGCACGTTTTATTTCACTTATGAATCAGTTTATGCCCAAGTGGAGGATGTATAGAGATGAATTGAATAGTCTACCTATAGTTCATAATGATTGGGGATATTAATTAAATTAGATTTTAAGCATATATAAATTGAAGAAATACTAAGAAAATAATAAACTGAAAAGAAAATAAGTAAAACCACCAATATTTATTAGCAAATTTTTTCAAACTATTATGGTGGTGGAAAAACTGGTTATCAAATTTATAACTCTATTGCTTCTACCCTCCATCCTATCGTTTCCGTCAACATTTTAATGATTTGAGCTAAGCTTAAGCCTTAATAATAAGCAACTTTGTAGTGTAAGAAATGGTGATAGCCATCATAGTAAATAAAAAACACATACAAATGAGTAATACAGGAAATACAGTTTTAGGAATATTAGCAGGAACAGCAATTGGAGCAACCTTAGGAATATTGTTTGCACCTGATAAAGGTGAAAAAACAAGACAAAGAATTGCAGATCAAGCAGCTGCCACAAGAGACAGCATTGCTGAAGGCGCAATCGATTTAAGCGATAGAGCAGCTCATAGTCTTTCTTCAAAGACAGATACACTAGAAACTAAAATGAATAGCATTGTATCGGACGTGAGTTATAAAACCGAAGATGTAATCACAACATTAGAAAGCAAATTAGCCGATTTAAAAGCTAAGAATAAAAAATTACAAAAAACATCGTAATGGGAATTATCAAATCATTAAACCAAACCTCCGATAAAGCCATTGATATTAGTGAAAACTATTATCAAAAAACACAAGAATATTATAAGCTTAAAATTTTTCAACAGCTTACGCAAACCATTGGTTTGTTTTGTAAAACGGCACTTATAGGCAGTCTAATTTTTTTAGGAATTATTTTCTTAGCCGTTAGCGGGACTTTGGCTTTATCGAATTTATTAAATAACCCTATAGCTGCTTGTTTAATTATCGCAGGATTAATATTTCTATTGGCGTTCGTAGTTTATTATTTACGTGCAAAAATAGACGCCTACATCATTAAAAGTAGTAGTAAAACATTTTTCGATTAGATGAAAACATATAAAAATCAGAAAGAAATAAATGCAGACCTCGCACGGCTAAACCTTGAACGTAAAATAGCCTGGGAAGAAATTAAAGGACTGCGTTACCAACTAGAAGAAGATTTGCAACCTTACAATTGGATGAAAACCGCAATTTCGGTTACCAAAAAATATGGTTTACTTTATCTAGTTCGTAAAATTCTTAAATGATTTTTTAATACAAGTTTGGTTGGTTGATTTGGATAGGGGTACATAGCAATATGTATCCCTATTTTTTTTACAGCATTTCTAACGGAACAGTAATATTGTTCTGAAATTCACTAGGGCTAATGCCGTATTTTCTTTTAAATATTTTAGAAAAATAACTGCGACTACTAAAGCCTATTGTATAAACTATTTGTGATATATTCATATCTGAGGTTCGAATATGATCACGAGCTGCTTCTAAACGTATGTGTCTAATATATTCGGTAACCGTTCGCGTATACAATAGCTTAAAACCCTCTTGCAGTTTTGCCTGTGATAATCCCGATTTTGCCGCTAACATCTCAAGTGAATAATCTTTTGAAGGGTCTTTTATAATGGCATTTGCCATTTTCCGCACTAGTTTTAATTCATTTCTAAGTAATGAAGTACTTGGCATTTTATTTTTGAATTCCTTATCGTGTTGTAAAATATGCATGGATAAAATCTCGTATACTAGACCTTCAATCTGCATAATGCGAATCATTCCTTTTGTACGAACTTTACGTAAAGCACCTATTTTAGTGGCCAACTTTAAATTGTAATTACCATAAAAAGAAAAAGCCTTCTCATGATCCGCATCTAAAAAAACGCGATACAGACGCTGATTAAGTTCATCTACATTATTCAATCTCTTTTTAAGAAATTTCTTTCTAGTAATTTGGATTACATTAATTGCTAATTTTTCATCTTTAGGAAAATACCCAAAATTATAACCGCCGTCGCGACTGGTAATTATCACAGACTGAAATTGCTCTAATGTTTGTATATCATCTTCAGATTGATAGCCGAATCTATGTTTACAATAGCCTTCAAGACAATACGAAAAGTGAATTGGATTATATTCTGAAGCATCCATTCTTATAACAACATCCTCAAAAAACTTAATATCATATTCCAAAAGACTAACTCCCCAGTCAAAAGTGATAAAGCGTATAGAACCAAAAGCTATCTTACTATTTACAGTCAGTATATATTCACCCCAACGCTCGTCAATTTCCCCGCCAATAACCTCCTGAATTTGACGTACTGTACCTTCAGTACTTTCAGCATCTACAAATATTTCAATCACATTTTCCTTTTTTATAGCAAAAGCCATTATAGGCTGTGAATCAAATATATAAATAAAGCCAATACACATCTAAAATAGTTTGGTTTAACAAAGGTTTCAAAACTAAAAAAGCTCCTTTAAAGGAGCTTTTAGTTATTCGAATTTACATCTCGCAAATAAATATATTTTAAAAAGCTTCACTATTTTCAAGATTTACAGCGTTTAAATTAACCGGATTATTCATTTGTAATGTGCGAATTGGGAATGGTATATTAATATCGTGTTCGTTAAATTTCTTTTTAATTGCCATAATACCTGCACTTTTAGCATCTAACCTATTTTTGGCATCTTCGGCATCTACCCAAAAGCGACAAATAAAATTAATAGAACTATCTGCAAATGCAGTCCAGTAAACTTCTATTTCAGAATTGTCATTTTGATGATATACAGTTTCTATTGCTTCTTTTACTAGAGATTCAACCAAATCTAAGTCTGACTCATAACCAACCCCACATTCAACGGCTATTCTCATTTTTTTTGTTAGCGAGTAATTCTTTAACGGATTTTCAATGATTGTTTTATTCGGAATTATAACCAAACTATTATCAAATTCTTTTAAGACCAAGCTGTTTAGATTAATATCTACAACCTCGCCTGCATAACCCGAAGTTTCAATCCAATTACCTACATTAATTTTGCTTCTAAAAGACAGTATAATACCGGAAAGAAGATTTGACAATGTACCTTGCAAGGCCAAACCTATAACAAGACCCGATATTCCTGCACCAGCTAATAATGTGTTTAATGTTTTACTTAGATCTAGTGCGCCAAGTGCTAAAAACAACCCTATAGACACCACAAAAATTGCAGAAAAACGACCAATTAGTTTTGTGATACTTTCTTGTGGTATTCTTTTTTGCGCAATCCGTACCGACCATTTATTCACATAACGTGCCATATAAAAGGCCAACACCATTACTATGGTGGCCACTAATAAATTAGGTATGCTCTCAATAAACGAGGTCATCCATCCTGTTAGTTTTTCAAATATATCGGTAAATGATTGTTCAATTTTATCTTTCATTACAATTGTTTTAAAGTTCAAATTTCTTTTAAATTATCGCTATAAAACATTAAGAAACTTCTTCAAGCTCACTTATTTTAAGTTGATCTGCCGTGTCTTTAATGAACGCATCCAACATCCAACTAGACTTTTCTAATTCACCAATATAGGCTCCTAACATATCTACTGATCCTTCATCTCCTGCTTCATCAGCTTTATCTAATATAATCTTCATCTGCTGTAATAATTTTTTATGGTCTGATAGCAGACTATTAACCATTTCTTTATCTTCTATAAAGGGTGATTCTTCTTCTATGTTTGACATTTTAAGATATTTAGATAAATTACTTACCGGATGATATCTTAAGGTTAAAATACGTTCAGCGATTGCATCAATTTTAATTCTAGCTTCGGTATACAATTCTTCGAATTTTACGTGTAAATCGAAAAAATTTCTTCCCAAAACATTCCAATGGAAACTTCTTAATTTTTGATAGTAGATGGTATAATCTGCTAAAAGAATATTCATTTCCGTTACAACTGGTACTAATTTTTTGTCATTTATATTTAAGTAATTCATATGTAATAATTTTAGTTCAGGTGGACTATGATTTTCATACTCTCAACTTCTACTACAAATATATTCTCAAAGCAATTTGGTCTTTTGCTCATATGAAGCAGATGTTAACACATTCACGTAACCATCTCATTTAAAATTAAATAGCACTCCATAATGAATGTATATTTTACAATACTATTTAGCATTTGAGTTAAGGATTTAATCATTTGAACAAAATTTGAATTATATATCAACATAGCTTTGTATCAAACAAAAAACACTAGCGACCTGTTTAAGTATAACATAGAAATGGTGTTTTTTATAGGATGTAAAATGATAAGCATCCATAAAAGAAGTTATCATTCATTAAAATTTTAATTTAAATGCAGACGTATACCGAGAAAATTGGAAACAAATTAAATGAATTATTAGAAAAAACTTATGATGCCGAAAAGGGGTTTAAAAAAGCCGCAGACCATACAAATCATACGTATTTAAAAGAATACTTTGAGAAAAAAGCTGTACAACGAAAAGATTTTGGATATCAATTAAAAACTGAGATTAATTCCATTGGACAAAAAGCGGAAACAGGCGATAGTATGACCGCGAAAGTTCATAGAACATGGATGGACGTTAAAGCACTTTTCTCATCTGATAGTGAAGAAGCTATGCTAGAGGAGGCTATAAGAGGTGAAAAAGCGGCAATTGCTGAATACGAAGATGTCTTATCTGAGACAACTTTACCATCAACAACAGAAATGCTACTTCAAAAACAAAAAGACAGCATTCAATCTGCACTTTCTACCGTGAAAACTTTAGAAAATTCATTTTAAGTAAGAAAAATAAATCTAAAAAAAAGGGAAGCACTAGCTTCTCTTTTTTTATGCCTTATTATTTATAAAAACGATTTAAAATAGAAATAAGGTGCTCATATTTAATATGTTATATAAATTTCAAATGAGTCAAGATTTAGATTGATACGGCTAAAGTGGGGCTCTAAATATATTCATCTTTGTAACAGTTAGAGGGAACAATACGATTTCCTAAGTATAAATTTAAAAACCATATAATATGTTACGTTGGACAATCACTTTTATAATATTAGCAATTATCGCCGGAATTTTTGGATTTGGTGGAATAGCCGCAGGAGCTGCTAGTATAGCTAAAATCTTATTCGTTATATTTTTAGTGCTATTTGTAATCTCATTACTTAGAGGAAAAAAGGCATTCTAATTTCCGCGTAGACATATTCAAAATATATTTTATTAATAAAAATTAAATCAAGATGAAAAAAATCGCAAAACTATATTTATTATTATTTGTTTCAGCTCTATTTTTAACTGCAACTAGTTGTAGAGAAAAAACTACTAAAGAAAAAGTTGAAGACTCTATTGAGGAAGTTGGAGATGAGATGGAAGAAGGAGTTGAAGAAATTAAAGATGAGGTTGATGATGCTACTGATGACCAATAATATGCATTGATACAAAACATTAAGGCAGGCAATTAATTTTGCTTGCCTTTTTTATTTAAAATTAGAATTTGATTCAAATAAAAAAGAGGCGGTAATACCGCCTCTTTTTTTTAAACATTAAATAATTTAAAACTACTCTACGATAGTAAATTCTGACCTTCTATTTTCTTGATGCTTAGCAACAGAACATATATTTTGATTATTACAATCATTAACTAATCGTTTTTCACCGAAACCTTTTCCTGATATTCTTGAAGGCTCAATTCCTTGCAGCACCATATACTCACTAGTACTTGTAGCTCTTCTTTGAGATAGCGCCTCGTTGTATGCATCATTTCCTCTTGAATCGGTATGTGATTGCACTTGTACCTTAACCTCTGGAAATGCTTTCATATAATCAATTACCTTTTGTATTGACACTACTGCATCTTCACGAATATTTGATTTATCAAAATCGAAATAAATTGGTTCAATATCCAAGTATTTCACCAAGTCTGTTCCTACCGGAGCTGACTTATCTATAGGCTCTAAGAACACTTCTACATTGTTTACATCTTCGTTCTGGTTTATTGTAAATGATTTATCACCATCATTGAAATCTTCTTTTGATGCAACAATACTATACATACCACCATCACAATAACCTTCCATATCGAAATTTCCATCTTCATCAGATACCCCTTCTGCCACAACAACTCCTTCTGCATCTGTTAAAACCAATTTTGCATTAGGTATAATACTATTGGTTTGCTGATCTTTAACAATACCAGCAATAGCTATATGGCAATCTAGATCAAGTTCTTTAACTTGGGTAAAACTATAAATATCATCTCCACCATGACCCCCTTCTCTATTTGAAGCAAAGAAACCTTTTTGCGTATCACTATCGAAAATAAGCGAAAAATCATCTTCATCAGTGTTTATAGGCTTCCCTAAATTCACAATATTCGGTTTATCTAAATTATCTAATTTAGAAGCAAAAATATCCAGACCTCCTAAACCAGGATGGCCATCTGAAGCAAAATAGAGAACATTTTCTTTTGTTACATATGGAAAAGTTTCACGGCTCTCCGTATTAATTCCTTTCCCTAAATTTAAAGGAGTACCAAAACTACCATCTTCATTAATATCAACGACAAACAAATCAGACTCTCCCACAGTTCCATTCATATCGGAGGCGAAATACAATTTGCTTTCATCTGTTGAAAGTGCTGGATGTGCTACAGAATGACTATCACTATTAAATGGCAATGAAATAACATCTTTCCAATCGCCATTAACTAATGAAGCACGATATATTTTTAAACGACTTATACCTTGCTCATCTCTAGAAAAATTTCCGTTTTTAGAGTTGTTTCTTGTGAAATAAACAGTGTTGCCATCTTTTGTGTATGCTGAAGAAGATTCATGTGTTTTCTTATTAAAAATTTTAGACAATTTTTCAACACTTTCGTAATCCCCATTCTCATTTGCAATCGCTTTATAAAGATTTGTAAATGATTTACCATTCCATAAATGGACATTTCTTTTGGTTATTCCACTATCTCTTGATGTTGAAAAAATTAAATCTTGTCCTTTAAATGACGGAGCAAAATCTGATTCGCTGGAATTTATATTTAGATTTTTAATTTCAAAAGCATCTGATTGCTCTTCTATTTTTGCTAAATAATCAGGGGCTTCCGTTAGTTTTACAGCCCGAACTTCACCACTAGTAGCTTCCTTGTATTTATTCATCCAGAGTTCAGAAGCATCATAATTTCCATCAGATTTTAACGACTGCGCATATCTATATATATATTCAGGCTCTACTTCTACACCCTCGAGGTTGAAAAGTTTTTCGTACCAAACGGCAGCTTCTGTATATCGCGCATTCTGATAATTTGCATTACCCAAATCTCGATAAATTTGCTCATCTGAATGACCTTCGGCCACTAATTTTTCGTAAGAATCTATGGCTAATATATAGTCATAGTTTTTATAATCACTTCCCGCTTTTTTTATCTTCTTTTCTTGGGCCATACCTAAGGCGCAAACCATTGACATTAAGAATAGCGTATATATATATATATATTTCTTGTGCATTTTAGTATATTTAAAAGAATCTTGGGGCTATTACCCTTCTAAATCTATTTTTAAACTCATAACGTAACATTACCTCAAAAGAACCATCATTAAAAGCTGTATTACCCAACTCTGTAGTTTCTTTATCATAAGCTAAGCCTATTAAAAACTGTTCTGAAACCTGGAACCCAAACATTGCGCTTACGGCAGCATCCCATCGATAGGCAACACCTAAATTAAATTTATCATTTAGTAAGAAATTTGCAGAAGCATCTATTTGTAGTGGTGCGCCATTAACTGCTTTTAATAAGGCTGCTGGCTTAAATTTTAAATTCTGATTTAAATCAAAAACGTAACCTGTAATAAAATAAAAATTCATTCTTTCTTGAGCAATGGTAGAACTTGCATTATCAAAATGCTGAGTTTCTAGAAAGTTTGGTACCGATAAACCTGCATAAAATTGGTTTGTATGATAGTAGATTCCTGCTCCAAAATTGGGCGAAAATTTTTTATCAATATTCGTACCCCCGATAGAAACAGCTTCATTACTGTAATTACGAAGTTTTGTGAAATCTAAATTCAGTAAGTGTCCACCAGCTTTTACTCCAAAGGATAATTTACCTGTATCAGAAGTATTTATGGTATATGATACTACACCATCGAAATAAGTATCTTGATTTGTACCATTACCAATCTCATCATTAACAATAGATAGACCAATACCCACGCCACGACCTATAGGTGTGTTAAAATTTAAAGTCTGAGTGGTAGGCGCTCCATCCAATCCTATCCACTGCGAACGGTGAAGCGCAGTAATACCAAGAACACCACGTGAGCCCGCATAGGCAGGATTTACTGCCATTGTATTGTACATGTATTGTGTGTATTGGGCATCTTGCTGTGCCGTAATACCCCACAAGGAGAATACAATAAACAAACTCGAAATAATTAATTTTTTCATCCTATTGATTTAATAATTGTATTTGATTTTCGTCTTTTTATCGATTAACATAGAGGTAACCGTTTTTAACTTTTGCGACACCTTCATTCATATAATCTATTATATAGAAATATGTACCTACTGGCAATTCATCATTTTGTTTAACAGTAACACGGCCGTTAGATATTCCTCTAAATGCATTAGAACTATTATCATAACCTTTGGTTTCAAAAACTAGCACACCCCATCGGTTATAAATCCTAACGGTATTATCGCGATAAGATTCTATATTATTTATTTTAAAGATTCCATTATTCATTCCTGGACCAACAAGATCACTCTGAATTACGATATCACATACCGTTCCAGACGGCGTCATTCCTCCCACAGCACTACATGGCTCATATGGATTTGTATTATCAGCTATCTCCTGTTCATTTGACACATCGTCACCATCACAATCTGCAGTTAACCATAGACCTGTGCGTTCCACTGTAATGCTCATTTCTTCAAAATCGCATGGATCTAATGGATTTGTTTGATCATTTAGTTCTGTTCCATTTAGCACACCATCTCCATCACAGTCAATAATTAAATAATCACCTGAAGGATTAACATTAACATTATCAGCGTCATAATCGCAAGGGTCTTCCGGATTGGTACCGTCTTCTAATTCTTGACCATTTAATACGCCATCTCCATCACAATCAGTAATAAGATATGTTCCAGTTTGAATCATAGTCATACTTGCAATTTCATAATTACATGGGTCATTTGGATTTGTTCCATCTAATATCTCTTGGTCATTAGACACTCCATCTCCATCACAATCTGCACTACCCAATCCGTTACATTGGTCATAGTCAATTGTGATAGTGGCTTCATTTGATTCATTACCATCATTATCTTCTACCGTGTATTCAATTACTTCTGGGTCTGCTGTAAAACCTGATTCTGGGGTAAATGTTACTTCTCCAGTAGTTGGATTTACCGTCCATACTCCTTCATTTGGAACGGTTACTTGTGTACAATCGCCATTAGCATCGGTAGTATCACATACACCACCAGTTACGGATGTTGCATCTAAACTTACCGTCGTTGGGTCAATACTTCCATCGGGGTCGTTATCATTGTCAACTATATCAATCGTAACAGTATCTCCAGTAATATTATCAGCACTATTATCATTATCTGCGACTGGTACTTGTACTGCATAGTCAATTGTGATAGTGGCTTCATTTGACTCATTACCATCATTATCTTCTACCGTGTATTCAATTACTTCTGGGTCTGCTGTAAAACCTGATTCTGGGGTAAATGTTACTTCTCCAGTAGTTGGATTAACCGTCCATACGCCTTCATTTGGTACCGTTACTTGGGTACAATCGCCATTAGCATCGGTAGTATCACATACACCACCAGTTACAGAGGTTGCATCTAAACTTACCGTCGTTGGGTCAATACTTCCATCGGGGTCGTTATCATTATCAACTACATCAATTGTTACTGCTGTATTGGTAGGATTGTTAGTACTGCTATCATTATCGGCTACCGGTACTTGTACTGCATAGTCAATTGTGATGGTTGCTTCATTTGACTCATTACCATCATTATCTTCTACCGTGTATTCAATTACTTCTGGGTCTGCTGTAAAACCTGATTCTGGGGTAAATGTTACTTCTCCAGTAGTTGGATTAACCGTCCATACTCCTTCATTTGGAACGGTTACTTGTGTACAATCGCCATTAGCATCAGTAGTATCACATACACCACCGGTTACAGAGGTTGCATCTAAACTTACCGTCGTTGGGTCAATACTTCCATCGGGGTCGTTATCATTATCAACTACATCAATTGTTACCGCTGTATTTGTTGGATTATTCGTGCTGCTATCATTATCGGCTACCGGTACTTGTACTGCATAGTCAATTGTGATGGTTGCTTCATTTGACTCATTACCATCATTATCTTCTACCGTGTATTCAATTACTTCTGGGTCTGCTGTAAAACCTGATTCTGGGGTAAATGTTACTTCTCCAGTAGTTGGATTTACCGTCCATACTCCTTCATTTGGAACGGTTACTTGTGTACAATCGCCATTAGCATCGGTAGTATCACATACACCACCAGTTACGGATGTTGCATCTAAACTTACCGTCGTTGGGTCAATACTTCCATCGGGGTCGTTATCATTGTCAACTATATCAATCGTAACAGTATCTCCAGTAATATTATCAGCACTATTATCATTATCTGCGACTGGTACTTGTACTGCATAGTCAATTGTGATAGTGGCTTCATTTGACTCATTACCATCATTATCTTCTACCGTGTATTCAATTACTTCTGGGTCTGCTGTAAAACCTGATTCTGGGGTAAATGTTACTTCTCCAGTAGTTGGATTAACCGTCCATACGCCTTCATTTGGTACCGTTACTTGTGTGCAATCGCCATTAGCATCAGTAGTATCACATACACCACTGGTTACAGAGGTTGCATCTAAACTTACCGTCGTTGGGTCAATACTTCCATCGGGGTCGTTATCATTATCAACTACATCAATTGTTACTGCTGTATTGGTAGGATTGTTCGTGCTGCTATCATTATCGGCTACCGGTACTTGTACTGCATAGTCAATTGTGATGGTTGCTTCATTTGACTCATTACCATCATTATCTTCTACCGTGTATTCAATTACTTCTGGGTCTGCTGTAAAACCTGATTCTGGGGTAAATGTTACTTCTCCAGTAGTTGGATTAACCGTCCATACTCCTTCATTTGGAACGGTTACTTGTGTACAATCGCCATTAGCATCAGTAGTATCACATACACCACCGGTTACAGAGGTTGCATCTAAACTTACCGTCGTTGGGTCAATACTTCCATCGGGGTCGTTATCATTATCAACTACATCAATTGTTACCGCTGTATTTGTTGGATTATTCGTGCTGCTATCATTATCGGCTACCGGTACTTGTACTGCATAGTCAATTGTGATGGTTGCTTCATTTGACTCATTACCATCATTATCTTCTACCGTGTATTCAATTACTTCTGGGTCTGTTGTAAAACCTGATTCTGGGGTAAATGTTACTTCTCCAGTAGTTGGATTAACCGTCCATACGCCTTCATTTGGAACGGTTACTTGTGTACAATCGCCATTAGCATCGGTAGTATCACATACACCACCAGTTACAGAGGTTGCATCTAAACTTACCGTCGTTGGGTCAATACTTCCATCAGGGTCGTTATCATTATCAACCACATCAATTGTTACTGCTGTATTGGTAGGATTGTTAGTACTGCTATCATTATCGGCTACCGGTACTTGTACTGCATAGTCAATGGTGATAGTGGCTTCATTTGACTCATTACCATCATTATCTTCTACCGTGTATTCAATTACTTCTGGGTCTGCTGTAAAACCTGATTCTGGTGTGAATGTTACTTCTCCAGTAGTTGGATTTACCGTCCATACGCCTTCATTTGGTACCGTTACTTGTGTGCAATCGCCATTAGCATCAGTAGTATCACATACACCACTGGTTACAGAGGTTGCATCTAAACTTACCGTCGTTGGGTCAATACTTCCATCGGGGTCGTTATCATTATCAACTACATCAATTGTTACTGCTGTATTGGTAGGATTGTTAGTACTGCTATCATTATCGGCTACCGGTACTTGTACTGCATAGTCAATTGTGATAGTGGCTTCATTTGACTCATTACCATCATTATCTTCTACCGTGTATTCAATTACTTCTGGGTCTGCTGTAAAACCTGATTCTGGTGTGAATGTTACTTCTCCAGTAGTTGGATTTACCGTCCATACGCCTTCATTTGGCACCGTTACTTGGGTGCAATCGCCATTAGCATCAGTAGTATCACATACACCACTGGTTACAGAGGTTGCATCTAAACTTACCGTCGTTGGGTCAATACTTCCATCGGGGTCGTTATCATTATCAACTACATCAATTGTTACTGCTGTATTGGTAGGATTGTTAGTACTGCTATCATTATCGGCTACCGGTACTTGTACTGCATAGTCAATTGTGATAGTGGCTTCATTTGACTCATTACCATCATTATCTTCTACCGTGTATTCAATTACTTCTGGGTCTGCTGTAAAACCTGATTCTGGTGTGAATGTTACTTCTCCAGTAGTTGGATTTACCGTCCATACGCCTTCATTTGGCACCGTTACTTGGGTGCAATCGCCATTAGCATCAGTAGTATCACATACACCACTGGTTACAGAGGTTGCATCTAAACTTACCGTCGTTGGGTCAATACTTCCATCGGGGTCGTTATCATTATCAACTACATCAATTGTTACTGCTGTATTGGTAGGATTGTTCGTGCTGCTATCATTATTAGCGACAGGCGATGCATTAATTGGCACTACAATTATTAGTGGCTCGCACATGCAATTGCTATTTGAAGGTATAAATTCAATTATAACAGATTTCGATGTACATATTGGAGAAGCACTATTAAAAGTTAGTGTTTCAGACACTGTTGCTCCTTCAGCAATTATATTTGAAGTGTTTCCAGCCCCAATTGAAAATCCTGTTTTAACTCCTGTGCCATCATCACAATAGACATCATAAGTATAACCTGCTACCGCCTCGTCTCCACCTACATTATTAAAATCAAGATTTACGGTAAAATCAAAACTTCCATCAGTCTTTTCAAAATAAGTACCTCCATTATTATTAGTTACTTCTAAAATTGGTTTCTCTAAAGGTAGAATTTCATAGGAAAAACCTGTTGCTACTTGAAAATCACCACAATTTTGAGTGGAACAACTAATACCTGGTACTTGAACATAATTTACTATTTGTACTTCAGCCGAATCATCACAAATTGCATCACCTAAGGTTATAATATCAAATTCGAAATCTATAGTATCGTCATCGACTACTCCACTAGGATATTTAATAATCATTTCTTGATGATCACCAACAAAACTTATACTTTCATAAGTAGCAATATTTGTCCCATTAGCAACAAATGTGCTTGGAACATATTCAATACCTGGAATCAATATAATCTTCGCATAATCTGAACTACTAGAAGTTCCATTTTTAATTGTTGTTACTACATTAATTGTCTCTTGAACACCACAACCATCAATTGGCACCCCGTAACCTGGAAGGTTTATAGTACTCAAAGCACTATAAGGCGCTACCGCTTGATCCACTTCGATAGAGGACGTTACTGCTCGAAGTCCATTTCCTAACGCAGGGTCTCCACATGGACTTTCACCATAAACTTTAAATGTTATTACTGAATTAGAAATAAAATCACATTCCAACTGCACCAACATATTAATATGAGCTGTTCTTTCATTTGTATCGTTGTTTGCAGGATCTCCGGCTATACCCTGAATTGCAGCAATAGCCGTATGACCCATAATATCCAATCGGGCTATACCATTTGTGACAACAGAATTCACAGTCTGAACATCCCCAGAATCCTTAGGATATTCTATTTCAACAGAATTTATGGTCATACCGTCATCACCTCCTGGAATTGCAAATTCGACATATGGATGAATTAAATCTGCTAATTGAGCACTAACCACATCTAATTCAATATTAAAAGGCGTACATAGCGTTTGTGCTGAAGAAGGTTCATTTGTAATAGCCATTTGAACCTGGGCATCTTTGGGTTCAAGTATGATTGAGGTTGATCTTTGATAACAACTGGCTCCTATACTTTGAAAATCTGAAACATCAACATTTAAATCAGGATATCCTGGGTAACCTAGACAATCCCATCCATGTTCAAAAATTACGGTTTCATCGGTACACACATTTGAATTTACTTTTAAACGAATAGAACCTGTTTCATCCTTTGCCAATGCTCCAGCTTCTATCCATGCTTTGTCAGCTGCTATATGATAATTGATAGCTGTTTCTACACCACCGGATACACTATAAGCACCAATTACATCTACTCCAGTTGGAATAGTTGCTTGCAACCAATTATAACCTACATCTTCGGCACTGGTATTACTAATATTAACATCCAAATCAACAATATACGAATCACCATTTACTGTAGGTGATGGCGATTGCATTAAGAAAGTTGGAGGCGTATATTTAAATGTATTGGTATTCGTAAAGCTTGTTGCCTCGGAACTTGCATAAGCAAATTCATCAAAGTTTATGGTATAATTATAAGTGGTAGTTTCCGGAGAGAGACATGTGCCCGTAAATTCTACATAAAAACGAGGATAATGCAGTGCTCTTTGGTCGCGATTTACAAACCCAGGGCCTGGAGTTATAATAACTTGACCATTATTTTCTGTGGCCACAAACTCACCTGTTGCGGTAGAATATGCACCTAAAAAGCTTACTGAAGTTACATTACCTGTAAACCTTGCTCCCTCAGGAATATCTACCACAGTTGATGTCCATTTAGAAAGAGGCCTATATTCATCTGGAAACATATCACCAGGAGCCATGTTATGCGTAAAATAAAGCACTCCAGTTTCTGGAGCACAACCATTGGCTGAACGCGATTGATTACTTCCATAAATTCTAGGTCTAGAATAATACGCACGATCCCCCCATGTATCACAACTTACTCGTGTTGTACTATCCGAAAGGTCTGTAAAAGCATAAAAATCACCTCTAAATCCGGACAACTCAAAGTATAAAATATCCCTAAAATCTTTTGCAAACTCAAAATTTAGTTCTAATTCAATTTCATCGGTTTCTAAACCTTCTCCATAATTATAGGTATTACTAATGATATCTCTATAGGAAGAAAGGTCGAAAGTGAGCATATAATCATCCGGTCCATTAGTAGTTAAGGTGGGTGGCACGGTTATAACAGTAGTTTGGGTTGTACTCGATTTATCATTTATTGTAATGGTTCCATCAACAAATGAAATAATATCAGCACCCTTAGTTTCTGTATCTGCTGTGTGATAATCTATATCTAAAAAAAGATTATTAAGGCTAATGTTGTTTATGCTTGCAGTAGTTACCAAAGTCATGGTATCACCTGCCAAATATTTTTTAGTTTCATGAACATTTTTATCTAAAACAACCTGCGTACTCTGAGTATCATCTGTCCAACCAGCGGTAGTTCTATTTGCTTCAAAACTGGTAATACCAGGGCCAGAGCAACCTCCTGGGCAATGTGCATATATTTGAACAGATCCACAATGAATATCTTGATCCCAACAAATACCGCTTCCACTAGTACATTTGTAATTAGTTTTATATGGAATTGTTTGTAATCCATTAAGACCAGGTCCACACGTAACGGTCAATGGAAAATTAACCCATTCCTTAAAATGACCACTCGTCATGGAGGTTGTCGTGTAAGTAACCTCACTACCTGTTTGTGTGAACTCTGAGGATGCAGATGGTTGTAAAGTCATCCCATTAGGAACTGTTATTGATACGCTCCATTCGGAACCAGCATCATTTGAACCCATATTGTCACCGTCACAAAGAGGGTAACCCGTACCACCAATATATAATGATGGTGCAATTGCTACGACAAAATCTTCTCCGTCCACAACGTCCGTTGGAGCCTCAACTTCTGTTACACTTTGATAATCTCTAATAATATTAAAGTAGTTGAAATCTACTCTTTTTGGTAATCTATCACTCTTGCATTGATCTTTAAAGTTTACATCTAAATATGTATGCTCCCAAACCATGTAATCATATCTTCCAGTACCACAGTTATCTCTTGGATCTATTTCAAAGTCAAAGGATAATTCTGTAAATTTTCCTGGTGGCAGATCATCATAAAAACCATCGTTATCCAAATCATCAAGACCGAAATTAAGTCCATCTGGATCTGATGTAAAGAAATCAGCTGGTATATAAACTGATTCGCCAGAGCCATTTGTTGGATATCTATCACTCGGAAGTGACGATGGTGTAAACGAAGGATTAGAGCCAAACCTGAAATTTGAAACACTACGTGTATCTCGATAATCAAATGCCCAAAGTGGGTTGTTCGTTGGATCGGTAATCTCAGAAGTATTGTGTCCTAAACCTAGATTAATAGCAACATCCAAAGCCATAGAACCTACAGCTGTTTTTGTGTTTTCAATTTTAATCGTATACGAGACTGCATTACACAGTTCAACGCGCGTAGCTCCACCTTTGGTTAATTCAATTTCAGGCACATTTGCGCCAAAATTTAAAGAACCGGTTTGTTGTTGGGCTGCTTGACAAGTTTCATTAGGAGCACAACCCCAATAGGCGTTGTGTAAAATATCAGTATTGATACAATCATCTACCCTAAAAGTTTCTGTTAATACTATAGATTCGCCATTATCAAAACATCCATTTCCATCACCTACTGACAGAAAAGGAGCTGCGGTCATATCAAAATTATAAGTATAAACACCTCCAGTTATTGAGGTTGGACTTAAATCTGCAGTACCATAGGAGAGTTTGTACAGGTCATCAACGTCGGATCCGACCGTTACATAATAAGTATAATTATCGGTACACCCATTACCACCTTGGGCTAAAGTTATATTACGTGTATATGTTTCACCTACGTTTGCATTAGTTGTTGGAATAGAAGAAATATTTAATGAAGCGGCCCTTAAAGTATATGAGTCGACTGTTATGTCATCATCTGTAGCCGTTTGATTCCCTCCTTGATCTATAAAAGTAATAGTATGGGCATCTTTAAAGATTCCTCCAGAATTCAAAAATTCTACAGCTTCACAATTTGCACTACGTTCAAAAGAAAAATAAACTTCGTCTCCGACAACCCACGTGGCATCGCTAGGTCTGCGAATATTAAAAATTGGTTCATTTGCTGTACCGCCTTCAGATAAAACAAAATCAGCTGATCCATTTTGAGCAGTAATTACTGCAGTTCCAGAAACATATTCTATTCCATCAGGAAGTGCAAATGTTATACTAAACTCGTGACAAGTAGCATTTTTACCTTGAATATATACTTTCTCTAAAGAATTGTTGGCGCCACCACAGGTACCTAGTTCCTCTGGATCTATTGTTACTTTAAATCGATTAGTATCAATTTGTGCCATACTGGCCGTAACAAAAAGAAACAAAGAAAACAATGTTAAAATTGTTTTTCTGTTCATTTTACAAAGATTGAATTTGAGAGTAGCGTGTGTGAAAACAGCAGAATGGCACCGTTTGATTATCTCAAAAACTTTGTAGGACCATTTTAGGGGGATAAAATGTTTCATAGTTTTTTCTAGATACGTCGATAAAACCTTAACTAGATAGATTTTAACACTGACGCAATTATGTCTTTAGGGTATTTTACCCTTTTACAAAGAATAGTTTTCTTTACATTTTATCGAAAAAATTGTTGTGGCTGCCTATTTATTTTGATGTGAAAAGTATATTTTTCGTTATAAAACTATTAGAATTATAATTTATTAACAATATTTATCCTACAAATAAATTGTCTTTTTCTTCTTTTTTTACTGCTACCAACTTTTTTAAATGCGGCTAAACCATGAATAAATCCACCAGATATTAAGTGATTTTAGTTGCCAATTGCGCTTTATAGAGAAGAGATATTTACAATTCTAGCGCTCATTACGGAAGTTTTATTAACGTACTACTAAATTATATATGTTTTTTTAAATTCTAATTCTTTGCACCTAGAATATTAAAATACCATTCAGTATTAGAATATTCTTTTATTGATTGATGCCAAATACTAAAGTTCGCCTCCGCAAATAATTTTTCATAATTATGTGAAAATGAGCACTCTGGACCATATATTTGAGAATCGCTGTTTTTATCAAAATCTACTTTTATACCAATTGGTTCTATTGCAATAAACATGACTTTTCCTAAATTATTTATATGCTTTAAGAATTTTTCTAGGTCTGCTTGGGTAAAGTACTCCAAAACACCACCTGAAGTAACAAAAATAATATTCTCTCTCTCATTTTCTCTTATCCATTCAAGAGCATCGACAGCTACAAACTCAAGTCTTAGGTTATCTTCGAATTTCTTTTTATTAATTTCAATCTGTTTTACACTTAAATCTATTCCTACCAACCTATCTACTTGAGGAAATTTTTCACTCAAATAATTTAGAACATTACCGTTGCCTGTACCAATTTCTACAATTGTATAAAATTCACAATTGGTTTGGGATAATTGCACTTTGAGTTGGTCAAATATGAATGACCAATCCGGCAAGAAAATATTTTCAAACATATCGTCGGTGCGAAGAAACAATTCATCCCCTTTGCTTGCCCAATAATTGCGATGTAACTTAGAAAGATTCTCAAAATCTTGGTCTTTTTCTGCCTTCTTCAAAATAGCATCTCGCATTAAAAATTCCAATTTAGAAAGGTTTTTATCTAAGACTATAGTCATACCTTTTTCTCCTAATCTGGCTGCTTTTTTTGGCATTAAAACCACCAATAAATGACCAATTAAATACCTCAGTTTTTCTTTCATTTTACAAAATTGTGATTTGTTAAGAAATCATTTTTAACATTGTAGTCCGTATCTTAACAAAATTTATCATTAACAAGTCATCGAGAACTTTGACAATATAAAGATTATAATTACTGCTAAGTGATTTACTTTATACATTAGTTCTTGTTTACCTAAAGTATTTTACAAAGGTTGAGTTTAGAAGTTAGATTATTAAAAAAACACCCATCAATAAACACCTCTAAATTTTCATTAGTCTAAGAAAATAGCATTAAATCTATTTAGTATAATTAATCTTTTCCCCCTTCGTTAAAAATATTCGATACAATTAAAATTATCAATTAATAAATAGTTACTGATAATTAATTAAAATTTAAGCATGCCTACACCACACAAGAAGAATAACGGCTCATCGCCTTTTGAAAATCAGATTAAGGGCAGAGACTTGGCGTACCCAAATACTACACTACATGAACTTTTTAATGTAATAGCAACAGAAAACCCGAATTCGTTAGCATTAAAATTTAAAAACAAATCTCTTAGTTATGGTGAATTACAAAAGAGCATTAATCAAACTGCTCAATATTTAAGATCTGAGGGACTTAGTACAGGACAGGTCGTAGCTATATCCTTAGATCGCACACCTGAGTTTATTATTACAATCTTCGCAGTCTTACAATGTGGTGCGGCTTATGTTGCAATTGATACCGGATACCCTCCTAAACGAATTGAATTGATTTTAGCCGATTCGAACTCTAGTTTTTTTATTTGCAGTGAATTACATAAAAACTTACTGCCTCCAGTAAAAAAATTATACGTTGATGATATTTCTATGAAATCTAGAAATTTATCACCCAAACCACTGCAGCTGCGTGTTGAAAACACTACTGTTGCATATATTATTTATACTTCAGGTTCTACCGGAAAACCCAAAGGGGTGCAGGTTACTCATAAAAATATCATGAACCTAGTTAATTCAATGGGTAAAGAACCCGGTATAAATAAAAATGATAGAATTTTTGCTGTTACCACCATATCGTTTGATGCTATGGTTATGGAAACTTTTTTACCACTACTTCATGGTGCAGCAGTAATATTAATTGATGAAGATACTCGCAGAGATGGCGAATTACTCATAGCCAAAGCCGAAGCTGACAAAATCACTGTTATGTGGGGTACACCAAGTATTTGGCAAATTTTGATAGATTCGGGTTGGAAAAAACCGTTAAAACTAAGAGCTTTAATTGGTGGGGAACCAGTACCTAAAAATCTAGCAAATAAATTATTAGACCGCTGTACTGAAGTCTGGAATATTTACGGCCCTACGGAAACTACGGTATGTTCTATACTTACCAAAATCAACAAAGCAGATGACCCAATTGTAGTCGGCCAACCAATTGCAAACACTCAAATTCATTTATTAGACAAAAATAAAAACCATGTTGAGCAAGGCGAAATAGGTGAAATAGTTATTGGCGGAGATGGGGTCTCTACGGGGTATTTGAACAGACCTGAATTAACAAATAAACTCTTTATACCAAACCCATTTAATGGAAAATCAGATAGTAAAATGTACTTATCTGGAGATTTGGGAAAACTATTACCAAACGGGCAGATACAATGTCTTGGAAGAAAAGACAAACAAGTAAAAGTTAGAGGACATAGAATTGAGTTAGGTGAAATAGAGGCTATACTGAACCAAATAACAGTCATAAAAAAATGTACTGTAATTGTTAGTACTTCTTTAGGTAATGAACCAAAATTGGTTGCCTATTTACAATCCACTGACAATCTAAAAGACACTATTGCTTTACGTGCACAACTTGAAGAAATATTACCCGATTATTTGATACCCTCAATTTTTATGTGGGTTGATGAATTTCCGATTACAACTAATGGAAAAATAGATTTTAACAGCCTTCCAAAGCCCGAATATGTAAGACCAGATTCCACCCCATTATTTAAAAAACCACGCACACAATTAGAAAAGGATATTGCAATAATCTGGAGTGAGCAACTCCATATACCCGCTATAGGTATTGACGACAACTTTTTTGAAATGGGCGGCACATCGCTATTAACACAAAAGGTAGCTTCTTTGATTCGAAAACGCCTAAAATTAAAAGTGCCAGTTACCAAAATATATCAATTTCCAACAATCGCTGGTTTAAGCAATTATTTGAATACAGCAAGCAAGATATCATCATCTCCAAAAGTTAACAAACAAACAAACAGCAAATTAGACAACGACGTTGCAATCATTGGTATGGCTGGGAGATATCCTGGTGCACTAACAATAGATAGGTTTTGGGAAGTATTACGAGATGGTGAAGAGACTATTTCCTTTTTCACTCCTGAAGAACTTGACAAGGCTATTCCTGAAACTCTTAGAAAAGACCCATTATATGTGGGCGCACGTGGCGTTGTACCTTCCGCAAAAGAATTTGATGCGCGCTTTTTTGGCATCAACCCAAAATTAGCAGAGGCAATGGACCCCCAACAACGTCTATTCTTAGAAATTGCTTGGGAAGCTCTAGAAGAAACTGGGCATTTGCCAAAACATTATACTGGAAGCATAGGTGTTTATGCTGGGACTGGCACAAATACTTACTACAAAAACAATATTCTACCTAATAAAGAATTAATAAATCAAATTGGGCATTTGCTGGTGAATACCGTAAATGAAAAAGATTATATAGCTTCTAGAACAGCTTATCATCTTAATTTAAAAGGTCCGGCTGTAAGTGTTCACTCCGCTTGTTCTACTTCACTTCTTGCGATTGCTGAAGCCGTAGAAGCAATTAGAAATGGACAGTGTGATATTGCTTTAGCAGGCGGCTCTAGTTTAACAGCACCTATAAATAGTGGTCATCTTTATCAAGAAGGTTCAATGCTAAGTTCTGACGGACATTGTCGTTCATTTGATGCAGATGCAAAAGGAACCGTATTTAGCGATGGAGCAGGTGTTATACTACTCAAAAGCTTAGCAGCTGCAAAACAAGATGGTGATTACATTTATGGCGTAATAAAGGGTGTTGGAATTAATAATGACGGTGGCGGTAAAGGAAGCTTTACAGCACCAAGTGTTGAAGGACAAGCTGATGCTATTTCAAGAGCATTACAAGATGCAAATGTACCTGCTTCTTCAATTAGTTATGTTGAGACACACGGTACGGCTACTCCATTAGGAGATCCAATAGAAATAGAAGGACTTAATTTGGCCTTTGGCGAACAAGAACAAAATGGATTTTGTGCAATAGGCTCAGTAAAAAGTAATATGGGACATTGTACAGCTGGAGCGGGTGTTGCTGGTGTGATAAAGACAATTTTATCAATGAACCATCAACAGATTCCTGCTTCTTTAGGTTTCTCCAGTCCAAACCCAAATATTGATTTTAACGATAGTCCGTTTTATGTAAATAACAAATTATCAGATTGGAAAGTTAACACCGACTTAAGACGCGCAGGAATTAGCTCTTTTGGAGTTGGAGGTACTAATGTTCACCTCGTTGTTGAAGAATATGTAATGGAGTCAATAAAAACAGATACTGGCAGACCCTTGCAAATTGTGCCATGGTCAGCTAAAACTGAAAACAGTTTAAACGATTATGGGAATAACCTAGGTGCGTATTTGAAATCAAACACATCGAATAACTTAGCAGATATTTCATATTCACTTAATGTAACCAGAGATGATTTTAATCATCGTCGTTTTATACTTGCAAACACTAATAAAGAAGCTGCTCAAATTCTTTTAAATGGAGAAAAAACAACTACATCATCGGCAATTCTTAAAGAAGTACCCACTGAAATAGCATTTATGTTTCCTGGGCAAGGCGCTCAATATTTGCAGATGGGAAAGGCTCTTTACGAACACGAAAAGGTTTTTAAAGAAGCTGTTGATACTTGTGCTGAAATACTGCAAAAAAATATTGAATTAGATATACGAGAAGTTATATTTCCAGAAGAAAATACAGCTGAAGTAGAGAAAAAATTAAAAGACACTCGCTTTACACAACCAGCACTCTTTGTAATTGAATATGCCCTAGCTCAATTATGGTTAAGTTGGGGAATAAAACCAACACTAATTTGTGGTCATAGTATTGGCGAATTTGTTGGCGCTCATTTAGCAGGAATTCTAAACCTAGAAGATGCTTTGCATTTAATAGCTACACGTGGTCGTTTGGTAAGCGAATTACCTGGAGGTAGTATGTTAACAGTTCGAATTACAAACAATCACTTAACCAAAATACTTCCTAATGAGCTCTCAATTGCAGCAATAAATGCAGATAGATTATCAGTCGTTTCTGGATTAAACACGGATATTCAAGATTTTATCCTAACTCTAAAGGAACAAAAAATTCCATATCAATTATTAGCAACTAGCCATGCTTTCCATTCAACAATGATGGACCCAGTATTAGATACTTTTAAAGATGAAGTTGAAAAGATTCAACTTCAGAAACCAAATCTGCCAATAGTTTCGACAGTTACCGGAAAATGGCTTACAGATAGTGAGGCAACTAGCGCTGAATATTGGACTAATCATTTACGAGCAACAGTCTTATTTTCAGATGCAATGGACACCATTTTAGCTTTAGAAGATGTTCTCTTACTTGAGGTAGGACCAGGTAAAGCTCTTACTACTTTGGCACGCCAAAAGAAAACAGCTAAATCTAAACCTATTATTTCTAGCTTACCTATACCAAAAGACAATCATAATTCTTATCCTGATTTATTAAATGCTTTGGGACAATTATGGCTAAATGGTCTTGAACCTGACTGGCTAGCATTTTACGCGGGTCAATCTAGACAAAAATTAAGACTGCCAGCCTATGCCTTTGACCGTAAACTATGTTGGATAGACCCCATAAAAATTGAACAACCAACTTTATTAACTGAAACAGATTTACCAATTGCCGTTCAAGACAATAAAATTGAACATCAAATCCAAACAAAACCAATGAGAAAGCCCATTCTTCTTAATAAAATTTCAGAATTGATTGCGAATGCATCTGGAATTGAACTAGAACCTTCTGATAATTATTATAGCTTCTTAGAACTAGGCTTAGATTCTCTTATTTTAACTCAGATTGCATTAACCTGCAAAAAAGAATTTAATTTACCACTTACATTTCGCCAACTCAATGAAGATTTTAACACCCCAGATCGCCTAGCTGATTATTTAGATCAAAATTTGGCTGCAGAAGCCTTTGCGCCAATACCAATAGAAGTACCTAATCAATTTACTGGAACCCCTACTCCAAGTACAAATTCTTCATCAATAACATCAGTTTCTACCAATACCAATGGAGGATATGCTATTGCTGGTAATCAAAATACAGCACTTGGACTTATTGCTCAGCAATTACAGCTTCTGGGTAAACAAGTTGAACTTATGCAAGGTGGCAACATCGCCCACAACCCAATAGAGGCTAATCAACAAAACGAGCCGCTAACAAATTCTAATGTAACTAAGGCTGCACCATCAAAAGCTATACTTTCTGAGGAAGAAAAGATTGAACATAAAAAGCCTTTTGGAGCTGCACCAAGAATTGAAAAAAAATCTTCCGATTTGAGTGATTACCAAATGGAATTTTTAAATACATTGACCAATCGATACAACAAAAAGACACTGGGTAGTAAAAACTCTTCACAAAAGAATAGAGCATTAATGGCTGACCCTAGAGTGGTTTCAGGCTTCAAACCCTTGACCAAAGAAATGATTTACCCATTAGTCATTGAAAAATCGTCTGGCAACCGACTTTGGGATATTGATGGTAATGAGTACATAGATGCTTTAAACGGTTTTGGTTCCTGCATTTTTGGACATCAACCCGAATTTGTAACTAAGGCCTTAAAAAATCAAATTGATTTAGGTTACGAAGTTGGTCCACAACACCCTCTTGCTGGGGAAGTTTGTGAATTACTATGCGAATTTACGGACCACGAAAGAGCCGCTCTTTGTAACACTGGATCAGAAGCAGTACTTGGAGCAATGCGCATCGCTCGTACCGTAACTGGCCGTTCTCTTATTGTTGCATTTTCAAGATCTTATCATGGAATTAATGATGAAGGTATTGTTCGCGGTTCTAAAAAATTAAGAACCTTCCCAGCCGCAGCCGGCATACTTCCAGAAGCAGTTCAAAACATGTTAATTTTAGATTATGGCACTGCCGAAAGCTTAAAAATTATTAAAGAAAGAGCTCATGAATTGGCAGCCGTTTTAATAGAACCTGTTCAATCTAGAAGACCAGAATTTCAACCTATAGAATTTATAAAAGAAATTAGGGAAATAACAACAGAATCTAACACTGCTCTTATTTTCGATGAAGTTATAACAGGTTTTAGAGTTCACCCAGGTGGCTTTCAAGCACTTTATGGTATTAAAGCAGATTTAGCTACTTACGGTAAGGTTATTGGCGGTGGCCTTTCAATTGGGGCTATCTTAGGAAAACAAGAATATATGGACGCCTTAGATGGCGGCTTTTGGCAATACGGAGATGATTCCTATCCGGAAGTTGGTGTCACCTATTTCGCTGGTACTTTTGTAAGACATCCATTGGCACTTGCAGCATCTAAAGCTTCACTTCTTCATTTGAAAGAACAAGGACCACAGCTTCAAGAAGGTTTATCTGAAATGACCAACGATTTAGCCACAGAACTTAATTTGGAATTCCACAATAGAAATCTTCCCTTAGAAATTACTCATTTCAGTTCGTTATGGAGACTAAACTTTAAAGAAGAAATTCCTTATTCAGAATTATTGTTTGTACTATTAAGAGAGAAAGGAATACATATTTGGGATGGTTTCCCCTGCTTTATAACAACTGCTTACACAACAAAAGATATAAACATTATAATTAAAGCCATTTTGGATAGTTTGGAAGACATGATGGCTGCTGGTTTTTTTCAAAAAATTGCAACAAATCGTAGCCATAAAACAAATGCAAAATTACCTTCAGCTCTACTAAACAAACCACCAGTCACGGGGGCAAGATTAGGTTTGGATAAATCGGGTAACCCAGCATGGTTTATTTCCGATAAAAAGCAAAATGGAGAATATGTGAAAATAGAATTTTAATGGAAAAAGACCAAACTATACCATTAATTCAACGTCAAAAACAAAGTTCATCTTTTGACCCCTTCTCGGGGCCTAAGATTGAACGAGTAGTTTGTACTACTCGTTCACAAGAAGAAATTTGGACTGGGTGTAAGTTAAGTGGCGTTGATGCTAACAAAGCATATAATGAATCTATTTCATTAAAACTAAATGGCAAACTGCATACAGATGCACTAGAACTTGCTGTGCAAACTCTAGTTCAAAGACATGAATCGTTACGTTCGGTATTTAGTACTGATGGACGTTTTATGACCATATTCGAAAAACTAGAAACTAAAATAGAATATATTGATATTAGTGAACAACAACAAGATTTAAAAGAACATGCTTTAGCCGAATATTTAAAAAAAGACGCAAACCATCTTTTTGATCTTATCAAAGGTCCTTTACTAAAATTAGGATTAATAAAAGTCGAAAACAATCAACACCTTCTAGTAATTACAGCACATCACATAATTTGTGATGGATGGTCAATTGGTATTATATTGCAAGACCTGGGGTCGCTTTACTCCGCCTACGTAAGAAACGAAACTCCGACATTACCAAAATCTGAAAGTTTTCATGTTTATGCAGATGAACAACATAAATATACAAGCAGTATTGATTACAATGAAATTGAACAATATTGGCTGAAACAATTCAGTAATACTATACCTGTTGTAGATTTACCAACTGATTTTCCACGACCTGCACATAGACAATTTAAAAGTGCACGACTTGATTTTCCTATGGACTCTATGTTGCTTGAGTCTTTAAAGAAAACCGGTGTAAACGCGGGGTGCAGTTTGGTTGCATCATTGTTAGCAGGTTTTGAATTGTTTTTGCACGAACTTACAAACGAAGAAGATTTAATAGTAGGACTACCAGCCGCAGGTCAATCAGCCGCAGGCCGAATGCAATTAGTAGGACATTGTGTAAATATTTTACCATTACGAAGCAAACTCCGTTCTGAAAGTACTTTTAATAGTTATTTAAAACAACGAAAAACTGAGCTTTACGATGCTTATGAACACCAACAATTTAGTGTTGGTCATTTGCTGCAAAAATTACCAATTGCTCGAGATGCATCAAGAGTACCTTTAGTTCCGGTCGTCTTCAATATTGACTTAGGCCTTACCGATGGAGTTACATTCGAAGGACTTACATTTGAATTAATTAGCAACCCCAGAGCATATGAAACTTTCGAAATATTCTTAAATGCTAGTGGTAATACCGATGGTTTGGTTTTTGAATGGTCTTACAACACAGCACTCTTCACATCCAACACCATACAAGAGATGATGACGTCTTTTGAAACACTATTAAAAAAATTGCTTGCTAATCCTAATCAAGAGATTTCTAAAATAACATCAAAAAACTATTTATCAAATTATTCAGAACTCAACAATACAAATGCCAATTATTCGACTTTAGCTTTACCAGATTTAATAAAAAAACAGGTTGAAAAATCTCCATACAAAACTGCTCTAATCTATAATGATTCCGAATATAGTTATGAAGAATTGCAGTCCAAAATAAATCAATTATCTCATTATTTAATTGAAAAAGGTGTTAAACCAGGAGACTTAATAGGTGTTTCTCTACAACGATCTAAGGAGCTGCCTATAATATTATTAGCCATTTTACAATGTAGCGCTGCCTTTGTACCATTAGACCCAAAATATCCAACAGCGCGTTTAGAATATATGTTAGAAGATTCAGAGGCTAAACTCCTAATTACTTCCAAAGAAATTTCAGCAAAATTTACACCTTCCCTAGAATTACTTTTTATTGAAGATGCTCTTGCTGCGGCTCAAACATTTCCTAAAATTAGTATTTCGGAACCAGTAGACCAAGAAACTTTAGCTTACCACATTTACACTTCTGGATCCACTGGAAAACCTAAAGGTGTGCGAGCTACTCATAAAAGCTTAGTAAACTTTTTATGCAGCATGTTAGATGAACCAGGGCTGAACGAAAATGATCGAGTATTATCTATAACCTCAATGTCATTTGACCCTGTCTTTCTTGAATTATTTTTACCATTAATTACTGGAGCTACAATAATTCTAGCAGATGACGATATGGCTCGAGATGGACGACTACTGCTTGATTTTTTAAAAAGTGAAAAAATAACCGTTTTTCAAGCTACCCCAACTGCTTGGCAAATGCTAATAGAAGTGGGCTGGAAAAAGCAATTACCAATAAAAATATTGTGTGGTGGAGAAGCATTGACTAGACAGTTGGCAGATCAACTTCTCGAACGCAGCAATGAGTTGTGGAACATATATGGGCCTACTGAAACTACAGTGTGGTCAATTATTAAGAAAATTGAACCTGGAAATGATATAATCACAATAGGCAAACCCATAGCCAACATGCAACTATATCTTCTCGACAATAAGAACCAATTAGTTGCGCCTGGAAAAATAGGAGAAATATGTATTTCTGGTGCTGGAATGACCCTTGGATATTGGAATAGACCAGACCTTAATGAAAAATTATTCATTAAAAATCCTTTCAGTGTAGAAAATAATGTTCTCTATAAATCTGGTGATTTAGGTAAATTATTACCTAATGGAGAAATACAATGCTTAGGCCGCGTAGACCATCAAATTAAAATAAGAGGTTACAGAATTGAACCAAGTGAAATCGAAAACGCTCTTATTTCACTCGACGGTGTACAAAATGCAGTGGTTGTAGCCAATTCAAATAGACTTATTGCTTACTTAGTTCCTTGTTGCAAATTAGACAACATTGATAATCAAGTAAGTATTTGGAGAAATAATCTAAAATTAGATTTACCAGCTCATTATATACCCCAAGATTTCAATATTCTAGGAGAGCTACCAAAGACACCAAACGGAAAAATTGACCGTAAGTCTTTAATGAATACCCCAGAATCCCTTATAAAAATTCCTTTAAATAAAGCACCTCACACAGCTAATGAGAAATTAGTTTCTAAAATTTGGGAAGAAGCTCTTGAAATTAAAAACATCGATTTAAATAGTAACTTTTTTGAATTGGGGGGCCATTCAATCATTGCTGTAAGAGTAATGTCATTAATTGAAGAGAAAACTGGAAAAAGACTTCCTTTAGCTACGCTTTTCGAACACTCTACTATAAAAAAATTAGCAAAACTATTAGATTCTGACAAAGCTATTAAAACTAATTCAGTAGTCGTTCCGATAAAACCTAATGGTAACAAAACACCCTTATTTATTGTACACGGAGCAGGACTCAATGTGTTAAATTTTAATGAAATAGCGAACCATCTGGATGGTGATCAACCGGTGTATGGTATACAAGGCCAACAAATACTCCCAAAAGACCAACCGCTACCCACTATAGAAGAAATTGCAGCTAAATATGTAACCAGCATAATAGAGGCAAACCCCGAAGGACCTTATGCATTAGCAGGTTATTCCCTAGGTGGATATATTGCCTATGAAATGGCAAAACAATTAAAACTAGCTGGAAAGAACGTTAGTATGCTTGCGATACTTGACACCTATATTGACCCACAATTTTTTCATACATCACTTGTTCGAAAAAAATTGGCAACTACCGGATATCATATTGCACGACTTTCCTTTTTATTAAAAGATATGACTACTAGTTTAAAGGACTTAAAATTTCATACGAACAGGAAGATCAAAGAAATATTTTTTGGTGCCAACAGATATACTGATGAAGACAAATTAAGAAGTCAAGGTCATACTAAAATTGATAGTCGAGTATTCAAAATAATGAATAATTACCATATTATTCCAGATGACATTCGAGTAGATTTATTAAGAGCTGATGAAAAAATTTATCACATGCACGACCCTAAATACTTAGGATGGCAAGAAGTAGCTTTGGCAGGAGTTGAAATACATATGGTTCCCGGACATCATTTAAATATGCTAATAGCACCAAATGTCCAAAAATCTGCTAAAATATTGCAAAAAGTATTGGATACAAGAAATTGAAAATACCCTAATTAGCATATTTCAGTAGAAAATCATAATAAATATTTACACAAAAATGTGCGATAGAATTTGCATGAAAAGGCTCTAAATAATTCAAAGATTATTTAGAGCCTTTTTTCAAGAAAAAAATTCATTTGAACTTAGTCGTATTTATCAGGAGTTAGTCGAATCTAAACGTACATTAAAATGATTATAAATTAAACTATTAAATCAACATCTCTAAACCCCATACTCCTGCTAAATAGAGGAATACGTACAACTTATAAACAATCTTTAAAATAAAATAATTTGATTATAATCATATATTTAATAGATTCAATTGTGTGGTTTTGAGCGAATATTTATCTTAGCTTTTAGACAAAATAATCCGCCCCCGAAACCCTTGAATTCCTACACAACTATTTTTATAAATCATCAATAAAAAAGTAGATTTTCAATTAATTATTTAAGAACTATTTAATTGAAAAACTAGGCAATAAAAATTGCATTTTAAGCATTATTGCTACAAACAAAAGACTGTATTAGGTTAATTCATGAAAAAATATAAAAATTCAGACTTCATAATTCCTATATCTGTGATGCTACAACTTTGTATCATCAATGGTGTCTTTGCCTTTCTTATAACCGAAACTTATTTTAACATCTACCATATAATATATTATAACTTTATGTGGATTCTGACAATAAATGGGGTTAAATACTATCCTTTCGCACGCAAAGACCGCTTTTTTACACAAATTAGAAAAGTAATTCAACTCTATGTAGTCTATGGTTTAGCATATTTCGCTTTATTCAGTTTTATGAATGAATTACACGAAACCATACAATATTACTTACTAGTTTATATACTATTATGCCTTTCACTTTTCACTTATAGAGCATTCTTTTTCTGGTTAAGAAGCAAATATCGCACAGGAGGCGGAAACTCTGTAAAACTAGTAGTATTAGGGGCTGATGAAAATCTTGATAAGATACAAAAGGTTTTTGATGTACCAGAACACGGTTATAGATATTCGGGCTTTTTTAGTGACATACCTTCTGTTCAGTCAAGCTATTTAGGAAAAGTTGAAGATAGCTTTCTATATATTTTAGAAAATGATATTGATGAAATCTATTGTGAAGCATCAAAATTCAATGCCCAAGAATTAAAAAATCTTATTGGATTTGCTGATAATAACCTCATAAAATTTAAAGTTTTATTGGACAACAAAGAAATGTTCTCAAGAGCCATGTCTATTGAGCTCTATGATAGCATTCCTGTTTTAAATTTAAGAAATGTACCACTAGATACTGAATATGCTCGTATTACTAAAAGAACTTTTGACATACTTTTTTCTTCTTTAGTAATAATCGGAATACTATCATGGTTAAGTCCTTTACTATATGTTCTAATAAAATTAGAATCTAAAGGAAACCTTTACTTTAAGCAAAAGCGACATGGCTTTAAACGTCAGGTTTTTTGGTGTTATAAGTTTAGATCCATGGTATCGAATAAAAGCTCTGACACTAAAATGGCAACTAAAGATGATGCAAGAGTAACTAAAATCGGTAACTTTTTGAGAAAAACCAGTATTGACGAATTACCTCAATTTTTTAATGTCTTTAAAGGTGATATGAGTGTTGTAGGCCCAAGACCACATATGGAACTACATACTGATCATTTTGAAAGTTCAGTAGACAAATATTTAGTTCGTCATTTTGTAAAACCAGGCATTACTGGGTTAGCCCAAACTAAAGGGTATCGTGGCGAAATAGAAAATAAACGAGATATCCAAAATAGAGTACGCCTAGATATCTTTTACGTTGAAAAATGGTCTTTATGGCTCGATATATCGATTATTTTTGATACTGTTATGAATATTTTTAAAAAGGAAGAAAAAGCATATTGACAGTAAATTCATAACAATATTGAAAGACAAACTATAAAACGTCACGTTCGACGATCTTATTTTGGGTCGCAATTATGAATTCTTTACTTTACCGATTACAAAACACTTAGTAACCTATTAACTATCATCTTATTAAGATTACAATGAAGAAAATTAAACTTAAACATAACCATTCATTTATTATAGGTGCATTGTTTGTGATTTTTATGTCGACCTCAATGGTTTCGTGCGTAAACACAAAAGGAGCAACATATTTCTATGATACACCAGATACGCAATTCGTGACCTCAAATGAAGATTTAGAACCAGTAATTCAAGAGAACGATCTTTTAAGTATCACTGTAAGTAGTATTAATCCTGAAGCTGCTGAAATGTTTAACGATTCAAATATTTCACAGGCGCAAACAGCCAATGCTGTTGGAAACGTGGCCAATATTTCAGGTTATTTAGTTGATCAAGATGGTTTTATAAGATTCCCAGTTTTGGGAAAAATCATGGCTTCTGGCAAAACTAAAAAAGCTCTACGAGAGGAAATCACTTCTATATTAGATGATCGAAAATTATTATTGGACCCCATTGTTGATATACGTTATCTAAATTATAAGGTATCCGTTTTAGGAGAGGTGAAAAACCCAACTGTTTTAACAGTACCAAGTGAAAAAATATCAATTTTTGAAGCTCTTGGTCTAGCAGGTGATATAACAATATTCGGAGTTAAAGAAAATGTTGTTATTTTAAGAGAAGAAGGTGGAGTTAAAAAACTAGCTAGGGTTGATTTAACAACGGATGATATTTTTAGCTCTCCCTATTATTATTTAAAATCTAATGATGTTGTTTATGTAGCTGCCAATAAAACAAGAATATCTAGTTCAAGTCAAGCAAATCTTTGGGTACCTGTTATTCTAAGTGCAATTTCTCTTGGTATTGTGGCAATTGTAAACTTCAAATAAAACTTAAATGGCATCAATTCAAAAAAATAAAGCACATGAAGAAGAGAATTTCTTGAGCGAATTGTTCTCAAGATTTCTTCCCTTTTGGCCTTTATATGTATTATTAGCTTTAATTGGGCTTTTTAGTGCATGGACCTATCTAAAATTTACAACACCAATTTACGAAGCTTCTGCAACTTTACTAATTAAAGATGAGAATAAAGGTGTGGATGACGCCAAAATGCTAGAATCAATTGACCCATTCGACTCCAAAAAAATTGTTGAAAACGAAATTGAAGTAATACAGTCTAGAACTTTATTAGATAAAGTAGTAACAGAATTGCATCTTTACGCACCTGTTATGGAGGAAAAATCTTTTGGTGAGTCTTCGGCATACTCTATTTCTCCTATTTCAATTGAATTAAAGGATCCGAATAACATTCCACTTTATTCGGAAGATGAGCTCATGAAATACTATTTCAACTATAACGCAGAAAAAAATTCTGTTTTAGTTAATGGTAAATCATACCGTACCGATGAATGGATAACAACCTCTGAATTTGGTGAAGTTAAATTCAACACAACAAAGAATATAAGTACAGGTAAAAAAGGAAAACTATATTTTTCTTTATACAACCCAAGATATCTTACAGACTATTTATTAGGTAATCTATCAGCTGGTGCTACCACGAAACTTTCAACTGTAGTAAAAGTCACTTTTACAGACCCTGACCCAAAACAAGCGGAAGATATTTTAAATGCATTGATTTATGCATACAATCAAAAAGCCGTAAATGATCGTAATAGACTCGCAAATAACACCCTAGAGTTTATTGAAGATCGAATGAATAAGGTTAAAGAAGAACTTGGAAGTTTAGAACAAGAGATTCAAGAGTTTAGATCAAATAAAGGAGCTATTGACCTTAGCGAACAAGGCAAACTGTATCTTCAAGATATGGGGTCTTACGATAGGCAAATGGCCTCAGCAAGACAACAAATTGCGGTGTTAGATCAAGTTGAAAGTTATATAAAATCGAATAATACACAGGGTGGTATCGTTCCTTCTAGTCTTGGTGTAAACGATCCATCTCTTACGCAACTTCTGAATAAATTATATGATTCTGAAATAAAATACGAGAAACTAAGAAAAACAACAGCAGAGAATAACCCTATTTTAACTTCAGTATCTAATGAAATTAGAAAGATTAGGCCGAGTATCCTTGAAAACATTCAGAATCAGAAAAGCAACCTAGAGGCTAGTTTAAGCAATTTAGGGCAAAGTGCTGGTTCATCACGTAGTGCTTTAAAAGCAATTCCTGAAAAGGAAAAGGAACTTCTCGAAATAAGCAGAAGAAAAGCAATTAAGAGCAATTTATTCTCATTCTTACAACAAAAAAGAGAAGAAACGGCACTCACCTATGCGCCAAGTGATCAAGAAAGTCAAATTGTTGATTTAGCACAAGCATCTATGGACCCCGTTAGTCCAAATGCCAAATTAATTTATTTAATAGCATTAGCATTATCCGTTTCATTGGGTCTCGCATATGTAATTGTAAAGGAATTTTTAAATAGAAAGATTTTATTCCGCTCAGAAATTGAAAAATACACTTCAATACCTATTATTGCCGAAATACCTTACATTGAAACCAAAGACATGGTTAAAATTGAAATTTCGGAAGATTCAAAAGTTTCTGACGATAAAAAAATAGTTAAAAAATTAAATCGCAAGAAGACTAGGCCATTAAATAACACCTCTGTTTTAGTAGGACAAGAAATATACTTACAAGATTACTTTAGACAACTTGGTGCCTCTTTAGGATTATATAGTAGAAGTTTTACTAAAAAAAGCATCTTAGCTACTTCAAGTATCTCTGGAGAAGGAAAGAGTTTTATCTGTACCAATCTTGCGAATAGCATCGCTAAATCAGGAAAAAGAGTTGTATTAGTTGATGTTGATTTTATTCGACCTAATACCTCTAAACAATTTAATTTACTAAAAAGCAAAGGTATTCTTGATTACTTAAGAGGAAACTGTGGCTTATCTGAGATAGTTAATTCTACAACTGTAAATAAGAATTTGAGTGTTGTATCAGTAGGTCATAGAGATGGTGATGATCACACAAACCTTTTACTAAATGGCAAATTGGATTTACTTTTTGAATTTTTAAAGAACAAGTTCGACTTTGTAATTATGGATGCTCCACCAATTGATCTTGTTGCTGACGTAAATCTATTAGCTGAATTTTGTGATGAATCTTTGTTAATGGTCAGACACGACCACACACCGAAGCAAATTGTAAAACATTTTGAACATTCAAATATTTTAAAAAGACTAAAAGAGGTTTCAATAGTTTTCAATGGTGTTAAAAAACGAGGTGCTTTAAATAAAGAAATAGGTTATGGATATGGTTATTCATCTAAACATAGTCATAAATATGAGTATATGCCAGATGAGTAAAAATATGATATAACAAGTAGAAAAAAAATCCATGTTAAAAAGTAAGTTCAACATTTACTATAACAAATGAGCTTTAAAGAGAATGTAAAAGCAGCAATCAAAAAACAAGGTTGGCTTACCAAAATACTTCGTAATTACAGAGATGGATTTCTCTTTTCAAAATCGTATAATCGAAGTATTAAAGGCAGCAACAACAGGCTGAATATAGATTCATCCGCTAGATTTGTAGGTTGTAAAATAAATGTTGATGGTAACAATAATACCATTAATATAGGAGCAGATTCATTTTTTAAGAATGTTGAAATTTTCATTTATGGAAATTCAAACAAGATAGACATTGATCAGCTGGTTTCATTTAACAAGGGTGGATCACTTTGGATAGAAGATGAAAATTGCAAAATAGAAATTGGCATGAAAAGCACCTTTGAAAACGCACATATTGCTGCTACAGAATCTAATTCAAAGATTACTATAGGCACTGATTGTATGTTTGCATATGACATAGATGTTCGCACAGGTGACTCACATGCTATATTAGATAAGGCAACAAAAAAAAGAATTAATGCCGCACAAAACGTGATGATTGAAAATCATGTGTGGGTAGGCGCGCATGTATCTATACTAAAGGGGGCGCTAATTGCCTCAAATAGTATTGTTGCCACGCGTTCGGTTGTAACTAAAAAATTTAAACAAAAGAATATCATTTTGGCTGGAATACCAGCCTTAGCAATTAAAGAAAACATCACATGGACAAGGGAACGCATCCCTGACTAAAACAACAGGAACTTGTCAAGTAATCGAAAACACATAACCATTAAACACCCGATTAACCTTGTTTGACCCTTTAAAAAATAGATTCATTGCTCCTTTAGCAAATTTCATCAGAAATAAAATTGGAGGTGGTCATGAGCGAAGCATTAAAGCAAAAAAGAATATTGCTGGATCTCTAGTAATTAAAGTAGTTAGTATTGCTATTAGTTTAATAGTTGTGCCACTAACACTTAATTATGTGAACCCATCTCGCTATGGAGTTTGGCTTACATTAAGCTCAATTGTAGCTTGGTTCAGTTTTTTTGACATTGGAATTACTCACGGACTTAGAAATAAATTCGCCGAGGCAAAAGCAAAAGGCGATGATGAAAGCGCACAAATTTATGTGAGTACCACTTATGGTATTTTAGCTATTGTATTTGCAGCAGTATGGTTAGTATTCATTCTTGTCAATCCATTTTTAGATTGGTCGTCACTTCTTAAACTAGCACCAGAATATGCGGCTGATGTATCCAAATTGGCTTTAATCGTTTTTACCTATTTCTGTTTACAATTTGTACTGCAAACCATAACAACAGTAATCACTGCAGACCAGGAACCAGCGAGAGCATCCTTAATTAACGTAATTGGACAGGTAATCACCTTAATCGTAATTGTTATTCTTGTGCAAACTACTGAAGGTTCGCTTGTAAATTTAGGATTGGCACTTTGCGTATCGCCATTAATAGCATTAATAGGAGCAAACTTCTTTTTTTTAGAGGAAAATATAAAGCCTATAGACCGAGATTATCCAAAATTAAATTTAGTCATGCCAAAGGCCTATTTAATCTGGGTGTTATTTTTTTCGTAATACAAATCGCAGGTCTTGTACAATATGAATCTGCTAACATAATTATCTCTAGAAGTTTTGGACCAAGTGATGTTACCTCGTATAATATTGTTTACAAGTACTTTAATATCTTGAGCATGGGCTTCATGATATTCCTAACACCTTTTTGGTCAGCTTCTACAGAGGCTTACATGAAGAAAGAAATCGACTGGATTAAAAATAGTATAAAAAAATACAATTATCTCAATTTAGCATTTTGTGCTGCTGGTATCGTTATGCTCTTTGGCTCTGAAACTATTTATAACCTTTGGCTAGGTAAAGATGTAGTTGATATAGACTTTGAATTATCTTTTTGGGGATTTGCTTTCTTTATGGTTTCCTTGTACGGATCCAAATATGTTAGTTTTTTAAATGGGATTAGCGCATTGCGTCTTCAGTTTTGGGCTAGTTTATTCAGTCCTATACTTTACCTGATTTTGGCATATCTGTTAATTGATTATTTTAAGATGGGCGTACATGCTATGTTCATTGCGGCAATTTTAGCCAGTTTCAACAGTTTTATACTTGCACCATTACAATATCACATGATTATTAACAAAAAGAAAAAAGGCATCTGGACTAGATAGTTAACACCACTTTTTCCTAATGAATTTGAACAACTTTAAACATAAAGTCAAAAATAAAATCTGGCGCAACATAAAAGATCACTTTTATGATGAGCGCATAGCAGATAGTGCTTTGGTGCAAAACATTAACTTGAGCACAGCTAAAAATCAAAAAAAAGCAGTTATTAGTTATGTAACGTACAGTCACTTTAATGATTGGGAAAACAACAATATTGGAAGAACTCAACCATTTGAAATACTTTCAATGGTTAAAGTATTATCAGAAGCTGGCTACGCAATAGATATTGTAGGTTGTCATGATTTAAAATCTTTGGAGTACTTAAAACTTAAGAAATACGATTTAATCTTTGGTTTTGGTGAGACATTCTATCAATTAACATTACTGCATCCGAATGCGACTTCTGTTTTATATATGACAGAGCATCATCCAGATTTTACTAAAATAGAAGAGCAAAAGCGACTTGACTATTTTTATGAACGGAAGAAAAAAAAGGCAAATACAGTAAGAACAGGCAACTTCTATTGGGACCATCATATGAAAAAAAAATACACTCATGTAATAACAATGAGTGAAACTATGCCCTTTAAACAGGAATACACAAAGCCTTTTAATATTTTCCCCACTGGAATTCTAAACAAAAACTTTGAATTTAAACCAAAAAATCATGATTCTTCAAAGAAACATTTTTTATGGTTTGGCTCGTATGGTGCTATTCATAAGGGCTTAGATTTACTGTTTGATGTATTTGAAAAGCATGATGACATTATATTGCATGTAGCTGGTTTTTATGAAGACGATAGACGTCTTTTAGAAATTCCAAAAAAGAAAAATATTATAGATTACAAGTATATTGATATTCAATCTGCACAATTTCTCGAAATAATAGACACTTGTACTTATTGTATTCTCCCTTCCTGTTCAGAAGGTTTTTCCACTGCAATAACCACTACTATGCGACATGGCTTAATACCAATTGTAATGGAAGGAACGGGATTTAATAGATTAGATGACTTAGCGTTCTATTTAAATGACTTTCATGTAGATTATATTGACGAGCAAATAAAAGAGTTTTCTAACAAAGACCCCGAATATTTAGCATCTTTAAGTGAAAAAGCATTTTCTTTCGCAAAATCAAACTTTTCCATATTAGCTTTTGAAAACAAGTTCAAAGCAATTCTAAACGAAATAAACAATTAAATGATTAATGTTGTTCACATACAAACACATTTACCGTCATCTGGCAACGCGGCTTTTCGTCTCCATCGAGAGCTAATTGAAAGAGGGGTTAATTCGAACATGTTATCATTATCGTCAGATGTTTCCGAATCTAAAAACATTCAACACTTAAGAAAGAGATCAGAAGTTGTTTCAATTTTGAACCAAAAAATAGAAAGTCGCCTAACCCAAGATTCTATTGAAAAATTCGGAATGTTTTCATATCCAGTTTTAGGTAATAATATAACTAAACATGAATTAGTTGAAAATGCAGACATTTTATATATTCATTGGGCCATTGGAGGTTTTTTAAATTTTAAGAACTTTCATCAATTAGCCAAACTTAATAAGCCAATTATTATTTTCATGCATGACATGTGGAATATAACTGGTGGTTGCCATTATAGTTTCACATGTGATAACTATATTACGGACTGTTCAAATTGTCAAGTTTTTTCTAAAGACAAACAAAAAAAATTAGCCGTTAAAGAATTTCAAAAAAAGAAGAAATTTTATGATGCTTATGACAATCTTCATTTTATAGCACCAAGCATGTGGCTCTATGAATTAGCTAAAAATTCAATGCTATTAAAACAAAAACCTATTTATTACATCCCTAATATCATAGGTAAAGAACCATTTAAGCCATTAGATAAAAAGGTTACAAGAAAATTACTAAACTTAAATGAAGATGAAACAATTATTGCCTTTGGTGCTGCTTCACCTAATAGCCCTTACAAAGGTTGGAAATATCTAAAACAAGCTTTAGATATTTTATCAAAAAAATTAAAAAACACTGCCATTACTGTTATCATTTTTGGTAGTGAACATAATGCTGAAATCGCAGAAGCCATTCCTTTTAAGACAATATTTTTTGGAAAGTTAAATGACAATTATTCTACTGCCTTAATTTATAATGCTGCCAACGTATTTGTAGCTCCTTCCGTAGCTGAAACCTTTGGCCTTGTAATACTAGAAGCTTTGCGTTGTGAAACGCCAGTTGCTGCTTTTAAGACAGGAGGGATTCCTGATATAATCGAACACAAACAAAACGGATACTTAGCAGAGTATAGAAATGCAGAAGATTTATCCGAAGGAATATTATTCTGTTTACAAGAAACTATAGTTGGTTTTGCACCAAAACAATTTGACACTGAACCAATAATTAGCAGTCATTTGGAAGTTTATGATAAATTATTATCAGCTAAATAAGAACATTAAATGGAACAAGAAGAAGAAATCTTTCTCCAATTATTAGAATCTAGAAACGCACTTAAGCACCGACAATTGCTTAATGTCTTTTGGGCTGGTTTTTTAATTTACACTTTAGGCTTTTCTCTTTCAGCTGATCCAGCTCCTAATTATATGATTTGTGATTTATTAAGACTCACAGGCATAGGACTTTTCATTACTTCATCACTATTATTGGTAGCATTTAAATTTGAGAATAAGTATTTAGGAACAATGTTTCCATTACTTATGTTTTGGCAATTTTTCGTTATATCTAGGGGTATTGAACTCGATTATGAGGGTGTTAAAAATATTCTATTTAATCCTTTGAACGGTATGTTTCTATACCTAACTCCACTTATACTCTTACTTCCTAGAAACCCACGTTCACTTAAATTAATATTTAAAGTAATAGCCGTTCTAGGTATTCTTTTTTTTACAGAACTAGCCCTTATGCATGCTCCTATTATAGACCGAGACAATGTAATGGGTAGAGATATATTTGAGGTACTTGTAAAAATACTAGCATTACCGTTGGGCTTCTTAATTTTGACTTATAATTACCACTCTAAATACTTGAATTTTCTAGCGATTGCAGTTATTCTACTTGCCTTAGCCATAGCTGGATTTCGCGTTCGGAGAGGCCTAATATTTATTTTAGGTTTGGTTTTGGTTTTTGCTTTTTTAATTTTCTTATATATCAATAAGAGGCAATCTGTATTAGTGGTTTTTGCGGTTTTTGCAGGTGTATTATTCACTATTCTAGGCCTAGGTATTTTTGGCAATAGTGACATTGAATTTGTAAATAGGATAAAAGAGAGATTAGAAGAAGATACTAGAAGTGAAGTCGAACTATATTATTATGCAGACATGGAAGCCCATGATTGGCTTATTGGCAGAGGAATGAGAGGTATGGTAGCAGCTCCTGCAGGCATTGACTCGTCCGGTGATTACACTGGATACAGAGACGGTATTGAAACTGATTATCTAAATATAATTTTAAAAGGAGGAATTGTAAGTTTAGGATTATTGCTTTTAATAGCAATTCCGGCTATGGTAAAGGGATTATTTTTTTCTAACAATTCGCTTTCAAAAGCTGCTGGATTCTGGATTTTATTATGGCTGGTATCACTATACCCCTCAACAGTAACAACCTTTAGCATGAATTATATATTAGTATGGATTGCAATTGGTATTTGTTACTCTCCAAAATACACTCAATTAAGTGAAGAAACATTAAAAGATTACTTTAAATATGATATAGAACCTAGCATAGAACATGATGATTCCCATCACTTAAATTAAAATATAATTAGATGCCCTCACCTAAAATTTTAATATTAAACCAACCTTTTGTATCTGATACTGGAGGAGGAATTACACTTTCGAATTTATTTTCTAAATGGGAAGCCGATAAAATAGCTGTGGCTTGTTCAGGTTATCTTTTAACAGGTGATATTGCCAAAGATAGATGTAACAATTATTATCAATTAGGTTCTGAAGAAAGAAAATGGATTTTTCCTTTAAACCTATTTGGTCGCAAATATGAAAGTGGTGAAGTTAGCTTCTCAAAACAACCTAAAAAAAATGTATTGCATGAAGAAACTGATACAAAGGTAAGGTCAAATTTCATAGAAAAATATATATCTCCAATTTTTCACTACTCTGGTCTTTCTCATTTTATTTCTAAAACACAACTGTCTCCAAAATTCTGTGATTGGCTTACCGAAATTAACCCAGATGTAATTTATGCGCAAAGCTCATCCAGAGAAGAAATTCTTTTTTGTATTGCAGTTCAAGAGTATTTAAATAAACCCATGGTTTTTCATAAAATGGATGATTGGCTAACACTAGCTGGTAACAAAACGTTTATGAAAAATTATTGGAGAAAAAAAATAGATTACGAATTCAAAGATCTACTAAACCACTCGAATCTTGTTATGAGCATTAGTGATTATATGGGTGAAGAATATTTAAGAAGATACAACAAGGAATTTGTCACTTTTCACAATCCAATTGATATAGACTTTTGGAAAACTGGACAAAGAAGTGACTACGCTATAAACCATAGTCCTACAATAATGTACGCCGGCAGAATTGGTCTGGGCATCGACAATTCGTTAATGACCATAGCGCATGCTATTGATCTTGTAAATGAAGATTTAGATATGGAAATAAATTTTCTGATTCAGGCACAAGAAGCGCCAGATTGGCTTGACAACTTCAAATGCACTAATCATCAGAATTTTGTGTCGTATTCTAGGTTGCCAGAAGTCTTTGGCGCGGCTGATTTTATGATATTACCCTATGATTTTGACCCGGACGGACTTGCTTTTATCAAATATTCTATGCCTACAAAGGCCTCTGAATATATGGCAAGTGGCACCCCAATAATCATTTTTGCTCCTGAAGACACAGCTTTAACTCAATACGCCAAAAAGCGCAAATGGGCAGCCGTGGTTACCGAAAACAAAACAGAAAAATTGGTCGAAAAAATCAAAAACTTAATAGAAAACAAGCAGTTACGTGAGGAATTTGCCCTTACAGCTAGAAATCTAGCAGAAGAACGCCACAATACCGATATTGTAGCCAATAAATTTAAAAAATGCATTGAAAGTGTAATTCATAATTAACAAACACAAAGTGTTTTACACATCTTACTGTCGAAGATAAAAATATGAATAATCTAGTAATAGGTATACCAACTTACAAAAGACCAGATATGTTGGCGAAATTAATACGCAGCATATACCTATGTACTATAGACCGTTCAATCATCAATAAAATTGTCATTTTAGTTGTAGATAATGATTTAGAGAAAACGGCAGAAAAAATTGCAATTACTCTTGAAAAAGAGTGTCCAATGAATTTCAATTTTATTTACCAGAGTTATACCATAAAAGGCTTATCCAACGTTAGGAACGAAATTTTAAAACAGGCCATAAATTTAAATCCCAAATACATCATTTTTGTCGACGACGATGAATATGTTTCTAAAAGCTGGCTGAATGAATTGGTTAATCTAGCAGAAAATAAAAACGCCGATATCGTTCAGGGCCCAAATATTCCTGTATTTGAAAGTGAAGTAAAACAAAGTATTTCAAATCATTTTGATTATCTAGATTTCGAACACCATAAAGAAATAACCGATTTTGAAAGTAATAATGTACTACTAAAAACAAAATTTATAGTAGACAATCATTTAACCTTTGATATACGCTTTAACATTACAGGTGGTGAAGATTCGTTTTTTGGTGTTCAAGCAATGAAGAAAAAAGCTAAAAATTATTGGTCTAAAAAAGCAGTTGTGTATGAAACCATACCAGATACCAGAGCAAATTTATCATGGTTAATCAAACGTACTTTTAGAGGTGCATCAACGTACACATACATTTTAAAATTACAAAAAGACTTTAAACAATTAATCAAGAAATTTGTAGTAAGTATTTTTTATTTAATAACAGGCATTATAACATTGCCCTTTGCCATCATTCCTTGGAAAAACAGATTTTGGGGTGTACTAGCTATTTCAGATAGTCTTGGAGCTTTGTCAGGAATGATTAATGTGAGATACAATGAATATTCATCATAAATAATTAAGTAAAAGTTTCAATCAATAAAGCATTAAAAAAAGCTAATAATCAAAACTAAATTTTAGAATTATTCACTAATGAGAACTGCACTAATAATAAATATCCCGGCACCTTATCGATTGCCAATGTATGAAATCCTAAACCAACATTATGGAGAAGATTTCATGGTTATTTTTTGTGCGAATACAGAATCAAATAGAAAGTGGAACATCAATGAACTTCAATTCAAACATGTTTTCTTAAAAGAAAATGTACATCTAAAAAAAGATGGTTTCAATTATGTGCATAATAATCCTGAAGTATTTAAAGTATTAAAAGAATACAAGCCAGATAACGTTATTGCTACAGGCTTCAACCCTACACACCTTTACGGCTGGATTTACACACTAGTTTATCGCAAAAATTTTATACCGATGACGGATGGCTGGCTCGGCTCAGAAAAAGATTTGTCTTGGGTTCATACCCTTGTTCGCAAAATTGTTTTTAAAACATCTTCAGCATATATCGGCGCCAGCAAAAATAGTATGAAACTTTTTGAAGCATACGGTATTAAGAAAGAGAAAATCTTTCAAAGTGCACTTTGTATCCATAATTCTAAATTTGAAAACGAAAAAAGATTTGATAGTCGCAAGTATCATGTTATTTATTCTGGACAGTTTACAGAACGCAAACTACCATTATTCTTTGCAGATGTAGTTATACAGCTAGCGAAAAAAATCGAAGGCTTTAAAATTTTGATTCTTGGAAGTGGACCATTAAAAGGAGAACTCTTTTCGAAATTAGATGCACATAATATTGATTATGATTTTCCCGGATTTATATCTCAAGAAGAATTACCAAAATATTATTCAGATGCTAAATTGTTTTTGTTCACAACAAGAATGGATCCATGGGGAGTTGTAGTTAACGAAGCTATGGCAAGCGGTACTCCAGTAATTACAACTCCTTTTGCAGGAGTTGTAGATGATCTTCTAATTCATAAATACAATGGGTTTGTATTAGAAATTGACACAGACAAATGGGTGCAGAAAACAAATGAAATTTTAAATAATGCCGAAACTTGGCAGACGTTAAGTGAAAACGCCAAAACTAAAGTACAAGAATTAAATTTCCAGAATGCTGCTCAAGGAATAATTGATACCATTAACCATATAGAAAAAAAGTGATACTAATCTATCATTAAATATAGTCCATAAAAATGCTACCAAAAATACTATTCATTTTACATTTACCACCACCTGTTCACGGGGCTTCGATGGTTAGTAAACGTATGAAGAATAGTTCGATAATTAATTCAAGTTTTGAAGCAAACTATATCAACCTAGCCACCTCATTTAATTTAGAAGATATTGGCAAACACAGTCAGGGTAAACTACGTGAAGTATTAAAGATTCAAAAAAACATAGTAAAAACATTATTTAGAACAAACTACGACCTTTGCTATATGACCTTAACTTCTAAAGGTCCTGGGTTCTATAAAGACTTACTAATTGTCATTTTACTTAAGCTTTTTAGAAAAAAAATAGTTTTTCATTTTCATAATAAAGGAGTGAAAGAAAACAGTAGTAACTGGTTAAAAAAACTATGTTATAGCTTTGTATTTAATAACACCAAATGCATACTCCTTTCTCCACTACTTTACGATGATATTGCAAGATATGTTAAAAAAGAAGATGTATATTTTTGCGCTAATGGCATTCCTGAGATTCAAATTATTAGCAATAGAGAAATCTCAAATGAAACAGTAAGTTTTCTTTTTCTTTCAAACATGATGAAATCTAAGGGCGTATTTACGCTCTTAAAAGCATGCCAGATTTTAGCTGCTAAAAACTTAAATTTCGAGTGTAATTTTGTTGGTGACTGGTCTGATATTGATGAAATTACATTTTCTTCTAAAGTAAAATCCCTTGGGTTATCTAATAAAGTTTTTGCTCATGGCAAAAAATATGACACCGATAAGAACCCATATTTAGAAAAGGCAAATGTGTTTGTTCATCCCACGCATGAAGATTGTTTCCCACTTGTTCTTTTAGAAGCAATGCAATATAATTTGGCAATTATTGCTACTGATGAAGGCGCTATTCCGGAAATAGTAATCAACGGAGAATCCGGCTTTGTCATTGAAAAAAAGAACACTAAAGAACTGGCTAATAAAATGGAAAAATTTATCAAAAACCCAGAGCTAAGCACTAAGATGGGCAATGAGGGCAACAGACTTTACAAAGAGTCGTTTACATTTCAAACATTTGAAAAAAGAATGATTTCTATTTTAAACAATGTAAATAAAACGAATTAAATAGGTTTATGAAAATTGCAGTTCTAACAGATAATATTAACAACATAGCCAACTGGCAGTTGCGAATACTTAAACATATTCTTGACACGGCTGAGCTTGAGTTTTCTGCACTTATAATTTCTGAAAAACCTAAAACCAGCAAATACCCCGAACTCCGGTTACCTAAAAACTTCTTAAGTAGTGTAATTTTAAAAATGCAATGGCATATCGAACGAAAGTTCTTTTTTAACAAACCAGCAACAGTCAGTTTCTCTAAGTTAAAATCTGAATTAAAAAACATTGAAAAGTTTGAATTCAATCATAAAGAAACAAAAGTAAATTCTAAAATAATTGAAAAATTAACAAGCCTAGAATTAGATTTAATACTTGAACTTGACACTTGTTTTAATTCAGACTTACTCGCTCCTTTTTCAAAAAAAGGTAGCTATTCTCTAAAGCATAATGCTGAGCATATTAGTTCCAATAGTCCGATAGGTTTTTGGGAAATCATAAAAGAAGAAGCAACTGTTTTTGTTTCATTGCGCAACCAAAAAGAACAAGACAATGACATAGTTATCATAGACCATGCACATTTTAATAAACATTGGTCTTTAGTAAAAACTACAGATATGGTTTTGGAATCTGCTGTGGCACTTTTAATAAAAAATCTAAAACCAAATATTCAAAGAAAACTCCATGTTTCTGGAACATTAGAAACTACTAAAACCTTATTAGAGCAGCCTAATTTTATACAGGTGTTAGATTATTCATCTCGATTTTACTTCAAAGTAATTTCTAAAGTTTTCGAACGTATTGCTACTAAAATATTTAAATGGCGTTATCAATGTTTTACTTTATTTATTGCTGATGGTAAATTTAACGAAACAGATTTATCAACTTTAAAGCCTATCGATTTACCTAAAAATGAATTTTGGGCAGATCCCTTTTTGTTTGAATTTAAAAATGAGAGATACGTTTTTTTTGAAAATTTCCCCTACGCTACCAAACGTGGAAAAATTTCTTGTGGAAAATTAAAAGACGATAAAATAATTGAAGTTATTGATATTTTAGATTTGGATTATCATTTATCCTACCCATTCATTTTTGAGGAAAATGGAGAAATTTTCCTCATGCCTGAAAGCTCTGAAAATAAAAGACTTGATATTTATAGATGTGTAAAGTTTCCTGAGAAATGGGAATTACACACATCGGTGTTTGAAGGTAAATTAGTTGCCGACGCCTTTTTCTATAATGACGAGCAGGGAGACAAATGGTTATTTCTAAACAAAGGCGATGAAACCACAGTACCTCTAGAAAATGAATTACATATTTATAAAGTAGAATCATCGGACTTTTCAAAATTGACACCACATAGTCAAAATCCCGTTTTAATTGATTCTCGAATTGCCAGAAATGGCGGTGCAATTTTTAGCTATAACAATGAAATTTATAGACCGTCACAATGTAACGATCAAGGCGTTTATGGTCGTGCGTTAAATATCAATAAAATAAAAAAATTAAACTTAGAAGAATATGAAGAAGAAACTGTAAAAACTGTTGAACCAGATTTTTATGAGGGACTTATGTCTGTCCATCATCTTCATCAAACCGATGATCGTTTTGTTATAGACGTTGCTTATACAAAACATTAGATTATATAATTTGTTTAAAATGCATAAAAAACTACATACAGAATGTTTAGGTTATCAAGTTTTTAATGGCGAATTAGCACAAGCTTTTTCACCACAAAAAACACTTGTTAATACAATCAATCAGTATTCTTATTGCATTGCAGAATCTGACCCAGAGTTTAGAGAGGCCTTAAAGCAAAGTGAAGTTCTATTACCAGATGGAATTGGCATTGTTATAGCCGCCAAATTACTTTATGGTAAAAAAATTAGAAAAATAGCTGGAGCTGACCTGCACGATTATTTACTAAATAAATTGAATTCAGAACAAGGCTCATGCTTTTACTTAGGTTCATCTGAAAACACTTTATCACTAATTAAAAGTCGTCTTTCAAAAGAATATCCTAATATTAAAACAGGCTTCTATTCACCTCCGTATAAAGATAAGTTTTCAGAAGAAGATAATGCCCAAATGATTGCTGCCGTAAATGAATTTAAACCTGACGTGCTTTTTGTTGGCATGACCGCTCCGAAACAAGAAAAATGGTCCTTTGTCAATAAAAGCGAACTTGATGCTTCTATAATTTGTTCGATTGGTGCGGTTTTCGATTTTTATGCAGGCACTATGAAAAGGCCAAATAAAATTTGGATTAATTTAGGTCTCGAGTGGTTAGGAAGATTGCTTAAAGAACCTAAACGCATGTGGAAACGTTATATATATTATGGTGTTATTTTCTTGGGTTACTTAATTAAAGCATTCTTCAAGAAAGTATTCTAGTATATTAAACATAATACTACTCTTAATTTTCACGTCTGACAATTACTTTTTTCTGTGTACAATCATGGGCTGTAGCCACAGATTTCCTAGGCTTTACATTATTCTTGAAATTTTAAAATTTGTTTGATTTTTTGAAAAATTTACACCTTTAAAATTCAACCAACGCTATTTCTTATTATCTTAAATGCCCATTGAGTAAAATCAAATTGGAGCAAACATTTTATTTATCAAACCAACTAAAATGAAAAACAATCTAAAACATCTTATTGCACAAAATAAGAAAGAAGAGAATGCTTACACAGCTAAAAGACAATCAGAAATAGACAACCCAAAAACAGGAGACAAAAGACGTGACTTTTTAAAAAAAACTGCCTTAGGTGGAATTGCCTTATCTAGTTTCATGGGCTACTCTTTTGAAGATACTGTTGCAGAAACAACCTCAAAAGTTAACCGATCTTCTTCGCCTTCCGAACTAAAAATAACCGATATGCGTTATGCGCTTACCAGTGTAATGGGCGGAACAGCAATTATTAGAATCGACACCAACCAAGGAATTTATGGTTTAGGTGAAGTAAGAGATGCGGCCGATGTTCGATATGCATTAATGTTAAAAGCTCGTATTCTGGGGCAAAACCCATGTAATGTTGAAAAAATATTTAAAAGCATAAAGCAGTTTGGAGGCCCATCCCGACAAGCGGGAGGTGTATGTGCCGTTGAAATGGCATTATGGGATCTTTGTGGCAAAGCATATAATGTGCCTGCATGGCAATTATTAGGCGGAAGATATCGAGATAAAATAAGACTTTATGCAGATACTCCAGAGGCAAGTTCACCCGAAGAGCAACAACGTTTAATAAACTTTAGAGTAAAAGATCAAGGGTATACTTGGTTAAAAATGGATGTTTCTATAGGTGAGCTAAAAGGAATTCCTGGCACTGTTGTAAACGGTAAATTCTGGGAGGACAATAAAGGGAACCTAAATCAATGGGGAGACCAAAGAAATTATATGTCTTATGGAAATACTGCACACCCATTTACACAAATTCAGATTACAGAGAAGGGACTAGAACATCTTCAACAAGTAGTTGAAAATGTTAGAAATATGGTTGGTTATGAAATTCCAATTTCTACAGACCACTATGGTCATTTTGACCTTAATAACGGTATTCGTTTAGCCAAAGCATTGGATAAATATCGCTTAGCATGGTTTGAAGACATGATACCATGGCAACACACAGAACAATGGAGAACTATTTCTGACGCCATAGAAACACCTACAACAACTGGAGAGGATATACATTATTTAGAAAACTTTAAACCATTAATTCATAATCGTTCCGTTGATATTGTGCATCCAGATTTAGCATCTTCAGGAGGTCTTTTAGAAACAAAACGCATTGCAGATTATGCTGAAGAATTTGGTATTGCAATGGCCATGCATCAGGCGGGTACTCCCGTTTCATTTATGGCTAATGTGCATTGCGCTGCCGCCACACAAAACTTCCTAGCACTAGAACATCACTCTGTAGATTTACCATGGTGGGAAGATTTGGTAAAAATGACTGGCAAAGAAAAAATGATTGACAAAGGCTTTTCTCCGGTGCCTTTAGATTCCCCTGGCCTTGGAATTGAACTTAATATGGATGTCATAAAAGCACATATGGACCCGAGAGATAAATCATTCTTCGCTCCAACTGATGAATGGAATGAACTTAGATCTCACGATAGAACTTACAGTTAAACAACTTAATTAGAATTATCTATAAATAGGAAAAATGAATAAAAATATAATATTAGTAATTGCAGGAATCTTAATATCATTTTCTACTCAAGCACAAGAAGTTGGAAGTAGTCCAGCGTATATTAAAGCACTAACATCTGAATGGAAAGGAGAACGCTTTGAAGACGGCAGACCTAAAGTTTCAGATGCTCTTTTAAAAAGAATGAAGAATATTCAAATTGAAGAGGCTTGGGGATATTTAAGAGGAAAAAACTATCATACCCAATATGAAGGAGATTGGAAAGTAATTCACCCAGATGGCGTTATGACCGGCCGTGTTGTTACAGCACAATATATGCCCGAAAGACCTGACTATAAGCAATTAATTAAAGTCACCGGAGGCAAAGAAAAAAGAGATACTATTGGAGGAAGCAACTCGTGGCCGATTCAAATTCTACAACCTGGTGATGTTTATGTAGCTGATGGTTATGGTAGAATTATTGACGGCACATTAATTGGATCTAATTTAGGAAATGCAATCTATGCCAATTCTGGCAATGGTGTAATCTTCGATGGAGGAATTCGTGATTTAGCAGGTCTTTTGGATATTGAAGGTTTTAATGGATGGTACAGAGATGAGGACCCCTCGTATTTACAAAATCAAATGTTGACTTCAATTAACACACCCATTAGAATAGGACGCGCTACGGTTTTACCTGGCGATGTGGTTTTAGCTAATAGACATGGTACAATTTTTATTCCATCTCATCTGGTTGCCAACTTAGTTATCTCATCTGAAGTAGTGGGATTAAGAGATGTGTTCGGTTTTCAAAGACTTAAAGAAAAAAAGTTCACCGCTGGTCAAATTGATACGAAATGGACTGACGAAATAAAAACTGATTTTAGAAATTGGTTAAAAAATTATCCAGATAGTAAATTGCCAATGACTAGAAAAGAACTAAACGATTATCTGAAAACACAAGACAAATAAAAACGGTTTAAAAGAGCAATTGTAATATGAAAAATATCAAAAAGCTATTTCTATTATTTGTTTTTTGCGGTACTCTCGTTTCTGCCCAAAATTCAAATAATGAAGAAATTTTGGAAGTTGAAAAAACCATTAATAAACTTAGTAAAGCTATGGTAGATCGCGATAGTGCAGCACTACAAAGTATAATGATGGAAGAATTAACATACGGGCATTCTTCCGGTAGAATTGAAAACAAAAAACAATTTATTGAAGCCGTAGTAAATGGTACATTCGATTTTATTACAATTGATAGAAATGATCAAACCATTTATTTATCAGGAGACAACATAGCTGTTGCACGTCATATTTTTCAAACCAAGGCACGTAATGCTGGCGAACCTGTAGATGTTAAGATTGGAAATATGATGATTCTAAAAAAGCACAATGGCAAATGGCAAATACTAGCAAGACAAGCTTATAAATTGTAGCTCTAAGTTAGTTAAAAGGAAGATTAAAATTATAGCCTTGTATTCGTTACAAAGGCTATTTTTTTGCTGTCTGGCGACCAACTTGGCACATTTATCGTTCCTTGACCTCCGTATATATATCCAATAATTTTCGGCTCCCCTCCTTCATAAGGCATTACTCTTAAAAGACAATGTTTATAAAACGGATGTGAACTTGGATCTATATCTGATGGAAATGAAATAAAAGCTATCCATTTTTTATCCGGACTTACATGAGGAAACCAATCATTGTACTGATCAAAAGTAAGTTGAGTTTGCTTTTTTCCATTAGCTTTCATTCTCCATAATTGCATTGTTCCCGTTCGCACTGAATTGAAAAAAACATGCTTTCCATCAGGGCTGTATTCAGCCCCATCATCAAGTGTAGGTAAATCTGTTAATTTTTCTTCTCTACCAGATTCAACATCAATCGTAACAATATTATACGCACCATCACGATTGCCCGTGAATATCATTTTTTTATTATCGGGTGACCACCCATGCAAGTACGATGCACCTACACCTTTTTTAGTGACCAACTTTGGTAATGAATCACCTTCAGTTGGCAAATAATATATAGCAGAAGTACCACCATCATGCTGATTATGATTACTTATCCCCAACATTTCTCCATCAAAAGACAAGACGTGATCATTATTATTATTTACTGCAAAACCTGTATTTAAAGGCGTAATTGAATTGCTTGAAATTTCGTAGTTATATAAATGCCCTTTTGAATTATAAATTAGTTTCTTCCCGTCAACTGTCCAATTTGGAGCTTGTATAGAATGTGCAGACTGATAGATTATTTTTCGATGACCCGATTCAACATCCATTATTTCTAGGTTACTACCTAGGTAATCACGATACGGTTTATAGTCAGAATCTACTGGCCGAATAATTCTCACATTTCTGTAAATAGCACTTTCTACTACATCAGAATTATGCGAACACATATATATTCCAACATAAACTTCATTATCCATTTTAACGGTATCGAGGGTTACACTTGTAAAATCTTCGCCAAACTTGGCTGTAGACATTATATAGGTGTCTCCTTTTCTTTCCAATTGAATCACATCTGGATTGGTTCCTGATGAAACTACTTCTTCCGTATCTGCCCCGACTTCTTTTCTTGACTGTAACGTTGTTAACCCATCGCCATGAGTAGAAGCATTTACATGTTTTGAATTTGGATCTAAACTATTTTTAATTATCCAACCTACTTTTCTATGTGGATCCACTCCATCACCAACGAATTCTACCTCAGCTCTTAGTATAAAATCTCCCTGAATAGTTGTCCATAAATAATGAAACTCATCTGAGCCAAACCACATATTAGTACCAGACCCACTAACAGTATATGTTTGTTCTTTTTCAGAATAAATAACCTTTCCTGAATTTTTACAATCACCTATATCTGTATTTCGATCAAATTGCCCAATTTCATTTTGAGCGTATCCTGAAGAAAAACATAGTAGTACTAGGAAAAAGAATAGCGATTTTAATAATTTCATTTTAAGTTGGTTTAGTTGGCACCTTGCTAATTTCTATCATTGCAGTAGAATGAGCATCTAAAAAAAATAATTATAGAAGTTACAAATTTTAAAATATAGCATCCGCTAAATTTAAAAACAGATTAATCTGATTTAGTCATATCATACCGTCTTTTGTAATCTAGTGGAGTAGTATTCGTTATTGTTTTAAACTGCCTATTAAAATTAGACATTGTTCTAAAACCACTTTCATAACCTGCTCTTGATGCATTCATTTTTTTTTCAATTAAAAGCTTACATGCATGTCCAATTCTTATTTCACTTACAAATTCTGAGAACGTTTTGTTCGCATGAATTTTAAAATATCGACTAAATGATGTTGGGGTCATGTTGGTTAATGTAGCAAGTTCAGTTATTGAAATTTTTCTCTGAAAATGCTTCAGTACATAGGCATACACTTTATTCATACGCTCTGTATCGCCTTCTCTAAGTGTATTAGTGTAACCAACACTTGCTAAGGGCTCTAAATTATCGATTTGTGATAGTTTATTTAAAATATGCATTAAACCCAATACCGCATCAAACCCTTCAAGATTTGGGAGATTTAAAATCATTGTTCGTATCTCTTTTGCACCACCTTTTGTCACATCAAAACCACGTAAACTTTTACGAAATAATTTCCGCAATAAAATTCCTTCCTCTTTATTTAATAGTGTTTCGCCAATAAAATTCTCGTCAAAATATATCACTATACCTTCTGCCCAATTCACATTATCGTTTGTACCTTCTAAATTATCACTACGCCATAGATGAGGCAAGTCTGGCCCTAAAAAAGTAATATCACCAGCTTGGAAAGATTTTACATGATCCCCAATGAATCTGGTGCCAGTTCCATTTAAAACCATAAATAATTGATACTCCGGATGAAAATGCCAGTTTGGATCAAAAATCGTTTGTCTTAATAACTGAACCACAAAGGCATGCGTTTTAGGAATTGGTGATTTTTGTAGTGCTATTTTCAATTTTATAATTTTTGATAACAATTAAAGTAACACTAAACTATCTACAAAAACAATTATTTGACAATTATGTGATATAATAAAGTCAATATCTGCAATAAGACAGTCTAATTGATGTGATATTATTACTTAAAATTGATAATTATTTAGATAAGCATATTATGAAAAATGTTCTAGGAGGGATTATCGGTGGTCTAGTTGTGGTAACGTTATTTATAGGATGTACTAGCAAGAAACAAAAAATTGTTTTTGTCGATGATCAACCAAGACGTATAGAGTTATTATTTCTAGGACATGAATTAGAGCATCATAATTCTAATGAATATTTCCCAATTCTTGCAGCCGCACTCACAAAAGACGGTATAAATATTACATATACAGAAGATATAAATGATCTAAATTCTGATAACCTAAATTTATTTGATGGTTTAATAATTTATGCGAATCATGAAGAAATTGAACCGAGTCAAGAAACAGCTCTTCTAGAATATATTTCAAGCGGCCATGCTTTAATTCCGATTCACTCCGCTAGTTTTTGCTTTAAAAACTCTCCAGAATATATAGATTTAGTTGGGGCACAATTTAAGAATCATGGAAAAGGTACTTTTAATACTACCATTGTAAAAAAAGACCACCCTACTATGCAAGGTCTTCAAGAATTTTCTACTTGGGATGAAACTTATGTACACGATAAAATAGCAGATGATATTGAAATTTTAATGGAACGCGTAGAAGGTGAACATCATGAACCGTGGACTTGGGTTAAAAAAGTTGGTGAAGGAAAAGTTTTTTACACAGCATATGGCCATGACGAACGCACTTGGAATCAATCTGGGTTTCAACAATTAATAAAACAAGGTATACTCTGGGCCGTCGATGCTAACGCTAAGAAAAATTGGGAAGCTTATACTAAAGACATTCCAACTTTAGCCTATGAAGAACGTGACAATATTCCTAATTACGAAAAACGTAATCCACCTTTAAAATATCAATTACCATTAACACCAGAAGCATCAGCTAAGTTAATTCAAGTACCAGCCGGATTTAATTTAAAACTCTTTGCATCCGAACCAGATATTATTAATCCGATTGCAATGAACTGGGATGAAAAAGGCAGACTTTGGGTTATCGAAACTGTTGATTATCCTAATACGGTACGTGATGAAAATGGCATAGGTGATGACATGGTAAAAATTTTAGAAGATACTGATAATGATGGCAAAGCCGACAAGGTTACCGTCTTTGCGGAAAACCTAAACATACCTACTAGTTTTGCATTTTACAATGGTGGAATTATTGTTTCTCAGGCTCCACATTTCTTATTTCTAAAAGATACCGATGGCGATGACAAAGCAGATATTAGAGAGATTATTATTGATGGCTGGGGAACATATGACACCCATGCTGGGCCTTCCAATCTTCAAAATGGCATTGATAATAATCTATATGGCGTTGTTGGTTATTCTGGTTTTAAAGGCTCTATTTATGGTGAAGGGCTTGACTTTAATCAAAACATGTATCGTTTCAATCCAAAGAAAAAATACTTTGAAGTGTTAACGAATACGAGCAATAACACTTGGGGATTGGGTATCACTGAAGATAACTCTCTTTTTGCTTCAACGGCAAACAACACCCACAGTGTTTATTTAGGAATACCCAACAAAATAATGAAAGGTTTGGATGGAATTCCAGCTCAAGGAAGCTTAAAAATTGATGGGCACTATGCCATGCAACCATTAACTCCGAATATTAGACAGGTTGATGTTTTCGGAGGGTTTACTGCTGCGGCAGGGCATCATTTTTATACAGCAAGAAATTACCCAAGTACGTATTGGAACAAAGTTGCTTTTGTTTGTGAGCCAACTGGTGGTGTTGTTCATATTGCAAAAATAGAAAGAGACGGCGCTGGGTATAAGGAGAAAGATGGAGGTAATATTTTTGCTAGTTCTGATGAATGGGTTTCTCCTGTTGAGGCCAAAGTAGGTCCTGATGGTAATGTTTGGGTTGCAGATTGGTACAATTTTATTGTGCAACACAACCCGACTCCAAGAAAAGATAATGCAGGGTACAATGCTACAAACGGAAAAGGGAATGCTTATGAAAATCTATTGCGTGATAAATCAAGAGGGCGAATATGGCGAATTGTACCAAAAAACATGGAAGAAGAATCTCCATTAACTTTAGATAAAAATGAGCCTGATGAATTAATTGAAGCACTTTCAAATGACAACATGTTTTGGCGTTTAACTGCTCAACGCCTATTAATTGAACTAGGAAATAAAGATATTCTATCAGATCTCTACGAACTAGCCAACAACAAAAATGTAGATAAATTGGGAATGAATGTCTCTGCGCTACATGCACTTTGGACTATTGAAGGGCTAACGAATTTAAATACAAATAAAGAAGCTTATAATATTATTAGTAGCGCTCTAAATCACCCTTCTTATGCAATTCGTAAAGCAGCATTACAAATAATCCCTAAAAATGAAAAAAGTGATACGTCTATTTTAGATTCTAATCTTTTAGCTGACAAAAATGAATTAGTACAATTAGCTGCACTATTATATTTTGCTGAGCGCCCTGCCTCTGAAGTTATTGGTAAAAAATTGTTTAATATTAGTGAAGAAGAATCAACTATAAGTGATGATTGGCTATCTAAAGCAACATATGCTGCTGCAAGTAAGCATTCGATTAGCTTTATCAATGCGTTTACAGCATCAAACCCAAATTTAAAAATAAGCTCAGTACTTGCTAAAAAAAGGCAAGAAGTAGATTATGATGACCAGGATTGGAAAACTATGCAAGTACCCCAATATATTGAAGATGCGGGTTTAGATATGGATGGAATAATCTGGTTTCGAAAAGATTTTAATTTCAATTCTACCGAAAAGACACATATCTCATTAGGCCCTATAGACGATTCTGATGTAGTTTATATTAATGGTGAACAAATTGGTGCAACAGAAAAAGATTATGAAAGAAACCGATACTATGATGTTCCTACAAAATTACTTTCAAAAAGAAAAAACACAATTGCAATTCGCGTAGAAGATACTGGAGGTGGGGGCGGTATTTACGGTAAACCAGAACAACTTTATATTCGTTCCGGCAAAAGAACAGTAAAACTATCTGGCAATTGGAAATATGAAATAGAAACGGATTACTCACAAAGAACGAGAAACGCTTTTAGCGGTGCTTCTATAGCTCAAGTTTTTGCGCAAAATTATGCTAATGCAAGCACTACGAGCAACCTAGATGAAGTTGATACCGACCGTAACAGTACCGTTATCAATATTAAAACGATAAAGAATGAAATGAAATTCGACCTTTCAGAATTCGTTGTTGAAGCAGGCGAATCTATTGAATTGGTCTTAGAAAATGTTGATTTCATGCAACACAATTTAATTATCATTAAACCCGGAACTACAGATAAAGTTGGCGCTGCTGCAGATAAATTGGCGCAAGACCCTAAAGGAGCCGATTTAAATTATGTGCCAAATATGAACGAAGTACTTTTTGCAACAGATTTAATAAATCCGCAAGAAACTGTGACACTTAAATTTACCGCTCCGAGTGAACTAGGCATGTATCCTTTTATATGTACGTTCCCTGGTCATTGGCGAATTATGAAAGGAGTAATGAAAGTAGTTTCCAAATAAATATAAGCATGTCAAAAAATATACAATTTGGTGTAAGCACTTGGCTTTGGCAATCACCATTTACTACAGCATCTATTTCACTTTTTCCCAAGATTAAAGAAATGGGGTTTGATGTGGTTGAAATTCCTGTTGAAGACCCAAATTTAATTGATGGTGTAATTGTGAAAAAAGCGCTAATAGACAACGGATTAACTCCAACTGTTTGTGGTGTATTTGGTCCTACAAAAGATTTAACATCTGACGATGTTAGCTTACATGAAAACTGCTTTAATTATGTAGAAGAATGCTTCAAACTATGTGCAACTTTTGAAGTTGATTTTTTAGCTGGACCAATGTATTCTGCCGTAGGCAAAGCAAGAATGGTATCGGAAGAACAACGTAAGATGGAATGGCACTTAGCAGTTACAAACCTTCAAAAAGTTTGTGAAATAGCAAAACAGTATGGACAACAAATTGCCTTAGAATCATTAAATAGATTCGAATCTGACTTGGTAAATACCGCTGCTGATTTACTTCGCTTAACAAAAGACGTTAATGAACCTAATGCCAAAATTTTACTCGATGGTTTTCATATGACTATTGAAGAAAAAAATATTAGAGAAGCTATTAAAAGTGTTGGCGACAAATTAATTCATGTGCAAGTTTCTGAAAATCACAGGGGAATACCTGGAACAGGACTCACACCTTGGAATGAATTTAAGTTAGGCTTAGATGACATAAATTATAGAGGAGCTATGGTAATCGAAAGTTTTACTCCAGAAATAAAAGAATTAGCAGGAGCTGTATGTATTTGGAAAAACCTAGCAAACAGCCAAGATGAATTTGCATCCGAGGGACTCAAATTTTTAAAACAAACATTTAATTAAACTAGAATGCAGAAAATAAATATAGCTATTGTTGGATTAGGCTTCGGTGCAGAATTCATTCCAATTTATCAAAAACATCCGAATGCAAATTTGACTGCCATATGCCAACGGAATGAAACCAAATTAAATAAAATCGGAGATGTTTTTAATATTGAGAAAAGATTCACTTCGTATGAAGAATTATTAAAAGACCCCGAAGTTGATGCAGTTCATATAAATACTCCTATTCCTAATCACGGTGAACAATCAATTAAAGCATTAAAAGCTGGAAAACATGTTGCTTGTACGGTACCTATGGCAACAACTGTTGATGAATGTAGACAGATTGTAGAATTGGTTAAAGAAACTGGCCTGACCTATATGATGATGGAAACTGTTGTTTATGCACGTGAGTTTTTATTTATGAAAGAGTTGTATGACAATGGTGATTTAGGGAAAGTCCAATTTCTAAAAGCTAGCCATCAACAAGATATGGATGGATGGCCAAATTACTGGCCTGGACTTCCGCCAATGCACTATGCAACGCATTGTGTAGGCCCTGTTTTAGCATTAACGCGTGATGAGGCCGAATATGTTTCTTGTTTTGGCTCAGGTACTATTAGAGAAGAATTAATAAAAGAATATAATTCACCATATGCGGTTGAGACTACGCATATTAAATTTAAAGATTCCGATTTAAGCGCTCAAGTTTATCGCTCTCTTTTTGATGTTGCACGCCAATATCGAGAAAGTTTTGAAGTGTATGGTTCGAAAAAATCTGTAGAATGGCCATTGATTGAGGGAAAACCATTGGTAGTACACACTGCTAAAAAACCAGAACCAGAGATTCCTGAAGAAGTTGAGAGCCCAGATTTTGCCAAATTACTACCTAAAGAAATTCAAGGTTTCACAACACATGGAGTTTATGATACAGATGATAACACACACCTTTCATTTACTCAAGGTGCTGGTCATGGTGGTTCACATCCTCATTTAGTTCATGCCTTTGTTGAAGCTCTAATTAACGGAGAATCTCCATATCCGAATGCTGCCCAATCTGCAAATATTACCTGCGTTGGCATATTATCTCATGAATCAGCTTTAAAAGGTGGAGAATTAATACGACTCCCAGAATTTACTTTTAATCAGTGAATCTCTAGCGACCCATATTAATTAATATTTAAAATACATTATACTACAATTTGAAAAACAATTACAAAACTCAATGCAAATTGCTCTCATCATTTTTAGCACTAAAAGATTTATTCTATATTGACATGTTTTAATCTTATAATTTAAGATTAAGAGTGTTCAAGAAACCCAATAAATTTAGGATAGTTTCTTATATTCTAATTCAAAAACTAACACAAATAACATGAAAAAATTAAAACTTAATTTAACACTTAAAAGCTTTGCTCTCGCTTTTTTACTTATAGGAGGTATCTCCTGTAAAGACAACATCAAAAAAGATGCGGTTACTGAAGAAAAAACAACTAAAACAGGCGAAGAAAAAACAAACACTGTTAATTTTGGCGGTTTAGCTTTATACACGGTTCGCGATGATATGGGAACTGATGCAAAAGCTACACTGCAAGCAGTTGCAGATGCTGGATACAAAAACATAGAAGCCGCCGGATATGCCGATGCCAAGTTTTATGACATGTCGCCCACTGATTTTAAAGCATTTTTAGACGAATTAGAATTATCTCCAATTAGTACGCATCAAGCAACTGTTACCCTTGAAAATGCCGATGCCATGATGGCGGATGTAAAAGCAGCTGGATTTGAATACTTTGTCATTCCAATTCCTCCTATGGGTATGTTTGAATATAACCAGGAAAAACAAGCCATGGGGATGAAAGGTTCTGCTGCAGATCTAGCTAAAATATTAGACACTTTAGGAGAGAAAGCTTCCGCTGCGGGACTTAAACTTCTATATCATAATCATGATTTTGAATTTAAAAAGAATGATGCAGGCGAAGTAATTATCGATTATTTATTGGAAAACTGTAACCCCGAAAATGTCAACTTTCAAATGGACTTATATTGGGTTACTAAGGCAGAAGCTGACCCTATTGCGTATTTCGAAAAATATCCTGGAAGGTTTAAAATATGGCATGTAAAAGATATGGATAAAGAAGGACGATTTGCACCAGTTGGTACTGGAGAAATTGATTTTGCGAAAATTCTTGCTAAAAAAGACCTCTCTGGAATGTTATATTACATGGTAGAACAGGATCAAACATTCGATGGCATGAAACCCTTGGAAGTTATTCAAACGAGTCATGATGGATTAAAGAAAATTGGTTTTAAATAAGCCTCTTTAACTAACTTTTAGCAATTTAAAACCCATTTAAGCTTCTTAACGGCCGATGGGTTTTTCAACCTTAAATAAAACCAAATGATGAAAAGAACGTTTGCGCTATTCAATGTAATTTTAATTTTGATTGGCACCAGTAAATTATTGGCTCAATCGAAAATTGAAACAGGATCCAATGTAGCGGTTACAAATACCAATTCAGGAAAAGTTAGAGGGTACATACATAATAAAATAGTAACTTACAAAGGTATCCCTTATGCGAAAGCTAATCGCTTTGAATTAGCTCAAAAACCAAAACCTTGGGATGGTGTACGTAGCTCCACTATGTACGGAGCTGTTTCTCCTTTATTAATTCCTACCACTAGTGTTCAAGATGAATCAGAATTTGTTTTTGATCATGACTGGGGGTTCACCAATGAAGATTGCCTTAATCTAAACGTATGGACACCAGGTTTAAAAGACGGAAAGAAAAGACCCGTCCTTTTTTGGATACATGGTGGTGGTTTCACATCAGGCTCAAGTCACGAATTACCCTCCTATGATGGTGAAAACTTAAGCAAAAAAGGTGATGTTGTTGTTGTATCCATAAACCACAGATTAAATGTATTAGGCTTTTTGGATTTATCCTCATATGGAGAAAAATATAAGCATTCTGCTAATAACAGTATTATTGACATAAAACTTGCATTAGAATGGGTACGAGATAATATTTCCAATTTTGGAGGAGACCCTAAAAACGTTACAATATTTGGTCAATCTGGGGGTGGAGCTAAAGTAAACACGTTAATGGCTATGCCTTCAGCGAAGGGCTTGTTTAATAAAGCTATTAACCAGAGCGGATCGTTTAGAATTGGCATTTTGGAAAAACAAACTACTCAAGCTATTGCCGCTGAAACTTTAAAAGCGCTAAAAATAGATGTAAACAATATAGATGACATTCAGAACATTCCGTATTTAACTTTAGTAGATGCTAGTAATAAGGCGCTGAAAATCGTAGCAGAAAAAATGAAAGCCGCGGGAAAACCAATAATTGGATTTGGTTTAAATTGGGGGCCTAGTGTAGATGGTGAAGATTTACCATATCAAACAGGATCAACAGAAGCTTTAGAACTTTCAAAAAGTATTCCATTATTAATCGGAACTGCTAAAAATGAGTTTTCCCCATTTGCTAATATGCGTTTTGTAGGTGCCCCCGATGAAACTGTTATTAATTACATTAAAGAAACTTATAAAGATAAAGCAGAAGCATATATAACTGCAGCTAAAAAAGCTTATCCAAACGATACTAAAGTAAAAGACCTCATAGACATTGACCTTATATTTCGCCCAGGTGCAGTTGACCAAGCAAATTCAAAATCATCTTTAAAGGATGGTGGTGATGTATACATGTATCTTTTCACATGGCAATCACCCGTCTTTGATGGAAAATATAAATCACTTCATTGTATGGAACTTCCTTTTGTATTTGACAACATTGCACTAGCAAATCAAATGACTGGTGGTGGTAATTCAGCTCATAATCTGGCTGATGTTATGAGTGAGGCTTGGATAAATTTTGCAAAAACAGGAAATCCTAATACACAAAACTTACCGGAATGGCCTAAATACACTAGCCAAAATACGGCGACCATGCACTTTGACAATACTTGTATTGTAAAACCGCAATTAGACAAAGAATTATTCGCACTAACAAAACAAAAGTAAGTTAGGCCACTTAGGGCTTCAGAATATGCACTTAGAAAAACATATTTAAACTTTTAAAATCTAAACATAAAGTTGCACTATTTATAATAAAATATACTTAATAGTATATTTAATTATGGTTTATTTTGCCCCAACATTCTAAAAAGATTTTATACTCCAGAAAAGTTCAATTAACATTTTTAATTTTCTTAAAATATCACTTAAATATGAGCTCCCGATTGATGAAAATTGGAATTCATAATTAAATAAAATTCAATTAATTTTATCTATTTTAAACTTAAGATAAATTTATTAAAATGTCCAATTTCCTTCAAATTTAAATTTAAAAAAACCAACCGTTCTGTATTTTATACTTATTGATATATTATAAACATCTGCAAATTAACAACTTAAAAAGATATGCGGAAATAAATTTTAGTTGAATAGTATATTTCAATTTATACTTATTAGTATTTTAATAAACTATCATTTCTTATTTTGAATGAGAAGCATTAAAAAAATAATTGATAAAATTTGGTGAAAATTTAAATCTTATTGTTTTCTAAATCACAAAGTATTTTATCCACATCTTGACAAAATTAGCAGCAGAAAACTACCCTTATAACAACGCAATTCTTGTTCGTACAGATCGAATGAATTTTCCACTAATAATACTATCTCAAAGAGCATCTCAAGGAAAAATTCTGTTTAATATACTTTATGGTATATTAAATATTCTTATCGATTTTCCATTCATTAAACTCCTCAGAAATCTTTTCATCTGTAAGCGGATAAAGACCAACTATTGTCCTCCCCGCTGCTACCTTTTCCATCACAAATTCTTCAAATAATGTCATTCTCAAACATTCATCTGCAACCTCTTCTGCTATAGCAAATGGTATTACCATTACACCATCATCATCACCAACGAGAATATCCCCTGGAAAAACAGCCACATCACCACAACCAATTGGCTCGTTTAAAGCAATGGCTTGATGCAAAGTTAAATTAGTAGGTGCAGAAGGCCTTGTGTGATATGAAGGAATATCTAGTGATGCTATCTCCGCAGAATCCCTAAAACCACCATCAGTAACAATTCCAGCAACTCCCCTAACCATTAAACGAGTGACCAAGATGGAACCAGCTGAAGCTGCTCTAGCATCTTTTCTACTATCAATTACCAATACAGCTCCTTCAGGACATTCTTCCACCCCTACCCGCTGCAAATGTTTTGGATCCTTAAAAACTGTAATCGGATTTAAATCTTCACGGGCCGGGATATAGCGTAATGTATACGCTTCACCAACCATTGTCGGCTTACCTAATTTAAGCGGATGTACGTCTTGTATAAATTGCTTTTTTAAACCTTTTTTAAATAAACAAGTGGCTATTGTTGCTGTACTAACTTTCTTTAATTTTTGTTTGGTTGAAATCTGATTCTCTTTCATATTCTTATGCATTACGCCAAGTTTCTTTTAACCATTCTAAATCTTTCTTCATTTGCGCGTAAACAATCTCCTTATCAATCGTAAGTGTTCTGGCTCCATGTTCGGCTCCACCTAATTCATACTCCAAATGAAGAGATATTGGTACATTAATTTTATACTTTTTAAGTAACTTAAAATAGCGTGTAAAATCTACCATTCCTTCGCCAAGCGGCGTATCTATTAGCTCCCATTTACCATCCAATATTCCCCATTTAAAATCTTTTATTACAATTGACTTGATAAAAGGACGAATTAACCTCAGGCCTAGCTCCCAGCTACCTCCACCTTCAACAACCGCATGACGAATATCGTATTGACTGCCAATAAACTCATTATTAGTTAAACTTAAAATAGGTTCCAAATCCCAAATCGGCGCTCCTACGTGGTTACCAGCATGATTCTGATAGCATCCGATAAGACCAAGTTTAGCATTCAGTTCTTCTAATTTCTTTAACTGATTACCATACAGCTCCTGACTTTCAGCTATACTACGCTCTTCAGGATATGCCAACCATCCTGTTCTATAATGAGTTAAACCTAATTTACTCGCTATTTCTAACACCTTTTGCTGAACACCGTTTTCAGCATCTAAGACATTAGTTGTCATTAATTTTGATAACAACCCATGTTTTTTCATTGCCGCCACGGCCTTAGGTAAATCGACCTCAACATTTTCAGGCAATACATGACCTTTAGGTCTTACCGTTAAATCTATTCCATCAAAACCCATTTTAGAAGCTATTTTAGCCATCTCATTATAGTCTAGAAATTGGAGGTGTTTCGAAAAAAGATGAACAGAAATATCGTCTATATTAAACCTTTCTAATTCTAATGGATTTGCCACTCCCAATACCGGCATCGCCATAAGACCCGTAGAAGATAGTTTTACAAAATCTCTTCGAGATAAAATATTGTTCTCTTTTTTCATAATTCTGCGTGCTTTTTTGATTTATATGAGTGATTTTATGTTAAAAATTTGATAGTCTAACAAATATACCTATTTTTGGTTTACCAAATTGGTTTACCAATTTAATTGTATTATTACGAAATATCTACTTCTATTATTGTTAGCTTGTACTATTCACAAGCTGTTAAATATCGAATATACAATATTGACTACAGCAGGTGTCGAAAAATTTAAGAAATGAATTAGCTAAAATCATACTTTTCGACACCTAATTAGTAAAAACAACAGTAGTTAAATTATGACGTTAAACCATATCTCGCCATTTAAGCAAATAAAGAAAATACTTAAAAATCTAGGGCCAGCCTTCTTTATCATTGGTTATATAGTAGGCACAGGTAGTGTTACCTCAATGGTAGTTTCAGGTGCTAAATATGGCTTAAGCCTTTCTTGGGCATTGTTACTCTCTTGTTTCTTTACTTATTTCTTGCTTGTTGCAATCAGTAAATTGACTATAGTTTCTGGAAATACTCTCATGTTTAATTATAAAAAAGCATTTGGCAAACCAGTCACAATATTTATTATAACTGCTCTACTAGTTTCAATTGTTTCTTCTTGTATAGGCGTTATGGGTGTAGTAGCAGAAGTTGCAATGGAATGGATTTCTGTTAAAACATCTATCTCTTTTTTGAATAAACCAATTATTTCAATTTTCTTCATAGCTATCTTAATTGGACTATTTTGGACTGGTAAACATGAAAATTTCATTAAAGCAATGAGTATTATGGTTGGCTTCATGTCATTCGCTTTTATAATTACAAGCTTTATGGTTGTTAATGAAGCAGGAACGTCCATTGTTGATTTTTTTCCGGAATTACCTGAAGGCGATAATACTGGTCTTGTAATTGCGGGTATTGTTGGAACCACCATGGCAGGAGTATGTTTGGCTTCTAGGAGTATTTTAGTACAAGAACAAAATTGGGGCTTAAAAGACTTAAAAACAGAAAATAAAGATGCAATGTCGTCTATGGTAATGACTTTTCTTATAAGTCTAGCTATTATGATAAGCGCAACAGGAACGCTTTACTTCCAAGGAACTGAAGTTGATAACGCGACAGATATGATGCATGCCTTAGGCCCGTGGGCAGGTGATTTTGCACTTACCCTGTTTACCATGGGAATTATTGGTGCAGGCTTATCCTCTATATTTCCAAACCTACTACTATTCCCTTGGTTATTGGCAGACTATACAGGCACTGAAAGAAACATGAAAAAACCCATGTATAAGCTTTTTGTAGTATTGATAGCTCTTTCCGGATTGATAATTCCTATTTTAGGAGGAAAACCCGTCTGGATATTAATCGCTTCACAAGCATTAAGTCCTTTTATAATGCCCTTGATTACGCTGTTCTTATTAATTCTTCTTAATAAATCGGATTTAATGAAAGAATATAAAGCTACAATATGGATGAATATCGCTTTGGGCGCAACCTTACTATTTAACTTCTATATGCTCTATGTCGCATTGACAGGATTTATAAATTTTATCTAGCAAATTTCTGAAATTCAACAAATCTCACAAACCAAGTTGAAACTATATATTTAACGTGCATTATTTTTATTACAAAAACAACTCATTCCAATTCTCGACTATATTGGCGGGTAGCACAACAAAATCTTTGATTCTTTTTCAGAATTAAAATTTATTTCATCAATGGCAGCAGAGAAGAAAATCTCATCTCCTTGAGTAAAACTATATTCCTTGCCTCCACATATTATTGTACCTGCTCCAAAATATATTACTGCAACAAAAAAGCTGCCGTTCGCTTTTAAAGTACAGTTACCATCCAAATCAAGTTCCTTTAACCCAAAACAATCAGTATGGGTTTCGTTAAAAATAGTCTTTAAGGAATATGACTCTGAAGATTCAATAGTTTGCGGATTTACTTTCCATCTCTTTAAAGCCTCCTCATATGAACAACCGTCATAATGAAAACACTCTAACATACTTTTCTCGCCTACACCTTGATGTATTAACTCATCACTAATGTGAAGTCCGCCTGGTGTTATCTTTTCAACGCGCATTGTGTAATCCGTCGGCTCTTGTACCTCCATTAAAAAACAACCACTTCCTATAGCATGCGGCACACCACCATATATCATATAAGCATCACCTGGATTCACCTCTATCTTGTGTAGACATGCTAACATGCCTTCAATGTCTTGATTTATAAATAGCGCTTTCCAGTGTTCTTTCGATACACCTTCTTTAAACCCCATGTAAATAACACTTTTCTCACCGTCTATTTCGCGCTTATTTAAAACATACCAAGACTCTGTTTTTCCAAACTCAGAATTTAACTTTTCTCGAGCATACGCTTTATCCGGATGCACCTGTATAGTAAGCCTCTCTTTAGAATCGAGCATTTTTATCAAGACCCCTGTAGTTCCGAATTTCTTAGCTAGTTCCTCTCCTAAATACAATTCAGGATTAGATGCAACCAATTCTTTTAATGAATGTGTACCAGCAGTTGTTTGCATCAGCGAAAGACCTTCATTTTCAGGCCTATTTTTACCTCTCGCAGTAACCGTAGACATAATCCATTCTTCAGGAAGACTGCTGTCTTCCTCTTCATTTTCTAATTTCCATCTATCTATTAATGCGCCACCTTCATATGTACGCCATACTCTATTTGAAAATTGCTTTAAAGGTATATATGCAAACTGTTCTAAATCACTTTTCATTTATTTGTTTATTTTTTAAAATATTTACAATATAACTTCTGAAATACTATTCATAACAAATAATCTATTTTAAATAAACCACTTTAAAGACCAAATATAATTTATAGAATATCATATATAAAGTCTTAGAAGTTTTCTGATTACACTAAATAACTTATCTAAAAGATAAAAAGTCATATAATCATCATATTATCAACAGGTTTATTGTTAAAAATTTGTGAGTCTTATAAATATATGTATTTTTGGTGAACCAAACTGGTTAACCAATTTATATAGTATGATCAATCGACAACTATCCCTTATTTGCCTCTTAATTTTTGTTATCTCTTGCAAAACAGAAACTAAAATGAATAATATCGTTAACTCTATTGATGAATTTAATGAGCGAGTTTCAAATATTCAACCTGGCGATAGCATTGTTTTGGCAAACGGTGTATGGAAAAACGCAGAACTACTTTTTGAAGCAAACGGAACAGCTGAAAAACCGATTACACTTATAGCGGAAGAAAAAGGCAAGGTAATCTTAGAAGGTGAATCAAATTTGAGAATTGCAGGTGACTACTTAATTGTAAAAGGCTTGGTTTTTAAAAACGGATATACACCCACAAATGCTGTTATTTCTTTTAGAAAAAGTAGAGAAGAAATGGCAAATAATAGTCGCCTCACAGAATGTGTTATTGACAATTTTAATAATCCTGAGCGACAAGTTCAAGATTACTGGATTACTATTTACGGCAAAAACAATCGAATCGACCACAACCATATTACCGGTAAAAAGAATTTGGGTGTAACGATGATTGTCGGACTAGACACAGAAGAAAGTAGAAAAAATAATCATAAAATAGACCACAACTACTTTGGCCCTCGGCCTACCTATGGCAACAATGGTGGCGAAACGCTAAGAATAGGCACCAGTCATCATGCCTTAGAAAATTCTAACACCTTAGTAGAATCGAATTACTTTGATAGAACAAATGGCGAACATGAAATTATTTCTAATAAATCGTGTCAAAACACATTTAAGTATAATACATTTTTTGAGTGCACAGGAACACTAACTATGCGCCATGGTAATGAAACGCTGGTAGATGGAAATATGTTTATAGGAAATGGCAAACCAAGTACAGGTGGTGTACGTGTAATTAATGAAAAACAAATTGTTACCAATAATTACCATATTGGTTTAACTGGTTACCGTTTTAGAGGGGCATTTGTAATGATGAACGGCGTACCTAATTCACCGCCTAATAGATATGTTCCTGTTATAGATTCTAAAGTAAATAATAATATATTTATCAACTGTGATAACATTCTTTTTGGAGCGGGTAGCGATTCGGAAAGAAGTCAAGCTCCTCGAACTTCAGAATTTTCGGAGAACATTATCTACAATGAATTCAAAAAAGACATTTTTACAATTGATGATGACATCAGCGGTATTAAATTTTTAGGTAATATTCTAGGTGAAAATTCAGAAACTAAAATTAAAGAAGGTTTCGAAAATTCCGAAATACAATTGGTGAAAAATGAACAGGGTTTTTTAATTCCCAAATCTGATAAAATTAAAACTATAGTTACAATTAGTCCTAACATTGCAACCAAAGAAAATACCGGAACAACTTGGTATTCAAAATCTGATAATAGCATTGTATTAAATTCGGGCCAAGCGATAAAGGTTGAAGCAGGGATTAATACCTTGTATGAGATTGTAAAAAATTCTAAAGGTGGCGACATTATAGAATTAGAAGAAGGCGGCTCTTACCTTTTAACTAAAGCTGTAAAAATAAATCACCCCCTAACATTTAAAACTTCTGGGAAAGAAAAAGCAATTATACAATTTGAAAGAATGATGGCCTTCGAAATAGAAAATGGAGGAAGCTTATCATTAGAAAATATAACTTTTGATGGTACAAAATCTCCTGACTATGCTGGCAATTCAGTTATTAGCACCAGCAAGAAATCAATGATTGACAACTACAAATTATTTATAGACAAATGTGAGTTTAAAAACATGATTGTAAATCATTCTTTTGATGTGCTTAGAGTGTCTAAAGGAACATTTGCAGATACTATCAGCATACAAAACTCAACGTTTAGAAAAATTTCTGGAAGCATTGCTGCTTTAGATAAAGAAACAGACGATATTGGAGCTTATAATGTTGAATACTTCTTAATGAAAAACAACACAATTACTGAACTGCAAGGAGCAGCGTTAAGATTATATAGAGGTGGCAAAGATGAGAGTACCTTTGGTCCATTTTTAGAAATAGATCATAATGTATTCGACAATGTTGGTTTTGGAAAGAAAAACAAATACGATGCGGCTATATCTTTATATGGTGTGCAAGAAACAGACATTAGAGATAATATATTTAAAGATAGCAAGGCCATTAACATGCATCTGGTCGTTGGTGAACCTATTGTTAAAGTGCGAAACAATGCCCTAAGCAATTCTGAAAAAATAAAGGTTACTGGCGACCAGAAATACTTGGTTGAAAACCAATGGAACCTTACACCAACATTTTCAGATAACACGTCATATTTATTAAATGAAAACTCTCCACTTAGAGGCAAAGCTACAGACGGATTAGATTTAGGAATTCTAAAAAAATAGACTCGTGAAAATTAGCAATCAAAATATTATGCGAACTGTAATTCTTGTAGGAGTATTTCTATTAGGTTTATCACTTATGAAACTACATGCCCAAGAACACCCTAATTTAATTTTAACTAAATCGGGTGTAGAAAAAATAAGAAAAGAATTAGGCAAAGTTCCCCTTTTTGATGCCTCTTTAGAAAAAACAAAGCAACAAGTTGATGCCGAAATTGCTTCAGGAATCGAAATACCAATTCCAAAAGACTACTCTGGAGGCTATACGCACGATCGTCATAAACGCAACATGGTAGTATTACAACAAGCAGGAGTTTTGTATCAAATTCTTAATGACGAAAAATATGCGAAATACATAAAAGACATGTTGATGCAATATGAAGAACTATATAAAACACTTCCACTGCATCCTAAAACAAGATCATACGCTAGAGGTAAATTATTCTGGCAATGTTTAAACGATTCTAATTGGTTGGTTTATGTAAGTCAAGCATACGATTGTGTCTACAATTATTTAACTAAAGACGAACGCAAGAAACTAGAAAAAAACTTATTCAGACCCTTTGCAGACCATATTTCAGTAGACAGTCCACAGTTTTACCAAAGAGTTCACAACCATAGTACTTGGGGTAATGCTGCGGTGGGTATGATTGGTTTAGTTATGAATGATCAAGAATTAATAGACCGAGCGCTATATGGTATTAAAGGCGTAAACCTTGATACAAATGCTAAAGATGACGATGGTGGTTTTTTAAACAAAGATGGAAAAGCAGGTTTTTTAGCGAACATAGAAGAACCTTTTTCCCCCGATGGCTATTATAACGAAGGACCTTATTATCAAAGATATGCCATGTATCCTTTTTTAATTTTTGCCGAGGGATTGCATAATTTGAAACCAGAAATAAAGATTTTTGAATACAAAGAAGGTGTACTTATAAAATCTATAAATGCGTTATTAAATTTATCTGATGCCGATGGTGAATTCTTCCCATTGAATGATGGTCAAAAAGGAATGTCATACCACAACAGCGCTTTAGTAACCGCATTAGATATCTCTTATTATTTTGGGAATCAGGATCCAGGACTATTATCTATTGCTAAAGAACAAGGAGAAGTCTTATTAGATGATTCTGGATTAGCAGTAGCTCTTGGGGTTAAAAATGGCATTGAGAAACCATTCACTAAAAAATCAATTAATTTATCTGATGGTCCCGAAGGTAAACAAGGTGGTGTTGCCATTTTAAGAAATGAAAATATCGAACTAGTTTTTAAGTACGCATCGCAAGGGTCAAGTCATGGCCATTACGACAAACTTTCTTATTCCTTATTTGAAAAGGGAGATGAAATTATTCAAGATTATGGTCTTGCTAGATTTGTAAATATTGAGCAAAAAGGTGGTGGCAATTACCTAAAAGAAAATAAAACTTGGGCAAAACAAACCATAGCCCATAATACCATTACCCAAAATGAAACTTCACATTTTAATGGCAAATATGAAATCGGCAGTAAGCATCATTCCGAACTTCATTATTTTGATAATTCTAATCCGAAAATTCAAATTGTTAGTGCCCTAGAAAAAAATGCATACCCCGGTACAGAAATGTATCGAACAATGGCTCTAATTAAAGATGTAGGTTTTACCAAGCCTTTTTTGATAGACATCATGAAAGTAAATTCTAATAAAGAAAATCAATATGACTTTCCCTACTATTTTATGGGTCAAGTACTGCAGTCCAATTTTGACTATACTAGTCCGACCACACTAACCACATTAGGATCGAAAAATGGTTACCAACATTTGTATGTAGAAGGAAAAGGTAAAGCTCCATCTGAAAACACTAAATTTTCATGGTTAGGAAATGGTAAATTTTATTCACTAACAACCGCAACTAGTAATACAGACGAACTTATTTTTACTAGATTAGGCGCTAATGACCCAGAATTTAACCTAAGAAGAGATGCTGCGCTAATGATTCGAAGAAAGAATTCTAAAAACACGATATTTGTTTCAACAATAGAAGCTCATGGTAGTTATAGCCCTGTTACAGAATCGGCAATTAACTCTAAAAGTAGCATTAAGGAATTAAAGGTAGTTTTAGACACTAAAGATTATACAGCTATTGAAATAACGACCATAAATAACAATACAAAGTTATTTATAACGACTAATACAAACGCTTCAAAAGAAGCAAAACACATTTTAAAAATTAACGATAAGAACTATAATTGGTCTGGTCCTTATTTTTATAAATAAAAACTAATAAATTAGAAATTATGAAAAGATTTAGTGAAAAATACGTCATCGCAAAAGATATGGAATGGGAAGTACTAGGCGGTGGAGTATCAAGAAAGTTTCTAGGTTACGATAACCAAATTATGATGGTAAAGGTTAAGTTTGAAAAAGGGGCATTAGGCACCCCGCATCAACATTTTCACACGCAAGCTACTTACTGTGTTTCGGGTAAATTTGAATTTGAAGTTAATGGAGAAAAGAAAATTGTAGAAGCTGGTGACGGAGTATATATTGAACCTAACTTACTTCATAGTGCAGTTTGCTTAGAAGAAGGTATTCTTATTGACACGTTTAGCCCAGTTAGAGAAGATTTCTTAAGTGGTGATGCAGTATCTTATTTTGGTGATAAGTCATAAAAAAATAGTTACAACTAGTACATTCCCAAAATCAACAAGATTTCCATGGCGTACTAGTTGTAATTTCTGACTCAACCTCACCTAAGGTGTTGTGAACGAAGATTTAATAAAAATAAATTGTATAGTCCTCAAACCCATTAGTTCACAATAACAATAGGACTTGCTCACAAAAGCAGTGTAAAGTTCGAGTAAGCTAATCTTCATTACACAAATTGCATAATAATAGAAAACGATTCCATTTCTATTACGTTTATTGAAATTTTGACAGTAATTGAATCATTCTTGCGTTCGCTTAGCACATAATTTATGTGCTATTTTAGACTAATAGCTTTAAAGCCATCAGCAAAATTTTCCTGCAAAACAATATGTCCTGCCTCCAAAATAGTTCCATTGTTTGCTTTCCATTTCACAGTAGCACCATCAATAGAAATCTTTGGCAAAACAAAACTATCTAAGCCACTATTAACACTAAAAGACCCCTCTCCAATTGACATAAGTCTAGCAGGTAATTCTACGCTTGTTAAGCGATTAGCAAGAAAAGATTTCTCCCCAATAAACGTAAGACCGTCAGGCAAATCAATACTTGTTAAACGGTTATCACGAAAAGCACTTGCCTCGATAGACGTTAGTCCTGCAGGTAATTCCACGCTAGTTAAGAAGTTTACATTAAAAGTACTCTCCTCAATCGTCTTAAGACTAGGAGGTAAAGTCACACTCGTTATTCTGTTATTCTGAAAAGCAAAATCTCCAAGAGACTTAAGTCCAGTAGGCAATTCTACATTGATTAAACTATTATCTCTAAAAGCTCCACTCTCAATAGACAAAAGCCCAGCAGGCAAACTCACAGCGGTTAAATTGTTCGATTCAAAAACACTCTTATTAACGGACGTAAGTCCTGCAGGTAGCACTACACTGGTAATACTATTATTCTGAAAAGCACTATTCTCAATTGACATAAGTCCAGCCGGCAAAACTAAGCTCGTAAGACTATTGTTCTTAAATGCACTATCACCGATAGATATAAGACTAACAGGCAAATTCACACTGATAAGGCTCTTATCTCGAAAAGCATTTTTACCAATCCCACTTACAACCTGTTTGTTAAGCATCTGAGGGATAATAATGTCTGATTGATAATTTTTTCCGTCGGTATCGGTGAGTGACGAGGAAGTTATTATTCCATCTACTATGGTTACATCATTATCTGTGAGGCTATAGGGTGTTTGCGACTTACCCACAAAGGCTAGTGCAAACAAAAAGATTGTACTCAATATAATTCTACTCATAATATCTATTGTGTAAATTTTTTATATCAGGCTAATTGCAGCCTTTTTTTATTCATCATTTATCAATCACCTTCTTGACAGCTTTATCTATTGCAGAATAATCTGTTGATTCAATAAAACCAATCGAAAAGGTCTGAACCGTTGTCAAATGTTTGGTTGTAGTTTCTCCGTTTTGTCTCCCAAAACCAAGAACGGTCATATCAGGTCTGCTCACATAATTATCTGGAATATCATCATCTTCATGATGCAGCATATAAAGTACACGAGGTGATTTCGGATCCCCGAAAGCCATCCATTCTGGGGCAGGAAGATCGCCCTCAAAAGGTTCTTCAATTGCATGTTTTTCACTATCAACTGATGCATACCAAAAATCAGTCACTTCCATTTCACCATTAGGAACTCCCTCATATTGCACCCAATAATTATAACCATCACTAATATTAGTCATTGTAAAATCACAACGATTTGGATAAAAATCCCATTGTCCTTGCCATTTTTTATTATCTGATGTAAAAGTTATTCGCACATGATTATCAGATTCCATATCCACTACAGAACTTGATGGATCTGTTCCTGCATTCATGGCATGAAAATAACTGCCATCTTGCTTATGAATAGCGTTTGGAAATCCTCGATATTCACCTTTATGAGCAGAGCCTTTCTCATTATGAAAGCCTATCCAATCTACACCATCATTGTCAATCATGCTTGAAAGGCCTCCACCTTCCTTTTCTAAATAATAAGTAGTTGAGGGTGTTGTAATAATATATGCTGATCCGCCACCGGCCGATTCATCTATACCATGTGTTAGTTGAACTTTCTGCTCAGTACAAGAACCGAATACAAACAGTAGAACAAGTAATGATGATAATTTTGTAATACCCATGTTTATTTTCTAACTAATTACAGAACCTTTATCAACCGCACTTCTTTTAAGCAAAAAGCCAATCACAGAAATAATTAAAGCACAAACAACAAACATCATTCTACCCCACGTCGGATTTGGGATCAACGACATTAGTAAAATACCAATACTCATTACCATAACCATATTACCTAATTTTCGTCGTTGTTGTTGATCTACTTCGTCTTGCTGATTATCAGATATTATTGGAGTTTCCAAATCTTCAAAAAAGCGGTCAGTTTCAATTTTATTTTTGTCCTTTGCCTCTTTATAGAATAGTGATGTCGCCCAGAAAAAGCCACCGGTGATAAATACATGACCAGCAATCGTAAGAATAATGTTCATGTCAATAATCTCCCTTTTGGTAAGCGATTCAATTCCAAACATTGACACAAAAACTTCGCCAGTAATAACATTAACAACAAGCCAAGAAACAACTAAACCGACCGCGATTGTTGCCCATGGAGCCCATTGTGGGGTCTTCTTAATAATAACACCTAGTAAAAGTGGTACCATCATTGGCATTTGAATCATAGTAGAAACGGACATCATCAATTCAAATAAACTAAGTTCTTTTAGCGATGCGAAATAAAGCGCAGCGATTATTACTCCAATACCACTTATAAAGCTTACTACTTGACTTAGTCGCAATAACTTTTTATCATCAGTTTGTCGATTCCTTTTTGCAAGAAAAGGTTGATAAATACTTCGAACAAATATTCCAGCGTTTTTGTTTAAAGCCGAGTCCATAGAAGACATGGATGCTGCAAAAAGACCTGCCATCAACAGCCCAACAGTTCCTATTGGCATTGCGTTACGAGCAAAAACAAGATATACAGCATCGGCAGCTTTGTTTCCCAACTGAGCATAATCTGCAGGTGCATCGGGATACAAAGTCGCAGCAGCCCAAGGCGGAATAAACCAAATAATAGTTCCAACTCCCATTAGCGTCATTGCCAATAAAGCCGCTTTACGAGCATTTATGGAATCTTTTGCATTCAAAAATCGAAATGAATCATGAAGATTCATCATCGTAATAATTTGTTTGGGTAAAAAGAAAATGAATGTGCCTATTAATATTAACGGATAGTTCATATTCGGACCAATGAAAAATCCTCCTGGGAAATTATCTATTAATTCAACAGGCCCTCCAACTTTAACTAGCGCCACAACAGCACATGCAATGGACACTACAGCAACCACCAAAGTTTGCACAAAGTCTGAAGCCACAACACCCCATGCTCCAGACAATACTGAAACGAACAAAACTGTAAGACCAATAGCAATTATGGTATATGCAATATCAGCATCAAAAACAGCACTAGTAAAAACACCTAAAGCATTTAACCAAACACCAGCATTCAAGAAGGAAAACACGATTAGTGCCCAAGAAAAAAATGTTTCATTTTGAGGTCCAAATCTCCTTTTTATGCCTTCAGTAGGAGTATCTACCCTCATTTGTCTAAAACGTTGAGCGAAGTAAGCATACCCACAAAAGAATGCAAAGGTATTTCCAAGGTAAACAGCGCTAATTGCAAAACCATCGGCAAATGCTTTACCTGCCGCTCCTGTAAATGTTACGGCAGAAAATTGCGCCATAAACGCCGTCGACCCTACCATCCACCAAAGCATTTTACCACCTCCACGAAAATAATCACTGGTAGATTTACTGGCCATTCGTGAAAACACGACACCAATTGCTAGAATTAAAATAAAATAAAGCCCAATAACTAGATAGTCATAAAACATAGTTCCCGTTTTTTACTGAAGATGACGAACATCTGTCCAGTTATCATTCTTTCTGATTAAATCTATAAGTTGTTGATACAAGCTACCTTCTTTGAAGGACTGATAGTAGTCTACTTTTTCTCCCTTTATATCTTTCACAAACTCTCTTGCTAAATATTGCCAATTGCGTTCTGTATCACCTGCTACCTTTGGTTGATCATCAATAATTTCTTGTGGCAATGGAAGTTGTTTCCATTTCTTATTTTCATCCCAAATATGAAGCGGTCCCATTCCGTAGTGACCTTCTATAAAAATGGCTCCTTTAGTTCCATAAAAAACAATATGGTTTTCATGAAATTTTGGATTAAGTCCGCCATGCTTGAATAGCACTGATACAGGTTTTGAAGCTATTTCACTTTCTAATTGTGCCATTACCGTATACGACCACTCGACATTACTTTCTCCCCACTTCAGCGAAGGGTCATTAAGGTCTTTAGGAATATGGTCTCTTCGCGTTTTAAAATTATGAACACCCTCTACAATTGGGGCTTTTCCTAAATCATCACGAACCTCCCCAATTATCGATAGAATTTTTTCACCTATAACTGATGTCGCTATTGACATCATGTGCGTGAAATTATTGTTCAAGCGACCGCCGCCATCTTCTTTACGATGCGACCATCCAAAAGGTATATCTCGTTCAAGATTAAAATGTGAAATAAATTCAGCCTCTACCGGTTCTCCAATTACTCCATCTGCCACCAACTGTTTTGCATGTATTACACATGGCATGTAGCGAAAACTAGAAGCAAATGCTGTTTTTACATTTTTACGCTTAGCAAGTTCATATAATTCAAGTGCTGAATCTCCATCAACAGTTAGCGGTTTATCACTATATACATGACAACCAAACTCGATTGCTTGTGTTATCGTTTCATAATGAGCGCCTCCTGGGGTAGCAATGGATACAATATCTGGTTGACAATCTTTTAAAGCTTTTTGCCAATCCGTGCTTGAGTATGGAATTTCCATTTTCTTTGCCACTTCAGCGACAACTTTCGGAGTTCTACCCACAATACCAACTACCTCCGCACCTACGGCACGAAAAGCATCTGCATGGCCTTGTCCTGCAAATCCGGTTCCTGAAATAAGCACTTTTAATTCTCTATCCATTTTTTAAATTTTATTATCTGATTCCTTCATTTCACCCCTTCTCAAACACTATACTTGCTTAAAGACGATATTCTTTAAACGGAATTACAAATTAGGGCTTCTTGAATACGCGCATTAAAATGCCAATTACTGACCAGTAAATCTAATTCTAATAATTTGGTTAACCAAAAATCATTTCAATTAAATACTTATAAATTACTATAAAATGTAATGTAATTTTACATTTTAGTAAAAATTATACATATTTTACAGTGATATATTATTATATTAGCATTTTTTAAAGTTGATGGATTTTTTAAATTTTAGTCTAAAAAAGAGAATTTCAACGATGGTTAACCACTTTCACAACTAACCAAGTTTGATAAAATTAAGAGGATTTATGTCTGCGGATAAAATTAAAAACATAGGAGAAATAAACATTGAAACATCAGTCGATACAATTGTCGACCAGATAAATGAATTGATTAGTTCAAATAAATTAATTGAAGGAGACAAAATACCATCCGAAAGATTCCTTAGTGAACAGTTCAAAGTAGGCAGAATGTATGTTCGAAATGCGCTTAGCAAACTCGAATTTTATGGAATTTTAAAAAAATTACCTAACGGTGCGCGAGTTGTTGCAGGAAACAAACACTCTGCTCTTACTACACTTACCGCAAATGCGGTGAACTTACTAAACCCCGATTATAAATCTCTAATGGAAGTGCGAAATGTTCTAGAAATTGAATCTGTTGGGCTTGCAGCGGAAAGGTTTAAGCAAAGTAATATTGAAGAATTAGAAATTGCAATAGAATTATTAGGCAAAAAGGTTGCTGCAGGTGAAGCGGGCATAGAAGAGGACTTAATGTTTCATATTGGAGTAGCAAAAGCATCCCAAAACAATGTAATCATCTACCTTGTTTCATACTTGGTTTCCCAAATGATGAATTTTTCTAAAAAATACGACATCTGTCGTGATTCAAGACCTCTTAAAGCATACAATGAACATGTTGTAATTCTAGAGCATATTAAAAATGGAGATGTCGAAAGAGCCAAACAAGCTATGCGTGATCATTTATCTACCCTTTTCGACTTTATTCCAGAATCAGAAATAAAATAAACTATACTAATGAAAATTGAACAAATAAAGGTATTTGTAAGTTGCCCAGGAAGGAATTTTGTAACCGTAAAAGTTATCACCGATGAAGGTGTTTATGGCTTAGGTGATGCTACTGTAAATGGCAGAGAAATGGCAGTTGTTGCATATTTAGAAGAACATGTTGTGCCTTGCTTACTAAACAAAGACCCACACCAGATAGAAGATATATGGCAATATTTGTACAAAGGTGTTTATTGGAGAAGAGGACCGATTACAATGGCAGCAATAGCAGCAATAGATATGGCATTGTGGGATATTAAAGGAAAGGTTGCTGGTCTTCCTGTCTACCAATTACTTGGCGGCAAAAGCAGGGAAGGAATTACCGCTTATGGTCATGCAAATGGCGAAACAATCGAAGAGACATTAGACAACTTAGGCAAGTTTATTAACAAAGGATTTAAAGTAGTTCGCCTACAATGTGCAATACCAGGACTTGCTGGTTCTTATGGAACATTAGGTAAGAAGAAGGACTACTATGAACTTCAAAGTGATCGCCCGTTACCTCCAGAACAACCTTGGTCTACATCGAAATACTTGAATTTTATTCCTGAACTTTTCAAACAAGCTCGCGAAAGATTTGGATATGACATACAATTGGTTCATGATGTGCATAGTAGATTAACACCAATAGAATCGGCACATCTAGGTAAAATACTTGAACCATACCAACTAATGTTTCTTGAAGACGCATCACCAGCTGATAATCAAGATGGATATCAAATTATTAGAAACCACACTACAATTCCCTTGGCTATTGGAGAAATTTTCAATACCGTTTGGGATGCCAAAGATTTAATAGTTAATCAGTCTATTGACTACCTAAGAACAGCAATTACTCATGGTGGCGGAATTACACCAATGAAAAAAATGGCGAATTTTGCTGACATGTATAACGTAAGAATGGCTCCACATGGCGCGCCAGACCTATCTCCTATTTGTCACGCAGCGCACGCACATTTCAATATTTGGGCTCCTAATTTTGGCGTACAAGAATTTATAGGATTTGGAACGGAGAAACTGAATAGTGTATTTAGCCATCCATTATCTTTTGACAATGGCTATATCCGTCTTGAAGACAAACCCGGATTGGGCGTTGAATACGATGAAGAAGAAGCTTCTAAATATGAATACAAACGATCTTATCTGCCAGTAACTCGTTTAGAAGATGGCACATTGTGGTATTGGTAAACAAATTAAGCATTAAAATCTTATCTTCAATCTATCAATGAAAATGACGAGTTCAATTACATTTAGACTCAGACAACAGCAATACTCTGGATCTATACCTTGGTATTAGCTAGTTTCCTTTTGCAAGTTAGAATATTAAATTTTGGATTCGACCAAGATTAATACTGACAAAAAAAGCCCTTCCCCCTGGCTCATTTATATAAGTGATTTAAAAAAAATCTAAATGAAAAACAGTCTACTGCATTACTGCATATTTCTGTTGCTTTTATCTTGTGGAGGAAACTCAAACAAAAAAGAAGTGATGTCAGCAATAATATTGCCAGCATTTAATTCTCAATACCACGAAGCACCAGAACTAGTTGCTGCTGTTGCATCTAAAGACTTACCACCAGTTTCTGTCCGTCTACCAGACACTCCGCAAGTAATTACACCCTTTAACAAAATAGGCAAATATGGTGACGAATTACGTTTTGGACTATCTGGGCAAGGGAATATGGACCCCATTCGAGCTTGGGGGAACATGAGTCTAGTGCAACATGATTTTGATTCTGATTTCACCAAAATAATACCACATGTAGCGAAATCTTTCGAAGTTAATGAAGACAACACAGTATTTACTTTCTATTTACGAAAAGGAATGAAGTGGTCCGATGGCACACTTTTCACTGCTGATGATGTTGAATTTGCTGTGAATGATATTCTTTTAAATGAAGATTTACAACCATTAGCACAAGTCTGGAGTGCAGGAGGAAAAAGTGTTGAATTCAAAAAAATTAACGATTTAACTTTTACCTTCTCTTTTATAGAACCTTATAGTGAATTTCTTCATGTATTAGCTGATCGTCGTTACCTGCACCCCACTCTTTATCAAAAAGCGTATTGTTCGAGAGCACACCCTGATTACAACCCTAATCTTGAAGCTGAATTGAAAGCGAATAATTTAAACGATTGGCGAGACTACCTACGTATGCTTTCAGGAGATCCAAGAGCAGTTGGTACAAGATGGGAGAATCCCGATCGCCCAACTCTTGAAGCATGGAAAATAGTTGAACCATATAAAGGTGGATCAACAATGGTTGTTCTTGAACGAAATCCATATTTCTGGCAGGTGGACACCGAAGGCAATCAATTACCTTATATAAGCAAGTTAATTGGCATTGTATACGGGGACCCCGAAGGAATGTTACTAGGAGCAATTGGAGGCAATAACGATTTGGGTTTTTCCATCTTTGGAACACCTGTTAACCGTCCGCTACTTGCCAAAACTGCTGGACGCCATGGATCTGAACTATATCCTGCAACAGCCATTGGTGGAACTAGTTTATTGTTTCAATTGAATTTAACGCATAAAGACCCAGAATTAAGGAAGCTATTCAATGAAAAAGATTTTCGTGTAGCACTTTCAATTGGCCTTGATCGTCAGGAAATAATTGAAACTGCACTTTTTGGCGATGGCACACCATGGAACAACGCACCTTTTGAAGATAGCCCGATGTACCATAAGCGATACGCTACAGAGCACTTGCAATTCGACATGGACCAAGCCAATAGATTACTTGATAAACTTGGTTTAACGAAAAGAAACTCCGATGGTATTAGACTTATGCCAAGTGGACGTCCGGTTCATTTTATTGTAGAATCAACGAATCGCCCGCCAGAGCGAATAGACCAACTAGAAATGATGATTCAACAATGGCGTAGAAATCTCGGGTTAGATATCCGAGCCAACATCACAGTAAGTTCTCTTATGTTATCGCGCACCAATAATAATGATCACGACGCTGCCATATGGGTTGATTTTGCAAGTTGGATGCCAGGTCGCTTTCCTACTAGTATGGTGCCACTAGAGTTTGATTCCCGTTGGGGAATTGACTGGGTAAATTGGTATAAAAGCGATGGGGAAAGAGGTGAAGAACCACCCGAACATATCAAAGAACGTTTTCTGCTCTATGAAAAATCCAGAGGAGCACCGGACCTTGAAGCCCGCAGAAATTATTATCATCAAATTGCTGAAATCGCAGCAGATCAGTTTGAAACTTTTGGCATATCAAAAAACACAACCAATTACGGACTCAAAAAAATTGCATTAAAAAACGTTCGACCCAGCAATCCAAGCAGCAATCAATACCCACTATCGTTACAACGTCCTTGGAGTTTTTACTGGGATACAGAAACCGGTAGTCGACCTGATATTTAAATTTTTCATTTATAACTATTCGAATATATTAATCAAGTCTAATAATCATAATAAAAGCAATATGTTGTCTGCTTCATTAATTATCATATAACACCTAATAAATATAATGTTTGAATTCATTATTCGTCGCATCCTCTGGACAATACCAATACTTTTTTTGGTATCGCTTTTGGCATTCGCTATAATACAAGCACCTCCTGGCGACTTTGTAACCGCATTAAGTGCATCGCTAGCAGAACGCGGCGAAGAAGTTGACATGGCCCAATTAGAAGCACTTCGTGCTCGCTTCGGCCTTGACCAACCTTTTTATATTCAATATTGGAAGTGGATTAGCGGTGTAGTAGTTGGTGATTTTGGCATCTCTTTTGAATGGCGTCAACCAGTAAGCGAACTAATTGGGGAACGTCTAGGATTATCCTTCATTTTAGCCATATCAACAGTTTTATTTACATGGGCACTTGCATTACCAATTGGAATTTATTCGGCAGTAAAAAAATATACAATCGGTGACTACATTGTAACAACTATTGGATTTATTGGCTTGGCTTTACCAAATTTTTTATTAGCACTGGTTCTTATGTATGTTGGTGTTGTTCATCTAGGGAATGATGTTACGGGTTTATTCTCTCCAGAATTTAGAAACGCGCCATGGTCATTCGCAAAATATATGGACCTCCTTTCTCATTTATGGATTCCTGTGGTTATTTTGGGCACGTCTTCTACAGCGAGTATCATTCGAATAATGCGTGCCAACTTGCTTGATGAACTTCCAAAACCGTATGTAACTACCGCTAGAGCGAAAGGTCTCTCAGAATTTAAATTACTAGTTAGATATCCTGTTCGCGTTGCTCTTAACCCTTTCATTTCAACTATTGGATGGATGTTTCCTCAAATTATAAGTGGATCTGTAATCGTTTCGATTGTATTATCACTTCCAACAGCTGGCCCCTTGCTATTATCTTCTCTTAAGGCGCAAGACATGTATTTGGCGGGTTCCTTCGTACTTCTTCTAAGCATTCTATCTGTAGTAGGCATGCTCGTTTCTGACATATTACTCGCTATTGTTGACCCTCGAATTCGTGCAAAGAAATAAAGCTATGAACGATATTCCCAAAAAGCAAGAAACGAAAGTCACCGCACAATCAAATCAAGATAATGCTTCGCAATGGCGTTTAATGTGGTATAGCTTTCGCCAACACAAGCTTGCAATGTTAGGGGGAATCGTAATTTTATTATTCTATATAGTAGCATTATTTGCAGAATTTATAGCCCCTTTCGACCCAAACGCATCGACATCAAAAAATGTGTATCATCCACCACAACTTATTAAATTTATTGACTATGATGTAAATGGTAGCCGGTCTTATCGACCGCATGTCCAATTAATGAAACTAGATAGGGACCCTATTACTCTTGAAGGAAAATTTACTCCTGTTCAAGGCAAAAAGGTTTATTTAAAATTACTTGCAAAGGGCGATCCCTATAAAATGTGGGGTAAAATCAGCATGAGTCGTCACCTCATAGCTCCTGTGAACCCAAATGAACGTTTTTATCTATTTGGTGCCGATCGTTTAGGACGTGATATGTTAAGCCGTACCATTATGGGTACAAGAATATCAATGTCAATTGGACTTGTAGGTGTTGCCTTAAGCTTATTTATTGGAATTATTTTGGGTGGAGTTTCGGGTTATTATCGAGGTGTTACTGATACCATAATTCAACGCGTTATAGAAATTATGATTGCCTTACCAACGATTCCGTTATGGTTAGCGCTCAGTGCAGCAATGCCCCAAGATTGGTCTACAACAACACGTTACTTCGCTATTACTATTATCTTATCATTAGTTGGGTGGACCGAATTAGCACGGGTTGTTCGAGGGCGTTTTTTGACTTTACAATCTGAAGATTTTGTAATTGCAGCCAAACTAGATGGCGGATCGCAATGGCGTATTATTTTTAGGCATATTTTACCATCGATGACAAGCCATATTATTGCAGCTGTTACACTTGCGATACCAGCTATGATACTTGCAGAAACAGCATTGTCATTTTTAGGTCTCGGACTACAACCTCCAGCTATATCTTGGGGAGTTCTACTTCTTGAAGTACAAAACATTAGATCAATTGCCGCTGGCCCCTGGTTATTTCTACCAGGAGCTATGGTTTTGATAGCTGTTCTTTCTTTAAATTTTCTTGGTGACGGATTGCGAGATGCAGCCGATCCATATGCACGCAAAGACCATTGATAAATATGAACGAAGCAACGCAGAAAAAAACTAACGATACGGTTCTCGAAATAAAAAATCTAGTGACCGAATTTCCAACTCGCAAAGAGACCTTTCGTGCAGTGGATGATGTTAGCTACTCATTAAAGGCCGGTAAAACCCTCTGTGTTGTGGGCGAAAGTGGTAGCGGAAAAAGCGTTACTGCTAGGTCTATATTGCAAATCCTTGATGCACCCGGAAAAATTGTATCCGGTGAAATTCTATTGCACAGTGAACGCGGAAAAGCTCTAAATGACCCCATAGATTTAGTTAGGCTTAAACCAAGATCTAGAGCTATACGCTCCATTCGAGGACGTGAAATTGCAATGATTTTTCAAGAACCTATGAGCTCTTTATCTCCAATTCATCGCATCGGGAATCAAATTGCGGAAGTTCTACAATTACATGAAGGATTGTCTAAAAAAAAAGCTTGGGCACAGAGCGTTAGTTTGCTAGAACAGGTCGGAATTCCCGAACCAGAAACTGCCGCTAAACGATTTTCATTTGAATTTTCAGGAGGCATGCGTCAAAGAGCGATGATTGCAATGGCATTAGCCTGTAATCCTTCCGTATTAATTGCCGACGAACCAACAACCGCATTAGACGTTACCACTCAAGCAGAAGTACTCGAGCTAATAAAATCTATACAACTAGAACGAAATATGGCCGTCCTATTTATCACGCATGATATTGGAGTCGTAGCGCAAATTGCCGATGAAGTAGTTGTAATGAAAAAAGGTAAAGTACTCGAACAAGGTGACGTATTTAACATTTTTGCAAAACCAAGCCACCCATATACTCGCGAACTCATTTCTAGCGCTCGAGAACTCGACCAACCCGCGGTTCAACGATTAGAAGCAAGGGCACGAAAAAAATTGGGCGAACCGATTTTAACAGCAGAGAATGTTCGAAAAGAGTTTGTTATTTCAAGTGGGATGTTTGGATTGAAAGCCAAAAAAGTCGCAGTTGGCTTAAAAGATGCAAGCATCGAACTTCGGGCAGGAGAAAACCTAGGAATAGTTGGTGAAAGTGGCTCAGGAAAAACCACCTTAGCTAGGTGCTTACAGCGCATCTACGATATCACTTCTGGAAAAGTTAATTATACTGACCGAAATGGTGAATCTGTAAATTTAGGAAGCCTAAAAACCAATCAATTACGACCCTATTGGCGCGATATTCGTACAATATTTCAGGATCCATTCGGATCATTAAATCCTCGAATGACAGTAGCTAAAATTATCGGAGAACCCATGCTCGTTTCAGGAGAACTTTCAGGTCGAGCGCTACAAATGCGTGTGGAGGAATTACTCGAACTTGTAGGTCTTCCGGCATCAGCGGCCCATAGATACCCCCATGCTTTTTCTGGTGGTCAACGTCAACGAGTTGCGATTGCTCGTGCGATAGGCCCAAAACCCAGAATAATTATTGCAGACGAACCCACTTCAGCTCTTGACTTAAGCTTGCGCTCAAAAACCCTTGACTTACTACTCACGTTACAGGATCAAATGGATCTTAGCTTTGTTTTTGTAACCCATGATATTTCCGTAGTACGCTATTTCTGCGATCGTGTTGCTGTAATGTATAAAGGAGAAATCATTGAAGTAGGTGATTCTGAACAAATTTGTACAAACCCACATCATTTGTATACACAATCTTTATTATCTGCAGTACCAAAACCAGACCCATTACAACGAAACAATAAACGAATTCTATATTCCTAAACTAAAAACAAATTAATTATGTTAGAAAATTGGTTTTCTCTAGAGGGCAAAGTTGCATTGGTAACAGGAGGTTATCGTGGACTTGGACTTTCCATTACACAGGCCCTAGCCAATGCTGGAGCTAAAGTTTACATAAACGGACGTAATGCTGAGGGTGTAAAAAAAACAGTGTCTGAATTACGTGAAAAAGGTTTAAATGTTGAAGGAGCTGTATTTGACATTACTAATGAAAAATCTGTGATAGCGTCCGTTCGGAAAATAGAAAGTAACAACACCTGCATCGACATCCTAGTTAATAATGCTGGCATTCAACGACGAGGTCTTTTAGTCGACATGTCTGTTGAAGATTTTGAAACCGTAATTCAAACAAATTTAAGCGCAGCGTTTATTGTTTCGAAAACAGTTGTGCCAGCAATGCAAGTAAAAAAAGGAGGTAAGATAATCAACATATGTTCACTAATGAGCAGTCTGGCACGAAAGACAACAGGCAACTACGCTGCTGCAAAAGGTGGTCTTGAAATGCTTACAAAGGCAATGACTGCAGAATGGGCTGAAGAAAACATTCAAATTAATGGAATTGCTCCTGGATATTTCGCAACTGAGATGACAAAATCACTGGTAGAAGACAAATCTTTTAACGATTGGATTTGCGGACGAACCCCATCTGCTCGTTGGGGCAAACCAGAAGAATTACAAGCATTAGCCGTCTTTCTAGCATCGAATGGATCGAGCTTTGTGAATGGTCAAGTTATAATTGTGGATGGTGGACTGAGTTCTGTTATCTAAAATTTAAATTTTTCATCAAATTGTCCAATGATTAAAAGCAGCTTAAGATTTATTTTAATAATACAATTAATCGCTACGAATAAAAAAATACTGAAATGAAGATCAATCTAATTCTAATCTTTTCTTGTGCTTTTCTACTTTTTATTTCCTGTGGAAAAACTTCAAATTTAGACGATACCTATGTAAAAGATATTAAGGAATTAAAAGAAGCAATTAATCAAGCAAAACCAGGTAGCGAAATTATACTCGCAAATGGAATTTGGAAGGATGTCCAAATCAAATACTTTGGTAATGGCACTAAAGAAAAACCAATTACGCTACGTGCTGAAACTGAAGGAAAAGTTTTTATAGAAGGGCAATCATTCTTACATCTTGGCGGAGAACATCTAAAAGTTGATGGATTATATTTTAGAAATGGCCATTCACCTACTTCTGGAATAATTCGATACAAAATCGGATTGGACAGTGTTGCCAACAACAGCGAGGTTACTAATTGCGTTATTGAGAATTTCAATAAGCCTAAGGTAACAACAAGCGACCAGTGGATTGAATTTTATGGAACTCATAATCAATTTGACCATAACTACATTGCTGGAAAAATAAATAATGGCTCCACTTTGATGGTTTATCATGATGGAAATGAAAACACAAACAATTATCATCAAATAGTGAATAATTATTTTGGGCCGCGCCCAAGACGTAGTGGAACAAATGCAAAAACTATTCAACTTGGAAATAGTAAAACACGCTTAACCCCAGGACGAGCAACTATTTCAAACAATTATTTCGAAGCTTGTAATGGAGATGAACAAGTCATTTCAGATATGACAAACTACAATTCATTCATCAACAATATTTTCAACAAATGTGAAGGCGCTCTAGTCTTGCGTCATGGAAATTTTGCAACGGTGGATCGAAATATATTTATTGGAGGCGACGAGTCTAAATTATATGGCGGAATAAGCGTCATGAACACAGGACACTGGATTACCAATAATTATTTTTATAAAATAAAAGGAGAAGGGTTTAGAAGTCCGCTAGCTATAATGAATGGTATTAAAAACACACCATTACAAGGGTTTAGACAAGTTACTGACGTTGTAATCGCCTATAATAGCTGGATAGATTGCCAATCAACTTGGCAAATAGGTGTAGGACAAAACAAGGCAAGTATAGATTCAATACCATTTACTGAAATTCGATCTGAACCTCCTTTACGCTCAACCATCGCCAATAATTTAGTTTATAACACTCAGGTAGATAAGTCTCCACTTATCAATTATGACAACATGGAGGGCATCTTATTTAAGAACAATATACTTGATAATCATGGTACTCAATTTTCAGAATACAATGTATTTAAAAATGAGAAGTTGAAAATGAAACAAATCAATGATTGGTTATTCGCCCCAGAAGATGAACAAAACGAAATACTAAATAAAGTGTTCTACGGATATGATTTTGGTAGAATTAAAAATGACCTTTTTGGAAATTCAAGGGCAGAGAAAAATAGAGTTGGTGCAATTAACGAACTTGGATTTGCCGAAAAGTTCCAAATTGACAAAAAACAATATGGCCCAAAATGGTTCTCACCAGCTAAAATTAATTTAAAATGAAAAACTGTTTATCACTAGTACTTATTGTAATTCTACTTCATTCTTGTGGAGAAAAATCAAGTTCAGAAAGTATTTTAGTAAAAACCATTATTGAATTAAATGAAACAATTGACCAAGCAACCCCAGGAACTGATATTGTTTTAGCCAATGGAGTTTGGAAAGATGTCCAAATCAAATTCTATGGAGAAGGCACAAAAGAAGCTCCAATAACATTACGCGCAGAAACACCTGGACAAGTATTTATAGAAGGACAATCGTTTTTACATTTAGGAGGAGAAAATCTTTTGGTAAGTGGATTGTATTTTAGAAATGGCTACACCCCATCTTCCGGAATTATACGTTATAAAATCGGATTAGACAGTGTTGCAAATAACAGTAGAGTAACCGATTGCGTTATAGAAGAGTTTACACAACCTAGTCGCGCAATGAGCGATAGGTGGATTGAATTTTATGGCAAACACAATCAAATGGACCATTGTTACATCGCTGGAAAATCTAACGACGGAAATACTTTAATGGTTTGGCATACAGGTAATGAGAACACCAATAGCCATCATCAAATAGTATATAATTATTTCGGACCACGACCGAGAAAAGGAGGACCAAGAGCAGAAACCGTGCGTATTGGAAACCCGCAGATGACACCTGGCTATGTGAACGTATCTAATAACTATTTTGAAGCTTGCAATGGAGAGGTGGAAATCGTTTCTGATAAAGCTGACTTCAATATTTTTAGAAATAATATTTTTTATAAATGTGAAGGCTCGTTAGTCTTAAGACATGCTAATTACGGAACAGTAGACGGTAATATTTTTATAGGAGATGACGACTCTGATTTCTATGGCGGAATAAGACTAGTGAATACTGGGCACTGGATTACTAATAATTATTTTTATAAAATTAGAGGAGAAGCATTTAGAACACCATTGGCTGTTATGAATGGAATACCGAATTCAATTTCAAATAGATACAAGCAGGTAACAGACGCTGTAATCGCATACAATACATGGGTAGATTGCAAATCGCCTTGGCAGTTTGGAATTGGACAAAACAGAGCAAGTGCAGATGTGTTACCCGCAAGTGAAATCCGCTCCTTACCACCAATAAGAACAACTGTTGCGAACAACTTAATTTATAATTCTAAAGTTGATAAAGAACCGGTGATTGATCATGATAGCATAAACGGAATTTTATTTAAAAATAATATCCTAGATAATAACGGAGCTGTATATTCAAAATTTGACATTTTCCAAAACGAGAAAATAAATATGAAACAAATAAATGAATGGCTGTATGCACCCGAAAACAAACAGAACGATTTCATGAACAAAGTATACAATGGATATGACTTTGGTAGAATTAAGCATGACCTCTTTGGTGAATCTAGAATAAAGAAAAGTAGGATTGGTGCAATCAATAATTTAAAGACCGCTGAAAAATTTGTAATTGACAAGAAAAAGTATGGGCCAAAGTGGTTCTCGACTAAAAAAGTTGATACCGAACCAAAAGTTTTTAAAGCATCTTCAAAAGAAGGGGTGCTTTCACAATTAATTGAACAAGCAAACCCAGGTGATATTATTGAGCTTGTAGATGATTTATATTCTATTACTACTTCACTTAAAATTGACAAGGAAATCACGCTAAAATCAAATAATGAAGACAAAGCACAGCTCCTATATATAGGCAAAGAAAATACCCCTGTATTTGAAATGAACCCCAAAGGTGTTATTCGCCTTGAAAATATTTCTATAAAAGGTCAGAACAACCAATTAGCCTTTGCTCCGTTAGATACAAACATGTCTTCAGCTTATAAGATTTTCGTTGAAAATTGTATAATAGACAGTTTTAGCAATGTACTTAAAGCATCTGAAGGATCTTTTGCTGACACCATCACAGTAAGTAATACTAAGATTCAAAATTGTGAAAATGGTATTATCCTAGCGGCCGATGACAAGGGTGATTACAATGCAGAAATGGTAACCTTTAACCAATGTGATTTTTTCAATATAAAACGCAATGTTATTAATTTTTACAGAGGCGGCTATGATGAATCTACAATTGGCGGAGTTTTAACTTTGACTAATAACACTTTTAAATCGTGCGGTAGCAAAGAAGAAAGTGGATTGCTAATTAAGACTCGCGGTATAATTAATGTAATTATCGATGGGAATACCTTCAGTGATAATCCTGTAAAATTGGTTGCTTTATTATGGGGTGCAAAAAACAACCGTCACAGCAATAATTCTATAATTAAGTCTGGCGAGATCAAAATAGAAGAGCAACAAGAACTAGATATACTCTACTAAACGCCTAACAATTTCTTTAGTATTGCGAGGAATTTTCACTCTCTTTTTATTGTCCTCTTTTAATAGACTACTCAGCTCTGTAAGTTTTATAGTAAGTCGATTAAAATCATTCTACAAATTAATTACTGTCTAAAGGATAAAATATTTAATTATACAGGTGAGTCTTTGTCATGAAATAGATGACCAATTACACAAAACATCACTTCCTAGCACTGGATATGGTCTAAAATAATGTATAGATTTTATTTTTTTAAATTATCGATAACTACGAAAACATCAATAAATAAAGATATTTTTTGTCAAATTGAAACCTAACCATAGTGTTAAATTCAAAATTAATTTTTCATTAACAAAAGAATAACATATATTTGGTCAACCAATTTGGTAAACCAGTATGGTAAACCAAATAAGAAATTCTCTAACAAGTATAAATTAAAACGATATGTGCCAATGAAATTTTAAAAAAGAAAGGATACTTAATCATCCTTTGCAACAGTACGTTACTTCATTCTAAAGAGAAGCAATAAGAACAACATGTAAATAATACTAAATCTATTTAAACGATAAAAACAAAGAGTTAAATAGATTTTACGATTAGTATTATATAAGATCAAATTTGATTTCTGAAATCATATTAAAATCGGCTCATCCGAATAGCATTACTAACTTAATCTTAATACAAATGAAATTTAAAAATAAACTAGCACTAATATTTGCCCTGTTTGTCAACATGGTAATATTTGCTCAAGACGGCACTCAATTGACCGGTACAATTGTAGATGCAGATAACATCCCTATTGCAGGGGCAAACGTTATAATCGCCAATACTACAACAGGTACGGCGACAGACTTCGATGGAAATTATGAGATTACCGTAAATGATGGTGATCAACTTCAATTTTCATATATAGGATTTGTCACTCAAACAATAGCCTATACAGGACAGGGAACTTTAAATGTAACTATGGCCGAAGATGCAGCATTACTTGATGAAGTAGTGGTTGTTGGTTATGGTACACGTAAAAAATCTCACCTTACAGGTGCAGTAGCTAAAGTTAAAGGTGATGCTATTGCCGGAATACAGGCTGCACGTGTTGATGACGCTTTAGCAGGTAAACTACCTGGTGTTTTAATTCAAAATCAAAGTGGTGCACCTGGTGCCGATCCAAAGATTCAAATTAGAGCAGCTTCATCTATTACAGGAAATTCAGATCCATTAATTGTTGTTGACGGGTACCCTATTTCTGGAAGTTTAGCTACAGTTAACCCAAACGATATTGAAAGTTTAGAAGTTTTGAAAGATGCGGCTTCCGCTGCTATTTATGGTTCTAGAGGAGCTAATGGTGTTATCTTGATAACTTCTAAAAAGGGTAGAGCTGGTAAAACTAAGTTTAGTTACAATGCTTACACAAGTTTTTCGAATAAGTATGTAGACAATATTAAAATGACAGCTAGCGAATTCGCAGATTACGCTGATGCTTCTATTGCAAATGGCAATTGGGATGTTTCGGAAATTGAGGCAGCCGCTCCAGGATATACACAGTTTAAAATAGACGGCTTTAGAAATGCACCGGATGTTGTTGCTAGAGAAGATTATTTTTTTGGAACAGGTTCTACTCAAAGCCATGACTTTAGTATGAGTGGTGGTAGTGAAGATTCGAACTTCTTTGCATCAATGGGTTATCAAAACACCGATGGTGTTGTAGTAAAACAAGGATTTGAAAGGCTCAATGCACGTTTAAGCGCTGACACTAAACTTGGTAAGAAATTCAAGGCGGGAATAAGCTTTAACGGATTTGCTTCCGATAGATCTGATTTCGAAGGTAGCTTAAGAGATGCAAATAGACAGTATGATATTAGTCCAATTTACCATACACCCGCATCTATTGCATTCGTACAACAATTAGAAGCGCAACATCAAGCTTTGGATGGTGGTAATGGTATTAGAGTGAGCAGACAAGGTGGTGTGTCTGGTTTTAGAGCATTTGATTCTAGAGCTGTAGCCGGAGACCTTCCAGGCATTTTCCCTCAAAGTATATATGACTTACAACCTGGTGATCCTGCATGGGACTGGCACTACGGAAGAGATGGTAACGGTATTGGAGGGTCAGGTAATCCTGGTACTGCTAGTATTCTTGAGAACAAATCAAATACCGAAAAAACGTATTTTGCTAATATTAGCTCCTATTTATCATATGCTATAGCAGAAGGTTTAACCTTAAAAACTGTTTTAGGTGGAGATTATAGAGCTACACAATTCAAACAACACGCATTAATTACTGGTGACGGTGGTGGCGAATTAAAAGATACTTATTTGGACCAACAGGACGTTCAAAGAAAGTCTATGTTAAGCGTAACTACTTTAGACTATAATACCGTGCTAAATGATAAACATGATATATCTGCAGTACTTGGGGTAGAATTTCAAAAGAACCATCTTTTAGGTACTTCAATACAAGGGAATAATGTAGAACAAACTTTCGGAGAACCTCTAAATTATGCTTTTATATCTAACGAAAATACGATTGTAACGGAAAGAAATGAAACTATACATAGAGAGAGTATTTTTGGAAGAATAGCTTATGCCTATGACAATCGATACTTAGTATCGGCTTCTGTAAGAAGAGATGGTGATTCTCGTTTTGGTGCTAATAACAAACATGAAATATTCCCAGCATTCTCATTAGGATGGAATATACATAATGAATCGTTTTGGAATTCAGAAAGCTTTATTAGCAAATTTAAACCAAGAGTTAGTTACGGGTCATTAGGTACAACTTCTAATTTAGGAGCTTATAATGCTTTAAGTTTTGCAAATCCTGCAACAACACCATTAGGGAATGCATTTCTTATTCCGTCAGATACTTCAAACCCAGATTTAACATGGCAAACTAATACTGAGACTAACTATGGTATTGATTTAGGTTTTGCAGATAATCGTTTCACCTTGGGTGTAGATTATTATACGTCTGACATTGAAAATATTTTAATTGACCTAAGTGTTTCTGAAGTATTGGGTAGAAGTTCTATTAGAGTTAATTCTGGAGATGTGAAAAGTTCCGGTTTGGAATTTGAAATGAATGCAGGAATCGTTAGAAACGATAATTTCAATTGGAGTTTGGGTGCAAACCTTTCTACAGTTCAAACAGAGATTACAGACTTAGGTCCTTTAACACAATTACCGGATCAAATTTATGGTACTTCTGGTAGAGGTGCTGTTTATAGGAATTACGTAGGCGGAGAAATAGGTGAATTATGGGGTTTACAAACCACAGGATGGGTTGAAGAAAAGCATATGATAAACCCTACCGATGTAATCGGTGCATCTAGTGGAGAAGTTTATGTAGTTGATCAGAATGGTGATGGCAAAATTGACGCAACAAAAACAGTTGAAGATGGTGGAGATTTAGTGAAATTAGGAACAAACACACCTGATTTTTACTGGGGTCTTAATAGTAATATGAGCTATAAAAATTTAGATTTATCTTTCCAATTGCAGGGTTCTCATGGAGCAGTGCTTTACAATGTTGATCCACTTTATTATGGTTCAAATTGGGGTGGTAGATTACGTGGTAGTTTTGATGCTGATGGTGATGGTATTGAAGATGCTACTGGCAAACATTATACGAGAGCAAGAGATCAAACTGACGCAACCGTACAAGATGCTGGTTATGTTGCTTTAAGAAACCTTACACTAGGTTATACATTTAACCAAGATCTTATGAACAAAATTGGTTTAAGTTCTATTAGGATATATGGTGCAGCCACCAATTTATTATATTTAGTTGGGGATGATTATACGTCTTACAACCCAGAAGGTATAAACACTTCAAATTCTGGTTATGGAGGACCAATTACTTCTGGGCATCAAGAAGGTGCGTATCCAGTATTAAGAACTTTCACTTTAGGTTTAAATGTTAACTTTTAATAATGAAAAAAATAATGAAAAAAATATTAATAGTAATGGTTTCAATGTTGTTTATAACAGCATGTACCACAGAGTTAGACCAGGCACCACCCAATCAAGTGGATGCAGATAATATTAGTGATTATGAACCTGTATTAATTGCGGCATATTCTTATCATTATGATGCTATACATACAATGCCAGTATTAGGCGATTTTAGATCAGACAACTGTTTGTTTGACGAAACACCTTATACAGATTTTGCCGATTTTTCTGGCAATAATATAACTAGTAGTATGAATGCAGATTTCTTTAGACCTTTTTACTCTAGTTTATATCAATCTATATTAAGTGCTAATGATGTCATAGTAAACTCTACAGATGCTACGCAAGTTGGTGAAGCTCAATTTGTAAGAGCGTTAGCTTATTTTAAATTGGTACAAGTTTTTGGCGATGTAACTGTTAATTTATTAGGAGCACCTACCGTTGAAGAAATTGCTGCTGCTGACCTTACAAGACAACCTAAAAATGATGTATATAACAATATCATTATACCTGACCTACAAGCAGCAAAGAGTGTTTTAGGCGCTGCTAATGCCGCAAATGCAGGTGGTAGAGCAACAAGTAATGCTGCTCAAGGATTGTTAGGAAAAGTGTATGCAACAATGGGTAACTATGGAGCAGCTGCAACAGAACTTAGTGCGGTAATAAACGGAGCTGCTGCTGCGGGCATTTCATTAGTACCTGATTATTCTATGATTTTTGGTAGTGATAATAATTTCAATTCAGAAGTTTTATTTGCAACAGCGCAGTCAGCTTCCTCAGTTATTCCTGGTGCTACTCGTACCGAAATTATTGGAAATTGGTATTCTGGAAGAAATACAAAAGCAGATGATGGTGCACCACTATCTGCAGATTTAATTGCTGCTTTTGCCGCAAGTACAGGAGATTTAAGAACAGCTTTGACACTTAACGGTGAGACTGCTTCGGTAAAATATGATGCTGGTTCATACACTGATATGAATTGGATAGAATTAAGATTAACTGATGTTGTAATGTTATATGCGGAGGCATTGAATGAGACTACAAATGCTGGTGGAGGAGAATCTGCAACCATTTTAGCATTATTAGACCCTATTAGAACTAGAGCAGGATTAGCTAGCTTAAGTGGTACTGCAACAACGCAAGCAGAAGTAAGACAAGCTATTTTAGACGAAAGAAGATTAGAGTTCGCCTGTGAAGGACAAAGATGGTTTGATTTGGTTCGTTTTGATGCCGCTAGTCCTGGTATACTTAGTGCTGAAATGGGACAAACAATTAGTAGTAATTATTATGTTTTCCCTATGCCTGTTACAGAAGTAACTTCATTTGACGAAATAGTGCAAAACGAAGGGTATTAATACTGAGTTTTGTTTAAGACATCTACAATTAAATAAGTTAATTAGTTGAGTTGGTTTTTTATCTGAATTTGCTGACCCTGTACACAAGGGTCAGTAAATTCTATTAAAAATGAAAGAAGTTGCAACTAATTAATCTTTTAAGGTTCTATTAATTTTTTTGGTTGAACAAATTAAGTATTTTTAGCAAACCAATCTGGTTAACCAATTTTAAAACCTCCGGAATACCTATTAATTATGAAGTTAGAAATCCTCACTAAGAACGAACACAAAGAAACTCAGAACATAATAATCTCAAAAATTCGAGATTTAATAATTTTTAAAAATTTAGAACCAGGTGATAAGCTACCATCGGAACGTTCTTTATCAGATAAATTTGAGGTAAGTCGTAGCAACATTCGTGAGGCAATTCAGAAGTTAGAATTTTATGGTTTGCTAATATCCAAACCACAAAGCGGAACATTTGTAGCAGATATCGCCCAGGTAGCTATGAACGGGATGATTGATGACATTCTTCGACTAGAAGACCCCGATTTTAGATCATTGGTGGAAACTAGAATTTTACTAGAACTAAAAACAGTTCGGTTAGCAGCTTTAAGGAGAACGGAAGAAGATTTACAAAAATTAGAAAATGCGCTAGAAGCATTTAAAATAAAAGTAATGAATGGAGAAGATGCTGTTCAAGAAGATCTCCTGTTTCATTTAGCCATTGCAAAAGCTAGTGGAAACAGCACCATGAATACATTTATGTTAATAATTACGCCCGAAATTATTACCAACTTTGAAAAACATCATGTTTGTGATAAAGATCAAAGCATGAAGGGCATTCAAGAACATAAAGATATTTTTGATGCCATTAAAGAACAAAATACGCAGAAAGCGAAAGAAATGATGAAGGTTCATTTTAACCAACTATATCAATACTGTTATAATAAAAAAACTCAGAAATAAATAATTTGTAATTGAAGACATTTTAATACTTCCCGTGATTTTTTTAATTACTAAGGCTTATGAAGAGGCTTTATTAATTACTGTTATATTCATATCTAATATAAATATCTTTTCTTAAACCAAATAACAACCTAAAACAAGAAATATGAAATTAAACGGATTAAGATGGTGGGTCGTAGGACTTGTAGCTTTAGCAGCAGTTATAAATTATATAGATAGGCAAGCTTTTGGAGCTTTATGGCCTGACATTGCTAATGAGTTGTTCCCTGACATGGATAAGGATGGACACAAAGCAATTTATGGCACAATTTCCACAGTATTTATACTTTCCTATGCTGGGGGTCAAGCACTTTTTGGCAAAATATTTGATTGGATAGGTACAAGACTTGGTTTTGCATTATCAATAGGCGTATGGTCTATTGCTACTATGTTACATGCATTTGCACAAGGAGTATTAAGTTTCTCAATCTTTAGATCTTTATTAGGTATTGCAGAAGCAGGAAATTGGCCCGGTGCTGCTAAAGCCAATGCAGAATGGTTTCCAACTACAGAGAGAGCTCTTGCGCAAGGAATCTTTAATTCAGGAGCCGCTATAGGTGGTATCGTAGCTTACCCAGTAATTGGGTTATTATCAATTTATTTGGATTGGCAAGGAATTTTTATTGTTGTAGCTATCCTTGGATTCTTATGGTTACTACCTTGGATGTACATTGTAAAAGGTGACCCTAAATCACATCCTTGGTTAACTGACGAAGAAAAACATTATATACTTTCTGGACAAAGAAATCAAGATATTGACGACGATGGAAATTACGATGAAGGATATACTCCTAACACTGGACAATTATTCAGACACAAAGAAAGTTGGGGTGTTATAATAGCCTCAGCAGCGATTGACCCCATTTGGTGGCTTTTCATAGTTTGGATACCTATTTACCTGTCGGAAGTTTTTGGAATGGATGTCAAAGAAATAGCATTTTCGGCATGGGTACCTTACGTTGGAGCAATGATTGGAGCCATAATCGGTGGTTTACTTGCCAAAAATAGAATAAAGGCTGGCTGGACTGTAGATAAAACCCGAAAGATGACTATCACTTTAGGTTGTCTAATTATGATTCCATGCTTCTTCCTATTAAAAGCACCAGGATCAGCTATCAATGCTGTAATTATTATGGCGGTATTACTTTTTGGATTTCAAATAGCAATCGGAAATATACAGACATTGCCAAGTGATCTTTTCAGTGGTAAAATAGTAGGAACATTGTCAGGTTTTGCCGGTATGGCTGCCAAACTTGGTGCTGCAGGACTTACCATTTTAGTAACATTCATAACCACTGGAGGTAACTATACACCAGCATTCTTAATAGGAGGAGCATTGGCAATAATAGCACTACTTGCGGTGTGGTTATTATGCCCTAAAATTGAACCCTTGAAAAGTAAAAACTAAATAAAATTCAAATAGATTTAAATTAAATATAAAATGAGCAATAAAGGAAAAGTAGCAGTAGTAACCGGCGCAACCGGAGGAATTGGCTTTGCAGTAGCCAAAAGATTAGGGCAAGACGGATATACGGTTGTTTTAAACGGTATAGAAGACGAGAAAGGAGCCGAGAGAGTAAAAGAATTAGAGGCAGAAGGAATCACTGCTGAGTATTTTGGTTTTGACGTTACAAGTGATGACGCTGTAACTTCTAATATAAAAGCCATTGGCGATAAATATGGTAAAATAGATGTATTGGTAAATAATGCTGGTGGACTTGGTGGTAGATCAAGGTTTGAAGAAATGACAACAGATTTTTACAGATTTGTAATGGCATTAAATCTTGATTCTGTATTTTTTGCATCAAGAGCTGCAATACCTTACCTAAAAAAAGGAGAGCACCCATCTATAATTAACTATACATCAAATGCAGGATGGACTGCTGGTGGGCCAGGAGCTGGTATTTATGGAACTTCTAAAGCAGGAGTTCATGCAATAACAAGAGCTTTAGCTAAAGATCTTGCTGAATATGGAATTAGAGCTAATGCTGTATCTCCTGGTACAATTGACACGCCTTTTCATGCTCAAATTAAAGCAACGAAACCAGAAGTTTTTGCTTCATGGGCAAACAATATTATGTTAGGTAGATTAGGCCAACCGGAAGATGTAGCTGGTGTAATTTCTTTCTTAGCTGGTAAAGATGCTTCATTTATAACAGCTGAAACTATCCAAATTGGTGGTGGCCAAGCGTTAGGAATCTAATAATTAAACTTATTTTTAGTTTTTTAAAACAATCTAAAACCCAATTCCTTTTTCCCTAGAATAAAGGCTAGTAGAAAAACGGAATTATTAAAATTAATTAACCATGAAGAAAGTTGTTACATTCGGAGAAATTATGCTTCGTTTAGCACCTCCAGGATTTTTAAGATTTTCACAAGCTAACAGTTTTGATGTCGTTTATGGTGGTGGTGAATCTAATGTTGCCGTATCATTAGCCAATTACGGTGTTCCTGTAGATTTTGTCACCCGTTTACCAAAAAATGACATCGGCGAATGTGCACTTATGGAAATGCGCAAAAGAGGAGTTGGTACCAGTAAAATAGTTTATGGCGGAGACCGTTTAGGAATTTATTTCCTTGAAACTGGTGCTGTATCACGTGGCTCGAAAGTAGTTTACGATCGCGCTCATTCTGCTATAGCAGAAATTGAATCAGGTATGATTGACTGGGATTCCGTTTTTGAGGGTGTAGAATGGTTTCATTGGACAGGTATTACACCTGCTATTTCGCAAGGTGCTGCCGATGTTTGTTTAGAAGCTGTAAAAGCTGCTGACAAAAAAGGGATTACCATTTCTACCGATTTAAATTACAGAGCTAAATTATGGAATTACGGAGGAGACCGTGAAAAAATCATGACTGAACTTACTTCGTATTGCGATGTTATTCTTGGGAATGAAGAAGATGCTGAAAAGCATTTTAACATTCATCCAGAAGGTTTAGATGTACATAAAGATGGTGCTGATGTTAAAGCGGAAGCTTTTCTTTCGGTGTGTAAACAAATGATGAAAAAGTTCCCAAAAGCTAAAAAAGTAATTACAACTTTAAGAGGCTCTATATCTGCATCACACAATACATGGGCGGGTGTTTTATGGGACGGTTCTAAAATGTTCGAAACAAGACAATACCAAATTACCGACATTGTTGATCGTGTTGGTGGTGGTGATTCTTTTATGGGTGGATTAATCTATGGCTTATTAAAATATCCAGAAGATGATCAAAATGCATTAGACTTTGCTGTAGCAGCTTCTTGTTTAAAGCATACTATAAAAGGTGATGCGAACTTAGTGACAGTTCCAGAAGTTGAAAAACTAATGGGAGGTGACGCATCAGGTAGAGTGGCTAGATAATTTAAAATAACTAATAATGGCGTCAAAGAAATCCATATTAATTATTTGTGGTGGTGGCCCTGCCCCCGGAATTAACGCTGTTATTAGCACAGTAGCTAAAATCTTTTTAAAGGATGGCTATAGAGTACTTGGTTTGCATGAAGGTTTTAAAGGAATCTTTTCTGACAGTCCGCAAATAAAAGAATTCGATTTTGATCATGCTGATCGTATATTCAGCAGAGGAGGGTCGACGCTTATTATGAGCAGATTCAAACCAAGTAATGAGAAACTAAACACTAACCTATTTTCTCAAAACAATGTAAAACTGTTGGTAAGTATTGGTGGCGATGATACCGCTTCTACTGCCAACAGAATTACTGGTTATCTTGCAAAAGAAAATATTTCCATATCCAATATTCACGTTCCAAAAACTATTGACAATGATCTTCCATTGCCAGATAGAAATCCTACTTTCGGATTTCATTCTGCCAAAGACGAAGGCGTTCGTATAGGTAACACCACTTATGAAGACGCCCGAACCAGTCAAAATTGGTTTGTCATGTCTACTATGGGTAGATCAGCTGGGCATTTAGCTTTTGGCATTGCCGCTAGCTGTCATTTTCCAATGATGGTAATCCCTGAGATGTTTGACAAAACTGAGATAACTTTTGACAAGGTTGTTCGGTTGATTGTTTCTTCGATGGTGAAACGTAAAATTGAAAATATCAATTATGGTGTTGCTTTAATAAGCGAAGGTGTGTTTCATATAATGCCCGATTCTGAACTTGATAATTGTGGCATTAATTTTACCTATGATGATCACGGACATCCTGAATTAGGTAATGTAAGTAAATCGCATATTTTCAATATGCTTGTTCAAATCAAATTAAAAGAACTTGGCATAAACATTAAAAGTAGACCTGTTGAACTTGGCTACGAACTTCGTTGTTGCCGACCTATCGGATTCGATTTAACTTTATGCACGCTATTAGGGCTTGGGGTTAAAAAAATGTATGATGAAGGTAAAACTGGCTGTATTGTTACGGCCAACTCAAAGGGCGAAGTAACACCTTTATTTCTTAAAGACCTACAAGGTGAAGATGGCAAAATTGCTCCTCGATTAGTAAATATAAATTCGGAATTCGCAAAACTGTGCTTTCAGAATTTGCACTACTTATCGGAAGTTGACAATGAAAAAGCCAAAGAATACTTAAATAAACCTGAAGATTATTATTTTAATAAAATATTAGAAGCTTAAAATTTATGGCACAATATACGCGTATAGAAGTAGCAAATGTTATGAAGGAAACAGGTATGGTTCCTTTATTTTATCATTCAGATATTGAACTTGGTAAAAATGTTCTAAAAGCATGCTACGACGGTGGAGCTAGATTAATGGAATTTACTGCAAGAGGCGATTTTGCTTTTGAAGTATTTTTAGAATTAAACAAATTTGCAGTTAAAGAACTGCCAGGTATGATTTTGGGAGTTGGCTCAATTACTGATGCCGGTGCAGCATCAATGTATATGTCTATGGGTGCAAACTTCATTGTTACACCTTCGTTAAGAGAAGATATAGCATTTGCTTGTAACCGAAGAAAGGTACTATGGTCTCCTGGCTGCGGTTCATTAACTGAAATAAATAAAGCAGAGGAATTAGGCTGTGAAATTGTAAAACTATTCCCTGGTTCTACTTATGGACCTGGCTTCGTAAAAGCAATAAAAGGACCCCAACCTTGGACTAGTGTTATGCCAACAGGTGGTGTAAGTACAGAAACGGATAATTTGAAGGGATGGTTCGATGCCGGTGTAACTTGTGTTGGTATGGGTTCTAAATTAATTAGCAAAGAAATCTTAGCAAATAAGGATTTTAAAGGCTTAGAGAATAGTGTAAGAGAAACCTTGAATACCATAAAAAAACTTAGATAATGGAAAGCACGGCTAATAATAAATCGATATTGAAAAAATTATTAGCCATTATTTTAGCCTTTGGCCCAGGCATTTTTGCAATAGGCTATACAATAGGCACAGGTAGTGTAACTTCAATGATTGTTGCCGGAAGTACTTACGGCATGCAATTACTTTGGGTTTTATTATTAAGTTGTGTTTTTTCGGGTTTACTAATGTTCGCCTATGGTAATTTTGCTTTAGTCTCAGGAGAAACAGCTCTTTATGCTTTTAAAAAGCATTTAAAATGGGGCAAGCTTATCGCGATACTTATTATCATTGGTGTATCCTTTGGTCAATGGAACTCTCTAATGGGAATTTTAGGTATCTCGGCCAATATAATATTTGAAATATTCCTGATATATTTTCCCGACTTAGCTGGATATCAATATGAGTCGGTCTTAATAATTGCAATAGTGGTTATTGCAATTTTCTATAGATTCTTATTAATTGGCAAGTACGCATTTTTTGAGAAGATTCTAGTGATTTTTGTTACAATAATGGGCCTCTCTTTTATCATATCATTATTTATGGTATACCCCTTACCTATTGAAGTTGCGAAAGGACTAATTCCAACTATTCCTAAAGTACCAGGTGGTCAAATGATGGTTGCAGCCTTTGTTGGGACGACTATGGCCGCAGCTACATTTTTATCAAGACCGCTATTTGTGAAAGGTAAAGGGTGGACAATTAAAAATCTTGCGCAGCAGAAGAAAGATTCCATAATAGCAGCTACTTTAGTTTTCTTAATTAGCGCCTCAGTTATGGCCGTAGCCTGTGGAGCGCTATTTCACCAAGGGCAACCAGTCACCAAAGTATTAGACATGGTTAATACTTTAGAACCCGTAGCGGGCAAATTCGCTCTTACGTTATTCTTTTTCGGAACATTAAGTGCGGGACTGTCTTCTATTTTTCCTTGTTTATTAATTGCTCCTATTCTAGTGGCAGATTATCAATCTGGTGAATTAGATACAAGTTCTAAACAATTTAGGATTATTACGGCTGTTGCTTGCTTATTTGCCTTAATTGTTCCAGTATTTGGCGCCAATCCTATTGAGATGCAAATTGTATCTCAGGTGTTAAACGTATTTGTTTTGCCATTAGTAATTATAGGCATCATTCTATTGATTAATAGCAAAAAGATAATGCGTGAATACAAAGCCACAATTTGGTTAAATTTAGGCCTATTTGCAGCCCTATTCTTTTCTTGTGTTATTTCGTATAATGGAATAGTAGCACTTATAGAGTACTTCTAAAAGAAACAATACTATTTAAAGAAAGACGCGAGCGCTTTTAAAAGCATCGCGTCTTTTTTTGTGCTTAAGAATAAATATCTAAATAAACTGTATTCTAAAATCAATTCAGACTTTGAAAATTATATTCAGATAAGGTTAATTATTAGATACAAAAAAAGGGACGAACCTTTCGGAAGTCCCTTATAATTGTGATGGCACTAGGATTCGAACCTAGGACCGCCTGCTTAGAAGGCAGGTGCTCTATCCAGCTGAGCTATGCCACCAATTTTTTAAGTGGCTGCAAATTTAGTAAAAATTCTAGATTTTCGGCACTGAATCTTTAGCTATAAAAAAACTTTCTTTCTCTTGATCAATTCCATCGATAATATGCAGGTCTGAACGTTCAATTTTCAATCGCTTTAATCCCTCTTCAGAAATTGAACTCCCCCCTAAATACAGGCTTTTTAAGCCTAACATACTCGAAAACACTTTAAGACTCTCATCTGTAATGTTTGTCTTAAAAACTTTTAAAAATTCTAGTTTTTTTAATTCAGAAAGCAACTTAATGTCATTATCACCCACTGCAGTTCTATCTAATTCCAGCCTTTCAAGGTTCTTCCAAGTTGCAATTAACGTTAATTCATCCTTGGTTATTGGCAAGCCTGATAAATCAAGTTCGACAATATTTTGCCCCACACGACTTAAACTTTTCGCCCAACTCGAATCATATGTTGGAGGCTTAAACACATCAACACCTAAAGCATTAAGATTACTGGCCACTCTATTAATAGTTATATAATCTGAGGATAAATTAATTAAAGTACTATCATCAACTACCGGAAGATTCTTCCATCTATCCGTTGCATCTGGTTTCATTAAATTATGAACTAAACTCACCAAAGGATCTAACGTCGGCAATTGATTTAACTTCAAAGTATCACTGGCCCCCAAGGCAATCCATCTTTCTAAAATTTGTATTTCTTTAGCTGTCAGTTGCTGCTTACCTTCGGGTGGCATATGTTCTTCATCTTCTATAGGCAAATACAATCTATTAATTAATTCACTTTCTTCAACGTTTTGGGGAATAACAGTACGCCCTAACTCACCACCAGTAAGAATACCATCTAAAGTGTTTAATAATAGCTCTCCTTTTTTCTTATTAGGGTTATGACAAGAAACACATTTATCATCCAAAATTCTACTAACAATATCCTTATAAATCAATGGATTTTCAGGAATTTGATCTTGTCTTTTCTCAATTGGTAATGCTAAGAAATCTTCGCCATGGGTAACCATACCACCATAATGACCTGTTACTAACACTAAACATATTATTGCCCCTTGTATTATTTTAGGTATGATTCCATTTATAGCTGCACTTGAACTTAGCCAATACCATATGGTTACTAATAAAGCCAAAGCACCACCTAACCATTGATGCCAAATTAACAACTCACCTTTTGACCCAGATTCTTTGCCAAGAAAAAAACCAGAAACTGCAGTAATTAATGTTAACAATACAGTAATTGTAAAAAGTAGCGGCGGAATTTTTTTATTTGTTAATCCTAAAAAAGCACAAATCAATAAAAGTACAATAGGAAAATGCAATACCAATGGATGCCAATGTCCTATCCAAGCAACTAATCTTGGTAAAACAATATAGGAATCAAATATGAGACAAAATATAAGGAATATTGAAAGTCCTAAAACCACATAATCTATCCATTTATTCTTAGCGATGTCTATCATTTGTTACGCTAAAAGATCTTTAATTACATTACCAGCTACATCTGTTAAACGAAAACGTCTTCCTTGATATTTGTAAATAAGCTGCTCGTGATTTATTCCCATTGTATGCATTAGTGTAGCATGAAAATCATTTATATGAACTGGATTTTCTACTACATTGTATCCGAACTCATCGGTCTGACCGTAATTAAATCCTTGTTTCACACCTCCTCCGGCCATCCAAATACTAAATGCTCTTGGATGATGATCGCGTCCGTAATTTTCAGGATCAAATTTACCTTGCGCATAATTACCTCGTCCAAATTCTCCACCCCAAACCACCAATGTATCATCTAGCATACCACGTTGCTTCAAATCTAAAATAAGAGCAGCTGACGCTTGATCTACGTCTTTCGCTTGTCCTTTCATTTCATTATGTAAATTACCGTGCTGATCCCATCCTTGGTGATATAACTGGATAAAACGAACTCCATTTTCGGCAAGTCTACGAGCCTGCAATGCATTTGCAGCATATGTACCTGGCACTTGGCAATCTTCACCATATAAATCAATAATTGATTGTGGTTCTTTTGAAATATCCATTACATCTGGCACGGACATTTGCATTCGATATGCCATTTCATATTGAGCAATCCGCGATTCAATTTCGTCATCACCAGTATCCACATGATGCAATTTATTCAAAGAAGACACATGATCCAGCAAATGACGCTTATCTGAACGAGAAAGTCCATCAGGATCATTTAAATATAAAACCGGATCTTTACCTGAACGCAAAAGAACACCTTGATGCTTTGAATCTAAGAAGCCACTCGACCATAATTTGGAATATAAGCCCTGACTATTTCCTTTACCTCTAGAAGTTAAAACAACAAATGATGGTAAGTTTTTATTTTCACTACCCAAACCATAACTCATCCACGAACCCATACTTGGCCGACCTGAAATTTGACTCCCAGTTTGAAAAAAAGTTATTGCAGGATCATGATTAATGGCCTCTGTATGCATACTACGAACTATTGTAATTTCATCAGCGATTTTTGCAATATGCGGAAAGAAATCACTAATCCACGTTTGGCTTTCTCCATGTTGCTTAAAACCAATTTTCGGAGGCATTAATGGAAATTTGTCTTGATTCGCAGTCATTCCGGTTAAACGCTGACCGTTACGAATAGACTCCGGCAAATCTTCACCCATTCGCTTGCGCAAAATAGGTTTGTAGTCAAATGATTCTAGTTGCGATGGTGCCCCTGCCTGAAACAAATAAATAATTCTTTTAGCTTTTGGCGCATAATGAGGAATACCTAAAGGTTGTGATAAAACACTTTCAGGAGAGCCCTTAAATAAATCTGGAATCAATAATGAACCCAAGGCCAATGAACCAACGCCTACGCTTAATTGTGAAAAAAAATGTCTGCGATTAACCTTTAAAGGGTTTTCAGACTTGTTCTTATCTTTCTCCTTCATATGTTAAATTATTCTTTGGTAATAGTTTCGTCTAAATTATAAATAACCTGAGCTGTTAACATTAATGCGGCAGTCTTAGCCGGATCAACATTCAATTGTTCATATTCCCCTAACGATGCCAACTTCTGCGCATCATCACTATCATTTGTATAGATATTCACCGCATCATAATAATACTTATTTAAAGTAAGCAACTCTTCCTCCTTCGGAGAACGCACCAATATGCGCTGAAAGACCTCTTTAACAATATCTGGATTACTTTCGCCTTCAATGAGCGTTCGCTGCGCCAAAACCCGAGCTGCTTCTAATATCTGGATATCATTTTGCAGAGCAAGTGCCTGCAATGGTGTATTTGTTTTTTGCCTTCTTACTTCACAAAAATCACGATTAGGTGCATCAAAAATGGTCATCGTTGGCGGTGGCAATGTACGCTTCCACAATGTATATAGTGATCGTCGATAAAGATCTTCACCTTCACCTTGAACATATTTGGTAAGCACACCCCTATTTTCACCTGCATTAGTTTCAGCCCACAATCCATCTGGCTGATAGGGCATAACACTAGGACCACCAACCTCAGTATTTAACAACCCACTTGTAGCCAAAATATAATCTCGAATCATTTCCCCACTCATTCTAAAACGAGGTACTCTTGCTAGCAATTTATTTTCAGGATCAGAAATTTTTAAATCGGGACGCAATATAGATTGTTGTTGGTATGTTGCCGAAAGCATTATCTTCTTCAACAAATATTGCACATCCCAATTATGCTCCATAAAATCGACAGCTAACCAATCAAGTAATTCTGGATGCGTAGGTAAACTACCTTGCACACCAAAATCTTCAGAAGTTTCTACGATTCCCTTCCCAAAAAGCATCGCCCAAATTCTGTTTACAAAAACTCTTGCCGTTAATGGATTCTTTTTATCAACTATCCACTTAGCCAGTCCCAACCTATTTTTAGGCAATTCTTTCGCAAACGGGTAAATATTTTCTGGTGCATTTGGCACAACAGAATCTGTTGGTTGGTCGTACTCCCCCCTATTTAATATATGAGCAGTTCTTGGGGCAGAATCATTCATCACCATTACATTAACTTGCTTTCCCTCTTCTAAATTGACAAAGTCTAAAACACCACTTACCTCTTTAGATGAAAGTTTAATATATGGAGGGTCTGCAAAGAATTTTTCATTCTTGGCTTGTACAGCGTCCATTTGCAATCCTTTTTCGTTAACCTGATTGAAAAAGGAAAAGAATTCAAAATAATTTTCCTGAGATAAAGCATCATACTTATGATCATGGCAACGTGCACATTCTAACGTAAGACCTAAAATTCCCTTACCTAAAGTATTTGTCCTGTCAATCACATAATTCGTTCTGTATTCTTCTTGAATAGCTCCTCCCTCTTGTGTTATTGGATGATTTCTATTAAAACCCGTTGCTAGTACCTGTTCTAAATTTGCATCAGGTAAAAGATCGCCAGCTAGTTGCCATGTTAAAAACTCATCATAAGGTAAATTTTTATTGAAGGCATGTATTACCCAATCGCGCCAAGGCCACATTGTTCTATAACTATCATCTTGATAACCATGAGAGTCAGCGTACCGTGCAACATCTAACCAAGATTGTGTCATACGCTCACCATAAGCCGATGTTGATAAAAACCTATCGATGGTTTTCGGAATTATTTCTTCTGATGGCAGTGCTAACAATTCCTTAGTTTGTTCAATATTAGGTGGCAATCCAGTGAGGTCTAAGCTAATTCTCCGAACTAAAGTTTCTTTCGATGCTTTTTCTGAAGGTTGAATACCATTTTCGATTAGCTTTTTTAAAATAAAACCATCAATTTCGTTCTGTGCCCAATCTGGAGTATTTATCGTAGGAACTTTTTTCTTCACTGGTGATAGATACGCCCAATGCTTTTCAAAATTTGCTCCCTGTTTAATCCATTTTTCTATAAGTCGTTTTTCGTATGAATTTAGACTCAACTTAGAATCTTTAGGAGGCATTATTTCATCTTCATTATTTGTAATAATTAGATGATAGGCTTTACTCTTATTTGGCTTCTCTGAAACAAAAGCATATTCACCGGGACTTTCTTTTAACTCTTCAAAGGCAGCTTTTTCTGTATCAAGCCTAAGTTTAGCTTTTCGCTTGTTAGCATCTGGCCCATGACAAGTATAGCAATTATCAGAAAGTATAGGCTTAATATGAAAATTGTAATCCACTTTCTCAGGGAGTTCTATACTAGCAAATTTGTCATCTAAAGTATTAAAAGAGCCAGTTTTAACAGCATATATCAGCAAAATTAAAACACCAAAAATAACCGCTAAAGCAAAAATTCTTTTCATAGTACGCACAGCTATCTATTACTGCATCATTAAATGTAGCAATTTTAAATATAATAAAGGAAAGAATATTTACTGTAACCCTGCTTTTACTTGAACTTTTAACGGGTTTTTTAAACAATTGTAATAGTACAAGATTTCCTTTTCGGGATTTGTAGAATCTACTGCAAAAACTAAATATGCATTTTTCTCGTAATATCGACTACCTACAGGAAATGTTTGAATAGTATCTGACAATATACGATTCCAATACCTACCATTATTAGAAGACCTGGTAATTTTGGTGTATGGATTATGCAAAGGTGAGAGTTCACCGTTAACATTGGTATTATCGTACTGTAATCGAATTGAAGCAAAGCCATAACCTTTGTCCAAATTATAAAAAGCTAACCAACTTGCATCATCAGTTACGTGATCTTTCTCTAAAACATCTAATTCATCTGAATATAACTTTAAATGCGCGATTGACCCATCTTTCTTTGTATAGGCGATATGTGTAAAAAGACTATCCATCGTCATTTCATCATTGCGCAATAAGTTCAATTCCACTTCTTTTTTGACCGTCATTGTAGATTCAAACAAGAAGTATGGAAGGTCTTTATAAAATTCGTATCGCCCTTCAATTAAAATTTCAGGCACACTATCGGTTATACCAGAACGTTCTTTAAACACTTTATAAACATTCTTTTTTACTTCATTTAACGAACCAGCCTCTAGATCTTCTAAATTGAAATAATAATCAGAATTTGTCTTAGAAAAATTAGGAGCCCAATGCATCGCGATATGACCTCTTCTTAAAAGTTGTTTATTAAAGTCTTTAAGAACTATTCCATTTACTTGACCACCACGTTTGTCATCTTCCGTACTAAAAGTTGCTTTGTAAACCTTGTTATCTATTGTAAGATTATCTTCTGAAAGAATACTTCTATTTTGCGGTGTTTTCGATTCTTGATTTTGAACAACAGTAACATTGAATGTCTTGGTTTGATTTGCTTTTAATGCAACAGGAAAAATGATATCGTATTTGTAATCATTTTTATTCTCATTGGCACTTTTACTCACTGATAAAACAGTCGTGCCGTCTTCCACATTCGTTAGTAATATAGACTCACCAATTGATAATGCTTTATCCAAGTTAACGGTTGCACTTACATATTCTACTTGTCGCTCAATACCGGCGGATTCAGAAACCTCAATTTCAATACCATTTTTCGAATTAGAACAGCTAGCAATTAATGTGATTAAAACAATGTATTGGAAAATCGACTTCATTATTTAGTAAAAATCAAATTAAACTTAACTGTTACGTCAGGCCCAACTATTACCTGTCCAAACATAGCCGTTGGCGGCTCTATTTCATAATCCTTTAGAGCAAGACCATATTCACCTGAAATATTTAATTTATCGCCCACCTTTTCTACCTTACTTGCAATCTCAACTTCTTCAGCTTCACCCGCAATTGTTAGCGTACCAACCAAAATAGATTCATTTTTTACTTCCTTTAAATTAAATATCACTTGAGGATGTGAGTCTTTCTGCAATGCAGCATGCATTTTTTTATCCATTGTCGCACCACGTTCACTCTTAATATCAGCTACAGCAACTTGAAAATCTATTGTTTTAGGAAGATTGGCATCAGTACTCAATTCGCCTTTCAAAGTATTCGCGATCACTGTCCAATCATGTACTGTTGAAGTACCATCAATTGAGAGTTTGCTTTCACTTGACAAAACATATGTATCTTGAGCAAACCCAGAAATAAAAGAAATTGCAAATAAGAATGTAAAAAATATACTTTTCATTTTGTAATTTTTAAAGTTTTTATAGAACAGGAATAGTCGGGTTCGGAATTAAATAATTACCATCTTCTAATGGTGCATTGGGCATCTTCATATCCCATGTAAGATTTTCAGGCACAATGTTTAAATTAGATTCCTTTGCTTTGTCTAATTCAATAATCTTGCCAGATTCTATAGCCATCCTACCCATTATGGTGGTCATAGTGCTCTCCGCTCCATACGCTGTATTATTCACATATGGCTTATTTCCTAAAACTGCTCCGACAAAAACATCTTGTTCTATCTGTGAAGATGAAGGGTCATCTTTATCACGATATCTCCATAATGAGTTTCCTTGTAAATCTACTATTTGAAAACGCTCATCGGCTTTAGCTTTTGACCCTTGTATATTAAAACCCATTCTATTGGTGCAGTTATCCATTTGTCTACATTGCACATGTAATTTTGTGCCATCGGCATATTCAAATTCCACGTAATGATGGTCAAAAATCTCGCCATGATCGGGACCTTTTAGCATAGCTCGTCCTCCCATTCCACTTGCCTTAATTGGAAAATCTTTTTTTATCCAATTTACAACATCAATCTGGTGTATTGCTTGTCCCGCTAACTGACCTCCCCACAACCAATTAAAATAATGCCAATTGCTTATTTGATATTCTAATTCAGTTTGATTGGGTTTTCTTGGATGCACTGTTGCAATACCTACATTATAATAAACATCCATTGAAAGCACATCGCCAATATCACCTGCATGAATTTTCGACACCATTTCATTGAGTGCCATTTCATACCTTGACTGCAAGCCTACAACAACATTTAATTTCTTTTCTGTAGCTGTTTTACCTACCTCAATTATTTTACGATATCCTGGCCCATCTACTGCTAACGGCTTTTCCATAAAAACATGTTTCCCAGAAGCAATAGCATATTCAAAATGATTCGGTCTAAAACCTGGTGGTGTTGCCAGAATTACAGCATCACACTCATCAATAACTTTTTTATATGCATCTAAGCCTAAAAACTGACGTTCTCTTGGCACATTTACTTGTGTAGCAAAATCTTTTGAAACTCTTTGAACACTATTATCAAGCTCATGTTGAAAAACATCACCCATAGCTACCAATTCTACAGATTCTGATGCCGTTAATGCCTGAAAAATAGCTCCAGTACCGCGACCACCACAACCTACCAAACCGAGTTTGATTTTTTGTTGTCCCAATACATTTGCACTTGAAAAAGCTGGAAGATGACTAAACACCATACCTGCAGCTACTGTTTTTGAAGTTTGCTTAATAAACTTTCTTCGGGGATTCGTCTTCATAAGTCATTTATCTATATTCGTAAAATCTATTCATCTAATACTGTTTGCCAGAATTTTTTCTGGTCTTCTGGTGATGGTTGAACTTTAGGACTTACTAAACGAAAACCAACAAAGTTACTATCTGTAAACCACCAAAAACTTTTAGGAATCTGTGGATCTCTTTTTTGTAATTTTTTGCTTGATGCAGTTCTGGCAGCCGAACGCAATTTATCTGGATCATCATCCCAAGAACCACCTCTAATAACACGTGGGTGAATTACCATGGGCGTAACCCATGGGTTCTTCTCTTCTGAATTTGCGTAAGTATCTACTTTATATTCATCAAGTGTCCACTCCGATACGTTACCGTGCATATCGTAAAGTCCCCAGGCGTTTGGAAGTTTCGTTCCTACTTTTGCCGACTTGTTATTCGAATTTTTATAATAAACAGCATATTTATCTAACTCCTCTAAAGAATCTCCAAAAGAATAAGTGGAATTTGACCCTGCTCTAGCAGCATATTCCCATTCTGCTTCTGTTGGAAGTCTATAAAATTTTCCGGTGACCGTACTTAACCATTTACAAAATACAAGTGCTGAATACGTAGACATACTAATTGCAGGAAAACCTTCTTTGCCCATTCCATATGAGGGATCTTCATAAGGTGGACTGGGTCTACTAATAGCATCTATTTTAATAACTTTATCATTATCTAATTTTACAAAGAGCTCTTGATTTTGCTTAAAAAATAATTCAAAAACATCCCAAGTCAACTCATATTTACCCATATAATAGCCATCCAAGACAACCTGATGTTGCGGTCCTTCATCTGCTTTTCTATTCGCTTCACTTTCAGGACTACCCATAGTAAAACTACCTGAAGGAATTTCAACCATATCAAATGTCACATCTGTCTGAGGAACCGCTTCCGTAAAACCCTCTAGCTTTTGAGAAACAACAGGAGTTTTTCCACTACTTTCAGCTGTTACTGTATTTGAAGATTTACATGCTGGTAAAACCAAAACACATGCTGCTAGTATGATATAAACAAACTTTACTTTGGGGGTTGATTTTTGAAAGCCAACAAGGAAATCCTTATTATTTTTTGTCATCAATTCTAATTTTGATATTAATATTTTAAAACAAGGGATTAAGTTATGCATTACTTAAGGAATGAGAAAATTAATATTACTTATACACACAATGCCTGAACAAAATTATATATCCTCAAATAATATTACTTTTGAAAGCTATTATTCTAACAAATAAAAACTATTTAATATGAAAAATATAATATTATTCTTCGCTCTTATAATTGTTTCCATCTCAACAAAGGCGCAAGAAAAAATCACTGAAGACCTCAATCCTTTTACTCAGGTAAAAGCCTTTGATCAAATAACAGTCACCTTAATTAAAAGTGATAAGAATCAACTCATTCTTACGGGTGATGATATTGGAGATGTTAATATTGACAACAAAAAAGGACTACTAAAGATTAAGATGGATATTGAAAACCACATGGACGGTGATGATATTGAAGCTACTCTATATTACTCAGGAGAATTAACATTATTAGACGCCAATGAAAATGCAAAAATTTTTTCCAAAGGCACTTTTAAGAGCAAGGATGCAAAACTTGCTGTACAAGAAGGAGCAGATATCGTATTGGATGTAGCCATAGATAATCTTTATGTTAAATCTACTTCGGGTAGTGAGGTCACACTTACTGGTAAAGCAACAACGCAAGAAGTAGTAGCAAATGCTGGAGGTAAAGTTTACAATAAAGAACTTACCACGAAAGACACAAAAGTAACTGTTAATGCAGGCGGCTCAGCTGAAATTAAAGCTTCAAACAAGGTAGATGCTAAAGTTCGTGCTGGTGGAAAAATCAGTATTTATGGCAATCCTAAAGAGGTAAGTAAGGATAAAGTGTTTGGAGGCAAAATTGAAGTAATCAAATAAAGCTATATCACTTTTTCGAAAATTGAACCATTGCAAAAATTGATACAAAAAAATCCCGATGAAAAATTCATCGGGATTTTTAATTATGTGGGCAATGAGGGATTCGAACCCCCGACCCCCTCGGTGTAAACGAGGTGCTCTGAACCAACTGAGCTAATTGCCCTATTACTTATCCGCTTAGGAGGGTGCAAATATAAACTAGTTTTTGAGATGCCAAAAGAAAAAAAAGAAAAATATTAAACAACTTCAGCAACAACGAATGTACTACCACCAATAAATATGAAATCATTCTTGGTTGCATTTCGTTTAGCAAAAGCAAAAGCCTCTTCTACTGAAACATAAAGTTCTCCATGCAACCCATATTCTATAGCCTTTTCAGACAATTTAGAAACTTCTAAACCTCTTGAAATATTAGGTTTCGCAAAATAATAAATCGCATCTTTTGGAAAAAGCGGCAATATGGCCTCCAGATTTTTATCCTTAACAAAACCTAAAACAATATGTAATTTTTCAAATTCTTGCGCTTTTAATTGTTGTGTTACCTCTGTAAGTCCTTCTTTATTATGGGCTGTATCACAAATCGTCTTTGGATTTTCACCTAGAACCTGCCACCTTCCTAATAAACCAGTATTTTCAACAACATTCGTTAAACCTTTTTCAATTTGATTTTCTGTTATTTTAAAACCATCTAGATTGTTAATAGTTTCAACAACGCCTTTTATATTTTTTATTTGGTATTTGCCAAGAAGCGAAGTTACATAAGCTTTTGTCTGCTTTTTTGCAGCAAAAACAACCTTAGTCCTTCTATCCTTAGCTATTGTTTTAAATACTTCTGCAATTTCCTCTTGATATTCGGATATAACAACTGGAACCTCATCTTTAATAATTCCAGCTTTTTCGATTGCAATTTTTTCCAAAGTATCGCCCAACATATCCACATGATCTAATCCTATATTAGTAATCAATGAAACTTCAGGGATAATAATATTTGTAGAATCTAAACGACCACCGAGTCCAACTTCAATAACTGCAATATCTACCGATTCGGCAGCAAAGTAAGCAAAAGCCATACCTACTGTCATTTCGAAAAACGAAAGTTGATTCGCTTGTAAATAATCTTTATACTTAGCGATAAAATCGACTACAAAATCTTTCCCAGCAGGTACACCGTTGATACGTATTCGTTCTCCAAAATCTTTTAAATGTGGTGAAGTATAAAGTCCTGTTTTATAACCCGCCTCTTGTAGAATAGAAGCCAGCATATGACTACTAGAGCCTTTTCCGTTAGTACCAGCAACATGTATACTTTTAAATTTGTGCTCCGGATTACCTAAATAACTTGCCAAAGAAATACTTTTATCAAGCTTGGCATTAAACGCACTCTTACCTTTTTGTTGATACATTGGAAGTTGAGCAAACATCCAATCTAAAGTTTCTTTATAGGTCACTCCCCTAACTTAAAGTTTACAACAACAAATCCTACTTGTTGACTAGGCGCATTAGAATCTAAATTCCATTTATGCTTGAAAGCTGTCTTTTTTGCAGGTTCTAATAAACATGCACTATTATTAGTTGTTCCTCTTACACCAGGTTCAGCGCTAATAACATTGCCGTTTTTATCAACTACAATTTTCACAACTACTCTACCAGCTTCATTACATTGCTGTGCAACCTTACCGCGACTAACTAATGAACGACCGTTCAATCCGTAACCTCCTGTTCCACTACCTGAACCTGGACTTCCATAATAACTAGTAGCGTATGGATTACCATCTGGCGAACCTTTATCTCCTGCTCTATTATCGTCGCCTTCTGAACCTGAGGCATTGCCGTCAGACTTATTGAGGCCACCCATCAATTCATCAAGCTTTTTCTTCTTTGCCTCTTGTTCTTTTCTAGCCTTTTCTTCAGCATCGCGTTTTTCCTGAGCTATTTTAGCAGCTTTCGCCTTTTCTCTTTGAATAGCTTCATCCCTTTTACGCTGTGCTTCTTTTGCTGCATTATCTGCTTTTTGCTTTGCCTCTTTTGCCTGCTTAATTTTTAGTGCTTCTTCATTTTCTTGGGTTAGCACCTTTTCTGAAGGAGCTTCTTTTTCTGCTACTGCTTCTGGTTCTTCTTCTACAACTTCCTCAACAACTTCTTCAACAGCTTCTTCCTGTTTGGTAGGTTCAACCGGAGGAGTATCCAAGGGTTCTGATCGTATTTTTTCTTTTGGTTGCACATTACCCGATCCAAAATCTGTAGTACCAAAATTTACGGATATACCCATCTCTTCTGGAGGATCCATATAAGTCATCCCTATATAAAACAGAATAAGTACAAGCGCACTTAATATTGCGGTTGTAAGAGTAAATGATTTTTTCTTGTGTCTCGTATCTAGTAAAGGCATTAGGCCAACTTATTTTTCAAGTTCAAATCAAAAATGTTGCCAAAAAATAGCATGTGCTAAATTAAGCAGAATGTAGGTATGATATGGGCGAAATTTTTTAACCGATATATTAATTCGGTCGAACAGCTAAAATAACCTTATAATTATTGCGATTTGCAATATCCATGACATTTACAGCCTCTTTAATAGCAACACTTTCTTCTGCTCTAAGAATAATTGTTGGCTTATCTTGACCTTCTAATGCCTTCTTCAATTCAACCTCAATATAGTCTCCGTTAATTCTTTCATTATTTACAAAATACTGCAAATTCTTATCAATACTAACAGACACATTTTGCGTATTTGTAGATTTACCCTTAGCCTTTGGCAAAAGTAAATCGAGAGCATTCGGTGAATTCGCTGTTAACATAAAGAATATTAACAATAGAAAAACGATATCGGTCATAGACGACATACTAAAATCTGGACTGACCTTATTTCTTCCTTTCAATTTCATAAACAGCTACTAAAGAGGTTCGTTCAAAAGGTCTAAGAATTCTACTGCATTGGCTTCCATTTTATGAACTACCTTATCAGTTCTATTTACCAAGTGGTTGTAACCGATATAAGCAATAATACCTACTATCAAACCAGCTACTGTTGTTGTCATTGCTGTGTAAATACCAGAAGCAAGAGATCCCATTTCTGCCTGACCACCACTAGTCGCCATTTCATGGAAAGCTAATATCATACCTATAACGGTTCCTAAGAATCCAATCATTGGTGCTGCCCCAGCTACTGTTGCTAAAACACTCACATTTTTTTCCAATTTGTATACTTCTAAAGTACCAGCGTTTTCAATGGCTGTATTTATATCATCCAGAGGTTTACCAATTCTAGAAACACCCTTCTCAGTTAATCTTGCAACTGGAGAATCTGTTTGCGCACATAACATTTTTGCAGCATCGAGTTTACCACTTGTTACATAATCTCGAATTTGATTCATGAAATTCTTATCTATTTTAGAGGCTGCCTTAATCGCAAAAAGCCTTTCAAAATAAATATAGCAAGCAACAAATAATAAGATAAATAACACTCCAATAATAACGATACTACCAATACCGCCACTAAAGATTAAATCGATAACAGAAAGAGTTTTCTCTTCTGATAGTGCCTCACCCATTGCTGGATCTTGTGCTAGGTCTTGAAAAATTGACATATAAATTCCCTTTTATTAGTTGCCTTTATAACGGTAGTTTATCGATTAAATTATGCGTTTAAGACGAAATCTCTCAACAAAACAAAAGTTAATGCTCCCATTAAAAAACCAATAAGTGCCAACCATGCAATTTTCTTAAGATACCAGAAGAAATCAATTTTCTCCATACCCATGGCAACAACCCCTGCTGCAGAACCAATTATTAACATACTACCCCCTGTACCAGCAGAATACGCAATGAAGTGCCAAAGCGGATTATCCATAGGCTCAGAGAACATTCCTAAACTGGCAGCCACTAATGGTACATTGTCAATAACAGCAGAACCCACACCAAATAACATTACAACAATATCTGTGTTTGGTATGGCTGTATTTAAGCTTTCCGCATAGTGAAATAAAATACCTAAAGACTCTAAGGCAGCAACAGCTAATAATATACCTAAGAAAAATAATATACTAGGTAATTCAATTTTCGACAATGAGCTATGTACCGGACTATGATGTCCTACAGAATCATCGCCTTCACCATCTATGTTTGACATGCTAAACTTGGAATTACTATAAATCTCAGCAAAAGTAGCAACCAATGCCAAAGACAACATCATGCCAACATATGGCGGTAAATGAGTTACTGTTTTAAAGAAAGGAACAAATACAATCGCACCTAAACCTAAATAAAGCATCGTTGCCCCATATTTAGATTTAGATTCTTCTAAACTACTTACATCACTATCTATATTTCCTTTAAAAGCTTTAAATCGACTTGCAATTAACACAGGCACAACCATACAAACTATTGAAGGCAGTAAAACATGCTCTACCAATTGCAACGCAGAAACTTTATTTGCAATCCACAACATTGTAGTGGTAACATCACCTATTGGCGACCATGCACCACCTGCATTTGCAGTAATAATTATCATACCAGCAAACCACAAACGAGTTTCACGATCTTTAATTACCTTTTGCAATATTGTTATTAATACTATAGTCGCAGTTAGGTTATCTATAATTGCAGATAATATAAATGCTAGAATTGAGAACAACCACAACAACTTGCGCTTACTTTTTGTCTTAATAAATCCTTTTATCGTGGCAAATCCATCAAAATAATCGATGATTTCTACAATTGTCATTGCCCCTAAAAGAAACACTAATATTTCAGCCGTCTTTCCCAGATGGTGTAACAAAATTTCCTCTAAATGGGTTGGCTCGAGCTGCCTGAGCTCCGTATTCACATTAAACACATCCATATGTGTTAAGGCAATTATCGCCCATAGCAATGCCATCATAGCTAATGCCGGAATCAGTTTATCAATTTTAAGATTATGCTCAAGAGTAATAGCAAGATACCCCGCTAGAAATACGACGATAATAATGGTCTCCATAATATATTAATTAGTTTAATAGAAGTTGTTCTGGTACTACTTTAAATCCTTTTAAGAAAGGTTTAGTGTTCTTAGATTTTGGCTAAATATATTCAAATTTGACTTTTTAATTGTACTACTAGTGTCATTAAATAATAAAATTTCTAATAAAATTTTTCCAATTACCAGTAAATGAAGACACAAGACCGATTTTCATTATAATAATTTAACAATTATCTATATTAAGTTTATTCTAAAGTACAACCCAATGCACAATCAGAATTTATTTTATATTGAATCAATATTTACTAATTAAATGCCTTTTTATTCATAGTCAAAAATCAACAATAGGCTTGTATCTTTGTTTAACATCAATTTAAATCATTTTAAGATATGGATTTCTCACTTACCGAAGAACAATTAATGATTCAACAGGCGGCAAGAGATTTTGCCCAAACCGAACTTTTACCCGAAGTTATAGAACGAGATGATGCACAGCGGTTTCCTAAAGAGGAAGTAAAGAAAATGGGAGAACTGGGTTTTTTAGGTATGATGGTAGATTCTAAATATGGTGGTAGTAATCTTGACACCATTTCTTATGTATTAGCAATGGAGGAACTTTCTAAAATAGATGCTTCAGCGTCTGTTATTGTCTCTGTAAATAACTCACTAGTATGTTGGGGGTTAGAAACTTACGGTAACGAAGCACAAAAAGAAAAGTATTTAACTCGATTGGCTACTGGTGAAATTATTGGCGCCTTCTGCTTGTCTGAACCTGAAGCTGGCAGTGACGCCACTTCTCAAAAAACAACAGCAATTGACAAAGGCGACCATTACATATTAAACGGAACCAAAAACTGGATTACAAATGGCGGTACTGCAGAAGTATATTTAGTAATAGCACAAACAGATAGAGAAAAAGGCCATAAAGGCATAAATGTGCTTATTGTAGAAAAAGGGATGGAAGGGTTTGAAATTGGTCCTAAAGAAAATAAACTTGGTATACGTGGCAGTGATACACACTCTCTAAATTTTAATGACGTAAAAATCCCCAAAGAAAATAGGATTGGAGAAGATGGTTTTGGTTTTAAGTTTGCCATGAAAACACTTGCTGGCGGTCGAATTGGCATTGCAGCCCAGGCACTAGGAATAGCCGCTGGAGCTTACGAATTGGCTTTAAAATATTCTAAGGAACGAAAAGCATTTGGAACCGAAATAGCAAATCATCAGGCTATTGCTTTTAAGTTAGCTGATATGCACACACAAATTCAAGCAGCAAGACACCTTGTTTATAAAGCAGCTTGGGACAAAGACCAAGGTGAAAATTACGACCTCTCTGGCGCCATGGCAAAATTATACGCTTCTAAAGTCGCCATGGACACCACCATTGAAGCTGTACAAGTACATGGTGGGAATGGTTTTGTAAAAGAATATCACGTTGAACGTCTTATGCGTGATGCTAAAATTACTCAGATTTATGAAGGCACTAGTGAGATTCAAAAAATCGTAATTTCGAGGAGCATCTTACGAGATTAAAAAGATTATCTATTAATTTATGTGATTTATAAAAGATTTTCCGATAACCCCATTATCAATATCATAATTAAATAGGGTGAAAATTTCGATATTTCATTTAAATTGTACAATTATCACAAACGTTGATTTTTTTATTCGATTATCCTGTAACAATTGCAGATAATACATCAAAATTGATATTTTTGATTAAATACCTCAAGAACATGACGTTGAAGAAACAGGGGCTTTATTCGCCCGAATTTGAGCACGATAACTGCGGAGCAGGATTCATTTGTAGCCTAAAAGGAAAAAAGTCTAATGATATAATTCATAAGGCATTAGAAATACTAGATAAACTAGAACACCGTGGTGCAGTTAGCGCCGATGGTAAAACTGGTGATGGTGCCGGAATTCTGATTGATATTCCACATGAATTTTTCCTAGAGACTTGTACTTTTGATTTACCAGAAGCTGGAGAATATGCTGTCGGTAATATTTTCTTACCTCAAAAAGAAAATCAACGTGATTTTTGCGTATCTATTTTTGAAGAAAATATCGCAAAACAAGGCCTTAAATTATTAGGTTGGCGAGACGTTCCGGTAAATCGTTCTATTCCTGGGAGAATTGCCATGGAAACCGAACCTTATGTAAAGCAATTGTTTGTTGCTAAAAGTTCTGAAAACCAGTCTTTTTTTGATTTCAATTTAAAATTATATATCGCAAGAAAAACAACGGAGCATAAAATCAATGCTTCAAAAATGTCTGAAAGCAAGTTTTTCTATGTACCTAGTCTCTCCACTAAAATTGTTATATTCAAAGGCCTTTTAATGCCTAAAGATATTAGTCTTTATTATAAGGACTTAATGGACTCTAGAGTTATTACAAGGCTAGCTCTAGTACACCAACGCTTTTCCACCAACACATTCCCCACTTGGGACCTTGCACAACCGTTTAGATACATGTGCCATAACGGAGAAATCAATACGCTACGTGGTAATGTTTCTCGAATGAAATCACGCGAAGAATTATTAAAAAGTGATTTATTTGGTGACGAAATAAAAAATATACTCCCTGTTATTCTTCCAGCAAAATCTGACTCAGCTACCATGGACATGGTTGTAGAGTTGTTATTAATGACTGGCAGATCTTTACCAGAGGTAATGATGATATTAGTCCCAGAAGCGTGGGAGAAAAATGCTGACATGTCTGATGCTAAGAAAGCTTTTTACGAGTATCACTCATGTATGATGGAACCTTGGGACGGACCAGCCTCTATTCCTTTTACTGATGGAAATTATATCGGCGCCGTATTGGACAGAAATGGATTACGCCCTTCACGTTATTCAGTAACCAAAGATGGCTATGTAATTATGTCTTCCGAAGTTGGTGTTGTTGATTTAGAACCAGAAAATATTCAAATGCACGGCCGACTAGAACCAGGTAAAATGTTCTTGGTAAATATGGAAGAAGGTCGCATCATTAATGATGAAGAGATTAAAGAAGAAATTGCTCAGCGACATCCTTATAAAAAATGGCTAGATAGCAATATGGTTCACCTTGCTGATATACCTTATAATGATTGTCCATTATTCTTAGGTGAAGCATCATTAGAAAAAAGGAAGTCAACTTTCGGATATACCCTAGAAGATATTAATACAATTATTCTTCCAATGGGTAAGAGTGCTAAAGAGCCAATCGGTTCCATGGGCTCTGACACCCCAATTGCCGTGCTTTCCGAAAGACCTCAACTTATATACAACTATTTTCAGCAATTGTTTGCCCAAGTAACGAATCCGCCATTAGATGGTATTCGTGAGGAAATGATTACTGATATAAGTCTAACATTAGGTAGTGATCAAAATATTTTCGAATCTACAGAATTGCATTGTAGAAAGTTGAAAATTAAAAATCCTGTTATATCTAAAGAAGATTTAGATAAAATTAAAAATTATGATGTAAGTCCAGATTATAAGGTTGTATCTATTCCGATATTATATCAAATAAAAAAAGGACTAAACGGACTTGAAGATGCATTAGCTAGCATTTTAGATCAAGCATCTAAAGCTATTGACGAAGGCACTAATATTATCATTCTTTCTGACCGTAATGTAAATAAAGGTCTAGCACCAATACCTGCATTATTAGCTTGTTCATTTGTTAATAGCGGGCTACAGAAATTAGGAAAACGTTCTAAATTAAGCATAATTATAGAATCTGCTGAACCAAGAGAAGTTCACCACTTCTGCTTATTATTTGGTTTTGGTGCTAGCGCTATAAACCCTTACTTAGTTAATGAAATTATTGCTGAACAAATTGAAGAACGTGATATTACAGAATATTCGTTTGAAGATGCTATACAGAATTACAACAAGGCTATTGGTAAAGGAATTCTTAAGGTGATGAATAAGATTGGAATTTCAACTTTGAATTCTTATCGTGGTTCACAGCTTTTCGAATGTATAGGCATTAACACTAAAGTTGTTGATAAATACTTCCCAACTACCCCTACCAGAATTCAAGGTATTGGTCTTTATGAAATAGAGAAAGAGATTGCAAAAAGACACCAAAAAGCTTTTTCTGAAGTAGAAATTGCGGCCGACTTAGACTTAGAAGTTGGTGGTGAATATCGCTGGAGACGAGATGGGGAAAAACATATGTTTAACCCATTAACAATAGCCAAACTACAAAAGGCAGTTCGTGGTAATGAGGAGACAACATATAAAGAATATGCTAATTTAATTAATGAGCAATCTAAAAGCCTCCTTACTATTAGAGGTTTATTTGAATTCTCTAATTACGACCCTATACCTTTAGAAGAAGTAGAGCCATGGACAGAAATCGTAAAACGATTTAAAACTGGTGCCATGTCTTATGGATCTATTAGTAAAGAAGCACATGAGAACTTAGCAATTGCAATGAACCGTATTGGCGGAAAGAGTAATTCTGGTGAGGGTGGCGAAGATGCAGAACGTTTTTACAAAAATGCTTCAGGAGATTGGAAAAACAGTGCAATTAAACAAGTTGCATCTGGTCGTTTTGGAGTAACATCTAACTACCTTACAAACGCTAAAGAGATACAGATAAAAATGGCCCAAGGCGCCAAGCCTGGTGAAGGCGGACAATTACCTGGACCAAAAGTAAATCCAGAAATTGCAAAAACAAGAAATTCTACGCCTTATGTTGGTTTAATTTCACCGCCTCCACATCATGATATTTATTCAATTGAAGATTTATCCCAATTAATTTACGATTTAAAATCGGCCAATAGATCTGCAAGAGTTAATGTAAAACTAGTATCTGAAGTTGGAGTTGGAACTGTTGCCGCAGGTGTTTCTAAAGCAAAAGCTGATGTAGTATTAGTTTCTGGTTTTGATGGCGGAACAGGTGCTTCACCTTTAACATCACTAAAACATGCTGGTCTCCCTTGGGAATTAGGTATTGCTGAAGCGCAACAGACGTTAGTGATGAATGATCTTAGGAATAGAATCGTACTAGAATGTGATGGGCAGTTAAAAACAGGACGTGATGTTGCAGTAGCTTGTTTACTTGGAGCAGAAGAATTCGGTTTTGCCACTGCACCACTAGTGGCCTCTGGCTGTATTATGATGCGAGTTTGCCATCTAAATACTTGCCCAGTGGGTATAGCAACTCAGAATCCAGAATTACGTAAAAAATTCGCCGGAAAACCTGAACACGTTGTAAACTACATGTACTTTGTAGCGCAAGAGCTTAGAGAAATAATGGCGCAATTAGGCTTCAGAACTGTTAACGAAATGGTTGGTCAGGTTCAAAAACTGGATCGTAAAAAGGCAATAGAACATTATAAAGCTTCCGGTATTGATTTGAGTCCAATCTTACATCAAATAGATGTCCCTGCTGGCACTAAATTATATAACACTAAAAAGCAAAGTCACCATATAGAAGATTCAATTGAATTTGATATCATCAAAAAAGCGAATCCTTCCTTATTCCGTAAAGAAAAACTTGCTCTAGATTATCCTATTAAGAATACAGATCGTGCTGTGGGAGCAATTATCAGTAATGAAATTTCTAAAACCTACGGAGCTGAAGGACTACCTATTAACACCCTAAAAATTAATTTTACAGGGTCTGCAGGGCAGAGTTTTGGTGCATTTGCAACACGAGGGTTAACTCTTACCGTAAATGGCAACACAAATGATTACCTTGGCAAAGGACTTTGTGGCGCTAAGCTAGTTGTTAAGGTTCCTGAGAAAGCAACCTTTGTACCAGAGGATAATGTTATTACTGGTAACGTTGCATTATACGGGGCTACCGCTGGTAGAGCTTATATTAATGGTAAAGCTGGTGAACGTTTTTGTGTTAGAAATTCTGGAGCTAAAACAGTAGTTGAAGGTATCGGAGATCATGGTTGTGAATATATGACCGGTGGTATTGCCGTAATCCTTGGTGAAGTTGGCAGAAATTTTGGAGCTGGTATGAGTGGAGGAATAGCATTTGTATTTGATCCAAACGAAACATTCGAGAAAAACTGCAATAAAGAGTCTTTAAATCTTCTGCCAGTTGATGAGCAAGAAGACATTAAACAATTAAAAGAATTAATCGAGAGCCATTACAATTATACGATGAGCCCGTTGGCACAGCGAATATTAGAGAATTGGGAAAAGAATCTTCCTAAATTCGTAAAAGTATTCCCTGAAGAATACCGACAAGCACTTATTAGAATGGAAGAAGAAAAATTACAAAGTATATAGTTGAGACATGGGAAAGACTACAGGATTTTTAGAATTTGAAAGAAAAGTAGAAGGTTACGAACCAGTTGAAGAGCGTGTCAAAAATTACAAAGAATTTACAACGCCGCTACAAGAAAAAGACTTAAAAGAACAAGGAGCACGTTGCATGGATTGCGGAATTCCTTTTTGCCATAGTGGATGTCCACTTGGTAATTTAATTCCTGATTTTAATGATGCTGTTTATCGTGGCAAATGGGAAAAAGCAGCAGCAATATTACATTCAACAAATAATTTTCCAGAATTTACAGGAAGACTCTGTCCAGCACCTTGCGAAGAAGCTTGTGTACTAGGCATCAATGAAGACCCCGTAACAATTGAGAATATTGAAAAAAATATCGTTGAAACAGCATTTAAAAAAGGTTGGATTGTCGCGCAACCGCCTAAGGAAAGAACAGGCAAAAAAGTTGCAGTTGTTGGATCCGGCCCTTCTGGCTTAGCGGCAGCACAACAATTAAATCGCGCAGGTCATTTAGTAACTGTTTTTGAACGTGATGAAAAACCAGGTGGACTTTTACGTTACGGTATTCCAGATTTTAAAATGGAAAAAAGTGTTATCGATAGAAGATTACAGGTTTTAGAAGAAGAAGGAATCGAATTTAAATGTGGAGTAAACATTGGAGTGGATATAAAAGCTGATGAATTAAAGAATGATTTCGACGCCATCGTATTATGCGGCGGAGCAACAGTTCGTAGAAACCTTCCAATAGAAGGTGCCGACTTAAATGGTGTTGTTCAAGCAATGGATTTTCTTCCTCAAAACAATAGACGTGTTGACGGTGTTAAGAAATTTGATAAAGAAATTTTAGCAACGGGTAAAGATGTAGTTGTTATTGGTGGAGGCGATACAGGATCTGACTGTATAGGAACTTCAATTAGACATGGTGCAACTTCTGTTTCAAATTTTGAAATTATGCCAATGTCTACTACGAGTCGCCCAATAGATCAACCCTGGCCTTTTTGGCCTATGCGCTTACGTACTAGCACATCGCATAAAGAAGGAGCTGATCGCTTTTTTAGTATTTCAACGAAGAAATTTATAGGTGATAAGGACGGCAATTTAAAGGGTCTAATTACAGCTGAAGTAGAATGGATTAAGGAAGCTGGACAAAGACCTACTTTAAAAGAAGTTGAAGGAACAGAGAAAGAATGGAAGTGTGAATTAGCATTACTAGCAATGGGATTCACAGGTTCTGAAATGACCATTGCAGAGCAATTAGGCCTAGAAGCTGATGCAAGAACTAATATTAAAGCTTCAGAAGAAAATTACAAAACTAACGTTCCAGGTGTGTTTGCAGCAGGTGACCAAAGGAGAGGACAATCTTTAATTGTATGGGCGATTTCAGAAGGTCGTCAAGCCGCTCACCATGTTGATTCATATCTTATGGGATCTTCCAATTTACCATTAAAAGGCCCAGGAGATTTACCTAGAGTATAAATTTTAACAACTAGTAGTCCATTAGAGGTTTTTTTAACTGCAATGTGTTTTCTTAATCAGATAAGCACGGTATATTTGCAATCTCAATCAAACCTCTAATGAACAAACTTACCTCACTACTGCTATTTGCTGCGTTTTCTATTTTTTCAAATTCAGCCTTTTCTCAAATTACCATTAATGGCGAAGTAAAAGATACCCAAGGAAATCCCTTGGCTGGAGCAAATGTTTTTTTATCTCCTACAGACAAATATGTAATTACAGATATGCAAGGCGTATTTGAAATACCTGGTATAACTTCTGGCACATATACACTTACAGTTTCATATGTAGGTATAAGAACACATAAAGAAACTTTGGACATTACAAATGAAGATATTTCTTTAGAACTTACTTTATTTGACGACCCTCTTAATTTACAAAATGTTGTTGTCACTGGTAATTTTGACCCAAGACTCCAATTACAATCGAGTACTGCTGTTACAACTTTAGACGCAAAAGCAATACAAGAAACAACCCAAAGAGGTACAGCAGATTTATTACAAGCGATACCGGGCACATTCACAGACCCTTCTGCAGGTGAGGTTTTCACTAAAGTATATACTAGGGGAATATCTGCTTCCGCCGAAGATGATATGGGATGGTATTATGTAAGCCTCCAAGAAGATGGTTTACCAGTTAGTCTTGTTCAACATTCTTACTACGGACCTGATTTGTTTCACAGAGTTGACATCACAACAACTAAACTAGAAGCTATCCGTGGCGGTAATGCTGCAATTACTGCTTTAAATGGACCTGGAGGTATTTATAACTTCATCTCACAAGCGAAAAGAGAAAACTTAGGTGGTGAAATTCAACTACAAGGTGGTGTTCAAGGGGAAAGCAATTTAAGCACAAGAATTGATGGAACCATTGGTGGTTCATTTGGCAATAACTGGTATTACAATATTGGTGGCCATTACAGAAATGACGAAGGTGCTAGAAATACAGATTTCACATTTAGCAAGGGAGGACAAGTTAAGTTCAATCTTCTAAAAGAGCATAGTAATGGTTATTTAAAATTTTATGGTAAAATTTTAGATGACTTTACAAATCGTTACACCGGTGTTGCTGCAACAAACTGGAACAACCCAGAAGCTGCATTTGGACAGGATTTTAAAGCTACTGCTTTAATGATGCCAGGATATACCGCTAATGTACCTGATGGACGTCGCGTAAGCGAAGGAGCGACAAATTCGTTCGACCCCTCCCAAGGTGCACACGCACAAGATCGCGCTTTTGGCGTTGACTTATTACAAAGTTTAGGCAATGATTGGTCCATTCGTTTTAATTTAAAGCACTCGGACAAAAGTGCAAATTGGCAAACTGCTATTAGTAATGCATTTGTTTCTTTAAGCAATCCATTAGCCTATTTTATTACCGGTGCTCAATTTCCAGTAGGTCAAGTCGTATTTAACGATGCAGTTTCAAAAACCGAAGTTGCTCGCGTTGACAATAGCGGAATGTTTAGCGGACTTCCGTTTAACTACATTTCCGGAAGCCTTCCTAACGATGCTATAATGGGAACAGCCGCTTGGTTAAAACAAAATGAATCTGATGAGTGGATGAATCAAATTACAATCCGTAAAAAAGCCGATATGCACGACCTTAATTTCGGTTTTGCTGGCGGACTGTCATCAACATCATTATACACACAAGGCAGTTTTGGCTTCGTTACTTATGAACCAAATCCAAGAATGTTACAAGTAACCTTGCAGAATCCAGGACAGCCTACTATTCAACTTTCAGACGAAAATGGTTTAAGCAATTATGGCGGGTTATTCTTCGACAACTCCAGAGCAGATGTTACGCAACTAGCTTTCTTTGCAAATGACAATTGGAAGCTTAATGAGAACATTTATTTAGATTTAGGTGTACGTTACGAAACCATTTCACACAAAGGTAGTAAAGACCAGTCTGCTCCTCTGGATCGTGCTGGTGGCGTAGATGGAAACCCACTTACTGATTATGATAATGGATTATTAGTTCCAACTGGTGACCAAGATAATTTTGATTATAACTATAACTACGTATCCTATTCAGGTGGAATCAATTATAAAATAAATGATAGTGCTGCTTTATTTGGACGATATTCATCAGGTAACAAAGCGCCAGAATTAAACTATTATTTCAATAACTTCACAAATGTTCCTATAAACCAAGCAGGTGAAGTTCAAAAAATCAATCAAGCTGAATTAGGATTAAAATTCTCCGAATCTAGCTTTTCTGCTACTGCCACTGCCTTTTACAGTACACTTACAAATATTGGTGTAGCTGACTTTGCTTTTGATGGCGACACAAATAGTGTGTTTTACACCCCAATACAATTTAACGACTCTCGAACTATTGGTGTAGAATGGGAAAGTGCATATTCCGCCACAAAAAACTTAACATTTAGATTTAATGGCACCTTACAAGAAGGAAAAGCTACCAAATGGACGGTGTATAATGCAGAAGGATCTGTTGATGTTTCAGACGACACCACAGTTGACTATTCAGACAATAAACTACCTTTCAACCCCAACCTAATGTTTAATTTAGGTGCGGAATATAACAATCAAATAGTCAACGGGTTCTTTAAGTGGCAATACATGGGAGAGCGTGAAGGTAATATTGCAAATGCTTTTCAATTATCAGCTTATAGTATTTTCAATCTTGGCCTAGGCTTTAATGTAAGTGAGGATATTACACTTAATTTCTTAGTGAACAACTTGTTTAACTCAGATGGCTTGGCAAATTTCTTTGGAGCTAACGAATTTGGAGCAAGTGCTAATGGTGTTACTAAAGAATATATTGCAGAAAATCCTGAGGCCAGTTTTGTTGTTGTACCTGTATTACCAACAAGCACCATGGTACGAGTTGGATATCGATTTTAAGTTATTCTAAGTCAGAAATTTTCAACTGTTTTTGCAACCAGTATTCATCGGTTTGAAAACCATATGCAGACGGTTTATATTCACCTACCAAATCAACATTTGCTTTTTCTGGAACGGTAGAATCCATGGTCCAAAAGACAGCATTTACGATTAGGCGTCGTACACTTTCGTTTAACAAATCGGTTGCAGCACCGATAGTCGAAGTGAATACCTTACCTTCTTTTCCATCAGGAATTTGATAACTTTTTGTCCATGAAATAGGCATTAGCACATCGTTTACTTTTTCGCCTACATTATTTTCTGTAGCCAACTCTGAATCTGTAGACTTCATACCAAATAACACATCGTTCTCATCATAATCGCCAGTCCTATTCACAACCTGACCAAGAATTATTGGCTCAACATTTTCTTGCATTGGAAAACGAACGCCATAAACATCTGTAGGCCCCCAAATTTCACCACTAACAATACCATTAGTTATGGGATGCTCTTCAGCACCTTTTGCAAAAATACCACGTGTACTTTGATGCTTATGGTGCCCATGATGATTTACCCAGTTTTCACCAAGTACTAAACGACCAAATCCATCTTTCCATTCCGACAACTCCCCATCGTAATAATTACCATACTTCGCATACTGTGAAGTTGATTCTTTTGGAAAATTAAAGGCATGTGTAGATGTACGTAAGCCAACTAATGGCTTACCTGCTTTTAGGTAATCCTCAAAATGCTGCATCTGCTCATCCGGTAGTGCTCTAAAACGAGTTAGCATAACCAACATATCAGCATTATCGAGCGCATCTAATCCTGGAATATTATTTACATAATTTGCATTTACAATACCTGGTTTAGCAGGGTCCTGAGCAAACAATACTGTACAATTAAAACCATGATGTTTCGATAAAATCTTTGCTAATTGAGGTAAAGCCTCCTCTGAACGATATTCTTCATCGCCAGAAACCAAAACAATATGTTTCGCACTATCATTACTTCCCGCAAAAGTCAACCACTGTTTTGGAGCCTCAATTTCTGTTACTACTTCCTTTTTTTCTGACTTCTGTTCTTTACAAGCAAAAAGTGTAAAACATAATATTAGCAACAAATACGCATTCTTCATTCCAATTATTTTAGATTTATTTTTCTTCAATTATAACAACATCTAGCCAAAAAATGAATACTAAATGCCCATTCCCTTTTTAATCAACTCTAGGCCTTTGGTATAGATTTCCTCAGAATCAGAATAATTACGCCAGACGTTAATTGCATTTGCGAATTCTGGAATAATAGTACTGAAAGCTTCAATAGTTAACCAGCCATCATATCCAATTTCTTTTATAGCTGGAAAAACATCATTCCATTGCACTTGACCACTACCTGGTGTACCTCTATCATTCTCACTAATATGAATATGTTTTAATACTGGAGCTATTGTTTTTAAAGCACCGGACTGACTTTTTTCTTCAATATTACTATGGTGAGTGTCATACATTGCACCCAAGTTAGGATGATCTACTGCTTCTACCATTTTTCTTAAATCAGCCATTGTATTATACAAATAACACTCGAACCGATTTACTGCTTCTGGAGCAAGAATAATATTTGATTCTTCAGCATATTCGGCTGCTTTACGCAACATCTCGACACTCCATTTTCTTTCTTGTTCCGTAGGCGGTTGTCTGGTAAAATATGCAAATGTAGAATGAAATGGACCACAAATTACTTCAACATTTGAAGCAGCAGCCATATCAATAGACCATTTGAGTTTATCTAAACCTGCTGATCTATAGTTCTCATTAGGACTAGCAATGTTCTCTTCAAGAGCTAATGCAGCAACTGCGGTTACACCCATTTCTATATCGGAAAAATACCTCCCTAATTTAGAATAGTGTGCTTCGTTACCTTCACCTAAAAATAATTCAACACCATCATAGCCAACTTTCTTTAAGGTGTCTACAATGGGAAAATGCTCTTCCGTTACATGGTTTGTCCACAGTAACATGTTCATTCCTATTTTCATTACTATATTATATTTTCATTTAAATAAACAACCCCTACCTACATGAGGTAAGGGGTTATTAAATATCATTTAATTTTTAATGTGCTGCTACTGGAACAACATCATCTTCTTTTTTATTTTTTAACCAGAAATATAAGAGTGTAAACAAGACAATTAAAATTCCTGGAAAAATTGTCATTGTCAACATTGTCTCCTGTCCTGCAACAAGTTCCAATTCATCACCAGTTAAACCAGCCGCTGAGGCCGCAGCTCTATCGCTATCAATCCATCCGCCAATAATAGGTTGAAATATAGTATTTGCAAACATGCCAACACCTCCTACAAAAGACATACCCAATGCTCCACTTTTAGGAACTTTGGTAGCAACCAATCCAATCATGTTTGGCCAAAAATAAGCAATTCCTAAAGCGAATATTATTGCCGCAACATAGGCCATTGCTCCAGTTTGGGTACTAAACAAATAAACACCAAGCGTAGCTAATATAGCAGAACCTAACAAGACTCCAGTTTGATCAAATTTAGCCACCATATTTCCACCAAAATAGCGAGCAACTGCCATTAAACCAGCTGTCAGCGCTAAAATAATCATGGGCTCAGCTCCACTTTTTGCTAAAATTAAACTCACCCATTGATTTGGACCAAATTCAGAAATTGCAGTTAAAGACATACATACTGCAATAAACAAAAACAACGGCGTGAACATCGCCTTAATATTACCTCCTAAGGTAGAAGCTTCCTGAACTTTAGCCTTAGGCCAAGATTGTCCTAAAAACAAGTATCCATAAATAAAAGCCGGAACTAAAAGTAACCAAATCTGGTTTACCCCCATTATACCCATCTTGGTCATAAAGCCAGATAACAAACTACCTATAGCTATACCTCCTGGGAACCACATATGAAAACGATTTAACATCGTACTCATCCTATTCCCTTCGTACGCATCTGCAATCATAGGATTACAGGCAGCCTCAGTACAACCGTTTCCTAATCCTATTAGTAAATTCGCCACTAAAAGCCCTGTAAAACTCCCTGAAAATATTAGCAGTAAAATACCTACCACATGTGCAAAAAAGGCAAATTGCATAATTGCTTTCCCTCCTACTTTATGATAAATAAGCCCCCCTATTACCATAGAAATTGGAAATCCTAAAAACCACATTGAAGTAATTAATCCTGCCTCGCCCGCTGTTAGACCCAATTCTGTTTTTAATTGGTCTAAAATACCTGCAGCGATTGCAAACGAAAAAGCCGTTGTTATAAGTGCAAAACAACTGCCATAAAACAATCTATTTGCATTTGATTTTGATTCCATAATTTTAATTTTTAAAAATGTTCTTAATTTAGTTAGTCGAATTGTTTGAGCCTATAAGTTTACTGCTTTTTTTACCATATTCATAATCACAATAGAACATACTTGCGAAATTGCTGATTTTCAACTGCATAATTCATAAAAATCATGGCGTTAGGCGCAATCAAACAAATCTATTGTAAAAGTCTATTTTATGATTCCTCTATTTTGTTAAATGGTGACACTTTCTTGTCATTTTAAGAAATACTAGATTTTATATTTAAAAACAAGCCGCGATATTCATGTGGACTCATTTCAGTAATCGACTTAAATTGCCTATTAAAATTGGAGAGTGCATTAAAACCACATTCATAACTAATTTGGGAAATATTAAGATTATCTTCAAGCAACAACTTACGTGCATGCCCAATTCTAATTTCATTTACAAATCGCGTAAAAGTTTTATTTGCTCTTGGTTTAAAATACCGACAGAAAGAGGTAGTGGTCATATTTAACATCACTGAGACTTCTTCCAATGAAATTTTAGTTTTAAAATTATTCATCACATATTCATATACTAATCGCATTTTTTCAGCATCATCACCTTTAAACACATTAGTATAACCCGGGCTTGCTAATAAATCATACTCTTCACTTGTAGCTAATACATCTAATATTTCTAGCAATTTAAGTATCCTTTGAAATCCCTTTTTAAAAGGAATTTGTAAAAACAAACTTTTAATCTTAGCACGAGTTACTCCGTAAAACTCAATACCTCGACTAGCATTCTCAACAAGTTTATTTAAATTATAAAACTCTTCTCTACCTAAAAGCGACTCACTAAAAAGCTCTTGATCAAAATATATAACTAAACCTCTTGTCGAAAGCGCACTTTCTTTTTCAAAATATTTATCATCACTACGCCACAAATGAGGCAAACTAGGACCTGTTATAACCAAATCTCCTTCTTCAAAACTATGAACATGGTCACCTATAAAACGTGTGCCTTTTCCTTCAACTATAAAAGATATTTGAAACTCAGAATGAAAATGCCAATTGGGATTAAAGTAAGGCCCAACTAAATCTTTAAAGATAAAAGTCTCTTTAGTAGTAAGTGTTTTTTCTATATTCGGAGTACTCATAAATTTTCACTTAATTAGAGAATATTTCAAATATATGACAAAAAAGTGTCACCTTTTAGCAAGATAAAGGAAATATAAAAACCTATAGTAGTATAGCTTTGTACAGCTATATTTTAATTGTCGAATTTTATTAAAACAAATTTTAAGAATAGCGCAATAAAATGGGATTTTATTTAGAAATTAATACATTTAATAACTTTAATACTCAAGAGATCCTCGAATGCAGTATGGCGTTATAAGAGTCGTAAAACTACAGAATCGTTTTTCTTTAAAAATCAAAATGAACCAACCCTAGTGTTCTAATTATTATGTCGAATAGATTACTATTTAAATACATTGGCTCAATCAAAAAGAACTCTAGAGTTCTGTACTTTTTTGCGCTTACTTGTCTTGTGTGCTCGTGTGCAAATCATAAGATAGCCGTAGATAATTTTAATGATAATCGAATTGTGGATAATATTCGTACTGACAATCTTATTTTATCTAACGAAATTAAGTCTGCAGAAAATCATCGTGTTGTATATCAAGGAAACAAAGGTCCTGGAAAAGGAAAAAGCATTGTATTTATTGCTACTGACCACGAGTATCGAGGTGAAGAAACACTACCTGCTTTGGCTAAAATATTAGCTAAGCGATATGGTTTCACCTGCACAGTTATTTGGGCCTTAGACGAACAAGGAAATATATTCCCCGGTAGTTCAAACTTAAAAGGACTGGAAGTTTTGGAACAAGCGGACCTCATGGTCTTGTTCACTAGATTCGCTGATTTCGATGACCAACAAATGAACCATATTAACAAATACTTATTAAAAGGACTCCCTGTAATTGGACTCCGTACATCTACTCATGCTTTTAAAATAGCAAAGAATAAAAAGTGGAGCCATTATGATTATAAGTATGAAGGTGATAAGAAAAAATGGCATGGTGGTTTTGGCGAATTAGTATTAGGAGAAACTTGGGTAGGGCATTACGGAAAAAATCATCAACAGGCTTCTGTTCTAATTACAGAGGAAGCCAATATTCAACATCCAATTATGATTGGAGTAGAAAATTCTTGGGCGCAATGTGGAGGTTACAATGCCTACCCGCAAGGAAAAAATTTAAAAATTTTAGCACGTGGTAGAGTATTGAACGGAATGACTCCTGATTCGCCAGTAGACATTTCTAAAGAAGAACTACCTGTAGCATGGGTTCGCAACTATAAATTACCTTCAGGTAAACTAGGCAGAGCATTTACTACAACACACGGAGCTTCTGAAGATATTCTTAGTACTGGTTTTAGAAGAATGCTAATTAATGCCTGCTTTTGGGGCCTTGAAATGGAAAACCTCATAAAAACCGAAAATTCTATTGCGTTTGTTGGAAATTATTTTCCAACAACCTTTAACTTTAAGGGATTCCAAAAAAATGTTAAGCCTTCGGACTTGGCCGACTGGAATTCCACTATAATGCCAAAAAAGAATAAGTAACAATAAAAACAACTGTTATGCCAGACAACAATTTTCCAAAACTTCACAATGCTTCATGGCCAGGTGTAGTAGGTAAAGGACCAGATTCCGAACCACCTATTGACCTGGACACTATACTTGAAATGACAGCAAATGCCGAGGTAAACGGCAAAAAATTTGATGGAATCGATTTATTTTTAGCTGACCCCCATGTAAATATTGACTCATCTGATGACGATTTAAAAAAGCTAGTAGACAAAGTAAGTTCTTACAATTTAGAAATAGGAAGCTTTGTTGCTCCTATATGGGCAGGCACCGGTGGTGGTTCGGCAATGGGCTCTGCTGAGGACCGAAAGAATTTTGTAACTCAAGTTAGAAAGGCCTGTGAAATTGGACAAAAATTACGGGATATTGGAATTCGTCCAAACGGAATTATTCGTATTGACTCATCAATAGATCCTGAGACTTGGGCAAAAGATGAAGTAGCAAACACTAAACTAATAGCGCAAACTTTCAGAGAAGCTTGTGACGTGGCTGCTGATTATGGAGAATCATTAGCTGCCGAAGGTGAAATTTGCTGGGGTGGTATGCATGGATGGAAAACTATGTTAAAAACCTTAGAAGCTGTAGAAAGACCAAACATTGGTTTTCAAGCAGATATGGCCCACACACTTTTATATCTTTTAGGTTATAACAAAGAAGATGAGCGCATTCTACCAGAAGACTTCGAATGGAGTGATAGAGCTACACTTACTGAAGGTTTAAAAACATTAACCGCTGCACTTCGACCATGGACTATTGATTTTCATGTTGCACAAAACGACGGGACTGTTTTTGGCGCTGGCTCGCATGATAAAACGGGTAGACATTGTCAAGCTACCGATCCAAATGGCAAATTAGACATTCCTGTTGATGCAGGACATTGGCTAAGAGATGAGAATAGAATTCTAACTAAGAAATTTAAACACATTTGTTGGGATGGTTGTATGTTCCCTAATGATGTAATGATGCAACCAAAAACTTGGAATGACATATTGGGAACAATGATAGAGGTTCGTGAACAACACGGATGGTATGAAGCAGAATAAAACTTTCAATTAGCAATTTTAATATGAGCAATAAAAAAGAACTAAGAGTAGGGTTAGTGGGTTATGGTTTTATGGGCCGTACACACTCTAACGCATATAAAAGAGTAGGAGATTTTTTTCCAGAATTAAAATACAAACCAGTTCTAAAAGCTGTTTGTGCTAGAAATAAAGAACGCGTTCAAGCTTTCGCAGATCAATGGGGATACGAATCTATAGAAACAGATTGGCGCGCTTTAATTGCACGCGATGATATTGATGCTATTGATATATGTACACCAAATAACATGCATGCCGAAATAGCAATTGCTGCGGCTGAAGCTGGAAAAATGGTGCTTTGTGAAAAACCACTAGCAAGAACTGTAGCCGAAGCACAACCTATGGTAGATGCCATTGAAAAAGCAGGCGTACCAAACACAGTATACTTTAATTACCGAAGAATACCTGCAGTAACATTAGCAAAGCAATTGATTGACGAAGGAAAATTGGGAAAAATATTCCACTTTAGATCTAACTTTTTACAAGATTGGACGATTAGTCCTGAATTACCTCAAGGCGGTGAAGGACTTTGGCGATTAGATAATAACGCCGCTGGATCAGGTGTTACAGGTGATTTATTAGCACATTGCATCGATACTGCAATGTGGTTAAATGGCGGCATAAAAGATGTTTCGGCAATGACTGAAACTTTTATTAAAGAAAGAGTGCATTCGCTAACAGGTGAAACACAAAAAGTAGAAATTGATGATGCTTGTCTTTTTCATTGCCATTTTGACAATGGGTCTTTGGGTTTATTTGAATCTACGAGATATGCACGTGGTCATAAAGCATTATTTACATTTGAAATTAACGGAGAACATGCATCTATAAAATGGAACCTACATGATTTATCTAGATTAGAATATTTTGATCATCGTGATGAATCTCAAGAAAGAGGTTGGCGTTCTATTCATGTTACTGATGGAGACCATCCATATATGGACAAATGGTGGGTACCTGGTTTATCAATAGGATACGAGCATAGTTTTGTGCATCAGGTTGCTGATTTCCTAAAAAATTTAGGTGAGGGAAAACCTTGTTCACCTACTTTTAAAGAGGCGCAAGAAACTCAAAAGGTATGTGAAGCCGTATTAAATTCTGCGAAGTCTAAAAGCTGGAAAGATACTGGTGTAAACTGGCAATAAATTATTACCGTTAAATAAAAGATCAAAACTTAACAACGAACTTAAAGAATGAGTCAAACAATAAAAGGATTTTGCCTTCAAGGAAAAGAGAAAATATATCCAAACTCAGGTGTTTCTGTAACCAGTAATGCTGCAGTGGTAACTATGGATATTCCTGAATTGAAAGAAGGCGAAATATTAGCAAAACCTCTTTACACAGGCATTTGTGGTTCAGATAATAGTGCAACCATTGCCAAAGCAAATTTTGATTGGGTGCAACGCCCAAGAGTAATCGGTCATGAATTTAGTGCCGAAGTTTTAGAACTTGGTCCTGGTGATCATGGTGATGTTAAGGTTGGTGATATTTTTACACCACTTGCTATGTTAGGCTGTCAAGAAGAAGATTGTCCTGCTTGCAGTGTTTCTAAATGGAATCTTTGTGCTAAAAAAGAAATAATTGGCTTTCATAGAAATGGCGGATTTGGCCAACGTGTCGTACTTGAATCTGATCGCGTAGTTCATTTATTAGATGGATTGACACCTGCACAAGGTGCCCTTGTAGAGCCATTATCAATTATCACAAATGCGCTTAATAACAAGTGCAACATCAAACCTGGGCAAGATGTGATTGTTACAGGTTGTGGTATTATTGGCTTAATGTCTGCGGAAGTAGCCCGGGCTTCAGGTGCTCGAGTAGCAGTAACAGGTCTAGCTCACGATAGAGATATCCGATTAAAAAAAGCAAAAGAAAGAGGGTTTATTACACTTGAAGTATCACCTGAAAATTCGCTTACTTCTCAATTACAAAATGGAATTGTAGATGACAAAGGAATCCCTTTCGGAACTAATGGAAAAGTTGATTTGGTTATTGAATGTTCTGGTGTGCCACCAGTATTAACAGAAGCTATTGACGTTGTTAGGCCAGAAGGAGATATCTGTGTTATTGCAACATACGGATCCGAAGTTCCAATTAATGCAACGCATTTAACTAGAACGTCTTTAAATATGCGTGGCTCTATGGGATCTTGCAGAGAAGATTACATGTCTGCAATGAAACTTATGGTAACTGGCGTTTTTCCGGCAGAACATTATACCGATTTATATGAATTTGACAATGTAACACAGGCCTTCGAAGATTCAATTAAAGCGCAAAACATGAAAGCGGTTGTTAAAATGAATTAGTCATTTTAACTAATCTAAAAATTAAGTCTATTCTTAAAAAAACATGAATAAAATTTTTATAACAGGCGGAACAGGATGTATTGGTTCAGTCACCATATATAAATTATTACAATCTGATCAAGTTGATAAAATAGTAATTGCTTCGCGTTCCAATAATCCTGAACCCTTAAAATTATGGCTCGGAGAAAATTTAGACCCTCGACTAGAGTTTGTAACTCTTGATGTTTCTAATTATTCAGAAATAAAACGTGTATTATTAGAGGTTAATCCAACACACATTATTCACCTTGGCGCCTATCAGAGCCCCGATTGTTCTAACGACCATATTGGTGGCATGGAAATAAACACCGGAGGTACAATGGCTTTATTTGATGCTGCTGAAGAACTTACGAAGTTAAAACGTTTTGTTTTTGCAAGTTCTGCTGCCGTTTACGGAATGCGTTCTATGTATCCTCAAGAAATAATTTCAGAAGATTTACAGCTTGCTCCACCGAATCACTACGGAATTTGGAAATTAGCAGGTGAACACCTCGCGCGTTTGTTTTACGACAACACCAAAGTTCCAACGGTCTGCTTACGTATAAACACCACTTATGGCAAAGGGCGTGACAAAGGAAAAACATCTGCCCCAACAAACGCATTAAAAGCAATTGTAATGGGGGCTGTAAAAGGTGAAGTAATGCCATTTGCAATGCCATATCAAGGTAGAGAAAATTACCATTTTGTAGAAGACGTAGGCGCACAATTTGCGGCAGTAACCACGCAGACTTTTGATGGGTATAGCGCTTTCAATATTCAAGGAGAAACTATTCCTATTCAGTCTTATTTAGACTTAGCGAAACAAGAAGCCATAGCATTAGGAATGGGCAAATATGTTTCATTATCAATTGTAAATAACGCGCCACCCAATCTTTTTGTATGTGATTTGGACCATACGAAAATTGCAAGTACATTCTCCAACTTACCCTTATGTAACATTTCAGAGGGAATTAAAAAATCACTTTTGGAGTTTAAGGAAATGGCAGAAAAAGGCACATTAGAATATTCGACACCTGCCTCGTAGATTGAGATTGAGATTGAGATTGAGATTGAGATTGAATATTATTAAACTAAATATTTCTGACCAAATTAATAGTTACAAGACAAATGAAAACGATAGGTATAGGATTTATTGGTGCGGGAGACATAGCTGATTTACATGCAGAGGCAATAAATGACTTAAATGGAGCCGAGCTAATTGGAATTTGGAATAGAACAACTGAAAAAGCTGTGACTAAAGCTGCAAAATTTGGCTGCGATGTTTATTCATCTGTTGACGAGTTATTAGCAGATTCAAAGATTGATGCCGTCTTCATATTAACGAATATGGAAACGCATTGTGAGTATACTATCAAAGCAGCTTCATACGGAAAACACATATTAGTAGAAAAACCAGCAGCTTCATCTATTGCGGAATTAGAAAAAATGCACGCTGCCATCAACAAAGCTGGTGTCTCTTGTATGCCTGTTCATAATTACATTTATGAACCGGGCATTATGCGGGCAAAACAAATGATAGAAACAGGTAAATTGGGTGATATCACTCAGTTTTATATGATGTACAATATTCATCATGCAGATGAGATTCGTGCAAGATATCCTGGAGTAATTCGGCAAATATTAACGCATCATAGCTATACGATGCTATATTTAGCTGGCAACCCAAAAACTATATCCTGTTTAAAAAACACTGTAGATGACACCTTGGCTCCACAAGAAAATGTTGCTATGGCCACCATACAAATGCAAAATGGAACCCTAAGCCATCTATGTGCAAGTTTCGCTAATGATGACCATGCCGGCGACCCATGGAGCTGTATTATTAAAGTTATTGGAACTAAAGGAAGTACTCGATATAGTTATCGAGATTTTGTAATCAACGATAGAAATGGAGCTCATTCTCAAACATATCAATGCTATCCAGAATCTATTAAGAACACTGCAACACATTTTATAAATCAAGTTTTAAGGCAAGGTGCAAAACCACTTTCAAGTATTGAAGATGCTATTACATGTCAAAAAATAATTGAAGCTTGTGAACAATCTGTTGAACAAGGAATACATATACAATTTTAATGAACAAGGACACTTTTAGCAAATTAATAAGCATGAAGAATATTATTGGAATATTATTTTTAGTAGCCCTTTTTAGTATTGGCTGCACAGACAAAAAAGAAGGTGCAATTAAAATATATAAGGATGACCACATTGTGCTTATTGGAAATAATTTAGCCTCTAGAATGCTAAATTTTGGGCATTTTGAAACAGAAATGCAATTACGATACCCCGATAGCACTTTGTTTATCCGTAATATGGCGGACCCTGGCAATACACCGGGTTTTCGCCCACATTCTTCGCGTAAGGAGCCTTGGGCATTTCCTGGAGCAGAAAAATTTCATACTGAGTTAGCGAACAAATCGGGTAGTATCGGTTTTTTTCCAACAGAAGATGAATGGTTGACTGATTTAAAAGCCGATGTTATTCTTGCTTTTTTCGGGTATAACGAATCTTTTAAAGGCGAGGCTGGTTTAGAAAATTTTAAAAATGAATTGCAAGGCTTTATTACACACACTAAAGCACAAAAATATAATGGAGAAAGTGCACCAAAATTAGCTATAGTATCGCCTATTGCCTTTGAAGATTTATCTTCTAAAATGGACTTGCCAAATGGTAAAGAGGAAAACAAAAACCTAAAACTATATACAGATGCAATGCGTGAAATAGCAACCAAAGAGGATGTTCTTTTCTTAGATGCTTTTACACCTAGTAAAAATTGGTACGAGACCGAATCTGAAGACATTACTGCGGATGGATTTCAATTAAACGACTTAGGATACCAAAAATTTGCTAAGCTCTTAGCTGATTCTTTTTTCGGAGAAGAAAACACAAATGAATCTCACCGGAAATTAGTGCATGACGCTGTAACTGAAAAAAATTGGTATTGGCACAATGTAATTAAATTACCCAATGGTGTGCATGCCTGGGGAAGAAGGTACGATCCTTTCGGACCTGATAATTACCCTTACGAAAAAGAAAAAATTAGTCAAATGGCCAAAATTCGGGATACTGCCATTTGGGAAGCTAATCTTGGGAAAACTATGGATTTGGCCGCTGCAGATGAGAAGACAAGAACGCTTCCACCAGTGAAGTCAAACTACGACGATGGTATGGGTGATGTAGAACAAGGATATATTACCGGTGAAGCATCTTTAGATAAGTTTACTGTTGCTAATGGTTACAAAGTTGAACTATTTGCCTCTGAAGAGGACTTCCCAGATTTGGCGAACCCTAATCAAATGGCATTTGACAATAAAGGTAGACTATGGGTGGGTGTAATGCCCACATATCCTGCATACAAACCAGGTGACAGTAAGCCTAATGACAAGCTTATTATTTTGGAAGACACAGATAACGATGGAAAAGCAGATAAGCAAACCACATTTGTAGATGACCTATACCTAACTATTGGCTTTGAATTTGCGCCAGAAGGTGTTTATGTATCACAGGGAACTAATCTAGTACTCCTTAAGGATACAGATGGAGATGATAAAGCAGATGAGCGGGAAATTATTCTAAGTGGTTTTGATGATCACGATACGCATCATACTGCAGGTGCTTTTGTAGCCGACCCATCTGGGGCAATATATATGGGCGAAGGTGTTTTTTTACACACAAATATAGAAACAGCTTATGGACCTGTTAGAGCAACCAATGGTGGCTTTTACCGTTATAGTCCACAACGCCATCATTTAGAAAGAACTGCGCAATTACCAATACCCAATCCCTGGGGAATGGCATTTGATGATTGGGGACAACCATTTTTTGCAGATACCTCTGGACCAGATATGACTTGGATGACTCCAGGTACTATTCGACCACGTTATGGTCAGGCATCCCCAAAACCAAAAAATCTTATCGAAGACGACCATCGCGTTAGACCAACATCTGGATTAGAATTTATATCTAGTCGACATTTCCCAGATGAAGTTCAAGGAGATATAATAATTAATAATACGATTGGATTTTTAGGCACAAAACAACACACTATCGTTGACGACCCTAATAGTTCTGGTTTCTTAAGTAGACATCGTATTGATTTAATCAAAAGCAGTGATACTAATTTTAGACCAGTTGATATGGAGTTTGCTCCAGACGGATCTTTATATGTTATAGATTGGCAAAATATATTAGTAGGGCACATGCAACACAATGCACGTGACCCCTTACGTGATCACGTACATGGCAGAATATATAGAATTACCTATCCATCAAGACCATTGGTCGAACCAGCTAAGGTCGCTGATGCTAGTATTAATGAATTACTAGATAATTTAAAACTTCCTGAATATCGTACACGATACAGAACAAAACGTGAATTGCGAGCTAGAGACTCCTCTGAAGTATTAGCTAAAATAAAAAAATGGGTGAATGGATTAGACAAAACAGATCCAAAATACGAACACCATGTCTTAGAGGCATTATGGGTTACTTGGGGATTAGATGCCGTAGACGCAGACTTATTACTACAAATGTTAACTGCTAAAGATTTTAGAGCAAGAACTGCCGCCGTAAAAGTTTTACGATATTCTGGACATCAAATTCCAAATCAAGCTGATTTATTAATGGCCACAGCTACAGATGAAAATCCAAGAGTGCGCCTTGAAACATTTGTCGCTGCATCATGGTTAGACAAAGAAGTTGGTTTACCTATAATTGAAGCAGTTGGTAAAATGCCTTTAGACAAATGGATGCAAAAACCTTATGAAGCTGCAATTGCACACATTAATGATGTTAATGTTGGTCAAGATCCAGATACAAAAGGAACTAAAACCGACCTTAAGGGAGCTGAAAAAGATCTTTTTGTAAAAGGAGAAGAAATATATAACCGTGAAGGTTTCTGCGTAACCTGTCACCAGTCGGATGGTAAAGGCCTTAGTGCTTCGCAATTTCCACCTTTGGCGAATTCACAGTGGGTGACTGGAAATGAAGACCGCTTAATTAAACTTACATTACATGGTCTTATGGGCCCTTTTGAATTGAATGGCAAGAAATATCCAGGTCAAGTTCCTATGACACCATTTGGCGGAATGTTAAATGATACTGAAATTGCATCTGTATTAACTTTCGTAAGAAATGCTTTTGGAAATAAAGCATCATCTATTAGTATTGATAAAGTTAAAGAAGTACGTGAAGCTACAAAGGACAAAGAAGGTTTTTATACACCTAAGGAGTTGTTAAAAATGCATCCGATGAAGTAATAAATATTTTTATCATTTACCATAAAAAAGAAAAAAGTATAGTTCTACTATACTTTTTTCTTTTTTCCATGTATAACACTTCTACAATTTTAAGCCATAAGCAAAAGTCCTATTTCTAAAATTACCTTTATATTTTATGTATTGTTTTCTGCAATAAATCCAAAACGAACAAGAACATCTTCACCTTATCGATGTAAATACTATTCCGTATCTGCATCTATATTTTTCAAAATGATTGTTTCAACCACTACAGCAAGGGCTAGAAATATAAAGAGAACAAGCTCTATTTGCAGTACCCCTAATTTAGCTGGCAGCACACCTAACTTTGCTAAAATAAAAACTACCAATGCCATCAACGTAGCAATAGGCATAAGTTTACTAAGCTTTTTAGAACTTAAAATACCGACAAGAATCATTGGTGCCATCATTGCTGTTCCTGTAAAACTTGTTCTTGCTAATAATACAAGATGTTCTGTACTTACTATTGAAAATATGAGAGCCAGTATGCCGAATATGAAAATGAATACTCGGGTTAACGACACCGCCTTTTTATCATCAATTGTAAGTAATGAACGTAGCTCTGAACCTAAAGCAAATATTTGAGAATCTGAAGTTGAAATTGCTGCTGCTATCAACCCTACTAATCCTAATGCGGCAATACTCGAAGCCTGATCATGTAATAAAACATGGCCAATAAAATCTTGCGTAGAAGAGTCAGGATATAATACAGCTCCATACATACCCATAAACAATGTTGGTAATATAATTAGAATCGCCACTACTCCAAGACCAATAGCCATTTTTCGTAAAGCCGAACTACTCCGCATTATTACCACACGAGTTGAAATCTGTGGCTGTGTAAAAGGCAAGCAAATAATCGCAATAGCAGAGATTAATAAAAATTGTGGCGTAAATAAACCTTTCGGCCCTGGCACTGATAACAATTCATGATTTACAGATTCTACCTTTTTAAACATAGATTCAATACTTCCAAAATGTTCAATACAATTATAACCGACTATCCATATCATTATAAATAGCAAAATACCTTGTAATGTATCATTATACATTATTGCTCGCAAACCTCCTGTCTCACTATAAAGTATCATTATTGCTACTATCATTACACTCCAGCCCCATACTGGAATAGCATCAGGAAAAGCTGCATTTAAAAAGATTGAAATTCCACTTATTTGCACAGCGATATAAGGAATTAAGAATACAACAGCACCACCAAAAGCAACATAACCCGCTAATTTAGCCTGATAAGTTGTTGCCATTAAACCGGACATTCCTTTAAATTCTAACTTCCGGGCTTTTCTACGAAGTAATTCACCTACACGAATTAAGCCATATACCATCATAGCATCAGATACCGCTAGAAATATCCAAGCACCAATACCATGTGTTCTAAAAAAGTCAGGCATTCCAATTACAGTAAAGGCACTAAACAAAGTTGCAGCGGTTGTAAATAATCCTATTACAAATCCAACGTTACCACCACCCAAAAGATAGTTAGATGTCGTTTTTTCTTTTACGCGCGTTATCCTGACAAGAAATATCAAGATTGCAAGATAAATTGTACCAGCAATAATGAATTTAGTCAGCATGTTCTTTTTCTTTATTTACTAGTGAAACTAAAAAGGCGAGCACCACAAAAAGCACACTGACCAACAAACCCATAAACATGGTATAAGACACCCCCATAATATATGGATCAACCTTTCCACTAGGTGTGACAAATGGACTAAAAGTTGCGGCAAATAATAATAATGCTAACACATCAATTATTGCTAATAACTTGTTACGTTTTGTTTTCATATTATTCTAAAATCGGGGTATTGATAATCCACCATCTATGTGTAATACTTGACCCGTGGCATAAGGTATTTGACCTTTCACCAAGGCTAATACTGCGATTGCAACGTCTTTAGGAACACCCATTCGCTGCTCAACAGTTAGCCCTTCAGTAACTAATTTTTCATATTTCGCTTGTACTCCCGCTGTCATATCTGTTTCAATTACTCCAGGTCTTAATTCATATACCGGAATATTGTATTCACCTAGACGAGTAGCAAATAATTGAGTCATCATGCTCATTCCAGATTTTGAAATACAATATTCACCTCTTTCTATAGAAACCATAGTTGCACTCACAGAAGACATATTTATTATTTGAGCTTCAAAATTTGAATCGGATAGTTTACTTTTCACCATATGATTGGCAACCATTTGGGTCAGGAAAAATGATCCTTTTAAGTTAATTCCCATCACTCTATCGTAACTCACTTCACTTGTCTTAAGTAGGTCAATTCGTTCTTTAGGACCAACTCCAGCATTATTTACTAATAGGTTTATACCTCCAAATTTGGCTAAAACCTTAGAAATTATATTTTCGCGATCTTTTGCTATGGCAACATTTCCTTGGCAATAAATCACTTCTGTTCCAAAACTTTTCAATTTATCGAGTACTGTTTCGACCTGAGATTCTACACGTACGCCATTAATTGCTACATTACAACCAGCTTTTGCTAATTCAAGAGCAATACCTAATCCAATACCTCTTGAACCACCGGTTACTAAAACATTTTTTATCATAATCGCCCTTCCTTCTTGTATGTTTTAACCGCTTTTGCTTCTGGCATTTTTTTATAATAAGCATCTAATGGGAAACAGCCAGATAATAAACCTATTCTAGGCCCTGTAGTACAGTCAGAAAAAGTTCTACAAATTTTGCCTCGTTCTAATGTTTTACCTTTCAAAACATCTTCAGGTAAATTCGGATAACTTAAAACCATTCGACCTATTCCCACAAAATCTGCCATATCGTTATCAATTACAGCTTCACCCACGTTTGGCAACCATTCTTGCAAATAAGAATAACCAGAACCTACAAAGGCTATATTTGGAAACTTACTTTTCAAATCTGCTGTAACTTTTAAATGTCTTGAAACTCCAACTAATGGGTCTTCAGGTGGCAAATACCCATCTGAAGGAGGAAATATAGCGGGTCGTGTTAAATGAGGATTGTAGTATGGACTACCTGCTGTCACACAAACCAATTCAATTCCCATATCCTCAAAATGACCTAGTAATTCATACACCTCGGTAAGATCGATTCCAACTCCAGAGTTATCGCCACCGAAAGATTCTGTATAAGGCCCTTTCATTTCAGAAGGAATGCCAATATTAGATTTGTCTTTTTTAAATGGCACAAAATCAAAAGCACTCAATCGCACCCCAACTGCTATGCCACTTGTTGCATTAATTCCATCAACTATAGATTTTAGAAATCTTAATCTATTTTCTAAAGAACCCCCATATTTACCTTTCCTATTGCTTGCGCTTAAAAATTCATGCCCTAAATAACCATGACAATGTTTAATATCGACAAAATCAAATCCTGCTTCTTTAGCAAGCGCTGCAGCTTTAATAAAATCCTCAACTAAAACATCTATTTCTTCATCAGTCATTGGCTGATGTGTATTCGGCAAGTTAAATTTATCATCTAATACCGAATGTTTATATAATGTTTTAGGTTCTCTTTCACCCTTTTTGTTTGGTATAGAAAAACGACCTGAATGGGTTAATTGTAAACCTACTAATAAATCAGATGTATCCCCGAACTTCTCCTTATGATCCGTTAATAATTGCGAATATAAATTCTTAAATACTGGAATGTGTTCTTCTTTCATTAATAATTGATTCGGATTCGCTCTACCATCATGTCGCACCGCTACTGCTTCACATCCCCATAACAATTTAGCTCCACTAATTGCAAAATGATGCCATCTACGTTTTGTGTGTTCACTTGGCAAACCATCAGTACTTCCATCCCAACCTTCCATTGGTAAGATGCAAAATCTATTGCCAATAGTTTTTCCTGATTTTAAGCTATAAGAATGCCCTAAACTAGATTCACCAATTTCACTTAGCCTATCTTTAAAAGGCAGTTCTGTTCCTATTTCTGAAAGATGGTTTAAAAAATCGTCTGCTGTTTTTAACTGAGCTACTCGTGTTATTTTTTTACTCGCCATTATTTAGATATGATGTCTTTGAAAAATGTATAATAAGAATCGCCTTTAATTATATCACCTAAATAGTGCGCTAGTTCGCGGGCATGATAATCCCCCCACATACAGGCTTCACCATATGGAATTTTACTATTTTCTGGCTTATGATCCCACCCATTTGGTTGATGATATATACTATGCAATATTAACCCCTGATGATTAAGGTCTTTACTCAAATATGGCTCGTCAAATAAAGTATTTGCAACGGTTAGGCCTGCTGACCAATATTTATCCGCATCTAATGACTTTTCATTTTTAAGGTAATTACCTAACCTTAACAAACCTTGGGCTCCAATTGCAGCAGCAGAACTATCAATAGGTTCAAAATCATTGAAGGGATTAGATTTTTGAGCTTTCCAAGTAGTAAATCTTGATAAACCTGGGGCACCAGTGTCCCAGTATGGAATTCCATCCAGTGCAGTATTTTCAATATAAAAATCACAAGTCGCTCTAGCTGCTTTTAAAAACTTCTCTTCCAAGTATTTTTTACCACCAAGCTCTTTAAATTCAGGCAAATCTTCTTGACTTTGTATAAACTCTAATTGTTCTGCAAACCCAAGCATAGCCCAACTAAGACCTCGTGTCCATGTTGAAAAACCACTATAACCCTGTTGTGTTGAAGCTGACCTAAAATTCCCATCATTAATGTTGAATACAGCTTCATGTGCAGTTCTACCCCAGTCATCATAAATATCACGACCTTCGCCATAATAAACAGAATATTCTGCCGTAGCTAAGGCATGTTGATAAGCCCTCTTTAGTAGATTTATTTTTACATCATTCTCTCCGGAAGAATGATGTCCTAACTGATGACCTGCTACCATTATACGAATGGTACGAATGGTATCTACAAATAGTGAATGAGGACCATTAAAAGAATATAGATAACCACCATTTGGTAAATTAGTCCAACGTTCTGCCTGAACAGAAGCTGAAAGCTTTAATGCTAAAATACAATAATCTCTGAGCCCAGAATTATTAGAAACTTTTCCTTCATTTAATAACCTTAGTAAATTTCCATACGTACTTAAATTATTAAAACCATGATCATGTACTCCAAAATGACTTACATGTGAGGTCATTTTATTTTTTATATTATCAATAGACAGATTTAGAAAGTATTCATCTCCCGTAGCATTAAATTGAAATAGCTCCGATCCAAACTGAAATCCTTGCGTCCAATCAGTCCAACTTCTTGGTTCATATTTCCCATTTACTGTTACTACGGGTGAACCAACTGAGCCTTCTAAAGAAGAAGTCATATTTTTCAATTTCGCACCTGAATACGACCATAAATTTTCAAGCTTCTCGGTTAAATCTATGGGTTTAATCTCTGTGTTTATTTTCATTTAGGATTTTAAATTA